>CAWIAI010000015.1:0-1974644 GCA_963834025.1 uncultured Acidobacteriota bacterium | reverse complement strand
TCAACGGGACGGAGCAGGATGCCGTCTCGCCACTCCGCCCTCGCCTCGTCTAACTGAACCTGGAACGAGGGATTGGGCGGCCCAAAGTTCTTCTTCGGATTGGATAAATCTCTGGCAGCGCGACCATACTGGCGTAGTTCGATGTCGGACATTTTACGCAGGCGTTCGCGGATTTGCTCAATACCTTCATCGTGGGTTTGGATCATGTTGTCCTCCGACGAGGAAATGGGAGGGCAGGATAGCATAGGGAGCCAGGAACGGGACCGGAGATTAACAGACTATTGGTCGGGGGAGCCGTGAGTCAAATAAAATAGGTAGGAGATAAGAGCTAACGTCCCAACTCCAACTGTCGCGAAAAGGCCTAAAACAATAGCTGTCAACATATGGCCCTCCGGAGTTAGGACAATCGTAATGCGTTCGCGTGGGTATACCATACGGTCGATTCGGTATGGGTCCTGATATTGCTTTCTTGACTGAGGATGGCAGCGGCTAAAACCGTTCGCCAGTTCTTTCGGATGCCGCCTAGTGTTCTACCCGTAGCACCCGATTGTTCTTCTCACCTCCATATGGTACGGTGGCGTACGGAATCAAAATGCCTAGATGGATTCTGATTTGCGCTAAATGTAAATTTGAATTTGAGCACTCTCAAATTAACGACACGGGAATGTCTCGATTAGAGTTGCCAGCGAAACCAGATTTACCACCGGGCGCTGAATGCGTATGCCCTAATTGTGGTCATAATGCGACCTATCTACGAACGGATTTGCTATATCGCAGCAAAGCCGCTGCTGGTTGAAGGCGGTTCCGCACTGAACAACTTGGCTAGTTTTCTGTAATATGGTGCGGTATGCGAGAAAACAAAGAACGGTGGCGAGAGCTTTGTGAGCAAGCCGCTGTCGAGCAAGACCCCAAGAAGCTCTTAGAACTCACGCGACAAATAAACGACCTGCTGTTAGGTAAACAACGCCGTTTGGACGGCGAAGCCTCGCCAGACAAGCCTAAAGATTAAGTCTGATCGAGTGAGATCATCACCGCGCCGCAGCGTGTGATCTTCGCAGTGGTATAAGCGCCTGAAAACTGTTTGCGTCTGCCCACGCATTTAGGCATCTCGTGTGCAGCGTCACCACAGTTTCTCCCAGCCCAGTTCTCACCACAAATGTTGTGCCGTTGAAGGGATCGACGAGGTCATGCGCATCGAGGCACTGATGGCAGATACGCCGGGGCCGTCGTTCGCGTTGCAGGACGGTCAGCGCATTGAGCGTTTTAACGATTGCCCGTCTTTCGGCCTCATCAATCGCAACCGTCATCACACGTTGTCCTATTGCTGCTTGGGCAGTTCTGATGCGCTCGAGCAGGACTTCGGAGTTCGGTTCGAGGACAGCGGCTTCGTAGAACTTCATCCAATCGTACTGTGCGTTCACTGCCCGTCTCCTTCCAGCGTTAACGCTAATGACTAGAGCCATCTCATAATGCCTCAGGAGGATGACGGCGCAGGCGAGTTGCACCATCCCGAGGAAATTTTCTGGTCGTACTCCCAGCGAGTGACGATGCGACGATAATTATGGAGCCAAGCAAAGACGCTCGATTTTCCAGCGGCGACGGTAGCGGCGCAACGCGCGACCATCTTGCGTGACGGGTTTGCTGCAGTTCCAGCGGTGCGGCGCGATCAGTTCCACGCGCAGATGTTCGCGGACCCGCTGATCCAACGGATCACTGTCGTAGGCTTTGTCGCCGATCAATCGCTGCGGTGCTTCGCGCAGGAATCGTCGCTCGAGCGTGGCTTCGACAAGAGTGGCTTCATTCGGCGAAGCGCTGACCACGTGCAGGGCGACAGGAAGACCATGGCGGTCTGCGATTGCCATGATTTTGCTGCCTTTGCCGCGTTTTGTCAGGCCAACACCAGACCCCTTTTTCGCCGAACTGAAGCTGGCGTCGATCAAGGCTTCGCCAGATCCAGCTTGCCGCGATCGCGTAAGTCTTCGGCCAATTTCTGCAGCAGACGGGTGAGCAGCCCGGAACACTGCCATTGTTGGAAGCGGCGATGACAAGTTTGTAGGGCGGATAGCGAGCCGGCAGATCGTGCCAGGGAGCACCGGTGCGTAAAATCCAGAACACTCCGTTCAACACCGCACGCGTGTCTTGCCACGGTCGGCCTCGCCCATCTTCCCGCCGCGTCGGGCGGAACAGCGGTTCCAGAAACGCCCACTGGGCGTCGGTGAGGTCCATGCATCTGATTTACTCTGTTTCCCATAACTCGCAATCGCGCAATCGCTTGAATGTGTTTATGAGATAACTTCTATCGTGAATGATGGCCCACGCGAAAATAAACGCAACGCCCTTCCGTGTCTCTAGGGGTTTTCATGTATGTGAAACTCCGTGTGCGGGACATGTGGGGGCTGGCCAACGTGATACCTCAAGCACCCGATTGCGCTCTTGTTTTGCGATTGGTGCGGTGGCGTACGTGCGGCGGCGGTCACCGAGACCTTAAAACAGTCCTCGCTGCTTCGGTTCTCAGCCGACCACGCAAGCCGAACGGAACCTACGTTAGGAACTGTGATCGGAACTCGGATTTCCTGTCAGTCGTTTGCGTTTTTCTTCCAGCAGTTCGTTAATTCGCTGAATGAGTTTAATCAACCTCGCTGGGTCTTGCTCGACGGATGCTTGTTGACACAACCTTACCCACTCTTCTGTATGTAATCTCACGTGACCACGCCTTTCCTCGCTTGAGCTAAATCGAGGTTAATCGGGCGAACGAACACTGCCTCCTAGCCGACGATTGGCTTCCTAAGTCACCGCGTATTTGCTCGGGCCCAAATAAATTTGTCCCAGCAGCAGCCGGTGGCCATCGGTTTGACGTTCCTCTAATCGCTTGGAATGTGTCACGCGATCACTTTCGGTTCTGCACAGGAACTCGATTCGAGCCACGTTTTTCTGGACAGATCCAAATGGATCGCTCAGAGCCGTTCTTGATCGGTTACAATTTCCAACCACAATCGCACTTGAACTGGTCCTGTGGCTTTGGCTTACGTGCTGTCCCACCGCAGTGCGGGCACTTCATTGCGCAAACGGACATCATTTCAACCTCCTAATCTGTCCGAATCTGAGCGAACGACGCTTACAACGATTTGGTGAGTGTTTTGATCGAAAGCAAAGTATTCGCCAGGAATGACCGAAGCCAGTTGGCGCAAACAAAGGCGCGCAGCGTCCAAGTCTCCAACGGCGTCAAGCCAAATGGGGTTTCCATGCACATCCTTCTTGAATATATCCAATGAGAGCGAGGACATGTGGAGTCGATCCTCCGTTGCCTAATCTGAGCAACTGGTTTGCCATCGTCGTAATGTTCGGATTTGCTGGACCTTGTTTGGATCGTTCGTCAAATTACAAGCAGTAACAGTACGCACATAGTGCTCACTTATACGTAGGGTTGAGAAGTTTTTCCAAAGCCAAATTCGAGGAAATTACGTGTTTTCCTGTAGCGTCGCTGACATGCGTTCACGACTTGCCTCCAGATATCTTTAAGGGTACCAGCCTCCCCTATTGTAGACGCTCAAGGGATCGCGGAAATATCAGACTTCATGGAGACAGGAGAACGGCTTGTGATTATGGTTCAGCGCTCCGTAGAGGCGGGCTAATGTGGCGCTTGCGCATGCCAGTCCTGTTCTCAGCCCTAGAGCCGCTTTCTCGCTGGGGATGCCAATCAACTAGTCCTGACCTTCTGGGCGCGGTCGCAGCGGATTCGTGATCTTCTCCACGAACCGATGATTTCGTCGATCCATGATCGCGTACGACAGCCGCACAGAGAACAGCGGTCAGACCGTGGTCAGCAACGCTTGCACCTGCTCCGCCAGAGCGTTTAGACTTTCTGTTTTTGACACAACCGCACTGATGCCGTAAGCGTAGGCATCGGAATGCCTGACGGCTGTGTCAAACGCAGTGAAAAGTATTATCGGCACTTCTGGCATCAGCGGACTGAGAATAGCTGCTGTATCCCGCCCGTTCAGCTCTGGCATTGAAAAATCTAAAACAACTAAGTCAGGATTCGCTTCTTTGGCTTTTTCGATTGCGTAGAAACCATCGGCGGCCTCGCCACAGACTTCAAAGCCTGTCTGCGAATCGAAAAAGGAACGTAACGATCTGCGAACGCCTAAGTTATCATCGACGATAAAAATGCGCTTCGGCATAAACCAGTCCTTCTTCATGGTGAGATGCTTCAGGAACGGAAAGGACGGCAGGATTGCGTGCCTAGCAGTAGAGCGGGTAACTCTCCTTGAGAAAGATTCTTGCTCTCGCGCAATTCTCGCAGTCGGTCGCAGATCACCATTCTTAATTTCCTTGGGACAATCCTTGAACGTCATTCTATACGCTAATTTTCGGTGCCCTCAATGTTGATAGGGTTCCTCAAGGCTCCGATAGTCGAACCTGCCCACAATGTCAGATCGCCTCAACGTTTAAGCCCTTCCATCTGTTTTATCGCGACGATGCAATTGAAACCTCTTCGTGATGATCCAAAGGAGGCAGGTCGCAGGCATCGCAAGCTAAGGTAATAAGTGTATGGTTTTCCACGCTGTCGAGTTCTAGCATCTAGTCGATCCCCTGGAGGAAACCATGGTGGATGCGATTCTGGAGTTCCTGATTACTATTTCTCTCATTCTCAGCGGCGTCTTGGCCTATCTGCCGTTCTCGGTCCGAGGTGGGAACCACAATCGGCATGCACACTAGACCGGACACCCTGGGGGCTTCGAGAGCTTTTCAAAAACATCGCGACCTTCTCGGAAGTCCGCCAATTCGTTTGAAGGAGACAACATGGCAAAAGTTCTGAAATGTGGTGACGTAAATCCTAGATGTAGCGCCGAAATACGAGACGATGCCTAACATATTGATCGTCGATGATCAACCAGCCGTCCGTAAAGCTTTGCGTCGTTTCTTCGAGGATACCCACTGGGCCGAATGCACTGAGGCGGTCGACGGTCGCGACGCCATCGAGAAAGCACGACAGTTGAATCCGGACGTGATCCTGCTCGACCTCTCGATGCCGGTGATGAACGGGATTGAGGCTGCTAGGACTTTGAAACAAATAAGGCCCCAAGTGCCGATCCTTATGTTGACTGAACAATTCGATACAGCTACTGATCTTCTGGCGAAGGAGTCGGGGGTTTCCGCAGTCTTCTCAAAAGATGATGTGATGCCGCTGGTTCATCGCGTTAAGGCCGTGCTGGATCACGTCAAAGCGTGAGGCGAACCTACGGCGTCAATCGAACAGTGACCAATGTGGTCGGGCCGCGCGGAATGTTGAATCGCAATAAGTATCTTCTAGGCTACAAGGAATTAAAGGGCGCGACAGCCGTTAAGCTGTCGCGCCCTCTTTTGATCGAGCCGTAAAGTTTTTATGCTTCCCGGTTCAATCTGGCGTCAAGATAGTCGATAGTCTCGGTATTCATCGTCTTGACGAAAACACGCTATTCGGGACCCACTTGAGCCAAAAACCACATGATTGCATAACAATGCCGGCCCTCCTCGACTCGAGTGGGCTCTTGTTGATAGGCTCGGGAAGACGGAGCCGGAATTCGGTTCGCACGCGGGACAGCTCGGTACCGGACATGGCGCGCGCACGAAAGCGCCGTCCACTTGATGGGGCATCCCGCTCCCTCGCGAGAGGGAGTTCGAAGAACTAATCATGGTCTGAAGTTTATGATCGAAGCGAAGTATGGGTCGGACTGAAGCCGACCGCTAGATTACGAGCGAGCCGAAGTCGTCAAGGCCGAGAAGCAAGACAACTAAAGGAAGCGGAAGAAAAAACTCTTTTAAGCGAGTGGATAAGTCTGCTCAAAAAGTGTTTGACAGAGCCGACATTGTTAGAGATGTCCGGTTATGCGACTCTCCAGGAACTTGTTGATAAGTCCTTTCAAATCAAACAGTCGTTCTAGACAAGTTCCTGGCACTAGTGACGCGTCGAAGACGCAGTCAATGCTAATCGGGACTTGAGATATGGGCCAGCGAAGCCAAAGAAAACCGCTTGAAGGGTGCTTCGCCTACTCAGAAGCCCTAGGCTTGAAACTGATCCGCTATCGAACTCCGGATAGTTTCCCAGCACTCCTCAGATCGTTGCCACGAATAGCTGGTTTGGGTATAGGGCTTCCACGACCTTTCGGATGACCTCCGTCCCATTCTCACCATTGGTAAAAACAATGACTCCGATTCCTTGCGATGGCACAAACATGGCGAGAGTTTTCACTCCCCAGTCGGAGCCGTCATGTCAGAATCTTTACTCCATTCACTGTTTTGACTTCCCATCCCAAGCCCATTCCGGCCGTTATGGTGCAGTGTCCCACTTCGCCAGCTACCTTGCACACTTTGTCGAGGTCTTCCGGCTTCACCAGATCTCGCGTCATGGTCGCGCGTTCTGCGGCAATTTCCTTCGTCAAGCCTTCGTCGTGCATCACGCTCACCACGAATTTCGCATAGTCCCCAATCGTCGTCCGCATCAGGTCCGCGCCATTCCACGTCGTCGCGACAGTGTCTATAGGTTTTTCTCCCTTCGGCCCGCGCGGAACCGCCAAACGCCCTGCATACCATTCCTTCGCTGTGTACGAGGTCTCCTTCATGCCAATCGCATCGAATACCATCTCCTGCGCCAGTGCATCGAAAGGTTTTGCCATCTTCTTTTCGGCAAACCGGCCAACGTAGATGTATCCCTCTCCCGGAATATCCCGTCTGGGTTCCCGGCTCCCATCTCATCTTCAGCACTCCGCCGGTCATTCGCCGCCAGTTCGCAAACCCAGTCTGGTGCGACAAGCACAACCGTGGCGTCAGCAATTTGCTCCAGGGATCATCCTTTATGTCCGGGTCCAGCCAGAATGGTGACATCGATTCATCCAGCGAAAGCTTCCCTGCAGACGCCAGTCGCAATATGGTCTCCGCTGTCACCGGCTTGGTCAGCGACGCCATGTTGTACAGCGTTTTCCCAGTCGCCGCGACTCCCGGACTCTGCTCTCCATACACCTCTGTCCACGCCACTTTTCGATCTTCGATATATGCCACCGCTACGCTTGGCACATCGCTCTCTTTCAACCATTCCGCCGCATGGGCAACAATCTCAGCGCGGCCATCTTTCTTCGCTGCAACGGTCGGTGCAGTGGATTGCTCCTTATGTCTGTCCCGCAGCTAGGATCGCGCCCATGCATCCCATTACGGCCACGACCAACGCTTTTCTCGCTCCCCAGGCGTTAAGTCTCATCATTCCTCCCGTTCCCATTTTCCTATCGTGCATTGTCATCGTTCAGGCCGCCGAAAGACGCTGCCGGGCCATCAAAACCAGCCCCCGGACGGCTCGAGGCCATTGAGGCGCAGATACGTGACGAGATTGCCGTAATGCAAGGCGTCATGATTTCCGACTTGCGTCAAGATGAACATCTTGTTCGTCTTGAACCCCAAGAAGTCCGCCGGGTCATTGAGGTGCGCATCGGTGAACCCGGAGTACACGCCATCGCAGTAATCGAACGAGCCTTTGAGGTAGGCTATGATCTCGGTCTTCGAACCCTTCGCGGTAGCCGTGGCGGGGTTCGCTTCACCCTTGGCGTTTGAACACAATATAGTAGGATATATCCGCCACATGAGTCACGATCTCGGCAAACGAGCGAACGTCCTTCGTCGGCCGGTAGCTGTACTTGGACTCTGGCATCGCCTCCGCCGCCTTCATGATCTTGTCCTGCATATTGCTGCGAAAAATGGATAGCGTCGTCGTCAGCGGATTCGGCGCCGCGGTCGGATTGGGCAGGTTCGGCGAGATTTGGGCGTTGGCCAAGGACGCCAAGACGGAAACAGATACATGCCAACAGGAACCACGACGCGAGCAATGGATCGGAACATTAGGAATCCTCCAACATCTCCGGGTGAACAGCGCTCAACCCTCTGCTGTGGTCGAGAATGTATCTCCGACCGCCGCAGGTTCGTTTCGCTCCAAAGCATGAGTCGTTCGATGCTCCTAGTACTCCTGCGTGATGACCGCACAGGTGTTACACGGTTCTGTGGGGATGCCACAGGTTCAGACGAAGTTGGATGGGGAAACGTCTTGTGGGGACCAAATCTTTTTAGGGATAGAGGCAGCCGTGAGCAGCAGCGGTTCGCTTTGCTGATTTCAGCGGGGCTTTCATCCTCGCGAAATGTGGGATTGCCTCCTTTCCTCCGGCGACTTCTGCTCCGGCCATTTTCATTGGTGCTCAACGCTTTACGCCGTGGGAAGCTTGTAGCGAGATACGCGCCGTGCCGATGAACATCTGGAAAAACGCTGAGAAATAAGTAGGTCCTGGTAAACGCGGAAACCGGACAGTGTCTCATTGTCCGGTAACCGCGACTGTACGGGGACTTGCTGAAGTCTCATCTCGCACGCAATTGTTACTTGATTTGCAAGATCGGTACGGTATCGTACCAGAGGGTAAGGTGCTCTCTAGCTTAGGCTCCCACCTTGAATCGAGGTGGTCATGGCAAATTCTACCGTTATCGCGGGTGATAGGGCGTCGGTCCGCGGAGCTTCATGTCCATCGTGCGGCTCGGTCAACCAGAGTAGGTTCTCAGCAGAGATGGCCATCCATTTTCCCGGCCTGAAAAACGTTAATAAGCCCACCGTTTGGGTCTTTCCTGAAGTTTTGGTCTGTCTGGATTGCGGCGTCTCGGAATTTACCGTCCCGGAAACCGAATTGCGTGTACTTGTAACAGGCGAGGCCGAGCAGCGGAAAGAGTCGGCCCTTGGATCATCGGAGCTGCACTCCTAGCGCCCGCGAATCGCGAGATAACCGAAATAGGGCGACATTGGCGCACGCGGCGTTAGTTGTACCGACCTGTCGGATGATCGGAAATGAAGATATGCCCCGCCAGCGCCTCGCGGATAGCTGGTAAGAGCTCAGTGCCAATCCGGGACTTCACAACGTACCCTAAAGCACCCGTGGCAAAGCATGCCCGTACGAAATCAGGGTCGGAGTGAACCGTCAAGAACACGATCCGCGACTGGCAGCCTGATTCTTTCAATTGATCGGCAGCCTCTATGCCGTTCAGCAGCGGGCATAGAGATGTCGCTGACGATAACATCAGGCTTCAATCTGATGGCTTCCTGAAGCAACAGTTGACCATCGAGGACTTTCCCTACAACCTCGAACTCTGGTTCCAAGGAACGTTCTACCATCTTCAATAAGTCCGGGTGGTCGTCCGCCAGGAGTATTCTTGCTCTGCCCAAGTGGCCTCCTGTTGAATGCGTAAGAGAGTACGCCGAGGGAGGGCCCAATTTGTCGCCGGTGTAACGACACGAATCTGGTTGACGCAATGCGACGGGTGTAACCACCAGACTGGTCGCAAGACTTATTAATGCATACTGTCAATACTGCCAGTGGGGGACACGAACGTTGACTCGTCGGAAACGCCAGGAACTATGAAGCAAAGTCCTACCACTTGTCCCCTAACGCGACTTTTCGGAGTTACTTGCTTCTGGGCCGATTGCTGGTGTAAAGCGATTTATCAACAGTTAGGTGGTGGCTCTAGATGAATCTAAAGTTTGGCAGCAGCTAACACTTTTCCGGCTAGGTCACGAGCGAGGTACTTTTGCAAGACAATCCGTGCCTCGGGATTGGCGGCCAGGTAACGGTCGAGCGGCTCAACCTTCCATCGCATGCACCGAACAGGCTCTACTACCACTGCATCTACATCGGCTCTGACGCCACTCATGAGAAGCGCTGAGCCCACAATGTGGCCCGCGACGAGATCCTCGAAGACACCATCATCTCTCGTGATCCGCACTTTCCCTCGAACAATGACCGAGATTGCCTCAACACTTTTGCCACGCTCCAGCATTCGCTCACCAATTTCCTCAGTTGTCCACGCTCCAATACTCAGAATCTGCAGGACTTTCCGAGACGGCAAATCCGGGAAGACGAGCCGGCGAATTTCCTTCTCTTCAGGCGTCAATTTAACTGGACGTCGCTCGACAAAAAGACGCCAAGACTGGAACGAATTGATCGCAGCAAAGACGCCACTCCAAATGATTGGCTCCCACAGCGGTTCCGGCTGCAGTATGAAATACGGCAGCGCGATCAGCGAGGCCGCCGCCGCAAACAACCTCAGCCAGAGAATGTCGCGAACGCTGTACGCTACCAACAGCAGGATGTTTGCGGCGTGCAGGAAATAGCTCGGGTTAAACAGACCCATGTTTGTAATCTCCCTTGGTGGCATCTCGGAACTTGTTCAGCTGGGGCTGGTGGAGAGGGCTGAGGCCGTACTACACGAGGAACACTGGGTGATCATGCCCTTATACCTCCACTCCGGCCACGGAAGGGCCTGTCGAATCTGACAGTTCAAAAAACCTTTTTGACGGTGGGAAAGCGGAGGGCTTATACGGTGTCGGCAGAGGGATGGAGGATTGTTTCAGGGGCGGTGATTGAGCCGGGAGAATCAGTCACGATTGTTGTGGGTCATTAAAGATGTGCGACGTCGGTTGTATCGAATCTCAGCGCTTTCAGCCCTTATGCCTGGCGAACTGGAAAAACCGCGCATCGCAAACGTCGCACCTGTAAGGCTGAAGAAGTAGTGCTAGACACACGATCCGCTCGAGCACATTTCTTTTGTGCGAATGGTGCACTAAGTGGCTACCGCAGGTGGGGCACTTATGCGACTTTGAACTGTTTCGGAACCGCATAAAACTCTCGTCGAGGATGGAAGGAAACTAGCATACAAATTAGGCAGACCGAAATCGGGTAGACGCTGTAGCCACTTCTGATCCAACGCCAGCTAGTGGCTCCTAGCTACTTTCCGTCGCAAAATTAAAACATTGTAGCCAGTATTTACGGATTTTCGGTTTGTAGAGCGCTGTCGAAGTGTAGCTTTTTGTTTTGATGCTGCGTCTGAAGAAATTAAGGAGGCAGCGTGATCCAACTTCGACATCGGCAACCAAGTTTGTGGCACAGCGGACTAGCGAAAGACATCGAAGACTTGTGGGAACCATGGATGAAAGAAGTAGACCAACTGCTGGAAGACGCCGCACTGGTGGAGAGTGTGTACGATGCACAAGGAAAGCGACATCGGAAGAGCCGGACGCATGGGCGCACGCAAACTCCGGCAGAAGTGGCTCTTCGGCTGTTGATTTTGAAGCACGTGCGGAACTGGAGTTACGACACGCTGGAGCGAGAAGTACGAGCGAATCTGGTCTATCGCGCGTTCACCCGCATTGGAGACGAGAAAGTACCGGATGCCAAGACGCTGGCACGACTGGGACAAGTCATCGGGCCCGAAGTGATCGGTGAGCTACACGAACGATTGATGGAGTTGGCGCGAGAACGAGGCGTGGTGCAAGGACGGAAGATGCGGGTAGACACCACGGTGGTGGAAACGAATATCCACTATCCGACCGACAGCGCTTTACTAGGAGATGGAGCGCGTGTGCTCACGCGCACCATGAAGAAGGTAGAGAAGGCTACTGGTGGACTGAAGAAGCGGATTCGTGACCGGATGCGCAGTGTGAACAAGAAGGTGATAGCGATTGCCTTGGCAGGGCGGTGGAAGGGGCCGGAAGGTGAGGAACGGCGCGTCGAGCGGTATCGGGAACTGCTGAGTTTAACGCGAAAGATTGTGCAGCAAGCGGAGGATGTGTTGGAGGAAATGCAGCACATTCCTCGGCGCCGACAAGCGCGGCTGCAACGACTACGAGAGATCCTGGAAACGATGTCTGGGCGGGTGCGCCAGGTGGTGCGGCAAACCAAGGCGCGAGTGTTTCAAGGGATTACCCAGTATCCCCACAAGATCGTGAGTCTTTTCGAGCCGCACACCGAAATCATTCGCAAGGGAAAAACAGCAAAACCAAACGAGTTTGGCAAACTGCTTAAGGTGCAGGAAGCTGAGAACCAGATCATCACGCACTATGAAGTGTTCGCCGAACGTCCAGAGGATACCCAACTACTGGTTCCCGCGGTCGAACAACACCAGCGCCGGTTCGGGCGCGCACCACGAATGGTGGCCGCCGACACGGGGTTCTACAGTCTAAAGAATGAGAAGACCATCCAGGCAATGGGAGTAACGCGAGTCGCGGTGCCAAGTCGGAGCACCAAAAGCAGCGAGCGGAGAAAACTTCAGAAAACGCGTTGGTTCCGGGCCGGGCAGCGCTGGCGGATTGGATGTGAAGGCCGCATCAGCGTGTTGAAGCGGCGCCACGGAATGAATCGCTGCCGGTACCGAGGGTTCGAAGGGATCCGGCGATGGGTTGGCCTTGGGGTGCTTGCGGACAACGTTATCCAGATCGGTCGCTGCCTGGCACGGCAACGGGCCTGAGATCCCAACTGCCATGACTCGGGACGCAAACGGGTCGAGCGGCAAAATTCAAGCGTGCAAGCAGAATCAGACGGTCCCTAGCAACGAATAGCTCATTCAAAGCGAGCTATTTTGCGACGGAAAGTAGCTAGACGTCCTTGGGTGCATCCCGCTCTTCCGGCCGAACAATCGCCTCGGGGCTTACGGACCACCCGGCCAGATTCCCTCGCCAAATAAAGTTTTATACGTATTGCGGCCGCTTTTGCCTCGTATAAAAATCCCCTCAACGGAGGGCAAGGAAGATGTTGTGGCTTTGTTGGATACTGCTCGTAGTCGGATTCCTGGGCGGTGTGACAGCGTACTTGATTTATCTCGTCCCTGGGCCGCGGGACCATGTGGAATGAACGGCGACGCCTGGCGAGAAAAGCGAATCGACTTGGGCATCGCCCCACGGAACCACTCGAACGATTCAATGGTAAAATGCTCCAAAGGCAAATAGATCCGTTCTCGGGCAGCCTCCAGTTGAAACCGTATTGAACCCACGTTCGAACTCAATCAATCTCAAAACGACAAGCAACCAACGGGTGACTCTTGCCCGAGGGTCATAACACCGGCCCTTTTGGTTGCTTGTCTTGATTCATCCCGAACCATTCGAGCGAGGAAGCCACATAACGGGCACACCTACACTTCCGTTCCTAAAGACATTGAGGACTTTACTTATTGAGCTGTTCCACCCCCTGCATGACCGTTAGCATCGAGAAAGCCGAAAGTGCCCGTACGGACCGACCACCGCCGCTCGCATGTGGGTGCAATGGAATCCACGGCGGAACAAAAGTCTACTCGGATGCTCGTGAAACCCCGAGTAGCGTTCGGACTGCTAAAGTCTGCTCTTTCGGCCTGTCTCAACGATAACGTCCAGCGCATGAGCGCTGCGCTTGCATACTACACGATTTTTTCTCTCGCCCCGCTTCTGGTTATTGCTATCGCCATCGCTGGCTTAGTTTTCGGCGAAGATGCTGCGCGGGGCGAAATTGTAGGAGAAATACGAGAACTCGTTGGGCAGGATGGCGCAAAAGCGATCCAGACAATGATCCAATCCGCCTACCACCCTGGGCACAGCGTCGTAGCCACTATCATCGGAATTGTCACGCTGCTTTTGGGTGCAACCGGTGCCTTCAGCGAAGTTTACGATGCCCTGAATCTTATTTGGCGCGTTAATCAGGAATCTAGCACAGCTGTGCGGACCATTATCAAAGCACGTTTCATGAGTTTTGGCATGATCTTGATTATCGGTTTTTTGTTATTGGTATCCCTTGTGGTCAGTGCGATGTTGGCGGGAATCTCAAAGTATGCGTCAAGTTTCCTTCCGGCCCCGGCCCCGCTTCTTCATTTCCTAGATTTGCTGTTCTCTTTAGCGGTTGTCACCGTTCTGTTTGCCATGATTTTCAAGGTGTTGCCGGAAATTAAAATCCGGTGGGGTGATGTTTGGGCGGGAGCGACCCTAACGGCCTTGTTGTTCACCGTGGGAAAGTTCGTCATAGGATTTTACATAGGAAAGAGTGTCTCGGCGTCCAGCTACGGAGCTGCGGGTTCTCTCGTGGTCGTCGTTGCTTGGATTTACTACTCTGCGTTTATCCTTTATTTCGGAGCGGAGTTTACCCAAGTCTATGCCCACCAATGCGGTTCGCGTCTTGAAAGTACATCCGCCTAAAGCGATACGCATTCCAAAATACAGGAATCCTCTGGGCGCATCAGGCGCTCGGCCATGTACTAATAGCTCTAAGTTCGCCGCTTCAGTCCCCACACGGTTCTGAGCCGAACTCAATCAACTTGAAAGGACGTGAACATGTTCGGAAACGTCAAATCACTTCGAGAGCTATTCGAGATCCAACTTCGGTATGCATACGACGGCGAAAAGAAGCTGGTCGAAAAGGGCTTGCCCACGATGATCGAGAAGGCCAGTTCGCCAGAATTGCGAACCGCGCTACAACACCATTTGGGAGAGACCCGGAACCAGGTCGCCCGCTTGGAGCGCGTGTTCGGCAGCATCGGCGTCGAACCAGACACGAAAGGTAACGACATTCTAGATAAAATGATGAGCGCAGCTAAAGACTCGGCGTCAAATATCGAAGAGTCATCGCTTCGGGATGCCGCGCTAATCGCGAACGGCAACCTAGTCGAGCATTACGAAATCGCCTTGTACGGCTCGTTGGTTGCATTTGCTCGCAATTTGGGCCTTCAGGGCGCAGTCGGTCCGTTGGAGGAAACTCTCAACGAAGAGAAGAAAGCTGACGCCAAGCTGACGCAACTTGGGGAAACCGTAATGAATGCACGCGCCGCGAAGCACCAATCAGCCTGAGCAACGGGTACATCTTCTAAAACATGCGAGGGCGGCTTCGAGACTGGGGCCGCTCCTTCTTTTGTCCGGTGACCCCACGTATCATGCGTCGCCGAGATGTCGTCTAACCTATCGGGGTGACCGCCCTACAGAAATTCACAACTCGCAGTAACGTTTTGCCCCTATCGACTGATGGTCCTAAGAAGTCCTAAATAGAAACACCGCCGCAAGGTGCGGCCAGCCAAATTTCGCTCATAGGAGGATCAATATGTTTGGAATTATCGGCCTCGTGTTGTTGCTCATGTGGCTGGGCGGATTCTTCGCCTTTCATGTGACCGCGGGCTTCATACACATCCTTTTGGTCTTAGCGGTCATTTCAATTGCTTACCACTTCTTCGCGGGTCGCTCGGCAACCGCATAAACGCCGAGGACTGCGATGGTTAATCAAAAACGACCAAGGCAGGGCTCGAGCCCTGCCTTGTCTGATCTATGTCCAGCCATGTACTGACGGTCCGGGGGGGTGCACGCTATGTGGAGCAAGTTCGCTCCCATCGTTATAGCTATTGTGCTGTGCGGAAGTTCTCCTCGTTTGCTCGCACAGGAGCGAGTAGAGATTGGCATATTTCTCGATTACCTCGGCATTTCCCAGACCAACACCAACAACCTCGGAGCGGGTGGACGGTTCGGTTACCGCATTCATCGCAAAGTGATGATAGAAGGGGAGCTTGCTTACGACTACGGGATCAACTTCCACGAGGCTTACCGCAACATTACGAACGGCGATATAACCGCGATTGAACGTACGTCGATTGGTGTCACCCACGGCCTGTTCGGGCCCACGCTGCAGCCCGACAAGGGTAGATTTCGTCCCTTCATCACTCTGAAGGGCGGGTTTATGGATTTCGTCCTGAGCCCAAGCCTACTACCGCTTAGCACTGTTGAGAGTACGCTCCTTGGCCTTCGTACCTCCACCTTAAACGTGGCCATGTATCCGGGAGCGGGAGTGGAGGCAAGTCTGGGTCGAGTGGGGTTGCGTCTCGAATTGGGCGACGAAATCTATTTTAACAGTGGCGCGCACAATAACCTGCGGGTCACGTTTGGTCCGATCCTCAGGTTCTAACAGTATTGGCCCAGCTTGTCTCCCCGCGGTTTCTAAAAAGCTCCAAACAGCGAACCTGGCACCCAAGCGAGCCAGTTCCCAATTCGAAGGCCATCCGAGGACGGGCTCTACGGACACCTACACATCTATACTCTCCACCCTAGGCCTTCGGCCCGATATCAAAGGCTTCTTCAAAGAGACAGACTTCCACTGCGTCGCTTCTCTCGACCAATCAAGAATACGCGCCCAGCCGATTCCGACGCTGCCGAGAAATCCGAGCTTCCACTTTAAAAAGGAGACATCTTATGGACGATTACAACAAGCAGTCAGGCCAACCAGGCTACAACCAGTCCGAAACCCCCGGTGCGGCCGCAGCAACACGCATGAAACTTTCCGACACAGCCGCCGATGTGAAGGAAAAAGTAGCTGATATCGGTCGGCGCGCCGCCGATTCGATCGACAGTTCCCGTCAATCTGCCGCGGGCGCTCTCGACGGCACCGCATCCTCTCTACATTCGAGCGCCGACCAGATATCCGGTGCCGCCCACACCGCTGCCGATAAACTGCAGGCGACCGCTCATTCGACCGCCGATAGGCTCCAGGCTACTGCGGACTACGTTCGTCAGACGGACCTGAAAGGTATGGTCGATGACCTGACCGGCGTCGTAAAGCGTTACCCCGGTCAATCCCTAGCGGCAGCTGCCATTTTGGGTTTTCTCGTAGCGCGTGGACTCAGAAGTAACGACTGATCAGCCGAGGAGATGGCTATGTCCACCCCACAAATGCAGCGGACGGTTCCGGAGTTGCTCGGCAACATCGTAGACAATATCCAGCAAATAATTCGGTCCGAATTCAGGCTGGCCAAAGCTGAGCTACAGGAAAAAGCGTCAAGAGCCTCCAAGCCCGCAACCAAGTTGGGAGCAGGTTTTTTGCTTGGATTGTACGGGCTTGGCTTCCTAATGCTGGCGGCGGTATACGCATTGTCGATGGTCATGGCGGCCGGGCTCGCCGCGCTCATTGTGGGCGGCGTCTTAGCCCTCGTCTCCGTCGCGTTAGTAACTTCCGGCATCAAAAAACTGAAAGCCTTGAATCCGGCACCAGAAAGAACAATTCAGACCTTAGAGGAGAATGTCCAATGGGCGAAAGACCAGATCAAATAGAGCGGCAAATCGCGGAAACGCGCAGCGAACTAAGCGATAACTTCAGCGAATTACAAGACAAAGTGAAGTCCACTGTGGATTGGCGCACTCAGTTCCGAGAACACCCTGGAACTCTTTTGGCCGTTGCTTTCGGCGGAGGCGTAGTCCTCTCGGCTTTGCTTCCCTCGCCAAGCCGTGCCCGGAAGACGTACGACTCCGGCTCAATTTCCGCCGGAGACCGCACGTATTCGGCTCCTTCGTACGACACATCGTCAGCGACACCAGGCAAATCCAGCGACCTACGCAAAACCATTGAAGCCTTGACTGGTGCTCTCCTCGGCGTAGCGGTAAATCAGGCCAGCGGCTTCCTCGATTCAGTGCTACCCGGCTTCCACCAGGAATTCACCAAGGCCCGCACCGGCAGGGACAAAGATTCGCGCCGCGATAATTCACCAATTGACGCCTCCGCTTACGCGCCTACAAAGGACTCGGCCTCGCCGAAACCTTTAACCGCAGCCGCCAGCGCCTAACGAAGCCAACAAAAATGACCGCGACGTAACGTCAACAAAGCCGGGCGGCATCAGCTGGTTCGAAGTCATTCGGCGAACTTGGGCGAGCGCCACTGAAGACGACATTCTGGGGCGCTCTGCTCAACTGCGAAAACTACTTCTCGGAGCAAATGAGGTATACGGGGAACGACGGGTGCCAAGAAACAACGTATTGATAGAGTGATGCGGGGAAGCATTGAGACCAGTACGTCGATTGCCGACTGTAATTCATAGACATTGGAGGATCAGCGAGGACTTGATCAGCCGCGGGTCGCCTGAAAGAATCATACGTAATGGACGAGTTCGGAAGGGCCAAAGATTGTTGGGAAAACCCGGACCCTTCGGTAATTGCCTGGTGAGGACCGCTGAAAGGCGACGGTCCTTATTTTATTTTCAGGTCCAAGCTCTCCAGGAATGTGCCAAGGGACGCCTTGTGAGCGCCCCTTTTTTTTCTAACGGTTGTATTTTCCGCCGCTTCTTTATCGTGGATGCCCGTGGTCGTCGTCCCAGTCGTGATCCGTGCGCCATCCGTGGGTTTCGACGTCCCACCATCTGTGGCTGTGATTCCAACAATATTCCCGCGCTTCGTGCAGTTCGTGACGCGCATGCTCGGCTTGGCTGCTGTCCCAACCGTGATGTTCGATCGCTTCGTGGAGGTGATGATCTGCCTTTTCGGTTCGGTGCTCGCATTCCGACTCGTTGGCACGGACACGCGGTGCGCCGGTGAAGAGCAAAAAACCAGCCAGCGCGGCTAGCGTTACCAACAGCTTTCCATACTCCAGCATTGCTAAACGCCGTTCACTGTGCATTCGCTTCTCTCCTGTCGACCTTTGATAATCGGGGTTTGATGACTAGGTTGTTTTGGAATATAGGTTTCCGGAGAGTACGCCGCCATACGGACTCGACGGGAAAATTACGGGGGAAAACCTGTAGTGGTAGTCCTGGCAAAAAGGCAACGATTTTCCTGCGGAGGATTCATGAACATTCTTGCGGCGATCAAGCGCGAAGAACGAAAGCTCGATAGCAACTAGCCAAGTTAAATCACCAATTGACTGGGGTACGAGCGGCTGCAAAAGCATTGGGCGGCTCTGCGGAGCGCGAAGCCGTCGGCGTGACGCACCACCGATCAGCTTATATAAGGGTACTTAGCGGCGGCAGTTTTGGCGGGCGGAAATCTGAAGTTTTGCGCTCACACACCTAGCACAGAACCGCGAGGCAAAGCCCATCCGAGGATAACTTCCGTGTAGCCGACGATTCGGGAATTGGCAGGCGGGATCAGAGAGGCGTGTGGCGCTTGGCGAAGTTCTCGTTTCTTGGGTCGGCGCTGACTCGGGGCGCGGCCTTCTTGCTTGTGGTACGCTCGCTTTCAAAGGGCCAGGCATTTCGTGGGGCCAAGATGGACGCAATGCCCGCTATAACCGGGGTCGCCGAGATCGTTCTCAATGTTCGCGATCTGCCGAAAATGCGCGATTTCTATCAAGAGGTTCTCGGCTTCAAGCTGCTGAGTGAGGCTTGCCACGAGACCGGCCCTGAGCCAGATGCCGACGGGGAACCTACTATCGCATTCCTAACTATTAAGGGAGTTGATAGTCCGCTTGGCAGGCATGGTCATCCGCAGCTGTTAGCGCTGATCGACTTCCAGCGACACGTCTTTGCCAAGGAGAGATTCGACGGGCACGAGCCAACTCGATCAACACTGAATCACCTGGCCTTCGAGATCCCACCTCAGAGCTACGAGGCCCATAAAGAACGACTCGAAGCTTTCGGCCTCCGTCCTCGCCCGGTCACGTTTCCGGCTATGACCGCACGAGCCCTCTTCTTCAACGACCCAGAGCAAAATGTGTTGGAGTTGATCTGCCATGCCGGGTCGACAGCGGATTAGGCGGTAGCCGCGATGTCAACTCGAAATTCGGTCCTGGGTCAGTTTGTGAGGCCAAGCTTGCATTACTTCCAGATAGCCGACCATCCGGGAGTTGATCGGCTCGGTCAACAGTGCCGTTCTTCACTCTGCAGTGGAATTGGTCGGTTAGAAAGGTTGGTTGTCCGATGGACCAAGCCCAAGAGCCGACATTTTCCAAAGTGGTGATAGAGCTACTGCAACTTCGCGTACTCCGCCTTGGCTCGCTTCAGGATGGGGATGTCGGGGTCGGCGTCTTTCCAGAGGGTGAGGAAGTTGTTCGCGCTGATCGTGCTCAAGTAGGAGGTCCGATGAATCGCCGATTGATGCTGTATGTTGCTTTGCTCTTGCTTCCGACCGCAACTATGGCACAAACAACTGTCGATGAAAGAATGGAATCCGGGATGGCCAACGCCCGGATTACAGCGGCTAGAAAGGCGGCGTCGGTTACGGCCCAGCAATGTCTAGCGGATTTATCGAGTTGGCGTGCGAAAGACAACGCCGACGACAAAGCGAAGGTTAAAGCGCCAAGTTTCTGGTATGAAAAACTCTCTACCGAGGAACTGGTTCGCCGATCTCGTGAAAGCATCTCTTGTGGCTCGGTTTTAAGACATACTCCCCACCGGGAGGAATCGCCGATGATGACTAGCTATGGATTGGCGTTTGAAGATGAACTTGTAAGCCGAGCTGAGGCCGTACTTGTCGAACATCACCTTATGCACGAGTATATGTTAAAGAGTTCAAAGTAAGTGGGAGGTCGCTGCCATCACATTTAGCCTTTCCGTTGGGACGGGAGTATGACAGAGGACGAATTCCGTCTCGGCCAGTTGGAATTTTTCCGGCGATTCCGCTTCTAGTTCCGCGTCGAGTTCTATCTCGGAATCTCAGTACGCCAGCGAAAGATATGTCTCGCGAGTCCACGGAAACTTCACCGGCTTTCGCGTGCAGCTGTGGTTGGGGGGGATGTCGGCTTTGGGCCAAGCGCCAAACCACCCTTTCGCTTGTAGGCGCAACCGCGCGGATATCGCGAAGTGCCGAGAAAGGCTCGCTGTCGTCCCGCACTTTACACAGGCGACCGGACCGACCGATTGAGAAAGCTCCGGTTCTTCAGGCACATTCTCCTCCATACCCGCTCTTCTAAAATAGACCACCTGTTAACGCATGCATCGCCATATACAACTAAATTGCCATCTGTTGCGCAACCAGTAGCTTCACGTCGCTCCCGATTAGTCGTGCCGGTTCAGATGGTCGACGCAACACCATCTAATCAGTTGACCCGACACTACTTCCGCTGCAGAACCGATCTGTTCGGCTGTACCCGGTCAAAAACCTAGCCAGGGTAGCAATCCGGCTGATCTAATCTAGCGAGCGATTTTGGCTTTTGTTTTCAATGCAAAGTGGGTTCGACTTGAGTGTTGCGTCGACCCATTGAAACCACCCGCATTACCGGACATCTCTAACAATGTCGGCCCTGTCAAATCCTTTTTGAGCGCACTACCCCGCTCACTCCTACGAGTGGTCTTCCTTGTTCTTTCTTGACCTCTGCTTCGACGACCACGGCTCGTTCGTAATCTTTCGATCGGCGTCAGTCCGACCTAAACATCTCTTCGATCATTACTTCAACCATGATTACTAGTTCAAACTCCCTTTGCAGGGAGCGGGATGCCCCATCAAGTGCACGGCGTTCTACTTCACGCCATGTCCGGTACCGAGCTGTCCCGCGTACGAACCGAACTTTAACGACTGCGAATACTCACAACCATTCCGCCACATCCAGTACAACCGAACCGCCAGCCTGCGCCCCATCGCTACCTTGGCAATGCTCTTGTGTCGACGCATCGCCAGGTGCATGTACCGACGTCGCCAGTCGGGATGGATACGCGCCGCCGCTTGGGCCGCCTCCACCAACAAGAAGCGCAACAAGGAGTTACCCTGCTTGCTGATGTGCCCCAGTCGCTGCTTGCCAGCACTGGAGTCCTCACTCGGAATCATCCCCACGTAGTTGCCGATCTGCTTGCCACGTGGAAAGCGTTCCCAAGTTCCAATGATCAGCACGAAAGCGAGTGCCGTAAGCGGACCCACGCCAGGATGCGTCATCAGTCGCAGCACATCGGGTCGCTTCCTGGCTTCCTGCTCGACCGCTGCGGTTAACTCCTCAATCGTCGGATTCATGCGGTCCAACAGCTCCAGCAACTCTTGCCGGCGCCGACTGGCCCAGGGAGCCAACGCTAGCTTCTCTAACTGCGCTCGTCCTTGTTCGCTGAATAGTTTTTTCTTCCAGCGATAGCCCTCATTCATGGCCAATGCCTGCAGCTGATTCATGATCCGCGTGCGCATCTGCACCAACCGATGCCGGTGCCACAGCAGTTGTCGCAGATCCCGATTCTCCGGACCCGGTACCCAGATTTGCGGAAAGTTATTTTCCAGCATCAGCCGGCGTAAGAGTCGAGCATCCTCGCGGTCAAACTTCTGCTTCTTCACTCGCTTGGCCTTGATCTCCGCGGGATCGCCGATCCACAGCTCGAAACCTAATTCCGCGAGTAGCCGCTCGAACCAGCGTGAATATCCGGTAGCCTCCATGCCTACGCGCACGCAGATTCCTCGCTGCTTCAGGTCGCGATAGAATTTCTCTGCTTGTCCATCACTGTGGTTCAGTTCCTGTTCACCACACTCACCAGTCTCTTCCATTAAAAATGCAATCGTCTGAAAGCTCGGGTGGTAATCTACGCCTATAATCATCATGTTCGGCTCCTTTCTCCCGAGCCTATGGTCGTTGAGCAACCAAAGTTTACTCGGGTCAAGGAGCCGACATTGTTATGCAATCAAGTCCAGTCCCAGTACTTCAAGTTTCCGATTGATGCTGCCGGGACTTTGCCGATTTTTCTTGTCTATAATCCGTAGGGATCACGACCCGCATTCATTGGCGGCTCCGAGTAGGTTTCTCAGGGGGGTGTACCCGTGCAGACGCTTTGGCAGGATTTGCGCTATGGCTTACGGCTGCTGGCAAAGTCGCCGGGGTTCACCGTCGTCGCTGTTCTCACCCTCGCACTCGGCATCGGTGCCAACACCGCCATCTTCTCCGTCGTCAACGCCGTAATCTTCCGCCCGCTGCCCTTCCCCAACGCCCCCCGCCTCCTCGACATCTGCGCCCGGAGCACGCTCTTCGATTTCACCCATCTCGGTGTGTCCCTGCCGGACATCAATGACATCCGCGCAACCTCGACCACCCTCGCCGCGGTCTCGCCCTACCAATGGTCCTCGAAGGAACTCGTCGCCGAAGGCAAACCTGATCGCGTCGAAGGCGCCGACGTCACCGAAGATTTCTTCCCGCTTCTCGGCATCAAGCCGCTCTACGGGCGCGGTTTCACTGCCTTGGACATGCAACCCGGCCCACACGTTGTCATTCTCGGCTATCGCCTGTGGCGCGAACGATTCGGCGGCGACCCCGCCGCGGTGGGCAAGTCCCTGCTCCTCGATGGTCAGTCGCAAACCGTCATCGGTGTCATGCCCGAACTGCCGAAGCTGGATTTCCCTACCGCCGATGACGTCTGGACTCCCTTCGTTCCCACCGAGGAACAACGCACCGCCCGGGAAAATCACTATCTCTCCGTACTCGCGATGCTGAAGCCGCACACGAGCGCTGAACAAGCCCAGACGGAGCTCGACACCATCGCCGCTCACCTCGCCGCCAGCTATCCCGACGCGGACAAAGGCTGGAGCTTCCATGCCGAGTCTCTCAAATCGAACCTGCTCGGCGACGCCACCACTCCCCTGCTCATTCTTTTCGGCGCCGTTGGATTTGTCCTGCTGATTGCCTGCGCCAATGTCAGCAATCTGTTTCTCTCACGCGGCTGGGCACGCCGCCGCGAATTCGCCATTCGCTCTGCTATCGGAGCCACTCGCGGCGCGCTGTTGCGTCAGCAACTTGTCGAAAGCCTCCTCGTCGCGCTGATCGGTGGCGCTTGCGCTTTTCTGATTGCCTTCTGGACAACTCACAGCCTGCTTGCCTTGCTCCCATCTGACACCCCTCGGCTGCAAAGCATCGGCGTCGAAAGCGGCGTCGCGTATTTCACCGTAGGAGTGTCGTTGCTGGCCGCGTTGCTCTCCGGTCTGGCTCCGGCGCTGCTGAGTTCGCGACAGGATGTGGGCCTCGCCATGAAAGAGAGTGCCGCCGCAGGCAACGCCGGTGCCGGCCACAACCTGCTGCGTCAGCTATTGGTTGTGGGAGAAATCGCGCTGGCGGTAACGCTGGTGATCGGCGCGACTCTCGCCCTGCGAAGTTTTGCACGCATCCTCAGCCTCGATCCAGGTTTTCGTCCCGATCACCTCGTGACGATGCGTATCGACTTTCCCGGCTTTCGGTTTGCGAAAGCGGAGCAGGCAACCGACTTCGTTCAGCAAGTGCTCGACAGCTCGCGCGCCATTCCCGGCGTGGAATCTGCGTCGGCCGGTTTCCTCTTTCCCATGGGCGATCTCATGGCGGAAACGGTCTTCGCAACGGAGGAATCCGCGAAAGACCCAAAGTCCGGACGCCAAATGGTCCGGGTAAACCGCGTCGCGCCGGATTTCTTTCGCACCTTTGGCATCCGCTTCCTTGCTGGCCGCGACTTTGCCAAGTCCGACACAGGCGATACGCCATCCGTATATATTGTGAACGAAGCCTTTGCACGCAAGGTCTTCGGCTCCCTCGATGTGCTCGGCAAGCGCATTACCGCAGAGAATAAAAGTAATTCCTTCTTGTGGGGCGAGATTGTTGGCGTTACCGCAAACGTGCGGGACCTTGATCCCAGTGGCCAACCCACGACCAAGCCCGAGATTTGTTTGCCGTTGTTCTCGCAAACCAGCGTCCCGCAGGGGGTCTTTGTCGTCGCCCGGACAAAACCCGATCCCCTGCCCATCGCTGCCGCGATTCGAGATCGAATCTGGGCCCTCGATAAGGACCGGCCCGTTACCTCGATTAAAACCATCGACGCGGAGATGGCGGAACACAACGCCGCGCCCAAATCACAAAGCATGCTCCTAGGCATCTTCGGCGGGCTCGGGTTTATCCTCGCGCTGGTCGGGGTCTACGGCGTAATGTCTTACCTGGTCTCGCAGCAAACGCGCGAGATCGGCATCCGCATGGCCCTCGGCGCCGCACCGAACTGCATCCTCCGGCTGGTGGTCTCCCACGGATTAAAACTCACGCTGGCAGGCGTAGCCATAGGCCTCGGAACCTCGCTTGCGCTGACGCGCTTCATTAGCAGCCTTCTCTTCGGCATCAGCGCCACCGAACCGCTCACGTTTTCCACCGTCGCCATAGTGCTGACGCTTGTCGCGCTGGTCGCCTGCTACATTCCCGCGCGGCGCGCCATGCGCGTCGATCCCATGGTCGCGCTGAGGCACGAATAAATCGTCCGTGTACCCGATTCAGAGTCAAGCGCCCGATAAGTCGTGCCGGACAAGTCCAGTCCCAGTACTTCAAGTTTCCGATACCGCATTTACCAGGCACTTGAAAGAAGAAAAGCAGGTTATGCTGGGTCAACGCATCATAGAATTCACTTAAAAAATGAGGGTGGTCGCTGATTATGGCACGCCCATTTGGCAGCATCTGCGGGGCCTCGCTGGCGAGCATCTGCCTCTTGTCTGCGCTAGGTCTTGGCCAAACCGCCCAGCATCCAACTGAGTCTGCTAGCGACCTAGTCAAGCAGTTCAAGAGCGAGACGGTATTCTGGAAACAATTCGAGGTGGCTAAGAAGATTGTCGCGTTTCACGATAAGAGCGTGCTTCAAGACCTCGAACCGTGGCTCAGCAACGAGGACATGCACCTCAGAGGTAACGCGGCGTTCATTTTCGCAAGTCTTGGCGATGATCGTGGCTTCCAGATTATCAAAGCTATTCTGGAGGACCGTTCGATTAGGCGTGCTGTCCATGAGATCGACAGCACAGGCCAACCGAACCCAGCGCTTCAAATTCGCACGGATCGCTATTATGCCGCTCACCTGTTTGGCGATCTGAAGGATGCCAGAGCCGTTTCCACCCTCGTTCCATTGTTGAAAGACAAGGAAATCAATTATATCGTTCCTTGGTCACTCGGACAGATCGGCGATAAATCAGCAATTCCACCCTTGATTCTGACATTGGATGACAAGAGTCCGGATATGCGTGTTCTCGCGATCGATGCCCTTAAGCAGCTCGACGCCAAAGAGGCCCTACCCAAGATGCGTGTTCTACTAACCGACGATGAGACCATTCACTTCGATGGCTTGGGTCCTGTTTCTGACGCAGCCCGCAAAGCTATAGGCAAGCTCGAGCAGAAGCACTGACAAGCGACGGGCGAAAGGGCTACGACGACGGTCGCGTAGGACCAATTCCGATCACTTCGCAATATAGGAGTCGGGTTACCGGACAATGAGGCCACTTGTACGGTTTGCGCTAATCAGGACCTTGACTTATTTCCGCCTAATTCTCTCGGAACTCGGCCGCCAACTTGCCACACTCGTTGGCCATTTCGTTGAGACCGCTTGGGTCATTAAGCTGTGGAAGCGAACGCCAGAAATTACCAAGCTGCTCTGCCGTAGTTGAAGCTGGTCGGTAATGCACACGTTCAAGCGCGAGAACTAGCTCCCAGGTTTGCATGTACCTTTCACGCAGTGGTGCGTGCGGAGTCGCATCCTGATTCCACCAGCCTACAGACAGAGTCGGTGCGGTAGCTTGCCAGAATGTTAGTTGTTCTTGTAAACGCCTATCCAATTCTTCTCCGACCGATTCGCCTCCGGCTTCAGCAAATGCTTTGACCAATGCGGCACCTTCGTCGGCAAAGGCAGGGTCAGACAGCATTTCACGAATCTTCGCCAATGCCTTTGGTCCGCTTTTCCCTAGTTCGCTAAGTGCAAGCTGCTGCGCCTCAAATACGTCGGAACGTACATAGACCTTGAGACCTTCCGCTCTCGCAGCATCGTCTTCGATAGCGGTAGATTTCACCAGTTCAAGTTGAATGCGACGAATTTCCCTTACACGGTCTTTCATCTTGTCGAGACTCATGTCCCATGGCACGAGAACGCATTGCCCAGGATTCATCAGTTGCCGGAAGGCGTAGAGATGTCCGCCATCTGTCCAGACAGCGGAAGTCTTCATTTCGCCGAAGAGGTCAGCGGGTTTCCAGGGGTCGCTAGACGCATCCGGTGCCTTTTTCAGAAAAAGGACCATTTGCGACCCCACACGCTGGACCGGTATCTGTTCGTTTAGTCCGCCTTTCAAAATGTCTGCGAACTCGTTGGGGTAGGCACCAATCTCCATCGCGCCGGTAGGCGGTTGCAGTTCCGGGACGGTGACAAGATTTCCCGCTTTCGCATCCCCCTTCCACGATTCCATCACGCGAAAGGTCCCCGGTATTAGCGTGACCTCGACGAGCACGACATCAGTTGCGTGCCACGAGCAGTACTCGAGCAAAAAAGAAGGGCGAATCCCTGCAAGGCTCGGGTGTACACAGCAAAAGACCAGAGCCGTTAAAAGGCCCACGCGAAGCGAGACAGAAATATTCCGGTGCATTAACGCAACCCTAGTTGTGAGATGCCGTTTGGTCCCTAACAGTGAGCACAATTATAGAGTAAGCGAGTCAAGTCCCGGTAAGTCGCGTTACCGGACAACTGCCCTTTTGGCCGGGATTTCACTGGTCTGGTTTGCACGTTAATCGTCAGAGTGACTGCCAAGCAGCAGGCCATTTGGCCCGCTTGAGCCCCACAGTGTTCCACGATGGCTCATTAGGCACACCAAAACGATGGTTCCATTCTGGCGAAATGCGCGGTTTCCTACATTGGACTGAGTCTCCCCCTTTGCTCGTCAAGGGACAGGTTCCTTGGCCCAGATGATTGCTAACCCACAAATCGCCGCACGCGTGCTCATCGCTGAAGATTCGCCTGTGTGTAGAAAGCTCCTTGAAGTTGTCCTTGCGAGCCAACCCTACGAGCTTCGTTTCGTCGGTGATGGCGTCGAAGCGTTAAATCAACTCGTCGAGTTTCAACCCGACATCCTGATCTGCGACTGGTGGATGCCGGGGTTGTCTGGCCTCGAACTCTGCCGTCACATTCGCACCTCGTGCAACCCCTACACATACATCGTTTTCGTAACGCAGAATGCGGACACGGGAGCATCTTGTCGAAGGGCTGGATGCCGGGGCTGATGATTATCTTGCTAAGCCGTTTGCCACCGGCGAACTCCTGGCACGCATCCGAGTCGGCTGCAGGACCGTCCAGATGCGCCGTGAAATTGAGGCGAAGAACGTTCTACTGGAGAAGACTGCCAGGACGGACCATTTGACGGGCCTACCCAACCGTATGGCGGTTGAAGAGTTCGCTGCCAAACAGCTCCAGGCAGCCGTACGTCACAAATTCGGCTTCTGGGTCGTAGTCACTGATTTAGACAAGTTTAAACTCGTGAATGACACCTATGGGCATTTCGCTGGAGACGAAGCGATCAAGCGTTTCGCGGCAGTTCTGAAAGCCAACACGCGGGCTTCCGATATATGCGGAAGACTGGGTGGGGACGAGTTTCTGCTCATCATGACGCACGGAGACAAGAAGTCCATCATCCACACCGTCGAGCGTCTGCGAGCGGATTTCGCCAATGAGGTCTGTAACTTGAATGGCAGGAGGTTCTCGTCACTGCAAGCTTCGGAATCGCGGGGTTTGACGGAACCGGAGAGCCGACACTGCAGGAACTGCTCACCCGGGCCGACCACGCCCTGTATTCGGCGAAAGCTTTTGGACGGAACCAAGTAAGAGCCGAAGTTCCTAGCCTTGCCTTGCACGTAACGTCGCCAGTAGTTAAGCCGTAACTTTCCTGGCACCCTGCCAGCATTTAGACATTGAACGTCTGCCATCCGCACACGTACAACCTGAACGACGCCACGTAGAGGTCACCATGGGCTCGCGCATAGTTGCCAGGCGACTAGATGTTCCCCCGCTCTGTATCACGCATCACGTGCGCATGGTGGAGGACTGCGTGGAAGAGACCCAAACCGAACCGGACCTGCAATCCAATTCGTACCATTGCCCTTCAGCCGACTGCAATTTGAATTGGGAACGCCGACTCGGCTACTTCAAGACAGCTACCACAAAACAGACTTTTCAGTTTGGTATCGAGGGCAGGCGCTGTGCAACACCAGGCCATTTTTTCCTTTACTTGGGGGAATTACGGCACGAGGGCAATACACGCCTCTGGAGATGTTCTATCCAACATTGCAACCACGTGGATTTCGAAGGGCGTTCTGAAGGGACCTAAAGAATCTCGCGACGAGGTCGTCGCGTATACAAAAAGTGGTGCCGGCGGCTTTTCTGGTTGCCCAAATCGTTGCCCAATTTCGCGCCGACGCCGCCCGAATCAGGCCATTCGCCCCGTCCAATACCTATGCAAGCGATTGATAACATTCAACCCGATTTCTTCCGGCACGTTTTCAAGACCGTCGGTTTTCTGTTGTACTCGACAGGAAGCTTGGTTTTGCGTTCGCGATGGTGCCGGACCTGGGTTCTGACTCTGCGTATCTCAAATCTCGGGTTGACGTTGATTGTGCGGCGCTACGGATACTCTGGGCGCGGGCTTTTCGTGTAAACTTCTGCCCATGCCGCTGTTCATGGTCATCGAGCACTTCAAACATGGCGATCCCGAGCTTGTGGGAGAGCGCTTCAGGCGCAACGGCCGAATGATGCCGGACGACATTGCGTACCACGCGAGCTGGTTAGATGCGACGGGCGCTCGCTGCTTCCAGATCGTGGAAGCGCCACACCTGGAATTACTAAGACCTTGGCTCAACCGCTGGGAGGACCTGATCGATTTTGAGATCGTTCCGGTGATGACTTCCGGCGACTTTTGGTCCAAGAGGCCGCAAATCTGAATAGGCCAGTTCCCTAATGCTCAGTTTCGGGGGATAAATTGTCCGTGTGATTGTCCGTGAACAGGGAACTACAGCAACCGAAATGAACCGAAAGTGACGAGCGCCTCGCGTTGATTCTTTAGGTCCCTGTAGGCTGGAGTCGTTTGCTGCAGCACACAAATTCCGCCTACGAACCAGAAGGTCGGGAGTTCGAATCCCCGCGGGCGCACCATTTTAACCCGCATAATTTGTTGAACCTAAGCGGTAACCTCCATACGTTTTTGTTCCGCCTTTTTAGGTCTCATAGGTATCAGTCGCGTTTGTAAATGTCTGTCCAGGGCTCGATAAACTTAAGCGCGGATTGTGGAGAGTCGACTGCAAAGCGAATGGTTAGCGTCTTCAGGTCGCGCGACAGCTCCCATTTCTGTTTGGTGTGAATTTGGACGAGCGGGTCGTTGACGTCTGGACGCGTCGTAACTATGGATTCCAAAATAAGGTAATTTTTCTTGGACTGCGCCTTGCAAGTTCCCTTCGCTCCGGCGGGGCTTACATATATGCCCTCCTTACCGTCGAAAGGATAGACATTCGTATACGGATGCCCGTCTATCGTTTGCGTGACTTCAATGGAAGCATCGGTCTGAACCACGCGGAGTTTATGAACCGTTCCTTTCTCAAATCTTGGGCCTTCAGTGCCAGTGAGCGTGTACGAACCGGAAAAACTGAACCTGTCCGCAGCGGAAATAGTTGCCGCCAAACAAAGGGAACCGTAGAGAAGCAAGCGGTCTGCACGTTTCATGGCTGAGGACGATTATCTCATCTCATGAAACGCTAGCAACTCTGGAGTGAATCGCAGTAATGTCACAGCCTTACGGAGCCTCTATGTCCTCAGAAGAACGACTATATGAAGTCCATTTTGCTGACGGGTCAGCAGAAGCGCCCAGGTCACAGAAATGACAGGAGCCCGACCGGTTTACTGCTTTCCAGTTGGCAGCAATTCTGTGTCGGTCTAGTCGCCCAAAGCTCACGCAGTACCCCGCGCAAGCCGAAATTGCGTCGAACTAGTAGCAGACCGCCGGTTCTAAACACGCGAGCCGGAGTAAACTGTTTCGGTCCAACCGCCGCTTAAAAGGGAAATCGCATGTGCATCGCCTCGCGACTCAACCTTTTTCTACTGGTGGTCTTGTTGTTCGCGCCCCATATCGCAGCGCGGCAGATCGATTCGGGAGCGCATCCTGGTGACAGAATTTATCTGGATGCAGTGGTGAGTCCAGCCTCTGGGCCTCCAGTCAGTAATCTTCAGCAGCAGGACTTCACGATTTTCGATAACAACGTCCCGCAAACCATCACGTCCTTCGAAGCCGTCGACGGCAGGCATGCTCAAATTGCGGTGATCGTTGTCCTCGACGCTTTGAGCGTAAGCTCGCGTGTGAAGGCAACGACACTAGAGGATATCAAGCGATTCCTGAAGGCGGACGGAGGCAAGCTCGCTTATCCGACGACTGTGGACTTCGTGACGGCCAAGGGGCTCGAGTTCGAAGCAGGCCCATCACGCGACGGCAAAGCCATCGGCGCTTCGCTCAACAAACATGCCACCACGATTCGGAACATCGAAGACATTGCGGGCCCGCGTGAACGAGAGAATCAGTTCGCAGTCTCGTTTCAGGCATTTGCGGAGCTTGTGGCTCTCGAGCGCGACAAGCCCGGGCGCAAGATCATCCTTTGGGCATCCCACGGCTGGCCACCCGTTGTCCGCCCGGACTTTGAGCACGTGGCGAGTGAAAAACAAGTCCAGCAAGTTCGACTGCAAATGTTCGGAAATATCGTTCAACTCGCGAGGCAACTCCACGAGGGGCAGATCACCGTCTACAGCATCGAGCCTCCGGCCCTTGCTGATTTGGATTCAGGATTCACCAATGGCACGACGCACCTGAGACCGTCCCACGGCGACGCTGATGTCGCAGGAATCCGTTCGCCAAGTGAGGTCCGCTGGGATAATCTCGGACTGGAGGCACTCGCCCTCCGAAGCGGCGGCATGGCGCTTTACCCGGGCAATGACCTTGCCTCGAGTCTTCGAGAATGCCTCGCCGACACTTCCCCTTTTTACGAACTTTCCTTCGATCCCGTACTCACCAATGAGCCGAACCATTACCACCAACTGAAAGTACAGGTTGCAAAGCCGGGACTGATGGCGCGCGCTCGCCAAGGGTATTATTCGCAACCGTGGCCAGGACCAAAATTCGCGGCTGAGGCAAAAAAGCTTGGTGAGACAAATGGCGCAACCTCACAGGACCCAACGATGGACGATCGCAACGCACCGGATGCCGGCAGTCAAAATTCGAGTCCGGAAGTGCCAACTTACGTTGATATGCCGCTCCAACAGCTCATCAAGCGAATTCCAGCTTTGAAAGGCGTCCAGGCCGCAGAAGATCAGAAGCAATTGCCGATGATTCTGGAAAGGACGGGCCATAGCGTCGACGACTTCATCCACAACATCGGCGATCTGATCGCAAACGAAGACGTGACCCAGGAAAGATTGAATGCAAACGGGAAAATCAAGGCGAAGGAGCGCGTCCAGGACGATTACTTGATTCTCCATCACGGCTACGAATGGGGAGCAAACGCGGAATATCGGATGGATAAAAATGGAAAGCGTTTGGGAGCGATCGGCCTGGAGAAAGGCTATCTCGTCACCGCCGGCCACGTGTTAAGCTGCGTAAGTTTCTCCACAGCCACGCAATCGCAGTCAGATATTCGCTACCTTGGTGACCAGAAAGTGGGAACGAGAGACGCGTTCGTCCTGGCATTTGCACAACGATCCGATGACGCTACGTTTAAAACAGTCATGAGGGGAACGGACGGGAACGATGTGGAGCTGTTGACGCAAGGCATTTTGTGGATCGACAAGAACAATTTCCAGATTCTTCGAATGCGCAGCGACCTTCTCGCGCCGAACAAGGAACTTCGATTGGAGCAGGCAACAACGGACGTGAAGTTCGGCCCGGTGCAACTTCAGAACACTCCAACTGTTCTCTGGCTGCCGGACGATGTAGACGTTTTCATGGAGATCGCCAGCGAAAAATACCGCAACCTGCACCACTATTCGAACTACCGCCGTTATCAAGTAGCCGTCAAAATCGGAAACGAACAATAGTCCACGTTCACCTTAGTCATCGCTTGGCTCCCAACCAACGTGCTAACCGGATATCCTCCACATTCCTCAGGGGTCGGCGTTCGATGCTGAAGGCGAGTTCAAAGCTCCAGACTGGTTAGTACCTGGAGCAGACTGTGGCCGCTATGACCGAGTTTTATCGCTGCTCTAAACGTCGAAAGGTGACGCCGTTAGTTGCTACGCGGGACCGTCGCACCAAATTAGGTATCATTGTGCGGGTCAAAAGGCGTTTTGTGGTCCGTAAGCGACACCAAACAAGCCTGTTAGATTTTGACTATGGCTTGCTACGAACCAGAAGGTCGGGAGTTCGAATCCCCCAGTGCACCACTTACTTACCTTCCCGCGGACTCCAGCTCCGTCTCTATTTCAACTGGCAAAAGAAATGAGCAATTGGTAGCATCTCGGCCATGCGCAACCTACTTTTTGCGTTACTGTCTTTTTTCGTAGCGCTGCCACCAGCATCAGGTGCGGATTTCCCGACGAAAAAGTACCTGGATCTCGCCTCGATCAAAATCATGGTCGCGGCGGCCGAGGCCGAAGCCAAAAAGCGAAACGTCGAAGTGACCATCTGCGTTGTCGACGACAGCGGCAACCTGCTTTTCCTCGAAAAGGGGGATGGCGCGTCATTCGGCACGATCCAATTCGCGCAGAAAAAGGCACGGCACGCCGCAGCTTATGGCGCTCCGTCGAAGGATGCGGCCGACAACGTGAAGAAGGGAAACGTTGAGGCCCTGGCGTTCCCCGATTATTTCCCGAACCAAGGCGGCCTTCCGATCAAGGTGGACGGCAAAACGATCGGCGGCATGGCCGCCAGCGGTGCCAAGTCCGAAATTGACGAAGCGATCGTACAGGCCGGCCTCGACGCCCTCTTCAAGAAGTGACTTTGGCAACCGTTGCGGCATGACGCTTGAATGAGTCCAGCCTTCGAAGTCTCACCGATTGTCGTGGGTAGCCGTATTCCTTTCGGGTAATTTCATGCGCTATCTGCGCAGAACCCCCGAGTCCCTACCGGCTTACTAACTTGTTAGCTGCACCCCTAAGCTGGTATTGCATTTATCCAGCGGGAAACCATAATTGAGTTATTCTGGTGACTTAGACCGCCAGCCCAATGCAATGCCCTCTCTGTCAAGCCGATAACCCGCCTACCGCGGAGAACTGCACGAAGTGCAGCACCCCGCTGCCATTGGCGGATATGACCATTTCCCCGACTGCGATGGGCACCGCCGTCAGCACCCAAGCGTGGTCCGTGGCGGTTTCGCCGCGGCCCTCGAGCGAAGCTGCGGCGAAAGGGCAACTTGAGCCCGGCACTCTTCTCGCGGAACGCTTCGAAATTCTTCAACTGCTCGGCCAAGGCGGCATGGGCGCCGTCTACAAAGCGCGCGACACCGAATTGGAGCGCCTCGTCGCGTTAAAACTCATACGCCCCGAGCTCGCCAGCCACCCCGAAATTCTGCGCCGCTTCAAACAAGAGCTGATCCTGGCCCGCGAAGTCACGCATCGCAACGTCATCCGCATTTTCGATCTGGGCCAGGCCCAGGGAATCAAGTTCATCACCATGGAGTACGTGGAGGGGCGCGACCTCAAGGGCCAGATCCATGAAAAAGGGAAGTTCACCGCGGAGGAAGCGGTTCCCATCGTGCTCCAAATCGCCGCCGCGCTCGAAGCCGCCCACACTGCGGGGGTCGTTCACCGGGATTTAAAGCCGCAGAATGTGATGTCCGACAAAGACGGCCGCGTCTACGTCATGGATTTTGGCATCGCGCGTTCGCTCGAGCATCAGGGCATGACGCAGACCGGCGCGCTGATGGGCACGCCCGAATATATGTCGCCGGAGCAGGCCAAAGGCGAAAAGGTCGACGCCCGCTCGGATCTCTTCGCACTCGGCATCATCTTCTACGAAATGCTCACAGGCATCTCGCCATTCAAAGCCGAAACCGCGATGGCCATGATGTTCAAGCGCACCCAGGAGCGCGCCACTCCCCTTTCGCAGCTCAATCTTGGCGTGCCGCCGGTGATCAGCGACATCGTTTCCAAATGTTTGGAAACCAAAGCCGAAGAACGCTATCAGTCCGCTCGCGAAGTCATCACCGACTTGGAAGCCTGGAAAGGCGGCGTGCCGCACAGCACCATCGTGCCAACCTCGCGCCGCATTCGCTATGCTCCGACCTATCAGAAATGGCTGGTCGTCGGCGGCGCCGCGATCGTCCTGGCCGGTGGCGTCTACGTGTTCCGCGAAAAATTCACGTTACGTCCTTCTGGGTCATCGGCAGCCCCGGCGCAAGCCCTCTCCCTGGCGATCCTGCCATTTCGCAACACCTCGGCGGATTCATCCATCGACTGGATCGGCAGCAGCCTCGCCAATATTCTCAGCACCGACGTCGGCCAATCAGCGAAGTTGCATACCGTCCCTTCCGACCGTCTTTTCCAGATTCTGAAGGATCTGCGGGTGCCCCCCAACGCTGACTTTGATCCCGACACGCTCCGGCGTCTCGCAGAGTTCTCCAACTCAGACATCCTCGTTTTTGGCCACTACGCGAAATTTGGCGAACAGATCCGTATCGATGCCACGCTCCAAGATCTCCGGCGGGACCGTCTCGTGCCCCTCAAGATCGAAGCCGCAAGCGAAAAGGATATTCCCGGAACGGTCGACCAGCTGGCCGAACTCATTCGCAACAATCTCGCCGTCTCTTCCGACGTGCTGAAGGAGTTGAAAGCCAGCTCGTTCCAACCCAATTCGAAATCCGCGCCAGCCCTCCGCGACTACAACCAGGGCCTGCAATTGCTTCGCGATGGCAAGAACCTCGAAGCTGTGAAAGCCCTTCAGGATGCCGTCGACAAGGATCCTCAGTTCGCCCTTGCCTATGCGCGTCTAGCCTCCGCCGATTCCGATCTTGGCTACGACTCCGACGCCGAACGATATTCTCGCAAAGCGCTGGAATTCACCCAGCAGCTCCCCATCGCCGAGAAATACCTCATTGAAGCCATGCACGCTCGCATCATGAAGGACAACGAGAAGGCCGTTGAAGCCTACGAGAATCTCGCCAAGACTTTGCCGGACAACACGGACGTCGAGTACTCACTAGGCAGCCTGTATGTGGAGACCGGCGACTACGACAAGGCCCGCCAGCAATTCGCCAAGATCTTGCAATTCGATCCGAACAACGTCAAAGCGCTTTGGCAAATAGGCGTCGTTGAAATCCGCCAAAACAACCCGCAGGCGGCCCTCGATCCTTTGACCAGAGGGATCAACCTGGCCATCAAGGTGGACAACGAGGAACAGAAGGCCCTGTTGCTTCAGGCCCAGGGCGTTGCGTACCGCTTTATGAATAAGCCGGACGAGGCCATGCGCAGCTATAAGGAGTCCATGGAGATCAGCCGCCGCCTCGGTCTGAAGCGCCTGCTTGCCGTTAGTCTCGTGGAAACGGGGCTGGTGCAAAGCATTCTTGGCAAACCCGACGAAGCTCTCAGCAGCTTCGACCAGGCTCTGAAGATTCAGAAAGAAATCGGCATCAAAAAGGAAGTTGGCGACACGCTAATCGACATGGCCACGGTCTATCAAGATCGCGCGCAATACGACCAGGCGCTGCAAGTTCTTAAGGAGTCGTTACAGATTCAGCGGGACACTGGTGACGAAAATTATCAGGCGCTTTGCCTCGACATGATTGGCTCGGTTTATTTGTCTCGCGGCGACAGCGACAACGCCTTTATTTACTTCCAACAATCCCTGCAGCTGCGCCAAAAGTTAAACGTGCCGAGTGATATCGCTGACAGTCTTACGGGCATGGGCGCAGCCTATCTAGCCACGGGTCAGTATGACCAAGCGGTGTCCTCGTTCCTGAAGGCCATTGATCTGTGGCGCAAAGGCGGAGACGCCCGCGGAGCGGCCTTGGGCTCTCACCAGTTGGGGCTCGTGTTCCAATATCAGGGCCGTCTCGGCGCGGCACTAAGCGCCATGCAAGACGCCGCCAAGCCTCTCCGCGATCTGAACGACCGCACCCGCGACATGGCCGACATCCTGAATGATTACGGAGATACGATGGCCAAAGCCGGTCGCGGCCCCGAGGCCGACAAACTGCTGCAAGAAGCCCAGGGCGTGGCTCACGATCTAAAAAACGACAGTCTCCAAGCCGCAATCTTAAATTCGCAGGGTGACGTGCAGTTTTACGCCGGCAATTGGAAGTCTGCCAAGGCTTTATACGATGAGGCTTTGCGTGCGGCTTCAAAAGGCAGCGAGCGCAACAAGGTGCTCGCCTCCAAGTTAAGCCTTGCCAAGGTAGCGAGTGTTGAAGGGCGCTCGCGGTCCGTCATTAATGACCTGCGCTCCCTGTCCCAGGAAGCGGATAAGCAAGGCATCAGGTATCTGGCCCTGGAAAGCTCGGTGGAAATGGCCGCGGCGATGGTCAACAGCAAAGACTATTCCCATGCGCGCCAAGAATTGGATCGTGCGCTAGGTACGAGCGAAAAATTGGGCCTGCGCCTTCAGACTGCCCGGATTCACTATCTTCTTGGTGAAACGATGCGTCTTGGAGGAAATGCGGGAGACGCCCCGGCGCAGTACCGCCAAGCTATTACGATGCTCGATCAGATCAGGAAAGATCCGGGCGCGGACCACCTGCTTGAGCGCGCTGACCTGAAATCCATATACGACAATTCAACTCGTTGGGCGCAGTAGACACGCAGTCTGACCTAAACCGTGATTTCGGCGGAGCTATGTCGCGCTAGAGCGCTAGCACCGATAGCGTCGTCTCAAGAACCCGCCACTCTTTCTCAAATGGAAGAAGAGTGGCGAGCCCGTGATGCATCCGGTGGGGTTAATGTACCATCAGCGTCGAAGTGACGGTGTCGATCGACGTGCCGCTTGGTTCTTGTAGAGTGGTCGTTATGACCGTATACGTACCCGCGCACGCATTTTTGGCAATCGGGAACGGGAACGTGATCGAGTTCGACGCCCCCGACTTGATCGTGAACGTCGGCGTGGTGAACAGCACCGTGCTGGAATTGCTGCAGTTCTTCCCAAGCGGTCCCGACAACGAGAACTGAACCTTCACACTTTGTGGGGCGGTCATACAGTCGGCGACGCTCGCCGTGATACCAATCAGCGCCGGTCGAGTGACGGACGACGGATTGAGTGTCACAGCAGCGTAGTTGCATGTAACCGTGTAGGTCACCGGCACGGTACCCGTGGTATTTCCCACATTGTCCGTGCCTTTCACTGTGAAAGTTTTCGTCGTTGTCAGGCCATTGGTTGGCGTGGTGTCAATATTGTTTCCATTTGGCACCGTGCCCACGCAGTTTGCCGTCGTAACACCCGACTCGGTATCCGAGCAGGCATAGGACGCCTTAACCTTTTGATTGGCTGTATAGCTCCCACCGGTGGACGGTGGCGTACTGAAGGCGATCGTCGGCGGCGTTGTGTCCGCCATTAGGGCCAGCGAATTGAAACTCGTGGACCATGAGCCACCATTCAGCGTGAACAGCAACTCGTGAGTCGCCGCGCAATCCGTCGTCGAGTAGTGCAGCAAATACGGTGTGTTGTTCATCAGCGTCCGGAGCGAAACCGGCCCGGGTGTAAACGGCGGCTCCGACGGGGGATACGGTGTGCTTCCACTCGGGCAAGCCGTGTTCTGCAACACGTTGTCCGGGGCAAACGCGCTGTTTCCCGGGAATGGAATCGGGAAAGTGGGGGGCAATCCCTGGCTGGCGGGGTTTATGCCGTAGTCGATGAAGTTGACTGGAGCGACGAAACTCCCTGAAGGCCCGGGGGTACCCGTGAAAGTCGCCATCGGACTCCCATTGGTCCAGTTCGTCGATCCCGCGCTGAAAAATGGTGTCACCGCAACCGTCGTAGTCGGCGGCTGCACGCCCATTACCACGATGGAGGAGGAATTCACTGATCCTGCTCCTCTCCTGCCGGCGTTTTCTCCAGGTCCTGTGAAGCTGACCAGCCCATTCTGCGGGCAAGAATTGTTCGCCTCGGGGCCCTCAAGTCCGCCCGTGCAGTTACCCGCGTCGTTGAATTCCAGAAACCCGAATGTTGCGGCCGGGTTGCTGATGGGTGTAGGGGGATCGAAGGTAGACGTGAATAGGAAGTTCGGCGTGGTGCTCTGAGGGCAATTGGCGCCGGTCGCCCCGGAGCCGTTCGGGAGCGTGCAGACTTGCGTTTTCAACGCGCAGTTCCCACCAAGGCTCGCGAGCGGGATGCAAGACGTACCCGCGAAAGGAGTTCCCGCCACCAACGCCAAGTATTGCGTCGGGGTGATGGAGTTGTTGGTGACGGTGGGGGTCGCATCCGCGTTGGTTATGGAGCCTTGCGAAACAAGCGAATAGTCGAATGCATATTGATCCAGATTGTTCACGACGGTATCGAAACTTAGCGTCTGGCTCGGTTGCTGGTTTGTTGGATTACCCGTCTCAGTACCAGTGTTTGCGTTCACCACAGAACAACTCGTCACCAGGAACAGCGTGGTGCTGGTCACCTTACCGCCGCCATCCAACATGCTGACCGTGACTGCTGGCGTGGTCGGCGATTCATTCGAAAACATGTTGCTCACGTCAATGGGCGGAACACCTCCCGCCGCGTTATTCAACTCGGGATTGCCAGAATTCGTGAAAGTGTCGGGGTCCTGACCGTCCAGTGTGTTGCCGCTGGCTGGTCCTTGGTAGGCCGACGTGAAGCAGTCCGCCTGTCCGCCGTCCACTGGGTTCCCGAGATTGGCGGGACAGACGTTACCCATAAGGCCATTCGTGCTGGTCTGAGGCACAAGGTTGCTGCCGAAATTAAAAGTCAGGAAGTTATCGACCAGTACGTTTCCATTGCCGTCCGGCGAAGAGGATAGCTTGGCCGACGGTGCTGCGGGGCAGCTTAGCATCAGCGTTTGGCTGTTGAAGGTGACTAAGGAGTTCAACGTCGCGTTGGGATTCGAGTTAGCTACATTCAACGGATCGAATATCCTGATCGCGCCGACGGCCGCCGTCAACGCAATGCTCTGCGCGCCTGCAGTGCTGGTTGTGAAGTTGAGCAACGCATTTTGCATGACACCCGGCGACAGTGAGGGCGTTGGTGTAAAGGTCACGCTGATCGCGCAAGAAGTGGGAGCTGCGAGGGCGGCGCCGCAAGTATTGGTTTGCGAAAACTCGCTCGCATTCGCGCCACTAAATCCGATGTTGCTGACCGTCACGCTTCCGCTGCCACCGATGCTTATGTTCACAGCTTGCGGCGCGCTAATCGTGGCCCCGGTCGGTACGCCGAACGACAGGTTACCAGGTGAAACGGTAACGGTGGTCCCGCCATTTTCTTGTGCTTTTGTGTTGGCAGTCATGCAACAACACAATGTTGCCACCAGCGCGACCAAGCGCACATTCATCTTCCATGCCTTCATTGCTGCCTCCTTGAGGCGAACTCAAATGTACAGATAGCGCTACTCTGCGGGGCCTTAAGTGTCCACGTGCCGTCTTCGAGGGTTTTGGGGACTTACGCCTTGCGTCGACCGCAGCACAATTGCCGCGGAATTGTGCTGCCTATGTCTAATCATGTCAAGAAAAAAGCCGTCCTAGCAGTACTACTTGAGTCGAGAACGAATCGCCCGCAGCAGTACCGCACCGCCAAGAATCAGCCTTCTTCGCAGAAACCCTAGCACTTCAAAGGCCTCAATAGCGGCCCTCGCGTCGACCTGGATCCGCGTCTCTAGGAACTCTTTAAAAATGAATGAGATCAATCCGTTTCTTGCCAACGAAATTTAACCGGTTCCGGGGACTCTCTAGGTTTGAATAGGTCGATCGTCTCCAAAAAATCTATCCCTTTCGTTTGCTGCGTATCCGATCGGATAGCAATTCACCGTTCATCGAATCCCAACCAGATGCTGCTATACTTGGAGGGTTATGCTGTCCATCAATAATATCTCCATGCGTTTCGGTCCCCGCGTCCTCTTCGAGGACGTCACCACCACCTTCATGGCCGGCCGCCGCTACGCTATTACCGGCCCCAATGGCGCCGGCAAGTCCACCCTGATGAAAATCCTCACCGGCGAGCTTGAACCTACCAAAGGCTCCGTGACCCGCCCCAAGAAACTAGGCATCCTCCGCCAGGATCAATTCGCCTTCGACGAATTCCGTGTCATCGACGCTGTCATCATGGGCAACTCCGCTCTCTGGAAGGCCCTGCAGGAGCGCGACGCCCTCTACGCCAAACCCCACGAAGACCTCACCGACGCTGACGGGATGCGCCTGGGCGAACTCGAAGGCGTCGTGGGCGAAGAAGGCGGCTACACCGCCGAATCCGATGCCGGTGCCCTCCTCGACGGCCTCGGCATCGAAATCGATCTCCACGAGCGCAAAATGAGCGAGCTCCAGGGCGGCCAAAAAGTCCGCGTCCTGCTAGCCCAAGCCCTCTTCGGCAACCCCACCGCGCTCCTCCTCGACGAGCCGACGAACAACCTCGACCTGGATTCCGTTCACTGGCTGCAAAAATATCTGACCGACTACGAAGGCGTCCTGATCGTAATCTCCCACGATCGCCACTTCCTGAACTCCGTCTGCACCCACACCGCCGACATCGACTATGAAACGGTCATCATGTATGTAGGTGGCTACGACGAGATGGTTGTTGCCAAAACGCAGATCCGCTCCCGCATCGAATCCGAAAACGCCCAGCGCGAAAAGAAGATCGCTCAACTCAACGACTTCATCGCCCGCTTCTCCGCAGGCACGCGCAGCGCTCAAGCCACTTCGCGCAAAAAAGAAGTCGAGCGCCTGGCCACGTCCGAACTAGCCCGCTCCAACATTCAACGCCCCTACATTAAGTTTGAAATGAAGCGCAACTCCGGCCGCCACCCGCTCGAAATCAAGAGCGTAGAAAAATCGTACGATACGCTAAAGGTGATCCCGAAGTTCACCGCCAGCGTAACCCGCGGCGAAAAAATCGCGCTAATGGGCCGCAATGGCACGGGCAAAACCACACTCCTGAAATCGCTGATCCGCAACGCCACCGGTTTCATCGACGACGACGACAAGCAATTTCCTATCAACGGTGGTCAAGTCGTCTGGGGCCACGAAGTAACCGTAGGCTACTTCGCCCAAGACCACACCGATTCTTTCACCAAAGACAACACCACTTCGATCGATTGGCTCTGGCAATTCGACCCCAGCGCCAACCAGCAGGAACTCCGCGGCCTGATGGGTCAAATGCTCTTCAGTGGCGACGACGCCCTGAAGCCCACCCGCGCCCTCTCCGGCGGCGAAACCGCCCGTCTGATCTTCTGCCGTTTGATGCTGCAAAAACCAAATTTCCTGGTCCTGGACGAGCCCACCAACCATCTCGACCTCGAATCCATCAACGCGCTAAACATCGCGCTCCAGCGCTATGACGGCACCGTCCTGCTCGTCACCCACGACCACGACGTAATCGACGAGGTCGCCACACGCATCTGGCACTTCCACACCGCCAAAATCGACGACTTCAAAGGCCCCTACGAAGAATTCGTAGCCTACGCCCAAGAAAAAGCCTCCTAGCACCCGAAGGCAGCTGCGCACTTTGGTTGGAGCAAGCAACGAAATCGGGTGCCGCACCCTTGGGTTCTAAGGGTGCGGGTTTTTCCTTTGTCCTTCCGTGTTCATGAACTAGTGTCCCGAAGCCGCCCCTCCAATCCGGAACGACCGAATAAAGAACACCAACGGCACGCCAATCAACACAAACCACCCAAGCGCCGTAAAGCAATCCTGAAACGCCAAAAACGAAGCCTGCCGCAGCAGCAATCGCGTCGCCTGAGCCTGCGCATGCACCGCAGCGTCCGCCGCCGAAAACCCATGACTGGCAAAGTACCCCGTCAACGATCCAATCAAATTCCGATAGGCCGAATCAAACGGCGTAGCGTGCGCCACCAGCACCGACTGGTGATACTGCGTCCGTCGCGCCAGCATCGTGGTCACAAACGCAATCCCAAAACTCCCACCCTGATTCCGAAATAAATTCGTCAAACTCGAAGCCTTATTATTCTTCTCCTTCGGCAAGTACGAATAAGCAAGCTGGCTAACCGGCACGAACAAAGGCGCGATCCCCAACCCCTGAATCGCTCGCGCCAGAGCCTCGTGCCCGTAGTTCGTCCGCAAGTCAAAGCTGGCGAAGTACCACATCGCCAGCGCAAAGATAAAATATCCAATTCCTAGCAGCGCCTTCACTCCGACCTTCGGCAAAATCCGCACAATCACCGGCGCCAGCGCCACAATCACCATCGCCCCCGGGCCCAAAACCAAGCCGGCGTCCGTAGCCGAATACCCATACAAGCTCTGCAGCATCTGCGGAATCAACACGGTCGAACCATATAAAGTGAAGCCGAAAATAAAATAAAACACATTCGCCAAAGCAAAATTCCGGTCCTGCAACAACCGTATCTCCACCACGGGATCCTTGTACTGCCACTCCCAAACGATCGCAAACAGGAGCGACACCAACGCAATCGCCGAAAAAATCACTATGAACCGGCTCTCAAACCAATCCTCCGTCTGCCCGCGGTCCAGCACTACCTCAATACACGCAAACGCCATCGCCACCGACAAAATCCCCAGCCCATCGATCTTCAGCTTCCCGCCCTTCCGCGCTGCCTCAATCTCCCGCGTGAACGCCGGCGGATCCGACACCAGCCGGCTAGTCAGCAACAGCGAAATAATCCCTATCGGAATATTGATAAAGAACACCCACCGCCAATTCCAATGATCGGTGATCCACCCCCCAAGCGGCGGCCCGATCACCGGAGCCGTAACAATTGCCATGCTATATAAAGCAAACGCCGCGGCTCGTTTCTTTGCCGGAAACGTGTCCACCAAAATCGCCTGTTCCACAGGAGCCAACCCGCCCCCGCCAATCCCCTGCATAACCCGAAACAAAATCAGCAACCCCAGGCTAGGCGCGAGTCCGCAAAGCAGGGAACTGATCGTGAACAACACCACGCACAGCATGTAATACCGCTTCCGCCCAAACACCCGGCTCAACCAGGCCGAAAGCGGCAGCACCACCGCGTTCGACACCAGATAACTGGTCAGCACCCAGGTACTCTCCTCCACGCTGACCGCCAACCCACCCGCAATATGCGGCAAAGCCACATTCGCAATCGCCGTATCCAGCAACTCCATAAACGTAGCCAGCGTCACGGTCACCGCGATAAACCAGGGATTGATCTCTCCTGTCCGCGCGCTAGCGTTCACGCCAAGGAAAGCAGTCTGCCCCAGGCCATCCGCCGTATTGGCTATGCTGCCCATCATCCGGTTGGATGCAAAAGAGACCGATCGGTCTCATGGAAGGTATGCTATAATATCGAAAAGAGACCGAGCGGTCGCAACACCGCCGGACTGGATGGCTGCCTATGAAAATTGGAAGAAAAGCCCGTACCAACGCGCTCGGCAAGAAAGGCCGCCAAACCCGCCAGGAAATCGTTCGCCGCGCCGCCCCGCTATTCAACCGCCAGGGCTTCGCCGGCACGTCCATGTCCGACCTGATGCAAGCCACCGGCCTGCAAAAGGGCGGCCTCTACCGCCACTTCCCCAGCAAACAGTCCCTGGCCCAAGAAGCTTTCGATTACACCTGGGAGAAAGCAGTAAGCGAACGCCTGGACGGCGTAGATAAAGTCCCCGGCTCTATCCCCCGCCTAAAGGCCATGATCGACAATTTCGTGGAAAAGCGAGCCCACCTCGTCCCCGGCGGCTGCCCGCTCCTAAACACCGCCATCGAATCCGACGACGGCAACCCCACCCTGCGCGCCCGCGCCCGCAAAGCCCTGGCCAACTGGACCAATCGCCTATCCACAATCGTCAGCGAAGGCATCCAAAGCGGCGAGATCGCACCCTCCGTCAACCCCGCCGAACTAGCCGACACCATCGTAGCCACCCTCGAAGGCGCCCTGATGATCAGCCGCCTCCGCCAATCCGAAGCCCCCCTCCACACCGCAAGAAAACACTTGTCAGCCACACTCGACACTCTGACGACGCATCGCGAACCATTGTAGCGGCCGCTTTCCGAAGCGGGCGCCGTCGCCAGTCGGGCGCCGCACCCTTCGCTTGTAAGGGCGGGTTTTGACTTTACGCTCCGAACCTTGACTCTTAGACCCGCCAAGACTATATGTAAAGGGGTAGAGGAAACACCCCGAACGCAATCCGGGAACGGATCAGCGCATGAATAAACGCTTCGTCGCCCTCTCCCTAACCGTGTTCGGAGCAGCCGTCTTCGTTTCATCCGCACAAGCCCAGAGGCACGCCGCATTTACATTCGCTCCCGAAGGTCGAACGGGAAGGGCCGTCTCAGCCGGCAGCAGAGCCAACTTGGTCCGCGCCCGCCACACACGTCGAAATTTCGCTGGTTCGGCATTTGCCTCGCCCTTCTACTCCGACTACGATTCCGAACCAGAGAACTTTGAAGAGCCTCCGCCCCCGTCCCCGTTCATCGCGCGGACAACTCAGCCATCAGCCGTCGCGCCCAACCCGGCCGAGTCGCTCGTCCTCGAGCTGCAAGGTGATCACTGGGTGCGACTTACAAACTACGGTCAGTCGCAGACGGCACAAATCCTCCAGCCCGAGTCCCAGCAAGCTTCCAGTCTGACCTCCTCGTCCCTCTTCTCTGCCGGGCGCCAAATTCCCGCTTCTGAGCCCCCCAGCGAGCTTCCTCCCGCCGTCCTCGTATTTCGCGACGGACACCAGGAAGAAATAGGAAAGTATGTGATCGCGGGCCCGATCATCTACACCAGTGCGGACTATTGGAGCAGCGGTTCGTGGACCCGCAAGGTTCAAATTGCCGCACTGGACATTCCCGCAACTCTGAAAGTGAATCGCGAACGCGGCGCAAAGTTCAGCCTTCCGTCCGGCCCTCACGAAGTAATGATTCGCCCGTAAAGTTCCGTAGAGTCCCGCAAAGTATGCTTCGCCCGTAAATTTCGCAATCGATCGTCGAGACAGCGCACGCTCGTTCGCCACACTTTACCAATTAGCTTGACGTGAGCCGGCAGCCACTGTACGCTTCCGCGCAATCAAGAATTTGTTCCTCACCAGGCCCCAAGAAAACCGTTCCAGGTAACTTTCGAAGGAGAAAAAAAATGAAGCGAGCGTCTCTAATTTTGGCTGTTGTAGTTCTTTGTCTAGGAGTCCCCGCCTTGATGCTAGGCCAGGACAATCCCAACATCGGCTCCTGGAAGCTCAATCTCGAAAAATCAAAATTCACCGGCGTACCAGCGCCAAAGAGCGTCTCTCGCACTGTAACCGCGGACGGCGACAGCGTGAAATACAGCTTCGAAGGTACCGGCGCCGACGGAACAGCCCTGGCCTACGGCTTCACGGCCAAGTATGACGGCAATGATTACGCGGCAACCGGAAACGGAGTGCCTTCCGGAGCGGATCATATCGCCTTCAAACGCGTGAACTCCCACTCCTTTGTCGGGACCTTGAAGAAGGACGGAAAAGTAGTGGTCACGTCTCAAATCGTGGTGTCCCATGATGGAAAGACGACAACCGTCACCTCGAAGGGAACCGGCTCCGACGGCAAGCCGATGCACACCGTTCAGGTCTACGACAAGCAATAAAACGCAATCAACGGCAGCAACCGGCTCACGTCAGCGCACGCTCCGGCGTTCTCGGCGATCTCACCTTGTAGGGGCGGGGCTTGCCCCGCCCGGCGGGTCGCCCATCCTTTGCGCCGTTGTTCCAAGCAAAGGATGGGTCCGTCCAATGTAGTGGCCGGTCTTTAGACCGGTCACCCGCACGTTGCCGGCGTCGTTTTTCCCCAACACCCTCTCGCGCTCCACACAATTTCATTTGATCAGGTGCGCCGCCGTTTTGGAAAAGCCAGGAGCGCCCGGGGAATCTCGGAGGCCACGGGTCGGAGCTTTAGCTCCGACATACCCTGCTGGCATCGAACAGGCTTTAAGCCCCTGAAGAGACCCCACGCACCTCTTCACCGCGGGCGCGTAGTAAGCCCAGCTACTTTCCAAAGCTTCTCCCAATGCCACACGCCGGGAGTCTTGTCGAGCAGCCGGTAGCCAAGCTGATGCGCCAGCATCAAAATCTGCCCCCGATGGTGGGCCTCGTGCGAGAACATGTACGCAAACATGGTTCCTCCGGCAGGCCAAGTCTGCGTCCAACTCCCGCGAGAGAATCTGGCGACCCGGCGATCCGGGGCGGCGGAGAGTGCGTCCGTCAACATGCGCAGGCACTGCGCGGCACTTCTCCGGTGCGCCGCGGCAGCCTGCTTCATGGTGCAGCGGTCGGGATCGAGCGCCGGCGGACACTTCAGGTGCGGCGCGGAATTTTTCAGCCACACCAGCCGGCAGTTGTGCAGATGCGCGAAGATAGCCGCGATCGTCCGGCCGCCGCCCTTGTGACCCGGCAGCTGCGCGCGCCACGCACGCGGATCCAGCTCCGAGAGGATGAGCTGGTTCATCGCGTCATTGGTCGCGTAGGTTTCCACCAGCGCGTCGCGAATTTCGGCCAGCACCGCGTGCGACGCGTTGGATCCGCGGGATCGACGTACCATAGAAGCTCCAGCACGCTATTGTAAATCCTAGCCGCGCAACAGCAATCACCGCAGCAAACCGCAAATGTACGCAACACCCACCACTTTGCACAGTCGTTCACAGATTTGCACAGAGCTTGCGTGCGAATTTGATTGACGCTGTTGCACGACAAGAATATCTTCACGCCAGATTGAACCGGGAAGCTTAAGAACTTTACGGCTCAGTTAAAACGCACAGCAGCTTAACGGCGGCTGTGCGGCGAGATTGAACTGCGAAGCTCGGAGCCTTTACGGCTCGGTCTGGAGTGCGCAACCCCCTAACGGAGGTCGTGCAATCAGATCGGGTCGGGAAGGTCAGAAACTTTACGGCTCAGTTTAAAGAGGGCGCAAAAGCTTAACGGCTGATGCGCCCTCAATTTTTGTCCCAGCGCATTTTCCTGTTTTAACTTTGAACCTCCTGCGCGTAACCGTTCCTCCCGATTTTGGTTAACAGCTTACCCCCTCCCCCCGCCTTTTTTTTGGAAGTGCGGATTCTAAAGGACTTTAAGCGCCGTGTTTTTGGATCTGCGGATCGTAAAGGAGTTACGGGTGCATTTTGTGTAAGTGCGGATTGTAAAGGCGTTAGCCGATTGTGGGGTGGTTTCTTCATGACTGTTGCTCGCCGACCGCTGCGCCATGCGGGATTGCGGGTGAGGGTGGCCGGGAGTTGGAGAGACGAATGCCGTTGTTGATGAAGTCTATCCAGGTTTCGTAGGAGTAGACGAAGTTGGTTTCTTTCTTGGCCATGGGCAGGGAGAGGAGCATTACCTGGCCCAGATAGGCGAGGGTGGCGGCGGTGCGTTGGGGGATGCGGTTTTGGGCCAGGGCGGTGAAGACTTTGCCCATCACGTGGTTGATGTCGGTGGCGGTCAGGAAATCGCCGGTGAAGGTGGCGGCCATTTCCGCGCCCAGGCGGTGGGATTCGAGGAGTTGGTGCTCGGCGTGGGCGTGGAAGAGGCAGAGGGTAGGGTGGTTACGGTGCCGGAGCATGCGGCATTGGCGGTTGTCGGAGAAAGCGAAGTGGCAGAATTCAGGGTTGTTGGAGCGTGGTTCAGTCATTGGGGGTCACCTTTGGAAGATGGATTTTTTGCCACAGAGAGCGCAGAGGCGGAGAGAAAGAGGCCGTGACTTAAGGATGTGGCGAGGTCAAAGCGGGAGAGAACCTGGCGAGCGATTTGGGCGGACAAAGGACTCCCTGCCTCTTCTCCGCCGCCAAATGCAGAAAACACAGTAAGTATACACGAAACTTTGATAGTCAAGAGAATAATTGTACCTAATGGTTATTCGAATGTCTGGTGCGGGCTTGGAGGAAAACGGCAAGCCCAAGACCCAGGTTCAGAGGAGCGAACCTGGGGCACCCGGCATGGCTTCACCGCGACAATTGGCCCAGTTTGAAGGCAAAAGTGGCTACGGTGGCCAGTAGACATCCAGCTGCAATGCAAATACTCCAGAACTCGGCCGGCCTCATGCCCTTAATGATTTCTCCGATCGTAAGCTCGGCAATGTTCGGAGGTTTCTTCTTAGGACCAGTCTTTTGGGACTTCATACACCTCTCCCACCCTCAACGAGAGGCACCTCCCCCCTGATGAGTTAACACAATATTGACTTGCGGAGAGGAGAAGATGGGCTAGGCTTGACTTGGTTCTATTAGGGCTTGTCGAAACTGAGCCCATCTACGAGGGCCACCCGATTCGCGTCGCGTGGCCCTTTCTTCTCTCATTCTGTCAGTGTCGACCCCAATTGTTAACGCTGCATGACAATGGAGCGAACCTCCGATGTAGATTTCTGCTACTTAATCGTTCTTTTTCGCGGTCTATTTGGCGATGATTCGAAAACATGGATTGTGTCGGGCGGCAGGTCCTTACGTAGGCGGATTATTTCCAACATTCTGCAACTCTCCAGAATATTGCTCTCCAAGAATTTGCCGTGATTGTCTGGAAGAAGATCTCCTTTCAGTAGATTCAACAAGCTTCGGCGGGCGGGTCTAATCGCGTCGTAGTGGAACATCTCCCAGGCGAGCATGTCACCGGGTTGTACGCGTAGATTTGTCTTCGGCATCCGCTGCGGCACTTGAAGGCCATCTCTCCTAAATGCCTCTTCCATATCGCCAAAGTGCTTGGCGCCGTGTTCGACAAACATCGAAACGCGATCCCCTGGCTGAAGGTAGGCCTTCTTCCAGATGTTAATGTTTCTGGCGACGCCCCTGGTCACAAGCGCGTACGGCGTTCCGATCGCTTCTTCTAGCGCATAGATGTCGTTAATCTTTTTGTACGCGGCCATATCCACGATGCAGGAAAAGCTGGATCGCGTGTTTTCGATGATGACGCTAGTCAAGTGTTCTAGGACAGCGCCTCGATCTGTCCGCTTGCTGGCTTCGAAGTCGGTCATGTGGAAAGCTTCGCCGAGACGGTACTTTCCCAACGCCGCCTTCCATCTTGTCTCAAAAGCAATCCATTGATCCTCGGACGCTAAAAACCCAGCGACAACGACGTAGGGTTTATCAGATGGATGGCCGCTATCATCTAGATATATCGCGTAGTCGGGCATGATGACCTGAACTAGGAGTGGCCTTGAATTAAACAAGCAAGCCGATACGACGGAGGTAATCGAGGTATGAGAACCTCATTGTCCGGGTCACCCACCCCAGCACTCGCCCTTTACGGACCGATGTTGATTTGTGTTGTTTGAGCTGAGATCACATTAAGGTCGGGCGCGGTTAATTGCACTTCCGTAGTTAACGCAAGGCCCATCCTGTCATAAATCCGGACGAAAATACGAAGCGGCTCTGATGATGGAATATTAGGCATGGCCATTTGTCTTATCAAAAAACACCAGCTTAGATGATATCGGGGGAATACTAATGAGTGTTCCCGAGCCACTCGGTCCAGTACCTGCCCACATTCCGGGAACCCATGAGTACGTTCCTCCCGCGATCACAGCCTCATATTGATCCTGTACTTGTATGAGATGTTTGGGCATCAGAAGAATCGCTGCCACATCCCGACCGATGAGTTCGCTGACATTTTCAACAACAGCTTGAAACTCGAACGACAGGAGCGAACCGACGAATCCCTTTCGTCTAGATTCCAGTCGGACTTCGTACGCCGAACGGGAAATCCTATTCAAGGTCTGCCTGATTTCGTAGTCCTCCATTGGAACCGACTCAAAGTTATATCGCTGGTAATATCGGTGATCGTGTGCTTGGTGTGCTGTCGTACTCTGTGGGATGGAAACAACGTAAGCTAGGTGTCCGCTAGCCAAACTAACCGGGTTAATTGCGACACCCTGAATCCTCGGTTGAATTCTGGAATTTATGATTTGCTCCAGCCATTCTTTGCTGAATTTCGAAGGGTCTATCGGACTTATTGATTCGGCGCAACGTGGCTGTTGCTTTGATTCGGCAATTCCATACACAACTGTCCCACCCGCCGAATTGGCGAACGCAGACACATCCTTTGAAATCTCGGTCTTCTATTTGTCGGAAGAATCGAGACTGTCAGCGGCTTTGAATTCCAGCTGAGGTCCCTCTTCAGCCTTGACTCTAATCAGCTCACGCAAATCCTTTTCGGACCATTCTGCAGGGAGTCTCATTTGGTATACAACCAAATCTTAGCACGTGCCCAAAGGGCTCTGGAATCGTGAGTCAGGCGGGTGGCCCGGACTAAGATTTGTTGACATGAGGATCGTTCAGAGAATATCACTGCGATACGTCTCGCGAAAGTATAGAGACGCGGAGGGTGCCGCAGGTTCGGTTTTTTTGAACCTGGGTCTTGGGGTTGATGTTTCCTTCCTTGAGGGTCTGCGATGCCAGCGGGATTACAGCGAATCTACGGCCTAGGCATCTGCACTTTATAACCTTCCGTTGTTACCGGCGTCTGCCATTGTTAAAGACCGCTTGTGCGCGCGACATTTTTGTAACGGAGTTGGGGAAGTTGCGCGACGAGATGGGGTTTCACCTGATCGACTATGTGGTGATGCCGGAGCATGTGCATCTGCTGCTGACCGAACCGCCGCGGGGAACACCTTCGACCGTGTTGCAGAAGTTGAAACTGCGCGTGGGGCGGAAACTGCGGAGAAGGACAGCCAGCGTCGGGCAACTCAGTTTGCGCTGGATGATCGATCGAAGAGAGATTTCTCTCTGCGCAAGCCGACCCATTCGCAGGAAGCGAATGGGGAAGAAAAAGTCGGCCTGCTCCGTTCGAAATGACGGTGTGGCGGGGATTGCCGGTTGAGGAGTGGGGTCGTGTTTGTGTATGACTAATCGGGTTGGTGAGAACCGCGAGGAAGAGGCAAACCCTCGCGGTTTTGGAACCAGTTGCTCCGGGGCCCTTCGAGGCTCAGGGTAAACTGAAGCCCAGGCCTCCTAAAAAGACGTCGCAGTCACTGCTTGGACTGCCCGGGCTCGGGGAACAACAACTCATTTCCGTCGGGATCGACGATCTTGATCACGTCGTAGCCCCACCAGGACTTCTCGCTCGGAACGGAGCGCTCGGCGATTTCTTTGCGAAGCGCGGCGAGTCCATCGGCGGTCAGTTCCACGAACAAGCGTGCTTTGTCTCTTCGCGTGGCATCCTCGCAAAGGATGATCTCGCATTCCGAGCGATTGACCTGGCAGACCCCTCCCGCGCCGTCTCCCTCATGCCACTGCTTTTCGAAGCCGAGCATGTCGATGTAGAACCGAAGTGCGCGGTTCACGTCAGCAACAAAGAGCACGGGACGCGCGTACCACCGGTGAGTGATTTGCTCTCTGACGGCGGTCTCGGTCATGTCAGTTCCTGATCCGTCCAACGAGTAGTAGGCCGACCACAATGTCAGCGCCAACCCTGCAAGGCTCGCAGTATAACGCCGAAGTTCACCCGGGCGAAGGAATCCGCACTTCCAAAAAAGGGCGGGGTAGGGGGCCAATTGTTAAGTAGCGGCGGCCCCTGCTTTCAACCGGCAGTGTGCCGGCGCCGGGCCATGAGCGTCAGACGCCAACATCGTCTCAAGCAACCACCGCTCCCGGGTCGTTCTCACGACAGACTTCCGGTGCCACTTGAACTTTTTCGCCGTCAGACCGTACCGTCTACGTGGCCTTTCGCCTATGCATCCGTCCAAGACCACCGTCGCGCTTCGCTCTGTCGCCATGTTTGAGGCGGCCAAAGGGATCCTTGTTCTGGTGCTGGGTCTGGGTCTCCTCCGATTCCTGCACAAGAATCTGGAAGACACCGCTGAGCAAGTGATCCGCTTTCTTCACGCCAGCCCCGGAGGCCACCTCTCCAATCTCTTCATCAACGCCGCGAGTCACGCGTCGGACAAGAGCCTGTGGGCCCTGGCAGGCGCCGCGGTGATCTATTCCCTCGTGCGCTTCGCCGAGGCCTACGGCCTCTGGAACGCGCGCGAATGGGCTGAATGGTTCGCGCTACTCTCCGGCGCCATGTATCTTCCCTGGGAGATGTACTCGCTGATCCGGCACCCCCTCCCCATCAAGTGGGTGATTCTGCTGGCCAACCTCGCCGTCGTTATCTACATGATCGTGCTCCGAGTCCAAGCCAACGCGGAGAGGAATGCCACCCGCGGAGCGTAGTGACGCTGGCCGAACGACGCGGCAAACGGAGGAAATGCTTTCCTCAGGGGCTAAAGCCCGTTTTGAGCAAGCACTTTATGTCGGAGCTAAAGCTCCGACCCCTAAAGAGGAGCATAGAGCGAACAAACGACGAGGAACATAGGGCAAACAAAAGACGAGGAGCATGAGCAAACAAACGGAAGGGAGGATGTCGAAAAGGAAGCGCGTTGGCCGGGCTAAAGCCCGGCGCCTGCATCGTCGACGTCGCACTGGCGCGGTTAGCGATTCGGCGACTACTTCAGGGTTGGGCAACGACCGACTACTTCAGGAGTTCGTTGGCGTAGCGGACTGGGACGGCTAGGTTGGAGCCGCCAAAACCTTTCAGGATCGCGAAGTTGACGCCAATCACTTTGCCACTCCGATTGAACAGCGGGCCGCCCGAGCCGCCCGAAGTCGTCGCCGCGTCGTAGACGATTTTGTCTTGCAGGATGTCGCCGATGTGCCCTTGCGTGGTCGTCGGCCGAATCAATTGCTGCGACGCGAGCTGCGAAACGATGCGGGTCACGTTCTGCGTGTCGGTAATTTTACTGGCGACGTCGGTGCCGGCGCGCGCCAGAATCCCTTCGATGCCCGTCGGATAGCCGATCAGCACCACGGGATCGCCGGTCACCGTCGCTTCGTGGCGGTCGTCGAGTTCCAGCAGCGTCGCACGCGGAGGCGGCGCCGCTTCCAGCTTCAGCGTGGCGACATCGGCATTCGAGGAAATGCGATCGAGTTTCGCGGGGATGCCTTCGGCGTCTCCCGGGAAGTACGCCTTGTAGGAGAGCACGTAAGCTGCAGCACCGCGGTCGAGGAGTTCCTTCAACTCGTCGTTGTTCCACCAAGGCTCGGCAACGTGATGATTGGTGACGATGCGTCCATCGCGGCGGACGAGAAAGCCGGTGCCAAACACATCGATCTGCAGATGGGGACCCGAGCCGCCAGAGTCGAGCTGCACCATTCCCTGATCATCGACTTGCGGCTTTCCCAGGCCATCGACCGCGATCTGAATGGGTTTGCCGGATTGCTTGTCCAAAAACTCCACGACCACGTGGAGCAGGCAAACACTTGGACCGTAGTTATGGACCACGGTCTCCGCGACTTTTCCTTCATTTTCGAGCAGCTTCAGCCGGTTTTGTGTTTCCGTCAACTGCTGTTTCAGCGCATCGGAATCCGATCCGCCGGCAACCGCCATCTTCTTGCGCAAATCTTCCGACTGGGCTTTCAACGAATCGCGCGCGGCGGAATCGGATCGCGACTGCGCTTCCAGCGAGTTGCGCTCTTGCTTCATGCGCTCGAACAGGCCGTTCTGCTGTTGCCCCAGACCATAGTTGAGCCGGGCGATTTCGGCTTTCAGCTGGAGCGCATCCTTGCGGCTGGTATGGTTGGAAACCAGCATGGACAGCGACGCGATCACGGCGGCAACGCTGACACCGAAGATTGCGGGAAGCAGCCAGCGCCGGCGTTTCGTGACCACGCCGGCTTCGTTGAGCGTCTCGACCGCCAGGTCAGTGATCTGTTCGCGCTGCGTCGCGTACTGCAGCATTTTCTTGAGATCTTCTTCGGGCTGGCGCTCGCGGAATTGCGTGCGAACCCTGGCGGCAAATTCCGGGCCATCGAAGGGCAACGAGACAACGTCGTTCGCGCCAAGATCGAGCGCGCGGGCGCGTTCCAGAGCGCCGCCCGGAACGATCATGATGATCTTGAGTGTCCGCAGGTCGGAGCGCGATTTGAGCTGGGTAATCAGCCCGCAGCAGGCCAGGTCGGTCGGAGCCGCTTCGGTAACCAAGACTTCGGGCGAAAGCGCGAGAACCTGATCGACATTGAGGCCAATTTCCGTGGTGACGTCGTAGCCTTGGCCCGCCAAGGCGTTGTTGGCCTCGAGAAGGGATTCGGCGCTGAGATTGAGGAGCAAGAGTCGCATCGAGATATGAGTTTACCATCCTTGCCAAAGCGCACACGTCAGATGCACCGGGCGAGGCGGTGGATACTGGTTTTGAATGGGCGTATCTTTTTTTGTTTCTATGGATTATGCTCCCGTGCACATTTCATCCTGCTCTGCGGATCGTGGAGCTCAAATCCCGGATTTACGGCGGCCCAAAGATCAGGGAAGGGGCGCGGCCGAGCGAAAAAAGAGGCAGCAATTCGCCGCAAAAGCGATGAGGCGAAGGCATGAAATCGAGCTGACGGAGCGGGCGTGATGCCGCGGCAGCGAAACGGAGACCGAGGGCGATGAACCTGAGGCGTTGAAGCAGACGCAACGACGGTAAACGATGAGGCAGATGCGATAAAGAAAGATGCACGGAAGTTGAGGCCAAGGCCATCAAAGCTATGTGGTTGATGAGGCCGGCGTATTTCAAGAGTAGAAGGGGGAATGGTGGTCGGACTGAAGAAGGTATTAACGGCGGTGGCGTCAGCGCTTGCGTTGGCGTTTAGCGCGGTTGTTCCGTCGAGTCTTGCGCAGCAGCCTTCCGGGGCCGTGAAAGTGCAAGTGATTACGGGATTGACGGGAGTGAAGGATAAGACCAGTGGGAACCTATCGGTCGAGGGTGGGAGCCTGCACTTTAGTCACGAGCAGACGAAAGTGGACGTGGCCGCAGCTTCGATGGATGACGTGGTCACCGGCGCCGACAGCCAGCGGGTGATTCACGGAAGCGTGGGGTCGACGGTGCTGTTGGCGGCGCCCTATGGATCGGGGCGATTCCTGAGCTTGTTTCGCACCAAGCTGGAGACGCTGACCATTAAATATCACGACTCCGATGGTGGATTGCACGGCGCGATTTTCACGATGCCTGTCGGCAAAGTGGAAGAGATCAAGAAGGAGTTGCTGGCGCAGGGAGCGCACACCAGCATTCCGTCCGAGCAAGCGGCGACCGCTGCTCCTGCCGCGAAGGAGCAAAAGCAATGAGGAGCATAGTTCGAGGGATAAGCACGGGCATGCTGGCACTCCTGACGCTCGCTGCCGGAACGGCTTTACGCGCTCGGGAACAGAAGCCGGCGAAGATGAAGGCGTCGGCCATCAAGGTGGAGATGATTCACGCCGACGAGATCAAGCTGCCCGCAGACTTCCAGGTAGCGTTGTATGAAAACCTAATTCAGCAGTTGCAAAAGAAGGGCGGCTTTCAACACGTGTACCGGCAGGGCGATCGGAACGCCGAGAATGCCCCGGATCTGGTGGTGTTACAGGGGACGCTGAGCGGATTCAAAAAGGGAAGCGAGGAGCTGCGGCAGGTAACTACGGTGGCTGGCGAAACATCCATCACCATTCACTGCGTATTCAGCGACAAAAATGGAAAATCGTTGCTGGAAAGAGACGTAAAAGGGAATGTGCGATTCTTCGGGGCGAATTTGCGAGCCACGTACGACTTCGCGAAAAAGACGGCACAGATCGCGCACGATAACTTCTCGCCCACCGCGGGGACCTGAGGGGCGGACCTACGCATGAGCGGAGATTTATTGTTGAAAATGGAACTGCACAGCGATCCGGGTATGTTGTGCGTTGTGCGGGCGGCGATGGAGCAATTGACCGATGTGTTCGGATTTTCCGCGCCGGAAACCCGGTCGGTTACCCGGGCCGTCGATGAAGCGCTCACCAACATCATGAGGCATAGTTATGGGGGGCAGGTGGACCGCCCGATCGAAATATTGTGCCACCGTGTCCCCAAGCGGCCTGGGACCGGCGACGGATTTGAAGTGTTGCTTACCGACCGGGGGCCTGCGGTGGACCCGTCGAAATTGAAGGGGCGGCGGCTGGATGAGATCAAGCCTGGCGGGTTGGGTCTTCATTTTATCCGGCAAAGCATGGATGTGGTGGAGTTCAAGCGCGAGCAGGGGGCGAATCTGCTGCAGTTAGTCAAGTATTTGAAAGCGGAGAAGCAGGACTGAACTTGGTAAGAGGAGAGAAGACATTGCAGATTTCGGCGCGGAGAATGGATAAGACGACAATCTTCGATGTTTCTGGGGACATCGACCTGGCGAATTCACCGGAGATCCGGAAGGCGTTGCTGAAAGAGATCAAGGAGACCAAGACGCCGCGGGTGGTGATGAACCTGCTCAAAGTTCGGTACATCGATAGTTCTGGCGTGGCGTCTTTGGTGGAGGGGTTGAAGGCGTCGCGGGATGCGGGGACGCGATTTATTTTGTTTGGGTTGAGTCCGGCGGCGAGGGAAGTGTTGCAGTTGTCGAGATTGTTGAAGATTTTTGAGGTGCACGATACCGAGGAGCAGGCGCTGGCGTAGGGTGCGCGCCAGGCCGTCTGGTGCAGGTGGTTGAGAACACAGCCAGGAATGGCTGTGCCACCGCGGAAGTGGTGAGAACACCGCGACCGGCTGTGCGGCAGCGAAATTGTTGGTTTTGCGGTCATCGGGTTACGTTGTCGTTGGCTGGCGGGGGACACAGGCAGGAGTGCCTGTGCTACTTGGGTCGAGGATGGAACTGGCTTCACAAATTGGCGGGGGTGTTCTTAATGGGCTCGCCTACTTAGGGTCGCTGACGTCGCTTGCCGGGCGTGCGGCGTACTTCGCGTTTGTGGCGCCGTTTCGGGGCAAGCCGCTGCGCGTGCAGCGGGTGGTATCGCAGGCTTTGGAAGTGGGCGTTCGGGCTTTACCGATTCTTTCCCTGATTACGTTTTTTATTGGGTTGATTCTGGCGTTGCAGGCGGCTTACGAGTTGAGGAAGTTTGGGGCTATGGATTTAGTGGCTACTGCTGTGGCCGTTTCGATGACGCGGGAATTGGGGCCTTTGATTACGGCGATTGTGGTGATTGGGCGATCGGGGTCGGCGTTTGCGGCGGAAATCGGGACCATGAAGGTGACCGAGGAAATTGATGCGCTGGAGACCATGGCCATCAGTCCGATCCAGTTTCTAGTGACGCCGAAATTTCTGGCGATGATCGTGATGCTGCCTTGTCTTACGATCTGGGCGAATTCGATGGGGATTTTGGGTGGGGCGTCGTTCGGGGTGGCGCAGGCGGACTTTACCTGGGGACGGTATATACGAACTTCCGTGGAGTCTTTGTTTTTGCGCGATCTCGTGACTGGGTTGATTAAGAGCGTGATGTTCGGGATTACGATTACGGCCGTGGGGTGTTTGGAGGGCTTGAATACCGGGGCTGGCGCGGAGCAGGTGGGGAGATCAACTACGCGGGCCGTGGTGATGTCGATCTTTATGGTGGTGCTGGTGGATTTGGTTTTTACGATGTTGTTTTTCGTGGTCGGAGGTTAAGAAGGGGAAGTAACGAGGTAAGGAAAAGGCGCGAAGTGGATTTTACACAGCGAACCGAGCACAGCGAAGAAGAAAGAAGGAAAGTACAAGGACCTTTCATGGATGCGGAAAACATGGAGGCGGTGGATTCGGGGCCGATGCTATCACTGCGCGATTTGCGCGTCAGTTATGGCGACCGGGAGATTTTGCATGGGATTACTTTTGATGTGATGCGCGGGGAGACGCTGGTTATTTTGGGTGGGTCGGGTTCGGGGAAGAGCACGCTCTTGCGGACCTTGGTAGGTTTGGAGAAGCCTAGTTCTGGGGAGATTTGGATTAAGGGCAAAGACATCGCGAAGCTTTCGCATGACGAGATGGACGAGATTCGGAAGCGGATCGGGATGTCGTTTCAGGGCAGTGCGTTGTTTGGATCGATGACCGTGGGCGAGAATGTAGGGCTGCCGCTGCGCGAACACACGAAACTCGAAGACTCCACGATCGAAATCATGTTGCGATTGAAACTGGAACAGGTGGGATTGGCTGGATATGAATATTACATGCCATCGCAGCTGAGCGGCGGAATGATGAAGCGGGCAGCGGTGGCGCGGGCCTTGGCGATGGACCCGGAGATTTTGTTTTTTGACGAGCCGTCGGCGGGATTGGATCCGATTATCGCGGCGGGCATCGATCAACTGATTCTGGAAATGAAGAAAGCGTTCCGGATGACCATTATCGTGGTGACCCACGAATTAGCGAGTGCGTTTTTGATTGCCGATCGCATGGTGTTGATCGATAAGGGGAACGTGGTGTTGATTGGAACGAAGGAAGAGATGCGGGCGAGCAAGCAGCCGCGCGTTCGGCAGTTTCTCGATCGTGTGGCGGAGCCGGAAGTGGCACGGGAACTGGACTATCTGCAAATGCTGACGGAGGACCGGAGGTCTCTCGGTGTGCCCGGTGGGAAGAGGGGAACCTGATGAATGCAAAGAGCGAGCAGGCGCTGGTGGGGTTGTTTGTGATCGCGGCCGCGGTGGTGATGATCGGCACGGTGTTCACAATCAGCGGCGTGTTTGGGCGCTCGGTGAAAACATTTCACACGTATTTCGCGTTCGCCGGCGGATTGGAGCCGGGCGCGACGGTGCGCTACTCGGGCGGAATGAAGGCCGGGCGTGTGGAGAAGCTAACCATCGATCCACAGGATTCTTCGCGGATTGAAGTGACGTTCAGCGTGCAGACGGATCTGCCGGTAAAGACGGACAGTAAAGCGAAGATTATGAGCTTGAGTCCACTCGGGGAAAATCACCTGGAGATTGTGCCGGGAAGCGCGAAGGCGAGCCTGGCAAAAGACGGGGCGCTGCTGCCGTCGGAAGACTATCTGGACTTCAATGCGTTGACGAAGAGGATCAACGACATCGCACCGGATGCGCAGCAACTGCTGCACACGCTGAATGACCGGGCGACGGAGCTGAAGGTAACCATCGAACGCGTGAATGATTTGCTGAACGCGCAGAACCGGGCGAACCTGGCGGGAACGCTGGCAAGTGCGCGCGGAATGATCGAAGAGAACCGGCCACAGATCAAGTCAACAATCGCGCACCTGAATACGGTGACGGAGAAACTGCAGCCGCTGCTCGACGATTTCCGGAAGACGACCGCGGAGGCAAATAAGACGCTGGATCACATCGACGGGACCATCGGAGAGAACCGCGAGGACGTTCACAAGGCGGTGCTGGAGTTGCGGCGGACGCTGGCGAACACGACATCGCTCACCGGGCGGCTGGATCAGACGTTGGACGTGAACTCCGAGAATATCGATGAGTTGCTCGATAACTTGAGGCAGATCAGCGAGAATCTGAGGGAGTTTTCGGCCACGATCAAGGCGCGGCCTTACTCTTTGATTCGCTCCGTGAATCCTCCCGAACATAAGCCAGGTGAGCAGCCATGATGAATCGCAGGGCGGTAGCGTGGGCGTTGATAATTGCGGGTGGCGTGTTGGGAGGTTGCGGGTCTGCGCGGCCGATCAAGTACTACGGTCTGACCGTGCCGGGTAACCCGACCCCCGCCGCGGAGCCCGGCGCGTATCCAATAACGCTGATGCTGGGACCGCTGAGGGCGCCCTATCTGTACCGCGAGGATCACATTGTTTACAGCACGGCGGGCGAAAGCATGGGATTGTATGAATCGCATCGATGGGTGGAACCGCCGACGGACATGCTGCAGGCGGTATTGTTCCGGGAACTGCGGGCGTCGGGGCGGTACCGAACCGTGAATCTGATGCGCAGCAATGCGCGTAGGGATTATTTGTTGCAGGGACGGCTTTACGATTTCAAGGAGGTGTCCGGAAGTCAGTTAGTGGCGCGAGTGGCGGTGGAGTATGAGCTGCAGGAGACGAAGAGCGGGACGACGGTGTGGTCGCACTATTACGCGCATGACGAGCCAGTGAGCGGGAAGGATGTCAGCGCGGTTGTGGCGGGGTTGGATCGGAATGTTCAGGGGATTGTTGCGCAAGTGAAGGCTGCGTTGGAGCAGTATTTTGCGGAGCATCCGCCTGCGGCGGCGCAATAGGAACAAGCTCACCGAGCATCGGCGGAATCTTTGTGCTTGAAGTTGACGCCGGGAGGGGCAAGCCCCTCCCCTACAAGGGCGACGTGGAGCGCCGCAGGGTTAGCAGGGTGATGTCGTCGTCGAGTTCGGTGTGGCCGCGGTAGTTGTGGATGCTTTCGAGCAGGGATTTTGAGAAGTGCTGTAAGACGACAGGTTGCGGTAGTTTGTCGAGAGTTTTGTAGGCGAAATCGAGAAAGCCGGTGGCGGAGAGTTGCTCGCCGCTGGGGGACTGCACCTCGGTTGCGCCGTCGGAAAATGCCAGGACCATGTCACCGGGTTCCAGCCGAACGCTTTGCTCGCAGTACTGCTCTCCCGTGATGTAACCCAAAGGAAAATTCTCCATGCCGTCACCGATCTGGTGAAACTTCGCTTCGCGGGCGCGCCAGAGGAGCATGCGCGGGTGTGCGGCGTAGGCGAAATTGAATTCGCCAGTGCGGCCGTCGAAGGTGCCGGTGACGACTGTGGTCATGCGGAGGGGGCCTTCGGAGTTTTCCACGTCGAGGGTGAATTCGTCGTTTAGCGCGGCTAGCAGGCCGGCGGTGTCGCGGATGTCTTGAAATTTGTGGAGCAGGTCGTGGATGTGGCGGGCTACGCCGCTGGCTACGAAGCCGTGGCCTACGCAGTCGGCCAAGACAACGCGGGCGACGTCGTCGGTGCAGGAGAAGACCGCGGAGAGGTCGCCGCCGGAGTCGGAACCTGAGGGGACAGCGATTACGTCGGCTTCGAGGCCGGCTAGCTCGATGGAGCGGTGGGCTTTTTCGTTACCGGCCCAGAGTTCCATGCACCCGAAGGGACGTGCTGCGCTCGTGGTGCACTCGAAAGTTTCGACCTTTTTGAATTTCATTTGCGGACCTGGGCTGACAGCGAGAAATTATAGGCCGGATGCCTATTGTTTTTCACGCTCAGGTTACTTAGATACGTGCGGTCTTGTTTGGATACATCGATTGGACGGGTATTGGACGGGCGGCGCTGCGCCGTGACAGGTCCGGTGCCGCTTACGGGGACACGGAGTCTGAGCTACTTGGAGCCCAGGGTGCGGTCGAGGTTGAAGGCGGAGCTGATTAGCGCGAGATGGGTGAAGGCTTGCGGGAAATTGCCGAGGGCTTCGCCTTGGGCGCTAGTTTGTTCGGCGTAGAGGCCCAGGTGGTTGGCGTAGCCGAGCATGCGTTCGAACAGGAGTCGGGCTTCATCGAGCCAGCCGGGATTGACTTGGCCTGCGCGGGTTAGGGCCTCGACAAGCCAGAAGGAACACATGTTGAAAGTGCCCTCTTCGCCGGGCAGGCCATCAATGCGAGGTTGCGGCGGGTAACGATAGACCAGGCCGTCGCTGACCAGGCCGCCTTTTCGGGGGTTTTCGAGGATGGCTTTGAGCGTGGAGACCATGCGGGGATCGGTGGGGGCCATGAAAAAAACGAGCGGCATAATCAGGACGGAGGCGTCGAGATCGTCGCTGCCGTAGAATTGCGTGAAGGCCTTGCGGTTGTCGTTCCAGCCTTTGGTCATGATTTCTTCGTAGATGGCGTCGCGTTCGTGGATCCAACGTTGGCGGTCGCCGGGGAACGAGCGCTTGTCGGCCAAGCGGATTCCGCGGTCGAGGGCGACCCAGTTCATTAATTTTGAATAGACGAAATCCTGTCTACCGCTGCGCACCTCCCAGATGCCTTCGTCGACCTTTTGCCAGTTGTCACAAATCCAGTCGAGACGATGACGAATGCTGACCCAGAAATCGTAGGCGATCGGGCCGACGTATTTGTTGTAGAGGTAGAGCGAATCCATCAGCTCGCCGTAGATGTCGGATTGATATTGGTCGGAGGCCGCGTTGCCGATGCGGACTGGCGCCGAGCGCATGTAGCCCTCCCAATGATCGAGAGATTCCTCGGGTGGGAGAGGCTCGCCGTAGATGGTGAAAACTGTGGGGAGTTGAACGCCCCTGTAGTGATGCTTGCCGACATAGTGCTGCAACCAGTTCACGAAGCCGGCGGCTTCATCGGTGAAGCCCAGGCGTACCAACGCGTAAACGCTAAAGGCGGCGTCGCGGATCCAGGTGTAGCGGTAGTCCCAGTTACGCGAACCGCCGAGGACTTCGGGGAGGCTGGTGGTGGGGGCGGCGACGATGGCGCCGGTGGGTTCGAAGGTGAGGAGTTTCAGGGCGAGAGCCGACCGCTCGACGCGCTCGCGCCAGCGGCCGTGGTACGTGCAGCGGGATAACCAGTCTTGCCAGAATTTTACGGTGCGCTCGAAGGGTTCCTTGGCTTCGCGTTCGGAGGAGGGAGTAGAGGGCGGCGCGGATTCTCCGTCGTGCTGGAAGATGAAGGTTTGGGATTGGCCTTCTTCGAGGACGAATTCCGCGGCTACGCCGCCCGAGCCGTCGGGTTTCAAGGCGACGTCGGTGGCGAGGCTGAAGCGGGTAGCGTTTGAATAAAAATTGGCGCCGCCAATGGCTAGTTGGAGTTCGTGGGGCTGACGGCCGTAGTCGAAGGCCGGGCGGCATTGGACGAGGAGGCGAACCGGACCGCGGACGCAGCGGACTCGGCGGTGGATTTGATGGTAGGAGAGAGAGTCCGCAGCGAAACCTACGGGCATGAAGTCTTCGATCTCGGTGATGCCGTCTTCGTGGGAGAAGCGCGTGACGAGGATGTTTGTCGAAGGCCAGTAAAATTGCTTGCGACGGACGTGGTCGGCGATCGGAGAGATTTGAAAGCGGCCGCCCTTGGCGTCGTCGAGAAGCGCGCCGAAAACGCTGGGGGAATCGAAATTGGGGGAGCAGTGCCAGTCGATGGAGCCGTTCATGCCGACCATGGCGACGGTGCGCATGTTGCCGATGATGCCGTAGTCCTCGATGGGTTGATAAGACATGCAATTATTCTCCGGGGGTCGTATGGTCTCACGGTATAGATTCACCCGGTGTGAGAAATGACGCATTGCCATGTGAAAATCGGCGATGCGACCGAGAGGGCAGTAGGGGGTTTGAGTAGAGCACGGATATGACGGACTGGAAGTCAGTTTCGGTGGTCCGGTGGTTGCTGCATCCTGCATCCGGCGATTCCGGGCGATTGATCTCCCGGTGGATTTTTTTGCGGGCGCTTGGGTTGATCTATTTCTCCGCGTTTTATTCGCTTATCTTTCAGATTCGCGGTTTGATGGGGCCGGTCGGAATTTTGCCTGCTGCGGAGTACTTACGCGCGGTGGCCGAGTCCGCGGGAAGGGGTCGATTTTGGTACGCTCCGAGTGCGTTTTGGCTGTCCAGCAGTTCGAACATGTTGATGGCGGTTTGCTGGATCGGGATCGTTGCGTCGGTTCTGGTTGTTCTAAACGCGTGGCCGCGGGGCGCGTTGTTTGTGTGTTTTCTTTGCTTTCTTTCGTTCGTCAGCACGGCGGGAGAGTTTTCCGGGTATCAATCCGACGGGATGTTGCTGGAGGCTGGATTTATTGCGCTGTTTCTTGCGCCGCACGGATTGCGGCCGGGCCTCGGCGTGGGGCAGCCGCCAATTCGCGCGAGCGTGTACTTGCTGTTGTGGGAGTGGTTTCGGATCTACTTCGAGTCGGGTATCGCGAAGATAGCGAGTGGCGATCCGGAGTGGCGGCACTTCACGGCGATGGATGAGTATTACCAGAATGGCCCGCTGCCGACCTGGATTGGCTGGTACGTGCAGCATTTTCCGCATTGGTTTCACGCGGCGACGGCATTTGGAACTCTGGCGCTGGAATTGGCGCTGGTATGGATGTTGTACTTGCCGCGGCGGTGGCGGATTGTGCTCTTTTTTATTGTAACGCCGTGGCAGATCGGAATCATTCTAACGGCCAATTACACGTTTTTGAACTACCTAGTTCTCATGTTGGCTTTCTTGTTGCTCGATGATCGTTTTTTGGTTCGCTTCCTGCCGACGCGATGGCGCGAGAGTTTGCCTGTTGGGTCGGCGGTGCCCTCGGCTTGCGAGGTGAGCGAATTTGATTCTGCGTCGATATTGAAAACCGATAGGACGTCAGCGAGCGGCGAACAAGGCGTGGGATTCACTGGCTTCGCGGCTTCGGCTGGGCAACCTGGGGCGCAGCAGAGCGCCCGCACATCCGGCGGCTCGCCGGACGACGCGACACAAGCTGACGCTGGTGCAGGGGGAACTGCACGACCGTTGTCGGGGACGCTGTATCGTCATTTGTCTTCGCTCCAGCTCGTTCTTACTGGCGTGATGTTTGCTTGGATTTTCTACGCCAGTATCACCCTATTGGTCTGGATGCTCTGGCCGGGGGCTCCGCTGCCAACTGCGCCCGTCGTTGCTCTGGAACCGTTTCGCATTGCCGATCGGTACGGACTGTTTGCCACCATGACGCGCGGGCGCTATGAGATCGAATTTCAGGGAACGCAAGACGGCCAGCACTGGATGACGTATCCCTTTCGCCACAAGCCGCAAGATCCCAGCAAGGCGCCCGGCATTTACGCGCCTTATCAACCTCGTTTCGATTGGAATCTGTGGTTCGCGTCGCTAGGGGAATGGCGTTCGAATCCTATCGTGCCGCGGACCGAAGAACGGCTGCTTACCGGTAGCGTCGATGTTCTTGCACTCTTCGCGGGCAATCCTTTCCCTGGACAGCCGCCGCGGCAGGTTCGCGCCGTGATTTGGGAGTATTGGTTCAGCACCCCGGAAGAGAAACACGCGCAAGGCGTTTGGTGGACGCGTCAGTTGCTGGGACTTTACGCTCCCACACTACAGCGGGAAGCGGACGGAAAAATCACGGTCGCGGAATGGCCGACGGTGTCGTCGCCGAGGGAATGAGCCGAGGGAATGAACGCATGACATTTGTTCCACTCGACGACGAAGAGAAAGTCCGCAGGGTACGAACGCGTCTGAACATACCACGAAAGCAAGTCTCCTCATGAACGGCCGAGCGAATGTGATCGGAGCGGGACCTAACGGACTCAGCGCGGCGATTGTTCTTGCACAAGCTGGACTCCAAGTGGATGTGTTCGAAGCTGAGCCGCAACCGGGCGGCGCGGCGCGTACGCTCGAGCTAACAATTCCAGGCTTCCTCCACGATTTCGGGTCGGCCGTTCATCCGCTGGCAGCCGGCTCGCCATTTTTCTCTTCGCTGCCGCTGGCAAACCACGGGCTTGAGTGGATTCATTCCCCGTCAACGCTTGCGCATCCTTTCGACGACGGAACAGCAATTACGCTAGAGCGCGATTTCTCCGCGAACGACGCGGCCCTCGGAAAGGACTCTAAAGCCTGGCGCCGATTAATGGAGCCGCTGGCGGAAAACTGGCGTGCTCTGTCAGCGGAAGTATTGCGTCCGGTGCACATCTTTTCGCGCCATCCGTGGCTGTTAGCGCGCTTTGGCATAAGCGCTCTGCCTTCCGCGAATTCGTTGGGCGGTTTCCTATTTCGTGAGGAACGGACGAAAGCGCTCTTCGCTGGTTTGGCGGCGCATTCCTTTTTGAGCCTCGACGAACCCTTGAGCGCAGGATTCGGCGTCTTACTCGGAGCTGCCGCGCACGCCGTAGGGTGGCCGATACCGCGCGGCGGAGCGCAGTCGATCACGTACGCGCTCTGCAGTCATTTTGCGAATCTGGGAGGGAAGATCAAGACATCGAGCCGTGTTGACAAGCTGCGCGATCTTGCCCAATCCGATGTGACGATGTGTGATGTGACTCCAAAACAGTTGCTGCGAATGGCGGAGCACCGTCTATCGGCAAGCTATCAACGCCAACTCGAGAAGTTCCGCAACGGCCCGGGCGCCTTCAAAGTGGATTACGCCCTTACAAATCCGATCCCCTGGAAGGCCCGTGAGTGCTCCCGGGCGGCCACCGTCCACCTGGGAGGCAGCGCATCTGAAATAACAGCTTCGGAGGCTGCAGTCCGCAGTGGTGAGCACGCGGAGCGGCCATTCGTGTTGTTGGCACAGCCAAGCTTATTCGACACCACGCGCGCGCCCCAGGGAAAGCACACGGCGTGGGCTTACTGCCACGTCCCCTTCGGATCGAAAGTAGACGTGCTCGAGAGTCTAGAGAATCAAATCGAGCGGTTCGCGCCGGGCTTCCGCGACACCGTGTTGGCGCGGGGCGTTTTGTCTCCGGCGGCACTCGAAGCCATGGATGCCAACCTCATTGGAGGCGACATCGGGGGTGGCGCCTTGGATGTCCGGCAGTTCTTGTTTCGACCCACGTGGCGGCACTACGCGACTTCGGCTCGCGATCTATATATATGCTCGTCATCGACACCGCCCGGAGCGGGGGTGCATGGAATGTGCGGGTACCATGCGGCGCGATCCGCGGTTTCGCGGTTCGGAAGGTAGCTCTTATTGGTTGCGATAATGAGAGATACGCCGAGACGCAATGGCCGGGCGGGGCCCTTCGAAGCTCAGGGTAAAGAAGCCCCGCCCCACAACGATCAGGGGAAAACGCCTATACGGCGCGCGAACCATTTTTGTACCAGCGGTTCCGTAACTTTCTTGAACAATTTGGATGAAATCGGATGCATCGAAAAGTCGTCGCCATGCGTCGAAGAGAAAGTAGTTTTTATTCTGGCATCGGCCTTTGCCGGGGAGTTGCCGATGCAGCGCTGATTCTGCTGATGGTGCCAGCGGGATGGCGTGGAATAGGGACCTTAATGAGTTCGCCGCCACCAGGGCGGGCGCTGAGATTTCCAAGCGTGTGGGAAGGGAATCGGCAGGCATCTGCCAAATCCCGGCAATACGTTCCCAGCGATGAAGAAGCGATGGCCCGCTTGCAGTCCAGCCATTCTGACGCGTTGGAAATCCTGTTCGCCCGCTACTCGCGCCTCGTACTGAGTATCGCCCGGGGAGTTGTGCGTGATCCCGGCGAGGCGGAAGACGTAGTCCAAGAAGTCTTTTTCTACCTCTATAAGAAACCAAATCTTTTTGACGGCTCGAAGGGCAGTGTGAAAAACTGGATCCTGCAAATCGCTCTTCACCGGGCTTTGGACCGGAAGTCGCACCTGGCCCGGCGGGGCTTTTATGCTGGTACAGAACTCGAGTCCCTGGACGATACGTTAGCGGGAGAGACCGACCTGGATCGCGAGATCACGTCGAAACTCGACCGGGTGCAACTGGAGAAGGCGTTTACCCAACTCTCTGAAGTTCAGCGAAAGACGCTGGGGCTGTTTTATTTCGAAGGCCTGGGCCTGCGGGAAATCAGCGAGAAGCTGAACGAACCTCTGGGAAACACGCGCCATCATTTCTATCGAGCACTGGAGCGACTGCGCAAAAGCGCATTCGTGCAGCGCCTTCGTGAGAGCAAGCGATGTCAAGCGGCCTCCGCGACGACACGGGACACGGAAGATTCAGGGAGATGTGTGCCCTCGCAGTAACCGGAGCCCTTACCGCGGACGAGTTAGCGGAACTCAAGCTGCACCTCGAAAAATGCGACGTCTGCCGTGAGACGCTGTCGCAATATCGTGCGCTAGGCACGGAGGGGCTAACGGCGCTCGCTGGAAACTACCCGGAACCCCACGAATCCCAATCGTGGGACGATTCGGCTTCGTGGAAGAAGTTGCTCGCGCGCTTGCGTGCGGATCAGAAGCCAGCCATGAAAACCTCCGAAAATGTCGGCGTCGCGCGGCCTGGGTGGTTGCGGCGAATCCGAGCACGCGTGGTTCACGCGTACGGCACGCAACAAGCCGTCCAGCGGATCGATGTAGTTCCCAAAAATTGTAGGCTCGCATGTAGTCGCTGTCATCTCTTGTTAATCCGCATTTGTCGTACTTCGCTGGTACATCACAGCTCGCTCCTTCGTATTCGTAGGCAAGCCGCAAATATGTCGAGGAGAAGTGTAGGAAAAAGGGTTCCACGTTGGAGCGCAGACGATTGGTGTGTCCCCACGACAGCCATCGTCATTGCGTTAGTCGCATTCGCCGTTAGGAGCGTAGATCATGAGAAAGTTGCATTCCCGGTTTTTTGCATTGTGGATGTTGGTTTTTGGCCTTTGCGTCGCAACCCTTTTCAGTCCGTCACTGTCTGCACAAACAACGTACGGATCTATCGCCGGACTGGTCGCGGATTCGTCCGGCGCCGCGATTTCTGGTGCCGACGTGACGCTGACAAATACGGGCACAGCAGAAAAGCGGGTCCAGCAGAGCGGATCGGACGGCTTGTATTCCTTTGTGAACTTGTTGCCCGGCCAGTATCGAATCGATGTGGAGAAGCCGGGTTTCAAACGAATCACGAGGCCCGACGTCGTGGTGGAAGTGGGACAGGGCGTACGCATCGATCTGACCATGCAGGTCGGTGAGGTCTCGCAGACCGTGGAAGTCACCGGCGAAACGCCGCAACTCCAAGCGGAGACGTCTTCGATTGGACAAGTGGTCGAAGAACGGAAAGCAAATGAGTTGCCGCTGAACGGCCGCAACGTATTCAACCTGATCAGTTTGGCGCCGTCGGTGGTGCCGCAAGGTAGTGCGACGGGCACGCCGGTTGGAGTAAACCCGTTTGGCTGGGGCAACTACCAGGTGAACGGATCGTTCGGAAATGAGAGCGCCGAATACCTAGACGGCCAGCCGCTCAACATTGGCTACATCAATTTACCCGTCGTGATTCCTACGCAGGACTCAATTCAAGAGTTCAAAGTGCAGACCAGCAACCTCGGAGCGGACTGGGGGAAATTTTCCGGTGGCGTGATCAACCTGAGCACGAAATCGGGATCGAACGGCCTGCATGGCGAAGCCTACGAGTATCTTCGCAACAAGGTGCTGGATGCGAATGACTTCTTCTTGAATAAAGCCGGACAGGAAAGGCCTCCGTTCACGCAAAACCAATTCGGAGCGAATGCCGGCGGGCCGCTCGTCATTCCGAAGTTGTACGACGGTCGCGACAAGACCTTCTGGTTCTTCAGTTGGGAAGGGTTCCGCCTGCGGACGGGGACCGCATTCACGACTACCGTGCCCACCGCGGCAGAGGAGGCCGGCAACTTTTCCGCGATCAAGACGCCAGTGATGGATCCATGCGGCGGCACGGTGACGACCGCCGTGGCTTGCGCAGGTTACACGGGACCCGCAACGCAATTCGCAGGCAACGTGGTTCCAACGAGCCGGCTGAACCCCACCTCGCTGGCATTGTTGAAATATTTCCCGGCGCCAAATACGGCAGGTACCATCGACCCCACGACCGGAATCGACACCAACAACTACACAACGGCCACGAGCGGCGGGGGCAACCAGAACCAAGTCGTCGGACGTCTGGACCAGAACCTCGGTGCGAATCAGCACATCTTCTTCCGCTATACGTATTGGAACGTGCTGGACTTGCCGGTCGATCCGCTGGGCACCGGGCTCTGCGCCGACCGTTGCGCGGAAACATACGACAGCCACGCTGCCGCGCTGGGTTACAACTACACGTTGACGCCCAGCACGATCCTGGGGTTGAACGCGAGTCTTAGCCGCTTTGCCTACAATCGCTCGCCGATCAACTCGGGTTTCGATCTCACCAGCATCGGCTGGCCGGCGCAGTATAACGACGCGGTGCCGTCTATCGCCAGGACTCCGCCGACGCCGTGCGTGTTGAACTTCGCGGACAACATCATGTGCACGCAGGGGCAGAGCTTCATTCAGGACCGCAACACGCAATTCAACCTAACCCCAAGCATCACCATGGTGCGGGGTCGCCACACCCTCAAACTAGGGTTCCAACTGATCATCGGGCGTGACAACTATGCGCAGACCAATGTGGCCAGCGGCTCGTTCGCTTTCTGCGGCTCCGGGCAGGCGTGCTTCACGGGCTTCAGCTTCGCGGATTTCCTGCTGGGATACGCGGACAATCCGAGCAACGTGGAGAACCACTTCTTCGGCCAGGCGGTGGTGCCCGCATTGATCGCGGGTCAACAGATATATCGGGGCTTCTATGCCGACGACACCTATCACGTCACCAACAAACTGACCCTGAATCTCGGCATGCGCTACGATTTGCAGGGACCCTGGTCGGAACGATTCAATCGGCTATCTTACTTTGACCCAACCGCCCAGAACTGGCTGTCGAATCCCGCCGCGACCGCGGGCCTCGCCGGCGTACCCGGCCTCCCCGGAGTGCGTGGTGACGTTTTCCTCGTGCCCACCGGCGGCGGCAACGCCATACCACTCGACAAGACGAACATCTCGCCGCGCGTCGGCTTTGCGTATAGTTTCGACCAGAAGACCGTCATTCGCGGAGGCTACGGAATCTTCTATCATTCCCAACTACGTTTCGTTTGGTCTCAATCCGAACAACGACTTGGTGAATGATGCGACCACCTCCTACAACGGCACCATCAATGGCACCGTGCCGATCAACACCATCAACACTCCGTTCCTGCCGAGCATCGTGCCACCGGTTGGGCGAACTCTGGGCACCTTGGGCACGCAGCAGTATGCAACTCAGGTGGTGCAAAATCCCACGGTTGCCGATCTCGGAAATCATCCCGAGGGTTACGTGCAGCAGTGGAACCTGAATATTCAGCGCAACCTGCCGTGGGGCTTCTTTGGTTCGATCGCGTATGTGGGTTCGAAAGGCACGCATCTGCAGTCCTACTCACAGCAGATCGACCAGATTGGCGATAACTACCTGAGTCAGGCCGCAACGCAATGCGCCGCGCAGTCCGCGGTTACTGGAGCCAGGTGCGACGCCACGGGCGTGACTCTATTGCAATCGGTCGCCAACCCGTTCTTCGACGCTGCGACGGGCACCGCATACGCCCTGGGCACCTCCACGACGACCGTCGGGCAGCTTGATCGGCCCTATCCGCAATACACGGGGCTGAGCCTTGCTGGCCAGGGGTCGTACGACAGCACCTATCATTCGCTGCAAGTGACCGTAGAGCGGCGCTTCGCCAGTGCGGGTTCGCTGCTCGTTGCCTACACAAACTCCAAGCTGATCAGCGATACCGATACGCTTACGAATTGGCTGGAGGTTGCAGCCGGCGCGATTCAGGACAACAACAACAACAAGGCCGAGCGCTCGCTTTCGTCTCAGGACGTGCCGCAACGCTTGGTCATCAGCTACGTGCTGGACCTTCCTTTCGGCCGCGGCAGGCGCTACATGTCTGGCGCGACCGGAGCCATGGATAAGCTCATCGGCGGATGGGGCGTCGATGGCGTGACCATCTTCCAGAGCGGATTCCCGCTGGTGCTCTCCAACTCCGCCCCGAACTACGCGACGCTGTTTGGCGCGGGTTCCCGGCCTAACTATATTGCGGGTTGCAACAAGTCGGCGCCCGCCGGCGGCTCGGCTCAACTTAATGAATGGTTTAACACGGCCTGCTTCAGCGCACCGGCCGACTTTACGTTCGGCAACGAATCGCGCACCGATCCCACGTTGCGTGGAGACGGAGTGAAAAACTTCGATTTCTCCGTGTTCAAGCGAACGAAGTTCGGCCCCGACGAAAAGCTTGGACTCGAGTTCCGCACCGAGTTCTTCAACCTCTTCAACCGGACGCAGTTTGCGCCGCCGAATACTTCGTTTGGCAGCGCGACCTTCGGCCAGGTCAGCAGCACTTATCCAGGAACGAATCCCCGGCTGATTCAGTTCGGGCTGAAGTTCCTGTTCTGATTCTGAATTTGCGGTTGATACTGCGAGCGCTCGGGGCGAATGTTTTACTGACATTCGCCCCGGCGCTCGTTTCATTTGCGGCAAGGATGGCGCGGCTTTGTTGTTGGCTTGTTGCGATCGCTGGATGAGTTCCTGCGTCGTGTTAGCCTATTTCTTGTCTATTTGACTGCGCGGGTCTCAGTCTCGCGGCACAAGGAGTCACGCATAGACATGGGTCGCCGGTTCACGCGGCGTAATTTCCTGGGTGTTGCGGCGTTGGCTGCCGCGGCTCCCGTTTTCGAGGTGAAGCCGCTTCGGGGAATCGACTTCATTCTCCAGAATTCGCCGACCCCTCAGAAATATCTGATCGAAACTATGCCTGGCGGCGTAGCGTTGTTCGACTACAACAACGATGGGCTTCTCGACTTGTTTTTCGTGAACGGCGGCAGAATTGCTAACCCGTTGCATGTACCCGAAAACTTCGAGCGCAGCAATCCGCGCTACTGGAATCGTCTTTATCGTCAAAATCGTGACGGGAGTTTCACGGACGTGACGCAGGCGGCCGGATTGGCGACCGCGGGGAACGGCAACTACGGAATGGGCGTTGCCGTCGGCGACTACGACAACGACGGCTATCCCGATCTCTACGTCACCAGCTATGGAAGAAATGTCCTGTATCACAACAACGGCGACGGAACTTTCACCGACGTTACTGCCAAAGCTGGCGTCGCGGCCGGTGGGTGGTCGGTTTCCGCCGGGTTTTTCGATTACGACAACGACGGTCGCCTCGACCTCTTCGTTACGCGATACATGGAATGGGATCCCGATCACAACAAGATTTGCGGCGGCGATTGGCACACGTACTGCCCGCCCGCGGCTTTTCCTGCGACTACGTGCGTGCTCTATCGCAATCGCGGCGACGGTACCTTCGAAGACGTCAGCGAGCGCGCCGGCATCACCGCAAAAAAGGGAAGAGCGCTCGGCGTCTCTTTCGCGGATTACGATAGTGACGGCTTCACCGACATTTTTGTCGCCAACGACGGCATGCAGCAGTATCTTTTCCACAACAATGGCGACGGTACCTTCAAGGAGTGCGCGCTGGAATCCGGCGCCGCCCTTACTTCCGACGGCAAAGGACTGTCCGGCATGGGCACGGTGTTCCAGGATTACGATAACGACGGCCGCCCGGACATCGTGGTGACCGAACTTCCGCGCGAACTCTATGGCCTGTATCACAATGACGGGCAGGGAGCGTTCAGCTATCAGAGCCTCGAAACCGGACTTGGCGCGCTGACGTCCGGCAGCTCCGGCTGGGGTATCGGTCTGGAGGATTTCGACAATGACGGATGGAAGGATTTGTTCGTGGCGCAAAGCCATGTGCTCGACAATGTCGAACAGATCGACGCTTCGCTGCGCTACAAAGAGCTGCCATTGCTAGCGCTGAATCACAACGGGCATTTCGAGCGGGCCGATTCCGGGGTCACTTCGCCGTTGGCCGCGCGGGGTGCAGCCTTTGGCGACATCAACAACGACGGCTGGATGGATGCCGTAATCACTACGCTGGGCGGGCCGCCGATCCTGCTTCTGAATCGGGGAGGCGGTGGGAATCACTGGCTTTCGATCACGCTCCGAGGCACGCGCAGCAATCGCGACGGCTACGGCGCCCGCGTGCAGGTCAACGGTCAGACGCGTTTCGCCACTTCGGCCGGAAGCTACGTCTGCGCGAACGACAAGCGCCTTCATTTTGGTCTCGGGTCGGCAGAGAAAGCAACGATCGAAGTCCTCTGGCCATCCGGCCAAAAGCAAATCCTGAATGAGGTCCGCGCGGACCAATTCCTGGAAGTGCGCGAACCGGAGCGTTCATGACCTCGATATTTCTGCTCGCCTGGCTCGCTGGGCAAACGGCGACGTCCAGCGCCGCGCAGCACATGCAAGCTGGAGTCGACGCGCGGAATCAGCATCAAGTCGACGTCGAAATCGCCGAGTTTCGCAAAGCCACCGAACTCGATCCAAGCCTCTCCGATGCATTCTTCAATCTCGGCGCCGCGTACATGGAAAAGCGCGATTACGGCGCCTCCATCGCTCCCCTCAAGCGTGCCTTGGAATTGAATTCCGATCTGCCAGCTGCACATCAACTCCTGGGCTACGCGCTGCTCGCCGAAGGCTACGCCGCGGAGGCGATCCCGCATCTCGAGCAGGTCGGCGCGCAGGATGCTCTCGCCATCGCACAACTCGAAACCGGCCACCTCCAGGAAGCTGTCACCAATTTCAACGCCGCGTTGGCCAAGCGCCCCAACGATCCTGATCTCCTCTACTATCTCGGCCACGCCAGCGGCCTGCTGTCCAAGAATTCCATCGACGCGTTGATCGCCGCCCACCCCGACTCCGCACGCGCCCATCAAGCTCTGGCGGAAAACTATTTTGTACTGCGCCAGATGCCGCAAGCCGAAAAGGAATTTCAAGAAGCCCTGCGTCTTCGTCCGGATCTGCCAGGCCTTCACCTCGAACTAGGCCAGGTCTACGCCAATTCCGCGCAATGGCCAAAAGCCGAGGAAGAATTTCGCGCCGAGATAAAGCTCCAACCAGGGAGCGCCGAAGCCGCCTATCGTTTGGGCGCCGCGTTACTTCAGCAGGGAAAAGCGCAAGAGGCTTTCCCCGAGCTGAAGCGTGCTAACGCCTTGAAGCCGGACATGCCAGAGACGCTCTACTCGCTCGGCAAAGCCGCCTCGTTGACCGGCGATGCCGCGACCGCAGAGAAATCCTGGACGCGTGTGATTGAACTCGAAAAAGACACTTCGCTCGCCGCGCAATCGCACTTCGGATTGGCGGCCTTATACCGCAAGCAAGGCAAGACCGATCGCGCCCAGCACGAAATGCAGGAATTTCAGAAATTGCAGAGCACGATCGGTCCGCCGCGCTCGGAATAGCATTTCAACGCATCCAACCCGATGCGCGGAACATCACTACGCTATGAAAGCTTGCATCCTCAAAGCCCCCGCTCCCGTCGAAACCAATCCGCTCGCATTTGTCGACGTGCCCCTGCCGGAGCCGGCCGCCGGCGAAGTGCTCGTCCGCATCAGTCACTGCGGCGTCTGCCGCACCGATCTGCACGTCGTCGAGGGAGAACTCCCGCCGCGCAAATCACCCGTAATTCCCGGCCACCAGGTGGTAGGCACCATTGAAACGGTCGGCGCCGGCGCTCACAAATTTCCGCTCGGCGCCCGCGTCGGCATAGCCTGGCTCCATCACACCGACGGCACCTGCGAATACTGCCGCTCGGGAGCCGAAAATCTTTGCGACCACCCAACATTCACCGGCTACAGCGTCGACGGCGGTTACGCGGAGTACATCGTTGCCCCAGAAGACTTTGTCTACAAGATTCCAGAGGGTTTTTCCGACGAGCAAGCCGCTCCATTACTATGCGCGGGAATCATCGGCTTTCGATCCTTGCGTCTCGCCGGACTCGACAAATCACAGCGAGACTCCAGTGGGACAGTCATTCCGGGCTATGTTCCGCAGCCCATACACAAACTCGGCTTCTACGGTTTCGGCGCCGCGGCTCACGTCGCCATACAAGTCGCGCTCCACTGGCACGTCGAGGTTTATGCCATGACTCGCGACGCTCGCCATCAGCGCCTGGCCCTTGATCTCGGCGCGAAGTGGGCTGGCGACACCTTCGCTGAACCTCCAGACAAGCTCGACGCCGCGATCGTCTTTGCCCCTGCCGGAGCCATCATTCCCGCCGCACTCAACGTTCTTCGCAAAGGTGGAACGCTGGTCCTTGGCGGCATTCACATGAGCCCGATTCCGTCGTTCAGCTACGATCTCCTCTACGAGGAGCGCGTCATTCGCAGCGTCGCAAACAATACTCGCCGGGACGGCGAAGATTTCCTGCGCGTCGCGGCGCAAATTCCCATTCACTCGCACGTGCAATTATTTCCCCTCCCGGAGGCAAATCGCGCTCTCAACGCATTGAAAAACGATGGCATCGAAGGCGCTGCCGTTCTCAAAATCTCGCACTAGACTTCTCTCTCATCTTCGACAGATGTTCGCTCATCCGGGGTGCCCGGCAAGCCGTGATTGCGTGTGACACGTTTCCAGGCCCGCATCGTGCCTGCGCCAAGCCCAAAGCCCAATACCGACCCATATTTCTGCACATTTCCTCTCGTCCGAAATCGGGACGCGCATTCCCGCATGTGAGCAAAAGGTCCTGTTTTGGAAATAACCGATGCCTCACAAGTTCCATCAAACGAGCGGCTTACGTAGTTCTCGACAGTGGTCGCCAGCCTGCCCTATCTTCTCTTGTCGGCGAACTGTATGCTGGCGCAAAGTAAGAGAGGTTGCGACTCATGGCGGCAGCGGCGACCGAGGTTTCCAGACAAGTTCAAACGATGCCCACTCGAATCCTCATCGCCGATGATCAACCCGACATCGTAGGCGCCTTGCATCTACTGTTGAAGGCAAACGGGTACGCCACGGAATCGGTTTCTTCCCCCGCGGAGTTGTTGGCAACCATCGCGCAGCAGGAATTCGATCTCATTTTGATGGACTTGAACTACGCGCGAGATACAACCTCGGGCCGCGAGGGGCTCGATCTGCTGGCGCAACTCAACGCGCTCGAAGGTACGCCGCCGATTATCGTGATGACCGGTTGGGCCACGGTAGGCATTGCTGTGGAGGCCATGCAACACGGGGTAACGGATTTTGTCGAAAAGCCCTGGACCAACGCGAAGCTGCTGCAAAGTTTACAAAAACAGCTGACGCTGGGACGCGAGCGTAAGGAACTGGCACGCAGCACCGTGCGGCAAAACCAGGCTCATCAAGAGGTCGCATCCCAGTTGCACCGGCATGAGCAGGAAATTGCCGAGGCGCGTTCCATTCAAGAGGGTTTTCTTCCCAAGCAAATACCGCAACTGCCCGGCTATGAACTCGCCAGCGCCTGGCAATCGGCCCGAGTCGTCGGCGGAGATTATTTCGATGTGCTGCCCTTCGGAGGGGAAACCGTGGGCCTGTGCATTGCGGACGTCGCCGGAAAGGGCATGCCCGCCGCGCTCCTCATGTCGAATATGCAAGCTGCCGTTCGCGGCTTCGCTTCGGCGGATTTGCCGGTCGACGAATTGTGCACGCGTTTGAACACGTTACTCTGCCGCAATATAGCGAGCGACCGTTTCATTACGTTTTTCTATGCGCAGCTCGACGGTGCATCGCGCCTGCTGCACTACGTGAACGCCGGCCACAATCCACCCGTCGTACTGCACAAAAATGGCTCGCACGACCGCCTAACCGAGGGTGGCGGCGTCTTCGGCGTCTTTCCGAACCAGAAGTTTGCGCTGGGGAAGATACGTCTCGAACCAGGCGATCGCGTCGTTCTGTTTACCGACGGCGTTACCGAAGCCAGCGATCCCCACGAAGAGGAATTTGGAGAAGAGCGACTGGTGCGCTTGCTGCAGCAAAACGCCGCCTCGACCGCCGACGAGCTCCAGGCCAAAATACTGAAAGCCGCCGGCGATTTCTGCCACAACCACTGGCAAGACGATGCGACACTGCTGGTCTTAGCTGTCTCCTGACCCGCCTTTGCTCGAAAAAGTTAGTCGGCGAGTCACGCGAGAAATCCATGGGCGTGCCTACGAAACCGGCCGCTACCCGGCAGTCATGGCACGAATGGCCCCTGTCATCCTGAGCGCATCCGACGAGGATGCGCTCAGGACCTCAACGCGAGCCCCATCGGGAAGTGAAGTCCAATTCCGCGGGGCCCTGTGCCTTAAGCCCCCTTAGGCTCGGTCATGCTGAACCAATTCCCCGAATCATCCTTCATAATCGCCTCAATCCCATAAAACTGCTCCTTCGGTGGCGAAGGGAACTCCACTCCTTTGGCTTTCAACTCCTCGTAAGTCTTCTTGCAGTCGCTGGTCTGCAATACCCCCCCATTGATCTTGCCTTCAGTCAGCAAAGAGCGAATCGTCTTGGCCACCTCGGGCTGCATGTTCGGTCCATCCACCTGCATAAGAATGATCTGCAGATCGGGCTGCCCCTTCGGGCTAACAGTGAGCCAACGAAAACCATTGTCCATCTTCCCATCCATCCGCACTTCAAACCCCAACTTGTTGACATAAAAATCCCGCGCCGAATCCTGGTCCAAAACATAAAGCGTAATATGTGAAAGTCGTTGAATCATGTGTTCCTCCTCATTTCGTTCGCAGACTAACAGAAATCCAAAACACCACGCTTCTCGATTCTTGCGGTTTTACGAACGCGGACACTCCTATCCGCAGCCCCAGTGAGAGAGCAAGAGCTAGCTACAAGCACTATCGCCTAGATCAGGAACGGATAAGGAACTGCTGGTAACAGGCAGGTATGTAATAAAGCGGCCAATGCGAGGCGAATCCCCCGAAGCTAACCCGCGCCTCCCGCCGAAAAGCGACCGGCGACAGTCCCGTCAAAGACCGAAACTTCAAACTAAAAGATCCCAAACTCTCATACCCCAAGTCAAAACATATGTCGGTCACGTTATGATTCCCGGCCAGCAAAAGTTTCTTCGCCTCTTCCATTCGCATTCGCGTCACAAACTCGTGGGGAGTCTCGCCGAATGCTTGCGCAAACAACCGGTTGAAATGAAAGGCCGAAAGACAGGCGTGGCTGGCTGCGTTGTCCAACGTAACTCGCTCGCGATAGGAAGCCCCTAAATAGTCCCGCGCCCGCGAAAGGCGAGCGAACGTAACCCCATCGCACAACCGAACATCACGCCGGAGCGCAAACTCCGCACGTCGCAACGCGCTTCTCATGGCCCGAAAATGTAGCACAACCCGCCAGTTCGGGCCGCCTCAAACTGAGAACTTCGGATCCCCCTCAAGTATCTGCATTTCAAGTTTTGGCGTTTTCCCCGTCCCCCAAAGCGCCGTCCGAAACCGGACCCGATACCGGAGCGGCCCGCCATCCTGGCGGTCGCTCCGTTCAATTGGTCGCGGAATGCAAACGAACTCGGTTTCGATTGCCTCGCTGGTCGCGCGCACCACCGAGTAGCCGTGACCACCCATATCCACAAAGGAAAGGTGCGGCGACAGGTCCGGATTGGAGAGTGCCCGCGCCTTGGAAACATCGCCGCTCTGCGCATACTCAAGACACGAACTCACTCCATGCCGCAGCAGCATGTTTACGGTCGGCTGTGGCGCACCATCGCTCGGTCCTTGTCCCAGGAAGAGCGATCGTAGCGGATGAGTCTTTGGCAAGCTGTGCTCCCACGCTTCGACCAACCCCGGTGCCGAGATCGAGCCCGTCACAAAAGCAATCCCGACCGGCGCAAATGGTTTCGGCGGGAGTGATTTCGCGGCCAGTCCTGCCCAGAAGCTATGGCGGTCTCCCGCCACGGTGGCGAAGCCGGTGATTCCATGTTCCTGCACGAAATCGTAAATCTCGCCGCGCTCCACATACGCGCTGCTGTGGTCTCCTCCCGGGAAAGCAGCAAAACCTTTCCCGGGCCAGGGCTTTGTTATTCCTGGTGGCAGATTTTGCGGATCGGCCCGCATGTCCAATGTGGCTGTGGTGTTTCCCCAAATCTTCCAGGTGGCCTTGGATTGGCGCAAGCGATCCAAAAACCACGCCTTCTGTTCCGCTCCGAGAATGGTCTGAGCAGGTCGATCTTTGGAAAAATTCTCGATTTCGACACTGCCAAAACGAATCGACGCCGGAGGTTGTCCATTGTTGTAGGTTCGCCCGGCATCCAGGATTTCCATGGCTTCTTCAAGAACCATCTCCGGGAAATCATCGCTCGAAAGAGGTTTCGCCTCGGGCCGGTCCATCGGCTCCTCCGAGCGATAACTGCGCTGATCGGTTACGATCAGTTCTACGTTGCGCCCCCAACGCAGTGCCCGATAGCCCTTCAAGCTGGCGAGGGCCGCGAGATTATTCGGCTCCTGCCCCATGCCATGCTCATCAAAATGCGTGATTGGCGCATCGACGACGTGTGGCGGATCAAAGCGTTCAAGCGAGTGCGCTCCAGGTCTAGCCACACGCGCCGGCTGGTATTCGAAAAACGCCTGGTTGGCCGCCACTTTCCGAGTCTGCGCAGGTCTCGTCTTACCTTCGAATTTCTGGAGCGATTGCCACCCCAGCCAGCTGAATTCGTGGTTGTCCCACATATTGACGAAAGGCCAGCGGGCCCGGGCGTCTTGAAGATCCGGATCGCTCAAATACGCGCGATAGACGGCGCGATAATCCTCCACCGTCGTGGGTATGTGAAAGTCGCGAATCTTCTCGCCGTGCGGATAGTGCACAAGGTCTCGGAAGCGGCGATCGTACATTCCCTGGCGATCTTCCGGGTACCAAACGATCTCGTAAATGAAGTCGCCCAGGTGCAGCACGAAGCCTAGCCGCTCCCCCTCCGGCGCACGTTCATCCTCAAAAATCATTCTCCGATAGGCGTTCTGCGCTCCGTCGTTCGCATTCTGGCAACTTACAAAGACGAAGCGCACCGGCCGCGCATCGTCAACCGCCGGCGCAGTGATTGTTCGCCCTACGCGACTTCCGTTGCCTTCGCCGTCTGTGAATCGGTACCAGTAGACGTGCGCGGGCTTTAATCCTCCAACCAACACACGGCAGGTCCAATCGGACGCTGCAGACACCTGCGTCGCCGTTGTAGCGATGACGCGCTCGAACGATTCGTCCTCTGCAACTTCGACATTCAATTTCCCCGCAGCGGTATCACCCATTGGCGCCCGACGCGTCCACAAAAGCACGCTATCGCTCTCAGGATCACCCGAAGCTACTCCCTCGGGATAAAGATCGCGTCGTTCGGTCCAGGAAACCTTAGATGGTGTCGCAAAAGCATTCCCCCAGACGGACGTTGCACCGAGGGCGATCCCCATTTCCATGAACGCGCGCCGGCTGATTGTCGTCATTGGCTCCATCCCTTCTCAAAATTTCGGGTCCTGCTGCGGGTACGTCTACCAAGAATGAATCACTCCGGCCACCGCTGTCTTGAATCTATTTGACCTGGCCGGTTCGCAACGAAAGCATTGCCCTCGATGACGATCTCACTTTACAGTTAAGCGTGGCGGTACGCGTCGAGCGCCCTCAATTTCGTCGTATTACACCTGGAATCGAAACCCTGCCCGCCAGATTCACTCTGCCGCGGCATCGGCACTTGCGTGCCTATGCCACGGTGGTGGTGGCGGGCCGCTTTGAGGAATCGGGCTACATCGGGCGCGTATGTGCATCGGCGGGCGATGTGCTGGTCCATCCGGCGCTCGACTGTCACGCGAACCAAATGGTTTCTGCGGGTGTCAGGCTCATACGCCTGAACTGGTCGGATGCCTACGGAGCCGCCGGGCTTTATCGCGCGAACGACGTGGACGCCTTGGCGCGGGCCGCTGAAAAAGATCTGGTTTTCGCTACTTTCCTTCTGAAGGAAGCGCTGAAGAAGTCATCATCTACGCCCGGACAAAAAAACGATTGGCCCGATCTGCTGGCGGCCGACTTGGCCCATAGCCCGTTGATCGAGATTGGCGCCTGGGCGGAGGCCAACGGCATGGCCCGGGAAACGGTCTCTCGCGGATTCGCGGCGGCGTATGGCATTGCACCTAAAGTCTTCCGAGCCGAATTGCGCACGCGCGCGGCGTGGCTTCGCGTAACGCGAAGTTGCGATCGCTTGTCTTCCATCGCGGCTGAAACCGGTTTCGCGGACCAAGCCCATATGACCAGATGGGTTAGCCACCTTACTGGGGCTTCGCCGACCGTCTGGCGTCGCGAATCACATTTCGCCGAGTTCCAATAGCCACCTCCGATAGGGCAGGACTCCTCAACTCTCGGTTGCATTGAACAATGGGTCTACGAATCGCAACAATCCGTGCTAGATGGCCCGGCGGTGGGATAGTATTCTGGACGTCGGATGGTGCCTGCCTGGAAACGGGAGGGCGTTCCGGGGCGTCTGTTAGAGTATGCGTTTACCGAGGACCACGTTGTCCAGGGGGAAATCATGCAGCGTCGTGAGGTTTTAAGAATGCTGGCGGTCGGGGCGGCTCTTCCGGTCTTGCCGCCAGGTCTGCTGGCTCATCTTCAGGAAGCCCAAGCACAAGTCGGCTCAAGTTATAAGCTCCGCACGCTCAGTCCCCAGCAAAACGCTCTGGTCGTCACTATGATCGACTTGATCATTCCAGTGACCGATACTCCTGGCGCGAAGGCTGCGCGCGTGAACGAATTTATCGACGTGATTCTCACCGACTGGGCCACGGAAACGGAGCGGCAGGCGTTTCTCGACGGCCTCGCCAAGGTCGATCAGCGAAGCAATGAACTGTTCGGCAAGAATTTCGTCGACGCCTCGGTGGATCAGCAGACGACTTTGCTGCGTGCAATGGACGACGCCGCGATGGCCAGCCACTCCGATCGAACCAGGGTGCGCCATAACAACACCATTCCCGAAAATCGCGACAAGCAACTCCAGGGCAATTTCTGGGACGTCTTCAAGGGCATCACCGTCCACGGTTACTACACCTCGGAAATTGGTTACACGCAGGAGGAAAACCTACAGATTATTCCAGGCGCCTACCATGGTTGCGTGCCGTTGACCGCCGAGAAAAAGGCTTAGGGAGAGCACATGCCAGCAAATACATACGACACGATCATTGTGGGGTCTGGAATCACCGGCGGCTGGGCGGCAAAAGAGCTTACGGAAAAAGGGTTGAACACGCTGGTTCTGGAAGCCGGACGCAGCATCGTTCCCGAGCAGGACTACGTGGAGCACGTTCCCGTGTGGGAACTCAAGTATCGCAATTGGGACGATCGCAACAAGCGCCAGAAGACGCAGCCCATACAGCGCGAAGTCTATTACGCGTGCGATGAGTACTCCTCCAAATTTTTCGTCAGCGACGTCGAGAATCCCTACACCAACGTTCCCGGCTCGAAATTTTCATGGATTCGCGGCCGCCAGGTTGGCGGAAAGTCCATCACTTGGGGGCGCCAGAGCTATCGGTGGAGCGATCTCGATTTTGAGGCGAATCTGAAAGATGGGATCGCCGTCGATTGGCCGATCCGCTATGCGGACGTCGCGCCTTGGTACGACTACGTCGAAGAATTCGCCGGCATCAGCGGGCAGGCGGAAGGCTTGCCGCAATTGCCGGACGGAAAATTTCTCCCGCCGATGGAAATGAACTGCGCGGAACTCGCTTTTCGCGACGGGTTGGCGAAAAATTTCGACGATCGCATCCTGACGATCGGCCGATCTGCTGTGCTCACGCAAGTGCACAAAGGGCGCGCCGCTTGCCATTACTGCGGCGTATGTCATCGCGGTTGCATCACGTCGTCGTACTTCAGCAGCTTGAATTCGACGCTGCCTGCGGCGCAGAAAACCGGAAAATTCACGATCCGGCCGTACAGCGTAGTGCATAGCCTGGTCTTCGATCCCAACACGCGGAAAGTGACCGGCGTTCGGGTGATCGATGCGCAGACCAAGGTCACCACGGAGTACAAGGCTCGCGTGTTTTTCCTGTGCGCCTCCACGCTGGAGTCCACGCGCATCCTGCTCAATTCCGCCACCACGGAATTTCCCAATGGCCTTGCCAACAGCAGCGGGGAACTCGGCCACAACTTGATGGATCACCACATGGGCGCGGGCGCGAGCGGGATCATGCCCGGGCACGAAGACAAAATGCCGCATGGCAACCGCCCCAATGGAATTTACGTTCCGCGGTTCCGCAACGTGAAAACCAAGCAGAAGGAATTCATTCGCGGATACGGCTATCAGGGCGGCGGAAGCCGGGAAAATTGGGGCCGCGGCGCGACCATGGCGGGCATCGGCGTCGATTTCAAAAATGCGCTGAAGGGTCCCGGTCCGTGGCGCATGGGCCTGGGAGGCTTCGGCGAGTGCTTGCCGTATCACACGAACTATGCCGAGTTGAACAAAGAAAAGCTCGATGCCTGGGGGATCCCCACGCTGACCATTCATTGCGAGTGGGGTGACAACGAGAAGGCCATGTCGAAGGACATTGCAGTGCAGGCGGCCGAAATGCTTGCGGCTTCGGGTGCGCGAGAGATCGGCGTGTACCAGGATATGTCGGCGCCGGGCCTGGGCATCCACGAAATGGGTACGGCGCGCATGGGCCGTGATCCGAAAACTTCCGTGCTGAACGAACACAACCAGACGCATGACGTGAAGAACCTGTTCATGACCGATGGCGCTTGCATGACCTCGGCGGCTTGCGTGAATCCGTCGCTCACGTACATGGCGTTGACGGCGCGAGCTTGCGATTTCGTGGTCACGCAGATGAAACAGCGCGAATTGTAGTCACGGAAGCTAGTGTTGTGTCCCTTAAGTAATTAATATAATCCTTGCGCGAGAGTCTTCCCTTAGGCATCTTCTGTGGAGGATGGAGGTGCCTATGAGTTTGGGACGACCGCTGGCCCGGTTGCAACTGGAGCGGGAAGAACGCGAACAACTCGAAGCGATGGCTAGCTCTCGCTCGCTGCCCCATGGCTTGGTGACCCGTGTGCGCATCGTTTTGCTCGGTGCCGACGGCTTGTCCAATAAGGACATCGCCGCCCGGTTGCGATTGAACCAAGTGACGGTCGGTCACTGGAGACGACGGTTTGTGAAACAGGGGCTGGCGGGATTGCACGAGGAGCTGCGCTCCGGACGGCCGCGTTCGATTCCCGATGAAAAGGTGGCCACTTTGATCCGCAGAACCCTGCGAACCAAACCGAAAGACGGCACGCATTGGAGTTGCCGCGTGCTGGCGGCAGAAACGCGTTTGTCGAAATCGACCGTTCACCGGATCTGGCGCGCCTTCGGCTTGCAGCCGCACCGAGCACGTCACTTTCAGCTTTCCAACGACCCCTTCTTCGTCGAGAAGGTGCGGGACATTGTCGGGTTGTATCTGAACCCCCCGGATAAAGCCCTGGTCCTGTGTGTGGATGAGAAGAGCCAGATTCAAGCGCTGGAGCGTAGCCAGCCGATGCTGCCCTTGGGCCTCGGCTACGTCGAAGGGATCACGCACAACTATGTCCGACACGGCACTACCACACTGTTCGCAGCCTTCGACACCGTCACCGGAACAGTCCTGAGTCAGTGCAAACGTCGTCATCGTCACCAGGAGTTCCTGGACTTTCTGCGCCATGTGGACGCCAGTGTCCCGAAGGTTTTCGACGTGCATCTGATCGTTGATAACTACGCTACCCACAAGCATCCTCGCGTCCAACGCTGGTTGGCAGCACGCCCCCGCTACCACGTGCACTTCACACCAACCTACTCTTCCTGGCTCAACCAAGTAGAAATCTGGTTCAACATCATCACGCAGAAGGCCATCCGTCGTGGCACCTTCGGCAGCGTCAAAGAACTGGTCGCCAAAATCGAACGCTTCGTTCATCGCTACAATGCCGAGGCTCGACCCTTCTCCTGGACCGCGACACCCGATTCGATCCTGGAAAAAATCCAGCGACTATGTGAACGTATTTCCGGGACACAACACTAGAGCGGTCTCACAAATCGTGCGACTAAGAAGAGAAGAGTTTCCTCAGGGGCTAAAGCCCGATCCTTCACCTCGTTAATGTCGGAGCTAAAGCTCCGACCCCTGGGCGGCATTTCCCGTGGCAGACATCTCCCTGGGCAGCATTTATGTTGGCCGTTTCGAGTAGGCTAGTTTTCAAAACGTTAGATTTTCAAAGAGCGTTTGGCGAATCTCTTAGGATTCGCCCTGCTTACCTGCTAAACGGCGAACCCAAGAGACTGCAGGATTTGCGCGGTGTGCTCGCCGAGCAATGGCGGCGGCAAGCGATAGCTCACAGGCGTATCCGAAAACTTGATTGGGTTTGCGATGCTGCGCGCCATGCCGAGCGACGGATGCTCGAGCTGCACGATCAGGCCGCGCGCCAGAGTCTGAACATCACCCAGCGCTTCGGGCACACTATTGATCGGGGCGCTGGGAACCCCCGCGCTCGTAAGTCTCTCCAGCCAAACAGAAGCCGCCTCTTGATCAAATTTCCGTTGCAGCGTGGCGAGTAGCTCCGTGCGATTCGTAGTACGCAGCGCGTTGTTCACGAACCTAGGATCCGCGCCAAGCGTTGCTTCCGCGTCCAGGGCTTGCACGAATTTTCTCCACAATAGTTCGGTGCCAACGCCGACGACGAAGTATTTGCCATCGCCGGATCGGAACATCTGATAGGGCACGATGCTGGGATGGGCGTTTCCCCATCGCCCCGGTAAGTCCTGTGCATTCAGATAGTTGCTGCCTATGTTCGCAAGCCAGGTAAGCTGTGAGTCGAACAGGGCCATATCGAGAAATTGCCCGCGACCAGTGCGCTCTCGCGCGAATAACGCCGCAAGGATGCCCATCGTCGCATACATGCCGCAGGTCAAATCCGCGATGGCGATGGGGTAGCGCATGGGTTCGCCGCCAGGTTCACCGGTGAAAGTCATCACGCCGGATTCGGCCTGAGCGAGGATGTTGTAGCCGGGGCGGCCCGATTTTGGGCCGGTCAGGCCGTAGCCGGAGATGTTGCAATGGATCAAGCCCGGATATTTGGAACGCAGTGTTTCGGGATCGAGGGCACGCTTTTGCAGAGAAGCCAGCGAGGCCTGGTTAGAGATGAAGACGTCCGCCGTGGAGAGCAGGCGCTGGAGGATCTCGGCGTCGCGGGGATCGTCGTAATTCAAGGTAATGGATCGCTTGTTGCGATTGGCGGCCAGGAAATAGGCGGACTCGCTGCCGACGAACGGAGGACCCCAGCCGCGGGTCTGGTCGCCGGTGCCGGGGCGCTCGACCTTGATGACGTCGGCGCCGAAATCACCAAGGAGCATGGCGCAGTAGGGGCCGGCAAGTGCTTCGGCAAGCTCAACGACCCGTGTGGAATCGAGTGGAGACGTCACAGACGGGATTATAGCGGAGAAGAGTGCTGTGGAACGGCGCGGTCAAAAGCGGAAGCCCTCACTGCTCGAGTCAGTGAGGGCTTCCAGGGCACACATTACGATGCGGGGTCTTCCGCGCGATTTATTGATAGTTGGTCTGGTTGAGCCACTGCGTGCCTTTCCAGGTGGCCGTGACGGTACCGCCGACTCCGGCTCCTGGCGTGACGGTGGTTGAGGGGAACCATGGCGGTGAGAAGCCCCGCGCAAGAACCTGCGATCGAAGAGAACGTTACGCGTGGTGGCGCCAATGTTCTGGATGGTGTTCTGAATACGCCCGCCGACGATGGTCAGGGTGTTGATGCCATCTCCGGTGTTAACGATGGCTCCGGAACCGGTTGCCGAGATGGTAGCGATGGAGGCGTCGATCTCAAGGTTGCCGTTGGATTGGCTGTTGTTGAGTTACATGTTGCCGCCCGCAGTAAAGAGGCCGAGCACCTGACCGGTATTGTTAGCCGGAATCAGCTGGTCGATTGGGGGGTGCTGGTGGGTGTGCCGGTCATGGTGACAGGTTCGGTTTTGTAAAGGATGTCGCCGGTGACGGTGATGCTGTTGTTGCCGGAAGAGACGACGCTAAGGGCGGTGCCATTCTGAATGGCCGCCTGACCCTGGCCGGGACCGGACAGGCCAGTGATATTCCCGTTAACGAAAAGCATAGTGGCATCGCCCATGGAAAGTCCGCTCGAAGACATTTGCTGAGGAACGCCATTGATGATCTGCGTGCCTACACCGGGGGTAACGATCGTGGTGGTGCCAGCCGAACCGGCGGCAGGGTCGATCGTGAGCGTAGTGGTCACACCGCCTTGTTACGATCTGATAGGTCTGAGAAGTCGTTGAGGAAGCGGTTGGGGGAAGGGTGACAGTGGCATCGCCTTGGACGAGGATGCCACCGCCGGAGAAAGTCTTGACGGCCGGAGAACCTGTCACCGTGTACGGCACATAAACACCAGAAGCGGCGCCACCGGTGGGATAAGGGGTGCCCGCGGCGTTCTTGAGGACGGCATTGAGCTGGGCGTTCGTCGGAGGGACGCTAGCAATGCCGATTCCGTCGAGTACAGCTTGCTCTTGGTTAAACGAGTTCGACGGGAGCGTGACTGCCGGCTGGCTGACATTGAACCCGCCGGTAAACGTCGGATGGATTCCGTTGGTGGGAGTGGCGGAAGCGGTGCAACCGCCGTTGTCCCAACCCGCTTGGGCGCCCGACTGGCCGACCGGGTCGGTAAAAGTATAGGGGCCGGAATTGGAGAAGTTCCAGGAACCGTTGGTGAAGACCGGTCCGGTGATGGTGCCAGGAACCAGGTCAGCGCTGCAAAGGGCGTAGGTAGCCGATGAACATACCCCAAGCGGCGAACGATTGGTTATAGCTCGCGGCGGTCGCGCTGGCGTTGAGAAAGATCGTGCCGCTATCAACCAAGGTGGCGACTTCACTGCCTTGTGACTGGCCGATCACAGTCACCGTGTAAGGAAAAGAGTATTTGTATCCGGTAACAGGGGCGGCGACGGTTGCGCCTGGAGCGGCACAGTTGTCGGTCGTGCCACCAACCGGCACGCAGGTGATGACGGTATTTGGTGGTGGAACCAAGACATTTGTAACCTTAAATCGTTCCTGCCAGGAATTGGCGGTATTCACTGGGGTGAAGTTAGCACCGAACGCGGCGGTGATGGCGGTCTGTGCAGCGGTCCCGGCGGTGGTGGTGTTGGCGATCGGCCCGGCAGCGGGGCTCCACCCAGCAGGTATCGCCGCTTGCAGGTTATTCAGGATCTGCTGGCGTGACGCTGCGACTCCGGAGTCCGCGGCGTAGAAAGAGCCGCGATAACGGCCATAGTAGCCGTTGATAAGCGACTCGGAGCTGACGGCCAAGACCATCGTGAGCGACATGCCCATGAGCAAGGTCAGCAGCAAGAGGGTCGTGACCAGGGTGATACCCTGCTGGTTCTGCCAGCGGGGTGATCGGACTTTGTTCGATACGGGAGTACGGTTTTTCATATTGCTCCTCAATTCGTACTGAGCTTCACGCTCAATCATTCATGCTGAGATTGCGGGGGTTGACGATGATGGACAGAGCTTGAATCTTGTAAGGCTGTCCGTCGAAAGTGTTGGTGAAGAGCGTCGTGGAATTGACGTTGCTGTTGGAATACAGCTTGGGAGGCGTTCGGCCGATCAGAGAGATCCTGACGGAGCGAATCTCGTCGAACTGATTGTCGTAACAGGGAGCGGTGGCGGAAGTGCTGTTGTAGCAATAGGCTGCCGTGGAACCGATCACGGTGCCGCCGCCGTTAAGGGCCACGGAGGCCGCGCCTACTTTGAATCCAATGATTTGGCTGGCAATGGGGTTTTCGACGCCGTTTTCGGTGCGAACAAGCGTTGGACCCGTAGGATCGATGGCGGTGTCTACGGAATAGGAAATTGTGCGCCACTTTGACGACCCAGTCGGTGCCGCTGCAAAAGGAGTCGGTCAGCGTCGTGGGAATGAGGAGAGGGTCGACGTTGGCAGCCAACGTCAAATTAAGCCGGTCATTTATCGGAGCGGCGTTGTTGGTTCCGTTTGCGTTGGTGGCTCCGTAGGTAAGGGCTACGTTAGCTCCAGCGGCCGCGGCATTTGCGGTGAGAATGGCGGTAGTCATGGTCGTGCCGGAGGTTCCCGACGTGGATGAAAAGAACTTGCGAACCGCTTGTGAAACCGGCGACAAGTTGCGCAGCGGTTACAGGAGCCACAGGCGTGATGGTCATCGTGCCGCTGGTGGTTAGGGCGGGCGTAGTACAGCCCGCAGTGCCGGGCGCCACCTAGACCTGGCCCGGGGGAGTGTTGGGGTCAGGGGCAATGATGTTCAGTTGATCGAAGCAAGGCGCATTGTAGGTGGCAGTAGCCGGCGACGTGACAGGCGGCGCCACCCAAGTCGTTGTTGACGACGGTAATGCCGATCGGCCAACTGGAGATGCTACTGGTGGCGTTGTACCAGCCGGTGCCGGCGTTGACGATGTCAGCTTCCATCTGCGAGAGCGCATTGCGCAAGGAGACGTTCAAGCCGATTTGATATTGCTGGTCGTTGAATAGCGCGGCATGTTGTTTGAACAAGCTCATGGCCGCGGCGCCGATGACGAGAAACACGGTCATGGCAATCATCAGCTCGATGAGCGTGAACCCGGCCGAACGCGGAAAGCGAGAAGCAGGTTTCGGGTCAGCGTTCGCCTTACCAAAATGTACGTGAGTTCTCATGGGTGCACCAAGCTGGTCTGGAACGTGACCGGGGGATTTAGAGTTTTGTTGGTGAGCGTTACGAGAACGGTGATTTGGACGGCGCCGGTAATCACCTGGCCGCCGACCGTCGGGTTGGCGGTAATCAGCCAGCGGCGGTCGAAAGTGAGCAAGTCGGGTGTGGCAGCGGGAAGTCCGGCTCCCGGAGTCACGACTACGGTGCCATCAGGTTTCTGGGTGTAAAGCGTGGTCGTGCCGGCGGAAACGGTGGTCTCGTTGATGTTGCCGTTATTGGACGAGATCTGCACCGAGTCAGAATAATCCAGCGACGTCGGCGCCCAGACTTCCTCCCGGAACGAGGTTGACGGGATCGTTGTCGGGAAAACGGTCGAGATCTTCCATCTTCTCGGAAGCGAGAAGCGCGGCGGTACTTACGAAGCGAGCGTGCGCGCCCATATTGACGGACTGGCTCATGAGAGCGGCGGTGCCGACGAAGCCGATGGTCAGGACGAGAATCGCCACCATGGTTTCGATTAGAGTGAAGCCGCGCTGCGCGCGCGGCTTACGGAGCGACTGTGATGTTTCCATAGGTAGACACCGTAATTATTTCTGTGGGCACCGTAGCGACGAAGCCCGGGTAACTCAGGGTTAAAGTGATAGGTGCCGCAGCCGGGTTGCTGGTGACGCTGCCGCCCGGGCTGAAGGTCAACGTGATATCCGCGTTGAGCGCCACGCCGCGGCCCATGAGCGGAACCGCTCCGCCCACGTTTGTGAAGGCAGCGGCGCATGCTTGTCCGCCGAACGCCGGGGCTTCGCTTTGTACCTGATAGCTGTAAGTAGCTTTTGTAATGACGACCTGTGATTTGCAGCCGTGAAAGATGGCTTGGTAACGGCTGGAGGAAATCGCTCCGGTCAGAGAGCTGATGGCTGAGCGCATGGAGTAAATGCGCATGGTGTTCCCAATTACGGGAACGGCCATGGCAGCGAGGACCATCCCGACGGCTACAACCAGCACGAGTTCAAGTAGCGTGAAGCCTCGCGAGCCACGCTCTCGAACACGAGCTAGAGTTCTGTGTTGCTTTGGTGAACCGCAGATCATTCCTGTCTCCGTAAGGCTGTAAATTATCTTGGACTTTGAGCCCGACTCAAAAACCTGCAGTGGGAGGAGCAGTTCGGGTGCCAAGGGGTCTGTTCTGTAATTCATTGTTAGGAGGCGGGTTAGCTGTCAATTGTTTCAGGGCGGCCGCAGTCGACTAAGGGGATGGGTGAAAATGTAACAAGTTGGAGCGCGCCGGTTGTCGGCTCTCGCCACTCTTCATTAGCAACTCCTCAGGGAGGTCGCTTGCTTGCGTGGCTGGATTCTTCGACAATGGGGTGTTTGAGTAGCGTGATTTTCCGGTGTGGCGAGCCCTGGTGCGGGCTCGCGGGATCTCGAGGGACATGGCAAAGCTAGCTCGCTCGCCGAAGCGAATCGTTGCGTATTTTTCGATGGAGATTGCGCTGGAGAACGCCATGCCGAGTTACAGCGGCGGGCTTGGCGTACTGGCGGGGGACACCGTGCGGGCGGCAGCGGATATCAAGCTGCCGATGGTGGCGGTGTCGCTGCTGTACCGCAAGGGGTACTTTACTCAGCGGCTGGCGGAGGACGGGACGCAGACCGAGGAGCCTTCGGTGTGGCGGGTTGAGGACTTTCTGCAGGAAGAGCCAGTGCGGGTGAGCGTGCCGCTGGAGAGCCGGCGGGTAGAGTTGCGAGCCTGGCGGTATGACGTCAAAGGCGTGCGTGGATTTGAAGTTCCCGTGTACTTTCTGGATGCGGATCTTCCCGATAACCAGGAGACGGACCGGGCGCTGACCGGCCAGCTTTATGGCGGCGATGCGTACTATCGGCTGTGCCAGGAGGTGCTCCTTGGCATCGGCGGAGTGCGCATGTTGCGGGCCCTGGGGTACACCGAGCTGACGCGTTACCACATGAATGAGGGGCATGCGGCACTGCTGGCGCTGGAGTTGTTGGGGGAGGAGGCGGAGAAAGCGGGGCGCACATCGATTCGCGGTGAAGACATCGAGAAGGTGCGGCGCAAATGCATTTTTACAACGCACACGCCGGTCCCTGCGGGGCACGACCGGTTTCCCATGGAGTACTTGACGCGGGCATTTCCTGATCAGGGTGGGTTTTTTGATTTGAAGGATGCTTCGTCGGCGGATCTCGTGAAGCGGATCTTGCAGGCGGAGCAGGATTTTCCGGATATGCAGCAGGCTGCGCGGGCTGGGGCGTCATTGAACATGACTTACCTGGCCCTGAGCTTGAGTACGTACGTGAATGGCGTGGCGAAGTTGCATGGGGAGACTTCGCGGAAGATGTTTCCGCAGGTGCCGGTGGAGTCGATTACGAACGGGGTGCATGCGGTTACGTGGACCTCGCCGGCGTTCAAGGAGCTTTTCGATCGGTGCATTACGTCGTGGCGCGAGGACAACTACAGTTTGCGCAGTGCATTGGGGTTGCCGCCGGAGGAGCTTTGGGCTTCGCATCTGATTGCCAAGCATGCGCTGCTGGAAACGGTGCGAACAAAGACCGGGCTGAAGCTTGATCCGGATGTGTTCACGATTGGGTTCGCGCGGCGTGCTACGGGGTACAAGCGGGCGGACCTTATTTTGAGCGATCTGGACCGGCTACGTCAGATCGCCAAGACCGCTGGGAAATTTCAGATTGTTTATGCGGGGAAGGCTCATCCGCACGATAACGGTGGGAAAGACATCATCCGGCACATTTTTCAAGCAAAGAAGGCGCTGCGCAAGGCCGTGCCGATTGTTTTTCTTGACGACTACAATATGGAAGTGGGTGGGAAAATTACGGCGGGCGTGGACCTGTGGTTGAACACGCCGCAGTTCCCGCTGGAGGCGTCGGGGACTAGCGGTATGAAGGCGGCGCTGAATGGCGTGCCGAGTTTGAGCATCCTGGACGGATGGTGGGTGGAAGGGCACATCGAGGGCATTACTGGATGGTCGATTGGGGAATCGCGATTGTCTGTTGGCATCGCTGCTCCGACGGATGGGGCCGCGGAGGTGCAGTCGCTCTATGGCAAGCTGGAGAGCGTGATTTTGCCGATGTTTTATAAGGAGCGCAGCCGCTATTTGACGGTGATGCAGCACGCGATCGCGATCAATGGATCGTTTTTTAATACGCAGCGCATGGTGCAGCAGTATGTTACCGATGCTTATTTGCGTTAGGGAGTTTTCGTCGTTGAGCCGCTGAGCTCTGGTTGTGGGACTTTTTTGTCGCCGCGTAGCTCGGCGGCTGTGTTGAGAATGTCTGGCTTTGCGAACCCTTTGAAAAAACCCCACTGGCCGTATTTTTCCGTTAGAGCGGGGAGAACCGCCGCTACAAGCGCGTCGCCTGTTTTGCCGTCTTTGACTGGACCAGCGACTTCAGCCCTCAGATATGCCAGATAGTTGCGAAATGCCTGTACGTCGGGAAGGGCGCCGACATCGCCGTGTCCGGGAACGAATGTGGTGGCGGACGTGGATGCCGCCGCGATGGAATCGAGGGTGGAGATCCAGGCGGCGGTGGTCGCATCGATCAGGTTGGGGAGCGTGTTGCGCCAGAACAAATCGCCGGTGAAGGCGATGTGCGCATCCGGGACGAAGACTACAGAATCTCCGCCGGTGTGGCCAGGGAAGACGCGGACTTCGATTTTTCGCGAGCCGAGGAATAAGGTTACGCCTGAATCGTAGACGGCATCGGGCGAACCCAATGATTCGACCATGGTTTTTTCTTCCGCCTTGATGTTCTTGCCGAAGAATTTCAGGTTTTCGGTGTGGATCCATGTGCGCACATTGCGCTGAGCGAACACAATCGCCCCGGCTTGTTGGAAGACGCGATTTCCGGCTACGTGGTCGATGTGGTAGTGCGTGTTGACTACGAATTTGATGGGAAGAGCGGTTAGCTTGCGGATTTCGACGAGAAGTTGCTGTGCGGCTTCGGGATGTTCGAAGGTGTCGATGACGGCGACGCCATCGTCACCGATCACGAAGCCGGCGTTGGCGCCCGCGTCGCCTTTGGCGTCGTCGATGGCGGCCCAAGCGTTGTGGCCTAGCGGCTTCAGCGCGAAGGGCAGTGACGTGGAGGTCGGCGGAGCGGACGTCTGAGCAAGGACTGAGACGGCGAAGAGCGCAATGAAGATTGCTAGATATCGGAGCGTTTGCATGGCGGCGTATCCTACTTCATATCGACTTGGCGTTTTGTCACTAGAATGGAAAATCTGTGGAAGGAAATCGGTTGGCCTCGCAGTTCGCCAACTCCGCGGCTAGCGGAGGCGGTTTTTGTAGACGGCCATGCCGACCGCGGCATCCATTCCGATTTTCTCCAACGCTTTGATTTCCCGGTGCGTCTTGATTCCGCCGGCGGCGATGATCGGATGCGGAGTCGCTTCGCGCAGCTTCCTAAACCATTCGAGGTTCGCGCCGCTCATTGTGCCTTCGCGATCCACGTCGGTACAGAGGAATGCGGCGCAGTATGGTTGGAGTTGTGCCATCACGGTTTCGGGGCGAAGCTTTAACTTCCGGCGCCAGCCGTTGGTTACGATGCGGCCTTTTTCTGTATCTAGTGCCACCACGATTTGGCGTGGATCGATTTTCTTTACCAATTGACTCAGAAATCGCACATTTGCTTTACCGCTGCGGAATGCGGCGCTGCCGATGATGATTTGCTCGGCGCCCCAGTCCGCGGTGGTCGCCGCGCGTGCTACGGTGCGAATTCCACCGCCTATACGGACCTTCATCTTGTATTTGGCGCTCGCTTTGACGCAGAGGTCGTGAGCCAGTTCATCATTCGGGAGTTTGCCCATGGCGGCGTCGAGATCGATGATATGCAGCCACGGGTAGTAGCGAAATTTGTCGAGGAGGCCAAAGACATCGGCGACTGCGAGTTCGCGGCGGCGTCCGTGGACAAGCTGCACGGCTTGACCACCTTGCAGGTCGATGCAAGGGATCAGCACGGGAGGCGGACCTCGATGCTCCTGGCGGCGAGAAATTCCTTTAGTTCGCGAATGGGTTGGACGCGGTCGTGGAAAATGGAGGCGGCGAGCGCTGCGTCGGCTGCGCCTTCAGTGAATATTTGCGCGAAGTGCTCGGGCAACTTAGCGCCGCCGGACGCGATTACAGGCACTGTGACGGCGCGTGAGATTGCCGCGGTCAGGGGGATGTCGAAGCCTTGCAGCGTCCCGTCGCGATCGACGGAGGTTAGCAGGATTTCTCCCGCGCCGAGAGAAACGCCTTGCTTAGCCCATGCCATTGCGTCGAGACCCGTCGCGTCGCGACCTCCGCGCACCATAACCTCCCATCCGTCGTCCGCGCGCTTGGCATCGACCGCTAGCACGACGGCTTGCGCGCCGAATTCTCTCGAGAGGGCGGCGATCAGGGCCGGCCGCTCGACCGCGGCGGTGTTCACGGTGATTTTGTCCGCGCCGGCCCGGACTACCGCGCGTGCATCGTCCAGAGTGCGAATGCCACCACCCGCGGTGAGTGGAATGGCCAGTTCGGCAGCGACGCGGCGGATAGTCTCGAGGAAGGTGGGCCTGCGATCGCGCGAGGCGGCGATATCCAGGACGACCAGTTCGTCGGCGCCTTCGGCGTTGTAGCGAGCAGCCAACGCCACGGGATCGCCGGCGTCGCGCAAGCCAACGAAGTTCACGCCTTTGACGACGCGGGCACCATCGGTATCGAGGCAGGGAATGATCCGGTGGGCGAGGGTCACGCTGCGAGCCTCAGGAAATTTTGGAGCAGTTGCGCGCCGGCTGCGCCGCTTTTTTCCGGATGAAACTGAACCGCGTTCATGTTGTCGCGTTCGAGAACAGCCGTGAATTCAGAGCCGTGGGTGCACGTTGCAACAGCGCCTCCGCCGCCAGCCGCCGCCGCGTAGGAGTGTGCGAAATAGAAGTGGGCGTCTGGCGCGACGCCTTCGAGCAGTCGTGATCGATTCGTGAGACTCAGCTGATTCCAGCCCATGTGGGGCAGCTTTACGTTTGCCGGAAGCGCTTTGATTTTTCCAGGAAAGAGTTGCAAGCCGCTTAGCTCCGGAGCCTCTTCGCTGGAATCGTAAAGAGCCTGCAATCCCAGGCAAATTCCAAGAAAGGGCGTGCCCCGACGCAGGGCCTCCAAGAGCGGCGCGCGCAGGCCTTGATCGTCCAGCGCCCGAATCAGAGTGGCGAAGTGGCCCACACCAGGCAGAATCAGCGCGTGGGCGCTGCACAGACATTCGGCGGTCTTCGCTCTTTGAGATTCGACGCCAAGCCGCTGCAGAGCGCGCTCGACTGATGCGACGTTGCCAGCACCGTAGTCAACCAGCGCGACTTTCACAGCAGACCTTTCGTGCTCGGCAGCACATTGCGCAAGCGCTTGTCACGCGATACCGCGAAACGCAGCGCTCGCGCGAATGCTTTGAACATGGCTTCGACCTGATGGTGCGGCGAGCGACCGTAGACGATGCGCAAGTGAACGTTGGCGCGGGCGGCTTGGGCGAAGCCCTGGAAAAAGTCCTCGGTCAATTCGGTTTGGAAATCGCCAACGCGCTTGGCGTTTATCTTGCCGCTACACACGCAATAGGGACGCCCTCCTAGATCAACCGCTGCAGCAGCGAGGGTTTCGTCCATGGGCATCAGGAAATACCCGGCGCGCAAGATGCCTCGCTTTGTACCGAGCGCCTTGAGCACCGCTTCTCCGAGCGCGATGCCCGCGTCTTCGACCGTGTGGTGCTGATCGACGTCGAGATCGCCTTTGGCTGTGAGCGCCAGATCGAAGGCCCCATGGTGTGCAACGAGATCGAGCATGTGGTCGAGAAAACGGATTCCGGTGGAGACGCGCGAGGTACCTCGCCCATCGAGATTCAGACGGATGCGGATGTCCGTCTCGTTTGTCTTGCGATGGATTGTGGCGGTCCTTGGCATGTTTTCCAGCCGCAAAGGCGAGAGCAAGCTCCCGCACTCCAAAATTTACCTAAGGCCCTTGATAAGGCGCACCAGGCGCTCCATTTCGGTTTTGGTTCCGATGGTGACACGCACAAAACCCGGGCCGATCTCTTTGGAGCGTTCTCGCAGCAAAATTCCTTTCTTCTCGAGACGCCGGCACATCTCTGGACCGCTTGGACCAAAATCGGCCAGCAAGAAATTGCCGGCACTCGGATAGGTCTTCACGCCGAGCTTTTTTAACTCGTTCTCGAACCAGGCGCGCGTGCGTAGGATATCGCGCACGTAGCGCTTCATCGTTTGCGGGTCGCCGACTGCCGCCTCGGCGGCGACCAGTGCGGCGACGTTGACGGGGAAGGGAGCCGTGGCGCGGCGCAGAATCGACAGCGACTCTGGGCAGGCAATCACCGCGCCCAGGCGCAAGGCGGCTAGCCCTGCGGCCTTTGAGAATGTGCGCGCGACGAAGAGCTGGGGATATTCCCCAATCCAGGGGACGACGGTGACTCCGGAAAATTCAACGTAAGCTTCGTCGACAACGACGGCTGTATGTGTTGCCGCTTTCAAGATCCTCTCGATCGCCTCCCTTCCTTTCAGCGTACCCGTCGGATTGTTTGGATTGCAGACGAACAGGACTCGCGGACGCGCATGCAGCGCGTTAAAGACGCTTTCAAGCGGAAATTCCATAGCTGGACCGTAACGCAATGCTTCGATCTTGGCCCCGGCGACTTCTCCCCAATAGCGGTACATCGGAAAGGTCGGCTCGCAAATTACTACGCTGCTGCCCGAATCCACGAAGGCGTCGAAGAACAGCCGCAGCGCATCATCGCCGCCATTGGTGAGCAGTAGTTCGTCGGGTTTGACTCCGAAGTGTCGCGCCAGTCGCTTGGTTCCGCGTTCGTATTCGGGATACATGGCGAGTTGCTTCGGCGAGAGCCTCGCCAATGCGCGTTTGACCGCTGGGGAGCAGCCCGCGGTGTTTTCGTTGAAATCCAGGCGCATGTTGTCGGCGCGACCTTCGCCAGGCGGCTCGTAGGTGCGGCGATCCAGGATCGCCTGGCGTACCGGTAAGTGAACGTTCATTGGGGTGCCTCGTCTGAAAGAGACGCGCCAAAGCGCGCCCCTACATTTGCCTGCCGCACCGTTACGGAATTTGCGTGCGCCTGTAGTCCTTCCGCGCGGGCCAGCGCTTGCACGTCGCTCGCGAGTCGGTCGAACCCTCGGCGTCTGATGGATTGTACGCTGATGCATTTCACGAAGTCGGCGGCGCTGAGTCCTCCGCGCCGCCGCGCCCACCCGCCCGTTGGCAGGACGTGATTGCTGCCACTGGCGTAATCGCCCAGGGATTGCGCAGCCCACGGACCGACAAAAACCGTTCCCGCGGCCTCGACCTTCCTAAGCAAAGCAGCGGCATTGCCCGGCAGGCTGAGGTGCTCCGGGGCGAAACGGTTGACGAAAGCGCAGGCTGTTTCGATTGACGGGGTTAGCAGGATCGCGCCGGCTCGCTGAATCGAATCATGGGCCGGATTCGACCTTGGGAGTTGCTGCAATTGAGTGGTGACTTCTATTTGTATCTTGATTGCCAGAGGCTTCGATGTGGTGACGAAGAAGCTGCCTGCATCTGGGGCATGCTCCGCTTGTGCGAGCAGGTCTGCCGCGATCCATCGTGGGTTGCCCTGTGTCGCCAGCACGATCGCCTCAGTGGGGCCTGCGGGGAGATCGATTGCGCAATCGCTGCTGACGAGTTGCTTCGCTGCGGTGACGTAGCGATTGCCCGGCCCGAAGATTTTTTCCACGCGTGGCACGCTCTTGGTGCCGTAGGCCAAGGCACCAATCGCTTGGGCGCCGCCAATCCTGGCAATTCCCGTAACTCCCAGGAGTTTCGCAGCCGCGAGCAATTCTGCATTGGGACGAGGGCAGACGACTACGATTCGTGGCACGCCTGCTACCGCCGCTGGTACCGCGGTCATCACGAGGGTCGATACCAGGGCGTGACGACCGCCGGGGATGTAGCAACCGATGGTATCGATAGGCCGCACAACTTGCCCGATGGTCACGCCAGGCTCAACTTCTAGCGTCCAGGGCCGGGGTAGTTGTTTCTCCGCTACCCGCCGGACGTTCCGCGCCGCGTGCATCACCGCTTGCCGGAATTCGCCACTAACGTGAGCGGCGGCCGACGCAATCTCGCGCCGCGAAATCCATACACCTTCAGTGCGAAGATCGATCTCATCCAGCTTTTGTGTCCAGGCAAATAAGGCGGTGTCTCCGCGCCGCTGCACATCGCCAACGATACGTGCCGCGACGCGTTCCGCCTGGCTGTCGCGATTCTGGCGCGCGCGCAGGAGTTGCTTTTCGACCACTGATGTCAGTCTCAAAATTCGCATCACGGTACAATCTTGTTCAAGGGATACTCGACGATCCCTTGCGCGTTCGCGGCTTTGAGTTTTGGCAGAATTTGCCGCACCACCGCTTCTTCAATGATCGTATTCACGGCCACCCAGTCGGGATCGCTAAGTGTGGAGATGGTAGGCTTCTTCAGCGCGGGGAGAACGTCGAGCACGCCCGGAAGATCGTCGCGCCGAACGTTAAGGAGCAGGCCGACCTTGGTCGCCGCGGCAATCGCGCCTTGCAGCATCAAGATCAGATTTTCGGCCTTTTCGCGCTTCCAGGCGTCGGCCGCAGCCTGTCGATTCATGATGAAGACTGTAGCCGATTCCAGAACGGTATCGATGATGCGCAAGCGATTGGCGCGAAGTGAGGATCCAGTCTCGGTGACTTCGACAATGGCGTCGGCGAGTTGGGGGACCTTGACCTCGGTCGCGCCCCAGGAAAAGTCCACGCGCGCGGTGACGCCATGGCGAGCTAGGTAAGCTTCGGTGATGCGTACGACCTCGGTGGCGATCACCTTACCCGCCAGGTCACGCGGTTCGTGAATGGCCGAGTCCTCTGGCACCGCGAGGACCCAACGCACGCGCGCCAGGCGTTGCTTTGCGTAAATCAGCTCGGCCAACTCGTCGACCGCCGAGCTCGTTTCGACGACCCAGTCGTGGCCGGTGATTCCGGCGTCCAGCGCTCCGGTTTCGACGTACCGCGCCATCTCCTGCGCGCGGACCAGCAGGCATTCGATCTCGGAGTCATCGATCGAGGGCACGTAACTCCTCGAACTAACGTTGATCTTCCATCCCGCTCGCGCGAATAGGTCGAGGGTGGCGTCTTGCAAACTGCCCTTGGGGATGCCCAGCCTCAGCCGGCTCATCGCTCTTTCTCCTGTCCATACACGCGAGCTGGATCGAAGGCACGCTGCTCGATTACTTTTGCGCTCCCATCTTCTTCCATGCGCCGAAAAAAGCAGCTGCGATAGCCTTCGTGGCAAACGCCCGGCCCGACGGCCTCGACTCGAATCAAAAGCGCATCCGCATCGCAGTCGAGACGAATATCTCGAACCTTTAAGGCGTGGCCGCTCGACTCACCCTTTTTCCAGAGGCGATTCCGCGACCGGCTGAAAAAGACCACTTCGCGCGTGCGTCGCGTCTCCGCCAGCGCTTCTTCGTTCAAAAAACCCAGCATCAGGACATCCCCGGTGTGATCGTCCTGGATGATCGCGGGAACCAGGCCGCCCGCCTTTGCGAAAGCAATCTCCACGTGTTGTCTCCTCACGTTTCGGAAACTCGTCGCTAAAAACAAAAAACCCGCTGGGCTTTATTGCGCCAGCGGGCCGATGAGTGCTTTGTTTAGCGAATCGCTATGCACACCTCATCGGGCGCGGCGTATGGCCGTGATGATGATGGTGCCGATGTGTGTGCGAGATCATTGAAGTGGCAGAATAAGGAAAGTCCCATCGAGAGTCAATCGATTGTTTTCGATCCCGGTTCTGGAACGGTCCGGCTCAATTCGTGGAAATTGGGACAAATTTCAGGCTCGACCTGACGATCCGGGCTTGCTCGCGCTATAGTTCACAGTCATCAGAAGGTTGACCGCCACGGCGAAGCGCCCGTTCGGCAATTTGTCAACGCGCACGACTTGAGCCACATACTCGCAATTCATCGGGTCATGCGGAGAACTATAGGGGAAGGTCACGAACACGCGCATACCAGGGTAGTACGTTGCCCGACGCGTCTTAAACAAGACTCCTTCCCTCGACGCGTTGATGCTGACCGGCAAGTCTTCAAAATGTTCGTCTTTTGGGTCTGACGGGCGCACCCGCAAGGTCCGGGCAATCTTCGCCCGGCGGCTCCGCCGTTTTTCGGCGTACTGCTTTTCCGCCTCTTCGGGCATGCTTTCTTTAGTGGGCACTTTCTTATGTCCATCTTGACACACGAAGTTGCAACGTCAAGGCGGTGCGCCGAATCAGATATTGCATAGAGATTGTGCCAATCCGGAACGATGTCGGACAGCGGGGAGGGTCGAGATGGACGAGAAGGTTCGCAAGAATGACGCCGAATGGAAGAAGCAACTCACGCCAAATCAATATCATGTGACGCGGCTAAAAGGTACCGAGCCGCCCTTTACCGGCGAGTACGAGGACGCCGACACGCCGGGCACGTATAAGTGCGTATGTTGCGGTCAGCCGCTGTTTCGCTCGGAAACGAAATATCATTCGGGCTCTGGCTGGCCAAGTTTTTATGCGCCTGCCGCAGACGGAGCGGTGGAAACCGAGACTGACGCGAGTCATGGCATGTCGCGCACAGAGGTGAAATGCAGCCGCTGTGACGCGCACTTGGGGCATGTTTTCGATGATGGCCCGGATCCTACCGGGCTGCGCTATTGCATCAATTCGCTGTCATTAAATTTGGACGAAGATCAAAAGTAAAACGCGCCGCCAAATCGCCGCGGCGCGCACTGGAAAAACCCTGTTACGAGATTATGAGGGAAATGAAGGAACTACGCGGCATTGCATGCGCATGCCACCATTTCGGCTACGCGATCGCGTTCCCACACCCCCAAGAGAAGCACCTTCGTGCCGGTAGGGTATTTAAAGATATAAAAAACGTCGGTATCGCCGTCCACTTCAAAAAATCCGGGCCGCCGCGCATCCGCGCGCAAAGGGGCGCACGTGCTTAAGAGCAGTCTTAGTTCTGCGATCTGCTCTGGGGAATGATTCCGGAGATCCTCCAGAAGAGGCGGTTGTTTGTGTACTGTCATGGTCATGCTGTTTCTCCGCCACATTAGCTTAACGTTCTCCTCACTTATAAAGACGTAAGAATTCGGCAAAAGTTTCATGAACTGCAACTTCCTGGTCTGTCTGTAACTCCGATTCGTGAGCCACTGTGTTAGATGCCCAGGGGGCTGTCCACCGGGTGTAAAGTTTATGTCCCAGACCTCGCTGGCAGTGCGGACAGTCGGTGGCCGAAAGCGGATATGAGTCTTACCCTCAGACCGGCCACAGGAAGCGACGGGCGAAGGCTATCTAGCTACTTTCCGTCGCAAAATTAAAACATTGTAGCCAGTATTTACGGATTTTCGGTTTGTAGAGCGCTGTCGAAGTGTAGCTTTTTGTTTTGATGCTGCGTCTGAAGAAATTAAGGAGGCAGCGTGATCCAACTTCGACATCGGCAACCAAGTTTGTGGCACAGCGGACTAGCGAAAGACATCGAAGACTTGTGGGAACCATGGATGAAAGAAGTAGACCAACTGCTGGAAGACGCCGCACTGGTGGAGAGTGTGTACGATGCACAAGGAAAGCGACATCGGAAGAGCCGGACGCATGGGCGCACGCAAACTCCGGCAGAAGTGGCTCTTCGGCTGTTGATTTTGAAGCACGTGCGGAACTGGAGTTACGACACGCTGGAGCGAGAAGTACGAGCGAATCTGGTCTATCGCGCGTTCACCCGCATTGGAGACGAGAAAGTACCGGATGCCAAGACGCTGGCACGACTGGGACAAGTCATCGGGCCCGAAGTGATCGGTGAGCTACACGAACGATTGATGGAGTTGGCGCGAGAACGAGGCGTGGTGCAAGGACGGAAGATGCGGGTAGACACCACGGTGGTGGAAACGAATATCCACTATCCGACCGACAGCGCTTTACTAGGAGATGGAGCGCGTGTGCTCACGCGCACCATGAAGAAGGTAGAGAAGGCTACTGGTGGACTGAAGAAGCGGATTCGTGACCGGATGCGCAGTGTGAACAAGAAGGTGATAGCGATTGCCTTGGCAGGGCGGTGGAAGGGGCCGGAAGGTGAGGAACGGCGCGTCGAGCGGTATCGGGAACTGCTGAGTTTAACGCGAAAGATTGTGCAGCAAGCGGAGGATGTGTTGGAGGAAATGCAGCACATTCCTCGGCGCCGACAAGCGCGGCTGCAACGACTACGAGAGATCCTGGAAACGATGTCTGGGCGGGTGCGCCAGGTGGTGCGGCAAACCAAGGCGCGAGTGTTTCAAGGGATTACCCAGTATCCCCACAAGATCGTGAGTCTTTTCGAGCCGCACACCGAAATCATTCGCAAGGGAAAAACAGCAAAACCAAACGAGTTTGGCAAACTGCTTAAGGTGCAGGAAGCTGAGAACCAGATCATCACGCACTATGAAGTGTTCGCCGAACGTCCAGAGGATACCCAACTACTGGTTCCCGCGGTCGAACAACACCAGCGCCGGTTCGGGCGCGCACCACGAATGGTGGCCGCCGACACGGGGTTCTACAGTCTAAAGAATGAGAAGACCATCCAGGCAATGGGAGTAACGCGAGTCGCGGTGCCAAGTCGGAGCACCAAAAGCAGCGAGCGGAGAAAACTTCAGAAAACGCGTTGGTTCCGGGCCGGGCAGCGCTGGCGGATTGGATGTGAAGGCCGCATCAGCGTGTTGAAGCGGCGCCACGGAATGAATCGCTGCCGGTACCGAGGGTTCGAAGGGATCCGGCGATGGGTTGGCCTTGGGGTGCTTGCGGACAACGTTATCCAGATCGGTCGCTGCCTGGCACGGCAACGGGCCTGAGATCCCAACTGCCATGACTCGGGACGCAAACGGGTCGAGCGGCAAAATTCAAGCGTGCAAGCAGAATCAGACGGTCCCTAGCAACGAATAGCTCATTCAAAGCGAGCTATTTTGCGACGGAAAGTAGCTAGGGTTACTGCCCAAGGCTACATGGGAGGGCGGGGCACCGAATTGTTATTAAAGTGTCACTATGAGACGGTTCGCGCCTTCGCACAATCGCGGCCGTTCGCATCCAACATTTCAGGGCGACGAAGGCATTCCCGTCCTAGCCGCCATGGTCCCCTATCAAAGCTGCGCGAGTGTACCGAATCGTAGGTGTAGGGGCGGGCTGGATATTCTTTGGCGTGGGCGTGAAATTCTGATGGTCCCGAGTTTTCGTTGTGATAGAGTTCACGTGACTATTTACTATGGTACTTGCGCCAGGTTTATTAACCTGCGATAGTGGCCTCAAAGACCTTCCAGTACAGGAAATTACTGTGACCAAAATATCGACTAAGAAAACGACGAGTAAAGAGAAAAGTACCTTCGGGAAGGATCGGCGGCGGAAACACCACCACTGGCTGGTCACCGTTTATTACGCGGACGGGGAGAAATTCGGCCGCGTGTACACCGACAAGGACAAAGCCTCGCGTTTTGCCGAGCGGCAACGCCGGTCGCCGGTCGTCAAATCGGCGCGCGTCAGTCAAGTCTCCTGACCACGATTTTCCTGAATGGTTTACTGTTGAATGTATGCAGGCGCGCCATCAGGCAACACTTGTCGCTACTGAAGCAGCGTGTTATAAACAGAATTGTAGTTGAGCGGCCTTAGTATAGTGGTAGTACGGAACCTTGCCAAGGTTCAGGTGTCGGTTCGATTCCGATAGGCCGCTCCATATTTCCCAGTCACTCACGATTTTATCTCCTCATCGCGGATTGACGTTGGCCTGTTGAAACTCCCAGCAATCCGATGTCAACTCGCATCCTTGGTTACCGGGGCTAACCGGCGAAAATGTCAGCGCAATATAGGGCCGACCACGTGGGAAGCTTTCTCCGGCCTCCCGAATTGCTCGAGGCGCGCAAGAACGCCGCCTCTAACCCCGCCCACTTGCTGAGCCTCGAAGATACTCACGTTCAGCGGGTTATTGCCAAGCAAAAGGAACTTGGCTTCGAACTTGCCACCGATGGCGAATTGCGCCGCCGTAATTTCATGAGTGACTTTACGGACGCCGTCGAGGGCTTCGACCTCGGCGACTCCACGGCGCGCAGTTGGAAGGCCGGGGAAATCAAGGATGCGCAGGTCAGCACCGTTGCTGGCGTCGTCGTCAAGGAACTGCGCCAGGTCCGTTCACTCACTGGACACGAAGTCCCGTTTTTGCTCGCGCACTGCGTCGTTGCTCCGAAAATTACACTTCCTAGCGCCACGCAATTTCCCGCCATCGCTTTCAAGCAGGGTGTCACCGGCGAAATCTATAAGGATCGATCCGCTCTGCTCTGGGCCGTCGTCGACATCATGAAAAAGGATCTCGCGGAACTTTCCTCCCAGGGCGTCCGGTACATCCAAATCGATGCTCCGCGTTACAGCTACTACATGGATCCCAAATGGCGCGACTGGATCAAGACGGAAATGCATGTCGATCCGGATGTTGCGCTGGACGAAGCCGTGCGCGCCGACAACGCCTGCTTCCAGGCCGCGCGCAAACCTGGCGTCACCTTGGCCATCCATCTATGCCGCGGTAATAATCGCAGTCACTGGTACGCCGAAGGCGGTTATGACGCCGTCGCGGAAAAGCTATTCGGAACCCTCGCCGTTGACCGCTTTCTCCTCGAATACGACGATGCCCGTTCCGGCACCTTCGCACCTCTGCGTTTCATTCCCAGAGGGAAGACGGTGGTCCTCGGCCTGATCAGTTCCAAGGTTCCGCAAATGGAAGATTCCGACGACCTCGCCAAACGCGTGGACGAAGCCTCGCGCTTCGTGCCTTTGGAAAATCTCGCACTCAGTCCCCAATGCGGTTTTGCCTCAACCGCTGAAGGCAACCTCATTGCCGAGGACCGCCAGTGGGCAAAACTCAAGCTCGTCGTCGACACGGCTCGCCGCATCTGGAGTTGATCAAGCGCTTAGTCTTTTAAAGACCAATGTCGAAGAAAACCGTTTCCTTCTCTCCCTGCAGAATAACGTTCCATTCCAATTTGTTACTTTCTCCGGAGACTCCTCTTGCGATGAGTGTCCCGCGTCGAGCCGGTTCGACGAAATTGAGCACGAAATCTTGATCATTTTCCACTTCGTCCGGGAAATAAATTCGTGTCACCAGGCGCCGCAGCAATCCGCGCATGAACACCGAGACGACAATGTGCGGGGCTTGCTGTCTGCCGTTTGGCCCTGGCACCGTACCCGGCTTGATTGTCGCAAACCAGAATGCGCCATTCGAGTCGGTAGGGATCCTTCCAAATCCCTGGAATCCCGTTTCGGTTGCCTTGTCCTGAGGGTCTTCCGGGTGCGCGTATTTCCCCGCGCTATTCGCCTGCCAGATCTCCAACATCGCGTCCGGGACCCCATTCCCATCGCCGTCGAACACGCGTCCGGTGATTTCGATGCGCTCGCCCGACACACCATGTTCCACCAGATCAATCGCGTTCAGGCGGTCGCAGCCGATCGAAAAAAAAGGTCCGACGGTCTGCGAGGGTGTGGCGCGAATGTTCATTTCACTTTCCACCGGGCCGCGGAGGTTCCCACGGCGTCGCTTCACGGCCGGCCAGAACAAGATCGAACTGGAATCCCAGGGCTTGTTCCGGAATGGTGGTCTTCCAATCGAACACCGAAATCAATCGCTGGCGCGCCGTTTCATCCGCCGTGCAATTAAAAATGGGATCGAAGGGGATCAGCGCATCGCCAGGGAAATACATCTGGGTAACCAGCCGCGTGGCAAATGCCGGGCCGAACACCGAAAAATGGATGTGCGCCGGCCGCCACGCATTGTAGTGATTCTTCCACGGATACGCCCCTGGACGGATGGTCACAAACCGGTAGCGTCCTTCTGAATCCGTCAGCGTGTGGCCGCACCCCGTAAAGTTAGGATCGAGTGGAGCATCATGCAGGTCGACTTTGTCTTGATACCTCCCGGCAGCGTTGCACTGCCAGATTTCGACGAGCGTATGTGGCACGGTCCTTCCGTCTTCATCGAGCACCCGCCCACTGACGACAATGCGCTCGCCCAGCGGCTCCCCCGAATGCTGTTTGGTCAAATCGAACGCTTTTACATCGACGTGTTCGACCCCAAACATCGGGCCGGTAATTTCAGAAAGCGTGTGTGGAATCACAACCAACGGTTTCGTCGGCGCGCGCTTGACCGACGAGACATACGGCGGATGTAAGTAGTTCGGCTGCGTCCCAGGGAGAGGGCGCCGGAATCCCTTGAGATTCATCATCGCAACCTCATTTTGGCATCTTTGTTGGTCCGTTTGAAACAAGCACCTCGGACGACAGTACCTGGCACAACGAAAGCGGGCCCGTAAACCGCCGCCATTTGCTGGCCAAGTGAGAGCGCGGAAGTGTCGACTATCGGAAGGAAGGGAAGCGGCATGTTGTCTCTCTGCACGCATGCACTTGCCTCGACTGTTGAGGTTGACTCCTCGTTCCGGCACACTGACCCCACTCGAACCCCGACCACAAATTCCATCACTGGACAACCATGCGAATCGCATCCAAAGCTCCGACCCGCGTTGACCTCGCCGGCGGCACTCTCGATATCTGGCCCCTCTATTTGTTTCATCCCGGTGCAGTCACGGTAAACGCGGCGATCACCCGCTATGCCTCCTGCGTGATCGATCAGCATCCGCAGGGTGACGATCGCATTAAGCTCGTTTCCCGCGACACCCAGCTCGAAGAAAGCTTCGACTCGCTGGCGGCCTTGGTGAAAGGGAAGCGCTATCGGCTTCCGTTGCTGGCCGAAATCGTTAAATTTTTTAACCCTGACGGCGGCTTTACCCTGACGACCGATTCTGAAGCTCCCGCGGGCGCGGGAATCGGCGGCTCCAGCGCCATGGCTGTCGCCATATGCGCCGCGCTCGACCGCTTTACCGGTGCAGGGAAGAGCAAAGCCGACTGGATTCATATCAGCCGCGACGCAGAAGCCATCGTGATCCGCGTCCCCACCGGCACACAGGACCATTACCCCCCGGCGTTCGGTGGCGCCGCCGCCATCGAGCTTCCCCCCGGGGGAGAACACCGCACCGAACTCCGAGTCGATCTCTCCGAGCTCGAGCGCCGCATCGTACTTTGCTACACCGGCAAGCCGCGCAAGTCAGCCATCAACAACTGGGACGTCTTCCAGAAACACATCAACGGAAACAAGAAGGTTTACCACAATCTCGCCCGTATCTCGGAAGTTGCCCAACAGCTCCGCGGCGCCCTCGAAAAATCGGACTGGACCGACGCCGGACGACTAATGCGTGAAGAGTGGACCTTCCGAAAACGCAATCTCCCGACCATCTCCACCAAAACGATCGACCGTATCATCGAAGGCACGCGCCGCAAGGGCGCTCTGGCCGGAAAGGTCTGCGGTGCCGGTGGTGGTGGCTGTGTCGTGCTGTTGATCGATCCCAACGCCCGCGAACGCGTTGAGTCCGCGGTGACCGATGCTGGCGGCCAACTCCTGCCCATGAAGATCGACCGGTCCGGTGTCCAGGTCAACGTCTCCTAGAACAATGTCTTGTAACAAAACGTCTCAGAACAAAGCGTCTTGGGATAAGGCCTCGTCCTCCGGCGACGATCTAGTGATCAAACAACGCCCGTTCACCCGTCCAATACCGAAGATCTCCTTCCTCCGCGCGTCTCAGCGCGCTCAGAGTCCCTGCGTTATCTTTACCCCCGCCTCCCTCCAGTCCGGCCAGGATTGTAGCGACCCCGCAGGGTCCCCCTGAAAATGCGCCAGGTATCTGTTCAGCAGACCATAAGCATCATAGAATAGGGGTAACCAGCCACCGGGGCGGCTGGCCACTGTGTTCATGCCCAACTGGCTCATACCGGCGCTCACTGTTTTTCTGCTTGCTGCGGATGCGCCCGGCGTCGAACGTCTTCGCTCTCCCAGCAATTCCATCCCAGCGTTTCCCGCCGGCGAAGATATCTCCGTCTTGCCCGACCTATCCTCGACAACGGATGAGCCTCCGGCTCAATTGCCGCAGGCCAGCCACCAGAAACAGACGACATTACAGGATCAATCGAAACTTGACCTGATCCGCTACGTATCGGGAGAATTTGCCAAAGCCACCAAGCCGCTTCCCGCCGGCAAAGAAGGTTTTCTTTACTATGTCGGGAAACCGGTCAGCGCGGAATTGCTGAACAGCGCGGTGGCGACTCACGGCGCGGCCGTCAACAGTGGCGACAACGTGCAAATCACGAAGCTCGAATTTCGTGCACACACGATCGTCGTGGATGTGAACGGCGGCGGGCGTGGCAAGAAAAACTGGAAAGACCATGTACAGATCGGCATGGGCGGCGTTCCCACGATGAGCACAGGTCAGAGCCAGACCTCAGAAAATGGTCCGCCGGGAGTTCAGCCCGGCATGGGCAGCACGCTCTTTCTGGAATTCACGAAAGCAGTCCCAGATCTTACCCCCGAGGATCTGAAACAAATCCTTTCTCCCTTCCTCGATTTCACCCGGCAACGTTCCGCCTCGGTACACTGGACAGACACGCTTCCGCCTGAAGTGCGGAAGGCCATCCAGGACCGGCGCCCCGCCGTCGGCATGGACCGTGAAGAAGTCGTCGCGGCCATCGGCAAACCGGAACACAAGGTTCGCGAGCGTGATTCCGAGGGCAACGAAATCGAGGATTGGATCTACGGCCAACCACCCTCAAAAACCATATTCGTCCGCTTCCAAGGAGACCGCGTAACCAGCGTTCGCCAATTCCCTCAATAAATGTTCACGATCCCTGTCCGTCCGCATTGCCGTCCTTTTTTCGAATTGACCATCTAATCAGAAGTTAGATAGTGCCTTGGCTTTCTGGTGGAACTGACCTGGAGTCCCCGCAAGAGAAGGGCAAATCACGTGAGAAGTCAAAAAAGGAGGATTTTTCCGTATGCGCATGTCCGGACGTCGTCGCACCGCTTTGCTCGTTCTCGCGGCCACCGTGTTCGTTTCGCTCGGCAGCGCAGGTTGCACTGGGCGGGTGACTTACTACGACGAGGAGCATCACGATTATCACCACTGGAACAACCACGAAGTCGTGGTCTATCGATCCTACTGGACCGGTCGGCATGAGCCCTACCGCGAGTACTCGACTCTGAACAAAGATGAGCAGCGCGATTACTGGCGCTGGCGCCACGATCACCAGTGAGAGCGTCTTCCCCTGAGTGCGGATTAAGTTTCGGTCGTTCTTGAGCCTTACACCGTGCCGCGTATAGCGGTCCGGTGTAAGGCATTTCAGCATTTCACGTTGCGTCTTTCCTTTTGATAACTCCTGCCGCAAACCTGCCGCTCGCACCGCGTTGACTTTTTTTCTCGCAGCCCATAGCATTTCTAGTTCACACATGGGCCGATTTCCAGTCTGCGCCGGCTCGCTTCGCGTGACCATTCCATCGGAGGAAGAATGCCCATCAAGGTAGGTATCAACGGTTTCGGCCGCATCGGACGCAATATCATGCGCACTGCGCTGGATGACAAAGATATCCAGTTCGTCGCCGTTAACGACGTCACCGATGCCGCCACACTCGCTCACCTTCTCAAGTACGATTCGATCCTCGGCAATCTCCACCACAAGGTGACCCACACCGACGATTCCATCGCCGTGGAAGGGAAGAGCTTCAAGGTTTTCAAGACCAAGGACCCCGCGGAAATTGACTGGGCTTCGGTGGGTGCCGACGTCGTTGTCGAATCGACCGGCTTGTTCACCAAGGGCGCGGACGCCAAAAAGCACCTGCGCGCCCCCGTGAAGAAAGTCATCATCTCCGCACCTGCCGACGGTCCGGACGCTACCTTCGTGCTAGGCGTCAATGACAATACCTACGATCCCGCCAAGCACAACGTGATCTCCAACGCTTCCTGCACCACCAACTGTCTCGCGCCCGTCGCCAAGGTTCTGCAAGACACCTTCGGCATCACCGCCGGCACCATGACCACGATTCACTCCTACACCAACGATCAGAAGCTCCTCGACCTGCCGCACAAGGATCTTCGCCGCGCCCGCGCCGCTGCCATCAACATGATTCCCAGCTCCACAGGCGCCGCCAAAGCCTTGCACTTGGTCATCCCCGCCCTCAAAGGCAAACTCGACGGCTATGCGATGCGTGTCCCCACACCGAACGTCAGCGTTGTGGACCTCACGGTTTTTGTCGAAAAGCCGGCCGCCGTCGAATCCGTCAACGCCGCTTTGAAAGCCGCGGCGCATGGTCCGATGAAAGGAATTCTCGGCTACACCGAAGAAGAACTGGTCTCCTCCGACTTCAAAGCCAATTCGAATTCCTCGATCGTCGATGCCGGATACACCAAGGTCGTAGGCGACAAATGCGTTAAAGTGCTGGCCTGGTACGACAACGAGTGGGGCTACTCCTGCCGCTGCCGCGACCTGATCAAGCTGGTAGCGTCCAAGTTTTAGGTAGCACAGGCATTCCTGCCTGTGTCCCCTCTAGACGAAGCAAGCTTGACACCAGCAAGCAATTGCGCCGAATTAGTTTCAACTCAAGCGATAACGCAAAAAGCGGAACAAAATCACCAAACGAACTATGAACAAGCTAACCATCAACGATCTCGACCTCCACGCCAAACGCGTCTTCATCCGCGCAGACTTCAACGTCCCCCTAAAGGACGGCGTAGTCACGGACGACACGCGCATCCGCGAAACCCTGCCAACGCTCCGTCTCGCAATCCAAAAGGGCGGACGACTCGTTCTGGCGTCGCACTTGGGCCGGCCGAAGGGCGGTCCCGATCCCAAATATTCCCTGGCCCCGGTCGCCAAGAAGCTAGCAGAGCTGTTGGAACGCGATGTGGATTTCGCCGAAGACTGCGTGGGTCCCGACGCCGAAGCCAAAAGCAAAGCGCTCGCCGACGGCGGTGTGCTCCTTCTAGAAAACGTCCGCTTCCATCCTGAAGAGGAAAAGAATGACGAAGCCTTTTCTAGACAGTTGGCGAAACTTTGTGACGGCCTCTTCGTTTGTGACGCCTTCGGCTCCGCTCACCGCGCCCATGCGTCCGTAGTGGGCATCACGCACTTCGTGAAGCAATCCGCCGCGGGCCTGCTCATGGAAAAAGAGCTCGCCTATCTCGGCAAAGCGGTCACCAATCCTGCCCGGCCATTCGTAGCCGTTATCGGCGGCGCGAAAGTCAGCGATAAAATTGAAGTGGTCGAAAATCTGATGAAGATCGCCGACGTCATGCTCATCGGCGGCGGCATGGCCTACACCTTCGAAAAGGCCCAAGGCCTGGAAATCGGCAAGTCCCTCGTGGAGATGGATAAGCTCGACCTCGCCAAACGCCTCGTCGCCGAAGCCAAGCAGAAAAATTTCAAGCTTTTGCTCCCAGTCGACCACGTCGTCGCTCCCGAATTCAAGCCCGACGCCAAAGCCACCACATGCGACATCGCCGACACTCCTGCGGATCAAATGGGTCTCGACATCGGTCCCAAGACCGCCGCTGTCTATTCCGCCGAGATCTCCAAGTCCAGGACCATCGTTTGGAACGGTCCGATGGGCGTCTTCGAAATGCCTGCGTTCGCCAAAGGCACCCTCGAAATTGCCAAAGCGGTTGCCGCGGCGACCTCCGCAGGCGCAACCTCCATCGTCGGCGGCGGTGATTCCGTAGCCGCCGTCCACCAATCCGGCCTCTCCACCAAAATCTCCCACATTTCCACTGGCGGAGGCGCCTCCCTGGAGTTCCTGGGAGGTCGCAAACTCCCCGGCGTCGAAGCCCTAACGAACAAATGACCTCCTCTCGTCTCCGCGAAATCTCAGCGTACGCTGCGTCTGTTTACCCTGAGCTTCGAAGGGTTTACCCCAAGCCCCAACTGCCACATTATCCCTTTCTTCGCTCTCTGCATCGGAGGCACCCATGACCCGCCGCCGCGTAGTCGCCGGCAACTGGAAGATGCACAAGACCATCGCCGACACCCGCGCCTTCTTCTCCGTCTTCACGCCTTTGGTCGCCCACTCGACCCACTGCGACATTGTCGTGGCACCGCCTTATACAGCCATCTCAGCTGCTGCCGAATGCGCCAAGTCCACGAGCATCGCTATTTCCGGCCAAAACGTTTCGTGGAGCAAAGAAGGCGCCTTCACAGGCGAAGTCTCTGGCCCCATGCTGGCCGAAGCGGGGTGCCGCTACGTCATCGTTGGCCACTCCGAGCGTCGTCAGCTTTTCCGCGAGACCGACGACAATGTGGCCAAAAAATCTCTGATGGCTCTCCACTCGGGCCTCATCCCCATCGTTTGCCTCGGTGAAACCGATGAAGAGCGCACCAATGGCCTCGAGCAAGAAGTCTTAAATCGTCAGTTCACTGGCGGGCCTGGCGCGTTGACCCCCGAGGAATTCTCCCGTATCCTGATTGCTTACGAACCAGTCTGGGCGATTGGGACGGGTAAGGTGGCAACGCCAGAAATTGCTGCCGCCGCGCACGGTATTATTCGCCGGTGTGCTGCCGAGCAATTCTCCATTGCTCACGCCTCCGCCCTACGCATCTTGTACGGTGGCAGCGTCAAACCCGACAACATCAAGGGATTGATGGCCCAGCAGGAACTGGACGGCGCGCTAGTGGGCGGAGCAAGCCTGGATCCGAAGTCATTCGCGTCCATCGTAAATTTCGAGTGACCGTATTCTGTGCCCAGGCGTTGTTATCCAGGTGTAGGCGCTGGACTTTAGCCCGGCGTGCCCGAAGTAGTAGTAAGATAGTACGTTACGCCGCGACCGAGGCATCTTCAACCCTCGAGAACAACGCGAGCAAGCGGCCAATCCCGAACGACTTAGCGAGGATTCGAAATGCAAGGAATGCCAGGTTGGATGAAGTGGACTATCTCTCTCTTGATCGGTATCGCTATTATAATTCTAGGCTTCCGTTTCGCCGGATGGCTCCTGACCGCGTTCTTCGTGATGAACTGTTTGGTGCTGATCATCGTCGTCCTGCTGCAAAGCGGTAAAGCAGCCGACCTCGCCGGAGCTTTCGGCGGCGCAGGCAGCCAGACAGCCTTCGGTCCCCGCGGCGCCGCTACGCTTCTCTCGCAAGCCACCACCTGGTGCGCGGTAATGTTCATGATCTGCGCCATGGCCTTGGTCCTGCGCACCGACAAAGCCACCGGGCAAGGCAACTCAATCCTCGAAAAGTTCTCTAAGCCCGCAGCCGCTCCCGTAAAGCCAGCGCCGGTGACACCAGTACCAGCCCAGCCTCAATCGAGCACCACGCCGGCAACGCAACCTCCGGCAACCACACCCACGCCACAACCCAAAAAGCCCTAGTTGGCCGTCGAGCAGTCGAAGCGTCCGCAAAACGCCGCAGGCGCAATTCACTGCAACCTTTGTAGGGGCGAGGCTGGCCCCGCCCGCCGCTGCGTTCTGTCGCACCAGTCCGACTGACCGCCCACGCCGATCACCAACTGCGGCGAGTTACCATGAATTTTTAGAATAACGAGATTTTCGGAAAGCAAATCGAATCAGCAAAGCCAGCGGTGAACACTACAAAATTGGTGCGGTCGAGAGGACTCGAACCTCCATGCCTTGCGGCGCTAGCACCTCAAGCTAGTGCGTCTGCCAGTTCCGCCACGACCGCATGCACCGAATTATACATTAGAAATCGCTATCGAGTCTGTGGACTCCAATTTTCAACCCAAGTACGCTCAGAAGTCTTGTTCGCAGCGGTCCAAGAATCACCACAACATTTTCACCGGGTTCCACCGGACGAGAATCCAGCGTTAACGTTAACGCGCAGTTCCAAAACAGAAATTAATCTGCGTTAACGTTAACGGCCCGTTTTGAATCAAAAATCCTGCGTATTTCCGAGAAAGTACTATTGCAGTATGTGTTTTTCAGGACTAAGGTGAACTCTGGATCGCATCCTGCAACGCTCGCGCCTAGGATGCTCCCGCAATTTCGGTTGTCTCTCTTGCAAAGGGCGTCTCCAGCGCGCTCCCGCTCCGGATTCGAATCAACTCGAGCCTGCGCGCATCCAAATTCACACGGTTCCTCTGGGGAGAATTACATGAATGATCGTCCGCAAATCTTAGTCGTTTCATCGGATCTCGACCACCGCCGCACGCTCACCTCGATCCTCCAAAAGGACGGCTGGAGCCCGCTGCACGCCTCGCGCCTCAACGAGTGCCACGATCTCCTCGCGAAACAGAATGTCGGGCTTGTTTTTTGCGAGCGCCACCTCGCCGACGGTACCTACCGCGATATTCTCTCGGTTGCCCGGACTTCCACACGCAAGGTGTCCGTCGTCGTGACCTCGCGCCTCGCCGACTGGGATGAATACCTGGAAGCCCTGCGACACGGTGCCGTTGACCTTATCGCCGCGCCCTGCAAACCCAGGGATGTTTCCTCCGCGATCGCACAAGCGCAACGCGAAGATTTGGAACTTGCTTCCCATAGATCTTCGCAGTCCGACCCCCGACTGCGTTCCATCTCCACGTCCGGCACCTAGACCTATCGCACGCAGGCTCTCGCCGCCATTCCCGGTGGTGTCGTCCGCGCGTCTCGCCGTTATTTCTTGTGTGAATCATTCGAGGCTGGTGACGTACGCGCGAAATCGCGCCTTTGTGTATCATGTCCTCCGTGGACTTCACACTGACTCCCGCAGAGACCCGCGTCCTGGGCTCCCTCGTCGAAAAAGAAATCACCACACCCGAGTATTACCCGCTTTCTCTGAACGCCATCCTGAACGCCGCCAACCAAAAATCCAATCGCGATCCAGTGATGAATCTCGACGAAGACGCCATCCGCCGCGCGCTCCATTCGCTCAGCCAGCAAAGCCTCGCACGCTCTGCCGCCACCGACAGCCGCGTCCCCAAGTTCGAACACCGCCTCGCGGAGGTCTTCAATTTCCACCGCCACGAAATCGCCCTGCTCTGCGTGCTCCTTCTTCGCGGCCCGCAAACTCCCGGCGAACTCCGCACCCGCACCGATCGCCTCTATCAATTCGACGATCTCGCCGCCGTTCACTCCGCCCTCAACTTGCTCATAAGCCGCCAGCCGCCCCTCGTCAAAGTTCTACCTCGCCAACCTGGCACAAAGGAGGCCCGCTACGCCCATCTCCTTTCCGGCGACGTGGAAGAGTCCATTCCCAAAATGGCTCATACTGACTCGCCATCATCATTAGTCCAACAACCCGAACTCGCTCCGTCCGATTCCCCCCGGTTGGCGCGCCTCGAAAATGAGGTCGCCGCCCTCCGCGCCGAAGTCGCCGATCTCAAAACTCAACTGGCCACATTTCAAAAACAGTTCCAATAGTCTCCGATTGTGGACAATCTTTATCCCTGCTCAAGGCGAAGAGTCTCGTGCGCAATCGATCTGGTTTTCTCGGCAGTTTCACGCACGATTTAACGCATTGATCGCACGGAGTTTAGATTGAGTACCAATCAAACTTTCCCAGTACTTCCGGCACCAAAGACGCATGGACCTCCGCGTGCTCCCTCTGTAGGCTCAGTACAGTTTTTCGATGCTATTCGGAAAGTATTTAGGTCGGACGCGCTGCTTTGTCGGAAGCAGCGCCGGTCGAAAAAAGGAAAAAAGGGTCAGCACTCCGGGTTGCCCCGACCCGCGGTTTTTCCAGGGGCGCTATGATTCTAACGCCACGCAGTCGCTCTACTTCTTCGGGTTCTTCTCCCCGGTTGAAATCGAACAGCCCCATGAACGATAAGAGAATTCTTCTCACACTCATCTTGTTCATTGGCGGTTATTTTATCTTTCGATCTTTTCACGACGCGCACAGGTCCCAGGCCGCGACGTTGATAACCGGCGCGTCCAGCCAGCAGAATCAGCACGGCGATGCCTTACCGACACTCGGACCGTCCTCCCCGGCCACTCCGCTCGTCCACGCCTCGTTCCGTCCCCTGAACTTCGCCCTCCTCCGGGGCGGCTTCAGCTCTGTCAACGAATTTTTCGAGCGCGTCCACGACGATCCGGTTCTCCACGACTTTTACGGTGATTGCGCTGACCGCAACGCCACTATGTTTCCGCTCCCCGAAGACATCACCGCCTTCAGCACCTTCCGCAAAGGAGACAACATCAAGTGGGCCCAGAAGCCCCTCCTGATCAAAAAGGGCGAGTACGTCATAACCTTCTGTGGCAAGACCGTTCTCGCTCGCTGCGGCAATCTCATAAGCGTCTCTCCAATGCAGCCTAGCGAAGACGTACCGCCCGCGCTTCTCGAAGCCCCGGCGGAAGTCCCCGATGCGCCGCTCACCCTCGTAGCGGACGCCGCTCCCTCTTCTGCGAATCCCGTCGGCGCCGGTGCAGTTCCTGCGGCTGCGGCAAACTCGCGCCGTTTCTTTTTCGTCCCGCCCTTCTACATTCCGCAGGGAGGCTCTCACAGCACTCCTCCGCCAACGTCGATCACTGGGCCCATTCCTCCCCCATCCGGTCCGCCACCACCACCGCCTGGCCAGATCTCTGGCGATGAGTTCTCCGGGCATCAGGCCCTCTTCACGCTCTTCATCGGCCTGTTTGTCATCGCGCTTCTCAGGCTGACCACTCGATGAAAATCGGCGGCTACGTCCTCATCATCCTTCTTGCACTGTTCGTCGTTGTCGTGCCCTACGAAATACACGCCCACTGGCCAACACTCGGCCCGCGCTGGGCCACCGCCGCCTCATTTTTTGTTCCCTGCTCCTATGCCGCAGGCGACCACGTCATCACGCCGGTTACCGACGTCATCATCACCTGGCAATGCTCTGGCGCTGAAAACATCCAGATCTTTTCTATGCTCTTCGCCACCGTCTTTCTGATGAACTGGAAGCGCATGCAAGGCTGGAAATCCGTCCTGCTGTACGTCGGCGCCCTGGCCGCTCTATGGCTCGTAAATCTAGCCCGTATAGTGACAATCGTAGTCCGCGCCAAAGAAACCCACTATGGCCTCGCCAACACGCTAGCGCTAGCTCTCCTGATCATCCTGGTCTGGAAAATCAAGTGGCTCCGCCCAGCCACGTCCGAAACCGCTCCCGCGTCCACGTAACATCGATCCGCAATCTCTGTCGATCACGCTGGAATCCGGCCCAACCGGCGTGCATCAATTTATCCTGCGTTAAGCTCCGCCCGATCACACTCTCGATGGGACACCGAGGTTGCGATTTGTGCGATCGTTTTGAGTCCGGGTTCTCGCCGCTCCACATACGCCGAAGCCAAAGCCTGAAGATGATTCCGCCATCGCAGAGAAGCCATACATGAATCGTTGGAAGACGCTAGCTGCGCTCCTCCTCGTTGTCGCCATCCTGGGCGCCGCTTACGGTTTCGTCCTGATCCGCCACGGCTTCAGCGCCAATGCCGAGCCTTCCTCCCTCGAGAAAGTCGTAACCCGCACGGTCCGCAATATTTCCATCCCCAGTCGCGCCCGCGACGCCAAGAATCCCTGGAAGCCCACGCTGACCACTCTCAACGAAGCACGCGCAGACTTCGCCGACCGCTGCGCCATCTGCCACGGCAGCGATGGCAGCGGCCAAACCCAGGTAGGCCGCAACCTCTATCCAAAGGTGCCCGATCTGTGTTCCCCGCAAACCCAAAATCTAACCGATGGCCAACTCCACTACATCATCCGAAACGGCGTCCGTCTCACCGGCATGCCCGCCTGGAGCAATCCCCACGACGAACCCGACGACTCCGGCTGGAAGTTAGTCCTCGTCATCCGCGACTTCGGCCAACCAACGCCCCACGAAGCCACCCAGCAAGAGCAAACTGCGATCTCAGCGCGATACGTCGGTTCGCAAAAATGCGAAAAATGCCACGAAGAAATCTATGCCCACTGGAAGAAGACTCCGATGGCCAACGTAGTCCGCGACCCGCGCGAACATCCCGACGCGATCATCCCGGACCTCGCCACGAACAAGATCGCCAAATTCACCAAGGACGATGTCGCCTTCGTCTACGGAAGCGTCTGGAAGCAGCGTTACTTCACAAAAATTGGCGACGACTATTTCCCGGAACCCGCACAATGGGACGTCACCGCCAAAGTCTGGCGGCCCTATTTTGTGGCCAAGGGTACCGATTGGTGGGAGCCGTTCTATCCCCCGGATAACATGAAGCGCCCGACGGGCCCAACCTGCGACGGCTGCCACTCCGTCGACTTCAATATCCACACCAAGCAAGTCGCCGAGTGGAACGTAGGCTGCGAACGCTGCCACGGCCCGGGCAGCGAGCATTCCGCCAATCCCACCCGCGCCAACATTCTCAATCCTGCGCACCTGAACTACGTGCAGGCCAGCGACACCTGCATCCAGTGCCATTCGCAAGGCCGCCCGCTCACCGATCCCATAGAAGGGAATCACTACGATTGGCCGGTAGGCTATCGCGTAGGCCTAAACCTGCAAGATTTCTGGAAGCTCGAAGATCACACTCTAGGTGCCACAACGTTCACGCACTACGCCGACGGCACCGCCCACAAAAACCGCATGCAAGGCAACGACTTCATCCAAAGCGTGATGTACCGCCGCGGCATAACCTGCTTCACTTGCCACGACGTCCACGGCACCGACAACTACGCCCAGCTCCGCAAGCCCGCCAACAAACTTTGCCTCGATTGCCACGCCCCAATGTCCCTCAACGGCCCCCGCACGCTAACCCTCCAAGAGCACACGCACCACAAAGACGGCTCACCTGGAAGCGAGTGCATCGCCTGCCACATGCCCAAAATCGAGACCACCATCGCCGACACAAAAGTTCGCGCGCACACGTTCGCCTTCATCACTCCATCGATGACCGACAAATACAATATTCCGAATCCATGCACGTCGTGCCACAAAGACAAGCCCACCGCTTGGGCCACGCAAGCTCTAGCCCACTGGCCCGAGCGCTCCCCATGGCGTACCGACTGAATACAGCATCTTTGGCGTTCTATTGTTTCGGCTGATAGAGGATCCGCTGCGGTCCGTCCACGATCTTGAAGTCCGCCGGCACCGTAAACAGCGACGCATCCGGCTCCGCCCGCACGATATTCGTTAGCTGGAACGTCTGTTCGCCCATCCGCGGATCACTGCGCTTGCTGTAAACCACCGTCTTCAGGTCCGGCGAGGTCCACACCTCGGTAACAATGCTGATCGGTTTCTCGTTGCCAATCTCCCCGGATGGAATGGTCCGCGTTGTCCGCGCTCCGTTCACAATGATGCCCTCCATCGTCTTGGACCCAAGGTCTTCCGTGCTGACTTCGGCCTGGTCGTTCGCGATCAAGGTTGCTTGCGCGATCATGGGTGGGGGCAGTGGCGGCAGCGGGGCGGCCCCCGCAGTGACCCCGCCGTCCACCCTAACGAAGCTGGTCGTGACGCCGCCGCCCATAACTCCGGGCCCAGTCGTCGAGCCAGTCGTCGAGGACGAAAAAGTCGGAATCTTCTGCGCAGTCTTGTCCGTCAAGTTCAACGTGTAAGACGTCTGCGCCACCGTATCGTGGATGAACACCAATCGCGGCGCATTCGCAGCCGATAAATTCCCGATCGGCGGCAGCACCGTTTCCTGCCGCGTCCGCCCTTGTGAGTCGCGCGCGGTACTCCCACTGCTGGTCTGCGTGATGCGATTGCCATCCGCCAGCGTCTGCACCAATTCATTGGTAATCGTGGCGGAGTAAGGCGCACCCTGCACCGGCGTGCTCGCTCCTCTGTCGAATGCGCTCCAAGCAACGGCGGTTCCCGCACCACTTGCTTGCAGGGATAGGCCGCCTCCGATCTGGCTCGTTCGATAGACTATATTTCCTGAGTCTTGCGCAAAGGCGCCGGGCCCTGCTGCCAGAACCGGAGCTGTCAGCGCAAAAATGGATACCCACTGCAAAGTTGATTTCATGGTTGCGTCGTCCTTTCCATTCCAACAAGTCGCGGTTGCAGGCGAAGCCCTTGCGCCGATCCATCCGGCGCAATACTCACCTCCGCAACAAAATTGATTCCGTCGGGCACAGCGCCGGGGGGAAACATAGCTTCCGCGGGAATCGCGATCTGAATCCCAGGCTCAGCCGCCACCCAGTTCGTGTTCTGAATCTGTGCCGGCACGGCGGCTCGGCGCCGATGCATCTTCTTTTCTGACGCGGACGCTGTTTCAAACACCCTGGCTGCCGAGCCAGCTGCAGCCGCATCGGGAAGCGCAGGCGCGGCGGCCGCGGCTTGCTGCGGCAACGTTTGCTGCGCCAAGGTCTGCTGGACCCGTGCGCGCGGGAACGACATAACGAGCGCAATCCCCGCCACCGCTGCTGCCGACAGGACTAGCTCCCACCGGACCGCTCCGCGATGTACCTTCGACGCCACCGCTTCGTCGCAATAGGCATTCACGCCCTTGCTCACCCGCTCATAGGCGTCGACACGGCTCCGGCATTCCAAACAGCTCTGAACGTGCCGCTGCACTTCGGCCGCCTCGCCCTCCGGCATCTCGCCGTCGAGCCAAGCCACTAGTCTCCCTGGAAAGTCACACATTGCATTTCTCCGCCAATTTCTTGATCGCCCGCTCCACTGTTTCTCCCACCGTGGAGGTAGCCATCCCTAACACATCCCCGATTTCCCGATAACGCAAGCCTCCGGCACGCAGCAGCAGACATTCACGTTCCGACTGTGTCAGCAAAAGGATCGCCTTCCTCAACTGCCCAAACTTTTCTTTCTCCAGCACGGCCTGCTCGGGTGTCGCCTCATCCGTGATCGGGTCAACGTCGCCATCGAGTGTTTCCCCAAATCTTCGGTGATAGCTGTTCTGCCGGTTCCGCGCCTGATTGTGCGCCACGCGAAACACCCAGCTGCGAATATTCTCCTGCGACCCACCTGAAGCCAAATGCCGTTGCAAGCTGACGAAAGCATCCTGCACCACATCCTGCGCCTCGTCGCTCGATAATCCGAGCGATACCAGGTACCGCAGCAGCGGCTTGCGCAGTTCCCGATACAGGGTCGTAGCCTCGCAAGAGTCGTCCGCCAACCGCCAAAGCGGCAGCCCGAGGGGCTGGGAATCGTCGCTCATAAGATCCTCGGCATCGCGCCTCTATTCATAAAACAAGCCAACCCTCCACTTTTCCGGCTCCCTCCGAAAGAAAGCGGATGTATCCTCTTCGACTCGCCAAGCCTCTGATAGAGAGCCAGCAAGGTGACAGAGAGCCAACCCGGGTGCCGCACCCTTGTGGTTTAAGGGTGCGGGTTTTGTCTTTTCATCAGAGCGCCCTCGCAGCCAAGGAGCCCCAAATGGAATACGCCAGACTAGGAAACACAGGCCTGCAAGTCTCCCGCATCTGCCTGGGCTGCATGAGCTACGGCAAAGTCAAAACCGGTGCCACCACCCGATGGCCCTGGACCCTCAGCGAGGAAGACAGCCGCCCCTTCATCAAGTCCGCGCTCGACCACGGCATCAATTTCTTCGACACTGCCAACGTCTATTCCGACGGCGAAAGCGAGGTAGTGTTAGGCCGAGCCATCCGTGATCTCACGTCCCGCGACGAGGTTGTCATTGCCACCAAAGTCTGGGGCGCCATGCGCCCCGGCCCCAACGGCCACGGCCTCTCCCGCAAAGCCATCCTCTCCGAACTCGACCACAGCCTCCAGCGTCTCGGCACCGACTACGTAGACCTCTACCAGATCCACCGCTACGACTACGAGACCCCGCTGGAAGAAACCCTGGAAGCGCTAAACGAAGTGGTCCGCGCAGGCAAAGTCCGCTACCTGGGCGCCTCCTCCATGTATGCCTGGCAATTCATGAAGGCTATCAGTATTCAGCGCGCCAGAGGCTGGGCCCAGTTCGTCTCGATGCAGAATTACTACAATCTCCTCTACCGCGAAGAAGAACGCGAGATGCTTCCCCTATGCGCCTCCGAAGGCGTAGGTGCGATCCCCTGGTCACCGCTGGCCCGCGGCCGTCTGGCCCGCCCCTGGCAAGAACAACCGCAAACCGACCGCGCCAAAACCGACGCTTTCGCCGAGAAGCTGTACTCAAAGACCGGCGATATCGACAAGCCCGTAATCGATCGCGTAAACGAGATCGCCCGCGAACGCAATCTCCCACCCTCCCAAATCGCCCTGGCCTGGATGCTCCACAAACCCGCCATCACCGCCCCCATCATCGGCGCCACCAAACCCAATCATCTCGAAGACGCCGCCGCCGCCGTCAGCATAAAGCTCTCCCCCGAAGAAATCACCCGGCTCGAACAGCCCTATCAACCGCACCCACTATCAGAAGCCTTCTCCTAGCGGCTAGAACCAAACCGCCAATCCGCACCGCAAATCAATGTAGGGGCGCAGCACCGCTGCGCCCCATCTCGGCAAGGTGACAGCCCGCGACTCCGAGCAGTGTGTGGCCGATCTTTAGATCGGTCCGACAATTTTCCGAGCGATTTAGCAAGCAATCGACGACCGGTCTGAAGACCGGCCACTACAACCGCTGTCCAGCCCGTTGGTCTCGGGACGCCGCGGATCTTCACCCAGAACAAGGGCTCACCGTTCGAATGATTACCTCATAAGATATATATTTATAAGGTTAACGATCCGCGCTATAGTGGATCGTGATATGTCGAGATTACTCTCTCCAACTGCGGCTTTCATTTCCGATTACCCCCGCAGGAGAGCCCGCCTCGCGTTTTGAAACCCCTGCAAACTATCCTCCGCGCAACTCAAGCCGTTTGACAATCCCACAAATACGACGTGCTATCGAAGGAACGACAGACAGGTCCGCACGCCCTTCGCTCCGCACCACCTGTTCTGCTGTTCTCCCTCTCCAACCTGCAAACGTCCTAACATCTTTAGAATCCGCACTTACAGAAAAAGCGCCCGTAACCCCTTTACAATCCGCACTTCCAAAATCATTACACTTAAAACCCTTTAGAATCCGCACTTACAAAAAAAGGGGGGGAGGGGGGTATGCTAGAACTCCAAACCTATCGCCGTCATCCAACGTCCCGCCGGCTAACTTTCGACTTTCAACTGTCGACTCTCTCTTGAATTTGCACTCGAAATGCGATGTATTGAGAGCGGCGCTTGGTGGCACAGTCGCCTCCAGTGTGCCCAACGATCCGGTCAAGACTTCTATGCCTGATTACGACGACGGCGGCAACATTACGAAAGCCTCCCATCCAGGGTTCCGCCGCTTGATCTCCCACCGCTTGATCTTCAGCACGGACCACAAAGCCATCGGCCTGCGGTACCTCTGGCTGGCGCTCTTCAGCGTTTTCCTCGGCATGATCATGTCGCTGGTCATGCGCATCCACTTGGTTTGGCCAGGCGCGCATCTCCTGCTGCTCTCGGGTCTGGACAACTCGCCGCAGCACTACGCCGCCCTCACCTTGCTGCACGGTTCGTTGATGGTGCTCATGGTTCTGACCGCCGCGCCGCAAGCCGGCTTCGGAAACTACCTGCTGCCCATCCAGATCGGCGCCCGAGACATGGCCTTCCCAACCCTCAACCTGCTCGCCTTTTGGGGCACGGTGCTCTCGCTGATCGGCGTTACGGCGGCATTCTTCCTCTCGCCGGAAACGGGACTCAACCTCTGGATTTCCAGCGTCGCCCTCTTCTGCGGGGCCGCGCTCGTGAACGCCCTGAATTTCAGCGTCACCACCATCGACTTGCGCGCGAAAGGGATGACCCTGCCTCGCCTTCCCATCACCGTATGGGCGTGGTTCATCAACGCCATCCTCAGCCTGCTGATTTTCAGCATCCTGCTGGCCGCTTGCGTCTATCTGCTTGCGGACCGCGTTTTGGGCACGCACATTTTCTCCACCGCTCCGTTTCTGTACGGCTCTACGCATTCCGTTCCCGCCGTCGTATCACCCGCTCTCTGGCAGCGCTTGTTCTGGTTCTTTGCTCAGGCGCAAGTTTACGTCGCCATTCTGCCGTGCTTCGGAATCGTCACGCATTTGATCTCGACATTCTCTCGCAAGCCCGTCTGGGCCCATCGCGCCGTCGTGCTTGCGCTCTGCGCCGCCGGCTTATTCGGCTTCTGCATTTGGGGACAGCACACCTTCGCTAGCGGCCTGAACCCCTATTCACCGCTCGTTTTCTCCCTCCTCGCCTCTTCCCTGGGACTGCCTGCGTCGATTCTGCTCATGAGCTGGTTTGGCACTTTATGGAACGCCAAGGTTCAACTGACGACGGCCATGCTCTTTGCGCTCGGTTTCGTCTCGTTGTTTCTAGCAGGCGGTCTCTCCGGACTATTCCTCGCCCGCAACGATTTGGCCACCACCGCAGCTGCAGGTAGCGACGACTTCATCACCGGTCACTTCCATTTGGTGATGGGTATAGCGGTCACGTTCGCCATGCTCGCGGCTTTATTCTTCTGGTTCCCCAAAATGTTTGGCCGCAGCCTCGACGAGCGCCTCGGCAAGATCCATTTCTGGGCCACCTTCGTCGGCGTCTATTGTGTCTTCATGCCGATGCACTGGCTGGGTTTGATTTCCCATCTGCATCTTTCGCCCGAAGTTATGCTAACGGTCGCCACTGCGGCCACGTCCGCCATTCGATCGCTCGTCACCGGGGCAACCCTGGTAACGATTGCCGCTCAAGCGATATTCCTCGCTAATTTTGTAGCCAGCTTGCTGCGACGCGGCGAAACCGTCGAGAAAAATCCCTGGCGTGCCACCACCCTCGAATGGTCGCTGCCGTCTCCACCCCCAATCGGAAATTTCGTTGGCGCAGCCCCAGTCGTCTACCGCAGCGCCTACGAATTCGGTGTAATTGCGAACCGCATTGAGGATTTCGCACCGCAATCTCTCGCCACTGACAACACGCCCCCAACCATGCCTGGTGGAACTGACAAAGGACTGCAATCCCTGCCGCCATACGCCGCAGGCACGATGTAGGCGCCGGTCTTCAGACCGGCGACCTCGCGTTAAGGAACGAGACTTGCGAGTCGATGTTCCCGTAAGATTAAAAGGGATTTGCATCAAGGAAAGAACATGCCCGGCACACACGTAGTCGACGACATCGAACTCATCATCGAGGACATCGGCGGAGGCGGCGGAAACAAGCCGCCCGCAGGGGACGACTATGGCGGTGGCGACGGCGACCCGCACAAACGCCGCAAGCCCGCGCCCACCTCGCCGCGCCGCTACCAAACCGCCGTCGTTCTGGCGATGCTGTCGATCGTGATGTTTTTCATGGCGCTCGCGGTCACTTTCCTGGTTCGCAAGATGGGCAGCGACTGGGTTCCGGTGCATCTCCCGTTCATGGTTTGGGTGAACACCATCGTTCTTCTCGCCAGCAGCGGCACGCTGGAGCTGGCACGTCGCAAGCAAGCCGCCGGTGACCTCAAAGGTTTCCGCAGACTCTGGGAAGTCACCACCGTCTTGGGCGTGCTATTCCTGATCGGCCAAGTCGTCGCGTGGCGCGAACTCGTGGCCAAAGGCTTCTACGTCAGCACCAATCCTGCCAGCAGCTTCTTCTACATCTTCACCGCCGCCCACGGTGTTCACCTCATGGGTGGCGTCGGTGCGCTGCTGTACGTCCTGTACCGCAATTTCGCAAATAAGCCGCTGACCCAATCGGTCGCCGCCGAAGTCACCTCTCATTACTGGCATTTCATGGACGGCCTCTGGTTATTCCTGCTCGCGCTTTTGTGTCTGGGGAAATGAAGCAAAGAAGTAAGGAAGTAACGACGTTAAGGAAGACGATTGAAGAGGGGAGTGAAAGATCGCGCTTTCGGTAAAGAGAAGACGCGTTGCTACCAGTGGAGAAATTCGGAAATTGCCTCGGTAACGCGTGCAACCTGCTCGGCCCGGAGTTCCGGATACATGGGAAGCGAAAGCACTTCCTTCGCCGCACGCTCGGCATGAGGAAAATCGCCAACCTTGTGCCCCAGCGAAGCGTAGATCGGCTGCAAATGCAGCGGCACGGGATAATACACAGCGCTGCCGATCTTCCGTTCACTCAAAGCGCGGTGTAATGCGTCACGTTTCTCCACGCGAATCGTGTACTGGTGAAAAACGTGCTCGTATCCTTCAGGCGTCATAGGCGGCACGACGCCAACCATCTGCGAAAGCCGCCGCGAATATTCCGCCGCGTGTTTCTGCCGCGCTCGCTGCCAGCCGGGCAAATGTCGCAACTTGACGCGTAGAATCGCCGCTTGCAGTTCATCCAGCCGGCTGTTCCACCCAGGCTCGCTGCTGACATATTTTTCAGTTTGCCCGTGATTCCGCAACGTGCGGATTCGCGCGGCCAACTCCGCGGAATTCGTGACCACCATCCCGGCGTCTCCATACGCGCCTAAATTTTTGGTGGGATAAAAACTCAGGCAGGCGAGATCGCCCATCGAACCGCTTGGATGGCCCTTGTAAGTCGCTCCAATCGCTTGCGCATTGTCTTCGATGACTGGCAAATTCCGCGTCTTCGCAAACGCCACGATCGGATCCATGTCGGCGGAGAGTCCATAAAGATGAACCGCGATAATCGCTTTCGTGCGCGACGTTACGTGGCGATCGAGTTGTGCGGGATCGATGTTATAGGTGTTCGGATGAATGTCAGCGAAGACCGGCTTTGCGCCGAGAGCGCTCACCGCGCTTCCAGTAGCGACGAACGTGAATGGCGGAAGGATGACTTCATCGCCGGCACGAACGGCGCAGGCGCGCAACGCCAGGATCAGCGCGTCGGTGCCGCTGGCTAGACCGATTCCGTGCTGAGCATGGCAAAGGCTGGCGATTTCCTGTTCGAGGGCGGCGCCTTCGGGCCCGAGAACGAAGTGCTGAGATGCGAGGACGCGCTCGACCGCTTCGCGAATTTCGCTGCCGATGGCGGCGTGTTGCGCGGCCAGGTCCAGTTGCGGGACCGCTTCCTGCGCAGCGGTGATATGTGAGTTCACGCTCATACGGAAAGTGTATCGCAAAATCGGGCCATGGCTTTGAGGCCTGGGTGTTTGGGGCCCAGTGGTGCTGCGCCCCTGCAGGGATTGGTAGAAGGAGTTTGCTGGAGGGGTTTGCGTGAATTTGCACGCCGAGCCGGAACTCGCGGCGTAAATTGGGTGGATAGCAATTACTTGATACAGGGCTCGCAATACGCCTTGGCGTCCGGGAAATCGCGGGGCCCCTGGATATGTCCAATGAATAAACCGGATATCGAGTTGGCAACACTCGAGTTCTTAGGGGTTTGTGTGCTGTTAGGATTTATACAGTGGGGAACATCGTCCTGGGGGACATTCACACCTTCTCGGTTGCCCAAACCACGTTTGTAAAAATTGACGGATGAATTCGGAGGAAGCATGAAGATGCCTAGTGGGGGTGTGTTGCGCGCGGCGCTTGGGAACTCGCTTCGGACAAACGATATGAAGGTGTTCAGCGCATCGCAGGTCCGGATTGGAAAAGGGATTTGCCTGCGTCTCGCGGGCGCGATGGTGGTCATGACGATGGTGATGGGACTGGTTGCCGCAGGTGCACGGGCACAGGATGTGGCCTCGATCACTGGGACGGTGACCGACAAAACGGGATCGGCAGTTTTCGACGCGAGCGTGAGGCTGATCGATACGCGAACGGGCGCAGTGTATGAATCGCGCACGGGAAGTTTTGGGGCGTATCTGTTTGCGCGGGTTCCCGCGGGGCAAGGGTATGCGCTGACGGTGAGTAAGGACGGCTTCAAGACCACCAGTATTTCGAAGCTGGTGCTGGCGGTGACGGAAACAGCGACGTACGACGTGACCCTGGAACTCGGAAATGTGTCGCAGACAATCGAAGTAGTTGGCAGCAGCGGTTCCACGCTGAATACCACCGATGCGACGATCGGAAATGACATCGACACGCGGCGGGTTGCCGAGCTGCCGAGTTTGTTTCGTACCAATGCGGCGGCGCTGTTGCAGTTGGCGCCGGGCGTGGTTGGCAATGACGATGGGGGACTCGAAGCCGACAGCCAGCTCGGATCGGTGACCGGTTCGCGCGCCGACCAGGGAAACATCACACTGGACGGAATGGATGTGAACGACGAGACCATCGGGCAGGCGTTCGCGGCCGTGGGATCGGCTCCCATCGATTCGATCGAGGAAGTGCATACGATCGTGGGCGGCGGTCAAGCGGGTTTTGGACGGAGCAGCGGCGGCCAGATCAACCTGGTGACCAAGAGTGGTGCGAACCAGTGGCATGGTTCCGCCCACGAATACAACCGCAACACCATTTTTGCGGCCAATGATTTCTTCAACAACAAGAACGGCGTCGACAGGCCACCACTGAACCGGAACCAGTTTGGCGGCAGCATTGGCGGGCCGATCCGAAAAGACAAACTATTTTTCTTCTTCAACTATGAGGGGCGACGGGACGCACTGTCCGAGCAGGTGCAGCAAGTGGTGCCCAGCAACACGTTCCGCAGCGGTCAGTTGAACTATGTGGGCACGAACGGAAACATCGAAACGACGACGACCGCGCAACTGCAGGCGATTGATCCTCAAGGCGTGGGAGCAAACCAAGCGTTTCTGGCCTTTGTAAACAGCCGGTACCCGGTAGGAAACGATCCAAGCCTGGGAGACGGTTTGAATACGACCGGATTCCTATTCAATGCGCCCGATCATCGCAAGGACAACATCTACACGGGCCGCCTGGACTACAGCATTTCGTCGAAGCACAAACTGTTCGGAAGAATCCAGGAGGACCGGTTCAACGATGACCAGACGGCACCCCAGTTTCCGGGTGATCCCAACCCGCTGGTGAGCGGCATCGACCACTCGCGCTCGTGGGTCGTGGGTGAAACCTGGACGATTTCGAACAATCTGATCAATCAGGGATTCGCCGGGCTCACACGTCAAGTGGACGATTTCCCGGTTAACTACGCGCCCACGGCTCCAAACATATTCTCGACGAGCTTGATCGCCAGTCCGTATGGGGATATTCGGGGACAGGGCCGGAATGTTGCGGTGCCGGAATTTCGTGACGATCTATCCTATACGCACGGGAAGCATAGCCTGACATTCGGAACGGACATCAAGCCCATTCGGGTGCAATCGACAAACCAGTCCGACGTGAATTTCGTGGGGATCGGCTTGGGCGGCAACATCCTTGCGCTAGATGACTCGACACGTCCGGCGGACATTTCCAGCGATCCTGCGGCGCAGGCGGAGTGGGACAACGCGTTCCCTCTACTGTTGGGAAGATACAGCAGCACAGATTCATTCATAGCCTACGACAAATCGGGTACGCCACTGGCGCCGTACTCAACCACGCAGCGAAACTTTCACTACAACGAGTATGAATTTTACGGTCAGGATAGCTGGCGAGTGCGGCCGGATTTGACGGTGACCTACGGGTTGCGATGGCAATACCACAGCGTGCCGTTTGAAGCGAACGGATACGAGTCGGTCCCGACTACGAACATCGACCAGGTCTTCAACGCGCGAGTTTCGGCGGCCTTGGCGGGAGTATCGGGGAACGATGCGGCCCCGCTGGTCAGCTATAACCTGGGCGGAGCGGCAAACAATGCTCCGGGTTACTACAAACCGGATTATCGCGATTTTGGCCCCAGGCTCGGGATCGCCTATTCGCCATCGTTCTCGGAGGGATTGCTGGGATCGATATTCGGCAATCGCAAGACAACGGTGCGAGCGGGCGGAGGGATTTATTACGACCGGGTGTTAAGCACGCTGTCGTTCGAATTGGACGAGCAGACGTTCCTGTTCGACTCTAATCCCCAGTTGTTCTACGGAGACCCGGCGGGTGGCAGCGATCCCACGACGAACCTGCTGTTGAGCCCACGGTTTACCGGACTCGGGGCTACGCCCCCTGGACCGACAACGCCAGCAGTGACGCCGCGTCCAGTCACGCCCAACGTGGATGCCTCGGGGAATCCGATCGGCCTTGCGGTACTTGGGGGTTTTCCAAACTTTCTGCAATTCGACAAGAACTTCAAGACACCCTATTCGGATACCTTTTCATTGGGAATTCAACGGGAACTGAAGGGCAACGTCGTCGTGGAGGTCAACTATTTCGGCAGACTGGGCCGGCGATTGATCGCGGATGGCGACGCGGCACAGACGTTGAATTTCAAGGACCCCACGTCCGGGCAGTTCCTGAAGAATGCGTTTGGCCAACTGCAAACGCAGATTCAAAAAGGTTTGCCGATCACGGCCCAGCCGTGGTTTGAAAATCAAATGACAGCAGCGGGTTTTCCCTGCACCAACTACGCGCCCAACTGCACGGATGTCGTGGCGCAGTTCTTTTCGAACTTTGTCACGGTGGGAGACCTTTCGAGCACGATCCTGGAACTTTCCAGGGACGGGCTGCTGAACCCGAACGTTGGGCTATACGCGCAGACCGGCGCTAACGGTTACATCGGGAACTACTCATCGTCCTCATATAACGCTTTGCTGGCGAGCGTTCGAAAGCGCTACTCCAACAACTTGCAGATCGACTTCAATTATTCCTATTCGCACTCAATCGACAACCAATCGAACATCATCAACGATGCGAACCAGTTCAGTTTCAGCGGGCAGGGACTGATTTGCGATTTGACGGACCTGCGGACGTGCCGAGCCGATTCGCTGTTTGATGCGCGTCATATTGTAAGCGCTAACTACGTCTACGATCTACCCGTGGGGCGTGGCCATCACCTTCTTGGTGGAGCGAGCAATTGGGTTAATACGATTGTGGGCGGCTGGTCGACCTCGGGCATCCTGAGCTATCGCACGGGGTTCCCGTTCACGACGCATACCGGCACGTTTCCGATCAACTTCACGCAGGACGCCCCGGCTGTTTTCAACGGGGATCAACAGGCGATCCGGCAGAACATTCACACAGACCCAACGACAGGAGCGATCCAGTTTTTTGCGGATCAGAGTGCGGCATTGGGAGCGTTCAGTTTTCCGTTCGGGGGGGATACCGGTACGCGGAATCCGGTGCATGGGCCCGATTTTACGAACCTGGACGTCGCGGTTTCGAAAAACTTCAAGATGCCCTGGTCAGAACACCATACCGTGCAGTTCCGGTGGGAGGCGTTTAACGTGTTCAACCACGTGAACTTCGCGGTGCCGGGCGATCCTAACGTTTTGACCAATTCGAATAACATCTTGCTGAACCCTTCGGGTTTTGGGGTGATTACCCAGACGGCGGGGAGTGCTCGGCAGATGCAGTTTTCGTTGCGGTATGATTTTTAGTCGCAACGGAGCGTTTCACCAAAAGGCCGGCCCGAGTTCGGGTCCGGCCTTTCTTGTTTGGGATCGACAGTTAAGAAGGGAAGGCCGGGAAAAGCTTAACGCAGAGGGCGCAGAGGGAGGAGCACAGAAGGCACGGAGGTAGCGTGCCGGTGTTAAAGGTTGCGGAGATGGGCCAGGCGGAATGGGGAGCCCAGATTTTCGCGGAGCTCGATCCAGTGTTCTTCGGGGATGGACAGAAAGACTTCGACTACCTTGGGGTCGAATTGCGTGCCGGAGCAGCGGCGGATTTCTTCGCGGGCATGGGCTAGCGGGAGCGCTTTGCGGTAAGGGCGGTCGCTGACCATGGCGTCGAGAGAGTCGGCGATGGTGAAAATGCGGGCGCCTAGGGGGATTTGTTCGCCTTTTAGGCCGCGAGGGTACCCTGAGCCGTCGAAGAATTCCTGGTGGGCCAGGACAATTTCTGCAGCGTCACGGAGGAAAGGGATGCGGATCAGCATGTTGTAGCCGATTTCGCAGTGCTTGCGCATGATCTGCTTTTCGTCGTCGGTGAGCGGGCCGGGTTTGCGCAGGATGCCATCGGGGATAGCCATTTTGCCGATGTCGTGGAGGAAGGCAGCGCGCGCCAGGACCGGGAGATAGGGATTCGGAACGGGCATGGTCTTGGCGATGGAGATGCAGAAGGCGGTGACGCGCTGGCAGTGACCTTCAGTCTCGGCGTCTTTCAGGTCGAGAGCGCTGCCGAGTGCTTCCAGGGTGTCGTCGTAGGACTGCTCGAGTTCGGCGTGTTTGGCGGTGAGCTGGGCGGTGCGTTCTTCGACGAGTTGTTCGAGATTGCGCTGGTAAGTGCGATTTTCCATTACCAGGCGGCGGTGTTGAAGAGCACGGCCAACGCCCAGGAAAAGCTGATCTTTCTCGAAGGGCTTCAGGATGTAGTCGTAGGCGCCGCGACGGATGGCTTCGAGGGCGGTGGAGATGTCGTGGATGGCGGTGACCATGATCACCGGGACTTCGGGGTCGTACTGACGAAGCCAGTCGAGAAGCTTGATGCCGTCCATTTCGGGCATGATCATGTCGCTGAGGACGAGGTCGGGGGTGACGCGTTTGACCTGGTCCTGTGCGGCGCGGCCGTTGCTCACCGCGGTGCACTGATAGCCCTTGGATTCGAGCATTGTCGAAACGACTTCGCGGATGGCTTCTTCGTCGTCCACGACCAGTATGTTTTCGAGGTCCACTATGGTTGGCTCCCAGTAGTCATTATACGGGACGGCACAGGGGGAATGTGGGGTGCTTGCCCAGTCAGAAAATAGCGTGTTAGCGTCATGGTAACGCTAGTCAATAGGCTCTGAAGCGCTTCGACACACGGCCCGTGCGTGATTTTTCGCGGCTGTGGCGACTCCGGTTGGGAGGCAACACCACTTGTTGGGGAACCAGGGCCTGCTCGCCATCGCTTTCTTCGAGGCCACAGCATTCATCGTGCTGCTGGTTCTGTTTTTTCTATTGCGGCGCGACCATCCGGCTAGTTATTTCCGTTTGTGGTTGATCGGATGGCTCTGCCTGACGTCTTCATCCATTTTTGAGGTGGGTTTGGCGTTGCGAGAGACACCGCAGTTGCGGCTGGTGGCGGTGGCGGCGCATGTGGCGGCGCTGGTGGTGTTTCTGCTGGCGGTGATGCAATTGACCGCGGGGGTGCAAAAACGTAAGTGGCCGGCGTTTCCCTTAACGGCGGGGGTGGTGGCTTCCGTCTGGTGGATCGAGCGAGCTCCGGCTGGGCGATTCGGATCGCTGCGTTGGGAGACTGCGGTACTGGAATCGATCATCTGTTTGTGGGCGGGCTGGTTACTGTGGCGCGCGGCGGCAACGCACAGAGGTCATGGTGCGCGGCTGCTGGCGGGAGGATTTCTTGTCAATGCATTGAACGGCATGGACCGGCCGCAGTGGCCGCATCATCCACTGTTCCTACTGCGATTGAGTTTCGACCATTTGCTGTTTGTGGCCATCGGCGTTGCGATGGTCGTGCTGGTTCTGGAGAGGGCGCGGACGCGCAGCGAAGAGCTGAACGACAAGATGCGCCGGTTGACGCTGCTGATCGCCGCGAGCACGCAGACGCTATCGGTGAACGAGGTGCTGGACCAGGTAGTTGGGCATTTGGTGGAGAGTTTGGGAGCGACGCACGGGCTAGTGCGAATCGCGGAAGGGCAGGGGGATTCGGTTCAACTGACGGCGCGTGCGTCGGTGGGGTTCAGCCAGGCCTTTTTGCAGGAGCACGGCCAGGTGCCGGCTTCGGATCCGTGGATGAAGCGGGTGATGGACAAGCAATGCATGTTTCTTCGAATCGAAGACGAGCACGACACGACGGCACGCCAGCGAATGGCGGAGAGTGGGATGTCGGAGATCGTGGCGCTCACGCTTCCAGGGAAAGAAGGGCCGCTGGGCATCATCGTCGTGGGCTCGACGCAGCATCTGAAGTTTCAGGCGGATGAGATCTCTTATTTGGGGAATGTCGCGAACTTGCTGGGATTGACGCTGCAAAACGTGCGGTTGTTCGAGCAAGTGGCTACGGTGCAGCAACAGTGGGCGTACACGTTCGATTCGATCGGTGATCCGATTCTGGTGCACGACCGCGAGTTCCGGATTTTGCGGACAAACCAGCGGCTCAGCCACCTGTTAGGACGTGAAGGCAGCGCGCTGGTGGGCCGCGCGGTTGCTGATTTGCTGGCGCGGAAAAACGTGCGCTACGAAAGTTGCCCGTACTGCGAAGGAGTGGCCGGGGAGGGCGACGAGAGTGATCCGTGGTTGCCGGGATATTTTCTGGCGTCGAATTCGACTTTTACGGATCCAGAGGGGCGGCAGTTGGGCACGGTTCACGTGTTGAAGGACATCACGGAAAGAAAACGGGCGGAGGAGAAATACCGGACGCTGGTTTCGAACGTTCAGGAAGGCGTGTTCATTTCGACGCCAGCCGGGCGGTTTCTGGATTTCAACGACGCGCTGATGCGCATGCTGGGATACGAGCACCGCGAAGAGTTGCAGAATGTCGATATTCCGGTGATGTACGTGAATAACTCCGACCGTGAGAGATTGAAGAAGCTCTTGCAGGAACATGGCTCGGTGGCCGACTTTGAATTCGAGATCCGGCGGAGGGATGGGGAAGTGCGCGCGATGATGGAATCATCGATCGCGGTGCGTGACGCCAGCGGGAATGTGACGGCGTTTCAGGGATTTCTGCTGGACATTACTGATCGTAAGCGCGCGGAGCAGGAAATCCGGCGGCGCAATCGCGAGCTGATGGTGCTGAATTCCATCTCGCAGACGCTTGCGGAGTCGATGGACTTGAATGACTCGTTGTACCGGACGCTGCGGCAGATCGCGGAATTGTTCAGCCTTGATGCGTCTTCGCTGTATTTGTTCGATGAGGCGGGATTGACGCTGCGACGGATCGCAGCGGTGGGATACCGTTCCGAATATGCCCGCAATTTCCCGAAAGTGAGCGTGCAACCGGAGCTCCTGCAACATATCAAGGCGGTTCACGCGACGTTTTTGTCGGCGCAAGGATTGCCGCTGCCACCAATATTCCGGATGGTGCAACAGAAGGAAGGGATCGCGTCCTCTTTTCTAGTGATTTTGTGGTCGAAGGATCGCGTCGGGGGAGTGCTGTCGGTGGGTAGCCGAGCGCCGCGGGAGTTCTCTCCCGCGGATATTAATTTGCTGATTGCGGTGGGGAGCCAAATCTCAAATGCGATCGATCGCACGGTGCTTTACGAAGAAACGCGCCATGCTTACGACAATTTGCGGCGGACGCAGGAACAGTTGCTTCATAGCGAAAAGATGGCGGCGGTGGGGCAATTGATCGCCGGGGTGGCGCACGAGTTGAACAATCCACTGACGGCCATCCTGGGATACAGTCAGCTGCTTACGGCCAGCGCGGACGTTGGGCCCCAGGGCATCGAATATGTGGACAAGCTGTACAAGCAGGCGCAACGGACGCATCGCATCGTGCAGAATTTGCTGAGCTTTGGGCGCCAGCACAAACCGGAACGCGTGGCGGTGCAAATCAACCAGATCCTGGAAGATACGCTGGCGTTGCGGGACTACGATTTGCGGATGAAAAATATCCGCGTGCATCTGGAACTGGCGCCGGACCTGCCGGTGACGGAAGCGGACCCGCACCAGTTGCAGCAAGTGTTCTTGAACATGGTGAACAACGCGGTGGACGCGGTGCTGGAGGGTTCGAGCGAGGGTGATATCTGGGTTCGCACCTGCGCCGGCAGAGATCGTTTGACCGTTGAGATTACGGACAGCGGGCCGGGCGTCCGGGAGCCTTCGCGCGTTTTCGATCCGTTTTATACGACGAAGCCTGTGGGTAAAGGAACCGGGCTGGGGCTGAGCATTTGTTACGGAATTGTCACCGAGCATGGCGGTGCGATCCGGGTGCGGAACGTGCAGCCTCATGGGGCGTCGTTTACGATCGAACTGCCGTTTCAGGCGGCAGAGAAAACACAGGAAGTCAGCGCCGGACGCTCGACGGCAGCAGCGCGAGAGGGGCGCGTACTTTTGGTCGATCGGGACAAATCGGTGCTGGAAGCGGGCGGGGCGATCTTGCGAGGTCGCAATCATACGGTTCGTACGGCCACGGCTCTCAGCGATGCGTTGCGTGTGCTGCAAGAGGAGGAATTCGACCTTATCGTCGCGGACATGCAGGCTTGCCGCATCGCGGGAGAAATGGGACTGCACGCTTGGCTGGCGGCGAACCGCCCAGCGCTGGCTTTGCGCGTAATTTTGATGCGGGCCACGGCACCGGCGACTCCGGCTAGTGAGGAGATGCGCGGGGCTCTGCAGGTATTGCAAAAACCGTTCAAGGCAGGCGATTTGCTGGCTGCGGTAGAAGCGGCGTTAAGCGATGTCCACACCGCTCCCGTCGAGCGTTGAGGCCATCTGGACGGCCGTGGCGGCGCGTTCACCAAGTTCCTTCAAGCATGTTTCCATTTGCACGGCGAGCTGGCTGACCATGTGGCTGAGGCTGTTCAGCTGTGGAACCGGCAGGAGACCGTAGTGGAAGCCAGCCCTAATCATTTGATAGCGCCACGAGAATTCCAAGCTCAACCATAAACGTTCCAATTCCTGTCGAGAACCGACCGCGGGTGATAAGGCCGCGACCGCGCGGGCCAAGCGCAGCAGACGCTGGAAGTCCTCACGAAGCTGCGTTAGGTACAGGAGCGCAACGTGGCGGCGCTCTCGGCGTACTCGGCGGACAATCTGAGGGGATCCTCGTCGCGCGAGGAATTCCATGTCCGCGGGCGATGCTGCTTGTCGAATAAGGGCGAAATAGGTGGCGTGGCGACGGCCAGACTCTTCCAACGAGGCCAGATCGAATTTACGACGTGAGCTCTTGCCGGGAGCGCGAAGCGCCCACGCGAGCAGGAGCAGTAGCGCAACAACGATCAGCGAGAAAATGAAGAGGGCGGCCGTCATGGGCGCAAGACCTGTAATCTCAAGAATCTAGATAATACGTCGTTTAGATCGCGCAGACGGGAATTCACGTCTGGCGATAGCCGGTCGTAGGTATCAGGAGGCAAAAGCGCGGGCTGGTCGTCTACCCGGACGGGATGGCGCAGAGCCAGCGCCCAGACCATCTGAACGCCGATAAAGACGACCATTACCAAGCTGTTCCAAATTACACCGGAATTCGGGAACTGGCGGAGAAAAAGCGCCTGAAACAGAGTGTTGTCCACGACGATCGTACACGACAAGACGCAGAATCCGCCCATAAGTGCTTTATAGAGTGGATCGATCGGGATCGCATAAAAACGAACCAGCAGCAGACAGGAAATCAAGGCAACTGCGAAGGTGAGGTGGAAGCCACGATTGGCGATCAACAGCGTCCAGTGGGGTGACAGCTTCGCACTGACCAACGCGTAGCAGATCACTATAAAGGCTGCGGCCGCAATCAACCGCCATGCCAGGGCCCAGATTCCCGCGTAATGCCGCAGGACGCGGTAAAGCACTTCCGCAGCGGCCAAGGCTTGGGCGGTCAGGATGACTTGCTCCGACGGCCACGACAATTGCCGAGCGGTTGGCGAGGTAAAACCATACTGGGAGTAGACGAAAAAGAGAAAGGCGGCCTGGCAGAGGTTGAGAGCAATATAAAGAGAAAATAGCGGGAGCGTGTGGATATGACGTTTGGCGACAACAAGAGACAAGACAGTGAGCTGAACTATAACCTCTATAGCCCAAAGTAAAAGTATCAAAGGAGGTAAGGCCCGCATCGAGCGGAATCGTACCACGATCGTAGAGCGAAGGTAGATTAAAAAATGTCACCCTGGGTTGCGGGGGGGCGTGTCTACGCCGGTTGACTTGGCCCACCATGTATTCAATTGAGGCAATTCCTCCACAGCCCATTCTTTGGGGCAGAGCCATGGAGGAACTGCGCTGGCTGTCAACGATTTGCGCCCGGGCCGCCCATGCCCGGCGCATCCGGAAGGAAAACTAAACGGACAAAGTAGAGAGGTCAGGAGTCGGTGGCGGCATGGGGGAACCGGTCGCGAGGAGCACAGAATTCGTGCCGGTGTTGCCGTTTGCAGGGACGTTGACGAAGTCAATAACCGGGAGTACGATCAGCAGCGACAGGGCCAGCAGAACGAAAGCGTAAGTAAAATTCTTGTTCACGGGAAAATTCCTCCTGCGGAGAATCTGGAGGGAAAAGGGGTGAACGAAATACCGGGGTGAGAAACGTTCTGCTTTCGGAACGGGACTGAACTCGGGACGGCACCGCTATGGAAACGATCACGCAGTTGCAGCAGAATCGGCGGGTTATTCAGGATTTTACGTCAACAACGCTGGCGGCCATCCCAAGCGCATTTGCGCGGCTTACCTACCTGGCTTCTCTGCGGGATTTATCGAGCGGGCGTTACGGGCATGCGGGGTTGACTGCCGTTTATCCGTCGGAGGCGGTTCAACAGGCGCTGGAACAATGTCACGAGGAAATCTTCGAGCGGATTCTGGAAACGCCGTTGGAGGAGCAGGAACGCGATCTTCGTGAGCACCTGGAAGGTATGGAACCGGGGCTGGGAATAGCGGTGTTACACTGGCGCAAGCTTGAAGCTTACAGGACGCTGCTGCCTGTAGAAGCGCCCGACTACCTTAAGGATCTTTTCTGCTCGAATATCCGCGCGCTGCTGGAGATTCTTGAAGGGGAATGCTGCAAGGCTCGTTGAATCGCGTAACGATGCCAATCACCCGCCCGACAACTTCGGCTTCTTCCGGCGTGCTCCAGGATTCGGGCAGGCAGCGTGACAGTGGATGGGGTTGCATAACCAGGCGCGACCCGGCCTGATGGAACCAGCCGCAACGGTAACCTCCTCGAACTTCCACGAAATACATTGGCCGGTCGTATTCGCTGGTCCAATCGGTTTCCTCGATACGGCGCATGGAGACATCCACCAGCACAATGCTGCCCGGTCGCAAGAGCGGCATCATCCTCCGGTCATTCAAGCCGATGTAGCCGTAGCGATGCCGTTCGTTTCCGCCTGTTAGGACGCCTTCGAACTTGCCCCACTTCTCAACCATTCGAGACAGAAACTCGGTCCGCTTGGGGTCGAACGCCGGATCAAAGTGCACCGGGATGCGCAAGGACGCCGGGGACGCCATAAGATGACTCTGCGGAGCGTGAAATGTAGCCGCATCGCCGAAGAATTCGTCGATGGGCACCTCATACCACCGGAAGATATCTAAAGGATTCAGGTGATAGACAACCGCAAGGGTATAGATTTTGTGCAGGCTTGGGACGACTCCGCGGTTTTCTATATCCGCTAAACGGCTAATGTGCAGGATGAACTCGGATCGGCCGCGTTGCGCCGCAAGTTCAAAGCTCGATCGCTCGACATCACGATACGTTAAACCAAGTCGTTCGCGGACCTGCCGCAGACAGAGGCCGGGGATCATAGTTACCTCAGGTGGGCTAAGAGCGAAAGCAGAAGGGTACAACGAAATTACCATTTTGTTAAATATCCGGAACAGACCGCAGACTCCCTGCCACTGTCCGGTGGTCTTACTGCAGGCCCCACCGCACTGATCATGACATGGAAGATACGCTTCGTGCTCAGGCTGAAGTACCTCGACACCCAGCGGCCAAAAATCCCCGATGTCGTGTTACCGAATTCGCCAAACGGAAGGATTCGGCGTCATAGCGTCGAACATCTGTCTGTTCGATATGCATTTCCCCGCCTTCGCGACCGCCAGTTCCAGAGCGTGCCATCCTTTGCCCTTATCCACAGATATGAGTTCCCATTGATCGAGCATCGCATTGAAACTCGTTATCGTCGGCGACGGTTCACAGATCTCCCATCTTCTCCGACGGCGCGGTCGTCATCCACGACCTCCTCGCCTTCGACGAAACGCACGGGGCTCTAATTTCACATCCTTCCGTACGGATGATTCACCGCCGTCCGCTCCTTGTCACCGAGGAGATAATCGAAATCGCTCTTGTGAACTTCAAAGACGCTGATCTGTTCCTTGGTCCGGTGCGGAACCTGCCCCGCGAGCGATGCAACGAGCGTCGATGCAAGAAACACAGTTCTGAAACAAACGAGAAACTGATGGCAAACCCATTGACGAACCGCCAACTTGCTTCGCCTGCGCGGTGGGCAGCTCAAAGCGAGGCGCAGAACTTCCAACTGTCAACATATGGTCCCCGCACTAGACAAAAACACTCTACAAGCTGTGGTGTAACCCAACACAGGCGCCGTCGCGTCCAACCGTTTGGGGATGATTGTTGAAGGGAATCTTTACGCCACTAGCAGCAGTTATCCTTCCGAGAATAAAAAGGGTGAGTACGTAACGAGTATTTTCTAGCGGCACTCATCAGTTTGGATTATTCTGTCCTACCATCGGAACCAGCGTAGCTACCCGGCCACGGATAAGTACACGGTCCAGCCAAGTATAAGAAGGTAGATCCCACCTGCGATTTCTACGTGACGTATCTGTCGCTTTGTAGTAGGGCCATACATAAACTCATTCTTAATTTAGAAGATTTATATAAATTCTTGGAACTTAAGATCCGAATATATTTTACATCCGCTTCTGTAACCCGCTCGCACAAATTCACATCACAGTGATTGCGCCTTGACGGAGTGTTAATGATGTTGGAAATCGTCTTAGCAATCCCTGGCTAAGACGCTCCGAAGTAGTTGCGTCGTTCGGCGTCGCCGACCGAAGGCCAAGGGTGTCGGCTGTCGACCAGCGGGACGACGGTTCCAGGTCCATGTTGAGTGTCGGTGTAGCGCTCATGCAGCGCGAGTGGGGCAGGTGTGTCTGTTCGGGGACTGCGGAGCGAAAAAACCAAGTCGCTGTGGAGGAAAAGAAGAAATGAAGAGCAACAAATTGATCATCACATTCATTCTTAGCTGCGCTGCGATTGTGTGCGTTCCGCTGGGAGCCTGGGCACAGACGATTGTCACCGGAGGATTTAGTGGGACGATCACTGACCCGACGGGAGCAACCGTCCCTGGTGCGGCATTGTCGCTGACCAGTAAGGCAACCGGAGATACCGCAACTTCTGTAACAGGCGCCCATGGTGAGTACGCGTTCTCGCTATTGAAACCTGGAGAATACACGCTTACTGCCAAGAAGGACGGTTTCAAAACTTATTCACGCACAATCACCGTTCTTCTCGGTCAAAACCTGACAGCCAACTTCGGCCTGGAACTCGGTAGCGGCAACACCATCGTTGAAGTAAACGAGCTGCCCCCACTCCTGCAGACCGAAAATGCCAACATCACGACCACCTTTGACACGCGAACCGTTCAAAGCATCCCGAATCCCGGGAACGATATCACTTACATTGCCCAAACTGCTCCTGGTATTTCCATGAATACCTCGAGTGGCAACGGGTTCGGCAACTTCAGCGCCTTTGGTTTGCCGGGCACCTCGAACCTGTTTACCATCAACGGTAATGACTACAACGATCCGTTCCTGAACTTGAACAATTCCGGAGCGAGCAACCTGTTGCTCGGTGGCAATGACGTACAGGAAGTCGCTGTCGTCAGCAACGGCTACACCGGTCAATACGGCCGCCAAGCTGGAGCCCAGATCGATTATTCTACGCGCTCGGGTACCGACGCGTTTCATGGGAGCGCCAACTACTACTACACCGGCAGCAGTCTGAACGCAGAGGATTTCTTCCTTAACGCTAGCCAGCAGCCCAAGCCATTTCAGAACAACAACCAGTGGGCCGCAGATTTTGGCGGACCAATTAAGAAGGGCAAGGCGTACTTCTTCGTAGATACCGAAGGGTTGCGATACGTGTTCGCCACGGCGACCCAATCTTTCTTGCCAACGGCAGCCTTCCAGAGCTATGTGTTGTCGCAAGTACCGTCGACCGCTACCAGTTTTTATCAGCAGGCATTTGGTCTCTATAACGGTGCGAAGGGCGCCGGAAACGCCGTGCCCACGGCGAATACCTGCGGCGGCAACCCCTCAAACGCGTTTGCCGGCGGAATCTTTGCCGGCCCGGGTGGAGCTTACGGGTTGCCTAACGGTTCCACTGACTGTCTGGGCGCAGTTACCCTGTCAGGGAGCAGTGGCAACCAGGAGTGGCTCCTGGTCGGGCGCATAGACTACAGCTTCAACGACAACAACAAAATCTTTGGTCGCGTAAAATTCGATCGAGGTACGCAGCCCACGTACGCGGACCCTATCAATCCGGCCTTCAATGCCGTTAGCCACCAACCACAAGATGAAGGGCAGTTGAACTACACGCACATTTTCAGTCCGACGGTAGCAAACAACTTTGTCTTTTCGAACTTGTGGTATTCCGCGATCTTCCAATCCACGAACTTGTCTGCTGCCAACGCGGCGTTTCCGCAAATTCTTTGCTCTTCCGACACGACAATGTCTTGCCTCGGCGCTGCTGGCGGAGAATTCCCAAACAACTTCTTTTTTCCCCAAGGAAGAAATGTGGAACAGTGGCAGCTGGTCGATGACCTGTCCATTGCCAAGGGCAATCACAACTTCAAGATAGGCGTGAACTTCCGGCGCGACGATGTCAGTGACCTTCGAGCCTCGGAATTGACCAATCCCGCGGCCGTCTTGACTTCTCTCAATGGCTTTGCAACCGACACTGTTACTCAAAGCACGACACTGAACTTTGCGTTGTCCTCTCCTCAGCCACTGGCCATCTACAGTTTCGGGCTGTACTTCCAAGACGAGTTCCGCGTGAGCCCCAGGCTCAAACTCACACTGGCGTTGCGAGCAGACCGCAATTCAGGTGGAGTGTGCCAATCCGATTGTGCTTCGTTGTCGACACTTCCGTTCCAGGATATTTCGCACAACGCTGACATTCCGTTCAACCAATTGGTGAATTCGGGACAGAGCAGCATCTTGCGCGGAGTAGAAAATGTTGTGTTCGAACCTCGCATTGGCTTTGCGTGGAGTCCGCTGGACGACAAGACCGTGGTGCGCGGTGGTGTGGGTTTATTTACCGACCTCTACCCTGGCACGCTGCTGGATAACTTCACCACGAACTTTCCGCAAGTCGTGAGCTTCTCGATTCCGGGTGGCACCGTGAATCCTGGGGAAGCGGGAAGCGGCGTGAATCTGGTTCAAGGCTGCAATTCTGCATTTCAGACGGCCTTCACCGGCGGCCAAAACCTTGCTCAATATCAGGCGGCTGCGCCTGCGGGCTGCGGCGTTCCTCCTCTTTTCGATGTAGGAAGCAAACTCACGAATCCTAAATTTGTGGAGTGGAACCTGGAAGTCCAACACACGTTCGGCAAGAGTACGCTGGTCTCCATCAACTACGTGGGGAATCACGGCTACGATATCCTGCTCGTGAACCCTTACCTCAACGCCTTCTGCACCACCGCGGCTTGCGGGAGCGGATTTACCGAGCTTCCTCTCACCGCGCCCGATGCGCGAGTCGCCGCAGTCGAGCAATTCACGAATGCCGGCTTCTCGAACTATCACGGCGTCACGGTTTCGGTGCAGCAGAATTTGTGGCACGGTCTCAGCGCGCGCTTCAACTACTCCTACAGCCACGCGACGGACAACGTCTCCAACGGCGGGGTGCTAGCCTACAGCGAATTCAACAGCATCCTGAACCAGATTAATCCTGCCAACCCGAATGCCAGCTACGCTTCGTCGGATTACGATTTGCGACACCAACTCTCCGCCAACTATGTGTGGGATCTTCCTGTGAAGGTTTCGAATCACTGGCTGCAATCTCTCTTGGGCGGTTGGCAGATTGCCGGAACGTTCTTCTACAGAACGGGCTTTCCCTTTAGCATCGTCAACGGCCAGCAGGAAGCCAACCTTGCCGGGAACAACTTGACGGCTAACGGCACCTTCCTGCCTGGGGTGCTGTTTGAACCGACCCCCGGATCTCCCACCAGCTTTGGCGCGAGTTGCGCCACGACGGCTTGCTTCGCAACCAGCAGTTTTGCCACTCCCACAGACTTCAATGCCAATGCCCGCAACGGTTTCCGTGGGCCGGGCTACTTCAATACAGACATGAATCTGAAGAAGTCGTTTGCAATAAATGAACGGATGAGGTTCACGCTTGGCGCCAACTTCTTCAACATTCTGAATCACCCCAACTTCCAGAACCCGGTCAGCAACGACCAGAGCAGTTCGTTCGGCATGATCACGGCAGTAGCTGTTTCTCCGACCACGCCTTATGGGGCTTTTGCCGCCGCGGCGGAAGGCATGCGAATCGTACAGGTATTTGGAAAGATCAACTTCTAACTGAAGATGTAAATCCGAACCAGACGGCGGGGACCCGGAAGGGTCTCCGCCGTTCTCTATTGGAAAGAGACTCAAAGAGATAAGGATGGCCGGTGAGACGAGAAGAGGGCTTAGGGGAATTTACTCATCAAGGAAATAAAATGCGACGACTCAGTTCCTCGACCAGCCGGCAGATGATGTTTCGCCAAGTAAAAGCGTGGACCGTCGCGTCGGGCGTGCCGTTCTGTAATCTGTTATTCTCGAAAGATCATGACGATTTTCAAGAAATTGGGTTCATGTTGCCTCGTCGCACTAGTGCTGACGTTTGGGTCGATCTCCATCGCCGCCGTTTTGAAAGCGCAACAAGTTACGGCTCCGGCGAAGCCCAGCCCATCCGCCGCCGCAGCTAATGCCGATTTTACGGCCGCCGCCGACGAAGTCCTGCAACAAATGAGCGAGATCACCGGCTTGAAATTGCGCACTCCTTTGAAGAAGAGTCTGCGGTCTCGTGAACAAATCCGCGCCTACGTCATCAATGAGATGAACGAGGATAAAGATGCCGCCGAACGATACGCCGGGCAGCGCAGCGCGGAAGCGTTCGGCCTGTTGCCCAAGGGATTCAACCTGGATTCCTTCATGGTCGATTTGCTGACGGAGCAGATTGCCGGGCTATACGATCCGAAGGCGCACGAGTTTTACGTGGCCGACTGGATACCCGCTGCAGATCAGAAGATGGTGATGGCCCACGAGTTGACACACGCCTTGCAAGACCAACATTTCCAAATTGAGGATTGGGCGAAGGCAGCGCGGCCGAACGATGACGCGGAGCTGGCGCGCGAGTCGGTGCTGGAAGGCAGCGCGATGGCGGCCATGGTCGATTACTTGCTTCAAGGTACGGGACGTTCGCTGCAGGATCTGCCGGACATTGATCCTTCCATGCTCATCGGAGATATGGAAAGCACCCCGATGCTGACAAAGGCGCCGCCGTTCTTGAAGGATGCGCTGATTTTTCCGTATCTGGACGGATTGAATTTTTCGGCGGCGGTGTTGAGGCCGGACGGTTGGAGCGCGCTGTCGGGTATTTTTGCCAAGCCCCCGGTATCGACGCAGCAGATCCTGCACCCTGCGCTTTACAAGTCCGGGAAAATTCCACCTAAGGTCACGGTGCCTTCGATGGATAAGGAAGTGGGACCGGACTGGGCTAAGCTGGAAGATAACATCATGGGTGAGTTCGGGTGGAAAGAGGTGCTGAAGCAGTTTTTGGGCGAGGAGCGAGCCACGCCCGTTTCGGCCGGCTGGAATGGCGACCGCTACGTCGTGTACGAACAGAAGAAATCGAAGAAGCTTCTACTGATTACGCGATTGGACCTGGCTACGGAGGGAGACGCCGAGCGCTTCTTCACGTCGTATTCCGAGGCTTTGGGAAAAAAGTACGATCGGCGAACCGCCGAGGACCGCAAACACGATTTCCTGTCCTTCGACACGCCTGAGGGAGGCGTGTTCTTGCGATGCGTAGCGACCAACTGCGCAACTCTCGAAGGCGGCGACCACTCCTTGTTCGAGAAACTCAGCAAGGAACTGCATTGGGAAGCACCAAGTGGAAAGGGCGTTGAGAAAACCGCGACCGATCAAAGGACGATTCGTGGAATATGGCACACTACCGCAAGCTTCCTCGCGCTAATTTCTTACGCGGTTCGCTCAGACCACATCGCGGGCGAGCTTTCGTTACCCTGCGCGCTGAACAGCGAGTACGGTGAGGTCGTCGGTCGGCCTGGTCCCCGCGGTGAAATTCCCCCAGTCTGAAAGACAGTGTGAAAGCAAATCTGCCGGCGCGCAGTTGCGTTTCGCGTTGGCGACAGCCTTCACTCGGTGCATCCCATATTCTTCACCATTCGCATTGCGCGCTTCGGTCAAGCCGTCGGTGTAAATGAGTAAGGAATCGCCAGACTCAATCGAAAAATGAAATGCCGGGAAATTCGTGTTCGTAAACATACCGAGAGGAACGCCCGTGGCGCCCTGGGACTTCGTCTCGGTGCCGGAGAGATGCAGGATCGGGAGGTGTCCCGCGCTGACCAGTTCGACGGTGCCGTCTTGCGATGCCCGGCCCACGACGAGCGTGGCGAACTGGCCGGCCAGGGTGCTCTCCGAAAAAATGCGATTAGCGGCTTCCACCATTCGATCGAGGGGTAGATCAGCGTCCGCAAGACTGCGGAAGGTCGCGTGGAGATGGCTCATCAGCATGGAAGCCGCCACGCCTTTGCCGGAAACGTCGCCGAGAAGAAACAGCAGGGCGCCTCTCGATTCAAAGAGATCGCAATAGTCACCGCTCACCAGGCCCGCTGGCGCATAGTGGTAGCGGATTTGCCACCCGGCGGGAGAAAAATCGCGAGGCGGCAGCAGCGCCTGCTGAATGCGAGCGGCGAGTGCCAGGTCACTTTCCAGAGCGCGGCGTTCTTCGCTCGTCAAATCGTCGAGACAGAATTGTAGCACCGGGTCGGCCAGCAAGCGTTCTGCTTCGATCGGCGCAAGGCAGGTGGCGCAGATTCCATAGGTGCCAGCCTCCATGCGTGCCAGCGCGGCGTCTACGTCGCGCAGTAACGAGGATAGGGAAGCATCCGCGGCCGGCGATTGGAGCGCGGATTCCAGGCGGTCGTGCCGCCGGAGCAGTTCGGTGCGAAGGTAAGCTTGTTGAGCAGTGGCCATTGGATTTCCAGGTGAAGTTTGCTGTCTTGCCGCTGAAGTATCCATCCGATTTCCTTCTTCAAACCTGAATTTAAAGCCAAAGTTAAAGCCGAAGTTTGCCACCCGCCGCCGTGCCCTGCGCACGCTCACCGACTGCAGGCTGCGTACGGCGGGGCTCCAGCAGGGGAAGGCGTGTCGCACCGCTCGCTAGTGCGATTCGATGCTGGAGGCGGGTGACGCGATTCAGGAATCGCTGCTTCAGGCGAGCCAGGCGTGCCGCCACATAGGGGTCCCGCGAACTGCCCTGAAGGCGTTCTACCCTGGCCAACGCCAAACGTGAGAACTCCGCGGCACGATGCAAATCTTTCATCCGGCGCTCGTAATAGACAGCGAGTTGCTCGCAGGCATGGATGGCGTCGAGAGCGTTGCCGGTCATATCAGCTGCGAGTTCATGCCAGAGTACTGCGGCGGCGGCGTGGTCGCCCCGGCGCTTGGCGAGGAGCGCCAACCCACGGCGCGCCTGCTGGCGAAATTCGGTAGGGAGGCCAAGATCGAGCGCGTGGGAACAGGCCGCGTGGGCGCGATCGCAATCGCCGCGCTGCTGCAGAAAGCGCGAGAGACCGAATAAATCGAGGCTATCGACGCCGTCGTCGGCGCGATTCGCCGCGGTAAGCAGCGCGTCGATACGGCCCATAATTGCGGCCAACCCCCGCAGGTCCATCTGATTGTGGCGCACGACTGCGGCCAGCGGCGCGGCGGGTCCTCCGCGAAGGTAGTCGAAATAGTGCTGCGGAATCAGCGAAGAAAGCACATCTTCTTCACGGTGCCACCCGAGTCTCGGAGCGTCCAGAACGTCGCGCTCCAGGTCCACAAGTCGCACCGAGCCGAGGCGCAGCTTCCAGAGCGCGCGAGCCGGATGCAATAAGTCCAGGTGCGCGGCCAAACGCGGCGTCGGGATGGCCCGCGTCATCGTGAACCGATTCTCCAGCAGTGGCCAATCAAACGATTTTCCATTGAAGGTGATGAGCACCGGGCGTTCCGAGAGGCGCGCGGAAAGTTCGTGAAGGATGGAATGCTCTTCATGGAAGTCGCGCATGAAAAATTGCTCGACTTGCAAGCCGGCGGAATCCCACCACGCGAGGCCGATCAGGAATGCATAGGTTCCCGTGCCGCCATTGAGGCCGGTCGTTTCGGTGTCGAGGAACAGCCATTTGGCTGGGTCGGCGAGCGCGGCTTGCGTGCGTTTGGAATGCGCAACATCGCGCGTGCGGCAGAGCAGTTCCAGAGTCGCCGCGGAAGGCTCGGCAAATTCCGGGGTGGAGAACCAGTTGCTTACCGAGACGTGCTCGCCGTAGTGGTTCGAGGCAATGGCGGCTCCCAGCAAGCGGGAGAGCGCGTCTTCTTCCTCCGGCGCGCGTCGCGTGGCGGGACGCGACGCCATCCCGCGAGAAGGCTTCAGCGCAGCGAGCCGGGAAAATTTGTCGGGAAGCCCAGGCATCTACGCACACAACCGATCGAGGATGGCGAGCGCCGCCTCTTTCGCGCGGGGCGCTAGATCGCCGGCCGGTCCGACGCAGGACGGGCAACCCTGCTCGCAGGCGCATTCCACGATCAGTTCACGCGTCTTCCCAACGAGCAATTCGTGCGCGCGAAACAGCGGCTCGGAAAACCCGATGCTACCCGGATAGGCGTCGAACAGGTATAAGTTCGGCTCGAAAAATTCCTTGGCCTTCACGGCCACCGCTTCTTCCAAGCGCACGGAAACCAGCGCGTCGCTGTCGTCCCCGGGTGTCGGCGGACGTTCGCCGATGGCGGTGCCCAGATCGCGGCGGTCGCACATCAGCAGCAGCGTGGCCACCGATTCGAGCGCGTGCAGCAGTCCAAACATCCCGCTTTGCCGCTCGCTGATGGTGAAGGGCAGCGATTCCAGCAGGGGCCGCTCCAGCGTGATCCAATACGACGTCGTGTGCATTTCATTTTCGGGAAGCTCCAGCTTGCCCGAGCCGATATTTTCGTTGGTGAAGAATTTGATTTTCTTGAAGCCGACTACCTGCGAGCGCACCAGCACGTCACCGTGGGAGCGTGCCGCGGGAACCTCTGGATTTGATTCTTTCGCGCGGGCCTGTTCGGCGATTTCCAGCACGCGCACCTGCGTGTAGCGAATCGCGTCGGTGTAGTAATCGACGTCTACTTGCTTCACGTATGCCTTGCGTTCCTTAAAGTCGAGATGCTCGACATGATATTGCTGCGCGCCGTGCAGGTAGATGGCTTTTTCGTGCACGGTGGTAAGGGCGCTGGGAAAATCGACTTCGCCGATCACTTCCGGCTGGCCAGTGATGTCAATGATGATGAAATTGTCGCTCGTCACCGAGCGCAAGCTTACGGTGTCTGCCGGATACGCTTCCTGCGTCCAGTGATAGTGCTCCCCGGCATGATGTAGAAAGCCGGCTTCCGCAAGGCGCGCGCACAGGTCGGGCACATCGACGTCGCCGAATTTTTCGTCGGGTGCAATCGGCAGCTCGAACGCCGCGCATTTCAGGTGATTGATCAGGATTTCCAGATTGTCGGGCTGAATGAAAGCCTGCTCCGGAGTATTGCCGAAAAAATAGTCCGGATGGCGCACGATGAATTGATCGAGCGGCGCGGAGGACGCCACCAGCACCGCGCACGAGCTTCCACTTCGGCGGCCAGCGCGGCCAGCTCGCTGCCACGTTCCGGCGATGGTCCCGGGATAGCCGGCCATGACGACGGAGTCCAGCGATCCAATGTCGATGCCCAATTCCAGTGCGCTTGTGGATATTACGCCGCGAATGCGTCCGTCGCGCAGGCCTCGTTCAATCTCGCGCCGTTCGCCCGGAAGATATCCGCCGCGATAGCCGCGAATCGTTTCCGGCTTCCCGGGCAGATGGGGATTGGCTTTCTGCAGGTAAGTCAGCAGCAGTTCGGTGTGTAGGCGCGAATTGGCGAACACCATCGTCTGCAAATTGTGCTTCAGGAATTCCTGCGCGACGCGGGAGGACTCGTTCAGGTAGCTGCGACGGATGCCCAGCGCACGATTCACCACGGGAGGATTGTAGAAGACGAAGGTCTTCTCAGCGGAAGGCGCGCCGTTGGCGGCGAGAACTTCTACTTCTCCCTCGATCAGGCGGGAGGCCAGATCGCCTGGATTTGCGATCGTCGCCGAGCAGCAAACAAATTGTGGCTCGCGGCCGTAAAAGCGCGCGATGCGGCGAAGGCGCCGCAACACATTGCACAAATGGCTGCCGAATACGCCGCGGTACGTGTGCAGTTCATCGATCACGATATAGCGCAAATTCGCGAACAGGCGCGTCCAGCGGGCGTGATGCGGCAAGATGCCGGTGTGCAGCATGTCGGGATTCGTCAGCACCAAATGGCCCTTTTCGCGGATGGCTTTTCGCGCGTCGCTCGGCGTGTCGCCGTCGTACGTGAACACGCCGAAGCGATTGTCCAGCCGCTGGTTGACGTCGTGGAGTTCGGCGAGTTGATCTTGCGCCAGCGCCTTGGTGGGAAAAAGATAGAGGGCCCGCGTGTCGCTATTGTCCAGAATCTCATTCAGGATCGGCAGGTTGTAGCAGAGTGTCTTACCCGACGCGGTGGGCGTGACGATGACCACATTCTTGCCCGCATGCACCGCTTCCGCGGCGTCAGCTTGGTGTGTGTAAGGCCGGCGAACGCCCTTGGCCGCATACGCTGCGATCAGATCTGCGTGCAACCAACCGGGAAAGTCGGCCCATTGCGCTTCCCGTGCGGGGAAGCGGCGCACCGCCGTAATGATCTCGCCAGACGGATCGCGCTCCAGGAAAGCATTCACCACGCCGAAAGTACGCGCGATGGAAGTCGTCGGGTCGAGCGCTCTGGAGACTGCGATGGAATGAGGCATGCTCCTCCGTGATTCGCTTTTTGTTCGCTAACCTAGCATGTGGTGAGACTCTACGCAAGGCGGAAGTGCCCCCTGCGAAAAGAAAGCGAACAAACGGTAACGCCGGAGGGATGTGGGACCCTGCGAATTGCTCGCCGGTCCGAGGCGTCCATGGATTTCGGGGAAAGACCTGGCATGTCAGTGCCGCAGCTGTAAAATCATCACCGCGCCCACAAAGAACAACACCGCCGAGAGGCCGAACGCAGCTTGCACCGAGAACGCGCTCCACAAAAAGCCCACCATGAGGCTGGATACAAAGTCGCCTCCTGCGTTAACGGCGGCAAGCGTCCCAAATGCCATCCCGTGCTGATCCTTGGGTACTAACTCCGCAGCGAGCGAGTCTTCCAGCGCTTCTTCCGTGCCGATATATAGGCCCGCCAGTACAGAAATGACGGCAAGCAGCGCGAGCGACTGTGTGCCTGTGCAGAGCAGAAGAGCGGTCACTACAGCCAGTCCGTAGCCCGCAGCAAGCACAGCTTTCCGCGGCCGGATATGGTCGCTTAGCCACCCGCTGAAATAAGCCGAACCCGCATAGAACACGTTGTGCAGCGTGTACAGCGCCACCGCGATGCTGGCCGCGCGCGCGGCCCCACGGACAGGTGCAAGTGCCCGCGACGCGTACAAGATCAGCATCGTATGCGAAAAATCGCCCGCACCAAATATGCCTACCCCGACCAGGAATCGCCGAAACGGAGCCGGCAGCAACCGCAATCCAGCCGCAAAAGATCGCTGCGGGCGCGCCTCTACCGGACGCTCGCGCACCAACAGCCAAAACGCCGCGACCGCAACGAGTCCTGGCAGCAGTGTCCACAAGAAGACCTTGCGGTAAGAATGATTCGTTTGCTCAAGCAGGCATAGAGCTGTCAGCGGCCCGGCAATCGCGCCCACCGTGTCCATCAGGCGTTCGAATCCAAACGCGCGGCCGTACGCTCCCGGCGGAACGTCCGCAGCCAGTAGGGCCTTTTTCGCGGGGGATCGCACGCCGCGGCCGAGCCATGCCAGGACCCGCCCAAAGAGCACGTGATACGCCTGCGTGGCGAACGCGAACGATGCCGTCGCCAGCGCCGTAATCGCATAGCCGAACACCGCGAGTGGCTTGCGGCGCTTAAGCCGGTCCGTGTAGTGGCCCGCGCCAAGCTTGGTGAAGCTCGAGAGGCCGTCGGCGATCCCCTCGATCGCACCCAGCCAGGCAGGTCCCGCGCCAATCGCCGCAAGAAATGCGGGCAAAACCGCAGTCGCGGTTTCATGGCTCCAATCGCTAAACAGGCTGGTGAGTCCGACCCCAAGGACGGTTCGATTGAGCCACGATTTGCGCTCAATGGGTTCGGTCAAGGTTGGAGGCGCCGTCGGCACAATTTCACTTCAACTTGGATAGAATTGCAGGCTCCAAAGCGCAAACTACGATCACCAAGGATACCGCGAACAGAGATGAGAGCCGTCATCGTATCGGACATTCACGGAAACCGGCGCGCCTTTGAGGCAATTCTGGCTGACCTGCGGCAGGTCGCGCCCGACCTCATTGTCCACGGAGGCGATTTGGCGTCAGGCGGAGCACACCCAGCAGAAATCATCGACCAAATTCGCTCTCTCGGCTGGCCCGGCGTCCGCGGTAACACGGATGAGATGCTCTGCTCCCCGCAAAGTCTGACCGAATTCGCGGCCACCGTGCACCCGCAGCTCGCAACCATTTTGGCCATGCTCCAGGAGACGATTCCGCCGACGGTCGCGAGCATCGGCAAAGAACGCCTGCGCTGGCTGGGAAGCCTTCCGGCTCGCTTCTCCCACGAAGCCTTCAGCCTGGTCCATGCAAGTCCCGGCGATTTCTGGCGCGCTCCGATGCCCAACGCAAGCGATGACGAGCTACGCAGCACTTACGGTTCTCTGGATACTCCACTCGTGGTCTATGGCCATATTCACGTTCCCTATATTCGCAGGCTTCCAGGCCTGACCGTAGCGAATACGGGCAGTGTCAGCCAATCCTATGATGGCGATACCCGCGCATCCTATCTGCTGATTGACGGAGAGAGCCTAACGAATCGCAGGGTCGAGTACGACGTGCAAAGCGAAGCGGAAGACCTGTTGCGGTCCGGTCTACCTCATGCCCGCTGGATGGCCCGGATTCTGCTCGCCGGAAAATACTGCCCGCCAGAATAGAACCAGAATAGACGATGTTCAGCAGAAAGTACCACGTTGTCCGCGCCGTTATTTCTTCGCGGCACGGTACAGAATTACGCGCACCTTCTCCAGCGTGATCAGCCCGCCCTCCACCATCTCATCGAGCCGCGGCAAAATCTGCTCGATGCGTTCGGTAAACTCGACCGCCTCCAGAATGATCGGCAAGTCCTGCGACAACCTAAGAATCTTGTCGGTGTGATAGATGCTCGAACCGCCATAGCCCGCTACGCCGCGCAACACAGTTACTCCCGAGAATCCATCCTTGCGCAGCATTTGGACGATAGCCTCGTACAGCGGCTTGCCGTGCCATTTGTCGGACTCCCCGATGTGAATGCGCATCAGTGTCCGCTCGCCCTCAAATTTTTCGTGCGTCATACGCAGCTCCTAGAAGCGGTTCGCCAGGCGAATGCCGGCAATCGAAAGAAGCAGACCCACCACCACACTGGCGGCGACATACGTCGTCGCGGGAAGCCATTCGCCATCTTCCAGCATCTTCGCCGTTTCCCATCCGAAACTCGAAAATGTGGTGTACCCGCCGAAAAATCCCACGGTGATGGCCATACGCCAGTCCGGCGAGATCACCATGCGATTCAGCGTGAACTGGCCGATCAGGCCAAGCAGGAAGCACCCGGTCAAGTTGATCAGCAAGGTGCCGTAGGGAAATGTGCCGCCCGATCGCACCTGCACGATGCCCTGCAAGCCATAGCGTGCCAGCGTGCCGACCGCTCCGAAGACCGCAATCAATGTCAAACGCAAGTCCGCTCCGATCCCTCGCCAGTTAGGGCGCCAATGAAGGCCAAAAGCGAGCGCTGCATGTTGCCGCAGGCCAGCGAAACAAAAAGACTCCTGGCGCCGCGCGGCAGCCAGGAGTCATTAGTTCCGGCAAACTCTGTCCGGGACGGTTACGGCGAACCCCATCGCCTTGGAAACTGTATTTCGCCGCATAGTGTAGCCGCGTTGCTTCCGCTCCACAATAGCAGCGGGAAGCCGTAAAAAGCCGCACTCGATTGTTGTCGTGGTTCGCTCGTTGTCGTGCTTCGATTGTTGTCGTGGTTCGATTGTTGTAGCCGCGGTCTCCGAGACCGCGGGGTTTAGATGACGATCGCTCCCATTCGTGTGCAACGAGCGGGCGCGTATCTAATAGTGAAAGTGATAGCGGATTTGAACGAAAATCTCCCGCGGATTCAGATAATGCGTTCCGCCGAAAGTGAAGCTGTTGTCCAGCAGCACCCGCCGATTCGCGACGTTAATCCCGTTTACACTCACCGAGAATTTCTCGCCAAACGCCTTGCTGAGCGTCAGGTCAAACGTCGTGTGCGGTTGCAGATGGTCGTTCGGGTCCGGAGGGGAATTGCCGTTCGTGAACCCGGAAGCGTAATACACATCGGTTGAAACGAAAGATTGCCATGGCAGCGTATATTGCCCGCCAATGTGCAGCGTGTTTCGCTGGTCGTGATCGAGCAACCCAAAGCCATCACCGAAAGAGAAATCCGTCAAACCTCCGTTGATGTTTCCAAAGCCCAGCGCCAACTGGTTGGAATAGGTCAAGTAAAGTTGTGCCCGATTGTGGATACGCGGCGATCGCAGCGTTAACTCCCAGCCATTGATCCGCGCGCCCTGAATCGTAATCGGGAAAAAGATGTCGGAATTGTTGAAGTTGTTGTGGTCGAAGAAGTTTTGGGCGCGGGTCAGAAAATTATCGGCATCCAGCGTCCAACCCCGAAAGGGGATCGTCACGCCAAACTGGTGCTCTTCATCTCGCTCGCCATGCAGAGGCACGAAACCCAGATTTTGGCTAGTCGCGAACTGGATCAGCGGTCCCGAAACCGTTTCCAAAGGAGGCGCCTGATAAAAGTGTCCGTAAAACCCGCGGAAGACCCAATTTAACTTGGGAATGCGGAGGGAAGCGCCAAATCGCGGACTCGTCGCATTTTCCACCACGACCCCGGAAAAATGTGTCTGGCGCACTCCGGCATTCAGCGTGAGCCATGAAGTGGCCCGAAACTGGTCCTCGACGTACACCGCTTCCAGGCTACCATCCGGATTTTCGACGACGGGTGGCGAGAGATTGGGCTGGCTATGGTCGTTAAAAATCAACCCGAATTGCTGCTCGTCTTGTTGCGCGAAACCATAGAAGCCCGCTCGCAGGTTGTTTCGTTCCTTCACCCACGCGAGCGCCGCCTGCCCGCCTTCATACTTCGAGGAACGGTCCTGCGTCGCCGAACTCGGGAGATCGAGCGGACTGCTTTCATAATTCGCGCTGTTGTAATGAAAGAACGGCGACACCGTTAGCAGCAGCCCGGGATTGAACGTATGCACCCACGAAAACGTGGCGAACGAATCGTTTTCGCGGTTGGCATCCTGCAGATACTGGCCTTGCGTATTGGGGTCGTTTGGATCGAACGGAACCTGGTAAAAATCGCGCCGGGCTTGCGCCACAAAGCGCAATTGATCCGACGAATCCAGGTTGTAAATCAGCGACGTGAACCCACCAAATCCGTTCGCGGCATCGTGAATCACCGCGGAGGTCGGCGTTTGCAGTCCGAGATTGGTCCGATTTCCATTGATACTGGCGTAATAGGCAAAGCGGTTGGTGTGCCCGCCGAAATTGAGCTGGTCGTCGGTCTGATAAAAATTCCCCGCACTCAGAATCAGCTCGGCTTCATTGTTGCGCTCGAAGCCCGTGCGCGGAGCCGCGTTGAAGATTCCATACGTCCGGTCGCCGTAGTCGGCTGCGTAACTGCCGCGTTGCATTTCCATGGTGTCGACATCTTTCGGATCGATTTGCGGGCCAAGATTGCTGGCGATGTTTGTATTAGGTATGGGCACGCCGTCAATCAGCCAGCTGACTTGGTGGCCGCCGCGGATATGCAGCTGATCGTGCGTGACGTAGGCTCCGGGCGTATAGTCCGTGATCATCGCCAGGCTGTTTGTGCGCGAAGCGCCAGGCGTCTCGATGATCTGTTCGCGATCGACCAGCGTGGTGGGCGTCACCGATTCGCCCTGTGCGGGAGCCGAGTCCGAGACGGTAACGGACTGAATCTGCGCCTCAATGCGCAACTCAAAATGCAAAATCGGAGCCGTTCCGGAAAGCACGCTCACATTTTGCTGCCCGGTCGCGAAGCCTGCCTGCGAGACCGTCACAACGTAAGTGCCCAGCGGAACTGCGTCGAAGTGGAATTGCCCCTCAGCATCGGTCTGGAAAGTTTGCGTAAAAGCAGATTGTTTCGCTTGCAGGGTAACCGTCGCATCGGCGAGCGGCCGATGTTGTGGGTCATGCACGATCCCGCGCACGGTACCAAATACAGTTCCCAGAACCATACTTCCCAACAAAAATAGAGCGGCGAACAACGGTATTGCGCGTCGCATGAAATCTCTTCCTCCTCTGGTGGGTGAGCACGCGCGACGTCAAGTCGCGGCAGGTGTGAATCGGACAAATCGAGAAGAGTGGGCGGTCCTCAGAGGGCCGCGTTGTCCGTTCGAGGAGGAGGCGAGAGAGGTTCGATCGTGCGAGGAATTTCGATGGAATGCACGCGCCCTACGGCGCGAGTAACGATGATCGCGGAGGCGGCGACCGTCGCCGGCGGCAGCACAAACGCCACCGAGACGACCACCGGCTTGTCCGGATCCTGGCAGCAGGACATCGAGCAGTTCATCATCCCGCTTATATTGTGGCCATCATGGCCGCAGTCTTCACCAGCTGTGGAACTGGCTAGAGCCTTCTTGTGATGGTGCTGTGGAATATTGCAAAAGCCCTTGGTGCAGCACGCCATGGCCTGACTCGACCACGCGGCAGCCGCGAACGGCACATAAAGAAAGACGACCGCCAGCAGGCACACGAGCGCGGCGAGAACTCGGCAGCGATTTGGGGTGCGGCGGTTCACAGGCTCCATTCCAGGTACGTAGGAATCATATGCCCAATCGACTCCGGGGGCACCGCGAAAATTGTCGTTGGATTGTAACTTTACAGCGAATTGTCACGCCGGATTGTCGCGCAAAATACATAGTCTCCCATCAAGAGTGACCAGCACATGCACTGAATGTTACCGCCATGCAAAAAGTACAGAAAGCGACGCAAGTCACACTCCCATCTTGACTTGCGGCTGGGCGCATCGCAGACTTTCCCTATGGCCCACACGTATATGCTCTTTGATTTTGGCGCCGACGAAGAAAAAGCTCAGCAAGCGCGCCACAAACTCGAGGGATGGAAGCAGGCATTTCGCCTCGACAAAAAGCTCCAAGTGAAGTTCGATCGCGGAGAAGGCGACAACCTGGCCTCTGAACCGGCCGAATCCGCCGAGGCGCCGAAAAAAGCCGCCAAGACTAAGTCCAAGTCCAAACCAAAGGCCCACGAGGCTTCCGACGCCGGCGCCCAAGAAGCCCAAAACGATGGTTCCGTAAAGCTCCTGGTCCGCCTCTATTTCTCTGGCCACGAAAAGCTTTCCGAACAGCAATGGCTCGCCCGCATCCCAGCCGACGATCTCTTCAAGGGTGCGGATCCCAAAGTCGTCCGCGAGGGCGAACCGGAATTCCCGGACGTTCTAAAACAGTTCGATTCGCTCGAATGAGTTTGCAGCCTGGCAGCCAATTCACCGGCCCGCTCTGGTTAGACGTGACCCGCAGGCAACGCCTGTGGCAGCCGATTCGCACAATCGAAATCGTTCCGGTATAATTAGGTTTCCGCGGCCTATCGATCCCACTTCAAGACGAGGGCAACTGAATGGCAGTGCAAACTCGCGTCAAAGTGGCAAAGCTGGACACTGTTAAATTTCGCGGCCTCGACCGCGATACCCTGGTTCGCCTTTACCGCACCATGTTTCTCTCCCGCCGCCTGGATGACCGCGAAATCCAGCTGAAGCGTCAAAACAAGATCTACTTCCAAATCTCCAGCGCCGGCCATGAAGCCGTAACGGCCGCAATGGGGTTGCTTCTTCGTCCCGGCGTGGATTGGGTTTACCCCTATTACCGCGACCGCGCCCTGTGCCTGATGCTGGGCGTCACCCCGCTCGAAATGCTGCTGCAGGCGGTCGGCGCGAAAGATGACCCGGCCTCCGGCGGCCGCCAGATGCCTTCGCACTGGGGCCACGCGAAATGGAACATCGTCAGCCGCTCGTCCTGCACCGGAACGCAATTCGTGCAGTCGGTCGGCTCAGCGGAAGCAACTCTGTACTACGAGGATCGCCAAAAAGCGCTCGCGCAAGCCAAGAAGGCACCTCTAGGCAAGCACGTTCACTACGACAGCGACGAGATCGTGTACGTCTCGGCCGGTGATGGCGCGACCAGCGAAGGTGAGTTTTGGGAATCGCTCAACGTCGCCTGCTCGAAAAAACTTCCCCTGCTTTACGTCATAGAAGACAACGGCTACGCCATCTCCGTTCCGATCGAAGTGCAAACCGCCGGCGGCAGCATTTCGCGACTGACGCGCAGTTTCCCTGGCTTGCACGTCGCCGAATGTGACGGCACCGATCCCCTCGAAAGCTACGCCGTCGGCAAGGAAGCCGTTGACTATTGCCGCCAGCGTCGCGGTCCCGCGCTGATCCACGCGCATGTAATTCGGCACTATTCTCATTCGCTCTCCGACGACGAAAAGCTCTACAAGACCGCCGAAGAACGCGAAGAAGAAGCCCACCGCGACCCGCTCTCGAAATTCTCGCTCTTTCTGATTCGCGAAGGCCTGCTCGACCAAAAAGAAATCGAAGCCCTGGAAGCCGAAGTCGATCGCGAAGTCCGCGAAGCCGGCGACGCGGCGCTAGCCGCCGAGCCCCCCTCGATCGAGTCCATCCGCGTCAACGTCTATTCGCCCGACATCGACCCCACGTCCGGCAGCTTCGGCGCGCAGCCGCAACTCCACGGCGCGCCCAAGACCATGGTCGAAATGGTCGCGGCCACCCTCTCCGACGAAATGTCCCGTGACGAACGCATCACCGTTTTCGGCGAAGACGTCGCCGACGCCAGCCGGGAAGAAAATCTCAAGCACGTAAAAGGGAAGGGCGGCGTCTTCAAAGCTACCTCCGGCCTCCAACGCAAATATGGCGCCGACCGCGTCTTCAACACGCCGCTCGCCGAAGCCAGCATTGTCGGCCGCGCTATCGGCATGGCCGTCCGCGGCCTGAAACCCGTCGCCGAAATCCAGTTCTTCGACTACATCTGGCCGGCGATGATGCAGATCCGTGACGAACTCTGCGTCTTTCGGTGGCGCTCCAACGGCAATTTCAAATCGCCCGCGGTGCTGCGCGTAGCCATCGGCGGCTACCTCACCGGCGGCGGTGTCTATCACAGCCAGAGTGGCGAATCGATCTTCACTCATTGCCCGGGGCTTCGTGTGGTCATGCCCTCCACGGCGCTCGACGTTGCTGGACTCTTGCGCACCGCGATCCGTTGCGACGACCCGGTGATGTTCCTCGAACACAAACATCTCTACCGCCAACCGTACAACCGCTCTGAATATCCTGGCTCCGACTACACCGTGCCGTTCGGCAAAGCCCGCCTCGTGAAAGAAGGCACCGACGTCAGCATCGTCACTTACGGCGCTATCGTGCACCGCGCCGAAGTCGCCGCGGCGCAACTCGAACGTGAAGGCATCTCCACCGAAATCATCGACCTCCGCTCCCTCTCGCCCTACGACTGGGAAGCGATCGCCGCCACGGTTCGCAAAAATCACCGCGTGATCGTCGCCTACGAAGACATGCTCAGTTTCGGCTACGGAGCCGAAATAGCCGCCCGCATAGGCCAGGAACTCTTTGAGGAACTAGACGCCCCGGTGACCCGTGTAGCCGCCATGGACACCTTCTGCGCCTACCAACCCAAGCTCGAAGACGTAATCCTCCCCCAAACCGAACACCTGACCACCGCAGTCAAGCAACTCCTCGAGTACTAGCCTCCGCACCGGTACGCTGACCTGTTATTCGCAACCCTTGCATCCCGCATCTCATTGTAGGGGAGGGGCTTGCCCCTCCCGGCTGGTGCGCTACCACATACGACGAAAAGGGCACAGCTTCGCGGCATGCAGAAGAGGCCTTTTCCCTAGGAGGTCGGAGCTTTAGCTCCGACGTAAAGGTCATGCTCTGAACGGGCTTCAGCCCCTGAGGAAAGCCTTTTCTTCGTTCGCCCCTAGCCTCCGAAGTGCCTCGCCGTTGCCCTCGCCTAACCTAGCGGAAGGAAACTTTTTCCCCTCCAAACCCGTATCTAATGATAGAAATACCGAAGCAAGGCTCTGTGGAGGTGCAGCGATGATCTGCGTCAACTGTCAAAAGCGCATCACCGACGGCTCAAACTTTTGCTACAACTGCGGCGCCAAGCAGCCCCCATCGCCATCATTCGGAGGGGACTGGGATGCCGGCGGCAAAAAGCGCCTTGTGCGTTCCAGCACCGACAAGAAACTAGGCGGCGTCTGCGGCGGTCTTGCGGACTACTTCGACCTCGACGCGACCATCATTCGCGTCTGCTGGCTGCTGGCGTTCCTCTGCGGAGGCGTGGGCTTGTTTGCTTATATCGTTTTGTGGATCGCATTACCGCTTGCCCCAACCGGCACAGTCCCTGCGGCGACTGCCTCGGTAACGACATCCCAACCGATCACGCGCTAACAAATGGCAAGCTGAGTCGAGTGGCGCGAAACATGCGCCCATTCCGTTCTCAAAGAGCGGAGTTAGTTCCTGCGGATCGCCGACGCCAGCTCGCGATATTCACGCATTGGAAGCGTCTTAGCGTCGTCCGTGAGGACCTGGACGCAAACATGGTCCGCGCCAGCAGCATGATGTTCGTTGACCCGATTCATCACCGTCTTCAAATCCCCCCAGGCAATCACGGCGTCGATGAGTCGGTCGCTGCCTCCGTTGCTGAAATCGGCTTCCTCAAATCCCAGGCGCAACCAGTTATTCGTGTAGTTGGGCAAGGTCAGATAGATCGCAAGAAATTTCCGGGCAATGGCTCGCGCCTTGCCCGGATCCGTCTGTAAGACCACACCTTGCTCCGGGCACAAATAGGGACCAGGCCCCATCAGTGCACGGGCCTCGGCAGTGTGTTTTGGAGTGGTGTTGTACGGATGTGCGCCGTCCGCGCGCTCGGCCGACAATTGCAGCATCTTTGGCCCCAGCGCCGCCAATACCCGCAGCGGCTTCGACGACGGTGGAACAGCCTGGTAAGGAGCCTGGTCCATGGCATCCAGATAGGCGCGCATGGTCGCAACCGGTTTGTCGTAACGATGGCCGCGCAACTTCTCTACTAAGGGAACGTGACTCACACCGAGTCCCAAAAGAAAACGATCTCGGTAAGCCTCCGCCAAGGTTTTCTGCGCGCCGACCATGGCAACCGGATCCCGGCCGTAGATATTCGCGATGCCGGTCGCGATGACGATTCGCTTCGTTCCCGCCAGTAGCAAACCCGCGGTTGTTAGCGCTTCACGGCCAAAGGCTTCGCCAAACCAAAGCGCGCCGAACCCCAGCTCCTCCAAATCGGCAGCCGCCTCTTGGACTCGAGCCGCGGGGAATGCATCGAGCCCTCCTGTCCAGATTCCAATCGCTCCCAGCTGCACCGCTCGTTGAGCCATCACTTCCCCCATACGGCAAGGCCCACTTCTTAGGCTGACATTTGTAGGATGAATTCTCAGGCGGTTGGTTACTCCAACGTGCCTTAGTCCTCGCGCCCTCGACCCGCTCGCGGCTTCCCACTGCCACGGTTCCCGCCTCCTCGTGGACCACCCTCAAAAATCGGATGATCCAGCGAAATCAATCCGGCTCCAACCGTAGCGAGAACGAAACAAGCCGCCGCCAGCGTCAAAGGAAACTCGTAATCCCGCACCGCATAAATCCCATGCAAACTGTGCACTTTCCAGATGGCCACGCACATCTCGGTTGCCAAAAGTAACCCCGCGACCCGCGTAAACAGTCCCAACAAGAGCAACCCGCCGCCAAACGTCTCCAGAATCCCTGCGACGTACACAAAATACGCAGGTAAGCCATGCTCTACGAAGACCCCCTGCAAATTTCCGTGCGTGTGCGTCAATTTTGGATACCCATGGTAAACAAAAATGATCCCCAACACCACGCGTAGAACCAATAGCGACAAAGTCTGAAGCCTATCGAAATATTTCACCAGGAATCTCCAAGCTCGCTACAAAACGATTTCCCAAGCACCACTCTCACAATCGTCAACCTGTAGCCGCCCCCCATCCTTTGGAGGGCGGGGTTTAGAGTCAAATCAGGCATACCCGTAGCCGTGGTCGCGACCCTTCCTCCAAAAAAATTCTCCGACGCCGCGAATTGTAGCAGAAACACTTTGTCGGCCTCGGCCCTGACGACGCCACGGAATCGGTTACAATTATTGACGACGCGGAATCACTCCGTAGGAACACCCCTCACGACGTTCGTCGTGAACGTGTGTCGGCGGCTGCGTCAGCAATCGTTTGAAACGCGGGGAGCCAGCCACAGAGTGGGAATCGTTCGGACTTCTAACGACATTTTCGGTGATACCGAATGAAGCGTAAGCTGCTAATCGCGGTGCCGCTGCTCATTTTGGTGGTCGTAGCGGCTTGGCTGCTGCGGCCCAAGCACGAATCCCTCGGCGATGCGTACATCAGCGAGCGCAGCATCACGCTTTGGAGCAGTGTGGCGCAAGTGCGCGAGCCCGTCGACACCCTCCACTACGGCGACCACGTAGACGTCCTGGCTCGCCGCAACGACAGCGTGAAAATTCGCACCGCCGCGGGAGAGATCGGCTGGATCGACGGCCGCCAGCTCCTCGAGCCGGCACTCTGGAGCCGCAGCACCAAGCTTCTCCAACAGGCCCAAGCCATTCCCGTGCAGGCCCACGGCCGCACTAAAGTGCAAACCAATCTTCGCGTCCAGCCGGGCCGCACCGAGCCCCGCCTCTATCAATTTGGGCGCGGCGTTCCCGTCGAAATCGTCGGCCGCGCCGTAGCCGATTGGGCTCAGGTCACCGACGACAAAGAGCCCGTGAATGATTCCGGCGACAAGGACAAGAAAGAAGACTGGTATCTCGTTCGTGCTGTAGCCACCCGTCCGCCAGGTGAATCCGCCGCGCGCACCGCCGAAACCAACACCACCACGCAGCCAGGCGACCAGAGCATCCCCATCGCAGGCTGGGTCGTGGCCCGCTTCGTGGAGCTCGATCTTCCCGATCCCGTCCGCGAAGGCCTTGCGTCCGCGAATGTCCGGGCGGTGGCTTGGTTCGAGCTCAATCGTGTGACCGACTCTTCCGGCGAAAAGCCACAATATCTCGTGGCTGGAACGCGCGGCCCAGACGGCCAACCCTGCGATTTCACCACGCTCCGCGCCTACACCTGGAATGGGAGGAAATCTCGATACGAAACCGCGTTCATCGAGAACAATCTGTGCGGCCAATTGCCCGTGCGCCTCGGCAAGGGCCCGAACGGTGAACCGGAGTTTCACTTTCGCACCTTGGACGATAGCAAGCAAGAGCGGGTATACCGGATGATTCAGACCGTCATCCGCCGCATTCGCGAACCCGGCGAGGCCCCGTCAAAGCCAAGCCGCGCTAAGCCGACAAAACCTGCGAAAGCCGCCGCGCGCTGAAAGATTGAAATCGCTCCTTAGGGTAAGATGGTTCAAGGAACGTCGAGTCGGAGTGTGACGGTTGGATGTAACCGTAGGGGTGTAAAGGTCGGAGTGTAAAGAATGACGCTGCACATCAGCGAAGCCGAAGTTCGCATCTTGCTCACTATGCCGATGGCCGTTGATGCCGTCGAAGAAATATCACGCAAGCAGGCAAGTGGAGAAGTGGTTCTGCATCCGCGAAGACGCTTTGAGTTTCCTGGGGGGAATTTCTTTCACTACATGGCCGCGGCGGATTATACCGCCGGCTACCTTGCTATGAAGCAGTACACCTACGTGCGCGGCAACCTGCGCTTCCTGGTTCCGCTCTACGAAATGGCGACCGGCGAACTCCTGGCGCTGATCGAAGCGGACTACATGGGCCAGTTAAGGACGGGAGCAGCCTCTGGCGTCGCCACCAAGTATCTTGCGCGGCGCGACGCTCGGGTCGCCGCCATCATCGGCACCGGCGGCCAGGCGAGGACCCAACTCGAAGCGATTGCCACCGTGCGCAAACTCGATTCCGTGAGCGTTTTCGGACGTGACCCGCAGAAGCGCGAAGCGTTTTGCAGGGAAATGAGCCAGCGCATCGGCGTTTCTGTGCGCCCGGCGTCGTCCGCCGCTGAGGCCGTGCGCGGCGCCCACATCGTTTGCACCGCCACCACTGCGGCTCAACCCGTGGTCAATGGCGCCGACTTGCACAGCGGCGTGCACATCAACGCCATTGGCGCGAACCACGCACACAAGCGCGAACTCAACGACGAAGCGGTAGCCAGCGCTGATGTGATTGTGGTCGATTCGGTGGAGCAATCGCGGCAGGAAGCCGGCGACCTGATCATCGCATTTCACGGCGACGAATCGTGCTGGACCGGAGTGAAACGTTTCCCTGATGTGGTTGCCGGCAAGACCAGCGGCCGCACCAGCGATACCGAGGTCACTCTCTTCAAGTCGAACGGAATCGCCTCGTGGGATTTAGCGGTAGCGATGAAGGTCTATAAAGTCGCCCGCGAAAAAGGCCTCGGCAGAGAACTCCCCCTCTGGGCCGAGTCCAGGCCGGACTAACGTCAAGCCGCGCCTCAGTTGGAGTTGTTTGTCTCGCAAGCAATCCGTACCAACTGTAGGGGCGGGGCTCGCCCCGCCCGGCCGACGTCTTGTTAAAAACTTGCCCTCACGCCTAGATTGTGGCGGTTTACTTTTGCGGTTCGGAGTAACGAACTAGTCAGACTTGCGGATCTTGCGTTGCAACGCATCATGCAGCCGCGCGCGCACATCTTGCGGCAGGTCTACTGGCTGCGAATCGCAGAATATTTCCACGGTCAGTTTCGTCTGGACTACGAAAATCGCGCACTCGGGGCAATCTTTGAGATGCTGCTCCAACTCCTGCTTCAGCGCGGCGTCCAGATCGCCGTCAATGTAGTTCGAGACTTCGAGAAGGGTGCGCCTGCAGTTCAATTTGGTTTCCTATCGTGCATGTAGCGATCCAGCTTCTGTCGAAGTTTGAGCCGCGCGCGCAATAGCCTCGACTTGACCGCGGGAACCGAAATGCCGAGCGTGGCAGCCGTTTCTTCCGTGGAGAGCTCCTCGATATCTCGCAGGACAAAAACCGTTCGGAAGTCCGGGTCAAGTTGATCGATGACCTGATCCAGAATTCCGTGCAGTTCCGTTTGCGCGAACCGCTGTTCCGGGCTGGGGCCCCAGTCTTCGATCTCGCGTGGCATCAAGTCATCTTCGCCTTCCACCGGCTCATCGATCGAAAACTGATTTGGGCGGCGCTTGCGCAGGCGCATCAGCGCCTCGTTAGCGGCAATGCGCACCAGCCAGGTGTAAAACCGGGAGTCTTCCTGGAAACCGCTGAGGTGGGAGTAAGCCTTCATGAACGCGTCTTGCATCGCGTCTTCCGCATCTTCGCGGTTGCGCGTGATGTTCATGGTCAAGCGGAAGATCTTGCGCTCGTAGCGATTAACGAGCTCCTCGAAGGCCGCCGCGTCGCCGGACTTCGCGGCCGCAACAAGGACTGGCTCGTCCTCGCGGACGACCGTGGAAGCGAGCCGATGTGGGCGGGGTGTGCTCAATGCCGTATTCTGGGATGCGCCAAAAGCAATGCTCGAAGCGGCGAAGCATCCACTTATAACGGTAGCACAGTGCGCAGAGGTTCCCATATCCGCCCAGAGTTTTGGATGAGGTGCCCTGGCAGCACGATTCAGGAAATACACGAATTCTTTGCATACCATGCACCCAGCCCCTTATTGACGATGCTTGGGCTGCGGGGTAAAGTGGATTGTAGGCGTTTTATAGATGGGCAACGCTTGCTCGTGCCTTGCAACTGCCAAATTCTAATACTCAATTCATGCGCATCTTTCGCGGTTCGCCATCGCCCACTTCGCAAGTCATACTGCAAGCGCCGTATCTTATTCACGGTCATGCGGTTGCGAATGCTTTCTAGGTTCAGGTAAGAACATGCGAACACTGCCCGACCATCTTCGCAAGGGAATGAAGCTGGTGATTGTCGGCTGCAATCCTACGGAATCCTCCGTCCGCGTTGGGCATTACTACGCCGGCCGCGACAACCCGTTCTGGCCAATCCTATTTGAGAGCGGCGTCGTCCCGGAGCCGTTCGATTATCACGACGATAAGCGTGTCATCGAGTTTGGTATCGGCCTGACCGACCTGGTCAAGCGCCCGTCGAAGACCGTGGAAGAGCTTTCCCGCGCCGACTTCGCGGAGGGCCGCATCGTGCTTTCACAAAAGCTCGAAGAGTTCGCGCCACGGGTGGTGGCATTCAACGGCAAGCTGACCTACGAACAGTTCGCGCAGCGCAAATGCAAATGCGGATTGCAGAAGGAACCGCTGTATGGCGCGCGTGTGTACGTGCTCCCGGCAACGCCCAGCCAGGATGGGGACAAGAAGAGCGAAAAACTGGTGCATTTCCGGAAATTGGCGCAGCTGGTAAAGAAAATCGAAAAACAACGCGATTATCCCGAAGCCGACCAGGAGGCGTGATGAGCACTTCTCCGCAGACCGTTCCGGAACAGGCCCTGATCCTGGAAAAGCACGAAGACGGCGTTGCCACGCTGACCTTCAACCGCCCCGACAAGCTCAATGCGCTGAATACTCATCTGGCGGTAGCGCTGAACGAAGCGTTGGGTCGCCTCGCCATCGATAAGAATATTCATGCCGTGGTGCTTACCGGTGCGGGCCGGGCATTTTGCGCGGGTGGCGATCTGGCGGAGATCTGGAAGGGGCGGCAGGAAAACAACGTTGCGGATCTGGAGCCGCTGCTGCGCGCCGGCATGCAGTCGGTGTTGAAGATTCGCACCATGCGGCAGCCGGTGATTGCGGCCGTCAACGGAGCTGCGGCGGGTGCGGGCATGAATATCGCTTTAGCCGCCGATATTCGCTTCGCCTCCGACACGGCCGTTTTCGGGCAGAATTTCGCGAAGGTGGGATTATTTCCGGACTATGGCGGGACGTTTTTTCTGCCACAGCTCGTGGGGCCTGCCAAGGCCGCGGAGATGTTCTACACGGGAGATATGATCGACGCAAAAACCGCATTGCAGCTTGGCTTGGTGAATTACCTCGTTCCGGTGGATAAAGTGGAGGCCGAAGCGAAGGCGTTCGCGAAAAACATAGCGCACGGACCTCGCACGGCGAGCCGCGCGGTGAAACAAGTTCTGTTTGGGAATCAACGCGCGGAGTTGACCAAAGCGCTGGAGTACGAAGTCGAAGAGCAGATGAAGTGTTTCGCGTCCGAGGACTGCTCCGAAGGTCTGCGCGCGTTTTTCGAGAAGCGCAAGCCGAACTTCCAAGGCAAGTGAACGAGTTTCAGATGTTGCCTGGTGCAACGGAACGCGGTTCGCTGCGTCGCGGAAGAGAAAAGCAGATCCCTCACCCGTTCAAAAGGCGAACGGGAGTCGGGATGACAGGTGAGCGTTTTTTGGTAGATTGTTCGGTTCTGTTTTGGCCTCCGTTTTAGCGCTGGGATTCGGCGCCAGCGGATTGATTTTCGCGAGATAACCTTCGAGCACACTGGATGGACAATCTAGAAATCACGCCAGCTGAAGTGAAGCAACGGCTGGATCGCGGCGAGAAATTGGCGCTCATCGACGTGCGCGAGCCCTGGGAATTCAATATTTGCAGCATCGAAGGCGCAAAATTGATTCCGATGGGCACGGTGCCGGCGAACCTGCAAGCACTGGATTCGGACGATGAAATCATTGTCTATTGCCATCGCGGCATGCGGAGCCTCGATGTTGCGGTGTGGCTGCGCGGGCAAGGCGTGGCGCAGGCGAAGTCGCTGGCCGGCGGCATCGAGCGCTGGTCGCTGGAGATCGATCCGAACGTGCCGCGATACTAGCGAAGATCGACCTTTCGTAACGAAAATGGACGTAACGGAAATGCTCATGACGGAAACGGTCGTGACGGAAATGGTGCGCGCGTGGAGGTGAAAACCATCGCGGTGATCGGTGCGGACGCTTTGGGTCGCGGCATCGCATCTATTGCCGCGCTCAGCGGATACGACACCGTACTCGAAGACGTTTCCGACGAGCGCCTCGCGAAGGCTGCCGCGAGGATTGAGCGCAATCACAAATCATTTGTCGCTGGTAGTACGCCAGAAGCGAGAGGACGCGATGCGGCGGCTGCCGCACGTCTGTCGTTGGCGCATACGGTGGAGGACGCGATCCGAGACGCGGATTTGATTATCGAGACGCTTCCGGACGAGATGGAAATGCAAATCGAGCTTTTTACCATCCTCGACAAATTCGCAAAACCAAATGCTATCTTCGCGAGCACCGGCTTTCTGTCGATAACGGAACTGGCGGAGATCACCTTTTGCGCCGATCGTTGCATCGGCATGCGATTTGCCGAAAGTGCCGAGGGAATGGGAGCGATCGAATTGATCAAATTGGTCAAGGGAGCCGAAACATCACAGGAAACCATCGCGCAGTGCGCTGAGGTTGCCCGCCGCATGGGAAGGGAAGTCGTGGTTCTCGACGAGACGGCTCTGAACAGATTTGGAGAATCGGAGCGAAAATTTGCCAACGCCCAAGACTAGTCTCCGCAAGAACGGCAAGACCACAAAAGCCCAAAACGAATTAAAGCTCTCGAAGGGGTTCTCGAAAGAGCTCGCGCAAAAAATAGTGATCCAGCAGGGTGATCTGACCGAGATGGAAACCGACGCGACCGTGAACGCGGCGAACAACGATTTGCTTCTCGGCGGCGGCGTTGCCGGAGCAATTCGTCGCAAGGGCGGCGACGAGATTCAACGCGAGTGCAACGAGATTGGGAGCATACCGGTTGGCTACGCCGCGATCACTACAGGCGGCAAGCTTGCGGCCAAGCACGTGATTCACGCGGCGAGCATGCAACTTGGCGGCAGCACCACCGCGGAGGCTTTGCGCAAGTCCACCGCGCATGCGTTACGCATCGCCGCGGAGCACGGGTTCAAGAGCATTGCGTTTCCGGCGATTGGGACGGGCGTCGCGGGGTTCCCGATGAAGGAGTGCGCGGAGATCATGCTGCAAGAGGCGGTGCTGCATTTGCAGAATGGAACCTCGCTTGAGAAGATCTACTTTGTATTGTTCGATTTAGAGAGTTGCGAAACCTTCGAGAGCGTCTGGAAGGGCTTGCGGACCGGCGGTTCCGAGGACTTCCGCTGCGCTGGCGGAAAATAGTTAGGATCTGGTTACTCCTCCCCCTCCCCTTTCTTAAGTATGCATTCTAAAGATAGTTGAAGTGCTTTGTTTTGATAGACATTGATTGTGCAGGGCTCAGCTTTTCGGGTTTGCGCGCTTCACCCTGGCTAGAGCGGTCCCGCTTTTTGGCGCAGATATAGATGAGGTACTTTACCACTAGATTATTTTATTGTCTAACGAATTCTGATGGGGTTGATCTAGAAAAATCAGCCCTCAGCGGCTGAAGCTGAATTGAAATACAAGGACTTAGGGTACGGCTGAACAGGCGGCAGAAAAATGCAACAAAACGAAGAAACAGCTTCCTTCTGGGGCTGAAGCCCGTTGAGAGCACGCAGCTTACGTCGGCGCTAAAGCACCGACCTCCTAGAGAAAAAGACTTTCTCCACATCCTGTGAAGCCGTGCCCTGACGAAATAGGAAAGTTGCCACATAGACTCTGAGCCCGGCGCTTACATTTAGGTCGTGGAGCTTGATCTAGCGGCGCTTTAGGGATTCCAGTTCGTCGAGGGTGCGGGGCCAGTCGGAGCCAAGGAGGCGGGAGAGGGCGCGGTCGGCCAGGAGTTTGTTGCTGGTTTGGCAGCGGGGGCAGTAGTTGGTTTCGTTGTCGGCGTAGCGGATCCGTTGGATCTTCTCGCTACAGCGGGGGCAGGGCTTGTCGTAGCGGCCGTGGACGGCCATACCTTCGCGGAAGGCGGTGACTCTTTCTGGAAAGCTGGCCTTGGCTTCGGTTTGCAGGCGATCGATCCAGAGTTGGAGGGTTTGTTGGGTGGCGGAGTAGAGACGCTCCCACTCTTCTGGTTTGAGCTTGTGCGTTAGCGTGGTTGGGGAGAGTTGGGCGGCGTGCAGGATTTCGTCGGAATAGGCGTTGCCGATGCCGCTGAGGAGGCGCGGGTCGGTCAGGGCGCGTTTCAGGGTGCGATTTTCTGCGGTTAGCGCGGTGCGGAATGCGTTCAGATCGGATGCGAAGATATCGATGCCACCTGGGTCGATGGAATGGAGGCCTTCTTCTCCACTTAGGACATGGAGTGAGGCGCGGCGCTTTGCGCCCGCTTCCGTAAGGACGAGCGAGCCATTGGGAAAATCGAAGGCGGCTAGAGCGTTGCGGCCGGCTAGTTTGACTTGCGGTGGGCGCCAGTGGAGACGGCCTGCGATCATCAGGTGGAGAACCAGCCAGATGTTGTTGTCCATGCCTATGGCGATGCGTTTGCCGATGCGGCGGAGATCGCGGACGGAGTGGCCTTCAGCTTCGGAGAGAGGCGGTTGGGCTGTTCGGAGCAGGAATGGGCTGGCCAGGCGGATGTGCTGGAGTGGTTGGCTGAGGACTCGGGCAGTTAGGGCGGTGAGATAGGCTTCGATGTCGGGGAGTTCGGGCATGCGGTTAGATTGCAGGGAGGCGTGGAGAGATGCAAGGCGGGGGGTGGGTCGCGAGATGGAGTTCGATTCGATGGAGAAGTGTTGGGGAACTGATGGAGCAGGGGGTTTGGGCCTGGGCGAGCTGGGGCGCACCCTTCGAAGCTTAGGGTAAACCAGTGCTGCGCCCGTGCAGAACGGTGCGGGTTATTCGTGGCGTAGCGCGACTAGGGGGTCCACGCGAATGGCGCGGCGGGCTGGAATGTAGCAGGCGGACAGGGCAACGATGAGAAGGAGGAGTGCGACCGCCGCGAAGGTGAGGGGATCGGTGGGCCTGACGCCATAGAGGAGTCCGGCCATGAGATGCGAGACGATTAGGGCTGCGAGAAGCCCGGCCGCGGTGCCGACGATGGCGAGTCGTAATCCTTGACGCAGGACCATTTGCAGGATGCTGTTTTTTTCCGCGCCTAGAGCCAGACGGATTCCTATTTCGTGAGTGCGCTCGTTGACGATGTACGAAATCACTCCGTAAATACCGAGGCCAGCGAGCAACAGAGCAGTGACGGCGAACAGGGCGACCATTTCGAGCGAGAAGCGCCTCTCGGATAGGGATGCGAATACAGTATCGGAGAGCGTTTGCGCGCCGAAAACGGGTAGCTCTGGGTTGACGGCCTGCACCTGTTCGCGCAACTGGGCGGGAATCGCGCCGGGGTCGAGCTGACCTCGAACAAAAATGGCCAGATCTTTGGCGCGTCGTTGATACGAGTCCATATAGATCTGCGGAACGCCCGATTGAGCAATGGACTCGGTACGAGCGTCCGCGATCACTCCTACTACGGTGGTCCATGCGGTGTTGGTCGCGGCACCGCGGGCGTTGTTGAGCCGGAGGTGCTGGCCCAGGGGATCTCCGTTGGGCCAGTAAGTCCTGGCAAAGGCTTCGTTGATCACCGCGACCGGCGGTGCCTTTTCGTCGTCGAATTCGCCGAACAGACGCCCACGAACCAAGGTCATGCGCAGCAGGTGGAAATAGTCCGGGGTAACGATCGATCCGCTGACCAAGGGAGCCTGGTTGTCGGGAGTCTCGTGGCCTTCGACGATCAACGGAAATGGATTTAGATCATCTCGATCATGGCCTAATGGAAGTGCAGCCATATCACCGACGGCAGCTTCCTCGACACCCGGCAAGGTCTTCACACGACGAAGTATTTCGCGCAGAAATGGGGCCTCTTGGGCGGCGGTCCGGTAGATGTCGGTTTCGGGATCATTGGGAATGGGCAGCCAGACACGCATCGCCAACACTTTCTGCGGGTTGAAACCCAGAGCCACATTCAACAAACCGGCGAAACTGCGGAGCAACAGGCCGGCAGCGATCATCAGAACCAAAGACAGGGCAAACTCCGTGACGACCAACGCGCGGCGGGTGCGGGCCTGGCGGCCGGAGCCAGTGAAGCCGCGGCCTTGCTGCTTCAGAGCAAACGTCAAATCCGGCCTCGCGATGTGCAGTGCGGGAGCCAGGCCGAAAATGAGGCCGGCGGCGAGTGACGCTCCGGAAGCGAAAAGCAAAACGGACCAGTTGATGGAGAGGGCATTAAGCCGCGGCAGGCTGTCGGGCACGAGTTGCGCCAAAAATCCCTGGCTGCAGAACAGGATTACTAGTCCAGCCATTCCACCGGCCAACGCAAGAAGCAAACCTTCGGTCAGCAACTGCACCACGAGCCGACTGCGCGCGGCGCCGAGCGCCTGGCGAAGGGCCATTTCGCGCCCTCTGGCGCCGGCGCGGGCGAGCAGCAGATTGGCGACATTCACGCAGCCGATCAGCAGCACCAATCCGACAGCGCCAAGCAGGAGGAGCAAGGATTGGCGAACGTTGCCGACAACGGTCTCCTGGAGCGGCACCAGGTGGATCGTCCAAGCGGTTCGCAGCGGATAATCATTCGGAAAATCTTTTTGCATGGAGGCCACCAAGGCATCGATGCGACTCTGCGCCGCGGCCAGTGTCAGGCCGGGTTTGAGGCGCGCGATGACTTCGGGAAGAATGCGCAGATTGCGCTGGGGAGGGGGAGCGGGGTCGCCGGCAAAGCCGGATGCACACCAAATTTCGATGTTCCTTTGCTCCGGAGTGCTTCCCGGATCGTGGTAGCCGGCCGGCATGACGCCGATGACGCGATATAGGTCGTTGTCGAGGCGGAGACTTTTGCCGAGAATGTGGGGATCGGCGGCGAAGGAGCGCTTCCACAAGCCATCGCTGATGAGAGCTTCCAGGGTAAATCCGGGGGTGTGATCGTCGGGGTTAAAGGAGCCGCCCAATTGTGCCTTGACGTCCAGTAAGGCGAAGTAATTCGGCGCCACGTTGTAAAAGCGGATGCGCTCAGGCTGGGAAGCGCCGGTAAGGTTCACGTCGCCGCCGCCCAGGGGCGAAACATAGTCAAAGATGCCGGAGCGTTGCAGGTCATGCCATTCCGGAACGGACATTCCGACGTCCTGTGCGGCGACGCCAGGGAGATCATCGCGGATGCTGACGAGTTGTTCGGGGTGTGGATAGGGCAGGGGGTGCAGCAGCGTGGCATCGACGACGCTAAAGATGGCGGTGGAGGCTCCGATGCCCAAGGCCATGGTGAGGATGACCACGGCGCTGAAACCGGGGGACTTCCGCAACATTCGAAGAGCGTAGCGGAGGTCTTGCCAGAGGTGATCGCCTGCGCGCGCGGAGCGGGGTCCGCGAAAGCGTTCCTGCGCGTGGGTGACGTTGCCGAAGGCGCGACGAGCGGCGGCTTGCGCGTCACAATCCGGGAGACCTTCGGCGCGCAGACGCTCGGCTTCCAGCTGGATGTGGGCCTCGATTTCGGCGTCGAAATCGCTTGCGTCGCGCTTGCGCTTGAACATGGTCTTATTCCTCCGCAGCCTCCGAGCCCAGAATTCGTGCGATGGCGGCTGCCAGCCGATTCCATTTGGTGGTTTCTTTGACGAGCTGTTTGCGGCCTGTCTTGGTTAACGAATAAAAGCGAGCCTTGCGATTGTTCGCGGAGGTTCCCCATTTGGCGGAGATCCAGCCGCGCTCTTCGAGGCGCTGCAGCGCGGGATACAGGGCGCCGTGCTCGACCAGGAGTTCGTGGCCGGAGGTTTGCTGGATGGCGCGGGCAATGCCCTGGCCGTGGTGGGCGCCGAAGATGAGAGTGCGCAGGATCAGGAGATCGAGAGTGCCTTGGAGGAGTTCGAGGCGGTTGGCGGGTGGTTGGGTAGACATTTGACCCAAGGATGGGCTCGTTTGGGTAAGATGTCAACCTGAAAGAGGGGGTTCGGCAATTTGCGGAGCGGGGAGCCTGTGCCGGCTGGGTGAAGTCGGGCGGCTCGAGTCATTCAGTGGTTGCTGGGCTGGGGCGCAGCGGTGCTGCGCCTGTACATGGGACGATCAGACCAACCCGCGGGTGATCCTGCTTGTTGAAATGGTTGAGGTAGCGCTGAACCTAAACCCCGCCCTCGCGGCGAGGGCGGCTACAGGGAGGTCGAATCGGCGGGAATAGCGATGGGGCGATCAGACCAATCCGCGGGTGATCCTGCATGTCGAAATGGTTGAGGTGGCGTTGAGCCTAAACCCGCCCTCGCGGCGAGGGCGGCTACAGGGAGGTCGCATCAGCGTGTCGCGAATCAGGGGGAATCGGGACGGCGCTTTAGGACTGGGCGGTTGTCGGCTGGGGCTGCGGTTGGGGCTTGGGCTGGGGCGCCGCTTACGCCGCCTGGGACTGCTGCGCTGACTGCGCCTTCGGAGTACGGCTTCTTTAGGAAGGACTCGGCGACTTGCTGGGCGTTGCCTGTGTCGTCGTTGGTTTGTTTGGCTTTGCTGTATTCGTTGACGGCGCGTTCGCGCTGGCCCAGGAGGTCGAAGATTTTGCCGAGGTAGATGTGGCTCCAGACTTCGGTCCACTTTTCGGAAGGCTCCGGGACGGTTTGGAGGTCTTCGCGGAAAGCGTTGGCGGCGGCCTGATAGTTCTTTTGGTAGAAGAAGGCTTCGCCCATGCGGAAATTGGCTAGCGGGCGATTGGGCTGGATCGACAGGGCGCGCTGGTATTGACCAATGGCGTCGTAATAGCGGCCTTGCTCGGCAAGTTCTTCGCCGCGGGCGATGGCGGCGCGGGCGCGCAGGGAATTGCTGCCTTTGAGGACGACGTTGTTGGGATCGATCTTGATGCCGCCGGGCTTGGGGCGTCCGAAAGTCTCTACGGTGAACGATGATTCCGTGCCGACGACGTCGACTGTTTTGGTCTCGGGATTTCCTTCGGTCTCGATGCGAATTTCTACTGGCATGCTGAAGGTGTCGAGCGGCTGCTTAACTTTGCCGACCACGCGGAAGCCTTGCTTGGTGCGGTAAACGACGTATTCGATGGCGAAGTCGGGAACGCCGGTGGAATTGAGCCACTGCGCGAAGAAGCCGCGGAGTTGGGGTATGGCATCGCCCGGCTTGCCGGAAGCTTCGACACGCTGCTGTGCGAGGTTTACGAAATCGTCGATGGTGGTGGTCTTGCCGTTGTACTTGGCGTAGAAGTCGTGGAGCAGGGATTTGAAGGCGGGGTCGCCCATCTGGGCGCGCAGCATGTGGAAGATCATCGCGCCTTTGTTCATCACTACCGAGCGGTAGTCGCTGGAGTACGGGAGCCAGGCGCGCGGCTTGCGCTACCGGAGCGGCGTCTTCACCCATTAGCGCGCCTACGGCGAATTCGTCGACGGCTTTCAGGCCTGCTTCGCGGCCGGCGTTTTGCTCGGCGTAGAGGGCTTCGGAGTAACGCGCGAGGCCGTCACTGATCCACACATCACCGGGGGTCGCGGGTATGACGGCGATGCCCCACCATTGCGACGCGACCAGGCGTGCGATGGTGCGGTCGGCGCCCTTGGGATCCCAGATGCGTTTGCTCAACAGCAGAAGACCGGGGGCGGCAAAATCGCGCAGGGTGCCGTCGGGAAGCTGGGCGATGCGTGACGTCGGCGTTGCTCAGCGGGCCGAACATGTCGGAGAACATGGTGTAGGCGCGCGCGACATCGGCGGCAAAGTCAGATGGCTTGCCGAGTGCGGAGCGCGGCGCATACACCGAGACATTCACGCCTTCGGCTTGCTCGGGGCTAAGCTGCAACTCGCCGGCTACGAAGGTGCCATTTGGTGCGGCGTTGTCGCACTGGAAGGTGTAGAGAAGGCGACCGCCCTCGGCGGGATTCTTGCCTGGCATCGGCGAGGGGGCGGAGGCTTTGCCGGTGCCCGCGACCGCGAAGGAATCCGGAACGTTCAAGCGGAATGTGCCGGTGTAGCGGTTGGAAGGATAGTTGGTGAGCGGAAACCAGCGAGAGGGGAGGAGCAGGTACGCGCCTTCCTTGCTGATGACGGCGGTTTTGACGCCGGGGATGGGGCTATTGTCTTCGTTTGCGAGAAGGCCTGCGTAGGTGAACGTGAGAGTCACCTTGGTGCCGGTGCGATACGGATGAGGGTAAGAGCACGGTGAGGAACAGGGTGTTGCCGCTGTCGCGCTCAAAACTAAGAGATTTGCCGTCGGCGGATTTAACGTCGCGTACGTCAAGATTTGGGTGCAGCTCGACGCGCACGCCGCCGGAAACTTCCTGCGCTTTGAACTCGACCTTGGCGACGGCGGAGAGCGACTGGGCGATGGGATCGAGCGTGGCGGTGACGTCGTACTGTTGGGCGAGAAATGCAGGGTGGGCGAGGCGTCTGTGCAAACGACGGCGCGGCAGAGCAAGTGAACCAGATCAGGCATGCAAATAAGAATGCAGGCAGAGATGTGAGCGTGAACGCAGGGCTAAATTTTGTAATGCGGGTCATCGGACCCCTTTCAATCAGCTGGCGACGCAAAACAGCGGGCTACCGAAACCAGGTTGTGCACCAGGGCTGTATATAGGATAGCAGACACCTCACTTAGCGTTGCCACTGGTAGTGCAGTCCCCATCGTCTCGAACAAGGTCGAGGATGGCGTCGGCGGCGCGGTCGACGGCTCCGGGGGGACCGAGACGGCTGCGGACTTCCGCCAGATTCGCGCGCATGGCGGCTCTCGCTGCAGGGTCGCGCAAAAGGTGCAGCACTTCCTTTGAGACGCGCTCGGGCGTGAAATCGCTTTGAATCAGTTCGGGCACTACGCGCTTCCCAGCGATTAGATTCACCATGCTGAAGAAAGGTGTTCGAACGAGGGGCTTGGCGAGCAAGGCGGTGAGGGGAGTTACGCGGTAAACGACGACCATGGGGACGTCGAGCAGTGCGGTTTCGACGGTGGCGGTGCCGCTGGAGACGATGGCGGCGTCGGCGGAGGCGAGGGCATCGTAGGTGCGGCCTTCGACGATGCGGAGCGGGAGTTCGGGCGCCCAGCCTTCGCGGAGTAAGGCGGCGTTGTTGTGGGGAGCGGCGGCGATTACGAATTGGGCTTGGGTTTCGTTGTGGATGCGCAGGCAGGCTTCGCGAAGGATGGGGAGATGCTGGTTCAGTTCGGCGCGACGGCTGCCGGGAAGAACAGCGACGACCGGGAGGGCTGGATTCAGCTGTTGCTCGCGGAGGAACGTGGCGCGATCGACAGTCGGCGTGTACCGCGCCTACCAGCGGGTGGCCGATGAATTTTACGGGGACGCCGGCGTCGGCGTAGAACTTTTCTTCGAAGGGGAAGATGCAGAGGGCTTCGGCGAAGCGGCGGCGGACGATTCTTACGCGCCAGGGGCGCCAGGCCCAGAATTGCGGGCAGATGTAGTAGGCGTTTTGGATTTTGCGGGCTTTGAGTTTGCGGGCGAGGCGGAGGTGGAAGCCGGGGAAGTCGGTGAGGATGGCTAGTTGCGGTTGGCGGTGCTCGGCTTCGGAGACGAGATGACGCATGGCGCGGATCAGGCTCGGCAGATGGCTGAGGATTTCGGTGATGCCGACTACCGAGACTTCGGAGTAGTCGGTGACGATGTCCACGCCTGCGGCGCGCATTTGGGGGCCGCCCATGCCGAAGATTTCGACGTCGGCGCGCTGCTTTAGAGCGGTGGCCAGGCGGGCGGCGTACATGTCGCCGCTGGCTTCACCGGCGGAGAGGAGGAGGCGGATGGGTGTCATTTGCGGTAATGGATTCGCGGTGGTGATCATCTCATAGGGGTTTCCGGAAGTGGAGGGCGCGGCGCGGACAGAACAAAGGAAAAAAAGAAGGGATTAACGCAGAGGGCACGGAGGTCGGAGCACAGAGGGCACGGAGACACTGAGTTGACGGGGGCGATGCGGCGTGCGCTGAGAGCCGGCAGGGCCGGCGCCACCAGATCGGCGGCGGGAGTTAGTCGGTGGCGGGTTGGGGCGTTGGACGCGGGAGTAGGACGGCCGGATCTTCGGACTGCGTTGCTGGGGGGAGGTGGAGTTCTTGTTCTTTGTATTGCAGTTGGTAGAGGCGGTAGTAGATGCCGCGTTGGGCTAGCAATTCTTGATGGGCGCCTTGTTCGCGTAGGCGGCCTTTGTGGAAGACGAGGATGCGGTCGGCGTGTTGGATGGTGCTTAGGCGATGGGCGATGACCAGGGCGGTGCGGCCGCTGAGCAGGCGGTCTGAGGGCTTCGCGAATTTGGAATTCGGTTTTGGTGTCCACGCTGGAGGTGGCTTCGTCGAGGATCAGGAAGCGCGGATTGTGAGCTAGCGCGCGGGCGAAATTGATGAGTTGGCGCTGGCCGACGCGAGAGCGTGGAGCCGCGTTCGTTGACCGAGGAGGCTACTCCTTCGGGAAGGGCGGTAATGAAATCGGCGAAGCCTATTTCTTCGCAGGCTTGCTCTACGCATTTTGCGGTCGATGCCGGGGGAGCCGAGGCGAATGTTCGATTCGATCGTGCCGCGTAAAGAGGAACGGATCCTGGAGGACGATGCCGAACATGCGGCGCAGGTCCTGGATATTGATTTTGCGGATGTCGATGCCGTCGAGGAGGATTTGTCCGCGCTGGACGTCGTAGAAGCGGAGGAGCAGCGAGATCAGAGTGGTCTTGCCGGCGCCGGTGTGGCCGACGATGGCGACGGTCTGGCCGGGGGCGACGCGGAAGGAGACATCGCGGAGGACCCAGTCGTCTTCGGAGGGTTCGGGTTTGTTGGCGTAGCTGAACCAGACGTTGCGGAATTCGATTTCGCCGCGCGGGGCTTCGAGGCGGATGGCGTCGGCGGGCGAGACGCGGGGGCGGGTTCGTCGAGGAGTTTGAAGATGCGCTCGGAGGCGGCCATGGCGGACTGCAGGATGTTGAATTTTTCGCTGAGGTCCTGGATCGGGCGGAAGAAGCGCGTGGCGTACATCGTGAAAGCGGTGAGGACGCCGAGGCTCAGGGTGCTGTTGAGTACGCGATTGCCGCCGGACCAATAGATGAGGGCGATGGCGAAGATGCTGAGAATTTCGACGGCCGGATAAAAGAGCGCGAAGGCGAGGATGGCGTCGCGCCAGGCGAGCATGTTGTCGCGATTGCGGCGGCCGAATTCGGCGCGGGCTTTTTGTTCGCGATTGAAGAGCTGCACGACGCTCATGCCGGAAATGTATTCCTGGAGGTAGGAGTTGATGCTGGCAACGGCGGTACGAATGCGGCGGTTGGCGTCGCGCACGAACATGCGGAAGAAATAGGTGACGACGAGGATGAAGGGCAGAACGGCGAGGGCGTCGAAGGCGAGGCGTGATCGATCGAGAAAAGCCAGCCGGCGAGGACCGCGAGCAGGAAGAAATCGTTGATCATGGTCACGACGCCGGCGGCGAAAAGATCGTTGAGGGCGTCGACGTCGGTGGTAACGCGGGTGACCAGGCGGCCGACCGGGTTGCGGTCGAAGTACGTCATCGGCAGGCGCTGAATGTGGCGGAAGATCGCGGTGCGCATGTCGTACATGGTTTGCTGGCCGACGCGCTGCATGATGCGGATCTGGATGTATTGCGCGAGGAAATCGAAAACGAGGACGCCGAAGAAAACGATGCTGATGATCACGAACGCCGCGCCAGGCTTGCGGATTCGTCGATGGCGTGATGCATCCCGGGAACGAGATATTTGTCGATCGCAATCTGGAACAATTTGGGCGGCGCGAGTTCGAGCGGCGTAACGATGGCTACGAGCGCGAGCGCGAGGACCACACGCCAGCGGTACGGGCGCAGATATTGCAGCAGGCGCCGCAAGCAGGTGCGCGTCGTAGGCTTTGCCGAGCGCTTCTTCTTCGTGAATGTTGCTCATGCGTTTTCAAGCTCTTCTTCGAGCAACTGCTTGCGGTACAAATCGGCGTAATAGCCTTCGCGTGCGAGCAGTTCGTCGTGGGTGCCGCGTTCGATGATGCGGCCGTCGCGCAGGACGACGATCTGGTCGGCGTTCTGCACGGTGGAAGTGCGATGCGAAATCAAGATTGTGGTGCGGCCTTCCATAACGCCGCGGAGGCGGGTGAGGATGCGCTCTTCGGTCTGCGTGTCCACGGCGGAAAGGGAATCGTCGAGGATCAGGATGCGCGGATCGCGGACGACGGCGCGAGCGATGGCGCTGCGCTGCTTTTGTCCGCCGGAGAGAGTGACGCCGCGTTCGCCGACGACGGTGTCGTATTTTTTGGCGAAGGATTCGATGTCGGAATCGAGATTGGCAATTTCCGCGGCGGCGCGATCTGATCGATGGCCGTATTCGGTGAGGCCGAAGGCGATGTTGCCGCCGACCGTTTCGCTGAAGAGATAGGTGTCTTGCGGGACGTAGCCGATCGCGCGGCGAAGATTTTCGAGCGGCCATTCGCGAATGGGGTGGCCGTCGATGAGAAGCTGGCCGTCGGGCGCTTCCCAGAGGCGTGCGATGAGTGAGGCGAGTGTGGTTTTGCCGCTGCCGGTCGGGCCGACGATCGCGAGCGTTGAGCCTGCGGGAACTTTCAGATTGATGTCGCGTAAGACAGCGGCGAGCTGTATTTGGTGGCGGCGGAGCCATTCGGATCTTGCCGACGGCGCTGCGGCTGCAGTGTTGGCGCCGTTGCCGGCGAGATTCGTGGGATAGGTGAATGTGAGATTGCGGAATTCGATTTCGCCGGTGACCTGCGTCTCGTTGTGCGAACTTTGGCGGCGCGTGTCGTCGATTTGAGGAGTGGCGCGCAGGATGTAGTTCAGGCGCCCGGTGCTGGCGGCGCCACGCTGGAAGATATTGGTGACCCAGCCGAGCGCGATCATGGGCCAAACGAGCAACGCCGAGATAGGTGTAGAAGGCGATCAGCGCGCCCAGCGAAATCTTACCGCTGAGAAGTTGATGGCCGCCTTGCCAGAGAACGATCAAGAACGACGTGCCGATCAGCGCCTGGAGCGAGGGCATGAACATGCTCCAGGTGCGAATCAGCTTGATGTTGCGCGAAACGTATTCGCGGTTGGGCTCGTCGAAGCCGCGGATTTCGGCTTCTTCCTGGGCATAGGCGCGAACGACGCGAACGCCGGAAAGATTCTCCTGCACTTTCGCGGAAAGCGAGGCGAGCGAGGCTTGAATTTTTTCGTAGAGCTCGTGAATGAGCTTTGCCGAAGTGACGGACGGCCACGAAGACGACCGGGACCGGCAGGAAAATCCAGAGCGTGAGCGAACCGGACAGCCGCGCCAAGACCAAAAGCGCGAGGACCATCGTCGCCAGCGTTTGGCCGGTGTACATGATTCCGGGGCCGAGCACCATGCGGACGTTGTTGAGATCGTTGGTGGCGCGAGACATCAACTCGCCGGTGCGATTGCGGACGTAAAACTCCGGCTCCATCACGAGGAGGCGATCGAAGAGGTCGCCACGAATGTCGAACTCGATGTCGCGCGAAACGCCGATCAGAACCCACCGCGTTGCAAAAGAAAAAGCGCCTTTGAGCAAAACGCAGACGAGAAGAATCAGACAATAGATGCCGAGCGCGTGACGGCTGTGCGGGGCGTAAAAGGGAATCGAGCGGCTCAGCGACGAGCCGGAAAGCAAATGCGCCTTGCGAACTCGATTCGAAACGGCCGGGAGCTGCCGGCGATGACGTCGGTGATGACGCCGGTGGTAAGGGGATCATGTTGCCGACCAGGCTGGTCAGACAGCAGGCAGAGCATGCCGAGCGCGATGGCGCCCGGGTAGCGCTTGAGGTAAGGCACACAAGCCGAGCAAGATTCGCCCGACGAAGATTTTGGAAGGTTTGCTCGCGCGCGGAGTTTGAGCTGCTGCGTTCGTGCGCAGGTCCGTTGTTGTTGCGTGTAGCGCTCATCGTAATGCGGCTGTGCAAACTGATTTCGGGTGCCGGCACATCGTCGGCTGTTCGAGCAAGAAATGTTCGTAGTGTGCGGTCGAGCGACTGATAACGCTTGGTCTGCGGATTCCATCGCACGCCGATGGGCAGCGAATGCGCGTCGATCGTCGGTGCCCTTCAGGGGTGTGAAGTAGAGTGCAGGCCCTTTACGGGATCCTGCTCGAACTGCGATGCGCCAGCCAGTGACGTCAGACAGCGGCGTAAGGCCGAGATATCCTTTTGCGTTTTTCAAGTGCTCGTCGCAGCGGAAAATCTCTTTCCATTGGCCGTCGTCATTTTCGCGCGATGACGCCGCGGGTGATGATCGTTCCGGGCATGTTGTTGTTCTTCGGCGTCTTGGGCACCACGTTGGCGGCCAGAAATTGCTGCTTTCCGTTTTTCGCGAGATCGCCAAAGAGCAGCACCGTTGTTTCCGTGCCGAGCAGAGATTGCGCGCCGGCCTGGACATCATCGGGGACGGCGGGCTCCGCGGGCTTCGGCGCGGGGCGCCGGTCTCGGATTTCGTTTCGGCGGGTTTCGGCGCATTGCCGCAACCCATGGCGAAGCAGAATCGCACACAACGCGGCTGAATTGTAGGGTTCTCAGAGCAGAGTCCTCCGGATGTTGCGACTTTGCGGTTCGAGCCCGCTCGCTTGACACCCACGAGGTAAAGGACGGCGATGGCTGTGCGCTTGTTAGCAGCGAGCGTCGACGACAATCGCAGGTTATGGCGCCGGTCGTGGACGTCGGTTGTCGAGCCGGCCCGTTCGAGTCAGTCGAATTCATTTTGCGTGGGTTCGCTCATCAGAGACTTGGCGCCACCAGTGTGATCTCTACCACTCGACCGGGCTTGGCGTTCCTCTCCGGCGTGCAGAGTACGGCCATGACTTGCGGCACGTCGGGACCCGCCCAATCGAAGGCGTAGTACAACAATTCTAACTGTTGGCCGTCTTTGGTGGAAGGACCGCGGGAGCCGGGTTGCCCATAGAGCGCGACAACGCGGGAGCAAGACGTCGCCGATGACCAGGCCGTGGCCCGTAACCCAGCGCGAATGAGTTTCGGCTGCGGACGCGCATGGCTCGGTGGCAGCGGACTTCGCGCATTGGAGACGGCGTTCCCGAATTGAAGCTTGAATTGGTTTCGGACAACGCGCACTTCCTGAATCGTGCCGCTGTCGGATCTGGAATGATGGACAAGACTCTGATTGCGGCAGGGGTCTTGCCAGATCGGATTGGTGCCATCGTATTTTGTGGCGGTCGGGCTTGCGGAACAGTTGCTCCGCTTTGGTCAATGTCGTCGCGGCCCGGGCGCAGGCCTGCGAGACGTGAGTTCGTCGTTGCGTCGCGAGTGTGACTTGGCGGTGCTCGACGTTGGTTTGCTGATGTGAGTGGGCATGGCGGCGGCGAAGCTTGTGGGCGAGTTGTTGCGCGAGCGCGTGCTAAGCGGGAATGCAGGCGGATGCAGCCCGAATGCACGGCGAACCGCGTACCTCCGCGCCAGAATCGCGTCCAGCCGCGCCTCAAAATTTTCTTCTCCCTCGGACCATAGCTCGCTGCGCTCGACCGGAAGGGCACGCTCGATCGCCTTCCACCCAACTGAACAGCTGTTGGATGTTTTCGCGGGTCTTTGCGTGATATTCCTTCAGGTTGGCGGGGACCGCCATCCACTGGCGGAACGTATGCTCTATCGGATGGTCGGAGGAATCAAATGGATTCGACGCGGCGCCCGGCGCCAGCAGGCCGCCGTGGCCGGTGAAGAAATATTCGAAGCCGAGATCGGCGGAGAAGTGGCCGGCGGTGCGGCGATGCCGTCTTCGTAGTCGATGCCGTGGCAGGTGAGGATCAGCGGCTGCGGCTCCTGCTCCACTTCATCGTTTCGATGTCGAAATTCCAGAGGTCCCAATGTCGCTGACGCGATGTAGGCGGAATCGGAGTTGAGGTTTTGGATGGCGAGCGCGGCGACTTCGGCGGGACCGCGACTTGAGCGCGCGGAGATCCCATTCGGCGACGGCGGGCTCGGTCGCGTTCACGGGTTGAACGATGAGTTCGGTGAAGTGTGTTTTTTGATGGCGGAGAGCGGAGCGGTGGTGAGGAAGCGGGCGAACTCCGCGATCATCGTTTCGGTCGGAGAAGTCTCGGGTCCAGACGCGCAGATAGGAATGATTAGCCATAGGAGAGCAGATGCTTATTATACCGGGCTCGCCAGTTAGAGGCGAACGGACCCGAATTCTGGGTGGTGGGTCAGTTCCGACGAGGCGACTTATCGGAATTCAGGGACAACCAGGCACGATACGCTTTCTTGATTTCGTCAATCGCGAGCAACTTTTTGATCGGCGCGCGGGTTTTCCACACCATGAACTTGACGTCTGCCAAGCTACGTTTATACTCGGGCCACCTACCGCCAGACGGAGCACTGTGAAGCCGAAACCTGAGTAGTTTGCTCAGTTTGAGTCAACCGTCAGTGATCCGCGTCCTCATCGTGGAGGATTTCCATCCCTTTCGGCATTCGTCTGCTCTACCCTTGGGCTAAGGCCCGATTTGCAGGTCATCGGAGAGGCAATCGACGGATTAAGCGGTTCAGAAACACTGGATTGAAACCGGATTTGATTCTGTTGGAAATCGGGCTTCCAACGATAATGGAATTGAAGTCACCGACGGATTCTCTCCAACTAAAATCCTGATGAATCTCCGCAGGTGGAAAAGAAGAGCACACCAGGTACGTAGTAAAAGTCAAAAGCGAACAACTTCTCGCTGCTGTGGAGCCGACTTGCGGAAAGCAACCTCAGGCCGAGGCAAACCAAAGGTATTTGGAAGCTTGCCGGGATGCGATTCATGCCGTGGCTTCCCCGCTTGGACTTGCGCGGTTTCGCGCCCGCGACCAGCCACGATTGCTGGAGGCTGATTGAAGCGCCACCGTGAATCCACGCGTGTAGACCCAGTGCTAAACGGGCCGGATCATGACTGTCCTTGCATCGCTCATGCAAACTCCTCCTTCACTACCAGGAGCCGTTCGGCATCGTTCCATACTCGGACCCTGCGTTCCACGGTTCTCCATCTCTCTCTTCCATGACAATTTCAATGAACGGTGGCACTTCGATCGTGACGCCATCCAGATTTAGTGTCGTCCGGGAGAAGTTCATTTATGCTCTGGGCGTTCGCAGCTATCTCCTCATAGCGTCCAGCTGGAGCAAAGAGCGGTCGGCATCCGCTACGTGAGTCTTCCACGCGAATCCCACGAGGCCAAGCATTCCAATAGCTGTCGCTGACCCTGCCACCATGGAACGATAAAAACGCTCTTGATACTTCAAAACCTAGCGCCGTGACTCCCCGATGAACTGCTCTCGTTGACCCAGCTTCGGCACGCGACCGGTATCGGTAGCAGCGCCAATCCGAGGTAACCAGCGGAATTTCACTAGGGTCACGGAGGTGCCTGCAGACGCTTCGAATCTCCGAAAGGTTCGTACTCATCGTCCACCAGAAATTCGTTGAACGAAATCCCAGAGAACGGCTCTGGAGAGGCGTTGAAGCTCACCGGGCCGAAAACAAAGGCAAGTGCGGATCACGCAGGCTTTAAAATGACGCCTTCTCATCTTAATTGCACGCCGCGATGATATGGGAAGTATAGCTGTTCGGACATATTGCTCGTGAAGTATCGGATACTCACACTACCCACCAGCCGAATTCTGCCGAATCGTCGCACTGGTGCTGGTCCCTCTAGTTCAGAGAGCCAGCGGTCTGTTCATGCGACGGTAGGCCTCGGCCACTAGCGCGCCGTTGCCGCGAGCCTGCTTACCGTCCGGCAGCGAAAGGATGTCTTCGAAGCCCACTCGAGTATCGTAACCGCGAGCGGCAGCTTCATCGATCAGATCCCAGGCGGTTTCGTTCAATCCATGGAGGACGCGAGGCAGGTCGATGCCCGCCGCGTCGAGCATTCCCTCGATTTGTTCGAGCATTTTCAGCGCTGAGTCAGTCGACGTCTCGAACGGCTCCAGAAGCACTCTCAGGCATCGCGAACCAATCCCGGTGGGCAGGAATACATCGGCCTCGGAAAGCATCATTTCGGCGACGACTTGGCGATGACTTAGCTGAACGCCACTCGTAACAAAGACCTGCGTGCCTTCGACATCGCTCAGGCCAACTTCGACTCCAATGCCGCGGCAGAGCAGAAGCTCCGCGAGAGGCACGGCTCCCTCTTCCTTGAAATTCACGGAGGCGAAATCTGGCAACACTTTCCAACGCGAGACAACTTCATGGCGAAGCTGGGCGTCGCGCAAAATCCAGGCGCCGGTGCTGACGCCGACAGGCGTGCCAGGGACGGCTGCGCGGATCGCGTTCAGTGCCTTGGCAACATCGGCAGGATCGAGACTTTCCCGACCATCGGGCCCCCGGACGTGAAAGTGAATCGCACCTGCACCCGCTGCGACGGACTCCCTTGCGGACGCTGCGAGTTCGGCGGGCGTCATGGGAATTGCCGGGTGTTCGGCGCGGGTTCGGCCTCCGTTGAGAGCGGCTTTTATGAGCATTGGCAACTCAATTCGTAGATTGCGCCGGGCCGGCAGGGAATTCGATTTATTGGGTCGTTGAAGTTTCGCCGGGCTAAAGCCCAGCGCCTACATTGAGCGCGCTACACGCCTTGCTTATTGTCCTCGGACGGAGGAGTGTTCGGCGACGGCGCCTCAAGTCTCGTTGCGATTTGTTGCATGCGGTCGCGCAGTGCATCGCCTATGTCGGCGAACACTTTAGTACAGGTGTCGCGCAGCTTTTCTTCGGCGTTCGCGGCAATGCGGGCTACCGATTCACGCGATTGGTGATCGAGCGAGGTCACCGTCGCCAGCATCCACTGGTTCGAGACGTTGTCCAAGCGTTCGCGATAGTGCTCCGCGGCTTCCTCGCCGATGCGCGCGTAGATGGTCTGCATCTCACGCTGTTGCGCGCCGGTCATCGCTTTCCACGACTCGAGCAGGGGCTCAAATCCGGCTTGCACGCGTTGATGGGCTTCGGCAACTCCTGACTCCATGGCGTTGACCATGCCGTCCTGGAAGCGCCGCAAGAAGTCTTCCTGTTCCTTGGTGACCTTTTGCGCCAGCTCAGAACGCGCCGCTTCCATCTGCGTCCGCGTTTCCTCCGAGGAGCGCTGGAGTTCGGCTTCGAAGCCGTCGAGATCCTGCCGCGCATGGCGTTGAATTTCGTCGATGAATGCCGCCGAGGTGGTTTCCGCGGCCTCGGCAAAAAGAGCCCGGGCGCGCTCGAAAGCTTCGCTGACGACCTCCGCCATCTGCGTCTGCGCGTAGGTCACAAAGTTACGGCTCGACTGATCGAGTTCGGTGGCAAATTCGCCGGCGATGTCGGTGGCCCGGTCGCGGAGCTGATTCCCAACCTGTTCGCTTACTTTCTCCGCGGCACTCTGGGTTTGTGTCAGCGCACGTTTCTCGTACCATTCGGCGGACTTGACCAGATCGTCGACGGTTTGCTGCTTTAGGGCCTCCACTCGGAGTTCGAAGTCCGACAGGCTTTGCGTTGTGACGGTTTCGGCAGTCTGTCGCAACAAGTCTTCCACGCTTCCAAGGTTGGCGCGGAACTTCACCAGGGCTTCCGCGAAAGATTCTTCGCTGCTGGCACGAATGCGCTCTTGATGCATCGTGAGCGCAGCGTCTAGCAATGACCTGCCGCCGGCCAGACGCTGCATGGCGTCGGTGGCTTTCTCTACTTGTGGCGTGACGAGCGATTGAATCTCCTGTCCGAAACGCGAGACCGCTTCGCGGCCCGATTCGTCGAAGGCCGTGCGGATTCGCGCGGAGATTTCTTCCAACAGAGTTTCCGACTGGCGATGCAACTCGTTACGATGCAGGCTCAAAACATCATCGGCCTGCGATTGAAAGCGGCTCAGGGCGTGCTCCTGCACGGTCTCCAGGCGTGCCGCGAGTTGTTCCAGACGCTCGGAGGTTTCGGCAGCACGGGTAGATGCGGCTTCGGCGCGTACCGTTTGCGCAAGCAGTGATTCCTGCAATCCCTGGGCCTGACGATCGGATTTTTCCGATATTTCGGCGGCGGAGGCACGGAAATTCCCGCCAAGCCGCTCTGCTTCTTGCTGAAACGCCGACAATAACGTATTCGCGCGTTCATTCAACCCGCCGGCCGCGCGTTCCTGAGCCGCAGCAAACGTACTGTCAACCGTACTCTGCCAACGCGAAAGCGCCGCTTCGGCTTCGCCTGCAAGATAGCTTTGCCACTTCACCTGGGCCGCCGCGATCGTCTCCGTTGTGTGCTGATGCGCTTCGTTGCCCGCAGCGGACAAGGACTCGAGACGCGCCGCCAGCGCTTCTTCTCGTTGTCTTGCGGCTTCATCGATGGCTCGCTGGGCCGCCTCCACACGTGCGGCGGTTTGCAGTTCGATCTGCTCGGCGCCCGTTCGGAGCCGCATGGTGGCTTCTTCCGCCTGCTGGACGACTTCGCTGAGGTTTTCCGCAGCGCCGGTCAATTGTTCTTCGTGTTCGGCACGTTGCGCCCGGCCTTGCTCGGAAAGTTGCGTGGTCAGATGGCGTGTGAGCTCTTCGAGCTGTGGAGCGAGACGTCTTGGCAGATCTTCCTGCAACGCGGCCGCGGCAGCTTCGTGGGCCGCGCGACTCCGGGTCTGCGATTCTTCGTGAATACGCTCGATCGCGGCGGAAATTTCCTTCGACAGCGATTCGCGGGCTTCGGCAACCTTGTGCTCCCACTGCTCCGCGCTGATACGCCGCTCCGCGGAAACGGCCTGCGCCGCGGCTTCGCGTGCCGCAGCCTGAATCTGTTGCCGAGCTTCGGCCAGAAGGCGGGTAACGTGACGCGCGAGCTGCAACGAAGCATCTGTCGTGCTCGCGGGCGAAGGAAACACCCGAACATTGTCGGGGCTGGCCGGTGCGGGAGGCTCGGGTTCCGTGAGCGAAACGTGAAACTCCGTGTCTGACGTGTCTGCTGGCATCGGCGGGGTAAGAGGGGGCAGCGGAAGGTTCACTTGCGGCGCTCCGTGCGCGGCCGCCGCGGCCTGAGCTTTCTCCGCTTCTGTTGGCGCAAACCAATCCTCGGGAGGAAAAGCGATGCCCCAGACGTTGCCGGGTGATTCCAACTCGAGCGCCACCTGGAAAAACTGACGTACCGTGCGCGGACGCTGAATCCATGCGACCCGGCCGCGTACGGTACGCGGTGGCTGGTCCGCTTCCGCATGCGGCACTTCCAGCTTGACCCACATGTTCTTGAGGACGTAATGCTTCGACTGATACCGACAGCCGTGGCAATTCAGGATCAGGGACGAAGTGCGTTCCATGAACGGCCGTCCGAGCGCGTCCACACCCGTCACCTGCAGCGGAACCGCCTGCACGATGCGCGTGCTGCGGCGCTTTCTCAGTTCGGATGTTGAGTTCACCGCAGTCTCAGGCGCCATCTCCGTTGTTTCATCGGCGAGGTTGCTGCTTCCAAAATCATCCATGGGTTGGGCCGCCGTTTCTTGTTGTTAGAAAGCAAATGCCGATCAATTTCGCTTGGTCTCCGAGCCGTTCGCTCCTGGAGCGTGCTGTGTTCCACTTAGGAACATCCAGATCTCTTTGGCCACCCAGATGGGTCCCACCAGCAGGTAAATCGGGCCTTGGAAGAATGCTGGATGATTTCCCTCGATGCGATGACCCAGAAACAGAAACACCCAGCCGCCCAGGAAGAACACCGCGCCCCAAATCCATTTGGTGAGAATCAATAGAATGATGCCGACAAAAATCATGGGAATGCCGACGCCATGGAGGACCTTGTTCCAGACGGACGAATGCTCGTGATCATACTGCGCCATATAGCTGGCTAGACCTGGCATAGCAGAACTCCAAGCGTGGGGACGCTGCCTGCGGAAGTACACTTTACCCTGAAACTTCGAAAATGGCTAGACGGCAGAGATGTGGAAAATTGAGCAAAAACTACAAATCGCGACGGCCTTCCATGGCTTTCAGCATGGTGACTTCGTCGGCGTACTCAAGATCGGCGCCTACCGGGATGCCGACTCCGATGCGCGTTACTCGCACACCCAACGGCTTCAGCAATTTGGAGAGGTACATGGCCGTGGCCTCGCCTTCCGCGGTCGGATTCGTCGCCATGATGATTTCTTCGACGGTGCCTTCCTTCAGGCGCTCGACCAGGGACTTGATTTTCAATTGGTCCGGTCCACGCCCCTGCAGCGGAGACAGCGCTCCGCCCAGTACGTGATACATCCCGCTATACATGCGCGTCTTTTCGATCGCGAGAATGTTATGGGCTTCCTCGACGACGCAGATCGTTCGGTGGTTCCGCGTGGGGCCGACGCAATACAAGCACGGGTTGGTGTCGGTGATGTTGTGGCACGTCGAGCACTCGCGGATTTTTTCTTTCGCGTCGCGAATCGCATCGGAAAGCGCGAAGGCATCTTCGGGAGAGGAGCGAAGCAGATGGAATGCGAGACGCTGGGCGGTCTTCTGGCCGATTCCGGGAAGATGCTTCAATGCGTTGATGAGTCGTTCAACAGGAGCGGCAAAATCAGGCATGCCTGATGTGTAGCACAGCCACGCACTCCGCGCAAACCACGGCGCGCGAATCTGGAAATTCGAGTGCGATCTTGAAGGTGCTGCGCGGTTCTGTCCACTTGAGGCCAAATGGCCGAGACCGTAAGAGAAGAATTTCCTAAGGGGCTAAAGCCCCGTTTTGCGTGTCTTTAAATGTCGGAGCTAAAGCTCCGACCCCTTAGATACATTTATGAGAGGACTTCTAGAGGACTGCGACTGCGGCCGCTACAACGGCTGCTACAACAGCTGCAACAACGGCAAAGTCTGCGGCCTACTCTACCGTTACGGATTTAGCTAGGTTGCGGGGCTGGTCTACGTCGCAGCCGCGGCGGATGGCGATGTGATAGGCCAGAAGTTGTAGCGGGACGATCTCTAGTAATGGGGCCAGGAGTTCGGGAGCGCTGGGGACTTCCAGGACGTAGTCGGAGGACTTGCGGGCGAGATTGTCGCCTGCGGTTACGATCGAAATCACAATGCCGTCGCGTGCTTTCACTTCCTGAATGTTAGAGACGCTTTTTTCGTAGCGGGTGACGGAATCGGGATCGGATTCATCGTGCGTGGCAAGGACGACGACGGGAAGATTCTCGTCGATCAAGGCGTTCGGCCCGTGCTTCATTTCGCCGGCGGGATAGCCTTCGGCGTGGATGTAGGAAATTTCCTTGAGCTTGAGCGCGCCTTCGAGCGCGATGGGATAGTGGATGCCGCGCCCGAGATAGAGAAAATCGGTGTGACGGAAAAGCTGGCGGGCAAGACTTTCGTACACGCCGGATTCTTCGGTCTGCAGGACCATTTCAATTTTGTGCGGGATGCGCGTAAATTCCTGCATCAGGGACCGCGAGGCGTCGGCGGTCAATTTTCCGCGGATCTGGCCGAGATGCGCGGCGAGCAGCAGCAGCGCTGTCAACTGCGAGGTGAAGGCTTTCGTCGAGGCGACGCCGATTTCCGGACCGGCGTGAGTCAAAATCGACCCAGCGGCTTCGCGCGTGACCATTGAGCCCATTACGTTGCAGATTGCGAGTGTAGGTGAGCCTTTGAGTTTGGCCTCGCGTTGCCCGGCGAGCGTGTCCGCGGTTTCTCCGGATTGGCTGATGCAGACTGTGAGCGTTTTCGAGTCGAGAATCGGGTCGCGATAGCGAAACTCGCTGCCGTAATCGACTTCGACCGGCAGGCGCGCGAGTCGCTCGATCATGAACTTACCAGCAAGGCCTGCATGCCAACTGGTGCCGCAGGCGACGATGCGAACATTCTGGAAGTCGCGGAATTGTTGCTCGGTGATTTGCATCTCATCCAGAAAGACTTTGCCGGTGTCCTGCGAGATGCGGCCGAGCAAGGTGTCGCGAACGGCTCGCGGCTGTTCGAAAATTTCTTTCTGCATGAAATGCTTATAACCGCCCTTTTCCGCCATGATGGGGTCCCAGGAGACGTGGTGGGCGGGGCGGCTGACGGGGCGGCCGTCGTGGTCCATGACGCTGACACCTTTTGGCGTAAGCACGGCGATGTCGCCGTCGGCCAGAAAGAAAATCTCGCGCGTGTGTTCGAGGAGAGCGGGAATATCGCTGGCGACGAAATATTCGCCTTCGCCGAGTCCGATCACCGACGGTGGGCCGAATCGCGCGGCGACAATTTTCTGCGGCTCTATCGCCGAGAGGAAGACGAGCGAGTAGATTCCGCGAAGTTGCTTCAGGGACTGGCGTACGGCCTCTTCGAGGCAGACGCCGCCTTGGGAATTTTTCTCGACGAGGTGCGCGACGATTTCCGTGTCGGTTTCGGTGACGAACTTGTGGCCTTCACTTTGGAGCTGCTCTTTCAGCTCGAGATAATTCTCGATGATGCCGTTGTGGACGACAACAATCTGCCCGCTGCAATCGCGGTGGGGGTGGGCGTTTTCTTCGGTTGGGCGACCGTGCGTGGCCCAGCGAGTGTGGCCGATCCCGTAGGTCCCTTCGATGGGCGATTCCTGCAGAACTTTCTCGAGATTGCGAAGTTTTCCAGGCGCGCGGCGAACCTCGAGCTTGCCTTCTTTGGTGACGACCGCGATGCCCGCGGAGTCATAGCCGCGGTATTCGAGTTTGCGCAGCCCCTCGATGATGACGGGAACGACCTTTTTGGATCCGATGTAGCCGACAATTCCGCACATGCGGCGGGTCTCCTAACGCTAGAAATCTAACTTAAAAGCCTAGCATGGTGTCAGGAATCGGCGGCGAGGACGTTGGTACTGTGTGCTTACTAGGCGGGGGTACTATGGCCGTTTTGGGGTAGCAATGACATGTGCTGGGACGCCGGGCTAAAGCCCAGCGCCTATATTGCCCCTCATTGCCACATAGGGCTTATGGTAATTGCTGGAGGCGGGGATCAGTCGACGATCTCGAAGCGGTATTCCTCGATAACCGGATTGGTCAGGACTTCCTTGGAGATGCGCTCTAGTTGCTGCTGAGCTTCTTCACGGTTCCAGCCGTCCAGATTCAGGACGAAAAATTTGCCTTGGCGGACGTCTTTGACGGCCTCATAACCCAGGCCGGAGAGCGCGTGGCGGATTGTTTGGCCCTGCGGATCGAGGACCGTGCGTTTTGGCATGACCCAGACATGAGCTTTCATGCGGGGAGTATAACATTCGCGGCCGGAGTGACCGAAGGGCTGAGACCGGGCAACGAGTTATTTCAATCCTGTGATCGTATAGGCCTGCGACAGGTCCTGGACGTACACATAGGCGTAGGCTTTGCCGTCGGCCGAAAAATGCGGGGCGCCAACGCTGGTGCCTCCAGCCAGCAAATTCGCGCCGAACTCTTTCCAGAAGACGATTTTTCCGGTACTGGGATTCAGTTGATAGATCTAGCCGGTGCGCTCGGAAGCACGCGAGGAAAACAGATACAGGGAACTCGCATCGGGGCTCCAACCGATGACGCGATAGTTGGGATCGACACCCGGGATGGTGCGCAGGCCACTGCCGTCCATGGGCCAAACGCCGAGTTGGCCCCCAGAGTCTCGGACGGCGATTTTGGTGCCGTCCTGGGAGAGCGCGGTTCCGACGACACCTTCCGGGGTGAGGGCTCTGTATTTTCCATCATTCACATCGATAAGGTAGTCGCGGCCGCCGTGTCCGGGTTCAATGCCTGCAGCCAGCAGGTGCTTGCCATCGGGGAAAAAGCGAACCCTGCTGTAACTGATGCTCTCATCCGTAAATTGCCTGGCTTGACCCGCTCCGGTAGGGACCAAGGTGAGGCTGTTGCTCTTAAGAGGTTTGGTGACGACCCACTTATTGTCTGGAGAAATGGCGCGAGCTTCGTCTTCGCTCATGGGTACCGGAGGAGAGCCGTCGGTGTCGCGCAAGAAGGAGGTGTAGTTTGGACCGCCGCCCTCGGCTTCTTCCTCAAACAGAATTTTGGTTCCGTCGCGGCTGATGTCGCGAAGGTAAGACCACCCGAGCCACCCAAGTTCGCGCTCCTCTTTTCCGCCTGGTTGCAGAGCGCGGATATTGAGCCTTTGTTGATGGGTAACCATGAGGGCCACGCCGTTGCGAAGATCCTGGAACCACATGCCGCCCGGCACGTTGGCGATGGTACGCACCTTGCCGTTCAGGGTGGCCGCACGCAGGTTTTCGGAGCTGCCGCTATTGGAGGCGGAGAACCAAATCTCGTCGCCTGTCGGAGACCAGAGAATGCCCTCCAAAGAAGTCCAGCCGCCGGAGAGCTTCTTCTCGTGTCCTTGGAGGTCAATGATGGCGACCGAGCCTTCATCGTCGCCATCGGGATTCTCATGATCCGCAATGGCCACGAGTCGCCCGTCTGGGGAGATTTTAGGATTGCTGATCCAGTTGATGCTGTCGAAGAGCACCTTGCCGACGGGGTATTCCAGCCGCCAGTGAGACGTCTCCGGGACCAACCGGACGACCGCAAGGTTCTGTCCGTCAGCCGCCCAATCGGCATCCTGCACGTTTTCGAGAACTTCTCTGGGCGAACCGGCACTGAGCGGAATCCGGGCGAGGGTTCCGGTCCGCTCGTATCCGGCAAGATTCTGGGAGTTGATGCGGACCGCGAGTTCGCCAGTCTTTGAAATGGAGAGAAGTTCGGCGTCTTTGATCTGCAGCTCCCGAGACCCCACCTCATCCGTACGCACCATGTACAGCTGATTTTGGCCACCCTCCCAGGTGGCGTTGTAAACGATGCTGCCATCGGGAGTAAAACGCGCGTTGCCGAGATAGCCGGAGCGAAACGTGACTTGCTGGTAGTTGGGAATGGATGCGGGAACGCCACTCGCGCGTCCTATCCACCAGCCAACGAAGAGCATAGCTGCAGCAAACAGGAGCGCCGCCGCGGAAAACGTAAGTTTGCGGCTGGGGTTTGGGGCGGCAGCCTGGATGGCGGCTTGCGCGCCAGTTTTGCTTCCGGACAGTTGGCTGAGCGCCTCGAGTGCGAAGGCCAGGTCCTTGGCGGATTGGAAGCGCTGGTCCGGACTTTTTTCCAGGCAGCGGCGAATGATGCGCTCCAGAGCAGGTGCGACGGGAGTCGGGAGATCGGTAATTTCTGGCGCGTCGTCCGTAAGGGTGGCGGTCATGGTCTCTGCGGCGGTGTCGCGATGAAACGCACGGTGCCCGGACACCATTTCGAACAGGACGGCGCCGAAAGAAAACATATCAGTGCGGGCATCGACGAATTCACCGCGAACCTGCTCCGGCGCCATGTAACTGACCGTCCCCATCACGACGCCAGCGGCGGTGTGGGAGGTCATGGTTGGACCGTCGGGTTCTGCGTCTTGTTTGGTGGCGAGTTTGGCCAGACCGAAATCGAGAATCTTGACGCGACCATCGCGGCAGATGAACAGGTTGTCGGGCTTGAGGTCGCGGTGCACGATGCCCTTGTCGTGGGCGGCTGACAGGCCCTTGGCGATTTGTACGGCGTAGTCGATGACCTTGCGCGGCGGCAGAAGTCCGCGGTCGAGCACGGCGCGCAGGGATTCGCCCTCGAGAAGCTCGGAGACGAGGAATGGGGAACCTTCGTAGTGCCCAACGTCGTAGATGGCCAGAATGTTGGGATGGTTCAGAGCGGCGACGGCTTGCGATTCCTGCTCGAAGCGGCGGAGGCGATCGGCGTCGCGGGAGAACGATTCGGGGAGAATCTTCAGGGCAACGTCGCGGTTTAGGCGAGTGTCGCGGGCGCGATAGACCTCGCCCATCCCTCCTGCGCCGATAACCGATTGAATTTCGTAAGGGCCGAGCTAAGTGCCGGGGCTTAATGGCATTGGTGCGGCATTATAACGTCAAATTTTCATGGAATGCCAACGATGCGCTGGATGGTGGCGACGGAAGCGACCATGCCTCCTAGGTTCCTGGCCGCAGTGCGGATTGGGACGCGCGAAGGTCTTCTTCGTTGCGAAAGGCGTGGTCGAAACTCATTTGGGCTAGGCGCGTGAGTTCGAGTTCGGTGAGGCCCATGCGGCGCGCATTTTCGTATTCGTCGAGCAGGGTCGTGTGGAACATGGCGGGGTCGTCGGTGGAGAGGACCACTGGGATGCCGTGGCGGAATAATTTCGGAAGCGGATGGTGTTCGATCTGAGCGTCCTTGCGGCGAAGTTGACCAGCCAGGGCGCCCGTGCGGATATTGCTTTGTGGGCAGATTTCGAGAGGGATGCGGCGGTCCGCCAGGAGGTCCATCAGCGCAGGGTCGTGGACGGCGGCGATGCCGTGGCCGATGCGCTCCGCGCCGAGGAATTCGATGGCTTCGCGGATTTTTTCCGGGCCGCCGATTTCGCCGGCGTGCATCAGGCGACGCAGGCCGATCTCGGAGGCTTTGTCATAGACCGCGCGAAAATCCTTTGTGGGAATGGCAAGCTCGTCGCCGCCGATGCCGAAGGCCACGATGAATTTGGAGTTGGCACGCTGGGCGGCCAGGACAACTTGCATGGCCGCTTCCACTCCGAATTGGCGAACAGCGTCGAAGATGAAATTCATGCGCAGGCCGCGCTTCGCGAAGGGCTCGGCGGCCGCGAGCATGGCTTCGAAGTTGGCTTCGGGAACTTGCTTGCGAAGGATCATGATGCCGATCGAGAGCGTGATCTCGGCATAGACGACGCCTTGCGATAGGAGATGTTCGCCGAGGTCGCGGGTGATGAGGGTGTAGTCCCGCGGTTCGCGCAGGAACGAGGTCACCCATTTGAAGACTTCTAGGAACTCGTTGAAGTTTTCGTAGGCGTACTTTTGGCGAACTTCCGCTTCGGTGAAAACTACCCCGTGGGAGCGGGTTAGAGCGCAGACGGTCTTGGGGTGGATGGACCCTTCCAAATGCAAATGCAATTCGGCTTTAGGAAGGGAGGCGAGGGTTTGCCGGGAAAGGTCTGCGGCCATGTGGAAGTCTAGCAGGTTGACGAGAAGCGAGAAAGTCAGGCGGGTGTTAGTGGGGGAGTTGAGGGCGGCCGGCGTTGATCCAGGCCGTTAGCCAGTAGGAACCGATGTCGGTGGCGGCGTCGGAGAGTTGGCGGATCAGTGTCGCGGCGGTCAGGTTGTAGAAGCGGTCGAAATATTCGTCGTCGTAGGACTTGCCCGCGAGGCGCGCGTTGCGGTCGGCGAGCAAAATCGTTTCGACCCAACTGTGGGCATTGAGGCAGGATTCGAAGGCGTGGTCGGTGGGATCGCTGATGAAGGAAGCATCGTTCGGGCGCATCGGAAAAAAAGAAGAGAAGCGATCGACCAGGGTGATGCCAAAGCGCTCGTTGATGCCGGTTTGGTTGGTGAGGTGGCCGTCGAAGTTTTCGGTGGTGTTGAATGGATCGTTGGCTTCGGCGACATAGCCCGCGAGGATGGCCGCGTCCAGTTTGGCTTCTTCCCAATGGCCGAGCTTCAGCGCTTCGGTGAGCTTGGCGTTGTAGACTCCGATTTGCCAGGGAAGCAGGCCGTTGGATTCGAGCTTAGACTTTCCGTACTTGCCGACGGCGGCTTTGTAGACCCTGGGGAGAGCAGTAAACGGGAAGTGCCCGTACCGGTCGAGATACAAAAAGTGGTTGTGCTTCTCGCTCGGCGTTTTGGTCTCGGCGTCGAGCGGATCGCTTACGTGCTGCACAAGAAAGGTGCGGTTGGCGTCGAAGAAAGGTCGGACATCGAGAGGCAACGTGTCGACCGCCTTGTTGACGACGATTTTCTGGGCGTTGGCGCCCCACGCGGCGGCTTCTTGAGGCGAGAGCGCCAGGACGGCGGAGATGCAGAGCAAAGCGATTGCGCGTCCCGACGACAACTTGGATGACCTCGTCGCTCCCATCACAGATTCCTCTACGCCCGATTCGCGGCGCGCAGCGTGCTGCGTTTGCGGCCGTAGTTGTAGTAGAACACGAGACCAATGGCCATCCACACGAAGAATCGAATCCAATTGGTGATCGGCAGGCCCGCCATCAGGAGAAGACAGGTGACGATGGTAACGATGGGGGCCAGCGGACCTCCGGGTGCCCGGAAGGCGCGCCTGCGATTCGGCTCGCGATAGCGAAGGATCAAGACGCCGCCGGCGACCAACGCGAACGCGAACAGCGTTCCGATGTTGGAGAGGTCGGCGAGCGTGCCGATGTCGAGAAGCCCTGCCGGAATTCCGACGACGAAGCCCGCCATCCATGTGGAAAAGTCCGGGGTGCAATAGCGCGGATGCACGCGGCTGAAGATGCGCGGCAGCAGGCCGTCGCGCGACATCGCGAACCACACGCGCGCCTGTCCGAGTTGAAAGACCAGCAAAGAAGAGATCATGCCCATCAGCGCGCCAAGAAGCACCACCAGGCGCACGCCCGTGAAGTGAAGTTTTTTCAGCGTGTTAACGACCGGGGCGGCGTCATCGACCAGCGTCTGCCAGGGTACGAGGCCGGTGAGTACGACGACCACTCCGATATACAAAAGGGTGCAAATAATCAGCGTCGCGATGATGCCGATGGGCACGTCACGCTGCGGATTTTTGCACTCTTCGGCGGCAGTCGAGACGGAATCGAACCCGATGTAAGTAAAGAAGACGATCGAACCGCCGGTGAGAACTCCGGGCCAACCATTGGGCGCGAACGGGTGCCAGTTTGCCGGATGAATGAAACGCGACGCAAAGCTGATAAAGACGAGAATGGCCACGATCTTCAACAAGACCATGACGTTGTTGGTCTCGGCCGATTCGCGGATGCCGCGCACCAGGATCACCGTGAGGATCATCACGATCACGAAGGCAGGCCAATTGAAGCCGAAGTGCCAGCCCGGACCGTAGAGCATGTTTCCTTCAAGATCCGACAATCCGCCCGGCAAATACGCGGGGGAGATCCACCGTAGATCGGGATGCAGACCGAACCAATCCAGCAGGTTGACGATGTGCTGGGAGAAGCCGACGCTGACAGCCATGTTGCTGACAGCGTATTCCAGGATCAGATCCCATCCGATGATCCAGGCGATGAGTTCGCCCATGGTGGCGTAAGTATAGGTGTACGCGCTGCCCGCGATGGGGATCATGGCGGCCAACTCGGCGTAGCATACCGAGGCAAAGCCGCAAACAATGGCAACCAGCACGAACGAAAGTGCGATCGCTGGGCCTGCTCCGGGGCGACCAAAGGATGCGGAGTGGTAGATCAAGTACTCCAACAGGGGTGCGTTCAAAATCGAGGCTGCTTGCAGCTTTTGGCCGGCGATCGCGGTGCCGACGATCGTGAAGATTCCCGAGCCGATTACGGCCCCGATGCCCAGGGACGTCAGGCTGATCCAGCCCAGAGATTTCTTTAGCTTAACTTCGGCATTTTCGGAGTCCGAAAGAAGCTGATCGATACTCTTACAGTTGAAGAGTTGTGATCCCACCCGTAGTCTCCGATCGTACCTCGGCAAACTCGAAGCTTACTCCCGCCCGATACGCTATGAATTGAAGGATGAAAGCGCGCCTCAATGTACCTTGAGAGGCTCTGACGCGCAACAGCGGTTGCCCTGGCTCACATCTGGGTGAGCTGCGCGTAACGCTCGATGAATTTCTTGGTGCCGCGGCCGGGGAACGTGACCGCGAGTTTGCGGTCGTCGTCTTCTCCTTCCACGCCAACGACCGTGCCGACGCCGTATTCCGGATGCCGCACCTTCTGGCCGAGAAGTGGATCAGAACTCGCACTGCGTTTCATGCCTTTGAACGAGACCGCCGGACTGCTGGGGCGGCGCGGCAGTGGTGCGGAAGGAGCTGGCTTGCCTCGTACGCGCCGAAGAAATTCCTCAGGAGAGTAAGAATATTCGGGATCGGGCTCATAACGCCGGGTCGCACCGATTTCGGCCATCGAGCCGCGCACAGTCTCCACCAGCTCACTGGGAATTTCGGTTAGGAACCTCGATGGGAGTGAAGCGCGAAGCTGCTGTTCGTTACCGAATACGCGCCGATAGACGGCGCGGGTCAGGGTGAGCGATTTGCGCGCCCGGGTCATGCCCACGTAAACCAGGCGGCGCTCCTCCTCGATGCCTTTGTCGTCGTTGAACGAGCGGCTGTGCGGGCAGATGCCCTCTTCCATACCGGTGAGGAAAACGTGATCGAACTCCAGGCCCTTGGTGCTGTGCAAGGTGATCAGCGTCACGCCGGGCTTGCCATCGTAGGAGTCTGCGTCACTGACGAGTGCGGCGGCATCGAGAAAGTCTGAGAATTCCTCGCCAGCTTCGGTGCTTTCGGCGACAGCACGAACGAGTTCCTCAAGATTTTCGATGCGGGCGACGTCGTCGGGAGTGTTGCGGTCCTTCAGCATCTCCATGTAGCCGGTGTCATCCAGCACGCTGCGTAGGAAGTCTGCGGATCCTAGTTTGGCGAGGTTTTCCTGGAGCTTGGCGATGATTTCCTGAAACGCACGGAGCGGAGCGACTGCGCGACCCGCCGAGGCGCCGGAAACGAACTTCGCGATGGCGTCCCAAAGCGAAGAGTTATCGAGGCGCGCGGTTTCGCGCAGCGCGTCCACGGTCGTCTTACCGATCCCGCGCGGCGGCACATTCAGCACGCGGAACAGCGAAACGTCGTCCTCAGGATGCATAGCCAGGCGTACGTAAGCCAAAGCGTCCTTTACTTCAGCGCGATTGTAGAAGCTGAATCCGCCCACCAGCTTGTAACGAATACCGCGACGGCGGAAGACTTCTTCGAACGCGCGCGACTGAAAGTTGGTGCGGTACTCGACAGCGCAGGTCTGCGAGGAGTCGTCGTCAAGGATGCGGGTCAGTTCGCCCGCGACGAATTCGGCTTCGGCGTTGGCGTCGCGCCCTTCGAAATACTTCAGGTTGGCGCCGCCACCATTCTCGGCGCTCAAGGATTTACCCAGGCGATCGGGATTATTCGCGACGACCGCGCCCGCTGCATCCAGAATGTTCTGCGTTGAGCGGTAGTTGCGCTCCAGTTTGATGACCTTGGCGTTCGGGAAATCACGCGAAAAGCTCATCAGGATCGAGACGTCGGCGCCCCGCCAGCGATAGATCGACTGATCTTCGTCGCCCACCACGCAAACGTTTCGCTTCGGGCCGGTGAGCAGGCGCATCAACTCATACTGCACGCGATTGGTATCCTGATATTCATCGACGTGGATATATTGAAACCGCGCTTGCCATTTTTCCCGGACGCCGGCGGATTCACGCAGCAAACGAGCCGAGCGCAACAATAAATCATCGAAGTCGAGCGCTTTGCTCTGGTGCAGCAATTTTTCGTACTCGGCGAAGATATCCGCCACGCGACGCCCATCCTGCCCAATCGCCTCGCTGCGCATTTTTTCCGGCGAGAGCCCGTGATTTTTCGCGTGACTGATCGCGCTCAGCACGTTCCGCGGCGTCAGACTGTCGTCTTCGATAGCCAACTTGGTCATCGCCAGCTTGATCGCGGCCATCTGGTCGTCGGTATCATAAATCGCGAAATCGCGCGGCAATCCAGCGCTGGGAGCTTCGCGGCGGAGCAAGCGCGCGCAAAGCGAATGAAATGTCGAAAGCCACGGCTGCGATGGCGGGATGCCGGCCCGCAAGAGCAAATCCGACACGCGATTGCGCATTTCCTCCGCGGCCTTGTTGGTGAAGGTCACCGCGAGGATGGCTTCGGCGGGCACTCCGTTCGCGATCAGATTCGCCATCCGAAATGTGATCGCGCGCGTTTTGCCGGTACCGGCCCCGGCAAGAATCAACACCGGTCCTTCCGGGGTCTCGGCGGCGCGGCGTTGTTCTGGATTGAGTTGATCGAGAAGATTCAGCATGGGTCCGTTGGGGTCAAGAATTCTTGCTCAGTCATGTTAGCTGACGCGGATGAGTCGCGCAAACAAGCGCAATTTTCCCTGCGAAATGATGAACGAAACGCAAAGGCAACATCGCGTAGCAGTTAAATGTAGCCGCCGGTCCTTAGCCCGGCGGATCATTTGCAAAGAATTACTCTTGCACTCAGCGCGCCAATGAACGAGCAAGACCCTACTGCGGGCCGTGACGGCTCAAGTCGATGTCGAAAAAGGTCAATGCGCGACCACTCTGCATCTGCACAAGCTGTGGCACATACAGATGTGCGTTCTGCAGCAAGTCAAACTGGTCTTGCAGATCGAAGTACAGCAAGCCCTGCACGGTGCTGTGCGCCGCCACAACACTGGTCGGAACGCCCGCATTCTGAGCTTCTGTTTGTAGCTCCGCCCAATGCTTGTCACGCCCACCCTTGGAACTGTGGCCCACCGGAATAGGAAGTTTGGCACCGCGGCTCGCAGTCGGGTCTTTCCCCTTTGGTTTTAGCACCGCGTCCGCAAGTTCCTCGGAGTTCAGCGACGGCACTTCCTGCCGATTGTCGTCGCCAAGTTGCACCGTAAGCCGGATGCGTTCCAGATTTACGCGGACGCTGTCATCGGAATCGTTGCGAAACGATACCTGCACGGCGAGAACGCCCCCGTCAAGGGGAGACTTCTTCGGAAACTTCTCCTTGTATTGTGCGGGATCAGTCCACGGGAGAGCCGAGACCGTCAGGCCTTCATGCGACTCCAGTGATGCGGCTTTCAGAGATGCCTGCGGCGGTTGGCCCCCAAGCGCCAAGCCAGCGAGTGCGAGGGCGCACACCACAGGACAGGGAAGTGCAGTGACCGGCTTTCGCATCAGGCTATAATAGACTTTTGTCATCTCGACGCCTTCGATTCCTGGGGGACGATCAGGGTTGCCCTGCCCTGCGCGCGGCGGTGCGCGTCGTGGCCGGGTAAAGACCGGAGCCACATTTAGTGTATTTCGTCTATAGCCTGCTCATGGGCCTTGCCGCCCTGCTGCTCTTGCCGTACTGGCTGATTCAGGGGCTGCGCCACGGCAAATATCTTTCCAACCTCAGCGAACGTTTAGGCTTTTCATTTCCCTCACTAAATAAACTCCCCGCCGACAGGGCTGGAGCGATTTGGATTCACGCAGTTTCCGTGGGAGAGGTTCTCTCCGGCGTGGCGCTCGCCAAAAGTCTGAAACAAGCCTATCCGGACCGCCCGCTAGTCGTCTCGACAACGACGATGACCGGGCAGGCACTCGCTCGACAGCGCCTGCCTTTTGCCGACGCGGTCATCTATTTCCCCTTGGACTGGGCATTTTGTGTGCGTCGCGCGCTGCGAGCTGCTCAGCCCTCGGTCGTGGTCGTCCTCGAAACCGAGATTTGGCCCAACTTTCTCCGCGAAGCTGGTCATCGCAAGATTCCGGTGATTTTCGTCAGCGGTCGGATCTCGGATCGCTCATTTGCCCGCTACAAGTCCTATTTTGGTAAGGTCGGATTCTTCCTGCGCCCATTTTTTCGGAGTGCGCTGGGCAATGCCAGCGCCTTTCTGATGCAAAGTCAGAACGATGCCGACCGCATCCGGGCGCTAGGCGCTCCAGCCGACCGCGTCAGCGTCAGCGGCAATATGAAATATGACCAAGCCCTCCCAGCACCCACGCCCTTGTCAGCCTGGCTGGAAGCCGAGATGCGCCGTCGTGGGCGTCATCCAGTTATCGTCGCCGGAAGCGTGGTCGCCAGCGAGGAACCCCTCGCGCTCATCGCCTTCGGCACGCTGCAGGGCGAGTACCCAAACGCGCTGCTGCTACTGGCTCCGCGTAAGCCGGAACATTTTCAGCAAGCCGCCGACTTCATTCACGAGTCGAGACGAAAATTCTTGCGTCGCTCGCAGCTACCGGTTCCGAAACCCGGGGCCCCCGGTGGGCAATTTACCGTTGGGCCACCCGCCAATGCGTCGTCGACCAATGGCGAAGGTGCGATTTCCCGCGATGTGACCGTAGTGCTGGTCGACAGCATTGGCGAGCTGGCTTCGCTTTACCGCATCGCCGACGGCGCGTTTGTTGGCGGCTCTTTGGTGGAGTCGGGCGGCCATAACATTCTGGAGCCCGCGGCCTTCGGCAAAATTCCGGTCTTTGGTCCCTCGATGGAAAACTTCGCGGAGACTGCATCACGATTCGTAGCCGCAGGTGCCGCGATTCAGGTGACTAGCCCCGAAGACGCGGGTGTGGCTTGGATCGAACTTCTACGCGACCCGGAGCGCCAGCGCCGCATGGGCGAAACCGCAAAGCGCCTGGTGGACGAAAGTCGCGGCGCAACCGCCCGCGCAATGGCCGAAATCGCAAAACACTTGGACGGCGCAGCGCGATGAGCATTCCACGTCCGCTCGCCATTGCACTGTGGCCGCTATCGCTGGTCTACGGTTCGGCGGCAACGCTGCGCGCCTGGCTGTACAAACAGGGTTGGCTGAAACAAAAGCGTCTGAATCGACCGGTAATCAGCGTCGGCAACATTACAGTCGGAGGCACCGGCAAGACGCCGATGGTGATCTGGCTAGCCGAAAAGTTGTTAGCCGAGGGAAAACACGTAGCGATCTTGAGCCGCGGCTATCGCGGCGCCAATGGCACCAGCGATGAGATCGAATTGATGAAGCAGCGCCTGCAGGGACGCGTGAAATTTGGCGTTGGCTCGGATCGTTACGCTGAAGCGCAGCGCCTCGAAGCGGCAGGCGTGGATGTTTACCTTCTCGATGATGGGTTCCAGCATCTGCAACTGGCCCGCGACGCGGACATCGTGCTGGTCGATTCCACCCGCCCGTTGCAGCAAGAGTTTGTTCTTCCCGCCGGCTGCCTGCGAGAACCACCGTCCGCCTTAACTCGCGCCACAGCTATCGTCTTCACACGGACAAATCAATCGCACTTCGCCTCTGTACGCCTGCGGGGATATCCCAAGTTCTCTGCTTATTCTGCCGGCACCAAGCTGCTGGGTTTTCGCACGCACGATTGTGATCGTCGCCAGGAATCCCTGCGCCACTCCCTCACCGGCGCGCATTTCGCCTTTTGCGGCATCGGCAATCCCGACGCCTTCTTTGCCGACCTGCAGCGTTGGGGCGTGCAGTTGGCGGGCCGGCGCGCGTTCCGTGACCATCATCGCTACTCGCAAACGGAGATAGCCGCACTCCAGCACGCCGCCAAAGCAGCAGGCGCCATCGCCCTGGTAACCACCGAAAAAGACGCCCAAAACCTGAAGCACGCAGTTCTCTCGGATCTTTCCATTGAAGTTGCCGTTACTTCGATCGAAATCGCCAACGAGTCAGAATTTCTCCGTGACCTGCGCAGCAAACTTCCCGCCACCGTGGGAGCTTTCGCGTGAAGATATTGATTCGCGCCACAAACTGGGTTGGCGATGCCATCATGGCGCTCCCCGCGCTTCGGTCGGTCCGCGCGCGATTTCCCGAGGCGCATGTCGCCATCGTCGCCCGACCCTACGTCGCGGACATTTATCGCGACCAGCAAGTCTGCGACCAGCTTATCCCCTACGATCTTCACGGAGCGCACGCAAGCTTTTCCGGTCGGGCGCATCTGCCGCGTGAATTGCGCGCTCAGAAGTTCGACGTGGCACTCCTGCTGCAAAATGCCTTCGACGCTGCCTGGCTCGCGTGGCGCGCGGGCATCCCGGAGCGCATTGGCTACGCACGCGACGGCCGCAGCTTTCTTCTCACGAAAGCCGTGCCGGTACCCAAGCCAGGCGAAATCCCAGCGCACGAACAGTTCTACTATCTCGAATTACTGCGCCGCGCCGGATGGCTCGACCACGCAACCGGAGAGTCTTACATCGTTCTCAATATTGATTCGCAAGCGAAGCAGCACGCCGAGGAACGATTGCTGGCCGCCGGCGCGCGTTCGAACGCCTTGCGCGTCGCAATCGGGGCAGGCGCATCCTACGGCTCAGCGAAGTGCTGGCCCCCGGACCGCTTCGCCGAAGTGGCCAATCGTTTAGTCGGAGAGTCCGATGCCGACATCATCTTGTTCGGCACACCCGCGAACTTGCGGTGTCTTCGGCCATCACTGCCGGCTTGCGCCGCCCGCCCATTGATCTCACCGGAAGAACGTCCGTCGCCGATCTTCCGGCGCTTCTCTCTCAGTGCCATCTCTTTATCGGCAACGATTCGGGCGCCATGCACGTGGCTTCCGCGGTCGGCCTGCCAGTCGTCGCAATTTTCGGCCCCACCGATCCTAATGGCACCGCGCCAGTCACTCCACGCTGCACCATCGTGCAAGAAAAGCCCTACTGTAGCCCGTGTTTCCTGCGCCGCTGCCCCACCGACCATCGCTGCATGACGCGAATCTCGCCCTCCCATGTTGCGACGGCCGCGCAATCGTGGCTCGCCTCCGCGGAGGTGCGCTCTGCCTAAGCCCGCGCTCCTGCGTCCCGCCGTCTTTCTCGATCGCGACGGCACCATCTCCGAAGAAGTCGGCTACTTGAATGATGCCAGCCAATTTCGTATGTTTCCCTTCGCCGCGCGCGCCATTCGCAAGCTGAACGATGCGAAGCTGCCAGTCATCGTCGTGACCAATCAGTCCGGCGTGGGACGCGGATTTCTTCCCGGAATCGATGGTACACACCGTCCATGAACTCATGACGCAGCAACTCACCGCCTCGAAGGCGCATCTCACCGCGATCTACTATTGCCCGCACACTTCGGACGACGAATGCGAGTGCAGAAAACCGAAGCCCGGATTGCTGCAACGCGCAGCCCGCGAGCACGATATCGATTTGCGACATTCGTTCGTCGTAGGAGATCGCTATGGTGATGTGGAACTGGCCCACGGCACGGACTCTCGCGGCATCCTGGTCCGCACGGGTTATGGCGAGGAAGACTTGCGCGAGAATAGCGACACATGGCCGAAACAGCCTGACTTTGTCGCCGACGATCTCGCCGCCGCCGTCGATTGGATTCTGAGGCAAACGAAATGAAGCGTTCCCAGGCGCAAGACCCCAGCAAGATCGAGTTCGGTCGACCTCCTCGCATTAGCCGAATACGTCGATCAATTCTCCTCCAAGACCGTAGCCGTCCTGGGCGATTTCGTCGCCGACGAATTTCAGTTCGGTGAAATCTCGCGCGTCTCCCGCGAGGCGCCGGTCCTCATCCTTCGCCATCGCGAAACTCACCTCGTGCCCGGGGGAGGCGCAAACGCCGCCAACAACCTCGCCGCGCTGGGCGCGCGGGTGCTTCCCATCACCGCGGTGGGGCAGGACTACGCGGGCGATGCGCTGGTCGCGCACTTCAAAGAAAAGCGCGTGGATGTTTCCGGCATTCTCCGCCTCAAGGGCCATACCACTCCGACCAAGACGCGCTTTCTGGCTGGCTGGGCGCACACCATAGGGCAGCAGGTGTTGCGCGTCGATCGCGAGCCCCGGGCCCCCTTGACTCCAGCGAGTCACCAGCGCATCCAGCAACTCCTGCAAAGCAAGTTGTCGCTCCGCGGACGCGCTCGCCGTTTCCGACTACGGCTTCGGTATCGCCACGCCCGAGTTGGTACGCCAAGTCACATTGAAGCGCAAAAAACTGGTCGTCACCCTCGATGCCCGCTATGCGCTCGCGTCCTACGCAAAGTCCGGAGTCACCTCCGCAACCCCCAATGAAGCCGAACTCGAAGCGTTGCATCACACGGCCATCGGCGCCAACACTGAAGAACTCGCCCGTTGTGGCCGCGCAACGCTTTCCGCAATGAAGCTGCACTCGCTGCTGGTCACCCGCGGCCGCGACGGTATGGCGCTATTCGAATCTCCCGCCGGGCTCACGCATATTCCCATCCACGGAAGCAATCAAGCGGTCGACGTCACCGGTGCGGGCGACACCGTGCTCGCGGCCTACACTCTCGCTCTCGCTTCCGGCGCATCGCCGCTCGAAGCCGCTCACATCGCCAACATCGCCGGCGGCCTCGTCGTCATGAAGCGCGGCACCGCTACGGTTACGCGCAACGAACTTCTCGAAGCCATCCGTGGCCAGGCATCCGGAGACTCCAACTGATCCATGCGCCACGCCGCATCTAAAATCGTCTCCCGGGAGCGTCTCCGCGAACTCCTCGCCGAGCACAAGCGCGCAGGCGCAAAGGTCGTCTTCGCCAACGGCTGCTTCGATACGCTGCACGTCGGACACGTCCGCTATCTCGAAGGCGCGCGCAGCGAGGGCGACGTCCTGGTAGTCGCCGTAAATAATGATTCCAGCGTTTGCCATTTGAAAGGCCCCGGCCGGCCGATCCTGCCGGAATCCGCGCGCGCCGATCTGGTGGCCGCCCTTCGTGCCGTCGACTACGTCGTGCTGTTCAGCGAACCGAACGTCGAAGCCTTGCTCGAGTTTCTTCACCCCGACGTTCACGCCAAGGGCACCGATTACACCGCCGACACCGTGCCCGAGCGCGCCATCGCCGCACGCCTCGGCATCCGCGTCGCGATCGTCGGCGATCCCAAAGATCACTCCACCCGCGACTTCCTCGATTCCGTTCGCAAGGCCCCGCATGTCTGAGCCGCGCTTCCTGGTCCTGCGACTCGGCTCTCTGGGAGACATCGTGCACACCTTTCCCGCCGTCGCCGCACTGCGCGAATCATTTCCCGCCGCCGAAATCACCTGGATGACCCACCCGCGATGGAAATTTCTCGTGGAAAGCAGCACGCTGGCTACCGAGGTCCGCACCATCGAAACTCGAGCGGTGGCCTCTTTGCGCAACGCCATTGAGGGTGTGCGGCAATCCGCGTGGGACGCCTCGATCGACTACCAGGGATTGTGGAAGTCCGCCGCGCTTCCTTTTTTCGGCGGCGTGAAGCGCAGAATTGGATTTTCCTCCCACACCATCCGCGAATTCGGCGTTCCGGTTCTCTACAATGAGCGCGTGAAGGCCAAGACGATTCACATCGCCGACCAAAACGGCGAACTCTCACGCCGTGCCGGGGCCAGAAACCGTGTGGCTCCGGTAGCGTTGCGCGTCTCTACCGCGGACGAAGCTACGATGCGCTCGCGACTAGAGAAAGCGGGTATTGACCGCTACATCGTGTTAAGCCCCGGCGGTGGCTGGCGTGCCAAATGCTGGCCCGCCGAGCGATTCGGCGCTCTCTGCATCCAAATTCACCACCAGCTCGGCTTGCGTTGCGTCGTGAACTACGGACCCGGCGAGGATGACTTGGCACACTTCGTCCGGAGTGCCAGTGGCGACGCCGCTCCTCTGCTGTGCAACGCCGAGCTCGGCCCGCTGATGGCGCTGCTGCGCTTCGCTGCGTGCGTCGTCGGCGGAGACACCGGCCCGCTGCATCTCGCGGTCGCCCTGGGCACACCGGCGGTCGCGCTGTTCGGTCCCACCGATCCGGCGCGCAACGGACCATACCGCAATCCTTGCCAATCTGGATCGGGTGCAAGCGCAACCACGGATACAGATCCTGGCGACGGCGACATCGCTCTTCGCGCCCCGCACAGCGTCACCTCGCACTCCCGCAACGATCAAACCGATCCCTCCATGCTGGCGATTCAGGTAGATTCGGTCTTCGACGCTGTCCGCCGCAGAATCGGCGCATCCTCGTGAGTGCTCGCGCTTTCTTCGCGCGCTGGCGTGTGCGCCTGGGATATCCCCTCGCGATCATCGTCTTGGTGTTGGCTCACCCCACTCCGCAAAGTATTCTCTACGGCACGCTCGTCGGAAGCATCGGGTTGCTCATTCGTGCCCTGGCGGCAGGCCATCTGCACAAACAGGCGGTCCTCACGGTCACGGGGCCCTACGCCTATACGCGCAACCCGCTCTATTTCGGCAGCGCGATCCTCACGCTAGGCGCCGCCATCGCCACTCATTCGTGGATCTCAGCGCTCCTCCTGCTCGGCTATTTCGCCCTGTTCTACTCCATCGTCATGCGCCGCGAAGAACAGGAGCTTCGCGTGCATCACGGCACGTCCTTCGACGACTACGCCCGCTCCGTACCACTCTTCGTGCCACGCCTGACTCCCGCCAAGCTCGCAGGCGGCCGCGAAGGAGCGTTCTCATTCGCACAATACAAAAAGAACCGCGAATACCGCGCCGCGATAGGTTTCCTGTTGTTGCTGCTATTGCTTCTAGCGATCTGGCGCCTCCGCTCCACCCAGCGCCACGCGGAAGCGGCATCTGCTGGCCCGGAAATCCGCGTCGGTTCCCTTTAAATCGAATCGGGCACCTAACCCCTTTAAAATCAACGCATTGAGCCGTTCTGTAGCAGATCTCCTTTAGTTTCAGATCGTTGCACAAAAAACATGGGGGGTGGGTAGCACAGTTAGCCCCGCCAGAATCGACAAGCCGGCGATCACGGAACATTCGACCAGGAATATAGGCGATGTACTTCGGTGTGCAAACCCTGTACCCAAGCCGAGCACAATGCCGCCCACAAAGGATGCGGCAATCGCTACCGCCGGAGTTTTCATGGAGTGCGTCTCAATCGCACCAGGGTTTCGATGTGAAAAGTTTGCGGGAACAAATCGAACAGATGCATCTCCGAGATTTCATAGCGCACCGCGGGCGCGACATCTCCGTCCTTCTTCCTTGCAGAGCCAGTGAGCACGGCCAAGTCTCGGGCCAGGGTTGACGGATCACAGGACAGGTATGCGATTTCGGGTGCGCCCAGCGAGGCAAGCGCTGCGGCTGCGCCTGCTCCCAGCCCCGCGCGCGGCGGATCCAGTGAGACAAAGTCGGGCTTCTCCTGTGTCTTACGCAAGAACTCCTCGGCATGCTCGTTGTGAGAGGTAATGGTCACGCCGGCACTCTCGGCGTTTGCATACAGGTCGCGCGTCGCTGCCAGATTCGCATCCACGCTGACGACTTTGTTGAATGCCTTCGCCAACGGCAGCGTAAAAAAGCCGACTCCCGCATATAAATCCAGAGCAACATCGCCCTGCACACCGGAGGTCATCGTCTTCAGCAAGTCCTCGACCAGGAAGCGGTTTACCTGAAAGAACGAAAGGTGGCTCACCCGAAATCGGAATCCGCCGGCCTCGTGGAACAAAAATCCCGGCCCGGTTAGCTCGAACCGGTCTTTGCTTTGATCGAGCAGTAGCAGGCTTTCGATTTTCGGCAGCGCTTGCCGAAACGCGGCGGCTAGTTCGGCGGCAGGCTTCGGGAATCGTTCGAACGCCATGTTCAGTGCGATCTTTTCGTCGGTCGAATCGACGAACGCTTCGATTTCCAGAACCTTCTCGGGCAAGTGACCCGACCGCGTCATGTCCTGCAACTGTTCAAAGGTTTTCTCGAGCAACGGCGACAGCACCGGGCACACGTCAATCGGTACAATCACGGAGCTCTCTGGCAGGAAATAGCCGAGCGCCAACGGCTTCGAATCGCGCAGCGCCCACTGCGCCCGGTTGCGATACCCATAGGGCTGCGCCGAATGCTCAATAATCGGTCCATCCCAGGTGACGCGACCCAGCCGCGACAATGTTTCCCGCAGGATCGCTTTCTTCAACTGCAGTTGCTCGGCGGCTGGGATGTGCTGATAGTGGCATCCGCCGCACGTTTGAAAGTGAGGGCAAAGAGCCTTCTGGCGCTGCGGCGCGGGAGAGGTAACCTCCAACAATCGAGCCCAGATCAGCTTGTTGCGTTTCTGCTTGATGTCGGCGCGCACTCCTTCTCCCGGCATCACATAGGGAACGAACACGGTGTTTCCATCGGCATGCGCCAAGCCATCACCACCGTACACGAGCTTCTCGATCGATAATATTAACTCATCAGCCATACAAATGGTGTCCATTCTGCGACGATTCGCGTGGTTGACACAAGCCGCCCAATGCCTCTGTAGCGGCGCTTTCCGAAGCGGGCTCCTTTGAAAGATGCCCGTTCCGAGGAACGTTTTCAGGAAAAGTAGTAAAGACTTAGCCTTGGCAATCCAAACTCTTCCAACAATCGCTTCTGTATGTATTGCCGCTCGACCAGTGCAATTTGTTCCGCTTTCATTTTGCGCCGGTACATCGCCAGTTGCCCATCGACCTCTCGCCGTATGCGCAGCATCAACTCCTCGCTGGCGTGCTGGGTCAGGGCCGCTTGCAATTTCTCGTCAAGAATTGTGAGCCTCCGCTCCAGGTCTTCGACGTCCAGCGTTCCCGGAGTATCGAGCAGCGGCAAACTCGATTCCAACGATTGCGCAATCTCCACAAACCGCGCGGCCAATTCTGGATGCGCCATGCGATGCTTCTCCGCAGCTTTCACAATTTGCGCCGCGTTCTTTGCGAAGTACGCTCGCAGCTCGTCCCGGGAGAAGGGCTCGGCAACGATGCGTCCATTCTTCGGCGCGCTCCCGGCCGCCGCCTCCTGACTGTCGGCTACTGCCTCCAGTATCGCATCGGTGCAGTACGCCAAACTTTTCAACGGCTTTCCCGCCCCGCGCCGCGAACGTCCATAGCTCTCAAACGCGCGATCGATCCCTTTCAGCACCGCGTCCAGCGGTATTCCCGCCTTTTGCCAGGTCTCCATGATCGCCCAGTCGAGCGGCGACACCAGCAGATGCGCGCCTCGCTTCTTCCAGAAATATTCCTCGATTTCCGTGAAGTAGTTGAAGTAATTCCAACCGTCCATGTCGCGAACCATGTTGCGAACGCCGCAATCGCCGCCGTGGGGCAACTCCACTGCAGCTCAGCCCTGAACTTTCTTGATTTGCGCGGTCACGCCTTTGGCACCACGAATCTCCGCGGCGCCTCGGCCCGACGTGTCCGTGGGCTGGTTCTTCTCCCAAATCAACCGCAGGCCATTCAGCGTCAAGAATGCATCGGTGTGTTGAATCTGCTTCGACCCGCGTGCCACCAGCGTTGCTTGTCCGCCGGTTGCAACGACGGTTGCCTGCGTTTTCAGCTCTGCCTTAATACGTGTCAACATGCCGTCGACCATATCAATGGCGCCGTAATATAGCCCCGCCTGCATGTGCGTGACGGTATTCGTACCGATCACGCGGCCGGGATCCTTGATCTCCACGCGCGGAAGCCTCGCCGCGCGCGAAAACAACGCTTCGGAGGCGATACCCAACCCCGGCGCGATGACGCCACCCAAATATTCTCCGCGCTCGGAAATCACATCGAACGTGATGGCGGTGCCGAAGTCCACCACGATGCACGGACCGCCATATTTGTGAAAGGCGGCGACGCCATTCACGATGCGGTCAGCTCCTACTTCCAGGGGATTGTCGACGAGCACGGCCATTCCCGTTTTCACGCCGAGTTCGACAAACAGGGCTTTCTGTCCGAAATAAAGCCGCGACATTTCCGCTAAGGTCCAATTCATCGGCGGCACGACGGAACTGATAATCACGCCTCCGATCGCGGCGCCGTCGAGTCCGGCAAGCGTGAACAGGTTGCGCGTCAGCACGCCGTATTCATCCACGGTTTGCAGCCGGGCGGTGGTGAGCCGCCAATTCGCGATGAGTTCCTCGCCTCGAAAAACGCCTAGCACCGTATTCGTGTTGCCTACGTCAATGGTCAATAGCATCTGTTGTCGCCGTAGCCCCGATGAATAGAATTCAGCGTGTTGCCCGCCTCTGCCGTCGTCTTCGCTTCATTCGCCTTTTCGACCGGAGCGGTAGGCACAGACAAGAGTGTCTGTGCTACTTGTCTTCGGTAATGTCGCCCGCGATCACCGTCACGATCTGCCCGTTGTCGCGCTTCACCAGGAGTAGGCCCTCGGGTCCGAGTCCAGCGGTCACACCGGCGAAGCTGTCTTTCCCATTCGTCACGCGGACGCGTTTGCCTTGGGCGTAGCTGGAGGTCGCCGCAAAACGGGTGGTCACGCGTTCCGCGCCTTCGGTCAAGAATCGATTGTAGTCGTTCTCGAATTCACGCAGCAACCGCACCAGTAATTCCAGCCGCGATTGCGGCTTTCCTGATTCCACGCGCAGAGAAGTCGCAATCGCAATCAATTCCGCTGGAAACTTCTCCTGATTCACGTTCAACCCTATGCCCACGATTACAAAGCGGATTTGCGCCGGCTCGGCGTGCATTTCCGTGAGAATGCCGCCGACCTTCTTTCCACGGATTAGCAGATCGTTGGGCCACTTCAGGTCGACGTTCAAGCCCGTCTGCGCCTGGATTGCGGCGTGCGCCGAAAGGCCCGCCATCATCGTCAACAGCGGAGCCTGCACGGGTGCAAGATGCGGGCGCAACAGCAGCGTGGCATAGATCCCGGTCGCACGCTCGGAGTGCCACGCGTGTCCGGCGCGGCCGCGTCCGGCGGTTTGCTCTTCGGCAAGCACCACCGCGCCTTCTGGCTCTCCGGCGTGGCCGAGTTCCAGTGCGACGCGATTCGTCGAATCCACCTTGAAGAAGTGATGGATTCGCTTGCCGAACAAGCTACCCTTCAATCGCTGCCGCAGCATGTCGGGCGTCAGGATGTCCGGCACTCTCTCCAAGAAGTATCCGGTGTGCTGTTCACCTTTCACACGGACGCCTAACTCGCGCAACCGATTCACCCAGCGCCAGACGGTGGAGCGCGATACGCCAATCTCGCGCGCGATGCGGGCGCCGCTTACCACAATCGTGGCGTTTTCCGCGAGCAGGGTCAGCAGCGCGGCGATGCGCCGATCGGTCATTCCCGGAAGCGTGTCGGATTGTGCCTTCGTGCGCCGCGGCATGATCTTTTTGTTTTGCGTCCTAACCGAGCGACGACGGGATATTCCATGTGCGCCGGGCTAAAGCCTGCGCCCACACGAGTTCGGTGCTGCGCGCTCCGCCGATGAGTTGGCCGCCGTCGAAACCGCCGTAAGCTTACTTGCCCTCGATGCTGTCTACAAGCAGGCTCAGGTCGGCCGCGGGCGCCGAATGCGTCAGCGCGCCGGAGGATAGGAAATCGGCGCCGGTTTCTGCGTAAGCTCGCGCATTGTCGAGCGTGATGCCGCCGGAGATTTCGACGACGCACTCGCGGCGCAGACTTCGCGCCAGCTCGACGCAACGCGAGGCGACATCAGGCGTCATGTTGTCGAGCAGCACCGATTCTGCTCCTGCATCCAACGCATCGCGCAACTCGCGATCGTTGCGCACCTCAATCTGGATCGGCAGAGAACTGCCTGGAGGAGCGATGCGGGGGCCAGCAGTTGCCTCATACGCCGTCGTTTCCCGAGGATTCATTCGCGATGACGCATACGCGTGCGCTTGACCCAGCGCTGCGGTTACGCCCCCGGCCAGCGCAATGTGATTTTCCTTCAGTAGAATCGCATCGTAGAGACCGATGCGATGATTCGTGCCTCCACCCATGCGCACTGCATACTTCTCCAGCATGCGCAGTCCTGGCGTGGTTTTTCGTGTGTCGCGAATCTTCGCATTTGTGCCTGCGAGGCGTTCAACGAAATGACGCGTCAGCGTCGCAATACCGCTCAAATGAGCCAAGAAGTTGAGTGCCGTACGCTCAGCCGTGAGGACCGCTCTTGCTCGCGCGTGAATCTGGAGCAATTCGCGCCCCTTCTCTACGGTATCGCCATCATTGGCAATGAACGTGATCGCAGCGTCCGCGTCGAGCGTCCGAAAGACGCGCTGGGCGAGAGGCAATCCTGCACAGACCAAGGGAGCCTTTGCGATGATCCGCGCATGCGCCATGGCCGTCGCGGGAATGGTAGCCAGCGAAGTTACGTCGCCGTAGCCGACATCTTCGGCCAGGGACCTTCGAATCAGCTCATCGATCTCGTGGGAATTCCAGTCCATGAATGGAACCAGGCCCGCTACGCGCCCCGTTCAAGCTCGGCTAGCCGCCTGCGCAGTTTTTCCAGTTCCAGCTTTTGCTCGGCGAGGGTGGCTTCCATTCCGCGCACGATCTTCTCGGGCGCTCGGGCGCGAAAGCTCGCGTCGTCCAGCTGCTTTTCTTTCGACGCGAGGGCCTTCTGCAAGCCGTCGATTTCTTTTCGCAGGCGTGCAATCTCGCCGGAGATATCCATCGTGTCGGTCGCATAGGCGATGCGTACATCGAACTGCGCCGTCGTGCGAACCGCGCCGCCTGTAGCTGCAAGACGGCTCGCGGAGACCGGCATGCCCGTTAGACTCGCCAGCCGCACGATACCATCGACATTTCGCTGGATGGTCGATCGGATGTATTCGTAGGAGCTGTAAAACTCGGCCGACACTTTCTTTTTTGGGTCGAGCTTCATCTCCGCCCGGATGTTCCGCAACTCTGCGATGACCTCTTGTACCAGAGCGAATTCGTTGACTCGGGATTGATCGCCTGGGTCCTTTTGTTCCGGAGCGAACGATTGCAACGCGATGGACTTGTCGCCGGGCCGCTGAGGCAACTGATGCCACAGCTCTTCGGTGAGGAAGGGCATGAACGGATGGAGCAAGCGCAGCGCCCCGTCGAACGCGGCAAACAGATTTCGCCACGCGACGATGGCCCGCTCGCGGTCGGCGTTCAGCAAGTCCGGCTTGATCCACTCGATGTACCAGTCGCAGAAATCGCCCCAGAAAAACTGGTAAATCGTCTGGGCGGCCTCATGGAAACGATAGTTCTCCAGCGCGGTGTTGACGGTGTTTCGAGCCGCAGCAAGCCTCTCGAAAATCCATTCGTCGACCAGCGGAATGCTGCCGTGAAAGTCATACGGAGCGTTTTTGCGGACGTCGGGTCCAGCCAGTTCTTCAAACGTCGCGGCTCCCGTCTGCTCAAACTTGTCGAGATTCATGAACAAGAAGCGCGCGGCGTTCCAGATCTTGTTGGCGAAATTCCGGGCGCTGGCGAGGCGGTCGTCGGAGAGGATGATGTCGGTGCCCGGCGCGGCCATCGACGCGAGACAAAAACGCATGGCGTCGGTGCCGTAGTGCTGATTCAGCTTAACCGGGTCGAGCCCGGTTCCTTTGGACTTCGACATTTTCTCGCCGCTGGCGGTGCGCACGAGTGAATGGAGGTACACGGCGCGAAAGGGCACCTCGCCCGTGAAATGAATGCCCAGCATGATCATGCGCGCCACCCAGAAAAACAGGATGTCGTAGCCGGTGATCAGCAAGCTCGTCGGATAGTACTTCTCGAAGTCGGCGGTCTTTTCCGGCCAGCCGAGCGTGGAAAATGGCCAGAGCCCCGAACTGAACCAGGTGTCCAGCACATCCGGATCTTGGGTCAGGTGCTCCGAACCGCACGTTGGGCAGGTCGCGGGCGCTTCTGTGGCGACTGTCAAATGATGGTGTTCCTTGCAATACCACGCCGGAATGCGATGGCCCCACCACAACTGGCGAGACAGCGTCCAGTCGCGGATGTTGCGCATCCAGTTGAAATATTCTTCGCGGCGATTATCGGGAACGATTTGGATGTCGCCGCCCTCCACGGCCGCGATCGCGGGTTCCGCCAGCGGCTTCATCCTGCAGAACCATTGCGTGGAAGCGCGGGGCTCGACGATGGTGCGACTACGTTCGCAGATTCCCACCGCGTGCGTATGATCGGTGACTTTCTCGAGCAGGTCGAGCGCCCGCAAATCCTCGACAACCTTTTTGCGCGCGGCGAATCGCTCCATACCGGCGTAGGAGCCTGCGGCCGCGCTCATGTGGCCGTCGTCGGTCATGACATCGATCTCCGGGAGATGATGACGGCGTCCGACCTCAAAGTCGTTGGGGTCGTGTGCGGGAGTGATTTTCACCGCGCCGGTGCCGAATTCGCGGTCGACCATTTCGTCGGCGATGATGGGAATTTCGCGATTCACCAGCGGCACAATCGCGCTTCGTCCGATCAGATGCTTGAAGCGCTCGTCGTCGGGATGCACCGCAATGGCGGTGTCGCCGAGCATGGTCTCGGGGCGCGTGGTGGCCACGACCAGATATTCTTTGCTTCCTGCCACGTGGTAGCGGATGTACCAGAGATGCCCTGCGCGCTCTTCGTGCACCACTTCCAAGTCGCTGAGCACCGTCAGGCAAACGGGGCACCAGTTGGTGATGCGCTTGTCGCGGTAGATCAAGCCCTCGTCGTAGAGGCGCACGAACACTTCGCGGACCACGCGTGACAATTCCGGCGAAAGCGTGAATTTCTCGCGCGACCAGTCGCAGCTTTCGCCAATCTCCCGCATCTGCCGCTGGATCGTTCCGCCGCTTTCTTCCTTCCACTTCCAAACGCCGCGCACGAACTCTTCGCGGCCGAGGTCGCGGTAATTGATGCCTTGCTCGGCGAGTTGCCGCACCACCACGCGCTGCGTGGAAATTCCCGCATGGTCTGTGCCCGGCAGGTATAAAGTGTTGTAACCGCGCATGCGGTGCCAGCGAGTCAGGATGTCGATCTCGGTGTGGTCCAGCATGTGCCCGATGTGCAGAGACCCGGTCACGTTGGGCGGCGGAATCACGATGGAAAACACCGGCCCGGGCGCATTTACATCCGCGCGAAACAGCTGTTCCTTGACCCAGAACTCCGCCCAGCGGGGTTCGATCTGTTGCGGCTCATACGCTTTGGCGATTTCGCGAGGCATCCGGCCTAGTACTCCTGAAGATTTGCGCTTCCGTGCGTCCCTGCGGCGCGTTTTGCCGTCAGAGCAATCTTCGACTATACGAGGGGGAAGCCAGCGCGGTCAATTCAGCGGAAATCGGGCTGGCGAACAGTCCGATACGGCGATGGATCGTCTAGGTGTCGCCGCTTGACGAGCTACCCGCGATGTCCTGCAACCTGTCGATGGATTCCCGGGTACGCTGTCAGGTGGCTTGCGTCCTTTCTTCTTGACGAATTCGTAGTCGAATCATCTGGTTGCCACCTCGTTGAAATTCGTACGGCACGGTTTCCAGGGAGACTTCGCAACGGCCGGGGAGATGGTCGACGACCCGTGAGAGGTACGGTGAGGGTAGGCCATCCAAGGCAAGCAACGGAAAAATCCTAACCTCGGTGGCGAGGCGGCGCAATTCGAGAATTGCACTTCGATGGAACGCTTCCGACAACTGCTCTGTGTAAAGAAAGAGAAAGTGCGAGCATAGGGCCAAATCAAAACATTTATCTGGAAATGGGAGGGATGGGAGCTCGGCGTCTACGTATCGGCCCTGGCGCTTCCCCAGATCGTAGTCCTCCAGGAACGCCTGCATGGCCTCCAATCGCATGCGCCCCAATTCTTCTATCGACGGAATCGTATCCCAAATGAACTGGAGTATTTCGACGCGTCTGGTCCAGTATCTGGTGGTACGTCGCTGCGATCCGATCACGAATCGTTCCGGCATCCAGTCGATACAGCGGATCGGCTGAGATGACCTGGATACCACGCCGAGTCGCTTCGGCTGAGATGACCTGGATACCACGCCGAGTCGCTTCGGCGTTGAAGCTCGCGGGGCCGTCTGAGTAACCCAGAATCTTGGAGCGAAGCTCTGCGTCGCTTAGCGCGAACATGCGGCGATATTCGTCGAAAGATCGCCCCCAGGAAACTACTTGATCGAGTTTGAACATTGCGGCTTCAGCGCTCCATCGTACGCCGGATCGAGTCCCGAGGTGACCTCGCGCCAGAATTGCGCTTGCCGGGTGCAATGTGAACCCTGCCCCGGCAGCGACGCCTGGACCTGCGGGGCCTCCGGGACAATCCGGCCAGACAGGCGCTACCGCGCCATGCACGGCAGGAGAGCATCGCTATACCAATCTGAACACTGGACACGTGAGCTGCGTTAGGAACAACGACCAGTAACTCCGGCAAGTAACTCTGGTCGATAACTCGGGCGTAGAGCAAGAGAACAACATCGGCAGTAATCTACCGTTGCTGTGGTGAATATGGCGGCGGTATTTGGCTGTGATCCAAAGGCTGCAGAAACGGTGCTAAAAGGGAATTACCGTCGCTTGGTTAATTCTTCGCGGACGATGGTTTCGATGACCGGCTTCAGAAGGTCGCGCGCTACTTCCTGCAATCTGTCGGGGCTCATGCGCTCAAGGACTCTAGCTACGACGGCATCCATATCGAGTTCGGTTGCGCCGTGCGCGACTTCTTCGCGCGCGGTTTCCACTGCCTCGGGTATCACGGAAGTCGTGGCCGTTCCGGAAACCACTTCGATTTCGTCGGGAGCGTCCGCGGTTGCAAACGAATTCGTCGGCTCCGCAGCTTCTGGTTCAGCGGTGGCTTCTACAGCGGCTTCCACAACAGGCTCTGGCGCAGGCGGCTGACTGATCGCCGGCGTGAGAGGGGCATCCCAAGTGGACGCAAGCCTGGTCGCCTTTTGCGCTTCTGCATCCCAGGGACTGGGCGGCGTTGAAAACCACGAAGTTGTCGAGCTGGTTTTTCCCGTTTCGACGGCGGGTACTTCGACGGCAGAAACGGCTGCGGATGCCAAAAAGGGCACAGCCTCAACAGGCTGTGGCTCTTTTTCTGGCTCGACGACGTTGGCCGCGGAAATTGGTTGTTCAGAAACTTGATCAGAAACGACTTGTTCCGAAACCACTTGATCGGAAATCAGTAGCTGCGAGGGCGGGTCTTGGGAGGCAAAGCGCTCTGTAACCGGCGCCTCGGAAACAAAACTTTCTTCTTGCACGGGAGGGGGCTCGGCGTGTCCCACCATCGCTTCGAGTTCCGCTGCGTGAGGAGCCGGGTGTTCTTCTTCTGCGATGGCCGCTTTGTTCTGCACCCCCGCCTCAATTGCCGCCGCCCAGGCCTCTCCGGAAAACGGCGCTGCCGGCATATTTCTAAAATCGGAAATCCCGCTATGGACGTTTTCCTGTACTTCGGCAGCCTCCGTCAAGTCTGCCTTTTCGCGCGTAGGCGTCCAGTGTGAATGCCTTCTGCCACCCGCCAGAGCTTCCTCGGACGCAGCGTCGCGCCATCCGCTCCCGGACGCGGCGACATCTTCTTCTTTGGATTGTTCGCTGCCAGCGTCGCGCCGCCATGAGGGTTTCGCGTCCGCGTCTTCTTCTTCCTCCTCCTCCTCGACTTCCGCGGTGCGCCAGTCACGCTCCAATGCGGGCACAGCAGTAACTTCACTGAGTTCCTCTTCGGTATCGGTCCCAGGTGTTTCCAGCAGGCTGCCAAAGGCCACCGGTTGCTGGCCTGCTTCAATCTTCAATGCGGCTGGACGCGCTGGAGCTTCGTCCACGAACGATTCGGTCTCAAACTCCGGCAGAGTTGCGGCCGGCTTAGGCGCGAAGTTCGGACTTCCTCCTCGCGACTCCGAAGCTGCTGCGGGAGCTTCGATCGGAATCTCCGGCACTGCTTTCGCCGGAACGAAGCCCGCATGGGCGACACCCGCGCGCACAAGAGCGGACTTCACCATGGATATCAAAGGGTCGGGAGGAACGAAAGGCTTCTTCAAAACACCGTCAGCGCCGACGCGTTGCGCTTCCTGTTCATCCAAGGGGTCAAACGCGCCCACCAGCAGAATCACCGGAATGTGCTTGAGCGCCGGGTCGTCTTTAACATACTTGCAAACTTCATAGCCGTTGCGCACCGGCATGAACACATCGGCCAGCACCAGGTCCGGGTGTATATCGGAGATTTTGCGCACGGCCGCTTCGCCATTGCCCACGGCGATCACCTCGATGCCGTGGTCCTTCAGCGCGAGACCCACCATCTTCTGGATATTGCTATTGTCGTCCGCAACCAGGATCTTGGCCACCGAACGTCCTCCGGGAAAAACTCCCGTCTTTTGGTTGATACCGTTGCGCGACCGTGCTCAGCTCGACCGGTCGGTCATCTCCCCCAGCGGCGACAGCCTACGTCGCGCTTAGGGATGACTCACATCATTGGAGCATTCCGTCTAGAGGTCGTCAACGCTAACCGGGAACAGGTGTGTCGGAAGTGAATACCCTGAGGATACTGATCCGATACGCGTCGTTTATTGGAAGGGGATTATTTGAAGGCCTCGAACGGACAGCAGTTGCCGCCAAACTGAATCCATTGGGGGTCTGGCGTCTGGCTGTGAGTCAAGTTCTTAAGTTTTGATTTTGTGAGGACTTAATCGAATCCGGTTCAGGGGCGGCCGCGTCTGTAGATCCTTCGAATCAGACGGCAGCGTCGAACGTGTCCTCGCGGTAGAACAATTGGAATGGTCGAAACACAGATTCCACCTGACAATGTGGGCAGGTTCGATGTGCGCTCTCCTGTGGAATCGTGGGTCTGGGCAGGATTTTAAATGGATCGCGGTGATACTCCTCAACAATGGAAGGCTCAATTTGAGTGTGGGTGAAAGCGTGGCTGCAATTTGGACAGGTAACAACCCACCGAGGCATGATCGGGATTCTATGATCCCAACAGTCCCTTGAAAATACGCGGAATGCCTTAGCAAATCTGAGTCCCTCTAACGCAGAGCGTCGCGGTATGCAATTTGCGTCGAGGGCAAATGCGCCGGAAATAGAAAGAGCGCGCCGCAAGGCGCGCTCCCTGGACCCTAGGGCAGGCACTCGACTACCAAGGCACGAGTTTGCGGATGCCCTTCTTCTTCTTGCTGCTGGATTCCTTCTGGTCGGCGGAATCGGTTGAATTGGAGCTCTGCGAGCTATCCGCAGCCGTGCCGTCTGCATTTTGCGCCGGAGCGGAACCATCGCCGGCCGTCTTGGAGTCCGCGGTTCCGGTCGTCGTCGTAGTGTTTACCGGATTCGTGTTTGCGTCCGGTACGGCTGGTGGAGAGGCAGGTGTCGCCGCCGCCTTCGGGTCGCCCGCAGCTCCGGGGTTGGCGGAAGTGCCATCAACTGGTGCTGCTGCCGGCGTTTCTTCCGCGCCGCTCGGGGCGCTTCCGGGTGTAACGATTTCCACGACCGCCGCGTTTCCTGCTCCCGGCGCGGACCCGCCTAAGCTGGACCGATTCCCCGGCGTCAAAATATCGGTCGCGGAGGTGTTGTCCGACTCCGGCTGCAGGTTCGGAGTGCCTGTTCGCGCGGCAGCCACAAGTTCCGTGTGTGGGCCTGACCGCACCAACGCCAGCGGCTTCTTAATCAAGCTGTCATGCTCGCGCGGCGTGTTCTGCTCCGCAACCATCCAGGCCTGCGCTTTGGGGTCCGGCTGAGGTATAGGAACCTTGAACGCCTTCAGCTTGCCTTTCGCGTCCGGGACCAGCGGTGACAACGGATAGTTCCGAACGATCTGCGAATAGTAGAGCTGCGCTATCTCTTTGTGCTCGCTACGCTCGAAAATGTCGCCCAACATCCACAGGGCATGGTCCGACTTGCTGTAGAGCGGGTAACGCTTGGTGATGGCAATCAGCCTGGCTGCTGCCGCGCGTTTGTCGCCCTTCACGTAATAGTAGTAGCCGATGCGGTAGTCGCCTTCGGCAATGATCTCTTGCACGTTCCGCAGGCGTTGCTCAGCCTGGGGTGCCAACGGATCCTTGGGATACTTCTCCAGGAAAGTTTGAAACTCCTCCTCGGCGGCTTTGGCTTCAGTGCGGTCCCGATCGGGCTTGGCGATCTGCTTGTAGTGGGTGTTCGCCACCTGGAGTTGCGCATAGCTTGCTTCGGGCAGGAAGGGAAAGAAGATGCCGAAGTCTTTGTAAGCCTGGATGGCCTGGGTGAGGTTCGCGGTCCCGCCTTCTTTATAGTAGGAGTCGGCGATCGCCAATTTTGCCTTGGCCAGGTACTCGCTGTCCGGATAGGTGTTGATTAGCGTCTGGAGACTCAAGCGTCCCACTTCCTGACGTCCGTGCTTGATGTCTTCGATGGCGCGGTCGTACAGAACCTTGTCAGGCTCGGCAGTGTTGTCGGCGCTGGTGGATTTGTTTACTGGTTTCTTTTTGTGGAGGATTTGCGCGTCGCAGGTGTTGACCGTCAGCGCCGCTAGTCCCCCGACCAAAACAAGAATGCTTAACCGTTTTCCGTTCTTGCTTGTAGAAGCTTGGAGCAAACGTTCACCTCTCCTACCTAAATATCGGCCCTTGAGTGCCTTCACAGCCGGCGGGGCCATTCTGCTGCTGGCTAAGCTCGGAACAAACTTAGTATACCCTGAACGAAAGGACAGGCCAGCGTCAAAATTGCCCGCTAGGCCAGGGTCCAGGGGCCTGGAAACCTCCCCGATGTGCACCCTTCTAGTCCCTCCGCGCTTTGGGTGAGATGCCCGTTCCTCCGTAAGAGGGTTGCCTTGGATTGCAGGGCCTTCCGGTAGAATTTAAACAAACTGTTACAATCCTCCGCGGCGAAGCCACTAAAATAACACGGCACTGGCCGCCAGGGGCGAACTGCATCCGCGAAAATGGATAAGCGAAAATTTCTCTTTGTCTCTCTGTCAGGACTCATTGGTGACATCGCGTGGCAGATTCTGAAGGAAGGCCACGACGTTCGCTATTACATCGACAACGAAAAAGAACGCGACATCGCCGACGGCTTCGTTCCCAAGTCTACCGACTGGGAGAGAGACGCCACGGAGTGGGCAGATATCGTTGTTTTCGACGATACGCTCGGCCAAGGCGCCAAGGCTCAGGCCCTTCGTGCGGCAGGGAAGCCGGTCATTGGTGGCACGGAATACACCGACCGCCTCGAAGACGACCGCTCTTTCGGCCAGGAAGAGCTGAAGAAGGCCGGCGTCAACATTATTCCGTACGAGGAATTCGACTCCTTCGATCCTGCGATCGAATTCATGAAGAAAAATCCCGACCGCTACGTCATCAAGCCTAGCGGGGAAGCGCAAAACGTCAAGCGGCGCCTCTTCGTCGGCGAGGAAGAAGATGGTGAAGACGTCATCCGCATGCTGGAAGCCTACAAGAAGGCCTTCAGCGAAGAGATCAAAGTCTTCCAACTACAGCGCCGCATCAACGGCGTTGAAGTCGCCGTCGGAGCATTTTTCAACGGCAAACGGTTCATTACTCCGATCAACATCAACTTCGAGCACAAGAAGCTTTTCCCGGGCGAAGTCGGGCCGCCAACGGGTGAGATGGGCACCGCCATGTTCTGGAGCGAGCCCAACGCTCTGTTCTACCGAACGCTTCTCAAGATGGAGCCAAAACTCGCGCTTGAAGGTTACGTTGGTTACATCGACCTGAACTGCATCGTCAACAACAACGGCATTTACCCTCTGGAATTCACGTCGCGCTTCGGCTATCCGACAATTTTCATTCAGCAGGAAGGCATCCTCACACCCATCAGCGATTTCTTCTGGGAACTGGCGACGAGCGCGGAGCCGAAGTGGCGCACCCGCAGCGGCTTTCAGATCGGCGTGCGTATCGTCGTCCCGCCATTCCCATTCGACGACGAGCCGACATTTGAATCGTTCTCTAAGGACAATGCCATCGTCTTCAAACGAGGCACGCCCGAGCAAGTTCACATCGAAGACGTAAAACAGGTGAATGGCCAGTGGCTGATCGCCGGCACATCCGGAGTCGTGCTCGCAGTGATCGGCACGGGCCAAACCATGAAACAAGCGCAGGCCCAGGTCTACGCCCGGATCAAAAACATCCTCATCCCCAACATGTACTACCGCACCGACATCGGTGACCGCTGGGCGGAAGACTCCGACAAACTCCACAACTGGGGCTATCTGAGGTAGCACAGACGCTCTTGTCTGTGTCCTCGCTCAGGCTTTGCTTCAATGCATCGCGACCGACCCGCCACCGCCCGGCCGGTTCTTCTGTAACAGGAACGACAGCCCGCACATGATTATGGCCGCGACCGCCAACAGCCAATACGTATCAATGTAAGCCAGCGTGGCTGCTTGCAGCTTCAACTCGGCGTACAGCCGCGCGGTGGCTTGCTGCTGTGCGCCAAACGTGCTGAGTCCGCCGCGCGCGAGTTGTTGCGCGGTTCCCTGGATCGCGCCTTGGAAATTGTGGTTTACGATCGACCCGTTGACCGCCAGTACGTCCTGATGATATTGGGAGCGGCGGGCAATAATCGTCGTCACCAACGATGTCCCCACGCTGCTTCCAATGTTGCGCACGAAGTTGACCAGCCCGGCGACCGCGTTGTTTTTTTCCGGTGCAACGCCGATGTAGGCTGCGGTCGTCGCTGGAATGAAGATGAATCCCAGTGGAACGTATTGGAAGATGCGCAAGCGGGTCGCCGAGCCCATGCTGATCAGCAGATCGATTCGCTTTGTCGAGTAAAACATGCCCATGCACAGCGCCAGCCATCCGAAGGCAATCATGTAGCGCCCCTGGATACGCGTCGTCAGCTGGCCCACGATGGGCAACTCAAAGAGCAACACGACCGCGGCTGCGGACATCACGATCCCGGCGGTCTCCGCGGTATAGCCCATCAGCGTCTGCAAATACTGCGGCATCAGCACCGTGGAGGCGAACGAAATCGCCCCGACCATGAACATCACCAGGCTTGCCACGGCGAAATTCGCGTGCTTGAACAAACGCACGTCCACGATCGGGTCCTTCTGAAACCACTCGTAGATCACAAGAGTGACCAGGCAGACCACGGCCGTTACCGTCAATGAAGTGATGAACCGCGAACCGAACCAATCGTCTTCCTGCCCTTTATCCAGTAGGATCTGCAGCGCTCCGACACCTACGGCCAGCAGGCCGAACCCGATGTAGTCCACTTTGAGAGATTTCCCGATATTCCGCAGAATATACGGCGGGTCCTCGATGAGCCGGTACACCAAGTACAGCGCGATTAGCCCGACTGGCAAGTTGATGTAGAAAATCCAGCGCCAGGTGTAGTTGTCCGTGATCCAGCCGCCCAGCGTCGGTCCGATCGACGGCGCCACGATAGCGGTGAAACCGTACACGGAGAACGCTAAGCCGCGTTTTTCAGGCGGAAAACTGTCGGCAAGAATGGCCTGCGCCATGGGTTGCAGCCCGCCGCCGCCGGCGCCTTGAATGACGCGGGCTATCAGCAGAAATCCCAAGCTCCAGGCCACTCCACAGAGCAGCGAACTCAGCGTGAACAAGGCGATGCAAATCATGAAGAACCGCTTGCGTCCCAGCATTCCAACGAACCAGCCACTGATCGGCAGCACAATCGCATTCGAGACCAAGTACGACGTCAGCACCCACGTGCTCTCATCATTGCTCGCGCCAAGGTCGCCTGCTATGTGCGGCAACGCCACGTTGGCGATGCTGGTGTCCAGAACCTCCATGAACGCCGCCAGAGACACCACCACGGCAATCAGCCAGGGGTTGACGTCTAACTTCGGCGACACGCCTGACAAATCCGCCACATTTTCACTGGAACTCATCGGCCTCTCGGATGGTGAACGCCGACCGCGCGAAGAAGCTTACCTCCAAAACAAGGCGGTCGGCCAAGCTGCGGTTCGTTCAAGGTGGACCGCTGTTTTGATGATTGGAGCGTGGCCCAAGTCACAGTAGAACTTGAGCGGGGCTGTCCTGAAGGCTTCTTGCGCACACATGGGTTTGACAGAATCGTGACAACTTTTTTCTATGTCTGACGCGGCCCATTGCATATCATCGCCTCGCGGATGAACTCTCTATTTTCGTTCCAGGAGAAGAAGCATGTTTCCAAGGAGAAAACGATGAAGCGTGTGCTTGCGGCCTGCTTGCTCTTTGCGATGACCCCGGCTTTGCCTTCCTTAACGGCGCAAACCCAAAAGCCTGACGTCGCGAAGTTGACTCTCAAAGTTGGTGATCCAGCTCCGGATTTCACTTTGCTGAGCGATCAATGGAAAACGGTCAAGCTCAGCGATTATCGCGGCAAGAAAAATGTCTTTCTGGCCATCTACGTTCTCGCCTTCACCGGTGGTTGAACCAAGCAACTCCAGGCGGTCCAGTCTGGAATAACCGCAGGAAAGATCGATCCCTCCGACACGGTAGTCCTCGGCGTAAGCATGGATAGTCCCGCAGCGAACGCCGCCTTCGCCAAACAGATCGATATCAAGTTCCCGCTGCTCAGCGACATGAACAAGAAGATGCTGAGGGAGTATGGCATCCTCAAGGGCTACGACGTCCAGAATGAAACCTATCAATGGGCACAGCGCGCGAACATCGTCATCGATAAGAACGGAATCATCCAGCACATCGAAGAAGGTGACAGCGCCGTCGATCCTAATACCGCGATGTCGGTCTGCACTGACTTGCACAAGAAAGAAGCCGCGAAATAGAGACCGGGGCGGCCGAACCGCCGTCGGCCGCCGCTTCATTTCGGTCGTGTTGGAGCGCCACCGGCGTTTGCCGTCGGCCTTGCGCGGCGGCAACTCGTCGCCAAGACGCGATGGGCGGGAGGGCAAGCCCCTCCACGACTGGTCCGCGGCAGTAGTCGCTTTCTATTCGTCGCGCGGCGCTAACCTGGGATCGAGGCGCGCGCAGTGCTGGGAGGAGACTTGTTGTCTCGCAGGCAATACACACTTTCCTGTATGGCAGGTAGCGCTACCCTGCGGGCACAATGACCGAAGCTCCTGAGGGTACAGCGAAATGAGCACGACAAAAGTTCCGGGCACGATGGGGGCGTCGCTGGCGCCTCCTCCGCATTGGGGCGAGCAGGAGCACCGCGCCCACGTTGCGCAGTTCTACGCGGATGACACGTTTCTTATCGAGAGCCTGAGCCGCTTCATCGGCACCGCTCTGGGCGGCGGCGATGCGGCAATCGTAGTGGCCACGCCTTCGCACCGAGAGGGGTTGGCCCGCGTTTTGAAATCACGTGGACTGGATACCTCCGCCGCGCTCAAGACGGGGCGGTATGTGTCCTTGGACGCCGCCGAGACGCTGTCGACGTTCTTGGTCGACGGCTGGCCGGACGCGCGTTTGTTCACTGACGTCGTGGGCAGCTTGCTAGCGGGCACAAAGTCCAAATCCGGTGGAGCCGACCAACGCATCGCGGTGTTCGGCGAAATGGTTTCTTTGCTGTGGTCCCAGGGAAAACTCGATGCCGCGTTTCGTCTCGAGCAGCTGTGGACGGACCTGGCCAAGACGCACGCGTTCTCTCTGCGTTGCGGCTATCCGATGCAGGGCTTCGACCGCCAAGAGCATGGCGACTTGTTCCTGAAAATCTGCGCGGAACACACTGGTGTCATTCCGAATGAAAGTTATACGTTGCTGGAAGACGAAGAGCACCGCCTCCGAAATATCACTCATTTGCAACAGCGCGCGCAGGCGCTGGAGAATGAGATCATCGAGCGCAGGCGCGCCGAGCACGAGTTGCGTGTAGCGCACGACAATCTGGAAAAGCGCGTCATTGAGCGCACCCTTGAACTGCACCAAAAGAATCTACAAATACAGAAGCAGGCCGAAACTCTAGAAACTGCCAACCGTGGTTTGCGCGAACTTTCCTCGCGTCTGTTGTGCGTCCAGGACGAAGAGAGGCGGCGCATCGCACGCGAATTGCACGACAGCACCGGGCAAGTGCTGGCGCTTTTGAGCATGAATCTCTGCGCCCTGCAAGGCGAGGCGAAGGCGATTAACGCCGAAATCAGCAACGCACTGTCCGAGAGCGTTGAGATTGTGAATCAGGTTTCCGGCGAGTTGCGGACGATTTCCTACCTGCTGCATCCGCCGCTTCTGGACGAGATGGGGCTGCTTTCCGCGCTGAGATGGTTTACGGACGGGTTTGAGGAGCGCAGCGGAATCAAGGTGAAATTGGAGTTGGATTCCGAATTCGGGAGAGTGTCGCGAGACCTGGAAACGGCTGTCTTCCGCGTTGTCCAGGAATCGCTTACCAACATTCACCGTCATGCGGCCAGCCCGACTGCGACGATTCGGCTCCGCCAGTCCGGCGATCGAGTCACTCTCGAAATTGAAGATGCCGGGAAGGGCATCCCTCCAGAGAAGTTGTCTGAAATCGCTTGCGCCGGCGTGTCTGGTGTCGGACTTCGCGGCATGCGCGAGCGCATTGAGAATTTTCGCGGCACGTTCGATGTTGCATCGGGTGAGACGGGGACCTGTATTCGCGTTTCGATCCCGATTGCCGCTTCTGCGCCATCCAGCGACGCTTAACCCGTCAGCCCCCTCGCGGATGTTGTAGCCTTAGCAAAGTATCCCGTCCTCGCCAATACTTTGCGCCATAGTAAAGTTGACTTGAGATTCCTAGGAGTAGCTTGCGAGTTCTAGTCGCCGACGATCAGCCAGGTATTCGAAGGCGTGTCTGCCTCACGCTAGCTTCTATCACCGCTCTCGATGTGTGCGACGAGGCTGCCAACGGGCAGGAAGCCGTCGAGAAAGCTGAGGAATTCAGTCCGGACCTGATTATTCTGGATGTCACCATGCCGGTGATGAACGGCCTGGACGCCGCACGCAAAATCCGCGTATTTTCCCCGCACACACCCATCCTGATTCTTACCATGCACAAGAGCAGGCAGTTAATGGAAGAGGCTCGAAAGATTGGTGTTCAGGGCTACGTTGTGAAGGCCGACGCGGGGCAGAGTTTGGGTTCGGCGGTCGCCGCACTGATGCAACAGCAGACGTTCTTTCCTACCGAGTTCTAATCATCAACCGCGCAGCTTTCGAGATCGCACCGCTCACGGCTTATTGCTTCGGAGGCTGGGCCGTCGGTGGAAGGATGCCGTTCAGGCGCAGGTACACTGCTTGCGTGCCGTAGTGATCGAACCACTCGTCGCTTAACAGCATCATGGTGCCGGCGCGAGTTGTTTGCCGGTTTGGCCCCAGCGTCACCGGGTCGCCCAGTTTGGAGTCGTCGGCGGCAGCGAGGGCTGTGGTGCAGAAATCGAACGATGATTTCAGTGCCGCGACGAGCTTGTCTTTGCCGTCGGTGTCGGCGATGGTCACTTCGGGAGCGGCGGTGCCGGAAACCTTCGAGCACAGGCCATAATTTGCCTGCGCACTGTGCATGACCAGATGAGCGTAGGTATTCATTTCTGGCGTGGGCTTAAAGGAATATTTCTCCGCAGGCATAGCCTCTGCGGCAGCAACCATGTTTTTCGCGAACCGTGGCAACTGCGACTTCAGGGTCGCGCTCACGGGATTCGCCGTCGGCGCTACATCCTGCCGCGCACTCGCTTCCCCAGCAAACACAGCTACGACCGCGCACAGCCCAGCCCATTGCATGCGTTTCATTGATGTCGCTCCTTCTGTGCAACGTAGGACCGAAAGGATAGCGCCAACCCGGTCGGACAACAAGTGATTCCGGCACGGAACGATTGGCCGGACGGAAGCCCAGCGCCTGCATAGCCTGCAAACGGCGCCGGTGACACATCGGAGTAACACATCGAAGTGGCGCGGTCGAGTTGCGAGCTAGTTTGCGACGGTCAATTCGATCGTGGCGGAAGAGGAGACGCGGGAGCCTGCGAGCGGGGATTGGTCGATGACCGAGGCATGTGGCCATTGGGGCGCCGTCACATAGTTTACTTTGCGGTGCAGGCCGGCGACGTCGAGGCGGCGCTGAGCGTCGATTTCGTTCAAGCCAACCAGGTGCGGCATGACGTACGCGACATCCCGAGGACCCTGGGAAACCAGGACGTCCACGCGGGGCGTTGCGGCGCCTGCGCCCGGGCGCGGGGTCTGCAGCACAACCGTGTCCACGGGTTCGTCCGGCATCGTCACTTCGGAAACTTCGCCGACTTGCAGGCCGGCACGCAGCAGTTCGATTCGCGAGGCGCGCAAGGAATTGCCTTCGAGGAGCGGAATTTCGAGTTGGCGTTGGCCCAGACTTAGAACCACGTGCGCCTGCTGCGAAACTTTCATCAGCAGACCGGCGGTCGGCGTTTGCCGCACGACCACATTGATGGGAGCGTCGCTGTAAACGCGGTCGGCTACCCGCAGAACCAAGCCGCGCGAGCGCAGCATGCTGTTGGCTTCGCCGACGTTTTTACCGACGAGATTGGGCATGGTTGTTTCGCGCCCGTGGATAGCGATGCGCATTGCGGTGATGGCGCTAAGGAACGCCGCCGACGTCAAAATGAAGATCAGCAGAGCGGTCTGGCCGAGAGTTTCTAGGCGGTCGCGGAGAGTCATGGCGCGATTTTAGAAAGATATTGTGATGCCATCATCAGAATGCCAGTGTTTGTGCCAGCGGGCCACAAAATCGGACCGGCCGTGTACGCCGTTGGTTACTTCTTCTGAGGCGGCGGTGGATAGTCCGGCAGCTTGTCCTTGCTGGTGTCCGCGCGCTTGACCTCGAGTTCGTCGAAGAGCAGCGATGGGCTGATGACCGTCGTGGCGATGCCACCAGCTCGATTGCTAATCAGCGGATCGTTGCCGACCGACATCAGGTCGCTGCGCAGAGCGCGCACGTCGAGCTCGTTGAAGACGGCGCCGCGGACGAGTTCCTCATGGCCGTCGGGATAGATGCGATAGAGCAGTCGAGGCGAGTTCCCCGGACCGAGGGTTTCCACGCGGTAGCCGTACGGCTTGCCCTGTTCGGTGATCATCTGGATCACGCGCTGCTTCAGCGCTTCCGGAGATTGTGCATCGGAACTCTTCACCAGGAGCACGCCTAGATTGGGTGCAGGAAACGCACCGGCGCCCGCGCGGCCATGACCGTTGGACGAAGGGAAGTCGCGGATCGGCTGGCGGCTCACCAGATAATTGACCAGTGTTCCGTTCTCGACCAGCGTCACCGGCTGGGCCTTCACCCCGTCGTCATCTACATCGTAGTTGCCCACAAGGCTCTTGCCCTGGAAATCCTTGAGCGTGGGATCGTCCACCACTGTTAGGAAGTTTGGCAGCACGCGCGTTTTGTAGCTGGTGGCAAAGGCGCCGGTGGTGCGATTCGGCCTGCCAAGCTGAGGCTTGCGGCCAAGCACGTTCGCGCCTACCAGGGACGCGATCACGTCATCGGCGGCATCCGGCGCGAACAACACCGGGCCGCGATATTCCTCCTCAACGATGGGTGCCTGGCGCAACGCAACTACGGTGTCCAACATTTTTTTCGACTCAGCCATGAGCTTGTCGTGTGTGGGGAGTTCGCCGGGATTGGCGACCATCCAGAACGGGTTGCGGCTGAGGCGCATTCCATCGGCGGCCTGCGCGGTGCTGTTCAGTTGCACGCTGTAGGTATTTTTACCAGTGCGCGTAACCGTACCTTCGGAATTGACCAGATACTCATTGACCGCCGAGAAGTGCAGCGAAGCCGAGACCGACTGTACGTCGGGATATTGCCGATAGAGATTGGTGGCGTCCTCTATGGTTTTCTTCCAAGCAGAATCATCGACCTGCAGCGCAACAGTCGGTTCCAAGACGCTGACGACCGGAGCCTTAGCAAAATCATCCACCGGAGCGATCTCGGTGCTGAACTGCTTCAGCGCGGCTTGCTTCTCGGTCAGCGCTTGCACCGCTTCTTTATAGGCGTCGTCGGTGGCCAGCCAGATTTGATGGCGCAGCGCGATGGGGTCATCGTCGAGCGGTAGAATATTGGTTTCACCCATGCCGATGCCGTAGTAGCTGTCTTGCTTGTAGTCGCCGATGCGGACCACCACGCGAATGACGCGGTAGCGGACGCGCTGATTTTCACGCAACGCGCCAAAGGCGGCTTCCGCCGAATAGTCGTCGATGTCGTTGACGCGATATTCGATGTAATAGGGAGGATCGACTTGATCCATTCGGAGTTGCGACTTGGAACGATCGAGTTCTGTCAGGAGCGCTTCCAGCAAGGGATCGCCACTTGCTGCGGCATGAGCCGGGCCGGGTGCCGTCGTTGGCGTGGTTTTCGAGGCGTCGTCAGCGGGCTTCGCGGCCGCAACAGCGATACCGGTCATTCCGAGCGTCGTGAAAATGGCGATGGCAAAAGCGCAGGCGGTGCGGATGATGGTCATGGCTTCACCGTCTGCTTTGCTGGCGTGTCCTGCTCGGACGCCGTCGTCGTCTCGAAGCCGGGCGGGGGCAAGATGGGCGGCCGCTCGTGGGAGTGCGCACGCTTTTGCACTTCCATTTCAGAGAACAGCATTGCCGGTGCGACGGCGGATACTGGCACGCTGCCGCTTTCGGCGCCACAAACGCCGTTGAAAACGTGTTGTTGGTCGCCGGTGGTAACGATGCGGGTCAGTGCGGCGAGCGGTGTGCCCACGATGTCGACCCCGCGCACCAGCTCATCGGGACGTCCGTCCGCGTATACGCGATATACAATCACGGGCAGCACCTGGAACGCCTGAGGCAGCGAGCGCGTCGTCAGCGTGAATCCGCCCTGGATGTCATCGAAGTAGAGGCCGTAGGGCTTGCCTTGTTTCTTGACCTCGTCGATGAGCTTCTGTCGCAGGTCCGCTTCCGGGACCGATTTCGTCGACGTCACGATCAGATTGCCCTGGCGGCCCGTGGGCATCAGACCCGGTTGATTGCGCCCGTGGCCATTGGACTCACTGAAATCCTTGATGGGCATGCGCGACATCAGAAAGTTCTTGAGAATTCCATCTTGAATGACCGCGACTCGCTGAGCGGGCGAACCCTCATTGTCGAACTCATAGTAACCCGCGAGTTTTACTCCCCCGAGTTCCTTGATGGTGGGATCGTCGGTAACGCTCAGAAATGTTGGCAGGACTTCCTGGTTCACCTTCTTCGTAAAGGTTTGTCCTTCGTCTTCATCCTTCTGCCGATGGCCTTCCATCCGGTGACCGAGGACTTCATGAAAAAATACCGCGGCGGCGCGGCCGCTGAGCAGCGCGGGTCCGTCGTATGGTTCGGCGACCGGAGCTCTACGCAAATCGCGCAGGTCCAGCGCCATCTTGTCGATCTTCGCAATGAGGTCCGCTTCGCTGGGTAGACCGCTGGCCGCCGGCGCCTGGAATGTTTCGACGCGCAGAAGCTCCATGCCGTCCGATGCGCGCGTTTGCGCTTCGATCACCATGCGCGTCGAGGCGCTGGGCGTCGCGATCATGGTTCCTTCGCTCGAAACCAGCCGTGAGTTGGAGTTCTGCACCTGCAGCGTTACGGAGCCGAAGTACACGTCGGAATATTTGCGGAACGCTCCGGACAGGCGGCGAATCTCGCCTTCCCATGCCGCGCGATCGAACCCGGGCACCGTCAACGGTTCGCCCGTGTGCGTCTGCGGCGCTTCCTTGGAAAAGTCCGGCGACTTATCCTCTTCTTCCGCGCGGACGGCGGTATTCGTCTTCACGTTGAGATACGCAGGGGCGGCGCGCTTGTATTCGCGGTCGGTCAACTCCCACAAAACGCGCGCGATGGCGTCGGGGTCGTCGCCGAGCGGCAAGCTGCCGGAGGTCATGCCGCTGGAACGGCTCTGTCCGTGCGTGTTGTCCAGCGCGGGCGCACCCACGCGCATGGTCACATCGGCCTGGCGGCGCCGGAGGCCCGCGTCGGTCAACAAGCTTCCGTACGATCCAATCAGCACGACCAGGTCCTGGTCATTGACTGTATAGCTGAGGTAGTAAGGCGCCGGTTCGCTCTTAGCCAGGGAACTGGTGGCGCGGGCGAGTTCGCCCTGCATCACCTTCAGGATCGGGTCAGGAGCTGCCTTCGGGGCGGAAGCCGCGCGATTCCCGGAAGCCGTGCCGGCCGAGGTAAGCGGCGACACCGCAAGCTGCGCGGCCATCGCCAAGCACGCTGCCATGCGCGCGAATTCTGTCGGCCGGGAAGGACGCTTCCCGCATACGCGGGACGATCCAGCAATCTTTATCAAGCCAATTCTCCAGTCTCTTGGTCAAAAAAAGTTCAGAAGGCGGCGTTTTTCGTTCCTGCTCGGGATGCAGCGGCTCCTGCGCAGCAGTTGTCCTGAATTTCGGGCTCTGAGGTGCCGTAAAAATCGAGTATGCCCTAGCGGTCCGGCGCGCGCAAACTACGTGTTGCCGAAGCGTTCCCCTTCGGTCAACCGGGCGCCGGAAGCAAATTCCAATGCGTTCACTTTCTTCCCGCCCTCTTGTTTGACGGATAGGACCCGCAATTCGGTTGCTCCCCCGCAGGATACGACCAGCTCATGCCCAGTGAAGCGGATCGTTCCGGGCGGCGAACTCTCTCGGTGTGATGCCGCCCCTTGCGATCCAGCTTCATGCAAATCGTTAGACACCGGCTCGCCAACAAGGTGGCAGGTACGTTCGCGGAACGTGGTGTAGGCTCCGGGCCAGGGCGTAAAGCCACGCATGCGGTTGTAGATTTCCTTTGCCGCGTGTCTCCAGTCGATCCGGCCGTCTTCCTTCTTGAGCAGCGGTGCGTACGTGGCCTCCGCATGATTTTGCGCCCGGGACGCCAGCGTTCCGGCTCCAATGCCCCTGAGTGTGTCGGTCATCAACGGCGCGCCAGTTTCGGCCATCCGGGCAGCGAGTTCCGGCGTCGTCTCGCGCGGACCGATGGCCATCTCTGTCTGCAGCAGCATTTCGCCAGTGTCCATGCCGGCATCGATGCGCATGGTCGTCAACCCGGTCGTGCCCTCGCCATTTACGATGGCCCAATTGATGGGCGCGGCACCGCGATATTTCGGCAGCAGGGAAGCGTGCAGATTGATCCATCCGAGTTTCGGAATTGGCAGCAGTCGCGCCGGAATGATTTGTCCGTAGGCGATGATGACGACCACGTCCGGCGCGATCGCCTGCAAAAGTTCCTGCGACTCCGGCGAGCGGATTTTTTCCGGCTGGTGTACCGGCACCCCGGCAGCCAGCGCGGCTTCCTTCACCGGAGAAAACGAAACCTGCATCCCGCGCCCGCTGGGGCGATCGGGCTGTGTGACGACCGCCGCGATCTCAAACTCTGGCTGTGTTAGCAAGTGCTTTAGCGCGGGAACCGCGAACTGAGGTGTGCCGCAGAATACGACTTTCATCCGCCCCCAAAAGAGTCTTGCGGCATCCGAAAGCGTCCCTCAGCGGCTGAAGCCAGTTAAGAGCCAGACACTTACGACACGGCGGAAAGCCATGCCCTGACGTTGCCACACAGATTCCAAGATCTACCACTCACCCAGCTTCCGCATTTTCTTGATTTTGCGCTTGATCAGGTCGCGCTTGAGCATGCTCAGATGCTGGATAAAGAGGATGCCATTCAGGTGATCGATCTCATGGCAGAAGGCCCGAGCCAGCAGATCTTCGCCGCGAATCTCGAACGGTTCGCCTTTGGCGTTTTGCGCTTTCACGGTGACGAACTGCGGCCGCACTACGTAGCCGCGAAACCCGGGAATCGACAAGCAACCTTCCTCCTCGCGCTTTTCGCCCTCGTAATGAATCACTTCCGGATTCGCGAGGACGATCTTCGCCTCAAGATTCTTGCCGCCCGTGACATCCACCACCGCCACCCGCATGCTCAACCCAATCTGCGGTGCGGCCAGGCCCACTCCCTGCGCCGCGTACATCGAAGCAAACATGTCTTCGGTAAGCTGTTCGAGTTCGGCTCCGAACTCCTTTACAGCCGGAGTTGATTTCTCGAGAATCGGGTCGCCGTATTTGACGATCGGATAGATCTTCCTCAGAGCCGAGAGCGTCTCGGTAGCTGGCTCAGCCGCCGGCGCCTCTTGCGGTTGCTCCGCAGCCGGTGTCACCGGCTTGGCCGTTACAGGTTTAGAAGTCGTCGATTTGTCGGGCATAGTTGTCAAAATTCCGCCGCGTCTCGGCGAGCGAGTCTCCCCCAAATTTTTGCAGAAAAGCATCGGCCAGGACAAGTGCTACCATGGCCTCGGCCGCCACTCCTGCCGCGGGCACCACACACCAGTCCGAGCGTTCATACGCGGCCTGAATCGGCTCTTTCGTAACCATATCGGCGGTTCCCAGCGGCTTGCGCAGAGTCGAGATCGGCTTCAGATATCCTCGCACAACTACGTCTTCGCCGTTGGTGATGCCGCCCTCGAGTCCCCCGGCGCGATTTGACGAGCGTCGAAACCTCTTTGCCGCCTTGTCATACGAAATCTCATCCTGCACTTCGCTTCCATTCGATCCTGCCGCCGCGATCCCCGCGCCGATCTCCATGCCCTTGACGGCCTGAATGCTCATCACCGCCTGGGCGAGCCTCCCGTCCAATTTTTCATCCCACTGCGCGTGGCTGCCGAGTCCGACGGGTACGTGATGCGCCACCACCTCGAAGATTCCGCCAACGGTGTCGCCCGCTTTGTTCGCGGCATCCACTTCCGCCTTCATCCTGTCCTGCACCGCGGCATCCACACAACGGAGCGGCGAATCGATGTCCGCCGTAATCTGCTGGATTTCGTCCCAGCTAGCCGCGCGGTCCAGCCGTACATGCCCGACCTGGACCGTATGACTCGCGATTTCCGTTCCCAATTCGCGCAGCAACTGCTTGGCAATCGCCCCGGCGGCCACGCGTGCCGCAGTCTCGCGCGCCGACGCCCGCTCTAACACATACCGCGCATCGTGAAAATTGAACTTCTGCGAACCCGCCAGGTCCGCATGTCCCGGCCGAGGCGCCACCAATCTTCGTTCCTCGGCAGCCGCAATTTGCGAAGCCTCAACGGGCAGAATCTTCTCCCAATTGGCCCAATCGCGATTCTCGATCCGCAGCGCAATCGGCGCGCCAATGGTCTCGCCGCGCCGCACGCCCGCAAAAATCTCCGCGCGATCCTTCTCAATCTTCTGCCGGCCGCCGCGGCCATAACCAAGCTGCCGGCGGTGCAACTCGTGATTGATAAAGTCCACGCTGATGGGCAAGGACGCAGGCAGGCCCGAGATAAACGTTAGCAGCGCCTGTCCGTGCGACTCGCCCGCAGTGTAGAAACGCAGCATTCCCGTCCGCAATCTCCCTGCTCGATCCATTTGCCGCTGTGGAAACAAACAGTGTAGCGGTCCCGCCGCCTTCGCGTCCAGTTTCGGCCTGGCGCGGTTCAATCTGCGCCAGCCGAGTTTCCTGAGAGGAGCGAGCCGCAAACTTGAAGTTGATACAGAGTTATATCAACCGGAACGCACCGAACCTGCTCGTGATTACATCTCGCGGTAATTCAACAACACCACCCCGATCAGCAGGAAGCAAACCGGCCAGATGCCAGCCATTGCGAATCGAGCGCGGTTCTCAGCAGGAAGACGTAATTCCAGCCATCGCGACCATGCCGCAGTGACGCCGAGAACTGCCAGCGGCGCATGACTAAGCTCCGCCAGCACTTCTTCCTTGATGTTTCCGAGACTATGCGAGTGCGTGAGCAGGAGCGCGCTGGCCACCGCCACGAGAATCGGAAAAATCAAATGGGATCCTGTCGAAGCTACGCGCCCCGTTTGCACTCTCCATTCAAAAACCGCCAGCCCAACGACAAGGAGCGCGACGATGCGGTGAAGCAGGACTTCCGGGTCCGTCATACTCACCCAAAAACCGACGGGGCCGAGCGGCCAGGTTTCCGGATCGCTTCTTAGGATGAGAAATGCGGATAGTGCCAGGAAAATGAGTGGCCAGTTTCGAGTCCACGAGACGCGGGCTACCTGCGCGATCAGTGCCAGCAGACCAATCGCCAGGACGATCAGGCCCGCCCAGTGATGGTTGTACTCAGACCAGGCCTTTTCCGCAACCGTGTTTGGACGGGTTCCGGCCTGCCCGGGAACGTAAGAGGCGGTGGAAAGGCTTCCGGAGTCGGTTGATTTTTTCTGCGCTGCGTAGACGTCTTCCGGGAGTTCCTCATGCTTGGGACTCGTGAGCCGGGGAACCCGCGGACTCAAACGCCCATAGATCTCGGTGGCGTGGACGCGATCCGCGGCTAAATCTGCTGCGGGCGGAAGCGACGTCAACGACGCCGCCAGGAGAATGACCGTGATGCCGATTCCAATCTCTGCTTCTCCAAACCGCCGCAGGCTATCCAGCAACCGGCTGGATGATCCGCGAACGATCTGGTAGTTCATCGCGCCAAGGAGCAGAAGAAGCCCGAAGAGAACGATCTTGGTGATCACCATGGCGCCGTACGATGTGCCATACGCAGCGCTGAGCGAACCAACGTAGGAAAAACTCAAGGCAAGGCCAGCTGTCGCGAGGACAGCAACACTCACCAGCGCGAGTCGCGAGAACCGGGCGCTTAGGCCGCGTGCGACGTCCACATTCTGCGCATGCTTCAGCCCAAGCAACAAATAGGGCAAACCACCCAGCCATACGGCCGTCGCTGCTTGATGCAAGGCTGTGAAAGCGGCCAGCGGCAAGCGGTATTCCAATCGCGACATCGCGTGACTGGTCATCACGGACGACGCCAAAACAAACCCCGCCGGCAGCAGCATGTCCGCATAACCGCGCGAGCGCTGCGTGTGCGCCAAAGCCACAATGGTCAGCGACGAGACGATGCCCAGCGCGCCAGCGACGACGAAATTCGCTCCGCTGACCTCGCCGAAAGACATCCCGGCCGATTGCATCAATAGAAGACCACTGGAAACCACCACCGCCGCCTGCGCTACTGCCAGCGCCATCGCCGCGCGCCGGATCCAGCGCAGCGCCCCCTGCTCAAGTTGGTCTGCGGAAATCTTCATCGGCCCCGCGAAGAACACAAGAAATACGATTCCGCCGATCGTGAGCGATTGGAACGTCAACGTCGCCCCTCGCAACAACACGGAGAGGAAACCGAAGATCTGGAGTAGTTGGGCCATTCGCAGGTTCAGGAGTTGGTCACGGTGAAGGGAATCTCTCCGCGCGTAAGGTGCCCGTCGGACGCCAGCACTTGCCATCGTAGGCGGTATTCCCCAGGCGCGAGACCTTTGACTTGCGCTGTAAGCGTGTCCGCGGACGTGGGCTTGCCCAGCTCAAGGCTTTGCGTGGAACCATCGGACCGCAGCAGCGCTAGCCGGGAACGGTTGGCATCGATGCGCACATTGAATCGGAGCTGCACGGCAATGTCCGGTCCGGAGACCTGCCCGTTCAAAGCGGGATTGGATTCCACCAGGACCGCATGTGCTTCCGCCGTTCGAACCATCAAGAAACTAGCAACAGCGACGCAAATAGTAATCGTTACGAGTAATCGCCGATCGATCGGCATGACACCACCTGCTTTGCCGAGAAAGTATAATGTTGATCCGTGACTCGATTTGCTCCTAATACTCTAGCCGTCATCCCAACGTTCGTCCATGCCGGGGCCACAACAGCCGCACATCAGCAAGCATAGCAACCCACTGCGGCGCCTATTGTGGGAAGCAGCGCAAGCAGCAGGGCGTTTATGACAGTGCTGCGGAGCTACGGGAGTTCGAGGTCAAGCGCGTAGACTTCCTGGGTGCTCAAGTCGCGGACAAAAAGTGCCGACCCGTCCGGCGCAAGACCCGTCCACGCACCGATAAAGTCAGCCGAATATAGGTGTAAGCCCTTCAATCCCACCAACACTTCGCGGTGCGCTTGTCCGACTTTGACGCGCCCAAAGTCGGGGTGGTCCGTGAACGTACTGTCATAGTAAAGATAACCTCCGTCGCGCGACCAGGTCGGGAAGCCGACACTCGCAGTTTCATGGCTCCATTCTGACCATTTGTTGCTCTTGAAATCGAAAAGGAAGAGTTTCGCGGAACCTGTGGAAAGCGCGGCCAGGTGTTGGCCGTCGGGGGACCAGCGAGGGCTGAACAAGTTCTCGGACCCAGGAATCGTCGATATTTGACGGGTCTGGAGGTCGACAAGGTAGATTAAGGAATCCTTCCTCGGACCCGGTCGTCCGAAAGCGACTTGGGCGCCGTCAGCTGACCAGGTGGCGTCGATCTCGTCCTTGTCCTCGGCTGTCAATCGTTGAGGAGTGCCACCCTGCGCTGAGATCAAAAATATCCTCCAATTCTTGCCGGGCTGCGAAGCGGCGTATGCGATTTGAGCTCCGTCTGGAGACCAGCGGGGCAACGCGACTCGGATGGGCGGATAGGTAAGCTGCAACGGGTCGCTGCCATCGAGGTGGCTGCGCCACAGCGAGCGCTCTGGATAGGTAACGTAGGTAACCCATTTTGCATCGCGCGAGAAATCCAGTTCTCCCGCGGAGATACCCGACAGAAAGGGCACGAATTGTTTGGATTGCGGGTCATAGCGGACAACCTCTCCTCGCGGCTGACCTTCGATGACGTACAACCTCTTGCCGTCGGAGCTGGGAGCCCCCGCGGAAAAATTCAATGGACTGGTCGCGACCTGCATCGGAACAGATTCTCGCCCGTGAAAAAATCCTTTCCCTTCGCGCAGCGCCCAGATAGCTCCTTGCGAATAGAAGAAATAATAGCGGCCGTCCGAAGTCCATCTTCCGCAGCATTCGTCTGGTGGACTATGCCACCCCGGAAAAAGCGTGTGTAGACCACTACCATCGCTGCGGACTTCCCAAAGCGAGAGAGCATTTGTTTCGGAAGCGTTGACCGTAAATCGAATGCGGCTTCCATCGGGCGAGAAACGAGATCCTGTGACGAAACCGGAGGCGCTGGTCAATTTACGCGCGTTGTTCCCGTCAGAATCGGCCACGAAGAGATCTGAACCATTTGCGAAGACGATCTTCCGTCCGTCGGGCGACCAGGCCCCGCCGTGACCCACGATCTCTCCCAGGCGGCGCGGGGCCCCGGCAGGGAGCGGCAAAGTCCATAACGGATCTTCCGACTCAGTCCCTCCAAATCCCCGCGCCAGCAGTTGCGATCGATCCGGTGAGACGTCGTAAGTCTCGATGTTCGTGAATGGTGTTGGGATGATCGAAGTCTCACCGCCGGTGGCGGAGGCTTGAGCCAGAATGAAATTTCCGACTCTGGATTCTGTCATGTAGAGCCGTGAACCGTCGGTCTGGAGATCGTCCTTATAGAATCCGTCGTGCGTGAGCTGCGTCGTGGTCAGAACTCTGGGCGGAGGCGGCGCAGGGCGGAACCAGGCAACTAATCCAGCAAGGGCGACGATTCCCGCAGAAGCTGCGGCGATCCACACCCCGCGGGATTTCGCCGGCTCTGCCCGAGCTAGCGGCGCCGCAGCCGTAAACTTTCCGGAACTGGTGTCGCGCTTCAAGCGCTTTAGATCGGCCCGCAGCTCCGCGGCGCTCTGATAACGGACGTCACGATCCTTCTCAAGGGCTTTTTGAATGATGCGGTCCATGTCCGCAGGAAGCTCGGGATTGAAGCGGAGCGCGGAAATCGGCTCTTTGCTGAGGAGCGCATGGAAGGAGGCGGCCGAGGTGTCTCCGCGAAAGGCGAGCGCACCGGTGGCCATTTCGTAGAGAACCGTGCCGAAGGAAAACAGGTCGGTACGAGCGTCGAGCGTTTTTCCAAGAGCTTGCTCCGGAGACATGTAGGCGACCGTACCCAGCGCTGTTCCCGGACTTGTGAGGTGTTCCGGATCCACTTCCAATGTGGGCTGGACGTCGGTTTCACCCGTCGCAGTTTTCGCGACACTTACCTTCGCCAGACCGAAATCGAGAATCTTGGCGTGGCCGCGATCCGTGACGAAAATGTTGGCAGGCTTGATGTCTCGGTGGATGATCCCCTTGGTGTGAGCAGCATCCAGAGCGTCGGCTACTTCAATCGCCACATCCTGCAAAATCTCTTGTTCCATGGGTCGATTGGCAATGGTGTGCTTCAGGGTCTTGCCTTCCAGATACTCCATGGCGATGAAGGCTTGGCCAGACTCCTCGCCTATGTCGTGAATCGTGCAGATGTTCGGATGGTTCAGCGCAGACGCGGCGCGCGCTTCACGTTTGAATCGTTCCAGCGCCTGCGGGTCGTGCGCAACGTCATCCGGAAGGAACTTCAGTGCAACGAATCGGCCAAGTCTTATGTCTTCAGCCTTGTAGACAATACCCATACCGCCACCACCGAGCTTTTCGACGATGCGGTAATGCGAGACGGTCTTCCCGAGGAGTGATTGGGACTCCGCCATTTGGCGCTCATCTTAGGTTGCGACCTGAGGCAAGTCAATGAAGCTGACATTTACGGCAAAAGTCAGCTCATGTGATTCCCCGGTACTCGTGCGAAGAAGCTCGTTTACGAACGAACCTCCTATCTGCGGCTTAGGCGATTTAGAGCTTCCTCCCCTATCAGGACATTGCGCCACTGCTGCAGGTACTCGCCACCGACCGACTTGTAGAACTTAATCGCGGTTTCATTCCAATCCAGAACATCCAAACGTATCGTGTGACAACCGTCCTGTTGTGCGATATCGGCCACCTGGCATAGAAGCGCCCTCCCGACACCTTGACCCCGGAACGCCTTTCGCACGAAAAGGTCCTCGAGGAATAAACTGGGACCTGTCCAAGTGGAATAAGACCCAAAAAAGACCGCATAGCCAGCCGGCTGCCCATCCTGCTCGGCAATGATGGCGCGGAACTTCGGTTCAGGACCAAAACCGTCCTGCATTAGCTTCTCTTCCGTGATGAGGACCGCGTGCGGTTCCCGCTCGTATTCCGCCAATTCGTGAATGAGCTGCTTCAGCAAAGGCACATCGTCAATAGTTGCAACGCGAGTTGAAAGCATCGAGGTCTCCAGTTATTAAGGTTAGGTTAGCTCATTGACGGTAGCCGCGATTTGAGTGAGAGGAATCCATGCTTTCGTCGTCCGCCTGAATCGACCCGCGTAACCGGACATGTTGAGTCCCGGTGCTCTGCTTATCTTGTTCCAGCTTTTCTGCTTCAGTGTCCATTATCCCGCACGCTGGTACCCTCTCGCATTGTGGATTTAGACTACGCAGAGGAGGCTAATCATGTTTCTGTGCAAGCCGCTTCTAGCACTCGGGCTGGCGTACTCGATATTTGTCAGCCCATCATTCGGTCAAGGACAAAATCTTCAACCTCAGCAACCAAGTACCCCTAGAGTTGCGTCTCCTGTTCTCAGGCGCATCTTTGTGAAGCATCGCGGATTCGACGACACTGGTTTGAACGAGAAAGCCTGCAACGAAGAACAAAACTACCCAAGTGCGCATCTCGAAGACCGCCCCACGGTCGAGACGGCCTATGTCCAGAGGAAAGTGGACGACATGAGGAAAGTCCTGAAAGACTTTTGGAGGGCGCGAGGGATATCGGTCGAAGTTCGCACTACGCTAACGCAACTACCGAATTCAGCCCGATATGCCGTCTTGGAATTTGATGTGGACAAGCAACAGGCAACGTCAACTCCCGATTAGCCGGGTAATCGGAGATTGACCCACCACCCTCCAGCGCCATCGCTTGGCAATGCCTGCTGATCTGTGGCAATCTGTTCAGCATGGGAAACAAAGATAGAGGAAATCGCGAAAAAAAGAAGCCCAAGAAGGCGGCGCCGCCTAAGGTATATCAGCCTACGGTTTCTACGATAAACAAACCCGCCGTTCCCAAAACCTGACCGGTCGCTTCGACCTCCAACCAGCGACACCAGTCGCCGCCGCGTCCCTTGCGCCAGAACTAACTCGCTGATACTGCTTGCGCCGTTCCGAGCTTCTGTTCTGGCCGCACTCGATTTAGCTGGTAGCGCTCTTTACAAGCTTGACGTGTTCCGGGACCACGGTTACGCTTTCGTGGAAGTGTTTGTTTCGCAAGAAGTTGTCGCTGAACACCGTCGCCGAACGGTATTGTTGACAGGGACTCGTGGCAGACACTCCTCTTCAGGTCGCCAGCCGGGAAGCCAAGCCCGTGGAAGAGCTTTCCATGGTCCTGGTGCTGACCGACGCCCTCAAGGCCTTCCTTTCTCACATTCAGGATTATTCCTTTCTGTCGGCGCGGTCGCTCACTAATCTGTTCACTCCGCCGCGCTATTTCCAGGATGTGCTCGACCAGATGGACGACATCGGCGTCGGCTCGCTTCCCATCGTACTCATGTCAGGCTTCTTCATCGGCGCGGTGATGGTGTTACAGACCGGTTCGCAATTCGTGCGCTTCGGCCAAACCGCGCTCACCGGCGACATCGTTTCTCTCGCGCTGGTCCGCGAATTGGGGCCGACGTTGACCGGCATCCTGGTTGCCGGCCGCAGCGCCTCGGGTATCGCCTCCGAACTCGGCTCGATGCTGGTTACCGAGCAAGTGGACGCCATGCGCGCGATGGGCACCGATCCGAGCCGCAAGTTAGTTACGCCTCGGGTGTTAGCGGGCATCCTGATGTTGCCATTGCTAACCGCGCTGAATGACTTCGTCGGCTTGCTGGGTGGCTGCGTGGCGTCCGTGTTCTCCCTGCGGCTGGGCGCCGTCGAATTTTGGACGCGCGCAATCAATGCGCTCGATTTTCCCGATCTCATGCAGGGCATGATGAAGCCACTGGTCTACGGATTCATTCTCGCGACCGTGGGATGTTATCAAGGGTTGAACGTGCGCGGCGGTACGCAAGGCGTCGGGCGCGCTACCACTCAGGCCGTCGTCGTTTCCAACGTCATGATCATCGCGGCCGACGTTTTTCTGACCAAGATTGCACTCTATATGGGAGGCAAACTTTTTTGACGCGCATGATGGGGGATCAGACGCGCTTGCGCTACTTCTCGTGTACCACGCCGCCGGAGAAAGAACCCGGTGGCGCACCCAATCCTGCTCGGCCTGAGACTCGAAGGGGCTGTGGGGCTGCGTTGAGTGCGCTAGCCTCAGCGCGCGCCGGGATGGCCCTCACGCTTAGTCCTTTTCAGCGAGAATTTCTTCAGCAGCCCGCTGAACCGCGCCTTACTCATCATCCATTCACAGGTTCGCTCCGATGAGTTCGCCCGCCATTTTCCGGACCCGCAAATCCCCGGCAGATCCTGATCCCGTAATTGTCTTTGACGGCGTGCGCATCGGCTTCGACGAAAGCGACGTGTTGCGCGGCGTCTCCTTTCGCGTGTTCCCCCGTGAAACGCTTGTGTTTCTGGGCGAAACCGGAACAGGAAAAACCCTTACCCTCAAATTGGCCGCTGGACTACTCCACCCGTCGATGGGCAGCGTGCGAGTTTTGGACAATGAAGTCTCGATGATGTCGGAGCAAGAGTTGCTCGCGTTCCGCAGGCAGATTGGTTTTGTGTTCCAGGAAGGCGCGCTGTTCGACTCCATGACTGTTGCGGACAATGTGGCCTACCGCCTCCGCGAAGATCACGTCGACGAAGAGGAAGTCGACCGGCGCGTGCGCGAAATTCTCGCCTTCGTCGAGCTGGAACACGCACTGGATCAACTTCCTTCCGAACTCTCTGGAGGAATGCGGCGTCGCGTGTCCATCGCCCGAGCCTTGGTGAATCGTCCGCAGATCGTGCTGTACGATTCGCCGACGGCCGGGCTTGACCCGGTAACCGCGCAAACCATCATCACGTTAATCCTGCGTTTGCGCGATGTGTACGGTGTAACTGCGCTGCTAGCCACGCATCGTCTGCAAGATGGTTTCGCGCTGGCGAATTTTCACTTTGACCCTAAAACCAAGCGCGTAGTGCGTGATCCGTCAGCGGCCATCCGGGCAGCTGACGGCGGGTTAGAGCCCGTGACCCGATTTCTCGTTTATCGCGATGGACGTATCTATTTTGAGGGTTCACCTGAGGAAATTGCGGTCACACGCGACGCGTATCTGAAACGCTTTCTGGTATGAATTTGCTGTAGTCTGTTGGATAAGGTCGGTACTCGAGGTTTGGCGGGCAGCACGGCGGGGAGGAAGCATTCATGGCGCTGCGGAAACAATTGACCTGGACGGAGCTGCGCGTCGGCCTTTTCGTGCTGGTCGGTTTGTTCGTGATCGCGGTCGGGACTTTCTATGTGACCGGCGCGGGTTTCTGGGGCCCGAAATATCATCTTAAGACCTTCCTGCCCGACGTTTCGGGTCTCGCCACCGGTGCGCCTGTAAGTATCGACGGTGTGGATGTGGGAAATGTGGAAACCCTAAGACTCGTGCCACGAGCTCCGAACCAGGTTCTGGACAAAAACAAGAGCATCGAAGTCATCATGCGCTTGGATCGCAGGTATCAGGCCGACATTCTTACCGATTCAACTGCCACCTCGGTGACTCAAGGCCTCCTGGGAAATCAGTATGTCAATATCAGTCGCGGATTCACCGGCACACCCTTGAAAGACGGCCAGGAAGTTCAAGGAGCTCCGCAAGTCGACCTTAAGGACGTCATGGAGCGCAGTTCAGTGCTGTTGGACAATCTCCAGGCGGTCAGTGCGGATGCCGAGAGCATCATCGCCGGCGTAAAAGCGGGCAAGGGCAATCTCGGCAAATTGATTACTGACGAGGCCGCTTATAACAATCTGAACGCCATGCTGGCCAACGGCAACAAGATGGTCGGCGATATTCGCGGAGGCAAAGGCACCATCGGGAAATTGGTCGCCACTGACGAGATGTATAACAAGGTGGGCACGACGGTTGATAACGTCAATTCGATCCTCGGTGACGTTCGCGCGCAAAAAGGCACGCTCGGCAAGTTGCTCTACGACACTGCGCTCTACGACCAAGTGCGCGACACCGTCAACAACGCAAATGGCATGGTCGGCGACGTTCGCTCCGGGAAGGGAAGTCTCGGCAAACTCGCAACCGACGACACGCTCTATAACAAAATGCGCGACACCAGCACCAATCTCGCGAACGCCACCGCCAAGCTCAACGACAACACCACAACTGCGGGCAAACTTTTCTCGGATCCGCAATTGTACGACAACTTGACCGGATTGACCGGTGACCTGCGGCTACTGATCGGCGATTTCCGTCAGAACCCGAAAAAGTTTCTCCACTTCAAAGTCACCATCTTCTGACCCTCTTTCTTTGTGCTGACCGCCTGCGTGTGTTGTAATGGTGCTGTAACAAAACCAAGATAATGTCACCGACGCAGCCTCTTGTGCCTACAGGATCGATAGAAAATCCGGAATCACCGCAAAAACAGCTTCGTCCCGAGGCTGCTAAATCCACGCTGCCGCAACCTGGACGTCCGGTTCCCAGCCGGGCCTACCCCGGAGCATTGATCGTAGTGGAAGGAACGGACGGCTCCGGCAAAAGCACGCAGCTCTATCTATTGAAGCGCTGGCTCGAAATTGGCGGCTACCGCCTGCATTTCACCGAGTGGAATTCCTCGCCACTGGTGAAATCCGCGACCCGCCGCGGAAAACAGCGCCGGTTGCTGACGCCCACCACATTCTCTTTGTTGCATGCTGCCGACTTTGCTGACCGCTGCGAGCGCCAGATCATGCCGTTGCTCCAGGGCGACTATCTCGTGCTGGCCGATCGCTACGTCTACACCGCATTCGCGCGCGATGCCGCCCGCGGGTGCCCGCCGCGCTGGCTCCGCAATCTCTACCGCTTTGCACCCGTTCCAGACATCACCTTTTATTTTCGCGCGCCGCTCGACGTTGCGGTGAGCCGTATCCTGAGCGGCCGCCCGAAACTGAAGTATTACGAAGCGGGCATGGACCTGGGGCTGTCGTACGATCGCTCCGAAAGTTTTCGCTTGTTTCAAGCGCGCATTCTCGAGGAGTACGACAAGATGGTGGACTCCGATAATTTCGTCGTGCTCGACGGAACGCTGCCCGTCAACAAACTCCAGAAGCAAATGCGTGACATCGTGGCATCGAAGATCGACCTGAAACGATTCGCGCCTCACGCGCCCGAGTGGAGCAAGGATGCCTGAGCAGGAGAAAGACAGAGACAAGGTCGCAACGACTGCGGAACCGCCAGCGACGCCCGCCGTTGGCACCGTGACTGCCGACGCCACGCCTTCCGCAAAGGCCGCCGTTGCTCCTGAGGACGATTCGGCGCTGCACTTTTTTGGCGAGCCGCTGGTGGGCTTCGACCCTAGCGAAATCACTGGCAGCTTGATCGTGATCGAGGGCATGGACGGCTCGGGGCGTTCCACGCAGATTACTTTGCTGCAGGAATGGCTGGAGTCCGAAGGATTCGCAGTGCAGACGAGCGGCCTGCGCCGCTCCAATCTCGTGGGACGCGACATCGACCAATTGCTGGCGAAAAACGCGGTCACGCGCCTGACCCTGTCCCTGATGTACGCAACGGATTTCTTCGATCAGGTCGAGCATCGCATATTGCCAGCCTTGCGCGCGGGCACCGTAGTTCTCGCTGACCGCTTCATTTTCACGCTGATCGCCCGCGGCGTTGTTCGCGGAATCAATCGCGACTACATCGGCGGCCTATACGCCATGGCGCTGCGCCCGCACTTGACGTTCTGGCTGAACGTACGTCCGGAAACCGCCTTCGCGCGCGAATTTAAAAAGGCGCAAGCGATCAGCTACTGGGAAGCCGGCCGCGACATGTCGCTGTCGCACGACCTGTACTGGTCGTTCATCCGCTACCAGACCATGATCAAGCGCGAATTTGAAGTCATGGCCAAGCGCCACAACTTCATCGAACTCGACGGCGAGGCCAGCGTTTCCGCCGTCAACAAGCAACTACGCCAGCGCATCGGCGAACGCCTGGGAATTCGCGCGACGAAGTACACGCCGTCCGCCGCGCTTGCGCACCTCTGGCGGTAAACGCTAGCAATGTCCGAGCCGGTTCACATCGCCGCGATCGACGCTGGCTCCAACGCAGTCCGCCTCTCCGTCGCCAGAGCCTACTCCGCACTCGACATTGAGCCGCTCTACAGCGAACGCTATTCGCTGCGTCTCGGCGAAAGTGTTTTCCTGCGCCACCGCTTCACCGAAGACATTTTCAAAAAAGGTGTAAAAGCCTTTCGTCATTTCAAGGAAGTGATGGAGGAATACGGCGTGACTCGCTACCGCGCCGTGGCCACCAGCGCCTCCCGCGAAGCGCGCAACCGCAAGAAGTTCCTGCGCGAAATCAAAAGAAAATGCGGCATCGCCCTGGAGGTCATCAGCAGCATCGAAGAATCGCGCCTCGGCCGCGAAGCCGCGGTCGCCGCGCTCGGCCCGGAGTCGCCGCCCCGCTGCATCATCGACCTCGGCGGTGGAAGCCTGGAGATCAATATCCTCCACGACCACACCGTGGAACAGTGCGCGCAAATACCCGTCGGCACGGTGCGTTTGATGACCACGTTAAATATTCCCGGAGTGATCCGCCCCGCGCAAGCGGAACAAGTGCGGCGCTATGTGCGCGCCCTCCTCGAATCGAAATTGCCTGCGCGCCCCAACCTCGCGGAATGTGTTGCTGTTGCGCTGGGCGGCAGCGCCGAGACGCTGGCTTCCATCGCGCCTGGTCCGCGCGAGCACGGCGTTCCCACGCTGCAACTCTCCCTCCTCCGCGAACGCCTCTCCGGCATCCTGGATCGCGACGTCCGCGAACGCATGAAGACCTATGCCGTCCGCCGCGACCGCGCCGACGTCATGGGCATCGCCGCCATTATCTTCATCACGCTTGGTCGCTATCTGAATCTGCGCACCCTCTCGGTTCCAAGCATCGGCATTCGCGAAGGCCTGCTGCAAGAAATCGCACGCGAAGCTTTCTCCCGCAAAGAGCCGCATCGCTATAACGCCACGGCCCGCCAGCTCCTGGTCGGCACGCGCAGCTTCGCGCGCCGCCTCGAATACGATCAGCCTCACGCCGAGCACGTTCGCGAGCTCAGCATCCAGCTCTTCGATCAGCTGCAACCCGTGCACCACTTGCCCGCGCAATCACGCGTGCAGTTAGAAGCTGCAGCGCTGCTGCACGATATCGGCCATATGGTCAGCCATCGTGGGCACCACAAACACGGCGAGTATCTCGCCCTCAACGGCGACATCCCCGGTCTGGAAGGCCGCGATCGCGCGATTGTGGCGGCCCTGGTGCGTTACCACAATCGCAAATCCGTTCCCGCGGGGCATCACGTCTCCTACTCCTCGCTCAACAACAACGATCAGCGAATTGCCCGCCGCCTCGCTGCGATTCTCCGGGTCGCCGAAGCTCTCGATCATTCGCACCGCCAACGCGTGACGAATTTGGGCGCCTCATTCCAACGCGGCGCCGTTGGCCTGCAGATCACCGCGCAAGGCGACGCCGCCGAAGATTTGCGCGACGCCATTCGCAGCGCCGAACTCTTCGAGAAAGAATTTCATGTCCGTCTATTTTTCAGGCAATCGGGAACGTGACGATCCGTGAACATCACTGATAATCGTGGCAACATTATAGAGGCGCAGCATTGCTGCGCCCCAAATTGCCCGGGCGAAAGCATCACAGGTATCACGACTGAATAAGGAGTCACAGTTCAATGCAGCTCTACATCGTGCGACACGGTATCGCCATCGACCGGGAAGACCCCAAGTCGCCTCCCGATCCCGACCGGTTTCTCATCGAAGAAGGCATCGAGCGAACCAAGCAGGTCGCCAAAGGCGTTGTCGCGCTGGGCGCTACCGCGGACTTGCTGATGAGCAGCCCGTACGTCCGCGCCATGCAAACCGCCGAAATCTTCGCGGCCGTACTCGATTACCCAAAACAGAAAATCCGCCGCACCGATCTGCTGCTGCCTGGAAGCGAAGCGTCGCTGTTCTTTCGAGAGCTGGCGAAAGATAAGCACTCGTCGACAATTTTCTGTTTCGGTCACGCTCCGCAACTCGACGACTTGATCGCCACAGGTCTGGGCTCCAAGCACCATGTGACCTCATTGAAAAAGGCCGGAGTCGCGCTGCTGGAACTGAAACGCGTTTCTCCCCCGAGCGGACAACTCGTGTGGCTGGCCACACCGAAGCTGCTGCGCAAGGCCGCCAAATAGACCCAACCTGTAGCCGCGGTCTCCGAGACCGCGGGGTTTAGATGAAAAGGAAACACAACCGCAACGACGATGTGGCGCCCGAGTCTACGCCTGAGTAACAAACTTTTGTGGCACAGCCATTTCTGGCTGTGCGCATCCGCTAAAGCCCCGCCCGAAAGGAGGGCCAGTGATAGTAAAAATATTCCAAGACAAGAAATCCCTCAGCATAACCGCAGCCGAACAAGCCTCAACCTTCTTGCAGCACGCCATCCACGATCGAGGTCGCGCACGCATCGTGGTAGCCACCGGAACGTCCCAGCTGGATTTTCTGGATGCCCTAGCCACCTCACCAGACATCGACTGGCAGCGCGTCGAGATGTTCCACCTCGATGAATACGTGGGTCTGCCCATAACCCATCCAGCCAGCTTTCGTAAATATCTCCTTGAAAAATTCATTCACAAGGCTGGCATCGCGCACTATCACTTGCTCGATGGCGACGACGATGTCGATGAAGTCATTCGGCAAGTCGGGGCCGCGCTGAAGTCCGCGCCAGTCGATGTCGCCTTCGCCGGCATCGGTGAGAACGCACACCTCGCCTTCAACGACCCTCCCGCCGATTTCGATACCCTAGAGCCTTATCTCGTCGTCGAACTCGATGAAGCCTGCCGCCGTCAGCAAGTCGGCGAAGGCTGGTTCGCCAATATCTCGGAAGTTCCACGACAAGCCATCTCCATGTCGGTCCGCCAGATCCTGCAAGCCCGTGAAATCATCGCCGTCGTCCCCGACGCTCGGAAAGCCCACGCGGTGAAACTGTGCGTCGAAGGCGAAATCACTCCCATGGCCCCAGCATCGATCTTGCGCACGCACCCGGCCGCCACACTCTACCTCGACCGCGAATCCGCCAGCCAACTGAGCCCAGCAAAGCTAGCCGAGTTTGCCGCCGCCGGATAGCGACGCAGATGATCAAACTCACGCCGCCCACCGCGATCCCTTGTAGGGGCGGGGCTTGCCCCGCCCGGCGTCAACTCCGGCACGCTGCACACTCCGGAGCGAAAACGTGCCGCTAATGGCCCAACCGGATGCCGCCCCACCCCCGCGCGCGATCCCCTCATTACGCTGGTGGATCGGCGGCCTGTTGTTCGCCTCCACGGTGATCAACTACATCGACCGCCAGACACTCTCGATCCTAGCCCCCTATCTCAAGCTCGAATACCACTGGACGAACACGGACTACGCCAATATCGCGATCGCCTTCCGCATCGCCTATTCCATCGGACAAACCGTCTGGGGCCGCCAGATCGACCGCGTCGGCACCAGGCGCGGATTAACCATCAGCGTCACGTGGTACTCGATCGTCTCGCTGTTGACCTCGCTGGCGAATGGCATGGCGAGTTTCGGTGTCTTCCGCTTTCTGCTCGGCGCGGGCGAATCCGCGAACTGGCCGGGTGCCAGCAAGGCGGTCTCCGAGTGGTTCCCCAAGCGCGAGCGCGGAATAGCCGCTGCACTATACGACAGTGGCTCCTCGGTCGGCGGCGCCATCGCGCCCTTCCTGATTCTGCCGATCTACCTGCGCTGGGGATGGCGCGTGGCCTTCATCATTCCCGGCCTGCTCGGATTTTTGTGGTTGATTGCCTGGCGCCGCCTGTATTACCCGCCGCAGGACCACCCCCGCGTCACCGACGCCGAGCGCCAAATGATCTTGACCGACAAGCAGGAAACAGAGTCAACGCCGCAACCCATGCCGCGCTGGCGCGACCTTCTAAAACTGCCGCAGACCTGGGGCGTGATTGTCTCTAAGGGCCTGACCGATCCCGTCTGGTTCTTCGTCACCGACTGGTTTCCCATTTATCTGGTCGCTAAGGGTATTTCGCTGAAGAGCGGCCTGATCGCCGTTTGGATTCCGTTCCTCGCCGCCGATCTCGGCAATTTCTTCGGAGGCGCCGTTTCCGGCTACCTGATTCGTCGCGGATGGTCCGTAGGCGCGGCACGCAAATCGATGGTCGTTTTCGGCGGCTTCGGCGTAATGCTTCTGATCCCCACAATCTTTACCGTGAAGTTGTATCTCATCACGCTGCTGTTCGCGCTAGCCACGTTCGCCTATGCGGCGTTTTCAACGATCGCAAACGTCCTGCCCACCGACCTATTTCACAGCAAATCCGTCGCCACGGTAAGCGGCCTGAGCGGAACCGCCGCAGGTATCGGCACCATCCTCGCCTTCGAACTGATCGGCCACTTCTCCGACGCCCGCCAGGCCACCGCCACCCACACCTTCGACCCGATCGTAATCGTCGCCGGCCTGATCCCCTTCGTCGGCATGATCCTGGTCCTCCTGCTGGTCCGCAACACCAGCGCCACCGACCAGGGCCTGGTAAAACGAATCTGATACAATTCGGCGTTCGTCGCCCTGTAGCCGCGGTCTCCGAGACCGCGGGGTTTAGACACAAATACTACTCATCCTCACCCCACGCGCGTAAAACGAATCTGATATTGGAACACCGAGATGCCGGGTCAGTCGCTTTGTCGCGGCTTTTTTTGGTGACATCCTGGGCTTTCTGCGAAGCCCTGACGACGATAAGCACGCGCATGAGGTCCCCTGCTAGCGTTTAGAGTTCTAGTGCGCATCGAAGAGATCAAATATCACTGCGCTTCCTTCGGAGCAGCCGTTCCATCCGACCAAGTGGGCACCGGAATCATGAACTCGGTTATCGGCTCCGGAGCACCTTGAAATTGTGGATTTAACATAACTGGAGAGCCCGGCAAACCCGCTCCCCATGACTTGGGATCCGTAAGCGGAACGTAAAACATCAAATGGGGGACCCAATGCCCCGCCGAGTCGTTCAGATACCCTTGGGTTGACATCATGTAGCACATCGCGCCGGGTTCGAGGGGCCGCAGCCCTTTCGCGTCGAACGCTTTGATGCCCTCAATGACCTGATCTTTGGACATTCCGGAGAGGACCAGTTCCGTTCGCTTGAAAGTGAGAGGCAGGATCGATCGCACCGCGGCTGGATTAAAGCAGATTGGCGCTCGCATCTTCGGATTCCAGAACTGGGCAAAGTCAAAAGGAGACATCCATGATCGCTCGACGAGGCAGACGAAACCGTTCTTGCTTTTGACGGCGGTTTCGTAGCCATGTCGTCCGAGGACCATGACTTGGGCATCGGCTGAAATCGATGGCGGCGCGGCGCTGCGTGCCATCGCAATCTCGGCATTTCGATCGGCTATAAGGTACTGATCGATGGAAGCCATTTTGGGATAGGACGCAGCGGTCTCTTGAGAGCGTGCCTTTAAAGAAGCGCTCACCAGCACGGTCGAAAGCAATGTCGCGAATATAGTCGCTTTCATAATGTTTCTGGCTATCTTCATAATCAATTCTCCTTTCCAATTTCCGGAAATAAACGTCATTGACGCACAGCGGCGCGAGTTTCGCCGAATGTTTTCCGTCACTGTTTCAAGTAACGAACTGCAACACATCCTGATTTAAAGATCTTTGACTCAACGAGTTTCAATTGCAATTTCTCCGACAGGCTAATACCTTCTAACAACCGTCTCCCTTCTCCTGCAACGATTGGCTGAACGACAAAACGATATTCATCAACTAGACCGAGCTCTATAAGTTGTGAAGGAATATCCACCCCACCGATTAAAATATTTTTGCCTTGTTCCTTTTTCAATTTGAGTATTTCGTCTCTAAGGTTCGTACGAACAATTCTCGTATTTCCTTCAGCACCGTCTAATGATTGTGAAAAAACAATTTTGTTGATGGAGTCAAATGTTTGAGCAAATTCGTTCGTTGCTTTTGTCTCAGACTGGCTTTTTGCGATATCAGGCCAATAAGGAACCATCAATTGATAGGTTTTACGCCCAAAGACGAGGAGGTCAACCTCACGCATGAGGTCCGTAAAATACTCATGTATTTCTTCATTGCCAGTCATTTTGGTGTGGTCGCAGCAGCCATCTAACGTGATGTTGATTGCGAAGATTACATTTCTCATTTTTCGTCTCGGATTGAGCAGCATGGTCTTCGAACATAAAACCGATAACTTTGAACCGCGCGTCATTGCAACATAAAGATTAGGTGCATCCAACTGGAAATGGCCGTCCCCGATGTTGGTGGTTTTCGTCGGCCGTGAACAGTCTGTGCCTTCACCGACCCGCCGGACGTGTAATTCTGCCGTAGAGTCTTCGTTCACACTTTCAAGACCGAAGTCGAAAATCGGGACCGCTAGTATCGATATACGGAAGTCGTTGTTTTAGTGTCGATCCCTTCGATCAGCGAACTCGTGTGATGTCCTGCACCCAGTTAGTCTCCCAGGTCTTGCCCTCGTCTGGCGAGTCCGCTTGCTCCCAGTGGCCCGATGTCGGAGTGATGTTGGACCAGATGAAGCGCGCCCGAACTCGCTTTCCCTTGACCGTATCATCCCCATAGAAAGTGCCCACGCCATTGTGGAAGCCTCCAATCATGGGCGGATCCAATGGTGCGGATGGTGTCCTGCTGTCGAGCCACCAGATTGACCACTGCTGGGTCTTTGGGTCGAAGGACCGCAGAGCGACACCGCGATAGGGAGCACCGGGAACGCTGAGCACTGTATCGTCCACATTGCTGTAACTCCCCATAAGCGGTTGATTCAACAACGTGCCTTCGAATTCGGTCCACTCGTGATTATTGGCGAGTCGCTGCTTCAGCTTTCGATGATGGGCCTGCCATTGACCAACCAGGAAGTCGAAGTCGTGAAGACCGGGGACTGCACTGTCTGTCTGATTCATCCCGGAACCCGAATCCCTGTGCGATTGTCGGGCCAACGGTCCAGGCGCTGCCAGGCACAGACTTAGCAGCGCGATCATGACGGAACGGTGAAGAATACTCACGATGCCCCCTTTTGAATTTCGGCGGTAGCCAATTCTCAACAATGCTTGAACTCCATTTCGCCGATACGCGTTCATCGTCCCCTCCAGAATCAAACTGAACGAATGCCAATCTTTTAGAATGACTCAGCTCATGGTATTTGTGTATACCCACTTTCCATGGAACTCTCGATACCACTTTCGAAGAAAAACGAACCTCTGTTCCGGCAGGTTTACACTAATTAGTTGATCCGACACTACTTCCCATGGAGAACCGATCTATTTCGCTGTACCGGGTCAAAGCCTACGCAGGGTAACGTTCCGGCTGATCTAATCTAGCGAGCGATTTTAGCTTTTGTTTTCAATGCAAGGTGGGTTGGAGCTGAGTGTTGCGTCGACCCATTGAGACCACCGCGTTTATCCGGCACTACAGCGTGTCGGCGCATTGCACCGACGGGATGACGGCACTGTGGAGTCAACGCGCCTCTTTGCGAAAAATTAGATACACCCGATCCGTATACAGTGGCGAAACAGGTTCCCATCCTTCCGAAGCGTGTTTGTCCAACTCCTTTTGTATTTCAAAATCTGTCGCCGACACTGCAATAACTACGTACTGGTAATAAGGGCTCGCCGCCAGAGCTGGCTGCGGAATAACAATCGGACGAAGAGCAATGACTGACAACGATAGAGTGATGACCAAGAGACACGCTTTTGAGAATCGATTCATGACACTCACCTTTCGTCTAACTTATGTCCGCGGTTTCGAGCGCTATTGACAGACGTTTTAGCCGGGCCCCGGCAACGCGCTCGCTAGATGGACGTTAGACGTATGCAAGGCTTGGTCGCGTACAGTGTGATCGAGGTTTTGACGTGGAACGCATCATCGAAGCAGATTAGGTCCCGATCAGTCGTGCTGATCGGAAACTGACCCACAACCGGCGGGCGGCTACAAGAATCACAACTGCGCCATCCTTTGAACTCCAAAAGCTGCTATAAACTGTGCGCGGCTCTGCACCAAATCGAAGGAGGCGCCATCTGGTCACCTCAACAATTCAAGATCTCAAGATCGCGCGTGGCGCCGGAAACTAAAGATGGCTGAATCCTCCGCGGTGGCCCTAGCGGCCGCAGGCCGCTCAAAGCGCCTGCTCACTCTGTGGGACCTGATTTTCTTCGGCATCGTGCTGATTCAGCCGATCGCCCCGGTCCCGCTCTTCGGCGTCGCCCAAAAACTCTCCGACGGCTACTTCACCGCCATCATCCTGTTCGCCATGTTCGCCATGATGATCACCGCCGTCAGCTACGGACGAATGGCCGCTCTATTCCCGTCCGCAGGGTCGGCTTACACCTACGTTGGAAAGGGACTCAACCCGCACCTGGGATTTCTGGCCGGATGGGCGATGTTTCTCGACTATCTGCTGCTGCCGCTGATCAATACCGTGTGGATCGCCGCGGCTATGCATAACGTCTACACTCCCAAGATTCCCTTTGTCGTCTGGGCCGCGATTGTCGCTGGCATCATCACCTTCCTGAACCTGCGCGGCATTCGTTCTTCGGCGCGCCAGAATAAAGTGCTGCTCTTCATCATGTTCGTCGTCATTGGATTCTTCATCGTGTTGGCGGTGCGTTTTCTGTTCGCGGCCCAGGGATGGAGCGGCCTGCTTTCCACCCAGCCGTTCTACGATCCGAAAACGTTTAACGCGCATCGCATTTTGGGCGCGACGTCGTTTGCCGCGCTCACCTATATAGGTTTTGACGGCATCACCACATTGACCGAAGACGCCGAGAATCCGAAGCGCAACATTCTGCTTGCCACCGTCCTGGTCTGCGTGTTCACCGGAATCTTTGGCGGCCTGGAAGTCTACCTGGGCCAGCGCGTTTGGCCCGACTGGCACTCCTTCACATCGCTGGAGACGGCATTCATGGATGTCTGCGGCCGCGTCGGTGGACCGTGGCTATTCAACGCCATGGGACTCGTTTTGATTCTCGCCGCATTCGGCAGCGGACTGGCCGGCGGCCTGGGAGCGGCAAAACTGTTGTTCGGCATGGGCCGCGACAATGTGTTGCCGCGCAAATTCTTTGGTCACCTGGCGCCGGGAACCAGCACGCCAACGTACAACATCATCTTGATCGGATTGCTGAGCTTCGCCGGAGCAGAGCTACTAAACCAATTCGGCAGCGCTTACCAGCAAGCCGGCGAACTGCTGAATTTCGGAGCCTTTCTCTCGTTCATGGGTGTGAATCTGGCGGCTTTCTGGCAATTCGGCGTGCTCAAAATAGCGGGCGGCAAGCGCCGCATCGTAGTCGACATCATTCTTCCGCTCGTGGGCTTCGTGTTTTGCGCAGTCATCTGGTGGAATCTGAATCCACTGGCCAAGACCGCCGGCGGAATCTGGTTCGCCATCGGGGTGCTGTATGTCGCCATCAAGACCCGTGGATTCCGCGCCGCCCCAGTAATCATCGATTTCAGCGAGACCTAGCGCCATGTGCAAAGGGCGAATTTCTCGTGATGGTGGAGGACACTAAAGTGGGACCACCGCAGGAACGGTTGCCAGAGCGAAGGGACCAAGTCCTCGCTACTGGTCGTCGCTTACAAATCATCTTAAAAAAGGATCGAGCAGGCTCGCCCGAAGTGGAGATCGTGGGGAACCGCGCAGGTCTACGGGCTTTTGCAGCTATTTGCTCTGGCCTTGCTGACTTGGGACCGGAGCAACTTCTCACTCCCGCCAACCACTATCACTTGGACGAGAATTTCTGGGGTACCGATAAGGGATCAATCCCGTTAACCGTACTATGCCGCGAATCCGCCTGGCCGGAACCCTCGAAGTGAATCATGTTGCACCCCCGCGTAGTGCCGCGGGGGTACAACACGGCGGAACTACTTGTGCGTCATGGTGCCGACGCGCGCCAGCATATCGCGGTGGCCAGCGGGGTCCAGCGTTGCACGCAAACCAGCCCACGCGGCCGGGTTGCTCTTCTGCGCTTCATCGAGGGCCGCGTTGAATTTGTCAACGCCTTCGGGGCCGTTCGTGACAACCACAACAAATAGCGTTCCCACGTCGGTGGAGTGTATGACTTCCTCGTCCACCTGATAGCCGTGGAGGGCGCCGTCCGCCATCAGTTTGTCGAGAAGCGAAACGAATGTCGCCTTCAGGACCTTGCCGCCGGGATCGGAATCGGCTTTGCTCCGCCACGTTCCCACGCGCAAGTAGCCGTTCGTGAACGTACCGGAATGAGAGTCGTAGTCGTGGCTCTCCATAATGTAGTCCCAATGCTTCGCTGCGGCCAAAGGTGGCGCGGTAGCCCCGGGCGCGGTCCGAACATTTTCCAGCACCTTCAGAATGCCCGACATCGAAGTCGCCGAAAACCACGTGCCGTGCGTCGGCAGGCCTTCCTGGTGGTTGACGACCACATAGTTTCCGAACGAAACGATGGACCCGTCAGCTACGGACTTCTTCATGATGTCGATGTCGGCGGCATCGCCCTTCAGATAGTCCGCCCACATGGCGCGTGGCACGGTCCACTCCGAGACATACGTGTACAACGCGGGCTTCTCCGCAGTTTGCGATTGCGCGGCTACGCGGTTTGCACTGAGCGGCACCAGCGCGAGCACACACATCAACAACAACACACCAATCGATCGAATGCGCATTCTTCGTTCTCCTATTTTTTCTCCGCCGAAGGCGGTGTGGGGCACTGATTTGTTGGTAAGGGCCTAAAGGAATGAATCCGGAACTCGTGTTCCAACCTTCCATTGCGCGGTAGCGTACACGGAACCCCCGCGCGTTGCAACGCTCAGACAGGATCGGATGTGCGCCGCACAAGTGCCGGTCGCTATCCGATGCAGCTAAACACGGAACCGCCCTGTAGCCGCGGTCTCCGAGACCGCGGGGTTTAGATGAAACATGACCGAGGCCAGAGGGGCGAAGTGCTCGAACGGATACTCGAACTGACGATGGAGACAAACCAACGCGACGCGAATCAGTCCGATGCGGCCGACGAAGCAGTGACTTGGCGATGCTCCTGGAATTCGCGGAGCAGCTCCACCACGTTGTCCGGTTTTGGTGTGTGCTTCAGAATGATCGGCTTCGCGATGTAGGTCTCGAGGAGATGCTTCGCGGCGGCGAGGCGCGCCGCCGTTTCGACGGAGTCAACCAGGCCCGGGACGTGAACAATGATCGCGTCGGCCGATTTTTCGGCATGCATTCCTTCGCAGGTGTCCACGTCGCATTTCCGGAGGGCCCGCGCTAGCCGCAGCACACCTGCCAACGCCTGAATGTTCTTCTGCTGGTCTTCCGCAATCCTGGAGAAGTGTCCGCCGTCGGCGGTAGGCTCGGGACCCCGATGGTAGCGCACCGCCCACCCGAGAAGTTCCCATTCTTCAACCGTCCAACTCGGCGGCAGTGGCAGTTCGCGCAAGAACCGCAGCGCGGCTTTCTGCGGAGACTTGTTCCCATCGTCGTCGCGGACCCCGTGCAAGCGGGCGGCAGCGCGCAGCACGCGGCGCATGGAGTGTTCACTGAAGGCGGGCGCGGCGTGAGCGCGCCGAAGGGCATCGAAAAGCCCGATGGAGATGCGCGAGATTTGCGCGGTGCGGCGCGGATGGGTGTCGGTAGCGCGCGCGGTGGAGCGAAGGCGGGCCATGGACGCGAGCGCGAGGCGTTTGCCCTGCGGCAGGCCGTGGCGCCAGTCATTCCAGAAGCTGGTTTTTCCCAGCGTCAGCTGGCGATATGTTTCGATGCGTTGGCTGCGTTCGCGGTGAATCGTTTCTTCCCAGGTGTTCTGCACGTCGGTGGTACCTTGCGACGCGAGGTCCTTGACCGCTACAGTAAGCACATCGAGGTCGTGGACTTCGCCAAGGAGGTCCTGAAGGCGCTTCAGGTTGTCGCTCCATAGCGCGTACTGTTCCGGGAGGAGACTTTCCACGGTGTAGCGCAAGCGTTTCAGGCCGATGCGGAGTTCGTGCCACGCTTTGGGTTTGTCGGTGCGCTGCGCACGAGCGTGCAGTTCTTTGGCCTCCTCAAAGCGCTCGACCGCGAGGCACTGGGCGGCGAGACTCGAACTGGGAACGAAGCGCGCACGCTTGCGAAGCTTTCGTTCGAGACGCGACCACGACTTTTCCTCGAATTTTTCCGTGGCTCGCAGTGCCCGCTGGCGAAGATCAGGTTCGTTGGCTGCGAACGCGGCGTGTAACTTTGCGCGCAGCGGATCATCAGTGGCGGCTAGCTGCTTTACCCATTCGTCCATCACCTGGGCGTCGCGCAGCGCGCCCAGCCTGCGAAAAAGCTTTCTGGGGACTCGGCGCATTTGGCGCCAGGCGGGGTCGGGATCGACCTCTTGCATCACCGCGGCGACGGAGCGACAGCGGCGAATGGCAACGCGCAGGTCGTGCACCGGATCGGCGGCGGGATCTTTGCGGACGTGCTCAAGTTCCTTGAGCACACGCTCCATCCAATAACTCAGGCCTCGATGCGCGCTGGGCGCACCGGGAAGGGTAGCAACCGTGGACATGCAGAGCCTCGACTGAACCGTTCGACGCTGCGGTGGGTGCAGCCCCTGCTCGAACGGGTCCTATAGGGTAGCTCTTGAGCGGAGGTGCGTCCAGTCCAGGGCGCGAGCGCCAAGGTCGGGCATCATGCGGAGCAGCGCAATTCCCATCAAAAGAGTCATCGTAGCGGCGACCAGGAATACTCGGGAAGGATCCGGATGTCCGAGGCGTAGCATCCCATATTGGGCTAGCGGCTGGAGCGCTACTCCCACGAAGGAGAGAAGGTTGGCGACGGCGATGGTGCGGCCTTTCTCTTCGGGCGCAGGCCGGCGCTGGATTAGTGCGTTGACCGGTACCACGAAGAAGCCTCCTGCTGTGCCCAGCAGGGCGAGCAGAACTGCCACCGTGGCGAAACTCAGGCCTGGAAGCGAGAGGATTGCGGCCATAACCGTGATGCCGATCATGCCGGGGAGAACCATGCCGTGTTCGATTTTGCCGGCGGAGGCGTAGCCTGCCAGAAAACTGCCGATTCCGATGCCGAGGCTCAGGGCGGCGAGCAGGTAGCTGCTGTACTGGTCATCGACGTGGAGGACGTCGTTGGCGTAGAGGACGATGTTGAGGAGAAGGAGCGACCCCAGGAACCAGAAGAAGGTGTTGGCGATAACCGCGACGCGGAGGACGTTGTCGCGCCAGAGGCGGCCGGTTTCGGCGAAAAATTCGCGAGGGACGTTCCAGTCGAAGCGGCGGGTGGGATCAGCGGCAGGGAGTCGCGTAATCCGCAAGCTGATGAGCAGACCGAGAATCGTCAGCGTTAGGAAGACTATGCCGGACCAGACCTGGCGGCCGCGAAAATGGGTGGCCAAGAAGCCTCCGGCTAGCGCGGCGAAGATGGCGGAGAGGAGCGTGGTTAGCTCGATGATGCCGTTGCCCCAGCTTAGTTTCGATCCGGGAAGGAGTTCGGGGAGCAGCGCGTATTTTGTGGGGCCGAAGATGGCGCCTTGGGTGCAGGCCAAGAAGAGAGCGACGCCGGCCAGGTCGAGACGGTTGCGGGCCAGGGCGATGGTTGCCAGGCTCATCACAATGAGTTCAAAGAGCTTGGTGCCGAGGGTGACGCTGCGCTTGCTGTACTTGTCGGCGAAGTAGCCACCGGGGATGGAGAAGAGGAGGAACGGGACGGCAAAGAGTAGAGGCACCACCAGGATGAACCAGAGGTCGCGCTGTTGTTTGGTCAGGGCGGTTTCGAGGACTAGGAAGCTGACCAGCCATTTGAGGGCGTTGTCGCTGAAGGCGTTTTGGAATTGGACGGCGACTAGAGCCCAGAAGCCGACGAGGCTGGTGGGGGACTGAGGAACGGGGGCTGAGTTTTCTGATTCGTTGGCCAAGGATTGGCCGAGTTTAGCTGCTAGAGAATCCAAAGGGAAGGGACTGGGGAACCAGACGAAGACAAAGCTTTAATACAGGGCAAGGCTGTAATTCAGGGTGCAAGACAAAGCTTTAACGCAGAGTGCACAGAGATCGGAGCACAGAGGGCACGGAGATTACAGAGGGTCCCCCCCTGGTTTTTTTGTAAGTATTCATTCTAGAGGTGGTTAAAGTGCTTTGTTTTGACAGACTTTTGTAAGTATTCATTCTAATAGGCTTACCGATCTCGAGGTAATAACGGATTTTGCCGCAGTTGGACGAGACGTGGGCGTGCTTTTACTTTGCGGTACTATAGCAGATTAATTATCTTAGGTCAAATGCAAAATTCGGGCCGGCCTCGATTCTCGTGGTCGGCGTTGAATCGCGGGAATCGAGAGGAGGTCGCATGGCGTTCGATCCGAAGCGATCGGCTTTGCTGAGCATGGACTTGCAGGCCGGAATTGTGTCGATGTACGTGAAAGACGAAGGCTTTATTCCGAGGGTCGCGGGGGTGATTGAGCGGGCGAGAGGCGCGGGACTGACGATCGTTCACGTGAAGGTCGGATTTCGGCCCAATGTGCCGGAGGCGAACCCGCGAAACCGATTTCTCAGCGCCCTGAAGGCTTCGCCGCGGCACCAGGAGTTTTTTCAGGGAGAGAGTGGTGCGATCCATCCGGCGCTCACGCCGGCGGCGGGTGATGTGGTGGTGACGAAGAGCCGGATCGGTGCGTTTGCCGGGACCGATCTCGATTTGCTGCTGCGGGCGCAAGGCATCGATACCCTGATCTTGTTGGGCGTGGCGACGAGCGGGGTGGTGCTGTCGACCTTTTTGGTTGCTGTCGATGCCGACTACGAGGTCCTTGTGATCAACGATTGCTGTGCGGATCTGGAGGCGGAACTCCACCAGACTCTGCTGGAGAAACACTTTCCGCGATTTGGGAGCGTGGTCAGCGCGAGCGAGTTTCAGAAGATGTTGCAATAGGAGCCTGGGTGATGACGACTTGCGCATGGGAGATTACGCATACGGTCGAGACCAGCGCGAGCCCCGGCTTCGCTTGGAACTACTGGACGAACGTCGCTCACTGGGCTGATCCGCCCGCTGAGTTTGCGTTGGAAGCGCCGTTCGCTCCAGGGTCTCAGGGCACCACGCGACTCCCTGGGCAGGAGCCTTTGAGTTGGGTCATCCGAGAGGTTGCCGCTCCAAACAGTGCCACGATCGAGTTGCCGGTGGGGGAGGGTGCTTCGATAGTTTTTCAATGGCGTGTTGACGGGCTCGACGATGGACGAACTCGGCTTACCCAGAGAATTGTGCTTGCGGGCGAAAAGGCTGATGCGTTTCTTGAGCAGGCCAAGGCTGCGTTTTCCACGAGTCCTGCTGACGGCATGAGGCGGCTCGCCGCCGCGATGGCCGAGGCGGAGCGGAGCGGCTAAAAGTCATCTCCATGAAAATCATGGCTGCAATAGAGCAATGGCGAGGGAGACGGCGAGATGGTGCCCGAGATAGGAATCGAACCTACAAGGACCGAAGTCCGGTGGATTTTGAGTCCACTGCGTCTGCCAGTTCCGCCACTCGGGCACGCAGAAAATCGTATCACAAATCGGTGCTAATAGAGGGGAGCGTGACGAGCTCCTCTTGGGCGAGAATGGTCTTTTGGAATATTCCTACGCAAGTGTTCCCCATCCATCGGCAGGGTCTTGAAGTGACGCGGGGTCGGTTTCGGAGGGAGCGTGACCTAAGGGACGGGGAGAAGCAGCAACACCAAGACCACAGGTTCAAACTGCGAACCTGGTGCACCCGGCTGGTCGAGGACCACAGGTTATTTTTTAACAAAAGGCGTCACGCAACGGCAGTTTTGGGTGCCGCCGTCGCCATTCCTCGCGCGCTTCACGCAATTGCACAACATAAAGCTCAAGCGGCGGCCCGTCAGAGTTGATTTCCGTGCTGCAAAGCATCTTGGCGGCCTGCCCGACTTGTAGAAGTTGGCTATCCGGAATTGCGCGGAGCCTCGCGCGCAGGCGTTCGATTTCGGACTTAACTACTGGAAAGCCTTGTTTCATCGGCCCTCCGCGATCGTGAGAAATGTATGTGTCTCGCCCCAAAAATCGCAAACGCGCCCAAATGCATCTTCAACGCTTGCGCCTAAGCAGCAGGCTACACCGAAATCCCGGTTGTGCTTTGGTACCAAAGTTTGGTACGACTCGGCCACGGGAATCTGACGCAACGAAGCAGGCCGCGGTAGGGAGGACTGCAGTGCAGAGCCTAGTTTCGTGTGTTGTTGTCGATTGTCTTTTGAACTGGAATAGAAGAAAAACCAACCGCAGGGCAGATTAGGAAACTAGCTTGACTGTGGTCTGATGTCGCTATAGGCTTCGCCCGGAATCCACCATCGGCCCCGTCCCGAAGGCTTCGCTGTTTACCCAAATTAGAAATGCCCCTTGTTCAATCGTCTTATTGGCGCATGGAAGTTACGGCAGGCTAACCGCATCGCGGGACGCCTCGAGAAGTCTCTCCGTGTTTGCCTAGTGTCTGTTGCTGACGAAGACGGCGAACTGAATTCAGATATTTCCGACGATGATTTCGTTCTGGCATACATCTTCGGGATGGTGCTCGCTAACCTAGAGTCGATAGGCAAGGAAAAAGACACATGGGTGGCGGCCCTGGCACTACGACAAACATTCGAAAACCTATTTGGGCAGGGCCAGAAGCTAGCAGAATTGTGTGCCGCGTTGGCAAAACGGGACGACGAAGATTTCAAGTACGCCGCGCACCTTGGATATTCCGACGCCCGAAAGTTCTCGCCGTCAAGTTCAGGCACTCCCACCGGACTCATCGAACATTTGAAATTTTATAGAGAGTGAAGAGAGGCAAGGCGGCAAGGCGGGCACCTTCAAATCGGCCACGATGACAGAAAAAGCTGGCTGGCCATTCAATTGGGCATTCGGATGGACGGTCCCCAGAATTTCTTGTCGCATCCCTGACAAATTGCTTCGAATCGTTTGTCTCAGCATGCGTTTCCGTGGGCTCGTTTGAGGATGGGTTTGATCTTCCCTTCAACGAAAAGGCGCTGTGAAGCCGGGCTCTGACGCGGGAGCAAACCTGAAAATCAGTTTGACGCTTGTAAAGCGTAAGTTCATAATCCGATCCTCGCAACCTTTATCCCGCAGAGGAGTCAGAGAGTCGGGGAGTGAATCGATGCCTGAAAAAAAGGACCATATCTTGGCCACATACATCGGCGCGGCGGACGAGTTCGGAAGATCGGCCAAGGAATTCCTGCAACATGTCAATCTTTTACATCAAGCTTGGAATTCGTACGAACAAGCCATGACGGCAAGTGCTGAGCTGCGTACTGTCCTGGATAATGGCGACGAGAACCTGCGAACCCTGATGACCCAGCTGGAACAAGCGATCAGCAGTCCATTTGGCAGGCCCGTCGACACCGGGAAAAATTCGGAAGCGCCGAAAGATGAGGTGATGAAGGCGAGCGCTGCCGGCGTGGGTGCCGCAAACACGACCACGAGTGTGGCGATGCTGCCTTAAAGCCGCTGTGTCACTTTGTGGTGGCCCCGGACAGTCGAAGCGGTATAAAGCGGTTGTTCCTGCGCCGCGAACAAGTGCCGATGTTCACTGCCACTGCGCAACCGTCCAAGCCGCGTTCAGCTTGAAGTTTTTCGTCAGTTCCTGACAAGGTGTTTTGCTTAACAAAGATCAACATTCCGAATTTCCACCGACGGTTTCTACTTTGAGCTTGACAACAATTGTGGGGGTTGGGTAGCGTCGGCGGGTCGGGTCAGCGCGAGGCGGTGGAACTCTAAATGAACCTTGAGGGAGTTCCAAGAGAGTATCTGCATGACTCCTCCGGGCGCGTTCGCGCCAAGAGTTACGCAATTCTTTCCGTCGAAGAGCAACCTGACTTAGTTTGAAACTTACTTGGACTCGCGTCTCAGCGAAAAGAACGCTCGTTACGACTTCGGTTCACCTACGCTCGAACGAATCCCAGCCCGCTCGAACGACATCAGGACAACAAGAACAGGTGGCGTTAGCTGTCGACTCGTGGTTAGGCGCGCGAGGGCGAAGAGGCGGATAGCAGCCCTCGGTCCTAACCGCTCCTTGTAGCAAATGCTGGAGGTTGCCAATTGAAATGTTCTTTCCATTGTCGCCGTCGGAAATAAATCGTATTCGCCCTGCGGAGGCCATTCATGCCCGAAACGAGACTGAAAGAGGAAGCAGATCGGTCGGGAGACGATTCAAACAACGATAGAGATCAGCAGATATCCGCTCTCCTGGCGACGACTGTGGAGCAAATTCGCTCTGCGATGTCGGCGAGTGGAGTCGTCATTGCCGTTCGTGATGCGGAGGGCGCATGCTGTTTAGCCAGCACTGGCGAAGCTCCTCCTGTAGGTTCACGACTGCAACCGGACTCGGCCTTTACCAGAGAGTGCCTCGAAACGGGCGAGGTCGTGCTCTGTGAAGACACGGAAAATGATTCACGAATATTGCCTTCGGTTGCAAAGAGCTTGCACTTTCGTTCGGCCGTGGCGGTGCCCATTCAAATGCAAGGGAGTGTTATTGGCGTTATAGAGGTTTTCTCTTCACGGCCTTCGGAAATCTCCCCTCCGGATGTTGATGTACTGGAAGAATGCGCCAATCTGGTTGCTCCTGTTATCGCTCCCAGAGCGATAACAAGCGCGCAAGCTGTCCAAGTAGCACCACCGGACCCGTTCCCGGCGCCGCCGACTCCTTCGGCTGAAGAGCGAGAGGGGAACTCGCCGTCCGTTGGTGCGAATTGTTTTCCAGAGGAACCGGGGCTTTCAGAGAAGCATCCGGTGGAGTCACTACGGCCGGCTGTTGAGTCAGTGCCTGCAGGTGATGATGGATTGCCCCGCAACTCGACGCAGCCCGCTGAAGATTCGACCGCCGTGCAAATATCGCGCGGTCGCGCTGCCTCGCTTTCATTCCTCGCGGTCGTTTTCTTCGTCCTATCTTTCTTCCTGGTCGGCATGATCCGTCCTATGACAATGGCGACGTCCTCCCCCAGTCCTGCTCCGCAAGCTTCGGATTCGGCAAAGCGCGACTCGCCAGCGACGACAACACCGGAGGAACGCGCAGCTCAAAAGACCGTGAAGCCGCGAGGCCACGACCGTTCGCGTCCTGAGAAACCGGGCGGTGAACCCACGACTGACTGAGATTGATCGTATAGCGAACTCCTGTTCCCGATGTTGGCGGGCGCCCGTATGATCGCTTTTTCGCAGTGAGCGCCATACCGCAATGAAGCACCGATCAAATCACGATGTTTGTCGGCGAGTGTTTTTTGGTCGATTGAAGATTTTCAGGTAGGAAAAATTAAGGGCACATCAGCCGTTAAGCTGTTGCGCCCTCGTTTGATTGAGCCGTAAAGTTTTTATGCTTCCCGGTTCAATCTATGGTGAAGATAATCCCGTCGTCCAACGTCGTCAATCCAATTCTCGCGGAACATCTGTGCAAATCTGTGTGGCGGTGTGCAAAAGCGGATGCTCCAAATCAAGCGGGTGTTCCGGTGCGCTGGGGTCACGGACGCGTTTGAGGAGACGCAGCAACACCTCAAGCACTTGTGCTGGTCCGTGGAGGACGCGTCTCCACTTTTGGGAACGAACTGCACGCGACCGCGGCGCTGGCGATCGATAGACCCGCGCATGAGAATAGGATCAGGCGAAATCCGGAGAGAAACGCTTGTGAGACTGCGTGGCGAAGTGCCGCGCTCGCGTGGGCATCGAGATTTTTCGGCAGGTCCATGCCTGCCAGGTCGATTTCCTTGGAGCGAATCTCGCGTACCGTTTGGGAGTTGAGAGGAAGAGTTGCGAGGCTTTGATTCAGGTGAGTGCTGAAGACCTTCACCATCACAATGCCGAGCACGGCGATGGCGAGCACTCCTGCCAATCGCGCTACCGCGTTGTTGATGCCGGACGCTGTGCCGGTGTGGTCGCTATCCACGGAAGCCATCACTACCGTGGTGAGCGGCGCTACTGTAACCGCCATTCCCAAGCCGAGTACCACTGATGCGAGAAAGAATGTCTTCCAGTAGTTGCCACCTTCAGAGAACACCGCAAATAGAACGAAAGCGGTGGCGACGACCAGGGGCCCGAGAATCAGAGGGAGCTTTCCGCCGTACCGGGCGACCAAGCCGCCCGACCAGCGCGACAAAGAAAACACCAACACGATCGCCGGCAGCATCGCGGCGCCGGCAGCGGTGGCCGAGTAGTGATGCACCTGCATCAGGGTGACGGGAAAGAGCAAGAAGAAAACACCCATTGCGGCGTAGAGGAACAGAGTCAACAGATTCGCGCCTAGGAAAGACCGCGACTTGAACAGGGAGAGCGAAACCATGGGCGAGGAGATCCGGGTTTCGGCCCACAGGAAGAGAATCAGGAGAATCACGCCGCCTAGTAAACTTCCAGCCACAAGTGGATTTCGCCAGCCAAGTTTTGAGGATTCGAGAAGTCCGGTGACGATGCCGGCGAGGCTTGCGGTGGCAAGCAATGCTCCTGCCCAATCGAGACGCTGCGCCCGGGAGTTTCGACTCTCTGGCACGTGGAGGAGAGAGAGCACGATTACGGCGGCGGCCATTGGAACGTTGAGAAAGAAGGCCCAGCGCCAGGATGCGTGTTCGATGAGCCATCCACCGAGAACTGGTCCGAGCGCTGCGGTGATCGCGGTAAATCCCGACCAGGTGCCGATGGCCTGTCCGCGAGATTTTTCGTCGAACGATGCGCTGATGATGGCAAGACTACCGGGAATGAGCATCGCGGCACCGATTCCCTGGACGGAACGCGCGACCACCAGGAAGTGAATACTGGGAGCTAGACCGCAGGCTGCGGAGGCGGCGGCAAAAACTGTTACGCCCAGCAGGAACACCAGACGGCGGCCCATCCAATCTCCCAAGGCGCCCCCTGCGAGGATCAAAGAGGCGAGAACGAGTCCGTACGATTCGATCACCCATTGCACATCAACCACGCTGGCGTGGAACGCGATTTGGAACTTGGGAGCGGCAACATTCACGACGGTGCTATCGATGAAGGCCATGCTGGAGCCGAGAATCGTCGCGGTAAGGATCCATGGAGCTGAGTTGCTGGCGCAGGGCGTGGCTGGCGTTCCGGAGCGCATCAACGATTCGTCGCATGGTGTTTTCATATGACCAATGGCCTCGAAGACGATTCGATGCAATCCAGGGGCGAGTGGCGCGCGGTAATCCGAAGGCGCTTTTTGAGTTGGGCGACGATGGCGGCTTGGCCGGGCGGGGGCAAGCCCCGCCCCTACAAAACGATTCGCTCGCTACGCGCGTAACGCTTTCTGTCAAATGCGAGAAGCCGTGACGATGGATTTTTGACTGGATGGCGGCTGGAAAGGATCCGCGGGGTCTGAGGAAACGGGACGGCAGGGGGACACGTCCGTCAGAGGGAGGGCGAAATCGATGCCCACACTCTGGTTGGTGACGCTGATTCTTGCGTCAGGGTTTGCCGTCGCATCCGGGCGGGGAGTCAGGTGGAAATTGCTTAACGTGGGCTTCATCCTGGTGTGTATGGGCTTGGGTTACGGGATTGGCTATGCGGCTGGGTTGGGAAGTAAGAATCTGGGAGCGGTCCCGCACGCTGCGCTACCGTTCTCGATGATGTTCGGAATTGTAGCGGCGCTCGGATGCTTGCAGCGGAATAACTGGCGGGTGAAATAAAGACAGCTCGATGCCTCGATGGGAGGGAGTGTCGACGTGGCAAGTGAAAACCGTCCGCGGGCGGCCCTTCGTCCCTCAGGGGTCAACTAAAGTCGGATTGATTGCAGGCTCTAACGGCACGGCTTCACAAACTGCGAAAAATGCAACAAAACGAGGAAAAACTTCCTTCAGGGGCTGAAGCCCGTTGAGAGCGCGCAGTTTACTTCGGCGCTAAAGCACCGACCTCCTGAAGAAAAAGACTTTTTCCACAGACTGTGAAGCCGTGTCCTAACGTTGCCGCACGGATCACAGACAAGCGATTCCGGCGGTAGGGCCGGGTGATTTCGATTACGGTCAGTTGTGGGCTGATCTTGCGGCGGGACATCTTTCGCGGCGGAGTACGGCGAGTGCGTTGAGGGTGGCGACGATTGCTTTTCGCTCGGCGTCGTCTACGGCGACGCGGATGACGCGTTGTCCGATGGCGTCTTGGGCGGCGGCTATGCGGAACGGAAGTGCGTTGGAATCTGTCTCAAGAACCGCATCCTGGTAAAACTTCATCCATTCGTAATTTTCCATCACCGTCTCCTTCCTCACTTGCGGAGGATCTTAGCGAACACGGTTAGACGGGGATGTTAGTACTATGTTCAGCAATTGCAAGTTCTAATTTCATGCGAGAGCGCGCCCTGCGCTAGCGTGCCGAAAATAAGAGCAGGCGCGGCTGAAATTCGGGAGAAATCATTTTTTTGCGTGTTCGGCGACGAACGGAGCGATCTGCTCGAAGCAAGCTAGGAAAGGACTAGAGATGGATCAGTCGAAGAGCCATTCCAGGAAAGACTTGCGCCGTGGAGGAGGGGCGCTTCGCGGGCGGCGGGCGGGACGTGGGGGTGGGGCGGTGACGCGACACTCTTGCGGGCGCGCTTCGTTACTCGGGGCGAACAGGGAAGACTGGCGAGTGGATTGTGGATAGGCTGGGCCGGGTTGCCAGTAGCCGTAGACGCAGCGGGTGCCGCGGCGGGAGCAGTCGTGAGTGTCGTGGATTACGCCGTCGATTACGGCGGTGAGATGCTTCGAGACGCTGACGACGAGGCGGCCGGGTGGGAGTTCGTCCGGGCGAAGGTGGACCGTGCAGCCGGAGCCGATTTGCATGGTGGGAGTCCAAACCCAGCCGAGAGAGTTCATTACTCGCTTGATGGTGGATTTGTAGACGCCGGTGCGAGCGTTGCTCTTGCCGCGTTTTCGCGTGCCGGTGCGCTCGGGGACGGAGGCGCGGTTCACGAGATCATAGATGTGCTGGTAGGGGAGATCGGTGGCGATGGCGATGGAGCGGACTACGCAGTCGCCGGTTTTGCCGTGGTAGCCGGCTGCGGTGCGGCCGCCGTCATGGAATCGGAAACGCTTTGGCATGCGCGGTCGTGGGCTGGAAGTCGGCTGGGAGTCGGCCGGCGCGGCTCGTCAGGCGCTGGCCTCGGAGGCGGCTTCTGGCTCGGCGGGTTTGTCGGTGTTGACGCGGAGGGCTTCGATCTTCAGGCCTTTGTTCATGTCGAAGCGCTGCTTGCGGTCGAGGCTTTTGACGAATTCGCGGGTGGCTTTGCCGATGGCGCCGGAGATGCTAGAGGCGTCGATCTTGATGGTGCGGCCCTCGGAACCGACTTTGCGGTCTTCGTACTTCAGGGTGACGTTGTAGGTGTTCATTGTTGGCCTCTTTCTTTTGTCGCACTTTCAGTTTTCTCACTTCCTGGGGTGCCCTGTCCAGTCGGGCTACCAGGATCCATCCCTAAAAACCAATGGCGGGTCATCAATAGCAGGACACCAAGGGGGAGATTCCAATGGTGATTTAGGTCCGACGGACGACCATGCAGGTGATGTCGTCGTGCTGGGGGGCGGCGCCGACGAATTGATCGAGGGAGCGCATGATGTTGGCGAGGGTGAGGGCGGAGCGTTCCTGGCCCGCGAGTTGGATCATCGAGAGGAGGCGGGCTTCGCCGAATTCGTTGCGGCGCTCGTCCCAGGCTTCGGTGACGCCGTCGGTGTAAATTACGAGGAGGTCGTGGGACTCGATGCGGGTGACCCCCGTTTTGTAATTTTCCTTCAGCTCGATGCCCAGTGGGATGTTGTCGGATTTCAGGCGCTCGATGCTGCCGTCCTCGCGTTTGAGGATGGGCGGGTTGTGGCCGGCGCAGAGGTAGCTGAGATCGCCGGTGGCGGGATTTAGCTCGGCGAGGAACGCTGTGGTGAAACGGCCGGCGTGGCTGTTGGCACAGACCTGGCGGTTGAGACCGCCGACGAGCTCGGAGAGCGTGCCGCTGGCGCTGGCCAAGGCGCGAAGGCTGGCTTGGAATGTCGCCATCAACATAGCCGCGGGTACGCTTTTGCCGGCGACGTCGGCTACCGCGATCAGCAGCGGGCCGTCGCCGGAGCGAAGGAAGGCGTCGTAGTAGTCGCCGCCGATAGTCTTGGCGGGGCGCATGGCAAAGGCTACATCGATGCCGGGAACATCGGGGGCTCTGCGGGGGACGAGCCACCGCTGGATTTCGCGGGCGATCTCGATGTCGCGCTTCATCGAGATGTGATCGCCGAGGACCAGGGCGAGGAGGATCAGCAGGCCGACGAAGGCGAGAAGGAATTCGATTTCCTGGGTGAGGAAGAGGAAGTGAAAATTGACTATAGCCAGGAGGGCCAGGATGACTGTGAGAAGTAAGAACAAGCGGCGAGCGGGGGAGAGTTTGGCGAGGACGCTGGTGGCGAGATAGCCGAAAATTCTAAAAGGGCGCTTCCAGGAACGCTCGAAGCGGCCTGCGTGTTGGCTCACGTCTTGTTTGTAGAGGCGGGAACTCTCGCCGGCTTCGACTTTGAACTGGGTCCAAAGCTCGTCGATTTCCATTCCGGCAGTGAGGCGGTACCAGCCGGCTTTAGAATGTATGAAGGCCCGGCGGACCGCTAGACTTGCGCTATCAATCCAGCCTTTGGTCTTGGCGCGGGCGGAGTCAAGAGCCGTTCGCAGCTGTTGAAGCAGGGGAGAAACCTCTACCGCAGTGTACGCCACTGCGTTGGAGCACGGCATCGGGTTTACTGGGTAGTTCCGGGCTAGTGCTGGATTATTGGGATGGGACAAACCCGGAAAAAAAGAGCGGCAAAGAGTATTGAATCGGTTTAATATTGCGCGGTTGCAACCCAGTCGGGGGTTGCGGCGCTAAGATCGCTTCCACGTTTCTGCGTTCTGAGGAGTGTTATGCCACGTCTGCGTTCGGTTGGTTTTGCGGTTGTAGGTCTTGGGATTTTGCTGGGATTGTCAGGGATGCTGGCGACGCCGGCGCTGGCCGATGCGGGGGCGAAGCTCTACCTGCACAAGGACTGGCAATTGCAGTCGTCTTGTGAGCTGAAGGGCGGGGGCGAGCAGGTGTCGGTTGTGGGATTTGACGCCAGCAAGTGGCATCGCACGGATTTGCCGAACACCGTCGTCGGGGCGCTGGTCAATGACAAGACGTATGCGGATCCAACTTACGGGACAAATTTGAAGTCGCTTCCAGGGATGGATTATTCGACGAAAACGTTCTTTGCGATGCAGGACATGCCGAAGGACAGTCCGTTCCGGTGTTCGTGGTGGTTTCGAACGGAGTTTACAGTGCCTGCGGAGTTTGAAGGCAAGGCGCAATGGCTGGACTTCCTGGGGATTAACTATCGGGCGAATGTGTGGATCAACGGCAAGAAAGTGGCGGATGAGAAGGATGTGGCCGGGACGTATGTGACGTTTCAATTTAATGTGAACAAGTTTCTGGTTGCGGGAAAGCCGAACGCATTGGCGGTGGAGATTTTCGCGCCGCAGAAGAATGATTTGGGGATTACGTGGGTGGACTGGAATCCGACGCCTGCTGACAAGGACATGGGGATTTGGAAGGAAGTTTTTTTGACAGCCACCGGCAGCGTATCGCTGCGAAACCCATTTGTAACGAGCAAACTGGATTCCGAGTACAAAACGGCGGCGCTTACGGTAAGCGCGGATTTGCGAAATAGCTCGGAGCACGAAGTGAGCGGAACACTTCGCGCGGACATAGATGGTGTTCAGGTGCGGCAAGCTGTGAAGTTGGCAGCAGGAGAAGCGAAGACGGTAACGTTTTCTCCGGAGACGTATTCGGAGTTGAAGTTAGCGCATCCGCGATTGTGGTGGCCTTACCAGATGGGCAAACCGAATCTGTACACGGCGAAGCTGGATTTCGAGGTCGACGGGCATGCCTCCGATGCGGCGGAGGTGACGTTTGGGATTCGCGAAGCCACCTCGGAGCTGACCGACAAGGGCTATCGCTTGTTCAAGATCAACGGGCGCAAGGTGCTGATTCGCGGGGCGGCCTGGGCGCCGGACATGTTCTTGCGGTGGTCGCCGGAGCGCGTGGACGCCGATTTGGCTTACGTCCGGGACATGGGGTTGAACACCGTGCGTCTTGAGGGGCGGATCGATCACGAGGAATTCTTTGCGAAGGCTGACCGCTTGGGGATTCTGGTGATGCCGGGGTGGACTTGCTGCGACGCGTGGGAGAGATGGAAGAGCTGGAAGGACGAGCAGCACAAAATCGCCGGGGATTCATTGCGGAGCCAGATCCGAATTTTGCGGAACCACCCGAGCGTGTTCGTGTGGCTATATGGCAGCGATGGTCCGCCGCCGGCTGACGTGGAGAAAATGTATCTGGGGATTCTGCAGGAATTGCAGTGGCCAAATCCTTCGGTATCATCGGCCGCAGAAGTGCCGACTACCGTTACGGGCAAATCGGGCGTGAAAATGACCGGCCCCTACGAGTACGTTCCGCCGGTTTATTGGCTTGCGGACACGAAGGCTGGCGGCGCTTATGGCTACAACACGGAAACGAGTCCGGGACCAGCCATTCCGCCGAAAGAGTCGCTGGAGCGATTTATTCCGAAGGAGCATTTGTGGCCGATCGATGAAGTTTGGAACTATCACTCCGGCGGTGAACGCTTCACCACGGTGAACGTTTTTACCGACGGTTTGAACCGACGGTACGGCACGGCGACTTCGCTGGATGACTACGAGCGCAAGGCCCAGGCGATGACCTACGACGGGCAGCGGGCGATGTTCGAAGCGTATGCGCGGAACAAATACACATCGACGGGGGTGATCCAGTGGATGCTGAACAATGCCTGGCCGTCGCTGATCTGGCATCTCTACGATTACTACATGGTGCCGGCGGGCGGATATTTTGGGACCAAGAAGGCGACCGAGATCCTGCACGTGCAGTACTCGTACGACGACAATTCGGTCGCGGTGATTAATGGGACGTATGAGGCGGTGAAAGGAACCAAGGTTACGGCGAAGCTCTACAACATCGACGCGAAAGAGAAGGGATCGCGCGAGGCGACGCTGGACCTGGCGCCGGATAGCGCCACGAAAGCCTTCGATCTACCGAAGGTGGAGGATCTGACGAAGACGTATTTCCTGCGGCTAGAACTCCATGATGCCGCGGGGAAGTTGGTCAGCGACAATTTTTACTGGTTGTCGACCAAGCCGGACACCATGGATTGGAAGAACAAGAAGGACACGGTATACACGCCGCAAGCAGAGTTTGGGGATTTGACGGGCTTGAACAGCCTGCCGCCGGCGAAGCTTGTTATTTCCGAGCAAGCCCTCGGAAAACGTGGACGATACAACTGGATGACGTTGACGGTGGAGAACAAGGGAGAGGGCGTTGCGTTCATGGTTCGGCCGCGAGTGACGCGAGGGAAAGGCGCCGAAGATGTCACGCCGATCTTTTGGACTGACAACTACTTTTCACTGCTCCCGGGCGAGAAGTTGAGCGTCGGAGCGCGCTATGACGACGCGGCGCTTGCAGGCAAGGAACCGGTGTTGGAAATACAGGGATACAATGTGGTTCCTGGTAGCGTCCCGGTGGGGGCGTTTACGGCCGTGGGCGGTCGTGACCAGTGAGTGAGCGCGATTGACGGAAGCTCAATTTCGGCCGCTGCGATTAGGCTGCATCTAAACCCCGCCCTCTCGGAGAGGGCGGCTACAGGTGATACTCCGGTGAGGGTCGACATTAACTGACAAGTTTGAGGAGCAGCTTTGTCGCGTGGCGTTTTGCCGGTGTTCTTGTTTGTCGCGGTTGTGTTGAGCCTGGGATTTTCGTCGCAGGAAAACTACCTGTTGACTGCGATTTCTACGACAGCCCGCGCTCGAGCAGCGCAAGAGGCGTCTCTCGATTCCAAGGTCGCGGCCAGCATTGAGGAGCGAATCCAGAAGAGCGGCGCTGATGTTGGTGTCGCCTTCCAGACCTTGAACGGTCGTACCGCCTGGTCGTTCCACGCCGAGGATACCTTCCACGCGGCCAGCACGATGAAAATCCCGGTGATGATCGAGTTGTTTCACCAGGTCCAGCAGGGCAAGCTGAAATTGGACGACAGCCTGCCCATCAAGAACGAATTTCACAGCCTCGCGGATGGATCGATATTTACGCTCGATCCGAAGGACGACTCCGAGACGGACCTTTATCAAGCGATGGGGCAGACACGGACCCTGTCACAGCTTTGCGAACTGATGATTACGGTGAGCAGCAACTTCGCGACGAACCTGTTGATCCAGAAGGTGGGGGTGGAGAATATTCGCGCTACGGTTCATTCTTTGCACGCGGATGGCATGAACGTGCTGCGCGGGGTCGAGGACAACAAAGCTTTTGCAAAAGGGTTGAACAATACCACGACCGCGCTGGGGCTCGCGGTGCTGCTTGAAGCCATAGCGGAGGGCCAGGCCGTGGACGCGGAGGCTTCGCGTCAGATGGTCGAGATTCTGGAACGGCAGAAGTTCAACGAAGGAATTCCCGCGGGTCTCCCAGCGGGGACGCAGGTGGCGCACAAAACCGGCGAGCTAACTAAGCTTCACCATGACGCGGCGATCGTCTATGCAAAGAGGCCGTTCGTGCTGGTCATCCTGGTGCGAGGGTTGGCCGATATCAAAGACAGCTCCGCATTGATGGCGGACATCACCCGGCAACTCTACGCTGCGACCCAATGAATACATCCTCGGGTTGAGGTTTCATCATCAAATACAGGAGTCAGGTTTCGCTGGAGCTTGGCCGTTCGGGTCCGCGTTACAATCGGGAGGGAGAGAATAGGCGGCCGGGTATTTGGGCCGAACTCCTGAACTAATCGTCGAGAGGGGAATCACGATGACTGGCTTCGCACGTTCCATTGCCGCCGCAGCTTTGGGGCTTCTATTTGCGGGTGGCGCGGTTGCCGACACGCTGGAACTTAAGGACGGCCGCGTGTTGCAGGGCAGGTTTCTGGGAGGCACGCAGGCCTTGATGCGTTTCTCTGTGAACGGTGAAGTACAGACCTTCAACGTAACCGAGATCGTCGCGCTGACATTCACAAACAACTACGCCAGTGCTGACGGTGGTCCTGCACCAGCTCCTGCGGCGCAAGCCGTCGCCCCCGCGCCAGCTCCACTGCCCGCGGGCAGCCCAATAACCATTCCAGCGGGGCAACCTTTGCTGGTGCGCATGATCGATGGCGTGGATTCCAAGAAAAATAACGTGGGTGACATTTTTCACGCCAGCCTGGAGACCGACCTGAACGTCAACGGATCGTTGGTGGCGCGCAAGGGAACGGACGTCTATGGCCGCCTGGCGGAAGCGAAAGAGGCGGGGCACCTTTCAGGGAGTTCCGAGCTGCAGCTGGAGCTGACGCGCATGGTTATCAGCGGGCAGGATTATCCGGTGGTGAGCAGCGACTACACCTTGAAAGGGAAGGGCCGCGGCGCGAATACCGCCGAGAAGGTAGGCGGCGGAGCGGTGCTGGGCGCCATCATTGGAGGTATTGCTGGAGGGGGCAAAGGGGCTGCGATTGGGGCTGGAGCGGGCTCGGCAGCAGGCGCGGGGGTACAGGTTTTGACGCGCGGCCAGCAAGTGAAGGTGCCGAGCGAGACGCTGTTGGAATTCCGGCTGCAGCAACCGGTGACCGTTACCGCGCAGGGATAAGGGCGTGGCCAGTTAGGGCGCGGGTGTGATCCAGCTTGGAAAAGGCGGGCCTCTTTTGCCCGCCTTTTTGATTTTTTTGAGGTGCTTAGCCCCCATTGCCGACTTCGCCGCATTACCCTGCAAAAACCGGCTTGCGGCTTTTACTGTTAGTGATTAAGCTACCCCCGTAGATTGGGGGTCAACATCGTGCCGAAAGAGAAGCCGCGAGTAAACATCGGGGAAGTGATCAAGACGTATCGCAGCCAGCGGGGACTGTCGCAGGGCGATATCGAACGCCGCACCGGGCTGCTGCGCTGCTATTTGTCCCGCGTGGAGAACGGCCACACCGTGCCGTCGCTGGAAACGCTGGCCAAGATTGCGGAAGCCATGGACATCTCGCTCGCGGACTTTTTCCCGGGCACGGAGACGCCGCGCGACCGCGAGTCCCAGAAAATGCTGGGCGAGCTTTCGCAGGACGAAATCCGCTTCCTGGCGGAGATCAAAAGATTCAGCACCACGCTGTCAGACGGTGATAAGCGCCTGGTGCTGGCGATGATCCGCAAGATGGCGAGCCTCATCCCGCCGCCAGTTGCGAAGAAGCCCGTCGTGCGACGACCCGCGATGGTCTAACGACGCTCGCAGTTGCGACTATTGACCACGAATCAAGCGAATGGCATCGGGTAGAGCTGCATCGTTGGTTCCGGGCGTGCCCGAGGCCACCTTTTCTCCGTTTAAATCCATGGGCTCCGAGTCGCCTTCGCCGGGTGCGAGGAACAAGTTCGCCTGAACGGCGTGCTGCTTGGTGTAAAGGTCGTAGTAGCGGCCGCCTGCGGCGTAGAGCGACTCGTGCGTGCCGCGCTCGATGATGCGGCCAGCTTCGACGACGAGAATCTGGTCGGCGCGGCGGATCGTGGAGAGACGATGCGCGATTACAAATGTGGTGCGGCCGCGCATCAGGTAACGCAGACCTTCTTGGATGAGGGCTTCCGACTCGGAGTCGAGACTCGAAGTAGCTTCGTCGAGAATCAGGATGCGTGGATCGGCAAGGATGGCACGGGCGATGGAGACGCGCTGCTTCTGGCCACCAGAGAGTTTGACGCCGCGCTCGCCGACGATGGTGTCGTACTGTTTCTCGAAATGTTCCGCGAATTCGTCCACCCGGGCGATGTGGCAGGCGGCGAGGATTTCTTCCTCGGTGGCGTCGGGCCGGGCGAAAGCTACGTTTTCGCGGATGGTGCCGTCAAAGAGAAAAGTTTCCTGCAGTACCACGCCGAGTTGCGTGCGATAGGAGTTCAGCTTCACAGTGGCGAGATCGACGCCGTCCACGAGAACGCGACCACTTGCGGGAACATAGAATGCGGCGATCAGTCCGATGATTGTTGACTTGCCCGCCCCCGACGGACCTACCAGCGCCGTCACCGTGCCCGGCTCGGACTTGAAACTTACATCACGAAGAACCTCTTTGCGGGTATCGTAGGCAAAACTGACGTCCTCCATGGTTACTTGGCCGTTGATGCGGCCCAGGCTGACGGTTCGGCCTGCGGCTTCGTCCTCTTTTTCTTCGTTGAGGATTTCGCGGGTGCGCTCCAGGCCGGTGATCGCTTCGGTAATCTGTGTGCCGATGGCGACGATCTGAAAAACGGGGGCAATGAGCAGCACCAGGAAGGCGTTGAATGCCAGCCATCCGCCCGGGGTCATTTGGCCGGAAAGAATGGCGCGGCCACCAAACTCGTACATGAGCGCGCCCACGATGCCCATGAGCGTGGCGCCGGAAAGACTCATGAGCGAAGTGGCGGTCAGTGTTTTGAGCACGTTGTCGAGCAGGCGCTGCACGCCGCCAGCGAAGATCTTCTCTTCGCGATCTTCCGCGTGGTAACCCTTCACTACCCGCACGCCCCCGAGCGATTCAGTTAAGCGGCCGGTTACTTCGGCAGTGATCTTGGGCCGGGCGCGGAAAATGGGCCGGATAGTTTTGAATGCTTTGCTGATGGCCAATCCGAAAACCAGGATGATCGCGAACGCCAGGAGCGTCATGGTGGCATTGGAACGCAGCAAGTAGATCAGTGCAAAGACCGCGGTCATCAAGCCGCCCACGAATTCGACTAGGCCAGTCCCGATGAGATTGCGGACGCCTTCGACGTCGCTCATGATGCGCGAAACCAGTACGCCGGTCTTGTTGGCGTCGTAGAAGGACACCGGAAGACGTCCAATGTGGGCTTGGACCTGTTTCCGCAGGTCCGTGATCATGCGCTGCGCGGATTTCGATAGAAGCTGGGTCAGCGTGAATGACGTAAGGCCCTGGATCAAGGTGGCGGCCAGAATGGCCAGAACGATGGGGGTGAGCAGATGGACCTGCTTCTTGCCAATTACACCATCGAGGAAATACTTCGACGACGCGGGCAAGACCAACCCGGAGATCCGGTTGATGGCCATCAACAGGAAGCCGAGCACCAGCAGGCCGCGCCGCGGATGGATAAGCCGCCATACCTCTGGCAGCGCTTTCCACACATCGGTCTTCTTTTTGCCCTTGGCGGTTAGGTCTGGGTCCATGCTCGAGTTATACCGGGGGTGATCTGCCCTCATAGTTCGATGCCTGGCGCGTTCCGCAATCTACACGTTGTGTAGCGCTGGAGAGCTGCGTCGCGGGGCTGGAGATGCGACCGAGACTTAGTCGGACCCGGAGCTCCCACGCGGGACACTGACGGCCGCGGGGCGCTCAACGTTCAACACGTTTGCGACAAAGTCGCTTACGGTGATTCCCAGATGACCCCAGAGGCGGCGCTTCAGGCTCGTATAGTCCTGCGTGCCGCTGAAGATATCGCCCATCAGTTGCCGGAAGACTGCGCTGCGGCGCATGAGTTGCACCATGCGTGTGGTCACCGTCGTGCCCAAAAACGATCCGCGGTAGAAACGCCGAACGATACGCGCGGCGAATTCCAGTTCCGCCGAGAACGCGGCCTTGACCCACACCGGATATTTTTCCGGGCAGCCTTCGGCGAGCGACTTACCCAGCAGTTCGCCAGATTTCATGGCGTAAAAGAGGCCTTCGCCGGTCAGGGGATCGACCCATGCCGCGGCGTCACCCACCAGTGCCCAGTTCTTGCCCATGACGGTGCGCTCGGAAAGCGTGCGCTCCTGGGGAGACGGCAGCACGTGACTGTAAAATTGGGCGCCCTCGGTAGAAATCTTCTGCTTGCCTACGAAGGCGTGCAGGTGGGTTTTCAGCTCCGCGCTGGTGTGGGCGGCCATGCTGCCGCAGATTCCAACGGAGAGATGGTCGCAGCGCGGGAACGACCAGATGTAGCCCTCGAAGTTTCGCAGGAACTTAACGGTAATGGTGTCCGCCGTTTGTGGGACGAAGTATCCCTGGGTGATTTCCAGTTCGTCGCGCTGGAGTGGACGCGTTTCTGGCAGCAATTGATTGCGAGCACCCGCGGCCAGCACCAGAAAATCTGCGGTCTTCCATTCCCCTTCCACGCAGTAGCGTGGTCTCGCGGCCGAAGTATCCACGCCGAACACGTGGGACCGTCGAATCTTGCAACCGGCCTCTGCCGCGCGATTCAGCAGCATGCCGTTCAAGACCGTGCGCGAATAGATCACGATCGGATGCGACATATCGAGCGTGGCGCGCTGATCGTTACTGCTGATCAGCTCGACGGAATGAACTAATTTCTTGGGATAGGGATTGTCCAGCAGGAATGGATAGCACTTGACCGCCTTGTGCGTGAGCCCGCCGCCGCAAGGCTTCTCCCAGGCAAGATGCTCGTCAAAAAGCTCAACGGTGTGACCCGCCCGGGCCAGCTGCTCGCCGCACATCGCGCCGGAAGGTCCGCCGCCGACGATCGCAATGTCTGCCATCTGGTTTTCTTTCTGACAGCGTCGGATTCCGTCGCCGGGTCGCTCAACAACATCGCGGAACCCGCCAAGCGGCTGGCCCGGTTTTACAGGCCATTTTATGTGATCGGGAAGACAACCACAGAAAATCCAGCGAGGAGTATAGCACCGAAGAGAGCCGCCGCCAGCGGCGACCCCGTACTCTTTCGGACAACATCCATACCTGTACGTTGGAACAGGCAGAACATCGCTAGATACGGTGAAAGCAACACCAGCAGGATCTCGCCGTTGTGCAAAACGAGCACACCCAGAACTAACGCTACCCAGGCAGCGAAGCGAATCGCCAGGGCAAGGACGAAACGTGCCCGGCCTGAACGCGCTCGCGGAGGGCCAAGGAGCAATTCTTCGGCCGCGTGGTAGGGAACCGCTGCGAGACATAGCGCAGGCATGCGCAACCATCGTGCGGACGTAAGCCATGCCTCGGTTGCGGTGAGATCGAGCCAGGAATAAATCAGTAGCGGCAAGACTAAGGCCGCAAAAGCTCCGGCCAGAAGTGTGGTGGGCTTCCACTGCCGGAAGATGCCAACCTGCTTCCAATTCACGAGCAATAGAATGCTCCCTAGAATCAGCAAGAAACCCCCGAGGTAGTCGCCTTCGAACACATGGAAGAACGCGAACGGGTTCCACGAGTGAGGGAAAGCCCGTAGAAGAGCGACGATGACAATCGAGGCCGCCGTCACCTCGGGTAGAACGCGGCCAAACGACGCCGCGATGATAGGAGATCCGGGTTCGGCGATGCCAGTCGTGTTTGTCTGTATAGCAACGTCTGCCTCATCGTGTGCTCGAATTGTGGTCATTCCTAGGGTTTCGCGGAGGAAAGGCCCCGCCAGGAGAAAAATGCCTGCCAACCCTGCGAAGGCCCCGACCAGCGGCGTTCGCGACGGGGGCGCGGGCGTAGCCTTCAGGTTCAAGACCTGCGCGGCCCATGCTTGCGAGGCTCGTACCAGCGGCTGGATCGAAGAGCAAGCTCACATGAGTCGAGCGAGGAATCACCATGTATTTGCTGGTGGCCGCGCCACTTCCCGCGATCAAGTTGCGGGCTGTGTCGCGAACGCTGCGCGCTGTCAACGATTCGCTCAGGACCAGCGTGTTGGCCGGTGCTGGCTGGGGATCGTTGAACAACAATGCGGAAGCGGGGACGCCGTAGGTTGTGACCATCGCTGCCGGGGAGATTGCGATCGTACCCGCAACAGGTATGCGCGCGCCAACCCGGACAGCGATAGCTCCGCCCATCGAGTGGCCAGCCAAAATCGTGCGGGACGGGTCGATTGCGCCCCGGGTGATCAGCTGCCGCACGAACGACTCGCTACAGGAGTCGGCACGCGTGAAAGAAAATGGACCAGGCGTCCGGCCGTGCCCAGGCATATCGGGCACGAAGACGCGCAAGTTCAGCAGCGCAAATCCTCGCGCCAGATAGGACATGATTTTCTTGTTTGCGGCGAGGCCGTGTAACAGGACTACGGATCCCTGCGTTTCATCCTCGCCGGCGTCGACGATATCGGTGACCATCCGGCAACCGCCGGCGTCCACGATGACCGTCGCCTCGCGGAATGGCGTCGCGCGCGCCAGCACAAATCCGATCACGCACAGCAGGACGCCGGAGACCGCCCTGACCGCGCCCCGTGTTTTTCCCGGCGATTTCATCGACAACGACGCGCCCGCAGGCGCCACCGCGTACTCGCGTGATAAACTATACTTTCAGGAAGCGTCATCTTCTTTCGCCGCTGTGCCTGCACGGAGATCCCTTGAATCGTTCGGCGGTTCTCACTTTGGACGAAGCGATTCTGCGGTTTGGCCGCGAGAAACGCAACGGACGCCGCGTGGTGTTCACCAACGGCTGCTTCGACATCCTGCATCCAGGCCATATTCGGACCCTGGAGCAGGCGCGTGAACTTGGCGATGCGCTGATCGTCGGACTGAACGGCGACGCCACTATCACTCAGCTCAAAGGTGTCGGCCGGCCTGTGATCCGGGAGTCTGAACGGGCTGAAATTCTGGCCGCGCTTGAATGCGTAGACGCGGTGGTTATTTTCAACGAGCCCACGCCTCGCGAGATCATCGCTCGATTGCTTCCCGACGTACTGGTTAAAGGTGGAGATTGGCCAATAGACCAGATTGTTGGCCGTGAAGAAGTCGAGGCCGCGGGCGGACGCGTTGTTAGAGTTCCCGTGTTGACCGACCATTCCACCACGAATATCTTACGAAAGATTCGCGAAACCCCACGGGTCACTCGCGTAGATTCTTGACACCCCACGAATGATTCTTCCCGCCGTACGAGAACGATTGGAAAGTGTGCTGCGCCATCCTTCGATGGAAGGCGCACTCGCGGCCCTGCGCTCGGGCGGCAATCACATTTCCATAACAGGTCAGCACGACGTGGCCAAGGCCCTCGTCGCCGCTTACGTCGCTCACGAGTTGCGCCGGCCCGCTTTCTTTGTTACGGAGTCCAATCGCCGCGCGGAATCGCTGGCCGAGACCGTTCGGTTTTTCTCCGCGATTTTTCCGGGTGCACTCGGCGGCGTTACGACCCTACCCGCGTTCGACACACTACCCTGGCAGTCGCAAAGCCCGCACCCGGATATTTTGGAACGGCGCGCCGCCACGCTATTTCGCCTGGCGGACGGCCAGATTTCGCTGGTGATCGCCCCGGTCACTGCCGCTCTTTGGCGTTACCAGGACCCTTACGTCTACCTTTCGTTGGCGCGTACGCTCGCAAGGGACACCGAAGTGCCGCTGGAAGATTTGCTGTTGCACCTCGGTTCCGTCGGCTACACGCGAACGGAAATGGTCGAGCTGCCCGGCCAGTTTGCCGTACGCGGCGGCATCATCGACGTTTTTTCTCCAGAATCGCAGCGCCCGGTCCGCATCGAGCTCCTGGGCGATACCGTCGAATCGGTGCGGGAATTCGATCCGCGCACGCAACGATCGATCGCTCCGGTAGTACGCACGACGCTGCTTCCTCTCACCGAATGGTCCGTCCCGCCGCCAGAACGCTCTCAGGGCGATGAGGAAGCCGCCTGGGAAAACCCATCCTTTTTCGGACCGCCAAGCGAAGCGGGGCAGAGCGCCTTGTTCGAGCTTTCCGAGAGTTCGCTTCGCCCACTCGTATTTCTGGACGAACCGGCGGCACTCCGCGAGGCGGCAACGAAGCATCTGGCCCAGGCGATCGAAAACTACGAGCGCCACGGTCACGCCAACGCGCCCACCGCCGAACACTATTTCTGGGCCGAAGCGCAGTTCGCAACGGCGCTGGAGAAGACCTCCCAGATCAATCTCGAGCAACTCGCGCTCAGCATCGGCTCGATTCCGCAATTTGAGTTACCGTCACGGCCAAGCTCACGCTTCCACGGCGACGTCGTTGCCTGCATGAGCGATGTCAAATCGCAGCTCGCCGATGGCGGCAAAGTTCTGCTGACCGCAGCCAGCACCGGCGAGCTGGAACGCCTGGCGGACATCTGCCGCGAATACGAAACTCCATACGTTCTGGGCGAATCCGAAGACGCCGCTGCGGGATTCACCTCGGAGCGCGCCCACGAATCGGCCGCGTTACTCCTGATCCGCGCCCCTTTCGCCGACGGCGTGGCGTTCCCAGAGTCGAGGCTCACGCTGTTCGGCAATTCGGACCTCTTCGAGGTCACGCCGTCGCTGGACCGCCCGAGCCGCAAAATCCGCACCTCCGGCTTCTTCAGCGATTTCGCCGAACTCAAGCCTGGCGACTTTGTCGTCCACGTGGACCACGGTATCGGCCAGTTCGAGGGGCTCCGCCAGATCGAGTCAGACGGACGCCGCGGCGAATTCATGCTGCTGCGGTACGCCGAGGACTCGCGCCTCTACGTTCCGCTCGAGCGCATGGACCTGGTGCAAAGCTATCGAGTCGTCGAGGGCGCACATCCGCCGCTCGACAAACTCGGCGGCACCGGGTGGAATACGCGCAAGACGCGCGTCCGCAAGTCCCTGGAAGACATGGCGGAACAACTCCTGGCGCTATACGCAGCTAGAAAAACCGCGCCCGGCCTGGCATTTTCGCCGGACGGCAACTTCCATCGCGAATTTGAAGACGCTTTCGAATTCGAAGAAACTCCCGATCAGAATTTCGCCATCGCCGACATTAAGCGCGACATGGAAAGCGCCACGCCGATGGATCGCCTCCTGTGCGGCGACGTCGGCTACGGCAAAACCGAAGTAGCCATGCGCGCCGCGTTCAAAGCCATCGCCGACTCCAAGCAAGTCGCCATTCTTGCGCCCACGACGGTGCTTGCCTTTCAGCACTTCGAGACCTTCAAGCGGCGCTTCGCGGCGTTTCCAGCACGCATCGAAATGCTGAGCAGGTTCCGCACGACGGCGCAGCAAAAGGAAAGCTTGGCAGCCCTCGAGGCCGGAAAGGCGGACATCGTCATTGGCACGCATCGCTTGCTGTCCAAAGACGTAAAATTTCACGACTTGGGCCTGCTGATCGTCGATGAGGAACAACGCTTCGGCGTCGCACACAAGGAACGCCTGAAGGAGATGCGCAAAAATGTGGACGCGTTGGCACTCTCGGCCACTCCCATTCCGCGCACGCTGCATATGTCGCTGGTGGGCCTCCGTGATATGTCGCTGATCGAGACGCCGCCAAGAGATCGGCTCGCCATTCAGACAGTCGTCGCCCCATTTGAAGAAGAACTGGTGAGGCGCGCGATCGAAAACGAAATGGCCCGCGACGGACAGGTCTATTTCATCCACAACCGCGTCGAGTCGATTTATTCGCTCGCGGCGCTAGTCACCAAGCTGGTCCCGAAAGCGCGCGTGGTCGTAGGCCACGGACAAATGGGTGAAAAAGAGCTCGAAAGTGTGATGCTGAAGTTTATTCGCGACGAAGCTGACGTGCTGGTCGCCACCACGATCGTGGAAAATGGCCTCGACATCCCGAGAGCAAACACCATTCTCATCAATCGCGCCGATCGCCTGGGCCTAGCCGAGCTTTACCAGTTGCGTGGCCGCGTAGGCCGGGCGTCGCAACGCGCCTACGCCTACCTGCTCGTTCCGCCCGAGACCACGCTCTCCGATATCGCTCGCAAGCGCCTCTCCGCCATGAAGGAATTCAGTGAGCTCGGGGCGGGCTTCCGCATCGCCGCGCTCGACCTGGAACTCCGCGGAGCCGGCAACATGCTCGGACGCCAGCAGCACGGCCACATCGAGTCCATCGGCTTCGACCTGTACTGCCAGATGCTGGAACGCGCCGTCTCCAAGCTAAAGGGAGAAGAAGCCGCACCCGAGCTGCGCACCACCCTCAGCCTCGGCTTCGACGTGCGCATCCCGGAAAACTACATTCCCAGCGAAAACCTGCGCCTCCGCACGTACAAGCGCATCTCTTCAATCGCCTCGGACGAAGAAAAGCAGGACGTCCGCAAAGAGCTGGAAGATCGCTTTGGTACACCGCCAGGTACGGTGGATAACCTTTTGGAGTATGCCGTCCTCAAATCCATGTGCGAGCGCCTGCGCATCTCGGCGGTGGAGCGGCAAGGCAGCCGCATCGCCATTCGTTTTCATCCAGAAACGACAATTGACCCAGCTGCGCTGGTGAACGTCGTGCGCTCCCGAAAAGGCATCAAACTCGATCCTAGCGGCGTTTTGTGGATGGAAGTGACCCGCGGAGAACCGGTGCCTGCGGCGGTGAGAAACGTATTGCTCAGCCTTCGCGGGCAGGATTAAACTCTTTAGGTATGAGGAAAGTAATGCGAAACCTGTTGACTCTCGCGGCGACCTGCCTGATGGCAGTGTGCCTGACTGCTTGCATGACATTCTGCGCTGCCACTCCGCTTGCGGCTCAGGATCAACCGCCTGCGCCCGCGCCCCAGGATCAGGACAAGAAGCCCTCGGCCCCCGGTCCGGCGCCATCTCAAACGCCGACCCTGGAAAAGCCCGGCACTGCCCCGGCCACCGAAGATCAGCCCCCGGCGAAGCAGCCAGCGAAGACGCCTGCCAAGAAGCCGTCGGACAAGGCGGCGGAGGCTCCCGCCGAAGGAGCGAATTCCAAAACCGTCGAAGAGATCATCGCTCGTGTAAACAATGAAATCATCACGCGCTCCGAACTCGATAAAGCGCGCGCCACCGCCCAAGAGGACGCCGAGCAAGAGTGCAAAGGAAGATGCACGGCGGAGGAATTGAAGATTCAGGTCGAGGACCGCCAGAAGAACGCATTGAAGGACTTGATCGACCAGTCGCTACTGGTGCAGCGCGGTAAAGATATGGGTATCAGCGTCGAGACCGAGGTCATCAAGCGCCTCGACCAGATTCGCATCCAGAACAACCTCAGCAGCATGGAAGATCTGGAAAAGGCCGTCTCTACCCAAGGCATCAACTGGGAAGATTTCAAAGACAACATCCGCAAGGGACTGCTGACGCAGCGCGTAATCAGCCAGGAAGTCGGCTCGCACATCACCGTCGGAAAAGAAGAAATCGCCAAGTACTACGAAGACCACAAACAGGAATATATGCGGCCAGAGCAGGTGGCGCTTCGCGAGATCGTGGTCAGCACTGAAGGGAAGAAAGACAGCGAGCTTCCGGACTTGAAGAAGAAGGCGGAGACCGCCCTCAAGCGCGTGAAGGACGGCGAAGAATTCACCGAAATCGCCAAGCGTTTTTCGGACGGCAGCACCGCCAAGCAGGGTGGCTTCCTGGGCGTCTATAAGCGGGGCGAGCTCTCGAAGGAACTGGAAGACACCGTTTTCAAGATGAAAAAGAACGACCTCACGGACGTGCTGGACACCAAGCAGGGCTACCTGATTTTGCAGGTCCTGGAACACTACGACGAAGGCCTGCAGTCCCTCAGCAAGGTCGAGGGCGAGATCACGGACAAGATCTACTCCGAACGGATGGAACCCAAGCTGCATGAATATCTGAAAACACTTCGCGAACAAAGTTATGTGGTGATCAAGCCCGGATATCAAGACATGGCCGGCGGCGGCAACTCCGAAATCCAGGAAGTGAGTGCGACTCCCGAAGCCAGCAAGGGACCCAAGAAGGGCCGCAAGAAATACCTGCTATTTGGAAAGAGGTCAGGGACGGCTTCCGGCGCATGAAGACAGGTTTTGTCACCGAACTGCTTTCCGAACAAACCATCACGAGCTTTTTCCTCGTTCACGAAAAAGAGGTCCGCAACACACGCGAAGGCCGCGCATATCTGCGCCTGGAACTCGGCGACCGCAGCGGCACGATCGAAGCGCGCATGTGGGAACAGTTTGAAATCGCCGCGAAGGACATCCATCGCGATGATTTCGTCAAGGTCCAGGCGCGCGTCGAGGTTTACCGCAACAGGCCGCAACTCGCCCTCGTTCAAGTACGCCTCGCCAAGCCCGAAGAGATCGATCTCGCGGACTATCTGCCGCACACCGCCGCCGACGTCGAAAATATGTGGGTGGAGTTGCTCGCCTATGCCGAGTCCATTCGCAGCCCTTGGCTAAAAAAACTGGTCCTGGAGATCGTCACCGATCCTGGCACCGCCAGGTGCTACAAGCGCGCCCCCGCCGCCAAAGTGATGCACCACGCGTATCTGGGCGGATTGCTCGAGCACGTCATTGGTCTCTGCGGTATGGCCAAGCTCGTCGCGGGACATTATCGCGAGCTCGATGTCGATCTCTTGTTGACTGCGGCGCTTCTGCATGATGTGGGAAAGCTCGAAGAGCTGTGCTACGAGCGCGCTATCGGCTACACCACGCCGGGCCAGCTCCTCGGTCACATCGTCATGGAGCTTGAATCCGTCACCCGCGCCATGGACAAGATCGAGGGTTTTCCCGCGGCGCTGAAAACCGTGGTTCAACATCTGCTTATCAGCCATCACGGCCAATACGAATTTGGCTCGCCCAAGCTCCCCATGATTCGCGAAGCCATGGTGTTCCACTACCTCGACGATCTGGATTCCAAGATGGCCGCCGTCCGCGTGGCCCTCGCCAGCGGCGCCGGCGACGAAGAATGGTCCGCCTACAGCGCCGCCCTCGGCCGCAAATTCCTGAAGCTCGACGCTTTTTTGAAGCTGGATGACGCTCGGGCTGATAACCCAGCCCAGCCCGAGCAACTCACTTTGCAACCTGTGTTAAGTGAGGCGCCGAAGGATTCGGCTGGACCTCGGACCGCCCCGAAGCCGCCCGCGGGGCTGTAGCGCTCTACGGAAAGCGCTCAGCTACGCGACCCATCGCATCGATAATTTCTTCCGTCGTTTCGCGCAATCCAACAAATAGAGATCGATCAATTTTTGATAGGGAAGTCCCGTCTCGGCCGCCAACGCTTTGAAGTAGTCAACGACCTCGGGGCTCAAATTGATTCCCACGGCCTTTTTCTTGCCAGCGTACCGGTTCTTGAGTTCCTTTAATTTCGAAAAATCATATTCCTTTCTCATAAAATCCCGCCTCCTTTCTGGTTGCTCTCCTCGCGGAAATAATCCTAATGATGAGATCGGATTCTCGATAGCAGTGGACTACCACCAGCAGTCTTGCCGCGGCGCTGGCGCCCAGAAGGATCAGTCGCTCTTCGCCATCCGAATGCTGCGGGTCATCGAACAGCCGCGCCGACGGATCGTCGAATGCGCTCTGCGCTTCTTCAAACCAAATCCCGTGCTTTCTGCGATTGGCTTTATTCTTACGCTCATCCCAATCGAACCGCAGCATCTCTAGATAATACCTAGATGTTGTCCAGACCGCAATGGCGCGCTTAGACGCGCCGTGAATTGCTCGTTTGCAGTGTTCTTTCGTCGTCTTTGCACGGCCCGAGTCACCGCTCTGTTGTTATACTGGCTGATACCATGATTCCGGCGTCGTACAAAATTCGCGACCTCACCATCCGGCCCGCGACGATCCTCGCCCCCATGGCTGGCGTCACCGACACGCTATTTCGTCGCGTGATTCGCGGCCTCGGCGGCTGTGGCCTGCTGATGACCGAGTTCACCAGCTCGGAAGGCATCACGCGCAGCGCGAAAAAGACGCTGCGGTATCTCTACTTCCAGGAAGACGAACACCCCATCACCGCGCAACTTTTCGGCGCCAATCCTGAGGTGATGGCCGATGCCGCCCGCATGGTCGAAGACCTGGGCTACGACGCCGTTGATATCAATCTAGGCTGCCCCGCGAAAAAAGTAGTGAAGTGCGGCGGCTCGGGCCTGCTCCGCGACCTGCCGCTGCTGGGCGAAATCTTCCGCTCCGTGCGCGCCGCGGTGAAAATTCCTCTCACCATCAAACTCCGCGCCGGCTGGGACGAAAACTCCGTCGTCGCAGTCGACGTAGCGAAAATGGCCGAAGACTCCGGAGTCGAAGGCGTCGCCGTCCACCCGCGAACCCGCACGCAAGGCTACAGCGGAAGCGCCGACTGGAATCTGATCGCCGCGGTCAAGCGCGCCGTCCGCATCCCGGTGATCGGCAATGGCGACGTGAACTCTCCCGAAGACGCCGAACGCATCGTGAACGTCACCGGCTGCGATGCGGTCATGATCGGCCGCGCCGCCGCCACCAATCCCTGGATCTTCCGCCAGATGGCCCAATACGCTGCCACCAGGCGTTATGACACGCCCACCGACGCCGACCGCCACCGGTTACTTTCTGGCTACTACCAGGAAATTACCGCTGCCAACCTCCCCGACGGTGTTGGCAAAATGAAACAGTTCGCTTGCTGGTTCACGCATGGCGTGGGGAACGGCAGCGAACTGCGTCGCACCGTGCATGAAGCGCGAACTCAGCAGGAGGTGCTGGACTGTGTGGAACGATTCTTCGAGCAGCACATCGGCGCAGGCTCAAGCGAGATCCCAGCGCACGATGCAGGAAACCAGCACCCCATCCCCCTCGAAACCTCGCGCGGAACGTAGGATTTCCGTCCGCCTGCCCCTCAAGGTCAAAGGTCGCGACTCTCGCGGCATCAATTTTGAAGAAGAAACTTCCAGCGAAAATCTTTGCAGGGGCGGCGCGGCGTTCATCACCCGCTTTGACGTCGCTATCGGTTCCGACCTCGAAATCTGTATTCCACAGTCGCATTTCGGCGCCCGCCGCAAGGAAAAAGAAGCAGACTTCGCCACCCAAGGCCGCGTCGTGCACATCCGCGACGCCGAAACCGGCGAACGCCTGGTCGGAGTGCAATTCACAGGTCCGCGCTTCCGCCGTCTCTTCCAGCCCGAAACCGCCGCCTAAATTGCTCCGCAGTCGGAGCGCAATGTTCGAGGCGCTCCGTCGCGACGCGATGTAGTTCAGTTTACCCGGATGTAAGAAGGGCGCGTCCCAAGTCGTAAGGCGCGATTCCCGTTCGATCAGCACATCCTCCTGCGTTGCGTATCGGAAAAAAAGACTATTCACACCCATCAATTCGCAGCAAAACTCCGCTTCCGCCTCGTATCTTCACCGGACCACGCTTCGACTCCAAAACGATCTCGCCCAACGGTTCGGTCCGCCCGACATGGCGGATTTCGAGATTGGGGAAACCATAAAGGCCGCACGCGTCGGCAGAAAATACCCACAAGGCCTGTGGCCAGTCGTTCCCATAGACGCTACCCCGACAACGTCCGTCGGCGCTGGCGAGCGTCCGAACGAACACGCCGTCATAGGTGCTCTCACCCAGAACTCGGGTGCCCCGTTCGACTGGGCCTTCCTTACCGTAAACCACGTCGCCGCCAACCTGCACAGTGGTAAGCCAGTCGTACACGTCGCTCTCGCCGGGACCCGAAGTAGGAATCTGCGCTTGTTCGATCGCCACCGTCGTTGCCATCGCCCTTAAATGTGTTCGGATAGACGTCGATTCTCCTCGTTGAACGAGCCTGTCAAACTTGATCGTCAGCGTTGCTCCGCGCCCCGAATCACCGCTTCCGATGTCCACCACGCTCCCAAACACGTTTGTGCCCCCTCGAATCGTCTTCCCGCCTTGCAGCCGAACGTCTTGCGCGAGTTTGCCCCTGATCTTGTCTCCTTTCTTAACGCTTTTCGATGAGATCGAGGGCAGGACGACGGGAAGGATGGTGCCGGCGGGAATCGCATCATCACACGTTGTTTTCGAGCTCTCAGCCGATCTCGGGTCAGCAGCCCGATGCTCGTCGGACGTGCCACCCGGGACTCGATTCGCGGCGCAGTCGGCGGGCGAGAACCCCGCTAGCAAAAGAAAAATCACGCAGAAAACGGCGAGATAACGAGAGCGGAAAATCCTTCTCTGGGCGATCCAATGCATAGCGCTTCCGCGCAACGTGGGCCCTCTTGAGGATCGGTCACCACGGCGCTACTTATAGGATGCAATATGCTTGCAACGGTGTTGCAGCCAAAGTGTAGCGGAGCTTGCCTCTTAATTACGCTCTTCAACGATTCGATCGTACGCCGCGCGCCTCGTCAATCCACGTTCCTTCGCCGCCAATTTCAACGCATCCTTGCGATCCAGCTTCGCTTGACGCATCAGCTCCTCCACCCTCTCGGAAAGGCTCTGCGCCGAATCAAGATGCGCACCGGCCTCACCAGGGACCGCCGCCCCGATCAACAGCGTAATCTCCCCCCGAGCCGGCCGCTCCTCGAGCGAACTTGCGATCACCGACAGCTTCCCCCGCCGGAATTCCTCATGCAGCTTGGTCACTTCGCGCGCCAAACATGCCGGGCGATCTCCCAAAATCTCTCTCGCGTCCGCGACGCATTCCGCGATCCGATGCGGCGCCTCGTAAAAAATAATAGTGCGATCCTCAATGCGCAGCCGCTCCAGCGCCCGCCGCCGCTCTCCGCTGCGCTGCGGAAGAAATCCCACAAACAGAAACTCCTCGTTGGGCAATCCGGAAGCCGAAAGCGCCGCCAGCAGCGCCGATGGTCCCGGCACAGGCACCACGGGTATTTGGTGGCGCAGGCAAAGCGTCACAAGACGATGACCAGGGTCCGACACCAGCGGCATCCCGGCGTCGCTAACTAGCGCGATCTTCGCCCCTTGTTCCAGCGCGATCAGCAACTCCGGTGCCCGCGTCATCTCATTGTGTTCGTGATAACTCACCAGCGGCCGCGCGATTTCATAGTGCTGCAAGAGCTTCTGCGTATGTCGCGTGTCCTCTGCCGCAATCTGGTCAGCTTCCCGCAAAATTCGCAGCGCCCGGAGCGTAATGTCTTCCAGGTTGCCGATCGGCGTGCCCACCAGATAGAGACACCCGGTCGGCGCGGTTGCCAACGTTGCGGCTCCCTCTAACTGAACGTCTAATTCTTCTGACTCTTCCGCTGAACGCCCGGCGGTCATAAACGCTTCCCCGTCATGCGTTAGAGTCTAGCACGCGCTCCGAAGCCGAAACCTCCGCATGATATACTGACTAGTTCAAACCCCTGAAGGAGGGTGTCTGTGCCCCTGTACGAGTACAAATGCCTCAAGTGCGGTCGTCTCACCGAAAAAATCGAACCGGTTTCCGGGCCGCATCTCAAGAAATGCCCGCACTGCGCAGGCAAAGTCGAAGCCCTAATTTCCGCGCCATCCATCCAGTTCAAGGGCTCCGGTTGGTACGTAACCGACTACGCAGGCAAAAAATCCGCGGGTGGCGACAGCGGCAAAGACGACAGACCCGCCTCCGACAAAAAAGATGAAGCCCCGAAAGATTCATCAAAAGACACAGCGAAGGATTCGGGAAAAGACTCCGGAAACAAAGATACGTCCGCGAAGGACACCAAGGAAAAGAGAGATACAAAAGAAAAGAAGTCCGAAAAATCCTCCAGCAAGAAATAGAGAAAATGCCAAGCCAGCTTAGATCCTGTAGCTGCCCTCTCCGAGAGGGCGGGGTTTAGGTGCCGATACACCCATCCGCAGTCGTCGAAGCCGAAACAAATGACCTCTAACGGCGAGTACTTAAACGCATTCGCGCTCGCAATCCTAACGCGTCTCTACAGCTTCAAAGTTTTCAAGTACTCCCGAAAATCCTCCCCAAGCTCGGCATTCTGCAAAGCCAACTCCACGGTAGCCTTCAAAAATCCAAGCTTATCCCCAGCGTCATACGACACGCCCTCGTAAATGTAAGCCCAAAGACCCTGCTCCTGCGCGAGCAACCTCAATCCGTCGGTCAACTGAATCTCGCCACCCGCCCCAGGTTTGGTCCGCGCCAAACACTCGAATATCGCCGCAGGCAAAACATACCGCCCGGTAATCGCCAGATTCGAAGGCGCATCCGCGGGCTTCGGCTTTTCCACCAGATCCGTGACCCGCAATATCCGGGCTCCAAACGGCGGCAGCGGCGCTGGCTCTCCCGCCACGATCCCATACAAATGTGTCCGATCCTTGGGCACTTCCTCGACAGCAATCGCACCCACTCCGGTAGCCTCATACACATCGATCAGCTGCTTCGTAGCCGGATTTTCCCCCGGAATCAACACGTCGCCCAGCAGCACCGCAAACGGCTCGTCGCCCACCAAATCCCGCGCCACCAGCACCGCGTGCCCCAGACCCAGCGGCTCCTTTTGCCGCGTGTAGCTCACTTGCACCAAGTTACTGATATCCCGAACCATTTCCGCCTGATGGTTCTTTCCCTTCGACTCCAGGAAACTTTCCAGCATCGGCGATGAATCGAAATGGTCCTCGATCGAATTCTTCCCCTTGCCCGTCACAATGATGACGTGCTCGATTCCCGAAGCGACGCACTCTTCCACCACGTATTGAATCTGCGGCTTATCGACGACCGTCAACATCTCCTTCGGCTGAGCCTTGGTCGCAGGCAGGAACCTCGTCCCCAATCCAGCCGCCGGCAAAACAGCTTTGCGCACCTTCTTGACAGGAGCATGGTTCTGCGTAGACGCAATATCGTGAGCAGTCATAAATTTAGGTGTGATCTCGATCCAAAAGGATTCTGCTACTCGTCCCCCCGCACAGTAGCGGCCCCGCCCAGCCTTTGTCAATCACGCCACCGCCCTACTGTGCCCTACAATTTCCCCTCCTTCCGACCGCCTCTCTTTCCATTTGACAACCGCCTATCTTCCCATCTCCGACTGCCTTGCTCCCCCGACTGCCCTTGTAGGGGCGGGGCTTGCCCCGCCCGCCTGCGACACCGGCGCTAACCTCCCGGCGAAGCGCCGATTCTCCGTGCGCCAGCCGCGTGCCACCATGAATCACATCGGCTATAATTTACAATTACCGCTGGCCAAAGAACTCCCATGACCACCCGCATCTTAGGAATCGAATCCTCCTGCGACGAAACCGCTGCAGCCGTAGTCGCCGACGGCCGCGAAATCCTCTCCAGCATCGTGGCCTCCCAAATCGACATCCACCGCCAATACGGCGGCGTAGTCCCGGAACTCGCCTCCCGCGAACACCTGCGCCAAATCGTCCCAGTAGTCCGGGAAGCCATGCAGCAAGCAGGCCTGAAGCTCTCCGACCTAGATGCCATTGGCGTAACGCAAGGCCCCGGTTTGGTAGGGGCACTTCTGGTCGGAATCACCTACGCCAAAACGCTAGCCCAAGCGTTAGGAAAGCCACTAGTCCCGGTCAATCACCTGGATGGCCACGTCCACGCGGTATTTCTGGAAGCGCACAAAGCAGGGAAGTCCCCGAAGCTTCCGGCGGTCTGCTTGATCGTCTCCGGAGGCCACACCGTCCTCTACGAAGTAGCCCAGGACCCCGCCGGTTCGACGTTCCGCTACAAAAAAATCAGCCAAACCCGCGACGACGCCGCAGGCGAAGCGTACGATAAAGTGGCCAAACTCCTGGCACTAGGCTACCCCGGTGGCCCGATCCTGGACCGCCTGGCCGCATCAGCAGACGACGCCCCAGCCCCAATAAAATTTGGCCCCACAAAAACCCGCGGCAATCCGCTCGACTTCAGTTTCAGCGGCCTGAAAACCGCCGTGCTCTACCACGTCCGCGAACACTGCGAATACGGCGCCGAAATCCTGGCCAGACAAGCAGCTCTGTCCCGCGGCGAACGCAAATTCGAGCAACTCCTCCCGCTTTGCACCCCGCAATCCCTGGCCCTGGTCCGCGAATTCCAGAATGCCGTAGTCCGCGACCTGGTCAACCGCACCATGCTCGCCGCCGAACAACTCCACGCCGAAAGCATCCTGGTCTCCGGTGGGGTAGCCGCAAACTCCCAACTCCGCTCTACCTTCGAGCTGCGCAGCCAATCCGCCGAAATCGAAGTATTCTTTCCCAGTCGCGCTCTCTCCACAGACAACGCCGCCATGATCGCCGCCGCCGCCTACCACCAATTCCGCGCCAACCACTTCGCCGACGCCACCCTAAACGCCGACCCCAGTTTGAAATTGGCGTAGCGCGCCCGCCCGCCCTCGGAAGGTCACGCCAAAATCTCGGCCCATGCGTCTAGCAACACGGCGAACCAATTCCAGCACACGCCGATTTTGCTTGCACCCGTTTCTTCCTGCATAACATCAATGGTTCGGAGGGCTGGAGGTCTTTTCTCGCAGCGGTTGCGAACTCCATGTGCCCTAACCCGCCGGCTCCGTGCGGCCCAAGACCCAAGAAAGGATGAGTCCCATGTCAGCAAAAGTCGCAGATCTTTTGTGGGAGATGCTCGCGAATGCTGGAGTCAAGCGCTGCTACGGAATTGTTGGCGACGCCCTGAACCCCGTCATCGACGCACTGCGCCGCAACGGTAAGATCGAGTTCATCCACGTCCGCCATGAAGAATACGGCGTGTTCGCCGCCGTCGCCGAGGCCTACCTGACCGGCAACCCGGTTGCCGTTTGCGGCACGGCGGGCCCGGGTGTCGTCCATCTGTTCAACGGGTTGATGGACGCGCGTAAAGAGGGCGCTCCGGTGATCGCCATTGCCGGCGACGTGGAGACCTCCCTCATCGACACCTCCGCGCTCGAAGAACTCAATCCTTACAAGTTTTTCGAGGCCGCGTCCCTCTACACGGCTCGGCTCATCAATCCCGAGCAAGCCCGCCCCGTCATCACCAGCGCCATTCTCACGGCCGTCATGGAACGCGGACCCGTAGTCATCTCTCTCCCGGGCGACGTCGCATCGGCGGATGCAGTCAACTATTCCGCCGAGATCACGATTCCTAACCCACCCGTCTCTCGCCCTTCCGAACCCGACATCAATCAGCTTGCAGCCATGATCAACAACGCGGAAACGGTAGCCATCTTCGGCGGCGACGGTTGCCGGGATGGCCGCGACGAGGTTGTCGAACTCGCGAATAGGCTGAAAGCCCCGGTCGGCTATTCCTTCCGCGGCAAGCAATGGCTGGAACACGACAATCCCAACGCTGTCGGAATGACCGGCCTGCTCGGCTACGGCGGAGCCTACAAAGCTATCCATGAAGCCGACCTGTTGCTGTTGCTCGGCACGGACTTTCCATTCTCGGAATTTCTTCCCGGCAAAAGCGTGAAGAAAGTTCAGATCGACAAAAATCCCAAACACATCGGCCGCCGCACCGCCGTTGATCTGGGCCTGGTCGGCGACATCAAGTCCACCGTCACAGCGCTGCTGGAGCGCGTGCAAGACAAGACCGACCGCCGCTTTCTCGACAAGCAGATCGAAGAGACTCAATCGTTCCACGATCTGTTGCAGCACTACGTCGACAAGGGCCCGGAGATCAAGCCCATACGTCCCGAGTTTTTGATCGCCACACTGGACGAAGTGGCCGCCGATGACGCCATGTTTTTCATCGACACCGGTACCGCTTGCATCTGGGCCGCCAGGTACATCACCGGCAGCAGAAATCGCCGCCTGTTCGGCTCCTTTTCCTGGGCCTCCATGGCCAACGCGGCGCCCAACGCCTTCGGCGCGCAATTGGCCTATCCCGGCCGCCAGACCATCGCCATTTGCGGCGATGGAGGCTTCACCATGCTCGCGCTGGGCGACCTGCTGACCCAGGTGCAACGCAATACTCCAGTCGTTCAAATCATCCTCAACAACGAATCCCTCGATTTCGTGAATATCGAGATGCAAGAGGGCGGCATCATCCCCTTTGGCGTCGACTTCAAGAACCCCAACTTTGCCAAGGTCGCCGAAGCCATGGGCGCGAAGGGCATCCGCATCGAGAATCCCGCGGACGTTCGAGAAGGCCTCGCCGAGGCCCTCGCCCACAAGGGCGGTCCAGTCGTGATCGATGCCGTAGTCGACCCCTACGCCCTATCACTGCCGTCTCACGTCCCGTTCCACACCGCAAAAGGCTTCACCCTAAGCCTCGCCAAACAAGTACTAAGCGGCAACATGGACACGGTGATTAAAACCATTGAACGCAATGTCCGGCTGGTCTGAGGGCCGGGGCTGTGTACAGCCGCGATGACTCGTTAGGTTTTAATTGAGGGACCGTCGTCGGATTTTTGTTGCGGATTTCAATCCGCGGGCACCGCGCGCGCTTTTGCCCACTCGCGAATCGCTTGAACATCCTCTGCCCGAGTCACGCTCAGCGGCTGCGTCCCTCGAATTTCCCCCAGCAAGATATCGGTTGTCAGTTGCTGCTTCTGCCCAAACGCCGTGTACAGCGCCGACGCGATCGACTGCTCGATCTCCGCCCCGCTGAACCCGTTGCTAGCCTTCGCCAGCTTTGGCAAATCGAATGCCCCCGCATCCCGCCCGCGCTTCTTCAAGTGCAGCGCATACATCGAGCCGCGCACCTCTTCGGTCGGCAGATCCACGAAGAAAATCTCGTCAAATCGCCCCTTCCGCAGCATCTCCGGCGGCAGCTTATTAATGTTGTTCGACGTCGCCGCCAAAAACACGCCGCCCTTGCGATCCTGCATCCACGTCAGCAGTGTCGCCAGGAGCCGCTGTGACAACCCAGCGTCGGCATCCCCGCTCGACCCCGCCGATGCGAACGCCTTCTCAATCTCATCGATCCACAACACCATCGGCGACAGCTTCTCCGCCACCTCCAACGCCCGGTGCAATTTCTTTTCGCTTTCGCCCACGAATTTGTCGTACAGCGCTCCCGCATCCAGCCGCGCCAGCTCGTAGTCCAATTCGCCTGCCAGAGACCGCACCGCCAAACTCTTCCCGCACCCTTGCACGCCGGTGATCAACACGCCCTTCGGCGGCTCCAGCCCAAATCTTTGTCCCTCGGGCGTCAGCGCGCTCTTGCGCTTCACAATCCATGCGCGCAACCGCCGCAATCCCGCCACGTCCGCAAACGAGGTATCCCGTGCCACCGTTTCCAAAACTCTGTCGGTCCGCAAAGTCTGCCGCTTGGCCTCGCGTACCGCTTCCAACAACCCGGCATCTACCCGCCGCCTCTCCAGAATGCATTTCCGCAGCAACCGCATCGCCTCTTCTTGAGGCAAGCCCACCAGGCTCTGAGCCAGTTGCCGTACTCCGCCTCCATCCAGCGTCACCGGAATACGGTGTTCTGCGTTCGCCTGTCCGATGACCCCTCGCACGCTCCCAAAAAGCTCTTCCGCGCCAGCCAAACCCAATTCAAACGGCACCGCATCGCCCTGCAAATCAATTGGCAGCTGTACGGCGGTCACCGTAATCACAATCGACCTTCGCTCTGCCCTGCATTTTTCCGCCAGCTCCCGCAGCCTGCGGCACACCCGGTCGTTGTCGCAATACCGGGCGAAGTCCTTCAACACGAAAATCCCGTTTCCACGAATCAGGTCGATGTTCGTCAGCGCCTGTTCCGGAGTTTGCGTGTTGTACAGCGGAGATCCTTTCATCCGCGCCAGCCCAGTCGTGACGCTCCACGTAAACAGCGGCACATCCAGCGCTGTCGCCACATCCAAAAGCAATTGTTCCAACCGCCCCTCTTCTGTCGTCTCCACGGTGATGATCGGGTGTCGCGAATTGATCAGCAGGCTCAACTCATCCTGCTTGCTCTGGGTCGGAGCTACTGGCTTCGGCGTTCCGCTAAGTGTTCTGGCAATCTGGGAGAGGATCTTTCTCATTGGCCCTTGTCGTCCTATGCTTGCGATGTCACACCATCACTTGCTAATCCACGTTTGACAAAGCTGTTTGGCTCGTTTAACGTTATTAGTTTGAGCGATACATAAAAGGAGCATTAGATGGCGCAGGGACAGGCTACCAAAGTTAAGAAGCGGAAGAAGTCGGTTTTAAAGCGGGCGGAGCAATCTCGTCAACGTGCCGATGTAAACCGCGCCAACCGCACCCGGGTCCGCACATTGATGCGCCGCCTGCGCACCGCCATCACCGCGGGCGACGCCACCGCCGCCGGCAACCTGCTGCACCCCACGATGTCCGCTATTGACCGCGCCATCACCAAGGGCGTCCTCCACGAAAACACCGGCAACCGCTACAAATCCCGCCTAACAGTAGCCTTCAACGGCGTAAAAGCAGCCAAAGCCTAAACTTAGGCCACTAGCATTTCAGTCTTCCACTAAACGGGACGGGCCCAAAGCTCGTCCCGTTCATTTTCTATTCCCATTTTGATCCAGCCAATCAAACAGCCAGCAAGTTCCCCGGATTTTACTGGACAATCGGTAACAACTAAGCTATGATGTCGCCATCGATAACCTCGCCTAAACGCGGAGTAATCGGGCGGTCCAGTGCCCCGGCGGTCCCCCTGCTAAACCGTTCAGAATCAGATCACTAAGCCAAACGGTAGCGTAAGTCATTTAGATTCAAATCACTGCACAAAAAGAGGGGGAGGGGGGTGCAGATCCCTGAATGCGCTACTCGCATTTTGACAAGGTTTGCCACGCCGCATGTGCAGGTTGCATGCATGCGTCGCATGCGCTTGTAGGGGGTGGGGCTTGCCCCGCCCGGCCTCAGCCACGGCCACAAACCAACATCCTCAAATTCCGTCTTTACGCGGAGGCCATCTTCGCCGCTGCGACGCCGGTCAACTCGATAAGCAAAAACTCCATGACCGCCTGGGCGTCGTCAGCCCCACCCTTGAGCCGGCTGTCGGCCACTTGCAGCGCTCGCAGGCTGGTCAAAAGCCTCGCCTTGCCGATTTTGCGCGCACTTTGCAAGGCCAGCTCGGCCTGCTCCGGCCGCATTCCGAGCGCACGCGCCGCCTGCCAGCCGTTCGCGACCCCACGAACTTCGCTGGCTTCGATCAACTTGCGGTACATCCAGGTCAACGCGCCCAGCATTTGCAAAGGCTCTTCGCCGTCCCGCAGCAGCCGCTCCAGAAATTCCAGCGCCTTCTTTTGCTGCCGGGAAGCCAGCAGGTCCGCCAACTCCCACACGGTGGTTGTCTTCTCCGAGATCACCAGCGCAACCACATCCTGCCGCCGAATGATTTTACGATCGCCGACATAGGTGGCCAGCTTCTTGATTTCGGTTTGCAGTCGTGTCAGGTCCGCCGCCACAAATTCCGCCAGGTCATCGGCAGCGCCCGTCTCAAACTCGACTTTCTCCTCCCCCGCCAACGATTTCGCTAGAGTGACGGCGGCGCCCAGCCGTTCTTCGATGTTTTCGCCTAGCCCAACTTCCACAACGAGCGTCTTCTCCGCCAAGAGCTTTGCCAACTTCATGCGCTGGTCGAGCGCGGTGGCCTCAAGGACCAGCACCGTAAACGGCGCGGGATTCGCGAGATACTCCTCGAGCTGTTCCACGGCCGCATCGCGGTTCTTTTCCCCGAGTTTCTCAATCTTCTCAACGTCTTCCAGAAAAACCACTTGCTGCCGCGAGAGCATCGGCAAGGTCTGCGCCTGTTCCAAAGCGCTCTGCGTCTCACCGCGATCCGCTGAGTATCGCGACACTCCCCAGGTTCGCGCCGCTTCTGGAATGAACGTCCCCACCAGCAGCCTGCGGCAGGTATCGCGCAGGTACGGCTCATCACCCAAAAGCAGCAACGCGGGAATGACCTTGCCTTTTTTCAGGCGTTCCAGCAATTCTTGTGAGGATATCCGCGCCATCCGATCGATCTCCGTCAGTAGTTCTCCGTCACAGCCGCCACCAGGCGCTGCGCGAAATCCTTTGCCACCCGGTCCAACGCCGGGTCTTGCTCTCCAAAAAAACTGGTTACGTCCGTCGAGATTTCGTATTCATTCCGAAAAATAAAATTGTCGGTGTGATATAGCACCTTTTCCGTGGAGGTCTGCGTCAGCGTCACGTCGCACTTCACGGTAACCAACATGGTGGTCGCGCGCCCGCTGACCGTATCGAAAAGCAACGGAACCGCTTCCAGGGCGACCACTTTTCCGCGCAGCACAGCGTCTCCGTCGAGCGGATTCGACACCACTTTGTACGGAGTCTTCGCCAGAAACTCGTGCACGGTGGCCGACGTAAGTTTTTGCTCGATGCGGTAGCTGGTGGTCGCATTTTCCAGCGCCGGCACGGCAATCACGTGAATGCTCGGGGGCAGCGCATCCGTCCGTCCGGCAACGTGGTACCCACATCCGCTCAATCCACCGATCGTGGCCGCCATCACCGCGACCCTGCGCCAGAAAATTCTTTTCATTCGGCGAGCTTCTCCGCCAGTTTCACCGCATTCCAAGCTGGCAAACGAATGTTATCCGCTGCGCCCCAGAACCACCAGGTTCCAGGCTTTGCTGGATCGGGCTCCGGTTGCGCCAGCTGAACTGCCGATTCTTCCGCCACACTCAGATTGTTAGGACTGTCCGGCGTCTGCATCACAGAGAATCCTGCTTCCTTGCAAGTGCTTTGGATGCGGGCCGCATCGACAGAGCTGTCCATCTCGGCGCACGCAGAAAATGTGTTCGCATAAAATACAGGAACATGCACAAGCTGAATCGCGGGAACCACCGGAGATTCGCGGAGGCAGGAGCGTACCTCCGAGCGCAGATTGGCCAGCGTCGCGCGCAAATCGAACCGGCTCGTTGGACCAAAGCGGTCCAGCGTGTTGAAGGCGACCTGTGCGTCGAAAAGCGGTTTCCCGGCAGCCTGGAAAGAAAGCAATTGGCTACTCTGCGTTTCCAGTTCTTCGATGCCCGGCTTTCCCCAAGCGGAAACCGGCTGAAGCACGGTTGCGGTCAGCTGACGCAGGCCCAGGGCTTGCAAGCACAGTGCAAGGCGGATGAGCGCCTCGGCAGGGGCCGAGGGGATGGTCGCGAGGGGTGGCTTTCCCGGAACGTCCTGGCCGCGAAGCTTCTCTAACCCGCGAAACCACGGCACGGAATCAGGCAGCGACGCGGAGTGGCCCGAGAGATCGATGATGACGGCGCCACTGCGCTGAGCCAAGGCGAAGTTTGCGCGCGTGAATTCGGCGGAGCCAGCGAAAAACACGAAGCGCGCGCGGTCGAAGCTGTCTTCTTCGACGGGCCGGATCACCGCAGGCTCGCCGCCTGCTTCGGTCAACGTGCCCGCCGCCAACTCCTCATCCAGCAGGCGAAAATCCGAGGCCGCGAAACGGCTCTCTTCCAGTAGCGACTTCAGCTCCGCGCCCGGCAGCGAGGACGCACCTGCGATCACAATTCGGTTGGAGTCCCGCTCAAAGGACATGCATCACGCGGTTCGCCGCTGGCGTAATAGCCTTATCAGATGCAAGACCACACCCGCGGCCGTGTACGTTGCGGCAATCAGTAACAAGACGATCTCGGACCATCGCCAGATGGCCGCTGCCAGCAATGCGATGAACACGATGGCCAGCGAGGGCTGCTTGCGGGACCATGGCAAGTCCTTGAAGCTGTAAAATCGGATGGTGCTGGTCATCAGCGCGGCCAGCGCTAAGGCCAGGAAAATCCAGCCGATGGACCAGCGCCAATCCTCAATCGGCGCCTTAAACGCATGCACCGTGGCCGCGATCATTCCTGCCGCCGCGGGAGTCGGCATGCCCACAAAATATTTCGATCCGCCGGGAGCCATGCCTTGCACATTAAAGCGCGCCAGGCGCCACGCGCAGCACACTACGAACGCCAGGCAGAACCACCAGCCGAACTGCGCAATCTGCTGGGCGCTTGCAGTAGTATCCAGGCCCGGCAGGTGCCGGACGCCCCACGAGTACGCCAGCAAGCCGGGAGCAATCCCGAAACTCACCACGTCCGCCAGCGAATCAAATTGAACGCCGAATTCCGTGTTCGTTCCGGTGAGTCGCGCCACGCGCCCGTCCAGCGAATCAAACACAATCGCCAAACCAATGGCCTTCGCGGCATGATCGAACGGGTCCGACTGGAGAACGCTGCCCGTCAGCGTCGCCACGCAGGCGTAGTATCCGCACAGCAGATTGCCGGTAGTGAACAGGCTGGGCAGCAGGAAAATTCCGCGACGCAATTTCGGATTGCGGATGCGGCGCCCGCGGATGGAAACTTCAGGCGGATGTTCCGCCTCGGCCAGCTGTTGCACAGAGTCAGACATCTTAGGTTCGCTTCCCCGCTCAATTTCTACGTTCGTTTGAGAGCTAATTCCTATGCTCGTTTGAAACTCGCCGTCAGGTTCTCGACCGGCATCTTGGCGGGAAGCCCGCGATCCAAACCCGAGCCTACCGGCACCGGCCAGCGTGCCAGAACGCTCGATCCGCCCTTTACGTTGTCGCCCAGAGCCACGAGAATTTGCGCGTCGCGCGGCACCCACAGGTCCACCCGCGAGCCGAATCGTACCAACCCGATCCGCTCGCCACGCTGCACGGTGTCGCCGGCCTTCTTCCAACAGACTACCCGGCGCGCGATCAGGCCGGCAATCTGTTTGAAGACCATTTCGCCGGAAGCTGTCGAAAGGGAAATAACGTTTTGCTCATTTTCCAGGGAGGCTCGCGGCCGCATCGCGGCCAGGAATTTGCCGGGCCGGTAATCCATTTTGACAATGGTGCCTGCGGCCGGGGAGCGGTTCACGTGCACGTTCCAGATCGCCAGAAAGATGCTGATGCGTTTGCCCGGGACGCCCGCCTGATCCTCATCCGTGACAACAACCACACGTCCGTCCGCTGGGGAAACGACCGCGTCAGGGTCGGCCGGAATGACACGCTCAGGATCGCGGAAGAAATAGAAAACAAAGGCCGCCAAAAACACCAGAAGAATTCCCGCGACAACCCAGTGAGCCAGGAAAGCCGCGATGCCCAAAGCCAGCGGGGGCACCCCGAAGTAGTATCCCTCTTTGACCATGCCAGCTAGACAATACCACAGCCTTCCCGGCGACGGCTCTCACCGCGCCGGCATGCACGGCTTTCTAAGGCACTGTGCCTACTTGGAAACTCTGCTAGGTGGTGTTAGCGCGCGCCCGCTGCACGCGGGCGGCGATCCGCTCCATCTCATCTTTGCAGTAGAGCTTCATCTTCTTGAGCTTGATTTCTTCCAGGAGGTGTTCCGAGTTGAGGTAGGGATCCGAGGTAAGTTTTTGGAGTTCGGCTTCGTACTTGGCATGCTGCTCGGCCAGACGCTGATACTCGGCGTCTGTATCGAGGAGTATGTCCCGAGGGTTCCGCGCCATAGTGGCCATGCGTTCCTCCTCACGACTACATTAATTTTGGATAACTACTCCATGAGCGGACGGTAAACCCGTGGCTTGACGGCGTCAAGAGGGAACCTGAAGAAAATTCCAGTATGGAGTCCTAGCCTGTGAGTTCTCTCCTCATTAGTACTGCCGCCTCCGTCGGGTTTTGATAGTAACCCGGACGGTAGCCGTCCCTGATGAAACCGTGCTTTTCGTAAAAGGAAATTGCAGGCAAGTTGGTTTCGCGAACTTCCAGGAACAGAACCTTCGCACCCTGCCGCGGCAATTGCGTAATTGCCACGCGCACCAGCGCGGTCGCGTTTCCGATTCGGCGTTTCGCCGGATCAATGCAGAGATTCAAAACTTCCGCCTCATCCTCGATGGCGCGCGCGACGAGAAAGCCAGTTACAGCCCCGTCATTTTCGACCACCCAGCCCAGCTCGCCCCGCAGGTCCAATTGCTCGATGGATTTCACCGACCACTCCGCAGCCTCGGGGGAGCCCCGCAGAATTTCAGCGACTGCGGGCGCATCTCGCGGATCGAATTTCCGCACCAGAGCAGGATACAGGCTTTGGACTAAGCGTTCAGGGTTCATCCGTGGGTCCGAGGCCATAAACTCCTCGTCACCGGCCCGCTTTTGCGGCCGGAATGAAATCCTCCATCACCGCCTTGCGCATCAGGTCTGGCGGCAACAGCCCCTGAGCGAGAATGAAATCGTGAAATTTCTGCTGATCGAATTTCGAACCTAGCGCTGCCTCGGCATCCTTCCTGAGCTGCAGCAGCTTCGTGTAGCCGTAAAAATAAGAGTTGGCCTGCCCTGGCGAGCGGAACGTATAACGCTCGACCTCCTGGTTGGCGAAAGGCTCCGAGAAAACGCCGTCCTGCGTGAGGGCTTTCATGGCGTCGGCAGGTTGAATCTTGCCAGCCTGCAGCTCCGGATCGAGATACGCGCGTTCCGCCCGCAACAGTCGAAACTGCAGCGAGATCAGCTGGCCTTCCAGCGGCATATAGGGCTTTGTGATGTACTCCGCGTATAGTCCCCAGCCTTCGACGTTGGTGCTGTTAAAGGCGAAGCGCGATCTGGCCAGCGAGACACCATGTTCGACCATGGAGTCGAATTGCAGCTCGTGGCCGGGGCGGGCTTCGTGCGCGATTAACGTCCACGAAGCCGCATCGAACGTGTAGTCGTCCACCTTTTCGGCTTTGGCGCTGCCCGCGGCGGCGGGCATGTTCAGCGGCAGTACAAACTCCCCTTGCTGTCCGGTGTTGTTCAGGAGCGGGGGAGGAACCATGTGCGGCGCGGGCTGCTGCGCGCTTTCCGCCGGCGTGCCGATGCGGATGCGCGCGGGGCGGTCGGGCAGACTGACCAGCTTTTGCTTCACGATAATCCCTTCGATCTCTTTCAGGCGATCTTTATAAAAGGGAAGAATCGAGTCGCCGACCAACTGGTTTTCTTTCAGCTTCTTGATGACGTCGCGATAGTCGCCGCTCGGCCAGCCTTGTTGTTTGGCGATTTGCGACGCGATGGTTTGCATCTCGGCCTGATATTCCGTAAACGCTTTATGCGCCATGGCCGCCAGATCGGCGGGAGGAATGTCAATCCCGTAGCCTTCGAGTCCCAAAGCATAAAGCTCGGGAGGCTGGCGGAAATCCGCGCGCGCCTTCGGCAGAATATCGCTCTTGATCCATTGATCGTAAGCGGTAAGCTGCTCTTTCAACTTGGCATAAGGCTCTTCCCAGCCTTGCAATTTGTATTGTTTGAAGAGTTCGGCGATTCCATCGACATAGAGGGAATTGCGCGAAAGTGCCGTTTCCACCCGGGCCTTGGCCGGATAAATCATGTTGGGCTTGGCCAACTGCAATTCGGTGAGCTTTCGCAATTTATCGGAGAAAGGCGTGTAGCCAGGCTCAAGCCCGGCGTACTTTCGCAGCCGCACGACCGCCGACGGACGGCGTTCGGCGGCCACCTGGTCGTCCAGCAATACCCGGAGCCCCTGGAAGACAGCGCCGCTTGCATTGATGTAGGGGATCTGATGGTTTTCGGCGAAATCGTGCTGCTTCAGGTTGAGCTGCGTGCTGTGAATCATGATCTCCAGGTCTTGCCGGATATACTTGTCTTGTTCTTTTGGCAATTGTTCCTGGAACTTCGCGAGGACTGCGCGGGTTTCGGAAGTCTGGGCCACATCGTCTTCGTGCGTCGCGGCGGAAATCTTTTCGTCGTATTCGCTCAGTCCTTCGGACGATGCTGATTCCGGCGAATGCATCTTTTCAATCGCGATCAGCATGTTTGCGAATTCATTGCTACGCGCGATCCAATTGTTGTCGGCCTGACCTGCCTGCGCGCCTGCAGACTGCGTGGCGGTATCAGTTGCCCAAGCCGAGGCGGAGCCGGGGGTGGCAACAACGTAAACGGCCGCTGCAAAAGCCGCCGCCACCAGTGCAATCCCCAGAATTCGTCTGATCACAAGTCGACTCCTAAGTTTCTATTTTGTAACGGGATCCCGGCCGTCTTTCCAGAATACTTCGGCGTCGGAACGGCGCACGTAGTTTGCGTCCAAAGCCAGTGGATCGGTGAACCGCTTTCCCTGTGCCAGGCGATATCCGAGGCGCCCGATGAAGGGTGCCAGAACGGGCGAAGCAGCGAGCACACTTTCACCCACACCCTGATGGGCACCCACACTCTGATGTGCACCCACACTCTGACGCGCGCGCCACGCTTCCGTTTCCAGCAGCATCTCCGGATCGGTCGAGATCCATTGGATGCTTTGGCCAGCTGCCGTCTCGACAGCGAAGGCCAGGAATTTGTCGGGCGCGATCACCGATTCTTCGCCTACGCGGTCGAGCGACGCGTTGCCCCGACGGTACACCGCCCCGTAAACCTGGCGGCGCTGTGCGTTGGCAAACGCCGCCACATAGGGTTGGGATCCCTCCGCCTGCGTTGCGAGGGCCTCCAGCCGCGAGATGCTCACGATCGGTTTCCCGGTGACTTCGGCCCACGCTTTCACGGTGGTAAGGCCCACGCGGACCCCGGTGAATGACCCGGGCCCCGCAGCTGCGACGTACGCGTCTACGTCGGAAAACGCTACGCCTGCGGCGTCCAAGAGTTGAGCGACAGCGGGGAGCAACCAGACGGAGTAGTCTTCGGAGGTGTCGTGCGCGAGGACATGAAGGACCACGTCGTCGCGAACCACGGCGACGCCACCTCTTGCGTCACATGTGTCCAGAGCCAGTAGAAGCACGATGTGGATTGTACCGCAGGCCGAAAAGAATACGCGTAAGCGATACAACCAATTGTAGTTGCACGCGGGACGCATCCTGCGTTCTCAACTTCGACAGTGCGCTTGAACTGCCGAACGGATGCGCAGCGAGGTTTTTCGGGCGTAATGTGCAGCGAACGGAGAGCAATTTGCATGCCAAATTGGCACACTCCTTTCGCTAAGCCCCTGATTCCAATGGATATATCTTGACTGTTGGAGCACACTTTCCGTACACTACTTCATGTAGGGATGCCTAGGGGGGCAATCGAAAATCTATGGACTACAAAATTGGCGATAAGGTCGTCTATCCGAATCATGGTGTCGGGCTGGTAGAGCAGATTAGCTACGGCGTTTTGAACGGAAGAACCGAACGCTACTTCATGATCCGTATTGTTTCCAGCGGCTTGCGTGTGATGGTGCCGCAATCCAACGCAGACATTGTTGGGCTGCGATCCGTAATTCGTTCGAATGATGCGACTAAGGTCCTGGGTTTTCTCGAAACCGGCAAGCTGAATTCGCATCACGATTGGAAGCACCGCTTCAAGGAAAATTCCGAACGGATGCGCACCGGTTCTCTCCTGGAAGTCGCCGTAGTCCTCAAAAGTTTGGTTTCTCTAAGCCGCAGCAAGCCGCTTTCCTTTCGCGAAAAGAAAATGCTGGAGCGCGCCAAGTATTTGCTGGTCAGTGAAATGGCCACCGCGCGCAACACCACTGCGGAAAGCGCCGAGGCCGTCGTGGTGAAGTCGCTGGCAAAGGCCAAGCTAACTTTCCCGATCATGACCGAAAAATTTGAATAGTTTTGATTAGTAATGGCTAGAACGGACTGTGCGGCGTGTGGGCGGGCAACTTTCAGTTGCCCGCCCTTTTTTATTTTTTGCGCGCGTCGCTTGCTATGGACGAAGCCAGGCTTACGGACTGTAATTCTCGCGTTGCGATTGAGTGGCGTTAGTTTTTCCGTTTCTTGTGCTTGCGGCCGAACGAGCCCCAGCCGCCGCCGCCCGGAGTTTCGATTCGCAACAGGCTTCCTGATTCCGCAAACAACGCGCACTTGCCGGGCAGTTCTTCGATTTTTCCGGAGTGCATGATTGCATTCTTACCGGGCTTGCCCTCTTCGCCGCCGGCTAAGCCGTACGGGCCGCGCTTACGTCTATCGCACAGCAAGCCGACCTGCGCGTCGGCGAGCAGTTCGATCTCGCGGACGATGCCATCGCCTCCTCGGTAACGACCTTTCCCGCCGGAGTGCCGGCGGATGGCGTACTTACGGACGCGCACGGGGTAGACCTGCTCGAAGACCTCGACGGGCGTGTTCCACGAGTTGGTCATGTGGGTGTGGATGGCGGACGCACCCTCTTTGTTCGGGCGCGCGCCCATCCCTCCAGCGATCGTTTCGTAATAGGCGAAGGGGGCGCCGAAGTGCCGCGGATCTTTGCCGCCCAGCGTTAGATTGTTCATGGTGCCTTGGCTGGCGGCAGGAATTCTCTGCGGCGCGGCGTTGGCGAGCGCCCGCAGCAGCGTGTCTACCATGCGCTGCGAGGTTTCCACGTTGCCGCCTGCAACCGCGGCGGGCGGGCGCGCATTCACGATGGTTCCGGCGGGAGCGATGACACGGATTGGCGTCATCAGACCCGAAGTCGCCGGGACATCCTCGGATAAAAGGCATCGGAAGACGTAGTAGACCGCGGATACGGCGATTGCTTCCACAGCGTTTACGTTGCCGGCGCATTGCGAGGAGGAGCCCGTGAAGTCGACTTCGGCTTGACCGCCGGCGACGCGGATGCGCGCTCGAATTCGCAGCGGATCTTCGCTCACGCCGTCGTCGTCCAGGAAGTCTTCAGCGGTGTAGACGCCGGCGCGCAATTCTCGCAGGGCGGTGCGCATCATGGCGGCCGAGTAGTCGAGGAGATGTTGGCCGTAGGTCGCTGACTTCCTGTTCGCCATACTTCTGGACAATATCGCGCAGTCTGCGTTCTCCGGTGCGGCAGGCGGCGATCTGCGCGGCCAGGTCACCTTCGCGCTCTTCCGGAGTGCGTACATTGGCGAGCAGCAGGGCCATGACATCTTGATTGATTTCGCCACGACGAAAAATCTTTACCGGTGGAATGCGCAGTCCTTCCTGGAAAATCTCGCGAGCGGGGCCCATCGATCCTGCGAGAGCTCCGCCGACGTCGGCGTGGTGCGCGCGGTTGGCGACATAGAAAGACGCACGCCCGTTCTTCGGCAAAAATATCGGCATGACCATCGTCAGATCCGGCAGATGCGTGCCCCCGGCGAAGGGGTCGTTCAACAGCGCGATGTCGCCGGCGTCCAAAGGAAACGCGGCTCGTGCCGCCGCGACCGAGGCGGGCATGGAGCCAAGATGAACCGGCATGTGATCGCCCATCGCCAGGACTTGGCCGTCGGCATCGTAAACCGCGCAGGAATAGTCGCGGCGCTCTTTGATGTTCGGCGAAAATGCCGAACGGCGCAGCGCGGCTCCCATTTCTTCAGCCACGGAATGGAAAATATTCTTGAATATTTCAAGCCGCGTCGGGTCAACTTTCGGCGCGCGCGTAGGGTGCTTGCGGGAACTTCGCTTACTTGTTGCGCGCATCTGGCCTCGATTCTGGTGGCCTGATCAGCAGGATCTGGCCATAGGCATCGACTCGGGCCCGCCAGCCTGACGGAACCAGCGTCGTCGCGCTGTACTCCGAAATCACCGCGGGGCCCGCGAAGGAATCACCGCTGCGCAATTGTTCGCGATCGACTAAGGCGGCGGTTTGCCGTTTTCCATCCAGGACGCAGTCGAGTGATCCGGCGGCACGCATTTTCTCGCCCTTCACTGCCTTCTCGATCCTCTCAGCGCGAGGCTTGTCCGTAATTCCGGTTGCTCGGACGCGAAGGTTCACAATCTCAACGGCGCGCTTAACGTTGCTATAACCGTAACGCTGTTCGTGCGCGCGATGGAATGCGCTTACAAAATCTCCGCCCGCGGGTACGCTCAATTCGTAAGCCTGTCCTGTGTAGCGCATATCCATGCGCCGTTCGATGCGAATTTTCGAGTGCGGAAATCCTTCCTGCCGCAGCGTTCGATTTCCATCGATCTCCAATGGACGGAATAATCGCCCTAATTCGGCCGGCGTGTGTCTCGGATCCCGCGTGGCTACCAGCACAGTGCGCGAAAACTCGCGCACGACATCCGCACGCAAAATGCCCAGCGCCGACAATGCGCCCGGAAAGATCGGGAGCAGCACGCCGCGCATTTCGAGCGCCGACGCGAGCGCGCATGCGTGGAGGCCGCCCGCACCGCCGAACGCGACCAGTGTGTAGTCGCGCGGATCGTGGCCGCGCTCGACGGAAATCACGCGGATGGCTTTCTCCATCACCGCGTTCGCCACCGCCAGGATTCCTTCCGCGAATTCCTCGACGCTGCGAAATGCGCCACGCGTTTTCTCCATCGCGCGTCGAGCGCGCGCGACATCCAACGCGAAGCTCCCGCCGAGCAGTCCACTCTCGCCGAAATGTCCCAGCACCGCGTGAGCGTCAGTCACCGTGGGTCGGTCGCCTCGGCCGTAGCAGACGGGCCCCGGCTCAGCCCCCGCGCTCTCTGGCCCCACCCGCAACGCTCCGCCCCGGTCGAATCGCGCGATCGATCCGCCTCCGGCGCCCACCGTGTGAATCTCCAGCATCGGCACAGCGACCGGGAGTCCCGCGGCCGTTGCCTCGCTCGTCGTGCGCAATTCTTTCGACAGCAGCGCGACGTCGGTGGATGTTCCGCCCATATCGAAAGTGATTATTTTGTCGATCCCGGATAGCTTCGCAGCATACGCTGCGCCGGTCACTCCGCCAGCTGGCCCCGACAAAATCGTCGTCACCGGCTCACGCGCCGCCCGCTCCGCGGAAATAATTCCGCCGTTGGACTGCATCACATGCACGCGCAAATGCGTCGTCGCCGTCCTGGGGCGGGGACCACTGTACCAAGCCGCGCGCGTACGATTTTGCGTGCCGCGCAAATAACCGCTCATAACCGGCGCAAGGTAGGCATTGATTACGGTTGCGGAGGTGCGCTCGTACTCGCGGAATTCCGGCAGGATTTCATGAGACACCGAGACCAGATATCCAGCTTTGCGAAGGCGCGCAGCGAGTTTTTTTTCATGTTTCGGATTCCGGAAAGAGAAAAGGAAGCAAATGGCAACGGCATCCGGTTTGGCGCGGCGGACGGTCGCCAGTAGCCGGTCCACTTCCTGGTTGGACAATTCCTCGACCACCGCGCCGTCCCATGCGAGTCGCTCGTTTGCACCGATAGGGTCAGGCGCGGAAACCAGTGGCTCCGGCTTGTCGACGAAGAAGTCGTAGAGCTTCGGTCGAGCTTGACGTGCGATTTCGAGAACATCCTCGAATCCCGCTGTGGTTACCAGCGCCACGCGGCCGCCGCGTCGTTCGAGAAGAGCATTGGTGCCCACGGTCGTTCCGCAAATCAGGTCGAGTCCGTGGTCATCGCTGAAGATTTGCGTCGAGCTGAACTGCTTGCGGGCTTGGCGCGCTGCCGCGGCGATGGCTTCCTCCGGCATGGAAGGTTGCGAGGAAACTTTCAGGATTTGTAGCTTTCGGTCGCGCACGAAGACGCAATCGGTGAACGTTCCCCCGGTATCGATGGCCATTCGCATCGGCGCGCTGTCGTTTCCTACGGCACAGCGGGCGACGGATTCTCTGGCGGTGTCTTCGGAAAATGCTTTTCGTACCAGGCGATTGCGCGGTTCAAGCTATCGACAACGTGCCCGGCCTCGCGGATTCCGTGACCCTCGCGCGGGTAACGCACGAAGACGGTTTCGACTCCCACATCTTTCAAGGCAACGAAATATTGTTCCGCTTCCGCGATCGGCACATCGTTATCGTTCTCTCCGTGCATCAGCATCGTGGGTGTCGCCACCGCCGCAACATGCTTCAGCGCCGAGCGCTCCCACATGATGTTCATGAGGTCGTCCTGATGCGGCAGCTGTCCGAACTCCATTTGCTCGTACTGATTGTAGTAGGTCATATAGTTGTAGCTAATCAGGTTGGAGATTCCCGCGATCGGAATTGCCGCGCGAAACATGCGCGTCTGGGTAATCAGCCACATGGTGAGCTGCCCGCCGTAACTGACGCCTTCGATGCCCATGCGCTCGCGATCGAGCCACAAGTAGCGCCGCAGCGCCGCACTCACGCCGTACAACACGTCCTGCGCCTCGTTGCCGTCCTGGTCGCCGAAAACGCCGTCCGCAAAAGCCTGGCCGTATCCCGTCGAGCCGCGATAGTTCACATGCAAGGTCGCCCAACCGCGCCCAGCGAACACTTGATCCCTGAAATTGAATCCGGGTCCGTTTTGACCGTGCGGCCCTCCATGCATGTTCACGATCAACGGATGCTTGGAATCCGCCGTCATGCCCAGCGGCTTCACCAGAAATGCTTCGACCTCGAATTTATTGTCGTTGCTGATGAAGGTAAAGGGTTCGACCTCCGCGATCTGCTTCCCGCCGAGCACCTTCGCGTTCAAATCCGTGACCTGCTTCGCGCTGCCCCCGCTGGAAATGGTGCGAATATAAAGCTCACCCAGGTCCCGCGGGCTCGTGAATGTGTAGGCAATCGCGCCCGATTTCGCGACCGAGAATGCGCCAACACTTCCCAAGCCACTCACGACCATTTCCGCAGCAGGTCCGCTGGCCGAACGCATCACGCGGCGCTCATCTTCCTGCATTCCCGAGGCGTTGGCGTCGACGGCCTCCCGATACAAATGTACGCTGCCGCGTTCTTGCACGGTGAAATAGACCGCCTTGCCATCGGGCGCCCATACTGGTGCGCCCTGTCGATTGTCGATCGTCGCGAGCTCATGCCGATTCGATCCGTCCGCGTTCATGACCCAGACGTGAGTATCCTCCATGGTCGTCTCGCGATCGGTCAGCCCGCGCTTGGTCGCGCGAAAAGCAATCATCTTTCCGTCGGGCGAGAATTTCGGGTCGTACTCGGCGTTTTCCGTGGCCGTCAATCGACGAACCGAGCCGTCGCTGACTTTGAGCGCGAACAAATCGTAATTGAAGAATTGATCGGTCTCGGGCGATTGGTCGGAAGCGAAAACAATCTCCTCGCCCCGCGGAGACCAGTCGATGGAGTGCTCGTAGTTGTTTCCTTTCGTGATCTGGCGAACGGCCTTGGTCGCAACATCCACCGTGAAGATGTGCAGCCGGCGGTTGTCGTTGAAACGCGTGAGCCCTTCGCCCGCGTCCGGCTTGTAGAGGTAGCGAGTAATCACTATCGGGTCGCCGGTCGCGTCGGCGGTCTCCGGCCCTGGAGTGGCGGAAATAAATGCGATCTGCTTGCTATCCGGCGACCAGGTCACTTCCGCGCCGGTTCCGGGTAAAGGCGAGTTCGTGCCGTGCGCTTCCGTCAAAAATGTTATGCCCGACCCGTCCGGATGCGCGACCGCTAGTCCATGTTTTCCTTCGGCCGCACCGTCATACGCGATCCAGCGCCCGTCTGGGGACCACACCGGACTTTCGGCCACGTCATTCTCGCCGCCGATCCGGGTGGATTTTCCCGACGCCACGTCCAGCACCCACAACTGCGGCCACGGCCGTTCCGGGCGGTCGTAGCGCACAACCGTGTAGGCGACGAGTTTCGCGTCCGGCGAAAACTCCGTCTGCGCCACCGACCGCATGCGCTGATAATCTGCCGGCTGCAACGCGCTCACCGTCTGCGCCGCGCTTTCCCCAGGAAGAATTGCCGCCGCGAAAAGCGCCAGCACGCTTGCCGCAGCCGTCCAACCGGAAACCAAACGTCGAACCCGCATCGTCGCTCCCCATACCAAGCAGATTTTTGCAGCCCGCATTCTACAGAAGAATCGCGCGAAGACGCCCTTGAATCTCGTCCCCCATGTCTCCGTGCTCTCTGTGCCCCCTTTGCGTCCTCTGCGTTAATTCTTTTGCTTTTTTCGCTTTTCAAGTACCCTGCCGACTCGGAGCGTACCTCAAATGAAAATAATCCTCGCCGTATTCCTGACGTGCGCAATGATCGCAGCATTTCACGCCCGCATCGTCGGCGCGCAAGCGCCCACGCAACCCGATGCCGAAAAACCGCGCGCCGATTGCGAAGAACTCCCCGCAGTCGCCGCAAAACTCGCAAGCGACGAGAAGACTCTCCAGGATTGGCCCAACCTCGCGCGCTATCACGACGCCAACGGCACCGTCCATCCCCCCGCCAAGGACGAAAAACGCGTCGTCTTCATGGGCGATTCGATCACCGACATGTGGGTTCAACCTCAGTTTGGCGGATTCTTCCCCGGCAAGCCATACATCGACCGCGGCATCAGCGGACAGACCACGCCGCAAATGCTGATCCGCTTCCGCCCAGACGTTATCGCACTCCAGCCGAAAGTTGTGGTGATTCTGGCTGGCACGAACGATCTTGCTGGCAACACCGGTCCGATGACCGTTTCCCAAATCGAAGACAACCTCACCTCGATGTCGGAGCTTGCCCACGGCAACAAAATCCGCGTCGTGCTCGCGTCCGTGCTTCCGGTCAGCAACTATGGTCACGATCGCAGCGGCAATCCCGTGGACATGCGCATCAAGCGCCAACCGGAAAAAATCCTCGAATTGAACGCCTGGATCAAGAAATACGCCGCTGGTCATGGCGACGTCTATCTCGACTACTTCGCGTCCACCGTCGACGACAAAGGCCTGCTGAAAGCAGACATCAGCGAAGACGGCCTGCACCCGAACGCGAAAGGCTACGCCGTAATGTGCCCGCTAGCCGAACAAGCCATCCAAAACGCCCTGAAAAAACGCAAGTAACCCATAGCACAGACCTCCGTGGCACAGCCATTCGTGGCTGTGTGCCTGGCGGTGCGCTTAACCTCTCACCTAACACCGTTTAACCACCTGTAACTTGACCCCGGCACCTTGCTGCGCTAGGGTGTTGGGAGTCTCTTCGAAGAGGAACCAGCCATCCGCCAGAACGTTCTCACCGCAGGACGCCCCTCCATCTGAATGCGCCGTACTGTTCACATTACCGGACAAATTGAACCCTTCTTCGGCACATTGGATGAAAACGTGCGCCTGCTCGAAGACGCTCTGCATGTCCGCACGCACCTGAACGACAGCCGGTTGAGCATTGAAGGCGATCAGGACAACGTCGATCACGCCGTGAAAATCGTCGAGGAGTATAACCACGTCACGCGTCACGGCCGCAAACTGACCAGCGCCGAGGTGAAGTCGCTGATTCACGTGGCTACCGACGAGCCCCACGAGTCTCCGCGCGGGATGTTCGAGCACGGCCGCCAGCGGTCGTTCGGGAAAAAAGTCGTCACTCCCAAGAACGCCAGCCAGCGCCGCTACATGGAAGAGATTGAGAAGCACGACATGATGTTCGGAGTCGGGCCGGGCGGCACAGGGAAAACCTACATCGCCGTGGCCATGGCGGTGAGCACGCTGCTTACCAAGCAGGTCAACCGCATCATCCTCGCGCGTCCTGCCGTCGAAGCCGGCGAGCGTCTCGGTTTTCTCCCCGGCACGCTGCAGCAGAAAATCGACCCGTACATGCGCCCTCTCTACGATGCACTGTACGACATGCTCGAACCCGACAAGCTGGACCGCTTTCTGGAGAAGGGAATCATCGAGGTTGCCCCGCTGGCCTTCATGCGCGGCCGCACGCTAAACGACTCGTTCGTCATCCTCGATGAAGCGCAAAACACCACCAGTGAACAGATGAAGATGTTTCTCACGCGCTTGGGCTTTAATTCCAAGGCCGTCATCACCGGTGACATCACGCAGATCGACCTGCCGGCGGGTAAGAAATCCGGGCTGATCGAGGCGTTGGACGTCTGCGGCAAAATCGACGGCATCGGCATCTCCCACTTCACCGAAAAAGATGTCGTGCGCCACAACCTGGTTCAGCAGATCATCCGCGCCTATGAGGAGTATGATGGTACCCAGCCGCAGCGTAGCGGCAAGGCCATCAATACCGTGAATGGCAAACCCGAAGCGCGCGCGACCGAGCCCGGGACATCACAGATCAAAGAAATTAACTGAGCTGCGTAATTTCATCGAGCCAAGATATTCATCGAGGATGATTCTGAATCGCCAGCGGACGGTACGTGTCGCCAGGCCCCCTCTGGAGTTATTTTTGCGTCGGGTGCGCGAGCAACTGGGTCTCGGCAGCGCCGATGTCGCCGTCTGCCTGGTGAGCGACGCGGAGATCGCCCACATGAACGAGACCTTCCGCAAGAAGCAAGGACCCACTGACGTCCTCTCCTTCCCCGCGGTCACTCACCGCAAACCAGTCCCGCTGCCCAATCGCCATGGTCACACGGTAGCGGCCGTCTTTCGAGGCGGGCGCCTTTCGACCATCTCCGGGGCGAGAAAAGTCCATCGTCACGTTCTTCAGGACGGCACGGTTTTAGCCCCTGAAGCCAATTTTCTCGGCGACATCGCGATCTCTCCCTCTACCGCGCGTCGCAACGCAAAGAAATATAACCGCACGTTGCCCAGCGAGCTTCAAATCCTGATTCTCCACGGCGTCCTGCACCTGCTCGGCTACGACCACGAAACCGACCGCGGCCAGATGACGCGCATCGAACAGCGGCTGCGGCGAAAGTTAGGCCTGTCGTGAAAGTCTATTTCTGGGCGTACGCAACGGGCACGTTGCTTCTCGCCCTGGGCCTGCCAATCTTTTCCTATCTGACCCTGATCTATCGCGAGCTCGGACGCATGACCACCGGCCGCGTACACGCTCACCTCGATATCTTTGAAGCGGAAATCGAGCCGAAACTCAAAATCAATCGCCGCAGTGGCGGCCGGACCTTCCGTATCCTCGGGCATTTCTGGCTTGCCTTCCTCGTGCTGGAAACGACGCGCGGCGTCGTTTATTTCGTCCCCGGCACATGGGAATCATTCATCGAGTTTTGGGTTTTTCTCACCCTCGAAGTCGTCATCCTGATGCACTTTATTCCGGACATGTTGCTGTACCGCACCACCGGACGCTGGCTGCTCCCGTTCCTTCCGCTGATTCGCGGTGCGATTTGGTTTGCCTGGCCGGCGCGGATTTTTCTGGAGGGCGCCGAATCCCTAGCGCGCATCTCCGAACACGAGTTTGAGCAGACCGAAGAGCAGCGCACCGAAGAAGGTATTGAAGCGCTGGTCGAACAAGCCGAAGAAGAAGGCATCATTGAGCCCGAGCAGAGGGATCTGATCGAGCAAGTCGTGGAGTTCAGCGACAAGCGCGTTCGCGAAGTGATGACCCCGCGCCCGGACATCGTGGCCATGGCCGCCGACGCCACGCTGGAAGAGCTGCACGCAAAATTCATCGAGATGCGTTTTGCGCGCATGCCTGTGTACGAGAAATCCCTCGACGATATTTTCGGCGTGGTCTACGCGCAAGACCTGTTGCATATCGCCGATCAGGATTTGCCCAAGCGCAAGGTTCGCGAACTCGTGCGCCCCGCGCTGTTCATGCCAGAGACCAAGGCGGGCTCTGAGTTGCTGCGCGAGATGCGCCAAAAAGATCAGCCGATGGCCATCATCATCGACGAGCACGGCTTAGTGGCTGGGCTGGCGACCGTCGAGGATCTCGTCGAGGAAATCGTCGGCGAGAGCGGCCGCGACGAAAAGAAACCCGCGCCGGACGTTATGCGCGAGGCCGATGGCAGTCTGGTCCTGCGCGGCAGCATGGCCATCGACCATGTCGAAGAATTATTGGGTGTGAAATTCGGAGACGAATCCGACGAAGCCGTCACCACTATTGCCGGCCTGCTGAGCCACGTGCTCGGCAAGGTTCCCGCGCCCGGTGACACCATTGACCTGGAAGGCCATCGCTTCGAGGTGCTCGAAGCCAACCAGCGAAAAGTGCTGCGGCTGCGGGTCCGCAAGCGCGCCGCTGTTGCGTTGCCGCCAGCGAAGTAAAAAAAGGAATTGAGGCTGAGCTTGAGAGAAAAAGGAAGTGAGATTTCGCCGAAGCGCGCTGGCTTTCGCGCGGGATTTGTGGCGATCGTGGGGCGGCCGAATGCGGGGAAGTCAACGCTGCTGAATCGCGTTGTTGGGCAGAAGGTAACGATCGTCACAGCGAAACCCCAGACGACGCGCAACCGCATCCAGGGTATTGTCACGACGCCGAAGAGCCAAATCGTGTTCATCGACACGCCCGGGTTGCATGAAGCGGACTCCGCGCTGGGCCGGCAGATGATGCACGAAGTCGCCGCGGCGCTCGAGGGAATCGACGTGCTGCTGCTGATGGTGGACGCCAGCCGCGCGCTTCCGTACGCGGATTCACTGCTGCTGGAGAAGGCGAAACGATTTCGCGGTAAGACCATCCTGGCGCTGAACAAAGTCGATCGCGTGCCGAAACCCAAATTGCTGCCATTGATCGAAGCGCTCAGCAAAGCGTTCGAGTTTTCGGCAATCATTCCGATTTCCGCTTTGAAGGGCAGCGGCGTCGACCAGTTACAGGAAGAAATCTTAAAGCATCTGCCCGAGAGCGAGCCGTACTTTCCCGAAGACCAGGTAACCGACCAGCCGGAACGATTCCTGGCGGCGGAAATTATCCGAGAAAAAGCGATCCAGGTGATGTATCACGAAGTGCCGTATGCGCTCGCAGTGTTCGTGGATAAATTCGAAGAAAAGCTGAAGTTGCTGCGCATCGAAGCGACACTGAACGTGGAGCGCGCCTCGCAGAAAAAAATCCTGATCGGACACAAAGGCGAGATGTTGAAGAAGATCGGGACCGAAGCGCGCAAAGAGCTTGAAGAACTATTCGGCACCAAAGTGTATTTGCAAACGTTCGTGAAAGTCGTACCCGACTGGCGCGAAAGCCCGCAGAAAGTTCGTGAGCTCGATTGGCATTTCCAGCTCGAAGGACTGAGCGAGGACCAGCGCATCGAGACGCCGGATAGCTTGGTCGGCGATGCGACCGATGAATCGCTAGTGGAACCCGGAGAATATGTTCCGGAATCGGACGACGAATACGAGCCGCCGGCAGATACTGAGAAGGAGCCGGAAAGATAGTGTTGTTGTGAGTTCCTGGCGGCCCACACAGCCAGGAATGGCTGTGCCACTTAAAACCTGAGTGGTGTTGTTGAGCGAGCCTGCCAGATTTGTTCTTTCATTCACTTGAGTCTGGGCACTCTAGTCTGGGGCGGCGATGCCCAGGTTTTTCATTTTGCGGTAGAGGTGGCTGCGTTCTAGGCCTAGGGCTGTGGCGGTTTGCGTCATGTTCCAGCGGTGTTCCTGCAGTTTTCTCAAGATAAATTCGCGTTCGTAGGCGCTGCGGGCTTCGTGCAGCGTGTTGTAAGGGTGTTGCGGGCTTTCGGCGACGCCGCGGAAGAGTTCGGGCGGAAGGTGGTGCGGCTCGATGCGCGCCTGGGGGCAGACGATGACCAGGCGCTCAACCAGATTGCGGAGTTCGCGGACATTTCCGGGGAATGGGTAGCGCATGAGGATTTCCATGGCGGTGTCGCTAAGCTCGCGGGTGCGCTTTCCGTAGGCGGAGCTGAACTCATTTAAAAAATAACGCGCGAGGATGGGGATGTCTTCTTTGCGGTCGCGCAGCGGCGGAACCAGGAAGGGAATCACGTTCAAGCGATAGAAGAGGTCCTGGCGGAACGCGCCGCGGGCGATTTCCTGTTCAAGATTCTTGTTGGTGGCGGCCAGGACGCGGACGTCGACGGTTACGGTCTGATTTGAACCGACAGGCTCGAAGCGCTGCTCTTCGAGAACACGCAACACTTTGGATTGCGTGCGCAGGCTCATGTCGCCGATTTCGTCGAGGAACAGAGTGCCGCCGTCGGCCTTTTTGAACTTGCCGATTTTGTCTTCGGCGGCGCCGGTGAAGCTGCCCTTTACGTGGCCGAAGAGTTCGGACTCGATCAGATCCTCGGGAATGGCGGCGCAATTCACTTCGACAAACATGCCCTTGTTGCGGAGGCTGGCGGCGTGGAGCGAGCGGGCCACGAGCTCCTTGCCGGTGCCGCTTTCGCCGAAGATGAGCACGCGTCCGTTGGTGGGGGCGGTGACAGCGATCTGCTGGCGGAGCGCTTTCATGGGCACGCTTTCGCCGATGACTTGATAACGATGGCCGAGTTCACTACGGAGGAGCTGATTTTCTTCCTGAAGGCGGCGCTGCTGGATGGCGTTGCGGACCAGCACGATAATTTTCTCGAGCGAGAGCGGCTTCTCGATGAAATCGAAGGCGCCGAGCTTGGTAGCGCGCACGGCGGTTTCGATGGTGCCGTGACCAGAAATCATGATGACGGCCGGCGGCCGCGGATAAGCTTGAAGACGACTCAGCGCTTCCAGGCCGTCGATGCCGGGGAGCCAGACGTCGAGGAGCACGACTTCGATATCGCCAGCGGCGGCGCGCTCAAGGGCTTCTTCGGCGGAGGCTGCGGATTCGACATCGTATCCCTCGTCCACAAGAATCGAGGAAAGAGACTCGCGGATCCCGGCTTCATCATCGACAACGAGCAAATGCGGACGAATGGTCATCAGGTGGCTTCCACCCCGTTACGCTCGATGACTGTGGCGGGTGTGAGATCCGCCGCAGGCAGCTCGACTAGAAAGCGCGAGCCGACCGGAAAATTATCCTCGACGTGGATAGTCCCTCCGTGCTCGGCGACGATGCGGGCAGCGATGGCGAGACCCAGGCCGGTGCCACGATTCTTGGTGGAAAAATGAGGCAGGAACAGGCGGTCTTTGTCTTCGGGCGAGATGCCGTGCCCGGTATCCTGCACGCAGATTTCAACAGTTTCCGCCTCGCCGTGGGCGCAAGTGGAGACGGTGATTTCGCGGAAGGCAGCAGTTTCCAGGGCTTCGGCGGCGTTGTCGATGAGATTGACGACCACGCTGCGGAGAAGGCCGCCGTCGGCACGCACCGGAGGGAGATTGCTGGCCAGGGAAGTCTTGATCCGGATGCCATCGAGGCGTCCGGAAAAGACTTCGAGGGCTTCGTGGACCACGGTGTTGGCGCTCGTGGGTGCAAGCTTGGCGGTGGGGAAGCGCACAAATTGAGAGAACTCGTTGACCAGGGCGGCGAGCGTGGAAACTTCGCGTTCGATCAGGCGCGAGCACTCCTGCACGAGTCGAGTGAGTTCCGCATCGCGTGGAGCCGCGATTTCAGCGGGATCGCGGCGATCGAGGAAGCGCGAAAGACGCTGCGAAGAAAGCTGGATCGGCGTGAGTGGATTCTTGATTTCGTGGGCGATGCGGCGAGCGACTTCCTGCCAGGCGGCGGACTTTTGCGCACGGAGCACTTCGGTCAAGTCATCGAGGACGAGGACGAAGCCGGTGTTGGCGCGGCGCGGCCCGAGGGAACTCACAGTAACGGCAAAGTGCAGGACGCGGCCGGAGACGACTGTTTCAATTTCGCGCGCGACGACGCCCATGCGCAGGCTGCGGCGCATCAGGAGCTGCACGGTGCGCGCCGCTTCCGAGCCGATCACGTCTTCGAGCGATTGAACGTCTCGGGGAGAACCGCCGAACATGCGAGTGACGGCAGCATTTTCACGCAGGATTGCGCCGTTGGCGTCTAGGGAAATTACCCCGGTGGGAATGTTCTCGAGAATGGTTTCCATCAGTTGGCGGCGGCGTTCGAGTTCCTGAACGGCTTGTTGGAGATTGCGGGTGAACTGATCGATCTGAGCGCGGGAATCGCGCAACTGCGTGGTCATGGCGTTGAACGAGCGAATAAGAATACCAAGTTCATCCTGCGATTGTTCGGGAACCTGATAGTCGAAATTGCCGGACGAGACTTCGCGGGTGCCTTCGGCGAGGGCTTGGATGGGCACGGTGACCTGCTTAGCGAGGAACAGGGCGATCCACATAAGCGAGAAGAGAAGCAGCATGGTGAAGAAACCAAGAATCAGAAGCATCTGTTTCTTGAGCGTGCGCAGGTTCTGCTTCTCTTTGTCGTATTCCTCGCGGTGCGACTGAATTTCGGTCAGGCGCGCCAGAAAATTGGGGCTGGTGAGATAACCCGCGGCGACGTAACCGACGGTGCGCCCCATGTCGATGGTAGGAATCCGCGCCACGAAATAGCTTCTTCCTTGAACGTCCCAAATTTCGACTCCAGACGGAAGTGTGCGAGCAGGAGTGCCCGAGACGCCGACACGCTCGCAAATCTGGCCGGTGCGATCTTCGGGCTGATCGTCGCAAACGACGCCACCGCGAACGAGTTTGCCATCCTTGTCCAGAATCCAGAGCGCATCGAGGCCAGATTGAAAGCCGCGCTTCAGAAACTCGTCCGTGGGTTCCGCGGCGGCCATTTGGGCCTGCCGAGCGAGATTGCGCAGGCGCGGCAGGGTGGTGCGGCCGAAATCGTTCATCAGCGCCTGGGTCTGTTCGGAAGCGATTTCGAGGGGCCGGGGGAACCAGCGGCCGAGCGTACGGTTGAGAAGCGAGTAGCTGACGAAAAACATGAAGACCACGGGAAGAAGAGAAAGCGCCATGGCGCCGACGACCATCTTGGTCTTGAAACGCGCGCCAAGTTGTTCCTTGCTGCGTTCCGCCCAGAGGCGAACAACGGAGCGCAGGAGGATTAAACCGAATACGAGGGCCGCCGCAGTGATGAAGCTGGAAACCGCGAACAACACCAGCTTAGCGCGCCAGCTGCCCGGCTCGAACGGTACGTCCAGGGAGCCGAAGGTAAAAACAGCGGCCAGCAGCAGGGAGAGCAGGATGCCGCCGATGGCCAGGCTCCAGCGGTGTTTTGGTTGAAGCGAACTCACAGGGCGGCTGCGGTCCTTTCTGCCGACGTCGCGAACAACGGATCCGGCGACGGCGGCTCGAACAACGACTTCCCCAACGCCTTGGACAGAACATCCACGGTTCGTACCGTGTGCCTCGCCGGCGCAGCCGGCGGCGTAACCGACAACGTAGCGGACAGCGTTACCGGCAACAACAGCTTCAGAGGGCATTCGCCGCAACGCGGGTCGCGCGGGCGGCAGAAGTGCTTGCCGGTATGAACGATCAGAGCGTGGAATTCATTATACAGGGCTACGTCGGGACCGAGGTTGCGCTCGAAGAGTTGGCGGACGTCTTCGTAACCGAGTCTCGCGTGGGGATGGCCGTGACGCTCCAGGATGCGGCGGGTGTAGGCGTCGATGACGAAAACCGGATGCTTCGCTGCGTAGAGGAGGATGGAGTCGGCGGTCTCCGGGCCTATGCCGTGGATGGCGAGCAGTTGATCGCGCAACGGTTGTGTTGGGGCTCGAGACATTTTGCTTAGTGAGCCCTGGTATTCCCGGCGAAGGAAACGGACGAAGGCTTTCAGTTTTTTTGTTTTCTGGCGGAAATAGCCTGAGGAGCGGATCAGGCGCTGGAGGCGTGCCGCAGAGATTTTTTCGATGGCGCGGGGAGTGAGGAGTTTTGCACGGCGAAGATGTTCGATGGCGGTGGCGACGTTGGTCCACGAGGTGTTCTGGACGAGGATGGCGCCGACGATGATTTCAAAGGGGGCGCGGCCGGGCCACCAGTGTTGGGGACCCTGGGCGGCAAAGAGGGCGTCGTAGTAGGTGCGTGCGTTGAAGGGCGGAATCTCCGGCAGGGAGTTCGCGGCTTGGAGACTCTCCGTACGATTTTCCAGTTGTGAGGGCCGGAAAATGGCAGAACTTCCGTTTGGAGAATCGCTGGCGTTCGCGGAATCGCTAGTTAACAATTTGCCCCCCTCCCCCGCCTTTTTTCGTAAGTGCGGATTCTGAAGGACTTTAAGTCTAATGAATTTGGAAGTGCGGATTCTAAACGAGTTACGCGCGGGTTTTTGGTAAGTGTGGATTCTAAAGGGGATAGCTTATTCGTCCGATCTGCTTTGAGAACTCCAGCGATGCTCGGAAGCAGGCCTATAGGATTTACCAGCACGGTAGACGAGAAACAAGGATGAAAAAGGGCCACGTCGCGTCCGGAGACGGGCAGGCGTGAATCGGATTCGACAAACACGGGAGAGCATAACATATGAGTATCCATTAGCTAAGTATTCTTCACGGAACGGCAAGAATGGCGACGTAAGAGGTGGTGGGAAGCATTAAGCGGCACGGGTTCGTGATCAATGCTCGGCGGCGGCTCGGGATTGCGGAACGAGAAGCGGTTGCTGGTGGCGGCGCGGAAGGGCATTTGCGCCGGGCTAAAGCCCTGAGCCTACAAGTAAATTTGCCGAGGAGGTGGGGAATTTTTTGAGTGGGCGAAATACCTGTACTTGAGTGCAGGTATTAGCGATTTCACAACGATGTGTCAAGTTCGGGCTACCCTTGCCGGCGGCATTTGCTAAGGTGAGCGTTGGGTTCAAGTGTTCTGGGAGTGCGCGGATGTCTGTCCGGCTTGGTGAAATTTTAATCAAGGAAAGCCTGATCACGCAGGACCAGCTGCAGAAGGCGCTGGAATTTCAGCGCTCGAATGGCGGCAAGCTGGGGTCCTGTTTGACGAAGATGGGTTATATCACCGACGACGATATCACCGGTGTGCTTTCGCGGCAGTACGGTGTCCCCTCCATCAATTTGAAGTACTACGAGATCGATCCTACGGTCATCAAGCTGATTCCACAAGACACGGCGACGCGGTACCAGGTGATTCCACTTTCCAGAGTGGGGTCGGTGTTGACGATTGCGATGACGGACCCGACCAACGTCTTCGCGATGGACGATATCAAGTTCATGACCGGGTTTAACGTGGAGCCGGTGGTCGCGTCGGAATCGGCGATTGGCGAGGCCATAACCCGGTTTTACGGCGGATCGGAGTCGAACCACGAAGAGCTGAGCAAGATGATGAAGGACCTGGCGCTGGATGACCAGGAACTGGAGCTCACGTCGGAAGAAGCGGAGATGGATACCGCGACGCTGGAGCGCGCGGCGGAAGAAGCGCCGATCATCAAGCTGGTGAACCTGATCTTGACGGATTCGGTGAAGCGGGGAGCCAGCGATATTCACATCGAGCCATACGAGCTGGAGTTGCGCGTGAGGTTCCGCATTGACGGCGTGTTGCAGACGGTAATGAGCCCGCCTTTGCGGTTAAAGGACGCGATCACCAGTCGCTTAAAGATCATGGCGAAGCTGGATATCGCGGAGAAGCGGTTGCCGCAAGACGGCCGCATCATGATCAAGTACAAGGCGGACGGCAAAAAGAAAGAATTGGATTTCCGTGTTTCGACGGTGCCGACGCTGTATGGCGAAAAGATCGTGCTGCGGTTGCTGGACAAAGAAAATCTGCGCCTGGACATGACCAAGCTGGGGTTCGAGCCGGAATCGCTGAAGAAATTCGAGCGGAACATTCTGAAGCCGTACGGCATGGTGCTGGTCACGGGGCCTACCGGATCGGGTAAGACGAACACGCTGTACTCGTCGGTGGCACGGTTGAACCAGGTCGATACGAACATCATGACCGCGGAAGATCCCGTCGAGTTTCAGCTGGCGGGGATCAACCAGGTGCAGATGAAAGAGCAGATCGGGTTGAACTTCGCCGCGGCGCTGCGCGCGTTCTTGCGGCAAGACCCGAACATCATCCTGGTCGGAGAAATTCGCGACTTTGAAACGGCGGAAATCGCGGTGAAGGCGGCGCTGACGGGCCACATGGTGCTGTCGACCTTGCACACGAACGATGCGCCTTCGACGATCAGCCGGTTGATGAACATGGGTATTGAGCCGTTCCTGGTGGCGACTTCGGTGAACCTGATTTGCGCGCAGCGGTTGGTGCGGCGCATTTGCGTGAATTGCAAGGTCGAACTGGAAGTGCCGGAGCAGGCGCTGATCGACGCCGGGTACACGCCGGAGGAAGTGAAGACGACCAAGATTTATCACGGGAAGGGCTGCACGACCTGCAATAAAGGCGGGTACAAGGGACGCACCGGTTTGTATGAAGTGATGGAAGTGAACGACGAATTGCGGGAATTGATCCTGGTTGGCGCGTCGGCGCTGGAGTTGAAAAAGAAGGCCATGGAGCAAGGAATGATTACGCTGCGGCGCAGTGGCCTGATTAAAGCGGCGTTGGGTCAGACGACGATGGAAGAAGTTCTGCGCGAAACGGTTCTCTAAGGAGAAGTGAGCAAATGGCCGGAATGACGCTAAGTGAGCTGCTGAAGAAGATGATCGAGATGGGCGGAAGCGACCTGCACATCACGACGAACAGCGCGCCGCGTGTGCGCGTACACGGAAAACTGCGTCCGCTGGATATGCCGCCGTTGACGGCTGCGGATACGAAGTCACTGGCGTACAGCGTGCTGACGGACGCGCAGAAGCATCGGTTTGAAGAGAATCTGGAATTGGACTTTTCGTTTGGATTGAAGAACCTGGCGAGGTTCCGCGGCAACGTATTCAATCAGCGCGGAGCGGTGGGGGCGGTCTTCCGTACGATTCCATGGGAGATCAAGGGATTCGACGCGCTGGGTCTGCCGGCGGTGGTGCGCGGGATGTGCGACAAGCCGCGCGGATTGGTGCTGGTGACGGGTCCAACGGGTTCGGGGAAATCGACGACGCTGGCCGCGATGCTGGACAAGATCAACAGCGAACGCGAAGAGCACATGATCACGATCGAGGATCCCATCGAGTTTCTGCACAACCACAAGAAGTGCCTGGTGAACCAGCGCGAAGTGCACGCGGATACGCATTCGTTCTCGAATTCGCTGCGCGCGGCATTGCGCGAAGATCCCGACGTGGTGCTCATCGGCGAAATGCGCGACCTGGAGACGATTGAATCGGCGCTGCGCATCGCGGAAACGGGCCACTTGACCTTCGCGACGCTGCACACGAACTCCGCGGCCTCCACGATCAACCGTATCATCGACGTGTTCCCGGCGCACCAACAGCCGCAGGTGCGCGCGCAGCTCTCCATGGTGCTCGAAGGGATCCTGTGCCAGGCGCTGCTGCCGCGCGCGGATGGCCGCGGGCGGGCGATGGTCATGGAGGTGCTTGTGCCGACGCCGGCGATCCGCAACCTGGTTCGCGAAGACAAAATCCACCAGATTTATTCGGCGATGCAGACAGGAACCGGAACAACCGGAATGCAGACATTCAATCAGAGTCTGGCCAATACCTATCTGGCGAAACAGATCACCCTGGACGTGGCGCTGGCGCGCTCGTCGAACCCGGACGAATTGCAGGACATGATCAATCGCGGTGTGTCGGGCCCCGCGGGTAAGACGCCGGTGGGCAAGCGCTAGGTGATGCAAGGAGAGTTTGGCTCCGGCGGGCGAAGAGATAGCAGGGAGCATTAGGGTCATCGGGCACGCATCAGCGAGGAGGACACGGAAATGCCGGTCTATACGTATAAGGGCACGAACAAAGCCGGGAGTAACGTCAGCGGTGAGATGAGCGCGACGAGCAAGTCCGAAGCGCAAAACCAACTGCGCCGGCAGCAGATCACGCCGAAGAAGATGTCGGAGAAGGGCAAAGAATTCAACATGCCCACGTTCGGCGGCAGCGTCAAGTCGAAGGAGCTGGCGATTTTCACGCGGCAGTTTTCGGTGATGATCGACGCGGGCTTGCCGCTGGTACAGTGCCTGGAAATTCTCGCGGGCCAGCAAGAGAACAAGATGTTTCAGAAGGTGCTGGTGGCGACGCGCGCGTCGGTGGAAGGCGGAGCCACGCTGTCGGCGGCGATGCGGCAACACCCGAAGGTTTTTGACGCGCTGTACGTGAACATGGTGGAAGCGGGCGAAACGGGCGGTATTCTCGACACCATTCTGCAGCGGCTATCGACGTACATCGAAAAGAACGTGAAGTTGAAGCGCGCGGTGCAGTCTGCGTCGATCTATCCGATCGGCGTTATGACCATCGCGGGTAGCGTAGTCACGCTGCTTTTGTGGAAGGTGGTACCAATTTTCGCCACACTGTTCGCAGGCCTTGGCGTGGACTTGCCGCTACCGACGAAGATCGTGATTGGTTTGAGCAACTTCATCGGCAGCATATTTGGGTTGCTGATCGTCGTGGCCATCGTGGGTGCTGTGATCGGCATCAAAGTTTGGTACGGGACCGAGCAGGGGCGCTTCGCAATCGATTCCATTGTGCTGAAACTGCCGGTGATCGGCATCCTGATGAGGAAAATCGCGGTGGCCCGGTTTACGCGCACGCTGGGCACACTGATCGCCAGCGGCGTGCCCATCCTGGAGGGACTGGACATCACGGCGAGGACCGCCGGAAACGCGGTGGTCGAGCGGGCGCTGCAGCGGGTGAGGAAGTCGCTGGAAGAAGGCAAGAGCCTGACCGAGCCATTGAAGGATTCGGAAGTCTTCCCGGGCATGGTGACGCAGATGATCAGCGTCGGCGAACAGACGGGTGCGATGGATGCCATGTTGCAGAAGATCGCGGACTTCTACGAAGAAGAAGTGGACGCGGCAGTGAAGGACCTGTTGACGGCTCTCGAGCCCATCATGATCGTGTTCCTGGGCATCGTGGTCGGCGGCGTGGTCATTTCGATGTACATGCCGTTGTTCTCGCTGATCGGCAAGCTGAGCGGTAAGTGATCGAAGCTCTATCCGGAGCCATTTCGGGGGCCATTTCGGAGGAATGTTAATTTGTTGCCGGGGCAGGGAGGAGACTTCCTGCCCCGGTATGTTTCTGGCGAGCGAGTAAAATGGCAGAAAATCAAGCCGGGACGGGGCTTGGTCGCACGGTCGACCAGAACCTGACCACGAGGGAATGGCTGGATTGGCTGACGCGAGTCCGCCTGCTGCTGATCGCGTTGATTCTGGCGGTGGGCGTGGTCTGGCCGCGGTACGTCCCCGGCCCGGTGGGGGAGCGCTATTTCCTGCCTCTGATCGTCTTCTGGATCACACTCGGCACGATACACATCATCCTGCTGCGTTGGCTTCCGTATGCCCGGTGGCATGGGCCGCTGCAAGTGGTCAGCGACGTAGCCATGGTCTCGGCGCTGGTGTATGCGACGGGCCTGCAAGACAGTTACTTCATCTCGCTGTATCTGCTGGTAATCATCGTGGCCAGCATCCTGTTTTCGCGAGGACTTGCGTTTGCCACCGCTGCGGTTTGCGTTGCCATAGTAGGAGGACTAATGGAGCTGGCTCACGCGGGAAAGATTCCCCGTACGTTCAGCGGCATTTATACGGCGGAAGGCCTTCGTTTCTGGTTTCTCAACAATACGTTCGGTTTCTTCGCGATCGCCTATCTGGCCAGCCTCCTGGCGCAGTCGCTGCGTCGCAAGGGGCAGGAACTGGAGAAAAAACGCGAAGAGCTGCTGGATCTGCAGGATTTCACCGAAGACATCATTCACTCCATGCGCGGCGGGCTGATCACTACCGACATGGCTGGACGCATCGTGCTTCTGAATCGCACCGGAGAGGATATCCTGGGCTACCGGTTCGCGGACATACGAGGGCGAAAACTTTCCGAGTTCAGCGAAGCTTTCTGGCCGCCGGGCATGCCGGAGATGAATGACAAGTTGTCGCTCCGGCGGGAAATTGAATTTCGCACCTCCGATGGTGGGCAACGCTACTTGGGAATCAGCATTTCTCCCTTGCGTTCCCGCGACAATCAGCGCAACGGATTCGTGTTCAATTTTCAGGATCTTACGGATTTCCGGCGACTAGAGCAGGAAGTAGCCACCAAGGAACGCATGGCGGCGCTGGGAAGGCTGTCGGCGGCCATCGCTCACGAAATCCGGCAACCCCTCACAGCCATGGCTGGCGCGGTGAAAGAACTGGCGAGACTGGCTCCTCTGGAAGAGGACCAGGTGCATCTGGTGAACATCGTCAGCCGGGAATCCGAGCGGCTGAACCACATCATCACCGATTTCCTGAACTATTCCCGCGAGAAAACTTACGAATTTCAGGAAGCGGACGTGGCCGCTTTGCTTGACGAAACCATTACGCTGATGGAGAAGAAGCCGGAAATCGGGGCGAAGTATCAGATCGCCCGGGCATTCAACGGACACGCCATGCGCGCGCGCGTGGATTCGAGCAAGATCAAACAAGTATTCTGGAATTTGTGCGAAAACGCCATGCGGGCCATGCCAGCGGGCGGCACGCTAACCGTGGGTCTGGAAGAGCGGCCGTTTTGGCTCCGCATCGCCTTTCGAGATACGGGCATCGGGTTGGATGCGAAGCAGCGGTCCAAGATTTTTGAGCCTTGGCAATCGGGGTTTGCAGGAGGCACTGGTTTGGGGCTGTCGATCGTCTACCAGATCGTGCAGGCGCACAGCGGACGAATCAGTGTGGTTTCCCAGAAGGATCGCGGCGCAGAATTCATCGTGGAGCTGCCGCGAGTAGCTTGAGGTCTTATGCAGGCGACAAAAGCAGCAGTGAGAGAGCACAGCAGGGAAATGCCGAACATCCTTGTCGTGGATGACGAGCGCTCCATCTGCGAGCTGCTGGAGATTACCTTTCGCAAGGAAGGTTATCGCGTCGAAGTGGCGCACAACGTGGAGGCCGCGAAGCGCAAGCTCGAATCGCAAATCTTCGATATCGTGATTTCCGACGTGCGTATGCCGGGGGAGAGTGGCGTCGATCTGCTGAAGCTGACCAAGGAAATCGCTCCGGACTGCTTCTTCCTATTGATAACCGGAGTGCCGACGGTGGAGACGGCCATCGCGGCGATCAACTCCGGCGCCGACCGGTATGTGATCAAGGATCACGAACTGGTCGATCAGTTGCGCCGGGCGGTTCGCGAGGTGTCCGAAAGCCTGAAGTGGAAGAAGGAGGCAGGCTACCTTCGCAGGGAACTGCGACGGTTGACGGGGCTGGACAACATAATCGGGCAGAGCTCGAATATGCGGGCGATCTTCGAGTTGATCCAGACGATTGCGCCGCAAACCAGCCGGGTATTGATCACTGGAGAGAGCGGGACCGGAAAAGAGTTGGTCGCGCGGGCCATTCACGAAAACAGCCAGCGCGCTCAAGCGCCATTTATCACCATCAACTGCGGGGCTTTTCCCGAAACACTGCTGGAATCGGAATTATTCGGATATATGAAAGGATCGTTCACGGGAGCGAATGAAAACCGCCAGGGACTGTTTCAAGCGGCTCACGGCGGGACCCTGTTCATGGATGAGATCGGCAACATGAGCCTGACCATGCAGGTGAAGTTGTACCGCGTACTGCAGGAAGGGAAGGTCCGGCCCATCGGCAGCACCGAAGAGAGTGATGTGGACGTGCGCATTATCGCGGCGACGAACAGAAATTTCGAGAAAGAGATTGCGGAAGGAAGATTTCGCGAAGATCTTTACTACCGGTTGAGCGTTATTCCCATCCAATTGCCTCCCTTGCGAGAGCGCCGCGACGATATCCCCCTGCTGGCACGGCACTTCCTGGAGACGTTTCGCAAGGTGATGGAGAAGCCGGTGGCGAGCATTTCCCCGGAAGCCATGAGCCGTCTGGAGTCCTACGACTGGCCGGGAAATGTGCGCGAATTGGAGAATACGATGGAGCGCGCGGTGGCACTGGAGACGACCGGCGAGGTAACCCTGCGAGTGCTCCCGGACCGTATCGCGGGCTACTCTGGGACGCCAGTCATCGCTGAAGGAAAGGGTGCCTTCCCCGCGGAGGGTGTGGATTTCGAGAAGGAAATGGCGGAGGCGGAGCGCCGGTATCTCCAAGCCGCATTGGAGAAGACCCACGGGGTACGCACCCAAGCGGCGGATTTGCTCAAGATCAGCTACAGGTCGTTCCGGCACTATGCGAAGAAGCACAATTTGTGAGCTCTTTGCCGCGAATCTGTTCGGGAGCGCCAAAAAGCGGGATTCCTGCCTCTTTTGGTCGTTTTGACCCTGACAAAAACCGTCACTTTGTGGGACAGCGACCGCTGCCAGCACACTGAGGCGGGTCCCGGTCGCTCATGACTAAAATAACCACTTCATTTTCATAAACTTATATAGGTTCCAGCCACTAGTACCATCGGTTTTTCGAATGGCCTCTGCCTTGCCCTAGGGTAAGGCGTGCTCTGGCACTAAATAACCTCTCAAGGAGATGTGCATGAAGAAGCAGAAGGGTTTCTCTCTTATCGAGCTTTTGATCGTCGTGGCGATCATTCTGATCATCGCGGCTATCGCGATCCCGAACCTCATCAAGTCGAAGATGGCGGCCAACGAAGCGTCGGCCGTGGGTTCGGTTCGCACGATCAACACGGGTGAAGTGAACTACGCAGCGTCTTGCCCGGCGATCGGTTTCTCGGCCACGCTGATTGAGTTGAACACCGGTGCAGTTTGCGCCGGCGGTAAGGGCATCATCGACCCGATTCTGGCCGGTGGCGCCAAGAGCGGATACACGTTCGCCTACCTGCCGGTTGCGGGCGGCGACCTGTTGAACGACACCTACACCTCGACCGCCACTCCGGCGACCGTGGGCACGACTGGACAGCGCATGTTCTGCTCCAGCCAGACGGGCGTCATTCAGTACACTCTGAACGGTGCTGGTTGCACGGCCGGTCCTGGCGGCAGCCCGGCGCTGTAGTCAGTACTCGTAATCGCAGTTGTCATACAAGGGGAAGTCTGTCGACTTCCCCTTTTTTTTAAAAAAATGAAGGGAGGGAGATCCAATGAATCCGGCGCCACAAGTTAAAAAAGAAGCGAAGCGGACGGCGATCCACGGGAGAGGAAACGGATTCTCCCTGATTGAACTACTGATCGTCGTAGCCATCATTCTGATTATCGCGGCGATTGCCCTTCCGAACCTGGCGAAATCGAGGATGGCGGCGCATGAAGCCTCAGCAGTAAACTCGATTCGGACGTACACGAGCGCGAACGTAACGTACTCAGCGTTGTGCCCGGCGGTTGGATATCCCGCGACTCTGGCGGACTTGGGGCCTGGAGGCGGTGCGTGCGCTGGTGGCGCAAATCTTGTGGATCCGATTCTTGGCGTTGCGGCTCCAACGAAAGCCGGCTACGCGTTCACCTACGTTCCGACATCCGGAGACGGGATGACAAACACGAACTACACCGTGAACGGAAACCCGGTCGCGGTGGGAGTTACGGGGCAACGATATTTCTTCTGCAACGAGACTGGCGTCATTCGATACAACAATGCTGTTGTCGCGACCGTCACGGACTCGCCGCTGTAAGTGGATTTGCTGGGCGTCGGCGTCCGGTTAGGGCCTTTGCTCCTGATGGTTTGAAAATTCCGCACGACAAATCCACACCTTCCTGGAACGGAAGCACTCCCAGGCATCCGGGCCCCCGCCTCGACTTGGCCACCAAAGGCTTTGGCGATCTAAGGCGGAGCCGCATCTCCCACCTGTTCCGAATTCTGATGAGCGCGGGCTTTTGCCACTTCTCAAAGACGGGAGCGGAGTTCCCGCACCCCAAGTTCAGCACGCGTCAGCGGGTTCGCAGCAGTCGACGTGATGATGCGTAGTATTCTTGTTTCCGCGACCCTATGCTGGCCACCCTTTCCCGCGTTGCCCGACAATTCATCAGTGTGGTGATAGCGGGATGCTTGTGTTTTGGACTCGCATGCATCGCCGCGCCGAAGGTGCAGGACGCCGAGGTCAAACGATTCGTCGGGTTGTTCGAGGCACGCTATCGTTCCGCGCGGACGCTGCAGGCCACCTTCCTGGAGCGCTACACCGAAAACGAGCAAACGGTCCGAACGGAAGCGGGAACCGCCTATTTCCGGCGACCCGGGAAAATGCGTTGGGAATACGAGGCTCCCGAGAGGGATCTCTTCCTCGTGGACGGCAAGACCGCATGGTTCTACGTTCCCAGCGACCACACCGTGACGAGGGTGCCCGCCAAGCAGAGTGCCGACTGGCGCACGCCGCTGGCGCTGCTCGCGGGCGAAATGAAAGTATCGCGAGTGTGCGCTCGCGTGGAACTGGCGGAGCGCGAACGGGCCACCGGCGAAGGGAACGTGGTGCTCCGCTGTCAGGTTCGCGGTGCATCTGCTGACGGAGCGGATCCGCAGAACGACCGCCAGGATGCGGATCTCCCTGCCTCTCCGAGCGGAAGGAAGGACGATACCGTATTCTTCGAAATCGTGGCTGACACGGGGGAACTGGCGCGCTTGCTGGTGCGCCAGAGCGGCGGCGTCCAGGTGGAATTCCGCTTTGAGAATTGGCGCATGAATCCGCCGGTGCCGGACTCGCTGTTCCGATTCGATGTTCCGCTGGGCGTTGCCATTGTGAACGGAGAATTACCCCCGGGAGACGCCCCGATAAAATAATGGCGATCGCGCGCTCTAGAGGAACGCAAATGGGAGTGTTACGTACAAGCTACGGCCAACCCTTCACCGCTTCCCTGCATATCACTTACTTGAGGTAAACTGAGGCCTATGGGGGAGTTTGTCTGCCGCGTTGCGGATGGTAACGGGCGGGTTTTCTCGCACGTCGAGGCTGCCGGCACACTGGCGGAAGCGCGCCAGAAGCTGGTCGATCGTGGTCTGTTTGTCTATTCGGTTAAGTCGAGAACCGGCTTTCTCTCAGGGATGGGCCGGCAGAGCGGGCGTGCGGTCGGCGGCACGGATTTCCTGATCCTTAACCAGCAATTCAACACTTTGATCAAAGCTGGCCTGCCGATTCTGCGGGCGCTCGACCTGCTCGCAGATCGCGCTTCCTCACCCAAACTCAGGCCGGTAATCTCGCAAATTCGCGACCGTGTGCGCGAAGGGAAGTCACTTTCGGAGTCGGTGGCCGAGGCGGGGGTCTTCTCGAAAGTCTATTCGACGGCGATTCTGGCTGGGGAAAAGAGCGGCAACCTATCGGGCGTGTTGGATTATTACATCGCGTACCAGAAGGTGAGTACCGGTGTTCGAAAAAAGATTCTAGCGACGCTGATGTATCCCGCGCTCCTGGTCATCGTGTCTGTAGTGATCGTTAGCTACCTGGTGACCGCGGTGATCCCGAAATTCGCACTGCTGTACCGCGACCTGCACGTGGACTTGCCGGGACCCACGCAACTGTTGATTGCGCTGACGGTTGATTATCGTTACGTGTTCCTGGGAGCCGCTGCCGCCTTTGTGCTCCTCATAGTGGGGATATACTTCTGGTCGCGGACCGAGGACGGCGGGGTGGCCTTCGACCGGCTGAAGTTCCGTGTACCGGTTGTTGGCGATACATTGTTAAAGTTTCAAGTAGCACAATTTTCGCGGACGTTGGCGACGCTGTTGACGGGCGGAACGCCGCTGGTCGCGGGGCTGCAGACGGCGTCGGACGCGATCAGCAGCAAGCTGGTGAGGGGCACGGTGTCGCAGGCGACGCAGATGGTTCGCGAAGGGGAGTCGCTGCACGGTGCTTTGGCGGCGACTCGGGTAATGCCGGTCATGGCGCTGGACATGATTGAGGTTGGAGAATCGAGCGGAGCGCTGGCGCCTATGCTCACCAGCGTTGCGGAGTTCTACGAAGACGAAGTGAACCTGAGACTTGGCGCGATGGTTTCGCTGATTGAACCCGTCATGCTGATTTTCATGGGCATGCTAGTTGCTTTTATTCTGATTTCGCTTTATCTGCCGATTTTCTCGCTGTCGTCGGGGATGAGCAAGTAAGGGAATCATGGCCCAAACGGATCAACATTCGAACGTGATGACCGGGCTGGCATTGCCGACTGACGAGCTGGCGGAGCGCGAGCAGTCGCGAAAACTCGCCGAGAGATATCGCTGCGGCTTTGTGGACCTTCGAGAGCAAAGAATCGATCCCGAACTGTTCCGAACGATTCCGGCGGATCTGATGTTCCGGTACAACTTCGTTCCCCTGGAGCTGCACGGCAATTTGCTGTCGATCGCGGTGGCCGACCCGAGCCAGGTGTTGCTGAGCGATGAGCTTCCGCTGCTGTTAGGTAAGAAGCTAGCGATCAAGGTGGCTACGCCGCGGCAGATCAGTGACCTGCTGAAGCGCACGGAACAGTCGCAGCGCGTATTGGAGCAGGCGACCGAAGCGTTCACGCTCCAGGTTGGGAAAGACGAAGAAGAGAGCGACGAGACGATTTCCGGCGACCGTCTGACGCGGGACACTGCAGTCAGCCCGGTTGTCCGCCTCGTGGAAACGATCATCTTTACCGCACTCGAGCGCCGTGCAAGTGACATCCACATCGAAGCGCGCGACGCTGAGGTCGCCGTCAAGTACCGCATCGACGGCGTTCTGCAGCACGCCATGCAGCCGATCGCCAAGGAATGGCACTCCACGGTGATCTCGCGCATTAAAGTTCTGAGCGATCTGGATATCGCGGAACGTCGCGTGCCTCAGGATGGCCGCTTCCGCGTGAAGTACAAAGGCCGCTTCATCGATTTACGCGTCTCGATCATGCCTGCCAGTCACGGAGAAGACGCGGTGCTGCGCGTCCTGGACAAAGAGACGCTGTCCGAAAAATTTCAGAGTCTCAGCCTGGATGTTGTGGGTTTCTCCGGCGAAGAGATGCGGAAGTTTCGACGGTATATCCGCGAGCCGTATGGCATGGTGCTGGTTACCGGTCCGACCGGATCGGGCAAAACGACGACGCTGTACGCCGCTATCAACGAGATCAAGAGCGACGAAGACAAGATCATCACCATTGAAGACCCGGTCGAATATCAGCTTCGCGGTATCACGCAAATCCCGGTAAACGAGAAAAAGGGGCTGACATTCGCGCGCGGGTTGCGTTCAATTTTGCGGCATGACCCGGACAAGATCATGGTTGGCGAAATTCGCGATCAGGAAACCGCGCAGATCGCCATTCAATCGGCGCTTACCGGCCACCTGGTTTTCACTACCGTGCACGCGAACAACGTCACCGACGTGATCGGGCGGTTCATCAATATGGGCGTCGAGCCCTACAATTTCGTGTCGGCGCTCAATTGCATCATGGCGCAGCGCCTGGTGCGCGTGGTCTGCTCCAATTGCAAGCGGCCAAAAAAATACTCGACCGCGGAGCTCCAGGAAGCTGGACTCGATCCGGCGTTGTGGATCGGCGCGCAACTCGTGGAGGGCGTCGGATGCCTGGAATGCTCGGGAACCGGGTACCACGGCCGCACCGCGATTTGTGAACTGCTTGACCTGACCGACCGTATTCGCGAAATGATCGTGGATCGAAGGCCGACGTCAGAAATCAAGCGCATCGCGCGCGAAGAGGGCATGGTCACGCTGCGCGAAAGCGGCCTCGCGAAAATCCGCGAGGGCATCACCAGCGTGAAAGAAATCAACAAGGTGACCTTCGTTGAGCAGTAGCGCGACATTCCGGCAAGGGATCTATCAAAGCGAATTCGCACGCAAGGTCGCGCGCTGGCTGGAAGCCATGCCGCATCCGCCCTTGGCGATCGAGATCTCGCAGGATCGCGTTGCTGCCGCCCGCTGGACCAGGACCGGGGGTTTGGACAGCTACGCCATCGAGGCGTTGCCGAACGGCGCGCTAATGCCGTCGGCGGTCGAGAGCAACATAGTCGATGCCGGGGCCGTGCGCAGTGCGATTGCAGGGCTGGTGTCGCGCTTGCATGCTAAAGACGAAGATGTGGCCTTGCTGGTCCCCGATCCCGTCATCCGCGTTTTCGTGCAGCATTTCGACCAGTTTCCCAGGTCGCCGCAGGAAGCGGAGCCCATGCTCCGTTGGAAGCTCAAGAAGAGCGTGCCCTTTGAGGCCGACGAAACGGTGATTTCCTATATGCGCCAGGCGCCCCGCGAGGATGGCGTGGACGTGGTGACCGCCCTGGCGCGGCTCCGCATCGTGCGCGAATATGAGGCTTTGGCGGAAGGCGTGGGCCTTAACCCGGGCGTGGTGACGAGCTCTTCTCTCGCCGCGATTACGCTGCTGGACGACCGCCAGCCAACGTTGCTGGCTCGCGTTTCGGGTTTGGCTCTGACCACCGCGATCGTGCGGGAAGGCGTCCTCTGCGGATATCGCTGCACCGAACTTCCGGCGCAAAATGTCGGGCTTACGCCACAGATGTTGCTGGAAGAGATTTTTCCAGTGGCGGCATATTATCAAGACACCTGGCGCGAAGGCATTCAATCGGTGCGTGTGGCGGGATTAGGCGCTCGGCTTCCGGATTTTGTGGGCCCGCTCGAAGAGGAATTCAAGTGCGAGGTCCGCTCGTTGTTGCATACCGCGGTTTCCGAAGGACGCGTTTCTGATGACGTACAGGCATTGGCGGACCGCGAAGCCGACGGACTGGTTGGCTGGATGTTGCACCGCGGATAGTCGGATCGGAATCGAGAAGGGAATCAAGGCGCAAAAAAATGAAGGCCCGGCTAAATTTATCGACTAAGCCACTCCAGACGCACCGCAGGTTTCTGGCGGCCTCCGGTGTCGTCGGTGTCGTCGCGGGGTTGTTCTTCCTAGGACTTGGATGGCACGTCTATTCCATCCGAAGAGCGGACGCGGCGCTTCGCGAAAAAGTGGAGCAGATTCGCGTGGAGATGGTTTCGCTCGAAAAGCAACGCACGGAACTCGAGCAGTTTTTCGACCGGCCCGAGAATGCCAAGCTCCACGACCGGTCCGCGTTTTTGAACACGCTAATCGATGAACAGAGTTTGAACTGGACACAGATGTTCATGGATCTGGAGAAGATCCTTCCGCCGGGCGTACGGGTTGTGAGCATTCAGCCGAAGGTTGAAAAGGGCCGAGTGCAAGTCAAACTCGTCATCGGCGCGCTCAACGATGAGGCAAAACTGAAATTCATTCACGCTTTGGAACAGTCGCGTTCTTTCACCCAGGTGCAGCTTCTCAATGAGAAGCAAGGCGATCCCGGCACGCCGGGCACGGATCGCGTCAATGTGGAATTGAATGTGGTGTATTCGAGGACTTAATGCGACACGACTTTACACTGGAGCGACGCGCAATTCTGTTCGGAGTGATTGCTCTGGTCGCTGCGGACATCGCTCTTGCCGTTTATGGTTGGAACCTCTCTTCCGCCCGGCGCCCCCAACAGGACCTCGCGATCCTCACGCGCAATCGCGATCTGCTGCGCGCCGACATCGCGCGCGCGCAGGACATCCGGCTGAAGATGCCCGCGATCCAGAAAGACTGCGACCAGTTCGAGCAATCTTTGTATCCAGCGAGCAGCGGCTATTCGTCGGTGAGCGCCGAACTTGGCGTGCTGGCTACCAAGGCCGGTTTGCAGTTGGAGAGTAGCGGTTTCCAGCAGAGCGAAATCAAGGGTCGTAACCTCGAAAAGGTGGAAATCGAAGCGGTCGTCACCGGCAGTTATGCGAGTGTTGTCCGCTTCCTCAACGGCTTGCAGCGTTCCAGCAACGTGTACTCCGTGGAGTCGCTCCAGGCAAAGGGCGAACAAGGGTCGCAGGCCGCACGAGGTGAAGTGCGCGTCTCTATGCACATCCAGACTTATTTCCGGACCACGTGATGACTGAAAAGACCAAAGGAATTCTCCTGGCCGCGCTGATCGCTGTAGCCGCGTTCGTGTGGTATCTCGAGCGGCGAAGCGATTCGGTAGCCGTGAGCGCCTCGCAGTCTGGCGATCTGAATTACCGTCCCTTGGCGGTGGAAAACCCCGCGTTGCAGCGCGAGAAACAGGAAGCCAGCCGCAAGACGGAATACAAGGGTGGCGGGCGCGATTTGTTCAGCGCCATCGCGCCACCTCCGGTTGTGGTCGAGCAAAAAGAGGCGCGGCGTGCGCCGCAGGGACCTATCCCGCTGCCTCCTCCTCCTCCTCCGTCGCTCCCCGGAAACGTGAAGTTTTTTGGATATGGCACGGTCCCCAACGGAACCGCCAAGCGCGCCTTCCTCAGCGATGGCGATCAGATCTTTATCGTGGCCGAAGGCGATACGTTGCTCGGAAAATATCGCGTCGTGAAGATCGGTAACGCCAATCTCGATTTTGAAGAAATTGCCAGTGGCCGGCGAGGTTCGGCGGCGCTGAGCGAAGAGCCTATCGCGGCCCCCGCCTCATGAGGAAACGCTCCTGCAACTTGCCCGGAAAGCGCGGTGAAGAAGGCTACGCTCTGATGCTGGTAGTGTTTCTGACGACGCTCATGCTCCTTGCGACCATCGTCGCTGCTCCGTCGGTTCGCACCGAGCGCAAGCGCGAACAGGAAGAAGAGATGATTTGGCGCGGCAAGCAGTATGTGCGCGCGATCAAGCTGTTTTACCGAAAGAACGGGCGGTTTCCGACATCGCTGGACGACTTAACCAAACCGAAGATGGGATCGCTGCGTTACTTGCGCCAGGCCTACAAAGACCCGATGAACAAGGAAGACGGCTCCTGGCGGCTCATCTATGTGGGACCCGCGGGTCAACTCATCGGCAGCCTCAAACCTCCACAGACGCTGCAGCAGGGAGCGGGACAGCCGGGGACGCCGGCTGCCACGCTGGCTGGCCAGGGCACTACGTCGCAGAGTGCATTCGGATCGTCTCAAAGCTCATTTGGGTCATCGCAAAGCTCATTCGGATCATCACAAAGCGCGTTTGGATCATCACAAAGCGCATTCGGATCACAAAGTGGACCGGGAGCAACCGGCACCACTGGCACAGCGCAAGGCAACCCGTCCGCGCCAGGTGGTAGTGACTCGATGTCAAACCCAACGTCGCTGGCTCCAACCGACACATCGAGCATCATCGGCGGCAACATCATCGGGATCGGAAGCAAGATCGATCGCAAGTCGGTGATCGTCTACGAAAAGGCCACGAACTATCATTTATTCGAATTTATTTGGGACCCTTCGAAAGACGTCATGGGAATCGGCGGCGCGACTGGAACCCAGGTCGGTACGCCAGTTCCTCCAGGCCAGGGATTCGGACAAGGCTTCGGTCAGCCGATCCAAAATCCGGCAGGTTCGCAGCCCATCAACGCGCCAAACAGCCCCAACAACCCAAACAACCCCAACAATCCAATGCAGGGTCCCCCGCCGCTTACGCCAAACGGACCTTCACCGCAGTAACCCGCTTCCGAATCCCGAAGGTTAGCGGAGCCCGATCGTGACGCCAATGAGTCAGGAGTGACCGCTCACCGGGCCGACCAGTCCCGCAGTCTAGATCCGTTTGATGGTCGCGAACCAGGCCGGTGCGCCGTCGTTGTGGAATCTCGTCTGAATCCGGTCCCGCATGATCGTGGCGAGACTCCATCCATTGCTGGGCTGGAACGACGCTCTCAACTCTTCCTCGCGGATGGGGTGCGGGCCAGTATCGGGACCATCGTCACTGAAGCACAACACATACAGGGTTCCATCGTGCTTGGTCACCGACGCTAGACTCGCCACGTATCCTGGTCGCTCGTCGCCTTCGAAGGTATGGAACAGTCCGCAGTCCAGCACCGTTTCAAACATGCGCCCCAAACGCTCCAGCCGCAGCGCGTCGGCCGCGACAAATTCAACTTCGATCCCACGGTCGGCGGCCTTCTTTCGAGCCATCGCCAGTGCCGTCTCAGCCACGTCAAAGCCGAAAACCGACAATCCCAGCGAGGCGACGAGAAGAGCGTTCTCGCCGGTACCGCAGCCCGCATCGAGGACCGCTCCGGCGAATCCGCCTTCGGATGCCAAACGTGCTATTGCTGGCTGCGGCCGGCCAATATCCCACGGCGCAGGGCCGTCACGATAGGACGCATCCCAAGGCTGTCCATACATCCGTTCGTGACTGGTTGGGCGCCGACCACCGAGCGGATCGTCAGCGAATGCTCCTAATCGCTCCCGCATCTTCGTCCCTCCCCGCAACTTATCTCGCCACGTCATCGTGGCGCGCCAATCCACAGGTTTTGACTATTCCTCGTCACGGTAGCACGATGCACGAGTGAGTTCCAAAGAACAGCACCCGTGGCCCTCCGCGACATCGCACTTCGATCGGCGCGGTGCGACGTACGACCGAGACCAGATCCACCATCACGTCGTATCGCTCCTTGTTGCGGGCGCGGAGATCCGATCAGGTTTCCGGGTCCTGGACATTGCCACTGGAACGGGACTCCTGGCCATCGAGGCGGCGCAAAAGGTCGGACCCACCGGGAAAGTCGTCGGCATCGATGTTTCAAAAGGGATGCTTGCCGAGGCAAATAGCAAAGCAGCAGCGGCACAGCTGCGGAATATCGACTTCGTGCTCGCTGACGCCGAGCGACTGGAATTTCCGCGCGAGAGTTTCGATTGCGTATTCTGTTCGTCGGCCCTCGTGCTGATGTCGGACGTTCCCCGCGCTCTTCGCCACTGGATTGACTTTCTCAAACCAGGCGGCACCATCGCATTTGACGCGCCCTCCAAGCCATTCGGCATAGCTCAAATGATTGCGGATATTGCAGCCGAACACGGTGTCCATCTGACTTATACGGACATTGCAGATACCCCCAACGAGTGCCATTCGCTTTTGGACGAGGCGGGGTTCGAAGTTGTGGCCGTCAGAACGGAACTCGCGAATACCAACCCCATCGAACTCAGCGACGCCATCGCGTTCTGGGATAAGCGCCAGGATCACCCTGCGTGGCGAGCTCTAAGTGAAGCGCAATCCATCACGCGCGAGGCCATGCGATCAGAATATGTTGATCGTGTCACGGAGGCGGCAGTCGCTGGCTATGTCCCCAACATTACGGCTTTGAATTTCGCGTTCGGACGCAAACCTGGGTGATCCATCGGCGGTGATCTCTATGCGCGAAATCGAGATTGACGCACGAAGAATGCTGCCCTGAATTCGACAAGGAGACCAGCAAATGAGCGAGCACGTCCCGCCGGCGAGCCGGACACGCCTTGTAATTGTTGGCGCCACGGGAATGGTCGGTGGATACGCCCTTCGCTATGCGCTCGACCATCCCGCCGTCAAGTCTGCGACGGCGATCGTTCGCAGGAAGCTCGACATTTCGCATCCCAAGCTAAACGAGGTTGTCCATCGCGACTTCGCGGACTGCTCGGCACTCGCGGATACGCTCTCTGCTCAGGACGCAGCGGTCTTTTGCCTGGGCGCGTATACCGGAGCGGTGTCGGACGCCGAACTCCGGACGATAACCGTGGACTACCCGATCGAGTTCGCGCGAGTTTTCCACGCCAGCAGCCCCGGCGCGGCGTTCTCATTTTTGAGTGGGAGTGGCGCGGACCAGACGGGACGAAGCCGGATGCCTTTCGCACGCTATAAGGGAGAGGCCGAGAACGCACTACTCGCGGCGGGATTCCCTCACGTTTACATCCTCCGGCCCGCGTACATCTACCCTGTGGAGCCGCGGAAGGAACCGAACTTCACTTACCGGCTGCTGCGCGGGATCTATCCGGTGTTTCGGGTGCTGTTCCCCAATCAAGTGATTCGGGCCGACGATTTGGCCCGGGCCATGGTGAGTGCCGTGGTCAGCGAAACGGGGCACCGCGGCGGCCCGGTTTTCGAGAACCGTGACATCCGAGCCATGGTCAAGTCGCTTCAACCTCTTTAGTCGATCTGCTATTTCCGTAAGATGCCGCGGCATCGCCGGCGAGGGCTCGAACCGCCTTGGGCTGAGGACGCAGCAGCAAATAGAATGCCACGACGTGCGTGATCATCAGCACGGGCACGTAGATGATCGGGATCGCGTACGCGGCGCCCAACTGCCCCGCCAGCGCAGGAAGGCCAACCCGGACGGCGTGGTAATAGTCGAGGATGAGATCGACCACCCCCACGAGATTGAAGGCGACGACGAAAAGCCAGAAGAGCGGACGTATCCTTACCGCGAGAAGCGCCAGCATCGCCAGGACCCCGGTTGCCAGGTCCCAGTAGGCGGCGAACGTCGCGAAACCCGCGGCGGGCAGATTCGGGCCTACGACGCCTGGAAGGATAAAGACGAGCCCGAAGAAGCGGAAGCTGTGCAGCGTAGCGATAGCGCGTTGCGCTGCGACCAGGTCCATCGACTTGAGCCGGGGCAGGATGTACACGCCGAAGCAAAGCAGCCACGCGACGTAACCTAGAATGAGATGCAGATTGAAGATGATTTCCGGTGACATTTGTCCTCCTATCGAATTGAAGAGTTCACTTATTGGTTGGGTTATCTCTCAACAGTATCCCGAGCGGCATGAGTGGCCCGACCGGAATGAACTGCTCATCCATGAGGTTTTCCTTCGAGAGAGGCAGGCTTTCGATGAGGGCCCGAGCTTCCGCCGCGTCCTTGCAGTTCAGTAGGAAGATGACGCCCCGGCCGTCGCCACGCGTGAACCACTGCTGAATCTTGCCGTCGAGATACAGGGGAACGGTCGCACGAATTTCGGCGGGCATGATTTTCATGACTTGCTCGACCGTAACCCCCGGTTTTGGCGTCAGGATCGTCAGCACGCCGGTGATCTTGGGTTGCGGCGGTGTGGACTGACCTTGCGACACGGGTGCCAAGACCGTCGCGAACGCCAGCAGCAGGTAAAACATTTCAATCTTCATGGTTCAGCTCCTTTGATTCCCCACAAAATGTGGATCTTGTATTGGTACCAATGGGTACCACATGCTGGTAAGACGTATAGACTTTGCGAAAGTTTCACGACTCGCAACTGTTTTTCCTGTCGGCAGGCCAAACGCAGACCACTCCGGTGTGGTACTATACGGTACCCGCATCGCCAAAGAGACGGTGATGGCTAAGGCAACGATGTCAAAACGCCGCCAGGAAGGCGGCGACGAAGGCGCGGTGCGCGAGCGCATCCTCGAGGCGGCCTTTGCGGCGTTCATGAAGAGCGGCTTCGCAACGGCCAGCACGCTGGAGATCGCGACGCGCGCGCGCGTTTCGAAGCGAGAGCTTTACGCGTTAGTTGGCAACAAACAGGAAATGTTGATCGCCTGCATCAGCAAGCGCGCCAAGCGACTGGGCGTGCCCGCCGACCTGCCCGTGCTGCGCGATCGCGAAACCCTAGCGCAGGTGCTGGCTTCTTTCGGGACGAAGTTTGTCCACGAGGTAAGCGATCCCACGGTCATTGCGGTATTCCGGCTGGCGATCGCCGAGGTGGTTCAGGCCCCCGAAGTGGCGCGTGCGCTCAACTCGATAGGACGCGAGGCAGGCCGCGCCGCCCTGCGTAAAATCATGGTCGAGGCCCAAGCGTCCAGACTGCTCACGGGCCGTCCCGCCGAACTTGCAGAGCAGTTTGCCGGGCTGCTCTGGCGCGATTTGATGGTCAGCCTGCTGCTCGGCGTCGCCGAGCGACCCAACCCCCGCGAAATCGCAGGACGTGCCCGCGACGCCGCAGCCGCCTTCCTGCAACTTCATCCGCTACCAAATGACGGCCAAACCGTAAGCTCTCAATCACGTCCCGCCGATCGTGAGAAATAGGAAGAGTCTATGGACGCAAGTTCATGCCTCGCGCAAGGCAATCATTGGGTCCACCTTGGTCGCGCGCCGGGCTGGAAGGTAGCTGGCTAGAACGGCAACGGCAAACAAAAGCAGAGGAACGGTCACAAACACAGCCGGATCATGCGGGCGCACGCCGTAAAGCAAACTGCCCATCAACGACGCAGTGGATGCGGAAACGACCATGCCGGCCACAATTCCAAGGCCCGCCAACACTATACCCTTTTGCAGGAACAGCTTCAGGACGCCGCCTCGCCCGGCCCCCAAGGCCATGCGAATACCGATCTCGCGCGATCTTTGGCTGACCATGTAGGCCAGCAAGCCATAAATTCCGATGGAGGCCAGAAGCACCGCCAGTCCGGCGAATCCGCCCACCAGGTCGGCAGAAAAACGGCGTGAAGCCAGTGACCGATCAAGGATGTCATTCATAGCGACAACATTGAATACGGGTAAGCCGGGATCAATGCTCTGGATTTCATGCCGAATCTGTGGTTCGAGCAGGGTCGCGGGCAGAGACGTCCGCAACACCACGCTCACTTGCTTGCTGGGGTCTTGATAGGTCGAAACGTAGATGTGGGGAACGCCATCGATGTCGAGACCGTCATTCTTGATATCCTTAATAATACCCACGACGGTCGTCCATGGCTTGGTAAGGTCTTTTCCGAACCGCACTAGGCGGCCCAGCGGATCGTGGGTTGGCCAATACTTACGAGCGGTGCTTTCATCAATGATGGCCACCGGCTGTTTGCCGTCTTCATCGCCCTCGGTGAATGAGCGGCCGCGTAGGAGCGTCGCCTGCAACACCTTAAAATAATCGGGGCTTATCCGAATTCTCTCGGCGCGCAGATCCTGCGAGGACTCGACCGGTCTACCTTCAATCGCGAAGCCTTCAATCTCTAAGCCACCGACCGCGTTGGGGTTGCTATTGGTGGCCGGTAGAGATGAGGTGATTGCGGCGAGTTCTACTCCCGGAATTGCCTTCATGCGCCGCAGCAACTCACGATCAAAGGTGGCCTTACCAGGAATACCGAGATACGGATCCGTCTTCGGATCGTTGGGAACTCCTAGCCAGGTGTTTGCCGTGACGACTTGAGTTGGAATAAAGCCTGGATTTTCCTGCAACAGATCCCGCAGCGTACGCAGCAGCAAGCCGGCTCCCACCATCAGTATGACGGCAAATGCCAGTTCCGAGACGATTAGAACATCCCGCAATCGGCCGGTCTTAGTGCTGTAGCCGGACCCGCGACCGCCTTCACGAATGGCCGAGGAGACAGCGCCTTTTGCCGAATGAAGCGCTGGAACAAGTCCAAACACTAAGCCGGTAAGAATGGAAATCAGCAAAGCGAAGGCCAGCACCACCCAGTCGATTCGTACTTCGTTGAGTCGGGGAACGTTCGATGGCATAAAGCGCAGGATGAAGCCTAAAGTACCCACGGCGGTTGCGATTCCCGCGGCACCACCGATGAGCGACAGCAGCATGGACTCGGTCAGCATCTGGCGCACCATGCGGCCGCGGCTCGCCCCCAGTGCTAACCGCACCGCCATCTCTTGTTGTCGCCCCGAAGCGCGCGCCAAGAGGAGACTGGCAATGTTCAACGATACGATGAAAACGATTAGGATTACCGCACCCAGTAACACCAGCAGCATGGGCCGAACACTGCCTACCAAAGTTTCTTGCAATGGTTGAATCTCAATTGTCCATTGCGCCTGCGGCGGGTAATCGGTGGGAAAGTCGTGGCGCAATTCGTGGGCCATGGCAGTGAGCCGCGCCTGAGCTTGCGCCAGTGTCAGGCCAGGCTTAAGTCGTCCGATTCCAGATACTAAAATCCGGGTACCACGCATTGGCTCGGGAAAGGGATCTGCGCTGAATCCGCCGGCGCCAAACACTTCCACGTCGCCGGAAGTCGTCGGTCCAGGATGGCGAAATCCGCGTGGCAGAACCCCAATAATTGTAGTGGGATCACCGTCGAGCCTGATGGTACGGCCGAGAACATTCGGGTCGGCGCCATAGGCACGGCGCCACAGGCCATCGCTGATCACGGCCAGGGGAGCGAAACCAGGCGCGAAGTCCTGCGGACCAAACAACCGTCCAATTTGCGGGGTCACACCCAGCATGGAAAAGTAGCTGAAACTGCCATTGACCGCCTCGACGCGGTCGGGCTGTTTGGCGCCGGTCAAATTCTCGGTACCCTCAAAGATCGGGGTCACATCTTCAAATACACCCGCTCGCGTCTGCAGGTCATCCAGTTCGGGCTTGGAAAAGCTAACGTCCCGCAATCCTACGCCGGGCTCGTTAAAGAAGATTCGTACCAAACGATCGGGATCGCGGTAGGGCAGAGAATGCAACAACACGGCATTCACGATGCTGAAAATTGCCGTGTTGGCTCCCACGCCCAGAGCCAGAGTCAAAATCGCAAGCGCGGTGAAACCTGGATTCTTGCGCAACAATCTCAATCCATGACGCATGTCCGAACCTAGTTCACCCCACCAGCGCACGCCCACGGATGCCCGCACGGCATCTTTGTGAGACTCGATTCCGCCGAACTCAATCCTCGCCTGTCGCATCGCCTCTTGCTGGGAAAGGCCTTTGCGAACCAGGTCCGCTGCGCGGCTCTCAATGTGGAAACGCACTTCCGTTTCCATTTCACTTTCAAGCCGCTGTCCCTGGACCATCCACTTCAACCAGGAGCGGAAGCGAGTGAGATTCATATCTCCTCCGGAGTAGTTCGCAGAATACTCGCGATCAACGACGCCATTCGGTTCCACTTTTCGGTTTCCGAATGGAGTTGGCGCCGCCCGGTTGCGGTCAGGCTATAGAACTTTGCTTTGCGGTTGTTGTCCGATTCCCCCCACTCGCTGGCGATCCAGCCCTGATGTTCCAGACGATAGAGCGCTGGATATAACGAGCCTTGCTGGATCTCCAGTTGTTCGCCAGAGATCTGCTGAATGCGCAGCAAAACCCCGTAGCCGTGCAGCGGGCCAAGCGAGACAGCTTTGAGGATCAGCATGTCCAGAGTGCCTTGCAGTAAATCAATCGCTTTGCCCACGGTCTCTCCTTGTGTGTCTAGGAGAGACCTTGACAGAACTCTCCTAGTTGGTCAAGGAGAGAGTATTTTGGGGGGACAGTTGGCTGCCAACCACCCCGATGACGCGCTGCAGTATTTGCGTGAAGCCATCAATCGCAGGTACAAAGATGCCGACGGCCTGATGGCCGACCTTGATCTGGAGAAGCTCCGCCCCCAACTCAAACTTCCAGCGACGCGTCGCCGAAATCAAAACGCATGCCCGTAAGAGTTCAGCCCAATAGGGGTTCTTACGTGCGCCTACATCGTCTGCTCGGACCACTGCTGTGCCCGGCCACCAGGAAGTCTCCCTCGGATAGGTCGTGAGTTTCTTATGCGGTCTCGATATTGACCTTACCGGAGAGCACTGCGTAGAACGGTGCCACGGCACTCGAACATTTCTGAATGCGCTAGGAATCGCTGAGATTCTTCCCGAGTGAGGGGCGAACGGGAAACTACTGCCGCCGGATCGGTGTTGGCCTCGGAGTTGGAGAAGAACTCTCGCTATCCTTAGCAATGAAAATCACAAATTCGGATGGTTGCACGGTTTGCGGAAGTGATTGACGGAGAAGAAACTTTGGTTGCGACGGCTTGATTTGAACTGACGCCCTCGAGTTATGAGCCCGAAGGGGCAGCACTCGCAGACGCCACTGGTGCGGTCGTCGTGGAAGGCTTAGCATCTGGCAGAGCCGACTTGCGCTTAGCATAAGCGCTCCTGACGCGCTTTACGTAGGACTGTGTTTCGGCAAACGGTGGAACCCGGCCGTACTGCTGGACCCGCTGTGGTCCCGCATTGTACGCCGCCAAGGTGAGCGCCAGGTCGTTCTTGTAGAGCAGCAGCAAGTCGCGCAAATAGCGCGTTCCTGCATCGATGTTTTCCCGTGGATCGAAAATGTTTTGCACGCCCAATCGCGCGGCGGTCGGCGGCAGAAGCTGCATGAGGCCGCGCGCGTTGCGCCGTGAGATGGCCCTGGGATTGAAATTCGACTCCGCGGCGATGACGCTGGTGATGAGATCCGCGTCAACGCTGTACCGGGCGGCCGCGCTTTCGATCAAGTCACGAAAAGGCGCCTGCGCCGCTGTAACCGGCGGCGCGGAGGTAAAGACGTCCTCAGGCTCGATGCTCGTAACATCTTGGGCTGCCAGTTCCACAAAGCCGCCCTGTATCTGCAATCTGTACTTGTCGCCGAGAAGCTGATAGCCGCTAACGTGCAGCCGTTGCCCGCTTTGCAGCACAAAATATTCCGCGCGCGCCCGGGGCGCCAACCCGGCAAGCATCGGCAGCAACAACGACGGCAACAAGACCAGGTGCTTCACGCGCATGAGGCCGCCTCGCGCAGTGCAAACTGCTCAATGGCAACAGCCACGCCGTTTTCGTCATTGGTGCCGGTCTCATGCCAGCCGAAATTCTTCAGCTCCGGCACACCGTTGCCCATCACCACAGGGATTCCCGCGAACGACAGCATCTCCAGATCATTATGGTTATCGCCGATGGCCATGACTTCTTCGCGACCATACCCCCGCAGCGCCGCCCATTCCGCCAAAGCGGCTCCCTTCGAGCAGTCCGGGTGGATCACATCGATCATGGCAAAGTCGCGGCTTTCGTACATGGTGACCGCGAGACCAAACTCTGTTGCAAACGGCACCGCTCGTAGAGATGCTTCCGCCTCGCGCATAGGTTGGACCTTGCCGGACAACATTACCTGCAGCGGATCTTCCGTCAGGCAGCTTTCCAGAGGCCGCGCGCAGCCCAGAAACTCCTTGTTTCGAGCGTAATACGCTTGACGAATGGGATCGTCGGTTTCCAGGAACTCCAGCATGACTTGATTTTCCCGAGGACGGTCAAACACCACGCCCGCGCCCTCGCGCCACGCCTTGGTGACTTGCAGGACCCGCGCGGCGGTGGCCACCGGCAGCAGGTGTCGCACGTGGGTCTCGCCATCCAGAGTGCGTACCAGCGCACCGTTGCTGACGATCATCGTCAGCGGAGATTCGAGTTCGCGCGCGATCGGCAGCGCGAAGTCGTAGCGCCGGCCTGTGACCAGCGCGACCTCGATGCCGCGGCGTGTCGCCTCGGCTATGGCCGCGCGGTTCGCTTCCGGCAATTTCCACCGGCTATCCAGCAGCGTGCCGTCGATATCCAGGGCGATCAGGCGCACAGCCATAGCCTCTATTGTAGCGTCAAACCCTGCCTTTTTCGGGATTTGATCCGGCGCGCGTCCTCAAAGAATAGCCAAAATACTGTGTGTTAAACTCATCGAATCATGATCACCGCGACCAACGTTTTGGAACTGGAATGCACCAATTGCCGGAAGAAATTTGACGCGGGCGTCGAACAGCATGTTTGTATCTGTGGCAAACCTTTGTTCGCGCACTACGATTTGAAGCGGGCGGCCGAAACCCTAACCCTCAAGAACCTGTCGACCCGCCCGCGCACCCTGTGGCGGTACGCCGAAGTCTTGCCAGAAGGCGAGGTCGTCACGCTCGGCGAGGGCCTGACGCCGCTGCTGCCCGCGATGCGACTAGGCGCGTCCCTCGGACTCGAGCATCTGTATATCAAGGATGAAGGACTAAACCCCACAGGCTCGTTCAAAGCTCGCGGCATGACCGCGGCAGTTACCCGCGCCAAGCAGCTCGGCGCAAAAACGTTGGCCGCTCCGACGGCAGGCAACGCGGGAGGCGCTTTGGCCGCGTATGCCGCGGCTGCGGGTCTGGCGGCCGTAATCGTGATGCCCGCGGACACGCCCGCGGCGAATGTGATGGAATGCCAGGCATTCGGCGCCAAGGTCATAAAAATCGATGGGCTGATTTCGGACTGCGGCAAGTACGTCGCCGAGCGCAAGGATCACGAAGGCTGGTACGACGTGTCCACGCTGAAGGAACCGTACCGCGTCGAAGGCAAAAAGACGATGGGCTACGAACTCTGGGAGCAGTTTGCCGGCAAGCTGCCCGACGTGATTCTGTATCCCACCGGCGGCGGCGTGGGGCTGATCGGCATGTGCAAAGCCTTCGATGAGATGCAGGAGATGCGCTGGATCGGCGCAAAGCGTCCGCGCATGGTCGCGGTGCAAGCCGAAGGGTGCGCGCCGATCGTGAAAGCATGGGATGCGCATCGCGAAAAGGCGGACTTTTTCCCGAATGCCGCGACCATGGCATCCGGCTTGCGCGTGCCCGGCCCGCTCGGCGACCTATTGATTCTGCGCATGCTGAAGAAGACAGAAGGGATCGCGCTCACCGTGACAGATGATGAGATGTTGCAGGCAGGGAAGGAGCTGGCTTCGCAAGAAGGAATCTTCGCCGCACCTGAGGGCGCTGCCACCGTCAGCGCGGCCCGCAAGCTCGCGACTTCGGGCTGGATCAAGTCGCACGAAACTGTGGTGCTCTTCAACACCGGCACGGGCTACAAATATGCCGAGGCTTGGCAGCGCGCCCTACAAAGCTGACGACTATGGCGACGCGCAGACTCTACTATGACGATTCCTTCGCCCGTGAATTCTCCGCACGGGTGCTGAGCTGCGAGCCCGCGCTTCATCAAACTCAGGCGGCATGGGAAGTGGTTCTGGACATGACCGCTCTGTACCCAACGTCGGGCGGTCAACCCCACGACCTCGGCAAGATTGGCGAGGCCAACGTTCTTGACGTGCGCGACGCCGGAGACGAAATCGAGCACATCGTCGACCGCGAGGTTGCTCTCGGCGATGTCCAAGGCTGTGTCGACTGGGCCCGGCGCTTCGATCACATGCAGCAACACACCGGGCAGCACTTGCTTTCGGCGATGTTCCAGGAGCGTTTCGGGAGGCCCACCGTTTCGTTCCATCTCGGCAGCGAAGTCAGCACCATTGATCTGCGCTGTCCCGAACCTTCGGAAGAGATTCTGGAAGGCGCCGAGCGTGCCGCGAATCAGGTGATCTTCGACGACCGGCCGGTCAACGTGCGTTACGGCACCGCGGTGGAGTTCGCGAAACTTGGCGTGCGCAAGGAAGTCGAGCGGCAGGGGATTCTGCGCGCCATCGAAATTGAGGGAGCGGACCTGCAGCCCTGTGGCGGAACGCACCTCAAACGCACTGCGCAGATCGGGATGTTGCTGGTGCGCCGCTGCACGAAAGTCCGCCAGGATTGGCGCGTCGAGTTTGCCTGTGGACGCCGCGCGGAGCGCATCGCGCGAAACGATTTTCTGCTGGTCCGGCGTGCTGCCGAGCGATTAGGCTGCGCCTACGATGAAGTGCCTGACGCGGCTTCCCGCGCGATTTCCGAGCGCGAGGCACATTTCAAAGATTTTCGCGGCATGTTGCAGCGGCTCGCAGAAGCGGAAGCTACCCTCGCGCTGCAATCCATACCTCCCGGTCCAGACGGCCGCCGCATCATCTCTCGCGCGTTTCACGAGGACGTGCACCCCGACTATCTGGGCCATTTTGCGGCACAGCTTGCTAAATCCGAAAAAACCATCGCCCTTCTCGCGGCACTCCCAAGCGGCCATTTGATCTTCGCGCAACATCCCGGCGCCGGGGCCGACATGAATGCTTTACTGAAGCAGGTCCTTCAGCAACTCGGAGGCAAAGGCGGCGGCACGCGAGATTTTGCCCGGGGGCGGCTCAACGAACCCGCCAAAGCAGAATCCGTTCTGACGCTTGGAAGGGAACTGTTAGCCAGTCATTAGAGTCATCTCATAATACATCTCAGGAGGTCGGAGCTCTAGCTCCGACATTTAAAGACACGCAAAATCGGGCTTTAGCCCCTGAGGAAATTCTTCTCTTCCTGCCTCGGTCATTTATGAGATGGCCAGTAGCCAATCGGCCTAGAAGAATCGCGCGCGCACACGGTCCGGCAAATCCTGCAAATCCATCAGCGTAAGGAAGTCGATGGTCTTGAATTCCCGGTCGATGGCCGGAGGCCCGCAAAGGCGCGCGGAGTTGTCGAGATACGCGCGAAAAAGCCGCGGCGGCCGAGGCGGTTCCGTGAGCGTTCCGGACTCTCTGCACTGAAAGTCGGCTTTAGGTTCCGTGCGCAGTAAAGGGTCAACGAGATATTTTTCACCTAAAGCGTGATACAGCGCCATGCCCTCATTTTCATCCTGTGAGGTAATCGAACTGCACCCGACCAGGTAGCGCGCGTTGCAGAGCACAGCATACGATGCGATGCCTTTCCAAAGCATCGAGAGCGCGGTGGTGTTGCGATAGTCACGATGGACGCACGCGCGGCCTAGTTCCAGGATCTCGCCCCGGATCGGCTCGAAAGGGCTGAAGTCGAAAAGCTGTTCGCTGTAATAGCCAAGATTGCCCTTGGCGCGATACCCAGTTTGCATTCGGTAGGTGCCCGCCAACCGGCCCGAAGTAATATCGCGAACCATCAGGTGGTCGCAGACCCAGTCAAACCGGTCGCGGTCCAGGCCACTACGATCGGAAGCCGCCAGGCCTTCGCCCATCTCGCGATTAAACACCATGTATCGCAAGCGCTGGCACTCCGTCAGATCCGTCATCGTTTGCGCCAGCGATACATGAAACAGGGGACTCGACGTAATCGGCCCGTCGCAGTCCTGAACCAAAACCGCCGTCGTAGGCATGCAGGCAGTGTGGAACGCTCCGGATTACAGTTGCGTTGCGCGAATGTGATTTGCGTGTTTCGTTGCCGAAAGCAGCACAGGGGTGCTCTACCTGGTGTTTTTTGTGCAACAACTTGCGAGCAAAGCGGGTCGGTTTGGGAGTGACGTAACGATGTAGTTTTGAGGCAATCAGTGAATCAGCGAAAGGTGTGGTCAATCAGCCAGGCAGATGTACTGACAGTTCTGCCGGCGGCAAGAACGACTCGATCGTTGCTTAGGCGGCGACGCTTCGGCTTTTATTGCGGCGCATCTCGACGACAGTTAACCCGATACCGAAGCCCGTTCCAACGAGGATCATCGCCAACGTGCTTGGCTCAGGAACTCGGGCAGGGGTCGGCGTGGGCTTGTGATACCACGGTGGGGGCGGCGGCGGCTCCGGCCTACGGTGACCAGCAAATACAGCAGCGGGTGCTGCCAGCATTCCAAACAAACACATGGCGGCCGCGAATTTTGGGACAAATTTTGGATTGATGAGCCTCATGGAAAGATCTCCCAGTAAGTCCCCCGAGTCGGGAACCAATCCAAGGCTGCTGGGATGCGCCCTCGATTTGGCGAGAGCATAGCAGGTTCGTAATCGCCGCGCAACAAGTTTTCTACGGAACGACCAAGTGCCGGTAACCAGCCAATCCGAGGCGACCCGAGGGAGCCGGCGCACGCACGCAAGTGGCTCGCCCGGTTAGCCGCTACTTACCCCGACCCTCTTTCAAAAACGTCCCCTCCTGCAGTTCGGTGAACGCCTGCTGCAGCTGTTCCTGCGTGTTCATGACGATGGGTCCGTACCAAGCAACAGGTTCCTCAAGCGGCTTTCCCGAGACCAGCAGGAATCGAATCCCGTCATCGCCGGCTTGCACGGTAACTTCGTCTCCGCGATCAAAGAGTATGAGCGATCGGTTATCTGCCTCTAACGGAGGATTTGTGTCCGCCCATTTAATCGCCTCAGTCGGTACGGCGAGCGGACCCGACGCATTGCAAAATTTCCCACTCCCTGCAAAAACGTAAGCAAAGGCATGACGAGTGGTCGCAACCGGAAGAGTCCTCCTCCGACCCGGAGAAACCGATACATCCAGATAGATCGGCTCGGCGGCGATCCCGTCTACCGGGCCAGTCTTGCCCCAGAAACTCCCGCAGACAACGCGAACGTGAGTGCCATCGTCGTCGGTAATCTCTGGAATCTCGACCGTTTTCACTTCCTGATAGCGGGGCGTGGTCATTTTGAGTGCGGACGGAAGATTCGCCCATAACTGAAAGCCGTGCATCCGGCCGCCTGGGTCGCCTTTTGGCATCTCCTGATGGATGATTCCGCTTCCCGCCGTCATCCACTGCACGTCGCCCGAGGAGATGACGCCATGATTGCCCATGCTGTCGCCATGCTCAACCGTTCCGGCGAGCACATACGTGATGGTCTCGATTCCCCGGTGTGGATGCCACGGAAACCCTGCCAGATAGTCCTCGGGAACATCATTCCGGAAATCATCGAGCAAGAGGAACGGGTCGAATTCATTTGTGGCTCCGAAACCGAACGCTCGTCGGAGATGCACGCCGGCCCCTTCCAGGGTTGGCTTGGATTTTATGACACGCTTAATCGGTCGGATTGACATGTTCGCCTCCAGTTGACTTGAGAGACCTCTTGCCCCTACGCAGAATCCTCAGACAAACTTGTGCGCCATTTGCCCGCAGGTCCTTCACGCATTTCCATATACTGGCACGGCCGCGCCATGAATGAGTTTCGCGTCTTCCGAGCATAGAAATAAAATGACGCGCGCAATCTCCTCGGGCTTCGGCCACTTTGCAAAGTCCGCGCTCGGCATTGCTTTGCGATTCGCCTCTGTATCGATAATGCTGGGAAGTATAGAATTTGCCCGCACGTTCGTCCCTCGAAGGTCCGCCGCCAGCGAATCCATCATGGCCACGGCTGCCGCCTTCGATGCAACGTAAGCGGCTGCTCCCGCAGCATGATCGAACGCCGCCTTTGAGGCCACGTTGAGGATCGCGCCGTTCCCCTGTTTCAGCATCACCGGCACAACCACGCGCGACAAAACGAACATGGAGCGCAAATTAAGCGCGAGCATCTGCTCGAAGACTTTGGAATCAAGTTCCCAAAGTGGTGTACCACCCGCGTAGCCGCCCACAGCGTTGACCAACACGCCGAGACGTCCGTGATCCGCAAGCAACTTCGCAGTGAGCTGGCGGACCGCAGGTTCATCCGTGACATCGACCTTGTGGCCTTCGAGCGATGAGCCATGCGCACCGCTGGCGCTCTTAAGAGCGACAAACTCGTCCTCCCGCTGATATGTGACGATCACGCGGGCGCCTTCGCCGAGGAACGCCAGACTCACCGCTCGACCTAGCCCGCCCGTGCCGCCCGCAATCAACACGACCTTCCTCGCGAATCCTTCTGCCATTGGTGTTCCCATGCCTTCCACGGAGTTCGAACCTTTTATCCCCTTTTGCTTTGCCTGCTCATCATGATCGCTAAGGCATCGTTTCTCAACCTGGCACAAATACGACCTTGACCCCTCGGCCTGAAGCGACGCGGCCATATGCTTCCCGGACTTGCGAAAGCTTGTATCTCTCCGCGATTTTAGGCGGTTTGAGCGCTCCGGATTCAAACAGCGGAACAAGATTGCTCAGGATACCCGCGCACCGTGTCGCGGCGAATTTCTGAGTATCCAGGCCAAAAATGGCGAATTGATTCCGATACAAGCTCAAAAGGTCGAGTGGGAACTCCCGTCCTCCAGCCGCCGAGTAAACCACTTGGCGTCCTTCCACGGCCAGCGCCTCCAGAAGCGTCCCAAAGATACTGCCGCCGACACCATTCAACGCCAGATCAGCGCCTTTGCCATTGGTCGCTTCGCGCACGACGCGGTTCAAGTCCCCCTGATCGGACTGCGCGGTCGCTCGAACCGCGCCGGATTCCGAGACCCAGCGTGCATCGGCGTCCTTAATAAGAGCGACGACGTGAGCGCCCTTCGCATGGGCGATCTCGATTGCCGCTTGCCCGACGGCACCCGCCGCCCCGGAGACGATCACCCACTCGCCTTCTTTCAATTGACCGACGCCGACCAGCGCGGAAAACGCGGTAATAAAGGGAACCCCCACTGCCGAAGCATCTTCCATTGAAAGGTTTTTTGGACGACGCGCCACAGCTTGACGAGGAATCGCAACGTACTCGGCATGCGTGCCATCGCGTGATATACCGAGGTCGCCTCCGCTGCCCCAAACCTCCGCGCCGATAACGTCCACCGGTCCGTCTACAACCTTGCCGGCGAAGTCGCGCCCAACAATGCGTGGGAGCACCGCGGCGGGAAACCTGCCCAGCACGCTCCCGACATCGCTGGGGTTGATTCCCGAGGCCTCAATCTTCACGAGCACGTCGCCGGACCCGATCGACGGCACCGGAACCTCGCTCGGCCTCAGATCCTCGACGCTGCCATGGTGTTCAATATAGATTGCCTTCATAGCGTTTGCCTCTGCCAACTCTGTGCCCTCTGTGCTCCGACCTCAGTGTCCTCTGTGTTAATTCCGATTCCCGCTTTCTTCTCAGCGCTTCTCCGCGCACTCTGCGTCTCTGCGTTCTATTTTTCCCACTTCTTCCTCGCCTCCCTAGAACTCCACCTTGGTCCTGAACCCAAAAACAACAGCACGCTGTGTCCCGCCACCCACGTTCGCGTAGTACTGGATCACCGGCTGCAATAGCAGCATCGGCAAAACGTCCAGCAAAGTATTGAACTCAACACCCTGCTCCGTCTTCCACGAAAGCATCCCAGGCGGCAGGAACTGCGAGCTAAGACTGTTTCGCACATAGCCCAGTGACATCGTGTTGTGAATACCCACAGGAAGCGGCTCGTTGAAACGCAGCCCCGCAGTGAGCATGGTGCTGTTACGATTGATGCTAGGGCGACTCCAATCGTACGCAAACGTCGCGTCCAAGCCCTTTCCTTGTTTCGGGTCGACCCGCCAGAGAGCCTGGCTCGCCATCCAATACAAAAGGTAGTTTCCTGACCTGGGTGCCGCACTGGTCGGCGACGTGAACTTCGCGGGATTGTAGGTAGCGCCGAATTGATACAAGCCGGAGTATCCCTTTCGCCCCTCGACGTCGTCAAAAGCCCGCATCGACGACGCCTTCTTACCCGGAGTAAACCCAATCTCCGAAGCGCTCACCGGAGTTCCATTGAACTGCGGAACCAGGCCGGTGGGATTTTGTGAAAAGGGTTCCCGGACCGCGGCCATCACCATCGATTTCACATATACGTTGTGAACCAGTACGACGCGGACTTCCATCGCCGGCGTTGAGGGCGGGTCGAAAGACTCGAGGGTGTTAAATAAGTTCCCCAAAGCATAGCCCATCGGCTCGAAGATGAACGACGCCGCGTAGTGCTGAGCCCCATAGAAATCTTGACCCGCAAACTGACCCACGCGCGCCGTGATCCGTTCATTCAGCCAGCGCTTCTCGAACCACCAGGAATCCAGGCGGCACGTATTCTCGCTGGACATCCCACTCGGGCTGGTGAGCAGACCCAGATACGCTCCCAGATTGCCGCCACCCTGCCAGAGCGCAGTCGCATGAAAATACAATCCCTGCACTCCGGTCAGAGCGCCAAAATCGATGTCCACCGTCCAGCGAAATCGGTTCCAACTGGCAAATCGCTCTTGCTGTTCGCTCTCGATGTTCCAGAGGGAATCGCTGACGTACTGAAAATCGAATCGCACGCCGCGTTCCAGCAGGCGTGTCCGTTCACCGCCCCAGTCCCCGAAAAGGTGGCCGTGTGGACCCTGACCCGTTTCATGACTGTCCGGGCCGGGCGGCGGTTCCTCTTGCGCACCGGCAGGAAATGCAAACGCACAAAGACCACACCACGATAGAAATAAAAATAAAAACGATAGAAATAAAATTCGCAGTTGTCGGCGATACATTTCTTCGCCGTCAAGACTTCGCCTGCGTCCATCTTTCACCGATGCGATCAATGGCCAACTTCGGAGCGATCAGACCAAAGCTCATCGCTAAAATTATGGTTATGGCGGTCATGCCGTCGGCGACGGTTGCGCTGATGAGATCCAGCGTCGTATGCGAACCGCCGGCAAGTTGTACAAGGCCGCTTGCCATCCTGAACAGGTAGACGCCCGGGATCATCGACACTACCGAGGCGAAGCCGATCGCCGCGAACGGCATATGCCAACGACGTGCCACCGGAGTGAGGACCAGCCCGACAAACAGACAAGCGACCAACGCGCCGATAGCGGCGCTACACCCAGCCATGGCAATTGACCACCACCGCAGAGCATGGGCCAGCATGCCCACCGCGACCGGCCAAGGCAACATGTTCAGCGGCGTGGAGAAGAACACGCTGTACGCGGCAACCGCCACACCAGCCGCGATCATGTCGCGCCACAGGGTCACCGCTCTACCTGCCTGATCTACCGGTAAGGAGACTCCCAGAAGAGCGAGCCCAAGCAGCAGTCCCATCGAAATCGTTACGATCACAAGCCCCGCGAAGATCAGGCGGGCGGCGCCGAGATGCATGCGGCCTTTGACCAGATCCAGCGCCCCGTTGAGCACAGGTGGGCCCGGAACCAGGATCATGCACGGGCAAACCGCGACCAGGCGCAGTGACGAACTCAAGTCGTAACGCGTCGCCAGCGCGCCGATTACGCCGGCGAGCAAAGCCGCACAGAAGGGTTGCAGAAACACGTTCGCGCTGTAGTGCGCGACGCCCCGGCGAAGCATGGCGCCGGCCGCCGCGCTTGCGAATATGAGAACCGCTGCGGGCAGATTTTGGACACCAAAGATCACCGCTAGCGCCGCGGCACCCGCCCCCGCCGCGAACGTGAACAGCCACGTCGACGCCGGCGGCGCTTGTGAGATCACGCTGATCGCTTCCTTTGCGGCTGCCGGCGCAAGTTGGTCGGCCCTGAAGTCCTCCAATACACGCATCGCGGAAGCCACGCGATTCATGACCACGCCGGTAGGCTCGGCCGCCACCACGGAGATCAGTCGGGTGTCGCCGTCTTGCGCTTCAAGTTGCAGCTCTCCCCACCGTGGCATGACCTCCGCGTGTAGTCCGAGTTCTTGGCCCAGCCGCTGGGCTGCGGCCACCGTCTGGTCCGTGGATTGGCCGTTGACGAACAGAACTCGGGCAAGCGCGAGGATAAGATCGGAACGCCCCTCCAAGGTCATGAGTTCCTCTCGGTCCAAGTTATGTCACGCCCAGATTTTCTCTACGACGTAGATCCACATCGCCATTGTTAGGACGCATGCGATGTTGCTCTTAGCGAGCGATTGTTGTTGAGATGGTTTAGGCGCCGGCTGCCGCGGCCACGTACGGCTTGACCATCTTGGCCGGATCGACCACCCGGTCGAATTCTTCCTCGGTAACGAAGCCAAGCTTCAGCGCCGCGGCCTTCAGCGTGAGGTCGTTGTCCATTGCATAGTGCGCAATCTTGGACGCTTTGTCGTATCCGATCACCGGCGAGAGCGCGGTCACCAGCATCAACGAACGGTCCACATATTCCTTAATCTTCTTCACGTTTGGTTTCGTGCCTTCGACCAGGAATTTGCGGAAATTCGTGCAGCCGTCGGTCATGATCGTGATCGAGTGCGTGATGTTGGATATGATCAGCGGCTTGTAGACGTTCATTTCCAAATAGCCGCCTGCGCCTCCGAATCCTACTGCAACGTCGTTGGCCATGACCTGCACAGAAATCATCGTGAGAGCTTCCGCCTGCGTCGGGTTTACTTTGCCGGGCATGATCGAAGAGCCGGGCTCGTTTTCCGGAATCAACAGTTCCGCAAATCCCGCACGCGGGCCGCAGGACATCAGCCGGATGTCGTTGGCGATCTTATAGAGCGACACGCCCAGTGTTCGCAGCGAGCCGGAAAGCTGCACTTGCGCATCGTGAGCGCCCTGCACCGTAAACTTGTTCGGCGCCGTCACGAACGGCAAACCCGTGAGCCTGGCAATTTCCGCGGCAACCGCTTCGGCAAATCCCGGAGCGGAATTGATGCCGGTGCCGACCGCCGTCCCACCCAGCGCAAGGCGATATACGCCCTTCAGCGCGTCCTCGATGCGCTCTATATCGTCGGCGAGCATGCCCGCATAACCCGACCATTCCTGACCAAGCGTCAGCGGAGTGGCGTCCTGCATGTGCGTGCGGCCGATCTTGACGATGTCTTTCCACTCGTCGACCTTCGCACTGATCGCATTGTGCAAGCGCTGCACAGCGGGAAGCAGCCGCTCCTTGACGTTGACCGCCGCCGCAATATTCATCGCCGAGGGGAACGAATCGTTGGACGACTGCGACATGTTTACGTGGTCGTTGGGATGAACGGGGGTCTTGCTGCCGAGCGGCGTGCCCGCAAGCTGGCAACAGCGATTCGACATCACTTCGTTCACATTCATATTGAATTGGGTGCCGCTGCCGGTCATCCAGACATGCAGCGGAAACATATCGTGGTGGTGTCCCGCAAGAGTCTCGTCGCACACGCGAACGATCAATCCGTGACGCTGGTCGTCGAGTCGTCCGCCTGCATTGTTCGAGTTGGCGGCGGCTTTTTTCAGGATGGCATAGGCGGTGATCATCTCGCGTGGGATCAGGTCCATCCCGATGCTGAAGTGCTCCAGCGATCGTTGTGTCTGAGCGCCCCAAAGTTTGTCGGCGGGAACCGAAACTTCCCCCAGGGAGTCTTTTTCGATGCGAATGTTTGCGTCGCTCATGGCCGTTATCCTCCTTCTGCCTATCTGCGCAGCCTATTTGCGATTCGTTGAGATCCTGGATTGAACTGGACCCTCCCCCCGGTTTTTTGTAAGTATTAATTCCAAAGGGAGTTAAAGTCGTTTGTTTTGATAGACTTTTGTAAGTATTGATTCTAAAGGGTTAGAGTGTGCAGCAGCCCATACACGTAGTTCACGCTCTGGGGAACGGCTAGACACCCTGGCGAAAAGACTGCTGGTTGCGTTCGTAGGGAACGTAGACGGGTTCCCAGATATTGGCCTGCACTTCGCGGACTAAAGCGGCTTCGCCGGGAACCTGCGCTTGTCCATCTTTGAGGGCCTGTTTTCCGACGGCCAGCCCGATCTGGCGGCCGAGCTCACGCGCTTCCGAAATCGGGGGAAGAAGGCTTGCGTTCTTATCGTTCTGAGTGGGTAGATGACGAATCAGTTCCTCAGCGGCGGCCTTGACCATGGTATCGGTGACGCGCTTGGCTTTCGAAGCGATGATTCCGAGGGCAAGCCCGGGGAAAATGTAAGAGTTATTGGTCTGGGCGATGTGGATTTTCTTTCCACCGACATTGACGGGATCGAATGCCGTGCCGGTGCCGATTAGGGCTCGCCCTTCTGTCCAATCCATCAAGTCCTGGGGACTCGCCTCGCTTCGCGACGTCGGGTTCGAGAGCGGAAAGATCACCGGGCGAGGCGTGTGCTTGGCCATTTCACGCACGGCGTCCTGGGTAAACGCTCCTCCCTGGCCCGACACCCCGATAAGCACGGTGGGTTTAACATTGCGGACCACATCCAGCAGGGAGATTTCCCCGTTTGGCTGCCTCCAAGCCTGCACTTCCTGCTCCTTGCGCGCGTAGGCCATTTGCTCCGGCCGCAAATCCTTGGTTTTTTCGGTGATAAGGCCATGCCGGTCGAGACCGTAGAAGCGACTGCGAGCTTCAGCTTCGGAGAGGCCGCGGTCCTGCATGAACTGGGCGAGAAGGTTGGTAATGCCGATGCCTGCGCTTCCGAAACCGACGACCAAGATTTTCTGCTGCTCGAGGGGAACGCCGGTCACGTTGACCGCAGACATCAAGGTTGCGGTGGCTACCGCTGCGGTGCCCTGGATGTCATCGTTGAAAGTACATAGTTGATCTCGATAGCGGGCCAAAAAGCGAGCGGCGTTCGAACCGGCGAAGTCTTCCCATTGCAACAAAACGTGAGGCCAGCGTTTTTTCACACTCTGGACAAAAGTATCCACGAAGGAGTCGTACTGTTCGCCACGGACTCGATGGTTTTTCCATCCGATGTAGAGCGGATCTTTCAACCGATCTTCATTGTTGGTTCCGACATCCAGCAGAATCGGAAGACAATGCTCGGGATGGATTCCGCCGAGCGCGGTGTACAAGGCCATCTTGCCGATGGGGATACCCATGCCGCCGGCGCCCTGATCGCCGAGTCCGAGAATTCTTTCCCCGTCGCTGAATACGATGCATTTCACACCGTCGTAGCGCGAATGATTCAGAATCTGAGGAATGCGATCTTTATTTGGATAGCTGAGAAACAAGCCTCGAGGCTTTCTCCATATCTCGCTGAAACGCTGGCAACCTTCACCGACGGTTGGCGTGTACACCAGAGGCAGCATGTGTTCCACGTTGCGAACGATAAGAGAATAGAACAGCGTCTCGTTAGTATCCTGCAGGTCGCGGAGAAAGGCGTATTTGTTAAAGGAAGTCGACTGCCCGGCCAGTGCTTCCATCCGACGCTGGACCTGCTCATCAAGAGTGCCGACATGCGGCGGAAGCAAACCGTGAAGGTCAAATATGTCGCGTTCGCGATCGGAGAAAGCTGTTCCTTTGTTGAGACGAGGAGAATTGATCAGATCATATCCAGAAAGAGAAACCTGCAAGGGCTTTTCGCCGGCTGCACTTTGCAATTGCTCGCTCATGTCTGTCCCTCCAAAATCCGAACATTCATGGTCATTTCATGAGGCTAACGGCGGCCGTTCACTTCGTCCGCCGGCCCGTTGGTCTAGCCCACGTATCTGATGCTGAGGGAAGCTGCGATGGATAAAAAATTGTTGAGCCCGGCTGTGGCCGGGTTTTGGAGAGTCGTGAGTGTGGAATGGATTTCTATTGCGCACCGGCCAAGAGTTTGAGGAACTTCCTGGCCAAACCAGAGAAAAGAATTTCCTCAGGCACTTCGCACGATTCGGAATGTTGCGTAAGTGATTGAAAAGATGGTGGGCAAAGAGGATTCAAAGAGCCACTCGCCGCGGGGTTCGATAGTGGATCAGGTTAAACTCTAGGTCTGAGTAGGGGAGGCACCCTTCAAGCGGTTTTCCTTGGCTTCCAGAAGGTCATTTATTTCTTTGATCAGCTTGTGCAACTTCACCGGGTCTTGCTCTTTGGATGCTTGTTCACACAATTCTTTCCAGCGTTCGCTATCGTGCATAGATCACCCCGACAGAGTGTCTAACATATCCAACTATTCTTGTCTGTACAGTGTGGAACAGCGTCCTGCAGGAGAATATTTGTGAAACTAAGGAACGCGCTCAACGGAGTCGTAAACGAGCCAGTCGTTGGCAAACATCGTTAATCGGGTGTAAGTCCCGCAGGCCCTCCAGCGTTTGAATTCAGACTGGTCAGTTTCCGACTACCCGACGCAATATAAAGGGCGCCCCTTGTGGAGTAAGGTTTGAGTGCTCGCTCAACCGCTCCAGAGGAGGAACGCCCTTATGACCAGCACTAAATATATCGGCATGGATGTGCACAAAGAAAGTATTTCGATTGCCGTCAGGAATGCCGCCGGCAAGGTGGTGATGGAATGCGTCATCGAAACCAAAGCCAGCATGATTCTGCAGTTCATCGACGGGCTGCGCGGAGATGTACAGGTCACCTTTGAAGAAGGCACCTCAGCCGCCTGGTTGTACGACTTGTTGAAACCGCACGTCACAAAACTGGTGGTGTGCGATCCACGAAAAAACAAGTCCATGCGAGAAGGCAACCAGAACGACAAGATTGATGCCCGCCGATTGGCGGAGCTGCTACGCCTCAATCATCTCACTCCCGTTTATCACGGTGAGCATGGCCTACGAACCCTGAAGGAGCTGGTACGGAGTTATCTGACCATCACGAAAGATCTCGGACGGGTGATGAGCCGCGTGAAAGCCATTTATCGCAGTTGGGCCATTCCTTGTACCGGCAAACAGGTCTATGCCCCTCGGCATCGGGCCGAATGGCTCGCGAAGATCGACGAACCGGGAGTACGCCGGCGGGCCGAGTTTTATTACCAACAACTCGATGCGCTGCGAGTGGTGCGCCAGCAAGTGCGGCGGGATCTGCTGGCGGAGAGCAAGAAGCACAAAGCCTGGAAACACCTCTGTGAGATTCCCTCGATCGGGCCGATCCGCGCGGCGGTGTTGCTGGGCATTCTGCAGACCCCGCATCGTTTCCGCACGAAACGCCCGCTGTGGAATTACGGCGGTTTAGCCATCGAGATGCACAGCAGCGCCGATCACCGTAGTGTCGACGGACAACTGCAACGATCCCGGAAGAACGTCTTGGTGCGGGGCCTCAACCGCAACTGCAATCACGATCTGAAGAACCTATTTAAGGGCGCGGCCGCCGTGGCTTCCAGCAAGCCGGGCCCCTTTCAGGAGTTCTACACGGGTTTAGTGGCCAAGGGTATGAGGCCAGAGATGGCGCGACTGACCTTGGCCAGAAAGATTGCCACCATTGTTTTGCTGGTGTGGAAGAAAGGGGTGTGCTTCGACGCCCAATATCTGAAACCACAAACAGCTTGAGTGTCTTGATCGAATCCGCTCCATCCCGGGGATTCTCTCTGGCGGTGGCCGTGGGTTCTCGAGACACTCTGGTTCGAGAGCGAGTCTCAGCCGATTAGTTAGGCGCTGCGTGCTTCGGGCACCCAGTCTCACACCCGACTCTAGGCCCTCTCGGATAACCAGAAAAAGCTATGGGCCACGAGTCCCGGATAGAACTATGGTCGCCACTTGACCGCCGTTCTGCTTTGCTGGTTTCGGAACTGACAGGCTTCGTTGCGGACAGGCAATGAAAACCGCTGGTAGAGGAAACCCAAACCGTTGGGTCACAGTGCCCAACAACCGAGCACATGGCGCGGAAGGTCAGAACAGATCCTGCTCCATCACGTGGGCTGAGAAACAAGAAAAGTTCCAGCCAACGCAGGAGTGTTTTTTCTTGACTTCTACCTTTATAGAACTAATCGGGACTTACGCCACAGTTCGGAAGAAAAACCGTGTATGCCGGCCTGGGATTCGGCATACAGTGTTGAGCATGAAACGCTCCTGCAAAAAAAGCAGTTTTGCTGCTTATTTTCGTCCTGGCCGTTTGTCCGAATACAGGTGCTACGAGTTGCGTTGCAAACAAGATATTTAAGGTCAAACAGGTGTGTGGTAAGGTTCCCGACCCGACGGATATGCCGATTCCAGGAGTTGAGGTGGAATTGCTCGACTTATACTCGAACATCTTGCGGCAAGCAGTCACGAATGAGAGCGAAATTTTTGACATGCAGGACATTTCGCCAGGTCAATATGTAATACGGGTGCAGTTCGCCGGATTTGCTACGGCGTGGCAACCGTTCGTGCTGACAAAGAACAAACCGAATGTCCGATGCAATAAACCAATGCAGGTGCACCTCGAATTGGCTGGACGCTGCAGTTCAGTCAACAAGCCAAAGTAAGCCCGGCAACCCCGCACGCCATATTCGAGTCTGCTCAAGTGCCGATTAACGCGACAAACCAAGCAAGTGAAAGTAAATCATTAAACACAAGCGCGTTTTCCGTTACTAATCCTCTAACCGATCTCAACCCAAGCTCAATGAGTGCTTCCGCTTCCTAGCAGGGAAGGACCGGCGGGCCGATGCGGCTCCGTTGGACTCAACGTAGCCCTCCACTTCCAAAGATGATTTCTCCTGTAAGCCAGCGCGCTTCATCCGACGCGAGGAAAGCAGCGATCAAGCCTATGTCTTCTGGCATGTTGATGCACGTCGGCCAGCCAAGGACAAATTCATAAAGAGGTTCCAGATTTCAAATGGTTAAATGTTGGTTTTTACGAAGTCCGTCGCGTAGCTAAGATCTTTCCATGTCTTCCCCAGCTCGATCTTTGCCAGATCGTTTGCTTCCGCCGCATGGAATGCATCGATTCCAAGGACGATGCGTAACGGTGGCTCCTTAACCGAGGCGAGCTTCAACAATGCCGTTGCAGCCCTAGTCGGGTCACCGGGTTGCTTTCCGTTGTAGTCGCGCTGGAAGCGGGCTGTCGTACCCACCGTCGCATCGTATTCGGGACGTCCTTCCCGCAGCTCGGTTGACGAACCTGCGAAGTCCGTACGGAAACCACCTGGTTCGACGATGGTGACCTTGATGCCGAGGGGTCCTACTTCTTTCGCTAGCGTCTCGGAAAAACCCTCCACGCCCCATTTAGCGGCTGCATACGGTGCGCGTCCAACAGGTCCGATGCGACCTGCAATGGAAGTGACCTGGATGATGTGGCCTGAACCCCGCTCCCGAAAGTAAGGCAGCACGGCCTTGGTGAGAATAATCACCCCAAAGAGATTCGTTTCAATCTGCGCGCGAAAGTCCTCAAGCGTGGTGTCCTCAATAGGAGCAACATTTCCGTAACCAGCGTTATTGACCAGAACATCGAGTTTTCCGAAAGTGCGAATTGTAGCCTGCACGGCCTCATGTGCCTGCGTTTCGCTGGTGACATCGAGGGAGAGCGGAAGGACGAGATCGCCATATTTATCCTTCAACTCCGCTAAATCTTCTGTGTTGCGAGCAGTCGCGGCTACCTGGAAGCCTGATGCGAGCACCGCCTCCGCAAATGCCCTTCCAAGACCACGTGAACTCCCTGTGATTAGCCAAACCTGTGACATCATTCCTCCTATTGTTGCGCCACTGCGTCTTGCAAATGTGTTCTACCTCTTGTTTTGTACCGATAGCCGAACTTTGCTGGTGGTCCTCTTCGCACTCTCGCGAATCTCCAATTCGGTGAGGGCCTGTAGCAGAGTACGTTGTCCAAGCATGGAAAGGATGGCGTCTTGCGCGTCGTCAATCAATTCTTCAAAGTAGCCCTGAACATTGGAACTTACGAGGCAGCGCTTCGGAATTCCTGTTCGGGGCGCCCAGATTTTGGTATTGGCCACGACCGCGCAGTAGATGTCCCGCAGGTTGATCTCGACTGCTGGCCGTGCGAGACGCACGCCACCGGCCTTGCCCATCTGAGACCGCAGAAGTTTGCCCTGGACGAGCGGCACAAGAAGCTTGCGGACGAAACTGGGATTTGCTCCGAGGCCCTTCGCCAACTCGGCGGAGGAGAGTTGAGAGATGGAGTTCCTGTCCGCTAAAGCCAGGCTGAGCATGATCTGAAGTGCAGTGGGAAATCGAACGTCGATCAAAGGTGAGGCCCTCCCGCCTCCCGTTAAGTTTAACTGTTCCTATGATGATTGCACAATTTTCTTTTATATGCTGTAATGATAGATACATATAGAGCGCGATGCGGGCTGCGCTCGAAATGGACTATCTATGAGGAAACCTGGATGCGGTCGAACTGAAGAAAAAGGGAGAAGGCATAGATGAGCGAGGAACGAGCAGTACAGCAGGTGCTTGCGAGGTATGTACGCGGAACGGATGCGAGAGACGGAGCCGCGGTGGCAGCCGTGTTCACAGAAAACGGCCGCGTTGAGGTCTCCTACAACAACTCGGGCAAACTAGAGCCTCTCGGTGAGTTGGTGAGGCGTGAGATGATCGCTGCCGCTGTTTCGCAGATGATGAAACCGCACCCTTCGCGGGGCTGGAGCCACCACACGACGCATGACCACATCATTGACGTAAACGGCGACGACGCGACGCTCGATGCTCAGTTTGTGGTCTTTGAGGTGCGGGGCAAAGAGCGGCCGGCTGCAGGATGGCCCGAGGCGGCGTTTGGAGCTCAGGGCAGCGTTCAGCCCATCGAAGCGGGTTACTATCGACCGATCCTGCGGCGGGTGGATGGCGTCTGGAAGATCACGACGATGCGCGTCACCCACAACATTCCTTATGCCTTCCCGGGCCGGTAAGGCTCAGAACTCAATCCTCAGATCGCAAGGGGCAACCCAACGTGAGCCATCTGCACCTTGGCAAGGCCTCGAGCAGTCGGTACGCTCTTCGATGAAGCATTATCGCCAAGTCACTCGTCGACGGCCGATTAGTAACGAAATGTCGGCTTGTCGTCACCCATCGTTTGAGCATTGCTAGCCCGTTTATCGGGACTGATCGTGGTCTGCTTCGGTCGGTTTTGGGTCCGTGGTCTCCCGTTCCCAAATGCGAGGCACCTGGGGCACCCATTTCAGTGGAAGAACACCCTTCCATGGCACCTAGGCCCTGCCGCCAAAGTCAGATTCCTCCGCTTCAAAAATCTTCCGCCTTTCCGCCATTACCCTGGTCTTCAAAACCACGTTTGAGATATTCACCAGGGTTAGCCCCGACAACTCGCTTGAACGCCTTACTGAACGCAGCGTCGGACTCGTAACCGACCGACTGAGCGACGTCTATGAGCTTTTTGTCACGCTGTTGTAGTAACTGCATCGCCTTCTGCATCCGCCACTCGGTTACATATTCCAGTGGTGTCTGTCCGAGTAGCTCTTTAAAACGTGCTGCGAATGCGGAGCGAGACATGCCCGCCGCTTCGGCCAGGGATTCGACCGTCCACGGTGTATTCACTTTGTCGTGGATGGCACTCAGGGCAGTGCCTATTTGAGGATCGAAAATCGCACGAAGCCATCCTTTGTTGCGTTCCGGTCCCGACGCGATATGCGCCCGGAGTGCTTGGATAAACAGAACCTCGGCTAGCCGAGTCGCGACTACTTCAGATCCCGGCGCCTGTTCTGCCATTTCTGACGCCAGCGCTTGCATTGTGTTGTGAAGAGCAAGCGTGCGTGCCTGCTCGGCCTTAATCAGAATGAAGCTCGGCAATAACTGAGTGATCGGCTTCAGGCTGGCGCGATCGAAACTCAGGGACCCACAGACGATTGTCGTCGGTGCGCCACCACCTCCATAATGAGCGACATTGCTGTTAGCCCTGGCCGCGATTTCGCGGAAACTCCACCTCGGACGTGTTCGCGGGCTGTCGCGCAAAACAATCGAAGTCCCCCGGGCCAGCAAAAAGCAATCACCACCGGTGAGGGGAATCGGTTCCGGAATCCCTTCCACACTCAGCCAGCAGTTGCCGCGCGAAAGCATGGCGAAGTGCGCCAAATCTGTGGATGACATCTTTTTGTCGGAAGGCGTGACTTTTTCTTCGGTCTGCTTCTCCTGTATTACGCCCCACGGGGCTGTGGCTTCGAGCCTGTGCAGACCGAAAGCGGTTACGTGCATCGTTCTGAAGATGTCTGTTATCGGGTCCAACTTAGCCTTCCCCTTTTGGACGAATAGACAAAATATTAGGACTCCCGAGCAGTTCTCGTCCACCACCAAAGACATCTACTCTTCTCTACTGAATGCTACACATCTACCGAAGGGAGTAATTATGGGAAAGCTTGAGGGTAAGGTTGCTGTCATCACGGGGGGATCGAGCGGCATGGCGCTGGCGAGCGCCAAGCGCTTCGTTGAAGAAGGTGCCTACGTTTTCATCACGGGTCGGAGGCAGGAGGCGCTCGATGAGGCCGTCAAGCTGATTGGCCGGAACGTGACCGGCGTGCGCGGTGACGCGGCCAATCTCGACGACCTCGACCGCCTGTTCGATACGGTCAAGAGGGAAAAAGGCAAGATCGACGTCCTGTTCGCGAGCGCCGGCAAGGGCGAGGCCGTCAAACTGGGCGAGATTACCGAACAGCACTTCGATGCGGCCTTCGGCCTGAATGCTCGCGGAACGCTGTTTACGGTTCAGAAGGCGTTGCCGCTGTTCAACGATGGTGGATCGATCATCATGACCGGGTCCGTTGCTTCGGTGAAAGGTTTTCCTGGTTTCGGCGTGTATGCGGCGAGCAAGGCGGCATTGCGCTCATTCGCACGCACGTGGCTAAACGAACTGAAGGGCAGGAATATCCGGGTGAACGTGCTGGGTCCGGGGCCGATTGCCACACCGATGCAGGAAGAAGTTCTCACCAAGGAGGCGAAGGAGATGTTCGAATCCCTGATCCCGCGAGGAAAGATGGGTCGTTCTGAGGAAATCGCGACGGTCGCGCTGTTTCTTGCTTCAGACGATTCGAGCTTCGTGAATGGGGTGGAGTTGTTCGTCGACGGCGGCTTCTCGGCCATCTGATAGGTAACCAAAAGCCGGCTTCTCGTCGGCAATTGGTTTGGTCATTGCTGGCGCGTTTAAGGGGAGTAACGAGAGATTGTCGCTCGTAGACACCTGCAAGGATGAGGGTCACTCCGACGCCTCTTCAATCAAAAGAGTTACCTCTTCATCAGATGACGACTGTTCCGTCTTCTCTATGAAGAAAGGCAGCCTTAGTGCTGCTACCAAAAGCAGGATATGAATGAGGCTGAGCAGCATGAAGGTCGCGGTAAAGGCGCTGGAGATGCCGGTCGCCTGGTGCGCCATACCCAGTCTCCATCCGAGAAAAGTAGCGCACAGTGTCGTCAGGGTGGGCCCTCCGAGACGCTGAACTATATTGAGTGAGGTCGTCGCCATCGGCAGGTGTTCTTTCTCGACCGAAGCGTAGGCAGAGGTAATGGACGGAATGCCGACCGCGCTCAAACCCATCCCGCGGACGAAGAGCGTACATAAGAGCAGGGGGAGAGACATGCCGTGGCTGGCAAGAAAAAGGAACGGCAGTGTCCCGGCTAAGGCCAAAAAGGCGCCACTGGCCGATACCCTGCGGATGCCGAAGCGCTGCGTCAGCACGCCGATCTTCGGATACGTGAGGATCATGCCCAGTCCGAGAGGAGCCATCAACCAGCCTGCCGCGCTGGGTGATTCGCCGCACATACGGATGAGATAGATCGGGATGAGCATCTGTCCTGCGAATGAGATTCCGTTCAGGGTGAATTGCGTCAGCACCGATGCTGAAAAATCCTTTCCCCTAAAGAGCTGAAGATCAATGAGCGCATCGTCGCCCTTCATGGTTGCCGTCCGGATGAAGACAGTGAGCAGCACCAGGGCAACGAAAAATGCCGTCAAGCCGATCCGTTCGCTAACATGGTCCATACCGTAGAGAAAGAGCACGAGCCCTGGGGAAAGTAGGCAGAAGCCGACAAAGTCGAGATCTCTCGGCCGGGCTTCGGCACGGTCTTCGGGAAGAAAGCGTATCGCCAGAACGATTCCCAGGAGACCGACCGGAACGTTTACCAGGAACAGCCAACGCCAGGACGCATGTTGAAGAATCGCCCCAGCAAGCACGGGCCCGAGGAGTGGTCCCAGCAGAATCGGTATTGCGGCGTAACCGAAGACGCGCGCCGTGTGCCTCCCAGCGGCGCGCACTATCATCATCTGCGCCAGCGGAGCCATCAAACCTCCGCTCATTCCCTGGAGGACTCGAAAGCCAATCAGCGAGTTCGCGGACCACGCGAGTCCGCAGAGCGCCGATGAGAGCGTGAAGATCGGAAAACACCACAGATAGAGCGATTTTGCTCCGAGCTGCCCGACGAGCCAGCCATTCAACGGGAGCATGAGAGCCAGCGCCAGAAGGTAGCCGCTCGTGACCCATTGAATGGCGGTAAGACTGCTGTGCAGATCAACGGCCAGGCTGGAGAGGGAGACGTTCACCACAGTTGCATCGACCTGTCCCATGAGGGACCCAAGCACGGCGACAGCAGTGATCTTCCAGACCAGTGGATCGAGTCGATCGAGTTGATTCTTGGTGTTAGGCAAGTGCGGCGAGGACCTCATTGGTCGAGCGCACGCGACAGAGCCGAGGGAATATCTTCTCGAATGCGAAACGATGCTGTTCACCATCCTGACCGGAGCAGGCGTCTTCAACGACGACAAAGCCAAAGCCGAGGCCGGTACCCTGTCGCGCCGTGGACTCTACCCCCGCATTGGTAGAGATTCCGGTGAGGACGACCGTATCGACACCACGCGACTTAAGCTGCTGCTCAAGATCGGTTCCGGCAAAGGCGCCCCAGTGACGTTTCGTAAGCAGGATGTCGCCGGGCTGCAATCCGGCAGAGGGGGCAATCTCCGAAACAATGCCGGGCAGCGGTGCATTCCCCAGGTTGATCGGCTGGTCGACAGGAAGCTCGAGGAAATCGTTGAGGTCGACGCGGACATAAACAACCGGGGCACCGTGGCCGCGAAACGCTTCGGCCAGCTTTGCCGAATTGGCAACGACCTGTGCGGCTGGATGAGGCGCGGTACTCATGCCAACGATGGCATTCTGGAGGTCAATGAGAACAAGTGCTGTTTTGTGGGAATCAAGCTGAAGTTCTGCCATGGGACTCCTTAGGGAAAGATTTGTCACCGAAATCGAGGGCACCCTCGATTTCCAAGGTATAGAATATGAGGATGCCCTCGAATTTGTCAAATTCGATAAGGGTCGCCCCGCAACAGGAGCGCTCTTCACGCAGGCTCGCCAGTTTTCTGGATGCGGCGGCGGAACTGTTTGTCGAGGTTGGCTATGAAGCAACCACGATGACCGCAATCGCGGAGCGCAGCGGCTCTTCGATCGGGGCGCTTTACAACTACTTCCCGGACAAACAGGCCGTCGCCCTCACCTTGTTGGGCCAGTACGCCCAAGAGATGGAAGAGCAATGGAGGCCATTGATGGAGCAGGCGGAGAACCTCACTCATCGAGAGTTCGCGAGTCTCTTTATCGAACGGATCACTGAAATTTTTCAGGTACGTCCGGCTTATCTCAGACTGCTCGCGGCGCCGATTCGGCTACGGCGCGACCCTGCTGCGAAGAGAGTCTTGCGAGCCAACATCGCGAATGCCTTCCGAGCAAAGAACCCATCCCTTTCAGACGAACGAGCAGTGCTGGCTGCGAACGTGACTCTCGAGATGGTCCGAGGCTTGAAGAAGCTCTATGGAGAAGCGGGCGATAAAGGGAAAGACTTGATTGTGGAAGAATTCAAGAAGGCGCTGACCCTATATTTGGGAAGCGTTTTGGGCTCATGAAGTCGCCCATAACAGACGCCTCTCGGATGACGGCGATTTCGGATGGTTGCGGGGTTCGCCGAAAAGAAAGAATTTGTTGGTTGCAGAGGCTTAATTTGAACCGACGAACTCCGGTGCCAGCTCATTTTTTCCAAATGCTTCGGAGTCCAGACGAACTCCATGTCGCGATCAAGATAAGTAACGAGAAGTCCTAGTGTTGTATCGGAAGCGCGAGTGGGCAAGGCGCAGGCACGAGCACGGTGTGTTTGCGCGCTTTCGATACAACGACTTGAAGGTAGCCGCCCGCGGTTGCGGCGGACGCGGGCCCTATGCAAATTCAATGGTGGGACAGAGCGGTGTGGAGGTGCGCGGAGACTGTGCCACAGCGCGCCATACAAGGCCGCATGTGCCAATAAGTTGGCTACCGCGAAAAAAAGTATCTCCAAGAGCGTGGTTGAAGAGGCTGAAAAAAGAGATCTGTTCGACGGCAAGGCGCAGAAGTCCGGAGCGTGCGGAGGCACGCGAAGGTTTCGGGTTAGAGAGAGTCGGTTCATGCCGCAGCCGTGATCCCAGGTGGAGAACGAAGCTGAATTTCAGACGCGGTGAGCCTTTCGATGATCTTCATCGGGCCACCACACTGGGGACAGCGCCAAAGATCGGGGAAGTCTTCGGTGGAGGCAGCGTGTTGTTCGGCTTGCGGCTCTTGTACCGCGCCGAGCAACTGAAAACAAAGCGGCAGAAGAGTGGCACGCTTGCGGTTGGCCAGGAATCCGAAGTTACGGATGCGCACGAAGCCTTCCGGAAGTAGGTGCAACAGGAAGCGGCGCAAGAACTCATCGACAGGTAGGGTCAGCAACTTCTGTTTGTGGTGGTCTGCGGAATCGCGCCAGCGAAAAGTGACTTGGCCATCGGTGAAGGAAACCAGGCGATGGTTGGAGATGGCTACCCGATGGGTATAGCGGCCGAGATATTTCAGCACATGCTCGGGGCCACCGAAGGGGCGTTTTAAGTGCACCACCCAGGCTTGTCGATAGAGTGGCCGCAGCCAGGCAGCGAAGGTCTTGGGCTGAGCGAGGAACTTCAGGTCTGCATGGAAGTTGAGTTGGCCGTTCTGAAAAGCTTGCTTGAGCGCGTCCACGAATTTGCCGCGAAAGACTTTCCGCAGCACCGGTTTGGGAAGGAAGTAGTTCTCTCGTGAGCGAACCCAGTGGGTGTGATCGAGCGAGAGGCCGCCGGCGGGAACGACGCAATGGACATGCGGGTGAATATTGAGCTTCTGACTCCAGGTGTGCAGCACACTGAAGAAACCAATTTCCGCGCCGAGGTGTTTCGGATCGCGAGCGACTTCGAGAAGTGTTTCCGCGCTGGTGCGAAACAGGAGATCGTAGAGGATCTTTTTGTTCGGCAGGACCAGTGGCGCCAACCGGTGGGGCAGTGTGAAGACGACATGGAGGTAGCGTGTCGGGAGAAGTTCTCGCCGACGCGCAGCGATCCACCGTTCCCGAGCACCCGCCTGACACTTGGGGCAGTGGCGATTTCTGCACGAATTAAAAGAGATGGCGCGATGCCCGCAGCGGGTGCACTCATCGAGATGACCGCCGAGGGCGGCGGTACGGCACCGCCGAATGGCCAGCAGCACTTTGACATGCATCCACCGGAGCCACTTGCGGTTTCGTTCGATGAAGGTATCTCCCGCAGCGCGGACGATATCGGCCACCTCGAGGGGTGGCCGGTCCATCTACTCTTCCTGCGGTGACTCGCTTCTTAGGGACAGTGAGTCCAGTGGACTGGCTGTCGCGTTCAGGCGAAGTTCAGAAACATGGAGGTAGATAGTGGTCTGTTCCAGATCGCTATGGCCTAACAGCATTTGGATGTTGCGCAGATCCGCACCCTGTTCGAGCAGATGCGTGGCAAAGCAATGCCTAAGCGTATGGGGGTGTACCTGTTTTTTGATACCCGCTCGCTTGGCAGCGTTCCGGCACGCATGCCAAACCGCTTTCGTAGAAATCGGCCGATCGTTGGTATGCTGCTGGTTGCCTGGAAACAGCCACTCGCTTGGCTTTCGCCTTAACCGCCGCCAGTGCTCCCGCAGTTCCCTGAGCAGCTTTGGGCTAAGCATCACGTCGCGATCTTTGCGCCCTTTGCCACCCCGGACGTGAATGACCATGCGCTGGCTGTCGACGTCTGAAATTTTCAGGTGGTTAACTCGGCACGTCGCACTCCGGTGGCGTAGAGCGTCATCAGCAGAGTGCGATGGAAGGAACTGTCAGCCGCATCGATCAGTCGCGCCACTTCTTGCGGGCTCAGAATCGAGGGAACGTGCTCGGCTCTTTTCGGATAGGGAGTCTCGACTGCGCTCCAGCTTTTCTTGAGAGTTTTGCCATAGAAGAACCGCAGAGCTGCAAGATAGACCGTAACGGTGCTCGCCGCCAACTTTCGCTTCTTGAAAAGTTCCGATTGGTATTCACGAATGTGCTTGGGGCCCAGACAGTCTGGAGGACGCTGGAAGCGTCGTGAGAAATCTTCCACTATACGGATGTAACTGCTTATGGTAGTTTCAGCGTAATTACGACGCTGGAGTTCCTCCAGCATCATTTTTCTGAGATGGGTCACGGGGACACCTCCTGTGACCCAAATTTATCTCTACCGATAGGCAATCACTGTTGAGTTACCTCACGCGAAGCGTCCGCCGCCGGGCGGCTGCGTTCAAGTCGGCTTGTAGGAGTGATCGGATCACTCGGAAATAATCCACTTGGACGATTAACGCGGTTATCGGAAAAGTCCTCAACCCAAAGGCACTTGATTGCATAACAATGTCGGCTCCTCTCGACATGAGCAGTCTTTGGTTGTTAGGCTCAGGAAGGAGCCGGAGTTCGGTTCGTACGCGGGACAGCTCGGTACCGGACATGGCGTGCAGTAAAGCGTCGTCCACTTGATAGGGCATCCCGCTCCCTCGTGAGAGGGAGTTCGAAGAACTAATCATGGTCGAAGTTTTGATCGAAGAGATGTTTGGGTCGGACTGAAACCGACCGCTAGATTACGAACGAACCGTACTTGTCAGGGCCGATCGGAAAGACACCGAAGGAAGCGGAAGAAAAAACTCTTTTAAGTGAATGGAGAAGTGTGCCCAAAAAGTGTTTGACAGGGCCGACATTGTTAGAGATGTCCGGTAACGCGACTAATCGGGAGTCAAGGCGGACGGTTTCAAATTAAAAGTTGCGACAACTCAGAGGTAAACTGAATACACCAGTGAATCGCGTCCGCATCATGCTCGGCTTTATTTTTAGTGGCGGATTATTGATATTCGCTTCGCCATACCCCATCTATGAGGCGGTGACCAAACGCTTGCCTTGGTCCATCGCAATAATCGCGATTCCGATTTATCTCCTGACCAAGTCCGCAACAATAAGGATCCCGAAGTTCACGATTCGCGAAGAACGAACTTACGGCTGCAGTGAAGCGATATAAGCAGTGAGGTCAACGATGTCTTGGTCTGTAAGATTGGCGACAACCGGTTTCATAGCAGCGGCATTACGGCCATCGCGAGTGCCGCTCTTGAAGTCGTAAAGTTGCCGCGCGGTAGCAGTAGCAGAACGCCCCGCCAACGGCGGGAACAGGTCTCCCTTTCCCTTCAAGCCGTCTCCGTGACAAAAAGCACAAGGAAGAGTCTTGCCAGCATCACCCGTCTTCGCCAGCAACTCGCCCCTCTTTACGCTTCCGCTCGGCACGTATGCGATAAACCCAGACGTGGCATCGCGCAACAATGTCCGCTTCACGTCCTCAGGCACCTCGATGATACGGAGCCCGATTGGCTCTGTAGCTCCACTGGAATCCACCAGCTGTACGTTATGTGGGCCGGGACGTGTGACAGGAACAGTATCAGTCTCAACGACGCGCGCGCTTCTAACCGCAGGCACGGAGTGAAAGTACTCAGCTGCAAGCTTGGCGTCGGCGTCGTCCAGCGCTTTTGCAACAGGGATCATGTCGTTAACGGTTGCGCGCGGCACGGAACCATGCCGCTTATCCTCCTTCATGTCGGCGAGCTGCTGAAGAAAGTACGCGACCGGCAGCCCCTGAAGATCGGCCGTATCGGGCTTTCCTCGTCCGTCTATCAGGTGACATTGCCCACACGCGGTGTAGGCGCCTTGCTTACCCGAAATTACCGCAGCAGGAGGCGCAGGGTGCAGCTCCGGAAACCAATCGACAGTGCTGGTGCTCCTGTTAATCTGTGTGTCCGTGTAGCTCTTCGTGCTCCCGGGAATACGGAACAGCTGGCCATCGTCGGGTTTCGGCGACTCGTGCACACCCTTCGGGTAAGGCCAATCCGGACAGTCAGTCCTTGCGAGGTTAGCTGGTGGATCGGAGCTCGGCTTCGTTGCTGTCTGGTGCGTATGAGCCAGAACGTTTACGGTGAGAACGACGCAGCTTGCCGACATGGCGAGCAAAGAAAACAACGATCTCTGATTCATGCCAACATTCTCACGGATATGCGCCTGGAATATCTATCCATATCTAAGGAGCAAATGCGTGCTCGAGATTTCGTCAGTCGCGGTCACAGGTGCTCGCGGATAGTACGAGAAGCGCGAGTGGGGGGCAAGCCTATGGACCCGACCACATTCGGTGCGGAAACCGGACAAGCGGCCTCATTGTCCGGTTACCCGACTCTCCGGGAGTTGACTCACGCCGAGCTTCTTTTCTGGGTTCGCTTCCTACAGAGCACCGGATGGATTCCTCAGGAATCCGATTCGGGTTTGAGACTGGTGCTGCCTCGCTGTGTTCAGATCGGCGGCGCGTATAGGGTACGCGTTCGCATGGACGGTCGGTCGGCGTCCTAGTTCCGTAGTTGATGGAAACCCAACCTTCGCGAAGTGTCGGAACTATTTAGGCATCGGGATAGACACCGCCTTGCCCGCGCCACGCTCCGCAATCCAGATCGTATCGCCGGCGGGTTCGACTCCGGTTGGTGTGTCGAGTCCATCCTTGAGTACGGTGACGCTTGCCTTGTCGCCATTTACGGCGAGAGCAGAGATCTTGCCGCTTCCATTCTCCGCGAGGAGGAGCTTACCGTTCGCTGCGCGCATGCCATCCGGCCCTTTTATCGGCTGGTCGATCCAGATATCGACCGGTGTTCCCGGTTTGCCAGAGGCATCGACGGGAATGCGATAAAGCTTGTTGAAGATCACGTTGTTCACATAGAGCACGCCATCGAGGAAAGTAATGCCATCGACGCCCCGGAGAGTCGGATGCTCCAGAAAAAGCTCCGCGGTAGAGGCGCCAGCCGGCAGTCGGAAGATTCTCCCAGGAATAGTGTCCGTGATGTAGAGCGCCTTATCCAGTCCGATCGTGAAGTCGTTGCAAACATTGTTGTCTCCTGGCAGGTTCCAGCGAATCTTCGGCGCGCCAGTCGTGAGATCGAAGCTTCGCAGCGCGGTATGCCGTTGGGGCGGAGTGGTGTTTGGTACCGGAGTCAGTTGGCAGGTCCACAACGTATTGGTGGAGGCGTCGCTCAACATGCCAAAGAAAAACGTCCCAGGACCTTCTGTGCTGGCGTCGATAAATTTCTCCGCGGTGGTAGAACCCGGACGCACCTTGTAAACGAACGGCGAACTGGCGCTTCCGACAATCAGCACGCCGCCTGGCGCTATGGTTAAGCTTTCCGGCTGTGATTTCGCATCCGCGATCAGAATGTCAGCGGCGGAGGCGGCTTGGACAAAACTCATGACCAAAATAACGGACACAGCGAGGGGTCGAATGTTCGATCTGGACATCTTCAAATCTCCTCAGAATTGATCTGTAGCCCTTAGAGGCAGGATTAGACCACGATTCTGATGATCCCTGCCACATTCCTGGGCCGCCGTAATCGGACAAGTTTTGGTACGGTAAGATTCCGATTATGCGACTACACAGGACTTTGCGTAGCGGGTAGTGAGGGTCTAGGCAAGATCCTCGGGCACGCTCCGATGCGGAATCCGCTTAGCGCGCGCGAACTCTCCACGGCGCCATGCGGCTGAACAACGCGTCTCGCACGACGAGCGTGTGAAACAAAACTGCTCCAAAGTGCGCGAGGAACGCCAGGAACAAAAGGTAAGCGAGAACGGTGTGCGTCTTCCTCAGAAACGCGTACAACATCACGCTGTGCGGAAGAATCGGGGGAAGATGCAGCGGCCCATACAGTACGATCGGAAAGCGCGCCGCCGACAACATCCCCCAGCCGACCAGCGGCAGCACAAACAGCAACGTGTATAACAATATCTCGGAAGCGTGTGCGACGAAGCGCTCCTGCGAGGACATGGTTGCCGGAAATGGCGGCAGGGTGCTGAACTGGCGATTCACGAAGCGAATCACGACCAAAATCAGAATGGCGATCCCCAACGGGCGGTGGATGGAAACGAGGCAATGGTAGTCGCCCAGCGACGCGACCATGGCAACGCCAATCCCCAGCATGGTCAGGACCATGGCGGCCATCAGCCAGTGCAAAACTCGCATGAGGACCGTGAATTGCGACGGCTGGCTCGCCATGTTCACTTTCGCACTTCCGCGGGCGATATCTCGCTCGGCGTCTTTGCTTCGCCCGCGCGCCGTGTAAACGACTGTGAATAAATCGCGGAGCGCGCGCTCAGCAGAGGATCATCGGACGGCGCCATACCGCTCGGCAAAACCAACGGATCGAAATTGATGTCTCGGGCGAAGCTGGTTTCCTCGCTCTCGATATGATCGAGGGTCAGCGTTCCCAAATCCACCTGCTCCCGCCCGTCAGGCCACGCCACGGTGGCGTCGTTGGTCGGGTCCCCCGGTTGCCCGATAGTGACGAGCAAATGCCATTGCAACGGATGCCGCTGGATACTCGCGATGAGCTCGTCAAACATGTAGCTCTTGTCTGTCTGAGCCGTCGCCGCCGCGCTGGCTGCTGCAAACGGTTGCACCGGCGCCAGCGTCCAGCGCACCGGGATCGACTTGCCTGCGGCGTCGACGAACAGGAAAGTATTCAGGCTATTAAACGCTGTGTTGTCGAAACCAGACGACGGCGCGTGGCTCTGGATAATACCTAACGCCCGCATCGTTGCGGGATGGCTCGCGGCAAACGCCGCCATTTTTTCGGGATCGGGTTTGCCAGTCTTGGGGTCCCGCTGCGACGCAACCAGATTGTCGTAGAAAGCCTGCGGCGTCTGGAAGGGAAATACCGGCAGGTTGACCATCGCCGTCCGCCACTCTTCGCCATATGGGAGCCGGAACAAAAGCCCCAGGCCTCGGACCATATTCGGCGCGTCGACAACATTTGGATCGCCGCCGCCAAACGAGAACCTTCCAATCACGGGTACGCGTCCCGGTTTAAAGACGACGGCCTTTGAGAACCGCGCTCCCGCGCCGTTGCTCTCGAAAGAACCGCTGACGCCGACGCCTTTGGCATGATTGCGCCGAAAACCGGAATGGACTCCGGCGGCTCGCTCAAATGCATCGACGAAGCGCGCGGGGGTCAGCGCATTTGGGCTGAACCAGCCGCCGAGATAGAGAAATCCTGCTGCAACGCACAGGATAACAACTCCAATGCCCACCAGGCTTCGCACGGCACTGCTTCTCAGGGCCGCTGGTTGTTTTTCCGCGGACGCGGGCGAGTCACTCGGCAACGGTTCGCTCCAATACGACTGCAGGCCAACTTATTCCTGGAGCCCCATATCGACTTCCGGCCGGCTGACAACATACACCCTCGTTCCATCGACGTGCAACGTTCCCCCGGCTTCCGAGGGGTACGACATGCGGCCTGAGTCAAAGGAACGCCCGATTGACGCCCTTGCCCTCGTGTTTCACTGTCGCTGAACGTGGCGTCGTCCTCAGCTTCCCGTGCCGGCGAGGACCTGCTCAGCTATACGCTGGATCGCATGGCTGCTGAGGTCCACATCCTCGGAGGAGGTAGCCCAGGAGGACACGCTGATCCGCATGGCTCGGCGTCCTTTCCAGATTGTTCCTGCACACCAGCATGTGCCGTCCTCCTGAACAGCCTGAATTACTCGTTCCGTTTCCTCGTCTGTCCCGAATGCGACGAGAACCTGATTCAGTTCGACCTCGTTCAGGACCTCGAAGCCGGCGTTTGACAGGTATTTCGCAAACTTGCTCCCGTGTCGGCATGTGCGTTCCACCATCTCGGCCACTCCTTCTTTCCCCAGAAAGCGCAAAGCTGCCCAAAGTTCGACAGCACGAGCTCGCCGTGAGGAGTCGGGGCACCACTGCATCGGTTCGCGCCTAGAGAGTGGACCGTAATACGACGCAGAAATTGCCATCGACCGGCGGAGTGCTTCCCGATCGCGCACAATCGCGATGCCGCAATCATGAGGTATGTTAAGCCACTTATGGGCGTCAGTCGCCCAGGAGTCGGCCGCCGTAAAACCCGCAACAAGATGCCGCCGAGCAGGAGCCGTTGCTGCCCAGAGACCAAAGGCTCCGTCCACGTGAACCCACGCACCTGAACCTTGCGCGATCTCACATATATCGTCAATCGGGTCGCAGGCGCCGCCATTTACATTACCCAACTGCGCGCAAATGATTGTAGGACCGCGAAGCTCAGGGATGCGCGAGGCCCGCATTCGACCCTGGGAGTCCGCCGGTATTCGGATAACACGCTGGCGCCCAAATCCGAGCAGAGCGAGCGCTTTGAACATAGTGGCGTGTACCTCATCGCCTACCACAATGCTGATCGGCGGCGCTCCAAAGAGCCCATCCTGTTCTACATCCCATCCAGTGTCTTTCAAGAGAGAGGTCCTGGCAGCAGCTAATGCCGTGACGTCCGCCATCTGCGTGCCTGTCACCAAGCAACTGCCGGCTGAGATTGGCAGGTTGAAGAGATCCAGCAGCCATGAGAGAACGAGTTCCTCCAAGTAAGCTGAGATCGGGGAAATTTCATAGAGACAGGCATTTTGGTCCCAGGCATCCGCAAGCCAGTGAGCCGCTACAGTGATCGGTAGTGCCCCTCCGATCACGCCGCCGTAGAATCGTCCCCCCATAATGGCGGTGGTCGCCGGAGAACCAGCCTCGTGGAGACTTCTCAAGACGACGTCAGCGGGTTCACCGACGATGGGCATCGCTCCTCCAAGGGCAAGCATTCCATTCCTCGCATGCTGTGTAACACCTACATGCCGATCGTGCATCGACGCCAGGTATTCCTGTGCGTGGGCACAGGCTTGGTTTAGCAGTGCTTCGTAGGGTGAGCGAAACGATGAATTATTGTCTGGCAAAGGAAAACCTCCATCACCATTGTAAATCATTTTGATGGTTACTCTGCAGTGGGCTTCCATTACAATATAGACAATGCAATTTCGCGCGAAGCTCGATTCGGCACTCTTCCAGCTTGTTGCGGGGCATCCCGCGCTGGACCTGGTTAACACCCTGGACTGGAGATTCCGGCCTTCCGGATCAGAGGAACTTCTGAATGACTACGCAGACCTCTTGCGTTTCAGTGAGCAGAGCGGCCTCATGACGCCTTCGGAGGCTCGGAAGTTAGCAACAGGTGATCCCGCCAGGAAGAAGCGGATTTTGTCCTCCACGAAGAAGCTGCGCGAATGTCTGGCATCGATTCTTTATACCATTGCGGACGGGCAGGCTCCTGCGATCGACAGTGTGAGAACTCTGTCTGCCTTCGCGCGGACGGTACGGAGATCAGAGGACCTTGAATGGTGTGATTCTCGCCTTCGGTGGAAAGCCAACAGAGATCGGACGAACGTACCGGACACGCCGTTCCGAAAACTGGCGTCGACAGCTCTGGACTTGCTGACCTCCGAGGAGATCAACAAGCTGAGCGCTTGTTCAAATCCAGAATGTCGCTGGTTGTTCCTGGACGGCAGCAAGAACAAGGGGCGACGGTGGTGTGACATGAAGCTCTGTGGCAACCGAATCAAGGCAAGACGCTATCGGCGCAGGCAGCGTGCAGCTGCCTCGCAGTGATCGTTTCGCTCAATACGAAACCTCGGGACCTTTCGACAGCACCTACTCATTCTCACTGCAAGGCGCAGCCTGCGCTGATCATTGAGCATAAATCGCCAACCCACTCTTCGAGATCCGGTTTTTCCAGTGGATGGAATTTGGCGCTTGGCAGCGGCAAAAAAGGCTCCCGAGGAAAAACTGCGCTTCGGAGGATCAAGAATTGGGGGCGTGAAAATGAAATTTCCGGTTAAGAGAAGGATCAACTGTGGAGCGGAGCGTGGACACCCAAGCCGTCCAAAGAAAACCAGTCAATCAGGCAAACCCTGAAGCTAAGACTAGTAAATTCCCTTGGGGGCGCGCAAGAGCCCCGCTGCGTGCGGTTGATACTGCGCTATTCCCGCTTGGCTTGCTTCACAAAGCGGATGTCGGGATCGGCGTCAAAGCTAATTCGTCTTCTTCGCGGGCCCCGGATCGTCCGGCCCAACGAAGTTAACCAAAAAGGGCCCAATTCCATTCACCTGCACTACGCCATCTCCCTTGCACTGGGCATAGTGCCGCATTTCGGGCGGCGCGGACGCAAAGCCTCCCACGGGGATTTCTTTCCTCGCGGCGTCATCCCACTTCGCGCCCATTCCCAGTAGAAATGTACCTTTAATCACCGTCACATTTTCCGTCGACGGATGCCAATGCGGCGCGATCTTTGTCCCGTCCGTGCAGGAAAGCCGAAGCGTGTACGAACGCCCAGCCGTCATCGGGTCGCCCTGTAGAATCGCAATCTTCAGCGTTCCACCCATCTCCACCGACGGTGTCCCCGCCAGCGCTGCCGTGGGAATATCCATCCATTGCTCGGAGCCCGGCATCACCGGCCCGCTCGTCGATCCACCGCTCTTTTTCGCAGGCGGCGTCTGAGCCCAACCCACAACCGCGAGTAAAACGCAACCACCCAACACACCAAGTCGTTGCTTCGTCATGGATCATTCCCTCCTGAATTGAAGTTCTTAGCCGACGTTGTATTTTGCAACCCTGGGCCGTCGTTCTGGTTGGGCGCAGATTACCACATGGTCTGAAATAGAGGGAGTTTACGGCTCAAAGAAGGGGTTGGTCGACCAAATCGGTAGAGTCGATATCGTTAGACTGAAGATTCCGTAGTGACAGCTGTTAGGCTTTCCAATCGGCTGGCGGAAACGCAATGCGCCAGAAGCTCGGTGCGGGCTGCGTAAATTCCACCGCAACCTTGGGTGGTCCAATCCGTTCTTTCTTCACTGAAACAACGCGGCACTCCAGATGTTCGCCGCTTTCGGGGTTTTGCACTTGGAGCCTTTGCCGAGGTGCCACCATGTCCGTTAAGTCCATGAGCGCACCATGCGCATTGATGACAAGTGTTTGCGTATTTTCTTAGAATTGCGGGCCTTCCCCTCGGGTCCTGTAAACGACCACGGGAACGTTCATTTCTATCCGCTGGCTGCGACGGTTTTTCGACAATCGGTTTGAATCGGTGAGTTTTTTGTCGTGCATAGAACCACATTTCTGCACTTTGATCCGGCTGGGCTGCTGATCCAAACGTACAGTCCAAGAGGGAAAGTAGAAACTGGCTTTAGGGTCTGTTTAAGGGCAGGAGTAAGCTCCTGTACCTCCAATTCAGTCTTAAGTTCAGGGACCCTTTTGACGTTCCCGCGTTGCCGGCCTCGCGGCAGGCTAACAGTTCGGAACTAAAACAGGATCAGCAACGTGGCCTCGGTTTTGAGGTCCGATTCGGCACCAATCCACACATTATAAAAGGGGCGCCCTTTTATAATGTGTGGAAGGCGGCCTCGAGGCAAATATCCAGTCGTCCGATTTATCAGGGGCTATCCGCCATCCTGAGCAGAACCCGCTGCCAGGTGCCAAGAGCTAGCTTGAAATCGCTGAAACCGACCTATAGAGTTTGCGAGGAGATGAGCGAACACCTTAGCAACTTGTTGTGCGGAACATTCCTCTTAGCGTTAGGAACGCTAATCCTATTCAACCTGGAGGCGGTTGCGCGGTTGGACCAGCACTCCGGTATCAGGCTGAAGTCTTGGTTCCAAAAACAGCTCGGCAAATCCGTTTTGAATCGCGAATTGTGGCCCGTTGGAACTCCGGGCGCATTCCGAAGTTCGAGGATCGTGCTTCGGATCGTTGGAATATTCTCGGTGTTGGCTGGGGCCGGGTTGGTTGCTCTTTCTTTCCGCAGATACTTTCACTAAGAACTACAGGCTGGGCGGTCTTTCTGTCGGCATGTTTTCTCAGTGCCTGGTAAACGCGCGTGCCGGAGGAGTGGTCCACACTGGCGGCGGCTGATCGATAGCGAATTCGTTTGCGTACGTGGCAGGTGAGGCGTACGATGCGCGGATTTAATAGTCTAAATCGAAATTCCAGTCCTGAACGGGTCGGTAAATTGTAGGCGCCAAGATGTTCCCCTACGAAGCGGTCATTAAAGATCGTCGCCCTATCCGCACCATAATTGCACTCCTGGCTACGCTTGGCTGCGCGGGGTTGCTGTTATCCAAGGTTCGAAACGAATTCAGAGGCCCGGGACATTTCGTCGCTTACGAAATTCTCTGGTGGGCGCTGGTAGCGTTGCTTCTATGCTATGTGCGTTGGACGGAGCGGCAGCCGCTCTCTTCCATCGGTTTCCGAAGGCCTGGGATTCGGAATATTCTCATCGGGATCGCAGCCGGCATCGTGGTGTTTGCCGGCCTGGCAGGGATCTACCTCGTAATACTCCCAGCCCTTCATTTCAAGGAAGACCCGCAGGTTACGGAAGTGATGAGTCTCATCCTGGCGAAACCTATTTGGTGGCGCCTCACATTGATCCTTCGCGGGGCAATTGCGGAGGAAATTATTTTTCGCGGATATGCAATCGAGCGGCTTCGAGAACTCACTGGCAGTTTCAGCTTCGCAGGCATTACTAGCTGCACCGTCTTCGCTTTGGAGCACCTGGGGGTTTGGAGCTGGGGCCACCTGATCATTGCCGGTTTCGCTGGCGCCATGCTCACCTTGCTCTACATCTGGCGCCGAAATCTTTGGGTTAACACGATCGCTCATTTCGTCCCAGATGCTATCGGATTGATTTTGGGCTAATCTCGGCGGCACAGCCGCGAGGCGAGCAGTGAAATCAGACCGAGAACCAGTTGACGCGCCAGGAGAAGCTGACCAGCTAGTCGCCGTTCACCGGAGCCATTTGCACTCTCTGATCCTTCCACTTTCGTCACTTAGCCCAGCGTATCCGTTTTTGTCGCCCGCATCTTCCACGAGAACATCGTAACCGTGGCCATCCGTATGCACACTTAATCGCAAATGCAACCCAGGGAAGATTTCGGGCAGGACTCCGAAATACAGGTTGGGCTCTTCCGGGTAATAGGTTGAGAGCCACGAATTCAGGTGTTCTGGTTGGTGCGCCAGAAGGGTCTGCCATGAGGCGTACGACCCGTACTTGGAGAAGTCCACTACTTCTGCTGTATTGATCGTTCTCAGGAAACCGAGGGCCAATGCATGATTACGGCTTTGTTGGTCAGAGTTTTCAACTACAGTCGGAGCATTCTGCGCGAATTGCGACTTCGAGATGCCAAGAGCCAATACAAGCAAGACGGTGCCCAAGATGACTCGATGTTTCTTCATGATGGATTCTCCTTCCGGTGGGTGCAGCTAACGCACTTTTAGCACATCTATTAGCTTACGTCACTATCAACTGCCTGATAAACGCGGGTACCGTACAAGTGGCCTCATTGTCAGGTTATCCGACTACACGTCTAAGTGACCGCCGCCAAGCGGGGGGAGGATGACTTCCAGATTGTCGACCAATCGCCCAGAATCTCATCTTTACGCTTCCCAGAACTCCATTTGCGCAGGTATCGTAGCTCGGGCGCTCTCGGAAGGAGGATGGGATGTTTTTTGTAAGACGCCGACTGCTTCGAACTCTGTCATTTGCTTTCGGGTCGAGCTTCATCTTGGGGCGGAACGAGCTCGGCTTAGGCGCGCAGACAGCCGTACAGCCAAAGACCTCTCCTCTCCATGCGGGGGCCGCTGTTCGCGATGCGATCGCTGAAGGAACGGAGATGGAAAAAGTGACGGGAATCGGGGGATTTTTCTTCCGATCCAAAGATCCGAAAGCGCTGGGGCTTTGGTACCAGCAACACCTGGGAGTCTCGCTGATACCAACGAGCTCCGAGGAATCCCCTTGGCAGCAAGAGGCCGGGCCCACCGCTTTCGCTCCATTCAAGGAGACGAGCAACTATTTCGGGGATACCCAGAAGGTTTGGATGCTGAACTTTCGAGTCCGGGACCTCGACAAAATGGCGGCCCAGCTACAAGGCGCTGGAATCGAGGTCAAGATGGATCCGCAGTCTTATCCTAATGGCCGGTTCGCCCGTGTGCATGACCCAGAGGGAAATCCGATCGAATTGTGGCAACCCGCAAAGCCCGGCGCTCCCCACTAGCTAACTGAATCAGAGAACGGATTACAGTGTTGGTAACGTAGTCTGACGTTATAAATGGAGTACTAACGCATCTCCCTGCTCAAGCCAACGCGTAGAGATACTCGACGAAGGACCGGACAGCGCCATCAATCCCGGCGACTTTTGGATTGGTGGAATCAATCAGATAGTACTCGTTCGGAGCATGTGCGCCGGTCCCGTGCCCTATTCCAAAGTGTCCAGCGGGAAGATTGAGTGTTTCCGAAGTGAAAACGTAACCAGGCCAGGAGCCTGCGGATCGAGGCCACAGCACAGGATCCAGACCTAGTTTGCGGTAAGTCGCAATTTGCGCTTGAATGAGCTTACTATCCGGCGAAGTCTGTGTCGGATCGTATCCCCCACTCATATTGACCTCTATGTCCCCAAAGCCGTGTTTGGCGAGATGCTCCTTAAGTAGCGCCAGTGTGCCAGCAGCGGTCATGTCAGGCACCAGCCGCATGTCAATCTTCGCGACCGCGCGATGCGGTAGAACGGTTTTCCCGCCGGGTCCGGTGTATCCACCGACCAGACCCTCGATGTTGATGGTGGGCTTAGACTCGAGCAGCACGAGCGAGTCCAGCCAATTTTTGTCGTGCACCCAATGTTCTACTCCAAGCTGCTTCTTCGCCGTGGCTTCACTGCGGCGAGCGGCAACATCCTGAATCATTTTAAGCTGTGCTGGAGTAAGTGGCTTGGCCTTATCAAAAAAGCCCGCAACCGCGGGCGTGTGTCCATCGGGCTCTATCAACGTATTGAGCGCTTGCACCAGGTGCCACGTGGGGCTGTCTACCTGTGCCTCAAGGCTGGAATGAACGTCATGCTTGGGTCCTCGTCCCCATTTCTCGCCGCTAGAAATCAGCTCGAGCTCAACTACACCCTTCGCGCCGAGTGATATCTCAATGCCCCCATCCACATCCTGGCCAGCCTCTGGCAAGAAGACACCCATGCATTTCTTCAACGCCGCGGTGACTTTTGGTTGGCGGATCACCTCGGGAAAGTGGGGAGAGCCAATCTCTTCTTCGCCCTCACAGACAAGCACGAGATTTACGGGCAGCTTTTTCCCCGCCGCCTTGAATGCATGAAGAGCGCCCAGAAAGGCAGTTTCCGGACCTTTCTGGTTCACCGCGCCGCGGCCCACGCACACCTTACCCAATCCTTCTTTGTCCACGATCTGCGCCTCGAGCGGGGGCGAAGACCACTCCGAGGGATCGAACTGTTTCACGTCGTACATGAAATAGATGCCGACGGTGGTTGGCGCTCCGGAATCCAGGGTGCCGAAGACCCCAGGCTTGCCCGACGTCGGCACAATTTCGACGTTCGCAAATCCCGCATCGCGAGCGAGTTGCGCCATATATTCCGGGCCCTGTGGATAGTTGCGGTTCTCGGCTGCGATCGAAGGCAACGCGATCCAGTCCTGCAGCCGCTTCACATTCTCGTCGTGCATCTTCGGTATTTGGCTCAGCACCGATTGCAGGTCGGAGTCCTCTGCAGCGGAGACAGATTTTTGCAACGCGACGAAGGCGGCACCAGCAAGCGCGCCTTGGATGAATTCTCTACGATGGACCACGTTTTCGCTCCAATCCGTCAATGCATCTCTTTTTGAAATGGTCAGACTGTCCTGATCCAGATGTTCACTAACTCCGCTTGAACAAGGACGATTGTCCGTGATTTAGCTAGAATCTGCTCCCGAAAGAGTACCCTCTGCCATTCATCGAAGGTCATCATACTGATGGATTTCCAAAGTGCCAGCAGTTTTTCTCAACTCAGAGATCTCTGGTGTATGAAAACGGCGTCTTGGACGCGAAAGATGGGGTTCTGATTGGTCGACTACACGGAGGTTATCCCAAAACCACGTTCGAGGAAGTAATCGAGCAAATCGTCGTGGCACTTGGACGATCCGCGCGCAAACCGGAAACTGACCGACTCGACGGAGTTCGATTCATTTGTCACCACTGCCGTGTGCTGCTATCCTGCGTGGATAGCCGTGCATCTGGAGGCACCATGGCCCCGTCTGTCGGATCCCCTGACCCGCTGCTGATCACCATCGTACTGGCGACACTGGCCATCGGCCTGCCGATTTTGATGGTGTTGTCGATTCGCTTTCTGTGGGACCGTAGTTTGAACCTTGGCCGCTCGAAGGAACTCGAAAAGCTTATCTGGCAGTTGCACCGCATCGCTAGCGCGATGGAGCACCAAATGAACTTGTCGTTTCCGGCCATTCAGCCAGGCACGGAAGAGGCTCGCGACCTCGCCTTTCTCCAGCAGCCGACGGCGGCTACGGTGGCGGACGCTACGCCCACCGTTGCGTCGGCCGCCATCCCTGTGCGTGGCGCGCAACAGCCTACGGCTCCGCAGCCAGCCGCCCAGCAGCCCATCGTCCCCGCGCCTGGTCCCCAGCCGTCTCCGGAGGTCCCACGCCACGCTGGCGTCAACTCCATGTTCGGCTTCTAACCTTAGTTAGTTTTTTTCGTCACTATTGGCGGGGCGCAGTCCGACGAAGGTAGCGCGCCGCAAATATACCGACATCGCTACACAAACACCTGTCACCAAGGTGTCGCGGGCCATCATCCAAGTATTTTGCCTCCACGCTCCTCGCTTGGATCGCAACGTGTATTGGATCCGAACTCTCAAACAAAGGAGCATGTATGTCCGAGAAGAAAACAGCAATCGTCACAGGAGCATCGGGGGGTATTGGAGCGGGCTTGGTCGATGGCTTTCTGAAGCACGGTTATAATGTGGCCGCAACGTCGCTTCATTTCAGTCCATCGCAGAGTGCTTCACCGAGTCTATTCCTTGTCCAGGGCGATATCGGAAAGCAGGAGACCGCTGTCAAAGTTGTCGAAGGGGCGATCCAACGCTTCGGAAGCATCGACGTGCTTGTGAATAACGCCGGAATCTTCTACGTTAGGCCTTTCACGGACTTTACTACCGAGGATGTGAATGCCTTGTTCTCGACCAACCTTTTAGGATTCATCTACATCACGCAGCTCAGCGTGAAACAGATGCTAAGACAGAAATCGGGGAACGTGGTGACCATCACCGCAGCGCTTGCCGACAACCCGATCGCTGGGGTAAACGCCTCGGTGTCGATGATCACGAAGGGGGGCTTGAATACGGTGACCCGGAGTCTCGCGATCGAGTACGCAAAAGAAGGCATCCGCTTCAATGCCGTGGCCCCCGGCGTGGTGGAGACACCGCTGCACAAGGATGATCCCAAGGACGATCTTAAGGCGTTGCAGCCAATGGGGAAAATCGCGGAGGTAAGCGACATTGTCGATGCTGTTCTGTACCTGGCGCGGGCAGCCCAAGTAACCGGAGAGGTGCTTCACGTGGACGGTGGCGCTCACGCTGGTCGTTGGTAGCGGTCTGGTTGTTCCATTCGCTCGGGCGAACAACGACGGAAAAGATCTCGGGTTCGGACAAGACGAGTCGGCCCGGGCGGGGCAAGCCCCGCCCCTACAAGTGGTTAGCGCTCCCGTAGGCGCAGGAAAATAGGCAGGAACCTTCGCAAGGCTGAACGCGTCCAAGGAGCGAGGCAATGGAATCCGCAAGAGTCCGCGGATTTGGCGGGGCAAATGCGCAACCTCGGCGCCATCTTCCTACGCCACGCGCGGCGACTTCGATTGAGTTTGGCAGGAGCGAGAGAAATGAATACAAATCCAAAAATGGCAATTGACGAAGGCTCTCGCCCGGCCAGCGCCGAGCAGCGGTTGAATGAACTCGGCATCAAGCTCCCGGCACCGCCTGAGCCGTTCGGCACATATGCGGAAGCGGTGCAGACGGGCAATCTGCTGTTTCTGACCGGGATGCTTCCCACGGATGGTCGCGTGGCGAAATTCATTGGGCGCGTGGGGGCGGAGTTCGATGTGGAAACGGGGCGCAAAGCGGCTCACCTCGCGGCGCTCAACGCGTTGGCGGTTGCGCGGCAGCACCTGGGATCGCTCGACAAAGTGACGCGCATCGTCCGGCTAGGCGTGTCGGTGGCCACCGTGGGCGATGTTCGCGAGCAGCCGAAAGTCGCTGACGGCGCTTCGGAGTTGCTGCAAGATGTCTTCGGAAAGGACAAGAATCCTTGCCGCCTGGTTTACGGCGTTGCGAGCCTTCCGCTCGGGACTCCGGTTGAGCTGGAAGTGATTTTCGAAGTGGCTGTGTAGAAGTGGCGGTCTAAAGGTGGGGCGAGCCATATTCGGGCGCCTCGCAGAGCGGTTATTGCTTTTCAACAATCCTGACAATCCATAGCCTGATTATTTTATGGCCTGATCGTTCACATAGGAGGATCCATGGCAACGACAAGAGTAGCAATAGCACCAATGAAGGCGGCGCAGATTTCTAAGCCTGGAGCCGATTTCGAGATCGTCGAGCGAGAGATGCCTCAGCCGACCGCCGGGCAAGTACGCATCAAGGTGCAGGCCTGCGGTGTCTGTCACAGTGACGTGTTCACCAAAGAAGGCTGGTGGCCGGGCATTGAATATCCCCGTGTGCCCGGACACGAAGTGGCCGGCGTGATTGATGAGATTGGTGCCGGGATTACCGAGTGGAAGAAGGGACAGCGCGTGGGCGTGGGCTGGCACGGCGGGCAGGACAATACGTGTCGCGCGTGCCGGCGGGGAGATTTTCGCAATTGCCGGAACCTGAAAATTCCGGGTATCAGCTATGACGGCGGATACCAGGAATACATGTTGGCTCCGGTGGAGGCACTGGTGCCGATACCGGAAAGTCTCAGTGACGTCGAAGCAGCGCCACTGCTCTGCGCCGGAATTACGACCTACAACGCGCTGCGGCACAGTGGTGCGTACCCCGGCGACCTTGTCGCGGTGCAGGGTATCGGCGGTCTGGGCCACCTGGGAATTCAATTCGCGAATAAATTTGGATATAAGGTAGCGGCGATTGGTCAGGGGTCCGAAAACGCGGCGCTCGCAAAGAAACTCGGAGCGAATGTGTACATCGACAGCAAATCGACGAACGCAGCCGAAGAATTGCAAAAGCTTGGCGGCGCGCAAGTCATTCTAGCGACAGCGCCAAGCTCGAAAGCGATGTCCGCGCTGGTCGACGGTCTGGGGCCGAACGGCAAGCTCGTCGTGATTGGCGCGACAACGGATCCCATTGAGGTCACGCCAGTGCAGCTGATTACCGGAAGTCGAACGATTCAGGGCTGGGCCGCGGGAACAGCGGCGGATTCCGAGGATACGCTGAACTTCGCCGAACTGAGCGGCGTGCGTGCCATGATCGAAACGTATCCGCTGGAAAAAGCGGCCGAGGCTTTCGCGCGCATGATGAGCGGCAAGGCACGATTCCGCGTCGTTCTGGCAATGTGAAGTTGCTAAGAACGCACAAGAAACGGTGAGCGCTGGTCTGCGAACTCTCATTCGGAGAGGACGCCCGTGGTGTACGAACTCTCAGAATCGGAGATAAGCGATGCGTGCATTCATCTCGCCCCGTTGGACCCGATGATTGCAGGCGTTGATGCTAGGTGTGACGCTCGTATCCGTTCCATTGCGTGCTAATGCCCAAGGAGCCCCAGGAAAGGAACGTCTCGTGGATCACCCGACTTTCTATCGCACGGTGCAGGTTGATGGGCTCTCCATCTTTTACAGAGAGGCCGGTCCGAAAGACGCGCCGACGCTGCTCCTGCTGCACGGGCTTCCGTCTTCATCGCGTATGTTTGAGCCACTGTTCGCCCGGCTCTCCGATCGCTATCACCTGGTCGCGCCGGATTACCCGGGGTTCGGACACACCGACTGGCCGGACCTGAAAAAATTCGCGTATACATTCGATCACATCGCCGAGGTCATGAATCACTTCACCGAAACCGTCGGACTCTCGCGCTACACGCTGTACATGCAGGATTATGGTGGCCCGGTGGGCTTTCGCATGGCTTTCGTCCATCCGGACCGGGTCGAGGCTCTGATCGTACAGGACGCGGTGGCACACAACGAAGGCTTGGGGGTGAATTGGAAAACGCGGCGAGCCTTTTGGGCCGATCGCGCAGTCTACGACAGTGCGCTGCGCGCAAACCTCCTGTCGATGCAGGCGACGCGGACGCGCCACGTCGGGGACGACCCCAACGTGGAACGCTATGATCCGGATCTCTGGACAGATGAATTTGCCTTCCTCAACCAGCCCGCCCAGGCCGACATTCAGAGCGACCTCTTCTACGACTACCGCACGAACGTCGACAACTACCCGAAATGGCAAGCATGGATGCGCGAGAAGCAGCCGCGCCTGCTGGTGATCTGGGGCAAGCACGACCTCTCATTCGATCCGGGCGAGCCGGAACGCTACCGCAAGGACGTACCGAACGCGGATGTCCACATACTCGAGGCCGGGCACTTCGCTCTGGATACCAAAGCAGACGAGATTGCGGCGCTGGTACGTGAGTTCATGAAGACGCCGGCGAGCGGCCGGAAGTAATCGAAACGAGTGTCCACGGATTAGTAATGGGAAGTCGGCTTCCCTCCAGCGATTGGTTGGTCACTGCTGGCGCGCTTATCGGGACAAAATAGAGAGGCATTACTTCAGAATTGCCTGTGAGGAAAGCAGATTGTCAAACTTGAACCCTGTTATGCGTATGGTCAGAGCATATCTCTGTCATTTCGTACCTTCTGTCTCCGCTTCTTGTAATTCCGGATACAATCGATTGCATGGAACCCAATTCGCAAAAGGTCTCGCGGGTCGCTTTTGCCTACCTGTGGTCCATCTTGTTTTGGATGGGTCTTGCCTTTCTGGCAGCAGGGGAGGATAAGCTCCACTTCTTGGAGAAAAAACTCCACACATCTTACTGGACCGCACTCCTTGTCGAAGGCGGATTTCTACTGTGCGCGGCGCTGTTGACGCCTCCCATTTTCGCGATAGTTCACCGCTATCCGATCACCAAACCGATTCGGTTTGGTCGCGTAGCGGGGTACGTTCTGGGCATCGCCCTTTACATCATCACCTACGTGAGCCTCCGTTGGATCGTAGCGCCGTCTTGGAATATTCCTGCTCAGAAGTTCGAACAACGCTCGTTGCACGGATTGGTTACGGGTTTTTACGTTTTTGCCGAGATCATTTGGAACTACATCATCGTTCTGGCAGCCGCGCATGCGTACGAGTATTTTAAGCGGTCGAGGGACCAGGAACTTCAGCTGCAGCAGGCGCTGGCCACAAGCGAGCTCCAAGCCCTGAAGAGTCAGCTTCATCCGCATTTCTTATTTAACACTCTCCAGGGAATCTCAGCTCTTATTGATACTGAGAAAGAGCCCGCCAAAGCGATGGTTCTCAAGGTCTCTAACTTGCTTCGGACTGCTTTGCAATGTGGGAGCTCGGATGTCATTAGCCTCGATGAAGAATTGAAGTTTGTCGACGATTACCTCGGCATTGAGAAAATGCGTTTGGAAGACCGACTTGAAGTGCGTTGGCGAATTGACTCTGCCACCCGGCAATTGCTCGTACCGCAACTGATCATGCAACCTCTCGTGGAAAATGCGATCTTCCACGGCGTGGCTTGCTGCCGGGGAGGAGGATGGATCGAAATTTCGTCTCGGCGGGCGGGTGGCACGCTCGAGATCGCTGTCCGCAATAGCGTTGGAGGAAAGCGGCAAGCTGGGATGGGGCTAGGCCTCCACAATGTGAGAGCACGATTGAAGCACCTTTACGAGGACGAGGCGACTCTCTGCTTCGACCAAGGCAGCGATGGCGTTGCGATCGCGACTCTAGTGTTGCCGGCAATCGGTCAACAGAAGGAGGCGGCGAAAGAAATGTTGGCCTCGAATTTACACGCTTAGTGGAGGGAAAAATCGTGCGGGTATTGATTGTCGACGACGAACCACTTTCGCGACGCGCCCTCGAGAATGCGTTGAGAGCGAGAAACGACATTCAAGCCCTCGATTGCGCGAACGATGCTATTGATGCCCTGGAATTGCTACAAAAGAAGCCCTACGACGTTCTTTTGCTCGACATTCAAATGCCGGAGTTATCGGGAATCGAGCTGGCCGACCGGTTAAACAAGCGGCGGCAACCAATACCATCGATTGTATTTGTCACTGCGCACCATCAGCACGCGGTTGCTGCATTTGAGAAGCATGCCGTTGATTATGTCCTGAAGCCCTTTTCAAACAATCGTATTCATGATGCGCTAGATATGGCGATCCGCAGAACGGAAGGCGAGCGGGCCGCACAGTTTGTGAAAATACTGCCTCAGCTTGAAGAACTGTTGTCGAAGTCAGCGAAAATCGCCATCAAGACGAAAGGAAGGATCCTTTTTGTCGATCCGGCCGACGTGGTGATTATCGAAGCTCAAGGCAATTACGTATTGTTACAGCGGGCTTCAGGATCGAACCTACTCCGAGAATCGATTTCCACGATGGCAGAAAAGCTACAACCGTACGGATTTATAAGAATACACCGCTCCGTGCTGGTGAACCGTTCCTTCGTTGAAGAAATTCAGCCTTGGAACACGGGAGAGTACGTGCTTCGAGTCAAAGGGGGCAGGGAATACACAGTCTCACGCACCTACAAGAGCAATCTGAAATCCCTGGCAAAGTTCTGGATTGGCGCTGACACTTTCGTCGAGGACTAGGACCGCGCCAGTTTCGCGCGAGAGAACCAGAGACGAAGAGAGCCACTGGCTCCCGATCGTCGTGGACGCAACGTCCAGGACTCGCCGGCTCTTTTCTCTAACACAAAAACCACCAAGGTTAGATCGTTCCGCGTCCAGTTCGACCTGAAGTCGACGCCGAGCCCTTCAATGAGAGTGATTCTTAATTTGCGCGATACCGAGTTTGTGCATCGCAAGGATCTACAGAATCTGGAATTCGTGGACATGCGGCTATTCTTGGTGTGTCTTCACAAACTAGCGTGACGGACATCCGAGAATATGATGCGAGCCTCCAAGATACGGGGTCGGAGGCTGACTAGCTCAGCTCCACAAACTCATAAAGCCTCAGAAAACAGCTCACCTAAATCATTGAAAAGTAAGCTTCCCAATAGCTTCACTTGTTGGGAACTCGACTTGCTCCAGTTCTGAGTATTACTCGGGGCCTGTATTTAGTTATCTACACAGATCACTAGTACATAAATTAACGGAGGCTTCAGTGAACCAAGATTTTCGCAGATTTTTTGTGTTCTCGTGTATGGCCATCTTGGCCCTCAGCCTGACAATCGTTGTGGCCGTGAGCGCTCAAGTAATCAGCGCCGACCTCGTTGGAACCGTTCTGGATAAGACGGGTGCGGCGGTACCGGGCGCGAGAGTAGAAGCGGTTAACTCCGAAACCGGGGTTGAGTACAACACTCAGGCAAATGAAAACGGTGAATATCGCTTCAATAATTTACCGGTTGGAACCTACAGTGTCTCCGGTTCCTCCTCCAACTTCGCAACCACTACGATCAACAATTTCCGGCTCGAGTTGAATAAGACCAGTACGTTGCAAATCACTCTGGAAATTAAGGGCACTGTCACGTCTATCGAGGTCTCGGGTGCTGCACCTGCGTTGGACACGACGACGGCGCAGATTTCCAGCACTTTTGACCAGAAGCTCGCGGCGGACCTGCCCGTTTCGGCTGTCACAGGCGGCGTTCTGAATCTTTCGCTCTTGAGCGCTGGCGTCGCCACTGGCGGGGGAATCGGCGCAGGCACCGGTCCGAGCATCGGTGGCCAGCGTCCCAGAAACAACAACTTCACCATCGAGGGTGTGGACAACAATGACAAAGCCGTGACCGGCCCGTTGGTCACGATTCCGAACGATGCAGTGGCGGAATTCTCAGTTCTGCAAAACCAGTTCGCTCCTGACTTCGGACACTCGTCCGGTGGCCAATTCAACACCATCATCAAGAGCGGCACGAATTCGTTTCATGGCGATGCCTACATCTACTCTGAGAACAGAAATTTTAACGCCATCGACCAATCCGTCATCAACAACGGCCTTACGTCAAATCCGCGCTACGACAACAACCGCATGGGTGGAGTGTTTGGCGGACCTATCATCAAGAACAAACTCTTCTTCTTTGGCGCCCTGGAATATAACCCCATCGGATCAGCGGCTGTGCTTGGGGCCCCCGTCTGCGCGCCGACAGCCGCTGGTTATAGCGCCTTGGCGGCTCTGCCAGGGATTTCAGCGACCAACCTAGCCATTTTGCAGAAGTACGTGGCGCCCGCGGCCACCGTAGATACGACCGGGACGTGCGGTCCAAACGTTGCCGCGGCTGGGGTGGAAACGGTCACCAGCAATACGGGCGCGGTTGCGCAGGTTCCGGAAGGCATCCTGAGCTTTTCGGGGCCGAATTACCTTAACAACTGGGCAGCGTTGGGTAGCATCGACTACGACATTTCCAGCAAGGACCAACTGCGCGGGCGCTATGTCTATAACCGCTCTGTAGGAATTGACACCAATGCATTCTTGCCCGCCTTTTATCTAAATGCGCCAACTAAATTTCATCTAGTGACCATTAATGAATACCATACGTTTAACGCCAACACACAGAATGAGTTCCGGCTTGGCTATAATCGCTTTGATAATAAAACCCCAGCTGGGAACTTTTCGTTCCCCGGTTTGGATAGCTTCCCCAACATCGTTCTCAACAGCCTCAATGGCCTGAATATCGGACCTGATCAAAACGCGCCGCAGTTCACGATTATTAACACCTATCAAGCATCCGACAACATCAGCTGGACGCACAATAAACATACTGTGAAAGTGGGTATTGAGGGTCGCAAGTACATCTCCCCTCAGTCGTTCACCCAACGAGCGCGGGGTGACTACGAGTACAACTCGCTGGGGCAATACCTGGACGATCTGAGCCCCGACGCTCTAGCGCAGAGAAGCGTGGGACAGTCGACGTACTACGGCGACCAGTCGGCGCTCTATTGGTTCGTAAACGACAACTGGCGCATCCGGCAAAACCTGACATTGAATTTCGGTGTGCGCTACGAATACACAACGACTCCGTTCGGCATTCGTTCGCAGAGTTTGAATGAGATCGCCAGCGTTCCGGGCCTCGCGGAATTCGACCAGCCGCGCGCGCCCAAGAACGATTGGGGCCCACGGATTGGGTTTGCGTATTCACCCGGGACCAGCGGCCGCACCTCGATTCGCGCGGGCTTCGGCATCGCGTATGACGTTCACTACGACAACATCGGTATTTTGTCGCTGCCGCCGGAGTTGAGCGTTACGGAAAATACTCCGTCGCTCACCGCGAATATTCCCAACTTCCTCGCGAACGGCGGCTTGCCGCCTGGCACCGGAGGCGTGACGACTTTCCCGGATGCGGCGTCAGCCCGTGCGGCGACTTCGACTTACTATCCGCCGGACGTTAAAGATCCGAAGTCCATTGATTGGACATTGGGCGTGCAGCACTCCTTCTGGAACGACTACACACTGGAAGTGCGCTACATCGGCACGCGCGGCATTCACCTGAACGTGCAGTCGATCGTGAACCTAGCGAACCTGGTGACTCCGTCACTGTCCTTGCCAACGTACACGAACAACGTGCCGTCGCAGGCCGCTTTGAACGCTTCGCCTATCAACCTGAACACTATTCTGAGTAGCGGCGACGGCATCGTGCCCGCGTACGACGCAGCCGGGTTCAACGGAAACGCTCTCACCGCCTTTATTCCGGCAGGGTCGTCGATTTATCACGGGCTGGCGGCACAACTAACGCGGCGGATGAGCCACGGGTTGCAATTTGTGGGCGCCTACACCTACAGCCACCTAATTGATAACAGCACCGCAGACTTCCACACCACAGACCTGACGCCACGCCGGCAACAGGACTTCGAAGATTTGAACGCCGATCGCTCGAACTCGGCGTTGGACCATCGGCACCGCTTTACTATGGCGCTGGTATACGACGAGCCTTTCTTCAAGAGTGGCAATGCGTTTACCAGGAACGTTTTGGGCAATTGGGAGATCGCCCCAATCTACACCTATCAGACCGGTGAGTGGATGACCGCGCAGAGCGGCATTGACGCCAACCTGAACGGCGACCAAGCTGGAGATCGAACAATTACTAACCCCGCGGGCGTGGGAGTGACCGGCAGCGGCGTCGTGCCTCTGTGCACGACTGCCATCCCAGCCTCAGAATGCACGTTAGCTAACGTGCTGACCTTCCCGAGCGCGGTGGTCGGCTATGCCGCAACCAATCCCAGTGCGAAGTACATTCAGGCGTATTACGGAGCATTGGCTACCACCGGCCGCAACACGATCCTGGGCCCCCCGACGAACAACTTCGACGCCACGGCGATCAAGCGCTTCACGATCACCGAGCGGTACAAAGTTGAGTTCGGAGTGCAGGCCTTCAACTTGTTGAATCATCCACAATTTATTCCATGCTGCGCCGCGGGTGCTGGCCCCGGTGCGCTCGGTGGAGCGACCAACGCGGTGACTGCCCAGGCCGTTACCGGTTCGCCGCGCAATGCCCTTGAACCGCAACGCGGCATCTTCAACAACTTTAGTGCGGTGTTCCCGAGCGAAGCTCGTGCACTGCAACTTTCCCTGAAGATTTTCTTCTAGACCTGACCCGTTCGCTTCTCGATGAAGCGGCAGATTCGCGGAAGGCGTCCCGATCTTCGGACGTCTTCTGCTTTTTTCAAGCGACGCACGAAGGCAACCGTGCGTCGGTGATTTCCAGTGCTTCATTTATATCTATTGGTCTTTTAGTTCCCTAGGAGGAGGAATCAATGAACCAAATGGGAAAAATAGTCGCCACGATCGCATTGGGAACCTCTGCGCTGGTTATCGGGCTCGGCGCGTTGCGGCAAGCGCACGCGAAGGAGGCCAAAGAACCCTATCCAAGCATGGCTCCGCTTGATCAATACCTAATGGATCGCGACGCCGAGATTGCCATGGCGCGGAGCGCGGCCCCGGAGGCCATCTCGCGCGATGCCGATGTCCTCGTCCTGGGAAATCATGGCTACGAAACCGCAGTCAAAGGTAAGAACGATTTCGTGTGTGTCGTGGAGCGAGGGTGGATGGGTCCATTCGATGGCGAATTTGCCGCTAATTTTTGGAACCCTAAGCTTCGAGGCCCGCTCTGCTTCAATCCACCGGCTACCCGCTCCATTCTGCCGATGACCTATAAAAGAACGGAGATGGTATTGGCCGGTCAATCCAAAGCTCAGATCATCGAGGGCATCAAGACATTCATAAAGGAAAAGCTGCCGCCTCTAGAGCCTGGAGCCATGAGCTACATGATGTCGAAAGATCAGTATCTCAGCGACGACGGCCATCATCACTGGGTAGCTCACCTGATGATTTACACTCCGCTCGCGGACAGTGCCGTTTGGGGTGCGGATCTGCCCCACTCTCCCGTCATGCTGAATCCACAGTTCCATGGCGATCCGGAACCAATCGACGTATTCATGATTCCCGTGGGCACATGGTCGGATGGAACGGCAGACCCAGTCAAGTATTAGCAATGCGAACCAATGTGAGCGGTGTGTTCTCAAGAGTTATGTAATCTATGAAAAATATGCTGTGATTCCCTGCGTGTCTTTCAGGGTTCCATGTTGCTGCATGTCCGTCTCCAGCGTCCGGCGCATCACCTGGAAGGTGACGAGACGGTCCGAAATACCCAGCTTCCTGGCAACCGGACGGATGCGCCACCGGAGGAAGTTCTTTCCCCAGCGCAGAACGGCCGGCCCTTTCCGTTCTCCCCGTCCGAGCGTGCGAAACATCAGGGCATCCGGCGAGGAGTCCTTGGACAGATTCCGCCAGGCTTCGATGACCGGCCGCACCGAGTTCAATTAGTGCTTAGCGTGGACAACATGAACGCCAAGGTGTCCGGGTGCGAGTCCTTGAACGGCGCTGCCGAACCTGGACGCGATCTGCTGGAAATCGATGTCTTCGATGGCACAAAATCCGCGCGAGCGAAGAATCGCTGCAATGCCAGCCGGCTCGAAACGGCTGCCCGAACGTTCATCAATTTTCTTAAGCTGTTCGGTCCGCTCCTTTTCTAATTGCCTTAGCTCTTCGGAGGATGCCTCGGGAGGTTCCATGTAGTCGAACACCACCTCCGAGTTCTGGATTGACGACATGTAGTCCAGAGTGCGACCGATAGCGTCCTGTGTCAGATATGGCACAACCCCGAGCCAAGTGAAAAACGCGGGCGAGCTCTGTTGAAAGCCTGCGGCGACGAGCTTCTCTCCCACATCGTCCTGCTCGAAATCGACTGGCACGAGAATAAGCCATGGCGGAAGTGCGACTTGAACTTCAGCCAAGCGCTGACGTTTCCATGCCTGCGTCGCGGGGTGGTCCACCTCATAGATACGGATCTGTCGTGCGCCGTGGGGATTCCGGAGAGCGAAAGTGTCGAGTCCGGCGCCAAGGATGACGATCTGCCGAACCCCTCTTTCGACAGCTCTTGACAAAGCATCTTCCGCAACCCGGCTTCGCGCGGCGGTGAACAGACGTCCGATGCTGGCCAAGGGGTGTCCATTCGCAAATTGAAGCACGTCCTCTTCGTCTTCACGCAGAATCTTCATGGCAAATGGGTCATTGAGGATTGAGCCATGATCGAGCACCTGATGAGCAGCTCGTTGTCGGGCGATCATCAGGGCTGTGCGGCTGGGTTCATTAGGTTTCATGTTCGAGGTCTCCGTTCTCATCAATAGCTGATCGCACGAGTTGTCGTTTGCGCGACTGACGCCGTGCACACCGATATCTTCCGCCCAGTCAGATTCCTCCCGAATCCGATCCTAGGTAGGAACCAAAATGACCGTGGCTTATGGCTCCAGAGCTCCGCCAAACAGGAAGTAATCCTGGATTGCGGTGTCGCAAACCCGGAAACGGTTACTACACGATGGCGGTCAGCCCAGACAACCACTGGTTGGCGGCGGCACCTTTAAATCAGCTAACTGACGTGGCCGCTTGGAACCTAACAGAACTCATCGCCGCCTGCCCCAGTGACACCGCCGTTTCCGGTGACCGACCAAAGTAGCAACCGGTCAAAGTCAGTTCGGGAACTCCGAGACAATTCAAGGATGGTCTGGGATGCGTTAGTGCAAGGTAACCATCCCATCGAACCGGGCCGGACGATCTTACGTCCCTTCTTTCCCAATGGCGGAAGCTCTCTACCCGACAAAGTGGAAGTTATCGCAGGTATCTGGGCTGACGGCGAATCTTTCGGCCAACCCGAATGGCTAAGCAATATTCTCAAAACTCGCGCCATGCGGGCCTCTGAGTACGATGATGCAACTGCGATATTGCAAAAGGGACTGGACCAGAATTGGACCCCCAACCACTATCAGCAGGCCTTCAGCAACGAACGTATCGGGATGGGCTTCTCAGTTGGCAAACGCGGCAAACTTCATGCGGTGTCGAATGCCGCCTAAGTGATTGAAAAAAATGGTGGACGAGAGGGGATTCGAACCCCCGGCCTCCTCGTTGCGAACGAGGCGCTCTCCCAGCTGAGCTACTCGCCCATGAGCAGCAGAGAAATTTTAACAGAGGCTAACAGGCTTGCCAACCAAGTTGCAGCGACAGTGCTTGAAGCCGATGCACAGGAATAACGGGTGAGAGCTTAAGGACCTAGCGCCAAAGCAACGCATAACCCTGAAAGTCACAACGCGCAAGAGTGCCGGTCCCCTTCAAGTTACGAGACTGGACGCGCGCACCGCGCTACGGTTGGTCCGGTGTGTTCCCCATGCGCTGAGCAACAATTCTCCGGGCATTCTCGTACAAAGCCCGCGCTTGCGGAATCGAATCGACCGCTTTCTGAACTTGCGGATCCGCTTCGAGTTCCACTTTAAACCCTTCCTGCTGGCCATACACCGACATGAAGACTTCCTGCTTGATCTTGCGCTTGATCCAGTCAAGATTCTCGGACATTTCAGGCTCGGTGTAGCGGACGTTCTTCTTGGCGAGATATTCGCGGAGGTCCTTCATCACCGTGTCGTCCGCCGTGAATTCCTTGTTTACGCTCGGTCGCGTGCCAAGGTAATAGCGCGTGAAGCCGCCGACGCCAGCCTCATACGGAAAGAACACGTCGGCGCGAATCAGAGTCTCCTGGAACTTGGTGAGCTTTGGCGCGGCCACCATCACATCTGGAGTGATGCCGCCGCCTCCGGTGACCTGCCGGCCGCTGTCGGTGAGCTTCACCTCCGTCGGATGCTCAGGCACTTTGCGCTCGTAGTGATATTCGTAGAGCGAGATGGATTTATAGTCGCGCTGGATCAGCCGGCCGCTCGGAGTGTAGTAGCGTGCGGTGGTCAGTGCCAGACCCGTGTTTTCGCTTAGCGGAGTCACGGTCTGGACCAGGCCCTTGCCGAAGGTGGTCTCGCCGACGATGATGCCGCGATCATGGTCTTGTACGGCGCCCGAAACGATTTCGGTGGCCGACGCGGAATTCCCATTTACGAGAATCACCAGCGGTACGGTGACGCCCTGGTTCCCGCGCACCGTCATGTACTTGCGTTCGGCGGATGCCCGGCCGTGGTGCGACACGATGAGCTGATTGCGGTCCAGGAACATATCGCTCACGGCGACCGCCTCATTCAACAGTCCTCCGGGATTCCCGCGCATGTCGAGAACCAGGCCGTCCAGCGAGGAGGCATTGAGTTTCTTGAGGGCGTCGGCAATTTCGCGGTCGGTGGTTTCGTTGAACCCGGAAAGCCGGATGTAGCCGATCCCGGGCTTGAGCATGAAAGCGATGTCCACGGAATGGCGGGGAATTTCGTCGCGGACGACCGTAAATATTAGAGGATCATTGTAACCTTCGCGCGTCACCGTAATCTTGACGGTGGTGCCCTTGGCGCCCTTGAGCATGTCGGCGACGTCGCTGGTGGTCAGGCCTTCGGTAGTTTTTTCGTCGACCTTGACGATCACGTCGCCGGGGCGAATTCCCGCATTATATGCAGGCGCGCCTACATACGGCGCCATCACGACGGTGTGATTCTCGCGCGGCGCAACGACCATTCCCACGCCGTAATACTTGCCGCGCTGATCTTCGCGCAAAAGCGCAAATTGCCGCGCATCAAAGAAATTCGAGTGTGGGTCGAGCATGCGCAGCATGCCCGGGATGGCGCCCTGGTAGACGGCCTTGTCCACATCGACTGGCTCGGCGTAGTTGGTCTGAACCTGGTCCAGCACTTTTGTGAAGTCCTTGACCGCCGTCTGGTAATCGTCGGCGGAGGCTGTGGTTGCGCGAACGTTGGGGCCGTAAATACCGCCCAGAACCGCAGATACGAGCAATACAGCTACGACTAAGAACAGCCCGCGGCGTTCAGCTTTCATTCGGACCTCACGTTGAGTCTCAACGAACTATTATATCACATGAAAAACTGGCGTTTGACACTTCAGAACACCCTTCTCTATGATGCCAACAGGGCGCAAATTGGTGACTCCGAGCGATGCTTAGCATCCCACACATGATTGTGATCTTTGTAATTGTGCTGGTCGTATTTGGCCCGCAAAAGCTTCCCGAATTGGCCCGCGGTTTGGGCAAGCTCATGGCCGAGTTTCGCAAAGCCTCGACCGACTTCAAGTCGGCCTTCGAGAACGAGATGCGCGACCTGGAACGTCAGGCCGCGGAAGTGGAGCGAAAAAAACGCGAATTGCTGGCATCCAATCCCACCGCCCAGCCGCAGCCGGCAACCCTGGCTACGCCCTCTGGTGCTGAGACGCAGCCGGGGGCCACAGCGTTAGCATCGGGGTTGACCAATGAAGGAGCGACCGAGGCTCCCGTGATTACGCCGGTGGCAGAATCGGTTGCGCGATCTCCGGAGTCTCCAGACTCCACGCCTTCGGAAACGAATTCTCCTGGAGCCAACACTCCAGAGCCGCCACGCGCTCCTAACCGCGTCGAGACTGCCTCCGAGAATGGAAACAAGCCCGCGGTCGATGTTACGCCAGACGTTGCGCCCCACGATCTTGACGCCCCTCATGACTACAAGCAGCCAGCCTGACGCCCTCGCCTCGATCCCGGTACCGGAGCCTGAAGAAGGAGGTCAGATGACCTTCTTCGAGCACTTGGTTGAGCTGCGCAAACGGCTCATAAATGCGCTGATCGCCATCGGGATTGGGGCTTTCGTTGGCGTGTATATATCGAAGTACGTAATCAGGTTCGTCAACGAGCCAATGCTTGCCGCCTTAAAAGCATCGGGTCTTCCTCAACATTTGATCTACACGCACCCCGCGGGCGGATTCAATCTGCTCATCACTTTGGGGGTCTACATTGGGCTGGTGCTGGCATCGCCGGTGGTGCTGTACCAAATCTGGTTGTTCGTGGCGCCCGCGCTGTATAAGCACGAGCGCGGCGCGATCAGTGGATTTCTGTTCTCGACGGTGTTTCTCTTCCTGGCGGGGATCGCTTTTGGATATTTCGTGACCCTGCCTTACATGCTGAGGTTTCTGGTCAAATTTACGGTGGTAAGCCTTCCGGGCATCGAGCCCATGATCACCGTCACGGAGTATTTCGACTTGACGCTGATGGTGCTGATGGGCTTCGGGCTGGTGTTCGAGTTGCCGGTGCTGATCTTTTTTCTTTCGATCTTTGGAATCGTGACGCCGCAATTTCTTTGGAAGAATGTTCGCTACGCGATTCTAGTGATCGCGATTGTGGCTGCAATCATTACGCCCACGCCGGACGCCACGACCATGCTCATCTTTATGGCTCCTATGTTAGGGCTCTATTTCATCGGGATCGCGGTTTCCGCGGTGGCGGTGCGAAGGAAGAATCGGCAACTGGCTGCTGAGGCAGCGGGGAAGACCTGATGAACATGATCCCAGCGGCACGGTTACTGGTGGCTTGCGCCTTGCTGGCGGCACCTCTGCCTTTAATGGTGCTGGCGGGTTGCAAGTCCAATGATGCCGTCGGGCCGGCAGCGCATGCGCCGGTCGTCAGTGCGGCGGCTAAAGCGGCAGCGCAGATGCCGGACGAGGACACTCCACCACCCGAGAAAACCGGCGGCTTCGATGGTAAGCGCGCGTTCGCCGATGTGGCCAAGCAGGTCGATTTTGGGCCGCGTCCTTCCGGCTCGCAAGCCATTGCGCAGGTGCAGGATTACATCCTATCGGAGTTGTCGAGCTACGGATGTACCCCGGATGTCGATGCATTTACCGCCGAGACGCCCGCCGGCCAGATCGCTATGAAGAATATTTTGGTCAAGATCCCCGGCGACAGGCCCGGCATTATCCTGCTGGCCACGCACTATGACACGAAGAAGATCGCCGATTTTGTCGGCGCCGACGATGCCGGCTCTTCGACCGCCGTCATGCTGGAGCTCGCCCGTTTGCTATGTGCTCAACGCGGGCGTTATCAGGTTTGGATCGCGTTTTTTGATGGGGAGGAAGCCGTCAACCTGCAGTGGAAGGATCCCGATAACCGTTACGGCAGCCGTCAAATGGCCGCGAAGCTGGCGATCAGTGGAGACTTGGCGAAGATCCGCGCGTTTCTGCTCGCCGACATTGTCGGTAGCCGCGAATTGCGCATCAAGCGGGACGCCAATTCCGACAAAATGCTCACCGATCTGATGTGGACGGTCGCGAAGAACCTGGGTTACTCGGGAGTCTTCGTGAATGATCCGACCGCGATCGAAGACGATCACCAGTCCTTCTCAACCCGCGGCGTTCGTACGGTTGACGTCATCGATCTGGAAATTCCTTACTGGCACACCCCACAAGACACTCTCGACAAAATCAGCTCCAAGAGCCTCGCGGTAGTCGGCCATGTGTTCGTGGAAAGCGTCAAGCAGCTTCAAGCGAAATAGAGAAGTCGTCCTAGCCCCATCCAACGCCATTCGTCGATGCAGGCGCTGGGCTTCAGCCCGGCCAACCGCACAGCGCGCTAAGCTTCGAAACCAACATCCTTGCCTTTTTGCAGGATCGAATGTTTGTCGAATTTCTCATCATCCCGGTAGGGGAAGTCCGAGCGGTAATGACTGCCGCGACTCTCTTCGCGGGCCAGCGCAGAACGCGCCATCAGCAGAGCCAAGGAATGTAGGTTGCGCATCTCGCAGTCGGCGCGGCCCGGCTTCTCGCATTTCGGCATCTCCATAGCCTGAAGCTGCGTGACCGCTCCGGCTAGGTCTTTTCCATCACGCATAATTCCTACTTGTCGCCACATCGTGTCCCGAATCTTGTCGAATGCCGGGGGATGCGGCCGGCCACCCGTACTTTTTGCGTTTGGCTGCGCGGTTGTCGAATTTGCCGGCTTCGGCGCGGGGCTTCCGGGCAAACCCACGGCATGGCGCTTGGTCACCGGCGCATCCTTCATCATGGCCTGACCGCTGCGCGCGCCAAACACCAGGCCTTCTAGAAGGGAATTGCTCGCTAAACGATTCGCGCCGTGGACGCCGGTATCCGCGGTTTCGCCCGCGGCGTACAGGCCTGGCAATGAGGTACGCCCCCAAAGGTCGGTTTTCACGCCGCCCATCATGTAATGAGCAGCGGGGCAGACCGGCGCCATGTCGGTGGCCAGGTCCAGCCCGTAGCCTAGGCAAGTCTCATAGATGCGTGGGAAACGCTTCTTCAGGAACTCTTCGGTCTTTTTCGTCATGTCCAGGTAGACATATCCCGTGTCGGTGCGGTGCATCTCGCTGACAATCGCACGCGCCACGATGTCGCGCGGCGCAAGCTCTTGCGCCTCGTTGTACTTTTTCATGAAGCGATCGAGATTCACGTTACGCAAGACGCCGCCTTCCCCCCGCAACGCTTCCGACAAAAGAAAACGCGGAGCCCCTTTGACGGTCAAAGCGGTGGGATGAAACTGCATGAACTCCATGTCGGAAAGCACCGCTCCCGCTTCGTACGCGATGGCCATCCCATCGCCTGTCGCCACGTCTGGATTCGTCGTCTCTCGATAAATCTGTCCCAAGCCTCCCGTCGCAAGCAACACCGCGCCAGCACGCACTTCGTGAATGGAGCCGTCCAGTTCATCGACGAAGCGAACGCCCACGACCGCCCCGGATTCCACTATCAGTGAGGTCGTGAACGCGTGAGCGCGAAGGTGCAAATGCGGAATGGTGTGCGCCCGTGCCAGCAGCGCGCGGCTGATTTCGCGCCCCGTGGAATCGCCATGGGCGTGCAGGATGCGCGACCTGCTGTGCGCGGCTTCGCGCGTGAACGCCAACTTCGTTCCGGCGCGATCGAACTCCGTACCCCACTCGATCAACTGCGTAATGTACTTCGGCCCTTCTTCCACGAGTAGCGCAACCGCGTCGGCACGGCACAGCCCGTCTCCCGCATGGATGGTGTCCTGCTCGTGCAGGCTGATTTCATCTTCATCGCTGAGCGCCACGGCGATGCCGCCCTGCGCCCAGGACGTTGCGGAATCGCTCAGATCCGACTTCGCCAGCACCAGCACGCTGCCCTTGTCGCTAAGCTCAATTGCAGCGCGAAGGCCGGCAACTCCAGACCCGACGACAACATAGTCCGCGCGGTGGGACTTCGGGGGATGCGTCATGAGAGGCGATCGAGAGTTTGCCGCAACATGGTAGCACGAACGGAATTGCCCTCAAGGTAGCACAGGCACTCCCGCCGGTGCCAACGCAAACCCCAGCCGGGGCGCATCCCGACGGGATAGTCCGTGCCGTAGATCTTCCCGAGCGCCGACAAATAAAAAACACAGCAATCGCTTCACTGTAGGCAAAGGGCGGTCAGAGTCAGTGTTGGGTCGGTTTCCGATGACGCGACCAGGACCTGAGCTGGCACCCTAGAATCGGGTTAAAAGTTGTTTCAGCGATGCCAGCAAGTGGTGCCAAATCGGCGTGGCGGACAGGGGACGGCAATCAGAGGAACCATGAAAAGCGTTGCTGTGCCCACCCATGTGGCGCGATGGACTCGTCGGTTTGTCAACAGGTCGAAGATGATCGTAGCCAAAGCGAACAATTGCAGCACCAGTCCGACGAGCGGCGCCTTGGAAGCGATCAATGCAAAGGGCCAACGAGCGATGGCCGGGCCGACCATTCCCACGGTTCCGAAGAGCATCAGCCGTTTGTGCGACGCGGGATTCCGGCGAAGCAGCAAGCCCGCCGCGAACATTCCAAACGAGACGTCGATTCCGATCACGTCAAGCGCGAGAACCTGCCCCTCGTCCTGCCCGGGAAGTGCGAAGCCTCTGTGCAGTCCCTCGAGCATGACGGCGTAGGCCATGATGAACACTAACCCCACCAGGACGGCGCCAAAGGCACCGAGCTTCCTGTGCAGGTCCACGCGGCCCGCAGCCACCAGCGAGGTCTGTATGGCAAACAATGCGATCCATGAGGCAAACACTACTCCGTGAACAGCTACCAGCAGGTTGGGCAGATGATAGTGGTACATTGGCGCCAGGAAGAAGGTGCGCGCGAATCCGAGGAGCACAGCCGCGATGATTAGCAGTGCCATAGATGGGAAGAAGATCTCTTCCAACCGCAGACGCGGTGTTCTCGGTGCAAATGCTGTCGAACTCGCTTCGCTAGTTGCCATAATCCGTCGCACTCTCTTGGTCTGTTGGGGCGACCGCGGGCGAATCTTAGGTACAGTTGAGAGGAAGTGTCATGAGATCGCTGACTTCACTCAAGTCCCGATTGACGCATTATAAAAGGGCGCCCGTTTGAAGTAGGTTTTGATTGTTCGTATCAACGCCTACAACAAGGAGCGCCCTCATGAATGATGCTAAGTATATTGGGATGGATGTGCATACAGCAACGATCTCGGCGGCGGTTCGGGATTCGAGCGGAAATCTGGTGATGGAAGCCACACTCGAAACGAAAACCGAAACTATTCTTGAGTTTGTTCATGGTCTGCGCGGTAGTTTGCACGTGAGCTTCGAGGAAGGAACCTGTGCCGCTTGGTTGCACGATCTTTTGAAGCCTCGCGTTACCGAAGTGTTGGTTTGTGATTCGCGCAAAAATGCCCTGTTGAGAGTTGGAAACAAAAACGACCGTGAAGATGCACGCAAACTGTCCGAACTGTTGTTCCTGAACAAGCTCCATCCGGTCTATCACGGCGAAACTGGAATTCGCACGCTGAAGGAGCTGGCGCGTAGCTACCTGACGCTCACCCGCGATCTGACGCGCGTGATGAATCGCCTGAAGGCGATCTATCGAGGTTGGGGGATGCTTGGCCGGCCAGCAAGTGTATGCACCTCGCTACCGTGCCGAATGGCTCGCGAAGATCACCGAAGCCGGCGTGCGCCGTCGCGCCGAGATCTACTATCAGCAGTTCGATGCCTTAGCTGCTTTGCGCCAGGAAGTGCGACGAGAGCTATTAGCGGAATCCCGGAAACATCCGGCCATGAGATTGCTGCGGCAGATTCCCTCGATCGGTCCCATCCGCGCCGCTTTGTTGATCGCTCTCATGCAGACGCCCCATCGCTTCCGTACCAAGCGGCAGCTGTGGGCCTACTGCGGACTGGCACTGAGAACCTACGATAGTGGGGAATATCGCTTCGTTGGCGGTCAACTGAAACGCTCTAAAAAAGCTGTGACCATCCGCGGACTGAACAAAAATCACAATCATGATCTGAAAAATATCTTTAAGGGAGCTGCCACCCGAGCGGCTGCCACAGCTGGGCCTCTCCAGGATTTCTACCAGGCGCGTATCGCTAACGGCATGAAACCACCGATGGCGCGCCTGACCTTGGCGCGCAAGATCGCGGCCATCACTTTGCTCGTTTGGAAGAAAGGAGTTCGCTTCGACGCTGAACAGTTAAAGCAACAAGCAGCTTGAGCGACTGGTGAGAACTCTTTTCCTCGCTGGATTCATGTCTGGCGGCGATCTGCGGTTCTTCTGGCGCTCTGGTTCGAGGGTGAGTACCATACCGCGTTAGGTGGAGACTGTGCTTCGAGCACCAACCATCTCTTGGTTAACTATATGCCTCCTCGACAACCAGAAAAAGCTATAGGCCTTGAGCCTCAGATAGAACCATGGTTGGCATTTTTTGCAACCGTACTGCTTTCTCATCAGAAACCGAAGGCGTCGTCACGATAGCAACATGACTCTGCGAAAAAAGAAACCCCAAGAGCCTCCCAACATTACTGGGCTGGAGAGCCGGGCAAAAATCTTTGCTCCTTCCAGTCGCCGGGAGTTTTTTCTCAGAACTATCTCCCCCTTTATAAACGCGTAACCAGCGCCGTGAAAGTGTGTCCACAGCGAGTAACCCGCCGAACTATTCGTCCACCCGTAGCAACAGAGCAGCAATGAGGCACGAGAGTCTTCTCCGAGAGCCGGATGCGGCAAATCCGCACGTCCGTTCGATGAGCGGTGTGGAAACGAACAAGGTGGACAGTGAGCACCGCAACGAAAGACCGCAACCGATAGGTTCCACCTAAACCACCGCCCACACCTCACTCCTCACCATCCAACCTGGCCAATTCAAGGCACTGTGTTACATTTCTAAGATCCGCTCAATGAAACCAAAACGAATTTCTGTGAACTCTTCCGCCGGCACGTACACCATAGTGTGCGGCACCGGCGTCCTCCATCGTGCTCCGAAAGAAATCGCGCGCCTCGGAAAATTTTCCAGCGTCCAGATCGTATCTTCTCCCAAGGTCTGGCGCGCTGTCGGGAAAGGTGTCCATCGCAATTTCGATTCCCGCCATCGAAGCGCCGTGCACTTAATGAACGATGCCGAAACGCGAAAGAATGTCCGCACGGTAGAATCAATTTCCCGCAAACTCGTCCATTCGGGAGCCGATAGAAAGTCGCTGCTGGTTGCCGTCGGCGGCGGGGTAGTGGGTGACGTAGCAGGATTTGTCGCGGCTTCCTATCTCCGCGGAGTAGCGTTGCTGCACGTGCCCACTACCCTTGTCGCTCAGGTCGACAGTTCGATCGGCGGCAAAACCGGAGTGAATCTGCCCGAGGGAAAAAACCTCGTCGGTGCCTTCTATCCGCCAAGGCTCATCCTGACCGACCCCGTGGTCCTTCGCACCCTGCCCGATCGCGAATTCCGCGGCGGCCTCGCCGAGGTGATCAAGCACAGCATCATCGCCGACCCGGAAATGTTCGCGTATCTCGAAAAGAATATGACGAAAGTATTGCGCCGCGATCGCAGCGCACTGGAATACTTAATCCCCCGCAATGCAGCCATTAAAGCGCGCGTGGTTGCCATGGACGAGCGCGAGTCTGGCTTGCGAGAAATCTTGAATTTCGGACACACCTTCGCCCACGCCCTCGAAAGCACGACGAAGTACCGCCGGTATCAGCACGGCGAAGCAGTTGCCTGGGGCATGATGGCCGCAGCCTTGTTGGCTCACGAAATACGTCTGTGCAGCGCGGACTACGTCTCGCGCATCGTTGCGCTCGTCCGCCGCATCGGACCGTTGCCACCGTGGCCGCGCGTGCCCACGAAATCGCTGATCGAAGCCATCCGATCGGACAAAAAAGCGCGATACGGCAAGCTCCGCTTCGTCCTATCGCCGCGCCTCGGCAAAGCCGGTTCCTACGACGACGTGCCGCTCGACGCCGTGCAGCGCGTCCTGCATTTCGCGCCACAGTTTTCCACGAAATCGCTCTCGAAATGAATCGGACGCCCATGCCCGATGCCATCGCCGCCCCGCCGAAAGGAACCCGCCCCGAAGGCGCGCGCTCGGAAGACGACGCCTCTCGCCAAGTCCGCGAGATGTTCACACAGATCGCGCCGCGCTACGATCTGCTGAATCATTTGCTCTCCATGCAACTCGACCGCGTCTGGCGCGCCCGCGTAGCCCGCCGCCTCCGTCCAATCCTGATGCGGCCCGACGCGCTAGTTCTCGATCTATGCTGCGGCACCGGAGACCTCGCCTTCTCCTTCTCTCGTTCCGCGCCCGCCAGGATCATCGGTGCCGATTTTTCTCACGCGATGCTGGTCCGTGCCCGCGCAAAGAGCCAGTCGCTCCCCGCTCGGTCGAGCGCAATCCCCGCCAGCCCCATGCCATTCTTCGAAGCCGACGCCCTGCGCCTGCCCTTTGCCGACGCATCGTTCGATCTGATCACCACGGCCTTTGGCTTCCGCAATCTAGCCAACTACGAAGCCGGCCTGCGCGAAATCCATCGCCTGCTAAAACCCGGCGGCACGCTAGCCATCCTGGAATTCACGGAGCCCCCAGCCGGATTACTAGGGGATCTCTATCGCTGGTATTTCCGAAACGTGCTACCCCGCATCGGCAGCCTGCTCTCCGGCGACCGCGTCGCCTACAGTTACCTACCCGCCTCGGTCTCCCGCTTTTTCCGCCCCGCAGAGCTGGCGTCCCTAATCACCGCGGTGGGCTACCGATCCGTCGAGTACCGCGTCTGGACGGTCGGCACAGTAGCCCTCCACACCGCCATCAAGTCCCTGTAGCCGCCGTCTCCGAGACGGCGGGATTTAGACGCAACTAAACCCAGGCGCAAACACCGAAGCACAGACGAAGACCGCGGGTCGACACCTTGGAATCTCCTCGGGCGAAGCGATACCCTGATGAGTTTGGTAAGCGGGAATTCGCGTGTGAAAGGCGGCGACGAGCCGCCGCACTCCAAAGGTCTTGTCTTCCTTCGTTACTCTTCCAACCCCACAGCCCGCAATTTCGCCAACAAAGTCTTCGGTGAAACCCCAAGCTTCTCCGCCGCTCGGGTCTTATTCCACTTCGACTCCCGCAAAGCCCCCTCCAGCACCACGCGCTCCACATGCGCCACAGCCCGCCCGCTAATCTCCTCCAGCGACCCGTCCCAACGGAAACTCTCCGGCAGCATCCCCGCCGGCAAACTATCAACATCCGGCCGCGCGGACGGCAATTGCAACTCATCCGCATGAATGCTCAACCCGTCCGCCAAAATCACTGCCCGCTCCAAAGTATTCTGCAATTCGCGTACATTCCCCGGCCAACGGTAGCTCAGCAATCTCTCCTTCGCCCCCTCCGAAAGCTCCAGCCCAGGCTTCGCAAACTCGCGGCTGAATTTCTCCAGAAAATGTTCTGCCAGCATCAGCACATCCTCGCCGCGCTCGCGCAATGGCGGAATCGTCATGGGCACCGCCGCAATCCGAAAATACAAATCCTCGCGAAACAATTTCTCGTCGATCAATTTCCGCAAATCGCGATTTGTAGCCACCACGATGCGCACATCGACGTCGATCGACTGCGTCCCGCCCACCCGCTCAAACCGCCTCTCTTCCAACACACGCAACAGCTTCGCCTGGATCGCCAGCGGCAATTCCCCAATCTCATCTAGAAACAGCGTCCCCCGATGCGCCAGGTCCATCTTCCCGACCTTACGCGCCCCGGCCCCGGTGAACGCCCCCTTCTCATGCCCAAACAACTCATTCTCAACCAGCCCCTCCGGGATCGCCGCGCAATTCAAAGCCACAAACGGCTGCTCGCGTCGCGGTGACAAATGATGAATAGCGCGGGCGAAAAGCTCCTTGCCGGTCCCGCTCTCCCCGAGCAGCAGCGCCGTCGAATCCGTCGCCGCCACGCGCTGAATCTGCTGGCTGACCTCGCGAATCGAATTGTGCTCCCCAACGATCCGCGGAAAGCCATACCGCGCCGCATACTCCTCGCGCAGCAAAATATTCTCGCGCATCATTTCCTGTTGTTGCGCTGCACGCTGCACCAAAAGCTTCAGATGGTCCAGGTCCACCGGCTTCTGCAGAAAATCAAAAGCCCCTTCCTTCATGGCCGTAACCGCTTCTTCGACCGACCCGAACGCCGTCAACAGCAGCACCGGAATCGTCGCGTCCGCGCTCTTCGACGCCCGCAAAACGTCTAGCCCGGACGCCCCCGGCAGCTTCAGGTCCGTAACCACCAGCAAGTATCGCCGCGCGCGAATCTTCTGAATCGCCGACGTGCCATCCGGCGCTTCGTCCACCGTATAACCGGCACGTTCCAGCGCCTTGCGCAGCATCGCGCGCAATTCATTCTTATCTTCAACCAGCAGCAGGGATTCCATGTGTTCCGTTTTTACCACGAATTCATCAGTCTCTTGCGGGAACCCGCACAGCCTGTGCGGAGAAGGGAAGCAGCAGACCAGGAGGAAAGCAGAAATAAGAAAGTAAAGAAGTAACGAACTGAAACAGCAAGAGCGCGCGCGAGCACACCATCTCCCGGTCTTCGTTTACTTCGTTACTTCATTACTTCCTTTATTTTCTTGTTATCTTGCCCAGCCCGGATCGCCGCCCGACTTCCGAAGCTCATCTTCCAGATCGGCAATGTGCTGCTTCATTTGCGCAACTTCCTGCTTCTTGGCGTCGATCTTCGTGTCTTTGTCGCTGATTTCTTTGCGACTGTACTGCTCGCTCAGTGCTTTTTGCGGGTCGGTGTAATACTGCACCTGCGACTTCTGCGCCTCTCGCTGCAAAATGTCGAGTTCCTGCTCCGCCTGCGCCAGTTTGTCGCGCGCTTCCCGGAAACGCTTGCGCCAGGCTTCCTCGCCGTTTTTATTCGCTCCGGCAGATTTGTCGGCGGCACCATCCTTGTCGCCGTTTGCCGCCGTACCCTCCGCGTTTTCCTTGGTCTCCGCGTTGCCAGACGCTGTGGCCCCTGGCACGGGTGTCGCCGCCGCAGGAGCGGGCGCAGCGCTGCCCAAATCATCATTCGTAAAAACCTTCTTGGGTTTTGGCTCAGCCTTCTTCTGCTCCCGAGCTTTGCGAGCCGCCTCTGCCACCGGATCCACGCGGCCTTCTTGCGACGTGCCTTGCTGCGAGGTAGCTTGTTGCTGCGCGATCGCAGCGATCCCGACAAGACCCAATACCGGCAGCACCACCAGCACGTACACTCCAGTTTTTCGCCAAGTTATTGCACGCATAAGGACCCGCCTTCCCGGCGCCCGAGTTGACCCGCAATCACGCAGTTCTATATCTGTATGACGTCTTTGTTCGATTCTACCGCTTCCACGCCACCACGGCGCCACTCCGGTAGCGTAACGATAAACGCGGCCCCGCCGCCCGGTTGATTCCGCGCCTCCACTTGGCCCCCGTGCTGCACGATGATCTTTTGCACCACCGCCAGGCCCAATCCCGTTCCCTGCGGTTTGGTCGTGAAAAACGGATGAAACAGATTAGGCAGCGCGGCAGCTCGCGATCCCCGGCCCATTGTCGGAAATCGTAATCCGCTGAAAACCCGTCTCTCCGCCGCGCACGATCTCGCCTCGCACGGTGACGCGCCCGCCTTTTGCTTCCGCACAAGCCTCCGTCGCGTTCCGCGCCAAATTCAGCAACGCCTGACGGAGCAAGCCTTCATCCCCGGCCGCACTGCCAAACTCTCCCTCGCAACTCACCGCGACGTTCGGCGCCGCCCCGCGGATCTCCGTCACCACCCGGTCCACCACGCCCTCCAGCTCCACCACCTCGTCCGAAATCTCCAAAGGCCGCGCATATTTCAGGAATTCGGTCACCACATGTGTGATGTTCCGCGTCTGCTCCAGGATGCGTTCCGCATGATCTAAAATTTCGCCGTCCGCGGACTCCGCGCGAATCATCTGCGCGTACCCCGAAATCGTCGCGAGGGCATTCTTGAATTCGTGCGCAATCCCCGCCGACAGCTCGCCAAGCGCCGCCAGATGCTTCTTTAGCTCGATCTGCTCCTGCAACGCCGCCAATTCCGTCAAATCGCTCAACAGACAGATGGTCCCGCTCACCTTCTCGTTCCCGCGGCGTACCGGCGAAATCGTCACACCCAACCGCCGCTCATCACCCGCCGGCGACACGTGGTTCACCTGCTCCCGCCGGAAAATCTTGCCTTCTCCAAGGCATTCCGACACCAGCTTGGTGAGTTCCGAGTTTTCCCCCAGTACCTCGCTGTAGCGCCGGTAATTCAATCCGCGGATTCCCAGCGCCTGCTCCGCTGCAGGGTTAGCCCCGGAAATAATTCCCACCGCGTTCACCATCAGGAAGCCCGCGGGCATATTTCGCGTAACTTCTTCGCTTAGCCGCTCCGTATGCTCCGCACGCTCCTTCTCGATGCGATGGAGCCGCTCGAGTTCCTTTTCCTGCGTCCGCAATTTCTGGATCACGCCTTGCATCGACGCGGTCATGAACGCCGCGCTGTTTTCGATGCGCGGCGCCGCGTTCATCTCGTTTTTGCGAGCGTCGCGCGTGTCCTTAAAAAACTTTCTGACCAGCGACAGGATCAGCCAAGCGACCGCCACAAGCAACAACACCAATCCCACCGCCAGCGCCCGCGGGTTCGGAAAGACTCCGCTTTGCAGTAGTGCCGGCATCAAATAAAAGTCCCCTTGAAAAAATAGCGCAGCGCCAGCGGACCCAGATAAATCACCAGCAATGCGGCAATACCCAGAAATGTTCCCAGCGGCAGTTGATATTGACTGGCCAGCATCCAACGCAACCCGGCGGCACTCCCCAGGTTGCGCCGGCTGGCGCGCTCAGCCAACGCCCGCTGCCAGCCCGAAGCATACAGTCCCAAAATGACCGCACCGCCTACCACGCTCCCCAACAAGGTTCCCAGCAAAATGGTCAGAAACGTCCCGCGGAGTCCCATAAACGCTCCTACCATAGCCATCATCTTCACGTCACCCAGCCCCATCCCGTCGCGGTGCCGTACCGCTTTGTATAGCGCAGCCACTCCCCACAGCAGCAGGCTTCCAAAGGCCGCCCCAATGAGTCCGTCGATGAGGCCAAGGAAGTAGATAGGAGGCATTCGATGGAAAACATAGACACTCAGCCAGAATGCTGCGCCGTCGTTCGACGGCACCCACATCGAGATTAACAATCCAGCCACAAAACCCGGCCAGTTCACGACGTCAGGAAGGAGACGCACGCGCAGATCGGTAATCGTCAAGACGATGATCAAACACGTGAAAAAAAGCCACTTGACCGTCTGTGGCGTTAACCCGAAATCGACATAACACGCCACAAAAAACAGCCCGGTAAGCAGTTCCACCAGCGGATACATGGGCGAAATCGGATAGCCGCAAGACCTGCATTTCCCGCGCAGCCATAGCCACGCAAAAATAGGCACGTTGTCATACGCCTTGATCGGTGTCTCGCAGCGCGGGCACCGCGAGCGCGGCGCAACAATCGACACTCCTTCCGGAATCCGCGTGATGCAGACGTTCAGGAAGCTCCCGATAACAATCCCAAAGAGAAAAAAGAACGCGATGACCACATCTCGAATTTGCCACACAACCCCTGTCGAACCAACAAACTGCCCCGCCCCCGTGTCGCATCAGGTAGTACAGATCAAGGTGGTCCACCCTCTCAAACCCGCGCAAGTAGTCGATACGACGCGTGATCATCTATCGGAATCCTCCACGTAGCTCTGCGCCCTCTGCGTCTCTGCGTTATCCGTTTCCTCGCTTATTCGGCGCATGGCTCTGCCTCTTCCTCTTCGGACTCAGTCTTATCTCTGCTTGTTACCGCTCAGGTGACTCATGCGAATTTGTCCCGGCCGACCTTGAACGGTAGACTGTCAACTGTCGACTTCCTCCATGCACTGGTTCGAACGCCGCATCCGCCGTTACGAGCACCGCCGCTGGACCACCGACGACAACCGTCGCGTCCAACCCTTCCACTGGGGCCTTGAGCATATCGGCGGCGACCCCGCCGACCCCAATCCCGCCACGTACGTTCGCGAATACGCCAAACAAGCCATCGCGAACAGCGCCGAGTGGTTCGCCACCACACCGGCCACGGATTACAACCTCGACGCCGAAAATGTCCTAACCTTCACCAGCTCTATCGTGTCGCCCTGGCCGAAGAACAACACCGTGTGCGCCCAATTCTTCCCCTCAAAATCCGCTGCCGCCGCAGGGCAAGCACGCAAGGCCATGCCCGCTGTCGTCCTTCTCCCCAACTGGAACGCCAAATGGCACGGCCAGCGCGGCCTCTGCGAGTGGCTCCAACGCATAGGCATTACCGTGCTCCGCCTCAGTCTCCCCTACCATGACCGCCGCATGGCCAAAGGCCACGAGCGCGCCGACCAACTGGTAGGCCCGAACATAGGCCTAACCCTCCAAGCCAACCGCCAAGCCGTTCAGGATACCCGCCGCTGTCTGCGCTGGCTGGAACAACAAGGCTTCACCCGTCTAGGCATCCTGGGCACCAGCATCGGGTCCTCGGTCGGCTACATCACTATGGTTCACGACGAAGCCCTCCGCGCCGGCGGCTTCTTTCACGTCTCCACGTATTTCGCCGACGTAGTAAGCCAAGGCATGACCACGACTCACGTCTGGGAAAGCCTCCGCCACCACGTCACGGTAGACGAACTCCGCGACTACTGGGCCCCCGTAAGCCCCATGCCCTACGTACAGCGCGGCCTGGGAGCAAACAAAAACGCCTTCATGGTTTACGGCAAGTACGACCCCACATTCCTCCCGGAGCTAACCGCCCAAATGCTAGCCGCCCTCCGCCAACACCACGCCAACCTCCGCACGCTGGAGCTCCATTGCGGCCATTACTCCCTCGAACTCCCCCCCTTCAGCCATATAGCCGGCTACCGCATGCTAGCCTTCCTCCGTTCCGCCCTCGCCCAGTAGCACAAGACACTCCTGCGTACCTGAGGAACGAAGGTTTCACTCGGAACCCGGATGCTCCGCAAGTGCGTAAGCGCTACCGAACCGGAGACGTCGCACCACGCCCGCGTTCCGAGGGTCTTGTAGGGGCACAGCAAGGCTGCGCCCCGGGTCGCACAACCTCCAAATCGAGTTTCGAAAAAGTTTCCTGTGCCAGCAAGACCGATACGCGGCGGTCCCACCACCCAAGATCGATTTCGTTCCCGTAACAGGAAGAAGCACGAAAATTCCTTTGACAACCGGTACCTGGATAGTAAAATACTCAGTAGGTAAAACTACGCGGATTCGCGAACAGCGGCACACGATGCCGCATTTTTTATTTCAAAGGCCATCGCAACAATCCAAACGACGCTTAAGTGCTAAGTCTTTTACAATCCGCACTTCCACGAAAAGTCCCGGTAACTCGTTCAGAATCCGCACTTCCAAAATCGTTGGACTTAAAGTCCTTTAGAATCAGCACTTACAAAAAAGGGTGGGGGGAGGGCAGTGAGTTGTTAACTAGCCGCGTGGCGTGATCGAAGGGCTCTCGTCGCTCAATTCAGACCGGACTGCGTCACCTTGACCGCGCATCCTACGCCGACTAGCGCGCCCAACCCACAAGTAACGCCAGCTTTGCTGTTACCCTGTCCCGAGAAATAGAGGCTCGACGCCTGGGGAAAATTTCCCGCCGTCGTGTTCGCGTTGTTATCCACGATAATCCCGCTCGGCCCGCCCACTTCCTCGATCGAGCTCAGGATTGCCAGTGTTCCAGGCGTTCCCGTCACGTTGATCGACATCACGCAGCCAGCCCCTCCACACGCTGTTCCACTGCGTGAGGTCTGCACGCCAAAGAGAATCAGATCCTGAGAAGCCGCGGGAGCGTTGCCATTGAAAAACTCGGTTACCGGCGCACATTCCGCGGCAGCCGAAGCGACCGCCAGCGTCGCCGCGTCCACCGCCGTGTTCATGGTGCCGGTCTTATTGGCGAACGTCGTCGCTGTGTTATTGAAGCCAATGCGCTGGATCGTGGGTATGCTGGTCGCGGACGATCCACTATGTACAGGTGTCCCGCGTTGCCCCTGCCCGAGAGATAGGTATTGTCAAACGCGCCCGAATGCAGGTGGGGGCCGGTCCCGTACCCAGACTAGCCCTGATCGAAGCAGCTAGAGTGATGTCTGACTGAATCACTGATGCGCCGCCTCCACCGTCGTTCCCAAAAAACACGAAAACCTTCTCGGTGACTGGATCCACAATCGGCGCGTCCGCGACTACGTGGGCCGCAGTAGGAACAATGGTCGTCGAGCCGAGGCAAGGTACCGCGCCCGCCGCGCACGTCCCCGCGGTGCTGAAGGTTTCCCGCACGTAGCTCAACTTCCCACCCGAATCTGCCAGGAAAATGTTGCCCGATACCGAGTCCACCGTGATCGGCCAATTGCCGGTCACTACTTCGCTTGGCGTAGTGCCGCTCACACCAAAGACATTGATGAATTTATGCAGCACGCCGTTGTCATCGCCGACATACAAGGCATCGCGGAGGTAGTCATAAAACGGCGAAGAGCCGGTGTCGGATTGGGCGCCGTTGAAGACCAGGCTGATTATGCATGCCCCGGTGGTGGGGCAGTGTCCCGCAGCCCCATCGGCAGTCCAGACCGTGGCAGTTTTCGGCGCTAGCGCAGTGCCGATCGCCCCTCCATCCGTGGCATGCCATTTCAAAAGATGCAGAATAGAACCATTCGTTCTGGTCTCGACGAACGCTAGCTTACTGCCGTCCAACGATATGACCGGAGACGTCGCTACGGTTCCGGTCGTGGCTCCGCCCGTCGCGTTGAAATTTGTGTTGTACGACCAATAGATCGAGGGATTGACCGCACCGCAGAGAGGCGCTCCAGCTCCCGCGTACAGATTGTTATAGCCGATGATGCTGGCTTGCCCGCCGGTAACCCCCGGTAGATTTGTTGGGGAAACCACAAAATCATTGCCGCAGCTGGGAGCAGCGGCTACGTTGAACGAGTATTTCGCTGGGAACACCGGGTACCAATTCACGCCGTTAAGTGGCGCTCCCGTTGTCGCACCGGCTCCTAACGATTCACCCCAATCTCTCTCGAGAGGCTCCTCTCGTTGTGGCGGGCCAGTCGAAACCTGAAAAACCAAATCTCCACCGCTCCAATTCAGGCTCCGCCGGGACACGCCCTCTGCCGTTGCGGCGGAGAATTTGTTGCCAATAGCGAGGTTCCCCTTGGAGCTTCCACGCCGTCACCCAAGAGTCCGGCTGCGAGAAGACGACGTGCCGATGGCTCCAGTCGGAAATCATCGAAATGCGAGCACCTGGGCCTTGCGCACCTACTGTCCGAACCAACACGAACCCAACCAGGGCCACCACCGCGGCCGCGAGCACCAGTTTCTCGGCTCTCGCCAAAAGCAGCTTCATATTTCGATCGCTCCAATTCCGCACGGCCGAGAACGCAGGTCCGCACCTCTGTCCGCGGAGTTCACCAAGACTCCGTTCTTGCTTTGCTTTCAGGAATTCCCGCCAAGTCTAGCCGAACGCGAAGGCTCAACACGAGAGAAGTCGATACTCAGAATAGTTACTCATGCCCGATTGAGGAGCCGATTGCGGAGATCTTGTGCGCACGAGGCGGGAAGCACCAGCAGACGCATTCGGCGCATTCGTCGCGGTATCGGATCAATGCAGGATCGCGGAAAAAGTGCTGCTGGCGACGAGCGCGGAGACCGCTTCAATCTCAGCCGCCAGCGCGCGATCCTCGGCGACTTTTGCCGACGCTCCCCGTACCGCGGCGTAGGCTTTTCCGGCGAGTGCTCCGGTCTGTAGTGGCGCCAGCAGATCAATCCCCTGGCAAGCGCAAAGCAACTCGATCGCCAGGATGTGCCGCAAATTCGCAAGCATGCGCTCGAGGCGTCGCGCCCCGCTCATGCCCATCGACACGTAGTCTTCCTGATTGCCCGAAGTCGAAATCGAATCGACCGAATGCGGCGTCGCGAGCGCCTTGTTCTCGCTGGTCAGCGCCGCCGCTGTCACCTGCGCGATCATGAAACCCGAATTCAGCCCCGGCTCCGGCGTCAAAAACGCCGGCAGTAAGCTCGTCAGTGGATTGGTCATCTGCTCGATGCGTCGCTCGGAGATGCCTCCGAGAGTGGCGAGCGCGATCGCCACCTGATCGGCAGCCATCGCCAGCGGCTGCCCATGAAAATTTCCGCCGCTGATGATGTCGCCCGAGCCTCGCGTGCGAACACCAGCGGGTTGTCCGTCGCACTGTTCAGTTCCACGGCCGCCATTTCGCGGGCTTGGGCGAGCGAATCGCGCACCGCGCCGTGCACCTGCGGCGTGCATCGTAAGCTGTACGCGTCCTGCACGCGCGGATCTTTCTCGGGGGGGCGATGCGATTCGCGAATCTGGCTGCCCTCATTCAAGTGCGCCAGATTCCGCGCCGTCACAGCCGCGCCGGCGTATGCTCGCGCGTGCATGATCCGCGCGTCGAACGCACCGGGACTTCCGCGGAGCGCGTCGAGCGACAACGCCGCCGCGACATCCGCAGTGTCCGTTGCAACATCCGCCTCGTATAACGCCAGACTCAACAGCGCCAGCATTCCCTGTGTGCCATTGAGCAGGGACAGGCCTTCCTTCGCTTCCAGCGCGACGGGTGTAATGCCCGCCCGCCGCATGGCCTCGCCGCCCGCCAGAATCTCCCCTTGAAATGAAGCGCGCCCTTCGCCAATCACCACCTGCGCCAGATGCGCGAGTGGAGCAAGATCGCCAGAAGCGCCCACCGAGCCTTGCGACGGAATCACCGGGTGCACTTTCGCATTCAGCATCGCGCACAGAGTTTCCACGGTTTGTGGGCGAATCCCACTGAGGCCTTTTGCCAGCGCGTTGGCACGCAGTAGCATCATCGCGCGCGTCTCCGCTTCGCTCAGAGGCAGGCCGACGCCGCACGAGTGAGAGCGCACCAGATTTACCTGAAGCTGGCGGACTTGCTCGGCGGAAATGCGGACGGACGCCAGCTTGCCGAATCCGGTGTTGATGCCGTAGGCAGTTTCGCCCGAGGCGACGACGCGCTCCACGACCGCGCGCGAAGCTTTCATGCGCTCGATGGCGTCGGGCGCCAGCGAGACTCTTTCGCCGCGAAACGCGACGTCGTACAGTTGCGCAAACGTCAGATCGTTGCCAGTTAGTTCGATGGGATGGCGAGAATTTGGGGCCGCGGTCATGCGTCGCTCCGGTCAGGATTGGGAACTTTCAAATGCAACAGCACGTCGCGATATTTTGGAGGAAGCGCCTTCGGCCGGCCGTTGCTGCCGCAGATTACGTGCGTCGTGTAACCCGTCGTTAGCAGAGTGTCGTCGGCTTCGCGAAATATTTCATACGAGAATTTCACGATGCGATTGCGCCATTCCATAATTCGCGTGCGCACCCGCAGCACTTCGTCGTAGCGCGCCGATCTTTCATACCGGCAATGCGCTTCGGCCACGACGATGTGGCAGTCGTCTTCGGTTTCCATGGTCTTGTACTCAAACCCCATCGCGCGCATCAGCTCAACGCGGCCTACCTCGAACCAGATTAAATAGTTTGCGTGATACACGACGCCCATTTGATCGGTCTCCGCGTAACGCACCCGTACTGTCGTGTCGTGAAATTCGATTGTTCGCATGTGGTTGGTTAGTCCAGCTTACTCTGCCACACCGGCTTGCGCTTCTCCAGGAATGAGGCGACGCCTTCCTTGAAATCGGGGGTACAGCGGATGCGCGCATTTTCAAGAATCGCGCGCTCGAGATCGTGGTCCAGTGCCGGCGCGGCCGAGGAAGTTAGCAAGTGCTTCGCGCGGGTCAGGCTGCTGGGACTTGCGGCGATAAGATCAGCCGCGAGTTCGTGCGCGCGATCGAGCAAGTGCTCGGCGGGGACGACTTCGGTCACCAGTCCGAGTTCCTTGGCTTCCACAGCGTCGATGATGCGTCCCGTCAGAAGAAGATCGCGGCAGCGCTTCTCCCCGATCTGGCGCGTCAGAAAAACGGAAACGATCGCGGGAAGGAAGCCGATCTTCACTTCGGTGTAGCCGAATTTCGCTTCCGTTGACGCGAGCGTGAAATCGCACAGCGTGGCGATACCGCAGCCTCCCGCGTACGCCGCGCCATTTACGGCGGCGATCATCGGCCGGGGAAAACTCCAGATGCGGCGCAGCATTTTCGCGATGCGGCGGGAATCTTCCTGGTTTTCCGTGGGGGATTGCTTCGCGATGGCGGAGAGCATCTCCAGGTCCATGCCGGCGCAAAATGCTTTGCCCGCGCCGGTCAGTATCACCACGCGCGTTGTATGATTTTTCTCGATGGCATCAAGAGCAGCTTGTAAATCTGCGATCATCGCGGTGGTGACAGCGTTGCGTTTGTCCGGGCGGTTCAGCGTGATCGTGGCGATGGCGTCGCGGCATTCGAGAAGAAGTGTGGAGTACATGTCGAAAACACCTCCTCAATTTAAAAGTGGTGCATGGGCGTACTTGACCCGAATTTCGTTGGTCATGGCAAGAATCTTCGTCAGGCGCTCGGGTTCGATTCCCGGATCAGCGCCTGCTTTTTTCAGCGCCGCAAGAACCTGTTCGGTGGCGATGTTGCCGACCAAATTGTCTCCGGCAAATGGACAGCCGCCTAGGCCGGTGAGCGCGCTGTCAAAGCGGCGGCATCCCGCTTCGTACGCCGCCATAATTTTCTCCTCCGCATTTTCTGGCCGGCTGTGCAGGTGCACGCCAAGTTCGATTCCCGCGACATGGTCCTTTACCTCGCGGTAAAGATCGCCGACGAGTTTACCGTCGGCGGTTCCGACGGTGTCGGCGAGCGAGACGGTGCGCACGCGAATATCCTTCAGCCATTCCAGCGTTTCGTGCACAAGCTCCGGCCCCCAAGGCTCATCATACGGGTTCCCGAAGGCCATGGAGATGTAAATTACGAGATCGCGGCTCGCTGCGGCAGCGTCTTTTTTCAATTTTTCGACAAGCTTACGCGATTCGTCGCGGCTCATGTTGGCATTCGCGCGCCGGAAATAAGCCGAGATCGAGTACGGATATCCAATGGTGGTAACGCCGGGAGTCGCCAGCGCCCGCTCCAGGCCTTTTTCGTTTACGACGATTCCGATAATTTCGGGCCGGTCGATATCTATGGAAAGGGAATCGTTGAATTTGGCCATCACCTCTTCGCTGTCTGCCATCTGCTTCACGTGCTTGGGCGACACGAAGCTGACCGCATCGATGTGCTCGAATCCGGCAAGCACAAGCTCCCGAAGATATTCCGCCTTGAGTTCCGTCGGAATGAAATCCGGCAAACCCTGCCATGCATCGCGAGGGCATTCCACTATTGTCGTAGACTGTTTTTCTTCCATTTGCGCCAGTCCCAAAGAAATGAAAAAGGAAGTGCTATCAGAGATAGAAATGCGAGTACAAGGCAAAGCGAAAACACAAAACCCATAAGTAAGCCGTCATGCCCACAGCACTCAAACCAGAATCCGCTCTCCGGTTTCAGTAGCTGGTACCAGGTCACGCAAAACACAGCGCCAAAGATCCAGACCAAGACGGGAGAAATTGCCACTATCGAGAGATCCCTAGTCCGTTTGCTGGCTATCGTACGAAGCGGAATACTCACGTTTGAGGACCCCGGTCTTGAATTCGCGGATTTCGGGATTTAGCGAGGCGGCTTCGAGGGCGGTGATCAGCACGTCGCGGGTGTGCGCTGGATCGATGATGGCGTCGACCCAGAGGCGGGCGGCGGCGTAGCGTGGGTCGGTCTGTTTATCGTAGGTGGCTTTCACGGATGCCAGCATTTCTTGCTTTGGCTTTCTCGTCGACTTTTTTTCCTTCGCGCTCCATCTGCTTGAGCTTGATTTCTGCGAGCGTGCTGGCGGCGGCGTCGCCGCTCATCACCGCATAGCGGGCGGTGGGCCAGGCGAAGATGAAGCGCGGATCGTAGGCTTTGCCGCACATCGCGTAGTGGCCGGCACCGAAACTCCCTCCGCAGATGACCGCGATCTTGGGCACCACGCTGTTGGACACCGCGTTAACCATTTTTGCGCCTGCGCGGATGATGCCGCTCCATTCGGCGTCTTTGCCGACCATGAAGCCGTTCACGTCGTGCAGGAAAATCAGCGGGATACGGTCTTGGTTGCAGTCCATGATGAAGCGCGCGGCTTTCTCGGCGGACTCGGTGTAAATCACGCCGCCGAATTCGATGCGTTTTTGATCGGAGCCGGGCGCGGTAATCTGCACGTGCTTCTTTTGGTTGGCGACGATGCCGACGGCCCAGCCTCCGATGCGCGCATAGCCGCACAGCAGTGTTTCGCCGTACTCAGCGCGGTATTCCTCGAACTCGCTGCCGTCCACAATGCGGGCGATGATTTCGCGCATGTCGTATTGTTTGCCGGGATCGTTGGAAAAGACGCCGTAGATTTCGCTGCCAGGGTAGAGCGGCTCGCGAGACGCGACGTGACTGAAAGGCGTGGGATTCGGAGCGCCCATCTTGTCGGCGAGCGCCCGAATGCGCGTGATGCACGCATCGTCGTCAGGCTCGCGGAAATCGACAGTGCCGCTGATCTGGGAATGCATTTTCGCGCCGCCAAGATCTTCAGCAGACGTTACCTGGCCAATGGCCGCCTGCACCAGCGCGGGGCCCGCCAGAAACAAGCCGGAGCCTTCGGTCATCAGGATGTGATCGCACATCAGCGGAAGATACGCGCCGCCCGCCACGCACATGCCCATGATCGCGGCAAGTTGCGGAATGCCCATGGCGCTCATCACCGCATTGTTGCGGAATACGCGGCCGAAATCGTCGGTGTCCGGGAAGACGTCCTCCTGCAACGGAAGAAACACGCCCGCGGAGTCCACCAGATAAATTGTCGGAATGTGATTTTCGATGGCGATATTTTGTGCGCGAATCACTTTCTTCGCGGTCATCGGAAAAAAGGCACCAGCTTTAACGGTCGCGTCGTTGGCGATGATCATGAATGTCCGGCCGCAGACGCGCGCGAGCCCGGTGATCGTTCCGGCCGCTGGAGCCCCACCCCACTCTTCGTACATTTCATAGGCCGCAAAAATGCCGAGTTCGGTAAAGTGCGTTCCGGGATCGACGAGCTTTCTTGAGGCGCTCGCGCGCCGTGAGCCGCCCCTTCTTGTGCTGCGACTCGATCGGCTTTGGCGCCGCCGCCCCGGCTGATCTGCTCTTCTTCGTTCTTGATTTGGGTGACGAGATCGATGACCTTACGGGTGTTTTTCTCGAACTCAGGGGATTTTTTGTTGACGCTGGTTTTCAGAACGGATGCCGACACTCGCAAACCTCGCACGAAATCGTACAACGCACATCGAAGGACACCGGGACAGAACGACAGGGCAACAAACGAACAGTATACGGTCTCTCGACCGATAGTGCGAGAACACGCGGGCGTGTTGGGGATGTTGACGGAGGCGTTCGCGCTCGATACTATGCAGAGCATTGGTGCTGTTGCTGCAAGCACCGCATCCTCACTCTGGAGGCGCCTGTGACTACCCTGGTCGAAGTTCCCATGGGCGGGTGTGCCTTCAGCGTTTCCGATGGCTTGAGGTAGCACGCCCTTCTTGTAGTTTTCCCGTTTGAGTTGTCGAGTCTGCGTCCGGAATCGTGTTGTGTCCACTGGACATTCCGGCGCGCAACAGCGTTGCGTCCATCGTGGACCGACGCGCTGTGCTGCTTGCGAGCAGCGGGAGGGTGCGCAAGTGCTTCTTACGGAATTGGGTTGGAACTCCTATTTCGCGGCGATGTGGGCAGAGCAAGACAACTGTGGCTGGGCGCCGGCAAGAGTGGTGTCGCAACAGCGTGGCCTATGGAGGATCGCCGGCGATTTCGGCGAATGCTGGGCGGAGCCTTCGAGCAAACTGCGTGTGGCGGCGGAAGCACAGGGAGATTGGCCGGCTGTCGGAGACTGGATTGCCGCGGAGTTGTTCGGCGAGGAGCATGCGTTTATTCAGGGGGTTTTGCCGCGGCGGGGACGTTTCGCTCGCAAAGCGCCTGGAAAACGCATCGAGCAGCAGGTGATCGCCGCCAACATCGACACCGCGTTTCTGGTCGTGTCGCTCGACGGCGATTTTAGTCCACGACGACTGGAACGCTATCTGGCACAGTGTTGGGAATCCGAGGTCAATCCGGTCATCGTGTTGAACAAGGCCGACGAGTGTGGCGACGCTGCTGCGTTTGTTGCGGATGCTGATCGCGTAGCGGCAAGCGCCCCGGTTCTGTCGGTCAGCGCGCGAACCGGCCGGGGCATGGACGAACTCGATCGCTTTCTCACACCCGGCCAAACCATCGTGCTGCTAGGTTCGTCTGGCGTGGGAAAGTCGACGCTGGTCAATCGTTTACTGCGGCGGGATGTTCAGGCGGTGCAGCCAACACGCGAAACGGATGGGAAAGGGCGGCACACGACGACCTCCCGGCAACTGCTGCGGCTGCCAAGCGGTGCGCTGATTATTGATACGCCGGGGTTGCGCGAGATCGCATTGTGGGATGCGGAAACCGGCGTCACGCAGGCGTTCGCCGACATCGAGGAGTTTGCTGCGAATTGCCGCTTCCGGGATTGCAGGCACGAGAACGAGCCGGGTTGCGCGGTTCGCTCGGCATTGGTGGCGGGTGTTCTGGACGAAGAACGAGTCGCGAGCCTGAAGAAGCTGGAACGCGAACAGGAATTTCAGCGGCGCAAAGTCGATCCCACAGCAATGCACGAATACAAAACCAAGATCACGCGTTTGCATCGAGGGGCGCGCGAGAAATATCGGCAGCGCGAACGCGACGGAGGCAAGCGATGACGCCGCTGATTCTGGATTTGGCATTGGCGCGCAGGATCGAGCTGGCCGAAGCGCACGCGGCCGTGGATTGCGCAGAGGCGTTGGAGCGGATGCGACCGGGTGGCATCGGCGCGGTAGAGCGGATTGCCGGAGGATTCGCGATTTATTGCGGCGCGGGATCGCCGGTTACGCAGGCGGTGGGACTGGGGCTTGATGGAGTCATCAGCGAGGAAGAGTTCGATCGATTAGAGGAGTTCTATCGCAGCCGGGAAGAACCCGTCCGAGTGGAAACTTGCCCGTTGGCGGACGCGTCCCTGGTGCGCCACTTCGGCGAACGCGGATATCGCGTGACGGAATTTTCTAACGTGATGGCGCTCCCACTGCGCGGAGTGAATTCGCCGGAAGCGGACGGGCCGAGTCCGGCGGCAGGCCTGATGATGGAGCGAATCGGGAAAGAGCAGATAGATTTGTGGACGCTGACGGTGTCGCAGGGCTTCTCGGAGAATTTTCCGGTGACGCAGGAGATTCTGGAGGTGATGAAAATGTTTGCGCTGGGTGTGAACGTGGAGTGCTATCTGGCGCGGGTGGACGGAGCGGTGGCGGGCGGCGCGACTCTTGCGTTGCGCGAGGGCGTGGCCGGATTGTTTGGCGCGAGCACACTGCCAGCGTTCCGGAATCGGGGAGTGCAGACGGCGCTTCTGAAGGAGCGGCTGAGACGCGCGATGACGGAGAACTGCGACTTGGCGGTGTGCATCGCTCAACCGGGAAGTAGTTCGCAGCGCAATGTGGTGCGGCAGGGCTTCTCGGTGCTGTATACGCGAGTGAAATTCGAGCGGGCTTGGTCCTAAGAGGTTTGTGGGACGCGCTTGTGGATGAACTCGACGATATCTTGCGTGGAGGTGCCGGGGAGAAATATTTCGGCGATGCCGGCTTTCTTGAGGTCGGCAACGTCGGCTTCGGGAATAATGCCGCCGAGAAGTACGGTGACATCGGTCATCCCTTTGTCGTGCAGCAACTTCATAAGTTGAGGACAGATCGTGTTGTGTGCGCCGGATAGGATCGAGAGTCCAATGACGTCGACGTCCTCCTGCACGGCGGCAGTCGCAATCATCTCCGGCGTCTGGCGCAGTCCGGTGTAGATCACTTCCATGCCGGCGTCGCGCAACGCGCGAGCGATTACCTTCGCCCCGCGGTCGTGACCATCAAGCCCCGGCTTGGCAATCAAGACTCTGATTTTCTTATCTGGCATGAGTTAGGTGATGGCGACTTCTTCGTAGGTGCCGAAGGTTTCGCGCATGGCGTCGCAGATTTCGCCCAGGGTGGCGTAGGATTTTACGGCTTCAAGGATGAATGGCATCAGGTTGGCGTTGCCTTCCGTAGCTTTGCGGAGGGCGGCCAGGCGGCGCGCTACCTCTTCGCCGGAGCGTTCGGCGCGGAGTTTGCTGAGGCGTTCGGCTTGTCGGTGGGCTACGGTCTCGTCAATTTGCAGGGTGTCCAACGGTTTTTCGTCGGATACGAAATCATTCACGCCGACCATGATTTTTTCTTTTTTGTCGAGGGCGACCTGGTAGCGGTAAGAGGCCTCGGCGATTTCGCGCTGCGGATACCCGCGTTCGATGGCCGCGACCATGCCACCGAGTGCGTCGATCTTCTCGATGTAATCCCACGCGCCGCGTTCGACTTCGTTGGTGAGCGTCTCGACAAAGTAGGAGCCGCCCAGCGGATCGACCGTGTTGGTGACGCCGGTTTCGTGGGCGATGATCTGCTGCGTGCGCAGAGCAATCGTGGCGGCGAATTCCGTGGGTAGCGCCCACGCTTCATCGAGCGAATTGGTGTGCAGCGATTGTGTGCCGCCCAGGACCGCCGCGAGGGCCTGAATCGCCGTGCGCACCACGTTGTTGTAGGGCTGCTGTGCCGTCAGCGAGCACCCAGCGGTCTGGGTGTGAAACCGCAAAGCCCACGTCCGCGGATTCTTGGCTTTGTAGCGCTCGGTCATCGCTTTATGCCAAATCCGGCGCGCTGCGCGGTACTTGGCGATCTCTTCGAAGAAGTCGCTGTGTGCGTTGAAAAAGAAAGAGAGCTGCGGCACGAATTCATCAACGTCCAGGCCCCGGCGCATGCCCCATTCGACGTATTCGAGGCCATCGCGCAGCGTGAACGCCAATTCCTGAATCGCGGTCGAGCCCGCTTCTCGAATGTGATAGCCGCTGATTGAGATGGTGTTGAACTTGGGCGTATTTTTCACGCCGAACTCGAACGTGTCGATCACCAGCCGCATCGAGGGTTCTGGCGGGTAGATGTATTCCTTTTGCGCGATGTATTCCTTCAGGATGTCGTTTTGCAGCGTACCTGAAATTTTCTTCCAGTCGGCACCTTGCTTTTCGGCGACCGCCAGATACATCGCCCAGATCACGGCCGCGGGCGAGTTGATGGTCATCGACGTGGTTACGTCCGCCAGCGGGATTTGGTCGAAGAGCACTTCCATATCCGCTAGTGAACTGATGGCCACGCCACACTTGCCAACTTCGCCTTCGGAGAGCGGATGGTCGGAATCGTAACCCATGAGCGTGGGAAGATCGAACGCCGTTGAGAGGCCGGTCTGACCCTGAGCGAGGAGATATCGGAAGCGTTGATTGGTGTCTTCGGCGGTGCCGTAGCCCGCAAACTGGCGCATGGTCCACAGGCGGCCACGGTGCATCGTCGAATGAATGCCGCGCGTGTAGGGCGGCTCGCCGGGATAGCCGAGATCCCGCTCTGGGCTCCAACCGGCTAGATCGGCAGAAGTGTAGAGGCGGCGGATCGGATAGTTGGAAATTGTGGTGAATTCCGTTTGTCGTTCGGGGCTTCTATCCAGGGTAGGAGCGAGCGTTTTCTCCTCCCAGGCTTTCACTTTGGCGGAAGGCTCGCGGCGAGATGAAGAAAGTTCTGCGGGAACTACGGTTTGGCTGGCGCCCTTGGAAGAATCGCTCATAGATATTTCCGTCCGATCGAGGCGTACCGGTGAACGGCCGACGCTCGAAAGGCCCGCTAAATCAATGCTATGCGAATCGCGCATGCGGGGCAATAGCGGCGTCGCTGGGCGCGCCGATAGAATTAGGAGTCGCTTGACCAATCGAGGGCGGGTTCGGCGACCTACAATTACGCTCGTGGGTGTGCTAGCCCGGAACCGTGATATGGAGAGAAGCGGCTCCAAAATGAACCGGCACGTCGGATTTTCGTGCCCGGTCAATAAAGCTTTAGCGTTGGCCTTCGGTGGTAAAGATCTTCTCGGTGCCGACGACCTGGCCGTTGATCGTGCCCGGAATCAGAGTATCGCGTTCGATCTGGCCGTGCTTGGCGTCCGCGATAGTGACGCGGTTGACTTCGAGGGTGCGTCCCACGGCGCGCTCATAGTTTGCCTTGGCTTCCACGAGGTTAGCCAACGCGCGAAGTTCGGTACCCTGCGCGGTGATTAGGTCGCGTTGGGTGAGAATGACGTTATACACGGTCGAGGCGCCGAGTTGATACTTCTTCTGCTCGGCGTCGAAGGTCTGCTGTTGCAGTTCGCGTGCTTTGCTGGCGGCCTGAACCTGAGCGCGATCCTGTGTGAGCGCAATGTAGCTGTTGCGCACGTCCAACAGCGCCGCGTTCCTCAGTTGCTGCATTTGCGCCTCGAGCTGTCTCTGGAAGAGAACGGCGCGCTGATTGGTGGCCTGCGCCGCTCGGTTTCGGAGCGGAAGCTGTACATTTATTCCCACAAGATAGTTAGGGAAGTCATTGTGAAAGATCTGGCTTTGCGCGGTTCCCAGCCCCTGATGCTGAATTCCGTTGGTAACCTCGGCCGTATTCGGCTCGAAAATTTCGACTGGCATACCATTCGTGTCCAGCACGGTAATGGGCTGGCCGTTTGCTCCCACCAGAGCCGCCCCGGCAGTTGTCGAAGAGCCGGTGACGATCGGGGAATTGCCGGCTAGTCCCGCGCTTTGGTATTGCGCAGTCAGCGTGGCCGTTGGCAGCAGAGCCTGCTTCGTTGCCTTCGAATTGATTACCGCGTTCTTCACGTTCATGTCCTGCTGGAGCAAATCCGGACGCTTGGTGAACGCTTCCTTGACGGCGTCCTCGAACGTGGCGGCCTCGACCGCTTCGGGAGGGTTTGGTTTGTCGGTCGGAACAATTTCCACGTTGATCAGAGTCGGCGCGAGCGGGTCTTTGGTGATCGCGTTCTTCAAAATCTGCTCGTCCTGTAGCTGAACGGTCTGAGCAACGATCAGGTTCTGGCGATTGGTAGCCAACTCGGACTCTGCGCGGGTTACGTCCAGAGGAGCCATAGTGCCGATCTCCAGCTGTTTCTTGTCGTCGCCATAAAGCTTATTCGATACCGTGACGGCCTGCTCCTGCACCTGTACATTGTCCCGTGCGTAGACGAGTTCCCAATACGCGGTGATGGTGTTCGTGACCGTGGTAATCGCTTGTTGCTCGAACACATAGTCGGCGAGCTTCCGGTTATTTTTCGCAATCAGGATGTTGCGCCGGTTCTGGAACAAGCCGAAACCATTCAAAAGCTGCTGCTGGAACGTTATCGTCAACGACGATTGCACCGACGGATTGAAGAAGTTTTCCGGAGAAGTGGACGAGGAGCGTGTGTTGTCCCACGCTGCGGTCACCGTCGTACCCGTCGCAAAACCTTGCGAGTATTGGTTATTGTATTGCGCCGTGTGGGTGACCAACCCGGTCAGGCTTGATGCCCCCGTGCCGGAGATGAAGGGGTTGTTGATCGGCGTCGACACATCGTCGAAGAATATCGAGGAGGTGATGACCGGATCATAGTTGAGAAACGGGGTGTTGGCGGTCGAGTAGGGAAGATCCGCGCCGGCGATGCCCTGCGGCAACGACCCCGAATTCGCCGCGAGAACGTCGGTATCCCCGAACCACGGGTTGTACCGCGCGACGGCGATATCCATATTATTTTCCAGCGCGAGCTCCACCGCATCTTGCAGCGTAATCTCGAGCTTTCCATCATGAATCAGTTGGTCAACGCGCGGCGAGTTCGCAATGCCGAACCCGGGAATAGTCACCGGCTTGTAAGGATTGAACAGATTTGGAAATGGTCGCGGTGCGTGATTGTAGTTGTACTTGGAAACTCCGAGCGACACCGGAATCGGCGGGTTCGTTGGCGCAGGCCCATACACCGGCTTGGGCTGCTGCGTGGGGGCATTGGGATCCTGCCCTGGCCGATTCTGTTCCGGAGACTGCGGAGTCGGCAATTCCGGATGATCGGTTTGTTGCCCCGGTGGCGGGCTTTGACCCCGGTCCTGAGCGAAAACGGGCGACCCTGATCCAGCCAACAGGACCGTGAGCACGGCCGCCGTCAGGGAGCGTGCCAGTTGCGAATGCCGCGAGGCGCTGCCTCGCGGCATTCGTCGCCAAGTGGACGCACGTGGAGTTGACGGCTTTGCGGTCAACCGTAGCAAGTTCATGATGTCGTTCACTCCTTGAATTTTATCCACGACCTACGCGGGTCATTATTGTCTGACTCTCTGTACAACGTTCATCGGAGGCACTTTGTTTCATCAAATCGGCGACAGCAGGGCAATGGCAAGCGAGAAACCGACCGAAAAACACGGATTCGGCAGTCTAGCAGGGGCTCGTTTCCTTGACAACGCAACACGCGGCGGCTAGGCTGCTGACGATTCGACGGTTACCGGTGGTTTGGGGTTAGCTGTGCCATCGAAGGTTTCGCGCCGGGTAGCGGGACGCCGGTTGCCGCGGCGGCGAGCTTGATGCCGCCCGAGAGTCGATTTGGTGAGACATGCTGAAGCGCGAAGAACTATTGCGGATGTTCGAGAGCGCTGGTGCGATTCGCCACGGACATTTCGAGTTGTCCAGCGGTCTCCACAGTGCCACGTACGTGCAATGTGCGCGGGTTTTGCAGTATCCACGCTTTGCGGAGAAGCTAGGGCAGGCGCTGGCGGCACTTTTCTCTGACGCAACCATTGAGGCGGTGGTATCTCCCGCCATGGGTGGCCTCATCATTGGCCAGGAAGTCGCGCGCGCGCTTCCAGAGGTGAGGGTGGAAGTTGCAGGTGGCGGCCTTCCCGCGATTTTCGTGGAGCGCGATGCCAGTGGTACGATGACGCTGCGCCGCGGTTTCAGCTTGCGCGCGGACCAGCATGTGCTCGTGGTGGAAGACGTCTGGACCACCGGAGGTTCCACACTCGAAACGATCCAGGTTGTCGAAGAAGCGGGCGGCCGGGTAGTCGCCGCGGGTGCGCTGATCGATCGCAGTGGCGGCCAGGTGGAGTTTCCCGTAGAGTCGCAAGCCTTGCTCGATTTGCCGATCGCCAGCTATGCCCCCGAAGATTGCCCGCAATGTCGTGAGGGCAGCGCCGCCATGAAACCTGGGAGCCGTTTCGTCCGCTCCGCGACGTGATGCGACCCGCGTGGCGTAGTCTCCTCTAACTCTCCCGGCATGCGCTATTTCAAGCTGACCATCGCCTACGACGGCACCGATTTTCACGGCTGGCAAGCTCAGTCCAGCAAACCCACGATTCAGGGCGAGATCGTCGGCGTTCTTCGCCAGTTGACCCAGGAGAAAATCCTGCTGCAAGGAACGGGCCGCACGGACGCAGGCGTCCACGCTTTGGGCCAGATCGCCAGTTTTCGCACGCAGTCGGGCCTGTCTGCCGGCGATTTCCATCGCGCACTCAACGCGCTCCTCCCGCCGTCGATTCGCATCGTGAAAGCAGAAGAGGTCGGACCGACTTTCAGCGCGCGATTCTCAGCACGCGGTAAGGTATACCGCTATCGGATCTATCGTGGCAGAGTCCTTCCCCCGATGCTCTGGCGTTACGTGCTGCACTATCCGTTCCCGCTCGATGAAGACGCCATGCGCGATGCCGCCGCGCGCTTCGTCGGCGTTCACGATTTCACGTCCTTCGCCGCCTCCACGGGCTCCGAGGAAGACGACAAAGAACGCGTGATGGACCGCGAAATCTTTTCGACAGAGCTGGTGCGCTCGCCGGACAACGAGGAACTGGTTTTCACCGTCCACGGCCGATCGTTCCTGCGCTACATGGTAAGGAAAATGGTAGGCACGCTTCTCGACGTAGGCCGCGGCAAACTCAAGCCCGAAGACATCGACCGTCTCTTCGAGTTGCGCGACCGCTCCAAATCCGGCCCCACCGTCCCGGCTCACGGCCTCTGGATGGTCAGCGCCGAGCACGAAGAGCCTTATCGTATCGGCTGACTTCCATTCCAATCGTCTCTGGTTTCATGCAGAATACGGTCGCAAATTCTGGAGCCCACATGATTCGCAGCACGATACTTGCATCTTGTTTCCTGGCTGCTGTTTCGCTCGCGCCTCTCGGCGCTCATCTGATCGCCGACGAAACGCCGCTCGCGGGTTATTCCGCCGAGTCTTCTCGCACAGAACGCCAGTGGGAAGACAAATTCCGCGCGATGCCGAGCCCGGCGAATCTTCGCGCCTACATGCAGCGCCTGAGTGCGCGTCCTCATAACGTCGGCTCGCCTTACGACAAAGACAACGCCGAGTGGATTCTGGCCAAGTACAAAGAATTTGGTCTCGACGCCCACATCGAATCGTTCAGTGTGCTCTTTCCCACGCCGAAAGAGCGTCTCGTCGAACTCGTCGAGGGCGGCCCGCACTTCGTGGCCAAGCTGCAGGAGCCTCCTGTTCCGCAGGATCCAACTTCCAATCAACAATCGGAGCAGCTCCCAACGTATAACGCGTACTCCGCCGACGGCGACGTCACCGGTCCGCTCGTCTACGTGAACTACGGTATCCCCGAAGACTACGAAACGCTCGCCCGCCACGGCATCTCCGTGAAGGGCGCCATCGTCATCGCGCGCTATGGCCACGCATGGCGGGGCATCAAGCCTAAAGTTGCCGCCGAGCACGGCGCGGTCGGCTGCATCATTTACTCCGATCCGCGCGACGACGGCTACTCCGCGGGCGAAACGTTCCCCAACGGCGGATTGCGTCCGCGCGAAGGTGTGCAGCGCGGCAGCGTGCAAGACACCACGGAATTCATGGGCGATCCGCTGACGCCCAACATCGGCGCGACCCCCGACGCCAAGCGCCTCGACATCAAGAACGCGCCGACCGCTGACGAAAATTCCCGTGTTGCCGATTTCTTATGCGCGACGCGGCCCCGCTCATGTCGGCCATCACCGGACCAGTTGTGCCGGAAGCCTGGCGCGGCGGCCTGCCGATCACCTATCGGATCGGCCCGGGACCCGCGAAAGTTCACTTGAAAATTTTTTCCAATTGGCAGATGCAGCCGCTCTACGACGTGATCGCGAAAATTCCCGGCTCGCAATTTCCCGACGAATGGGTGCTACGCGGCAACCATCACGACGCGTGGGTGAACGGCGCGGAAGATCCGATCTCGGGTCAGGTTGCAGTATTGGAGGAAGCGCGTTCTCTTGGCGAGCTCGTGAAAGCCGGATGGAAGCCCAAGCGCACCATCGTTTATTGCGCCTGGGATGGCGAAGAGCCGGGCTTGCTGGGTTCCGTCGAATGGTTGGAGACACACGCCGAGGAACTTCGCCAGCACGCGGTCGCCTATATCAATTCCGACACGAACGGGCGCGGCTTCTTCGGCGCCGAGGGCGCGCACTCCCTGGAAAAGCTAGCCAACGATGTAGCCCGCGACGTTCAGGACCCCGAAACGAAGTTATCCGTGTGGAAGCGCTGGCAGCTCCACAACATTACGCAAGCAGATTCTGACGAAGCTCGCGCAGGAACTGCGCTCAGCGGCCAGACTTGCGCATCGATATTTCGGGCGGCGGCTCCGATCACGCCGGATTCCAGAATTTTCTCGGCATCGCCGTATTGAATTTTGGGTTCTACGGAGAAGACGAAGGCGGCATCTATCACTCGATCTACGACGATTTTTATTGGTACACGCACTTCAGCGACACCGACTTCGCGTACGGCCGCGCGCTTTCCGAAGTTGCCGGCACGACCGTGATGCGCCTCGCCGACGCCGACCTGCTGCCCTTCGATTTTTCCAATCTAGCGGACACCGTCCAAACCTACGTTCGCGGGCTGCAAACCTTCTCGACAAAGCAACAGGATGAGATTCGCGAGCGCAACCTCGAGATCGACGAAGGCGCATTCACGGCCAGCGCCGATCCGAAACAAACCTACGTTCCGCCAGTGAAGCAGGAAATCCCGCCGCATCTGAATTTCGCGCCGCTGCAAAACGGCGCCGACGCTCTGACGCGCAGCGCCGAGGAGTACAAAAAAGCGTTGGCGCAGCGCGACCGAAAACGGCGGCGCCGCGCTATCTTCAGCGTCGGTTGCCGAAGTCAATCGCATGCTCATCGACAGCGAGCGCAAACTCACCAACCCCGAAGGCCTGCCCGGACGAGCGTGGTACAAGCACCAGATCTACGCGCCCGGTGTCTACACCGGCTACGAAGCCAAAGCTATCCCCGCGGTCCGCGAAGCCATGGAACAAAGGCAATGGAAACAGGCCGAAGAAGCCATCGCCCGCGCCGCCTCGGTATTGCAAGACGAAGCAACGCTCGTCTCGTCCGCAGCCGCCAAACTCTCCGCCGCGAAGTAGCACAGACAGTGGTTAGCCTGCACGAGTCTGCGAAGGGTCTGTGCCCACGTCAACCTTTTCGAGCAGACAACAAATCACCCGGAATCTGTACCTGTTGCTCGATAAGAAAAAATCAAGACAACTGTTGCCCGCGCTCCACCCAGCAACTATCATTGATTTTCGATTACGCGGCCGTATTTCCGCACCCAGCCTAGCGAAACGGCCCGAAAACAAACACGCATCCCGCTGGCGGCACGCGGGAAGCGCACCGCATCAAAGAAAACCGACGCAGTTCGCCTTGGATCTCAAACTGAGATTCGTTCGTTGATGCGGCAACTGCTGAAGTGTACGTTGCCGCGAACTTAATCATCTTGAGGGACGGTAGAAACAATGTTTTTTTCGAGGACCCGAATTCTCCGCGCGAGCAATCTGACGCAAAGGACGATCCGCTATCTGTGTCTGCTGGCTGCTCTAATCGCCGTTCCCACATTCGTCCGCGCCGACGGCAATAATTTCGACCTGCTGGGCCCTCGCATCGAAATGAAGGTTACCCGCGGCGGAAAGGCATTGCCCATCTCGGATGTCGCCAACTTGCAGCCTGGCGACCGCCTTTGGCTTCACCCCGATTTCCCCGACGACCAGTCGGCCCGCTATTTGCTCATCGTCGCTTTCCTTCGTGGCGCCACCAATCCGCCGCCGGAAAATTGGTTCACCAAGGCTGAAACCTGGACCAAGCCGGTGCGCGAAGAGGGCATCGTCGTCACCGTTCCGCAAGACGCCCAGCAAGTCCTCCTTTTTCTGGCTCCTGAAACTGGCGGCGACTTCTGCCAGCTTGCGCAGCGCAGTCCGCGGCAGGCCCGGCGTGTTCGTACGCGCCTCGCAAGATTTGAATCAAGCCAGCCTTGACCGCTCGCGCCTTGAAAAATATCTCGCCGACGTAAAAGCTGTCTCCGACGCCGACCCCAAGGCGCTCCACGAGCATTCCATTCTGATGGCGCGCACTCTCGGTATTCGCATCGACGAACAATGCTTTAACAAGCCAGTCGAAGAACAAAGTTCCTGCCTGACGAAAAACACCGAGAATCTCGTAATGGACGACGGTCACAGCCAGTCGATGGTGACGGCGTTGGCGTCGGGACCCAACTCCGACCTGGTCGGCGCAGTTAGCGCGACGTCGCTAGCGGGCGGCGGATTTTACAGCGCATACGTTGGCGCAGTCGTGGATCTCGCGCGCGTTCTCGGCAACTTGCACACCGCTTCCTACGTCTACATTCCTGCTCTCGCCCTGCCCAAGGGCGAGCAGATGAATCTAAGACTCAACAATCCGCCGTCTTTCCGTAAGCCGATGTCGGTGATTGTCATAGGCTTGCCAACCGTCGAAGCGGCCCAACTACCTCCTTTAAGAGCCATCAACGCCGACCAGGTTTTCTGCCTGCAAAAATCCTCGCTGGTTCTGCCCGTGGAAGGCGCCCCGCTCGTTTTTTCCTCCGACATCGGCCACGATTTCTTCCTGCACATTTCCGGTAAAGACGGCAAAGAGATCAAGCTTCCGGCAAGAGCCGACGCCACCAGTGGTGGATTTCTAATCGACACGCACAGCATCGAAGGCGCAAAGATCGATGCCCAACTCACCGGAACCCTGCATGGCTATTGGGGCTTTGAGCCATACGAAGGGCCGAACTTTCATCTGCGGACTTCGCGCCCAGCCCAGTGGGTGATTCCTGCGTCGGAACAGACCGCTCTCATCGTCGGCCGTGAGGATACCGTTCACCTGCAATCCGATTCCGCCGCCTGCGTGGATAACATCAGGATCCAGGATGCTCAGGGCAAAGAGGTCAAGACCACCTGGAAGGCCACCAAGCCCGACGAACTCGAATTGAAAGTCGCGCTAAAGGATCAGCCCGCGGGAGCCCTGCAAGTAAAGTTGCAGCAATTTGGTCTGGCCAAGCCCGATGAACTTCCGTTGCAAGCCTATTCCGAAGGCGCGCACCTGGATGGCTTCACGATCAATGCTGGAGACCAGCAAGGCGTCTTGAAGGGAACTCGCCTCGATGAAGTCGATCACTTCGAGCTGAATGGCATTCACTTCCTGCCCGCGAAGTTGACGCGCACCAACGAAAAGGATGAACTCCACCTGGCGGCCACGCAGCCCGACTCCGCAGCGCTGCGTCCCGATCAATCTCTGGTAGCGAAAGTCGCACTCAAAGACGGCCGCGTTCTCGAGCTTCCGACCAAGGTAGAAGCGCCGCGCCCGAAGGTCACGCTCGTCAGCAAAAGCATCCGGCTGGGCGATACGCCTTCAACCATCCGTCTCGGCAGCCAGGACGAGTTGCCGCTAGATGGACAAATTTCCTTTCTCTTGAAAGCGGAAATTCCAACTCGATTCTCGCGCTCAGAGCGCATCGAAGTCGCCACCGCCGACGAATCCTTCAGTACGCTACTCAGCATGACGGACGGAAGCTTGATGCTGCGCGATTCGGAAAGTGCACTCGCGGTCTTCGATCCCCACAAAGCTTTCGGACCGTCCGCCTTCGGTGCGCTGCAATTTCGTCCGGTGGAAGCAGATGGCACAAAAGGGGATTGGCAGCCATTGGCAACGCTGGTGCGCGTCCCCGCACTGAAAGAAATTCGCTGCCCGGAGAGCCTCGACAAACCGTGCCAATTGACCGGCACAAATCTATTCCTGATCGACTCAGTCGCTTCCGATCAGCAATTCGCTCACAACGCCCCGGTACCGACAGATTTCATCGACGCAACGCTCGCGGTTCCGCATCCCGGCGAAACTGGCCTATACATTAAGCTGCGTGACGACCCGTCAGCAGTCGATACGGTCGTCCTCCCGATCTCACAAGATCAGCAACAGCCGTAACGCAATTCGCAATCCCACTGTGGCACAGCCATTCCTGGCTGTGCCCGGCAGCTATTTGTCGTGTTTCAATTCCACGACCATCACTTCGATGGGTTTGTCGCCGGCATTGACGTCGGAATGCATCTCCCCCGGCGCATTTTTCGGTAGCCAATACGCTTTCCCAGTCTCCCAATCGTGAATTTCCGACGTGCCATTTTGCTCCACGAACTTCATTGTTTCGCCGATCAGGGCGATGATGACACGCCCATGTTCGTGCCGGTGCATAGCCAGCGGCGTATTGGGCATAACCACCGACTTCCCAACCTTCACGTCGTCATTTTCAAGTTGTGGAATCCGTTGCGTCTGATTTCCCTGTTGCGGGCTAACCGTAGAAGAAGCAATCAACAACATCAGACCCGCAGCGAAGCCTCGAAGCCCAAAACATTTCACGGCAATCTCCTTTGATCTCGAAAAATGGACCCCCGTGGTACACGCGTCTCGCCGACTCCTGATGCCACCTTTGCCGGATTGTGTTTGCAACAAAACTAACTTCCTTCCGACCGCTGGGTTTTCGGTTAGAATTCCGCGTATGGCCGCCATCGTAATTTCGGTCGGCACGATTCCTTCGATTAACCCCGCGACCGGCGAAGCCCTCGGCTGCTTCGAGAGAACCTCGCCATCTCGCATGCCCGAGATCGTCGCCCGCGCTCGCGCAACGCAGGCGAAGTGGTCGAAGACTCCGATCGCCGATCGAGCCGCGCGCCTCAAACTTCTCCGCGAACGCATTCTCTCTTCGCGCGACGCCCTGGCCGACGCGATCGTTCGCGAATCCGGCAAGCCACGCGCCGAAGCGCTGTTCGCGGATATTTTTGTAGCACTCGATACCGCGCAATATTTTGCAGTCAATGCGGAGCGCCTGCTGCAGTCCGAATCCGTCCCGCACCACAATCTCGCAGCCAAGGCCAAGAGTGGCACGCTCACCTACGAGCCGCTCGGCGTATTCGGCATCATCAGCTCGTGGAACTATCCCCTGGCCATTCCGGTCAGCCAGATCATTCCGGCCCTCGTTGCGGGCAATTCCGTTGTCTGCAAGACCAGCGATTTCACTCCGCACTGCGGCGCCCTGATCGAAAGACTGTTTGCCAGCGCAGGTTTTCCAGAGGGTTTGGTAACCGTCGTCCAGGGCGGTGGCGATGTAGGCCAGGCCCTGATCGATGCATCGTGCGACAAAATTCTGTTCACCGGCAGCGTCGAAACCGGTCGTCGCGTCGCCGAAGCTTGCGGCAAGCGCCTGATTCCCACCGTTCTCGAACTCGGCGGCAAGGACGCCATGATCGTCCTCGCCGACGCCGATCTCGATGTCGCGGCCAGCGGAGCCGTTTGGGGCAGCTACACGAATTGCGGGCAAGTCTGTCTCTCCGTCGAAAGAATTTTCGTCGAGCGGACCATCGCTGAGCCCTTCGCCGCCCGCTGCGTCGAGAAAACAAAAAAGTTGCGGCTCGGCCCGGGAAGCGATCCTGCCACCGACGTGGGCCCGCTGATCCGACCTCAACACGTCCTGCGGATGACCGCGCTAATTGAAGACGCCGTCAGCCGCGGTGCGAAAGTCCTCTGCGGCGGCCACGCACGCCCCGACCTCGGCGAAAACTTCTTCGAGCCCACAGTAATCGTAGATGTGGATTCCGCCGCGCGCCTCTTTCAAGAAGAAACGTTCGGCCCAATCCTGGCCATCCAGACCGTCTCCAACTCCGATGAAGCCATCCTTCGCGCAAACGCTTCACCGTTCGCTCTGTCGGCAAGCGTCTGGACGCGCAACGCGGCCCGCGGCAAAGCCATCGCCGCACAACTCCGCGCCGGCGCCGTCATGGTGAACGACGCCATCAGCTATTTCGCCATCGCCGAAGCTCCCCACGGCGGCTGTGGCCTAAGCGGCTGGGGCCGCACCCACGGCAAAGCCGGCCTTCTCGAAATGGTCCAGACCAAATACGTCGACGTCGATCGCCTCCCGCGCCGCCAAAAGCCCTGGTGGTATCGCTACGGCCCGGACCTGGAACAAGCCGCCAACGCCTTCTTACAATTTGATTTTGGAAGCAAGCTAAGCGCTCGCCTAACCAGCGCCCGAGCCGCGTTGAGAACCATATTTCGCGACCACCGTATGTGACCGTTTAACCGTTCCTCTTCAGACGGCCTTGTGTCGGCCCGAGATTTCGGCTAAGTGCCAACGTTTTACCATGCCCCTCGATCCAGCCGAAATCGCTCGCTATCTCTCATGCCCCGACGAAGGCGCTCCGCTGGCGCCAGATTTCGGCGGGCTCCGATGCGTCCGCTGCTCGCGGATTTTCCCCTTCCAAAAGCCGAATCTATTGGAGATTTTGCCTGCGAAGCCGGTCGTGATTTCCACTTCCGAAGTTCCGTCCGGGTATGAAAACGCCTATATGCAAGCCCACTCTCGCGGGTGGGAATCGACCGACGATGCCGTACCGTGGGGCGCAAACGAGACGTCATCGATGAAAACCGTGAAACGTCGCGAGCGCCACACCCAGGAAGTTTTCCGGCTGTTACGCGATGCTCCGGGCGACGCGGACGGGGTATTCTGCGATCTTTCCGCGAGCGCGGGACACACCACGTTTGCAGCGGCCCGGCATTGCCGTCTGGTCTTCCACTGCGATCTTTCCGTCACAGCAGTGCAATACGCGAGCGCTAAGGCTACACGGATGGGCCTGGAAAATATGGTGATCGTTCGCGCCGATTACTTGCGGCCACCCTTCCTGAATTCCATTCAACAGTTAACCTGTCTCGATTCGCTCATTCGTGGCCCCTGGCACGACGCACGATTGCTCGCGAGCATTCGCCAAGCGCTCGTGCCAGGAGGCTCTGCGGTGGTGGACTTTCATAATTGGTGGCACAACCCGCTGCGTCGCTTAGGTTTGCTTCGCCAGAATTTCGGCCAGAATCGAAGCTACACGCGGAACGAAGTGCTGCATTTGCTCATGCAAGCAGGCATCGATGATTTTGTGGTGAGTCCTTTCATCCAGGAAGCTGGTCCGCAAAGTCGATCCGCGCGAGTTTTGCGCCGCCTGCTACCTGCGACACGCTTCCTGGTCCGCCTGACGTCATCGGCGCGCCATGTCCGGTAAGTCGATTCCACCACGTACCGACTATCCACCGACGATGAGTCTGCAGGGAGCGGCAACATTCAATCCAGGCTGCTTGGCTATTTCGTAGCATTCTTCTGGCGCACCCCACTGCGTCGAGCATCCAATATAGAATACGGAAATGGCCGATCCCTCAAACTCTGAATACATCTACGACTGGAACCGAGCGTCATCTCCGGCGATTGCGCCTGGCACGCGCGTTCTCCTCAATGACGAAACCCTCCGCGATGGCTTGCAAAATCCCTCCGTCTACGACCCCACTATCGAAGAAAAAATCGAAATCCTCCACCTCATGGAATCGCTCGGCATCGATTCCCTGAACATCGGCCTACCCGGCGCGGGCCCGCGCGCCGCTGAGCACACCGAAGCCCTGGCCCGCGAAATCGCCAACAACCACATGAAGATTCGCCCGAACTGCGCCGCGCGAACGGTGGAAGCCGACATCCGCCCTATCATCGAAATCTCCCAACGCGTCGGCATCGCCATCGAAGCCGCCACCTTCCTCGGCTCCAGCCCCATCCGCCGCCTTGTCGAAGACTGGACGGTCGATCACCTCGAGCGCACCACGGAAAAAGCTGTGAAATTCGCCGTCGAGCACGGCCTGCCATCCATGTACGTAACCGAAGACACCACGCGCACCGATCGCGACACCGTCAAGCGTCTCTACTCCACCGCGATCCGCAATGGCGCCCGGGCCGTCGTCCTCTGCGATACGGTCGGTCACGCTACGCCGCAAGGCGCCTACAACCTCATCAAATTCGCTGTCGATGAAATCGTGAAGCCCAGCGGCGAAAAGATCCGCGTCGACTGGCACGGCCACAACGACCGCGGCCTGGCCATTGCCAATTCGCTCGCAGCCATCGCCGCCGGCGCCAACCAAATTCACGCCGCAGCAAATTCCCTGGGCGAGCGCGTCGGCAACACGCCAATGGAGCTCATGCTCGTCAACCTCCGCCTGATGGGTTTGATCGATCGCGATCTCTCCCGCCTCAAGGAATATTGCGAAAAAGTCGCTCGCGCCACGCACACCACCATCCCACCGAACTACCCGGTCGTCGGCCACGACGCTTTCCGCACTGCCACCGGCGTACACGCCGCCGCCATCGTAAAAGCCTTCCACGGCAAAAATCCCGAGCTCGCCGACATCGTCTACAGCGGCGTCCCTTCGCATCTCTTTGGCCTCGATCAAATCATCGAGATCGGTCCGATGAGCGGCAAATCCAACGTTCTGTTCTGGCTCGAGCGCCACAAAATCCTCGCCAACGACGCCGCCGTGAATCGCATCCTCGAAGCCGCAAAACAATCCGCCCGCGTCCTCACCGACGACGAAATCCAAGCCCTCGCCACGGAGCCGGCACGCAATTGACCTCGCGCGCGACTCCGCAATCCCTCCGGAACTCCTCGGTGAAACATCTTCTCCTTTGGGTTATCCTTTCGATCATGCCCGTTCGCTCCCTCGGCTCGCCGCATCGTTCCGGCCCCTCACGCCACCAGCTCACCGAGACCCCCGAACTCCGCTCCGCCTTGTCCTGGTTCTCGCACAAATCTTGCCTGGATCAACGATCAGCAAGTCCGCATCACCGAAATTCCCGCGCCACCGTTCCAGGAAGCCGCCCGCGCTAGCGTCGTTAAAACGCTCCTCGCCGAATCCGGACTCAACGTGCAATCGACAAAACCGGCAACGTCATCGGCGAACTCCCCGGCGCCACCGACAAAGAAATCGTAATGCTCACCGCGCATCTCGACACCGTCTTTCCCCCCGGCACCGAAGTGAAAGTCCGCCGCGACGGCGAACGCCTGAGCGCCCCCGGCATCTCCGACAACGGCACCGGCCTCGCCGCGCTCATCTCCATCGCGCGCGCCATCCAGGAATCCGGGATCAAGCCGCGTCGCACGATCCTCTTCGTCGCTGACGTCGGCGAAGAAGGCGAAGGCAATCTCCGCGGCATGCGCGCCCTCGTCGAAGCCTATCGCGCGAACCTGAAAGCCGCCGTCGTCCTCGACGGCTCCGGCACCGATCACGTCACCACCAAAGCCCTCGCCTCCCGCCGCCTCGAAGTCCTCATCACCGGCCCCGGCGGCCACAGTTGGTCCGACTTCGGCATGCCCAATCCCATCAACGCGCTCGTCCGCGGCTCGATCCGCTTCATCAACACAAAAGTTCCCGCGAACCCGCGCACCACCTTCAATCTCGGCCAGATCGAAGGCGGCACCTCCGTCAACTCCATCCCCTACGAAGCGAAACTCAAAGTCGACATTCGCTCCGAAAGCGAAGACGAACTCATCAAACTCGAATCCGCGCTCCGCGAATCGATCACCGCCGGCGTCCGCGACGAAATGGAATCCTCCCGCGACCGCTCGAAAGGGAAGCTCGAGTGGAAGATCGACGTCCTCGGCACGCGCCCCGGCGGCGAACTCGCTCGCCAACTCTCCACTCCTCGCCGCATTGCGCGCCGCCGATGATTACGTCGGCAACCAATCGCGCGTCGAGCGTTCCTCCACCGACGCCAACATCCCGCTAGCCAACGGCATCGACGCCATCTCCATCGGCGCAGGCGGCACCGGCGGCGGCGCCCACTCGCTGCAGGAGTGGTACGAACCCACCGGCCGCGAAATGGGACTGAAGCGCGCTCTGCTAACCCTGCTTGGCGTTTCCGGAATCGCGGAGGAAAAATCGAAATGAATTGCAGAGACGCGTCCCAGCCCGTCGCCAATGTTCACCATCACCCGCACTTTCCGCCTGTCGCGGTTTCTATCTTTCTGTCTCGCCGCGGTGACCACTCTCGGCTCGATCGCCCGCCAACGCACAAACCCACACCCCTCCCCGGACCACGTACTATCTCCACGGCCGCATTTACACCAACGACCCGCACATCCCTGGGCCTCCGCCATGGCCGTGCGCGAAGGCAAAATCGTCTGCATCGGCGGCATCGAGCAAATCATGCTCGAATGCGGCAGCGGCGAAGAAAACGCCGAAACCATCCAGCTCGGCAACAAATTCGTAATGCCCGGCTTTAACGACGCCCACGTCCATCTGGGCAGATGCCGCCGCCGACATGCTCGCAGTCCGCCTCAACGGTGTCGCCTCCGTGGAAGAATTGGAAAAGCGCGTAGCCGACGCCGTAGCCGCCCACAAAGAAGGCGAATGGATCACCGGCGGCGGTTGGGACCACACCCTCTGGCCCGACAAAAAATTCCCCACGCGACAGCAACTCGACGCCGTCAGCTCCAAAAAATCCCGTCCTCTTACGTTCACATCTCCGGCCACGTATCCATCGCAAATTCCCTCGCACTTCAGCTGGCCCATATCTCTAAAGACACTCCCAATCCCAAGGGCGGCGAATTCGAACGCGACGCCAATGGCGAACTCACCGGCATGCTCGAAGAAGGCTCCGCCATCAGCCTCGTCGAGCAATACGTCCCCGACCCGTCCCCCACGCAACGCCGCCACGGTATCGAGCTGGTCCTCGCCGACGTCGCCAAAAACGGCGTCACTTCCGTTCAGGACAATTCCGACTGGGATGATTTTCTGGTCTATCGCGACCTGAAAGACGAAAACAAACTCACCGTGCGCATCACCGAGTGGCTGCATTTCACCAACGGGCTAGGTGAGCTCGAGAACGAACGCAGCGAAGGCGGCGTCACCGACCCCTGGCTGAAAACCGGCGCTCTCAAAATGGTCACCGACGGCGCACTGGGCTCCCGCACCGCCGCCATGCTCGCTCCGTACTCCGACGATCCCTCCACCAGCGGCATCATGGCCATGGAGCCCGCCAAACTTCGTCAGATGGCCATCGAGCGCGACCGTGCCGGCTTCCAACTGGCCTTCCACGCCATCGGCGACAACGCCAATCGCGTGGCCCTCGACGTCTTCGAAGCCGTCGCTAAAGCCAACCCACCCCGCGACCGCCGTGATCGCATCGAGCACGCCCAAATCGTCGCCACCGACGATCTCCCCCGCTTCGCCAAACTCAACGTCATCGCCTCGATGCAACCGTCCCACGAAACCACCGACATGCGCTGGGCCGAACAACGCCTCGGTCCCGATCGCCTCAAAGGCGCCTACGCCTGGACCACCATGCTAAAAAACGCCGTCCATCTGGCCTTCGGCACCGACTACGACGTCGAGCCCATCAACCCCATGCGCGGCCTCTACGCCTGCGTAACCCGCGAACTCCCCGAAGGCGGCCCGGCGGGCGGCTGGCAACCCCAGGAAAAAATCTCGCTAGACGACTGCATCCGCGCCTACACCCTCGGCTCCGCCTACGCCCAATTTGAAGAAACAAAGAAAGGCGCCCTGAAGACCGGCCAATACGCCGACTTCATCATTCTCTCGAAAGACCTGACCAAAATCCCCCCGTCCGAATACACCAAGACGGAAGTCCTCCGCACAGTAGTAGGCGGCCGCACCGTCTATGAGAAATCCAAATAGCGCAGACGCTTCTTCTGAACTTGAGATGGACTAGTAGCGCCGGCATCCTTGCCGGCTCTCATGTCCTTCATTTCCAGCCGCGGAAGCCACGCCAAGCATCTACTTCCCGAATCGCCGAACGCTGTACGAAATCGGCAGTCCGACCACCACCATGTGCACGCCCAGCCCAAGAAGCAAGTCATGTAGTCGATAGGGACCCCTGGCGTGAAGCGCGGACAGCGGCAAAACGACGAAACTCATGACGTCTTCCACCGCGGCGCCAAAAAACAACCCACACACCAAGGGATACTCGATCAGAAATCTCAGCCTACGGCTCGCTCCGTAGTAGACCGCCGCTGCCGAGCAGGCGATAAAGAAATGCAGCAGCACACCAAGCACATACGTCCCGGCGCCTCCTTGGAAAGCCGACCGCCCAAGCAAGCCGGCGGCAATTACCAACGGAATCTTCCATCCAAATAGGGTGCAAGCTTGTAGAAGATCCAAAGTCCCGGCAATCCCTCCGCCGACGGCGATGGCCAATAAGCCGTTCCCCCTCTCCGATGCTCGCGGTACAGAATCTCCAGTCATCCGAATTCCTTTCCGTCGCTTCGTGATCTGTTTCCGATCCGCGAACCGCGTCAGAAGCGAACGACACTGGATAATACGTAGGGTGGAAACGAAAAGTCCTGAGCCACGTCTGAAGCAATCTGAATAGTTCTGAAATCACTATGGATGGGAGCGTCGCGAAGCCCAGAGCCAGCTGGAGGGCGGCGGGCGCCCCTAGTGGCGTGCTATGCTCGGCGAGCGCCGCATATCGAATCAAAACGGTCAATAATCACCGGTCCTGTATGGAACACCATCCCACATCAGTGCTTCGCATCGGCGCCTGGCGCGTCAGTCCGGCGTCTGGCCACATTTCGCAAAATGGGGTTACCTCGCGCGTGGAAGTGCGGACCATGCGCCTCCTGCTTTGCCTCGCCGAGCATGCCGGGGAAGTCGTCAGCATCGATGACTTACTCAACCAAGTCTGGCCCGAAGTGACTGTCGCCCCGGACTCTGTCTATCAAGCGGTGACCTCACTCCGCCGTCTGCTTGGCGACGATCCCAAGCAGCCCACTTATATTGAGACCGTGCCGCGACTTGGGTATCGGATGATCGCGACCGTCAGTCCTTGGACGGATCCGTTCGACGCCTCAACGGGCACACATAGCAACGCCCCGGCCCCCGCGCACGCCAACCCACAGTCAAACTCTTCGCCATCTTCCGCAAGCGAACCTCTGACCTCTGCGACGAAAAAGTCCGGCTATCGCCTTGGCGCTCGCATCGCGCTCGCCCTCGGCGCCGCAATTTGCGTCGTCTTGGTCTTTGCTTTCTTGTTCCGTGGCAAGCTCGTGAATTCTAATGATCGGGGCTCACGCGCCATCGCTCCGCAGCCGTCGCAGAAATCCATCGCCGTGCTGCCGTTTGTGGATCTCACCGATGCGATGAATCAGGAACCCTTCGCCGATGGCATGACCGAGGAACTGATCGACAAACTGAGCAAAGTTCCGGGCCTGCGCGTACCGTCACCTACGGCTTCCTTCTATTTCAAGGGACAACTATGGCCGCGATCGAATGGCGCTTCACAAATCTCCATCGCCGATATCGCCAGGATTCTCAGCGTCGCCTATGTGCTGGATGGCAGCGTCCGGAAGTCAGGCTCTAGGCTGCGGGTGGATGCTCGCATGATTCGCGCCGACAACGGGTACGTCATCTGGTCGGAAACCTACGACCGCGCCTTTGACGATATTTTGATGGTTCAGGACGACATCGCCGGCAAAGTTACGGAAGCACTGACGGCATCCATCGAAGCCGTGCCCAATCACTAGAAGTCATCGCACAAATGCATCTCAGGGGGTCGGAGCTTTAGCTCCGACATTCAAAGACACGCAAGATTGGGCTTTTAGCCCTGAGGAAATTCTTCTCTTCCTGTCTCGGCCATTTATGAGATGGCCCCTCGCAAAATTGCGAATGCCGTATTGCGTCCGCTCGATGTTCGGCGTGCCTCATCCTCAATAAAAATAGATCCGGATAATCTCCCCCAAATAATCCTTCCCTTGGACCAACCGGAACCACACTTTAACGCGCCGCCCGCTCCACCGCTTACAACTCGCCAGGTCCGGCACCGACTCTGCGCTGATTCCGCTGACGCCAACGCGCCCTAAGTCGGCCGCGTGAAAGTCCATCGGCCCTTTAAGCAAATTCAGAGTCATGGTCGCCTCAGTGCCGCGCGAGCAATCGATCGCTCCAATGGTGCCCTCCACCGCCATCCATTCCGGCGGCCCCAGTTGCCGCCGCGAAATCGCAGGATGCACGACATCTGCGCTCAGATCGGGAGCCGACGCCTGCGGCGGCCCATCCACCCGCAGCCGCCCTAGCGCTTGCTCCGCGCTCTCCTTTTCCCATTCCTCTTCTTCCTCGATGGCTCCCAGGATCGACCGCGCAGCGCGCTGCTCCTCCGGCGAGCCCGCGCTCTTCTGCAATTTCTCCACGACCTCGCGGGCCTCCTCCCCTCGCCGATTATTCAGCAGCACATACGCCAGATTTGTCTTGTACGACCGCGATTCCGGATCCAGCTTCACCGCCGTTTCCGCAGCCTCCAGCGCCTTTCCCTGTGTCTCCGCCGACCGCGAATACGCTTGCGTGAGCGCTTCAAACGTCGGCGCATACATCGGATTCAATCGCGCCGCGTTCTCCAGCGCCTCCCGCGCTTTCCCCGTGGACTCCTCCGTCTCCGACAAATCGCGCAATAGCAACACGCCGCGACAGTAAAACGCCAGGAAACTCGCCGACCCCAGGGAAATCGCTTTGCTCATCTCCTCATCCGCAGCCGCGAAATCGCCTTCCCGGAAATCGTAAAATCCCAGTGCCTCATGCGTGGCCGCGATCTCCGGCCCCAGCGCGACCGCCTCCTCCAGCAGTGGCTGCGCCGCATCCATCCGCTTCCGTCGCACGTAGAAATCTCCTCGCAGCGCCAGAACCTCGGCCGGTGCCAGCGTTCGAACCCGAAAGTCCCCGGCAGAATTTGTTGGTCCTGGCAGCACCACGCCCTCTCGCCAGTTCGCATCGTGCACGTAGCGCTTCACCCGCTCGCCAAATTTTCCCAAATCCCCGAACGCCTCGCGTCCTGCGCTTACCCGGTCCCCGGAAAGATTCCAGCTCAGCAGGTATTTCTTCAACAATTGTTCGCGCCGGGCCTCGGGATCAAGCAGCAGGTAATGCACCACCGCCCACGACTCCGCGTAAAACACCGACGCCGGATTCTTTTCGTTGTAATACGGCGAACTCTCGCTCACCTCCAACAGCGTTTCGATCGGCATCCACGCGTTTTTACTCAGGATGTAAAGGTGCGTCTTATCGACGTTCCCAGTCCGGGCATCTTGCGGACCTACCGTGGAATTCCCGAAAAACTCCGCCACCCCCTCGCTCAACCACAAGGGAATCCGGCTGAAATTCCGGTGCAGCAGCGCATGTGTATATTCGTGATAGACGGTGTGGTACGCGGTCGTGCCCTGCGCATCCAGTCGCAAAACCACGTAATCTTTGTCGCCGTCGCTGTGAAACAACCCTGAGGGACGAATGTGCCCCTCTCCACCCCACTCCTCCGGAGCCAGCATTTTCATCGTCGCTTCGTCACGCGCCGCCAGAATTACGATCGGCTGTGCCGGGTCAACCCGCAATTCCGGAAATGTGCCGTGAAACAGAGACCGAATCTGCTCGAAGTCTTCCGCGACTTCCCGCGCGTCCACTTCAGTCGCATTGCTTGCTACCACGAAATGTGCGCTGCGCACCTCGACCCAACGTCCCGCCTCGTCTGTCGCAAGCAGACTCGTCGCAGGTACCATGACCAGTAAGATCGCCCCCAATATGATCGCGCCTGGTAGAAATTTTCGTGCGTGCTTCACGGTTCGAGAATGTCGACGCCGAGCGGGGCTGTCAAGCACTCCTGCGTAATCCGGCCTCCGAATCCTCGACTGACCGCGCAGCCGCACCCAGCAATGGTTTCTCGCCTCTTGGTTCCACCATACTTCGACACTTTTTGACAGCGCCCGGGCGCATGAATCTCGATTTTCAATAAAGTCTATCTAAATTCTATGTATCTTTTATCTAAATTAAGTATTGACAACGCTCGCCACTGCTCGTATAACGCGGGCAATCACTCGTCGCTGACCAGGGCTTTCCAAAATTCGACGTGGAGGTGGTGGTCCTATGTCTTTGTCTCCAAAGATCGGGCGTCCAATCTCTATTGTTGTCGCAAGTCTCTTCGTACTGTTTTGTGCGCCAACAGCTTTGCTCGCGCAGGCCATTTCAACAGGCACCATACAAGGGGTGGTAACCGACCCCTCGGGAGCCGCCGTCGCCGGCGCAACCGTCACAATCATTGACGCCGATACGAGCACCACGCGTACAGGAGTCACCAACGACACCGGACGCTACATTTTCCCTGATATTCCTCCCGCGAAGTACGACGTGTCCATCTCCAAGCCCGGATTCCGCGTTACCAAGTTTCCCAAGCAGGAACTCACCGTTGGCGCGACGCTCACCCTCGATATCAAACTCGAAGTTGGTTCCACCACGGAAACCATCGAGGTCTTTGCCGCCAGCTCCACCATGGAGACTGCCACCGCCACCGTCGGTAACACCTTGACGGGCCTCCCTCTGGACAACCTCCCTGGTCTGGGCCGCGATGTCAGCACCTTCGTTACTCTCCAGCCTGGTGTTGCCATCGACGGCAGCGTCGCTGGCGCCAACCAGGACCAGAACTCCTTCATGCTGGATGGCGGAAATAACTCCAGCGACATGGATGGCACACAAAACACCTACACCCCCAGTTTCGCTGGCGACCCTTCCGGTGGCTTAGTGGGCCAAGTGACCGGCACTGCCGTGAATGGTGCCCCAGGTGGTGGAGGTCCCACCGGCGTGATGCCGACCCCGGCGGACAGCATTGAAGAATTCAGGGTAGGAACGAATAACCAGTCGGCCGATTTCAATGCCTCGGCTGGCGCCCAGATACAGTTGGTAACCAAGCGCGGCACAAACCAGTGGCACGGCACCGCTTACGAGTATTACCTCGACAATACTTGGGGCGCGAATGGTTTCAATAACGACGCTTCTAACTCACCAAAGCCCAGCTACCACTACAATCGTTTTGGCGCGTCCGGCGGAGGTCCACTCATCTCCAAGAACATACTCGGCGGGAAGTGGTACTTTTTTGCGAATTACGAAGGGTTTCGCTGGCCAGACTCCACTACCGTTACCCGTGCGACTCCGTCCGCGGCCATGGACCAGGGGATTCTACAGTTTGGAGGAGTTGCCTATAACCTCAACCCCACACCTGTGGCCTACAACGGTCCGGCCACTTCCGTTCTGACACCCGGAGAGGTGGTTCCGTCCGCAGTTTGTCCCGCGGGTCCCTGCGATCCCCGTGGATTGGGAATCAGCACAACACAGCAGACCATTTGGACTAAGTACATGCCACCGTCGAACATATCGACGTGCGCCGGTATAACCAGGTGCGATGGATTAAACATCCTGTCCTTCCGCGGAAACATGTCCCTTCCGTGGGATGACAACTTTGGCGTGGCTCGCCTCGACCATGACTTCGGGCCGAAATGGCACTTCTACGCTTCTTACCGCTACTACAAAATGGAGCGTGCCACTGGAAATCAAATCGACATCGGAGGATTTTTCCCGGGTGACACGCTCGGAACTCCCGCTTCCGTATCCAATCGTCCCCAGGTGCCTTGGTACCTGACCGCCGGCGTCACCACGAACATCACCAGCGCGCTGACCAACGACTTTCACTACAGCTATTTGCGAAATTTTTGGGCCCGCGGTTCCGCCGCGCAGCCGCCTCAGCTTACCGGACTCGGCGGCGCCATCGAACCCCTAGGCGAAAGCGCTACCAACGTACTCGCTCCCTATAACCTGGACACACAGGACGTGCGAACGCGCTTCTGGGACGGCCAGGACAATATGATCCGCGATGATGTTTCCTGGGCCAAAGGGAAGCATTTCTTCCAGTTCGGCGGTACTTACCAGCGCAACTGGAACTATCACGAACGCACCGACAACGGTGGCGGCATCAATTACAACACCGTTTATTGGACCGGCGCCAGCGTGGGAAGCACAAACGGTATGAACATGGCCGGCTATGTACCGGATGCCATTACCGCCGCGGGAGGCTCTCAGCTCTCTAACTACCAGAGAGATTACTCTATGGTGCTGGGAGCGGTCGGCGTCTCACAGATTGCTTACACGCGCGTAGGCTCGGATCTGACTTTGAATCCACCGAACACACCCGCGTTTGATAAAGCCACCATCCCCTTCTATAACCTCTATGCCAGTGATTCCTGGCGGCTGAAGCCGACCCTCACCGTGACTTACGGCTTGGGCTGGTCGCTGGAGATGCCGCCTACGGAAGCGAATGGGAAGCAGATTGTGCTCGTGGGTCCGGACAACAGACCCCTCGACACCGAGACCTACCTGAAAAACCGCGAAAATGCGGCGCTCGCCGGTCAAGTCTATAATCCCGAGATTGGCTTTTCCTTGATCAACAATGTGGCTGGCAACCCGAAGTACCCTTACAATCCCTTCTACAAGGGCTTCAGCCCGCGCCTCGCGGCGGCTTGGAATCCGAGCTTCGACGACGGCCTTCTCGGCTCTGTTTTTGGGCGTAACAAAACCGTTCTCCGCGGTGGTTACAGCATTCTCTACGGCCGACTCAACGGCGTAGGCCTGGTGCTGATCCCGCTCTTGGGCGACGGCCTCATCCAGGCAGTGCAGTGCGTCAGCCCGCTGACAACTGGCGCCTGCGGGGGCCCTGGTGGATCGACTCCACTCACAGCATTCCGCATTGGCCCCGATGGCTTGACTGCACCGCTTCCATCGGCCGCCACAACCCTTCCCCAGCCGAATTTTCCTGGATTCAACGCCGTTGCGGCCGGTTCAGGCACGGGACTCGACCCCAATTTCCGCCCCAGCAAGAGCCAACAGTTTGACTTCACCATCCAGCGGCAACTTAACAACCGCTTCACAATGGAAGTGGGCTACGTCGGCCGAATTTTGACCAACGAATTCATGCCTCTCCAGATCAATGCCGTGCCTTACATGATGACCCTGGGTGGCCAGAGATTCGACAAGGCCTATGGCCAGATGGTCTGGCAATACTGCGGCGGTAACGCCGGCATGGCCGGTGGCGGCTGCGCCGGAAACCTCGCCGCAGTCACGCCGGAGCCATTCTTTGAAGCGGCCCTCAATAAGTCTTACTGCGCCGGATTCGCGAGCTGCACTCAAGCGGTCGCAGCGAACGAAGGAAACAATGGCACCGGGAACATCGGCTTGGCCAACGTCTGGAGTCTCTGGAGCGACCTCGACAACGGTGCGTTCAACTTTCCTCGATCCATGCTGAACACTCCGATCCCCGGTTCCGCCAACGGGGCAAGCGGGCAGTTGACGTCCGACTTCACCCAGGACACCAGTTTGGGTAGTGGGAACTACAATGGGATGTTCGTGACCATGAAGATGAACCAGTACCACGGCGTCTCGCTGCAGTCGAATTTCACCTACTCGAAGTCCTTGGGCACTGGATCGCAAGTCCAGGCTACCAGCCAGTACTCCAACTCCGATCCCTTCTATCTCAACAGAAATTACGGGCTCCAGCCCTGGGATCGTAAGTTCCTGTTCAACACTTGGCTCGTCTTCCAGCCGCCCTACTTCCAGCACCAACAGGGCTTCATCGGGCGCGTACTTGGCGGATGGACCCTGTCGCCCATCATTGACCTCGGCAGTGGTTTGCCGTTGGGCATCTATACTGCGAATGCTACCAATTCCGTTTACGACGGTGGCCAATCCTTCGGCGCAGCGGATGGCAGCAACGTCGGGACCTACGAGAACGCCATCAACATCTGCGGTGGCTTCAGTGGCGGCAGCTCGCGACACAATAACCCCGTCGTTTCGACGCAATATCCCGGCATGGGAGGGAGCGGTTACGGACCCTCTTTGTACGCGGATCCGCAAGCGGTCTATAACTGCTTCCGCAACCCGATTCTGGGCATCGACGATGGCCACAACGGTGGTGTTGGCAATTACCGCGGCCAGGCCTTCTGGAACGTAGACTTCAACATCAAGAAGAACGTCATGATCAACGAACGTTTTAGCGTGGACTTTGGTGCCACGTTTACGAACATCTTTAACCATAACCAGTTGCTCGATCCCTACAACGCCCTGACCGATACCAGCGATTTTGGCGCTCTGGGCGCCTTTGGTGTAGGTCAGGCCAACACCCCGCGGCACGTCGAACTTGGCCTGCGGGTTCATTTCTAACCAGCCACGCTTCGAGCCTTGCATGGCAAAACGGGAAAGCCGATTCGGCTTTCCCGTTTTTTTTTATTTCACGTCCAGCGGCTAAATCTGCCCCGACCACCAGCGATCCCGTTTTTCTTTCTGCCCCGATCACAAGCGATCTTCTAGGGGCTGGGCTTGCCCTGCCCGGTGTTGCGTCCTGTCGCTAACTGCGGATCGGTGCTGGCCCTGCCCGGCGCGGCATCTTGTTGCTGACTGCTGATGGGCGGAGGAGAAAATCTCCGTTTCGCGGCAGCGATGCACACAATCCCGGTTGTATTACATATTCCCTCCGGCTAATCTGTCGCCCCTTGAGCCTCGCACCTGCGAACCCTATCGAAAATTCCAAGCGTGCCAAAGCCGATCTCGCGCTGGCTTTTTGCACCCTCCTCTGGGGCACCACTTTCGTCGTCGTCAAGAACGCTCTCGACCACGCCTCCGTCTTTCTCTTCCTCGCCATCCGCTTTTCTCTCGCCGCCATACTCATGGCCGCATTCCGCCCGCGCGTCCTCCGCAATTTGAAAAGGGAAGAGCTCCTCGCCGGAGCCGCCTTGGGCTTTTTCATGTTCGGCGGCTACGCCTTCCAGACCGCCGGCCTGGAATACACCACGCCCGCAAAATCCGGATTCGTCACCGGTTCCAGCGTCGTCCTTGTCCCGTTGCTGCTGGCGATTTTCTGGCGCAAACATCTAGCCCGCTGGGCCTACGCAGGAGCATTCTGCGCGCTGGTCGGCCTATATTTCCTGACCGTTCCCTCCGAAGGCATCTCCCATCTAAATCACGGCGACGTGCTCACCTTCGCAGCCGCCGCGCTCTACGCCGTCCACATCATCTTGGTAGGGGATTACACGCAGCAACATTCGCACGGCGCCTTAAGCGTGTTGCAGGTAGCCGCCTGCGCCGCACTCGCATGGATCGCCACAGGTTCGTTGGGCGCCCTGGGCTGGCAAGTCCCGCGCTTCGCATTCCGCTGGGAACTCTACGCAGGCACGGCCGTCTGCGCCATTTTCGCCACCGCCGCGGCCTTCTCCATCCAACTCTGGGCGCAGCAATACACCACGCCAAGTCACGCCGCCATCATCTTCACGCTGGAACCAGTCGTAGCCGTAATCACATCGTACGTAATGATTGGTGAGCGCCTGAGTCCGCGCTCCAGAGTAGGAGCAGTCTTCGTGCTATGCGGAATCTTGCTGGCGGAATTGCTGGGCGCCCCGGCTGCTCCGGAGTCTCCGGAGCCGGTCTTCGAGGGCCGAATCTATTTTGAAATGTGGTGGCGCCTCTAAGTAGCCCAGACACTCTTGTCTGTGTCAGCGTGGAACCGCGCAGCTCCGTTCTAATCGCCTATTCTCCCCGTCCATGCGACGATGCCTCTTTGATGTAAGACAAACGGATGTAAGAAAAACGCGCTATCGCCCGTTGGAATAATTCTTCACATCCACAGTCTCATACATTGTCGCGGTCGCCGCGTGCGCCTTCTCGTAAGAATCGATCTTCTCTGCATGTTGCAGGCTCGTCCCGATATCATCCAGCCCCTTCAACAAAATTTCTTTTCGCGAAGGAGCGATCTCAAACCGGTAGACCAATCCATGCCCATCGCTAACCGTCTGATTCGGCAAATCCACGGTAAGCGAATAACCCCCTTCCTTCTCCGTGCGCTTGAACAATTCCTCGATCTGCTCTTCGGTCAAAGTAGCCGGCAAAATCCCATTCTTAAAACAATTGTTATAGAAAATATCCGCATAACTAGGCGACAAAATCACCCTGAACCCATAATCCTTAACTCCCCAGGGCGCATGCTCGCGGCTCGATCCGCAGCCGAAATTCGCGCGTGTCAACAAAACCGACGCTCCCCGGTATCGCGGAAAATTCAACACAAATTCCGGATTCGGCTTTTCCCCAGGTAGATACCGCCAGTCATAAAACAAAATCCGCCCAAACCCCTCCCGCGTAAGCGCCTTCAAAAACTGCTTAGGCACCATCTGATCGGTATCCACATTCACCCGATCCAAGGGCATCACGATCCCGGTATGTTTCGTAAACGGCTGCATAAACCCCCTTGTAGTGGCCGATCTTTAGATCGGTTCGCAACACCGATGTTAGTAAGGCTAGACGCCACGAAGACAAATTCCGCGATCGATTCGCCCAGTTTGCGCACGCGGCCGACCGGTCTAAAGACCGGCCACTACATCACTCTACGTTTGCGACGTCGAATTCGCGGACGTCCACGAAGTGCCCGGCGATCGCCGCGGCTGCCGCCATCACGGGACTCACGAGGTGGGTCCGCGAATCACGCCCCTGCCGGCCTTCAAAATTCCGATTGGAAGTGCTGGCGCTCCGCTCGTGCGGGGGTAAAACATCCGCGTTCATCCCGATACACATACTGCAACCCGCATCGCGCCACTCAAATCCGGCATCCGTAAAAATCCTGTCCAACCCTTCCTTCTCCGCCTGATTCTTGATCCCCCGCGAGCCGGGCACAACCAGCGCCTGCTTCACACTCCGCGCCACATGCTTCCCCGCAACCAAATGGGCCGCGGCGCGCAAATCGTCAATCCGCGAATTGGTGCACGATCCAATAAACACGCGATCGATAGGAATATCCACGATCGGCGTCCCGGCCTTCAACCCCATATAAACCAGCGCCCGCTCGGTAGCCTTCTGATCGTTCAAATCCGCAAACGACGAGGGATCCGGCACCCGCGAAGTCACTCCACTGACCATGCCCGGGTTCGTCCCCCAGGTGACCTGTGGCGCGATATCCTTCATATCTAGTTCCACGGTAGTATCGAACTTAGCGTCGTCATCGGTGCGCAGCAATTTCCAGCGCTCCACCGCCTCCAAAAACGCTTTCCCCCGAGGCACAAACGGACGACTCTCCAGGTACCGATAGGTGGTGTCATCGGGCGCCACCATGCCAGCCCGAGCGCCACCCTCAATCGTCATATTGCAAACCGTCATCCGCCCGTCCATCGACAACCCGCGAATGGCCTCGCCGCTGTACTCCGCCACATGACCGTTGCCGCCGCTGATCCCGATCTTCCCGATGATGGCGAGAACGATGTCTTTCGCGGTCACGCCCCGAGGCCGCTTGCCATTCACCACAATGTTCATGGTTTTCGAGCGCGATTGCGTCAGGCATTGCGTAGCCAGCACATGCTCCACTTCGCTCGTCCCGATACCAAATGCCAAAGTCCCAAACGCCCCGTGCGTCGACGTATGGCTATCCCCGCAAACAATCGTTTGCCCCGGCTGTGTAATCCCAAGCTCCGGCCCAATAATGTGCACGATTCCCTGATTCGCGCTGTTCATGTCAAACAAGCGCACGCCATACTCGCGGCAATTCTTCTCCAAAGCCTCAAACTGCAACCGCGCGTCGGTATCCACAATCGGCAGCAACCGTTCCTTACTCACGGTAGGCACGGAGTGATCCATCACCGCAAACGTGAGATCCGGCCGCCGCACCGTACGCCCCTCGGCCTTCAACCCAGCAAACGCCTGCGGCGAAGTCCCTTCATGAATCAAGTGCCGGTCAATATAGATAAGCGCCGGCTTCCCATCGTGCGATTCGTGGACAACGTGGTTGTCCCAAATCTTCTCGTAAAGCGTCTTAGGCGACATGGCCAATCCTCATGCGCGATTTTAACACTCCCGTAATGGGAATGCTCGCCTGGGTGAGGGTGACGTGGCGAGCCGGGGCCTCTGCTGGTCTAGGTGCGGTGACTTGAGATCGAAGAGTTTCCTCTGGGGCTAAAGCCCAATTCCCCCAGCCTGATGATGTCGGAGCTAAAGCTCCGACCCTGAAGAGCAGCTAAAGCTCCGACCCCTTGAAGATCATTTCGGAGAGATCGCTGGAAAGCATTCCGAAACGCGCTTCTCAGCGCAGCCTGCCGAAGGTTTCTGGTTGACAATTTGTCCCCCTCCCCCCGGCTATCTTCGTAAGTGCGGATTCTAAAGGGTTTTAAGTCTAATGATTTTGGAAGTGCGGATTCCAAACGAGTTACGGGCGCATTTTCTGGAAGTGCGGATTCTAAAAGGTTTACGCGCTGATGGGCGATAGCAGGGAAGTGGCGAGACAGAACGGCGCGACAACGCTGTGAGGCGAGTATCACGACTGATGCTACCACCAAAGTTGATTACTGTCAAGAGATAGTAACTGGTCCGTTATTCGAATGACTCAGTTCGTCGTTGTGTTCGGCGCATCGACCAACGCCTTCCAGCCTCCATCCGCCTGCTTCCCCCACACCACAACATATTTCGCCTTGGTGGTCACCGGCTTGCCCTTCTTATCGCTGAAGGTAATCTCATAATCCCCAATCTCGTAGGCCAAATCACCCGCCTTTGACACCTCAACCTTCGTAGGTGCAAACGTGAGCGCAAATTTTGGATCCGTCATCATTCCGGCAAAAGCCTTCTGGATGGCGTCCTTCCCGTTGGTAATCGGTGCGCCCGCCGCCATTAACACCGCGCTATCGGCATAAAAAGAAGATGCTGCCGCCGGATCTTTGCTCCGAACCGCCTTCACCCAAGCGACATCCGCCGCCCGAATCGCGGCTTCATCAGCAGCCCGGTTATCGACAGCCGCAGGCGCTGCAGGCGGTGTGCTCGTACCGCCGCAAGAAACCAAACCAAAAGCGCCAAGCAGCAGGGAAGCCGTAACTCCAAGGCGAGACACGTATCTCACAGGATGGATCTCCTCTCAGAAGCAGGTGGGATAACAGTGGCGCCAAGATAGCCCGGGTGCCGCGTGGTGTCAAATCACCGGAGTGGCGGGTAAGTGCGTCAGTTTCCGATTACCGCGTTAATCAGATGGGATGAGAAGGCCGGTCTCCAGCGGGATGCGTTACGCTCCCAATGATCGACGTGCTTTAAGCACAAAAAAGGAGACCGGCGATGAAGAAGATTAGCACTATGCAGGCATTTGGGAACGAAATTTTCAAGGAGCAAAAGCTGACGATCGGTGTGGATCTGGGAGATCGCTGGTCGTTCTACTGTGTTTTGGACGAAGCCGGCAAAATCATTCTGGAACAGAAAGTGCCGACGACACCGGAAGCGATGAAGCAGACATTTGGAAAGATACCGCGAAGTCTCATCGCCCTGGAGACCGGAACACATTCGCCATGGGCAAGCCGGCTGTTAACGGAGCTGGAACACGAAGTGATCGTGGCGCACGCACAAAAGGTGCAATTGATCACCAAGAGCAATCGAAAAGATGATCGACACGATGCGCGGACACTGGCACGGCTGGCGCGAATCGATCCCGAGCTGTTGGGACCGGTGCGGCATCGCAGTGCCAAGGCGCAAATTCATCTGACGGTGATCCGCGCGCGAGCGGAACTGGTGAGTGCTCGAACGGCCTTGGTGAACGCAGCCCGCGGGTTGGCGAAGTCCTTTGGTCAACGACTGCCCAAGTGTGGCACACAACAGGTGAGCGGGAAGTTGGCCGAGGGATTGAGCGCGGAGTTGCGCGAGGTTCTGGAGCCGCTATTGCGAGAGGTCGAATCGCTGAACGAGCGCATCCAGGAATACGACGAGCGCATGGAGAAAATCGCCAAGGAAGTGTACCCGGAAGCGTCCTTGCTCAAGCAAGTGAAGGGTGTAGGAACGCAGATCGCGTTGACCTATGTCCTGACGATCGAAGACCCGTATCGGTTTCCGAAGAGTCGCGCGGTAGGTTGTTTTCTGGGGTTACGACCTGGCCGGAGGAATTCCGGGGAGAGCGAACCACAGAAGAAAATCAGCAAAGAAGGAGACCGGTATCTGCGAACGATGATGGTGCAGGGAGCGCATTACATTCTGGGGCCTTTTGGAGAAGACAGTGATCTGCGGAGATGGGGAATGAAGCTTGCAGAGCGAGGAGGAAAAAATGCCAAGAAACGAGCGGTGGTTGCCGTGGCGAGAAAGCTGGCAGTACTGCTCCATCGGTTGTGGGTAAGCGGAGAGGTGTACGAACCACTGCGCAATAGCCAAAAAGCGATGCGCGCTGTGGCCTAAAGAGTTTTAATCCGGACAGCTGAGCTCGACCGCCGAGTCCAGGTGACTGCGACTAACTCCTGGGGCCCAACTCTCACAGAAGTGGGGAGAGAGGTCGATAATCAGGTAGCAGCACCTACTGAACGAGAACACCCACCTTGCACCGGGCGAATATCGCTCACAAAGAGTGCGAATGGAAGGATGGCGACAGGGGCGGCTTAGCTGAATGGGAACAGACGGAAAGAAAGAAGAAAGAAAAAGCGTGCCTTGACATCAACCGGCCTTCTCATGGAAGGAGTTAGCCAGTCATGGTGGAGAAGAGGTGGGCTATTGCGACAAGGGCTCGCGGGGAACCAACCCAATACGCTTTACTTGATTTCGATTGAAACGCTGAACAGTGCCACCGACTTTCACCAAGACCTCAGTTGCTGATAGCGATTCCACATCACCGGTTAGAACGGACCCGTCTCGAAGCTCTATCGTGTCGTGCGATGTTCCGCCGAGCTCGTACGTCACGCTACCTCCGGGCGCATCGTCGGGCGTGATCTCGAGCGGATAGTGTCCTGCGGCGAATCCGTCTTTAATGAACTCCAGGTCGTGCATTCCTGGTGCAACTTGAATGACCTTCGGTGTAACCCCTGCCTCCACGTGATCGACTCTTAGTGTGGCTCCCTGTGGTACGGAGTTCACTGTCACAGAAACCTTCTTGGCCGGCAAATACGACTGTAATTCCGAAGGAAGGGAGCGAGGAGTGAGTACTGTTGATGTAGGGATGCCGGTCGTTTGTGCAAACATCTGAAATTTCACTACCTGCGCGGGCGCCACGTCGCTGATGGTAATCGATCCTCCTCCGATTCTGACTTTGTCTTTGTCGAAGAGATAGAGGGCAAATACAGCGCTGGAGATTTTCTTGCCCCACAGGTTTTCCGCCGTGACATCGATAGAATAACTGTGCTGCTTGCCAGAAGCACTCTGTTCGTTGAATTTGCCAAGACTAAAACGCACGACCGGCTGACCTGAGGCGGGCCAGACGATCACTAGACGCGGGGGTTCTTTCCCATCTGAAACGCCGGCAACGATGATCAAGAGCATCAGACACCACACGAACCGGGTGTACTTAGCCACGCGTTCACCTGCCTTATGTAAAATATTGAGGTCTCGACGATATTGTAGGCCGATAACTACATAGCTCTCACAATAGACAGGAAGAATTTTCCACCAGTGAAACAGGTCCTGATACACGCGGTAATTGGAGAAGTGGAGTTGCACTTCCGCGCGGGATGCGCCGACAGGCGCCAGAACGCTTTGACCGCGCGCAGCGAGTCCGCCCCAGGCTGATCCGGTGCGGCACTTGTCCGATAACGACTTATCGGGACGTGGCACTGAAATACGATGCTCAGCTCTAGTTCGTGTTTTGCGAGAGAAACATGCGACCCGCGAGGCTTTCGCGCAACGCGGGTATTAGGTCGTTGACCAGGCGTGATTTCAGAACGTACCCCGTACCGCCCGCCTCGCTGCAAGCGAGCACAAAATCGCGGTCGGAGTGAACCGTTAAAAATATGATTTTTGCGCGCGAGCCCAATTGCCGCAATTTAAGGGCAGCGTCGATGCCGTTGAGAATTGGCATTGAAATATCTGTGACGATTACTTCCGGGTGCAGTTGCAGAGCGGCGGCGACAAGAGTTTCGCCGTTCTTCACTTTGCCAACTATCTCGAAGGCGGAATCGAGCAGCTCTTCAACGCGGTTCATAAAGCCGGAGTGGTCGTCAGCCAGCAGTATTCGGACTCTGCTCATCCCGTTACATCCTCGCGTCGGTTGGATCGAGCTAGCAAAAGACTAGAGAATCCCAAGTTAAATAATGCCAGCCGTCTCTAGGAATGATACTGGCAGTTTTGACAGGCTCGGGCTCGTGGGGTGCAAGACGCTCTCAGCTCGCCGCGATGGCTACGTGGGTGAAAGTAAAGGCTGAAAGCAAAACTACTCGCTGCTGTGGGCGGCTAACTTAGCATGGGACCGCAGGGGCGATTGGTCAAACGCCCGCCTCGCCAGCGGCTCGCGCTTTTGTCGAAGTACCGGCGGTAAGCTGTTCCAATTCGGATGCCGGGACTTTTGATTGCAAAAAGCCGCAGTCCAAGCAGACTAACAGGATCGGAAACACCCAGACGCCGGGTTTGTCCAGATTTGTGAACCCGGTGAAATGTATGAGAATCTCGCTAGGAAATTCGGCTTGATTGTGGGACCTGCATAATGGACACGGGGACATAAAACACCTTCTCAATCTAACGCTGCATTCCAGTCCACAGACCTGTCGCGCCAGACCTAGGGAGGGTGAAAAGATAAGGTGTATAATATACGCTGGCTTACCTGGGTTTCAGTGTGCCGTTCATGTCTTGGTTACTCCACCGACCAGCGCAGCAGAATCCGTGGGAGTATTCGCCACCGGCATTTTGGTAACCGTCGTGACGATGAGAGCAAGTCCTGGTAAACGCGGTTACCGGACATCTCTAACAATGTCAGCCCTGTCAAACACTTTTTGAGCGCACCGCTCCGTTCACTTCGAAGAGTGGTCTTCGTTGTTCTTCTTCGGCTTCTGCATCGACGACCACGGCTCGCTCGTAATCTTTCGGTCGGTTTCAGTCCGACCCAAACATCTCTTCGATCAAAACTTCGACCATGATTACTTCTTCAAACTCCCTTTGCAGGGAGCGGGATGCCCCATCAAGTGGACGATGTTCTACTTCACACCATGTCCGGTTCCGAGCTGTCCCGCGTACGAACCGAACTCTAACGACGGTGAATACTCACAGCTATTCCGCCACATCCAATACAACCGGATCGCCAGCCTGCGCCCCATCGCTACCTTGGCAATGCTCTGGTGTCGACGCATCGCCAGGTGCATGTACCGACGTCGCCAGCCAGGATGGATACGCGCTGCTGCTTGGGCCGCCTCCACCAGTCAAGAAGCGCAACAAGGAATTGCCCTGTTTGCTGATGTGCCCCAGCCGTTGCTTGCCAGCACGGGAGTCCTCACTCGGAATCATCCCCACGTAGGTGCCGATCTGCTTGCCGCGTGGAAAACGTTCCCAAGTTCCAATAATCAGCACGAAGGCCAGTGCCGTAAGCGGACCCACGCCAGGATGCGTCATCAGTCGCAACACCTCGGGTCGCTTCCTGGCTTCCCGCTCGACGGCGGCGGTTAACTCCTCAATCGTCGGATTCATGCGGTCCAGCAACTCCAACAACTCTCGCCGGCGCCGACTGGCCCAAGGGGCCAACGTGAGCTTCTCCAACTGTGCTCGTCCCTGTTCCCTGAACAGTTTTTTCTTCCAGCGATAGCCTTCGTTCATGGCCAATGCCTGCAGTTGATTCATGATCCGCGTGCGCATTTGCACCAACCGATGCCGGTGCCACAACCGTTGCCGCAAATCTCGATTCTCCGGGCTCGGTACCCAGATTTGCGGGAAGTTATGTTCCAGCATCAGCCTGCGTAGGAGTCGAGCATCATTGCGATCGTACTTCTGCTTTTTCACTCGCTTGGCCTTGATCTCTGCGGGATCGCCGATCCACAGCTCGAAACCTAATTCCGCGAGTAGCCGCTCGAACCAGCGTGAATATCCGGTAGCCTCCATGCCTACCCGCACGCAGATTCCTCGCTGCTTCAGGTCTCGATAGAATTTCTCTGCTTGTCCATCACTGTGGTTCAGTTCCTGTTCACCACACTCACCGGTCTCTTCCATTAAAAATGCAATCGTCTGAAAGCTCGGGTGGTAATCTACGCCTATAATCATCAGTAGGGTCGAGGACTGGCGCCAGGCGCCGTAGATTCAGCCTATCTGTTGCTCCCCGTTTCCTCTGGGAGTGCCTCACGAGCCGAATCGTACGCTGGTTTCCAGCCCCCGCCTCATCAAACCCAGCGTGCAGATTTCCTGCACTGGGCTTTCCTGTGTGTTTCACATCAAGGGTTATGGGACAGATTCGTGCCGGATGGCTTTCAGCTGACGGCTCGCGCGACTCGGTACTCGTCAAACAGTCCGAGTGTGTTGTAGAGCCATTGCTTATTCCACCGCTTCCAGCCGAATCCTGTGCGCTTCCGGGCGCGCATCAGATGTCGTCGAATCTTCTTCTCCACCCAGAGCTTAATGTAGGAAAAACACCGGCTCGAGTCCCCTACCGCAAAGTAGTGCACCCAACCCCGCAGAATCGGATTGATGAGTTCGATCACCCGTCCGACGGGCTGGCTGACGTATCGCTGGAAGATTTCCTTGATCTTCTGCAGGAGCGCCGTCCGCTTCTTCAGCTTAGGCACGTATTGAGCCCTCCACTTTCGCTTACGGCTACGAACGCGGCGATACTCAAACCCGAGAAAGCCGAAACTCCCTCCCTTTGCTAGGTCAACCTTCCGACTCTTCTCCTCATTGATTTCCACTCTGAGTTTTGTCATTTCCTCTCGCAGTCGTTTCTCTACCGCCCCAATTAGCCAATCATGTCGTGGTTGAGAATCGATCAATACCACCAGGTCATCCGCAAATCGCGCGTATTGAACATTGGGGTATTTTCCTCTTCGCGTGGTTGCAATCGCCTTTTCCAGCATACGATCTACCTCAGTGAGATAGAGGTTACTGAGCATTGGCGAGATCACCCCGCCCTGAGGAACTCCTTTCACCCCGGTTGATTTCAGGATCATCTTCAGGAGTCTCATCACCGATGTATCTTGGATCCGCCGTGCCACTTTCTCTAGCAGCAGTGAGTGCTGCACGTTATCGAAATAGGCTCGGAGATCTAAATCGATGATTCGTGTTAACCCTTGGACAATCGCCTGTGCCACCCGGTTTACTGCTTCATGAGCTGACCGTTTTGGTCGGTAGCCATACGACCCCGATTGAAAATCAGCATCGAAGATCGGCTCCAGGATGTGTTTAAGCGCACCCTGAACCACGCGGTCGCGGATTGTAGGGATCGAGAGAACGCGGACCTTGGTGCCCCCGTCCTTCGGAATCTCCTTCTTCCGCACCGGCATGGGCCGATACGTGTTGTGGACCAGCTCGTCCTGAATCTGTTTCAGAAAACTCTCCAATCCGCTTTCTTCGATGGCGTCGAACGTGATGCCATCGATCCCAGGTGCGCCCTTGTTGCTCTTGGCCATCTGGTAGGCTTCCTGGAGCGTTTCCATCTTGCAGACGTGAACGTAGAGTCCCCAAAAGCGCCAAGTTGGTTCTGCCTTCGCCTTGACGTATATCCTCCTCCTCAGGTCTTGCAAACTAATGGGTGTTTTTATCATTCACCCTTGCCTTCCTTCTTGTCGGAGTTCTTGCACCACAGCAGGGCCTCTTCGCTCCACGGGCATTACCCCGCTTCACTGCTACTGCTGGCCCCTCCGCCACCCTCTCGCCGTCCACCGTTTTCCCGGTGTCGCCGGTTATACAGTTTTCTGCTCCCTGGTCTTTCTCCACGGGACGAGGAGGGCTTCTCCAGTTGCTCAATGCGTCCTTGTCATCGTGCCGTCGCTATCGCCCCGCCAGAGCGTCTCTCCGCCTCAGTCAGTCTGCAGCGATCCGTATTGCCTTCACCCCCGAACAGTGAGTTCGGCCCCTGGATTTAAGGTTTTCGAGGTCACCTATGCGTTCACTTTCGTTACAGCCCGACGACTTGCTCACCATCCCATGGATGGCTTTGTCGATCGACTCCATGCGCTTCGTTTCCTCCGCGCATGCGATCCTAGCTACAAGGCTCTGACTTTTACCCTGGTGGGTCTATCTCCCACTGGATGCATCGGCCTTCTTCTGGACATACTGTTCGGCTCCTTTCTCCCGAGCCTATGGTCGTTGAGCAACCACAGTTTACTCGGGTCGAGGAGCCGACATTGTTATGCAATCAAGTGAAATCAGCCCAGAAATTACTTGAACGATTACCCGACCGGGAGTTGACCCGCAAAAGTTCGACTTTGACGCGAGAATCGCTTGACATCGCTCAAGATCAAATGGTACAGACTGTACCATGACATACCGTAAAGCATCCGCCGCCCGTTTTCGACCTCCTCTCACCGACCTCGAAAACGAAGTGATGCAGGCCGTATGGGACGGCGCGAAATGCACAGTCGACGCGGTCCATCGGATCGTCTCCCGCAAGCGCAACCTCAAAGAAACAACCGTCCGCACCTTGCTCCGCCGCCTCGAGCAGAAAGGCTATCTCACGCATGAGTCCGATGGGCGGGCTTTCATCTATCGAGCCCCAGAACCGGCGCGTAGCCTGGCCGCTCGCGCTGTGCGGCAAATCATCGACCGCTTCTGTCGAGGATCAGTGGAGGAATTGGTCAGCGGCATGGTCGAAGCGAAGGTGTTGAACAAGGACGAGATCGAGCAGTTGGAGAAATTCATCCGGAGCCGGCGGCCAGGAGGCAAATAATGGAACGCCTATTCGTTGAGTGCGCAATCAGAGCAGCGTTGCTCGTTGGGGGCACGGCAATCGTGCTCTGGGTCATGCGGGTCAAAGCCGCTGCCGCGAAGCATAGCATTTGGAGCGGTGTGATGGCATTGATGCTGATGCTCCCTGTTTGGGCGGCTTGGGGACCAAAGGTGTCGCTTCGCCTGCTCCCGCCCGCGGCTCAGATCGCTGCAAACCAGGCACTAATTCCGGCTCGCAATCTTCAAACTGCCCTTCGACCATTGCCTTTCGTTTCGGCCTGGCAGGCGTTGTTATTGGGCGTTTATCTGTTGGGGCTGGGCCTGCTATTGTTTCGGCTGGCAATTGGCACCGTTCGCGCCCGCAGATTGGTTCGCGACGCCGTGCTCCACGACACCCTGCACACCAGCCCGCTATGCGCCGCACCTGTAACCGTTGGATTCTTCCATCCAGTGGTGATTTTTCCTGACCACTGGCGCCAATGGCCTCAGGCGCAGCTCGAGGCCGTCTTGACACACGAGGGTGAGCACGCTCGTCGCCGCGACCCCCTCGTCCAATGGCTTGCTCTGCTGAACCGAGCTCTCTTCTGGTTCCACCCCGTCGCTTGGTGGTTGGAGCGCCATCTCTCTGCTTTAGCCGAAGAAGCCTGCGACAACGTCGTGCTGGCGCGCGGACACAATCCCCGCGAATATGCCGAATACCTCATAGACATGGCTCGCTCGGTAACGCGCTCAGGAGCCCGGCTGAACATTGCTGGCATGGCTATGCCCGGAGGCTCCCTGCCACGGCGTATCCGACAGATACTTGAAGGCGGCTCGGCGCCGCGCATTTCAAGCACGCGGATGGCATGTGTTGGCGTCGCTTGCGCGATCACGTGCACGGCCTTTGCCGCTGGCGCGCTCGATCACGTCCGGCAGAACTCTCCCGCGCAGTCCGCATCTGCCGCTCATCCCGCCATGAAATTTGTTTTAGGCGATCTCAAAATCGAAGGTGATGTTCATGACCAGGATGGAGTGAGAGACAGAGTCCTCAAGGCGTGGAAGGATCGAGAATATGACGATCTCAAGCAACTGGCGGATGCTGTAATGGAAGTTGGCATCAGGGGAGACTTCCAGGAACGAGGATACTTTAAAGTTGTGGTTCATGACCCGGTTTCGCAGCCCCTCGGCCTAAGTGACGGGAAGCAGCGCATCCTCATCATCACTTCCATTGTGGAGGGCGATCAGTTTCGCCTCGGGAACTTCACTATCCAAACCGACATCCCCCATCCCGCGGCCAACATCCCCGCGGCAACCCTTCGAGACCAATTTCACCTGCGAACTGGAGATTTGTTCAACGTGCCCGAGATCCGGGCGGGATTGGAGAGAGTGAAACTGTTATACGGGACCCGCGGGTTCCCAGATGTCGAGGTGCAGCCGGACACCGAACCCGATGATGTGTCCCACCGCATCGATCTAATACTTCGTATTACCGAGGGACCGCGTAAGAAGTAGAGGGACTTGAGGTCCCATTTAATACGGTTGCTACGTCAAGTCGCGAGTAACGCGACTACCGAGGGGCGCGATAATATGCTGCCCCACAGCCGCTTGCCATGCGCGATGGCTCGAAGCGGTATCCCGAGACGATAGTTGAAGAAACCAGAAGGGACGGGCTGAAAAGAAAGCCCGCCCCGACACTGCCGGTTGGCGATTACAGCGAATTAAGGAACGTGAAGATTTGCTGCTTCTGCGTGGGTGTCAGCTCGTCGAAGCGCTTCTCGACGTGGGCGGCTTCGCCTTGGTGGCGTTCGATGGCGTCGGCCAGCGTGAGCGATAGGAGATCGTGCATGTAGCGAGGGCTCATGCGCAGTCCCCAAAGCGCCGCGGTTCGCAATTTGTTGGCAGTGTCTTGCGGGGGATTTTGCACGATTCCATCACCGGTTCCAACGTCATGCAGCAAGAAGTCGCCGTAGGGATGAATGATCTTGTTCCCTAGAGCCTCAGGTACGCTGAACTGTCCGCCATTGATCACCGTACCCGTTGGAGCGGTCGTGATGCTCTCCACGTGACAGGTATTGCAGCGAATCTTCTCAAACAAGGCTTGTCCCGCCTCGGCGTCCGCGGACGCCGCGAGAGTCGCATCGCGTGGCGGCACCTTGGTGCCGCGAACGAACTGCGCAAAGTGGTCGATGTCCGCCAAACCGAGATTATCGGGAACATCTTCGGGATCCGACGTAATCTTGCCGATGGTGGTCGTGTCCTTGGGCCGCAACCGGTTGGTTACGCCCATTTCATTCAGATAAGCGTCGCCGATGAACGACAGCAAGCTGCTGTGCTGATCCTTCCACCCAAAGCGGCCCACGCGGTTTTGTCCCGGTGCTTCTAGTACAGGAACTTCAATGGCCTCACCGTGGATTCTTCCCTCGCTGATGTCCGGCTGTTGCTGGGCGATGGCTTGTAGCGTGCTGTCGTCGATCGCTTCGACGAAACCATCTCCCAGAGTATTGAGCGCGGCCCGCAACGCCCGGATATTCTCGGTGACCGGAACGTGCTCCTGGGTCTGGGGAATTACGGCGCGATCGTTGATGATGGAACGCCCGGTAATGCTGTTCGCGCCATCATCAATTAATACGGTGGGATTCACGAAATTGCCGTTCGCGTCATTGTGACCGACGCGCAGCTCGGTGAATTGGCTGGCACCGCCACTGACCGGATTCTGGTGGCATTCGGCGCACGCTCTGCCGTTGAAAACTGGCCCGAGTCCAGTGCTTACGTCGTGAATCTGCTCGTAGACTTGCTGATCGTGGGCATAGGTGTCCCCCGGCGGTTCCACGAGACCATTATTCGTACTTTGGGATCCGGGATTTTGTGCCAGTGTCGGAGTGTCGAAGCCTGCGGGTGCTTCCGTTGCGGGTTGCTGGGCAATCCCGGTGAGCCCCATAACGGCCACACCCAGCAACAATACAAAAACTGAGATCAATCTACGCGTGATCATATCAGCCTCCAGGAAAATCGAGTCGTCGAGACACGTCCAGTGCCGACAAGAACGGATCACCCCGGCAAACTGTCAGACCGCAAACCGTCACGCAATATTCCCGATTGAATTGTTAAAAGTGTGTGAGAGCGGAGGGGGCGGCGTCGGCCGTGGATTTTTGTTGCTTGGCGCGCCGCGACTCTATGTTCCGATGAAAACTATCTGGGTGCTAACAGGCCTGCGGCAAAAAGATCCCCGCCCAGGCACAAGTCTGCGCCCGCGAAGCAATAATGGCCCTGTGGCGACCCCCGGACGAAGTTACCAAAAGCGATGAACTTCGATCAGGCGGACCGCTACGTCCCGTCCCTAGACGCTTCCCAGGGAGCGCTGGAATGCTGAGTTTTTGGAACGGCTTGTTGTTGTCGAAATCGGATCGGAAGGATCTGTTCTTCCTTCTCCGTAGCAGAGCACCGCGTCAGCGGCTCATGCCTTCTGCTGGTGCTGCGCAACCTTTGCCAGTGCGACGGAGAGTGCAGCGCCGCCAAGCGTTTTAACTAACGTAGTGTGCTGCGCGTAGAAAGAGCTGACCGAATCCACGATTGAAGGATTCGTCTTCTCTGCATGGGCGGCAATCTGTTGCATGGCGTCAGGAGAAATGTTCTGCGCCTGTTCGGGTGTCACCTTGCCGCCTCCGGCAGCCAGCAAACTCCCCAGACCCGCGCCGCCCAGCACTTGCGACAGCATCGCCGGGTTCATCGAACCCATCAGCTGGTTTAGCAATCCGGCCTTCTGTTCGCCGCTGGAATTATTAAAAAGCGCTGTGAGCATCTGCCCGAACGCTGGCGTCTGATCGGAACGAAAAGCTGCCGCCAGTCCCTCCGCGATCACCGAGGTCGGCGCGGCGGCAGCTACTTGATCGAAATGCTGATGTACATCCGGCGCGGGGGCCGCTCCAGTTGCAGCTCCAGCGGAGGCCCCGCCGGTATATCGCGTCAGCAAATCTCCTACCTCCGACATCCATCCCATCGTCGTTCTCCTTTCTCTTATCTTTTCCGCGAAAACGAGTTCGAAACATCTGTACGCCGCGATTGCATCCGTAAATCTGCCGGCGTCCAGACCCTGAGATCCTAAGGCCCAGAGGCTTAAGGAATATTGAGTTCCATACCGGCTCGCACCTTATCTGGGTCCGGCAACTTGTCACGATTCGCCTCGAAAATCTTCATGTACTGATTGGCGTTGCCGTAGAAATGCTGGCTGATCTTCGAGAGGCTGTCGCCCGGCTGCACCGTGTACGTCCGCTGTGGCGTTACCGGGGCCGCACCGACTGCCGCGGCAGCCGCTGCCGGCGCTTGAATGTCCGCGGTTAAATCCGAAAACGTCGCATCGACCAGCTTGATCTGATCCCAAATCTTGTTCTTCACATCTTGCGAAGGTGCGCTCGCCCGTATGAATAGTTTGTCGCCCTCCATGTTCACGTTCTGCAGGTTCGCATTCTGCGCCTCAATAAAATTAATCACCGACTGATACTTCATTTTCAACTGCTCGAAACGTTGATCTGCCATCACCATATCCTTTCCTGAATTGAGTGTTTGCTAGGTGGGATTATTTACTTCTGCTGCTGAGGGTCACTCTTTCTTTATCTCCGGACGGAGCTTGCTTGATTCTGAATCGCCATCTCGTCTTTACACCCGGACCTGAAACTGGCAAGACGATCATGCGTGCGGCACAGTGCGGAAGAAACGGAGCGCATCTCTTGGGTGGGTTTGCGGTGCGATCCGTTGAACTCGCGATAGCGCGACTGCCGTCGCCGCTACTACTACGAAGCATCCTGAATCGTAGTCACCGAACAATCCGATGTCAACGCATACCTTCATCTGCTAGTAAGCTTGGTCTCCGGTCGCCGCGTAAATCAGGCAGGTGACACGCTTTCGGTTCGGGTCGAGTGCGAGTCCCTGTGACGAAATTCGGGGACAGACGGGACGTTTCCAGTTTTCGACACGCGAATATTGTGGATCAATTGATTTGGCTGCCGTTGCGAGGCTGGGTGACGCGGTGCGGTATGTTTACAAGTACGAGATAGAAGACGCGCTATTCAGGACGAGACACCAGACAACGTCCTGTTTGACCCCTCGGTTGAGCGCCATGGCCTGTAAGTTTTGACAGTTGGGCGACCCGGGCCCCAGGTGGCAGCCTCACTTGATTCGTAGAGTCAACATGTTCAGAGGAGGGAGTCCATGCGATTAATTATCTTCTGCCTCGTAGCGTCCGCGGTGCTCCCGTCAATGAGCCGAGCACAGACTCCTGCAGACGTTCCTGTTTTCGCGTTTTCGAAGGAAGAAAGCTCGATGAAGTTCAGCGTGAAGGCATCGGTGGATCTAGAAGGTAAGTTCAACAAGTGGGACGCCAGCATGATTTTTACGTCGGGATGCCACGGCAGCCGTTTTGGACATCAAGATTCAGGCAGCCAGCGTGGATACCGGAAGCGGCATGAAGGACGGCAAGCTGAAGAGCAAAGACTTCTTCGACGTCGAGCAGGATCCCATGATCACGTTTCATTTAGACAAGGTTGTGCAGACCGGCCCCATGACCTTTGATATTCCGGGGACCTTTACGATACGCGGAGTGTCTAAACCCGAGACGCTGGTGTTTACGCTTACGGGCGTCAAGGGGTCAGGCGTAGGTGAAAATCAAAGGGATAATGGCCTTCGACCGGAAGGACTACGGAATGAACGAGGGCATCCCCTTCATCAAGATTGCCGACCGCGTCGAGGTTACTGTGGACCTTAAGGGGAAGCGAGTCAGCGGGTCTCCCGTAATCTTTAAGGAATAGCCGATCTAGCTTCGTGATTTCTCATCGCGCGTTCATTCGCCGGGACCATGGTAAGTGGGTCCACCAGAAGTGTCGCTTGCGCTTTTGTTCCACGCAAACAGATGGCAGGCAGCCCTTTCCTTGCAGCGCGTCGAAAACACAGGCCGGTGGATCGCCTTATAGTGAAAACGATTCGCGAAACCAGTTCCAAGGAGATGACGCTGTGAGCGAAACCAAGCTAACTCTAAAGCAGAGAGCCTATCGCGGAGCAAGGGAGTACCTAATGATCTCCCTTTATCTTTTTGTTGTGTTCGGTCTGTTTGCCATCTATAAATCCGTGATTCTCGCCGAGCAGCATATTGATTTCGAACCGCAGGGATTGGCCTTGATCAACGCGTTGGCGCTGGGAAAGGTCGTCCTCATCGCCCAGGAGCTCCATTTTGCCGAGCAGTTCCAAGGCGCGCCGCTCATCTATCCGACATTGCTGAAGTCCTTCGCGTTCACCATTGTGCTTGCTTGCTTCAAGATTGTCGAAGAAGCCGTGATCGGCATGTTATTTCATGGCAAATCGTTTCAGGACAGCATCGCCGCAATCGCTGGCGGATCATGGAAGGGACTTTTCTCATTCACGGTCCTGCTGTTCGTCGTGCTCATTCCCTTTTTTGGCTTCACCGAGCTGCGACGGGTTTTCGGTGACAGGTTAGTGGGAGCCTTTTTCCGTCCGCGGCATCTGCTGAATCTGCCTCCCGTGGAATCGTAGTCCGGGCTTCTAGCTCCTCCTTGCATGCTGAGGCCGTCGCGCGGCTCAGAGACGAGGATGCACACCCAACGGAAACGGACCATGGATCGAGCCAGCAAGGGGTTATAGGTGCTGATCGTTGGAATTTTGAATCGTGACCTTAGGCTGCTTGACTTACACCCTCAAGAGCCGGATGCCGGCGCTTCTTGCTGAGTTCTCGGCGGTTCCTCGTTGCGATGTTTGGTGCTAGGATTTCGGCACTATGGTCCTCACAAAACAAGAACTGATCTCGTCGCTCCAGAGCGAAGTACGCATTCTCCTTCACCTGATCGGCAAGGTAGACAAATCGAAACTGGACTACCGTCCCACGCTGAAGCAGCGCAGCATCCTCGACCTGCTGCAATACATGGCGATCATGGGGCCGACGCAGATCGCCGCCGCCAAGGCGGGAGTCTTCACTCGCGAAGCGATGATGGCCCTGTGGGGCCCCGCAGACGCAGCATCCAAAGCGATGAACTTCGACCAGGCGGTAGCCGCCATCGAGAAACAGTCGGGCGAATACGCGCAGCTACTCGCCGGTTGGACCGACGCCGATTTCCGCACCGAAGTGGACATGTTCGGCAACAAGATGACGCGCGGATCGTTTCTCGTTAACGTAGTCCTAAGCGGTCACGCCGCGTACCGCATGCAGCTGTTCTGCTACCTCAAAGCCACCGGGCGAGAGGAGCTCAACACCATCAACCTGTGGATGGGCATCGACGGCCAGATGTAACGTGGTCAGATGTAGCGTGCGACGACTCGGGCAGGACCGACATGAGAAACTTTTTTCGGTGCGGCGGGTTTTATGAATGACAGCGAGGGGTGTGTGTGGCGTGGCAGCGCCAAGACCCCTGTTATGAACGAGATACATCTTCGTCACGGAGTTACGCATCGAATTACTTGGAGATATGCCCAGCATCGGAACTTCGGGCTAGAGTTATAGGAGCAGCGACCATGTCGAGTTCCCATAGTCATAATATTGTTACGGGAGTGAATTGGGTAGCGCGTGGCGCGTGCGCACTTGCGCTCGGTCTGTGCCTCATCACTGGCGCGCGAGCCCAGCAAGATCCGCAGCAACAGCAGCAGCCGGATCAAGCCCAGCAGCAAGACCAGGTTCCGCCGCCTCAGGCCGACCAGGCTCCGCCTCCGCCGGCCCAGCAGCAAGCGCCGCCGGACGCGCGGCCGAAGCCCAAGTACGCGCCCCAGGATGCCAACAAGCCACCCTACACGAGCGACTACCCGACGCAAGGCGGGCCGCGCGCGCAAGCGCCTTCGCCTGATCAATACGATCCGGACCAGGATTTGCCGCCCCAGGGCCAGAACGGGTCCGGGCCAAACGGCTATCCGCAGAACGGTCCCGCGCCGAACCAGAATCCGCCCTATAACGGACCGTACCGGAATGCTCCGGGGCAAGGTGCGCCACCGCGTGCGCCGCGCTCCTACGCACCTGTGCAGCCGCCTCCCGCGACGCTGACCATTCCCGCGGGCACCGTACTCCAAGTGCGCATCAACGATTACCTTTCCAGTGACCACAACCAGGTTGGCGACCGCGTCACCGCCACGCTGCAATCTCCCATCGTGGTGAACGGCTACGTGGTCGCGCGTCGCGGCCAAACCGTCACCGGCCAAGTCGAAGCCGCGCAAAAAGCGGGCCGCGTGAAGGGCACCTCGCAGCTCGGCATCGAGCTCACCGACCTCACTTTGGTCGACGGCCAGCAGCGGCCCATTCTCACCCAGTTGTGGAAGGGCTCCGGCGGCACATCGCACGGAGCTGACGCCGCCACGATCGGCGGCACGACCGCGTTGGGCGCGGCGATTGGAGCTGCTGCCGGCTGGGGCACAGGCGCTGCCATCGGCGCGGGAGCCGGCGCCGCGGCGGGAATCGGCGCGGTCCTGTTGACGCGCGGTCGTCCCACGGTCGTCGGGCCTGAGATGCCGCTCAGCTTCCGCCTTGTTGACCCAGTCACCGTCGATACCACGCAGAGTCAGCATGCGTTTCTGCCGGTTGACCAGCGCGACTATAATCCCGGGCGCGGATACCGTGCCTCTGGGCCTTACGCCGGCAATCAGCCAGGCAACGACTGTGGCCCCGACGCTGGTTGCTATGCGTACCCCGGTCCGGGCTATGCGTATCCGGGTCCGGCCTACGTTTACCCGCCCTATGGCTACTATCCCGGCTACTACTATCCTGGCTACGTTTATCCTTACATTGGTTTTGGGTGGGGGGGATACTACGGTCGCGGTTATTACTACGGTCGTGGCTACTATGGGCACGGCTACTACCATCGATAGTCAACGATAGCTATCGAGTGACGTCACGCGGCGCCGGACTGAAGTCCGGCGCCTATAATGTCCGCCCACATTTCGCCGCGCCGGCATTTGGCGTCCTTGGCGAAGAATAAGCGCCGCCGCGAGCGCCGTCCCAGTGGCACAGCCATTCCTGGCGTGCGCCTCAGCAACCCCCAGTCCCAACGTCGGTACCAAACGCATCCACCCAGCGCGGATGAATTTCGGTGCTCCTTGCGGCTTGCGGAAAATTCATTTTAACCGAGAATTTTCCCGTGCCGGATCGTGCCAGATATGACGTCCTTTCGTACTAGTCCCCCAAGCCGAATTCGTACCAATCGTTAGGTCCAAGAAGGGAACTCGTAATTGTGTCTCGCGTTCCATTCCACTGAGCGCGCGTGGATTCTATCCTTCCGGCTGGTGGAGGACACCTCGCGTTGAGAGCTATCTACCAAATCCCTTTGTGCGTTTCGCTGGTCTTCCTTGTGGTGCAGGCGCTTCGCGCGTCGGCTTCCGAGGTGCTGGCATACGTGATTCGCCATACCGAAGATAGCCCCGAGCGCTGGTAACTGCTTCTGGTCTTCTCGCCGCCCGTTGGTGCGTACACTTTGGCGATGGGAATGGCACTGATCCCCTCTTTTTTTCCTGATTCCTTCGCGTCTTCTCCGCGGCCTCACATTAAAATCTGAACAATTTTCTGTACGGGAGCGTACTGCGTTCGCCCGATACCTGGTGCCTACCGTTGGAGTAGAATTGACGCGAACTTCAACGTAGAAGTCCAGGGGGCCACCTGTGAAACATAAGCCCAAAGTTTTGTTTTTCTCTACCGGAGATTCCACTCGCAGTCAGATGGCGGAAGGATTTCTTCGCGCGTTCGCGGGCGATGAAGTCGTGGCGGCCAGCACCGCCGTCCAGTCGATTGAGCGAGATCCGCTGGTGCTCGAGGTGATGAAGGAAGTGGGCGTCGATATCTCCGGGCAGCACCCTAAAGACATCGGTCAATTTTTCAAGGAATCCTTCACCTTCGTGATCACGCTGGGCGACCCATCCAAGGAACGATTCCCGGTGTGGCCGTTCTGCCGCAATGTGCGCCATTGGAGCCTGACCGATCCGGAACAGACCATGGGCACGCAGGAACAAAAGCGCGACGCGTTGCGGGGAGTGCGCGATGCGATCAGCCGCAACGTTATGGAATTCGTGAGCAAGAGCTTGCCGTTGTTGCCCTCGGGTGACACCGCAGGCGCCAATCGAAAGAGCCAGTCCGCGGCAGCCGGAGCCGCATATTCGGGGTAAATAATCGGTTCCGAATCATTCGCCTAGCACGGTTCTGAACCACTCACCAAGCACCCAGCTCGGTGCCACCACGCCTGCGTCCTGAATCCTATGGGGGTCGGAGCTTCAACTCCGACATTCAACAGCAGCACTCACTGGGCTTTAGCCCCTGAGGAGACTTCTTATGCAGGCGTGGCAGATTTTGGCTGCGCGATCGAGCTCCTGGGCCTATCCCGTCCGCGTACCGCGGGCAGCCTTGGCCTTCGTCTTTGGTAGCTGGGTGAGAAAGTGCTTCGTCTTTCGCCGCAGTTCGCTCAACCACCGAAGCTGGATCTCCGAACCCGTCCTGAGTAGCTGGAGCAACTCTTCCGGATGCTTTGAGAAATCGAGTTTACTGGCGCCCCAGTCTGGCCGCCGTCCGTCGGCGTCCGTGAATCGGTATTCACGCCCGAGTTCCCAAGAGCTGAAAAGCTGTCCCGAACGCTCTAAGATCGCCGGGTCTCCTGCCAATGCTACAACTGCGCGACCCACGAACAACGGCGACTCTGATTCCAGAAAGTTCCGGTCCTTCTTCCCGCCTTCGCGCCAGGTCTTCTCGGTGACGCCGAATCGTTCCAGCATCGTCTCCGACCTGAGAAAACCCGGAGTAACCGCCACCGCAGCTATGCCATGCGGACGTAGTTCCGCCGCCATGTTGAGAGCCAACCCTTTGAGCGCGAGCTTAATCGTCTGGGTCACCGGATTGCCTCCCGCGCTGAGCACGTCGTTTTCCGTCACCTCCACAATGAGCCCGCGGTGCTTGCGAATCATGTAGAGAGCCGCATGCTTGGCGGTGATGATGTGGGACACGAGCGACTGCCGGAGGGCTGGCTCCGCATTCTTGAGATCCGTCTTCCAAAAAAAGCACCACTGAGCCATCAATGGATCCTCGCCGGCGATGCTGTTCACCAACACATCAAGGCGACCACGTTCGCGTTCCACTCGTTGGAACAGGGCCTCGACCTCTTCCTCCACGGTGTGATCGACGCGTAGTGCGACGGCGGAGCCGCCGGCCGCGCTGATCATTTCGGCTGTCTCTTCAACCGTTTCTGGGCGATTGTATGGGGAGCGATTGCCACGCACGCTTCGTCCAGTGCAGTAGACCGTCGCGCCAGCTTCTCCCAGCGCCCTAGCGATGCCGCGTCCTGCGCCGCGTGTCGCGCCCGCAACGACCGCGACCGTGCCGGCAAGTGATTTTTCTTCCTTGCTCGGACGTCGGCGCGAGGTAGACATGTGAATGGACCGTCGAGACCGTTCTGCCATCGGCGCACCTCCAGATTTGCCCCGGATTCGGATGATAGCTCAGTCAGGCAACTCCGATCAGCAGGGAATAGCCGCTTGTACTCGCCTAGCGTTTACCGATGGTAATTATCTCCTCTGGGCAAGAGGCGGAAGGTAGTACGGTATAAGTGCCTTATGTAAGTGATGGAGTAAGAAGCTTTCTCAGAAGCTTAGTGCGGGAGTCGCTTATGGCCGTATTACAAGTGTATTTGGATGAGAGCGGGAAGCAAGGAGACCATCCCCTAATAGCGCTCTGTTGTGTCTGCGCTCCGCAGTCAAAGATAGACAAATTCAGTATCGATTGGGAGGGATTGCTTCGCAGGTATGGCATACCCGAATTCCATATGAAGCGAGCATGCGAGTATTCCCGCAGTTGGGGAAATGTTCCTAAGCAGAGGTTGGAAGAGCGTATCGAAGCCCTCAAACCATTTGCCGACTGTATTTGCGACGACTTGGAATTGGGTCTGATTCAGGCGGTTGACGTAAAGGGTTTCAAGGCAATTCCCACAGACGCTAAAAAGAAAATTGGAAACATGCAGGACCCCTACTACTTGGTGTTTGTGCGGGGCCTTCTAGCAGTTCGTTGAAAAACTCCGTTCCATTGCAACTTTAATGGAAGAGAACTCGTCAGAGTGAAGGAAGGCGAAGGAGGCGAGTGAATGCGCGGCGACGATGACCTGCAAGAAGGAATGTTCAGCTACATTTCTCCAGAGAAGCGTGTCCCCACAGATCACCCGTTGCGACCAATTCGCAAGATGGTGGACGAGATTCTGAAGGAGATGTCGCCGAAGTTCGCGAAGCTGTACTCCGATGTGGGGCGCCCGTCGATCGCTCCGGAACGGCTGTTGAGGTCACTGCTGTTGCAGGTTTTCTATTCGGTGCGCAGTGAGCGCATGCTGATCGAGCAACTCCAGTACAACATGCTGTTCCGATGGTTTGTGGGGATGGAGATGGACGAGACGGTATGGAATCACGCGGTGTACAGCAAGAACCGGGAGCGTTTGCTGAACGAGGAGATCGCGGAGTCTTTTTTTCAAAGGGTGCTGGAACGCGCCAAGCCGTACATGTCGGACGAACACTTCACGGTGGACGGGACGCTGATCGAGGCCTGGGCGAGTCAGAAGAGTTTTCGGCGGAAAGACGGGAAGGGGAAGCCACCCGGACCAGGAGGAGAGGTCGACTTTCACAAGGAGAAGCGGACGAACCAGACCCATGAATCGACGACGGATCCCGAGGCGCGGCTGTTCAGGAAGTCCAAAGGGAGCGAAGCAAAGCTCGGCTACCTGGGACATGTATTGATGGAGAACCGCAGCGGGCTTTTGGTGCAGACTTTTCTGACCGAGGCGAATGGAAGAGCGGAACGAGAGGCAGCGATGCTCATGGCCGAGGCAATTCCCAGCGGAAAGCGGGTCACCTTGGGAGGAGACAAAAACTACGACACGCAGGAATTCGTACGAGAACTCCGCGGGATGAACATTACCCCGCATGTGGCGCAGAATGATACGAACCGCAGCAGCGCGGTGGACGAGCGGACCACGCGGCATGCTGGGTATGTGGTGAGTCAGCGGAAGCGAAAACGAGTGGAGCAGTCGTTCGGGTGGATGAAGATGGTGGGGATGCTCAGAAAAGTGAAGCTGCGAGGGATCGACAAGGTTGGATGGCTTTTTACCTTCACCGGAGCTGCCTATAACCTCTGCCGATTGCGAAACCTGATAGCGGAAGCATGACATCGGGTTCCGCTTAGGGCCAGCTGAGCGGACAGAACGACCAAACGGCTCTTATGCAATGCAGTGATAATCCTTGAAATTCAGAACTGATCTCTCACAAAACTCAATTCTTCAACGAGCTGCTAGAAGTCGTGGACCACGCGCAAGGCGCCGATGTTCTGAGCATAATCTGTGACTATGACTTCGATACGGCTTTGACCTGCCATCTGCACTACATGGGTATTCGCAAAGCGCGTCCTGATGTAAGGGCAAAAGTCGTATCAATCAGTTTCGCTGATGACGAATACTTCCTGCCATTGCAGGCGTCGGATTTTATGGCCCATCTTGCCCGCCATCAGGCGAGAGCGCAATTCTACGGAATTCGCAATGTGTGGCTCCCCCTGTTCAATTACATGATTAGGGATCGAGGGCCAGGGAGAATTCTTTGGAAGCAGATGTTTGCTGACGAGCAGAAAACCAAAACTGCGTTGAGGCCGCTCAGGAAAAACTGAGAGATGCTACTTTTGTTTTTCCATCAGTGCCTTGAGTTGCAATTCTGGTTTGCTCGGGGGTCGGAGCTTCAGCTCCGACATTGGACAGCAGCACCTCACTGGGCTTTAGCCCCTGAAGAAACTCTTCGTTTTCCCTCCCGACTGTCGGCCGCGTGCAGCTTGCCCCAGGTTTCACGTCAGCCGCTTTGCCACAGATCGTTCGAATAGCATATAAGTTATCATTAAAAATTCAGTACAATTCATGCTACGCTGCCGCATGAAGATAGCAGCACACCTTGGCTCTCAGCGTCTTTCCACCAAAGATCGACCCAGCAAAGATCGACCTTTCGTCCACCCTCGATCCATCAACGAGAAGACTCTCCGCTATCTCCTTTAAAATCAAATCACTGCGTCATTTCGCGAGGTAACTCCCATGGAATCAAATCACTACGCAAAAACCATCGGGGGTGGGGTCACTCTCTCACCCGCCATCGCTCCTCAACCCCTGGCTCTCTCCCCCTGCCAGCACGTCAACGGCAAAGGCGGACGATGCCAGATGTTCACCGCCGATCCCAACTCCACCCTCTGCGCCCATCATGTTCGCAAGCAAATGAAAGCGCGGCGCCTCCAGAACGAAGCCGCCGCCAACGAACTCCTCGACAACGTCGGAGATCTCACTTCCGCCCGTTGCGTCAACGCCTTCCTCGGCAATCTCGTCAAGCAGCTCGCCCACAAACGCATCACTCGCCGCGACGCCGTGGCCTTCGCCTACATTTCCCAACTCCTCCTCAACAGCGTCTCCGCCCTCGATCGCGAACGTAAGTCCGAAGATGATGATGACGACGAACAGACCAGCAGTCTCCTCCTCAGCATGTTTCACAGACGCGATAAGGAGGACAACCACGCAACTACCGACGGACGCGCTTGCCCCTAGTGACGGACGCGCTTGCCGCTAAGGTGGGTTCCGCCACCCTAAGCACGCCTAACCCGAACTACTGGGCTTACTAAGGAGGTGCCGCTACTGGCCGAGCCTTCAAACAAGCAGGGCACGATTTTTCAGGATGAGCTCACTTGCCTTGAGCAGCAGTATCCATCCGCAAAAATCGCGCCGCGTTGTTGTACAGAATGTCGCGTTTCTGCTGAGGCGTCAGGTAATCGGCGTTTTGAATGATGCTGATCGAATAGGCCATCAGCTTGGGCCAGATCAATTGGTCGGTTCCGAACATCACGCGGTCCTCGAATCCGGCATCCACGAGTCGCTCGATATAGCGATTGACCTCCTTGATGGGATAGCTCCAGATGAGTCCCGCAACATCGACGTAGACGTGCGAGTTGGCCTGTAGCAGCGTGAGCATGTTATCGATCATGGGATAGCCCGCATGCATCACTTGAACGCGGAGTTTCGGGTGGCGCGCCAAAAGCTCCTCAAGCAGAAGGGGATTCCCCATGGACCCGCGGAATTTTGGCATCATCACGTTTGCGCGTCCTGAGCCGCCGGTCCCCATATGGATGGCCACGGGGATATCCAAGTCCTCGGCGAGAGCGAAATAGGCATCGACCGAAGGATCGCTGGGCGAGATGCCCTCATATTGAAGTCCGATCTCGCCCATCACTTTGAAACCGCCGGTTGTGAAGTCTTTTCGCAGCTCTTCGACGGCGACGCGTTGACCCGGAGCCATAACGTTGCTGAAGGATGTGCCGGGGATGATCCTGGCGGGCGCGGCGTCTTTCCATTTCTGCACACTCTTTGGATCGCCAAAGGTAACCGCCGTGACGTTGAGGCGCTCCATCTCGGCGAGTACATCCTTCATATACTCGCCCGCTGCAGATGGGTAAAGCGCAGGGGTGCATTCCTCTTTCACCCAACCGAAAGGCGCTTCCTTGTCTTTAGGATCGGACGCCGTGAACTTCGAGGTGTTTGGACACATCGGTGCGGCGCCGGGAAAGGCCCCGTCTATCGCGTGGACGTGAACATCGATGACCGGCGGAGCCTTGCTCTCGGTGTTCTGGGCGAGACAGACCGTTGAGCAGGAGGAAAGGAGTACAGCACAACACAAAAATCCCCAGATGTGGTGTGAAGGCATTTAGGTTCTCCCTTTTTGGCGCAAACGCGGAACTTCGATTCGTCAGAGGTATATCACAGCTCTCGAATTGAGGTGGGTCTATATGGGCCTGCGAAGCGCGGTTACCAGGAACTAGGGTACGAGCGCGAACATTTCCGGCCAAGATGGCGGTGCCTTACACCCCGTGCGAGGAATGATCGAATGATGGGACTTAATTCTTTCCATTTCGATTTCATACGCATAGTCTTTACGGTATGCCTCGGATTTCGCCGCAGGAATTTCTCGCGCGGCCGTTCAGGGTCCATTCCTTCCTTGCCGGGGTCGCTCTCCACGACGTATGGGCCGTGGAACTTCCCGCCGCGCAGGAGCGTGTCACACTCCAGGAATTTCGCCGGCGCCTGAAGCACAAGGACTCAGTCGAGCGATTCTCCTTGCCGACGCGAGCACTAATCCGATTGCGATTCCTCGTTGGGCGGGTGTTTGGCTGGGACCGCGAACCGAGCGAAACCCCGAGCGGGTTGTTCGCGGAACGGCTAACGACCGAAGATCGCGCGCGATCCACGGTTCCCGCGGGGACTCGGGAGGGGATGTTTCGCGTGGTCTACAGCTTTGAGAACGAACTGCTGCTCGAATTGATCAACCGCACTGTTCACGCGGCAGCGCTGAGCGGGCTCGCGGAAACGCCGAAGGGATACCGCTTCTATTTCGCGGTTTACGTTCGCGAACGGGGATGGATCACGCGGGTCTACATGGCGGCTATTGATCCATTTCGGAGATGGGTGATCTATCCCGCTATGCTCAGACAGATACAGAGAGATTGGACGGAGGCGTTCGGGATGGACGCGCTGAAACGGTGAGATTGGCAGCCAGACATTCGTCAGTCAGGCTTTTGCGGCGCGCATCTGCGCCATCCGCTCCTGGAACTGCCGCGTCAGATGCGGCACGATGTCGAGCTGCCGCTCGATCAGCATAAGCTGCCCGCGATGATGCATCTCGTGCTCCTTGGTGCCCAGCAGCTGCTCGAAGCGCGTCTTGGTGCCGGTCCCGTCGGCTACGGTGACGTTTTCCGCCAGGAACTCGGGCGTCAGCGACTCCAGCCACGCGGCAAATTGGTCGCCCTGGATCCGCAGCAAATCCAGAATCTCCGCTTTCGTTCTGGGCTTCGCTTCCTCGGCCCTCACGCGGTCCGCCAGTACTGCAAAGTCGAAACCCACCAGCGTCTGCACGCGTTGCTTACCGTGAACTTCCTCCCACACCCGCGGGGAGACGGCGATGTGCGTCAGCATTTGGCCCACGGACCGGCAGTCGGGCGCCGGCACGTGGCCGTACTGCTGCTCGGGAATGTCTTCCGCAATCTGAAGGGTGTTTTTGCGTACGGTGCGAAATGCGTTGGCCAGGTCTTTTCCGCCGTAGATGGTCATGGAACGTTCACCTCGTGGTGGCTTTCCGTCCGATGCGAATCGCTCGGACACGTGTCGTGCAGATGCTGGCTTCGATGCGCGGTCCCGGGCTCCGGTCACGAGTTTCCGAGAGATCGCGCTATCTATAACGAAGTCTACTGCGAAATCTGTCGTCAAGCGCATGTGTTTGATAAACGGCGAGACGTCACAGGTGGAGTACGGAGTCAAGATTCCGGTCAAGCGGGCCTCCCGGGCAGAAACAAAGTTTTTGCGCACAGGTCCGGAAGCGACTACTGCAACTTCGCGTACTCGGACTTGGCTTGCGTCAGGATGGGAACGTCGGGGTCGGCGTCTTTCCAAAGGGTAAGGAAATCGTTGTATGCCGCGCGCGATTTGGGAACGTCGGCTGCCAGGGCGTAAGAACGCGCGAGACCTAGATGCGCAAGGGCGGCGATGGGCTCGTTGCCCACCACGCCGGGCCAATCCAGGATTCTCTGAAACTCGGCGGCCGCCAGAGTGCCTTGATGAGAGGCGAGAAAAGCTTCGCCGCGGACGTAGACGGGGTAGAGGTTGGTCCAAAGGCCGTTGCTGCCGGGAACGCCGAGTTCATAGGGTGAGGCGACGGCCAGCGCTTCTACGGCCTTGGCTCCGCTACCCGGGAGATTGAGGGCAATTTGGGCACGAAGCGCCGGCAGGTAATTGAAGCGAACGATGGTGTCTTCGGGAAAGCGTTTGTCCAAATCATCGGCGAGAGTTCGCGCGTGCGCCGAATCGCCGCTCAAGGCCAGCGCCAGTGCGGCAACATACTGAGCGTCGCGACCATTGGACTGGGCGAGGGTGTCGGCGGCGCGCTGTCGTGCTTGCGAACTGTCTCCGTAGAGGGATTCCCAAAGCGCCGCAGCGGCGTCACAGCCGGCGGCGATCTCTTTTTCGCCGGCGCGTTGCGCGGAGCTCGATGCTTGACGGGAGAACTCGCGACCAGCGGCCAACTTGCCTTGGTAGGCGGCGGTGGCGGCTTCCAGAGAGAGCATGACACTTTCTTTTCCGGGCTTGCCGGTCGCCCAGGAAACCTGTTCGGCCATCCCGGGTACATCGTTGGTCAAAAATGCGAGCTCGTAGAGGTCGATGCGCAGGTCGGCGGAATCGAGATTCTTTGAGAGCGCTTCCGCGGCGGTAGCACGGGCCTCGTCGAGACGCTTCAGGTGAATGTAGCCAAGAACGAGATTGGCGAAATTCAAGCTGTCGGAGCGGCTAAGACGCATAGCCTCGGTCCACTGCGCGACGGATTTGTCGTGCTGTCCGAGTGTTTGGAACACGACGCCAAGATTCGTGGGGGTTACTTGCTCGCGGGGATAGATTTGCGCCCAAAGTTCGTAGACCTGTCGGGCCTTCTCTAGGTCGCCGGTGACGAAATGATAGTAGTGGGACTCGATATAGAACTTCTCCCATTCACTGACTCGAGAACGAAGCTCGTAGGATTTCCTGGTATTTTCGGCAGCGAGGGTTTTTTCGCCGAGGTTGTGATAGGTGGTGCCCAGCGTGGCATAGGCCATGGCAAAATTCGGATCGAGCTGAATGGAGCGCTCGAACAGAGGTATAGCGGCGGTGTAGTCGGCTTTGCCGAGCATGTTTCTTCGGCCCAGACTGTACGCCTGGAGCGCTTCCAAAGAAGGTGTGGTGGCCTGCTCGATGGGCGTATCGAGTTTCTGAATAGTCTTGAGGGACTCCCCCAGTTGTTCTCGCAGCTTGATCGAAGCTTTGTCCAGCGCACTGAGAACGGCTTCTTTGCCGTTGGCAGTGACCTGTTCCTGCGCGACAGAATCTCCCGTCCGACAATTCACGGCACTGACGCCGATGACGTACTGACTGCCGATGCTGGAGATCGTACCGCCTAAATAGGCCTTGCTTCCGAGACGCTGGCAGAGATCGCCGACGACCGCGGGTGACAACTTGGTGTCGGGCGGAATGCCCATGAGCCGCAACTCTTCCTGGATGCGCTGGTCGGCGACCAGGCTCAAGAAGGGGGATTGCTGGAGCTGCGCGGCGAGACCCTGGCGAAGGGTCTCGTCAAAGACCGGGTCGCCAGTTTTGTTGGTAAAGTTAGCGAGGACGACGGTGTCCGCCTGGGTCAAGGCATGCGCGCGTCGCGTGTTGTAGAGCCAGCCGGCAATGGCGAACAGGGCGACCAAAAATGCAGAAATGCCGGCGCCCGCCTTCCAACCGAAGCGACCGGAGCGAGGTGCGGCTGCGACTGCGGTTGCGGCTGCGGTTGGCGCTACCGCTACGGAAGAGATTGTTTGGCCGGAGTCGGAGACACGTTTGAGCTGTTGCAAGTCTGATCGGACCGCCGCGGCTGTGGTGTATCGCAGATTTCGATCTTTCTCGATGCACTTGTTGATGATTTCCTCGAGTTGCGGAGGAATCTGAGGATTCACAGTTCGCACGGATGCGGGAGCGCGGGTGAGGATGGCTTCGATAATCGCGCCGGCAGTCTTGCCGCCAAATGCCTGGCGGCCAGTGGCCATTTCGTAGAGCAACAGACCCAAAGCGAAAACGTCTGCGCGAGGATCCAGGTCATCGCCGCGAACATGTTCCGGAGACATGTATGCCGGCGTGCCACTAAGGACACCGACAATGGAGACGCCGTCCGGAGCTGCGGTGGGTGAGGAATCGTCGGGAGCAAGCCCCGCGATATCTTTGGGAACAAGCTTGGCCAAGCCGAAATCGAGAACTTTGGCTTGACCGCGTTTGGTGACGAAGACGTTGGAGGGTTTGATGTCGCGATGGATGATCCCTCCGGCGTGGGCCACGTCGAGGGCATCGGCAATTTGAATCCCGAGGTCGAGGATTTGCTCAACAGGCAGCGGCTGGCCGTGGATGTGTTGACGCAGGGTTTCGCCGTCGATGAACTCCATGGCGATAAAAGGCACATGATCCTGTTCGCCAATGTCGTAGATGGTGCAGATGCCCGGGTGGTTGAGGGCCGAAGCGGCGTGGGCTTCGCGGCGAAAACGCTCCAAAGCCTGGGAGTCCTGGGCCATGCCGTCGGGAAGAAATTTCAGGGCGACAGCACGATCGAGTCTGGTGTCCTGGGCCTTGTAGACCACACCCATTCCGCCGGCGCCGAGTTTCTCCAAAACGCGAAAGTGAGAAATGGTACGGTCAATCATGAGGGAGCCCGCGCCCCTAGATGCCGACGATGCAGGTCACGAAGTTCCAGGTCACAAAGTTTGGTCGTTCAAAGTAGCGTCGCCATCCGCTTTTCGCCGCTCGACATTGGGTGGCTTGGGTGATCCCAGCATGGTGAGCACGCGAGCGCCTGTTCCGTAGGCGCTCAAGTCCGCGGAATGTTCCAATTCAAGGGTGATATTTTTGCTGCAGATTGTGCAAACCAGTGCGCCGTAAGCGGTGCCTTCTTTCTGGACGAACATGTTGAAGCGCATGACGCGCTCACAACAAACTGGAATCCAGAGGTTTGTAGGTTGCACAGGATCCAAAGCTCACCTGTCCAGAAAGGATTGCCCGGGATTATACACTGAAACGCGGATTGCCTAGCCAGAACGTGAACATCCCGGACTCGGCGCCGACAGCCCTCGTGGCTGATAGCGCGGTTGCCAGACAATTGAAGTACCGCGCCCAAGATGTCCGATAACCCGACTTGAACGCAGCCGCCCGGCGGCGGACGCTTCGCGTGAGGTAACTCAACAGTGATTGCCTATCGGTAGAGATAAATTTGGGTCACAGGAGGTGTCCCCGTGACCCATCTCAGAAAAATGATGCTGGAGGAACTCCAGCGTCGTAATTACGCTGAAACTACCATAAGCAGTTACATCCGTATAGTGGAAGATTTCTCACGACGCTTCCAGCGTCCTCCAGACTGTCTGGGCCCCAAGCACATTCGTGAATACCAATCGGAACTTTTCAAGAAGCGAAAGTTGGCGGCGAGCACCGTTACGGTCTATCTTGCAGCTCTGCGGTTCTTCTATGGCAAAACTCTCAAGAAAAGCTGGAGCGCAGTCGAGACTCCCTATCCGAAAAGAGCCGAGCACGTTCCCTCGATTCTGAGCCCGCAAGAAGTGGCGCGACTGATCGATGCGGCTGACAGTTCCTTCCATCGCACTCTGCTGATGACGCTCTACGCCACCGGAGTGCGACGTGCCGAGTTAACCCACCTGAAAATTTCAGACGTCGACAGCCAGCGCATGGTCATTCACGTCCGGGGTGGCAAAGGGCGCAAAGATCGCGACGTGATGCTTAGCCCAAAGCTGCTCAAGGAACTGCGGGAGCACTGGCGGCGGTTAAGGCGAAAGCCAAGCGAGTGGCTGTTTCCAGGCAACCAGCAGCATACCAACGATCGGCCGATTTCTACGAAAGCGGTTTGGCATGCGTGCCGGAACGCTGCCAAGCGAGCGGGTATCAAAAAACAGGTACACCCCCATACGCTTAGGCATTGCTTTGCCACGCATCTGCTCGAACAGGGTGCGGATCTGCGCAACATCCAAATGCTGTTAGGCCATAGCGATCTGGAACAGACCACTATCTACCTCCATGTTTCTGAACTTCGCCTGAACGCGACAGCCAGTCCACTGGACTCACTGTCCCTAAGAAGCGAGTCACCGCAGGAAGAGTAGATGGACCGGCCACCCCTCGAGGTGGCCGATATCGTCCGCGCTGCGGGAGATACCTTCATCGAACGAAACCGCAAGTGGCTCCGGTGGATGCATGTCAAAGTGCTGCTGGCCATTCGGCGGTGCCGTACCGCCGCCCTCGGCGGTCATCTCGATGAGTGCACCCGCTGCGGGCATCGCGCCATCTCTTTTAATTCGTGCAGAAATCGCCACTGCCCCAAGTGTCAGGCGGGTGCTCGGGAACGGTGGATCGCTGCGCGTCGGCGAGAACTTCTCCCGACACGCTACCTCCATGTCGTCTTCACACTGCCCCACCGGTTGGCGCCACTGGTCCTGCCGAACAAAAAGATCCTCTACGATCTCCTGTTTCGCACCAGCGCGGAAACACTTCTCGAAGTCGCTCGCGATCCGAAACACCTCGGCGCGGAAATTGGTTTCTTCAGTGTGCTGCACACCTGGAGTCAGAAGCTCAATATTCACCCGCATGTCCATTGCGTCGTTCCCGCCGGCGGCCTCTCGCTCGATCACACCCACTGGGTTCGCTCACGAGAGAACTACTTCCTTCCCAAACCGGTGCTGCGGAAAGTCTTTCGCGGCAAATTCGTGGACGCGCTCAAGCAAGCTTTTCAGAACGGCCAACTCAACTTCCATGCAGACCTGAAGTTCCTCGCTCAGCCCAAGACCTTCGCTGCCTGGCTGCGGCCACTCTATCGACAAGCCTGGGTGGTGCACTTAAAACGCCCCTTCGGTGGCCCCGAGCATGTGCTGAAATATCTCGGCCGCTATACCCATCGGGTAGCCATCTCCAACCATCGCCTGGTTTCCTTCACCGATGGCCAAGTCACTTTTCGCTGGCGCGATTCCGCAGACCACCACAAACAGAAGTTGCTGACCCTACCTGTCGATGAGTTCTTGCGCCGCTTCCTGTTGCACCTACTTCCGGAAGGCTTCGTGCGCATCCGTAACTTCGGATTCCTGGCCAACCGCAAGCGTGCCACTCTTCTGCCGCTTTGTTTTCAGTTGCTCGGCGCGGTACAAGAGCCGCAAGCCGAACAACACGCTGCCTCCACCGAAGACTTCCCCGATCTTTGGCGCTGTCCCCAGTGTGGTGGCCCGATGAAGATCATCGAAAGGCTCACCGCGTCTGAAATTCAGCTTCGTTCTCCACCTGGGATCACGGCTGCGGCATGAACCGACTCTCTCTAACCCGAAACCTTCGCGTGCCTCCGCACGCTCCGGACTTCTGCGCCTTGCCGTCGAACAGATCTCTTTTTTCAGCCTCTTCAACCACGCTCTTGGAGATACTTTTTCGCGGTAGCCAACTTATTGGCGCATGGGGCCTTGTATGGCGCGCTGCGGCACAGTCTCCGCGCACCTCCCACACCGCTCTGTCCCACCATTGAATTTGCATAGGGCCCGCGTCCGCCGCAACCGCGGGCGGCTACCTTCAAGTCGTTGTATCGAAAGCGCGCAAACACACCGTGCTCGTGCCTGCGCCTTGCCCGCTCGCGCTTCCGATACAACACTAGGACTTCCATGATATGTCCTTGTCAAGAGGCAGAAAGCCCTTCCTGACGCGCTCAGGGAGGGGCGCAGGGCATCGGCAGGGCGATCGCCATCCGGTTGCGGCGGGAGGGGGCTCATGTTGTCATCGCGGACATCGACCGCGCCAAGATGGATATGCTGTCCCGCGAGATGGCGGACGCAGGAACGACGGTACAGACCGCAATCTGCGATGTTCGCCGCAAGCGACAAATCGAACGGATGGTTGCAGAAATTGTACGACGCCACCGCCGAGTGGACATCCTGATGTACGTCGCGGGTGTCGCCAAGAGCGTGCCTTTTATACAAACCAGTGAAGATCTGTGGGACTGGACGATGGACATAAATTTGAAGGGCGCATTTCTGGTGGCGCGCGCGGTGGCTCCGCATATGATCAAAAAGAGGCGCGGCAAAATGATATTCATGGCATCGACCAACAGTTGGGATGCGGAAGCTGAACTCGCACCGTACAACGCTTCGAAAGCCGCACTATTCCTGTTGGCCAAAACCATGGCGCGGGAACTGGGTCACTACGGCATACAGTCGAACGCCATAGGTCCAGGATTGATCCGGACACGTTTGACGGAGCCCTTCCTGAAAGATTCCAGATTTATGCGCAAGTATAGAAAACTGATTCCCGCCGGCAGGCTTGGATTGCCGGACGATATCGCCGGACCAGCTGCGTTCTTGGCATCATCCGACGCGGATTTACGTGAATGGCGTTTTGTTGTTTGTTGACGGCGGACAGTTGGCTTGAGAACGCCCGCAGACGGACAGATCTACTCAAAGGGGCTTGAGGTGCAGATACTTCTGTCGAGTTGTTTACGTTTCGAGGCCTGAAGCGCGACGTTGTTTATTTTGGAGAATGGAAGTCGGTCGGAACCAATGGTCTGGGGTGGAAGAGCGATTCTGAACTGGAAATTCTTTACGACGGGCCTAATTGTGAGCAATGCTCCTCCAGGCCCTGACACCAGTATCCACAGCGTGGAGGCCGGCATTCAAGGTCACGGTCTAGACACGATAATGATCCCAACCGGGCCATTGCCGCCGGCCGGAAATGGCGAGCCGCCGACCGGCGAAAGCGTTCCCGTCGTCATGCTCACCGAGAATGCCGAAATGTCGTTATCGACCTTGTTCGCGACGTACAAAAACCCCCCTTTCGCATCAAGCGCCACTCCGAAGGGGTGCTGACCCGTCGGGAAGTCCGCAATGGGGGATAAGCCTCCGCTCACCAAGCTGAAAGCAGAGACCGTGCCAGCCTGCACGTTGGTAGCGTAGACAAGTTGCCCGTTGGGATGTACCGCCACACGTAACGGATTGTTGTGGCAAGACACTCCACAACTCGCCGGGGGCGTAGGCAACGTGGACGCCGCCGTCAGCGTTCCGTTCACAGGATTAATATTGAACGGCACGACCGCCTGCGCCATGTGGTCCGCCACGAACAGGAACTTCCCGCCCGGATCGGTTGCCAATCCCACCGACGACGCGAACCCAGGAGCATTCGCGGTCGCGAACGGTGAACCTGGAATCTGGCTCAAAGCCCCACTCGCACCGATCTGGAATGCAGAGACAGTGTTGAGATCGGACACCTGGGAATCGGGGAAATTGCTCGCAAACAAAACAGTGCCTGTTGGATTTACGGCTACGTCGAACGGACTGCTCGCCGGGAACGGCGATCCCGCGATCGGGGCCAGCGTCCCACCAGCACCGATGTTGAAGACAGATATGCTGCCCGAGGCCTGATTCGCAACAAACACAAATCTCCCCATCGGATCGACGGCCACGCCTTCGGGGCGCGCACCGGAAACAAAGGGAGACCCCGGCGCCGGCGTCAGCTTGCCCGAAGTGGCGTCAATCTGAAATGCCGACACCGTATTCGAACCTGCGTTCCCTACGAACAGAAATTTGCTGGAAGCATCCACCGCGAGATATTCGGGACCAAGGTCGGTCGGAAAGGGGCTCCCTGCGACGGGAACGAGTTCACCGGAACTCGCATCAACCTGGAAAACAGAAACGTTGTTTGAATTCACATTGGCTACGAAAGCAAAGCTTCCACTTTGCGTTTGCGGCGGTTGCGGCGCTTGCGGCGGAACGGTGTTCGTCGCAGTCATCCCACCGCCACAACCACCAAGCACCAGCCCAAACAAAATCGCTGCCATACTGCTGAACTGCCCAGAACGAAAGCTCCCCGAAGATATTCTCATCCGAAGTCTTACCCTCTAACGTAGACCTATCGAGTCTAGGGCGTGCCCCCGATGAGAATTCCTCGATGCCGTTAGAAAGGTGTAAAGCGTTTGTATCTGGAGGTGAGGTGGGGAGGCCGATAACCTCACTGCTACATCATCGGCACGCACTGAGGGTGAGGTTCGCTACGAGTTACCAGCCGGTTTCTCCGTAACGTGCTAGAAACCACTTAAACCGATCGCTGCATTTTCCTGAGGGGAAGCCATCCAGCAGTTGTGTTGGGCGGCGAGTTTCAGTAAGCGTTGCATGCTCTGGGGCGACGGCGGTTCCGATGGCTCGTTTGCATGGAAGGGTTTCCCGAGCTCACGGAAAAAACAGTACATGCTTTGTTGTAATTAGTAACAGAATGTGGCGTCGGATCAACCAATTAGATGGTGTTGCGTCGACCCATTGAGACGATGCGACTTACCAGGCAAGTCGAGTAAATTCCAAGTTCCATGTCGACCAGCCGCAAATCGATTTCAATCCGTCACTCCATCGTTGACACCAGGCTGGTATACTCTCGCGGGAAAATGAGGTGCGACTATGTCGGCAAAATCGCAACCGGAAGTGACCGTTCGTGCCGCCACGCCGGATGACAGCTCCCTCTGCGGTCAAATTTGCTACGATGCCTTCTTCAAGCTCAGTGCCATGCACGGTTTTCCTTGCGATTTTCCTGAACCGCAGATCGCCACCGGCGTGATTTCAATGCTTTTTTCTAGTCCTGGCTTTTACTGCGTAGTTGCGGAAAGCGAGGGTCGCATCGTGGGAAGCAATTGTCTCGACGAGCGTTCCTTGATCGCTGGTATTGGACCAATTACTGTCGACCCAGCCGTACAAAACCTCGGCGTCGGGCGCAAGCTTATGCACGTGGTGATGGACCGAGCTCAGGAGCGTCATCCTGCTGGAATACGGTTGGTGCAGGCCGCGTACCACAACCGCTCGCTCTCGCTTTACACTGCGCTTGGTTTCGACGTCCGAGAGCCGCTTTCCTGCGTTCAAGGACGGCCCCTCGATCGGAATGTCCCCGGATGTGTTGTGAGGCCGGCGCAACACGGTGATTTGGAAGCATGCAATGCGCTGTCGCGCCGGGTGCATGGATTCGATCGAGGCAGTGAATTGGCGGATGGCATCCAGCAGAAGACCGCTTGTGTGGTCGAGCGTGCAGGCTGCATTACTGGATACGCGACAGCTTTGGCTCTCTTCGGCCATGCAACGACGGAGAGCAACCTGGACATGCAGGCATTGATTGCCTCGGTGGAATCCTTTGGTGGTTCCGGCATTCTGGTGCCGTCACGAAACAGTGCGCTGCTACGCTGGTGCCTTGCAAATGGTCTGCGAGTGGTCCAGCCGATGACGTTGATGAGCATCGGGCTTTACAATGAGCCAGCCGGCGCATGGCTGCCTTCGGTTTTGTATTGATTTATCCGAATGCGCTAACTCTCGATAAGTTGTGCCAGCTCATAGGGTCGACGCAACGCTTGATTGGAGTCGACTCGCCGGAGTCCGGAAACCCGTTGCGGCAATACTTCGTCGAGGCGCGGACCTGCCCGCCTATTCTCAAGCGCAGCTCGACCAGGCCTTGAAGATCGAGCGTAGGAATCAAGAGTTCGGCTTTTTTTCGCACGCCAAGGAATGCTATTGTGAATTGGCTCGACAAAGGCTGATCGTGAACCGATCTCATCTCACCAATAAACTTGCGAGGTGCCGCTACGGGGTTTTTCCCGGGCAGCGGTGCTGAGAGCATTCGCGCTTCTACCCTTTCTCGCGGTGATGACTTGCGCGTCAAGAAGTTCGGAGCATCAGCCGAGTCGTTTCAGTTCCGGCGGATCGGGACTGAGGTTTGCAATTGCCGACTTGGACGGCGATCGCCGTCCCGACCTTGCGTATGTCGAAACCGGGCGAAGTGATGCTTTCCAGACAGACTACTGGATTCGGCTGCAGGTTACGGCTGGCCAAGGCCAAAGGATTTTGGTCGTCGCCCCTACGGGTGGCCTGCAAATCGTGGCACGCGACGTCAACGGCGACCATGCCCTTGATTTGGTTTTGACCAGCGCGTGGCTTAAGCAGCCCGTGGCGATTCTTCTCAATGACGGCCACGGAGTTTTTTCCCAAGTTGATCCAAGTGCATTTCCCGCAGCGTTCAACGAACCTGGGACGAGTTGGGGTTCCACCGACGACCAGGAGCCGGGAATTGTTGGCGTCCTGCAGCAATCACGCGTGTGGGGTTTGTGGGTTGGTGTTCGGCTACCGCGGCCCAGATCGCTCGATGACGGTGCTCCACAATCGAGCTGCAGATTTGTTCTTTCCTCTGTCCTAACTCCACATTCGGGTCGCGCCCCTCCTTCCGAATTAGCTCTCCTCTAAGGCCCCAATCGATCGACGGGAAAGCAGGCGCCTAATCGCGGGCGCGTCGTTGTCCTCAATTTACAACCCAGGATAGCTTCCGGTTCCGCTATGTGCGTGGCGTTGAACTGCCCGCGCAACGGACGCGGCGGACCTGGAGGAGTCCATCTGGACTCCTCTAATACCAAGGAAAAATCATGATTCAAACACTCGTCGATTTTGCGCTCAACAATCGATTTATGGTGCTGGCGGTCGCGTGCGTTCTGCTGCTATGGGGCGCGGTTTCGTTTCACCAACTCCCGGTAGAAGCATATCCGGACGTTGCGGATAATTATGTGGAGGTCATCACGCAGTGGCCGGGAATTTCTGCGGAACAGGTGGAACAACAAATCACTATCCCGCTGGAAACGGTGATGAATGGAATCCCGCACGTCACGCATCTGCGGTCGTTCTCGCTATTTGGGCTTTCGGACCTGAAACTAATTTTCGATGATGAAGAAGAGGATGCCTGGAATCGCGAAAGGGTACTGGAGCGGCTTTCGCAGGTAACGCTGCCCACCGGGGTGGTGCCGCAGATGGGTACGGACTGGAGCCCTGTAGGGCAAATTTACTTCTTCACGTTGAAGAGCACGAATCCTGAATACGACGTGATGGATCTGAAATCCATTGAAGATTGGGTGATCGAGAAGAATCTCAAGGCCGTGCCGAATGTTGTGGACGTAAGCAGTTTTGGCGGACCGACGCGCGAATATCAAGTGCGCATAGATCCCAACAAATTGATTTCCTACGGGCTGAGCCTCGTGCAGGTGGAACAGCAACTCACCAACAACAATGCCAATGCCGGCGGCAGCTTTATCGAGTCGGGTCTGCAGCAACTTAACATTCGCGAAGTAGGCCTGTTCAGAAATGTACGCGACATTGAAAACACGGTGATCCTGACCAAGGCTGGCACTCCCTTGCGGGTCAAGGATATTGCTGTTGTCGCGCAGGGGCCAAAGATCAGGCTCGGGCAGTTCGGGCGAGCGATTCATCGCGAAGACGGGGTGGTGGCGGACAACGATGATGTGTGCTCAGGCATTGTTCTGCTGCGGAAAGGCGCGGATGCCGAAACTGCGTTGAAGGGCATTCATGAAAAAATCGAGCAGCTGAACAACTATATTCTTCCGCGCGGCGTAAAAGTCGTCCCCTTCCTTGATCGTAGCGACTTGCTTCACTACACGACCCATACGGTCTTACACAATCTTACCGAAGGCATCGTCCTGGTCATCGTCATCCTGTTTCTCTTTCTGGGAAACGTTCGCGGCGCAATTATCGTCGCATTGACGATCCCGTTTTCATTGCTGTTCGCAGCCAACTGTCTGAGGCTCAAAGGAATTCCGGCCAATTTACTTTCACTGGGTGCACTGGATTTCGGGATGGTCGTTGATGGCGCGGTGGTGATGGTAGAGAATACCATCCGCCATTTGGGTAGTTCCGGGCGTTCCCATAAAACGCCCATGGAACGCGTCCGAGAAGCCGCCCATGAAGTCCAGCGGCCGGTGTTCTACGCAATTGCGATCATCATCACCGCGTACCTACCCATCTTTACATTGCAGCGCGTCGAAGGGCGCTTATTTAAACCGATGGCTTGGACCGTGGCTTTCGCGCTGCTTGGCGCGTTGTTGTTTTCGGTACTGATCGCGCCGGTGCTTTCCAGCTTCTTTTTCCGCAAGGGCGCAAGCGAGTGGCATAACCCGGTGATGGAATTCCTGAAAAAGCTCTACCGCCAAGGAGTGCGTGGGGCGATCGAACATCGTTACTTAACGGTGGGCTTCGCGGCCTTCACCTTCCTCGTTGCCACCTATCTTATCGTCAGCGGCGTGGTGGGTTCGGAGTTTTTACCCCATTTAGACGAAGGCGCGCTCTGGGTACGCGGCACGCTCGCTCCCAGCACCGGTCCGACGGAAGGGACACGGCTAGCAAATCAAACAAGAGTTGTTCTTTGTTCGTTTCCGGAGGTCACGCGATGCGCGAGTCAGGTGGGACGTCCGGATGATGGCACCGACGCCACCGGTTTTTTCAACACCGAGTACTTCGTTGATTTGAAGCCCAAGGAACAGTGGCGGCCGATATTTCACGAAGACAAAGAACAACTCATCGCCGCCATGCAACGCGAATTGGACAAGACTCCGGGGGTTATTTGGAATTTTTCGCAGCCCATCGCGGACAACATGGAGGAAGCCGTAAGTGGAGTAAAGGGGCAGTTAGCCACCAAGGTGTACGGCGACTACCTAAGTGTGCTGGAACAGAAAGCCACTCAGATCGTTAATGTGATGCGACAGGTGAAGGGAATTGAGGACCTAGGCGTATTTCAGGTTTTGGGGCAACCCAACATCAACATCGAAGTGGACCGAGAATTGGCCTCACGCCATCAGATTAATGTCGCGGACGTGCAGGACGCGATTCAGACGGCGGTAGGCGGGGGAGCCCTGACGCAAGTGTTGCAAGATGAACAGCGGTACGACCTGGTTCTGCGCTATCTCCCGCAATATCGCAACACCGAGGAAGCCATCGAGAACATTCGGCTGGTGTCGCCATCGGGCGAACGCGTGTCGGTCGCGCAACTGTGCAAAATCGAGAAACGGGACGGCGCCTCTGAGATCTATCGCGAGGGAAATCAGCGCTATATCGCGATCAAATACAGCGTCCGTGGACGGGACCTCGGGAGTGCGGTGGAGGAATCCATCAAAAGGGTAAACGCGCAGGTGCAATTGCCACGCGGGTATCACATTGATTGGGAAGGCGAATATGAGAGTGAGAAACGTGCGGAAGAACGCCTTTTCATTGTGGTGCCGCTAACCATCCTGCTCATTTTTCTGATCCTGTACGCGATGTTTCGCTCGTTCAAATGGGCGTTGCTGATTCTTGCGAATGTAACGCTGGCGCCCGTCGGCGGGTTGCTGGCGTTGCTGATTACTGGCACGCACTTCAGCGTGTCCTCCGGCGTAGGGTTTTTGGCGCTGTTTGGAGTTTCCGTACAAACGGGAGTGATTATGCTGGAGTACATCAACCAGTTGCGCGCAGGGGGCTACACCATAGCGGAGTCGGCGATTGAGGGAGCGGTTTTGAGGCTTCGACCGATTATGATGACCATGCTGGTCGCCACATTTGGATTGCTGCCGGCGGCGCTGTCACATGCGATCGGTTCCGACTCACAACGACCTTTCGCCATTGTGATCGTCGGCGGGTTGATCTCGGATCTGGCCATGAGCATCTTTCTTTTACCAACTCTTTATGTTTGGGTCTCTAGAGACGGTGACAATCTTCCCGAACCGCAGCAGAGCTTCGAGGAGAGCGTCTAGTGTGAGAATTATTCGTAGGTCCGCCTAGTTCGCAGACCCTAGACGCGTCGCGCTGCCAAGGGCAAGCGATACGGCTGAAAACTAAGCCGGAACATGGTGGGGGACGGTGATGGTGATCGTGGTCCCTTGGTTTTCCTGGGAGTCGATTTGGACGTCGCCGGCGAAGGGTCGTAAGCGTTCGAACATTCCGCGGAGGCCAACGCCCACTCCCCGGCTGCGGATCTTGGCAAGATTTTGTTCGGAAATACCTTTGCCGAAATCGCGCACTTCGATGGTTACGCGGTCGGCATTGCAAGTCAGATTGATCTCGGCGGATTTGCTCCCGGAGTGGCGGTGGATGTTGGTTAGACACTCCTGAATCACGCGGAAGATGGTGAGTTCCATGTCTTCGGACAGGCGGGCAAATTCGTTCATCGCCAAACGAATTTCGAGCCCGATCCGCTGCTGCAAGCCTTCTACGTACCATTCCAGAGCGGCGCGCAGGCCGACCTCATCGAGCATGGGTGGATGAAGCAAGTAGGAAGTGGTGCGAATTTCCAGTTCCAATTCCTTGAGCATCGACTCAGCCTGAGCGGCGAGTTCCTGCAGGTTGGGATCGAGGCCAGCGAATCGTCTGGAGATTTGTGAGAGGTTCATGGACAAGGCCACGATGGTCTGACCGGCGCTATCGTGCATTTCGCGGGCGATGCGGCGGCGTTCCGCGTCTTGCGTTTTCATCAGACGTACCGAAAGTTCGCGGAGATGTTCCGATTGCTGCAGGACGTCCTGGTTGCGGATTTCAAGTTCCCTGGTGCGCTGCTGGATCTGACTTTCAAGAGATTCAGCGAGAGTGCGAAGGCGTTCCTGACTTTGGCGAAGTTCGGCCTCGACGCGTTTGTGGTCGGTGATATCTCTCGTTGAGCGGGCGACCAACTCGACGTTTCCGGCACGATCGAGGACCGGTCGGAATATGTATTCGTAGTAGCCGCCCGCGCCAGTTTGGCTGATGTATTCGGTCTGATCGGTGAGGCCTGCTTTGGTTTCGAATACGGTTTGAATCTGCCGCTGCAGGCGGGCCGCAAGTTCATCCGGATATCGCAGCTCGAAAAAGTTCTTGCCGACTGCGTCTGCAAGTTTCAGGCCCCAGAGATTCAAGAGAGCCTGGTTCACAAACACGAAGCGGCCTTCGCGGTCGAAGATGTACGCGAAGTCCGATATGGAAGAAAGGGTGATGTCCAAAACGCGGGCCTGCCGGTCGAGAAGGAAGAGGAGATCGTCGGCCTTCCTTTTTAGACGGCTATTGGCCTCGATTAGCGGGGCGTCGAAATTTTTTGTTGCGGAGGGCGCGAGCGAAGCGCGCTTGGTTTTGCGCGAGTTGGATTGTTTCTGGGGCACGTTGGCGATGGAGCGAGATGAGTATAGCAAAAGCCATGGGAACGACTTGTCAGGTAATGCGATTTATCGGTGACCTATCGCTCAGGATGAGAGCGTTTCCATTCTGTCGCCATTCGCTCTGCCTCCTCAATTTGCTCGGAAGTCATCTGAGCCTTGGCATAGGGGAGATTCGTTTGGCTGGCTGTGAGTTTAAACCACATGTACGCCTGAACATAATCCCTCGGCACGCCGTCGCCGTTGAGATAGAGTAGCCTTAAATTGGTTCTTCCCTGACCAGCTCCACCCAAGTCCGGGACGTGCTCTGCTGCCATTCGATACCATTTGGCAGCCTCTGTAGAATTTTGTGGGCCACCCTCGCCATCCTGATACATTTGGCCCAAAGCGTTTTGCGCATCGGGATCGCCCTGAGCGGCCGCTTTTCTGAACCATTGAAAGTCCGGCTTTCCGAACCGACCCTGTTCGTAGGAAGCGCCGAGCCACATCTGTGAACTTCTATCTCCGCCCTTTGCCTTGGCTAAAAGTTCTTTTCTCTCGACGTCGGTCCACGTCGGCATCTGCGGCAAAGATGTCGAGGCGGTTTGTGTTGGAGCAGAGGTTTGCGCCCTCGCGATAGGGATTGCAGAGAAGATCCAAACAGCGAGGAGCGAGAGGACGGTGCGGCGTTTCATGTGCGTGCTCCAAAAGCGATATTACTCCAGAGCGACGCCGAGCTACAGTGCCGCAGTGACGGCCCGCGGGGAAGCAATCCACCAGCCTGATTAACTCGTAGCGGGACAACGACAATCGTCCATCGGTGGATTATTTGGCGCTCTTGTTCACTGGAGTGGCCTTTTGCAGCGTGGCGAGCAAATCCTTGGCGCTGTCTGGCACAGGCACGGCCTTGTCGAAGACAATCGCCTTGGCGCTGACGTCCTTGCCGTAGAGGTTTTTGTTCGCACTGTTGTCTGCGCGAAGAGTGGAGCCTGCCAGAGAGATGCCCGCGAAGAGTCCTCGCGCCCGTGAGTAGGAAAGGATTTCAGCGCGCATGGTGACATCGGTTTCCGCGGACGCGGTGCGCCCGACCGGGCCGGCTGCAGCGGAGACGTCGCCACCGAGCTTGACCTTGCTGCTGAGAATGCTAGTAGCCGAACGTGGACTCATAAGGAGAAGAACGAAGTCGGTTGCCGTACCGCCGAGCTGCAAACCTGCGCTGCCGCCTTCGAGAGCCATCATCGTTGGGGCGCCCCAGTGGCCGTGGAAGTTTTTGCCACCCCGACAGGTCATTACGCCGCGCCCGTAGCTGCCTCCGATGCCGATGGCGAATTTCAAGACGGAAGGCAGGATCACGACGCAATCGGCTTTGTCGAGAACGCTCTGGGGAATGCTGTCGGGAGCGTTCAGAATCTCCTGCATGACTTTTCCGGCGTTTTCGACCCGGTCGGATTCTTTGTCTTGCGCGAATAGGGGAAGAGCCAGTACGAGAGTCAAGCTGAAACCGAGTATTGTTTTTTTCATTGTTCATCCTCCGATGCAAAAGTCAATACGCTACTTCTTTGGTTTGGGGGGATAGTTCTTGAATATTTTCTGAACACATTGCTGGGTCTGCTTTTCATCTCCCGATTCGGATTTGGAGACGTTTTCGATGGTCGCCTGGCCGCGAAAAACGAGCGTCTTGTTCTGTGCTGCGTCGGCCATGTCGATCGTGAGAATGAGAATCGTTCTGGGATGCTCCGAAGTAAAGGTCGTTGAATCGTCGGACCATGGTCCCCAACCGCCCCAACCGCCGTACCAACCCCACCCGCCGCCCCAAGGCCCCGCTCCCATTCCAAAGCCATCGGTGGTGGAAGTCGCGTCCACTAGTTCCTGTCCTTGTATGTGGTAGGTCACGAGCAGATCCGGCTTTTGCCCTGCGGCAACAGGCGTCAGGCCTTTTGTTTGCAATTCGGCGATGACGTCGGCCTTAAGCCATGGTCCGTAGAAGGGAATTGTCTGAGATTTAGGATCTTGCCAGGCAAAGGTCTTATATGTCGAAAACGGCGCACCCGTTTGCCAATTCACCTTCACGGTCTGCGCGCACAGGGGCAGCCCGCACATCAGAAAACATAGCAACAAGGCAGTTCTCACGTTTTTCATTTCAGGGACCTCCAACGGTAGGTTGTGTTGCGGTCAGCGGAGCTCAGAAAAACGCGAAGAGTCAGGATCGCGCGGGCGACGTGGCCTTCTGGGCCTTCTGGGCGTTCTGCTTTTGCGGGCAGTTCCCGCGAGTTCGCAGGGCGGAGACTACACCGGGGAGTGAGGAATCGCAAGGACAATTGCGGATGCGATCATCATCCTGGAGCGGCGTGGCTCCCGTGCGGGGTTCACAAATTGAACACGTAAAGCAGAATCTTGGTCAGGAACAAATCCACGACGAGGACAGCCAGAGAGGACTCAACGAATGCGGCAATGGTGGCGCGGCCCACGCCCTCGGTGCCGCCTTTGACGCGGAGCCCCTGATAGCAACCGACGGTGGCGATGATGAGTCCGAAAACGATGGGCTTGGTGATGCCAATGCAGAGGTCACCCAGCACCAACACATCGATGGCACGCGTCCAGAACTGCTGCGCACCGAGGTGCAGGGTAAGATGTGCGACCAGGAATCCGCCGAGCAGTCCCGCGCAATCGCCCACTGCCACGAGCAACGGTAGCACCAGGACCGTCGCAAGAACACGTGGGGTCATCAGCTTGCGGATGGGGTCGATACCGAACGCGCGGATGGCGTCCACCTGCTCGGTAACTACCATGGAGCCCAACTCGGAGGCCATACCGGTGGCGTTGCGCCCTGCGACAAGAAGTGCCGTGAACACCGGACCGAGTTCGCGGAGGAGCGCGAGCGAAACAGCATCAGCCGTTAAGACGGTTTCGCCGAAACGTCGAAATTGTGACGCGGCGTTTAAAACGATTACGCCACCGACGCAAAGGAGCGCAACCACGACAATGCGCAATGAGCCCACGCCGATCAAGTCCATCTGTTCGACCAAGTCCGTCAGGTAACGGCTGGAAGCAAAGATGTTGCGAACCGACTGAACGGCAAGCAGGGAGTAGTCCTGGACGATGAAAGTCCAGGTTTTCAGTGTGTTCGTGACTACGGAGTTAGCGGAAGTCGAGTTCACAATTACGCCCTCCTGAAAATGATTGGCGCCGGCATCCGGCAAGTGCGTTTATGAGCCACCTGAAGTTTAGCTGGCAGAATCTATTCGCCGCACTTATTTGAAGAGCGAGGTGTCTTATTCGGAAGTTGAGGTGGGGAATTGGCGAAGGGTCTGGCAGCTTTGACCGGGAATCAGGATTGTAGCGTTCACCGCCGGATTTGGTTGGTTCATTCCTCGCGCAAAGCGATGAGAGGTTCTACGCAGGTAGCGCGCCGTGCCGGAATGTAACAAGCGAATAGCGCGACGCTTGCAAGAATGGCGGAAACGAAAAGGAAGGTGACCGGATCGGCTGGCCCAACTCCGAAAAGCATGGACCGGAAAACTTGCGTCATGATCGCAGCCGCGACCAGACCTGAAGCCAGCCCGATTACAACGGTCCGCATGCCTTCTCCCAAGACCATGCGCAGAATATCCCCCCGCTGCGCGCCGAGAGCCACGCGAATTCCGACTTCGTGCGTCCGCTGGCTGAAGGAATACGACATTACCCCATAAATGCCGACGGCGGCCAGCAGCAGCGCCACCACCGCGAAAACCCCGAGAAGCTCGAGAGCAAAGCGCCGGTCAGCCACAGATCTGGCGATGATTTGGTCCATAGAGCTGATGCTGTGCACCGGAACATTGGGATCAATGGATTCCACCTCGTGCCGCACCGTTTCTCCGAGCTGTGCCACGTCGGCGACTCTGCTCCGGAGAAATACTACGGCGTTGACCGGCGCAAATTGCCCCAAGGCAACATAAATGTGAGGCACACTGGGAGCTTCAAAGCCGTCGGACTTGATATCGCCGGCCACGCCGACAATCGTGAGCCCTTGCAAACCTAGCCCAAAGTTAAACTTGATCTCTTGTCCGAGCGGATTCCCACCAGGCCAATACTGTCGCGCGAGGGTCTGATCAATCACGGCAACCGGTTTTGTCTTATAGGTATCAAGGTCGGTGAAATTTCGCCCGGTAATCAGGGTAACTTCCATGGTGCGAAAATATTGCGTATCCACCACGGCAATGTCCGCAACCGGCCCGCGCTCCGATTCCGTTGCGCGTCCTTGAATGGAAAAGGGAGAGTAGTTTCTTCCGGAGTTCATCGGCAAGGTGTCGTTCCCGGAAATCGATGCTTGTTCTACGCCCGGCAGCGCAGACACGCGGCGTGATATCTTGAGAAGAAAGTCCGCCCGCTTCTCCTCGACGCTATAAGGATCCGTAGCCGGATTATTGGATTGCGGAATCCAGATTTGCACCGTGGTCAGATGGCTGGGATTGAATCCAGGACGCACTTCGAGCACTCGCCAGAAGCTCCGAAGCAGTAGGCCCGCGCCGGCCAGCAAAACAATCGATAGCGCCACCTCCGAAACCACAAGAACCCGCGAGACGCGAGTATGGCGTCTGCCGACTCCCGACCCGCGCCCGCCTTCCCGCAAATTCTCAATCCGGTCCGCATTCGCAGCTTGCAGCGCGGGCACGAGTCCAAAGAGGACGCCCGTGAGTATCGAGATCAGGAAAGCGAAAAAAAGCACGCCGCCGCTGACGTCAACCTCGTTCAGCCGAGGAATATCCGCGGGAGCGAGCCTGATAATCGCATTCTTCAAGAAGAGAACAGTAACCAGGGCAACCACGCCGGAAATCAGCGACAGGAGCGTGCTTTCGGTCAACAGTTGGCCCGTCAGGCGCGCGCGACTCGCACCCATCGTCAGCCGAATAGCAATTTCTCGCCGCCGTCCTGAAGAGCGCGCCAGCAGCAGGTTGGCAATGTTCACGCACGCGATAAGCAGCACGCATCCCACCGCTCCGAGAATGAGGAACAACTCGGCGCGCTGCGGGCCGACCAAGTCTTCTTTCACCGGAACAAGCCGCAGGGCCCACGAAGCAGCTGCAGGGTAGTCGGTGGGATACGCCCGGCTGAGTTGCGATACATACGCATCGAGCTGCGCTTGCGCCTGCGCAACGGTCATCCCGGGCTTCAAGCGCGCAATCGCGGCAGGAATGAATCTCTGTGACCTGACGGCTGGAACAGGAAACGGGCTGCCGTTGAAGCCCGTCGCAGTCCACACCTCCACGTCCGTATCGAGCGTAGGACCCGGATGTCGAAAGCCTGCGGGCATCACTCCCACAATCGTGTAGAGGTCATTATCGAGGCGCATTTTCCGACCGATTATTTTCGGATCCGAACCGTAATATCGGCGCCAAAAGCCATTGCTGATGACCACCGGTTCCAGGAATCCCGGCGCCGCATCTTGCTGCGTGTAAACACGCCCAAGTTCCGGCTTCGCTCCCAGCAAAGTGAAGTAGTCGGGACTGGTGACCAGGCTTTCCGCGCGAACCGTGCGGTCTCCACCGCCGACAGCCGAATTGCTCGGCGCCACCGCAGAGATTTCCTGAAACACGCCCGAGCGGTCCTGCAAATCCCAAAGCTCCGGCGCTGACATTCCGATGTCCTGTTCATTTGTGCCACGAAGGTCGTCAAAGACGCGCACCAGTTGTTCAGGTTGCGGGAAGGGAAGCGGCCGCAGCAGAACGGCATACACCACGCTGAAGGTGGCGACGTTGGCTCCAATCCCCAAGGCCAGAGTCAGCGCGGCAACGATCGTAAACCCGGGGCTTTTGAGCAACGTGCGGAACGCATAGCGCAGGTCTTGGACGAGTGAGAACAAGGGACCCTCCCCGGCGAGCGCCCACGTCACACGGCGGACGCGATCATGTCTTTCGCCATAGGACGGCAAAGCTCCGGCATCGTTAGCAGGGGGACTAGTTAACAGTTCACCCCCCTCCCCCACCATTTTTTGTAAGTGCGGATTCTAAAGGACTTTAAGTGGCGTGTTTTTGGATCTGCGGATTGTAAAGGAGTTACGCGGATATTTTTCGGATCTTCTACAGGGTTTACCGTTTGGGTGGCTTTCGGTAGCGCGAAGGCAGAGTCGCCGGGGCGGGTGCCAAGCGTTCGAATTACTATTAGAGATAACACGGAACAGGGTAGCATACTGGTAAACTTGTGTCAAGAACCATTTTGGGAATGGGATTCAGGAGATGAGTGCGTGGAGCTAGTCGATTTGGACGGGCGGGGGAGTCACTTCTCAGCTTTGGGAAGCAACACACCAAATACGCGTATAACGCAGACTGTCCGTGTGAAAACCAGTTATTGCCCCATCAGGGGCCACATCAAAGCTAAGTTTCTCACCGGGAGACTCAGAGGTCCCGGCGTCCGGTTCGCGTCGGAAAAAAACGTTCGTTTCGCCAGTTGTTTGGAGAAGTGTGCCTCCAGTACGAGGATTCGCTTCATCAGGAGCAAGGAGCACAAGACCGCCGTCGAGGCTGGCCACGAGCATTCTCCCAAAGTGATTCTTGGCAGTGTAGAGCCCGACGAAATGCCGCAACTCCGGTGCCAACTGGCGACCCGCATGTGGAGAGGTGCCGCCTAGAATCGGAGCGAGGAGCTGGATTGCATAATCCCTATAGTCTGCGAGTTCATCGTCGTCGGAGTTTGCGAGGACAATCACGCCGAGTTTTAGATCAGGTACGAAGTATACGCTTGCGGCATAGAGACCCCCGCCCGTATGGCCGACGCAAACATGACCATTCACCCTGCATACACGAATGCCAAGCCCCCAGGATTCCTGCCACTCCGGGAGCAGCCAGTGCGGTCGGTGCATCTCACGCAGCGTGGCGCCAGACAAGACGACAGTGTTGCCGCCGCTACCTTCCGCCATGTGAAACGCGATGTACTTTGCAAGGTCCTCGACGTTGGAAGCGATGGCGCCCGCACCGTCAATCGCAGTCGGAACTCCCGGCCATTGCACGGAAGGCTCCGCCGGGATAAGAAGACCTCCCGGAGTAGCGCGTACATAGGCCACAGCGAGTCCGGGCTCGTCACGGTTGGGAACAGGACGGGTATTGGTCATTCTAAGAGGCGTCAAGATGTGCTGTTGGATGTAGGTATTCCGCGACTGGTGGGTCTCCGTTTCGACCACTTCGCCGAGGAGGGCAAAACCCAAGTTGGAGTAATACCACCGCGTGTCACTGTCGTATATCTGCAACAAAGGACGCTTAAGATCTGTTTCCGTTGAGTAGAGCCCGTCGGTCCACACAGTTCCTGGAGGGTCCTGTTGAAGTCCCGATGTGTGTGTTAACAGTTGGCGTATCGTGATGTCCGGTGAGTCGGCAGAGTATTTCAGGATGTGAACCTGTGCGAGGTGGCGGCTCAACCGATCTTCCAATCGGAGCTTCCCTGCGTCACGTAGTTGTAGAATAGCAAGCGCAGTGAATGTCTTAGTGACGGAGCGTATACCGAAGAGGGTTTGTGGTGTGCAGGGGATTTTCCTTTCGAGGTCCGCGTAACCATAGCCTCGCGCCCAAACCAATTTGTCTCCGACCACGACTCCCATGGAAACCCCGGGTAGGCCATGGCTTAAGGCCCGATTAGCGACCCAGGCGCCCAAGATGTCGAAAGCATCGGTGAGTTGTTCAGGTGCTTGAGCAAAAGCAGAGCCCGCGGTTGAAAACAGTGTCGCTAGCGGGACTACTAGAAACGTGAAACAACGAGTCCGACGGATAATCTTTGACCGGAATGTCTGACGGATACGATTTGGTAAGCGGAGAACCATGGGACGTTAGTCTCCAGTCTTCCTCGTCTTGTAATTCAGCCGGATGCGCAAATGCGGCAAACATCCGCGCCTTCTGACGCGACATTCGCTCCATCCGGGCGCGCGGGCTGGCCACGAAATCTACACCATGTCGGAGGACGTTTCTAGCCAGCCAATCACTTAACGCCCCATAAATCGTGCACCTGAATTACTCTTGAGTTTGACGTTGATTCAAATGATTTCCCCCATACTTTTCGAGCCACTTTAGTTCTTCGCGGACTTTAATTTTCCCGTGCCAGGGATTCCCTTCGAGACCGTGCCCCTCGCCAGGAAAGACGAGCAAACTGTTAGGAATCCCTCGCGCAGTGAGGGCACGTTCGAGCAAGTAATCCTCTCCAACAAAAACGTTGATGTCTTCAGCGCCCGCGACGATATGGGTGGGTGTAGTAACCTTACCGATTTTCCAGATGGGAGCTTGAGCGTTGTAGTTGGGTTCTGCCGCCCACGGCGGTCCCCCGAGCGAGTAAGCGAACGAAAGAGGGTCCTTATTGTTGCCCCAACCAACAACAAACTCGACGTCGCCTGCGCCTGTAACCGCCGCTTTGAAGCGGGTTGTCTGCGTAATAAGCCAGTTTGTCAAGAAGCCACCGAAGCTATAGCCTCCGACCGTCAGCCGCGCGGGGTCGGCGATATTGTCCTTAACCAGACAGTCGATCCCTTGCAATATATCGCTCCCCGGGCGGGAGCCCGTCTGAGCGACCAAGCCCAGGGTAAAGGCGTCTCCATAGCCCACAGAGCCGCGATAGTTGGGCTCGAATACAAGCCAGCCTTGTGTTGCAGCCAGTGCGGACCATTTGTCCCAGTCAAGTACAAAGCGGTTGCCGTCCGCCGATGCGGGTCCGCCGTGGATCAATGTGAGCATTGGCAGATGCTTGGCACCAAATTTCCCAGGTGGGTAGATCAGCATCCCTTCGATGTCCACGTCGTCATCGGCTTTGCAGCGGTAGGGTTTGCCGTTTGGCAGCTCGCGCTCCGTGAACAGTCGATTGAAAGCAGTTATAGGATGGGCATCCCCTAGCTTATCCGGGCCATCCGCCAAATAAACTTCATCCGGCCGCTGTAGCGAGGAGAAAACAAACGCCACGCGTGGTGATCGTTGCGCAGCAGAAAGGAGTTCATACGTGCCAGCCCAACCCGTCTGCTCAATGAGTCTGGACGCGGAGCCCGGGGCGACATAGGCTTTGACTGCGGTACCGATGCGTGCGGCGCAGATGACGCTGCCATCATGGGTGACCGAATAGCTTTCCAAGTCACCGCGAAATTCCGACGCCCACCGACTTGAATTCACCCCTTTCAGGGAGATCGCGTAGAGCCTAGTCTGAGGCGTCTGAAAAGGGCCTTCGGGTGTACCGAAACCGTAAGAAAAAAGGATTTGCAGGCTATCTGAAGACCATGCGTCGCTGGCGGCTGCCCAAGGGTCCGGAGGGCCAAGAGTATGGAGGACCAAGCGCGGTGCTCCACCATTGGGTAGATCGACCACGTAAACGCCATGAGGTTCAGACGATTCGAGACGCCCGGAACGCGAGCTAGTAGTGAGAGCCAAGAAGTTCCCGTCAGGTGAAGCGGCCATCTGGTCTATGCGGTAAGGTACAGTGGCAATTTTGGAGGGCTTCGGGGATCGCGTCATTCGATTTGATCTGGCAATGTTGCGTGGCTCTGCGGAAGCCACTTCGACACGAAAGACCGTATCTCCGCGCTCCGATTCACGATATTGAATCACATCCTTCCACTCATCCTGGTAGGCGGCATTTTGTTCGTTCGTCAACTCGTCCCTAGCGGCAAAATAAATCCAGTGGGAATTTGCGGACCAAGCGAAGGCGTGGATTTCCAGTTCGTTGGAGTCGATGGGAAACGACTCGCCGCCCTGAGATGAAACCACATACACTCGCGCGAGAGCGTTCTTGGCGGTTTCCGTTGCCCCGTGCCCAGTGTCTGTCGAGTCGGCAGCAGTGGACTCTCGGTCTGAGATGAACGCTACGGAGAGACCATCCTGTGACCACTGCGGCCCGCTGTCATGCCCGGATCGTGTGAGCTGAACGAGCGAGCCTGCGCCAGAATCGCGATAAAGCCAAAGATCACTGCGGTAGCGGTTATTCGGAAAGTCTCGGCGTACGGTCTCAATAACCACTTCATGGCCATCCGGAGAAATCTGGAGAGAGCGGATCTCGACAGAGCTGAAGAAATCGTCGAGCGTCAGTGGCGGCTTCTGCCCCCACGCTCCGGAAAGCACGAAAAGGAAGAAAGCGCTCAGAAATGTAATGGGCCTAACTGCGGTCAAGATCATCAGCGTGTGGACGACGGTGCGTGGGATGAAATCCATCAAGACCTCACGAGTGCGCAGGCATCACTAAGGCGATCGTTGGAACCGTGGCTTTCTCATTTGGCTGGGATTCGCATTTTGGCGATCCGGGTCAGACGCTTTATACACCCCAGGGCCGCGCTCAGTGAACCAGATTGTTCTTCGAGCCGCGTGTTCGAGTTCGGAGAGGCTTCTTTTGGTTCTTGTTGGCTCTGCGGGTAGCGAAAGACCGGAGGCCGTTGCGGGGTGTTCCGGGTCTCGACCATTTGACATCGCGCGGGTCGTCGGGGAGCATCCAAGGGCGGGAGAGGGTGCACATTTTCTGGGAGGCTTGATGGCGCGGTCAATGGTTTCAGTGGCTAGGGTAGCATTTTTGATTTTGATGTGCGGGTGCGTTGCGTTTGCGCAGGATGCTGGGCGCAAGGATGCGAATGTTACGCGGGCTACCCTGGACAATGGGATGCGGGTGGTGATCATTCGCGATGCGCTGGCGCCGGTGGTTACGGTGATGCAGAACTATCTGGTGGGTGGAGACGAGACCCCGCCGGGATTTCCGGGGATGGCTCACGCGCAGGAGCATATGGCATTTCGGGGATGCCGGGATGTGAGCGGCGATCAGATTGCAGCGATTTATGCGGAGTTGGGCGGGTTGAGCAACGCCGACACGCAGCAGAACGTTACGCAATACTTCACGACCATACCGGTGGCGGACGTGGAATTGGCACTGCGCATTGACGCGGCTTGCATGCAGGATGTGATCGACTCTCAGGGAGAATGGGACAAGGAAAAAGGGGCTATCGAGCAGGAAGTGGCGCGCGATCTTTCGAATCCGACCTACAAGTTTATTACGCGGCTGAATGAAGACATGTTTGCCGGCACGCCGTACAGCCACGATGCGCTGGGGACCAAGCCCTCTTTCGATGCGACCACCGGAGAGATGCTGAAAAAGTTTTACACGGATTGGTATGCGCCGAACAATGCGATTTTGGTGATTTCCGGGGATGTCGATCCGGAGGCGGTGCTGGCGAAAGTGAAGGAGCTTTACGGCAAGATCGAACGCCGGAATCTGCCGAAGAGGCCGGACGTGAAGCTGCAGCCGGTGAAGTCGGAATCGTTCACGTTGGACAGTAATCTGCCGTACGCCCTTTCGTTTATTGCGTATCGCATGCCTGGAACGGACAGCCCGGACTATGCGGCGGCGCGGATCTTGAGCGACGTGCTGGCGAGTCAACGGGGAAATTTGTATGCGCTGGTGCCGCAGGGGAAGGCGCTTGCCGCGGAGTTTGACATCGGCGAAACATTTCCACAAGCCAGCGTCGGATTTGGCGTGCTGGCGCTGCCTGCGGAGGCGAATGCGAGCGCGGCCACGGAAGAAATGCGCAAGATCCTGAACGAGTATGCGGCGAAGGGGGTTCCCGCGGAGCTTGTGGATGCAGCTAAGCGCGGCGAAGTGGCGGGGGCGGAGTTTGCGCGGAATTCGATTCCGGGTTTGGCGGAAAGCTGGTCAGAGGCATTGGCTGTGGAGGGCCGGAATTCTCCCGATGAATTTGTCCAAGCTGTGAAGAAGGTGACCGTGGAGGACGTGAATCGCGTCGCTAAACAATATCTGGTGGAGCAGAGCGCGATTACGGCGCAGCTCAAGCCGGTGGCCTCGGGGGAAGCCGTGTCCGAAAAGGGTTTCGGTGGCAGCGAGCAGCTTACTTCTCCGCCGACCAAACCCGTCGCTTTGCCTGAGTGGGCGGCATCGCATTTGCTTGCGGTGAAGACTTTCGCGATTCCGGTGTCGTGGACGGACAAAACGCTGCCCAATGGGTTGCGCGTGATCGTCAAGACCGACAAGACGAGTCCTACCGTCACGGTGCTGGGAACCATCTTGCACAACGAGAAGCTGGAAGCTCCGCCGGGGAAAGACGGAGTTGGGGATGTTCTGGATGAGTTGTTCTCCTACGGGACAACGAGCCTGGACCGGCTGGCGTTTCAGAAGGCGCTCGACGATATCGCGGCGAGCGAAACGCCGGGGCTGAATTTCTCGTTGCGGGTGTTGAAGCAGGAGTTCTCGCGAGGGGTGCAGTTGCTGGCGGACAACGAATTGAATCCGGCGCTTCCCGCGGAGGCGCTGGAAACCACTAAGCCGCAGATTGCGCAGTTTGCGGCGGGGAACCTGAAAAGTCCGGGGTATAGGACGGACCGGGCGGTGCTCGCGGGCTTGCTTCCAGTCAATGATCCTGTTTTGCGCGAATCGACGCCGCAAACGATTTCGAGCCTCACGCTGGACGATGTCAAAAACTACTATCAGACCGCTGCGCGGCCGGACCTGACAACTATCGTGGTGATTGGCGATGTCACCTCTGAGGAAGCCAACGGCGTGATTGCGAAATGGTTTGGCGGGTGGAAGAGTTCCGGCCCGAAGCCGGAGGTGACATTGCCTCCGGTACCTTTGAACAAAGCTTCGGCCGTGACCGTGCCCGACCCCAGCCAACTGCAGGATTCAGTGCGGCTGGCGGAGATGGTGGGGATTACGCGATTCGATGCGGACTACTATGCGTTGCAATTGGGGAATCATGTGCTGGGGGGCGGGTTTTACGCGACGCGGCTATATCACGACCTGCGGCAAGTGAATGGTTACGTTTATAACGTAGATGTGAAATTGGACGCGCGGAAAACACGGGCGGACTACACCGTGAGCTACGCGTGCGATCCCGTGAACGTCTCGAAGGCCAGGCAATTGGTGCAACGCGATCTGGTGGCCATGCAGAAGGAAGACGTGACGCCGACGGAGCTGCAACAGGCGAAGGCGCTGGTGTTGCGACAGTTGTCCTTACGAGCGGCCAGTGAGGATGATCTGGCGGGGAGCTTGCTTGGTTTTGCGGAGATGGGGCTGCCGTTGGACGAATTGAATCGGGCGGCGAGCCGCTATGCCTCATTGAGTGCGGCGGAGGTGCGGGCGGCGTTCGCAAAATGGATCCGGGCGGAGATGTTCGTGCAGGTGGTGCGGGGGCCTGCGCCGCAATAGCGGCGGGGTGGCGATGCTCGATCTGACATCTAAAGGCGGGATGGAGAACCGATGCTTCAAATTGGCGGAACGCCCAATGGTACATATCCTATGGTATGTATCATCAGGGCATCCCTGACGGAAATTAGGGGAGCGGGTGAGGAGGGTTGTATGGCACGTCCGGCAAAGAAAGGCATAGCGGGCCAGGAAGAGGTGGCGGAAGCCAAGGTATTCATGACCGGGGGAGCCAGGCGGTCAGGCTTCCGAAAGAGTACCGCGTCGCCGGCGACAGCGTGTATATAAAGCGTCTCGGTAACGGAATTCTGCTGCTGCCCAAGTCGGGCGACCGCTGGGCCGGACTGTTTGCGGCGCTCGATGTTTTTCCTCGGGACATCCGGTTCTCTCGCGACCGGCGACCACAGAAGCGGGCTGGCCTCGAAGAGCTTTTCGACGAGGAATAGGCAGTCGCTCGGGTGTACTTGCTGGATACGACGGTTTGGATTGACCTGCTGCGCACCAATTCTCCAGCCATCCGCCGCAAGCTGATATCTCACCGCAAGAGCAGCATCGGCCTCTCGGTCATCACTCTGTGTGAACTGCAGTACGGGATCGAGTACCAGGGTGCGCGCCAACCTGAACTCCGTGCGCGGCATGAACAACTGCTAACCGAGATGATCGCGCCGTTCGACGTGTTTCCCCTGGATCACCGCGTTGTGGAGACTTACGGCAAGGTGCGGCTGACGCTGGCGAAGTCTCCGATAGGAGCGCTCGATACGTTCATCGCGGCGCAAGCCCTGAGTCTTGGCGCGATCCTGGTAACCTGCAATTGTCGGGAGTTCCAACGCGTGCCTGGATTGACCGTCGAGGATTGGCGATAACGGAATGGGGAAATTTACAACTGAGAAGTGCGTTGTCGAAGACGCTGAACGGACGCTGAGCTTAAAACTTAAATTCGATGACTTCGGTGGTTTCCTTGGGGCCAGGCTCGAAGCTGCTCTTCTGGGCGGCTTCTTCGGCGGATGCGGCGAGAAGCGGGTGTCCGCCGAGCACGCGGGTACGTTTGACGGTGCCATCGGGGGCGATGGTCACTTCGATGCGGACGGTACCCGAGAGATTGAGTTTTTTCGCCAGCTCCGGATATTGGGGAGTCAGCAAGCGCTTGGCCTGGCGCTTTGCTTCGCTGGGTGAAGTCGATTGCGCACCGGCACGCAGGCCACTTGCCGCGATCGCGAGCACGAGTGCCACCGCTACCACGAGCGTCTTTGAGCCACCATTCACGGTTTCTTGCCTCGCCAGGTCCAGAGGTTATTTGCGTACAGGCCCATACAGAACAAGTTCGCGGGAACGAACCCGAATTGCGCGGTGCGCATCCCGATCACACAGATGATCACACTGTTGACTGCAGCGACCATCCAGCCTTGCCACAACTTTCTACCAACCAGCACGGTAGAGATTACGGTCAAAATGCAGGAGATATAGTCAAGCTTGGGCATTCTTCTTCTCGCTCTCGTCCCAAGAGCATCACAGGAGCCAGTGTAGGTGGGGGGAACGTCGCCCGAAAGTTGGCCCGACGGACAGGTGGTGACAATGTGGAATTAAGGTTTGTGATACTAGTACCAAGGAGTACCGGAAAATCCGATGGCGTACGAATGCGACGTGCAGTTTGAACCGTCCCGGGGGCGGCCCCGTGCGGCGCAAGCTTCGCCCCCTTGGACTGCACATCGACGGTGCCGCCGATCTTGTCGATGTTGGTCTTCACCACGTCCATGCCGACGCCCCGGCCGGAAACGTTGGTGACCTTGTCCGCAGAAGCCCGGGAGGAAAATTAAATTGGTGGCTTCTCGTTCGCTCATCCTTGCGGATTGCTCTGGAGTGATCAGGTTTTTTTCTACGGCTTTGCGGCGAAGCTTTTCCGGGTCCAGGCCCGCTCCGTCGTCGGAAATCTCGATGATTACCTGGCCGCCCTCGTGATACGCAGAGATAGGCGTCCCTCGACAGACTTGCCCGCGGCGACACGCTTGGGCGGCGTCTCGATTCCGTGATCGACGGAGTTGCGCACGATGTGGGTGAGAGGATCTTTGATGGCTTCGATAATCGTTTTGTCGAGCTCGGTTTCCTTTCCTTCCATTTCGATACGCACTTGTTTGCCGCACATGGTGGCGACGTCGCGGACGGTGCGCGGAAACTTGCTCCAGATGTTGCCGATGGGCTGCATGCGTGTCTTCATTACGCCTTCCTAGAGCTCTGTGGTGATCAGGTTGAGCCGCTGGCTCGGCGCGACGAGGCCGACATCTTCTCTACCGTTGGAGAACTGCAGGATCTGATTGCGGGCGAGCACTAGTTCGCCGACCAGATTCATCAGCTTGTCGAGCAGGACAACGTCGACGCGGATGGAGCTCTCGCTTGCCGCTCCGCGATTCAGGTGTTGTGCTTCCGCGGCTGCTTGCGGGCTCGCGTCAATCCGCTCTACAACGGAATCGAGGACTTCGGCTTGAGGTTCCGTATGCTCGAGGGCATCCGGAAGTGCGCTCGGGATTAAAGAGACCGAAACGGCGGGTGGTAGTTTCGCGGCGGGAGATTTTAGCCCGGCCTCCTCGCTCGCGCCAGGTTTGACGTTTGTGTTCTCGGTCTGCGGTTTGCTTTGCGCAGTGCCTTGCAACAGTCGAGTTAAAGTCTCAATCAGTGCCTGATCGTTGCGCTCGCCCTCGTTACTGACGGCTTCGACACTGGCAAGCATTTGCCGGATGGCGTCCACCATCTGGAGCAGTGTGGTGGTTATGTCAGGATTGAGTGCTAGTTCTCCGTCGCGCAATTTGCTGAGCAGGTTTTCGCCCACGTGCGCTACGGATTCCAACTTGGTGAAGCCGAGAAATCCGCAGGTACCTTTGATGGTGTGGATGGTCCGGAAGACGCTGGCCAGCGTGTCGCGGTTGTGTGGATCCTTTTCGAGGCGGACCAGCTCCCGATCCAGCAAGTCGAGATTCTCAGCGCTCTCGACAAGGAACTCGCGAGCAATTTCATCGCTCATGCGAAGTCACACTCTCTCAGGAACAAAACCATGTGCCGTCAAAATGACGCGCAAGACCATTGGCCACACCTAATGATTTCTGCGAGGACGATCCGTCCTCGGGTAAGTGAGCATGCAAGATGCCGAAGAAAACGCGAGTCCGCATCGGCAAGAACATACGCTCGAAGAATCGGGAACTGCTCCGCGCGTTAGTGCAAGTCAGGTAAGGCTTTTGGTTTCTTGCTCAACGGCAGGCGGACTGCACGCTCAGCAAGGTCCGAGTGGGTGCATCAGGCACGGTCGCGCAAAATCCGGGAAGAAGCGGGCTGATTCCAGAATGGCAAGTATGCAAGGAATGAGCGTCAAACTGGCACGGGTTTCGTGTCGCGCGAAGAGGAAAGCGGGCTAACGGGCGGGAAGCGACGCGACTGCTCGGCGGCGCGATATCGCCGCTCCCTCTAGCTCGTGGTACCATTTCGCTTTTGGAGGTGGATTGATGGCTTGCTACGCCAGACGTGAATTCCTCAAGACCGGACTCGCCGCCGGGGCGCTAGCCGTCACCGGGAGCCTCCCGCTGAGAGCGGAGCGCCAGACCGCTACGGATTGGGTGACGCTGGGAAAATCTGAGGTGAAAGTGACGCGACTCGCGTTCGGCACCGGGAGTTTTAGCGGGCGAGTGCAGCGCGACTTGGGGCAAGAGGGGTTTACGCGGTTGGTGCGCTATGCGTATGACTGCGGCATTCGCTTCTTCGAGACTGCGGAGTCTTATGGCGACATGCACCGGATGCTTGGAGTGGCCTTGCAGGGCATTCCGCGCGATAGCTATCGGATCATGTCGAAAGTGACCACTCGGGACGGTGTGAATCCGCAAGATAAAATCGACGAGTTGCGCAAACTCGCGAACATCGATTATTTCGACGTGATGCTGTTGCACTGGCAACATTCCGCAACTTGGCCATCGGATACAAGCAGGTGGCAGGATGGAATTCTGGAAGCGGAATCGAAGAAGGCGGTCGTAAGTCACGGCGCTTCGGTTCACGGGCTCCCGGCGTTGCGGCAAATGCCCGGGAACAAGTGGCTCGACGTCGCCATGATCCGGATGAATCATAAGGGCACCCGCATGGACGCGGAGGATTTCAACACCGACGGACTAGGAAATGTCAGCGAAGTTGTCACCCGCGTCAAGCAGGTCCGCAAAGACGGTATGGGCGTAATCAGCATGAAACTCGTGGGCGAGGGCATGTTCAACCGCGAGGACCGCCAAGCGGCGATGAGGTTCGCGTTCAGGAACGCCGGGGTTGATTGCGTTACCGTCGGCTACAAGAATACTGGGGAGATCGACGAGGCGATTGAGAATCTGAATCTGGCGCTGGCCTAGGCGGATCGGGTGTGGACGAGAAGTGAACGGTCGGCCATTAAACATACAGGGAGGTGGCGGGCTTGTCGGTGTTATAGAAAGATCTTCTTCGGTGCAGGCGCGGTATAAGCCCGGATAGACTTCCGTAGTTTCCTGCCGTTGGCACAAGACCCATATCGCCAAAAACAGTCACTTTCACCTCGCTTTGTGTGGCACGCCCCCTGTAGCGGCATGATGTCGTTTTCGACAGCAGGGGTTGCGGATTGGTTACCTTGGTGCGATTTCCGTGACTATGATTGGTTACTAGCGCGGCGGCTTTCCCAGCAGGGCTGCGGCCGCGGTTGACCCTGGGGAATTGTGTTCCGGAGGCTGACCGATGACACAACAGCAGTATGCGGCGACGCGTGCGGAAAATCGCATCGACATGAAGGTTACAGCGTTGCTTGTGGGCAAGCAGGAGAAGATGGGAGTGGAGACCGGGTTGACGGCGGATGTTAGTTCTCGCGGGGCGCGGGTGATTTCGCGGAGCGCGTGGCCTTTGGGGGAGACGATTCTGGTCTCGATACCCGGATTTCATTTTACTGCCGCGGCGCGAATAGTCTATTGCTGTGGGCTTGGGGATGGGAAGTTTGGGGTTGGTTTGGAGTTTGTGGTGGCTAGCGAGCCGTTGGAGATGACCGCGCTGGCTACTTCGGTGTGGTTCTCACATGGTGCGCCGATCGCGGTTGGTTGATGATTTATTCGGGCTTTGTCAGTTTAGGTAGTGGTAGCCGGTTCTGCGAAACCCAAGAGGATCCTGCCTAAACGTCCTATTCTCCACAAGTTGCTGATTTCCGAAGGTCAATTCCCCGAAACTTACCTTTCTCTTGAATCCTCCGTCTGCTCCCGCGCATCGGTTAGATGGCTGTCGAAATGTCTAAGCGTAGAGCGACATCGGGAAACGGAGAAAATCATGGCTAAGCTTACTGGTCAGGTTGCGGTGGTAACGGGCGCTTCGAAGGGTATTGGCGCGGGAATCGCCAAGGCGCTGGCGGCGGAAGGCGCGTCGGTGGTGGTGAACTATGCGTCGAGCAGGGAAGGGGCGGACCGCGTGGTCGCCGAAATTACGGCTAAGGGTGGTAAGGCCGTCGCCGTGCAGGGCGATATCTCCAAACAAGCGGACATCACGCGACTTTTCGCCGAAACCAAGAAGGCTTATGGCAAGGTCAACATCCTGGTAAACAATGCCGGCGTGTATGAATTCGCCGCGCTGGAAGGTACAACCGAAGAGCTATTTCATCGTCACTTCAATCTGAACGTTTTGGGCCTTTTGTTGACCACCAAGGAAGCGCTGAAACTGTTTGGACCCGAAGGCGGGAGCATCATTAATATTGGTTCCGGCATCAGCACGTTGCTGCCGCCCAACACTTCGATCTACTCGGCCACCAAGGCTTCTATCGATGCCATTACTTCCGTCCTCTCGAAGGAACTCGGGCCGCGCAAGATTCGCGTCAATTCCATCAACCCCGGTTTAATTGCGACCGAAGGGGTTCACACACAAGGCAGCGATGAAGGCGAGTTCCTCAAGATGATCGAGACGCAGTCGTCGCTGGGGCGCATCGGCCAGGTGGACGATATTTCGCCCGCGGCTGTGTACCTGGCTTCTTCCGATTCCAAGTACATGACTGGCGAAAGGGTGCGCATCACTGGAGGGATTTGAGAAGGGGAGCGCGGAAGTGGCCCTAATTTTTCCGCTGATCGACGGCCGGGCGGGGTGATCAACTGAGCTTCTCCGGTTGTTCGGCTTTCCGCGAGTTAGCATGGACGAAATAAAAGTGGCCGCCACAACGCGTGGCGGCCATTTCCATTTTCAGGTTGTTCGCACACGAGGCGACCGCTGTGAAGATCGGGTGCTAGCGGGAAATCGCCAGATAGGCCCAGCGGAGCAGTGTCCCTGCGACCAGAACGATCAGCGCTACGGCTACTGCGTCGAGTATCCAATCTCCGATGCCAGAGTCGAAGATGGAGGGGTCTTCCGGTTGCTTGGGACCGTTCTTGTGTGAGTGAAAGAAGCTTTTTGCTGCGTTGGGGATTCGCATGATGACCTCCCTTGCGGGTCGCGGTGGAGGGGACGTTGCGGAGAATGTACTCGCATGATTGGCCGGTGTCCAGGGTGTCTTGTGGCTGCGCGATGCTTCCAGGCTGAGGATAACCTATGGGTTTCGGTCGTAGAACCGTCTCCGGCTAGGGCACTGAGGCGAGCTGAGTAAGCTAGCGCGGCGGCTGCGAAGTCTGTTCGCCGGTTTGGAGCATCAAAGCGGCAGCACGTCACCATTCGCGCGGGTTGGGCGGACGCGTGCACGCGCGTTGAGAGGAAGCGACGGGGCGCGGAAAGAATATCGGAAGGCCGTGTTTGGCGAACCGAAGCGATGATAGCAGAAAAATCGAGAAACGAAGAGAGAGTGAGCTTGGACTTTTCGATTAATGCTCGCTGGATCAAGATTGCGGCGGCGGTGGTTGCGGTGGCGCTCGGGATCGCCGGCGTTGTGATTGCTACGCATTGGCCGTTCACTCAAAAGTCGGTGATTGAGGCGCTGGACCAGACATTTTCGAGCACGGTGGAGGTTAAGAGCTTTCGCGTCACGTACTTTGCGCCGGGGTGCGTGATGGAAGGGGTGACGTTCCGCAGGAATGGCGACCGCGACGTGCCGGCGATCGCCACCGTCGAAAGGCTCACGATTCAGGGCAGCTATGTGGGCTTTTTTACCTCTCCGAAACGTATGCCGCGGGTGAAAGTCGAGGGCTTGCATGTGTTTGCTTCCACGCGGAGCGAACGAGCTGGGAAGGAAGCGGAGGCGGGTGGGGATCAGACGAAGGTAATCATTGGGGAGATCAATGCGGACGGGGCTGTGTTGGAGTTTGCATCCGGGGATCCCGGTGCACGACCAGTGAAATTCGAGATTCACAAGCTGACGCTGAATGGGGCTGGGCAGGGGCGCGAGATGGCGTTTCATGCGGCGTTGCGCAATCCGACACCTCCTGGGGACATCCGGGCCGATGGGCGATTTGGGCCATTGAGGAGGGACGATCCCGGGAAGACTCCGGCTTCCGGGGAATATGTGTTCGAGCATGCGGATCTGGGGGCGTTTGCAGCAATTGGAGGGACGCTGTCGTCCACGGGGAAGTTCGGCGGGACGCTAGAGCAGATGGAGGTGGCAGGGAATACGGACGTGCCGAATTTCGAGATCGATCGGAGCAGCGGACATGCGGTGCACTTTAAGACGGAGTTTGCGGCCACGGTGAAAGGGATGGATGGAGATGTGGAGTTGAAGTTGGTGAAAGCAGAGTTTGGGAAGACGTCATTGGTGGCGCGCGGAAACGTGGCCGGCAAGGCTGGAAGGGCGGGCAAGACGGTCACGCTGGAGGGGACGCAGAAGACGGGGACGATCCAGGATTGGTTGTGGCTGCTGGCGAAGGCCGATCGTCCGGCGATGGCGGGAGCGATGAATTTTCACGTGCAGCTGCAGGTTCCGCCTGGGGAGCGCGACTTTATCGAACGCGTGAATTTGCAGGGTGACTTCGCGATTGGGTCGGCGGATTTTACGACGGCGCCCACGCAGAGCGCGGTGGATAATTTGAGCAAGGTGGCGTTGGGTGAGAAGCCGAGCGAGGCGGCGCCCGCGGCGAGCGTCGAGGAAACCATGCAGGGGCACGTCGAGATGAAAAATGCTTCGGCCACCTTCAGTGACCTCTATTTTTACGTGCCCGGAGCCAAAGTGCACCTGCACGGGACATACGGGATTTTGACCGAGAAGATCGACCTGCACGGACATTTGCGCGTGGATCACAAGCTGTCCAAAGGCTCGTCGGGACTCAAGGGGGCATTCCTCAAAGTCGCTGAACAATTCTTCAGGACTTCCAAGAAAGTGAAGAACGCCGAGATCGTGCCCATCAAAATTGGTGGCACCTTCAGTCAGCCGTCGTATGGGCTGGACATCATCAAGTAATCGTTGCAGAGCAGATCATGACGCTGACGGCAGGAGCAATTGTCTCGGCGAAATGGACGTGCGTCTCGCAACGCGAGGAGTATGAAGACTTTCTACAACGTCACGTTGTTCTGTTTTGCCGTGGGGATGGTGATCTTACTTTGCAATGTGCCATGGACGCCGACTCCTGCCGGGAGTCCGTACACGCATGTGGCGCTGGGTTACGCACCGGTGTGGTCGGCCAGGTTTGCTGGCGTGCCGGGCGCGCGGGTGGATTGGGGCGGGTTCAATCTGATAGCGGGGGCGGTGGGATTTTTTTCGATTGTGATTGGCGCGGCAGCTTATTTTTTTCGAGGGAAGCGCGGACCGGAGAAGGATTTGGACGAGTAAGTGGATTTTTCCCCTGGCAGCGTTTGTTTTTTTGGTTGCGACGAGAAGTTTCTCGTCAAGACGCGGTGGCCGGGCGGAGCCCTTCGAGCCTCAGGGTAAACAAGCCCCGCCCCTACAAATTCAAAAACCATCACTAGAGTAAGGCGCTGGGGCGCGGTTGCCACTGCTTGGATTTTGTTTTCGCAATGGCGGAAACGTCTTTCATATATGCACCGGATTGCGTCAGGACGTGATGGAGATCGTTGCCCAGGCTGATGAAGGTGAAACCTTTGTCCAGGAATTCGCCTACGCGCGCGGTGCCGAAGAGGAAAAGGCCTAGGATCACTTTGTTCTTGCGAGCTTCGGCTACAAGCTTATCGGTGGCGGCGCCTAGTTCGGGCGAGGTGTACATGTCGGGGAATTTGTATTTTTCGTAGAGGCCCATGGACATGCAGAGATCGTTTTGGCCGAGGAAAAGGATGTCGACGCCCGGGACTGCCGCGATCTCAGGCATATTTTTGATGCAGTCGGCGGTTTCGACTTGCAGCGCGACGATCAGATTGTCGTTGGCTGCGCCTGCGTAACCGAGCAGGCCGGCTTTGTTCATGCTGCGCTGCGGGAAATAGACCGAGCGCGTGCCCACGGTGGGATATTTTGTGCAGCTTACGGCTTGGCGGGCTTCTTCGGCGGTGTTGATGTACGGGATGAGGACGCCGTCGGCGCCCATATCCAAGGCTTGCTGGATGCCGGGACGGTCGTCGTAGCCGCCTACGCGGACCATGGACTTGGCGCCACCGAGAGCGATGGAGGTCAGCATGGCGGAGAGGCGTTCGTAGTCCATGGGGCCGTGCTGCGTGTCGACCAGGAGCCAGTCGTAGCCGGAGTGCGCGAGCTGCTCAGCAATTGTTGGGCTGTGCGAGTTGAGGAACAGGCCGATCTTTGGGTGGCCGTCGCGGAGCTGCTTTTTGAAATCGGCGCCAGTGGTGGCGGCTTCGGACATGGAAGTCTCCTTCGGAGAAATGGGGATAAAAGTTTCAGCGAAGAGTGTACTTGAAAGTGGTAGATCGAGGTAATCGCGTCGTCGAGGGAGAACGCTCGGAAGCGGTTACGCGCCGGGCTAAAGCCCAGCGCCTACATTGAGAATTGAGGTAATTGCGTCGTCAGTGCGGCAGAGCCTTTACGGATTGCGGCAATTCGAACATGGAATCCGGGAGGGGCTCGTAGGTTATGGACATAAGCGTGAAGCTTTGGGTGTCGTCGCCGCTGCGCGAAATACGTTTGGTGGCGACTAGCGGACCGCCGAAGTTCTTGTACTCCTGGAACAAGGCGACCGCTGTGCCAGCGGATGAATCGTCGGTTTGAAAACGGTAACCCGCGAGCAGGCCGGTCTGGACATCATAGAACTGATTGTTGTCCTTGCCCCAGTGGGTGGTGCCGTGAAGCCAATAGCAGGGCCGGCCTTCGAAATCGGTAACGGCCGCAAATTCAAGTTTTTGGAAATAGTCTAGCTGGTGGAGTGGATATTGAAGGTCGGCATCGCGGCGGACGGCTTCCAGCGCAGTGTCTGCGTCTATGCTCGGTCCTTTCGGGGTGATTGACCATGATGTGCTGCCGTCAAATCCTGAGATGATCTCGTGGCCGTCGGGACGTGTCACTTTAAGGAGGGTCTTAAACGGTTTGGCGTAATAGACGAAGGTCGCCTTGCCTTGCATGCTGGTGGACTCGACTTCTCCGCGTGCCGTCAGCGATTGAACCTTCTTTATCGCGTCCACACCGCCCAAGGCTTGTTGGTATCTTTCCAGAACGGCGTCGGTTGTTTTGAGTTGAACGGCTTGTGGCCAGAGCAGTGTGGTGCCGCCGAAAATGACCAGAGCCAACTTGATCAGGCGCATGGGGTTAGTCCTCACTGGCCTAGACGAAGTATGCGGTGAAACGTTTCTTTCGATGGCGTCTCAATAGGGACGCGCTGAAGCTGCGGCCCTACATTTGTTAGAGACGAAGGGTTAAGGACACAGGTTGGCGTCAGCGGCGCTCCTTGCCGGCCGGGCTGGGTGTGGGCGGCGGGGTGGTGTAGTAGCCCTGGCGGGTTTTTACGGTTACAGCGGTGCGGGATACCTGGACTTCTACTTTGTGATAGGTGGAGGTCGAACTGGTACCTCGAGGGACGTAGGCGAGTGTGTATTCGTGGCGGGCCTCTTCGGTGATTTGAGAATAAAGTTTTTCGATGCCGGCGCTGGTGGAGGCGTAGTAAATGTCCCCACCAGAATCGTCGGAATAGCTGATCAGCCGGGAGAATTTGTGTTTGATCACGCTGTTGCCGACGGCGAGGCTGTACACCGAAATGTTGTCGTGCAGCAGAGCCTGGAGGGAGTCCTGATAGGTGAAGTGATTGAATTGCGGGCCGTTTACTCCGTCGGAAACGACGAGGATGATTTTGCGGCGGGCGAGACCGCGGTCGTGGAGTAACGCGGCCGCAGAATGGATGGCGTCGTCGAGGGCTTTGGTGGGGCGTGACCCGGACTTGATGGGAACTTTCTGTTGGGGTTCGCCGACGCCTTCGGGGTGGGCGGACGGCGGCGTGACGTAGGGAACGGGGCCTGCCGTTGAGGGGCCGGCCTTGTCCTGGACGCTTTTCAGATCGGACCAGAGTTTGTCGAGGTCACTGGTAAACGAATCGCCGGGGTAGAAGTCGAGGTCGAAGCGGCAGACCATGGCTTCGTCGTTGGTGCTGACGCCCGCCGTGATGGCCCGAAGCGTGGGGGCCATTTGAGCGGCCTCTTTGGATTTCAAGTCGTCGTCGATGAGGATCACGAGAGAAAGTGGGAAGGCCTCTGCGGTGAAGACATCCACAGATTGTTCCACGTTGTCGTCGAATATGCGGAAGTCGGATTCCTCAAGGTCGGGGACGAGCTCGCCGAATTGATTTTTAACAGTGACGGGAAGAATAACGAGGTCGGAGTTGACGCTTATTTTGGTTTGGGCATCGCTGGGGCGAGGGGCGGGAGGCATCGGCTGTTCCTGCGAGGACGTTCGCGCTAGCCGAGTCGCCGCTGCGGGCAGAGAGACAGCGGCCAGCAGAAGAGGGAAGAGCCTTCGCAGCATGGAATGAATCCCCGGACCAGTTTACTGGAAATGGCGGGGGATGGTTCAAGCTCCTGAATCAAGGGGAGGGCGGACGTACGCTGCGCCGTGGCGGAAAAGTCCAGCGGCTGGAATGGCTTGCGAAGACACGATGCGGATTGGCACAAAGATGGCGGCGCTACCCGGCGTAAAGGGAACCGCGACTTCGACGCGTGTACCTTCGGGATACTGGTTCCTGCTGCGAAAACTGATGCCGCCCTTCGACAAATCCTCGCAGACAGCCACTTCTTCCTGAAATCCCCGGCGGCGGATGCAGGCCAAAACGCGCGCTTTGACCCGCGTGCGATTTCGTCGTGGAGCGACGCGACCGTCCGGCACGTCGGGAACGTCGGGGACGACCGGAGCTACCTCCGGTTGCGCCTCGATCCAGATGGAGGGCGAATCGCAGTGCGGGCAGACCCGAGCCACGCATTTTCGAATTTCAAACGATTTTAGCTCCGGCTCATTGAGGTAGGCGACCTCGCGCCGCTGGCAAAAGCTGCACTCCATCAAAAGTCTTGCCAGTGCTTCCTGGGCTTTGTGGGGAGCAGGGAAGTCGATGTCCCAGAAGTCCGCTCGTGGGTCTACGATCGCGATGGCGTAGAGAAACCCCTCGGGCTCCTGGTCGATTTCCGCGACGATCCGTACCCGCGCAATCTTCCAACTGTCGCCTTCACGCTGCCGGCGCAGGGTTATCTCCTGGCCTGCGAAGAGCTTCTCGGGCAGCCGAACGACCGCTCCATTGCGGCTCACCAGGAGCGTTTCCGCGGATTGCTTGACCTCGAGCCCGCCGTTGCCCGTCCACGAAGCTTCCACGGGCATACGAAAGCTCACACGGTCGCTCTGCCGAAGTCCTTCCGGGCGCATGGTCTCGTTTCGCTAGAGGGATAGCTACGATGGCAGCGTAACATGGGGTTTGTACGGTGCGGACGAAGGCGGTGGCTGGTTTGTCGTTCCCACTAATAGCGCGAATTCCTCCCGGCGCTTGTGCCCCTGGCGCTGTTAATCTTTTCGCCCTGCGACGGGAGAGAACCCCTTTGTTTCAAGGCTCTTTCAGGCAAACTAAAGGCAAGGGGATCGTTCCCCCGACCATCTGTCCCTCTTATTCCGAACTGTGAAGACTTTGAGCAACGTGATTTCTATGGACGACCGCACGATCAAGGGCCAGTCACTCAAGGCTGGCGTCCGAGACCGCCGCTATGCCATTCGCTTTCCGTTTGCAGCCGACGTCGAGATTATCGACATGGAGTCGGGCTCGCGCACGAGCGGCGTCACTTCTGACCTATCGCTTGGGGGCTGCTTCGTTTGCACCAGCAAGCCACTTGCGATTGGCACGCGGGTGCGCATCACGATGCTTCGGAAGAATCAGACTGTGGAAGCGCTTGCCGTCGTGCGGATTCTCAAGCCGCGAATCGGCATGGGGGTCGAGTTCATCGACATGGAGCGGCCCTACGACGAAGTTCTTCGCCGATGGCTCGACCAAGTCCGCCAAAACCGCTAAGTAATTCTAACTCTCGCAGTCTTGCACCTGGTCCTTCCATGGATGTTTAGCCCGGCAAACGTCACAACCTGCGATAAGATCATCCGATGCCGCCGGATTTTCGCTCCTCGGAGTTCGATGATTTCTTGCTGTCCGTTTGGCGGCAAGCTTTGGTCGATTCCGCCAAGAGGGTCGCTCTAGCCGGCGATAGTTATTCCGTCCGCCGCACCGCAAAACACAATCTTGCCCAGGTCGATTTCGAATTTGAAGGCGTGCCCATACGCGGCCTGGAGCAAAATCCCCAGACCAAATCCCGCTGGGCTCAGTTGGCGCGCAAAGGATCGAAGGTGATGCAGTTCCTATCGGTGGGCCGCTACGTTGCCGTCGTCTACGACGGCAAAATCACTCACTATGGCGACAAAAAAGCCAGGATCACGAAGAGCGAATCTTAGCTTCCCAGCACCTGATCCAACAATTGATCGACCGCGCGCTGCGCCTCGAGAATCGAGTAACGATGGTCCATCGCGCCAGCGAGGTCGGTATTCGCGAAAGCGATGCGACCAAAGGGGGCGCTCCGCAAAGTTTCCCGCGGGGCGGGATTCCCGTCCTTCCCGAAGAAAAATCCCGGCTGTGGACTCAAGTACGCGTGACCCCAACGGTTCAGCACGATTCCCGCGATATCGCGTTTCGCGTCGAAGCCCGCATCCCCAAACATCACCGTGAACTGCTCGCGGATGCGCAGCTCATAGTCGCGAAAGGAAGTAGACAACATCTCGGCGCGTCCGCGATGCCCCTGGTCTTCGGTCGACATCCCCGGATAGGAATACAAGACCTTTACCGCCAACACGACGGGCGAGTCCGGGCTGATCTCCGCGTCATTGGTTCCCACGAGCCCTTGCCGGCAAACGTCCATGTAATTTCCGACGCCCTCGAACCACCGGCAACCACTAATCCCCATCTTGTGTAAGAAGCGCCAGTTCCTCACAGCGACATTCGCCATCATGGACGGCGATCGATAGAACTGTGCATACGCCTTCCGCTGCTGCTCGGGCAAGTCCATCACGATATGCTTCGTCGTCCAGCTCCCGCCAGCCATCACCGCCGATCGCGCCTTCACGCGGAACACCTTCCCATCGCGCGCGTAAGCAATCGACAAAGTCTCAGCCTTCGCAGGATCGCCATCGTGCCGCACGGAAACCGTCGTGGACGACAGGCGAATCCTCGCCGGCGCTCCAGCCAAATCGAGCGCATCGAATTTCACGCCGCCCCGGCTTACTGCCTCGACGCCAGTGCTGCCCTCGATCGACGACGGAATCAACGTCTTCACCATCAATCGCGCAATGGTCGTATTCCCGCCGGGAAACATCTGTACCGCCGCTTCCCCCGAGCCATCATCAAACGGGTGCAGCAAGTCTGGCGCATAGTCGCAATATGCCGACAAAGCGTCAGGCCCTAACCCAGCCCCCCCTCCCTCCACTGGCGACAAGAACCCGCGAATCAGCTCCCGGCTGACGCCGAAATGCTCGATATAATGTTGCTCCTGGGACATCGAGTCGAGTCGGCGGGAAGCGGCATCGCCTTCGTATTTAGGCAACTCGAACTTTGCCTCTTCGGCAGCTTTCCCTGAGAACCAGCGTTGCAGCTCTTTTCGTGTGCTCTCCGCCACTGGTGCTCCCTGCATTTGCTTGCCGATGGGATCCAGCAGCCACAATCCATCCGCGTGACCGAACTTCGCACCGAACCAAAATCCGTATTGCCCGCGGCTCAGGCCTGCTGAATCGTAAGGCGTTCGTCCGAGCGCCATCGCCGGCCCCGGCCCAGCCCACTTCTGATATTGCAGCCTCGGCGTGTGCAGCCCGATCGAATCGTAAAAGCGAGCGAAGAAGCTGTGCGGGTACGGAACGAAGTAAATCGCCGAACCCTGGTGCCCAATCACCCGCTTTCCATCAACCTCAAACTCATTTTGCTTAGCCTCTCCTCCAAAAATCGGATGATTTTCCAAAATAAGAACCGACTTTCCAGGACCCGCATGTCGCAGGAAAAACAAAGCCGCCGCAAGCCCGCTGATTCCCCCGCCCACAATCACGCAGTCGTACACCTCCCCCGTATCGAAGGCGTCCGCTGGCAACGGATCGTAAGCCCCGTCGCGCATCTTATGGCCTGCGAGCAAAACCTCCAGCGTATTGCCATTCGAACGGCTGTACTCACCCACGCCGCCATATCCGCTGAATTCATCCCCGTCGGCCAAAAGCTCCGCGGGCGCCACGCCGTCCAGCAGCAGCGCCCCCGATGCCAGCAGCGTCGAGCCGAGGAAATCCCGCCGCGTAATCTCAGCGTTCATCCCCAGAGCGTCTTCGCCTGACCGCGATCTTCTCGAATTACTCATTGTGTTTCGGGGTTTCACGGCCGCGTGTCGAGTGGGTGCGTGCTCTTCTCATAGAATTCATTTTGCAATTTCAAACTCGCATCATCCGCCTTCACCGATCGGATCGACTCCACAATCACGCCAATCCAATTCTTCATGTTCCACTCGCCGAGCTCCTTGGTGGCCACCGATCCGTCACCCGAATAATGATTGGGAAACCGCGCGTACCACCAAATCCCGGTGTACAGCCCCTGCGGCAGATTTTGCCTCTTCTCGTCGGCGCCGGACTCGCTGGCGGCGCGGTCGATATGCGCCAGCTCCGGATGCGAATAGAGCAAGTTCGAGCTTTCGTTTTCGCCCGCATGATAGTCGATACCCGTCGATTTCTTTGCCGGGCCGCCGGGCTTGCTTCGCTCGCCATCCAGAATGTACACCACGTAGTCGTGCGGCCTATCCAGTTCGCCTTGAGCGAAGTAAGGCAGCAAGTGCTCGTTGCCGCCGTGTCCATTCACGATGAGCACCTTCTTGCACCCGTTCCGCGCCATCTCGTCCGTCGTTTCCTGCAGGAGCTTCAATTGCAGTTCCATGCTGTAGGCCACGGTGCCCGGCTCGTGCTTCGCCTCAAAAATCTGCCCGAAGTAATACTCGGGGAACACGATTGCGTACTCTTGCTCGACCGCGTGCAAAGAGGCATAGCGCACGTTCAACAAATCCGTCCCCAGTGGGAGGTGCGGACCATGCTTCTCCAGAATGCCGAAGGGCAACAGACAAACGCCTTTCGATTGCTGGATTCCTTGCCGGAAATCCGCGGCAGTCAATTCTTCCCATTTGGGCGATAGCTTCGTTTGCCCATGCACACACGAACTTGCCAGAAATATCAATACGATCGCCAAAGCTCCGCGAGAAATCATTTTGTAGGACCTCCAGTCGCGAGCGCATTCTAGCGCGATAGGCTCATTTGGTCATTCTAAAATCGATTTAATAACAGGTGACCGCAGGGTTCGGCAAAGAGCTTTTCGTCTCGTGCGTCGCGCGGAACAGTTCGGTACAGCATTTCATGTATTTGACGACGAGATTTCATGCATCCGTTCCCAAAACCCGTATCCCCAATTAGGACATTTGCATCACAGATGCTACAAATCTTGACGGAACCGGACGAGGAAAAATGGGTGCGATGGCTGCCACGAAGCTGGAAGTGATCACGGACAGGCGAAAAGTCGAGATTCGCGAAGGACAACCTTTCCCGCGCGGTGCGATTTGGGACGGAAAGGGCGTTAACTTTGCTCTGTTCTCCGCAAATGCGACCAGGGTCGAGCTTTGTCTCTTCGACGAGGAAGGCAAGGAAGAGACCCAGCGCATCGACTTACCGGAGTTCACCGACGAAATATGGCATGGCTATGTCCCGAGGCTTGAGCCCGGCACGGTCTACGGCTATCGCGTTCACGGCCCGTACGAACCAGAAAAAGGCCATCGCTTCAATCCCAATAAGCTTTTACTCGACCCCTACGCCCGCGCGCACATCGGCTCTCTGACCTGGGACGATGCCTGCTTCGGCTATACCATTGGCGCGAAAGAGGCTGACCTATCGTTTGACGAACGCGATTCCGCCCCATTCGTCCCCAAGTGCGTTGTCGTTGATCCGACGTTCGAGTGGCGACAAGAGACGCGCCGCCATCAGGTTCCCTGGGACCGCACAGTCATCTACGAGCTGCATGTTCGCGGCTACACCAAGCTTCATCCAAGAGTCCTCAAAAAGCAGCGCGGGACTTTTGCCGGACTATCGAACAAAGAAGTCATTTCTTACATCAGGTCCCTGGGCATCACCAGCATTGAATTGCTCCCGGTTTTCACCTTCGTCAACGATCGCCTTCTGCTCGGCAAGGGACTCACGGAGTACTGGGGCTACAACACCATCGGTTTCTTCGCTCCCGAGCCGCGTTACGCTTCGCAGCCGCGCGCCGCTCTCCAGGAATTCAAGGAAATGATCGCCCGTTTTCACGACGCGGGCCTCGAAGTCATTCTCGACGTGGTCTACAACCACACCTCCGAAGGCAACGAGATGGGGCCGACGCTGTCCTTCAAAGGCATCGACAACGCCAGCTATTACCGCTTGATTCCCGACAAGCCGCGCTACTACATCAACGACACCGGTACCGGTAACACTGTGAATCTCTCGCACCCCCGCGTGATGCAAATGGTCACCGACAGCCTGCGCTACTGGGTCCAGGAAACCGAGGTCGATGGCTTCCGCTTTGATCTGGGCACTATTCTTGCCCGCGAACCCAATGGCTTCGACAACAAAAGCGGCTTTTTGAAAGCATGCAGCCAGGATCCCGTGCTCGGCACCGTCAAGTTGATCGCAGAACCCTGGGACTGCGGGCCGGGCGGCTACCAAGTCGGCGAATTTCCGCCGGGCTGGGCCGAATGGAACGACAAATTCCGTGACACCATTCGTGGCTTCTGGAAAGGAGAGGACACCGCCGGCGCCGTTGCGCCGCGCCTGTGCGCGTCAGGAGACATCTTCAATCGTCACGGCCGCAAACCGTGGTCCAGCGTAAACTTCGTAACCGTGCACGACGGTTTTACGCTCAACGACCTGGTCACCTACAACGACAAGCACAACGAAGCCAACGGCGAAGGGAACAAAGACGGCAGCTCCAACAACCACTCATGGAATTGCGGCGTCGAAGGCCCCACGCACAATCAAGAGGTCTGCAAGCTGCGCGAACGCCAGATGCGCAATATTCTCGCCACGCTGTTGCTTTCCCAGGGCACGCCGATGCTGCTGGCTGGTGACGAATTCGCGCGCACCCAGCAAGGCAACAACAATGCCTATTGCCAGGACAACGAAATCAGCTGGGTCAACTGGAAGATGGCCACCAAGGGTCGCTCCCTGACTAGTTTCGTTCAGCAATTGACCGAGATTCGCCATCGCTACCCCATCCTGCGCCGCAACCGTTTCCTGACCGGAATCTTCAACGAAGAGTTGGGCATCAAGGATGTGACCTGGATTCATCCCTCAGGTAACGAAATGCAGGAAGAAAACTGGAAAACCGATCGTTGCTTCGGCATGTTGATCGACGGCCGCGCCCAACCAACCGGCCTCCGACGCCGGGGTTCCGACGCCACGCTACTCATCGTGCTAAATAGTTTCCACGAACCGGTACCGTTCGCCATACCCAACACCATAGGCAGCGAGCACTGGTCCCTGCTCCTGGACACCAGTAATTCATCGAGCGCCTCGACGATCCAAGCCAGATCCTTCAAGTCTGGAGACAAATACGATGTAGAAGGCCGCTCACTGCAACTCTTCGTCCTGCTACCTGATCCGCCCATCCAGGCCCCAACCTCCGTCTTGCCGACCGCCTACAGACGGGAATAGGCGTAAGCCGATAATCCCACTGCTCATCGCGGAGTGAGATCGTGTGGGGGCGCGATCATCGCGTCACCCTGCCGCGATCGCCAGTTTGTCAAGGGATCTCCGCAAACAGTACTTCGGGGAAGGCGGAATGCTTTTGACCGGACCGAAGCTTCAAAACGGGAACCGCTAGTAAACTGGTCACCGGTCGCGCGTACCTACTGCCCGCCTGAGGATTCGCTTCCGCATTTCGGACACACAGAAGACCACATACGCGCTGCCGACCGCAAACGTCGCGCACATCACCCAAACCAGCCCGAACACCAGCCATGTACTCCCGCGATCGTTGTTCTGAAATAGGCGCATCAGCACGGCCGAAAAAGTGGCCAGGGCCGTCGGCATACGGAAGGGAATAGCACCGAGAACCATCGTCAGCGGAAGTACTGCCATCACTCTGCGAAACCCCAACGCGGGAACTTGCTTTTTAGCCGACCCAAGTTGTTGATCCATGGTCCGATGATAAGTTCTTGGCACGTAATCCTCCACTGGCTGTGCTGCGGTCAATGCCCTGAAGGTTACAGCGTTTCCGTATCAAAACCCTACTTGGCCGAACTTGATCCTTAGTCGGCGGCTCGCTGGCGCCTCGGTCTGCCGGGGGAAACGATCGACCGTGGACCCTGAAACCGGATTCGATTGCGCAGTGGGAACAGCCGGCCTTTTGATATAGCGTGACGCAAACGTCAGAAACGTCGGCCAGTTTGGCGACGGAGTATGTCCGCCGCTGTGTTGGCGAAACGCGATATCGCCGTCGACGAGCGCGGTCTCGATCGGCGGAAACTCGTTCGTGCCGAGGTGTTTCTTGCCCAAAAGCCTGTACACCGGACCCGCGCCGACGGCGGCCAGAAACGTTCCCTTCGCGTCGACCCATCCGTCCCCTTGCGTCGCTCCGCCACCGATGAAAACGGGTCGCGGCGCGCACATCGCTATCAACTCGTGCGAATCCACCGGTAGATCATTGGGCGTCAGCGGCCCCGCATATTTCAAGAAATTGCCGTCGAACCAGTGATATTCGCCGGCACCGGCAAGGTTACCAATCTGCTCCCCGAAATTTCGCCGGTAGAGTTCCGCCCCTCCCGCGCCGGATGAACTGATATATGCGATCGCAAAACGCGAATCGTACGCCATGGTGACCAGCGCGGTTTTTCCGTAGCGCGAATGGCCTTCGACCCCAACCAGATGAGCATCCACCGATTTGTCCGTCTCGAAATAGTCGAGCGCGCGGCTCGCGCCCCAAGCCCACACACGCAATGTGCCCCAATCCTCTGCTTTGCGCGGTTGTCCCTTGTTCACTAGCCCGATGATTCCTTCGGTCAATCCGTCGCCTTTGTCAGCTTGAAAGCTCGTCGGAATGATCACCGCATATCCCCAACCCTTGGCAAGCACCTGCTGTTGCCATGTCGGACCTTTTTCGGCGGCCATTTGCGCGGCGAACGCCGGATTTCGCTTCGCCAGTGCCGCCATGAATTCCGGGCTGAAGCTAAGCTCCATCATCACCGGCACGGGTCCGGCCGCGTTAGCGGGGGTCGTCAGCGTCACATCAATGTTCACCGAAATTTGTGGATACGACGAATTGTCTACATGCCCGGCAAGTCTCTTGGTGATGATGGGCACGTCACCGTTCATCTCGCGCGTGGTGCTGACGATCTCCCAATTCACTTTCGGCGTGTTGCGCGGCATTCGGCCGTAAATTTCGCGGTCAAAATCTTCCACGATCTCCGGTCGCCTCTGGTCCCACCATGCCCGCGCCGTCGTTACCCGTTTGCCATTTTTCAGAACGAGGGGATCCGGCAGGCTGATATCAGAACCCGCTTTGGATTCGTCGTAGTTCGCCGCGTTCGGGGATTTCGGATCGCCATCGGCGCCGCGGCGCAGCGAAGTGATGTGCAGCAAATCCATCATGCGCTGATGATCCTGCTCCGCGGTCAGATGCACGGGCGCCGCCTGACCGTCAGTGCCCTGAGACGTTGCCGGATCGGCGCCGTTTTTCGCGGGCGGCAGGCTGAGCGCGAGCAGAGCCGCGCAAGTAAACCATCCGGCGTGTCGCCAATAGAACACCATTGTTCCTCGAGTCGCGAAGAAATGCATTCTGCCGAGCGCCACCGAACTTACATTTTCTGGTGGCACGCTTCAAGTTGATTGTTGCCGCGGCGCAGCTAGTCAACCGATACTTTCGCTTCAAAAGACTTCGGAATCGATTGCTGTCGATTTGCTAGAATCTCTTCTCCGCGATTGGCTGCTGGAAAGCGTGCGCTGTTTTGGCCGCACATTAGATGTGTCCCTGGAAAGAGCGATGAAATTAAGGACTTCGACACTGGCGACCCGGCGTAGGTGTACCCTTCGACGCCGGCGACCACGCCTGCGTACGCTAGCGGGAGCAGCCGCCATTCTATTGCTCAGTTTACTGCTGGAGAGTTGTCGGCCATCCGCGCGCCAGCCGGTCACCGTGACCGTGCTGGATCCAGAGTGGTCGCAGCCCGACGAACTGCCCGCGGCGGAGCATGAGTCGCAGGAGTTCACGCGAGAAACCGGAACCCTGGTCAAGCACCTTCCCGTTCCCGAAACCTCCCTCAGTCAGCTGAGCCTCTGGCGAAAGTTACTTCAGGAGGGTGGACCTTCCCCTGATGTATTGGGAATCGACATAGTCTGGCCAGGAATTCTGAATGAGTATCTGATCGATCTGAAACCCTACGCGGCCACCGAACTCTCTTCGGAGGATCCAGAATTAGTCGCCAGTTACACCGTGGATGGTAAGGTCGTGGCCTTGCCGTATCATCCCCAGATCGGCGTTCTTTCCTATCGGACCGATCTTCTGCGAGAGTACGGCTACCAGCATCCCCCCAAGACCTGGGATGAACTCGAGAAGATGGCCGCCCGGATCCAAGCCGGGGAGCGCGCCAAAGGCAAGAAGGACTTTTGGGGCTATATCTGGCAAGGAGGTGCCGGGGAGAGCTTGACGTGCGACGCCTTGGAATGGCAGGTGGCGGAAGGAGGCGGTCGAATCATCGAGAATGACAAAACCATCAGTGTGAATAATCCAGCCGCGATCCGCTCCTGGCAACGCGCCGCGCACTGGATTGGCTGGATATCGCCGCCAGGTATCGTCGCGTACCGGGAATTGGACGGGATGAACGTATGGAATTCCGGACTAGCGGCGTTCCGGCGCACTTGGCAATCAGAGTTTCGTCTGAGCCACTGGCAAAAGCTCTCGATCGGAGATGTCGTTGGGTATACGAGCGTGCCTGGCGGGCCAGGCGGCAGGGCCGCCACCCTGGGAGGAACCGGGCTGGGGGTCTCGAGGTCTTCGGCTCATCCTCAGGAAGCAATCGCCTTCATCCGTTCCCTGGTTCGCAGGGACCTCCAGTCCAGACAAGAACGCGCTCATTCCGAGCCAGCCGCAAAGCCCGAACTCTTCGATCTGCCTCTGGAACTGGAACCCTACGCGCGTCCCGCTGACGGCACTGAAAAACGGAGCGGTCTAGTCGCTCGACCTTCGATTGTCTCCGGTAGCGCCTACGAACAGGTGACGAGAGCTTATGTGCAGGCGGTACACTCTGTGTTGACACGTGAAAAAAGCGCGCCCGACGCTGCCGCTGCGCTGGAGAAAGAATTGGTTAAAATCACCGGGTTCAAAACGGGTCCACCGGCAAAGGCAGAGCCAATTGGGAATTAAGGAGCTGGGAACGATCCGCTGCGTGAACTGACGGCATTGACTTGAATCAAGACGGCTAGCACTCAGCGGAATGGCGTAACTTGAGCCAATTTACGGGCGTCTCACGATCGAAGTAGTGGGCCGTCGAAGTGGTCCAAAATGAAAATTCCAATCCTCGATCGGCTCAACATCGGTCCGCGTCTAACACTATGTTTCGTGGTCATCATCCTTCTGATGTTAGGAGGAAATGGCCTCCTGCTGTGGCAATTTCGTTTGGTCCGGGTTCAAGAAGCGCGTGTCACTGGTGTAGGCCAGGAATTGATTGCGGTTTTGCGCTTCCAGACGGCTCTCTTGTCGTTTCATGGCAGGTTGGATGAACTTGCGCAGTCTGAAAACATCGACCGTTTGACGAAGGAAGCCGAACCCCTGGCGGCCGCTCTTCGCGACGACGCGGAGCGCACCAGGAGCGCTCTCGCTCATCTGTCCGCTGAGGTGCATCTGGACCCCACGTTGCTGCCCACATTAGAGGCTATCGAGAGCGCGCTGCCCTCTCAACTCGATGCCATCATGGCCTTGGCCACCGCCGGCGATTGGCACGCTGTGCGCCTTCGGCTGGCCAATGAAAAAAAACCGCTTGAAGCTCAGACCTCGGCGCTGGTCAGGAACATTGACCATGCGGTTAGCCAAGAGCAGGCACAATCGGCTGTGAACATCGAGGTCGCGGAAAGCCGCATGTTCGTGATTGTGTTGATAACAAGTGCCCTGACGCTGGTGATTGCTGCTGTTCTAGGATTTTTCATCACGCACAGTATCGCTGCACCGCTGCACCGTCTGGTGGAAGGCTCGAGAGCGCTGGCGCGGGGCCAGTTTGAGCACCAGATTTCCGTGATCGGCGAAGACGAAATCGCTCACCTGGGAATGGTCTTCAACGAGACGGCAGAAAAGCTCCAAGATCTGTACGAGAATTTGCACAACCGCGAAGAGAAACTACAGGAGAACGAGCAAGAGCTCCACATCGAGATTGCCGAGCGCAAGCACGCCCAACACGACCTGCAAAAACAGAAAGAGCATCTCAATGCGTTATTTGAGCTGGCTCCGGAAGCCATCATCGTGACGAATGAGCATTTCCGGGTGCACCGCGTCAACAAGCAGTTCACCCGTATCTTCGGCTACACGCCGGAAGAAGCCATCGGAAACCTCGTTCAGGACTTAGTGGTACCGGAGGAGTTCCGCGGCGAAGCCCAGGGCTTTAGGGATCAGGTTACGTCGGGCGAGCAGATTTACGTCGAGTGTGTGCGACAGCGCAAAGACGGCGTTCGGTTAGATATTTCCATCTCCGCGACACGTATTTCGGTTGGCCCCGGACAGGTTGTTGTTTATCTCATCTATCGCGATATTTCCGAGCGCAAGAGAGCTGAGGAGAGGGTCCGCCGTAGTGAAGCAATACTGCTGGAAGGCCAAAGGTTAAGCCACACCGGTAGTTGGACACACGATTTGCACTCGAGGACAGTGACGGTGTCGCCCGAGGTTGAACGAATGATGGACGTCAGACCTGGCGAGGATGCGTCCACCGCGGAATTCCATTTCAACAGGATTCACCCTGAAGATCGGCCAGTCGTCGCTAAAGGCTATCAACGCGCTCAGCAGGATAAGGTCAACTTCGAATTTGACTATCGCATTGTTCTCCCGGACGGAACCGTCCGGCACGTCCACAATATCGGCCATCCCATCTTGAGCGAATCGGGCGAGATCGCGGAATTTTTCGGGACTGTGGTCGATGTGACGGAACAGCGCACTGCAAGAGTTGCTTTGGAAGGGGCCTTTGAGGAGATCAAACTCCTCAAAGATCAGCTTTACAAAGAAAACGTCGCGCTGCGAGAAGAAATCGACAAGGCATCGATGTTCGAGGAGATTGTCGGCTCCTCGGAAGCGCTTCGGAAGGTATTGGTGCAAGTCGCGAAAGTTGCGCCAATGGATACCACGGTTCTGATCTTAGGGGAGACCGGAACCGGCAAGGAATTGATCGCGCGCGCCATTCATAGAGAATCGCACCGTTCCGCGGGAGCGTTCATCCGCGTCAATTGCGGCGCGATTTCGCCTTCCCTTATCTCCTCCGAATTGTTTGGTCATGAAAAAGGTGCGTTTACGGGGGCATTTCAACGGCGGCTGGGCCGCTTTGAATCCGCCAATGGCGGGACGATTTTCTTGGACGAAATTGGCGAGTTGCCGGCGGAAACGCAGGTCGCTCTTCTGCGAGTGCTTCAAGAACACGAGTTCGAGCGCGTGGGGAGCAGCCAGTCCATTTCCGTGGATGTCAGGATTCTCGCCGCTACAAATCGTGATCTTAAGGCCGCCGTCGCCGCCGGGACGTTCCGTGAGGATCTGTTCTACCGGCTAAACGTTTTTCCCATTGAGATTCCTTCGTTGCGGGAACGCGTGGATGACATTCCGTTGCTGGTGGAGTACCTCATCGAGCGCTATGCAAAGAAAGCCGGGAAGCGGATTCGCAACATCCAGAGGAAAACTCTGGAATTGTTTCAGGCGTATGACTGGCCTGGAAACGTTCGGGAATTGCAAAACGTCGTGGAACGCGCAGTTCTTCTCTGCGATGGCGATACTTTTTCCGTGGAGGATGCGTGGTTGAAGCAGGACACGCGTCGCGAGACGCGAGCGGCCGGGATTCCCGCTCGAGGGCTCGGGAAACTGGAGGCGGACCAAGAGCGGCGATTGATTGAGGCTGCGCTGGCCTCGAGTAGCGGCCGAATCTCCGGACCGTCGGGCGCCGCCGCGAAGCTGGGTATTCCGCGGCAGACGCTGGAATCAAAAATTGTGAGCCTGGGAATTAACAAGAGCAAGTTCCAGACGGGTTGAGTACTAGGCCTCGAATTTCAGTTCGCACCTCAAAGTGGGCGCAGACAGGAATGCTGTCCCCTCGTGGGATCTCAATCGTTACTTAATCCTCGAACATTTTTGCTGCCGGTTCTAGAACTGCGCGACACTGCGTTTCGAGACTTCTAGTCAGTTTCCATCGTATCCCATCGTCGTTTCGCCGGTTACTGCGTTTCTGTCTGCCGAAATTCGGCAATTGCCGAAGTTCGGCGTCGCCCGCGAATTGCTAAGTACTTGTACATCCGCAACTTGTGCTTGGCAGACGAGGTGCACTACCAGCCGCACGGGTTTTACAAATGACGCTTCGCATTGAGAAGAAGTCAAGGGATGGGTTCACAGTTCTCAAGTTGATTGGGCAAATTCGTTCTGACGATTTGGATGAACTGAGAACCCACGTAAATGGTGGCGATCCGGTGGTGGTGTTGGATCTGGACGAGTTGACACTTGTGGATGCCGCCGTCGTGCGGTTCCTGGGCGTGTACGAAGGAAGCGGAGTCGAGCTTCTTAATTGTGCGCCATACATCCGGGAGTGGATCAGACGCGAGAAGGAAAGAGAACAAGAAAACTAAATGACTGGGGGATGTCATGGCAAGTACTGTAACGCATTTGTCTTGGGGGTCATTTCCGGTGGCACCCGCTCCGATTCGCCGGAGCGATAAAACACGTACAAGCCGCGATGCTATCGAGAGTGCGGCAGCCAACGGGGACACCAGCGAATTCGAGCTGCTCTACCAGCAAAGCGCTCCGCGCGTTTTAAAAACCCTGTATCGCATTACCAGAAATCGTGAGGACGCCGAAGACGCGCTCCAAGAAGCGTTCCTGAGCGCCTTCCTTCACGCCAAGGATTTCGACGGTAGGTCTAGCTTTGCCACTTGGTTTACGCGGATTGCCATTAATTCCGCGTTGATGATTCTCCGCAAGAAACGCACACACCCAGAGCACTCGATTGATGATGACGGTGGTGATTTGGGCGCGGCTCCGAAGACCTGGATTGTTTCGGACACTGCTGCGAATCCTGAGCGGCTTTATGCGCAGGCAGAACGCGAGCACATGCTCAAGGCCGCGGTGGGCGACCTGCGGCCGACGATCCGTAAGGCCGTCCAGGTTGGACAGCTGCAGGAGCGGTCCATGAGAGAAACAGCCGATGTATTGGGAATTTCGGTGGCCGCGGCCAAGGCGCGACTGTTTCATGCGCGAGCGGCGCTGCGTAAATCGAGAAGGCTCAAATCGATGCGAAAAGGCTGGTTCGCCGGCGGAAGCTTTCACGTCTGCGTGCCCCAGGATGGTCGAAGCCAACAGAGTGCCTGATGCATGCGCAAGGCGATTCTCATCGATGGGAAAAAACACGGCGAGCAGGGAGGCAAATGTTGCTGAGGAGAATACGGGCGACCGTTTATCGGCGACGACCCGCGCGAAGGTCCGCGACGTCCCCTTTCCTGCGCCTCTGGCCGGTGCGGTCACGACGGTGGCGTTCGCGGGGCAACATTCACTGTACCTTAGTGCCGCGAATGGTCATCTGAAGCACTGTCTTTGTTCAGTTCACGAGTTCCGACGTACGGAGGGGCCGTTTAAACTTGCGCAGCTTGCGGCGTTGGTGGTTTTCCTCCTGCTCGGTGTCTTTGCGACCCGCAGGTTTCAAAACGAGCAGCTACGCACGGCGTGATACCATCGGCTTTGCTTTCGCGGAAAGGACGCTATTTCGTTCCTGCCGCAGTGCGAGTAGAGAACGGTGGCGCACAGCAACACAGATGGCGGCGTTCAAAAGCGCCGCTGTTTGTACTGGTTCCCAAGACCCGCCTGTGCCCGCAACGGGGAATGTCAAAATGAAACCAAGAAGTGTAAGCCCGCTGGCGGGCCATGTGTCTCTCAGATTCTCGATTCTCGGGATTCTGGTGACCCTCACCGTTTCCACGGTGCTCATCGCTTGCCAGAGCGATAAGGCCGCTTCGCAGCAACCGCCTGTCGCTGTGGAAGTCGTCGCCGTCACGCAACAGGACGTTCCCATATACCAGGAGTGGGTAGCGACGCTGGACGGGTACGAAAACGCGCAGATCCAGCCCCAAGTAACCGGCTATCTCGTCGCGCAGAACTACAAAGAAGGCTCGTCAGTCCGCAAAGGCCAAGTCCTGTTTGAGATTGACCCACGTCCGTTTCAGGCGATTCTTGATCAATCCAAGGCGCAGCTCGCTCAGGCGCAGGCCGTGTTCGGCAAGACAAAGCTCGACGTGGACCGCGACACTCCCCTGGCGAAAGAACGCGCGATCGCTCAGAGCCAGTTGGACAATGACATCCAGGCCAACCTGGCGGCCGACGCCGCGGTGAAGTCCGCGGCAGCCCAGGTCGAACAGGCGCAGCTGAATCTCGACTTCACGCACGTTACTTCGCTGTTGGACGGAGTTGCAGGAATCACGCAGATGCAAATCGGGAATCTCGTGACTCCGACGTCGACGTTGACATCGGTATCTCGCGTGAATCCCATCAAGGTGTACTTTCCGATTGCCGAACAGACATATATGCGTTTTGCGAAACGGATTAACGCCAGCAGTCAGGCCGACGCTCCTTTAGATGCCCCGCCTCTCGAACTGATCCTGGCGGATGGCACCGTGTATTCGGAGAAGGGCAAGGTGCTTTACACCGATCGCCAGGTGGACGTCACTACCGGGAGCATTCGCGTCGTTGCTGCCTTTTCAAATCCCAACAACATCTTACGTCCAGGCCAGTTTGGGCGCATCCGCGCTGCTACCGAAACCGTGAAGGACGCGCTGCTGGTTCCCCAAAGAGCGGTTAACGAGCTCCAAGGAACGTTTCAGTTGGCGGTGGTGGGGGACGGCAACAAGGTAAGCGTACGCTCGGTCAAAGTGGGTGAACGAGTCGGCACCATGTGGATCATTCAAAGCGGCGTGAAGCCCGGTGAACTCGTGATTGTGGAGGGCCTCCAGAAAGTTCGGGATGGTTCCGTCGTAAAACCCAAACAGAGCAGCGCGGTCGCGAGAGGGAACTGACTCATGTCCAAGTTTTTCATCAACCGTCCCATCGTGGCCATGGTGATCTCGATTGTCATGGTGATCATCGGCGCCATTACCATCACCAGTCTACCGGTCGCTTTGTTTCCCAATATCGTGCCGCCAGAAGTGCAGGTTGTCGCCACCTACGTCGGAGCAGACGCGCAGACCATCGAGCAATCCGTAGCCACTCCGGTCGAGCAGCAAATGAGCGGCGTGGACAACATGAATTACATGTATTCGCTGAATTCCACGGCCGACGGGGTGATGCGCCTGATCGTCGACTACGACGTAAAGACCGACCCCAATACCGATCTGATTCTGACGCAGGTGCGCGAAACGCAAGCGCAGTCCCAGCTTCCGGCCGACGTCATCAATTACGGGATCACCGTGCAAAAAACGGTGACCGCACCACTGATGCTGTTGACCTTGTATTCGCCCAATGGCACCTACGACGCGCAGTTTCTTTCCAACTACGCCTATATCAATCTCGCCGACCAACTCACCCGACTCTACGGCATCGGCAGCGTGCAGATCTTCGGGGCCGGTCAGTACGCAATGCGCCTCTGGGTCAGGCCCGACGTGTTGGCCAAACTTGCCATCACGGTTCCCGAAATCATCACCGCGATTCAGTCGCAGAACACCGTAAATCCTGCGGGCCAAGTGGGCAGTGAGCCTTCGCCGAAGGGGCAGGAGTTCACCTACACCGTGCGTGCGCAGGGTCGCCTTACTTCTCCCGAAGAATTCGGGCAAATTGTTGTTCGCGAAAATCCGGGCGGAGCGGTCGTCCGCCTCAAGGATGTTGCTCGCATCGAACTCGGCGCCCAGAACTACAGCGTCGTGGGCCGCCTGAATGGGAAGCCTGGCGCCGTAGTTGCCGTGTATCAGCTGCCCGGCTCGAACGCGGTACAAGCGGCCGACGCTGTCAGGAAACTCATGGTCGAATCCAAGCCGCGCTTCCCACACGACATCGACTACGTTACGTCTCTGGACACCACACTGGCCGTCACGCAGGGCATGAAGGAGATTGTTCTTACGCTCGTTATCGCCATCGTCCTGGTGATCATCGTGGTGTACATCTTTCTTCAGGGCTGGCGCGCCACTTTGATTCCGCTGCTGGCTGTGCCAGTGTCCCTGGTCGGCACCTTTGTTTTTTTCCCGATCTTCGGATTTTCGATCAACACGCTTTCGCTGTTCGGACTCGTTCTCGCCATCGGCTTGGTGGTCGATGACGCCATCGTCGTCGTCGAGGCGGTGGAACGCCACATCGAAGACGGCTTGGATCCGAAGGCTGCGGCGTTGAAGGCCATGGAAGAAATTTCCGGACCGGTCGTGGGTATCGCTCTGGTTCTTTCCGCGGTCTTCGTCCCGACGGCATTCATTCCCGGAATTACCGGTCGGCTCTACCAGCAGTTCGCGGTGACCATCGCGATTTCCGTGATCCTGTCGGCATTCAACGCTCTCACGCTTAGCCCCGCCCTCTCCGCTCTGCTGCTCAAACCCAAAAAGTCCAGTGGAGGACTCCTGAAACGTTTCTTCGACTGGTTCAACCGTCTCTTCGCGAGGGGCACGGATGCGTACGTCCGCGTTTGCGGTGCCTTGATTCGTAAGAGCGCGGTCGCACTCATCCTGCTGGTCGCGTTTGCCGCCGCCGCCGGCTTTTTCGCCACCAAAATTCCATCGAGTTTCTTGCCGGACGAGGACCAGGGTTACCTTTACATCAATCTTCAGCTTCCGAACGCCTCTTCATTGCAACGCACCGACGAAGTGGCCAGAAAAGTCGAAGCCGTGCTGGCCAAAACTCCCGGAGTTCAATACACCACCAGCGTCATCGGCTTCAGCCTCCTCAGTTTCGTTCGAACCAGTTACAATGGCTTCTTTTTCGTTACCCTGAAACCCTGGGACGAACGTAAATCGCGCGCCGAGCAACTCCAGGAGATTAAGCAGAGCATCAACCGTTCACTTAGCCAGATCCCCGAAGCTGTCGCGTTCTCCTTTTCACCGCCTTCGATTCCCGGTGTCGGAACCTCCGGCGGATTCACATTCGTCCTTGAGGATCGAGCTGGAAACGATGTCCAGTTTCTCGCCGACAATCTGCAGAAGTTCATGGCGGCTGCGAGCAAGCGTCCCGAAATCGCCGGCGTAAGCACCACCTTCCTCCCCAGCGTTCCTCAGCAGTTTGTCGATGTCGACCGCGATAAAGTCTACAAGCAAGGCGTCGCGGTCAACGATGTCTACAGAACGCTGCAGGCCTTCATGGGCGGCTTGTTCATCAACTACTTCAATCGCTTCGGGCGGCAATGGCAGGTTTACATTGAGGCGGAGGGGGATTTTCGCACGCGAGCGGAGAACGTCGGCCAATTCTACGTGCGGAATACCAATGGCGGCATGGTGCCACTCGCGGCCGTCACTCGATTCGAGCCGCGGCCCGGGCCGGAGTTCACCATGCGCTTCAACGAGTACCGCGCCGCGCAAATCAACGGCGCCTCCGCTCCCGGATACAGCGCCAATCAGGCCACGGCCGCGCTGGAGGAAGTTTTCAAGGAAACCATGCCGGCAGAGATGGGCTACGACTACCTGGGCATGTCCTTCCAGGAGAAGAAGGCGGAACAAGCTGTACCCGCGTGGGTGATCTTCGCATTCTCTCTCCTCTTCGTGTTCCTGATTCTGGCGGCTTTGTATGAGAGCTGGTCGCTGCCGTTCAGCGTTCTTCTCAGCACTCCGATCGCAATTTTCGGGGCGTTCGCCATGTTGTGGCTGCGCCGCACCGTTATCAGTACTTATCTCCCGAGCTACATGGTGCAGATTGAAAGCGACGTGTATGCGCAAATTGGGTTGGTGATGCTCATTGGCTTGGCGGCCAAGAACGCGATCTTGATCGTCGAATTCGCAAAGGACCAATTCGAGGAAGGGAAGCCTCTAGTAGACGCCGCTCTGGAAGGGGCGCGCTTGCGCTTGCGGCCAATTCTGATGACCTCGTTCGCATTCATTCTGGGCACGGTGCCCCTGTGGACAGCCACGGGCGCCGGTTCGGTTTCGCGCCAAATCATGGGCACGACGGTCATAGGAGGAATGGTAGGAGCGAGCCTCATTGGAATCTTCTTCATTCCGGTTGTTTTCTACGTCGTTGAGAAGTGGTCGGGCGCGGGCAAGGAGCGCCAGCGAGGCTCATTGCCGCAGGCAGCCGCTCCTGCCGAAGGCAACTGAGATGTACAAGTCGATCGTGCTCGCGGTCAACGCGGTCCTCAGTTGCGCGATCCTCTGCTGCGCGATCTTCATCTGCGGTTGTACCGTGGGGCCGAATTATAAGAAACCTGTCGCGAGTGTACCGCCCACCTATCGCGGATTGGCGCCGGATGCAAACGGTAACAACGCTACCGTCAATTCCTTGGGCGACGCGAAATGGTGGGATGTCTTTCAAGATGAACAGCTGCGCGCGCTCATTCGAACTGCACTGGAGCAAAACTACGATGTGCGCATCGCGGGCGCGCGCATCTTGGCGGCCCGGGCGCAGTTTGGTATCACTCGCGCCGACCAGTTCCCCAACGTCGCGGGCGGGGCGGCCCTGGCCGACGAGCGCACCGCCAAGACTGCGTTCCCGGCTTTCGAAACGGCCGCGGGACAGCTGAATATATCGGCCGCATGGGAGCTCGACTTTTGGGGGAAATTTCGCCGCGCCACCGAAGCCGCGCGCGCCAACCTTCTTGCCAGCGAAGCCGCTCGGCAGGAGGTCATAGTCACCCTCGTGGCCAACGTTTCCGCGGCGTACTTTCAGCTTCGCGCGCTGGACCTGGAACTCGAAATCTCGCAGCGCACACTCGGATCTCGCCGGGAATCACTCCGCCTCACGCAAATTCTGGCCGACGGCGGCTCGACTTCTATGCTCGACGTACGTCAGGCCGAACAGTTAGTGTTCACCGCTGGTGCGGAAATCCCAGCGCTTGAGCAGCAAATCGAGCAGCAGGAAAACCTGATCAGCATCCTGCTGGGGAAAAATCCAGACTCTGTTACAAGGGGACAGAGGCTGACGGAGCAGACCCGTCCTCCGGACGTGCCACCCGGTCTTACGTCTTCCTTGCTGGAGCGTCGCCCGGATATCCGCGAGGCGGAACAGCAACTGATCGCAGCGAATGCCGAAATCGGAGTCGCGCGGGCGGCCTATTTTCCGCAAATCTCGTTGAGTGGGACCGCTGGATTTCAGAGTGACGCGCTTACCCGACTTTTCAGCGGTCCCGCTGGTGCCTGGACCTACGGAGCTTCGCTGACCCAGCCTATTTTCACGGCTGGGCGAATCAGTTCGAATGTGCGTCTCGCCGAAGCTCAGCAGCAACAGGCGCTGCTCTTCTACGCGCAGACCATTCAGGGCGCCTTCCGCGACGTGTCGGATGCATTGATCGCCAACCGCAAATCAAAAGAGTTTCGCATCCAGCAGGAACTCCTGTTTCAGTCCGCGCAGGATGCCGCCCGCCTTTCGCACATGCGCTATAACGGCGGCGTAACGGGCTACCTCGAAGTCCTAACCAACGAAACCAACGCATTTGCCGCCGAACTCGAACTCGTGCAGGCTCAGCTGAATGAAACACTCGCGTTGGTCCAACTCTACCAATCCCTGGGCGGCGGCTGGCAATAGACCAGGCGCCTGTAGGCGCCGTGCTTCAGCCCGGCATAAACCATCGGCGCCCGGCGTAACGATCGCTCCCCACCTGTAGCCGCGGTCTCCGAGACCGCGGGGTTTAGGCCAAAGTGATACCCATTCCTAAGCGACGTGCGCGGCTTCAATGCGTCGACTCGCCCGCTCTTTCCGTCAAAATGCCTTGTGATAGCGGACATCGAACCCATATCCGCCAAATTCGTCCCACAGAACCGAAACAGAAACGTTGCGCTTGACCTGGTACTGCACCTGGATGGTCTGGTTCTGAGAGTCCGTCACGTCGGTTCCGAAGGTTAACAGAATATTCCCGGAGACGCGCTGCTGTATGGCCACTTGCGAGCCCGGATTCTGGTTGTTGCCGGCGACCGGGTTTAAAGTCAGTTGAGATATGCCGGTCAATTTTTGAACCTGTGATGCCACCTGACTGCCGGCGGCGCTCGCCACCACCGATTGCGAGCCAAGTGAACCTGAGCTTGCGGCGCTAGACGCAGCGTCGGCAGTTGTCTGCCCGAATGCCAGAAGGTTGATGATGTCCGCGGTCGAAAGCGCTGGGTCCGAAGTGTAGGAAGTCTTCAGGTGGTCCACAGGGCCGCTTAAATTGATTGTGATCGTGTATTGATCGACGACCGTATTGACGTACAGGCTCACCACCGGTTCCGTTCGCACGGTATTGGCAAACGCAATCGTGCCGTTCTGAATCTCGAAGCGCTTGCCCAGGAAAAACACTTCGCCGCTCGTCAACGCGACCCTGCCGAGAATTATCGGGTCAGCAAGATTGCCCACCACGTTGAGATTTGCCGACCCGCCAATACTGAGCTGGCTGCTGGCGAGATTCAGGTTGTTGGACGATTGCACCGCAACATTCAATTTGACGCTGTTCGTCGAACCGGAAGAATCGCTGACGGTATTGTCGCCCGAGAGTTGGCTGATAATTTCCGCCAAATCGGAGCCCTGATTGAAAGACAGCTTGTCGACCGTAACGCGACCTCCCAAATTAGAGGCAGTAGTCGTGCCGTTCCAAGAAAGATTGGCATCCACGACGGCCCGCACCCCATTCTGACGAACGCGCACCGACGTTGCGCCAAGCGCCAAATTGAAACTCGTATTGCTTCCGTAGATGGCGGAGCCGCTCACCGAAACCGTGCCTCCGCCCGCAGTGCCCGACAGGTTGGCGATTTGTAGGCGGTTGCCCTCGATGGAAATGTCGCCGTTGAGCGATTCGATCCCCACGGGGAAGCTATCCGAAGTGTAGACGGCGTTAGCGATGCGCACGTGCCCTTGAATGGTGGGCTCGGTTTTCGTTCCCTTCGCAGTGAGTTCGACATCTACCTGGCCCGAGGAATGCCCGCCCCCGGTCCAGTCCTGCAGAAGTCCCAAGTCCAGCGTGCCATTCGCCGCAAGGTTCATATCTCCGGTGCCTTGCACCGGCAACGACCCGCTGAAGCGTATGTCCGTACCGTTGCCCTTCAGCTCGGCGTTGTCCACCCGCAGCACGCCGGCACGGTAGTCAAGTTGGATGGGCTTTGCATTCGCCAGGTCTATGGATTTCGTTTGCAGACGGATGCTTGGAATCTCCGCGTGCGCTTGAATCTGCGCCGGTTCCTTTAACGGGCCGTTGAGCGTCGCATGTATTTCCATTTCACCAGTCGTGCCTGGTGCGCGGCCTGGCGCAAATTTGCTCAACAACGGACCGATCTCCACATTGCCGGTGTCCAGCGCAATTGTGGTGGGATACGCACCGGTCAATTCCACGCCGCCTTTCACTTGCACTGAATTCTGGTTGATGACGGAACGCAGCGACACGTCGGCATGCTTGTTCCGCACAGTGACCTGCGCGTCTACCCCCGTGAGGGTTTCTCCGCGCATCCCGAGCGAAGGAATTTGCGCGCGGCCGGTTAGCTGCGGATCGTCAAGCGTGCCGCTTCCGGAGATCTCGGCGGTCAATTGTCCGCTGACGGAATCCTGGCTTTGCTGCAGGATGTGGACCTGTTCCAGTTTTAAATTCTGCGTTTGGCCCTGCACTTGGTAATGGCGCGACCCCAGATCGTAAGTACCTTTCGCGGTCAGAGCACCCGCCGGCGCGCGCACCGTGGAGCTCGCGTGCATCATTTGCTTGTCTGCGTCGAAATCCACGGTGAACGCATTCACCGGCTCGTTCCAGACCATTCCCTGTACAAGCTCGACATGGCCTCGACCTGCCGGAGACCGTTCGGATCCGCTCAGGGAGACTTCTCCGCTTAGAATCCCCGCGACGGGATAAGAGGTCCTTTCCAATCGCTGGAGCTCGGCCGCCGACACGTTTTGTATATTCGCATGTAGCGATAGAGGCGCCGCGGGATCGACATACCAGCTGGCGAGTTTTACGCCCCCATTAAAGCTGACGCGTTCCTTCGCTTGGCCCAACAGCGATCCATCTTGGAGCTGCAAGGAGTGCGCATCGACGCCGACGCGCGCTTGCAATGTCCGCCATGTCGTGCTTTCGACCTGTAAATTGCTGGCTGCCAGTAGCCCCTCGAAATGAGGATCTCTCACCGCGCCCGAAACCTTCCCTGTAAATTCGGCGCTCCCGTGCAGATCATACGCACCAATTCCGTTCGGTTTGTCGGACACTGTTACGCTGTCAATCAGCGCACCGAGTTCATGAAGATCGCTGCTCGCAAAACGTACGTTCAAGCTTGAATTGCTTCCCAAAACCCCGGTGACACTCAGTTGCTCGTTGACGGTTCGTAGGTTCGACGGCCCGAATGTCGCTCGATCGTGAGCCGCGTCATACTCGACGTTGACGACTCCTTCCAGTGGAATCACACCCTTCGCAGGCAGCACTTCTTCCGGCTGCCGAACCACAGCGTGCGCTCTTACCGTCGCGTCGCCAATATTGTTCTTCCATATGCCGCTGACATCCACGTCAGCTATGCCGGCCACTTCCATGCCGTGTGAAGCGATCCCCAGCTCATTGCCGGCCTGCTGAATTGCCGCCCCATTGATCACAACGTGGAACTCACCCCCGCTCGATTTCAGGTTGATGACGTTGGAGTCTGAAGTGACGCGCCCTCCAAAGGCTCCCGCTCGCACGCCGTCAACATACAACTTGCCGCCTTCCACCCGATAAACCGCGCGTACCTGCTTCAGAAGCACCTTGGCTCTATTCGCGGGCACGATCAACGCGCCGCTCTCGAAATCCCCGTGAAGGTCCGCGCGATCCAGCAGCGTCTGTCCCTGAGCAGTTCGGTACGCAACTTCTCCCTGCAAGGACATATCTCCCATTGGCACGGAAGCATTTCTCGTGATCCAGCGAAGATCCTCTCCGGACACCTCCCCTTGATACGCACCTATGAAAACTGGACTCTTGTAGTCGGTCAACTCGCCATGAGCCCGCACAAGAGAATGCAATAGCGCCACATCGAGGCTCTCAATCACGCAGTGCGCGGCATTGGCAACAAAATGAAGCTCGGCGGAATGCTCAAATGTGCGCACTTCCGCCGTCTCGATGCGCCCGGCGTCGTAGGCTATCTGTCCTTGGTAAGAGCCGGCCTCGTGATCGAAGGCCACCCGGCCGTGAAAATTGCGCAGTTCGGCGGATAACGGAATCTGGCGGTCGTCATAGGAAATCAGCCCGTCGCGAATCAGCAGCAGCGCAATCTGTGTCTGGAAGCCAGAACCCGAGACCGAATGGCTCGGCATCACCGGGAGATTGGTCTGGCCATTGGCAGCTGTCCGGATATAGACGGCGGGCCGATCGATGTCCACCTTTTCGACGTCGATGCTCCGACGGAGCAGCGGAAGCAGTTTCAGATTAACGCGCACGCGCGCAGCCGTGAAAAGAGGATCCCGCCCACTCGCGTCTCGGCTCTGCGCAGAGATGCCGTCGAAATCGACGGCCAGCGGACGCCAGGTCAGCGCCATGTTTTTTACGGCGATTCGCGTCCCCGTACTCTGCTGCGCCGCTTGTACGATTTGTTCGAGCGCGTAATTGCGAAACGACTGAGAGTGCAGGATCACACCCGCGCAAATGAACAGGAGCGCAACGCCTGCCACGCCAATATAAAAAGCCAGCCGGATTTTTTTATGTTCGCGCATCAAAATGCCTGTCCTAACGTGACGAAATACTGCGTCGCCTTCAACCCCGGCAGGGGACTCAGGTTGCGCCCCACGTCCACGCGAATCGGACCCACCCGCGTGTTGTACCGAAGACCCACGCCAATCGAATTCGAGTAGTTCGAGACAAACTGATGGGCGTTGATGTTCGAGTACACGTTACCACCGTCGTAGAAGATCACCCCTCCTAAATCTTTCTTTAGCGGGATCGGAAAGCGTGCTTCGGAATTGAAAATCGCCAGCATCAACCCGCCGTCCGCCACGCTAATCAAACTGCAGGTTGCCGTATCGGCGGGATTGCTGCAAACAGGAACCGACCTCTGCGGCCCCGCAGCATTGATAGCGAAGCCGCGCAACGAATCCAGCCCGCCCGAAAAGAACCGTTCGCTCAGTGGAACATATCCGTTCGAACCGAAGGGCGCCGCCAGCCCAAGCCTGAAATTATTCGCCCACGTCAACCACGGCCGCAGCGGCTTATAAAATGAAGATTGTCCGAAAAAGCGGACGAAGCTGCTGCTTGATCCAAATACCGTCGGAGTGACGCCGAAATTCAGCGTCTGATACTGGCCGTGATGCGCATCCAGTGGGTTATCGCGGGTATCGCGCACGTACCGGATGAACACCGTGGAAGTTCTGACCCGCTGATCTTGCGGGAGTACAAGTTCAGGAATGAGGATATTGCTGAGGTCGGTGCGCTGATAACTATATCCGCTAACGATCTTCTTCGTGTGTTTTCGGTCCAGAGATTTCTCAACCTGAAACGCAGCCAGCTGCAGAAACGCCGTATAAATCGGATTCTGCGTAGTTCGTTCCGTGGAAAGACTAAGAAGCGAAGACCACGAAGTGCCATGCAGGTCTGGATCAGCGTAGGTAAAGGTGGCGCGTTGATCCAAACGCGAACCCACCAGCCCGAGGGTCGCGATTTCCGCGCGGCCCCGAATGTTGCGCCTGGCGAGCTGCAGCGATCCACGAGGTCCAATGAAACTTTTCTGGCTGACAGTAAAGTTGTCTCCCAGACTCACGGGCGGAATGCCCGGCACGGCCACCGAACCGACCGGAATGTTTCCACTTCGTGGGACCACCTCTAGCCCCCCGCCAACGTCCATCGTGTTGCGTTTCGACTCATGCACCCGTACCAGAACCTGCTGTACATTTTGGCTATCGGGAGCTCCTACCGGCGCCACACTCGCCCAATCAAATATTCCCAGATTGTAGAGATCACTTTCCGATTGCAGCAGCTTTCCCTCGCCAAGTGGTTTTCCTTCACCAACGTTCGGGTCCGTGGTGGCCCTCACAAACGCAGGACGCGTCTGCTCGTTGCCCAGCAGGACCACTTGCCCGATCTTCACCTGCGTTCCTTCATCCACTTTGTAAACAACGTCGAAACCGTTCGGGTCTCCGTCCGCCGCCGCAACACTCGAAGTGAATTGGACGTTGGGATAGCCGCGATTCAGATATTGGGCGAGGACGTAGTTGCGATCTCCCTGGAGAAGATGGGGCGAGTAAGGTTTTCCCACCGCCAGCTGCAGGGGCCGCTTGCCGATTTTCAGGCGAACCGGCTGATTGTCGCGGTCCACGACTTTCAGATTATGTACCCGGTCTTGAGGTCCTTCGTCGATGTGAAACGTCACTCCAATATTGGTGTTATGTTCCGCCACCTCCGGCGTGACGGTCGCTTTCGTGAAGCCTTCATTGCGATACAGCGCGGTCAGGGAAGCCGCACTCTTCTTCAACAAGTCCTCGCTGAACTTGCCACGATTGAAATACTTGCCCTTTGCAACGATCACGTGTGCCGCAAGCTGGTCCTGGGTAAAATATTTGTTGCCCTCAAAGCGCAGGTCCGACACCCGATGGCGGCTTCCACGGTCCACCTTGTAAACGACCGTAATCCGATCCGCTTCTTTGTCCAGCTCTGAAGTAACCTTAACGTCGAAATAGCTCTTGGCTTGAAAATACGACACCAGGTTGCGCGTCCCCTCATCCACTAGGTCCTGATCCACGGCAGTCTCCTGGTAGATGGGTATGAGCTTGCGTTCCGTACGTTTCCACACGCGGGCCCCTTCAATGCGAATGATAACAAGCGGTCCGGGATCGACCACCAGTGTGAGTTGCGCGCGATTTGTTTCTGAGTCATAGGTTGGCTCGGCGCGAACGTTCGGAGCGAGGCGCCCTTGTTTGCGGAAGTACGCTCGTAAATTCTCCAGCGACTTTTCGATCCGGCCGCGAGAATAGGTCGTTCCGGGCTTCAGCGAAACGCCGTCAAGCGTCGCCCAGAACCTGCTCAATCTCTTCAGCACCTCCGCGGCTTGGTCCGCGGACACTCCCTGCACCCTCACGTCGCTGACTTTCGCCCTCGCATGCAGGTCGCAATCAAAGATGATGTTTATAAGCCGGTGGACATCGTCGGTTTGCGTGTGCGCGTGTATGCTCGCTGCGAAAAACCCTTCGGAAACGACAAAAGCCAAAAGGCGTTGCTCTTCGTCGGAAACATAGTCGGGCACGAACGACGAAATCGACGGAACATTCGCAGCCTGCAGCAGGCGCGTGTACGAAAAAGCCTTTGTGGCTCCCGGAAAGGAAATGAGCCCCACGTTGTAAACGGGCTGCAGGATAAACAGAACGCGAAGCCCGGTGGCCTGCGGCTCCAGGCTCACCTGCACCTGCGTAAACTTGCCCGTTTGCTGCAGCGCGGCCACGCTGCTGCGGATCGCGTCCATCGAAAATGGTTTGCCTTGCTCTTGACGAATCAGCGCCCGTACTTGCGCGGGGTCTTCACTGGGACGCACAGCAATGTCGATCCGCGACACCGGGCTCCCCTCAAAGCCAACATTCGAGCCGGATCGCAGATCCTGGGAATCAGACGACAAATCTTGCGCCGCTGCGGGCGTCCCTAGAAGCGTAAGAGCCATCAAGCCCATCAAGCACATTAAGTCAATGAGCACGCGGCGGACCCCAGAGTTCACGCGCCCGCTCCCCCGCGCAACTCGTGCAGCGCCGCGTCGGTCTCGGCGCCAATTAAAACGATCAGGTTGACCGCGTAAATCCACAGCATCAGCACAATGAAGCCGCCCAGCGCCCCGTAAATCTTCGGTATGTTCGAGCCGTACGCCACGTAGAAGTTAAACCCCAGCGTCGCTATCGCAAGACCCGACGCCACGAAAATCGTCCCCGGCGTCACCCATCTCCACGGACGCGCTCGCGCCGGTAGAAAGTAATTAATTAGGTCGATACCCAGCAACAGCAGCACAAAACTCACGATCCATCGCGCGAACTTCCATTGCGATTGGAACAACACAAAATACCGAAAGTCTTTGGTGACCAATCCTTCGACCACGTGACCTAGGTTCCACAAAGCAAAACTCGCAACGACGAACACGGCCGCCACCAGCGTTGCGCAGGTAGCGATGATTCTCTTTGTCAGATAACTCCGGCCATCCTTTACACCGTACGCGATGCTCAAGGCCTCCATCAAGCTCACGAATCCCGAGGAAGCGCTCCAAATCGTGACCAGTAGCCCAATCGACAGAAAACTCGCATACCCATGGGACAATTCCAGCAAGTTGGGTAGAACCATAAGCCGCGCTTGACCCGGAAAATATGTGGTCAACCAGTGGGCAAATGCATCCCAGCGCTCTGTCGTCGGTATCCAGCCTAACAGGGAAGCCAGAACCAGAAGAAACGGAAAAAGCGAAAGCACGAAATAGAACGAGACCTGGGCGGCCAGGTCCGCGCAGCCATCTGCATCCAGCCGCTTCCAAATCTTGCGAAGTAAAAACACAAATCCTCGCGCTAGCCACCAAGTGCGCAGATCTCGGCTTCATCCGCCACATACGGACGCCAGTCCCTCGGATGGTTATGGTATGGAGGCTTGTACTGCCCAGCTATCCCGCGAACACTGTAGGGAACAGCCTGCCGTCAGGGGTCGGAGCCGACAGGAGTCGGAGCTTGAGCTCCGACATCTGAAGACACGCAAAATCGGGGCTTTAGCCCCTGAGGAACTTCTTCTCTTCCTGTCTCGGCCGTTTATTTAAATGGCCTCTAGACGTCGTGCTGGCGCCCCGATATCTCCGTATCGCCATAAACTTCATCAGCGTCTTTTTTCAAGTTTTCATTCGGCGGTATCGCCCTGCGCGGCTGTGGTGGCTTAACTTTTATTTCATTTCGCGGCGGCAGATATTGGCTTCTGCCAACCCGACGCAGTGTAGCCGTGATTGACGACGCGCAGGCCGATCTCGCGATAAACCTCGGCATCCCGCGGCTGCCAGGTAGCCAGTCCGTCCACGTAGCGGTTATACATGCAGAAGGCGGCCGCGATCAGGACCGTGTCGTGAATCTCCTTGTCCGTGGCACCTTGCTGCCGGGCCCGCCCGACGTCCTCGATGGTCACATGCTTGCCGCCCTTTTGCACTTTGCCGGCAATGGTCAACAGAGCCTTCAGTTTTTCGGACACCGGCGCGGCACCGAAGTCGCGCTTGATCTGGTCGATCAGCGCGTAGTCCCCTCCGAGATGTTCGGCCGCGGCGGCTCCGTGCGAATGTTGGCAGTAGTAACAATCGTTTTCCGACGACACATAAGCTGCGATCATCTCGCGCTCGGCCGGCGTGAGGGTATTTGGTCCGCGAAGTAGGGTTTCCGCCAGTTCACGCAACGGAATCGTTGTCTCCGGGCTAATCAGCATCGGGCCACGAATCCCGGGGACGCCTTCGGGAAGATGTATGTGAGCCATGTACAGGTCTCCTTCTGCTCCAGCTTCAAGTCTGCCGATCGTTGCGATTCCGCACGGACCCATCGTCGGGAGTGAAATCAAAACCGAGCGAACGCAGGGCACTTTGATGCGAAAGGCAGGGAGGAGCAATAATCCAAAAGAATTACAGCTATCGCGCAAGTCCGGAAAAGACGCTCTCCACCCAGTTCGAGGGTAGCGGCCGCCTTCCGAGGCGGGCGCAGTTTCGACAGCAAGTGCATCGCGGGTAGTCTCGGAGCGCTGCATCCATCTGCCCTCCAACCGTTTATGCTGGATTTATGTGGCCACAGGAAGAATCATCCCAATGGCGCATCATCTTTCTGCCTCGAGGGTAAGATAAGGGAATAGTGCGAAACCCCTCCTCGCGTTAGCATGCGCGCGACTGTGATCCTGGGCCGGTTCACCGCGATGTTGTGTTAGTGACGCGTTGGTGATGTGGTTGACGAAAGGAGGCCCGTGAACTACTCCGCTCTCTTGCGCTCCGCTCTCGTGGCTCTCCTCCGGAACAAGATGCGTAGCGTGCTGACGGTACTCGGCATCACCATCGGGATCGCCGCCGTCATTTGCGTTGTAGCCATCGGCAAAGCCGGACAAGCTCGCGTCGAGCAGCAGTTGAACAATCTAGGTGACAACTTCGTCTGGATTGAGGCAGGCGGTCGCGCGGTCAACGGTGTGCGCACAGGAACGCACGACACCAAGACCCTCGTGTACGCCGACGCCATAGCCGTCAAAAACCAGGTCTCCCTGATCAAGAGCGTTTCGCCCAACGTAGACGACCCCATCCAGGTTATCTACGGCAATCAGAACTGGCACACCTCCTACCGCGGAGTCTCCCCCGAATATTTCGAAATCAAGCGCTGGTACGTCGATCAGGGCGCCGTATTCTCCCAAGACGACGTCGACCGCGCCGCCGACGTCTGCGTCGTCGGCCGCACCGTTCGCGATCAGTTGTTCGGCGTCGAGGACCCAGTCGGCAAAGTGATTCGCGTTAACAACCTCCCCTGCAAGGTGGTCGCAACCCTCATCCCGAAAGGCCTCGCGCTTTCTGGTCAAGACCAGGACGATACGATCATCGTCCCCTACACCACAGCTCAGAAAAAACTCAAGGGAATCACCTGGCTAGACGACATCCTCTGCTCCGCCGTCTCGCAATCCGCCGTGAAAATGGCCGGCCAGGAAGCCACTGCCGTCCTACGCGACCGCCACCACCTTCGCCCAGAGGAAGAGGACGACTTCAACATTCGCAATCCCGAAGACATCATCCAGGCACAGCTCGACGCCAGCAAAACTCTTACGATCCTGCTGATCGCCGTAGCCTCCGTTTCTCTCCTCGTCGGCGGCATCGGCATCATGAATGTCATGCTGGTTTCGGTCACCGAGCGTACTCGCGAGATCGGCGTCCGCGTAGCAGTCGGGGCCACCGAGGAAGCCATCCAGCTTCAATTCCTGGGCGAGTCAATCATGCTCAGCCTGGTCGGCGGTGCGGTTGGAGTCCTCTTTGGCATCCTGGGCTCCTACTTGGTGGGTCAGACCCTACGCTGGCCGATGGAAATGTCGCTCGAGGCGATCGTTGTTGCCGCCATGTTCTCCGTAGCTGTAGGGGTATTCTTCGGATACTACCCGGCGCGCAAAGCTTCGCTACTCGATCCTATTGAGGCACTGCGATACGAATGATGCATCATCCAAATCCTGATTCCGGAAACCGTATATGAAAGTACAAGCGAAGTGGCTGATCTTGGCGGGCGTCCTGGTAGTCGCTGGGCTAGCTGCCGCCTTCGGCCTAAACCGCAGCGTTCAAGCCCAGCACTTCACCGCGAAAGTCGAACGCGGTGAGATTGACGACGTTGTCGAAGCCACCGGCACCATCAACGCGGTCATCACCGTCCAGGTAGGCTCGCAAGTTTCCGGCACCATCGCCAAACTCAAAGCCGACTTCAACTCCCGCGTCCACAAAGGTGACATCGTCGCGCTAATCGATCCCGCCCTGTTCAAAGGTGCGCTGCTCCAGGCTGCCGCCGACCTGGAAAACGCCAAAGCCAACCTGGTGGCAGCCCACGCCAACCTCGAAAAAGCCAAAGCCGGATTGGTCCAGACCAAGGCGGACTACGATCGCGCAGTCCGCTTGACGCACGACGGCGTTATGAGCCAGCAGCAACTCGATCTCGCTAAATCAAACTACGATTCCGCCAACGCCTCGGTAGGCGCGGCAGCCGCGAATGTCACCCAAGGAGAAGCCCAGGTCAGTCAAAAGGAAGCCGCGGTAACGGTCGCCCAAACCAATCTCGACTACACCGTGATCCGCTCTCCGATCGACGGCACGGTCGTCGCTCGCAACGTCGACGTCGGTCAAACGGTCGCAGCCTCCCTGCAAGCTCCAACGATTTTCACCATCGCCCAGGACCTCAAGAAAATGTGGGTCTACGCCAAGACCGACGAGTCCGACGTCGGCAACATCAAAATCGGCAAGCCGGTCACCTTCAAGGTCGACGCCTTCCCGAAGGACACCTTCCACGGAACCGTCAGCCAGGTGCGCATGAACGCCACCACGGTCCAAAGCGTAGTCACCTACGACACCATCATCGAATTCGCGAATCCCGAGCTGAAGCTGTTCCCAGGAATGACCGCCTACGTCACCATCCCCGTCGACACCGTACAAAACGCCTTGAAGCTCCCCAACACCGCGCTGCGCTACAAACCTCCGATGACGCCCGAAGAGGTTCTAGACGTGTACGAGCAATATGGGATCTCCGCGGCTGACAGCAAAGCGCTAGCGGATGACGCGTCAGCGGGTGCCACGGGAACTCCAGCCGCTTCCGCGATCCAGAATCTCCCTCGCGCCCCAAAGGCAGAGAGCGCCGTCATCTGGAAACTTCATCCAGACAACATTATGGAGCCCGTAAAAGTCTCCATCGGTATCACCGATCATGCCTATACCGAAGTCACCGCTCTCCTCAAAGGCCAGTTGAACGAAGGAGATGACGTCATCATACGGTCCATCACTTCAAAATCAGCGGCTCCAGGAGCGTTACGCCACTAGAAGTCATCTCTTAAATGCATCTCAGGGGGTCGGAGCTTTAGCTCCGACATTTAAAGACACGCAAAATCGGGCTTTAGCCCCTGAGGAAATTCTTCTCTCTCTGTCTCGGCCATTTATGAGATGGCCAGTAAACAACACTGCGAACCACACGATGCACTCGACGCCCGAGCCAAACGCAATCCCACTCACGCTTATCGGCACAGCCGAAAGCGCCGTCATCCGCGTTGAAGACGTCCATAAATACTACGACCTCGGCGAGACCCGCGTGCACGCTCTGCGCGGCGTTAGCCTGCAAATCCAGCGCGGCGAATTTCTGGCCATCATGGGAGCCAGCGGCAGCGGCAAGTCCACCTTCATGAATATGCTCGGGTGCCTCGATCGCCCCAGCTCTGGCCGCTACCTCCTCGAAGGCACGGACGTCTCGCAGCACGACAAGAAAGCGCTCGCGCTCATTCGCAACCAGAAACTCGGTTTCGTTTTCCAGGGGTTCAATTTGCTGGCGCGCACCACAGCGCTAGAAAACACTGAACTGCCCACGCTCTACACGAAAATCGACAAAGCCGAGCGGGGAAAGCGTGCCGGCGAAGCGCTGGCCATGGTCGGCTTGGCAGACCGCGCCCGGCATTTCCCCTCGCAAATGTCCGGCGGACAACAGCAGCGAGTCGCAATCGCCCGAGCCCTGGTGAACCGTCCCTCCATCTTGTTAGCCGACGAACCCACAGGAAACCTCGACAGCCGCACCTCCGTCGAAATCATGGAAATCTTCCAGAACCTGAACGACAAAGGCCTAACCATCGTCCTGGTCACCCACGAGCACGATATCGCTCAGTTCGCAAAACGCATCCTGGTCTTCCGCGACGGAAAAATCCGCAAAGACGACCCAGTCGCAAATCGCCCCAAAGCCTCCCAAATTCTGCAAACGCTACCCACGTTGGAAGACTAGAACCGGCCGCGAAAAAGTCTTTTTCTTCAGGAGGTCGGTGCTTTAGTTCATCCTGAGCCTCGAAGGGCGCCGACGTATACTGCGCGCTCCCAACGGGCTTCAGCCCCTAAAGGAAGCTTTTTCCTCCTTTGTTGCATTTTTCCGCAGCCCGTAGAACCGATGCCTACGATTATCAACTCTGAATCCCGCCCATCGCCGTTCGCTCCCAATTCTGACCGTTCCCTGCAAACCCCTTAGCCATGTCCTTTTCGCGTGCTATTCTTTTCCGTGTATACCGAATCACATCTCGGTCCGATTCGCTTCCATTCCTCCTCCAGCAGCCGTCGCAATTCACTTGATTTTCCTGCAACCATCAAGTCATTTAGAATCAATACTTGCAAAAGTCTATCAAAACAAACACTTTTAACTCCCATTAGAATGAATACTTACGAAAAACCCAGGGGGAGGGGTCATTATGGTTAACCAGTCCACGGAGCCGATTCCTGAATGAATGAATCTCGCCTGCTCCAAGACATCAGGGACCATGAGCAATCGCTCGCTCGCGTGCTGGCGCATCAATCGGGCAAAGGACACGCCGCACTAACGGAGTCCGCCAGCCTATTGCAAAACGCAAAGAAGATCGTTGTTACCGGCATCGGCGCATCGTTGCACGCAGCCTTTCCTCTGCACTATGAACTGGCCGCGCATGGCTTTGACTCGGTCATCGTCGAAAGTGGCGAATTGCTGCACTATCAGGAGCGGCTCTGTTCCGGCGCCGTGGTCGTCGTAGTTTCGCGATCGGGCGAATCGGTGGAGATCGTGAAATTGCTGTCCCGCGTGAAGGAAATCTCGCAACATACCATCGGTGTCACCAACAAGCCCGAAAGCACCCTCGCAAAAGGAGTCACTGTCGCTCTGACCGTCGGCAGCCTCCCCGACGAAATGGTGGCCATACAAAGCTATACCGGAACGGTTGCGGCTCTAATGCTGCTGGCCGCTGCTGTCACCGGAGACCTCGATAAAACGCATGCCGAGATGACGGCCCTTTTACCGCGGGTTTCTTCCCTGATTGCCGCGAATCTCGACCGTATCGAGGACTGGGACGATTTCTTCAAAACCGGATCGCCCATCTATCTCTTGGGTCGCGGACCGTCGTATGCGTCCGCGCTCGAAGGCGCGTTGTTGTTCAGCGAAACTGCCAAGGAACCCGCGGTAGGAATCGCATCGGGAAGTTTTCGCCACGGACCAGTCGAGATTGTAGACGCAAATTTCCGTGCAATTGTCTTCGCGCAGCATGGCAAGACCCGCGAACTAAACCTGGGCCTTGCTAAAGACTTAATGAAGTTTGGTGCAAAGGTGCGCGTCGTAGGTCCGTTTGGCTCCGGTGAACCCGCGTTGCCGTCCATCGACGTACCGGAAGTCTCCGAGAAGCTCTCGCCTTTGCTCGACATTATTCCGGTGCAGCTGGCTGCCTTGCGCCTGGCTCACCGCAAAAACCTGGTCATCGGCAAATTTCGGTATACCCCCCAGGTAACGCGAAACGAGATGAGCTTTTGAGGAACCGCCAAGTAGCACAGACACTCTTGTCTGTGTCAGCCCTAACCCTACGCGGATTGACCCGGCACACGATCCTCGTTACGAAACCCAACCAAGAAAATGAACAAAACGATAGCCGAGCCAATCGCGGGAACCATCCAGATCGACCGCCAGTTATGCGCAAGCGTACCCGCAGCGGAGGTATTGGCGTAGAGATCGACAACCCAGCCAGAAAGGTAAGCCCCGAGAAACATCCCAATCCCGTAAGTAATGAAGGTGATGAGTCCCTGAGCCGCGGCGCGCAACGCAGTCGGCGCCTTCTGGTCCACGTACACCTGCCCGGTGACAAAGAAAAAGTCGTAGCAAATTCCGTGCAGGACAATTCCCAGGTAAAGCATCCACACCAAAGCGCCGGCGTTTCCAAATCCGAACATCAGATAGCGCACCACCCACGCGAGCATTCCCAGCGTGAGCGTGTACTTCACGCCAAGCCTCTTGAAGAACCAAGGCAGCGTCACCATGAAGAGCAACTCCGACATTTGCCCCCCGGTCATTTTGCCGGCCGCGTTTTGGACCCCAATTTCATTCAAAAACGGATTGGTAAACGCGTAGTAAAACTGAAGCGGAATGCAGATCAGGAAGGAGGCGAGAGCGAAAACCGAGAAATTTCTGTCTTTGAAGAGAGCGAAGGCCTCGGCAGGAAAAATGTTGCTGAGCTTGAATCCGCCGCCACCGGAAGACTTCAGCGGCGGCGTGTGCGGAAGCGTCAGACAATACAGTGCCATAAATATCGAAGCGGCGCCCGCCAATCGAATTGGCGTGGCGGTCGACTCGACGCGCAGGAAGCCAATGAGCAATCCAGCCACGATCCATCCCGCGGTGCCGAGCACCCGAATGGATCCGAAGTCCTGCTTGGGATCTTTCATTTGGCGGAAGGAAAGGGAATTGGTCAAGGCCATCGTTGGCATGTAGCAGAGCGAGTAGATCAGCAAGATGAGATACATAGGACCAAAGCCGGTTTGCGCGGAGGCGACCCACAACAGCACTCCGCCGATTCCGTGCAGTGCCGCGAGCAGCCGCTGCGTCGCGAACCATTCGTCCGCCATCAATCCGACGAGAAAGGGCGAGATCATGGCGCCAAGCGCCGTAGTGCCTGCAGCAAGGCCGATCTGTGTACCGGAAAAGTGCAGCTGCTGGCCGAGCCAAGTGCCCAGCGTGACGTACCAAACTCCCCAGATGAAGTACTCGAAGAACATCATCACCGACAGCCGGAGCCTCATCTGTAAGAGCACGCCATTGCCTCCTGTCGTGATTCGAGCAAGTTCCGGCGCTTATTCATTTTGTTCATCGAGAAGCGGCTTGCCGGTACGCGGAACCGTTAAGCCAAAGGTCGATGGGTTTTTTCGCGTTGGGAGCGTTGAACGGCATCGCGATCTTTCGGCCTTCGCCAGCCGACGCGTAGCCCGCGTAAAGAGCGTGCAGCACGACCAAGCCGTCTTCGCCGGTCGATTGCGGTTTCTCTTTGCCTCGGACGCAGCGAGCGAAATGGGTGAGCTCTTGCGGCGTGCCGTAATTCCAGAGCTCTTCAAACACGGGATAAGACCAGCCCTTCGTCGTCGGTGCTTTTTCGACGGCGTAGCCGTAGCCGTTTTCGCTGTAGGTGGCCAGCGCGTTGCCCATGTGCAGGTTGGCGTAGGTCTCGCCGTCTTCTCCGAAGACTTCGATGCGATCGTCCATGCCGCCGCGGCGCGCCCAACTGTTTTCAATCAACGCGGTCGCACCGTTGGCAAATTCGAGGATGCAGAGGCAATCGTCTTCCGCTTTGGTTTTATGCCCGTGAACGTGCGTGCCCATCTGGCAATAGACCGAGGTGATCGGCGAGCGGCCCAGAAACCAGTAGGAAAACGCGATCCCGTGGCAGCCGAGATCCATGAAGGCGCCGCCGCCGGAACGGTTTACATCCCAGAACCAGTCGCTGTGCGGGCCGAAGTGTTTTTCGCTTTGTTTTACGAGATAAATTTTGCCAAATGCTCCGGCGCCGGCCATTTCCTTGGCCTTCAAATATTTTGGCGTAAAAAGAAGCTCTTCGCCGTACATCAACAGCACGCCGTGGCGTTTGGCCGCGGCGATCATCTCTTCGCCTTCGGCAACGGTCATGGCGAGAGGCTTCTCGCAAACGATGTGCTTGCCCGCCGCGGCGATGTCTTTGGTCATTTGCGCGTGCAGGCTGTTCGGCGCGCAGATGCTCACCATCTCGACGTCGCGCTCTTTCAGCATCTCGTGATAGTCGGTAAATACGCGCGGGATATTGAATCTCTTCGCGAACGCGGCGGCGTTGCCGGGTGTCGGTGAGGCGACCGCGACCAATTCCGCTTCATGCGGCATGATTTGGAGGGATGCGGCGTGAATGTCCGCCTGAAATTGTGAACCGATGATGCCAACCTTGACTCTGCCTTCAGCCATTCGCTCCTCGTGGTCGATTCGTGCGAGTTGGTTACTACGTTTTCGAGGCGGCGTTTACGCCGCCGCACTCCAGGCGCTATGACGTTGTAGGTGTGGGCTGGTCGTCGCAGCCGGAAAATTCCTGCTGAATGCGATTGCCTTTGTATTCGAGTTCGTCGTGAATGCCGATTTTGGAGGTGTAGTAGCCGCGCACGGTCAGGTGTTTCAGGTCGTTATAGAAGCGCACTTCCGTGAGTTCAGTCATCTGGTGATGGTCGGAAAGCACGGTGAAGACGGCGATACGCTCTTCGGGACTCGCGTCCACAAAGGATTTTTCGGTGTAATGCTTGCTCATGAGATCGATCAAGCGAAGCCCTTCGCGCCAGAGTGCTCTTTGATCATCGTCGGAGGTTTCGCGCAAGTACTGGTCGATGAAGTCAGCAACCTTGGCGGCTTTCGCGCCTCCGGAATGGCTGTCGGCGGGAATGATGGTTTCCGAAAGCTCTTCGACGAGCGCGTGTTGGCTGGGAGTGAAGAAGTGAGCGCCCGATTTGGTTCCGGCGGCTTCCGCGTGAGCGGTGGAAGGCGGCGTTTGCGTTTCCGTTTGCGGCGCTTCGGAGCCCACCGCTGGAAGCGGCAGGAGCGAGGCGCCGAGAACCGTGGCAGAAGCTTTCAACCATTGGCGGCGATCTTGTCTCAGATTGATGGGGTCGTCTTTGGACATCGCGTCTCCTTAGAGATTTCCTTTGCCGAACTGATCGGCGAGATAGTCGCAGGAGCGCCAGCACAAGGACATGATCGTCCAGGTGGGATTCTGGCAACTGGCGTTGACGAAAGCGCTGCCATCGACGACGAAAAGATTTTTGACGTCATGCGACTGTTGAAATTGATTGAGCACGGAGGTCTTGGGATCGCTGCCCATGCGCGCGGTGCCAAGTTCATGGATGGACCAGCCCTCGGTAAGCACGCGGTCGTGTACATTTATGATCTCGAAACCCGCGGCCTCGAACATTTCCTGCGCGGTTTCTTTCATGTCGGCGGCCATCTTGTGCTCGTTGTCGCCGAATTTGTAATGAAAACGCAGCGAGGGAATGCCCCATTTGTCTTTCACGACGGGATCGAGATCCACATAATTTTCGTAACGCGCCAGGACTTCCCCAAAGGCACCCATGCCGATGTAGGCGCCTTGATTCTTGCGAACTTCTTCCTTGAAGGAAGCACCGAAACCGTGGGTATCGGTGCCGTGCGGAAACATCACGCTGCCGCTGCCGCCTTCAAATCCGTAGCCGCGGATGAAGTTGGGGTTCTTTTCGGCAAGGTTCCGGAAACGCGGCAAGTAAAAGCCGCCGGGACGCCCGTCGTCGAGAGTCGGCGGCTTGCCAACGAGATTCTTGGCGCGACCCGCGACGCCGGGGCCCATGACGTGTTCGCAGAAGTTGTGGCCGACGTGTCCGCTGGAATTCGCCAGGCCATTCGGGTACAGCCTGGATTTGGAGAGTAGGAGAAGGCGCGCGGACTCGAGCGTGGAAGCGGCCACGATAACAACCTTGGCCTTGACCGTGTAATCCTTCTTCGTTTCCGAATCGATGAAGTGAACGCCGCTGGCTTTGCCGGTCTGCGGATCGACGACGACTTCGCGGACGACAGCGTTGGTGCGCAGCGTAAGGTTGCCGGTGTCCATCGCGGGGTAAATCAAGCCGGTTGGGGAGTCGAAGGCGGCATGGATGTCGCAACCACCTTTACGCTCACAGGCACCGCGGCCATAACAACGGCTGCGATATTTGTTGTGCTTGAGGCCGTCGGTGGTGACCCCGGCGCGGTATTGCGTCAGGACGCGGCCCATTTTCCGGAGACCATCCCGGAGGGTCACTTCGGCGCAGTTCAGCTTGGTGGGACGCTGGAAAATACTGTCGGGTAGATGCGGCAGATTCTCTTTGACGCCGGTGATGCCCAGGTAGAGATCGACCTTATCGTAGTAGGGAGCGATATCGCTATAGCTGATGGGCCAATTTTCTCCGAACCCATCGCGATCCTTGGCTTTGAAATCGTAGTCGGAGAGGCGCAGAGACAAGCGGCCCCAGATGTTGGTTTTGCCGCCCAGACAGCGAGCGCGGACCCAGGCGTAGTTGGTGCCAGTGAACGGATTCTCGCGCTCGTCGACCACGATGTTTTTTACGTAGTCCGAGTCGCCGATGTAGCTGTGGAGATGTTTCGCCTTTTCAAAGCCCGGGCCGTAGGGCGGGCGGCGGATGGTGTACTCATTGAAGGTGAGCGAGTGCCTGTCGGGAGGGAGTTCGCCTCGATAGGGATTGTCGTAGGGCCACTCCATGGAGCGGAGCTCGTTCTCGATGGGTAGCTTTTTTCCTGCTTCGAGGAGCAAGACTTTCATGCCGTGGCTGGTGAGGACGTGTGAGGCCATGCCGCCGGCGGCGCCGGATCCGACGACTACCGCGTCATACGTTTTGGTTAGATCTGCTGGGGATTCGGGCATCGAAGAGAGTCTCCTTGGGCAACCAAACATAGACTCGCGCGGGTGTTGCGGGGTTACAGCGCGAACCCTGAATCATTTGTTTCAGCAAAGATTGATCGGCCACGGCATTGAACAATGGACAGCCGTGTTTGTCCAGCGTAACGTCGCGACCTCGTATGCTGAAAGTAGCGGTGTCGATGGTACTCGGGAGAAGGCTGGTAGTCGATAGTTCACAGCTGGAAGGTGCTGGGTGAGTTTCCGTTTGATGCCATAACGACGCCGGCCTCGCGACGGCCCGAGTAAGCTGTTCGGTGTGCACCCTACAGTGCTCGGACCGAAGGAGGCCGAGATGCGAATTATAGGATGTGATTTGCACGCTCGCCAGCAAACGTTGGCGATGTTGGACACCACAACGGGAGAGGTACTGGAGGTGACTCTCCAGCACGAAGGCGACAACGTGCGGGAGTTTTATTCCTCGCTACCACGCCCGGCGCGAGTGGGCATCGAAGCCACGGGATCGATGCAGTGGTTTTTGAATCTCATGGAAGAACTGGGAATCGAATGCCGGGTCGGTCATCCAGCACAGATTCGCGCAGCCGCGCCGCGGAAGCAGAAACATGATCGGCGAGATGCGGAGTTGATTCTGCAGATGAAGGTGGAAGGCCGCTTTCCGGCGATCTGGTTGCCTTCCAAGGAGCTACAGGATCTGCGGGCCTTATTGCGGCATCGTCATCAGTGGGTCCGCATGCGAACGCGAATACAAAATGCGTTGCAGTCCATTGCCCTAGCGAATGGCCTACGGCGAGGCACGGCCCTGTGGAGCCACGATGGGCAAAGCAGGATCGCATCGTTGTCGTTGGTGCCTCATACCGCCTATCGGCGGAGTGAGCTGCAGGCGCTGTACGAGAAGTTCGAAGCGGAGATCGCGAAACTGAACCAGCGAGTCGAGGAGCAAGCCTGCAAACGTCCCGGAGCACGGCTGCTGATGAGCCATCCCGGAGTGGGGCCGATCACAGCGTTGGCGACCGAGGTATTTCTGGGCGATCCCGCCCGATTCGCAGACAGCAAGGCCCTGGCTAGTTATGTGGGCATGATTCCACGTGAATATTCTAGTGGAGGGCGACAGCGGCTCGGGGGGCTGAGCAAACAAGGCAACCCGCTGTTGCGGTTTCTCTGGGGTGAGGCGGGGGCGCATGCCGCACGCAAGGATCCGGAGTTGCAGCGTTTTTACCGCCGCAAATTGGTACAGAAAGGCCTGGGGAAAGCGAGTGTGGCCGTGGCTCGCAAGCTCGGAATCCGACTGTGGATCATGTTGCGGGATCAGATTGAGTACCACGAGTTCTGTCGTCGTGGACAGAAGCAGCAGAAAAGCAGTGACGCCTGTGCGGGGATGCCAGAAACGCGGTATGGTGCGAAAAGTCACCGGCCGATTGATTAGGCTACCCGCCTCCCTTTAGGAATGGGGAGTTCGCATAACTCATCATGGTCGATGGTGATCGAAGAGATGTTTGGTGGGCAACACTGAGTGGATGATCGTAAACGGGCTGAGCAGATTAGGGTGACACCGATGAACAGAAGCGGCAGAAAAAGACGCACTTCATGCGCCGAAGGAGAAGTGTGTCCGAGTTTTGGTAAAAAAGAAGAGAAAACACTCTTGACACGGCCGGCCTCGTTAGAGATACCGCGTTAACCAGGCACTTGCCGTTGATAAATGTTATTTCCCAGCGATCCGACGCTTGGCAGGCCCGTTTATTGTTCGGTTTTGCGTTCTCAGCTTGAGGGAACTGCCCCCGCTGCAGTCTGGCCACAGTTGGCTGATATCGGCGATCAGTGTCGCCTTGGGCGCTGACGGAATCACGTCAATGAGGAAGGAAGCGTTCAGCGGATTACATACACCGGTCACTCCGTTGTAAGAACCGCACTCGTTGTCATTCTCTGGTTGAGGGCCGGTGATCTCGACACAATACTTGCCAGGTTGGATTCCGACAATCGTGAAGTTACCGGATTGATCAGTCTTAACCGCAGAGACCTCGCTTCCGCATTTCCACTCCTTCAGATTCCCCGCAGAATGCTTCGTACCCCGAGGATATTTGATCTCTCCTTTCTTGAAGAACGCGGTGTCGGCCCGAGTCTTGATGGATATCGTGGCGCTAGGCACAGGGATCGAACGGCGTTCTTCATCGTGACCGTGTCCCATCAGCGAGATTCGGCCGCTGCCCACGACTGTTCCAGATAGCTGTCCGACCGCGCTCGGTGTAGATCCCCGATCATGACCATACTGCGCGGATAAAGTGCCTGAGAGAGTAGAAGAGCGAAACTGACAGTTCCGAAACGCCGCTTGAATGACATTGGCTTCCTATGTGATTTCGGATTGTAGCGCCCGGGGCGGCCGAAATCGATACGAATTCATCAGCGACAAGTGAGCGATGAACTTTTGGCTCCAGGGGTAGATGGTTGATACATTGAATTTCTCAGTAATTGGTACTGATGGCGGCGGACTAAGGTCCCGATAAGTCGTTTATCAGGCATTAGGCCAATTTTGGCGTCTATCCACCGTCAAACGGTAAGCCGCTTGGACTGTCAAAACTGACAGTACAGTCGGCGGTTCCCGGCCTGTGACAATCCCGCACGCGCGACTCTTAGACGCTAACGCCCGCAAGAGTCCGCGTTGATCAGGCGACTGGCGGTTTGATTATTTCCTTGCGGAAAGCGGGCACGTTCAGGTGGAAAATGCAAAACAATACAGAGCGCGTTGATAGATTCATAGAGGCTTTCGAGAAATGCTACGGGAGGAAGCCCAAAGCGGAAGATGCAGACGGCGATTTCAAAATTCAGGTTGCCCAGGACATGCAGATCAGCGTCGGAGGCGCGCGTTATTACATTCGTTCGTCGTCTGAGCGCAAAGCAAAAGAGAAGTGAGTTCTACTACCCACTTTCCCGATTACCGCGTTTATCAGGCGACCCAGAAGCCCAAGAACTGCATTCGATGGCTGCTCAGGAATAACCGTAACGCAGCAGAATCGCGATTAGGCAAATTGCAATTTCCAAAAGCATTTTAGCGAGGAAGTAGATGGTCTCTCTTTCAAGTGGGCCACGCGCAGTAATCGGAGGCAACGGTCAGTGATTTGGCTTCTCATCCTGGTAATTTCGCTGTTGTTGGTTTCGATCGCCTTGTGGCGGTATCGGCAACTCACTTCCGTCCCAAGAAGGGAGCTGATTCTGCTGAGGGTCTCGATTTCATGCTTGCTCCTCAGTGACGGAATCCTCCTCTTGATCGTAGTCGTGGCGGCAACCGAAACCTTACGCCCAAACGTCGGGCCCCAAACGTTGGGCTTCGTGGGTGTTCTACTTTGCGCAGCATCGTTGCAAACTCTTTTAATGGCAAGGAGGAGCGCCGACACTATTCGAGCTTGGAAAGCGATCGCTACCGCGAATTTCTATCTGATATTGCTGTGGCCTTTGTTGATGTTTGCGCATTAAATTTTGGTTGGCTGATACGCAGGCAATTTTAAGTCCCGATTAGTCGTGCCGGACATCTCTAACAATGTCGGCCCTGTCAAACTCTTTTTGAGCACACTGCTGCGTTCACTCCCGAGAGTGGTCTTACCTGATTCTTCGACTTCTGCTTCGACGACCACGGCTCGCTCGTAATCTGTCGGTCGGCTTCAGTCCGACCCAAACATCTCTTCGATCTGTACTTCGACCAGGATTACTAATTCAAACTCCCTTTGCAGGGAGCGGGATGCCCCATCAAGTGCACGACGCTCTACTTCACACCAATGTCCGGTACCGAGCTGTCCCGCGTACGAACCGAACTCTAAAGACTGCGAATACTCACTTCCATTCCGCCACATCCAGTACAACCGAATCGCCAGTTTGCGCCCCATCGCTACCTTGGCAATGCTCTGGTGCCGACGTATGGCCAGGTGCATGTACCGGCGTCTCCAGTCGGGATGGCTACGCGCCGCCGCTGGGGCCGCTTCCACTAACAAGAAGCGCAACAAGGAGTTGCCCTGCTTGCTGATGTGCCCCAACCGTTGCTTGTGAGCACTGGAATCCTCACACGGAATCATTCCCACGTACGTGCCGATCTGCTTGCCGCGTTGAAACCACGTGGGAGTTCCGATGATCAACACATAGGCCAGGGCCGTAAGCGGCCCCACACCTGGGTGCGTCATCAGTCGCAACACTTCGGGCCGTTTCTTGGCTTCCTGCTCGACGGCGGAGGTTAGCTCCTCGATGGTCGGATTCATGCGGTCCAATAGCTCCAACAACTCTTGCCGACGTCGACTGGCCCAGGGAGCTAACGCCAGCTTTTCTAACTGCGCTCGCCCCTGTTCGCTGAACAGTTTTTTCTTCCCGCGATAGCCCTCGTTCATGGCCAACGCCTGCAATTGATTCATGATCCGCGTGCGCATCTGCACCAACCGATGCCGGTGCCACAACCGTTGTCGCAAATCCCGATTCTCCGGACTCGCTACCCAGATTTGAGGAAAGTTATTTTCCCACAGTAGTCTAAGTAGAAGCAGAGCATCATTGCGGTCAGTCTTCCGCTTCTTTACTCGCTTCGCTTTAATCTCTGCGGGATCGCCCATCCATACCTCGAACCCCAACTCTGCCAGCAGTCGATCGAACCAACGTGAATATCCGGTAGCCTCCATGCCTACACGTACGCAGACTCCTCGTTGCTGCAGACCCCGATAAAATCGCTCTGCTTGTCCATCACTGTGGTTCAGTTCCTGTTCACCGCACTCACCACTCTCTTCGTCAAAAAACGCAATCGTCTGAAAGCTCGGGTGGTAATCTACGCCTATCAGTAACATGTTCGGCTCCTTTCTCCGAGCCTATGGTCGTTAAGCAACCAAAGTTTACTCGGCTCCTCTCGACATGAGCAGTCTTTGGTTGTTAGGCTCAGGAAGGAGCCGGAGTTCGGTTCGTACGCGGGACAGCTCGGTACCGGACATGGCGTGCAGTAAAGCGTCGTCCACTTGATAGGGCATCCCGCTCCCTCGTGAGAGGGAGTTCGAAGAACTAATCATGGTCGAAGTTTTGATCGAAGAGATGTTTGGGTCGGACTGAAACCGACCGCTAGATTACGAACGAACCGTACTTGTCAGGGCCGATCGGAAAGACACCGAAGGAAGCGGAAGAAAAAACTCTTTTAAGTGAATGGAGAAGTGTGCCCAAAAAGTGTTTGACAGGGCCGACATTGTTAGAGATGTCCGGTTACCTCGTTATTCGTCCACGTGCCGCGATGGTTGCTTTAATTCCTTCCTCGAACGCGGTTTTGGGATAATTTCCGCGCAGCGTATCTCCGATGATCCAACCGGATCCTCTGAAACCAAGCAGAGCAAAAGCAGCATTAAAGGAAACATTGCGTACGTCAGAAATTTGGCTGCTGAAGACAAAATTTAGCGATATGGCGGCAAGGTAAGACAAAACAACCACATCTGAGCGAGCATGCCTCTCGGTAGATTTCTAGCGAACGCATGGAGAAACGGCGTACACATCCTCGCGGCCTTTGCCGCTTGTGATTTGTGTACTCTCAAGAGGTCTTTGTGAGAGACTTCCTGCAGATTCGCATGATTCGGCCGCTACTCTCAGCCGCCTCGCTCGCTTTTCTCGTAGGGATCTGTTTCTCTCGATCCCGTGAACAAGGACCGCCTGTCTCCCCGTCGGTTCAGGGCCCATCTATCAAAGCCGAAAGCCGCATCGTTGTCGTGGACGTCGTTGTCACAGATAAACAAGGACAATCCGTTCCCGGCCTCCGCAAGGAGGACTTTCGCGTCTCCGAGGACGGCGAACCGCAAATTCTCACTTCTTTCGAGGAACAGAAAGGTGCGGCTATCAACGAAATGAAGTTGCCGCCGATGCCGCCCAACGTCTTCACCAATTTTCCGACCACTCGCGGCGCCGATTCGGTCAACGTTCTGCTGCTCGATCTTCTCAACGCGCAGCCGCAAAATCAGGCCTTCGTCCGGCGGCAGGTCATTAAATACCTCGGCGAGGTTCCAGCCGGCACACGCCTCGCCGTTTTCGCGCTCAGTTCTCACCTCCGCATCGTCCGCGGGTTTACGACTGATTTTTCCGGCATCTCGGCCACGCTGGAAGACAAGAAACTCGGCATAGCGCCCGAGGTCTCTCGAAATCTGCAGACTGACGCTAACCAATACAGCGACGCGGAAATTCTCCGGCAAATGCGCAAGAGTCAGGCTGCGCCTTCGGCCATTGATGCCGTGGAGTCTTTCCAGCGCGACGAATCCGCCGAGCGCGCCAACTCCCGCAGTGAGCTGACCCTACAAGCCTTCCAGCAAATCGCCCGCTATCTTTCCCCCATTCCTGCCCGCAAAAATCTTATCTGGTTCTCAGACAACTTCCCGGTCAGCTTCTTTCCGGACACTGGCGGCAGAGTTCCCAAGAATCAGGATCACATTCAGAAAACCTCGGACATGCTCACCGCGGCAAAGGTCGCCATCTATCCTGTGTCTGCGCTTGGAGTTCTCGGAGACCCCACCTTCGATGCCAGCAAACTGGCCGGTTCGCGCCGGGAACTCGAAGCTCGCCTCAGCGCTAATCAAATCGCCATGGAAGCCATTGCCCACGAGACCGGCGGTCGAGCTTTTTACAGCACGAACGCGTTGAGCGACGCCGTCAAAGACGCTGTGAGCAACGGCTCGCACTATTACACGCTGGCCTATTCACCGGTCAACGAGAAGAATGACGGCAAGTTCCGCCGCATTCAGGTCAGCCTCGCCGACAATAACTACACACTTTCCTATCGCCGCGGCTACTTCGCTGACCAACCCAGCCACGAATTCACCTCTGAAGAGGGCACCGACGACCCCTTCGTGCCACTTATCGGTTTAGACATGCCGGATTTCGACCAGATCCTATTCAAGGTGCAGGTGGTGCCGAAGAGTCCGCAGCCTCCTGCGAATGCCCCGCGTGCGGGAGATAACACGAAATTGAAGGCGCCGTTTACCCGCTACGATGTCAACTTCGCTGTGGCTCTGCCCGACATCGCGATGGGCTTAGACGCCAACGGCACGCGTCGTGGCCGTATTGAAATCATGCTCATCGCATTCGGTCCGGGCGGCAACATCCTGAACATGGTCAGGAAGCGCAGCAATCTAGCGATGGATTCCAAGGTGTACGAAGCGACGCAGCAGGTGGGAATGCAAATTCACGAGGAAATCGATGTACCTCCGGGTGAAATCTATCTGCGGGCTGGCATCTATGACATGAATTCCGGCAACTGCGGGACGGTCGGTGCAGCGCTGAATGGTTCATCCGCGAAGCGATCCAACAAGTAGTTTGGAGCCGCAGGACCTCGGTTGTACTCGAGAGTGGCCTGTTCACAATGAGAGTCGCGGGGCTTGAAAATTTTCAAACGCACCCGCTCGCTTTTCAAAGTAACAGCGTCCTGCCTCTGGACCGTATCAGTGAAATCATTCGACGGAGTTTTGGGGTCGATTGGAAGGAGGTCAGGGCTTCATTCATTTCGGTTGGGACTACTACATGTATATCGGCGTGTTCCATCCGTGCCCCACAGCATGAGCACGGGCGGCCGAACTCGGCCTATATGTCGAGGAATTTGGATCTCTCTATGTCGAAGGTGAGGGCAAGTCGCGAGTAGTCGGCTTACCGGACAAGTCGCGTAGAACCTGTGAAGAAACCTCAATTAAGTGGGCTGAGATTGAGTTTCAGTTAATTGAATTTGTGACTTGCTTGGGGAAGCGTCTCCGTCTTCTTCGATGTTTTCTTACTCTTTTAGGTACCGGCTGGGGTTGTGAGTAGCTTGCACAAGCGGATCCAAAACTGCAGGTTGTAGGTCAAGCCAGCCCACAGCATTTCCATCTGCACCTTCTTCAGGCCCCGCACATGGAACTGCCGCAATCCCAGCTTGCTCTTGATCCATGCGTGACAAAACTCCACGATTCGGCCACGACGACGATAGCGCTTCGGCACTTCCTCTCTGGCCATTTTTTGGCGAAACGCCATCACCACCGGGCTTTCTTCGAGTTGTGCTACGGAACGGCCGTTCTTCTTGTTGTCCGGACAACATTCCGGTTTGCGAGGGCAGGTTCGGCAATCCTCAAACCGGGCTTCATAGAGGTGATAAATCATCCCTGCCCCTGCCTGGCGCCGTGCCTGCGGGCGTAAGATTTTTCCTTCCGGGCAAACACAGTGGTCCTTATCCTCGTGGTAGAGAAATGCACTCGGCGGAAACCGGTTTTTCAGGTTGGCGCCGCGTGGCACATCTTCCTGCCGCATCGTTCCCAGAAAATCGATCTCTCGCCCAGCCATCTTCTCGATGTTCTCTCGCGTGGTGTAACCGCTATCGGCTACCATCTGTTGCGGCTTTCTCTCCAGTCGCTGTTCCATGCGGTCCACTGCAGGCAATAACTGTGCGCTGTCGTTGGCTTCCTGCGTCACCGCCACTCCCACAATTAGTCCATACGCTGCATCCGTGGAAATCTGCGCGTTGTAGCTGAGCGCGAATCCCTTATCAGCATGCTTCATCACTCGCGCTTGCGGATCGCTGGTACTTACCGGGTCTCCCTCTTGGCCTTTTCTCCACTCTTGCGTGCCTGCCACTTCTCCAACGCTTCCAGCGCACTCTCCAGGCGCTCTTGTTGCTCGCGCTGTGCGCGGGCTTGGGCTTTCTTTGCTCTCGGACTGCTCTCGTCCTTCCGGGGATCACCCATCTCTGCCACGCGCCGTCGCGCCCGCTCCAGATGCTCACGAATCGTCTCCTCCTGGAGATAACTTTTGCTGCTAGCCTGCGCCTTAATCTTCGTGCCGTCCTGCATCACTTGCTCCAGGGTGATCAGTCCTTCCTTGCTGAGCGCCGCCAACACCTGGGTGAAGAGTTCATCCAGCTCCTGCTGCTTCTCCACGCGGAAATCCGCCAGCGTGTGGTAGTTCACTTCCGCTAACCCTGTCAGCCACTGGAACGCAGGATCGTATGCACAGCGCCGGGCCACTTCCCGTGCCGAACCAATTCCTCGGCTATAGGCATACACCCACAAACTGATCAGCAGTTGCGGATCGAACGCTGGCCGCCCGCCTTCTTCCACGCTGCTCTCGAGGGCTCGATAAAAGGCCCTCAAGTTCAATCGCCCGACCAGTGCCCAAATAGCTCTCGCCGGGTGGTCCTCGCCGAGGAGGTGCTCCACATCCACGGCTCGCCAACTCATCTGTTGGCGGTTCACGCAGCGGATCAAAGGCTGTTTACTGATGGTATTTTCTTGGCTCATGCCGCGAGTACGGCAGACTTTTTATATTACAACGCGGAAATTCGGAGGGTTTCTTCACAGCTTCCGTACCTGGACTCCACTTATACGGTTGGCGCGTTTATCAGGTACTGGGATCGGCATTCCTTTGGCGCGTCTCAGACGTCTGAAATCAAAACGAGTGCCAGCGCACCATATGATGGGTTTATCTCCAAAGCTCGAAGGCCGCGCTCGCGGGCTTTTTTCAGCAAGCCAATGGCCCGCGGCGAGTCCGCATCTCCCTGTTTAAATCCTCACTTACTCTTGCTGGGGACCTTAATGGCCATCGAGATGCCAACAATTTCGTTGGTTTCCCAACCCTTAGGCAGATTCACTGACTGCAATAAGTAATAAGGCCGAATGGAAAAGGAATTTGTGATTGGCAGGCGAACTCCCACTTGAAAGCGGTTCTGCGTAAAACTGCCACCAGCGGCAAAGCTATTGGTTCCGGGGACAATGAAGAACTCATTGCTCACGACCAGCACGGGGCGCCGCGCAATCCGCAGTGGCAATGTATAGTCGACACCCGGGCGAAATCGAAGGCGTGCCGAGGCCGTGCGGTTATCCGGAAAGCGGCCCTCAATCAGTGTGCGCAGGTTTGGCCGCCACGCGCCCCGCGATGTGCTCAGCGTGATATTAAGCTGTAGTCGATTTTCGTAAGCGACCGCGGGGTTTCCTGGAAAGCGCTGATAACGATAAATCGGTATCACGGTAACCCACGGCCGCAGACGGAATGCAACACCGCCCTGAACGAAATACTCGAACAGATTGGAAGCTCCTTCATCGAAGCGTTCATGAAATTCAACTTCCAGAGATTTGTTAGTCGAAAGACCGGCGGAAATCCCCTGATCGAGCCAGAGCCCGATCTGCTTCTCATCTTCCGGATCCTCAGGAGGTTGTTGTTGCTGTGCTCTGGCCGGGACAACCGTCATACAACAGAACACTACCGCAAGCAGAACCCCCGAACGCGGGTTTCGCAATGCCGAATCCCTAAAGGTGTTTGTTACGGCGCTAACGATTGTGGACGACATAATTGCGGTGCTCGTAATCTCTCTCTTCTACACCGAAAGAAATCGAAGTTTTCAGCCTAATTGCAGGTCTGGCTGTTCCAACCAATAACTCAGGGGTTTGTCCTATGCATCCTCCGCCTTTCCTCGCCGCGCCACAATCTGTTCGTAGAGTTCGCGCACAATAGACTGAGGTGTTCTGCGGCAATCCGAGCGAGGGAACGGCTGATCAGCAGTTGCGGATCGAACGCTGGCCGCCCGCCTTCTTCCACGCTGCTCTCGAGGGCTCGATAAAAGGCCCTCAAGTTCAATCGCCCGACCAGTGCCCAAATAGCTCTCGCCGGGTGGTCCTCGCCGAGGAGGTGCTCCACATCCACGGCTCGCCAACTCATCTGTTGGCGGTTCACGTAGCGGATCAAAGGCTGTTTACTGATGGTATTTTCTTGGCTCATGCCGCGAGCTTACGGCAGACTTTTTATATTACAACGCGGAAATTCGGAGGGTTTCTTCACAGCTTCCGTACCAGGACTCCACTTGATTGCATAACAATGTCGGCTCCTCTCGACATGAGCAGTCTTTGGTTGTTAGGCTCAGGAAGGAGCCGGAGTTCGGTTCGTACGCGGGACAGCTCGGTACCGGACATGGCGTGCAGTAAAGCGTCGTCCACTTGATAGGGCATCCCGCTCCCTCGTGAGAGGGAGTTCGAAGAACTAATCATGGACGAAGTTTTGATCGAAGAGATGTTTGGGTCGGACTGAAACCGACCGCTAGATTACGAACGAACCGTACTTGTCAGGGCCGATCGGAAAGACACCGAAGGAAGCGGAAGAAAAAACTCTTTTAAGTGAATAGAGAAGTGTGCCCAAAAAGTGTTTGACAGGGCCGACATTGTTAGAGATGTTCGGTAACCGCGTTAACCGGGACTTGAACCGGATTCGGGTTCGCGTCGCCGCACGACTTTGAGAGCCTTCCTGTTAAAACTAACAGTAGTGTTCTCGCAGGCTATCCTCTAACTTGGCGCGCCATTCGGAGCGAAACAGCGGGGGTGGAGCGTCCGCGAAAGGCACCGCTTGTCACACACGATCGAAGACGAAATTCTCAGAGCGCTGTCCCAGGTAGCAGAGGTCCTTGTCAACGTGGAACCAGAAGAGGACGATACGCGTATTTGAAAGACTTGGAGGAAGATTATGAAAAGGATATTACGCGAGTCGGTGAATAACCTAGCTGTGGAGCGCCGCAGATTTCTCGGCGCGGCTCTCGCTGGCTGCGCTATCAGTCCACTTAGCTCTTGGTCTATGCAGCTTGCGCCAAACATGAGTGAGTCGCTGACAAAAGAGCAACGTGAGAGCATGACGCCGTTGCAGGTCATTGACGAGTTGAAAAAGGGGAATGAGCGATTTCGAGCGGGCAAGAGGGCTCCTCGGGATTATTTGGCTGAAAAACGCTCAAGTGCTGCTGGCCAGTATCCCGCGGCGATAATCCTCGGATGCGTCGACTCCCGGGTGCCAGCGGAAATCATTTTCGACGTGGGGATCGGCGACACATTCATTGGGCGCGTGGCCGGGAATGTGGTGAACGACGACCTGCTCGGGAGCATGGAGTTTGCATGTGCCGTTTCAGGAGCAAAGCTGGTCTTAGTCCTGGGACATACGGCTTGCGGCGCGATAAAAGGCGCCATCGATGACGTGGAACTAGGCAATCTCACGGGATTGTTGGCGAGGATCAAACCAGCCATTCCGCGAACCAAGTTTGAAGGCGAGAAGTCCAGCAAGAATCCGGCTTACGTCGATGCCGTGGCCCTAACCAACGTCAAATTAGCAGTCGAAAACATTCGGCGGCGAAGCCCAATATTGGAAGACCTGGAGAAGAAGGGATCGATCCAGATCAGCGGCGCGATGTACAACGTCGCGAATGGCGTGGTGGACTTCGTCAGTTAGCGGGTATCGCCGCTCGAAAACGAACCACATATTGGTTTCACTGGAAGTTAACCGGAGACGATGGCCGATAAATGAGAATCTGATAGAAAGATAATTATTTTTTCAGAGTTCTGAGGAGGTTCGTCCATGAAAATGAAACTGTCTGGCATCCTTGGATTCGTTTTATCTCTCATTCTTTCCCTCGCGTTCGTTTCTTCCGCCCAGGACAAAGCATCTGCGGAGGCTTATTCGGGTACGGCCATCGGCACGGGGGGGAGCGTCGGCGGCAAGACCATCCAGTTTAATTTTCGCATCACGCAGTACACGACCGATGAAGAGGTCCAGAACTTCGCTCAACTCGTTAAGGACAAGGGCACCGACGGTCTTCGCCGCGCGCTCGAAAAAGAAGACAAGGGCCGCATCAACGCTGTCGGCTCCACCGGCAATCAGATCGCGGTCGCGCGCAAACGCCAGGAAGGCGCTGACACCATCATCACCATCGTTACCGCTCGCACTATGCCTTTCCTGGAGCTATACAACGGTGGGCGCACCACTGACTACCCTTTCGGTTATCTTCAGGTGAAGCTCGATGCCAACGGCCAAGGCGCTGGTCAAATCATGGCTGCCGCCAGGATCCGCTTCGATAAGAAAAAGGGACAGTATGAAATCGAGAGCTTCGGCAACCAATATCTAAAGGCTACAAACATCCGTCCCAGCAAATAATGACTTTCTGCCCTGGCCTGCAAGAAGGCGACATCAACTCCTGATTGGTCGGGTTACCGGAGAAGTGCGTTTAGCAGGGGCTATTCGTAGTGCGTATGTCGATCCGGGGAGTGCGTTGTTTCAACGCGAGGCTGATGATACGCAGCGGCACGTTCGTAAACAAGAACGAGCTAGAACGGAAGCTGCGGACGATCGAAAATGAGTCTCAAGTTCTGATTGGCGGAACTCGGTCGTTGTATGTTGTTGTATATTGACGCGACATTGTCGAGCTGGTGGAAGTCTTCCTGAAGTTGGCCGTCCATAAAAACACCTCCATCGAGATCGAGCAATTTCGGCGGCAAGACTCCCGATTGAGAGGTCTGGGAAATGGACAGTTGTCTCAAGCTGTTGCTATCGAATCAGGCATGGGTCCAGGAAAAGATGCGGTTGCGATCGGATTTCTTTTCGACGACGGCGCAGGGCCAGAAGCCCGAGTTCCTATGGATTGGCTGCTCCGATTCCCGTGTCCCGGCCGAAGACATCACCGGGTGTGAACCCGGCGAGCTGTTTGTACACCGGAATATTGCCAACCAAGTCGTCCCCAACGACCTAAATATGCTAGCCGTTTTGCAATACGGTATTACGGTTCTCAAAATAAGCCACGTCATTGTTTGCGGCCATTACAACTGTGGCGGCGCGGCCCATGCCATGAAAGAGGGAAGCGGAAGCCCACTGGAAGATTGGCTGGAGCAATTGCGGGCGCTCCGCCGGAGTCACGCTGCCGAACTGAGCCAGATAACAGACGGTGCGGCACGCCTGGATCGCGTGGTGGACCTCAGCACCGTTGCCCAGATTCAAAACCTCGCGAGACTACCTGTGGTGCGCGACACGTGGTCGCAAGGCGTTTTTCTTCAACTCCACGCCTGGGTCTACGACCTGAGAACCGGCCTTCTCAAGGAACTGGAAACCATTCAGGCGACCGCGGCAGCGTCACAGAGGTAGCCTCGCGCTCCCCAAGCCAACGTAGCCGGAACCAAACACGCGGAGCATTCGCATCGTTTCCTTCCGGACGGTGTCGACAGCAGTGTACTTGACCGCAGCATTGAATACTTGGTTGAGGGGACATCGACGAGTTCGTCTCCTGCTCTGAGGTCCTCTGCTACATAATTTCCGGGTTGCCCGTCAATCGCCAATCGGACGACGTGCGAGTCGACCCATATGTCCCAAACCTCTTTAAGGTGACTACCGCACCGCGTGCGCGGTGTGTTCGAAATAATTCACCCCGTGGAGATCGGCAATGAGTCCGGGTCCGGTTGGGCGCCATCCCAGCCGCTCCTGCGTTTGCACGCTCGAAGCGCAAAGGTCGCGACCAACGAACATCCCCAGCCAACCGAAATGGGCCGCTGCCTCCTCGGGGGATTTGGACACGACCGGCACCTTGAGGCCGCGGCCGATGGCGTCAGCGATGTCCCAGATGGGCACGCCCTCCTCGGCGACCGCGTGATACCTAGCTCCTGCTTCATGCTTCTCCAGCGCCAGCCGGTAGAGACGGGCAGCATCGAGCCGGTGCACCGCGGCCCAGCGGTTCAGTCCGTCGCCCACATACGCTGACACACCTTTATCGCGAGCCACCGCGATTGCGTAGGTGACGAGACCCGCCTTCACTGTGTCGTGAACCTGGGGAAGGCGCACCACCGATGCGCGCACGCCGCGCTTCAGCAGCGTCGCGGTTGTTGCTTCCGAGACTCGGGGATAGGATGCAGAGGCAGGGAGAGGGGCATCTTCCTCTGTAGCCAAGCGCCCTGCCGCCGTCGTCGTGAGCCCAGAGGTGACAAGCAGGGGCCGCTCGGAGCCCTCGAGCGCAGAACCGAGAACTTCGATGGCACGCTTGTCGATCTCGCAGTTCTCTGCGAACTTCGAGAAGTCGTGGACGAAACCTGTGTGAATGACGCCGTCCGCAGCAGCGGCTCCGCTGCGCAGACTTTCCATGTCGGTAAGATCACCGCGATGCACCTGGGCACCCAAGGCGACAAGGGACTTGGCGCCCGCATCGGAGCGAGCAAGTCCGATCACCTTATGCGCCGCACCGATAAGCTCCTGAACAACCGCAGAACCGACGAAACCTGTTGCTCCTGTGACGAATACCTTCATAGATCGCTCCTTGTTTTTTCGGCATATCGAAATCAAAATCAGTGCGCAGATTGAGGCGCCGCCGCGGCATTTTTGGCGATTGCATTGAGCTCGGCGATTGTGGGAGAAGAGAGTCCCAACGCCGCAGCCCCGAGATTTTCTCGAAGATGGTTTGTCGAAGATGTGCCGGGTATGAGCAGAATGTTGGGAGAACGCTGAAGAAGCCACGCAAGCGCGACCTGCATTGGGGTAGCTTGCAAGGACCCCGCAACCCGGTCGAGCACGGATGACTGTAACGGCGTGAATCCCCCCAACGGGAAAAATGGGACGTACGCTATGCCTTGCTGTGCGAGAGCATCGATAAAGGCGTCGTCACTCCGCTGTGCCACGTTGTAGAAGTTTTGGACGCAAACTATCTCTGTGATTCTCTGGGCCTCCCGCAATTGCTGGGGACTGACGTTGCTGACACCGATGTGACGAATCAGCCCCTGACTCTTCAATTCAGCAAGCACCGTCAATGGCTCCTCGATCGATCCCTCCGATGGCGCCATGATGCCACCGACACGAAGGTTCACCACGTCCAGACGATCCACACCAAGATTTCGAAGGTTGTCATGAACTCCGTCGATCAATTCCTGGCGGGAAAGGGCATGAAGCCACGATTTGTCTTCGCCGCGGCGGGCTCCGACTTTGGTAACAATCACCAAGCCGGCCGGGTAGGGATGAAGAGCCCTCTTGATAATCTGATTTGTTACGTGCGGACCGTAAAAGTCGCTCGTGTCGATGTGGTTCACGCCAGAGGCAATCGCCTCTCGCAGGACGGCAACGGCGGCGTCAACGTCGCGCGGCGGCCCCCAGACCTCAGGGCCGGCAAGTTGCATGGCGCCGTAGCCCATCCTTTTAACCGCTAACGATGTGCCAGGCAGAGTGAAACTGCCCGCGAGATCAATTTGTTCAATCATCGGCTTCTCCTTGGTACAATCATTGGATGAAGGATTCTTCAGGTTTGGTATTCGCATATGCCGACTAACACGCTCGTTGCATTTGAAGCAAGAAAGACGCCCCTTCAAGCGAGGTCGACGGCAACGGTTGAGGCGATTTCCGAGGCGACTATTCAGGTTTTACTGCGCCATGGGGCACAGCGATTGACGACAACACGGGTCGCCGAGCGTGCTGGTGTCTCGGTGGGCACCCTATATCAGTACTACCCCAATAAGCAGTCATTGCTATTTGCGGTGTTGGAACATCATCTGAATAACGTAATGGCAAGGGTTGAGGCCGCTTGTGAGAATGCGTGTCATAAGCCGCTAGCCGAAATGATTCGGGACATGGTGCAGGCGTTCGTGGACGCAAAGATGGAGCGTGCCGACATCTCTGTGGCGCTCTACCGAGTCGCCGCTGACGTGGGTGGGCCCACGTTGATCAAACGGATCAGCCAGAGGTCGCGGAAAGCCGTTGAGGCCATGCTTCTGACAGCGCCAGATGCTAAGTCGCCACCCGACAAATTCGTCATCGACACAATGCTTGCTGCGATGGCAGGCGCAATGCGTTCCCTGCTCGAGGGCGACGCGTCACCTGGCACGGTCTGCAAGTTGAGAGAGCAGCTTGTACTGCTTTGTCAGTCTTACATGATGGTCGCGACAGGTAAGCTCGTTCAATAAAGAGGATGCTCAAGAGAAAAACTTCCACCGCGACTGCGCGAAAGAGAATTTCTTCGCTGTGCTATCCAGCCCATGTCATGTTGAGACGCTCTGGAGGTTTTCTCGTTTTGCAGATTGATTTGCTATCGTGACGACGCTTTCGACTTCTGACGCCAACAAGCAGTGCGGGTGTATCCTATTTTCATCACTTTTTCCTCTTATGTACTTTCGCTCGAGTGCCCGCAGGCGCTTTCCTCTTCAATTTGATCTGGTTGCAATCAACGGCGGCACGGACGAGATTTTTTAGAGCACGGTCATCAATCTTGTCGCCCTCAAAAAGATCGATCGCTCGCCAGGCGTTGCCTCCGAGGCCAGCGTTGAAGAGCTTGTCAGGATCCGGGAGGCTGGCCCCGTGGGAAAAGGTAAGCTTCACCTTATCTTTGTGGGCGTTGCCGACGGCGATGATTCCGTCGCGAGACCACACTGGGCTGCCCATCCACTTCCACTCCTCGATGATCTCGCGGTCGGCCTCAAGAATGCTTTTACGGATGCCGGCGAGCGTTTTGCCACGCCAGTCTGTGAGTCCTGCGATCAGATGGTCAATACGTTCCGATGGATTCATTGGATCTTTATACCTCCAATTCTCGTCCCGTTTTCATGCCAGTAGCTTTATTGGGCGATATCTTCAAAACAAGTCGACGAACGACATGGCCTTTCCACATCCAAAGTCCCGAAAGGACGATGATGGGAACGAAGACAAACCGCGTAGTGAAGGCGTAGTTGTGAATTTGGTCAAACGGACTATAAATATAACCGAGTATCGGAATGCTAAAGACGATGTGAATCCAGCGAAAAATTAAACGTATGGTGACTTGGTTCATGATATTTCCACCTCCATTTATGGTTTTTGATCCGCCTGAGGCGGCTTGTTGGGTGTTTCAATACCGAACTGCTTTGCGTACTCCGCGTTCAGCCGCTGCCAGCCGCTGAACTGCATGGCGTCGGCGCCGACGATACGTCCAATCGGCTGACCCGCGAGGAGCCTCTCAAGCACGTCGAAGGAGATGTGCCAGCCCGCGGCGCCCCACGCAATGAAGCGGCGATCGATGCTGTGCCACAGCGTCAGACGCGTGCCGCCAGCAAAGGCTTCGAGTTCCCACCGAGTATCGCCGTACTCAAGCACCTTGGGAGCGTCGGCTCGAGTCACTCTTGTTTCCAGCGACGCGCCCGTTCCCACCCAGGTGAGCTTCACTGTTCCCATCGTACCCAAGCTCCCATCGGCGTCGAAGGGCGCCCACTCGCGTAGATGCGCCGGGTCAGTCAGCGCCTTCCAGACTTTTTCCGGCGAGTGGCGCAGCTCTCTGACGAGAATGAGCGTCCACTTCTCTCCGTCCTTTCGTACCTGCGCCGCGCGGGCCGGGCCCGGTGAGTATTGCTCGCCTTCGATCATCGTCTTCTCCTGACGTCAGCCTGCATTATCCGCTCGCCGTCGGCCCTACCAGCGCTTCAGCTGCGTCACCTGAATGAGGTTGCCGCAGGTGTCCTTGACCATGGCGATTATCGAGGCCGTCACGTCCGTTGGTGGCATGGTGAACTCGGCGCCGCGCCCCTTCATACGCTCGTATTCGGCCTGCACGTCGTCGGTGAAGAACATGGCCGCGGGCTGGCTCTGTTGAAACAGCGCCTGCTGATACGCTTTAGCTGCCGGGTTGTCATTCAGCGCCAACTGCAACTCCGTGCCGTCCGGCTCCTCGGGCGAGGCCACGGTCAGCCAGCGATATGGACCCTGCGAAAAGTCCGTCTTCTTTTTAAACCCGAGCACCTCCGTATAGAAGCGCAGGGCCTTCTCCTGGTCGTCCACGTGTACGCTGGTCACTTTGATTTTCATTTCTTTTCTCCTTTGTCACGCTCGCGGTTTGAGCCGCGTTCTCTTTTCCTTGTCTTCCTTTTCGTTGCTGTGGGCTCTTCCATGCGATCCAGGTGGCGTTCGAGAGCATCTACGTAACCGGACCAGAACCGGCGGAACTGATCCAGCCAGGCGTCGAACTCCTGAAATGGTTCAGGTTTCAACCGGTAGAGACGCCGTTGTGCGTCCACCGTGGATTCCACGAAACCGGCCTCGCGCAGCACCCGCAAGTGCTTTGACACGGTCGGCTGCGGCATACGCAGTTGACGCTCGATCTCTCCAACCGATTGTTGCGACGAGGCCAGCAGGCTGAGTATCGCGCGGCGGTTCGGCTCCGCAATGATTTCGAACGCTTCCATGCTCTTGGTATACTCCACGGCGTATATACGTGTCAAGGCATATTTAAGGCCGGCCCTGTGGCAATGATTTCCGTCTTCTCGCTGAGAACGACAAGGATGTGACGACTGTGCAATCGCTGATGCGCCACGCCAACAGCAACATCACCATGGATATCTACACCCACGCTCTCAGCAGCAAGAAGCGCCAGGCGCAGAGCAAAGCGGTGGGAATGAATCGGGGGAGTAAAAAGAGGCGGAATCGGCGGGAATCTCCAAGCGTATATTTCTTGTGTATCGCGCCGATTTTCCAAAAGTCGCCGAACCCTTTTGGAAGAAATGGCGAGGACGACGAGACTCGACCTCGCGACCTCTGCCGCGACAGAGTAGCAGTCAGACGCAACTGATTGTAATTTCACGGCGCCGATCACCACTTTTGGCGCTACTGGGCGGTCAGCAGTTCAAAATGGAGAAGGGGCAAATGGTCCCGGCCGTCGCGAAATCCCGAACGGCGAAATCCGGAGCCGGCGCGGCGCCATAAAGCTTCTTGTTAGGGCGCTCACTGCTGTGACGGATTATTTTTCGGCCTGCTCTTTGGGGCTGTGCTGGTTCAGGGTTGAGAGGAGCTTCTCCGCTGAGGCTGGGGACGCTACCGCTCCCTCGAGCACAATGTCCCTCGCGGACAGTTTTTTTCCGTAAAGGCTTTTATTGGCCGTGTTGTCAGGACGCAAGGTGGAACCTTCCAGCGAGACTCCTGCAAATAGACCGCGGGACCTTGAATAGGTCAGAATCGACGTTCTCAGGTAGAGATCCAAATTCGCTTGGGCATCACGTCCCACGGGGCCAGCCGCGGCGGAAGCGTCTCCACCAATTTTCACTTTGCTGCTGAGAATCGATCGGGCGCCGCGTTCGTTCATCACCAACAACACGAAGTCTGTGGCCTGGCCCCCGATCTGGAATCCGAAGCTCACCCCTTCCAGGGCCATCATGGATGGCGCGCCCCACGGGCCCTTGAAGTCGTCACCGCTCCGGCAACTCATGGCTCCACGGCCATAGCTTCCACCAAAGCCAAATGCAGTCTTGAGTACCGAGGGAATGACGATCACGCAGTACGCTTTGTTCATCAGGAGCTGTGGGATGTGGGATCGAATTCCGATAGCCTCTTTGGCTTCCAGGCCCGCATTCTCCAAGCGGTCCTCAATCTTGCCCTTACTTACTGCCAATAAAAAAGGGGGACTGCAAAGCACGGCCAGAATCGTCACTAGAAAGATGCGTTTCATATTACACGTCCTGGCGCTTGCGACCATCCGATTGGTGGCGCAGGCGAAGAGAATTCTCTATAGATGAGTCCGAATACGAGACTTATCCCTCTGTGCGAAGTAAGTAGCGTCGACACACTGTGCGGGGCAAAGACTGGGCGTGCGAAGAACCCCGGGAGTCAGAGCAACAATCGCCCGGGTTTGAGCAACTGTCAAAAATGCCAGTCCAAAAGTTGGGCCTGCCAAGGACTTTCGGCGGCAACGATGCTCGCAATTGGCGAGATGGGTCTTTCCCTGCCACCCATGACGATTGCAGACGATTTGAACCTGGGACTTGCCGCAAGCAGGAGAATGGGCGCACTGTACTGTCAAAAATGACAGTTCAGCGGCCATCAGACCACTGTTATCATGGAGGCGTGCCAAGCATAAAAGAGGTGTACTCCTAATTTTGGCACGAGTTTTCTGGGGCGCTTGAGCGGAGGGAACTGCGATGAAGAAAACCTCCTTGTTGAGAATTCTTTGCGTAGCAATCATGTGCATCGCGTTCGGCTGGGCGCCGGAGTCCGCTTTTGCCCAGCGTGGTGGTCACGGGGGCGGCGCGGGGATGCACGGTAGCGCGGGAGGGTTTCACGGCGGCGGAGGCGGCGGAGGCCACTATGCTTACGGTGGAGCACGCTACGGCGGTTACCGTGGGGGTAGATACTACGGATATCGTGGAGGCGGATACTACGGGTATCGCGGTGGCGGATACTACGGCTGGCGCGGGGGCTACTATGGATGGCGTGGGGGATATTGGGGCTACCCCCGTTACGGCTACGGATGGGGATTCGGCATTGGCTTTGGCTGGGGGTCCTATTGGCCAGGATACGGGTATCCTTACGGGTATAGCTCTGGGTGGGCTCCCTACTATTACCCGTACTATGCGCCCTACGGCTACCCATATCCTTACAATGGGGACGACTACAATGGGGACGACAATCCTCCCCCGCCAGATCCTGGACCAAAATCTCGCGACAACGCACCAGTGAAACCTTCAAGAGTGCCCGCGCCGGGAAGCTTCCCGAACGCGAACTCCGCGACAACTTATGTCGCAGCCTCCGCACCAGAGGCCCCGCTTCGCACAACCGACCGAACTACTGTCACGACGAGCAACTATCGGCTCGCTTCGGCCACGCAACCAGTTCCGCCAGCCCGCCAAGAAGTGCAGAACGCGATTCGAGCGGTGCACGAGATGCCGCCGTATGCATTCCAGCGGCGCATTGACTCGGGTAACTACAGTAATTTCACACCTAAGGAACGCGAGATCGTGAACAACTCCTCGCAATATCCACTGACCTGGGAAAAACCATAGGGCATCACTCGGCCGACACGGTCGTTAGTCGTTGGATCGGTAGTAATCCCCCGTCTGCAGCAGCGAATCCGTGACATAAGGAAACATCCCCTCCGGCAGAATTAATTGGGAGCTTCCACATTCATGTCGGCTTTGAGACGGTGCATGGCACGCTGATCGAGGCGGATCAGGCCACGGCTGGGGGTATCCAGATCGGCGATCAAGGCGACGACTATTGCGATCGTGATTGGGACAAGAATCAGCGTCAGCCAAAACCGAGGCATCAGGGTCGAGCCGCGCGTGAAGACCGCGATCGCTGAGACGCAAAGAATCAAAAGCCAAGTAGGTCGCGGGACGCGGTTCTCAAACGCAGCTACACGCTTCTCGTGAAGGTCAATGGTTTCGTTTAGAGAGTTGACATAGACGGCGGCGATAGCGGTGCGATCATTTTGTGAAACCGTGACAGCGTCGACCCAGAGTTCATCTTGGATGCGTCTGGAACGGTTCAAGGCTTCATTGAAGCGGGCCGCGTCAGCGCCTCCGTCAGCGAGTTCGAGGCGGGCGTCCACGTATTCCCGGAGCAATTGCCTGGAATGATCTCGATAAGGGGCGGGAAGCATGCTGTTGCTCTTTCCGTGGTGGGAAGCTCGAGGCCGCTAGGGTCAGTCGGATAATGAAGGCTCGCGTGGAATGCAGCCCTGTCAAAAGTGACAGTGTCACGCAGGCGGGACCCGTCGATATCTTCGGATGGATTCATATTCCGGGTCGTTTGCCACGGATTCAGCGGTGAGTTTAGGCCCGAACGCCAATGTATGGGCGCGCAGGGAGACTCAATCGGTGCTCACCATGGTTTTCGCCCACTGAAGAACGGGAGGTCATATGAGCAATAAGAGCACGGCAGCTGCCTTGATGCTGGGCGGATTGCTTTTCGTCGGTGAGGCGTTGTTCGCGCAGAATCTCGCGGCCCAGAACGCGCAACCGGTGTCCGGTCGCGACAACGGAGCAACCATCGATCAAGAGATCGCTATGCTGAGGTCGGACCTGCGGTCCACCCGAAAGCAAGTTGTCGCCGCCAATATGAAGTTGACCGACACCGAAGCGGAGAAGTTCTGGCCGACCTACGACCAATACGTCGCGGAGTTGGTGGAGATCAACAACGCGAAATATGCTTTGATGAAAGAGTATCTGCAAAGCGGAAATCTAACGGAGGAGCAGACCGATAGCCTGTCGAAGAGGTGGCTTGCGGTGGATGAATCTGTCGTCCAGCTCCGACTCAAATACATTCCCATCTTTCGGAAGGGGCTATCGGCCAAGGGCACTGCGATGTTCTTTCAAGTCGACCGGCGCGTTCAAATGATGATCGATCTGCAACTGGCAAGCTCGCTTCCGCTGATTCAGCCCTAGCTGGCGGGCTGATTCTTGGAAAGGAGAGAGCATGAAGTCTCGATGTGTCGCAGTTGTAGTCGCATTTCTTTGCGCTTCCGTGAGCATCGCCGCCGATAAACCCACGGCGGCTACGATTATTTCGATGCAAGCCGTCGAGTGCGGGACTAAGAACAAAGGAAAGAAATCGTCCACCGCTGTGCTTTGCCACCAATACATCGTGCGTACATCGAGTACCGAATACCAGATCCGTCAGCCAAAACCCTCCGAGGAAGCCATTCTGCCTCCCAATACGTCGATTCAATTCACGGTTGACAAACAGAAAATGAAATTCAAAGCGAACGGCAAGAAATATGAATACCTTGTCGTGGGTATGACGGCGCTACCGTCGCAGTGAACATTTGACGATCGTTCCGAAGGGCAATGCGTCTGGATGAAGGTGGCGAAAAAGTCGAAGTCACCGCGATCATTGTGGGATGGCGTTCGCGATCGTTTTACATCTGAGGCCAGCGGCGCTAGGACTTCGGCCCAACCCAGTCTGGATCCTTTAGATTCCAACCTCCACCGAGAGCTTTATAAAGCTGCACGATGACGGTGCGTCGATTGAGTTCGGTCATGGCGAGAGCATTTTCTGCAGGGAACAATTGCTGCTGAGAGTCAAGAACTTCAAAATAGCTGGCTTTGCCCGCAACGTAGCGCTGCAAGGAGACCTTGACGGACTCCTGATAGGCTTCCACGGCGCGAACCTGTTCGCTGCGAATGGCTTCATATTTCTGGCGAGAGACGAGGGCGTTGGATACGTCCTGGAAGGCGCTCAAAGCCGTTTGTTCGTACTGCAATTTCGACTGTTCCCAGAAAGCGACCGTCTGGCGCTTTTGGGCTCTGAGCGCACCACCCTGGTACAGAGGGCCGCTAACGTTGCCAGCGATACTCCAAAGGTTTGTCCCTCCAGAGGATAGGTCGGAAAGCGGAGTACTCGCTTTGCCGAGCAAGGCGGTGAGGCCGATTTGGGGAAAAAATGCGGCTGTGGCAACGCCAATCTGGGCATTCGCTGCGCGCACCTGTTGCTCTGCCGCGAGCAGATCTGGGCGGCGCTCCAGCAATGCGGAAGGCAATCCCGCGGGTACGTCAGGGGGAACGATCTGGTCGAGGAGTTTTGCGGTATGCGTTATCCCGTGAGGGTTCTGACCCAGCAATACGCTGATCTGGTTTTCTGTCAGCGCTATCTGTCGTTCGAGCTCCCCGATGCTGGAGGCAGCGGTAGCCTGTGCTGCTGCCGCCCGTGATGTGTCCAGTTTTGTAGCAACGCCGCCTTCGAGCCGCTGAGTAAAAAGTTGCAACGTCTGGCCGAATGAATCGGTGGTTCGTTTGGCGATTTCCAGTTGAAGGTCCAAATCGAGAAGCTGGAAGTAGCCTTGGGCAACGTCGCTCACGAGAGAGAGCATGACGCCCCGCCGTGCTTCTTCCGTAGCCAGATATTGGGCTCTAGCAGATTCATTCAGGCGCCGGATACGGCCCCAGACGTCAGGTTCCCAGGCCGCGCTGGCTACGGCTATCAATGCCCCCTTGCTCGACCCGCCGGAGGCATTAGGATCGATCGTGCCAAATTCATTTTTGCCGTCGCTCGCGTGAACTGCATAACCGGCGGCGGGGAAATATTGTGCCCTGGCTTGCGCGGCGATTTGCCGGGACTGCTCGATCCGCGTCACTGCGATGGCCAAGTCGTAGTTGTTGGCCAGCGCGGTCTGTACGAGAGTTTTCAGCTGCTCGTCCTTGAAAACGTCCCACCAAGGCAAGTCGGCAATGGAGGCTTGCTGGGACGCGCCCTCAGCGCCGCGGAACTCGGCTGGAGCATTCACCTTGGGGCGTTGGTAATTCGGGCCGACCGCGCAGCCGGGAAGGAGCATGGTGAATGCACAGCTTAGGACGAGCGAGAGGGAAGAGAAGGATTTGGCACGCTGTGCTGTGGTATCTGCACGCCTGGCGATGACGGTAGACGGGATGTGCCCGGAATGGCAGGCGTCCTTCTGAGTCGAAGTCGTGTTTTTCATGACGTCGAGCGCCTCGTGACCTTGAGTTTGCGGAAGCTAGTCATCGCCAGTGGCAGTCCCATGCTCTGGAGTGGCTGTTAAGGGCATCTTGACCACGTGCTTTGCGCCGCCAAGCTTTTCAACGAGGTAGAACAGCGCGGGAATAATAAAGATGGCTATGCCGCTGGCAGCCGCCATGCCTCCGATGACCACCGTACCCATCACTTGACGAGAAACGGAGCCAGAGCCGGATGCCCTCCAGAGCGGCACGCAACCCAGGAGGAACGCAAGTGAGGTCATCAAAATGGGGCGGAGGCGGAGCTTGGCGCCTTCGAGCGCGGCATCCACAAGGGGCTTGCCTTTCTCGAACTCCAATTTGGCAAATTCCACGATCAAAATAGCGTTCTTGGCCGCGAGACCAATGAGCATGACCAGGCCGATTTGGGCGTAGACGTTGTTCTCCAGTCCGAGATTTGCATAGTCATGAAAGACCAAAAGACCGACGATGCGGCGCAGGAACAGAACACAAAATGCGCCAAAGACGGCAACGGGCGTGCTTAAGAGCACGCTGAATGGCAACGTCCAGCTTTCGTACATCGCCGCCAGGACTAGAAAGACGAACAGGACGGAGAAGCCGAACACAACCGATGCCGGCACACCTTGCTGTGCCTTCTGTTCCTGGAAGGACATGCCCATGTAGTCGAAGCCCATTCCGGGTGGCATGGTCTGGGCGAAGACTTCCTCGAGCGCTCTCATAGCCTGTTCGGAACTGAAACCCGGTTTAGTAATGCCATTGATCTGAACGCACTGGTACATGTTGTAGTGCATTGTGAATTCGGGGCCGAGCCTGGGTGCGATGGAAGTAACCGAGGACAGTGGGACCATTTGGCCAGCGTTGTTGCGCACATAGAAGCGGCCGACATTTTCCGCCTGTGTCCGAAAATTGCCTTCGGCCTGAACATAGACTTGCCAGACTCGTCCAAAGCGGTTGAAGAAGTTAATGAAAGCTCCACCCATAAAGGCTTGGAGAGTCTGGTATACATCGCTGAGCGGCACGCCTTGCTTCAATACTTTGTCGCGTTCGACTTTTACGGAGAGCTGCGGAACGGAAGGCAAAGCGGTGGTGAATAGAAAGCTAAACTCGGGCCGCTTTTGTGCTGCCGCCATAAACTTCTGTTGGTTGTCTCTGAGGAATTCGAGACCTCTTGCGGAGCGGTCTTCGAGGACGAAGGTAGCGCCGCCCGATGCCCCGACTCCAGGAATGGAGGGTGGCGGAAAGGATAGTGGAGTCCCCTGCGATATCTCTCGGAGAGCCTCGTTCAGGTGGATTTTGATGGGCCAATACTGTTCGTCTTCCGCCTTGCGTTCCTTCCACTCCCGCAGGGTGATCCAAAAGAAGGCGCTGTATGTATTCTGTATGCCACTCAACATGTTGTAACCAACGACGGTAGTGATGTGATCTACCCCCGGGGTTTTCCGAATAATGTCCTCGACTTTCATGGCGGCCGCGCTAGTGCGTTGCAGGGAAGAAGCATCAGGCAGCTGCAGAGCGGCGAAAAGGTAACCCTGGTCTTCTTCGGGCAGGAAGCTCTTGGGTAGTTTGGACCCAAAAAAACCAGCCAGGACGGCAAAGACGAGCAGCAGGGCGATGGTGAATCCCATTTTGCGGATGAGGACTCCACACCAGTTGACATATCCGTCAGTCATGCGGCCGAACCACCTGTTGAACCACGCGAAGAATTTTCCGAGTGGTCCGCGTGCCGGCTTTTTGGGACGAAGCAAGAGAGCGCTGAGGGCCGGGCTGAGCGTGAGAGCATTGAAGGCCGAAATAATGACGGAGACAGCGATAGTGACAGCAAACTGCTGATAGAGGCGGCCGGTGATCCCGGGAATGAAGGCCGTGGGAATGAACACGGCTGAGAGAACAACGGCGATGCCGACCACCGGGCCACTAACTTCCTCCATGGCTTTGAAGGCAGCGTCTTTCGGAGACAGTCCATGCTCGATGTGATGCTCAACAGCCTCAACCACGACAATGGCGTCATCGACCACGAGACCGATGGCGAGCACGAGGCCAAAGAGCGAAAGAGTGTTGATGGAGAAGCCGAGGAGAGGAAAAAGTGCGAAGGTGCCGATCAGCGAGACGGGCACGGCCAGCAGTGGAATCAAGGTGGCGCGCCAGCCCTGCAGAAAGATATATACCACCACGAGCACAAGTACTATGGCTTCGAGAAGCGTATGGACGATCTCGTTGATGCCTTCGGTTACGGGAAGAGTGGTGTCCAGAGCGATCGTATAGTCCAGGCCCGGCGGAAAGCTCTTTTTGGCCTCCGCCACAAGATCCTTGGCGGCCTGCGCCGCCTTTATGGCGTTAGAGCCGGGGAGTTGGTAAATCGCGACAACCGCAGAGGGCTTGCCGTCCAACCTGCCCTGCAGGTTGTAGACCTGTGTGCCGAGTTCAACTCGGGCTACGTCTTTCAGCCGGACGATGGAGCCGTCGGGATTGGCGCGCACCACGATCTGGGAGAACTCATCTTCCGTTACCAGACGACCTTGAGCAATGACGGCGAAGGTGAATTCTTGCCCGTTTGGTACCGGCTCGCCGCCGATCTGGCCTGATGGATTTACATTGTTCTGGGCTTTGATGGCGCTGATGATCTCCGGGACGGTGATCTGTAGCTTGGCCAATTGGTCCGGATTAACCCAAAAACGCATAGCGTACTGACCGGCGCCAAAAATTGTGACGCTCGCGATGCCGTAGGTTCGAGTGAGCGGGCTGAGCAAGTTGATGTAAGCGTAGTTGGCGAGGAATTGTGCGTCGTATTTTCCGGTGGGGGAGTACAGATCGAAGAGCATGAGCGGGGCCATCGTGGACTTTTGCACGGTGACACCTTGGGCGTTGACCTCAGACGGTAGCTGCGAAGCAGCCTGGGACTGGCGCATCTGAGTGAGAATCAAATCGGTGTTGGCATCGGTCTTGATATTGAAATCCACGGTCAATTTCATCCCACCGTTGTTCGGGCTCGTCGAAAACATGTATTCCATGTTGTCGACGCCGCTCATCATTTGCTCGATGGGGGTGGCGACCGATTGATCCAAAGTAAGCGCGTCGGCGCCGGGGTACATCGCGGTAACCTGAATTTGAGGGTCGGCAAGCTCGGGGAAAAGAGCGGTGGGCAAGGTGAGCATTGCAAGACCGCCCACGATTACCATGACGATCGAGATCACCATCGACATGATAGGGTTGTTGATGAAAAATTTAGACATGGCTGTACCTTGCTAGCTGCCGCTTCCTTGGTTGACTTTCTCTGCTACGGAAGAGTTTTCCTGGTAAGGCTTGGGATTGACCTGCCCGCCTTCCTTTACTTGTTGCGTGCCTTCGGCAACCACACGCTCACCCGCTTTAAGGCCTTCATCAACTATCCACCACGTGCCGACCTTCTGGCCCATTTTGACTGAGTGAATGCTGGCCTTGTTGTCATGATCGACTACCGCTATGAGGTATCCACCCTGTAGCTCAGTCACGGCACGCTGTGGCACGAGTAGCGCACCCTGCTGGATTCGCGTAACCGTGCTAACGTTGCCGAAACCGCCTGGGCGGAGGACATTGCCTGGATTTGGGAATTGAATTTTGACGAGGATCGCTCCGGTGCGCACGTCAACCTGGCGGTCGATGGCATTAAAGCGTCCCTTGCGGGGAAAGATCGTGCCATCGGCGAGTTTTAGCTGCCACTCCAGGGTGCGTAGCGCCGCATCTTCCGTCAGACCACGACCTTGCAGCTTGTTTTGCTGCCTAATTTGATCAATCGCTCGGAGATACTCCTGCTCACTCACCATAATGCTGACGAGGATGGGATCGACAGTGGAAACCGTTGTGAGTGCGCCACTCTGGGGACCAACGAAGTCTCCGACCTGGGCAGTGGAGATCGCGGCAACCCCATCGATGGGTGAAACGATTTGCGTAAAGCCGAGATTCAATTTGGCGGAGTCCACCGCAGCGCGGGCTGACTCGATTGCTGCTTTTGCTTGTTCCGCCTGGGCCTTGGCTGCAAGATCGGCCTGGACAGCATCGTCGAGTTCCTGTTGGCTGATGGCACTCTCTTTGGCGAGGGGCGTGTAGCGAGCGACGTCCAGCTGCGTCTTACCGAGCTGTGCCTCTGCACGTTGAAGATTCGCTTTGGCTTGTTGCAGGTTTCCGTTGGCTTGGTCAAGAGCTGCCTGAAACGGTCTTGGATCGATCTCGAACAGCGGGTCGTCCTTCCGGACATACGAGCCGTTCGCGTAGTTCTGTTTCAGCAAAAGGCCATTTACTTGTGCGCGAATCTGAGCGTTAACAAATCCATCGAGCGTAGCCACCCAGTCCCTTGTGATGGGTACATCCTTTTGCACAACCTGGACGACTTCGACAGAGGGAGGCCCCGCTGGAGGGAGTCCCATCTTCCCGCATCCAGCAGAAAAGATCGCGAATATCGCAAGAGAACCTGAAAGTTTTAGTCGTTTTCGCATCGTATACGCTCCAGGAGAGGCATTGCTCCTCCCAGAAATCTTGTCGTACAGAGAGATCCCAATTCTTAGCATTGCGCAATTTTCCTGTGGGGTCGCCTCACAGAGCGTTGATGCTAGGTGCGCCCCGACGTGCGCGGAACTGTCAAAAATGACAGTGCGCGTCGGCCGAAGTCGCGGGGCTCAGACCGATTCGGCGACAGCGGTCTCGACGAATCAAAGCATCGAAACTAGGCGTGTTATAGCCGCGCAGCTAAACGGCATCCCGCATGGGCACGATGAATTTGCTGGCCAGCAGGTAGGCGTACAGGTGACCCAGCGGTGGCGGGGGATGTAGCTGGTCTGCGGAGATCCAACCCTCCGTCGCCTGCCACTGCCAGCTAGCATCCAACTTGAGATTTGGCGATGACTGGAGGGCCGAGACTGCCAGGGGAAAGACATAGACGCGCACGTTCTGAGAGAAAAGCCTGGAAAGCGCCTCGAGTAACCGGCCTTCGAGATGCCCATACGCTTCCGAGAAGATGCTTATCAGTGCAGGAAGTCCAACCGCAAAACGTACTTGAGCTTGCGTGTAACGGTTAACGAACGCCGTCATCCCGTAAAGGTTGCTGTAGCAGGCAATGAGCACGTCCGCTCCGAGTGCGCGTAGCTCTTCCACACCGCGCGACAAATCGATGGGTTTGAAGGCCTCGTGGAGCAAATCAGGCCGTGCGGTTGAAACGGCGAAGAGACCGAGCGGTTCGCGTGCCCCCTCTCCCGCTTCTGCCTTCAGCCTGCTTATCGCGCTGGACAGAATCTCTTGGTGGGCGGGTTGAAGATCAACGGCGACTGGCGCCAGCACGATTGGTCGCTTGCGTAGAAGTTCATTTGGCGGTCCGCTCCGGTTGCCCGCGGGAAGAACGACAGCTTCGGCCAGCCCCTCCAGGACGAGCGACCGAAGCAAGTCAGAGGAATTCCAACTCCCAAACTTGGAACCACGCACGTCGATGAAATCGATTTCCACCCGATGGATGCTGGCTTGATCCAGAAGAGCTTTCAAGAAAGTTTCTTTAGTGTCGCGTTGGTGAAAAACTGCATAGATGAGGTTGACGCCCAAGATACCGGTCACTTCTTGTTGGAGCACATTAGAGGGATCCCTTAGGCTGACATGCAAGATAACGTCGTGAGGCTCTCCCCCGGGGCTGTCCTGAAAACGTATCCCTATCCAGCCGTGACATTCGTTTGTGCCTGCGAAGTTGCGCGCGGAAACGGTATTTGCGAATGAAAAAAACCGCGTCGATGCACCGCGGCTCCTTTGCAGCTGCATCAGCAGCTGATTCCATTCGCGATCGAGCATCGCGTCCAGTCGCTGCATAGAAACATAGCGCGTTCCCGCTCCATAAAGATCGTCGCTGACTTCTTTGTCGTAGGCAGACACGGTCTTAGCGACGGTGCCCGAAGCTGCCCCCACTTGTAGAAACCACCGGGCCACTTCCTGCCCGGCGCCGATCTCCGCAAACGAGCCGAAGATGGCTTGATCCAAATTGATTGCCAGGGCTTTTTCGTGAGTGTCAAGTTCCGTATGCGGCATCGACGGGTCTCTTTGTCAGACCAGATCAAATATATTGCGGGCGCGGGTCGAACGCGCGAATTGCCGCGCTGATAGTAAGACCTGTTTGCGATGTGGGAACTGTCAAAACTAGCAGGTGAGGACACATCGATAGGTAGAGAGCTTCGAAGACTTTCCTTCGAGTCTAGGGACAAGACCGCTGTTACTTGCCGATCTTTACCCCGATGACTTCGCCCGACACAACAATTTCTACCCGGCGGTTCTCTTGCCTGCCCACGGGTGTGGAGGTGTCGGCGGCCGGACCAGATTTGCCGAATCCTTGTGTCGTGACGTTCGCGTCAGCTAAGCCTAAAGGATCCGGGAATCCAATGCGCCAATTTATCGGATTCGATTATCGGGCTCCGGCCCTGTTTGTTTTGACAGTGTCGATTGACGCGTAGCGACGGCTACTGTTTCGAGCAAGGAGAGGTCTTACCACATGCGAATCGCTATTTTGTGCCTGGCGTCCGTCTTGTTTTCTTCCGCACCTCGAGCGCAAGCTCCCGCAGGGGTTCCTGTTTTCGAAATTACGCCGGCGGAAAGCAAGATTAAGTTCGACGTGGAGGCGTCGGTGGCGATTGAGGGCACTTTCGACAAGTGGGACGCCACCCTGACATTCACGTCTACTGATCTGGCGACGGGTGTTTTGGACATCAAGATTCAGGCAGAAAGCGTGGATACCGGAAGCGGGATGAAGGACGGCAAGCTGAAAGGCAAAGACTTCTTCGCCGTCAAAGAGAACCCGGTGATCACGTTCAAGTCAACTAAGATAGTCCAGACCGGTCCCAACACCTTTGAGGTGGACGGCGACTTTACGATACGGGGCGTGACGAAGGCCGAGAAGCTGGCGCTGACGGTTTCCGGCAGGGGCCAAGCTACAGGCACGATTGTAGGGACAATGGCCTTCGATCGTAAGCAATATGGAATGAACAGCGGCATTCCCTTCATCAAGATCGCCGATCGCGTCGAGGTGAGTGTCAACCTCAAGGTGAAGCGTATCAGTGGTCCTCTAGTGGACCTTAAGCATCGCGTACAGCACTTATGCTCAACAGCCATCCGTGATGCGGTAAAGCTGGCACACCGAAGGCAGAAGACGGAGTTTATGATCTTGCGAGCGGCAGAGTTACTTGAGCTGAACACCTTGGCTCTGATTGGCGCCTTAGGGCAGGTCCGGCATATCATTTTGTCCCGACGACCTTGTCTTTCTTCAATTGCTTGACGAGCGTCTTCGCATACGCTTTCGCCAATTTCCCGAAGTCCTTGGAATAGACGGTTTCGGTTTCGCCACTCCAGAGGAGTTTTTCGTCCTTCGTGCTATAGAGGTTAAACTCGGCGTTGACGATCGTGTTTTCTTTGAGATAGGAGCTTGTGGCATGGACTTGGCCCCAGGCCATATTCCAGTAGGGCCAGAAATGGTAATAGGGCGCAGGAGGCACGAAGTAGGGGCCAGAGACGCTGGTGACGACCTCCTCAGTCTCCGTACGCACGGTCATCGGCCGGATGACCAGGACGCTATCGAAATCCCCTTCCTTGATACGCTCTTTGAGTTCACCCTCCATCAGTTCATTGCGAGGTGGTAGGACCATGTGGCTCTTGATGCCTTGCACTCCAGAGTCGGCGAGCAGTCTCTCCATTTCGTCTTCAAATTCCTGGCGTATTAGGTAATTTTCCAGGACCGCGATGACCAGGACCTTCTCAATCTTTGGCATGGGTTCGCCGGTGACGACCCAGCGGCGAACAATCTTTGTACCGGCAGAGAGAGGAATCGCAGCCAGAGCAAAGAAAGCCACTAGAAAAAGCAGGCGCGTTCTGAGTACAGAAGTGCGCGAGAGGAGGGGCAGAGGCGGTTTGGCGCGATGCAAGTTGATTTGCACGGTCACTGGCCGCTGGCGGATCCCCGAAGGGACAGGTCCTGGCGTGAGCCGCACAACATTCTCCTTATTGATGTCGGTATGGTTTCAAGATTTGACCCGGTTACAGAACTTGGATGCAATTTTATGTCCTTGGTCAGCGAGGTGCGACTGTCAAAAATGACAGGGAAGGCCAGTGCACAGGTGAGGCTCGCCAGCTGATTCGGGAGCGGCCCGGTCTTTCGGAACGCCCAGTGGTCGACCGATTTTCGGTTGAAGGAGGGGTCCGGCAAAGGCGCGAGGGAATGAGAGTAACGCACCTCGCCTCGAGAGGGGTGAAGGTGGTACCTCGTGCCGGACCCTGGTCGGGTAATGGAAGATAACTTTTCTGGATTCGTCGAGGAAACTGTCAAAAGTATCAGTGAGGGCAAAAACAGACGGCGAATTCTGTGGTCCACGGTCTCCGCCCGGGAAGAAATCGAAAGGGGGCTCCGAATCGGCGCTGTACGCCAGAATGTCCGCGGTTGGGCTCAGGGTACGAGAATCCGCGATTTGATAGCGAACTGAATCAGGTCGGCGCTTGTCTTCAGGTTGAGCTCTTCCATGATGCGATACTTGTGAAATGCCACTGTTCGCGGGGTCACGTTGAGGACACTAGCGACTTCCTTCATGGATTTTCCCTCGGCCAACAGCTGGACGACCTCCCGCTGACGGGCGGTCAGGGTTTTGGCGCGCGCTTTCGGTCCAGGGTTGGGATTGTGGATAGATGCCTTCTGCATTCCCTTCGCTATCTGTGGCGTGACGTACGTTTTCCCTTGAGTGCCAATTGAATGGCGCGAATCAATTCCGAAGCCGCGGAAGTCTTCAATAGATAGCCGGACGCGCCACAGCGCAGGGCTTCCACCGCCAGGTCGTGGTCCTCGTTCATGGTCAAGAAGATGAGCTTCATTGCGGGCAGCAGTTCCTTCAATCGCAACCCAGCTTCCAGACCGTTCATAAGCGGCATACTAATGTCCGCGACGATCACGTCGGGTTTGAGCTCTGTCGCGGTCTCCAGCAAGGCGCGCCCGTCCGCTACGGCGGCGACAATTTCGCAATGAGGTTCCAAGAGCTTGCGAAATGCCTCGACAAGGATCGTGTGGTCGTCGGCGAGCATGACTCGCGGTAGCGCCATGAATGCTCCCACTTGACGGGAATGCTAGAAAAAGCAGGATGCTGCGTATACTGTCAGTTCTGACAGGGCGAATTCCTGCCTAAAGCGCGCCTCCCTAGGAATTTGACGGAGGGACCTTCGGGGAGACCCGTGCGCGCTTTTCGCCCTGAGAAACTTCCGACTCCTTAACTTCACGAATCCCAAAGGCAGGTTCCTTGTAGTTCGTGGGCACGTATTGGTCGGGAATCGCGATGCGATTGCCGTCACGCAGGGTAGTGTAGTGGGGCGAATTGATCTCGATTCCGGCTTCATTGAATTTGTCCTGAATGTTCTGGTGCAGGTCCGAATAGATATACTGCATATTTTCGGGATACGCGGTGAAGGCGTTCAGTTCATAGGAGACGTAGAAGTCGTCAAGATTCGACTGCAGAACAAACGGGCGGGGAGCTTCCAAAACTTCTTTGGTGGAGAGAGCCGCGGCGATAAGCAACTCGTGCACTTTCTTCCAGGGCGCATTGTATCCGATGGAAACACTCGTGTAGAAGATCACGCGGTTTTTGCGTGCGGATGCGCGTCACCAAGAGATTCTCTCCACCACCTCCCCAATGGTGTCCCCAATTTTAACGAAATCTCCCACGCTGAAGGAACGCATGTACGTCAGGATCGTGCCGGCAACGCCGTGCGAAACGGCCGACGTTGAACCGAGGGAGAGCAGAACACCCAGGAACACGCTGATGCCGCGAAAGGCAGGACTGTTCGAGCCTGGAAGATAAGGAAACATGACCACGGCAGTGGCCGCGATGATCAAGAGACGCACGAGCTTCGCCGTGGGGGCGCCCCAATCCGGGTAGAATCCGTGCAAAGTGAGCTTGCCTTCTTGAATCTCCGCGAAGATGAATTTATTCAAGCGGATCAAGTAGCGGGCTGCCATAACGATTACAGCGACGACAACCAAGTTTGGGAGATAATTCCAGATCGCACTCGCGAGTCCCGACGATTCCGAGATCGTCCACTGGCTCATTTGCATCGACACGTAGCGGGTGGATGGGAAAGAGCGCAGGACAAAAGTGGCATAGAGTTCCAGCAGTGCCAGAACCGCGACCATGACAACAATCGCGCCGGTTCCCAGCAGGGGCAGTACAAGAAAGCGCGCGAGCCGTGAGCGGAAAGACTTTTGAGAATGGCCATCCTCAGTCCCGGGAATCCATGTTTCCAGCCGACGTCGGATGGCTCGGCGGATGCGGAAAAGCGCCAGCAACATAAGTACGAAGGCCGCGGTGGCAATCAGGCTGGAGACGATCCCTCGCAGCAAGGCCCTCCAGGTATGTTCCTGGCGGTAAGTTGTTACCGTGCGGCGAATGACCTCCGCACATTCGGCACCCATTTGAGCGCGCGGCCGCCCTGCGGCTTTCGCGTCGCTCTCCGTAATCCCCATGATCACGTCGTTGCCGACAGTGATTTCCGTCCAGGCGACGCGGTCTTCTGCACGAATCGATTCGACCGCTACCGCGTTTCTCCTCGCTATACCGAGAATCCTCTTCTCAATATTCGCTGCACGTTCCTCCGGAGATATCCCGGCAACTGAGGAATAGATGAGAAGGATTGGCCGGCCATCAATCTCTACCGGTGCACCGGCGGTCTGTGGCGAAGCAACTTCCGGCGCCATTTGCGGGAGGTCGGGACCTGTCTTTTGGCTCGGCTGCTGAGCGAAGGAAATGCTGCTGATGGCCCACGTCATCACGCAGGTCAAAACAACTCGGGTAATGATCAGCCTCCGATCGTAATGAGAAATGTCCTCGGATCGAGACGCGAGGACGCGGTCAGCTTGTTTCGAGTGCGTGCGATTGCCACCTGACAAAAGTGACAGTTCCCCTGGCAACCGATGAACCCCAGGATTGACCCGAGAAAAAAACGAAATCCCGCGTCTTGGTGGGACCTTGAGGAGATACGCGGGGTTCGCGGTACGTGGCCAAGAAGGCGAGACGCCCGTCAAGTCGTTGGGGAGGAACCGAACATGAACAATTGGAATATAAAATGGAAGATGGGTCTCGCCATCCTCTTTGCTATATCAATCACCGCCGTACAACTCGGACTGAAGATGTATTCGGTAGAAGAGAGCATTCTCGTGCTGCTCTTCGTTGCCGCGGCGGTAGTCGCTGTATTGCTTCTTCTCATTGCCTTTGTTCTATTGCAGGAAGGCGTCCGCCGCGGATTGCTATGGGTGAAAGCCAGAGTTGTGCCGATTATCGCCCTCAGCGATCGCGACGAAGCGATAGGCCATCCACCTCTACACCGCTGAAAATACACCAACTTCGGCGTCCGGCAACGCCGGGCGGCGCCGAACCTTGCTGGTAAATCATTCAGCCCGGGTTTTTCGGGTGTCACCCAGAAGAAGAGAATCCGTGAATGCTAGCAAACAAAACCCGCAGGCGGAGCAAATACTGCTGGAGAAGACGCGCGGCGGCAGTCGGGAAGCATTCGGCGAACTCGTGCGAATGCATTCGCCGCAGATCTACCACGTATCGCTTAAAATTTTGAAGAATCACGCAGACGCAGAGGACAATCTTCAAGACGTTTTCTGTAAAGTGTGTATGAACATCCATCGGTTTGAGGGTCGTTCGCGCTTTTCTACCTGGCTGATTCGCGTCACGATCAACGAAGCCTTGATGAGGATTCGCAGACGGCGCTGTGAGCGTTTGACGCTTGAAGCGGATTTGCCGAAACCCGAAGGCGAAGAGATCGCAGCACTGGACGTCGAGGACAGTGGACCGGATCAAGAGCGACGATACATCGCGAAGGAACTCGCGGCGAAGGCACTGCGTGGACTGCATCCGTCGGTCGTCGACATCTTCATCCGGCACACCGCTCAAGGATGGACGCAGCGCGAGTTGGCGCGCCAAGCCGGGGTCAGCACCGCAGCGCTCAAGTCGCGCATTTTTACGGCGCGGGCTCATATGCAACGCCAACTCCGCGGCTCTGTTGAGCGGAAGCGCAAAAAACAGCATGACTCACCTGCTTTGGTCAGTCGTGGAAGAGGAAGACCCAGAGCATCCCTCGAAGACCTGAAGGAGAAGGAGAATTCGTGAAGAAACCGGGGTCCCTCGGTTTGGCGCTCCTGCTGGCTTTCTTATGCGAAGTGCGGACATCTAGCGCTCAGAGCGTCAAGACGGACTACGCCAAGGGTTATGACTTTGCTGTGCTAAAGCGTTTTGCGTGGAAAAAGAATCATCTAGTTACGATGCGACACCCGGAGGATAACCAGGACCTGGATCGGAAGATCATGCGCGCCGTGACGCAAGAGCTTGCCGCTAAGGGAATCGTGGAGGATTCAGCCAATCCCGAATTTTACCTTTTCTATCACGCTGGGCCAGGTGATGAGGGCCTGCAGGCCGGCTCCTCGGCGCCGGCAGGCCTCGACAGCATCCAGCCGCCCGACATGAGTCCGCCTGGTAGCAATATGTGGAATGTCGGCGCGGGTACGAATGCCGGGTTCGCACCGAGCGTTTGGTATTCCGTTCAGGGCAAGTTTGTCTTTTACGCCTTGGACTCCAAGTCCAAAATCGTCATTTGGGAGGGCACCGCGACCAAGAAGTGGAATGATCCGCAGAAGGCACGCAAGAACGAGGACAAAGAGATCAAGCAGATCGTGACGAAGTCTTTCAAGGATTTCCCGCCGAAAGGCAGAAAGTAGGGAGGAGTGCGGCAAGCAAACCCCGAGATCTGGATGGCTCCAGCGAACAGACCTAGGAACCGGGCGCAGGCTCTCTTGTCTTGAGTAGCTTTAGTTGGCTGGCAGGAATGAGAAGCTCAGCGAAGCCGCAGTCCAGACAGACCAGGACGTCTTGGCAAACGTAGACCGGGGGGAACCCTATAGCATCTAGGCCGGGGAGACTAGCAGTCAGCTCTCCTTCGAGCTTTTGTAAGTTGCCTGATTTACACGCCTTGCACTGCATTTCGCACCCGGACCCGCCTCGCTCGGTCACACCCAGCGGGCATCGCTAACTCAAAAGGCGTCTAGTCCTAATAGAACCTACCGGATTCTAACACATCGTCGTGTGGGCCCGAGGTTTGGTGTTTTTCTCGGTCCCACGCGCAGAGGAAGGTGGCCCACGCAACTCGCGATCATCATGTTTTCACTGCTGGCAGTCTTGACAGTATGCAGAGGCTCGTCCTGGCAATAACTTGAGGTCGGCGCCGGGCGTGGCCGAACGGAGTCGACTCGTTTATTTCTGGGGACGGATAGTGCGCTGCATTTTTCAGGATGTCTTTTTTGCGGGCGCGGATCCCGTGGGGCGGACGAATTGAGCAAGGCAAAAATACTTCTGGCGGACGACCACCCACGCTTCCCGGATATGGCAGAACATCTCCTGGAACCGGAGTTTGAAGTTGTGGGCAAGGTCGTCAATGGCCGGGATTTGTTTGAGGAGGCCATGAGGCTGCAGCCCGACGTCATCGTCACCGATATCTCCATGCCGGTGCTGAACGGCATAGAGGCTGCCGACCAATTGAAGGAATCAGGCTGCAATTCGCGCATCGTCTTCTTGACCGTGCATTCCGACTCCGACTTTGTGCGCAGATGTCTCTCCACGGGTGCTTTTGGCTACGTTGTGAAGTCCCGAATTGCCAGTGAGCTCGTCACCGCCGTTCGAGAGGCGCTGGCTGGGCATATCTTCATTTCTCAGAACCTGCCACATAACCATCTCACATAAAGGCTTTATCCCCGACCTTGAGAGTAAAAATCGTTGGCTTCGTGAGTGTTCCCAAGCGCTAGAAAGGGCTGGAAGTCGGGACGAGCCTACCTGTCAAAACTTACAGTGTCGCAACCATTATCCTGCCCACTACCCTGCTGACCCGAAGATCATTCTTGCAGCTCGGGATTACTGTTGTGCATGTCATCGGATGGCAACTCACGATTGGCGGCGCGACGCAAGTCATGCGCGGCCTTCGCGAAAATCACTCGTCAGATGATCACGGCCGCTGCGCGGCGACTTGACCGCAGCTTGGCAATCTGAGGCAGTCCAGCTTTAGTTTTACGGGTCCTACTAGTAGAAGTGACAGTTTTTCGCGGCAGCCTGGCAATGTTATTTCGCCGGGCGCACGACCTGAGGAGAGAAAATGAAGAAATACGGCGCAGTACTCGCGGTGGTCGGGGCCCTTTTTGTGCTGGCGGTCGGTGCACGAATCGCGTATTCGCAAGCGAAGCCTGCTTCGGGCACGGTACAGGTTCACATGGTCGTCACCGACCAGGCGGTGAACGACGATAGCGAAATGCCCTCCCTGACTGCCGAGAACGTACAGGTGAAACAGGGCAAGGATGTTCTGAAAGTTGATCAGGTGATCCCGGCGAGGGACGACAACGGCGCGCTCCAACTATTCATCCTCATCGATGACACATGCGACGCCGGAATCGGTAACAACCTCAACGATCTTCGTGAGTTCATCAACGCGCAGCCCCCGACGGCTATGGTGGGTATTGCCTATATGTCCAACGCAACCGTCCAGGTCGCTCAGAATCTTACGGTTGACCACGCCGCCGCGTCCAAGGCCGTACGGCTCCCCCGCGGAAATCTGTCCTCCATGGACAGTCCTTACTTGTCGCTCATCAGCTTGGTCAAGAGCTGGCCTCAATCAAAAGTAAGAAGAGAGGTTCTGGTCGTGACCGACGGAATCGACCGGCTGCGTGGGGCAAGCACGGCCAGCGGGTTTTCGTCGCCAAGTGGTACGGGTATGGGGCGCATGCCCGGACCTTCCGCAACGATGCCCACAACGATGCCCAGCATCAGTATGGACGCAGACACAGCAAGCACCGCGAGCCAGCGTTACGGCGTTATTGTTCACTCCGTTTACTCGCCAGGCGTCGGGCGACTCGGCCGGAACGCTTGGGAAGCACAGCTTGGCCAATCCGGGATCGCCAAAATCGCGGATGAGACGGGCGGGGAGTACTTCGCGCTGGGGACACAGAATCCAGTCAGCTTCAAACCGTACCTGGATCGTCTGCAGAAGATGTTCAACAACCAATACTTCTTGGTGTTTCAGGCCGTACCGAAAAAGAAAGACGGACTTCAGCGAGTCAAACTCTCCACAACAGCGGCGAACGTCGACATCGCATCGGCGGATAACGTCTGGGTTCCCGGGTCTGGAGGCTAGTCAAGCGCCAGGGTTTGCATCAACAAGGGGATGATCTGTAGCCCAGGCGACTAGATCGGTGGGAATGGGGGTAAGGCTTCCGTGACATCTTCCAGGGGTGATTCTTTTTACGAGTTCAAGCGTCACGGGCGTCGCCTTCGCCTCGGCGCACGGGCGGAATTGTTGTTCGCTGCCTTCCTGCTGGCATTGTGCTTCGCAACGACCGGGTTGCCCAACTCTGAGAAGCAAAAATTTGTGAGCCTTTCGAAGCCGGAAACGCTCTCGTTCGACGAGTTGGTGCAACTTGAGCAGACCGAGAAGCCGGAAGGACAGCTTGCCACACGCTTGGACACGCTTCTCCACACGCCGTTTCTCAGCAACGAAGCATATCTAAGTGGCGCAAAGCCAAACCGTCCCTCTTCGGAATCCCTCGGGCCATTTATCCGCGCAATTTGCTGGAACATCGAGCGTGGAATTCAGTTTGACGCGATCAGAACCGCGCTTGCGGAACCAGAGAAGTTTGACGAGATAATAGCTCAAAAGAAGAACTCCAAGGCCAAACCACTGACTCCAGAGCAATTGAAAGTAGTAAAGAAGCAACTCGAACTGCTCAAGCCCGCCGACCTCCTGATCCTGAATGAAGTCGATTACGGAGTTACCCGGTCGGACTATCGAGATGTAGCCCGCGAACTCGCGCAGGCCCTTAAGATGAACTATGTGTACGGGGTCGAGTTCCTGGAAATCGATCCACTGAACCTGGGCCTCGAAAAAGTGGAGATGGAGGATAAGGCCGCGCAGGAGGACATTCAGAAGTCCTTCGACGCCGATAAGACGCGTTACCTGGGAATGCATGGCACCGCGGTGCTGAGCCGGTACCCCATCCGCAAGGCAACCATCCGCTCGTTAACGGTCTGTCATGACTGGTATGCCGAAGAGAAGAAGGCGATATCCAAGCTGGAATCCGGGAAGCGAGCGGGGGCTAACCTTGTCTTCACGGAAAGGATCACTCGTGAGGTTCGCAGGGGCGGCCGGATGGTATTGATCGCGGAGATTGCCGTGCCAGAATCGCCGACCGGCGCGGTCACCGTCGTTGCCCCGCACCTGGAAAATAAGTGCAAACCGGAATGTCGAAGAAAACAAGGGGCCGAGCTGCTCGAGTGGATCAAAGGCGACGCCAACCCCGTAATTGTTGGCGGCGACATGAATACGACTGCGGCAGACAATGCGCCAATGTCGGTCTCCAAGGTTATGAAGGACCGGGTAAAGGACTACGACAAATGGGCGGTAAGCGCGATCAAGTGGTCCACCGGGGCTCCGACCATATTGCTAATGCCCGTGAATATGATGCGGAACAAAAATGATCCTACGGGATTTGATGTCCCCTTGATCTCGCGCAAGAAAGAAGCCAAGTTTTTCGCCGATCTCGCCAACTTTCACTTCGACGATGGCCACACATTCGATTTTCGTGGCGAGGATGCCCGTAGCGCGGAAGGACGCGGCGGAAATCTCAGCGATTCGAATCAGCGCGCGACGAAGGGTTTCCGATACACCTACGCGCTGGCGCGCACCTACGGCGGCTTAGTGGGCGAGTACAAGCTCGACTGGTTCTTCGTCAAGGGCTACGCCACTGATTCTGAAAAGCCAGGAGGCAGCTACAAGTTTGCCCCGCACTTCGGCTCTACTCTCCAGGAAGTTAACAACGCGCCCGACGAATCCTTGTCCGACCACTTTCCGATCACCGTGGACCTTCCCCTTACGGATCCGCCGTCGCAAGCCGGAAGCCCTTAGGCCGCTGGTTATGCCAGCTTTGGAACTCGCTACCGTAGGCGCAAACCTCAAGTCGAGATTTCTCGACGGACTCGCTCCACGTGACCTCAAGATCGTTCTGGCGGAGGCCAGCCAGCGGCACTTTCTCGCCAATTCCATCGTCGTAAACCAGGGCCATCCTGCTGATCATCTGTTCCTGCTGACCAAGGGCCGTGCTCGATTCTTTTTCAATACACGGGAGGGCAAAAAGGTAATTCTTTTTTGGCTTATTCCCGGAGAGGTATTCGGCGGCTCGGCGCTTCTGTCCACTCCCTCCCGCTATCTCGTCAGTACAGAAACGCTGAAAATAGCAGCATGTTGGTGTGGGACCGGGCCGCGCTTCGTGGTCTCGTTACACGCTGCCCAAGGCTATTGGAAAACGCTTTGCTAATTGCGTCGGATTACTTGGGCTGGTATGTTGCCACTCACGTCGCTCTAGTTAGCCATAACGCCCGTCAAAGGCTCGCGCGCGTTCTCATCTGTCTGGCCGAAAGCATTGGCAAGAAAGTCTCGGATGGTTTCGAGTTCGATGCCACGAACGAGGAGCTGGCGAGCGCGGCCAATGTCACTCCTTTTACTGCCAGCCGTTTGTTAAGCGAGTGGCAGAGCAATTCTGCTGTGGTAAAGCGTCGCGGTAAGATCTTGCTTCGTTCCCCCGAGCGTCTTTTTCTACACACGGTCTGACCAAAACACAGCTCCCATTCTTCTTCAATCGCGCTGCTTCTATTCTCGGCAATTGCTCTTGCACAAGTTCAGGATTGCTCTGGCGCAACGACGCGGGTGTTCGATGGCTGCGATACTGATTTCGTCGTCACTTAAAACGATTTTGGCGGGAGCTTCAGCCATGAAAATTGAGGAGGTAGTCGATTTGCATGCGTCGTTCGTGCGCATCCTTGTTGTGGACGACTTTGCGCCGTGGCAGCTTTTCGTCCAAACGTTTCTTGGCCAGGATCCAAACCTGAGCATCATCGGCTTCGCGTCCGACGGATTGGAAGCCGTGCAAAAAGCAGGCGAATTAGAACCCGACCTGATTTTGATGGACATTCGACTTCCAGGGTTGAGTGGCATCGAGGCCGCGCTTCAAATTCAAGAGCTTGCCCCTCAATCGGCAATACTCTTTCTAAGTCAGGATTCTGATCCGGATGTGGTTCACGCTGCGCTTAGAGCGGGGGGACGCGGTTATGTTCTTAAGTCGAAGGTTGCACGAGATCTCGCCACTGGCGTGGAGGCAGTTCTTGGTGGCAAGTGCTTTTTAAGCCCCGGCTTAGTCGACGACGACGACTGGACCTGATTCGGTAGATATCAGCGCGCTCCGCTTGCTTTTTCGACGCTCGCTTGATAATCAAAGCGGTCAGGTCGTCTTGCCGCTTCAAACCGCTGGAGAATGCAATCACCGCTTGATAGAGGTCAGAAATTAAGCTCACCCGGAGTCTTGTCCTTCGATATGCCAATTACGTCCTGCATTCTTTGGAGTGCCGAACAACTCCTCTTGTGCATTTGCCCATCCATAACAACCTTCCCATCTGGCAGAACCTCCAATCTCAGCAGTCTCCTCCGGCTTAGATCATGGATGTTGAAATCCGTCGTCATGATGAGGGCGAAAACTAGCCTTTCGATGAATACAGGCGGACCGAAGTGCATCATTTGCAAGAACTTATAAAATTCAGAATTGCCATTCGCGCCCGTGGTATAGTCACCAAGCCGATACAGAAAAATCTTTCCTCTGCCATTCGCTGTCCACGCTGAGGGCACAATGAAATTACCGCGAGTGATCCTGGCCGACGACCACACTCTCGTAGCCGATGCCTTATCGCAGTTGTTGGCGCCTCACTGCGAGATTGTGGCCACCGTCGCTGACGGGCATGCTCTCCTGGACTCTGCCGCTTTGCTCAACCCCGATGTAGTTGTGGCTGATATTGCTATGCCGCTTCTAAACGGCCTGGAAGCAGGACGCCAACTCAAAGAGAAAATGCCCGGCGTCAAACTCGTTTTTCTGACGATGAACGAAGATCCGGAACTCGCCGTCGAGGCCCTAAAGGCCGGAGCGTCCGCTTACGTGTCGAAGAAGTCCGCAGCTTCAGAATTGCTCTCCGCTATCCACGTGGTTCTCCGAGGCAAGACCTACGTGACGCCGAAAATTGCTCGAGGCATGCGGGAATCCTTCATTCGCGATCCGCGTGGCAGGAAACACCCCAAGGCAATCACTCCGCGCCAGAGAGAAGTCGTGCAACTTTTGGCGGAGGGCAAGTCCATGAAACAGGTGGCGTATGCCCTGAAAGTGACACCGCGCACTGTGGCGTTTCACAAATATCGCATCATGCAGGAACTTGGGCTTCGAACAAATGCCGAGCTAGTCCAGTTCGCTGTGAAGAGTCGTATTGTGGTGGGATCAACACACTGAAGACGAGATCTCGCTTCCTCACGCAATCCCTCGTTTGCCGTTCCTCACGTTATGTTGCGTATCTCACGTGTGCCGAAAGCGGGACGAGGTCGGCATAGCCGACCCCATCCCACTCTGGCGTTGGGGAATGCGAGCAGTACTTATCAGCCTCTGAGACCGGCGAATCGCGCGGTCGTCAAGCGAATCGCCCTGGCGATCAAAGCAAAAGCGCAGAACAGCGCACCGAGCAATCCGATGAGCGGCACATTGCTGGCTGTCTTCGGTAGTGCCGCAGGGGCTGCCTCCGCGGGCTCAGCCGCCGGCGCAGGTGCCGGTGCCGCCATGACGATCAGAATCGGTACATCCTGCTTCGGTGGAGCAGGCGGTGGCGGTGCACTTCCCGTCCTGCTAACTTGCTCTGCAACTACCGTTGAGGGAACCTCAACCACTCGTTGAGCTGAGACGTTCATTCCCTTTTTAAGACCCCAAGCGTCCGTTTGTTGGCCATCGATCGTGAACTTTTGACCTTTGGGGATTTTGAACTGTTGGTTTTGGCCGTTTTCGAGCGTCAGAATAACGCTGTTCGGCGGGTTAACATGCCACACCTTACCGGTCACGGTCTCGACGGTGGTAACCGTTTTCGGCGTGGTTGTTTTCACTGTTTGTTTTTCGAGCTTCATTCCCACCTTGGCGTTGTTGATGTTGACTGGCTGACCGTCAACCATGAACGTGAGGCTTTCTGGAACATTGTCGAATTGCCGAAGGGAGCCGTCCTCCATCTTGACGACCACGCTATTCCCGCTGATGTAGACAATCTCACCGCGCTCGACGGTGACATCTTTAGTTGCTGGACCGTGTTCTACTGCCGTGCTGCTTTGCACTTGCGCTACCGACGGCAGGGAGAAGGCTAGACAAAGAGCGCCTCCCCCCAGCAGGCCACGCAAGATCGTTCTTGAGAACCTGGTTGAAATCATTTTCTCTTCTCCTTGTTTTTAGTGTTCTTCCCCGTGGAAATGGACTCCTCATGAGCGCCGAGGTCCGACTCCTGAGTAGTTTCGAAAGACGCCGTCACGATGTACCGCTTGGGAGCATGTCCGACAAAATAGAACGGATAGCATGTGACCAGTGTCAAAGTGGGAATCGGCGTCGGATCCAAAACGGAAATATCTTCTGGCGTGACAATCTTGATTCCGCTGACCGCATACCTGTCCGTGTGTCCCGGCCGATCGAGTTCGATGAGGTCTCCTACGATCATGTTCTGTAACGGGCGGAAGAAGCCGTCTCGGTGCCCCGCAATCCCCAGATTGCCTGGTTGTCCGATCCTGGCCGTCCCCAGAATCCTTCCGACTCCGCGATTCAGTGTAAGGTCGTCTGTGCCGTTGAATACCGGCACCTCAACGTCGATCTTCGGAATGCGAAGGACAGCCAGAGGAACCTCCATCTTCTGGCTGAGACTCTCCTTGTAGGCCGAGATCCGTTGAACCGACCAAAGGCGAAAATCAATCGGTGAGGTCGAGTCGGGATTCGGCAACACGGCAGGCCTGTCGATTGGGTCCGTCGGCTGGTCCGCTTGGAATCGCGCAATTGCAGCCCTCGAACCGATCACCCGGTAGAGTCGCGTGGCACCCCATACGGCCAGTAACACAAGACCGATCACGAGAAGAACGCGTTCAACTCTTCGAAGCTTCATGGTGTCGTCCGAAGACGTCCCGATTCTGGCCTGCGGTGTCATACACGCTTCCCGCCATTTACACCGATTAGGCGCATGACTCTGGTTGACAGCGCCGACGGTATGAAAAATTCAGGCCGCTGGAAACTGTCAAAAGTGACAGATGGTGGGTACTCGCTGAGCCGCGTGGTCTAACTGGTAGTTCTGCCAGTGGTCCAATCAGGCGGTTTGGTTACAGTTAGCGAAACGACCACGGACTAGAAGAGTTGAGACCTGGCAGCCTACCGACGACAATAGGTGACGCTCGGCGTGCTGCGATGGACCTGAAGGAATCGTGATTTCCTTCAAAGGAGGAACTAGGAAATGAGAAGGCTGGTACTGCTGGCAATTTCTTTGCTTTTCGTGGCGGTAACTTCTGCGGTCGCTCAGGACATCCGCTACGACTTCGACAAAGACAAAGACTTTTCAAAATACAAAACTTACAAATGGGTTCCGATCAAGGATGCCGACCAACCAAATGAACTGACAGCGAAGCAGATAACGGCCGCGATCGACGCGGAACTCGCCAACAAAGGGCTGACGAAGACCGATCTCGATTCTGCCGACCTCTATATCGGCTATCAGACCGCGCTCGCCACGGAGAAACAGTTCACGGCATACAACACCGGTTGGGGTTACGGACCCGGGTGGGGAAGAGGATGGTATGGATATGGTGGAATGGCAACGACAACGACATACGGCTCCACGTCTACCGTCTATATTGGCCAGCTCGACCTGAGCATGTACGACGCCGCTCAGAAACAACTCGTGTGGCGCGGAACAGCCTCAAAGACCTTGGATCCCAAGGCCAAGCCCGAAAAAAAGCAAAAGAACATCAGCAAAGCCGTCCAAAAGCTTTTGAAGAACTATCCGCCGCCAAAGAAATAACTGACGAGTGCCGGAACAGATTGGCTGTCGGAAAGAACATCCATAGGGCCGTGATGTATAGGGCTATGTGAGCGGGTCCGCGCGTAGTGAGGGTCTTGATGCCCGTCGCGCTCCTACCTGTTGTTCTATTCATCGGTTGCGCCAATTCATGCTTCGTAGCAATCCAGCCCACCGAACGGAACGACCGGCATCGTGGCGAGCACAACTCCACTCTCGGGCCCGCCTCCCGTACCTCGAATCAGGCGTTATAAGACTAAGTGGCCAACTACCCTTGGTCGGGTGTAGCATGCTCTCATCTTCTGCACGGGCTTTCGAGCTCCCTTTCGCTCGCGGTCCGATTGCGCCATAGACCGTTCCGGCGTCACGGGAGGTAGGCCATCGAAACCGCTCGCGGACGCCAGTCGGTTGTGCTCCCGAATCTGGATTCGTTCCACATAGTGATGTTGGTGTGCCTGGTGTCTGCGATGTCCTACCTAGCCGCAAAGCTGGGCGGAACACTGGTGATACGTCCCCAGATGAGCTGGGCGCTCTGGCCGGGTAACGTGCTTCTGGTGTCCGTGTTGCTGCTCGTGCAACGAAGATTCTGGCCCCTACTCATCGCGGCGGCCTTTGCAGCGTTTGTTCTCTATGACTTACAGGAAGGCCTGCCGTTTCGTTCGATTGCCCTCCTTATTTTCTCTGACACGGTTGAAGTCCTCACGGCCGCCTTATGCCTTAGCTACTCCTTCAGTGGCACACCGGAGCTCAATAGCCTGAATGCTCTGGCAAAGTACTCATTCTTTGCCGTGTTCCTCGCGCCATGCTTTGGAGCGTTTATCGGCGCATTTGCAACCAAGGGGGACTACTGGGCTAGCTGGAAGATTTCCTTCTTTTCAGAGGCATTAGGATTTCTGATCCTGGTACCGGCAATTTGGGGTTGGGGCAGAAAAATTCCAACATGGGTAAATAAACCGCGAACTCAATACTTGGAAGCAATCGCGTTGTTTGCGGGGTTAGCTCTCGTCGGATACTTCGCTTTCGCGGCGCCCAAAGGGAGCATCCCGGCAGCAATGCTTTATTCTCCCGTGCCGTTTCTCCTGTGGGCCGCTTTGCGTTTCGAGTCACTCGGGGTCGGTACTGCGGTCATCGCAGTTGGTTCCCTGTCCATTTGGGGCGCCGTCCACGGACGGGGTCCGTTCATCGAATCGGGGCCGCTCAAGAATGTGTTTTCGTTGCAATTGTTCCTGTTTTTTACGGCTGGACCTTTCATGGTTCTGGCCGCGCTGGTTGAGGAGCGTAAAAACGACGGCGAGGCTTTGAAGAAGTCTGAAGAGAAGTTTTCCAAGGCTTTTCGCCAGAGCCCTATGGCTCTCACTCTAACGAGCGCAAAGGATCATCGCTACATTGACGTCAACGAAACCTTTGAGCGTCTAACAGGTTGGAGCCGCGACGAGGTAATCGGCAGGACTCCCTTTGATATCGGGTTGTGGGTTGATCCCGACCAAAGAAGGGAACTCGCAAAACGGCTGCTGGCAAAAGCCGGCCTTCGAAATCTTGAGCTTCAATTCCGCACAAGAACCGGTGGGGTACTGACGGGCTTGGCGTCCGCGGAATTGATGGAGATGAATGGTGAGGCATGCGCTCTCTCCGTGACGCTCGACATCACCGAAATGAAACGAGCACAAGAAGCCCGGCAGGCTTCCGAGCATCGCTTTGCGCAGTTTTTTGCGACCGTGCCGGAATATTGCTACATGGTGTCGCTGAGCGGTCAGATTTTGGACGCCAATCCAGCAGCTTGCCAAGCCTACGGTTACACCAAAGAAGAACTCATAGGCAAGCCCTTGTCCACAATCTATGCGCCCGAGTCACATTCAAAAATGGCTGATCTATTTGAGAAGTGGAAAAGGGTGGGCACGCTTGATAATGAAGAGATGGTGATAATCACCAAGCAGGGGCAGAAGCGAACGGTGCTTCTCAATGTGGGGGCCGTCAAGGATGCCCAGGGAAACATCTTACATACCGCGTCAGTCCAGGTGGATATCTCCGAGCTAAAGCAGACGCAGGAGAGGCTGCGCGATAGCGAGGGCCGTTTGGAGGGCATCATCCAATCAGCGATGGACGCCATCATCGCTGTCGATGAGGAACAGCGGATCGTTGTGTTCAACAGCGCTGCCGAGAAAATGTTCGGTTGTCCGGCGCTAGATGCGATTGGAACTCCGATCAGCCGCTTCGTACCGCGGCACTTCCGCTCCGTTCATGAAGCGCATATTCCCCATTTTGGCGAGACCGGGGGCACCAACCGCGCCGTGGGAGCCATGGACGCATTGTGGGCCCTTCGGGCAAGTGGCGAAGAATTTCCCATTGAAGCCTCCATTTCTCAGGTACAAGCCGGCGGCAGGAAGCTGTTCACCGTCATCATTCGGGACATCACCGAGCGCAAACGGGCTGAGGATACACAACGCAAGCTCGCCGCCATCGTGCAATCTTCCGACGACGCCATCATGTCCGTGAGTTTAAACGATGTCATCACGAGCTGGAATCCGGGCGCTCAGCGGATGTATGGATACACTGAGGCCGAGGCACTGGGACAGCCGATTACCATGATCATCCCCCCCAAGCTGCGGGAGGAGGAAGCCGAGATTTTACGACGCATCAAAGCAGGTGATTCACTCGAGCACTCCGAAACGATACGCATGGCAAAAAGCGGAAATCGTCTCGATGTTTCCTTGACCATTTCTCCGATACGCGACTCGGCAGGCAAGGTCGTGGGTGTTTCCAAGATCGCCAGAAATATAACCGAGCGGAAGCGCGCAGAGGAGTTACTGTACGAGAGTGAAGAGCGCTTTCGCTTGATCACCAACGCCGCGCCCGTAATGATCTGGATGTCAGGTACCGACAAGCTGTGCACGTTCTTTAATCAACCCTGGCTGGAGTTCACCGGCCGCTCCCTTCAAGCCGAACTTGGAAACGGCTGGACGGAAGGAGTTCACCCCGAGGATTTCGATAGTTGCCTGAAGGCTTACACAACCGCCTTCGATCGGCGCGACTCTTTCCAGGTGGAGTATCGTCTTCGGCGGCATGACGGAGAATATCGCTGGTTTTCCGACTTGGGCGTTCCAACCTTCAAGGCGGACGGCTACTTTGCCGGCTATATCGGCTCGTGCATCGACGTCACTGAGCGCAAGCTGGCGCAAGAGGCGCTCTCCGGCATGAGCCGCAAGCTCATTGAGGCACAAGAGCAGGAACGTACCTGGATTGCGCGAGAGCTTCACGACGATATCAATCAACGCATCGCATTGCTTGCAGTGAATCTGGAACGATTGAAGGGCGACCTTCCCGCTTCGGCAACTGCAGTCGCCCATAGCCTTGACGAAGTTGGCGAGCAGGTCTCGGGTCTCGGAAGCGACATTCAGGCTCTATCACACCGTCTGCACTCTTCAAAGCTGGAATATCTCGGCATCGCTGCAGCGGCCTCCAGTTTCTGCAGAGAGATATCCGAGACGCAAGGAGTTCGGATTGATTTTCACTCCGAGGGCGTCCCGAAGAAGCTACCGCAGGAGATCGCCCTCTGTTTCTTCCGCGTCCTGCAAGAAGCTATTCAGAATGCATTGAAGCATAGCGGATCACTGGATCTGCAGGTTTGGCTCAGAGGTGCACCGAATGAGATTGAGTTGGCCGTTAGCGATTCGGGGATTGGCTTTGATCCTGAAGAGGCTATAACCGGACGCGGGCTGGGCCTCACCAGCATGAAGGAACGGCTCAAGCTCGTCCATGGCGAGCTTTTCGTCGAGTCGCAACCTCAGCGCGGCACGATAGTCCGTGCCGCAGTTCCTCTTGATGTTGTTGCAAGGTCTGCGAAAGCATAACCATCCCCACATCGAACGATATATCCATGTCAGTCATATATGATCCTGGTCATAGTCAATCGAAATTTGCCTCTTTACATTAACATCTGAAAGCGGGAAGATGCCCGGCACCGGCTGCTTCCATGAAAGCTGTGAAACACCATGAAAAACGATCTTTCTATTTGCAATTCATGCGCGTCAGACAATCTGGCGGAGTTCGACTCTGAGGTGAACATCCATTTTCCTGGATCCAGGAGACTGGATAAGCTATCGATCTTTGTATTTCCACAGATTATTGTTTGCTTGAACTGCGGGTCTATGCGGTCCAATCTCTCCCTGGAAGAAACGCGAACACTTCAGAAGAGTGTGAGAACTGAGCGAATCCTCCTTTAGCCGGACTCGGTCGAAGTCTTGAGCTGTTCCATTGCTACGATCGTGCCAAACCTCTGCCTACGAATTGTTCGCCCCGAAGAGCTGCGTCGATAGCCTCCCACAGATCGTTTCCAGCCCTCGATTTGAGGACGTAGCCACATGCCCCCAACTGGAGCGGCTTGTGCATTACTTCGGCAGAGCTTTCTTGGGTGAGAAAAATGATTTTCGCCGCCGGTACGGACTCCAGAATCTGTCGCGCTGCTTCGATTCCATTAAGCTTGGGGAGGCCGATATCCATCAAGATCAAATCGGGGGTATGTTGTTCGGCTTTTGCGACCGCGTCTAGTCCATCCGACGCTTCGCAAATCACCAGCATGTCCGGCTTTTCTCTGAGGAAAGAAGTAACGAAAGCGCGGAAGGGTTCGAAATCTTCCACCACTAGAATGCGCGTAATCGCAGGGGAAAGATTCGACGCGTCAGAGATGGTCTCTTCTCCCAAACTTCGCACCGCACCGTTGGTAGAAGAGGTTAGCTCTACGCGGTCATGGAGCGCGCACGGATTACGCAGATGTGCCTCGCAACGCAACCTCAGTGATGCACAACAACTTCACTCGGCTCGCTACCACAAGCTTCGCGACCCAATAAAAGCCTACGGCCTGAAGGCGGAACGGTCAAGTCTTGCTTCAATTCGTACGGCATCAAAAAAGGGCTCTGAGCAGGAATTCGTAGCGGGCCAATAGGAGAGCGGGTTTCCGCAATGAGGCAGGTTCGGCTAGACTCGGCGGAATGCGCGACAACGAGTTCACGAGAATCTTGGATTGGCCAGGTTACCGAGTGTTTCGGCACGAAATCGATGAAACCGCCAAGACGTTGCGTTTGTGGGTGCGACGGAAGCGTGGGAACCGCAAACTGATCTGTTCAGGATGCGGAAGGAAGTTTACTGACGCCCATGACTATTACCAGCGCGAGGTGCGCGACTTACCCTGGAGGAAGTATCAGACCACGGTGATCCTCGAGCTGTACCGGGTGTGCTGTCCGCAGTGTGGGGTGCGCGTCGAGAAAGTACCGCAATTGCCGAGCAAAGCGCCGTTTAGCAAGGACTTTGAGGATGCCGTGGGGTTGGCGTGTGAAAGCGCGTCGGTTCGACAGGTGGCCAGGCAGTTTGGACTGGCGGCCAGCACGGTGCGCGCGATCGACCTGCGGTATCTGCAGCGTTGGAGTGCGACGCGTCGCAAGGATCCCCTGATACAAATGGGCGTGGATGAGATTTACTTCGGCAAGCAGATGAAGTTCATCACCGTGGTCAGTAATTTGGAGACCGGAGAGCCCCTGTGGTTCGGGCAGGATCGTAAGCAGGAAACGCTCGATGAGTTTTTTCGAACGCAACTGAAGGAAAGCCAGCGGAAGCGCATCGAGGCGGCGTGCGTGGATATGTGGCGGCCATTCACCAACAGCATTGCGCAATGGGCGCAGAACGGCCGCATCGTGTTCGACAAGTTTCACGTTTTGCAGCACGCCAACAAAGCCATCGATGAAGTGCGCCGGGCGGAGTTTTTCCGCAAAGGCGGGCGCATGCGCGGGGTAGTGAAAGGCAAACGTTGGCTGCTGTTGACGCGCTGGATGAATCTGGACAGCCAGAAACGGCAGCAGTTAAACGATCTGTTCGCCCTCAACCGGCGGGTGATGAAAGCCTACCTTCTAAAGGAAAGCTTGGAGCGGTTGTGGACCTACTGCTATGAAGGAGCCATGCTGCGGTACTTGCAAAGTTGGATCGATCAACTGCGTTGGCAACGCCTGGAACCCTTTCAAAAGCTCGCTTACATGCTGTTGGATCACCTCGACGGCATCCTCAACTACTGCCGCACCAAGGTCCGCTTCGGAGTGGTGGAAGCCATCAACGGCAACATCAAAACCCTTCTTCGAAGGGGCCGCGGCTACAAGAATCTCGGCTATCTGCTGCTCAAGGCCCAACGCATGGCGGTCACCAAGACCGAATTCATCGTTCTTCAGAAAGCAGCCTAAAATGCGGGCCTCCACGAATTCTTGTGCAGAGCCCAAAAAAGTACTACTCTGCGTGGGCGAGTTCCCGACTCACTAAGACTGTCTTGCACCTAGCCAGTGTGCGCGTCACTTGTGACTCCCGTCAGAAGTGCCAGCAGCACTTCGAAGCCACAACTACGACTTACAACACGCGAATGGTCAGTTACGTCGCACCACAGATCCAGCTCGACTCTGAGTCCCTCGGGGTCGCACGTATACCGCAACCTATTTCGCTTGCTTAACGTCGGCACTGTCAGTCTTGACAGTGTTTCGGCCCGGCCTGAAACCGCAGACTCGTTTCGCTTCCAGTAAGACCGTCGACTGACTGTGGACCTTGGTCTGCGAGTCGAGACTCAAATCGACAAGAGAGCGCGGAGGCGTCCGAGGAGGAGTGTTTTGCCATGGCTAAGGGTGAAAGCGAAAACAGCGACCGTCTCAAGCGCAAGGAATACGAAAAGGAACTTTCGCGGCTCCAGGCTGAGCTCTGCAGACTTCAGGATTGGGTCAAGCATAAGGGTCTTCGAGTGATAGTCGTCTTCGAAGGGCGTGATGCCGCCGGAAAAGGCGGCACGATCCGTGCCCTCACGGAACGCGTAAGCCCTCGCGTCTTCCGTTTGGTGGCCCTGCCGGCTCCATCCGATCGCGAAAAGAGCCAGATGTATATTCAGCGCTACATCCAGCATTTTCCGGCTGCTGGAGAAATCGTCATCTTCGACAGAAGTTGGTACAACCGCGCCGGCGTGGAATATGTGATGGGCTTCTGCACACCGGAGCAGCATAAGGCGTTTTTGGAGCTCTGCCCCACTGTCGAGCAATATATAGTGGACGGTGGAATTATTCTGATCAAGTATTGGATGGAAGTCGGAAAAAAAGAGCAGCAGCGGCGATTTGACGCCCGCATTAGCGATCCGGTCCGACAATGGAAGCTCAGCCCAATGGATTTGGAATCGTATCGACGCTGGTACGAGTATTCTCGCGCTCGGGACCTCATGTTCAAGGCCACCGACACCAAGCATGCTCCCTGGTACATCGTTCGCTCGGACGATAAGAAGCGGGCCCGGCTCAATTGCATCACCCATCTATTGAGCGTCATCCCCTACGGTAAGGCCCCGCGGGAGAAAGTGAAGCTGCCCAAGCGTAAAGATAAAGGCAACTACGACGACCAGGCTCCGCTGCGGGGTAGACACTTCGTCCCAGAGAAGTTCTGATCCAAGCCGCGCTCGATTTTACGCGAATGGAACCAAGCGAACTCTTGAAAGAAGTCTAGTGTCGCTCGCCTGACCGCATGAGACGCACTGCCAGCCTAGTCTCCAACCGACGAGCCTCCAGCCTCTCCGGTTCAAGACCGATATCAAGTCTAGCGATTGCTGCCGCCAGTTCCACTTCCGGCCTGAGCGCTCTTTGCCTTTTCCGCTACCTCGGTGACGCCCGCAGCCTTGCCGAGCGCAAGCACCTGCTCCGGCGTGGTAGTCGCAAACAGATGCATGCCGCGGGCGATGGTACCCGTCCACCCCGTCTGGTGACTTGCGCCCAGTCCCGCCCCGTTGTCGCCATGAAAGTATTCAAAGAACGAAAGGTAGTCGCGCCATTGGGGGTCTTCCTGAAACTTGCGCGTTCCCCCGTACACCGGCCGCCGGCCATCCTTGTCCTTCAAAAAGATGTTGTTGAGGCGGCGTGATAGCTCTTCAGCGACCTGGTACAGGTTCATCTGTTTTCCCGACCCAGTGGGGCATTCGACGGTGAATTCATCGCCGTAGTAGGCGTAATACTGTAGCAGTGCCCGGATGATCAGGCCGTTTACGGGCATCCAGATCGGCCCGCGCCAGTTGGAGTTTCCCCCGAACATGCCAGTGTCAGACTCCCCCGGTAGGTATGAGACGCTGTAGTCCTGCTGACCCACCCGAAACACGTAGGGGTGTTTGGCGTGATACCGGGAGAGTGCCCGGATGCCATAGGCACTTAGGAATTCGTTCTCGTCCAGCATCTTCGCTAACACACGACGGAGCTTGGTCTCGTCCAAGACAGAAGTCAGTCGTCGGCCGCCACAACCAACCTTGACGGGGTCGTGGATGAAGGTGGTGAGTTCTGGGCGAGTAACGAGAAACCGGCGCAATTCTTCGCCTAACTCGGGATACTTTCCTACAACTTCTCCCTCGAGCACCGTAACGGCGCACAGTGGGAGCAGTCCCACCATGGAGCGCACCTTCAGGCGCTCAGCGCTGCCGTCAGGTAGCCGTAGGACGTCGTAGAAAAATCCATCTTCCTCGTCCCACATCCCTACGTCCCCGCCCCCGTGTACCAGGGCCGTTGCGATCCATAGGAAGTGCTCGACGAACTTCGCACACATATCCACATAGGCTGGCTTCTCCATCGCCAACTGCACCGCAATCTCAAGCATGTTCTGACAGTACAGCGCCATCCATGCAGTGCCGTCTGCTTGCTCTAGATGCCCCCCGGTTGGAAGCGGCGCGCTGCGGTCGAAGACGCCAATATTGTCCAGGCCAAGGAATCCACCTTCGAAAGCGTTTTTGCCGGTGCGATCCTTGCGATTGACCCACCATGTAAAATTTATTAGCAGCTTGTGGAAACTCCGCTCCAGCCAGTCCAGGTCACCTTTTCCGTGAACTTTCTCCAGGCGATAGGTAAAGATCGTAGACCAGGCATGCACAGGAGGGTTAACGTCGCCGAAGTTCCACTCATACGCCGGTAATTGCCCGTTAGGGTGCAGGTAGGACGCCCGGAGCATCAAGTCCAACTGCTCTTTGCCAAAGTCCGGGTCCACTAGCGTCAGTGCGACGATGTGGAAGGCCAGGTCCCACGCCGCATACCAGGGATATTCCCATTTGTCCGGCATCGAAATGATATTTGCATTGTACATATGGTACCAATGGTCGTTTCGCGGAGCACGACGCCCGTTAGCCTTGAACGGGTCGGCTCCATGCTCGGCCAACCATTGGTCAACGTCGTAGAAATAGAATTGCTTGGTCCAAAGCATGCCCCCCAATGCCTGCCGCATGACGTTGGCCGTGTCGGCCGTCAACGACGATGGAATGACGGTGGCATAGAACTCATCGGCCTCCTTGTGCCGCGCTTGCATTGTCGCGTCGAAGCCACTTCCAAACGGAACACCCAGCTTGTTCTCTGTCGACACCAAGGCCGCCGGAGCCGCCTGGGCGAGTCGCAGACGAAGGGCCTTAGATTGGCCCGCACCCACCGTGATTCGATAGTGCGCAGCAGCTTTCGTTCCATTCTTCTCGGGATTCACCGCCTCGCGCCGTCCATCCACCAGATAGTGGTTGATCCCGTCCTTGACATACGGAGTCCGGTTGGGCGAATGAAAGAGCCGTTCATTGTTCGTTTCGTTCTCGGTGAAAAGCAACTCCTCCGCGCCTTCACAATATAGAATCCGCTCTCCTGTCTCGGGATGCGAAGCGATAATCGATCTATCGCCTCCTTCAGTGGATTGTTCCTTGAGATTCGGACGAACAACATCACCACCCCATGACCACTCATTGCGGAACCACAGCGTCGGCAGCACATGCACGGTAGCGGGCTCCGGCCCTCGGTTGAAAACCGTGATTTTGATTAGGATGTTCTCCGGCGCCTCTTTCGCATATTCGACAAACACATCGAAATAGCGATCGTCATTGAAGACGCCCGTATCCAGCAGCTCGTACTCGAAATCGTTGCGCGTCCGATTCCGGTTGGTGCTCACCAGGTTGTCATACGGGTACGCTTGCTGAGGATATTTATAGAGGTACTTCATGTAGGAGTGCGTCGGCGTGCTGTCCAGATAAAAGTAGTATTCCTTTACGTCCTCTCCGTGATTGCCCTCGCTGTTCGTCAGTCCGAATAGGCGCTCCTTCAGGATGGGGTCTTGGCCATTCCACAACGCCAGGGCAAAGCAAAGCTTTTGTTTATCGTCGGAAATGCCCGCGAGCCCATCCTCTCCCCAGTGGTACGCGCGCGATCGTGCCTGGTCATGGCTGAAATAGTCCCAGGCATTGCCGTCTTGGCTATAGTCTTCGCGTACGGTGCCCCACTGGCGTTCACTCAGATAGGGTCCCCACTTTTTCCAAGTTACCTTTTGGTCGCGTTCAGCTTCCAAACGCAGTGCTTCTGCGGTCTTGCTCATGATCACAGCCCTCCCTAAATGTTCTCGAATGGTTCGAGCGCCCTTGTTCTTCAGAGCGCCTCCAATCGGAATACGTGATAACCCCAGGGTGGCATGTCCAGGTACAGGCCCCGAGAGGTCAGTTCATCGCCGCTGCGTTCGTAAATTGCCGAGCCCATCTGGTCCTGCGCGCGCACGGTATGTCCGCGGATCTCGCGAAACGGCAGCCGCAAGTAGCATTGACTATGATTCGGCGCGTAATTCACGACAACGACAAGCGGCTGGCCGCCGGGTCGCTGCCAGGCGAACGAGACGAAGCAGTCCCAGGTCCAATTGCCGTCCCACGCTGGCGCGGCATCAAGCAACTGCCACTCCTTGTCCTTGATCTCAGGCTGGGTTACGAAGCTCAAAAGCCGAGCGTAAAAGTCACGCAACGAGCTTTCCACCGGCTCAACAGGCCGGCGCTCAACGTGTACGGAAGCTTTTCTTGTTCGACCCTCAAACTGCCCATCGTGAAAGAACCGCAGGCCCATACAAAAGTAGGTCAAGACGGCAGCAGCTCGATGAACCTCTGGTGTAAATATTGCGGCGGCTCGCGGCTCATCATGGTTCTCAAGGAACCGCGCCGATTTCCGCTGAAATTCTGCGTCCGCGCGGAAATGATCTCGGATTGGCGGTGCGTGCCCTTCGCGAAGCCAATCATAGAGTCGCTTGTCATATGTATAGTCGAAGCCTTGCTGCTGCAGAGTCCATTCCAGGTCCCAATAGACCTCAGCCATCACGAGAAAGTCTCGCCGATCCTCGTGCACGGACTGGATCGCGTTGGGCCAAAACGGTTCCATTCGCAAACCCCATGTCCGCTCGAAGATCTCGGGCAGAATCAACATCGCCATGTCACAACGCACACCATCGCACTTGGCGGCCACTCTCAGTAGCTCCTGTTGCATGGCCTCTTGGAGTGATGGCTCCGCGTAATTCAGCTGCAGTGTATCGGGCCAGCCCGCAAAATACGGATCACGACCGTAGGCCAGCACCCGGTGTTTTGTGCCGACCGCGATGCGCACATAGTTCTGGGGTTCGCGGACAAGCTGCTCTTCCGTGCCGTGCACATAAAACTCCGGGTGACTCTGAACCCACGGATGATCCAGTCCAGTATGATTGGGCACGAAATCTAGCATCAGTCGCATTCCTCGTTCGTGCATCCTGTGCCGGAGTTGCTCCAGGGCCAAATCTCCGCCAAAGTCGGAATGGACCGCATAATCTGTAATCGCAAAACAAGAACCGCAGACGTCTTCTTGCTGAAGATCTGGCAGAAGTTGTCGGAACTCGCCCTGCCACTCCGAATTCTCACGCGACACTCGCCGGCTGGCCGGTCCTGTTTGCCACACACCCAAAAACCAGAGCCAGTCAAAGCCCGCTTGCGCCAGCTGATCCAGCTCGCCATCTGGGATGTCGTCCAACGTCGCCTGCCGTGCCAAGCTCTGCGACAAGTCTCGCAGCCAGACACGCGTATTGATCTGGTACAGGCACGGGTATTTATGCTCTCTAGCTTCCGTGTTTATGTGTGGAGTCCGGAGGTTCTGCTCGGTTGCTTGGGCAGGATTCAACGAAGCGCTGGCCATCGCCCACCTTCAAGACGCATGACTCCCGGCACTAGTCGCGAATTTCACGCGCCGGGATCTGATCCGTGGGACAGTCGCATCCTACGCGCCGCCGGGAGAGAGGCAACCTGTCAATACTTACAGGTGTCAGGTCCCGCGCGCCGTCCATACATTGAGTAAAATGAAGTTCTTAAGCGCAGGGTCCCGTCGGCTCGCTCTCTTCTTCATTGCGTGCCTCGCCGCCGTGAACTGCCATGCCCAGGATCTCGCTCCCAGGGCCTATCTCGTCACTCCCATCCATTCCAACGCGGTCACTCTGACGTATTCCTTCTACGACGGCGGCATCATATTTGACGGAACCCTCCCCATCACCGGCGCTACGGCCAGGGTCCACGTTCCGGTCTTTAGCTACTCCCACTCGCTCAGGCTTTTCGGCCGCACCGCTGTCTTCACTGCTTCGTTACCTTACGGCGTTGGGAATTTTCATGGGACCGTGGTCGGTGCCGAGGCATCGGCGTACCGCTCTGGTCTCCTTGCCCCCACTTTCAGGTTTTCCATAAATCTCAAAGGTGGCCCGGCCATGAATGCCCCCGAGTTCATCAAATGGCGACAGAAGACCATCTTGGGCGCCAGCATTAAACTTGTGCCGCTGGCAGGGCAGTACGATCCCACGAAACTCATCAATCTGGGAACCAATCGCTGGGCCATCAAACCTGAGCTAGGCTATTCACGACGCTGGGGCCACTGGATCCTCGATGCTTATGGGGCCGTCTGGTTCTTCACAGATAATCACGAATTCTTTTCAAACAACCAATTCTCTCCCGGCACCAATACCCAGTCCGAGACTCCGGTCGGATCTTTCGAAGGGCATCTCAGCTATGATTTTAAGCCTCGACTCTGGATTTCAGTTGACGGCAATTATTGGTTCGGAGGCACAACAAGCATAAACGCGGTCGAGAATCCTGTGACGCTACAGAGGAACTCGCGGGTGGGTGTGACTGCGTCGATCCCGGTGACCAGGCATCAGTCTATAAAACTCAGCTACAACAACGGTGCCTATATCAGATATGGGGGAAATTACCAAAATGTTTCCGTCGCATGGCAGTACTCCTGGTTGGGCAGACCCAATTAGCGATTGGCATCAATCACACCACTCGTCGTGAACCAAGCCGACTCCGAGGTCTAGATCCTCGAGACGCAAACCGCATATTTCGCTGGCGCAACCCGTTTAAGGAGCGAGTCAACTACTCTTCGTCGTCCGTGGGCTGCCAGGTCTTATCCGGGTTATAGCGCTCCATTTTCTTGACTATATCAAGCGAGTCCGGACCCAAGTCCTTCTGGTAGACCACGCCGTCGTAGCTGACGATGAAAGTCATCACGCCTGTCACGCGGTACTGGGCAGGCACGGAAACCAGCGCAAACCCGCCGATCATCGCGCCTTCGATCACGTAGTCGAGTTGGCCCAGGCGGGCAGCAGGACCTTGCCCTTTCAAAATCTTGAAATAGTAGCCGTGGAATGGCTTTCCCTTGTCCGTATAGCCTTCTTCCAGGCCCTTCGCTACCGTCTCTCCGACGGGCCCACCCCAACTTCCATCCGGATTCTTCCAGGCCAGGCCATCATGCTTTCCCGGAGAACTGATAATTCGCTGTGCATATTGGTTCACTCCGGAGTCGTCGTGGATTTCCGCCGCATATTCTTCCTGGGCATCGTCGTAACCGCGGCAAATAAGGATGGCGTCCAGTTCGTTTTCTCCGATGTGCCGGTTAAGAATCTCAGTACGGCCGGCCTTCGAATCGAAATGCCATTTTCCGCCCTGTTTGACTATGGGAACTGGTGTAGGCCAATCCTCCTCGCCGACCGAGAGAATAGCGAGGTTGGGATTCTTAGAGTCTATGTCGACGTGCGTTTTCTCCTGCGCCTTGGCGGCAAAGTTGGCACGCGAGTTCTTGTCCTGCACATCGTCTCCCGAGGCGACGAAATCCTTGCCAGCGGGCCCGAAGATTTCCAGCAGTGCGGCAACATCATCGTTTTTGACAGCAAGAATCATGATGTCTGCGGCCTGCTGTGGCGCGTCGAAGGTTTTCTGAGCCGACTGAGTCGCAACGGCAGCGGCTGCCTGTGTTTGCGGCGCCGCGGGCGAGCCGATTACCAGAACGCAGCAAGCGGCAATAAGCATCGCTGTCCACATAATCTTCGCGAAGTAAGGATTGACTCTTGTGAATTTCATATATTTTTCCTTGTCCATGGATTCATCACCCCCGCCGTCCGCCGCCAGAACGTGCACGACTGCCGCCACCGGAGGATCCCATGCTGGATGCACCCCGCGAACTGGTGGCTTGGGCGCTCCCTTTGCTTGACGCTCCAGCGAACGCGCTCGTGCTCTTCGATGCGTTGCTACTGGGAACCTGCCGGTTGCCAATATTGTTTCCTCCGGTGCCGCCACGATTCGCGCTCATATCGCTTGGTCTCGCGCCGGAGTTCGAGGTTGATGCCCGGTTGGCGACGGACCCGTTTCGATTCGTGGCAGTAGGCTGTCGCATGTTGCCTGCTGCTTGCTCCTGCCGCGAATTCGCCTGCCTTGTGGCCATGGAATCCCCGCGCGCGGTGCCGCCATACTTTGTTGCAGTTGCCTTGTTGGAATAAGGCGCACCGCCGCGGTGCTGCGGATTGTGTTGCCAGGTGTTGTTGCCACCGGCCGGCAGTTGCGATGGCCGGTTGTTGATGTTGTTGATGTTGTTCCGATTTACGTTGTTAATGTTCGTCTTGTTGTAGTGACTCACATAGTTATTGTTGATGTTTATGTTTATGTTGTTGTGGCCGTACCCTCCCCATCCGCAGCGATAGCCCCAGCCTCCGTGATAAGCTGCTCCGATTGCAACGCCAACGCCAAACGCCATAAACACTCCGGCCGCGTAATACGAAGGCGGGGGGTAGTAGATCGGCGGGTACGGGTACACCGGCGGCCCGTATACGACGACAGGGTTATAAGAGGGGACATAGACAATCTGCGGGTTAGCTTGTTCAATCACGACGACCGTCTTGGTCTCGATGACCTTTGTTTCTACTTTTTGTTGTTCATTGGATTTTAGGGTGCCGGCATCTTTCGCCTTCGTTCGCATGCGTTGCACGGCATCCATCACGTCGCTCTGCTGCGCAAGAAAAGCGTTGCCCAGGTCTGTTGTCCATTTGATATTCTCTGCAAGTTGTTTCAGCGCATCGGGAAGCGCGGCCATTGCCTGAATGCTGGGGTCCCAGTCCTGTTTCATCACCGCGTCTGTGAGAGCGTTGTCTTTCAGATCCTTGTGTTGCACGAGCCACTGTTGCAACTGGATGATTTCCAACGGATACGTCGAAGCGACCAACACCTGGCTCAATAGCGGGTCTGGATACAGCGCGATGGGGGCAACCAGCGCATCCAGTTGATCATTGGGGATTTTGGGAGGTGCTTCTTCCTGTGGCGCACCCTGTTGCTGCGCTTCCTGTGCGTACACCGCGGTGTCGCCCGGCAGAAGGGCTAGAACGCACAGCGTGCTCCAGAGACTCTGATAAATCCGTTTGCGGGCTTTTGTTCGTAGACGTTTCAGTGTCATGAGCTGCCTTACCTTCTTTCCGTCTGTTCCCACGGTGCTTTCCAGGAAGAAAAAGCCTGAACAAAAAGGAATTTTCCAACTTTTCGAACGTAAATCTAGAGCCCCATCTTCGCCTTGCAGTTGACCGAGAGTGGAAGATAAGTTTTAGGAGTGAGGTTTGTTAACTGTCAAAATTACCAGTGTCGGGATGAATTTCTTTCATAGGAAAATCATAGTCGGAATCAGCAAGGTCCACGGGCAGCCGAACAATAACGCGAAGAAAGGTCGACCCGAGACATAGGGAAACTTGACTCTATTTGAGTGCCGGGTGTACTGTTTCGGCGGTTTGCTCCTGCGCTTCTGACTTCCAGGCCGCCACAAATCTCAGGTGTTCCGCGAGGAAAAATGAGGACAATCACCATGCGTGCAATGGCAATGGGAGTTTTTCTCGTCGTGTGTATGACTTCAAGCGCGGCCTTGGTCGCGCAAACGAAGACGGCGACGAAGCCGCCGGCGACGGCTGCGACGGCTCAGACTCCAGAGGACGCGAACATAAAGGCGTACATCGCGCTCCTGCGCAAGGACGTGCGAACGGAAAAAGCAACGCTGCTGGGAACGGTCATGCAGTTCGATGCCGAAGACGCGGCCAAGTTTTGGCCCATTTATCGGGACTACGACGCCGAGCTCAGCAAGCTCAATGATATGCGCGTGGCGAACATTCAAGAGTACGCCAAGTCGTACACGACGATGACCGACGATAAAGCGGACGAGTTGATAAAGAACGCAATGTCTTATCAGAAGCAGCGGGGCGAACTGCTGGCCAAATACTATGAACGAGTCAAACAGGACTTGGGAGCGATAACGGCCGCTCGTTTTGTGCAGGTTGAACATCAATTGCTGACGATCATCGACCTCAAGATTGCCTCAGCGCTGCCGGTCGTGGGCTCATGAAGATCAAGGAGGGGCTGGATATGCAAGACATGAAAATTAAAGGGGTGGCGCTCCTGCTGACGGTGATTTTCACATTAGGGCTAACACCCTTGTCACCCGCTCAGGGTTCGAAGAGAGTCGCCGTGCCGGCAGGAACTCGAATATTGGTTCGTATGATAGATTCTGTGGATTCGAGCAAACAGAAAGCTGGGTTTCGCTTCACTGCGGCCCTGGAAGCGAATCTGCAGGCCTACGATGTAACGGTGGCGCGGAAGGGAACCACCGTTTACGGAGTCCTTGCGCAGGCATCGTCATCCGGGAAATTTAAGGGCAGTTCCCAACTCACTCTAGAGCTCACGGACATCGTGATCAATGGAACCGCCTATCCGCTGATGACCACTGACTATGAGGTTAAGGGCAAGGGCGAGGGTGGCAACACGACCAAGAAGGTTTTGGGTGGAGCAGGGCTAGGCGCGCTGATTGGCGGCCTGGCTGGTGGAGGTAAAGGAGCCGGGATTGGAGCGCTCGCGGGAGCAGGCGCAGGAACCGCTGTAGCAGCGACTAAGAAGGGCGAACAGGTTTCCGTGCCAAGCGAAACTCTTCTCGAATTCCGTCTCGAGCAACCGACCGAGCTGCCGGTAGCCAGGTAGATCCTCGCAAAAGTATTTAGACGAAGGTGAAGTCAAGCGGGCGCCGCTGGCGCTTCGGCAACGATCTCGACCTTCGCCGCATGCCTAGACAACGCGCGAACTTTGTTCCAGAATTCGCCTCCAACGAGAAACAGCCCTATCAGTAGCAACAATTCGAGCGGCAGGTCTTGCAGGAACCAATACACGCTCTCCGGACCCAGAACGACGGCATATGGCTCGACCCATGTCATCAGCAGCGGGACCATGATCAAAATCAATCCGAGGTCATAGCGACGACGACCGACCTGTTGAGGTGCGCCAAGCTTGCGGAGCATTCCGAAGAGCAGGCGCTTCAAGTGATTGAAGCCAGGCTTGCCCAATATGGCTATAGCGATGACCAGCGCGAGTTTATTCGCGAGAAACAAAACTCCCGACAGGCTTGCAATCTGACTACCGCTCCATCCCCAGGCGGATGCGAGCGGGACGAGCAGCCATCCGGCTGCAGCCCCAACGAAGACGGCGGTGCCTAGATAAAAGCGCCAACCCATCTGCACCGGTTCAGGATTCCCAGCCACCCCACCTGCCCCTGAGATCTCGGGCGCCACACGCGCGCTATGGACAAACAACGCATGCACCTTGGCCCAAAACTCTCCACCCAGAACGAATAGGCTGGCCATCTGCAACCGCCCCTATGAAAGCCCGATGCGCTCCAATTTCGGGAACATGAAGGGACACAAGCGGCACGAGCCAGCTTGCGATGACAGGAATGGTGAGGAGCGCCAATCCAATGCGATAGCGAATAACGCCAACAGGCGAGGGAGGCGTGCCCCGCTTCGCGACGCGACTCCTAAGGAATAGAAAGGCTGGTTTACCTATCAACGCGACGACTGCTAGTGAGAGCGCCATAGGCAGACCGAACAGTAGCAGGCCGACAATCGAGACTGTCACATCTCTGGGAAGATCCGTTACTAGAACGAGCGGCACGAGCAATGGCGACACCAGCGCGAGAATGAACAAAAACAGTCCAACTTTCGGTCGCCAGCCCCAGGGAACCGACGTCTCCATCGCTGCAAATTGTTGACTCACGATCTTTCTCCACGTTCATGGCCCGTTCCCGCCTATGCTGCTGGTGTGTATACTCTCAACCGACAGAGAATGACACTTCAGATTCTGAGGGCATCGCGAAGAGCGTCAAAAGCTCTTGAAGAATCATCCCCCAGAAAGAGCAATTGGTAGTTTTTTTGTTTTCACTGATGCACCGCGGGCGCGTTTCAAAGGCGCCTGTTAAGTAACCCCACAGCGATGGGAAGTGCTGAGGACTACCGAGACTTTCGCGAGGCGCGTCCCGTTTTCCGACGCGAAGCGCACTCATGGACTGAAAATCAAGACGATGTAAACGAGGAAGACGACCAGATGCACTGTTCCTTCGAGAACGGTTGTGCGCGGTCCGGAAAAAGTGAGAGTGCTGAGTATTAGCGTGAGTGCGAGAAGACTTATGCCAGTCGGATCGAGGCCCAGGACCATAGTTTTTCCTGTCGCGAGGCCGATGCAGAGAATCGCCGGCACGGTGAGGCCAATGGTAGATGCCGAGGCTCCGAGACACAGGTTGATCGATCGCTGCAGCTGATTGTCGAGCGCCGCCCGCAGCGTGGTGATCGCTTCGGGCATAAAAACGATGAGGGCGATGAGTACTCCGCCTAGTGCCGGAGGGGCTCCAAGCATGGCGATGCCATAATCGATTAACTTGGCGAGCTGCTTGGCCAAGAGCACGATCGGCAACATCGTGAGTATGAGCAGGAGGGTATGCCGTGCGAGCACGCCGACCGATGAGCCGCGGCTTTCGTGCGGTGTGCTTGCGGCCGCAACCGGCGCTGCGTCGTTGTGCGGCTCGATGAAGAAGCCACGGTGACGCCCGGTTTGGAGCACAAGAAAAATGCCATAGAGCAGAACGGTAAAGAACGAGAAGAAAGCCGCTTGCGTTGTAGTCAGGCTGCCAACCGGAACCGCTTTTGTGAAGCGGGGCAAAATTAGCGCGATCACCGACAGTGGGATGATGACCGCAAGATAAGCGACGGCTCCCTGGAGATTGTAAGCCTGCTCGTGATGGCGCAGCCCACCCGAGAGCAGAGCAAAGCCGACGACGCCGTTCAATACGATCATCAGGACGGCGAACATCGTATCGCGCCCGAGCGTCGGCACGGCCTCACTACCAAGTGCCACCGCACCGATCAATACGACTTCGATAATCACGATCGAGAGCGTGAGAACGAGCGTGCCGAGGGGTTCCCCGAGGAGCTCGGCCAAGTTGTCTGCTTGCTCGACAACCCCGAATGCACACCACAGAATGACGGCGAAGAGCCAGAGAAAGAGGAAGGCCACGCGCAAAGGGGAGCCGAGATCCGCAAGCCCTCTGCCGCCAAAAAACAAAAAGAGCACCACGGTCACCCATGCGATCGCCAAGCGCCCAATCAGAAAGAGCGGCGGGACCCTGTGGTCTTTCATCCCATGTCTCTCCCGGCTTTCTTAGCTCAGCGAGCTTCTAAAGAAGGTTTTGCGTCAAGCTGATCGATCGCGAAAGAGTTCAAGAAGCAGCGCGTTCCCCATAAATTCCGGAGCGATCGTATCAGAATCTATGTGCTGCAGCGTCTGCACAGAATTGAGAAACGTAAGCTACGCCCGAACTGTCCTCAGCGCCGGATTGAAGCGGCGATCGAAGATGGGTGGACAAAACTACTCGCCCGGTAGTCCGGCTTCCACGGAGATGAACGAAGATTCATACGCATTTGGCGATGACTTCGCCACATCTTGTGGGGTTGACCTAAACTAGTGGGGCTCTCTCTGCTGCGCCCCCGGGTTGCTATTGACACACAGAGCATATTGGCGCCGCACCCTGTCGAATCCGACGCGCGCACCCAACGGATGGTCGGCAATTGCTTCCGGCAGCTGGTTATATGTCGCGTCTTCCAGTACTTCGGGGAGTTCTTAAGCTAAAGCTATCGCACCCGAGCAGCACCCAGATTGGGCTGTGGCCAAGTTGTAAGTCTTTAGGAAGAATGGCGGGGACGACGAGACTCGAACTCGCGACCTCTGCCGTGACAGAGCGGTAACAACAAGTACTTACAATAACTTACAAGACTACAAGGGACTGCCAAGTACTTGCAAGCACGCCTAAGTCGGCCGGATCTCGGGTTGGAGTACGGGTTGAAAAACAAGCGAAGGGAAGTCAACGACCTCGGCAGGGCCCCAGTTTCAGCCGCGAATCCATCGCTCGCGCGGACTGCCCCTGCTACCTCAATCCTCAATAAAGTAGAAGTCTGAAGTTAAATCCTTTCGGGGGCCATTTGGTTCCCGCAACGGTCTAGGCACCTGGGAATTTCCCTAGGTGGGCCAGCGCCGGTGCGGTGCTCGAAATATCTCAGAGGGAGCTGTCGTAGCTTCCAGCGAGGTAGTTTGTTTTTTGGGATTGAAACCTGGCCGGAGGAACTCCGGTGAGAGCGAGCCGCAGAAGGGTATCAGCAAAGCCGGAGACCGGTATCTGAGAACCATGATGGTGCAGGGAGCGCATTACATTCTGGGGCCTTTTACTGCTCCATCGGTTGTGGGTAAGCGGAGAGGTGTACTAACCACTACGCATTAGCCAGAGAACGATGCAGGCGGTGGCCTAGCGAGTTGCGATCCGGACAGCTGAGCTCAACCGCCGAGTCTAGGTGACTGCGACTAAGTCCTGGCGCCCGACTCCCACAGAAAACGGTGGGAAGAGAGGACCATTATCAGGTAGCAGCACCTACTGAAACGAGAACACCCACCTAGCAGCGAGCGAAAATCGCTCACAAAAGAGTGCGGATGGAAGGATAGCGACAGAGGCGGCTTAGCTGAATGAAGCAGACTCACGGAAAGAAAAAAGTGAACGTGTGCCTTGACATCGACCGGCCTTCTCATGGAAGGACCTTTCCGAGGATCAATTCCTTCTAAGTCGACCGGATCGTCTTCTCCTAGCCAACCCGGTCAGCTAGGACTCGGCCTTCACTCCAGGGAGAAGCCCTTATGTCTGCTCCGAGAATTGCTATCGTAGCTACGAAACTGAGGCCACGATTTCTCGATGGATGGACGCCGGCAGGGCGTCCGCTATTTCCCGTGAATTTGCCACTTTGGCATAGTGTGACATGACTTTTCGCCTTCGAGTAGTCCTGGTACTTTCCAGGTGCAGGCATTCAGCTTCCGCCTTGGCGCATTAATAATACGCCTTCAGTGACATAACGATATTGCACTTGCAGTTGTAGGAGTTCTGGTGCTATATGCCTCTGGGTATGGAACGCAGGCGCGCACAGACGACAACACCCAACAATAGTCTCTTATACGATGCTTTCAATGCGAGTCCTGTCGGGATCGCCGTGGAGAACTTAGAGGGGCAGCCTCTGTTCGTCAATCCAGCACTCTGCTCGATGCTCGGTTTCAGCAGCCAGGAGTTGCGTAGCAAACACTGTCTCGAATTTTCTCCCACTGAAGATGCCGAGAAGGACTGGGCCCTTTTTCAGCAATTGCCAGCAGGCTCGATAGATCACTACCAAATGGAGAAGCGTTATTTCCGACGGGACGGCTCGTTGCTGTGGGGCCGCTTGAGTATTTCTTTATTCAAAAGTCGTCGCTCTCCACTGGTAATCGCATGGTGGACGAGATTACCGATAAGAAGGCGGCCGAACAGGCACTACGCACTAGTGAGGAACGGCTGCGCTTGGCGCAGCAGGCCGCCTGCATAGGAGCTTTTGAACGGAATGTTCGGACGGGAGTTGTTACTTGGACGCCGGAATTGGAGTCACTATACGGTTTGCCTCCGGGCGGCTTTGGCGGAACAAAGACCGCTTTCCAAAATCTGGTTCATCCGGATGATCGGGCACGATTGATCGAATTGACTGACGCAGGTGAAAGAACGGGACAACCGACAAAGGGCGAATGGCGCGTGGTCTGGCCTAACGGAAGCGTTCATTGGATAGCCGGACGCTGGCAGGTTTTCATGGATGAGTCTGGCGAGCCTTTGCGAGTATTTGGGGTCCAAATAGATATCACCGAGCGCAAGCGGGCGGAAGAGGTACTTCAGGAAGTGAACCGCACTTTGGAAGCGCAGGCCGCGCAACTGCAATCCAGTGAGAACCTGCTGAAAATCTTCGTCAAAAACGTACCAGTGGGAGTGGCGATGTTCGACCGTGACATGCGCTACCTACAAGTCAGTGACCGCTGGTGCGCAGACTACTCAGTCGATAGTGCGCAGCTGATTGGGCGTTCGCAGTACGAGCTCTTTCCCGATATTCCCCCGCGTTGGAAAGAAATGCATCGCCGAGGTCTTGACGGAGAAACATTGCGAGTCGATGAAGACCGCTGGGATCGTGAAGACGGCACTGCGTGGCTTCGCTGGGAGATTCGTCCCTGGCGGACACCCAATGGGAATGTAGGAGGGATTCTGATCTTCGCCGAGCAGATTACCCGCCGCAAACAGATGGAAGAAACGATCTCAGGTATGAGTAAAAAGCTCGTCGAATCCTTGGAGCAAGAACGCGCCCGTATCGGGAGAGAGCTTCACGACGACATTAACCAAAGACTAGCACTGTTGGCCGTGGAACTCGAACAATTGCGAGACAATCCTTCCGAGGTTCGGAGCCGTGTGCAAGAAGTGTTAAAGCATACGACAGAAATCTCTGACGACGTGCAAGCGTTGTCCCACGAATTGGACGCTTCCAAACTGGAGTATCTCGGTGCCCTTGGAGGGATGAGAAGCTGGTGCAAAGAATTCGGTGAGCGGCAGGGAATTCAGGTCGACTTCAAGAGTCTCGAAGCGAGAGCCTCTGTGCCACGGGAAATCGGGCTTTGCCTTTTTCGAGTTCTACAGGAAGCTCTGCACAATGCAGCCAAGTACAGCGGGGTGCGGCGGATTGAAGTGCAATTACGGGAAGACTCAGGTGAGATTCATCTCCTCGTCACGGATTTAGGGAGAGGGTTCGACTTGGAAGCCGCGAGGCAAGGCCGAGGTCTCGGTCTCACGAGCATGCAGGAGCGAGTGCGGCTGGTAAACGGCATCCTTGAGATTCGATCGACGCCTATGGGTGGAACCACTGTACATGTCCGCGTTCCACTCACATCAGAGCCTCTCAATGCGAATGCCGCCGTTGTTTGACGGCGGCACTGACGGTTTAGAATCTGATACGAGTCCGTTTCAACGGGAACAAACGTCTGAATGCTTTCTTGATCCTCGATGCACGTTGCGTCGTCGTGGGCTGAACCAAAGAGACCGTCGAGCCGCTGGCGCGCACCGATGGCTCGAACTGCGTCCATGGTGCGAACGACACCTCGATGGAAAGGCGTACACTCTTACGATCAGGCGATACGTGCAGCGAGGTACGCCGCATCGTCCCCAACGCCGAACGGGAAACACCTGCGTGCAGGCTCCCGCCCCGCCGGCTAGGCAGGAACTCGTCCGCACGCTCCTCCGTCCCCGGTGACCCACTGCTACGATTTCGCCGTTTTATTCAGGTCGTCGTCCTTGTAGTACTTCGTACCCTGCAGGGTCAACTGAAGTGCGAGGCCATTCTTGGTGATCTGGTAGACCCACACTCCCGGGGCAACTTCAGCCGCTCCCGAGTAAGCTCCGCCCTTCTCGCCCGCTTTGGCGGCAGCGTCCGCTTGCCCTGAACCGGACCAGCCGGAGTCCAGAAATTGTGCCAGTCCCTTTTCGTTCTCGAAGACGAACACCACGACATAGTCTTTTACTCCCATGCCCACACCGACACCGGCCGAACCCATCTTCATGAAGGTTTCTTGCTTGGTCTTGTTGTTGACGGCCAGTCCTGAACCGCGAGCCGTGCTCAACAGCAATACGTTCACCCCCATGTTGTCGAAAACGGCGTATCCCGCCGCTTTCTGGACAGCTGCTTGGGAAGTGGGTTCCAGCTTGTACAAATCCTGCAAGGCCTCGGCTGACATCTTGCGGGTTTTCTGCCTTTTCTTTTCATCGTCGTCATCCGCGGCCACGCACATAACTGCAGACAGCATCGTCAGGGCGAGAATGGAGGCGATCATCTTGGCTCTCATCGGAATACTTCCTTTCCGGAGTTCGGCGGCGAGGTGCCGAGATAATTCAGTCCAGTTGAGGCGTCCGGCTACCGACTCGACTAAACTCCAGGTTCCCGTGTACGCTGATTGCTGATCGGGGACAACTAGGGAAATCCCTGGGAGTTCCGAAATGGCATTCGGCAGCCACTAAGTCTGCATTGCTCGCGCCTTCATCGGCATCGATTCAAATCGATAGCTCTATCGATGTGGACATGCGCGGCCGAACAATGTGTTCGAGGTGAACAATCTCCAGCACAATCGGGTCTATGCATTTTCCGCGGGCTTCCAGCCAAATGAAAAAATAGGTCTCGAACTGGGTTACGACTACAACGACGTCTTCTCGCAAATTCTCATTTGCTACACCAGCAGCGCGGTGCCCACTGGCCCCAGCACCGTCGCTTGCACCGGGCTACCTGGCCTGGTCCAGCAACTCTCGGTCTACACCAACAAATCCAATTTCGGTTATTTCGACGCTTCCTGGACGCCTACTCGCCGCCTAACCGCACGGGTGGGCGCGAACATAACGGGAACGTCGGGCTCCGTGCTGATCATTTCGCCGAACGCCCCCTCGGGCCCACTGGATTCGGCCTACTACCAACCCTTCGGCGGAATCGACTATCGCGTCATGAAGGGTTTGACCGGCAGGGTTTATTGGGGCTATTACGGCTATCACGAAGACGAAAGCAACGTCGTCCAGGATGTCTTCGCGCCGCGAAATTTCCGCGCCAATCTGGTTACTCTGTCCTTGCGCTACGCCTTCTAGCGGTAGACCAGAAGGCGACTACCCTGACCGCGCGGTTGGGAGGGAGCTGAGCAGTTGAGTTACAACTACAACAGCATCTATTCTCGATTCTTGGTCTGCCTCACCAGCAACTTTGCGCAACCAGGCTTGCCTGCTTGTCCGGGAGTCTCGGGCTTAGTACAACAGACTTCGCCATACAGCAGCAATGTGAGCACTGGGTTTGTGGACTTCTTGTGGATGCCCGTCAACCGGCTGTCGCTCGAAGTGGGAGCGAACTTGTCGGGGGTGACAGGGAGTGAATTGAAACTGAATCCACTCAGCACGATCGCTACCGCGCCTGCGGGTCCGCTGAATTCGGATTGGTACCAACCCTACGGCTCGGTGGCCTATCACTTTGCTAAACACTTAACGGGACGTGCCCGCTGCGATTACTACGGATATCACGAAGATTCGACCGGCTCCTACCAGGATTTATATGCGCCGAGAAACTTTCGGGGCAACGCGGTTACGCTGTCGATGCGATATGCGCTTTGAAAAAAGTGAGTGAGAGCTATTGCCTTCATGCCGAAATTCGGAGTAAAAACACTGTGGGACAAAAATGGAATGGCGGTGGCGATTGCCCGCTAGCTACTTTCCGTCGCAAAATAGCTCGCTTTGAATGAGCTATTCGTTGCTAGCAGTCCGTGGCGGAATCGCATTTTGCTGAGTGGCGAAGTCTGTATCTGAGATAGCGATGATTTTTCCGCCGATCGAATGGTGGTGATGAAACACAATGTTTTCTGGGACTCGAGGCCACGGAAGGGCGACGGAACAGAAAAAGCAGCACACAAAGAAACGAGGACTGACGATTTCTCAGCTCCCGTGGAGTACCCGAGCCCAAGAGCGAGCGAAAAATTAGACTCAGATTGAATGCCCCAACGTGAATCAGCAGTCGCTTGAGAATGTTTCGGTGTCCTCGTAGATGCGTTCGTCTCATTCCGCCCGTATCGTAGCAGTGCGCGAAGTTCCGCTCGATCAACTCGCCCCTCTTCCGCAGCAGGCCTTGGCCATAGGCTCCCTTCACTCGCCGCCGATTGGCATAGACCGCTTGCTGTTCCTGGGCTTTGCCTTCCCAATGCCGTTGCCCGGGCTGCTTCTTCTCCGAAATGTAAGCCCGCACTTCCGCACCCTGCAGATTCGCTACCACCGCTCCACTGTGGTAGCCCTTGTCGGCCACCACTTCTTCGATGCCCTTCAGATGCACTTGCGGTTTCTGGCTCGGTTCTTCTGTCCCAATCAACTCCGCGACGTTCTCACCGGCCTGCGCTAGAGTCTCGACCACCGTGGTGGTGTCCCCCGAATCGGCTTCCTGCAGCGTCACCGCCAACACCGCACCGGTCTTCAGATCCACGGCATGCTCGGCTTTGTGTGCCAGATGCGTTCGCCCATCTTTCATCTTGGCGATGCGCGCATCGCCATCATGCGGATTCACCCAATCTTCGTTGCTGGCCTTGTTCTTCCGCGTGCGATCCACTCGCGCTAGGTCTTCCCGCGTGGGCGTCGCGATTCCCGATTCCTTGGCCAAGCCCTGCAAAAATTCCTCGTAACTCTCACCCGTATCGCGCCGCACGATCGAACGCATCGCCGCGTTGGCCTCCAGCGTGGTCGCGTCGATCCCCACCGTCTTGCCCTTCACCAGCCCCTGCTCTCGCAGCACTTCCAAAATCCAGAAGAACACTTTGTGGTGCGTCTCCACATCGATCAGCCGCCGTGTCCGTGAAATGGTCGAATGATCCGGTGTGGGCTCGTCGATGCCGATTCCCAGAAATCTCCGTAGGCCCAACGAATCCGCCACCCGCCAGGCGATTCCCCGCTCGGAATCGAGGCCCTCAAAATAGCCCACCAACAACAAACGAAAATAGATCCCTGGCGCCAAAGAGGGTCGTCCAATGTTTTCCGCGTAAAACTTCGCGCACTCCCTCTCGGCAAACTCGTCAAACTTCCTCTCTTCCAACAATTCATTCACCCGCTTGTAAAAAGGATGTGCCGGCCCCTTCGCTAGTTCCTGCTGTGCGATCCACATCTGCTCTTGTCGCTGTCTTCGCCGCCGCGTTCCCATGCCCATCAGCAGTTCTCCTCAAATCTGTTCCGCATTCTACAGAGATTTCCGAGGCAGGGAAGTTACTTCAGGTTACCAATCGATTTTCACCACAGGCTGCTAGGGACCGTCTGATTCTGCTTGCACGCTTGAATTTTGCCGCTCGACCCGTTTGCGTCCCGAGTCATGGCAGTTGGGATCTCAGGCCCGTTGCCGTGCCAGGCAGCGACCGATCTGGATAACGTTGTCCGCAAGCACCCCAAGGCCAACCCATCGCCGGATCCCTTCGAACCCTCGGTACCGGCAGCGATTCATTCCGTGGCGCCGCTTCAACACGCTGATGCGGCCTTCACATCCAATCCGCCAGCGCTGCCCGGCCCGGAACCAACGCGTTTTCTGAAGTTTTCTCCGCTCGCTGCTTTTGGTGCTCCGACTTGGCACCGCGACTCGCGTTACTCCCATTGCCTGGATGGTCTTCTCATTCTTTAGACTGTAGAACCCCGTGTCGGCGGCCACCATTCGTGGTGCGCGCCCGAACCGGCGCTGGTGTTGTTCGACCGCGGGAACCAGTAGTTGGGTATCCTCTGGACGTTCGGCGAACACTTCATAGTGCGTGATGATCTGGTTCTCAGCTTCCTGCACCTTAAGCAGTTTGCCAAACTCGTTTGGTTTTGCTGTTTTTCCCTTGCGAATGATTTCGGTGTGCGGCTCGAAAAGACTCACGATCTTGTGGGGATACTGGGTAATCCCTTGAAACACTCGCGCCTTGGTTTGCCGCACCACCTGGCGCACCCGCCCAGACATCGTTTCCAGGATCTCTCGTAGTCGTTGCAGCCGCGCTTGTCGGCGCCGAGGAATGTGCTGCATTTCCTCCAACACATCCTCCGCTTGCTGCACAATCTTTCGCGTTAAACTCAGCAGTTCCCGATACCGCTCGACGCGCCGTTCCTCACCTTCCGGCCCCTTCCACCGCCCTGCCAAGGCAATCGCTATCACCTTCTTGTTCACACTGCGCATCCGGTCACGAATCCGCTTCTTCAGTCCACCAGTAGCCTTCTCTACCTTCTTCATGGTGCGCGTGAGCACACGCGCTCCATCTCCTAGTAAAGCGCTGTCGGTCGGATAGTGGATATTCGTTTCCACCACCGTGGTGTCTACCCGCATCTTCCGTCCTTGCACCACGCCTCGTTCTCGCGCCAACTCCATCAATCGTTCGTGTAGCTCACCGATCACTTCGGGCCCGATGACTTGTCCCAGTCGTGCCAGCGTCTTGGCATCCGGTACTTTCTCGTCTCCAATGCGGGTGAACGCGCGATAGACCAGATTCGCTCGTACTTCTCGCTCCAGCGTGTCGTAACTCCAGTTCCGCACGTGCTTCAAAATCAACAGCCGAAGAGCCACTTCTGCCGGAGTTTGCGTGCGCCCATGCGTCCGGCTCTTCCGATGTCGCTTTCCTTGTGCATCGTACACACTCTCCACCAGTGCGGCGTCTTCCAGCAGTTGGTCTACTTCTTTCATCCATGGTTCCCACAAGTCTTCGATGTCTTTCGCTAGTCCGCTGTGCCACAAACTTGGTTGCCGATGTCGAAGTTGGATCACGCTGCCTCCTTAATTTCTTCAGACGCAGCATCAAAACAAAAAGCTACACTTCGACAGCGCTCTACAAACCGAAAATCCGTAAATACTGGCTACAATGTTTTAATTTTGCGACGGAAAGTAGCTAGGGATTCACCTAGTTGTTCAAAGATCGAAGCAAACATAAAGTCGTATTCGGCCTGCCCCTACGAGGCAGGGGGCAAGCTGTAGAGCAGAGTTACAGAAGCGGGTCCGGGCCAGAGCTGTGGTCGAGTTCTAGGACGGTGCGACAGCTCGGCAGCGCCGCTGTTTCTTCTTGAATTAGTAAATGTGGAATGGCCTGAATCGCAGGGAGTCACAATCAGCATGGCCGAGAATTCAATTGATAAGCAGAAGGTTCGCCACGATCTAAAAATCGCCCGGACCAAGCTGTTCGAGCACTTTTTAAAGCATCCCAAAGATACCCGCCTAGCGTTGGCGATCAAGATTATTGACGATCAGATTGCGAACTGCACCGAGTGGATTTCGAACCAAGGAAAAGAGCGCGGGAAAAGCGATTCAGCCCATTCTTCAAAAGTCCAACTTGGAGGCTCAATTTCATGAGCAAGACTACTTGCAGGATTATTAACTCTGTGGGGGCTGCGCTTGTGTTGGCAGCTGCGGCTTCTGCCCAAGAAGCAACGCTGAAAATGTCCGTCGAACCAAAGGAGGCCTACACCTTTGTCGACGGGAACGCGATGGGTACAGGGAGTAAGAGCTTCGATCTTCCACTCGGCCCGCATAAGGTGGTAGTGGCCAACTATGGCTACAAGTTCTTCGAGAGGGAAGTCAGCATGGACGTTGGCAAACCCATTGTTCTGAAAGTATCGCTGGAACCGTCCGGATCGGAAGTATCCGGGCCGTTTGGCCGTATTCAATTGGAATTGGGGCCGCTGAGCCTAGAGGACGCAGGCGACCACGCGGTTCTGCTGAATGGGAAAACGGCCAACTACTTCGTGGGCCACATCGATGAAATGAACAACGATATTGGCTGGCATCAGGAACTAATCGTTCCGGTCGGAAATCATATGGTCACAGTCACCAGGAGGGGCCAGCAAGTCTGGTCCGATAACATCTCTGTAACAGCGAATCAACGCGTGATCATTGATATCTCAAATGGAAAGCGGAAGACCAAGGATTGGGCGGCCAGAGCGCAACTCAAAGCTCTGCCGCGCTTCACGGCGGGCATAGCGAGCGCCCGAATCGTGGTCGCACCCGTGAGCGGGGAAATTACTGCTAGTCCTGCGAAGATCGACTGCGGTCAACCGAGCCAGTTGAAATGGACGTCCGCGGACACCGTCGACGCTGACATCAGCGGATTTAGTCCAGTCCCCGTGACGGGAGATCGTACGGTCTCGCCGAAGCAAACTACGGCCTACGAATTCACGGCAACTGGTCCAGGAGGCGTGACCAAGTCCAGTACAACAGTCGATGTCAACACCGTTGTGCAATCGTCTCTAACTGCCTCGCCCACGGAAATTCAGTACCGCCAAATTGGCGATAAGACCATTCAGGCTGGCGACGCCACTTTAAATTGGTCGTCGGCAAACGCGGATTCTGCTTCTCTCACCCCCTTTGGAACGGTCGAGCCAAATGGAAACAAATCTGTGGCCATGAAACCAACACAAACGACGGAAGGACCCGTCGACGAAACGATCAAGTACACACTGACTGCAACAAACGCGTGCGGCGGGTCGGAGACGAAAGTGGCTTCCGTGCACCTTACCGGTGCTATCGAGCCTGTGCCTGAGGTGCTGCTGCATAGCGTGTTCTTCCCAACGGACTATCCGACCGACGAGAATCCGTCGGTGGGACTTGTCCGCAGTCAGCAGGAAGTTTTGACGACTCTGGCGAGCAAGTTCACGAAATACCTGGAATACGATCCTGAAGCTCAGCTTTCGCTCGCCGCGTACGCGGACGTGCGCGGCCCGAGCGAGCACAACCAAGACCTGTCTGAGCGCCGTGTGCAGCGCGTTAAAGAGTTCCTTGTCTCCCAAGGAGTAGCCGAAGGTAAGATCAACACGTCCGCCTACGGATCGGAGAAGCAACTCGACGAGAGTGTGGTCACGGACTTGCAAACTCAGAACCCCAACCCACCCTCGGAATCCCGCGTGCGAAACTCGCGATCAACATTGCTCGCATACAATCGCCGAGTCGACGTCGTCCTGCAACCCTCAAACCGGGAGTCGCTGCGTTTCTATCCGAATAACGCTCCTGACTCGGACGTTTTGTGGCAACTAGCCAAACCTCAAATGGCCGTGGTCGAACAGAATCAGTAGGTTGAATTCGCCCGATGTTCCTTGCGCGGTGCTCAGCTGGGGCGGGCACGGTGACCTTCGGCGGCGCAATGGAGGTGCTGCCGGTTGATCCTCTTTCCCGCCTTCACGTTCAGGGCCAAAAAATCGCTTGCGCGCCTCCCCAACGGCTAGGGAGAGGCCGCGCTACTACCCGTTAGACTAACGATCGGCTTACATTCGGCAAAAAAATGAGGCTCCGCTTCTGGCGAACACAGAAGCGGAGCCTTTGTTTTCCGAGCCACCTGTCCTTTGGAACAGGTTAAAGACAGCGCAAGACCACGGTAGCTGGCGATTGCCATCAACTAGGTCCGAAAGATAACTTTTCTGTGTGGAAACTCAACGGCGGCAACAAAGACCAAGGATTTCGAAAAGACACGGAATTCGGGCCATAGGTTTGCTCTTTGTCTTTCTGTGCGCTCTTTCTTCTGCCTTTGCGAACTACGGAGAACGTTGGGACTTTTTGGGCGAGACCCTCATCGATGGTGCTCAAGATCACGACCATATCCTCGTGGAGCGGCGCGACGGAGCGTTCCGCGCGCTGCGCATGCGTGTGAGCGACGACGGAGCGATCTTCTTTGACCGGGCCATTGTCCACTTCGTCGACGGCTCCAGCGAAGAGCTCGTGATCCGCGATCGCATTCTTTCCGGCAGCCAGACCCCTACCATTGATCTGACGGGTGCTCCTCGGGTTATCGAGAGCGTCCAGCTCTGGTACTTCAAGGCCGCCTGGGAACATCGCCCGAAGGTGAGCTTGTTCGGACGTCGCTAAGCTGACGGTCCTGGGTTCAAAAAAACCTTTTCCCGATTTTTGGAACCATCTAGAGTGATCCGGCAGGAAGTTCCCACACCACCCCTTGTGGCGGCCCACCGTGGACACCGCACATTTTCGTACGATCATCTCAAAACCTGCCTGCCGTGGGTTTGAGTGAGGTCGACAGCCAACGACGCCTCATGATTCTCCATATCAGTGGCACCACGAGGCCACCAAAAGGCGTGGTTACCACGGGTGCGAAAACTACCTCACAAATCAATTGCGTCCCCGACGAGACTTCAGCATGTCCCCACTGCCATCGAGCAAGGAGCGAACAAGCGGCCCGAAGCATTGCGGCCGATGATACATCCCGGCATGGCCGCGCTGACGACACTGGCCTACGTACTGATCAAGTGGAGGCGGCCCAAACGGCGGCGCGGATCTGTGATGCGTCGGCACAAGAGCATTGCTAGGTAGCAATGGGGGCGGAAACGGAAACTGGCGGTTCGCCTATACTGGAGGTGGCGGAATGGTTGCGAATATTCGCGGTCGGTCGGGTCGGGTTCGCACGCGGGACAGCTCGGTACCGGAGATGGTGGGAAGTAGATCACCGTCCACTTGAGAGGACATCCCGCTCCCTACAAAGAGAGTTTGAACAAGTAATCATGGTCGAAGTGTCGATCGGGGAGATCTCTGGGTCGGACCGAAGCCGACCGAGAGATTTACGAGCGAGCCGTGGTCGTCGATGCAAAGGCCAAAGAGAAGTTCACTCGTCGGAGCGGACGGAGAAGTCTGCTCAAAAAAGGTTTGACAGAGCCGACATTGTTAGAGATATCCGGTAAGCGCTGACCGGATATTTGAACGCCGCTGACTGCGAAGTGTGCGCAAACTAGGGATTCTCCTAGTTGCTTAGAAACGTGGCCAAGTCTAAAAAGTTAAGCCTAGGTCGCACAGAGCGGTTGGTGCAACCCTCCGCCGGAAACCCATAGCGGGACTCGGGGACCTCCATTGCCCCAATGACTCCTCGAGTCCCTCCCCCCGACAGGCTGGATTGAGTTAATGGGTCGGTGACAATCGCAGACCGAGCCACCGTCTCTGGCCGGAATGAGAGTGCGGAAGAAGGAACGAACTTGAAAACGAATCTCCTATTGGCCGCAATTGCTTGGACTGTTTTGACGGCACCGGCGGTATGGGCCCAAAAGGGCATCGAGGTCACGCCCTTCGTTGGCGGGCAAATCAACGGTGGTGTCAGTCTATCGACTAGCCTTTACAACAATCTCGACGTGCAAAATGGGCTGAACTACGGCGTTAGCACAACCTACTTGCTCGGCGAGTACACCGGCGTCGACTTCATCTGGAATCACAACCAGGCCGGTGCCGTTGCCCGGCCCATAAATGGGGGCCCTGATCAGAAGGTATTCGACGTCAATGCCAATCAATATCTGGGAGACTTCGTGATCCACTTCAAGAACCGCGAAAGCCGCCTACGGCCGTACGCCCTCTTAGGCGCCGGCGTCACCACTCTTGCTGCCAACCGAGGCCACGCAAATACCACCACGCGATTCGCATGGGTATTTGGTGGCGGCGTGAAATATACTCTCAGCAAGCATCTTGGCGTGCGTGTTCAGGCAAAGTGGTCGCCCACCTATATCAATACAACTACCGGAGGCGTCTGGTGTGATCCGTACTGGGGTGGCTGCTGGACTAAAGGGAACAGCGTTTTTCTCAACGAATTCGACGGCACCGCCGGCTTGACCTTCCGTTTCTAGAGCTTGGTATCCGTTGCGGGTAGCCAGAAGGACGAAGTTCGATGTGTTAAAAAACTGCAGCGGGATTCTCTATGGCAAGGATAGCAGGTCACCCCAACCGTGCCCGCTTCTCCGGTACGAGCGATAAGGCAATGCTTCCCTGGTTGACTCGTTACTCCCGGTCGCGACAACGGGGGGAACGTACTGATGGTTCCCAGCGGGCCTTAGCAGGCTGCGGAAAAAATCGTTCTGAGCCAGCAATTTCTGGGTCGGTTTAAGTCACTCGGGAGTTTTCGAGCCTCTGCGGCGTGATTTGTCGTGCTACCGAGCGCCCGAAAGAGGTGTTTCAGCTCCGTTCAGAGACACTGCGGCCCGGTCGAACTACGTCGGAACTACGCTGTGCATCAGGTTCCGCATGCGCACCAGATTGTAAGCCGCGCACGCGAACGTAAAGATCCAATCGACCTTCAGCGTCCCGCGATGCCGCACTTTGCGCAACAGCGCAATAGTCTTCAGCCAGCCAAAACATTCTTCGATGCGCTTCCTCTTCTTCTGACTGATCGCATAGCCCGCGTGCCGCGCCGTGCGACTATCGATGGCGCTGCCACCTCTGCGCCCAAGGTTTTGCGCCACATGCGGCGTCACCCATAGGTTCCGACACTCGCGCACGAAATCCGCCGTGTCGAAGCCCTTGTCTCCAGCCACCGTCACCCGCTTGCTTCCCGGAAGTTCCTGCAGCATTTCCAGCGCCGCATAGCGCTCCGCCGTGCCCGTGGCTTCCCACACTCGGCTGTCCACAATCAACCCGTTGCGATTCTCCACCAGCAGATTCCCGCTGTAGCTCAACTTGGCCTCCTTGCCTGGACCTTTGCGCGCCATCTGCGCTTCGGGATCGCTTTTCGACTCATGCGTTTCGTTCGAGCGCTTCTCGCCGCGATAATCCACCGTGGGATTTCCGGGATCATCCGGCGGAGGCCCACTCTTCTTGTTCTTAGGCTGAAAACTCTTCACGCTGGCCCAGGCTTCCAGCAAACTTCCATCTACCGTGAAGTGCTCGTCCGAGGCCCAGCCCTGCCCTCGGGCTTGCTCCACCACCAGCGACAGAAACTCCTTGGCCACTTCGGCCTCTAGCAAACGGTCGCGGTTCTTGGTGAACACCGTGGCATCCCATACTTCATCATCCAAATTCAGCCCCACGAACCAGCGAAACAATATGTTGTAGTCGATCTCCTCCATCAGCATCCGCTCGCTGCGCACCGAGTACAGCATCTGCAGCAACAGAGCGCGCAGCAACTGCTCCGGCGGAATCGACGGACGACCCACTTTGGAATACATCTTGTCGAACTCCGGCGAGAGTTCCTTGAGGACCTTATCTACCATCGTGCGGATCGGCCGCAGCGGATGATCTTTGCGTACCCGCCGCTCCGGTGAAATGTAGCTAAACACATGCCCCTGCTGCTGATCGTTTCCTCGCATGCCTAATCAGACGCACCGCGCGCCGCCTCGTTACAAAATTCCTGGCTTTTTCAGCATCCTGTTAGAGGCCCATGCTTGGTGCAAGCGTAGTCCCCAGCGCCACTGACGGAGATCCACCTATGCCTTCGTCGCAGATTGATCGTGTATTCTCGGGCCTCAGACCACAATTACTCGATGGACTGACTCCGACTGATCGAAAGACAATCTTGGCAGCTGCAACAAAACGCCGATTCTTCACCAATTCTGTAATGACAAACCAGAACCATCCCGCCGGTCATCTTTTCCTGCTGACCAAAGGCCTTGTCAGATATTTCTTCGTTACAGAGGCAGGCCAGAAGCTTCTCTTTCAGTGGCTTGGGCCGGGAGATCTATGCGGTGGTCAAGCTGTCTTGTCGACTCCTTCGTCCTATCTCGCTAGGCCAGAAGCAGTGATAGACAGCTCAATGTTTGTATGGGATCGCACCGCAATCCGAGGCCTCATTGCACGGTATCCCAGGTTGCTGGAGAATGCGCTGTTAACAGCGTCAGACTACGTAGCTTGGTATCTGATGTCCAACATAAGCTTAGTTAGCCACACGGTTCGGCAGCGAGTTGCGCAGGTACTCGTGACTCTTGCCCGCACAATCGGTCAGGAAACTAGAGGTGGCGTTGCTCTACTGCTGACAAACGAGGAGTTGGCGAACGCCGCGAAGGTCACGCCTTTCACCGTAAGCCGCCTGATTAGCCAGTGGCAACGTGACCGCGTCTTAGTAAAGCGTCGCGGGAAGGTTCTGCTCCTGTCCCCTGCACGGCTGTTCTTACATACGGTGTGACCGGTTAAATCTCCAACCTCTTTTCCCTCTGCTATTACGTCCCGTGATTGCGTTTGAGCAAGCTCAGTGCTGCCTGGAGGCAACGACAGAGTCAATCTCACGAGGGATGCTTTCACTGTATCAATCAGTTCAAGACTCTAAGCGAATCAGGTTGGTCTTGAACCGCCAACAGGAGAAGGCCATCCGCTATCAGTCCATTGTCCGTATCTTAGTAGTGGACGATTTTGAACCCTGGCGTCGCTTCGTTTCCAAGATTGTGCAGATAGAACCGGGATGGCATGTCATCGGCGAGGCCTCGGATGGCCTGGAAGCCGTGCAGAAAGCAGAAGAACTCACGCCGGACCTGATTCTCTTAGACATCAGCCTCCCAAAGCTCAGTGGTATCGAAGCTGCTAAACAAATCCGCAAGGTTGCTCCGAACTCCAAAATTCTTTTCGTGAGCACGTGTGCCTCTTGGGAAATTGCAGAACGGGCTTTGGACACAGATGCGAACGGTTACGTCATTAAGTTGGATGCTGGGAAGGAATTGGCGAAGGCCATGGTGGCAGTCCTTGAGGGCAAGCGGTATATCAGTAGCAAGCTTCGGGGGCACCGGCCTCACTAGCCTGGTTAATTCATCACAAGCTGAAATCGCTGCTCAAAAAGTCCGCGGCTAACGCAAGATGGGTTGGCGTCTCGGTTGGCGATCCTCATATCGGTTTGCAAGCGGCCCCATTGGCATCACCAATCGTTTTTCGAGATAGCTCCGCCTTGTCGTTTCGGGAAGGTGTTGTCGAACAGGCGAGACCAGCTACGAGGAGTTGCAGAGCGAGGCGGCTAGGAAGAGATCTTGAAAAGGCCAGCCGCTGGCCATGTGCACGTGGATACAGCGAGCTGTTTCGCGGATGCGTGCGCCGATCTTGAACAACTGAATACGCAGAGTTTCGATTTGCGCTGAGCGCATCGAGGAAGGCAATTGCAGGCGAAACAGGTTGACCAGGTTATAGGCGAAACTATGGAGCAACAGGCGAAACGCATTGGCCCGAAAGCGGTGGCAGCTCAAGCGGTCAGCGGCAAAACCATTTTTGAACTCTTCAATGCGGTTCTCGCATTCCCCGCGATCGTTATAAAAGGAAAAAACGGAACGGCTGCGGCCTAGCAGGTTGGTGACCAGGAAACGCAGGTTGCTACCAGCAGCGGTGTGTTCGGCTTTGTAGACGATGCGCCGTTGATGAGACCAGGGGTGAGCGCGGTAGCGAAAGCTGGAGAAGGAGCGCTGCGGCTCGCCGGTTCGACGATATCGTTTCGCGAGACGATGCTGCAGCCGCTGCGCAGCACTTTGCAACCGCGCGTTGGTGCCTATGCCGATGGCATACTGCAAGCCGAAAAACTCGCAGAATTCATAGAGCATCGGCGTGGCGAAACCAGCGTCGGCACGTAACTTGATTCGGACCTTAGGAAATTCACGCTGGAGTCGCGGAACGATGCGCAACAGCAAAGAGATGATGCGGGCGTGACTAGCAACCGTGCCCGCACGTAATCGGGCGGCCAACAAACAACCGGTGTGCCGCTCAAAGATCAGCAAGGGGTGATACATGTGCTGGTCATAACCACCATTGAAGAAGCTCAGCTGCTGCTGCCCGTACGTGGGATCGTCGGTGGAATCGACATCGAGCAGAATCTCTCCTCGTTTCCGGACTTGTTTCCCACAGATCTTCACAAACCCATCGAGAAGGGCATCCTGCAGCTTGAGAAGGTCGCGAGGTGAGGGTGAATTCTCCCAGCGACTGAGAGTCGGTTGTGATCGAGCGGTTCCCCCAGCGGGTGATCGGCAAGAATCTGAAAAGCCGGATCGTGTCGCAGTCGGTCCGCGTCGTTGGCATCTTCGTAGCCAGCGATGATCTGGTAGAGGCGCTGGCGGAACAACGACAATACCGAATGGCGAATACGTTCCTCTTCGCGAGGATCACAGAGGCGTTCGGCTAGCCCGCGAGTAAGCCCATGCCGCTGATCAAAGGCCCGCAACGGAAGAAGACCAGCGTCAGAACTGATCTGCCCGCCGGAAAAATCAGCTCGAATGGGTCGGTGTCGGTAGAAGGAAAAGGAAAGCTGTGGTATACAACAAACTGTCATCTCTGGGTGCTCCGAAAGAGAACGCCGGGTTCTACTAAAACCCAGTGTTCATCAATCTTTTAGAGCACCTTTTCTTTTTCCGCCAGAAAAATCGTGCATAATCCAGGCTAGGGACAACGGAGGCCATCAGCGGTCACGAGGCTCACGTCCAAACTCAGGAGTCTCTAGCGTACCAGTCTCCGCTGCTACTAGGGAATCCCCCAGTTGTCTGGGAACGTGGGCAAGTCTAAAAAGATAAGCGCAGGTGGCGCCTGTTCTCGATTTAAGATCAGCGGGTCGCACGGAGCCATGCTATGGAAATCACCAAATACAGGTCGCAGCTTTTTGCCGGATCAGAACAAGTGATGGTGTATCTTCGCCAGGCACAGAGCACACTTACGAGACTGGGGAGGACTGTAGCTGACAAACCCCGAAGACTACAGGAGGCACTTCGCGCAAGAGAGAATGATTTGCGCAATTTGTTAGTAAGCTCCCTCGATCCAATCGTCGTGACGGACGTTAGTTGGCGTTTTGTTGCCGCAAATCCGCAAGGCCTGGATTTATTCGGAGTCTCGGAAACGAACATGAGGATGTTCAACATTGATGCATTTATTAGAATCATGGGACGAACGGAGACACATGGTCAATGCACCATTAAGCGTCTGGACGGAAGCTTGCGGATCGCCGAATATATTTTCGTGGCTCATTTTGTCCCTTATCGGCACCTATGTAAATTCGGTAACGCCAAAACTCCTCGAATAAATTTATTGCACCGAACATTTGACTCGGAGCTCCCGCAGCATCCAAAACGCAGTAGTAGCTGGAACGATCTCTCAGATCCAAACCAATGGTGAGCTGACCGCCCTTGATATCCTGCTTCCCCTTTTCCCGCATTGCGAGACATAATATGTTGATGATTTCTGGTTAAAAAAGGAAGCGCAGTCTGAAACCCCTCAGCAAGCGTCTCGCTGGGTTGGCGTCAACCCTTACACCTTTGGGGAAGATGCGTCACTCGAAGCGCTTTGGTGCTTTCACCAGTGGCGCTGAGTCGGAGTGTCGCAGAATCAACCGCTAATTTCTGATCCGAGGGGATAATGTCGACCACGTGTCCGCGTTGCGGAAACAATCCTGTTCGCAGATCGAAAAGAAAAGGCGCGATCGAGGAAGCTCTATCGATTGTCGTGCGCCCGCACAGCATCGGGATTGAGTGTCTTGCCCTGGCTCGGTGCTAGTGCTTCCTCGTTTAGTGGCAGCGTGACGAGAACCGATGTGCCATTCCCGTTTGAGTTACAACGAACCCTCAACTTGCCGTCGATCAGTCTCACCCTTTCCTGCATTCCACGAAAACCGACGCCCACGCTTGCTCCAGAATCGAGCTTGGCCTGAGTCTCCTGATTAACTCCCTTGCCTTCGTCTCTTATTTCCAGTTCTATTTTTCCGCCTTCACGTGCCAACCGTATAAACGCCGTCAAACTCCCGGAATGACGATGAATGTTCGTCAAACATTCTTGCGCAATCCGGAATAAAGACAATTCATAGCCTTGTGTCAGGCGAGGGAAGTCGGCTGTCAGTTCCACGGTGACCTTGAGCTTGCTGCGTTCAGCAAATCCATCGGCGTACCACCTGAGCGCAGTTGGCAGCCCGACTTCATCCAACAACGGTGGATGCAATAGATAGGACACCGTGCGAATCTCAGCCGAAGCCCGTTCGATCGATTGCCGCATGTCTTCTGCGGATCGTGCCGCAGCCGGGCTTAGCCTGTCCTTTTCCCTAACAACCTGTGCCACATTCATACCGACCGCAGCAAGAAGTTGTCCTACTCCGTCGTGCAGCTCTCGGGCGATCCGTCTCCTCTCCTCATCTTGAGCTTGCAACAGACGGGCCGAAAGTTCGGCTTCCTTGTGAGCTTCTTCCGCTCGATTACGCTCAGAGATATCTGGCGCCACTTTGGAGGCTCCAACCACGCGGTCCGGAGGGTCTTTCACAGGCGAAATAGTCAAAGAAACATCCTCGCGTGCCATCATTGCGCAACCGTACAGTTTCGAAGTGGTCCACGCGGCCGCCTCGCCGCAGCCTCTCAAGAATTCCTACTTGTCGTCTCGGAGGTCGGGAGGGACCGTGGGAGCGGAGAATTCGACGAGCTAGTTCAACGTAGCGAGGCCATCGAACAAGCCTAGCCGCCCTGCCAGATTTGAGTGCGCAGGCTCGCTTCTAGCCTAAACCAGCCAACTTCGGCTGGAACGACGCGAGTGTAACGTACGACTCGATCTGAGGACCACTAGGGAATTCCCTAGGGATTCACCCAGTTGTTCAAAGATCGAACCGAGTATAGGTTGTATTCGGCCTGCCTCTACGACTGGGGCGGCAAGCTGTAGAGCAGATTTAGGGAAGCGGCCCGAGTCCGAGTTGTGGGAGCAAGGATTCACACGGTAAGATCGGCGAACTGTAGATTATTAAGGAGAATGATTGTGAACAATAAGACGGCAATGGTGTTGATGTTGGCGGTGGTTTGTTCCCTGTCTGGCTCTCAAGTTACTGCGCAGACAACGACCGGGCAGGAAACGGCGGCCTCAAGCAAGAGAGAGCAGGTGGCGAGCGATCAGGATATACAACTACTGCGGAAGGACATCCGGTCACAGAAAAAGCAGCTCATTGCTGCGAATTTAAGTTTGACTGCAACGGAGGCAACAAACTTTTGGCCGATTTATGATCAATACCAGGCTGAGTACACGAAGATTGGTGATACAAAGTTGGCGCTGATCAAAGAGTACGCTCAGAACTTGGATACGGTCAAGGACGAGCAGGCGCTGGATTATCTGAAGAGATCCGAGGAAATTAGCGAGTCCGTGGTCCAGCTGCGGAAGAGATATGTGCCGCTCGTGAACCAAGTATTGCCGGGAACAAAGACAGCAACATTCTTCCAACTGGAACGCCGAATCGAAATGTTGATGGATGTAGAGGTGGCGTCGCTGCTTCCACCGCTACAGAGCCAAGGTCAGTAGGAGGTCGCACGACCGGCATCTCCGCCCCACGCCGGTCGTCTCCCACAAGCCAGCGTGAGCGAAAACGGATGTGCAACAACCCCGGAGTGCTAAGTTATGACTGGATCAAACGGGGGCAGGTCACAGCGGAAGCCGCTGCTTTTCTGCTTAATTCAGGCTGAATGCGCTCATAGCGCATGAGCGCTTTTTTCAGCAATCTAGATGAGTTCATGAACCGGCTGGGACTCATGCTTTGCGGTGATCCCTTTCGCAGGCAACAAGTTGAGAGGTTGCTCAATCGGCAAGGAGGAGTGAGCGTCGCCGGACGTGATGCTCAATTTGCATTCACGGAAGGAGAGTTAAGCGAGTTGGGTCTGGAATAAATGCGTACGGTCCAAGCGGCCTAAGAGTAAGGGTCGAGATTGGCCTCTCTAAGCAGGGCGAATAGCATTCCAGACCCCAGATTCTCGATGACCGCGTCTCATCAGGATTCCAGCGATTAGTTCCGCAGCGAACACAAGCAGGGTATCTAGGGTTTTGCTTTGGCATCCAGCTTCGCTACGACGCCACCAACTGGTTGTGTTGCTGAGTTCCCCTTTTGGCGGGTGAGTTAGAAAACGAAGGGAGTGATCTGGAAAGGCATCTCCTCGGCTTCCCGTCTCTTTTTCCCTGCTGTTGCACTCCGAAATTGCGCTAACGCAAATACGAGGTTGCGTGTAGGCAACGACGGAAACTATCTGGCATGTGATGCTTATACTCCTGCAATTAAAGGGCGGCTCCGCCCAGAAAGAGCACCGAGAGTAGAGGGAAATGAAAGACCGCAAGACACGCATGAAGAACCGCATGCAGATTAAGGCCGTGTCCAAGTACATCCGCGAACACCTCGACGAGTTGATCGACAATGACACGAATATGAGACTGCAAACGCTCAACCTTATCTTGGAAGCAAGGACTATGCGGAAGAGTTTTACCAGCTCTACGTCGAGCCTTTGCTAAGGTCCGGCCTCACCTTGGAACACTCTCTGGCGATGTTAGTCGAAGGCGCGCTCCGCCCCAACTGATCCAGCCTGGACGACTCAAACGAGCAGCGCAAGATGGTTGGCAAAGCGAAATGGTTTAACAATGTGAAAGGATATGGCTCTATAGGGCGGAATGACGATCCGGACGTTTTCGTCACGTCGTCGGGTGACGGCGTGTAGCACCGGATTGCTGACCCGTACCGCACATCTCAGCGCCGAGCGTCGTCAAGCTTCTTGCGGAGGTTCTTCAACTCCAGCCACGGCAGGGCAGTGCTACGGAGAACATTGCTAGGGGGCACGGAGGTTCCCCGAGTCCTGTCCTCTTTTTTAGACCGCTGGGTTGCGCCGACCGCTCGACCTTTTGGACAAGCCACGTCGCCATTCAGCTAGGGGAATCCCTAGTAGCAGCGGAGACGGGAAAGCCATAATTTCCAAATCGGAGGTGACATTCTAACCGCTCGAACTCGGGCTGCTATCGACTTCTGGGAGGAGGATGGCAGCCCCTTTTCCTAGAATGTTGCAGCGGCACTTTCAAAAAAAGGCCAAACAAATACCCTAAGCAGCTTTGAAAAGGAGAAATCCACTATGCCGGTTAAGAATCCAAAGGAACTATTTGTGACCATTCTGAGCCAGGTGCGACAAGGCACGGAACGTTCGGCAGCAATCTACAAGGAGATGGGCGAATTGGCCCAGAATCCGGAAATACAAGAGGCCCTCGAAGCACGGGCTTTCGTTTCTCAGCAAACCTTAGCGAAGCTGGATGAAGCTTTCAAGATCATCGGAGAGAAACCGATGAACCTCACCGGACGGTTGCACGATGTGTTTGTCGAGGATTTTCGCAAAGAGCTCGCGGAGATCCAATCGCCGGAGGCGAAGCGGCTCTTCGTAATGGCAAAGGCCAATCACTTGAGCCACATGCGCATAGCGGAATACGTCACGCTGGTCGCTGCCGCCGATCTCACCGGTCACCATGGCGTCGGTGTGCTGCTCGAGAGCTGCCTCGCCGACCACTTGGCCTTCGTCGAAAGGACGAAGCGTTTAATCCGTCACGTCATCGAAGCGAAGCTCGCGGCAAGAGCTACAAGCTGAGCCGTTCAATTGGTGTCGGAATCGCACGTATTGGGGCTTGTAAAGGATCTTCAATCATCCGATGCGAGGAATTCATAACGGGCGCTGATGTTGCTGATACTGGCGATTCCCCCAGTTGTATGAGAACGCGGCCAAGTCTAAAAGCTTAAGCACAGGTAACTCGCGAGTTGTCGGTGTAAACCCGCCGGTCTAGAAGACACAATAGGACTCGGGGACACTCCTTACATCCCAGAAAATCTCACCGAGTCCTAGCTTCTAGCAACACCAAATACGATCTGACGCTCCATCCGGAGAAACGGCGGGTTGACTTTGGACGATACGCGGCGGAACTGCGAAGCGGCAGGGGAAGAGACCAGCGACGGTCGACTTTTTCGGCTTCACGCACATTTGACGCACGCAGCCGAAGAGGGAAGTTCATGGTGAATACGAAGGCGATGAAGAAGCGTTTCCGACGAGGCGAAATCTGCACGGCGGGGTCTGTGAGGGGAGGGAGCGTCGGTGCTGCCAGGGTCGACCTAAGCGAGCACGCAGCCGGAAACGGCGGATACAGCCAAGGAACGCCTACAGAGCACCGGCCTCTCCTACTCGGAGAGATGTTCGGTCATTCGGCGAATGTGAATTGTGGGAAAAGCGTGTCTGGCGAGAGCGGAGACAGGAGTGAGTCGCCAGAGTCGCTCGCATTCCAAGTAAAGTACCGGCCCAGCAAATTAAGGCTCATTCGAGAAAGGTCGAATACGCTGTAAATGATGTTTCCGCGAATGACGTCGCTCTTGTAAAGGAGAACCCGAGTTCGGAGGTAGCGCACGAAGCGATTGCTGGGCCGCACGGGGATCAGTGGGGTATTCCACGAGTACTGCAGCACGGGGGTCGCACAACTTTTCAAATGAACCACGGTAAGGTTACCATCCGTGTACATTTCGTCGCCGGTGGAGTTGTGCATGGTTTGCGGCAAATCGGGGCGAGGGAGTTGGTGCACGGATTCCATGCAACCCGTCAGCGCAAGATCGCGCACGAGCATGTTGACGCCGTCAAGCAGGTTGCCATCGATGTGGTGGATGAACTTGTGATACTTCACGGAAAGAGCTGCGCCGGTTTCGCGCGTATAGGCACTCAACCAGGCTTGCTTTCCCTGAATCGTTTTTGATTGGGACCACAAACGAAGATGTTCGCGCTTGCCGTAGCTGTTGAAACTCTTCTGCCAAGCTGTGTCCTGCGGCTGGCCGGAGAGCAGCTGGCGCGAGACAGGCATGTTAGGATAATTGGATAATGTCAAAAAGGCCCCGAATTCCTTGAAGAAAGCCTTTTTGGAATTGGAGTCGGCGGTGCGCCAGCCTGCGGCAGTGAACGCGTCATCCACCTGATCCTGAGAACCGACGAAAAGCAAGTTAACTACGTCTGCGTCTTGACCGCTTGGGGTCGTCGTGCGGTCCGATTGACCTTGCAGGAGCATTTCAATGTCACCGCGCTCGTAATCATCCAGAGCAAGTGAAACGCTGGGTAGTTCAGGCTGATCGCCCACGTAGAGAGGTAGATTCAAGCGCAAACGCAGGTCCGTTCCCGGTGGCAGGTAAATTTCAGGTTCTGGAAGCACCGTAACGGCGCGATAAACAATCAGAACCACATCAGTGTACGGATTGAACGAGGGCATGTGAATCAGGCCGCTGGTGATGCGACCTTGTGGCGTGTTGGTGGCGCGAATACCGCGGATAACGCCGTGACGCACAGCTTCGCGGGCGTTCTCCACTTCCACGACTTCCGCCGCAAGAGGGAGCACCTGGCCAGCAGCGGTGACCAGATGATCGAGGTGAATTTCCACGTACGCAGAATCGTGAATGAAGCCAAGCCCGACTTTGCGAATTTTGGTGATTGTTCCCGCGACCTCGAGGCCAGCAGGAAAAACCGGACGAGAATCACACTCGGGCGACTGAATCAGGACGGCGCGCACGGTCGTGCCGGGTTTGGAGCTGTAGGAAGCGACCGGATCGAGCAGACGAATCCCAAATGATTCGCCAGCGGGCACATACTCGCAGCCAGCAAAGCTTGGACTGGAGAAGGCGAGAAAGATGAGCAAACAAGCGAACGCGGGAAAGCGACATACAACAAGCCACAACTGGGAAACCGGAGAGCCCTTCAAGTCGAGACAATTCAAGCACTCCACTGTTGTTGCCCCGTAAATCCACACCAATTCTACAAGTTCACTCTTTCCCAGCCTGGCTTACGTTAGGGTGCAATCAGAATTCACAGCGGAGAATTGTCCAGCAATTACCCTATCCTTGGCCAAACGCCGGTTTTCTTGAAAACTTTAGGTTTGATTGTGCGTCTACACAACTAGGGGAATCCCTAAGAGAATGCGGATGGAAGGATGGCGACAGAAGCTGGCCGGCTGAACGGAGACAGATTCACAGGAGGAAAAAAAAGCTAACGTCACACTAACCGCCCTTCTCATAAAAGGGGCTTAGGATTGGACTCAGGTTTTTCCTCTGTTAGTTCCTTTTCACTGTTGTTCTCTCCTTTAACAAAACCCGAACTCTATTCGAGTTCGGGACAGAGCCGCAGCTTCTAGCTTTCAACTTCAGCTAAACCCGGAGAATCCCCGTTTGAAGAAAATCGCTGGACTTTTTAACGTCAACTGCGCGGCAATTAACTCGATTGGTTCCCTGGCTCCGAATACAAGCTGACCAGGCGCGCGACCAGAACCGCCAGGAACAGTTGACCACCAACACCTTCGACGATTGCAATACCGCGCGCCACGTCCGCTCGTGGCGCGATGTCACCATAACCGAGCGTTGCCAGTGTCACGAAGCTGAAGTGGATTGCGCTGGCTTGGGAAAATTCGCCCGTGAAGGAAAACGTGCCCGGCTTCATCTGTTCAAGAACCCAATAGGAGAGACCGAAGTAAAGACCGGCAAGCAAATAAGCGCTAAGAGCTGCATACAGATGCTCCGCGTCAACCTGCGTAGCGCCAATTGCGAAGCGTATCGCAGCTACAGCAGAAAGCAGTCCAATAAGCGTCCAGATTCCGAGGGCCGTCTCCGATAGGACGCGATGATCAAGCCAACCTGTCACGATACGCGCTAGCCAGACAACAACGATGGCCATCAGCAGATAAGGGCGGTTTCTCACCGCGCCAACTGGCAATATTGCTGCGAGCAGGCAGTCGGCGAGCAATGACTCGATCAGGGTTCCATTGAAGTTTAGGGCACTGAAAATCGGCGCAACCACCATTGTTGCAAGGAGGGTATAGAACAAGACTGTGTAGCGATGACGCAAATAGGTCCGCGCGAGACCAGGTATGTCGCCCTTGCGCCACTGGTCGGACTGCCCCCCTCCTGCTGCATCATCAGGTCTCCTGTGTGTCAGTCGGACTCTGATCTAGCCAAGCGAGGAAGAGCTTATAGCCTACCGAAAGAACGACCGCGCCAACGAACAAGCCGACGAGGCCCAACGCAACGAATCCGCCTATCGCTCCCAGGAACACCACCGCCATTGGAACCGCGACTCCTCGCCCGAGTAACAGGGGCTTCAGGAAGTTGTCCATCAGGCCAACCGCGAGACACCAAATCAGGAAAATCCCCGCTTTCATGGCGCTGGAGATCGCGAACATGTAAATCACCGCTGGTATCAGTACGAGCACGCTTACCTGCAGCACGGCGGCGATTAGAAACATTACAGCCCACAAGCCCGCACCAGGCAGCCCTGCTACAAGAAAACCAACGCCCGCGAGAACCGATTGGATCAGTGCAACGCCAAGGATCCCGCTGGTAACGCTGCGTATGGTCGCCCCTATTAGTTGCTGGAACTCGAGCCCTCTGTCCCCGAAAACACGCCTGCACAGAGAACGCATCACTTCGTATGCGGCCTCAGCGTTCGCCAGAAGCACCCCCGCCACCACGAGGGAAAGAGCGAATTGCAGCACGGTGAGGCCAACTCCGGCAATAACAGAGAGCAGGTCCGGGACTACCGCTTTGACTTGGGGAGCAAAACCTCTCAGAGCTTCGCTTAGGTCTGTAGATGCCCGGCTCCACAAACTGTTCAATGGAGCCCCAATGATCGGCCAGGTTTCGACGCCCGCAGGAGGAGGCGGGATAGTTAAGGTTCCTTCCTTGAAGTGGGCTGCAAGGGTCTGGATACCTTCGACGAGTGTTCCCGCGAGCAAGACAACTGGAACAGTCAGCAAAGCCAGAAGTAGAACCGTAAACAGGATAGCGGTCACTACTCCTCGCCCCCCTAGCGCAAGCTTCAGCTTTTGGAAGCCCGGGTGAGCAGCGACCGCAATGATAATGCCCCAAGTGAGCAGAGGAATGAAGGGGCGCAGTATCAGGAGACAGGCGGTGGTTAGCAGAATCGCCAGGCCGATGTGGATGGATATTTCGAGTGCGGGGTTTAGTTGGGTTCGGTCGTAGGCGAGTTTGGGAAGTGTCACGGTAGAGTCCTCCTGCTTGTTGAAACCGACCCTTAGCGTTGTGCTTTCGAGGACGCTGCGTCATACACCTGTGAAAAACTCCAACGTGCCATTAATTGTGGAAATGGCACAATTGAAACAGGGCAATGCGAATGCGAAACATCTTTGTCATGGACTCCCCTGCACCCGAGCGGCAATAGCGGTGAGGTACGTCTTGATCGTAAATTTGCCCGAAGAGCTTTCAACCGAGAAGTAGGAAGGCTCTTGAGAGTGCGATTGCGGCGATTTCTGGGATAGTTTTTCAATGGTTTTCTCTGCACCTATCCATGGTGTGAAGCTCCAGTCTTGGAGGTCACCGAATGCGCAGACACGCAGGCCTGTAGGAAAACCATCAGGCACAAAATCCGACCAGGTCCTGGTGTTCCTCGTCCTTCTCTGCATTCGGTGACCAATGGGAGAATCGACTAACAGCGGCCGCTGAGCAATTAGGGCTTTCCCTAGGCTCTCTGATGCGGTTTCTTGCTGACAAACGAGGCCACAACGAATATGATACGTGTCACTCGCAGACGTTGCGGGTCGCCCCGGCAGAAATTTTCGGGTTTACCCATCGCCCGTAGTTTGATCGCTTGGCCATCACGCACGAGTCCAAGAATTATCTGCGAGGACCTTCGCTGAACGCCCAGAAGGACACATATGGAAAACGTGTCTGCGCGCGGGACCCGTCCGCACTTATTAATTGCGGATGACCATGCTATGTTCGCCGAAACATTACGAGTTTATCTGGAAAAAACGTTCACCGTTGTTGGGGTGGTTGGTGATGGCCGTGCGATGGTAACGGACGCCGTGCGACTCCGACCGGATGTGATTGTCGTAGACGTCAGTATGCCGTTGTTAAATGGGCTAGACGCGGCGCGAAAAATCAAAGAACAAGTTCCCAACATCAAATTCATGTTCCTAACGATGCGAGACGACCCAAACCTCGCCGCCGCGGCGCTAGAACTCGGCGCAATTGGGTTTATGCTAAAGCACTCAGCCGGACCGGAGTTGCTAAAGGCGATCGACCATGTCTTGCATGGTAAGGCCTATTTAACCCCGAAGCTGAGAGCTGAGGACTGGGTCGCAACGAAGGTTAGGGCTCGGCAATACTCCAAGGAGATGACCCCGCGACAGAGAGAAATTGTCCAGTTGCTAGCTGAGGGGCGATCTATGAAGGAGATCGCAGATATCTTAGCCTTAAGCCAAAAAACGGTGGAATTCCACAAACACCAGATACGGGAATTGTTCAACCTTCATAGTACAGCCGACCTGGTCTTGTTTGCACTGAAGCAAGGACTGATCTCGATCAAACCCTAAGTGCCCAAGGTGGCCCAAGCATAGCCACAATCAACGCTCGTTAACGATATTTACGAGCGGGGAAGAAGCTGAAAAGCTGAAAATCCCGGAGAAGTATCACTTAGGGATTTCCCCAGTTGCTTGGGAACATCGTCTAAGTCTAAGAAGATACACACAGGTCACACCGGAGCGGCTAGTCCAAGAATGCCGCGTGGAAGACAAAACAGGACTCGGGGCACCCGACGACACCCCCAATACTCCGAGTCCTGCCCTCCAGTGGCAAAATTTTGAGAACTGTGCCTTGCCTGGAACCATGAGAAGTGAGACGTGGTGTCTTTTGTCATGCGCTTCAACGATGTGACCGTAGCAGCGCCCCGAGCGCGGAACATTGCAGCGCCACGCAAAATCAAGCATTGACCCGGTCTGCGACCGGCTCGAGAGGTACCCATGCCTCTATTCTCGTTCCCGTGCCGGGCTTCGAGTGAATCTCGAATTCCCCGCCTAAGAGGCGTGCGCGTCCTTGCATGCTGAGAATGCCCAGCCCAGATTTTTCCAGCCTGTTCGCATCGAATCCCATACCCTCGTCGCACAAAGAAAGGAGTAATTTGTCGCCAATACTGCGCAAACTCAATTGAGCCGTTTTTGTACCGCTGTGTTTCTTCAAATTCTGAAGGCCCTCCTGGACGATGCGAAACAGACATAAAGAAACTTCCGGCCTAACGGTGTGTGGAACACCTTCAGATGTGAAATTGATTTCGATGCCTTGCCGAGCACCGAACTCTTTACACAGAGACCTTAGCCCGGCGACCAGTCCCAAAGTGTCAAGCGTGGATGAATGTAATTGGTGGGATAAATTATGAAGATCGTCACCAAACTGAATGCCGAATGCCTGAACTCGCCGAGCGTCTGTTTCAGCGCATCTGGTGAATCGGGAAGCGTTTCCTCAGTACTCTGCAATCCGAATACAAGCAGCACCAAGCGTTGGCTAAAATCATCGTGTAGCTCTGATGCCAGTCTGCTTCGCTCTTTCTCCTGCGCGTTGATTAGGTGGCCGCTGAGCTGCACCTGGGTGTCTCGCGACCTCCTCAGTTCCGCTCGGCTGTACTGCAGGTAAGTGGCAAGAAGAGACAATACGAGGATTGTGAGTAGCCCGCTGATCCAGATCCGTTTAGTGCGTTCCCAAACTGAAATCTCGCGGAACAGCACCACGCTCCCGGGAGGAAGATCACTTTCCCTTATTCCCCAACGCTTTAGCGCTCGCCAATCGAACATGTAGGTGTTCACGCCTTTTACCCGGGGAATGTCCTGCGGCTTTGCGCTACTGAGCAGCTTCAGCGCCATCTCGCCAGCAACCTTCCCTTGCTCGCTGAGGCTAGAAAGATAGCCCCCCACCTCTCCATGATTCAAGTGAACATCGAACAAGCTAAACACCGGCGCATTCGCTGCATCGATCATTGGGCCGTAGTCGCGTGAAGTGAACCGGGTCTCTGCGGCATCCAGCGATAATGTGGTCAACAGGACGAGCGTGTGACTTGGCAGGTGCCTGAGACGCTCCAGCAGATCAGGCATGGCCAGCGCCGTCATATAGGCAATGTCGAGATGGTCCGTGAATCCTTTCAGTTGTTGCTTGACGCTGGCCAGTTCCTGTTTGTCGTACTCCGCTATGCCCCCGTTCACCACGACCACATGCTTTGTGCCGGGTCGGAGCCGTAACGCTATTTCCAGGGTCTTGGCCGGACCCATATCATTTTCGACACCCGTAAAATCAGAATCTAGGCCGGGAGCGCCCGGCGCTCCTAAAGCAGGCAGGCAGAAAACAATTGGCACGCCGGGAAACGCTCTTTGATGCACTTCTTGCATAAATTTGAGAGGGGATGGGCCGCTCGCAATAATCACGTCTGGCTGGCGGTTCTTATATTTGCGAAGGTAGAAATCGCGAAACTCCTGCTGATCGGCCGGATCAGGAAACAACCCGGTATTCATGAACTCGGAATAGAATTCAAGGTGATAGGGCGAATCCTTCAGCGCAGCTTGGATTCCCTCATTGATGATCACGATCCCGGGATAGGTAGCGCCCGATTCATTCAGGATCAGAATCCATCGGACTTCCTTTGTGGGTCAGCGCAGGCGTCTCGCGCTGCGCAAATTTACTTCTGCGCATGGCTCCATATGTCGGGCACCCGCTCGAAGGCTCTCTATTCGGTTTTATCGAGCGCCAAAACGATCCAAAGTACCGGCTCGTGCAGTGGGGAGACGGGCGCGACTACTGGATTAGCATGTTCCGGTCCATGGCCTATTCTGCCGTGTGGCATACCCAATGGAAAATTGGACCTGCAAGTGAAGCTTCTATCGCCAATGTCATGCTGCACGCCTCGCCCGGATTCATTTGCCTCGTGGACACTCCCACGCTCGGTTTTGTTGTCTTGCTCGCGGAGGACGCCGCGGATCGTTATGTACTTATGGGATTGGAAAACCGCACAGCCAATCGACCGCTGATCATATTCGCTCGAAGTTTTCTGAATCCTGGCCGCACCTTTGCCAACATGATGGCTTTCCGGGTCCCTTGGTATCGTGAAACGCGCATGGGACTGTTCGGTTTTAACTACGAAGTCCGTCGGCAACTCCTGGCGGATTATAAGAGCGGCTCGGGTGAGAAGCCGTTCGTATTCGTCAAGAACGAGTGGATGCCGGCAGGTGTTACGTTTGATCATGCACATTCCAAAGAAGCTGATATCGAGCTGACGGTTTTTCCTTACTACGAGACCTTCCTCGGCGGTGGTTCGTGCGTTGGTGGTGGCGGTTCGGGTGCCGCGCGAATCAATCCAAACTTGCAAGTCATCACCGACTCGGTGGTTGCCTGATTATGTATCAGCCGCAAGACAACTACAGCGCGGACTCCCTTTTCTACGGCGGCGGTTTTCGCTGGACTCCCATGGCCGCTCGTCGCTTTTCTCCGTTCGGGCAATTTATGTTTGGCGGAAGAAAAGTCACCCAAGAGATCGACAATCCGAGCCAGGAAAACCAATTGCTCACACAATGGAATGATGGCAACGGCACCCGTGGACACGATCCGAAGCGGAGCGATTACTCTGTCGAGAGTGCCCAAAACGGGCCCAGCATCGCTGTGGGTGGTGGCTTTGATTGGGTAGTGACGCGACCCTTCGCATAGCGTGTCTTGAATCTGGAATACACCCACTCGTGGATGAACGATGTTGGCCCAATCAGGCCGCAGGAAGGACTGAAGATTTCCACTCAGGCTGTCGTTCGGATTGGGACGTGGTGAACAGGCGATTCACGCACGGAGATTGGAGACATTTCCAAATATTTCGCTATTGCCAATTCGGGCGACTTTCCGCGTATCATGCCTTGTCTTGATGGTGTCAGAGCAATGCCGTCCTCAAGACTCATTTGAGCTACGACGTGAGACCACTCCTGTGGATATCCCTCGACGGGAAACTTCTGGTTCGGCGGAAAAACCAGTTCGAACGGAGTGGAAAATCCCGTGACGCTGCAGTGAAGCTCCCCGTGTTCGGAATCACCGGCTCTGTTCCACTCTCGAAGCACCGCTCCGTGAAAGTCAGTTGCAGCAACGGCGCCTAGATCGGCTATCCGCGGTAATTAACAGAATATTTCGTTCGGCTAGCAGTACTCCTGGATCAGCTGGCCGAGAAATGGTAGGTACTATTCACAAAGCGCAGAGGCTAGCAAGGATTGAGCAAGGAATCACTTGCATTATATTGGCACGCACGACGCTCCGCTTCTGTCGCATTCGCGAATCTAGCAGGGCTTTCTTGTCAAAATTTGTCCTGTCACAACTGACAGTATACGCGAAACGTTGACTAGTCTTATATGACTTCTCAGACCGCGGGCAAGTATTGATGGCACGGGCGAAGTATGTAGCTAGTTGTTTTCTGTCCCCCTCTCCGTCCGATTGTGGATGCCGAGCGACTCTGCTGTGTGTCCTGCTGCTCTCACTTTTCGCATCTATCGGTGCGGGCCAGACTCCACCCGAAGAAGATGTCCTGATTCTCGGTGAGGTGGGTTCTCCGCATTCCCTGATGCGCGGGATAGCGGAGCAGCTCGTCAGCGGTATACAAGAGAAGCCGAATCGTCACGTCGAGTTCTTCTCTGAGAGTCTCGATCTATCTTCTTTTCCAATTAGACCTTCAAGGGAAGAGGCGCGAGCCTGGATCGATAAGAAGTACGGCTCGTATAAGTTGGCCGTAATAGTAGCTGTGGGCCCCGGCGCGATCGACTTTCTCTTTAAGTACACGCAGTCCATCTTTTTGGATGTTCCCATCGTTATTTGTGGCGCCAGTGCGGATGAATTGGGTAACCCAAGGCTCGATTCCAGATTTACTGGAACATGGATGAAACTTGAACCCCAAAAGACCCTCGAAGTGGCCTTCCGTCTTTTCCCGGATACGCGCCACGTATTCGTGGTGGGGGGTAATTCTCTGTTTGACAAGGTCGCGATCTCCCTGACGAAATCAGCATTCACTTCTTTCAAAACGAAAGCAGAAATTGTCTATCTGACTGACATGGAAATGGACGAATTACTGAAACGACTAATGAAACTGCCTAGCAATTCCATCGAGTTGTATACCTCATTCGTCCGGGATGCCGCCGGAAACAAATTTGCCAGTACAACAAAGGTACTCCCGGAAATCGCAGCCGCCTCTAATGCCCCGGATTTTGGCATGTCCGACACATATATCGGACATGGGATTGTTGGCGGGTACGTGATGCCATTTGAAAAGCAAGGAGAGATCACTGCTAAGATTGTTTCAGGGCTACTGGATGGGAAAAAAGCCCAGGAAATCCCGATCCAGACAATCCCTGGCGTCTACATGTTCGACTGGCATGAGCTGCAAACGTGGCACATCCCGGAAAGCAAGCTCCCTGCAGGAAGCGTCATCATGTTTGCGCAACCCAGCCTTTGGGAGCGCACCAAATGGACATGGACCACGGTACTAGCGATTATCCTTGGTCTTTCCATTTTGGCCGCCTACCTGCAGTACAGCCGAAAGCAACTGAAGGTTGCCAGGGACAGGCAAATGCAGCTCAGCGGCATGCTGATTAAAGCGGAAGAGCAAGAACGCAGCCGGGTGGCGTCCGAGCTTCACGATGACTTTAGCCAGAGAGTGGCGATACTCGCTCTGGGTTTGGAAAATGCGCAGGAGGCCACCCCGGCGGCATTGGATGAAGTTCGTAGGCAATTGCGTGAGCTTCTGAATTCGACAATGCAACTTGGCGATGATCTGCATACCTTATCTCACCGGCTGCATTCATCGACCATCGAGAGCTTAGGACTGGTTCCCGCTCTCGCCGCGTTGTGCAAAGAGTTTACGGCTCAACAAGGAATCCTGGTCGGCTTTACCTCAGATGAGGTTCCCCGGTCGCTTGATCCTGATGCAGCACTTGCTGTCTTTCGAATCGTTCAAGAAGCCCTTCGGAACGTGAAGAAGTACAGCGCGGCGAAAGATGCGGAAGTGGAGCTGCAAATGTCCGGAGACAGATTGGAGGTTAGCGTGTGCGACCAAGGCCTTGGATTCGATCTGGCGAAGCTGTCCCGCACCGGAGGGCTTGGTATTCGAAGCATGGAACAGCGCGCACGTCTATTGGGTGGAAAATTCGAGATTCATTCGGAGTCTGGAAAAGGGACCACGGTGACGGCGTCCGTGCCGGTCAAACCTGCGGCAAGGAAAGCAACGACTAGGTAGTGTGTTGTGGCGAACTCGCGGCGGAGGTACGCGCAAAGTTGGGGCAGCGCTGGGAATGTGATTGCCGTCACTGCTTACCCACGCGCATACTGCTTGAGTGGTTTTCTTAGAGCAGTCAACTCCGCCCACTATTCGTTAGTATTTCCCAGTGCGATCTCGTCGTGATCGCCCAGAAAGTGTCCCCTCATGGAACGCGTATCTACGGATAAGTCCCGCTCGAGACTCTTGATCGCCGACGATCATGTAATCTTCACCGAGAGTTTAAAGGTTTACTTGGAGAAGAAATACGCCGTGGTCGGTGTTGTGCCCGACGGCCGAACCTTAATCGAGGCAGCCCTTCGGCTAAAGCCCGATGTCATCATTGCGGACGTGGCTATGCCGGTCCTAAACGGACTGGACGCTGCGCGCAGAATCAAAGAGCAGAATCCCAGCATGAAGTTCATCTTCCTCACTATGCGAGACGATGCGAACTTGGCTGCTGCGGCTCTTGAACTCGGGCCGGTCGGATTTGTCCTCAAGCAGTCCGCGGCGCGGGAACTGCTGGAAGCGATCGATCATGTTTTGCACGGAGAGTCTTATTTGACTCGCAAAATGCGGGGCGAGGACTGGGTAACAACGAAGGCTCGGGTTCGACAGTTCAGCAAGGAGTTGACGCCCCGCCAGAAAGATATCGTTCAATTACTAGGCGAGGGCAGGCCCATTAAACAAATTGCGGACATGCTCAGCCTCAGTGAAAAAACGGTGGAATTCCATAAACATCACATCATGCAAGCCTTCAACCTCAAGAATAATGCGGAATTGATTTTGTTTGCACTGAAACAGGGTTTGATCTCGGTTGACCCCGAATTCCCAGGAAAGGGAAGGGCAGCTGGCAGTCGCGGATAAATTCTCAACAAAATTCTAGAGCACCGGCCTAGGGCTTCCCCCAGTTGTTCAGTACAATCGCGGCGGTTATTTTCGGCCTGTAGGATAGAGTTCCGGTAGATCCTGCATCTGAGCTGGATACCGGATGTTCCAACGGAGCGAACCATGATTCGCCCGCGCGTATTCTTGGCCGATGATCACCTCGAGTTTTTGAAACTCGAAATCGCGTTCCTGGAGCCTCATTTTGAGCTTATCGGTACGGCCGCCGATGGGGCTTCGCTGGTTTCGGAAGTTCTGCGTCTTAGACCCGACGTCGTTGTTGTCGATATCACTATGCCCATAATGACCGGAATTGATGCGGTCCACAAACTTGTCCAGTCTGGCTCGACCGCTAAGTTTGTATTCCTTACCATCCATTCCAGTAAGGAATACATCGACGCTTGCCTGGAAAAAATTCCTCGTGGATTTGTTACCAAATCCCGAATGAAAGCCCACTTGATTCCCGCAATTCATGCGGTGCTCGATGGTCTGCCCTACATTGACCCCCACATTTCAATGTGATTTCCCGACCTTGTTCACTCACCCTAAGCTCGGTTAGGGGTTTCCCTAGTTGTCCCTTCCGCTGAATCAGCCTAAATGAATGCTCAGGGCGTAGTTTAATCGGCCGAAATCGGGCGTAGAGGCGCCCTAGCCATTTGGCGGGGACGCGAGCGTACGGTGCGAACCAGCATGCCCAGAGTCAGTAGCGGTTTCGAGCGTCTTTTGCGTTTGTTCGGATTCCTGATGCTCTTCTTGTTTGCCGCCGTTCACATCTATATCGCCGTTTACTCACATGCGGCCATACGCGCATTCTGGCGAAGTCAATCCACCTCCACGCGTGTCTTTGCTGATTCGTCTCACCGGAAAATCGCAATCCCAGATTTCCGTTTCTGGTCACAAAAACGTATCGAGGTTTATCAGGCCAGCCTGATCGCCCGTGTGGCGGGTCTTCTGGGCGTGCTCAGGACTTCTGCGATCAATCTCGAAGTTCCCGCGCTCGAAGGTACCGACGACCTGACCCTTAGTCGTGCTGTCGGGCACGTCGAAGGCACGGCTGCTCCTGGCGAAACCAGCAACGTCGGTATCGTCGGACACCGCGCTGGATTCTTCCGCGGGCTCAAGGATATTCATCTCGGCAATATGCTGGACCTGCAAATGGGAAAGGGGAACTTCTGTGATGTCGTGGACGAAACTGTCATTGTTTCACCGGAGGACGTTTCTGTTCTCGTGCCACGGCCCAAGGGCACGCTCACTCTTGTGACTTGCTACCCCTTCCATTTTGTAGGTAGTGCGCCTTTGCGATACGTCGCGCACGCGACGATTACGGATTCAACCGATCTTACGAATTCTGAGCAACCAAGCTCTGTGGCCGAGGAGCATGGGGGCCAAAACTCGCATTGATGTCGGCTCGGCAGCGGGTGAGTGCAGGATTCGAGAAATCTTAGCTCAATTCAATTCGGAGGATTCAAATGAAGTCAGGCAGCAGTTGGACAAAAACAGGGTCCGTATTAGCGGTGGCGACAATCTGTATTGTTTTTGCGCTGTCTTCCATCGCGCAGGTTCAAACGCAAACGACAACCACCCAAGGTATCGCGACCAAACAAGTCACTGTCGAGCATGCAGTGGTTTTGCTTGTCGAAGGCAACGACCTGTTGCTCAAAATGGGGGATGGCAGTATCCGGCACATTCCCAATGTCCCAGAAGGCCGTAAAATCGATGTTGATGGCAGGCAACTGGGCATTCATGACCTAAAGCCGGGCATGAAACTCCAGCACACCCTCACCGTCACCACCACGCCGCAGACGGTGACCACCGTCCAGAGCGTTACAGGGAAGGTTTGGCATGTGACCCCGCCAAATTCTGTCATCCTGACACTAGAAGACGGCACGAACCAGTCCTTCAAGATCCCCAAGGACCAAAAATTCAATGTGAATGGCGAGATGGTCGATGCGTTCGCCTTGAAAAAGGGAATGGTGGTCACCGCCACCAAAATTGTCGAGGTTCCCGAGACAGTAGTCGCCCACGAGAGGGCAGTGACGGGAACGATGCCGCCGCCTCCGCCGGCTCCACCAGCCGATGTTCCGATCCTCGTAGCCACCGCTGAACCGACTCCCGCGCCTACGGCAGAAACGGCCCCGGCAAAACTGCCGAAGACCGCAAGTGGTCTGCCTTTGATCGGCCTCCTCGGGCTTCTGTGCGTCTCCGTTTCGCTCGGAGTCAAATTTCTCCGCGCAAACCTTAGCCGTTGATTAGCCCCCAAAGAGGAGAAGCCTAAAGTCTGAGCGGTTCCTCATCGCCCGCTTGGCCGGTGCGGTGTAGAGCGAGAAAGAAGGTTGAACCATGATGAGGAAAACTCTTGGATCGAAACTTCTCGGGAAAATAACGCAAAATGGTCTTGCCGTGCTCTGCTCTGTGCTGCTCTTGCATCTAAACACACTTCCTGCAGCTCAGACGCAAGAGCAGGCCGCGGGGTCGGGCCAGCAAGAAGCCGCGGCAAAAATACCGGGCGATCAACTCGACTCGCTTGTCGCGCCGATCGCGTTATACCCGGATCCGATGTTAGCCCAAGTGCTCGCGGCTTCCACGTATCCGTTGGAGATTGTTCAACTTCAACAATGGCTGGAGAAAAACAAAACATTGAAGGATAAGGCCCTCGCTGACGCCGTGCAGAAGCAGCCTTGGGACCCCAGCGTCCAGGGCTTGGCCGCAATGCCAGACCTGGTGAAGCGCCTGGCGAACGATATTCAGTGGACTACCGATCTGGGAAACGCCTTTCTGGCGCAACAATCCGATGTTATGGATGCCGTTCAGCGCATGAGGAAAAAGGCACAAGATTCTGGCAACTTGAAATCCACGGAACAGCAGAAGGTTGAAACAAAAGTTGTGGAATCCAAACAGGTTGTCGTCATTCAGCAAGCTAATCCGGAAGTTGTTTACGTTCCAACCTACAATCCCACCGTCGTATACGGGGCGCCAGTTTATCCCTATCCTCCCATTACCTATCCGCCTCCCGGGTATTACGCGGCAGGTGTGGCGATTTCCTTTGGTGTTGGTCTCGCCATGGGAGCGGCATGGGGCGGGGGTTGGGGATATGGCGCTGGTTGGGGCGGAAATAATGACATTACCATTAATAACAACAATAGCTACAACCGTAATTCCAACATAAACGGCGGTAACCGTAACAACGTAAACGGCGGCAATCGAGTATCGACACAGCCCGCCCGCGGCGGTTCCGGCGGCGGCTGGCAACACAACCCGCAGCACCGCGGCGGAACGCCTTACGGAAATAGAGACACTGCGCAGAAATATGGCGGCACAACTCGCGGGGCTTCCGCGTCCGACCGCCAAGCGGCTGCGCGTCAAAATCAGGGACAGACCGGAAACAGGCCGCAAGCCAGCACACGCGATGTCTCATCGCGCGGGTCAGAGCCTCGTGCGAACGACCGTAGTTCAGGCGGTGCTAATCGTCCTTCATCGGGCAGTGGAGATCGCGTTGGCAATCGAAGCGTCTCGCCCGGTTCAAACTCAAGGTCCAGTGGTAACGCACTCGGTGGCGGAAACGGCAGTGCGGCGCGTGCCAGCAGTTCCCGCGGCAGTTCCAGTATGGGCGGTCGGGGCGGCGGGGGACGGCGGAGGTAAAGGAACCATGACCAACGGAAAAAAAATGAGAGTACAAGAAAAGACAATTTTGGGAGTGATTCTGTTGTGTCCGGTTCCCTCGGCTCTGGCTTTGCTCGTCCTTATCACTTTCGCTTTCGGACAAGAAGCCAAGTCGACGCAGAAAACGTTCGCGACTCCAGAACAGGCCGCCGCCGACCTCATTCAGGCCTCCGAAGCCTTCGACGTGTCGGCCTTGAATAAGATTCTGGGCCCGGAAGGTGAAGATCTGGTGTCTTCGGAGGATCCCGTACGCGATAAGAGGATCGCGGCTGAATTTGTAGCCAAGGCGCATGAGCATACTTCGATTAGCGTCGACCCCAATAACGCGAATCGCGCCACCTTGCTGGTTGGCAACGACAATTTTCCGCTGGCGATCCCAATCGTACACAAAAACGGAACCTGGTTCTTCGACACCAAGGTCGGCAAGCAAGAGATGCTTTACCGGCGTATCGGTGCGAATGAACTCGATGCCATCCAGATCTGCCGAGGATACGTAGAAGCACAAGACGAATACGCGATGACGAAACACGATGGCGCCGAAGTGAATCAGTACGCGCAGCGCGTCATCAGCACTCCGGGAACGCACAACGGTTTGGTGTGGCGCAATTCTGACGGGAGCCTTGGCGGACCGATAGCCGAGAATATAGCGGATGCTTTGCAGCAGGGCTACACCGACAAGGCCAAGCCCTATCACGGCTACTTCTTTAAAATTCTGAAAGGACAAGGCCCCGCTGCCCCGCTTGGCAAGCTGGACTTCGTGGTGGAGGGCGCCATGATCGGAGGGTTCGCACTAGCCGCCGCTCCCGCAGATTATCGCGTCACAGGGGTGAGAACCTTCATAGTTGGTTACGACAGCATCGTTTACCAGAAAGACTTGGGCCCGGACACTCTCAAGATCTTCAAAGCCATGGAGCTCTACAACCCGGATAAATCGTGGAGTCCCACCGAAGACAGTTGGCCAGCGGACGCGTTGGATGCGTCCACTTCTATGGCCCAAGAGTGAGTACACCACAGTCGCTGCACTCCGGAGGCTGCTCTTCAACTCGAGGTTAGGGATTTCCCTAGTTGTTGCGATTCTTTGGCGCTGCTAACAATCACACCAGTGCAAGTGAAACCCGACGCATCTCTGAACCCTCGGGAAACTGGGGCCATTCTCTTGCGCCGGTTGAAGACGAAGAACGCAGGCTGAGGAAATCATGAGTACTCCATCAAGACCGGAAGCTCCCCGAGTCGACCAATTCATGATGGCCGGGGAAGCAAGATTCGACCGCTGGCGCAACTTGCTGCAATCGTCGCGCGTGTGGGACAGGTCACTCGCTCAGCAGGACGCCAACAAGACGCCGCATAAGACTGCTGTAGTTAACATTTTCCAAGAATTGCGGCATTGGGAAGATTTCTTCGCCTATCCGGGACAAAAATTGCTGGCCTCGCTGGAAGAACGCATCTCCTCAGGCGATGCCACCGGCGCGGCTCGCTTGATTCAATCGATAGGAAACGCGCTGCTGACACATTCCTATCGCACGAACGTTGGAGATTGGGAGAGCGAGGACGAAGCGCCCATCAATCTCGGCGAACGGACGTCCAGTGCGGGCGAGGATGCCCACGCACGTCGGCCGTATTTCGAAGTACTCGTCGCGAGTCCTGCAGGCCGCACAGCGTGGCACGAACTGGCGCAGGAACTGCGCAAACTGCGGAGACCGCAAGACAAATTTGTGTATGAACCGGTGTTCGCATCCTCATTTGAGGATGCCGTACTCGCAACGATCCTGAACGGCAGTCTTGAAGCAGTAATTGTTTACGAAGGTATTTCGCTTCATTCATCCCACAACAGCCCGGTATTGCGTGAGGTTCTTACCAGCCATCTGGCTGTTAACGGCATCTCCCCGAATTCCGCCGATTACAGCATGGCGCTTGCCCAAGGTTTGAAACAGCTGCGGCCCGAACTCGACATCTACTTTCTCAGTGATCGGCGAGTGGAGACAGTGGCCGGCGATGTCAACGCGAACTTTCTCCGAAGGGTTTTTTACCAGGTCGAAGAACCATTGGAGTTGCATCTGAGTATTTTGGATGGCGTCGCCAACCGCTTCGACACCCCCTACTTCGACAATCTGCAGAAATACGCCCAGCGCCCGATCGGAACATTTCACGCGCTTCCCATTGCTCGCGGCAAATCCATCTTCAAATCAAATTGGATTAGCGACATGGGTAAGTTCTATGGCGTGAATCTTTTTCTCGCCGAATCCTCTGCCACCACCGGCGGACTCGACAGCCTTCTGGAGCCGACGGGCAACATCAAGGTGGCCCAGGACAAGGCCGCTCGAGCTTTTGGCGCCGACCACGTTTTCTTCGTGACCAACGGAACTTCCACCTCCAACAAAATGGTGGAACAGGCCCTCTTGGGTCCCGGCGACATCGTTCTGGTCGACCGCAACTGCCACAAGTCCCACCACTATGGCGCGGTCCTTTCTGGTGCTTACCCCCTCTATGTCGAAGCTTATCCCCTCATACCGTATTCCATGTACGGAGCCGTTCCTCTCCGGGCCATCAAGACAGCACTGCTCGATTTGAAGGCCGAAGGACGTTTGGATCGTGCCCGTCTGCTGGTCCTCACCAATTGCACCTTTGATGGACATATCTACAATCCCGAGCGAGTTATGGAGGAATGCCTCGCCATCAAGCCCGATCTCATCTTCCTTTGGGATGAAGCGTGGTTTGGATTCGCCCGATGGAGTCCCTTCTATCGCAGGCGTACCGCAATGGGAGCGGCCGCCATCCTGGAGAAGAAGTTCAAGGATCCCGCGTACCGCACGGCCTACAAAGAGCAGGAGAAGAAGCTCGGAGTCGACCTAAACCCCAACGATAAATCGTTGCCGGAAACTCGCTTGCTCGCCAATCCCGATAAGGTACACCTGCGTGTTTATCAAACTAATTCGACGCATAAGTCAATGTCGTGCCTCCGGCAAGGATCCATGGTGCTCGTGAAAGACCAGGATTACCACACGGTCGAAGAACAATTCCACGAGGCGGTCTTCACGCACGCCTCCACTTCCCCCAACCTTCAGATTATTGCCACGCTGGATGTAGCACGGCGCCAGATGGAATTGGAGGGATACGAACTCGTGAATCGCGCCATCCAGTTGGCGCTCGATGTTCGCCACGAAGTCAATTCTCATCCGCTCATTTCGAAGTATTTCCGTGTTCTTGGCGCTGACGAGATGATCCCTGCGGAGTTTCGCAATTCGGGGTTCGTCGACTATCTAACCTCGGGCGTCAACTGGGCCACCGTTGTGAAGGCCCTCAGAGAAGACGAATTCGCACTTGACGTCACTCGCCTCACGCTGGTGTGCGGCTCGGCCGGATTTGACGGTACACAATTCAAGAACCTGCTCGCTGCCGACTACGACATTCAGTTGAACAAAACCTCGCGCAACAGCGTGCTGCTTCAGACCAACATTAACAACACGCGCAGTGACATCGCTCAACTCATCAGAGTTCTCGTCCAGATTTCCCAGGGAGTCGAAAAGAAACTCGTCGATGGCGGAAAGCCCGCGAAGTTAGCGTTTGAAGCGCGTGTAAAATCGCTGATGACCGATGTCCCGAACCTCCCCAATTTCAGTCGTTTCTTCGACCGCTTCCGCGAAGACCCATCCAGCAAGACGAGTGAAGGCGATATACGCACTGCATTCTTCGCGGCTTACCGCGAGGAGCAGTGTGAGCACCTGAAGCTATCCAGCCCTGAAATCGATAAGCGCGTGAAGGAAGGCCCCGAGTTGGTTTCTGCCAACTTCGTCATTCCATATCCCCCGGGCTTCCCGATCATGGTGCCGGGTCAGGTCGTCAATGCTCAGACCATTGAGTTCATGCGCAAGCTCGACGTCAAGGAGATTCACGGATTCAGCGCAGCACTCGGGCTAAAGCTATTAAATCCGTCGTTTCTACAGTCAGTGAACGCGCCTGCTAAGGAATCAACGACCAATGCGGCGAAGCACGCAAAGCCAAAGGCTGCGCGCGCCGCGTCGGGAGACTAAGGTACCAGGTGGTTTCTTCTTGGCCACCGGCTTGTGCTGACGAAATTCGAAGAAGGGTAATTTCACTCTCGCTTTTGTCGAAGGAGAACAGCTATGGCCACTCCAGCGGTACGTCGTCGCCTCTCGGTGACTCTCGAACAACAAAGGCAACTTGAAAAGCTCAGTCCATTCGAGTTGAAAGACAAATTAATCCACTTGGCCAGCGAGTCCGCTCGGCAGAGTATGCAGACGATGTTGAATGCCGGCCGCGGAAACCCCAATTGGATCGCTACCACTCCCCGCGATGCTTTCTTCACTCTGGGCACATTTGCGATCCAAGAATCGAGAAGGGTCTGGGACGAACCCAACCTGGGCGGAATGCCTCAAAAAAGCGGAATAGCCAAACGTTTCTCGGACTTCTTGGCGGCAAATCCCAATGCGCAAGGGGTGAACCTCCTTCAGGCGGCCATCGAATATACGGTCGACGAATTCAAGTTCAGCGCAGACGCCTTCGTTCACGAACTGGTCGACAGCATTATCGGTGACCAATACCCGTCACCGGATCGCATGCTGGTCCACGCCGAGCGCGTGGTTCACGAATATCTCGCCAAGGAAATGTGCGGCGGCAAAGCCCCGGCCGGAAAGTTCGACATCTTCGCAGTTGAGGGTGGCACCGCGGCGATGTGCTACGTCTTCGATTCGCTGCTCGTGAACCATCTCTTGCACCGCGGCGACAAGGTTGCGCTCGCTCTTCCGATGTTTACCCCGTACATTGAAGTCTGTCATCTCGATCGATTCCATTTCGATATCGTCGAGATCAATGCCAGCGAAGTTTCTCCCACCGACGGGAGGCACACTTGGCAATATCCCGATGCCGAAATCGACAAGCTGAAAGATCCCTCCATTAAAGCGCTCTTCTTCGTTAACCCGAGCAATCCCCCTTCCGTGGCCATGCGCACCAGTTCCATGGAGCGATTGGCCAGCCTGATCCGGAACAATCGTCCGGACCTGATCGTCCTCACCGATGACGTCTACGGCACCTTCGTGCCCGGTTTCCGCTCTCTAATGGGCGAAGTGCCACACAACACAATCGGCGTGTATTCGTTCTCGAAGTATTTCGGTTGCACTGGATGGCGTCTCGGTGTTGTTGCGATTCATGAGGACAACATCTTCGACACAGCCATCGCCAAGCTGCCTGTGGGAACTCGCAGGGAATTGAATGCTCGCTATGGGCCGCTGACCTTGCATCCAGAAGACATTAAGTTCATCGATCGCATGGTTGCTGATAGCCGCTGCGTAGCCCTCAATCACACTGCAGGCCTGTCCCTGCCGCAGCAGGTCCAGATGACCTTGTTCTCCCTGTTTGCGCTTTTGGACAAGGAGGACCGCTACAAGAAACTCACCAAGGAAATCGTGCAACGCCGTTTGCAAGCCCTATGGGCTGGGATGAATCTGCCGCTTCCTCCGGATCCTATGCGCGCGGATTACTACGCCACTCTCGACATCATGGTGTGGGCCGAGAAGATGCACGGCTCTGCGTTTGTCGAATTCCTCAAGAAGAATTACCACCCCTTTGATGTTCTGTTCGCGCTAGCGGAGAAATTTTCCACAGTGCTCCTTAACGGAAGCGGTTTTGCGGGACCGGATTGGTCCGTGCGAGTGTCGCTGGCCAATCTGCCCGATGAGGCATATGCCAAAATCGGCCAACAACTCACAACTGCGTTGCAAGTCGCGGTCGATGCCTGGAAGGCTCAGGTTGCAGCGTAAAGGGGTTAACGATGTTCATCTTCACGTGGTTTGCTGCGACCCTGCGTCAGTATCCCGAGATCGCCATCTTCCTTACTCTGGCTCTCGGCTATTACTTCGGCAAATTCACTTTCAGGGGAATTGGCCTCGGTTCTGTCACCGCGACGCTGCTGGCCGGCGTCCTCATCGGACAAATCGGCATTAGCATCTCTCAGCCGCTCAAGTCCACGGTCTTTCTTATGTTTTTATTTGCGGTTGGCTACGGTGTCGGTCCGCAATTCGTTCGCGGTGTTGCCAAGGATGGCGTGCCGCAAGCGCTCTTCTCCGTAGTCCAGTGTGCCTTCAGTCTGATAATCCCTGTCGCAATTGCCAAATTCGTTGGCTACGATCTCGGCTATGCCGCAGGACTTTATTCCGGTTCCCAGACCATTTCCGCAGCCATGGGCCTTTCCACCGATGCCATCAATCGATTGGGCCTCGCCGCGGAAGAAACCAAGAAATTGCTCGACTCTATGCCCGTCGCTTACGCGGTCACCTACATGTTCGGCACTGTCGGATCGGCCATCGTCATCGCTCTCGTCTGCCCCGCGCTCGTTCGCATGGACCTCGTGCGCGCCTGCAAGGACTACGAGGAAAAGTTTGGGGGCAAGAAAGAACTCGGCGGGACGGGCTCCGCTTGGCATCGTTGGGAGACCCGCAGCTTCCGCGTGCAACCCGGCGGCAAAGTGGTTGGCCTTCGTGCCATCGAAGCGGAAGCGCTGGTCCCCGACGCGCGCGTCTTTATCCAGCGTGTTCGGCGCAACGGTACCGTCGAGGATGCCACCGCGGACACCGTGTTGCACGAAGGCGATATCGTCGGTGTCGCCGGCGCACGTGAAGTCCTCGTTAAGGTGACCGGAGAAGGAGCTAGAGAGGTCGACGATCCAGAATTGCTCAGCGTCCCAGTTGAGGGTGTCGATACCTACGTCACCAACAAATCCGCGGATGGCAAGACCCTCGCCGAGCTCGCGCAACTTCCTTCTTCTCGCGGCGTTTTCCTGCGAAAGATCACTCGCGGTGCCACCGCTACTTCTATTCCCATCCTGCCGAATACCAAGATTTATCGCGGCGACATTCTCACCATCGTCGGCCGCACACAAGATACTGCGGCAACCGCCAAAATGCTTGGTGTGGTGGATCGCCCCACCGACATAGCCGACGTGGCCTTCATCGGCGCCGGAATCGCTGTCGGCGCCTTGATTGGCGCGCTGGTCTTGAAAGTTCGTGGCGTTCCGCTCACTTTATCCACAGCTGGCGGGGCGCTGATCGCCGGATTGATTTTGGGATGGCTGCGTTCGACACGTCCCTCCTTCGGCCGCATCCCTTCCCCGACCGTTTGGTTCATGAACTCGGTCGGTTTAAATATCTTCATCGCCATTGTCGGCATTTCCGCAGGCCCGGGATTTGTGAATGGGCTCCGTACGCAGGGCATCAGCCTGTTCTTCTGGGGAGCAGTTGCGACCACTTTACCCCTCATCTTTGGTTTGTATGTTGGCAAGTATATCTTTCGCTTCCACGACGCGATTCTGCTCGGCATTCTGTCCGGAGCTCGCACGACCACTGCTTCTCTTGGTCTCGTCTGTGATCGCGCCCAAAGCCAAATCCCTGCGCTCGGCTACACCGTAACCTACGCGGTCGGCAACACTCTGCTGACCATCTGGGGCATGATACTCATTCTTTTGTTGTCGTGACGGGGCTCTGAACTCATTCAGGAGTCCCCTGTAGGGGACGCCAGAGCAAAGGGATCGCTTATGGACTGGCTCTCTCACCTTTTCACGAAGTATCCCGAAATGGCAGTTTATCTCGCCATTGGAATCGGGTACCTGATCGGCAAGTTGAAGTTCTATGGCGTCGGGCTTGGCGTAGTCACCGGTTCTCTCCTCGGCGGCATCTTCCTCGGCAATTTCTTTCACGTTCCTGCTTCCGACCAGGCGAAGTCGATGTTGTTCCTCCTCTTTCTCTTTGGAATCGGATACTCAGTTGGGCCCAGCTTTTTTCGAAACCTCAAAGGGGACGGGTGGCGCTGGGCTGTGCTCGGCGTTTTTGTTCCCGTAATAGGGCTTCTGGCCGCCTACTCAGTGGCCAGATTCTTGCATCTTGACCCAGGCTATGCCGCTGGCCTCCTTTCGGGTTCCCTCACAGAATCTCCCGCCATTGGCACGGCCAGCGAGGCAATTCGTTCGTTGTCAGTGTCTACTGAAGAAAAGGATCTGTGGGTGAGCCACATCGCTGTGGCCGACGCCATTTGCTACATTTTTGGCACATTGGGTGTTATCTGGTGTTGTAGCAGCCTTGGCCCAAAACTCCTCCGCTTTGATCTCCGCGCGGAATCCAAAAAACTTGAGGCGAATCTGGGAATGCAGCCCGCAAAGCCCGGTGTTCAGTCTGCCTGGCAAGCCATTTGCTGCCGCGCTTACAAAGTTCCCCAAGGCGCCCCCATTGTTGGAAAAACAGTCGCGGAGGCCCAGGCGTTCGTTCCTGGAGCGCGACTCTTTGTGGAAAGGATTCGCCGTGATAGCGAGCTCTTCTCGCCTCTGCGAAACACGGTCGTGGAGGCAGGTGACTCGTTGGCAGTTTTGGGACGCACAGAGATTTTGGTTAAAGTGCTCGGCCCAACGGCGACCGAGGTGGCTGACTCCGAATTGCTTCAGATTCCTGTCGCGTCCTTCGACCTCTATGTCACCAGCAAACGAATCGCGGGACGGACCCTTCAGGACATAGCAGACAACGTAGACGAGGCACATGGCATTCTTCTCCGCGGCATTGAGCGCGGAGATCAGTCACTTCCGATTGGAACAGGAACGGTAGTCGAACGCGGTGACACGTTGCAAGTGACAGGTTCGGAAGTCTCCGTTCAAAAGCTAGCAACTCTCGTTGGCTCGATCATACGTCCGACGGCAGAGAGCGATCTTTCTGTGTTGGGAATCGCAGTGTCCGTCGGAGTGTTGCTAGGAGCCGTAATCACATTTCCGATCGGGGGGCTGAGGATTGCGCTAGGCACAAGTGTTGGAACTCTTCTCGCAGGCTTGATGGTTGGGTGGTTGCGCTCGGTGCGGCCCTGGTTTGGCAGGTTCCCCGATGCCGCAATTCTTTTCATGAGGTCCATAGGGCTGGCAGCATTTGTAGCCATGGTGGGGCTTAAGGCTGGTCCAATCTTTGTCACTGCGGTGCGTGAAAACGGCTATCTCCTTTTTTTAGGGGGCATCGTGGTTACCTTGCTCCCTCTTATCACCGGTCTGTTCTTCGGCTACCACATCCTCAAGCTTAATCCGGCGCTCCTCGTAGGCGGAATTGCGGGAGCGCAAACAATGATCGCTGGAGTTGCGGCCGCGCAGGAGAAATCGGACAGCCCAGTCGGGACGCTGGGTTACTCCTACACAGCCGCCTTTGGTCACATATTCCTGACGACGTGGGGGACGATTATCGTCTCACTGATGACCTAGCCGAATCTGTCGGAGAAAAGGATTCATGAGCTCGCTTCGCCGCCAAATGAATTTTACGAGCGGCCATTCACCAACCGGGAGGAGCGCTATGAAAAACCAGAGATATCATCTCGTTGCGGTTTTTCTCTTGCTGGTAGCGATGACGCCGGCAAGGGCTTTGCCGCAATCGCAGACTCCCCCCGACGAGACGCAAGCGCTACGAAAACTTGTGGAGGAGATGCAGGCGCAGATGGCCAAGATGCAGGCGGAAATCGATCGGCTTAAAGGCACTAAAACAGAGGTAGCACCAACTCAAGCCGCAACCCCTCCTTCGACCGCTCCCTCCCAGCAAAACGGTACTATTCAAACGGCGGAACCTCCTCGCGTCGGTCCTACCTCCTCGCATCTTGGCGATGCCACCGCCAGTTACCGGGAGTTTTCTGAGGACACCGTGGCAGCCGCTCGCTTCAATAACGTGCCTCTTGACCCCAAGTACCACGGATTTTTTCAGTTGCCGGGAACACAAACCCTCCTGAAAATCGGCGGCTACTTTAAGACAGATTTTATCTATGATCTGAAACCTGCGGGAAACACCGATTCGTTCATTCCGTCTTCATTCCCCATCCCTCAACCAACTGGGGTAAATAACAACACCGTTTCCATCCGCCCCACACGCCTGAGTCTGGACTTCAGGGTACCCTATACACAGGTCGGAGAAGTTCGCTTTTACGTGGAAACAGACTTTTTTGGCTCGAATTCGACCACCCCAAGACTCCGGCACGCCTACGCCCAAGCGAGAAACTTCCTGATCGGACAGACCTTTACCAATTTTATGGATCCTGATGGTTTCGCAGACACTCTGGACTTTCAGGGTCCCAATGGGATGGTCAGTCTCCGAAATCCGCAATTTCGCTATGGATTCGCACTTAGTTCTCATACGACTTTCTATGTTTCCGTGGAAAAGCCTAGTTCAGACATTATTTTCAAGACCGCACAATTTAATGCACAGCCGAACGCCCCGAGTCCTGACGGGGCAATTCGCTTGCGCGAGGAATTCGAACGCGGGCACTTCCAGGTTGCTGGATTATTTCGGTCCGTTGCTGCGTCCCTGCCGGACGGGAGGACCGATTCCGTTTTTGGCTGGGGCATAAACACATCTCTCGGCCTGAAGACATTCGGTAAGGACAATGTGATCTTCGCTGTCGCCGCTGGCCACGGGATTTCTCGCTATATTCAGGACACGTCCGGACTAGGCATCGATGCGGAGCCAGAGTCGGGTGTGCACACGCATTTGGTGGCGACTCCAGCGGTGGGAGTGGAGGCAGCCTACCAGCACTATTGGTACAAAAGGTTGCGTTCCAGTGCGATCTACTCTTACGCAGCAGTGAACGATACCAATTTGTCAGTCCCAACTACCTACAATCATGCTACCTACGCGGGCACCAACCTGATCTGGAATCCCAGTGGCTCGCTCAACGTCGGCGCCGAGTTCTTGTACGGTTGGACGATGGAGCAAAATGGCCTAAAAGCGAATGCCCCACGCATTCAATTCAGTGCAAAATACAGCTTCGTCAAAGTGGATCCAGACTAGAAATAGTCGACGGCTAACGAGGACCGGGCCCCGAAGGACGACCAGATTTGCCGCAGGCGAACTACCGGCGAAACCTCTGGGATGAAAACACTGCCATTCAGCTAGAACGATGGGACGGTTAAAATTGCTTTCAGCGGCCACGGGTAGCATCTTAGGGTGCGCTATCGTCAGTCTGAGTTCCGGCCTACGCGCCAAGTTCTTCAATATGCTGAATCATCCTAGTTTGCCAATCCATCCGGATACTAACTTCGCTTCACCGACGTTCAGCGTTATCAGCAGTACGGCTGTAGACCCTCGTGTTATCCAACTGGCGCTAAAGCTTGCGTTCTGATCACTCAGCCCGTAACGATTGAGCGGAACTCTGCGAGATAAGGTCCACTGGTCTATGGATGTGCCACCTTCTGCACGGCCGAGCAACATCCAGGATCATGTAAGACACGATTCATGCCTGAATCGCAGCTCGCAAGCTCGTTCTCGCTTTTTGGACTAGACCACATCCCCAGCCCACTGGGGGAATCCCTAGTAGCAGTGGGGACCGGGACGCTGTAAATACGGGAATCGGGAGCAATCCATGCTGTTCGAACAGTCAGGCTGCTTTCGGCTTCTTGGGCGGAGAAATAGCAGCCCCTTTCCTCTCTAGAGGGGCCGGCCTTGCTAATTTTGAGTTTTTTGTTGACGTCGTAGTGCTATGGAAATCACCAAATTCAGTTCGCAACTTTCCGTCGCTTTGGTACAAGCGAGGCTTCGCCTTCGGCGATCCCTGAACCAACTCACCGAACGCGCAAAGAACGCAGTCGAGGAAATGCGAGAGTTACTCACAGGCTCCCTCGACGCCGCGGCTGTGGCGAAGTCCAAAATTGCCAAATTCAGTTCGCAACTCCTGGTCGCTTTGAAACAACCGACCCTATATCTTCGGCAGGCACTAAACCCGCTCTCGGAACGCGGAAAGAGTGCTCTCCAGAAAATCCTGGAGTCACTGGCAAGCTCCCTCGATGCAGCTGTTGTTGTGAACGGCAAATTTACCAAATCCAGTTCGCAATTTCTCGTCGCTTTGAAACAAGCGCCGGCGCGTCTTCGGCAGGCACTGGAACCGCTCACGGAACGCGGAAAGAATGTTCTCAAGAAAGCCCGAAGCCTACAGGAAGCACGTCGCGCAAGAGAGAATGATTTGCGGGAGCTACTGACGAACTCGGTCGATGCCGTTGTTGTGACCAATGTTGACCGCCGATTCATCGCCGCAAATCCCGTCGCCTTGAATTTGTTCGGCGTCTCGGAAACCAACATAACCCAGTTCACCATTAACGCATTTCTCTTGGAGGGTGAAATTTTGCACCTTGACGGAAATGGTTTGCCTTTCATCAGTCGCGAGGAGACGCAAGGTGAATGCAAGATTAGGCGTCTGACCGGAGACCTGCGAATTGCGGATTATATTTTCATTGCAAATGTTGTCCCTTTTCGTCATCTATTCATATTCCGCAACGTTCACGAATGGGCATTTAGAAGACGAGTAGCTGCTGCCGCCGGATAAAACGCGATAACCGGCAAAGCCACGTACGCGTAGCTAGGGGTTTTCCTAGTTGTGAGGTGGTCGAGGGGAACCTAGCATCCTCTTCGGATCTCATCAGGGCTATCAAGGTAAACTTTGCGCCCTATGTGGGCGAGTGCTTTCCCGAGTCAAGCTATTGGAACAGCCCCAGAGGGCTGGAGGTGCAACATGATGTGGCGTCAATCTCGCCGGCCGAAATTATTCTTCCTTCTTTGCCTACCGGCGGCTTGCTTTGGCCAAACCGGTGGCGGTGGTTCAAGTGCGGCGTCGAATCCTCTCAACGTGTACGCCCCACCTTGCATTTCTCAGGTTAAGCAGTACGTCGCCGTGAATTGCCAAATCACCCCGTCAGGGGGTGCGCAACCGTACAGCTATACCTTTACTGGAGGCTTCCCAACGGGGATGTCCATGTCCACTGGTATGGGCGGCGGCTTGATAAATGGCACGCCCACCGGGATAACTGGCGAGCAGACCACCGTGACCGTAACCGATGTCAGAGGGGGGACCGCCGCAACTTCCTTCATGATCACGCCCGCAGGCCTAACCGGCTCAGGCCCTTGCGGCAGCGCCGTCTGCGTCACCGGAGCCGGTTACGCCATCAAAACGGCGGAAGGTTATACCATCACAACGTTGGCCACGGTGCAGATGGCTGCCACGACCTATTGGGGTGATGGCAGCACTCTTGATGTAACCTCCACGGCGACCTGGGCCTGCACTCCGAGCCCGCAGTGCGGTTCGGTATCAGCAACTGGCCTTTATGCGTCTGGAAATTCCGTCGGTACCTACCATGTGACGGCAACGTTCTCCGGAGTGATGAATAACGGGGGGTCGGGTGTCGCGGTTACTGTGGCCACAATACAAGCTCACACCAAAGAGAGCGACCGAGTAGCAAATTCTGGCATGGTGATGAGGGACGTCCTGCAACTGCGGAGTGGCATACCCACCGCGGTGCTACAGAAGGCGGAATGCGTCATCGTTGTGCCTTCAACCCTCAAGTTCGCTGTTGGCGTTGGTGGAAGCTACGGGCGCGGCGTAATGACTTGCCGCGGGGGCCCCGACTTTCAAGGGCCGTGGAGCGCTCCGTCAATGATGGCGCTCGGCGGAGGCGGCTTTGGCTTGCAGGTCGGCGGGCAGGCCACGGACTTTGTTCTTCTGCTGATGAATGACCGTGCGGCCAACAGCATATTGACAAGCAAAGTGAAGATCGGTGCTACTGCGTCGGCTGCCGGCGGGCCTGTTGGACGTGAATCAACTGCCGCCACAGATTTATTCCTACGCGCAGAAATACTTTCGTACTCGCGCGCTCGGGGACTCTTTGCTGGCGTGTCGCTGGAAGGTTCCACGCTGCGGCCCGACAACCGCGCAAACCGCAAGCTCTATGGCAAAGACGTATCTGCAAAAGTAATCGTCCTCCAGGGTGAAGTTTCGCCGCCATCCTCCGCGCTCGAACTGCTATCCGTACTGAACGCCAAGTCACCCACCAACAAATCAGGGGGCGGCTCCGGCAAGGGCAGATGAACGCATTCCAATCTGCAAGGCAGATTCTTGTAGAAATGCGTGTTTGGACGGAACGTCTCGCTGAGCGAAAATCTAATGCTCCCGCCCATTCGCTTCGACGTCGGGATCCAGCGATGACGGCATGCACCACTAGGCAAATCCCCAGGTGCTGAAAGGGAAATCGGTTCTAGCATTCGGTGCCGTGAGGAGAGACTTGCCGACGGAAGGTCACAGCCACGAATATCTCTCAGTTACCGATTGGCTATTCCACTACCAAAAGGATTGGTTCCGGCCCGATCTAATTGCTGGCCTCACCGCGGCTGCGGTGGTCATCCCCAAGGCCATGGCCTACGCAACCATCGCCGGACTTCCCGTCCAGGTCGGCCTGTACACCGCCTTGGTCCCGATGGTGATTTATGCCGTCATGGGTACCTCCCGCCCACTCAGTGTCAGCACCACCACGACCATCGCAATTCTGACGGCTGCCGAACTCGGCGAAGTTGTGCCTAACGGCGATCCATCGTCTCTTCTCAAAGCTACTGCCATGTTGGCTCTTATGGTCGGAGCCGTCCTCACCCTTGCTTCCTTGCTGCGCCTGGGTTTTATTGCCAATTTTATTTCCGAACCAGTATTAATCGGCTTCAAGGCCGGTATCGGTATCGTCATCGTGCTGGATCAGCTTCCCAAGATTCTCGGCGTTCACTTTCCCAGGGGCACTTTTTCTCATAACGTTCTCGCAATCGTCCGCGGTATTCCGGAAACCTCGCTGCCAACGCTTACCGTCGGCCTCATCATGATCGCCGTACTTGTCGGCCTCGAGCATTTTATTCCGCGATCCCCCGCGCCGCTCATCGCTGTAGCTGTGGGAATTCTGGGCGTCCGTTTCTTGGGATTGCATGCATACGGCGTAGAGTTGGTCGGGCGAATTCCCCAAGGTCTACCCTCGATCATTATTCCGGAATTTTCTCTCGCAAAGGCACTCTGGCCCGGCGCACTAGGCATTGCGCTTATGAGTTTCACCGAAACCATCGCCGCGAGCAGAGCCTTCGCCAAAACAGATGAGCCACCTCTTCGTCCGAATCGTGAGTTACTTGCAACTGGGCTCGCAAATGCCGGAGGCGCATTCTTTGGGGCTATGCCCGCCGGTGGCGGCACCACGCAGACCGCCGTCAACCGCATTGCCGGCGCCCGTTCTCAGTTCGCGGAGCTCGTGACCGCCGCAGTCGGCTTGGCCACGATTCTCCTCCTAGCTCCCGTTCTGGCTCTTATGCCCCAGGCCACTCTCGCCGCCGTGGTCATCGTTTATTCCATCGGATTGATTAAGCCATCGGAATTCCAGGCAATTTTGGGTATCCGGCGGACAGAATTCACTTGGGCCATTGCCGCCCTCATTGGCGTTGTGCTCTTCGGGACGCTCAAGGGCATCCTTGGGGCCATCGTCTTGTCCCTTTTAGGCCTGGCATCTCAGGTTGCGGATCCCCCAGTCTACGTGCTCGGCCGCAAGCCAGGAACAAATGTCTTCCGGCCACGAACACGGGAGCATTCCGAGGACGAGTGTTATCCCGGATTGTTATTGCTTCGCCTCGAGGGGCGAGTGTTCTTTGCCAACGCTCAGCACATCGGACAGAAGATTAGCCTGTTGGTCAACGAAATGAATCCCGGCGTCGTTGCAATCGACCTCAGTGGTGTCCCCGATCTGGAATATACCGCCCTCAAGATGCTGACCGAAGGTGAGCGGCGACAACGGGAGCGCGGTGTGACTCTTTGGCTGGTGGGACTCAACCCAGGCGTGTTGCAAATGGTCCAGAGGTCACCTCTGGGTATGGCACTCGGCCGCGAACGAATGCAAGTCAGTCTTGAGCTAGCGGTAGCACGATACCTCCAACAGTCCGAGTGTGCGAGTGACAGTTAGCACCGGTCCCAGGGCGCGAAGTTGTTTGATGTCCGCCCCAGCACCAAAGACCAAGCCCCGTACCGGCGCAAACGCACCTGCTTGTTCCGAGTGAAGAGCCCGTTTCGCTAGAGGTTAGGGATTTCCCTAGTTGTTGCGGTTCTTTGGCGCTGCTAACAATCACACCAGTGCAGGTGAAACCGGCGGCGCATATCTGAACCCTTGGGAAACTGGGGCCATTCTCCTGCGCCAGTTGAAGACGAAGAACGCAGGCAGAGGAAATCACAACTGGTACTTGGGCTCGGAGGCGCCGCGTCGGCGTGTCCAGTAGCGGCGCCCTAGGGAGACATTCGGTGGTGAGACAACTCTCGATAGTTGCGACGTTCTGCTTTGCAACACCTCTCTTCGCACAATCCCCTACTGCGAGCAGCCCGACACCAGCCCCTACCATTGCAATACGAGCATTCGGGCAAGAAATTCAGAAGACACCGGACCAATCCAGGATCCGGGCTAATGTGAGCCTGGTGACTACGCCCGTAGTGGTACGCGATGCCAAAGGCAAGGTGGCAATGGGCCTCACCGAAGAGGATTTCCGTGTCTTCGACAACGGCGTGGAACAAACGTTGGAGGCCGTCGAAATGAGCGGTGCGCCGCTTTCAGTGGCCATCGTCGTCGAGAATAGCTCGCGTATCGAGGCGTTGCTTCCTGCTCTTCGTCGCACAGGAATGCTGTTCACGCAAAAGATGTTGGGCGGGAGTGGGGAGGCGGCCGTGATCGGTTACGGCGATGAGGTGGTCAAGCTGCTTGATTTTACCGGCGACGACGGCGCCATCGAGAAAACTTTCACCGAGCTCCGGCCCGGTACTTCCGAGGCGCGTTTCTACGACGCGCTGTCCGAAGCCGTGGACCTGTTGCGCAATCTGCCTCCATCACACCGCCGTGTGATCGTCACACTGACCGAGGCCTTCGAGAAGGGGAGCGAGGATAAGCGCAGCGATGTGCTGCGGGAAGCGCAAATCGCCAACATTACGATTTATTCGGTCGGCCTTTCGACGATGGTGGCGGAGGTCCACTCTCCGCACCAGCAGACCGCTCCTCTGCGCGCTACGCCGCTGGGAATTTTCGGCTTGCCAGCGATACCTGGGTCGGTGTATACGCCCACGGTCGACCAACTTCGCAGCGGCAATATAGATCTCGGGGGTTTGGTGCGACCCGTCTGGGCCTTCGCAGTCCGGAAGCCTCCAATTGAGGCTATTGCAGTCGCCACCGGCGGGACGTACCAATCCACTGTCGGGACAACCTCCATCGAAACGGCGATAGATCAGATCGCTGGAGAGCTAAACATGCAATACGCCCTCAGCTACCGCCGCGCCGGAAGCGACACGCTCGGCTATCACAGGATCAAGGTCGAAGTTGTGTGCCAGCGAGACCTGAAGGCACACTATCGCGCTGGCTACTATCTTTTTCAGCCGCAGTGAAGGCGGCCCCGGCGAGATCAGCAGGGATCCGACGGACGAGTTTCCGAGTTTCCATGTCCCGATAGAACGCGCTTACCAGAGGGTGGCGCGTCGATTACCATTTGCGGGAAGTCCGCGCTGTCAACGTCGACAGCTGTGCTATTTGACAACTAGCAAGGATCTGGTGCGGGTGATGAATCGGCTCAAGGCCTTGTATCGAAGAAATGGCAGTACTAGCCTGGTTAATTCATCACAAGCTGAAATCGCTGCTCAAAAAGTCCGCGGCTAACGCAAGATGGGTTGGCGTCTCGGTTGGCGATCCTCATATCGGTTTGCAAGCGGCCCCATTGGCATCACCAATCGTTTTTCGAGATAGCTCCGCCTTGTCGTTTCGGGAAGGTGTTGTCGAACAGGCGAGACCAGCTACGAGGAGTTGCAGAGCGAGGCGGCTAGGAAGAGATCTTGAAAAGGCCAGCCGCTGGCCATGTGCACGTGGATACAGCGAGCTGTTTCGCGGATGCGTGCGCCGATCTTGAACAACTGAATACGCAGAGTTTCGATTTGCGCTGAGCGCATCGAGGAAGGCAATTGCAGGCGAAACAGGTTGACCAGGTTATAGGCGAAACTATGGAGCAACAGGCGAAACGCATTGGCCCGAAAGCGGTGGCAGCTCAAGCGGTCAGCGGCAAAACCATTTTTGAACTCTTCAATGCGGTTCTCGCATTCCCCGCGATCGTTATAAAAGGAAAAAACGGAACGGCTGCGGCCTAGCAGGTTGGTGACCAGGAAACGCAGGTTGCTACCAGCGGCGGTGTGTTCGGCTTTGTAGACGATGCGCCGTTGATGAGACCAGGGGTGAGCGCGGTAGCGAAAGCTGGAGAAGGAGCGCTGCGGCTCGCCGGTTCGACGATATCGTTTCGCGAGACGATGCTGCAGCCGCTGCGCAGCACTTTGCAACCGCGCGTTGGTGCCTATGCCGATGGCATACTGCAAGCCGAAAAACTCGCAGAATTCATAGAGCATCGGCGTGGCGAAACCAGCGTCGGCACGTAACTTGATTCGGACCTTAGGAAATTCACGCTGGAGTCGCGGAACGATGCGCAACAGCAAAGAGATGATGCGGGCGTGACTAGCAACCGTGCCCGCACGTAATCGGGCGGCCAACAAACAACCGGTGTGCCGCTCAAAGATCAGCAAGGGGTGATACATGTGCTGGTCATAACCACCATTGAAGAAGCTCAGCTGCTGCTGCCCGTACGTGGGATCGTCGGTGGAATCGACATCGAGCAGAATCTCTCCTCGTTTCCGGACTTGTTTCCCACAGATCTTCACAAACCCATCGAGAAGGGCATCCTGCAGCTTGAGAAGGTCGCGAGGTGAGGGTGAATTCTCCCAGCGACTGAGAGTCGGTTGTGATCCGAGCGGTTCCCCCAGCGGGTGATCGGCAAGAATCTGAAAAGCCGGATCGTGTCGCAGTCGGTCCGCGTCGTTGGCATCTTCGTAGCCAGCGATGATCTGGTAGAGGCGCTGGCGGAACAACGACAATACCGAATGGCGAATACGTTCCTCTTCGCGAGGATCACAGAGGCGTTCGGCTAGCCCGCGAGTAAGCCCATGCCGCTGATCAAAGGCCCGCAACGGAAGAAGACCAGCGTCAGAACTGATCTGCCCGCCGGAAAAATCAGCTCGAATGGGTCGGTGTCGGTAGAAGGAAAAGGAAAGCTGTGGTATACAACAAACTGTCATCTCTGGGTGCTCCGAAAGAGAACGCCGGGTTCTACTAAAACCCAGTGTTCATCAATCTTTTAGAGCACCTTTTCTTTTTCCGCCAGAAAAATCGTGCATAATCCAGGCTAGGGCCGTGCCTCTGAAACAAGGTGGCGATGTTCTGAAGGAGGAGCTATGCAAAGGATTATGCGAGTTCGACATCTTGAATAACCCATGGTCTATTCAATCTTCATTTCCGGCCGCGCCTCGATGCTTGCAAATTTCCCCACGGGAATATTCTCCGCGATTCGTACCGCCTCCTCCATGTCCCGTGCTACTTCGGCTTCCTCTTGCCGAGGATGCCACCGGTCTTTTCAGTGACAGATTTGTGTATCGCACCTTTTGCAGCCTCACCCGCCACGCTCCCTATCTCTGGAACAAACGTCGGGTTGGATGTCGTTCCTTGAATCTTGAAGGGCACGCCTCCTCTGTCGCCCCCACGGCCAGTCCGGTCCGCTCGTGCTTCGGACCTAGCTGTCTGTAGGTCGGCAACCATGCTGAAATCCATTCCGCCCGCAGGGCTGATCGTGCCGGCTCCAGTTAGCACGCCGAGCGAGGGAATCGTCACATTGATGGCATCGGTCCTGGTCATCTCAGGCGCGATGCGCGCATTCAAGCTGGCATTTTGAATCGCTGTGTCGGGACTCGAGGGAGATTTTCCGCTAAAGGCTGATAAGGCTCCCAATTTCGAGCCTATATCGAAACCAGCCAGCTTCGTGTTCGACATCCGGACGGGGCCGACGATCACAAGTTTGTCGAGCGGACCACTGATGGCCAAGTCGGCTGAAATTGTTCCTCCTTTAAACTGCGATCCTGAGGGAAGCACGACGCCGAGAGCGGGAAGCATCGACTCCAGTTCGTCGACCGGCATATCTGGGGCGCTGAGTTTCAGATTCAGTACTTGAGCCTCGCCTTGGGTCTGAAATCCACCCGTCAGCCGAGCGGCGACCTTGCCGATCGCGATGTCGCCTTGGGTGACGGTTCCGGCCTGTCGGTCGAGGTCTGTGTCGACGGAGTATTTCACTGACACAACTCTCGGAGCGGGAGAACCGTTCGGTGAGAGCTTGAGCTTTTCACAGCTGAAGCTACCAGCTGCCTTGGCCTGGCTGCCGTTTGACTTTAGGGATCCATTAAAACCCACCGAGCCGCCAATGCCGGTGGCTGGATCAACGAATCCGGACGCTGCGATGTCCATGTCTTTCACCTCCAAGGTCGCATCGAAGGGAATTTTGGCCGCGTCCTGCGGATTGATGGGTCCCGCCTTGCCCGATACGTTCGCAGTGCCGCCTCCAGGCAAGTTGAGCATAAATTGAAACGGGAATTGCGAGGTGGAAGAAACATTCGTCAATTGAATATCAAGGTTGTCGTAAACCTGGGGCTTGGCCGTGGAGTCCGCTTTTCCGATCGTCAGTTTTCCATCTTTAATCTCCAACTTGGCGATGGATAAGGCCTGGGACGCTCCGGACTTCGGGGGTTCGGGCGACTTCTTCGCGATCCCTCCGCCCAGACTCGAGAGATTCCATGTGCCACTAGCCGATTTGAGCAGCGTAATCTGCGGCTCGTCCAAGACGATGCCGGTCACGTTTAATTGCTTGGAGAAGATCAGCGGCATTAACTCGATCCCAACTTTCACCGACTTTGCCGTGATGAACGGTGACTTGCTGAAGGCCGGGTCGTCAGCGATGTTGATGTTATCCACGCCAACCGTTCCAGTCAGTATGGATAGGCTCAGATTTCCTAGCGTCACCGGCCGCCCCAACGCATTCGTTACTTCCGATTCAATCTTCGGACGGAAGCGGTTGACATTAATAAGAAAGGGCAATGCGACCAAGACAACCAACAACCCCAGGAGGACGATTCCAGCGATTTTCAGATTGCGTTTCATCGTAATACTCAGGTTGGCCCGATCGAGTTTCTGGACCAATCGCTTGTATAAATCCTGCAGGGTTTGCTCCGCCATCGTGAGGAGGTGTTTTCCTTTTTCCTCGGGGTTATCCTTAGCGCTGGATGCGCTTGCGGACGGGAAGCCTGCGGGAACCGAGGACCTCTTAAGTCTCATGGGAAAGCTCCTCCCAGATGTGGAATGCGAGTCGTGGTGTTCTTGTCATTCGACACTAAAGGGTCTGTACCATGGGTCACATCTGGAACTTGTGCCGTGTATCGGCGTCTCGAGTTTGCCTTTTTGAAGATTCTTCTACTCCGGCCGGCTCAACTCCATCAACCCTACGAACTGCGCTCTTGAGAGCACACGCCGCTTCACTAGCTCTGCCGCAAAGTCGTGCATCAGAACAATGAGCTCATTCCACTCGCCGTGCGCGTCTATTTCTTGCTGTGTCTCGCGCACTAAGGCGATCAACTCAACATCATTTAAGACCTTGGGATCAACTCCCGCCTTATCCTCCATCATTGCCCCCTTGTACACCACTTGTCCTGTTGGCACTTCGTGACCCACATATGCTTTGCTAAGATCGTCGTCCTTGTAGTATTTCGTGCCCTGCAGGGTCAACTGGAAGGCGAGGCCATTCTTAGTGATCCGATAGACCCATACTCCCGGGGCAACCTCGACCGCTCCCGAGTAGTCAACGCCCTTCTGTCCAGCCTTTGCGGCTGCATCAGTTTTGTGCTGAACCGGCTCGGTGCAACCCGCCGACCTAAAACAGAGAACAGGCAACACCTGCGCTTTATCTCTTAGCCTTAGAAACGTTCCCATACAACTGGGGAAATCCCTAGTAGCGTCGGAGACCGAACCGCTATTAGGTTCGGCGTACAGTGCATGCGCCCAACACCTGTTCGCTTTTGGTATGTACCGCTCTCGGAGAATGCGCTCGACGCAAGGTTTCATCCGGCAAACACTGTATTCCTCGCCGCTCGCGCCAATTCTAATTTCAACTATGCACCTCGCAATTATCGTCATTGTCGCTCTCATCGCGCTAGTCGTTGGGTTGTTTACGTACTGCCTGTACTTGACAAAAGGCGAAGAGGCGGATAGTCGCCCGCCAAGCTGCTGGATGTTTACACCAGAACCTCGCGCGGAGTGCACTCCGACCGGGCAGACCCCTGGTGAAGCACAGCGACAAAAGGAGATGCCAATGAGCAACGAAATTAAAAACTTGAAGAGATAACAGATTCAATCGGTAACACCGATTGGATATTCGCGTCGGTGCGAGAGAAGGGAAGGTTGCGCGAGCGGCCTCCACATGCGGAAAACACTACCTTCGTCCCGCAGCAATCGCGGCTGGCGTCATTCCAACCGACGATCATTCGCGGTTTGGTTGGCATAATCTGCGGCACAGTCTGGCCACATTTTTTGGATCAAACGAAGTTCATCCTTCTGTGATTCAATCCATGCTCCGCCACAACAAGCAGCAGACAACGGCACGCTATATCGATGCGGTGAACGGGAAGCAGATTGAAGCTCAGGGGAAGTATCTGGATGCGATCAAAATTTAAAGCAGCCAGATCGGGCGGTCTGAAATGCGTCTCGGGTTGGAGCTCGGGTTGGAAACTGACCGCGGGAACCATTCTTTTCTCGTAACTGGTTGAAAAGAATGGCGGGGACGACGAGACTCGAACTCGCGACCTCTGCCGTGACAGTGGCCCTTTCAACCACTGGCGCACGCAGAATCAGTAGGTTAGACGTGCGGTAGTCGGCAACCGTTGGCTATGTCGGGCATGGTCGGTTGCCTTTTGTGCAACGGTTTGTGCAACACCGGGTCACCTAACTTTTCGTTGTCGGGATCCATAGACACGCAGAGCGGATGCCGCCTGCGCCATTCTGCGCGACATTCATCCAGCAGAATGTCGAATTCTTTGCGGCGGTCGATCCAGCCCTTATTCACCGGTTACTGCTCGCACCACCACGTCGTGGTTGCCGTTGGCGACAATGATTTCGTTCAGGCGCAGCGCTAACAGCTTCGATGGGCCATTGGTCACCCAAGCTCGAAGACAGTCTTCGCAGAGGTACCAGGGATTGTAACGGGGCTTTTTGCACTTCGGCTTACAGCAGAGGATTTCCATAGTATTCTCCTGCTTGCCGCTGCTCAAGCAGGGCGTCATTCCGCGACGTTACCAGCGCAGCGTGATGCTGTCGTTGCTCCAAAGCAAACTTCGTACTTGCTCAGGGACAAGCTCCTGGTCGTCGCCCACCTCGCTTGTTCTTTCCCTCGATGACCGATTCTGTGCAACTCATGTGGAACGGCTACTCTTAAGCCTTAAGATTGATACACTTGCGAATGACCGCTGCCTGCTCTAACCTGCGTTCACCAATTCCTGATTTCGCAGACAACGCTTTTGCTGTTAGCGACATGCACGACGACCCCTGTTTTACGGTGCGGCCGTCTGCGTCCCCGCTGAAAAATAATTTGCCGATGTACCCCTGGAAGTCGAAATACGAAATCGAAAATCCAATCGGATCTCCCTCGGGTCGGCGGACCGTGGTCGCACGTCACGGCCGGCGCGGGCGGGAGGGGGTTGGGGACCGGGGGTACCAAAGGGAAGGGCGGGGGGCCGACCCGGTCGACTATCGAAGCAAGAAATTTTGGCGAATTTGACTTTTGCGGCCAGAGCCGCGCGCGTAAGCTGCATCTCGATATCGGAAATGGAGGCCTATATGCCCTTCGTTGACACTGGCCGTCTCAAAGTCACCGAGCGCCTGCCTGGCTGGCATGGACGCTACTTCCACACCGCGAATATGACCTTCGCTCATTACGACTTCAAGCGTGGCGCGTCCATTCACGAGCACTTCCATTCTCAAGAAGAGGTCTATGAGGTGATTGAGGGAAAGCTGGAGATGACCGTTGACGGCGTGACCGCGGTCGCACACGCGGGCTTGGTCGCGATTGTGCCGAGTAATGCGGTCCACGCGGTCAAAGCCCTTACTGACGGGCGGGTCATCATCATTGACCACCCGGTGAGGCGAGAATTCGATTAGCTTGTTGTTTCAGAAAACGATTGACGCCGTCACGACAGCGAAATGGAACCTCGAGGGAGCACGTTCAAACAGTTGGGCTGAATGCCTAGACGAAAAAGGACCGGCATCGGACCGGAAGGGAGGGCTTTTATCTTGACATTCCTTTTTATAGGACTTGATTGCATAACAATGCCGGCCCTCCTCGACTCGAGTGGGCTCTTGTTGATAGGCTCGGGAAGACGGAGCCGGAATTCGGTTCGCACGCGGGACAGCTCGGTACCGGACATGGCGCGCGCACGAAAGCGCCGTCCACTTGATGGGGCATCCCGCTCCCTCGCGAGAGGGAGTTCGAAGAACTAATCATGGTCTGAAGTTTATGATCGAAGAGATGTATGGGTCGGACTGAAGCCGACCGCTAGATTACGAGCGAGCCGAAGTCGTCAAGGCCGAGGAGCAAGACAACTAAAGGAAGCGGAAGAAAAAACTCTTTTAAGTGAGTGGATAAGTCTGCTCAAAAAGTGTTTTGACAGGGCCGACATTGTTAGAGATGTCCGGTAACCCGACGCAATATAAAGGGCGCCCCTTGTGGAGTAAGGTTTGAGTGCTCGCTCAACCGCTCCAGAGGAGGAACGCCCTTATGACCAGCACTAAATATATCGGCATGGATGTGCACAAAGAAAGTATTTCGATTGCCGTCAGGAATGCCGCCGGCAAGGTGGTGATGGAATGCGTCATCGAAACCAAAGCCAGCATGATTCTGCAGTTCATCGACGGGCTGCGCGGAGATGTACAGGTCACCTTTGAAGAAGGCACCTCAGCCGCCTGGTTGTACGACTTGTTGAAACCGCACGTCACAAAACTGGTGGTGTGCGATCCACGAAAAAACAAGTCCATGCGAGAAGGCAACCAGAACGACAAGATTGATGCCCGCCGATTGGCGGAGCTGCTACGCCTCAATCATCTCACTCCCGTTTATCACGGTGAGCATGGCCTACGAACCCTGAAGGAGCTGGTACGGAGTTATCTGACCATCACGAAAGATCTCGGACGGGTGATGAGCCGCGTGAAAGCCATTTATCGCAGTTGGGCCATTCCTTGTACCGGCAAACAGGTCTATGCCCCTCGGCATCGGGCCGAATGGCTCGCGAAGATCGACGAACCGGGAGTACGCCGGCGGGCCGAGTTTTATTACCAACAACTCGATGCGCTGCGAGTGGTGCGCCAGCAAGTGCGGCGGGATCTGCTGGCGGAGAGCAAGAAGCACAAAGCCTGGAAACACCTCTGTGAGATTCCCTCGATCGGGCCGATCCGCGCGGCGGTGTTGCTGGGCATTCTGCAGACCCCGCATCGTTTCCGCACGAAACGCCCGCTGTGGAATTACGGCGGTTTAGCCATCGAGATGCACAGCAGCGCCGATCACCGTAGTGTCGACGGACAACTGCAACGATCCCGGAAGAACGTCTTGGTGCGGGGCCTCAACCGCAACTGCAATCACGATCTGAAGAACCTATTTAAGGGCGCGGCCGCCGTGGCTTCCAGCAAGCCGGGCCCCTTTCAGGAGTTCTACACGGGTTTAGTGGCCAAGGGTATGAGGCCAGAGATGGCGCGACTGACCTTGGCCAGAAAGATTGCCACCATTGTTTTGCTGGTGTGGAAGAAAGGGGTGTGCTTCGACGCCCAATATCTGAAACCACAAACAGCTTGAGTGTCTTGATCGAATCCGCTCCATCCCGGGGATTCTCTCTGGCGGTGGCCGTGGGTTCTCGAGACACTCTGGTTCGAGAGCGAGTCTCAGCCGATTAGTTAGGCGCTGCGTGCTTCGGGCACCCAGTCTCACACCCGACTCTAGGCCCTCTCGGATAACCAGAAAAAGCTATGGGCCACGAGTCCCGGATAGAACTATGGTCGCCACTTGACCGCCGTTCTGCTTTGCTGGTTTCGGAACTGACAGGCTTCGTTGCGGACAGGCAATGAAAACCGCTGGTAGAGGAAACCCAAACCGTTGGGTCACAGTGCCCAACAACCGAGCACATGGCGCGGAAGGTCAGAACAGATCCTGCTCCATCACGTGGGCTGAGAAACAAGAAAAGTTCCAGCCAACGCAGGAGTGTTTTTTCTTGACTTCTACCTTTATAGAACTAGTCGGGAGTTGAGGGAGATGCTGAGACTCTTGCCCACGAAATACCCCAACCATCTCCAAGCCTATGCACCACAAGTTCATCTCCGTCCGCGCCCAAGAGACGGTCAAGCGTTTCATCCAGAAGGACACCGTCTCGGTCTTGCGTTGTGAGGGTCCCGGCAACTGGTATGAGAGTGGCAACGGAAGTCTCGGTGCTCGCTTTCAACTCGTACAATCCGTGAGTCACACTATTGTCTGGCTCACTGAAACCTAGGAGACTGACAAAAACTCTTCCCTCATCGGTCACTGCAAATCCATTTGCTTTTCCGCGAGCGATTTGAGGAAGGGCGACATTCCAGCGCCCGAGTTTTCCATCGGAGACATTCACTTCGATGTACTGGGCAGCCGACGCGAAGAAAACCGAAACACGGTCCTTGCTACAGCGAAGAAAACTTTTGCCTGGCGAACTAATCTGCAAACTCGCGTCCGATGATTTGGAAATGGAATCGAGGGTAACCAGACTGTCAAGCCAACCCTTCTCAAAGCTATAGTGGCGCAGGACGTTCTTATCACCCTCGGGCGAATCGCGGAAATTCAAATCGTATCCGAGGGTCCAGACGGTACCGTCAGTCGTCTCGCAAACCTGGCGTGGCGAGAATCGGCCCGTTTGTAGCGATTGCACGGTTCGCCCTGTGAGGTCGGTTTTGGCGATGAGTCCTTGGATGGACCCATCGGCCATGATCGCTCCGCCAACGGCAAGAATCCCTCCGGCCTGCGTCGCTGCTGCAGATAGGAGAGCGACCTTGGCAGCTCCCTGCGGGGCCAGGCGCGATTCGAGGAGTTTCTTTCCATCCCTGTCGTACATGGTAACCACGGCGGGGTCTTTATCAATCTCCAGATGAAGAATATAGCCGCGGTCCCATTGGGGCACGATGCAGTGAACGCACATCACGTCTGGATAACGAGCCGAGTGTACGGCTGGAGAAAGTGTGGGAAGGTCTTGCTGCTGAGGGGATTGCTGCGCTGTAGCACTTGCGGCGAAGCATGACAATAGAGAAGCCGCAATAACCGCGTCACGAAATTGATATTGGATTTTCATCGCAGAGGACCTCCTGCTTATTCCGGGATTATAGAATCTAGGAGTGTCTTGCAACAGTGAATTAAGGCAACTATACCAGCTCGGATTCCGCAGAACAGAGCGTTAGGAGGGTAACTCCTGGTAACCGCGTTAAACAGGCATGTGGCCTGACACCCGGGAAACGTCCTCCCGAAAGTCATCAGTAACCACTGGACGTTGTATCAAAATTCAAATGAAGGAACCGACCGGATTCCGTGGAACGACCTGCCGCTTGTGGCAAAGAAAGGAAGATTACCCAATGATCTGGTCGTGTTGAGAAGCCTTGAGAAGAAAGAGACAACCTGACTCCGTGTAGCTTTCACCGTGGATACTGGCGGTTTCCGCACGGCAATAATCTCCCGGCTTCATTCTTCTGCCCTCGACAACAAGGTCGCCGCTAAGCATGAAGACCTCTTCCGCACCACCATGCCGGTGCGCTGGAAAATGCGTACCTGGTTGCATGCGCACTAGCGACGTGACATATTGTTGCCGGTCATCGACAAAGAGAACCTTCCTCTGACAGCCAGAAACTCCACCGAGTTCCCATTCCATGCCCTCTGTCCTGGCAATGAACAGCCCGTGGCCATTTAGAAGAATCTCCAACGCGAGCCGGTCGACCTTGGTCGCTCCTTCCAGGTCTGTCGCAGCACCCCTTATCAGCACCTTCTTGCGGACGGTTTCAGATACAAATGTTCTGCCTTCAAGCACCTCGTGGACGGCCTTAGGTAGGTCGCTTACCAGTTGACGTTTGAGGACAAATCCTTGCACTCCCAAAGACAGGGCCTCCTTAACAAGTTCTTCGTCTTCATGAACTGTGAGAATGATGGCAGGAATTTGAACTCCCAGATGACGGAGCCGGCGCAAAGCCTCAATACCGGTTAGCTTCGGCATAGAAATGTCGGTCACCAGGAGATCCGGCGCCAATTCGAGGGCGTATTCAACCAGAGCGGCTCCGTCGCTGGCTCTGCCTATAACTGTACAGTCGGGCGCGAGCCGCTTCGCGACTGCATCCACCATCTCTGGAACATCGTCGGCCACGACGACGCGTATTTGTTGGGTGTGGCCTTTCATAAGCTACTCGGACGCTGTGCCGAAAAGTGGCCGCGCATGTAACCCTGGAAGTATTCGAGACGATGCACGCGTGATCTCACCCCCATGACACTCAGGCCCCCGCCTTGTGTGCTTTCCCGTCGTTTGTAACTCCGTCGTTGGTTGTGAAGAACGGAACACGCACGTGAATCCGCGTTCCATGCGACGGCTCCGATTCGACCGCAAGGTGTCCCCCGGCCAGCCGCAGCCGCTCGCGCATGCTGATTAAACCTAGAGAAGCGTCTCCCTTCGCAGACTCGGGGTTGAAGCCTACGCCGGAGTCAGAGATGCACAGGTCTATTCGATCGCTGTGACCAGACAGCTCAACCGTGGCCTCCGACGCTCCGCTGTGCTTCACGACGTTCTGCAAAGCCTCCTGCACGATCCGAAACAGACACAGGGTCACATCCTTCGGGATCTGTCCCGGAGTGTCATGATGGACAAACTGGACCTGCAGGTGGTGCTGCTCACAAAACTCTCTGCAGAGACCCGCCAACGAAGCTACCAGACCCAGAGTGTCCAGCTTGGAGGGGTGAAGCCGGTGGGACAGATCATGGATGTCGGCCGAGACTTCCGCGGCTACTTCCGCAAAGTTGTGCAGTTGTTGGCGGACTTGGGACGATAGGCCGGTCGTGTCCTGCTCGAATTGCTCGAGGTTGATTTGGAGGAGCGCCATCCGTTGGCTCAAATCGTCGTGTAACTCTCGGGCGATGCGGGCGCGTTCCTGCTCTTGCGCCTCAATCAACCTACGGCTCAAGCTGGAGACGGCCTCTTCCGCAAGCTTGCGCTCGGTAACATCGGCCACCATGCCGATCGTCCGCAGCATCCTGCCTTGACCGTCGAAGAAGGCCCGTCCGTTCTCCTCCAGCCAAATTACACTGCCGTCGGGACGTAGCATCCTATAATTGGTTTGATAGGTAGGATTCTCGGGAGTAAGCGCACTATCTGTAGCCGCATCATATGCCCCGCGGTCGTCGGGGTGGACTCTGGCGACAAATTGCCGACCCCTGTCGCGCGTTGGGTCGTCCATCCAGTTGAGAATATTTGCGCACTCTCCGGATCGCACTATCGCATCGGTTAACGTGACCCACTCGAACGCATACATCCTTCCGGCGTGCACCGCCAGACGTAACCGTTCCTCGCTCTCACGCAGCGCCTCTTCGGTGCGCTTGTGCTCCGTGATGTCCGCTACAATACCGATGATTCGCAGCAACTTACCGTTCTCGTCGAAATGCGCTCGACTATTCCTCTCCAACGAAATCACCGTGCCGTCGGGGCGCACCATACGATAGCTGATCTTAATGTCAGGCTTCTCAGGGCAAAGCTCGGAAGCCGCAGCCGTAAATTTCTCTCGATCCTCCGGATGAACACTATCTAAAACTTGACGATGGGTGATGGGCGACGCATGATCCGCCCCGAGGATTTGGGCGCTCTCTGGCGAGTGCGTGAACACATCGGTGGCTGCATCCCAATGACAGGCGTACATCTTCCCCGCCTGGATTGCCAGACGCAACCGCTCTTCGCTCTCGCGAAGTTCCTCCTGCGCCTGTTTGCGAGCGGTGATGTCTTGGACCGTCCCACGAAGCTGGACGATACGACCCGTGCCATCCCGCCCCACTTCGCCCTTGGCAACAACGACTAATCTTCCTCTGCCATCGGCGTGATTCATTTCAAGATCGAGCTCGTACGGAGTTCCCGTACGAAGGGCTTCTTCCACGGCGCTCCGCAGGCGGAGCCAGCTTTCGGGGGCGTAGAGCTTTGAGTGCTGCGCGTAAGTGACGGCAGGTAGGCCGGGATCCAGGCCTGCAATTCGATAGAGCTCGTCGGACCACGTGACCGCATCAATATCTGGGTCCCATTGCCAGCTGCCTACCTTGGCTAGGCGCTGCGCCTCTTTGAGTTCTACCTCTCTCTGTCGCAATGCCTGTTCCGCATCCTTGCGCTCCTCGACAAGCACTGCCAGAGCCGTGAATGGGGCAGCCGTGAAAAATAGAAACAGTTGCAGCGAAAGCACATTGATAGGCGCCCCAGGTTCAGTAAACGGGCCTTGGCCGTGGACTACACCCCAAATCGACACAAAGGCAATTGCGATTATCGAAGTACTGACTCCCGTGGATCCGAAACGCAAAGTGGACCACAGCAGTAGGGGTACCAGAGAATAGAGCAGTGCTGGAGGATTGCTCTTCCCGGGAGCGGCGAGAATGAGATATCCGAGAATAACCAACGCAACGAGCAGTATGGTGCCTTCCAGGTAATACGCACGTGGTTTCCGTGATGTCGCCCGAATTTCTCTGGCCCAACCCAAAATAGCAGGCATCAGAGTGAGGAATCCTAGCGCCTCCGAAAAGAAGGCCAACTTCCAGGCTGCCCAATAGTTGCTGCTGGTGGAAAGAGCGCCGAGGAACGCGCCCACGAATGGAGCCAAGAACACCGCATAGAATGAATACTTAGCCAGGGCTCTCACGCTATTTAGCCGGGGCAGCATGCCGCCGAACGCCTTGCTGAGACACAAAGCGGCCACGAGGACTTCTACGGCATTTGACAGCATGAGCCAGACGACGGAACGAATCGGCACGCCTGCCTGCACGTCATACACGAGAAATCCAGCCAGGCCCGCTGCCAGAAGTACTGGCCAGATCCTTCGCCGAACCAGTAACAGCATGGATGCAAGAACAACATTACCCAGCCAAAGCGGCGACACCATCTGCGGTCGCAATATCAGCGCCCCTCCCAGCCTTGCAGCCAGGTACGACAGGGCAGCCACCAGACACGCTTGGACCGCCAATCGGTAAGCGGGATGCTGATTCGCGGTGCTCCACGACGGATGACGACGTTCGTTTTCGATGACTTACCTCCGATGCGGTGGAACCGGTTGTCGGCTTCCTTGGGTCGCGAACTGAAAAGCCTTCAAGGTTTTGGTGCGGTCAAGTGCATACATACTACAGCCTAAGGCGTCGCGCTGGGCGCGAATCATTTCTTCTGGACTGGACGGTTACCGGATATCTCTAACAATGTCGGCCCTGTCAAACACTTTTTGAGCGCACTTCTCCGTTCACCCCGAAGAGTGGTCTTGGTTGTTCTTGGTTGACCTCTGCATCGACAACCACGGCTCGTTGTAATCTCTCGATCGGCTTCAGTCCGACCCAAACATCTCTTCGATCAAAACTTCGACCTGATTATTTCTTCGAACTCCCTCTCTCGAGGGAGCGGGATGCCCCATCAAGTGGACGACGCTTTCGTGCGCACGCCATGTCTGGTACCGAGCTGTCCCGCGTACGAACCGAACTCCGGCTCCTTCCTCTCGAAAGCCTATCAACAAAAGTCCGGTCGCGTCGAGAGGGGCCGACATTGTTATGCAATCAAGTGAATTCTCTCGCGCTTCGATCGGACGGTGGCGAAAATTGTCACTCATTGGCGCGTCTCCTCCTAGTCCCGGCGCCTTGCTTCGAGTTATAATTGTCTCGTTGAAAGAAGTCGCAAGTCGTCAAATCACCGCTGTTTTAGCGGCTTTTCCGCTGACTCGGTTCTCCTCAAGAAACAGCGAAAATGCCACTCTCTCCACGGCACTGAGGCCGAGAATCTGACGCAGAGTTTTATTTGCGGGTAGGCACTCTGGACGGTTTGCAGAACGATCGCAGCCACGAAGACTGCTATGGCATTGTCCAGCAAGCGCATATCGACCCTAGCAGCCTGTGGTGAAAATCGATTGGTAACCTGAAGTAACTTCCCTGCCTCGGAAATCTCTGTAGAATGCGGAACAGATTTGAGGAGAACTGCTGATGGGCATGGGAACGCGGCGGCGAAGACAGCGACAAGAGCAGATGTGGATCGCACAGCAGGAACTAGCGAAGGGGCCGGCACATCCTTTTTACAAGCGGGTGAATGAATTGTTGGAAGAGAGGAAGTTTGACGAGTTTGCCGAGAGGGAGTGCGCGAAGTTTTACGCGGAAAACATTGGACGACCCTCTTTGGCGCCAGGGATCTATTTTCGTTTGTTGTTGGTGGGCTATTTTGAGGGCCTCGATTCCGAGCGGGGAATCGCCTGGCGGGTGGCGGATTCGTTGGGCCTACGGAGATTTCTGGGAATCGGCATCGACGAGCCCACACCGGATCATTCGACCATTTCACGGACACGGCGGCTGATCGATGTGGAGACGCACCACAAAGTGTTCTTCTGGATTTTGGAAGTGCTGCGAGAGCAGGGGCTGGTGAAGGGCAAGACGGTGGGGATCGACGCGACCACGCTGGAGGCCAACGCGGCGATGCGTTCGATCGTGCGGCGCGATACGGGTGAGAGTTACGAGGAATTTTTGCAGGGCTTGGCCAAGGAATCGGGAATCGCGACGCCCACGCGGGAAGACCTAGCGCGAGTGGATCGCACGCGGAAGAACAAGGCCAGCAACGAAGATTGGGTGAATCCGCATGATGGCGATGCGCGCATCGCCAAGATGAAAGATGGGCGAACGCATCTGGCACACAAAGCCGAGCATGCCGTGGATCTGAAGACCGGTGCGGTGTTGGCGGTGACGCTGCAGGAAGCCGATTCGGGAGACACCACCACGGTGGTCGAGACTCTAGCGCAGGCCGGTGAGAACGTCGCGGAGTTGATTGGGACAGAAGAACCGAGCCAGAAACCGCAAGTGCATCTGAAGGGCATCGAAGAAGTGGTGGCCGACAAGGGCTACCACAGTGGAGCGGTGGTAGCGAATCTGCAGGGTGCGGAAGTGCGGGCTTACATTTCGGAGAAGAAGCAGCCCGGGCAACGGCATTGGGAAGGCAAAGCCCAGGAACAGCAAGCGGTCTATGCCAATCGGCGGCGAGTGAAGGGAGCCTATGGCCAAGGCCTGCTGCGGAAGAGGGGCGAGTTGATCGAGCGGAACTTCGCGCACTGCTACGATACGGGCGGAATGAGACGAACGCATCTACGAGGACACCGAAACATTCTCAAGCGACTGCTGATTCACGTTGGGGCATTCAATCTGAGTCTAATTTTTCGCTCGCTCTTGGGCTCGGGTACTCCACGGGAGCTGAGAAATCGTCAGTCCTCGTTTCTTTGTGTGCTGCTTTTTCTGTTCCGTCGCCCTTCCGTGGCCTCGAGTCCCAGAAAACATTGTGTTTCATCACCACCATTCGATCGGCGGAAAAATCATCGCTATCTCAGATACAGACTTCGCCACTCAGCAAAATGCGATTCCGCCACGGACTGCTAGGCGCGGGATCAGTGGAATCGAGTTTCGAAGGCAACGCCAGCTGCGCCGCGTTGGTCATCTGATCCGCCTCGTCGGCGAGCACTACGTGGAATCCGCCCGGCATCATGGGCGCGTACCAGCAATGCCGTACCGTGTCCTCGATGGTCTGCGCGTTGCACTTCTGGCTAGGAATCTTGTGCAATTCGGCCTGTAGCTCCGCGGCCAGAGCCAACGCCATCGTGCTCTTGCCCACGCCAGAAGGGCCGACAAACAGCCACGCGCCAGACGCGGGACGCTTGCAGAACGCGGACAGCACTTTCCTGGGACGGTCCAGGCCGATGAAATCCGCGATACGGACGGGCCGGTACTTCTCCGCGAGAGACTGAGGGAACGCCAGGTCAGCTTGCATGGGATTCCCCCGCGATGGCAGGGGAGTCGTTCGCAGACTCCCCCCGGATGTAGTCGGCTGCTTTTTGCGCGGCACTCGCGGCGGACACGACTAACTTGGAATCCGCTTTGAGCCGGGCAATCCAGCTCTTGAGATAGGCTGCGGAATTGGCCAGCGTGCTTTGCTCGATGCTAGCAACCCCGCACAGCATCGCGCTACCCATTTCCGCAATCAGCTCCTCGCGCGAGTACGATTCACTGCCAAACTTCTGCGGCGTATCGAATCCCTCCCGCGCAAGGCGCTTCGCGTGGCCAGTCGAGTGCGTCAGTTCATGGAAGAGAGCCGAATAGTATTCGGCTTGCGACTCGAACGCGGTACGCGACGGCATCGTTACCGTGTCTTTGGACGGAATGTAGGCTGCCTGAAAGTCTTGCTCGAACGCGGGAGGATTCGGCATACCGGAAACGATTGCTTCCGCCGACTCGATGGGACGCGCGGGAGGGAGCGCCAGCAATGCTTTCAGCCCCTCTGTTTGCTCTAGGTTAAATACCGTGTAGTAGCGGAGGAAAGCAGACTTGCGCTCTTCCGTGTCGCCGTCAGCTGCCTCTGTTTCGTACGTGTCAAACTTCCAGAACACGATCTTGGTGCCGTGCTCCCCCCGGCGAACGTTCCCGCCGAGTGCCAGCGCTTGACGGTACGTCAGCCAGTACTGAGAGCCGTAGCCAGCAAGCGCCAGCAAAAACACATTGACACCGCGATAGGGCTTCTTGCTGACTAGGTTTGCAGGTGGCAGCGTACGCCACGGTTTGCGCCACGGCACTTGTCCCTTTTCCAGCTCCGCGAGAATGCGACTCGTAACGATCTCGTAGACCGATGCGTGAGGCTTTACTGCAGGTTCGAAAGCAGAGGGTACGGTAGGACGGACGTACTGACTTACAATCGATGTAGCCATCGTTTCCTCCTAAACAGGTAACTTTGGTTAGGGCTTGTCGGCTGCTAGTAACAGTCGGCAGGCCCGTTTCTGTTTTGCGTCTACGTCTGGCGTTTCATGTAAGCCTCAACAGCACGGCGGAACAGCTCCGCCATCGGCGCGCCAGTCTTGCGCGATAGCTTCTTGAGCCGTTCCACCAGCTCTTCAGGCAGCCAGACGGTAGTACGTTTCTTCGGCTCTGCACAAGAATTCGTGGAGGCCCGCATTTTATGCTGCTTTCTGAAGAACGATGAATTCGGTCTTGGTGACCGCCATGCGTTGGGCCTTGAGCAGCAGATAGCCGAGATTCTTGTAGCCGCGGCCCCTTCGAAGAAGGGTTTTGATGTTGCCGTTGATGGCTTCCACCACTCCGAAGCGGACCTTGGTGCGGCAGTAGTTGAGGATGCCGTCGAGGTGATCCAACAGCATGTAAGCGAGCTTTTGAAAGGGTTCCAGGCGTTGCCAACGCAGTTGATCGATCCAACTTTGCAAGTACCGCAGCATGGCTCCTTCATAGCAGTAGGTCCACAACCGCTCCAAGCTTTCCTTTAGAAGGTAGGCTTTCATCACCCGCCGGTTGAGGGCGAACAGATCGTTTAACTGCTGCCGTTTCTGGCTGTCCAGATTCATCCAGCGCGTCAACAGCAGCCAACGTTTGCCTTTCACTACCCCGCGCATGCGCCCGCCTTTGCGGAAAAACTCCGCCCGGCGCACTTCATCGATGGCTTTGTTGGCGTGCTGCAAAACGTGAAACTTGTCGAACACGATGCGGCCGTTCTGCGCCCATTGCGCAATGCTGTTGGTGAATGGCCGCCACATATCCACGCACGCCGCCTCGATGCGCTTCCGCTGGCTTTCCTTCAGTTGCGTTCGAAAAAACTCATCGAGCGTTTCCTGCTTACGATCCTGCCCGAACCACAGGGGCTCTCCGGTCTCCAAATTACTGACCACGGTGATGAACTTCATCTGCTTGCCGAAGTAAATCTCATCCACGCCCATTTGTATCAGGGGATCCTTGCGACGCGTCGCACTCCAACGCTGCAGATACCGCAGGTCGATCGCGCGCACCGTGCTGGCCGCCAGTCCAAACTGCCTGGCCACCTGTCGAACCGACGCGCTTTCACACGCCAACCCCACGGCATCCTCAAAGTCCTTGCTAAACGGCGCTTTGCTCGGCAATTGCGGTACTTTCTCGACGCGCACCCCACACTGCGGACAGCACACCCGGTACAGCTCGAGGATCACCGTGGTCTGATACTTCCTCCAGGGTAAGTCGCGCACCTCGCGCTGGTAATAGTCATGGGCGTCAGTAAACTTCCTTCCGCATCCTGAACAGATCAGTTTGCGGTTCCCACGCTTCCGTCGCACCCACAAACGCAACGTCTTGGCGGTTTCATCGATTTCGTGCCGAAACACTCGGTAACCTGGCCAATCCAAGATTCTCGTGAACTCGTTGTCGCGCATTCCGCCGAGTCTAGCCGAACCTGCCTCATTGCGGAAACCCGCTCTCCTATTGGCCCGCTACGAATTCCTGCTCAGAGCCGTTTCTTCATGCTGCCACTATCGCGAGTATGTCAACGTATGTCAAGCATAAAACGTAGTCCGCTCGAAAATAAATTGTCCGGATTGGAAGGCGCGTTGCTTGCGAAATAGCTTGCGAATCCGCAGCAGAATTTCAGCCGATTTTCAGGGTATCTTGCGCGCGCCGGCCGCAGTCGTATTCATCCGAAAGAGCTGAGAAATTGTGCGACGCAGAGGAGGGGCCGAGTTGTCCGGCCGAGGGACAGGCGATCACAAGGACGCCCCCACGCGCCACCGAGCTACTTTTCATTTTTTTTATTTTTATTTCTCGAACCGTGACTCAGAACCGCGGTCTAGTGCCCAGCGAGTGCGCCCTCATTGACGGATAACTTCCGGATGGCTCGTCATCCGCCGCGAATCAGGTGCCACGCTGTCAAGTGCGTTGGAATCGCGCACCGACCAGCCGAAGGATTTTATTCGTCGCGTAGGGCGGCCATGGGATCGAGACGCGCCGCGCGGCGCGCTGGCAAGTAGCTGGCGAGGATGGCCACAGCCGTAAGCGCAACTGCGGAAAGCGAAATCGTCAGCGGGTCGTAAGGTCTGAGGCCGAAGAGCATCGCGCCCGCGGTTTTGCCCAATGCCAGCGCCAGCGCGGCGCCGACGGCCAGACCGATCACCAGCATGGTGCCGGCTTCGCCCAGCACCATACCCAAAATGTTTCGCTGTTGCGCCCCCAGCGCTATGCGCAACCCGATTTCTCCGGTGCGGCGCGCGACGAAATTGGACATCACGCCGAAGAGTCCCATCATGGCAAGCAAAGTGGCCAGCGCGCCGAAAAACCCGGAAAGCGCCGCCATCAAACGCTCACGCAGCAGCGAGTCGCGGATGTTCGTCTGCATGACATGGAATTCCTCGCCGATCTCGGGGCTGGCCTCGGCCAGCGCGTTTTTCAGTTCTTGCGTCAGCGTTCCCATGGGGAGATTGGAGCGAATCAGCAATCCCGCATATTCGTCCGGCTGGTCACCCTGCGCGGTAGTTAGGTAGACTTCCGGCGCGAATTCATCGCGCAAGTCGTAATACTTCGTGTCGCGAACCAATCCCACGACCTCATAGATCGGTCGCGCGCGGCCCACCGCCTCCTCAATTTGAAAGTGCGCGCCAATGGGATTGGCACCGTTGAGGATTTTCTTCACGAAACTCTGGTTGACGATAGCGACCTTGAGCGAGTTAGCCGTGTCCCGCTCGCTGAATGCGCGGCCGGCCATGACGCGGATTCCCATGGTGTTGAAAAAATCGGGGCTCACTTGCGTGAAAAGAGGTGCCACGTCGGCGCGTTTTGTGGCGCCGGCCAAGACAATGTTTTCCTGCCAGCCATAGCCGCTGAGCGGCACTACACTGGCGTCCGCGACTCCGTCGACGCCGGGAAGTGCGCGCAGGCCATCAATCAAGTTCAGCTTGTAGCCCTGGCGTTGCGGCGCGGGAATTTTCAGTTGGCGAAAGTCCAGATCGGCTTCCATGATGCCGGCCGTGTGGAAGCCGGCGTTCACCGAAAGAATGTTTTTCAGGCTGCGCACGAAGAGTGTCGCGCCCACCAGCAAGACCAGCGAGAACGCCACCTGCGAGACAACCAAGCCGCGGCGGAGGCTGAAATGCTCGCGCCCGCCGGCGAGGTTCCGACCTCCGGATTTAAGCGCTGCTGCCGGAGCGGTGCGCGTGGCGCGGAAAGCGGGAGCCAGGCCGAAGAGAATTGTAGTCAACAGCGCGATGCCCATGGTGACGCTGAGCACGAGCCAATCCGGATTAAGATCGACGAAGACATCGGGCGCGCTCGTGGCGATGAAGGCCACCAGGAAACGGCTGACCCATTGCGCCAAGACGGCGCCCAAAACAGTGCCGGCAACACCCATCAAAAGACTTTCCACGAGCAGTTTCCGGATGAGCCGCCCGCGGGATGCACCGAGTGAAAGCCGCACGGCGATCTCGCGTCCACGGACGCTGGCGCGCCAGCAACAGAATAGCGATATTGGCGCAGGCAATCAGCAAGACCAGGGCGGCGATGGCCAACAGCATCCACAGGGGTGTCTCGTAGAGCCGGCGCAGATTCGAGAATCCCGTAGCTGCCGGAAATGCGCCGAACTTGTACAGCAGGTAGTGCTTTTGCGGCTCCGCATCGTATTGCGGGGGTGTGGTCGCTTCCAGGATGCCCGTCGAAAGCGCTGCCATTTCCGCGTTGGCTTGCTCGATCGTCACGCCGGGCTTCAGGCGCCCCACAGCGGCGAGCCAATAGCCATTGCGCAGGTCAATCAGGGACAATTCGCCGTGTATAAGCGCTTCCGAGCACAGTGGCACGGCCACGTCGAATTGACGTCCAACGTCAATGCCCGTGAAACTAGGCGGAGTGATGCCGACGATTTCAAACGGATGGCCTTCGAGTGAGATCATCCGCCCCAGAATGTCCGGGCCACCGGCGTATTCCCGCTGCCAAAAGGCGTAGCTGATCACAGCGGGCGGGGAGCCGCAGCCGCGGCGGTCATCATCCGGGGTCAAGGTGCGGCCCTGCAATGCAGGGACTTCCAGCGTCTTGAAAAAATCTCCGCTGACCCAGATGCCCGAGGCGTAGCGTGCTTCGCCCCCGCGCGCCAGGTTGAATCCTCCTTCGGTCGCCCATGCAAACATGCCGGAAAAGACTCGCTGATGATCGCGAATCTGCTCCCATTGCGCGCTAGTGATATCGGCGTAGCGGCCATGAACGCGGCCGGAATTCCAGGAGCGGTCCAGGAGGCGCACGTTGGCGAGTTGCTCGGGGTGCGCGACCGGCAGCGTTCGCAGGCGGAGCGAATCGATCAATTGGAAGATGGCGGTGTTTGCGCCGGTGCCCAGCGCGAGGGAAAGCACCACGATAGCGGTGAAACCGGGATTGAGGCGCAGTAGCCTGAGGCCGTAGCGAAGGTCCTGCGCGAGAGAATGCAGCCAGCCACTGAATTTCATGCCAGTATGACGCTCGGCTAATGATTACGTTTCACGATTTCTAGTGTTCGCACACACCCATGCCGCCGCCGAGCTTTTCCAGGATGTCGTAGTTGGCAATCGCTTGCTCCCGGGCTTGACTGGGAATCCGGCATCACAGAGCCATGATCGAAAGCAGGCCATCCCAAGTCAACGCCGTCCTATGTTCCGGCCGGATGGTTGGCCACACGGAAGTTATCTGGAAACTGCACACGAGAACGGGTGCGAGCAAACCGTCAAGGCACCTGGACAATTAACGCGTTTCGGACAGATGGAATTGCCCCGCGGGAGCCAGGGGCACTTGAGTTTCAACCTCGGCCTGCGGCAGCGGCACGCTTCTTCATTTCTTCTGGCGATACGTCTTCTTTGTGGGTCGCGATATACCAAACGTGGCCAAACGGGTCGGTCACTCCACCGGTCCGGTCGCCGTAGAATTGGTCCGCTACTGGCCTCTGCACTGTCGCCCCCGCAGCGACCGCCTGAGTGAACATAGCGTCCACGTCCTTTACGTAGAGAAGAATGCTCACCGGTGAGCCCCCAAGCGACTGCGGGCTGCGCGCGCCCATCTCCGGGAACTCATCAGCAAGCATGATCGGTGAATCGCCAATTTTAATCTCTGCGTGCCCGATCCTCCCATCGGGTTGCGACATACGCGTCATCTCCTCGGCTCCGAATGCCTTCTTGTAAAACTCGATGGCGTTGGCCGCGCCCGTAACGATGAGATACGGCGTGGCTGTGTGGTACCCCGCGGGGATGGGTTTCACAGTGTTCGTCATTGTTGGCTCCTTTCCTTCGGGTTTCTATAATGTTGGTAGTTGCCTCGAGCTTTGAATGTGCAGGACTATCCCTCGCCACCCTCATCGCCCGGTTCAAGGACGCAAAGATGCCACACCTCATTATCGGCGTGGATCGCGCAGAACCACTTTCCACAAACGCCGCATTGGTAGCTAGCCAATGCGTCGCAAGTCTCATCCATCGGAGACTCCGCTTGGCAAGTCCACTCGAGTTTCCGGGATTCTGTTTGATTCGTTTCTTGCAACATGGTCCCTCCTCGTACGGGGATTTTACGCGCTTGGCGTGAGCTGGGGGTACGGAAAAATCCGCGAGGAAAGGAGGAGTGCCCTAATTGCTGTGCATATCCCGATTAACGCAGCGGAAATCGGACAAGTGGAAATTGGGTCAAAGGCACTTCTCCGGTAATCCGACCAGGACTTGACATGCCTCACGCCACGGGCTCTCCGAGTCCAAGTTGCAGGTCCAGTTGACTAGGCCAGATGCCTGCCATACGATGCGGGCAACCTAAGCAAGACTTGCCGGACACGGTGATGCTCGGTTCGAAAATCTCACATTACGTGGTGGAAACGGAGCTTGGACGCGGAGGAATGGGTGTGGTGTACCGCGCGAAAGACTTGCAGCTCGGGCGGACCGTCGCACTGAAACTCCTTTCCGAGGAATACGCCAAGCATGATCAGCAACGGCAGATGATTCTCGCGGAAGCCCGCGTCGCTGCGGCATTGAATCATCCTGGCGTAACGACGATCTATGAAGTGGGCGAGCACGATGGCCGGCTCTTCATCGCTATGGAGCTTGTAGCTGGCAAGACCATGCGTACTTTGCTGCAAGATGGCGCATTCGAACCGCGTAGGCTGATTCGTTTTGCCACGCAAATCGCAGAGGCTCTTGAAGCGGTGCACTCGCACGGCGTACGACATGGAGATGTGAAGCCCGAGAATATCGTCGTGCAGGCCGATGACCGGATCAAATTACTCGATTTCGGGATTGCTAGCCGAGTCGCCGAAGTGGAACTTGCCACTACGACGGGAAACACAACCGACTATTGGGCCTCAGACGGCCGCATGGCGGGCACTTTGGCTTACATGGCACCGGAACTGCTCCGCGGCCAACGCACCGATGGGCGCGCCGATCTTTTCGCACTCGGCGTGATCCTTTATGAATTGGCTGCTCTGAGGCGTCCGTTCACCGGTACAGCTGCACCACAACTGATCGCCCAAATTATGGACGATAAGACCGAGCCCTCTGAGATTGCCGCGCAGGAGATTCCGCGAGGTCTCGAAGCGATTATCTTCAGACTGCTCCGAAAGCTGCCCGAAGAGCGGTATCCATCCGCCCGCGACCTGCGCCTCGATTTGCTGAATCTTCTGCGCGAATTGGAAATGGGCGACTCAGCCCAAGTGGGAATGGCGGGAAAAAAGACTGTCGCGGTGCTTCCGTTCAAAATGCTGACTCCGAATACCGAGGACCAATACCTGGGAGTGGCTCTGGCGGATGCTGTGATTCACGCGCTCGGCACTGGCGGCGACGTTTTGGTGCGGCCTACCAGCGCGGTCGAACGATATGCGAAGCAGACCGTTGATCCCTTGCGCGCAGCCCGCGAGCTCAATGTGCAAATCGTTGCCGAGGGCAGCATCCAGAAGTCTGGAACGCGTTTGCGCGTGCACATCCAGGCATGGAACGTGATCGAAGGAACTACGCTCTATTCCGCGAAGCATGACGCAGAGATTCACGAACTTTTTTCCCTCCAGGACGAGCTGTCCTCCAAACTTGCGACTGCGTTTGGTTTGAAGCAGTCCGACGAGAAAAATCGCGCCGCGACTCCACCGACGAATAATCCGCTTGCATATGAATTGTTCCTTCGCGCGGCAGACCGTTTGGCGCGGCTGAACCGATGGGACACGCGCACGGCGATCGAAATGCTCGAACGCGCTGTCCAGCTTGATCCCGACTTTCCGGACGCCTGGGCGAGACTTGCCGAAGCCTGCGTCTTGATCGGATCCACTCAGGAACCGGACCCGCGTTGGCTCAGGCGAGCCAGCGAAGCCATCCGCAAAGCATTGGCATTGGATCGCCACAACGCAGAGGCTTACTGCGCACGCGGGCGGCTTCTCTGGACGCCCGCCCAGAGATTCAAGAACCGCCCCGCATTGCGAGCGCTTCGGGAAGCCCTCCACATCAATCCCGGTTGTCACGCTGCGCGCATCTGGCAATGCCTGATCCTATTGCATCTCGGGCTGCATGAAGAGGCGCGTGCGGGTCTGATGGACGTTTTGGCGGCGCAGCCAGACGATGCCTTCACTCTCGTGTTTATCGGGCAAACAGCGATGTACCGCTGCGACTATGCGGAGGCCCGAGAATACAATGCACGGGCGCTGAGCGTGGACCGCACCAATATCTGGGCGAATGGATTTTCGCCAAGTGTCGCCCTATACGAAGGCAAGCTCAACGAAGCGGAGGAAAAAATTAAACTGGCTCGGCAGGTGCTTGCGGATGATCCGTGGCTTGTAAGCTGCGAAGCGCTGCTCTGGGCACAACGCGGCGAACGGAAAAAGGCGGAAGTGCTTGCGCGCAAGTCACTCCAGCCCGTGAAGGCCTTTCTGCACACGCACCATTTGTGGCACACAGCGGCCGCGGCCTATGCACTAATCGACAAGCCGTCCAGTGCTGTCGCGCTGCTTCGGCGCGCCGCGGCTCAAGGGTTGCCCAACTATCCGGCATTTCGCGACGATCTACTTCTAAAATCATTGCACACACAAAAGGCCTTTCGAGGTTTGCTGGCGAAGCTGAAACGAGAATGGGAAAGCTACCGGCGCGAATTCGGTCACCCTTAAGACACCATTGTGTTTGTAGCAGTGGGCGCTCGGGCTTGTTGTTTGGCTTTTCGCAAAATTGATCGTTCTTCGGTTATGCGAGCCAACGCTTAGGTCCCGATTAACGCTAATCGGAAAAGTGACATCGCGGCCGCCTGCGGTTCCGAAACCGGCAAAACGTGCCAGACCACTGTCTCAAGACTCGCCCGCATGCTCCTTCACGACGTCCCTCGCTTCCTTGTCCTGCCTGAGCCCGACAAACCGGGCATGCCGGAGACGATCCCCTGGGGTTCATTCAACGCTCGCCCTCGACCTTGAATAAGGAGATTACGCAGCAAGATAGGCTGGTCTGCTGACGCACCTTTGCCGAGCGCGAGGTAGTCGGAGGACCGCATTCTCTTCGGATAGAACGATCCCTGCCACCCTGCGGCTGTGAACGATGAGGTCCCGAGGAGGATCGGTGGATGGGTCACGCGGGAGAGTATAGCGAACCCGTACTGGATAACCGCTGGTTCCGATGGCTACGTCCGAGTTGCCGACAAAACGTCAGGAATAGCGTCTTTCGTCTGTCAAACTCTCGTTTGGGGATCGCGAGCTACTTGTCCGACGCTACAGCCTGTTAGACTTCTGCGGGGGTGAATCGCCGTGGTTCCTGCGCTTCTTGTTGGACATGTTTTTGGCCTGGTGTTTTGGGTGAGCGGCTTGCTGGTAACGTCCATGGCGCTTACGCGCCACACGCAGGAGTCCTCGGTGGAAGCCCGGAACGCGCTGGCCCGCCTGGAACGCATCTACCTGCGGGGCCTGGCCGATCCCGGAGCAGTGCTGACGATACTGGCAGGCGTCGGCCTAATCATAACGAACTCTTCCTATTATCTTCATGCGCCGTGGCTGCATATCAAACTCACCTTGGTGTTGGTTCTGATCGGCCTGCACGGAATCGTGGCGATAAGAACCAAAGCATTCGCCACCGGACGAATCGCGCTGCAACGGAGCGAAGCACGAATACTGGTGGTGGCCACGCTGTTCCTGTTTCTGTGCATCCTTATGGCAACCTTGCTGGGTGAAGTTTATCTGACCCGATGACGATCACGCACTGGGATGGCATGTTCGCAAACGCAACCACCTTCAGGTCTGGCTCCGCGACCAATGAACGTCTTTTTCTTTCTGCCCGAATCACGGGCAACCCTTCCGTAATCCGGTAAGGTAACGGTTGCCGACCAACCGGACAGTTGCCATGGTGCCTTCGATTGATTGAATGGGTTTTCGCTCCTGTGGTGTGCGGTAACGGTCACTGACGCTCTGTCATTTCGGAATTGGCTTTACCGGGCTCGCGTTGACGGTCCTCCCATCGCCGATTAGTATCTCCAATGAAAGGTGCGGTTCCCTTCATGGTCGGGCGAACCATTTCACATTACAGGATCTGGGAGAAGTTGGGTGGCGGAGGGATGGGTGTGGTTTACAAGGCCGAAGACACGACCCTGGGCCGTTTCGTTGCGCTTAAATTTCTCCCGGAAGAAGTAGCTAAAGACCGGCATGCGCTGGAAAGATTTCAGCGCGAAGCGCGCGCCGCCTCGGCGCTGAACCATCCCAACATCTGCACGATTCATGAGATTGGCCAGCAGGATGGCCAAGCCTTCCTGGTCATGGAACTACTCGAAGGCCATACACTGAGGCAACAAATCGCGGGGAAACTGATCGAAATCGAGAGACTGTTGGAACTGGGAATGGAAATTGCCGATGCCTTGGACGCCGCGCACGCCAAAGGAATCATTCACCGGGACATCAAACCGGCGAATATCTTCGTCACCCTTCGCGGCCACGCCAAGATTCTCGATTTTGGGTTGGCCAAGCTGGCTCACCCTGGACGAATGGCTGCAGGCGCGGCCCCGGACTCCGGGCTGCCCACACTTACTACCGACGAACCGGAGCATCTCACCAGCCCGGGTGCAGCTTTGGGCACGGTGGCCTACATGTCGCCCGAACAGGTGCGAGGAGAGCAGCTGGACACGCGCACGGATTTGTTCTCCTTTGGCGGAGTACTCTACGAGATGGCCACTGGGCGGCAAGCGTTCCCCGGCAACACGTTCGGGATCATCTCTCACGCAATTTTGGAACGGGTGCCGACTCCAGTGACGCGAGTGAATCCGGATTTGCCGTCGAAGCTGGAAGAAATCATCAACAAATCCCTGGAGAAGGATCGCGAGGTTCGCTACCAGCATGCTGCCGATTTGCGCGCCGATTTGAAGCGGTTGCGGCGCGACACGGACACGGCGCGCCTCGCAGCGCTGAGCGGCCCTTCGAAGATTGTGCAAGCAGCTCTGGCACCGTTATCCTGGCGCAGAAAACTGGCCGTGGCCATCGTTGGCGTTGTTGCGCTTCTGATTCTTGCGGCTGCATTCTTTTTTCTTCTATGGCGGGGCCCGGCCATCCACAGCGTCGCCGTCCTTCCGTTTGCGAACCAGGGCGCGGATCCGGAGATGGAGTATCTGAGTGACGGCATCACCGACGGCGTCATCAACTCCCTCGCGCAATTGCCCGAACTGCGCGTGATGGCTCACACCACGGTCTTTCGCTACAAGGGGAAGCAGGACGATCCGCAGAAGGCTGGGCGCGAGCTCCAAGTTGGAGCGGTACTTGTCGGGCGGATTCAGCAGCGGGGCGATTCGCTCAGCGTCGAAACGGAGCTGGTGGACGTCTCAACCGGTGCGCAACTCTGGGGCGAGCAGTTCCGGCGCTCCATGTCCGACGTGGCCACTCTTCAGACGGAAATTGCCCGCGACATCTCTGGCAAGATGCGACTCCGCCTGACGAGTGAGCAAAAGCAAAGACTCGCGCAAAGCCCAACGCAAAACAGCGAAGCTTACCAGCTCTATATGAAGGGTCTCTTCGAGTGGAACCTCATAACGCCGGAGAGCAGGAAGCAGGCGATCTCTTACTTCGAGAGCGCCATCGCCAAAGACCCGAACTTCGCCCAAGCCTATGCGGGAATCGCTGAGTCCTATGTCCTCGGAACTATCACTACTGGTGATTTTCCCCCGAGCGAAGCTTCGCAGAGAGCCAGACCGGCCGCACTCAAGGCTATCGAACTCGATGACCGCCTTGCCGACGGCCACACAGCGCTTGGCAGGATCCTGCATGGATACGATTGGGATTTCACGGGCGCGGAGAAAGAATATAAAAAGGCCATCGAGCTCAATCCCAGCTACGCCACAGGTCATCATTGGTATGCAGTCTACCTGGACGACATGGGGCTAACAGAGGAGGCATTGAAGGAGATTCGAGTCGCTCGCGAGCTCGATCCATTTTCTCTCCCGATTCATACCTCTGAGGCGGGCCTCCTGTTAAACGCACACCACGATGAGGAGGCGATCAAAGAGCTTAAGGCCGTCCTGAATCAAGACCCCAACTTTGTCGGGGCTCTTTTCAGGCTCCGCGACGCCTACTATTTGGAAGGGAAGTACAGGTACGCCGCCGAAGCCTTGCAGAAGGCGCTCGTTCTCAATAACAATACGGTCGGCGCCGCGGCCATGGCCCGCGTCAGTTCGGAGGAAGATTTCCGTGACGCGATTCGGGTCCAACTGGAATCGTTAAAATCCTCTGCGATAAATCGCTACGTGTCACCCGGCGGCTTGGCCTCCATCTCCATGCTTGCTGGCGAAAAGGAAGAGGCGCTTGAGTGGCTTGAGAAGGGGTACGCGGTGCGCGACCCCAGGTTGGCCGCGCTCAAGTCTAACCCCATGCTCAATCCTCTGCGCTCCGATCCGCGCTTTCAGGACCTCGAGCGCCGCGTTGGCCTGCCGCCGTGAGCTCGGGTAGTAACATGGGTTAGCCGGTAACCGCTGCCTCTTCGCCCATCGAGTCGTCATTCGCATGGATCGACGCATCATGGCGCCTTGGCCGATTCCGATGGCAACTTACGGGATTCTATCGAAAGGTGCGCGGGCCGCGAGAATGTTGAGTGGCCGACCAGATGGACCGCCCGAGCACTCCCAAAAAAGGCCATGCACGCCGTCAATCGCAGATAGATCCAGAATCACGAGCTAACCGGAAATTATCCCCTTGTCTATAGTGCGCTTCCGAAAAGAACAAGGAATCCGTAGCGCTGGGTGTTGGCGAACAAAAGGAGCATATGCAATTTTGTCCTCCATGCCAGTTCGCTCCTGCCGCGTCAGGATCCAAGACATGGACGGCGTCTCGCACACAGTCGAGGTCACGGCCGCCACGCTGTATGAAGCTGTCGCGCAAGGGATCGCTCAGGGACTCAACGTGGTCAAGGTTTCGGTCGAGGACGTGTGCGTGGAGCACGAGGTCAAGCTCATAGGTCTTACACAGTGGCTGGAGCGGGCGGGCGGCTCGCCGCGGGAGGTGAGCGATCGGCAGCGGAATTGGGCGATTCTGGGGATGTCTGCGTCTCGATGAATAGAACCGCAACGCTACAATGGCGACCGAAGAATATAGGTGAGCAGTCGGATAAGTCGCTAGTTGGTAGCGACTGTCTGATATACTCCCCGCGGTTTCCATTCCTAGGGCCGGGACCTTCAACGCAACCAGTCGCGTCCGACTGATTCACGCGAGGTGCACAAATATCAAAGAACATTGTAGTCTGCTGCGATGGAACGGGAAACGAGTTCGGTGACCACAACTCGAATGTCATCAAGCTCTACAAAACGCTGATCTCCAGCTCGGCCCAGATCATCTTCTACCACCCTGGCGTCGGCACAATGGGGGCACGGAACGCGCTCAGCCCTATCGGCAAATGGTGGACTCGGTTGATTGGTCTTGCCTTCGGCTATGGCGTTTCGGAGAACATCGCGGACGCCTACCAGTTCTTGATGCGAACATTTAAGCCTGGTGATGTGGTTTATATTTTTGGATTTAGCCGGGGAGCGTACACCGCTCGCGCGCTGTGCGGGATGCTTCATATCGTGGGACTACTTACCGAGGACAATGAGGCTCTGATCCCTTACGCGATCCGGATGATCAAGCGCAAGAGGATCGAATTCGGGATCGCGGCGGACTTCAAGAAGACCTTCTCGCGCGAATGCAAGCCGCATTTTGTAGGAGTCTGGGACACCGTCAGTTCGCTGGGATGGGTCTACAATGCCGTACATTTTCCGTTCACAAATTTAACCAATAATCCTGATTTCTCTATCGTTCGCCACGCGGTATCCATAGACGAGCGGCGAGCGTTCTTCCGGCAGAATTTGTTCGGAACACCGCACGACTCGACACAGGACCTAAAAGAGGTCTGGTTTGCGGGAGTGCATTCGGATGTCGGTGGAAGCTATCCCGAATCAGAGAGTCAACTCTCGAAACTCGCACTGCGATGGATGCTTTGCGAGGCGGAACTTGCGGGCCTGTTGGTGGATCAGGGCCGCAAGGCCGATATCCTCGGCGGCAAGCCACCTTACGTTCGGCCTGATCCCACGACCAAGAACCAGCACGAATCACTTCAAGGCTGGTGGTGGATCGCCGAAGTCTGGCCAAAGATATCTCACTACCAGACCACCGACGGCGTCTGGCACAAGTCGATTCGGGTGAATCTAGGCCGCCGGCGTAAGATCTTGCCCGGCGTGGTTATCCACGAATCGGTTGTACAGCGACTCTCGGATCCAAAACTCTGCTACCTGCCAGGCAATCTGCCCGAGCAGCATATTGTTATCGGCGACCGCTGCGCGAACGATTCAACCCCATAAAACATGTGTGCGAAAGCTATCGAACCCTTCTCACCGAATTGTCTCGAATAGTTTAGCGGTCCTGACGTTCAGCCCTTGCGCCAGCTTCACGATGTTGAGCAAGGCAACGTTCCGTTCCCCTCGCTCGATCCCGCCCACATAGTTGCGATGCAATTCTGCCAACTCCGCTAACTTCTCCTGCGACAGCTTGCGCTCAATGCGCAGCTGTCGGACGCGTTTTCCGAATGCGATTCGCGGGTCAGGATTCGACACCTCGCCATCTTGGGAACGTGACTACTATGAGTCTACACACGATGAGTGTGATATGATCCACATCACTTCTGGTTACGTCCCCGTCGCGAAGGTGTTGAATGCTGCGACACGCGCTCCGCTTCCTAGGGCGCTGCCAAATGTGAAGGCGATCGTCATCGGTTGCGCTGATATGCGTGTAGATCCTGCTGACATACTTGGACTCAAACCGGGCGAGGCCGTCGTGATGCGTAACATCGGCGGTCGAATCACGCCGGGGTTATTGGAGGAGTTGGGACTACTCGGGCGAATCGGTGAAGTTGCCGGAGAGATTCCTGGAGGCGGCGGTGAGTTTCACATCATTGTACTTCAGCATACCGATTGCGGCATCACTCGCCTTGTCGGCGACCCCGCCAAGCTGGCGCACTATTTTCAAGTACAGGAACGCGAACTCAAGACAAAAGCGGTCACCGATCCTCGGGTGGCAGTCGCCTTCGACGTTGCTGCGCTCCGGGCGATTCCCGCATTGCCGGGCGCTTGGCTTATATCAGGCCTCGTCTGCGACGTGGCGACCGGACTTGTCGAGATCGTGGTACCGCCAGCGCCGATTCGTACTGCGCAAAACTCCTGATTCACGCCCTTACATTGACTGGTCTGGCCAACTTTCGAGTGGTCGGCAAACCGGAAGTAATCCATTTCATCCGTCACGCGGCCCGCTGGCAGTCCGAATCATCGCTGCCCTCGGCCTCCTCTTGCTCCTCCTGGATCGCGGCGAGCGTGCTCTTAGTTTCCATTTCCACGGGCGTTCGCACCCGCTTCTTTCCACGGCGAGAAGCTTTCCGTTTCGCGGCCTTCATTTGCGCTCCGTCAATGGGCGTTCGAACGTTTTAACAAGCTGAACGGCGTGGCGGATGCCAGAGTTGCAGCGTAAAGCTAAGACTAAAGTCCACTTCTAGACTCAGTGTGAAAATAGCATGTCGTAGGATATCCAAGCAAAAACACCAAGAAAGAGTGCACCCAACATCCGGACTGCTATTGCATTCCGGCCGTGGGACCCTTGAACCCCGGTCCATCGAGCCAATCTGAACCAAGACCGTGGAGAAAGAAGCATTAAAAAGGCGTTACTTGTCCAGACTAGCCCAATAAGCAGCGCGATGATTTCACGGAAAGGTAGAATCCTCATAGTGTCTGCGGTCCTAAGTCCCACCTAGCCAGGATGGTGTTCCGCTTGAATCAGCGCTCGCGAACGATCCTTAGCTGCTGAAAGCCCTCCGCGTAGACTTCGAGCAAGTGTTGCGCCGACCCATTGAGACCGCCGCGTTAATCAGGCGGTGAAACCCCGCTGGTTCAATCCGTCTTGATGAGCCGATGGTGAATGGCGTACAGAGCGAGTTCTAGACGGTCAGAGACGCCGAGTTTGTCAAAGATGTTGTGCAGGTGATTCTTCACGGTTTGCTCGCTGATGAAAAGCTTTTCGGCAATTTCTTTGTTACGAAAGCCTTGGGCAACGTGCTGAACGATTTGCTTCTCGCGGTCACTGATCAGCGATTTGCCGCGCTTTGATTCGGACTCATTGGAGGTCGAGAAGGCTTTCACGATTTCGCCAGTCATACGGTTATCCAACCAGATTTCTCCGGCGTGAACGCAGTGAATGCTCTTGACGAGAAGCTCCGTGGCAGACTGTTTCAGAACGACTCCGCGAGCACCAAGACGCATAGCGCTGACGACATCACGGTCATCTTCGGCGGCGGTCAGTACAACGATGCGGGTGGCGATCGTGTCGAAATTGACCTCCTCTAGGACGGCGAGGCCGTTCTTAATCGGCATACGGAGATCAAGGAGAAGCACATCGGGTTTGAGTTTAGCGAGGAGCTTTATACATTCCTCACCATTCTGTGCTTCGCCAACAATGGAAATACTTTCGTCCGAACCCAAAAGCTTCCGCAAGCCATCGCGGAAGATCGCGTGGTCATCCGCAATGAGCACTCTGATATTCGATCGCTCTTTCGGCATCAGAGAAAAATGGTTCCTTTTAACCCCATTCGTTAATCCCCTCCGCGGTCACATCGCCCCGACCCGCACCAGCCGCCAAACGACACATCACCGTTCCGGAAGCGGGCAGAATTGCCCTTTCGAAAAATTCTCTGACTCGATCGCAAACGTGCGATTGAACCGCGCGCGGTAGTTCTCCCATGCGATGGCATTCGTCAGTTCCACCAGCTCCCGCTCCGAAAATTCGCCCCGCAGCACAGCGAACAGTTCGTCCGGCACTTCCGCCGGCGTGCGTGTCAGCGCCACCGTCAGCCGCAGCGCTCGCTTTTCCCGCTCGTTGAAATGCGTGCTGCGCTCGAATTCCGCCAGGTCCAACAACTGCTCCTCGGTGATCCCTGCCTTTCTGCCCACGGCAGAATGAATGTCGATTCAAAGCGGGCACCCGACCATGGCCGCCACCTTCAGCTGCGCCAGTTCCTTCAGCTTCCGCGGCACCAGGCCTTCCGACGCCGTGTGCGCGTCCATGCGCACCGCCAATCCCAACAGCTTCGGATCGAACGCGCGCACCCGCATGGCCAGATGGATCCGTCCCCGCCTCCGCTTCACCAGCCAATAAATGATGCGCGTCCGCAGCCCCGCCTGTCGATCCAAAACGCCTGTCGTCCGGCCCATCTCTTCCACTCCCTCAGCGCAGCTCACATCTGGTTTCCCTGTAGAGCTATTGCTCGAGATTTCCGATTTGGCTCACTCTCTGGCGCATCGTACATCTGTCCTGCCTTCGAGGCCACGAACTTGTCACCAGAGCAGGCCCATTCGAGACTGCTGGTACCGACGGCTCGTTTTTTGCCCGTCTGACGCGCCCCATTTGTTGCCGCGTAATCGATTGGGACATGAAAGACGACAGAGGAGTGCATTTCGTTTTTCATCGCGCCACCAAACCCCTTCCCCGAATGCCTGCGATGACGCCGTCTAGGTAGCGCGGCTCCAAAATAACCGTGGGCCAATACGGCTGGAATCCATTGTCAGCGCCGATATTTTTATTTACCCACGCGCGGCCAGACCTGGTCAGCGGTACCACCAAAATGATTGCGCCATGAAATTCGACGCGGAAATCCCATTTAGTTTTCTTTTTCGTGGGCGAACTACCGGAGACTGAAAACGAATCATGCGAAGACATCGATCCTCCATGGAGAAAGATGCCCGTGAAAGTTTAGTGTGGGAGACGCTCAGGTGGGTTTTGCCCTCGGCCGCATCCCTCTTTCGAGGCTAGCACCGTGGCCTGTTGGCTCGGTTGCTGGACGGCTGAGATCGCCGCCACTCTTGATACAGTAATAAGGATACCGCGAAACCGCCTCGGGGCGAATAGTACTGGGGTACCAAAAAGCCGGGGTTCAGCGAGCCAAGGCGGGAGTTGACGCCCAGCACTTCGACGAGGCGCTCAAGGCGAAGGCCTAAAGTGGGTGAGACAGGGTAGGCCCTCGGTCGCAAAACGGTCGAGGGCCTCACCGTCTGTACTGACAGTATTACTCCGGTTTGCCCGTCACACACCCGCAATTCTCTATGAGCGCCATGGGGGCTCGCCATGGCAGGCCCGGTTCTTTTTTCGTACCTCGTCGGCACTCTTCGAATTGTTAGCCTAAGCTTCATAATAAGATCTCTACCGTGCCCAAGGCCCCACTGCGAGTATCCCGCAGGGAGTAGAGCGCACTATTTTTCCTTGGCTGGGTCCTGGGCTCGGTACGAAGGTCCCGTGTGCCCCATCCAAGTCCCGCAACTGCTGACCACGCCGTCTGAGGCCAAACTGAGGTTTACTGAGGATAGGGATATCCCTTGGCCAGAGCTTGTGCCAGCCTGGCATCGTGCCTGTAGATGTCGTCGTAGAAATCCACGCGGCCGTCTTCATCCACTCTTGCGGTGCCATACAGGATCAGCACGGGAATCGGCGAACTCAAGTTCACTTGCACGCTCTTCTCTCCGTTCATGGCGGCCTGGATGCGTTCCGGGGTCCACTCCGGCTTGGACTGCAGCACCCACGCGGCCAGCGCGGGAGGATCCTGAACGCGGATGCAGCCGTAGCTGAAATCGCGGCGCGACCGGGAGAACAATTCGGTCTTGGGCGTGTCGTGCAGATAGACCAGGTAGGTGTTGGGAAAAATGAATTTCACGCTGCCCAAGGCGTTCTTGGGGCCGGGACGCTGTCGGACAGATAACTTTCCCGCGCGCAGAAGTTGAATCTCCTCTGGAGTCACCTGCCCGGCGTTTATGACTTTACCGCTGGCATCGAGGAGGTCGTACTCGTTTTTGGAGAGGTAGGCGGGATCCTTTTGTAAAGGCGGAAGAATTTCCCTGCGCACGATGCTGGGAGGAACCCCCCAGTCGGGCCGGAAAACCAGGTAGGTCATGTTCCCGATAAATGCGGGAGTCTCCGAGCGCATTGCTTTGCCGACCACTACATTCATTTTCAAAAGCGATGTGGTGCGGTTCGTCGAACCCGTAAAGCCGAAAGGCCGGCACGTTTACGGCGATCATAGGCGTCGCGAGCTGGTGAGGAAGCCAGCGCCAGCGTTCGAGCGAAAACTGAAGCTGACGAACGCGATCTGCGATCGGCACGTTCAGCTGCCGGACGGTTTCCGGTCCCAGGCTTCCGGTCACCGCCAGTGCGTGGCGGAGCTGAAACCTCTTCACAGCCTCGACGACATCGCCTTCGTATTTCACTGATCCGTCGGGCACCGTCGCGTCTTGAGGAAGATCTCCCACGAGTTTGAGCTTGGTCACCAGCAGCGCCATCCCGGGATAGGTGCCGCCCGGCGCCACTGGTTTTCTGGAACCGGGAGCTTCTCAGCAGAATCCTGCGGCGCGAGGGCGAGATACGTCCGCAGAGCCTGAGAGGATCGCGAGTATCCGTCTTCCTGCGGTTCCACCTCGTCGAGCAGCGGCACGATATCGGCCGCCTGTGAAATTTGCGCAAGAAATTCCGGCAAACCTGTCTTCCTGTGATTCAAGTCGAGATCAAATTGAAGGTGCTGTGGATTGATGCGTCCTAGGTCCAGCGCCGAGATATATCGAAGCAAACAGACCGATAGCGCGAGATCAAATCGCGCAATCTGCTCCGCTATTGGCGTGCCGGCGAGAGCTTCCTCGCGGGCCTGCCACTTCGAGGCATCGTAGTCTTCCGGGTTCAGCCCCTTTTGGACCGCTTTTTGCAGGATGGAAACGACAAGCTTCGCTTGCGCGGTAGGTCCCGATCCGTCAACCCAGGCGGGCGCATAGCCGCGGCCTTCATAGAATTTCCCAGTGTCGCCACTGACGTCACGGAAGTCCGGCCAGTGCAGGCTATCTAATTTGCCGGAAGCGACGAAGGGGCGGAGTGCGGCGCCCGCGGCTCTCGCAGTCTCCGGATTGAGCGCAACCCTCTGCGGCGCTGGCGAGCCAGCTTTTGACGAGTCTCCTGAGGTGTGGCACGCGATTGCGGAGAAGAGGATAAGCATCGCGGATGCCGAAGAGACACGGTTGCGCAGTTCGCGCATCCGACCGGTCTTTTTTGCAAGTTTCATCGCAGGATCCCGCAGCGATGCAGCCGGTCACCCTCACAGGCGAAAGATTCGGGAAGAACCTTTAAAGCGATATCGCACCCAAGTCGTGTGTCGCGGGCACGATACACTTCGCCCATGCCGCTCACGCCGAGCGGCGCGAGGATCTCATAGGGCCCTACCTTTGCCCTCGCAACCAACGTCATCGGTGGCCAGATTATAATCCTTGGCCGGCGCGGACGTATACCGGGCAACTCGTGGATGTGGTGCCACGGATTTCTCCCTTTATCGATGCGCAGCGGATCCGACGATTGTGGACGTATTGTCGGCAAACCGGGTGCGCCGTGAAAGGTGGTAGGTTTGAATATCTTTTCCCGCCCGACGGTGCTCGTCTACCGGGACAAGCAAGCGACACCCGTACAGATTGGGCAACAGTTAAAAGCGTTGTATGTGTTGGCAGGAAGTCTGCGTCGCGCTGGCAATCGCTTGCGCATCAATACCCAGTTGGTGGACACGAGCGTCTCATACGTAATAAGCCGGGTCGACTAGCTGGTAGTTTTGCCAGTGGCCCAATCGGGCGGTTTGGTTATTTATAGCGAAACGACGACGGAGTGGAGGAGTTGAACACATGCCAACCCACGCCCGCAGCCTGTGTAGCCAGTTGATCGCGGTAACATGTTCCGTTTTGTTGATTACCGGCTCTGCACCAACCCCGGCACGGGCACGAACCGGACAGGAGGCTCCTGCGCCAGAGGAAGGGGCTCCGAAGATTCCCAACGATCAGTTGGATTCTCTGGTTGCGCCGATCGCCCTTTACCCCGACCCGCTTCTCGCGCAAGTACTCGCGGCATCGACATATCCATTAGAAATCATCCAGCTTCAACAATGGCTGACGAAAAACAAAGGTTTGAGCGATAAAGCTCTTGCGGACGCGGTGATGAAAGAGGATTGGGACCCGAGCGTCCAAGCCATGGCGGCGCTTCCAGATGTCGCCAAGCGATTGGCAGACGACATCAAGTGGACGACCGACCTGGGCAATGCCTTCTTAGCGCAGCAGGCCGATGTGATGGATGCCGTGCAACGCATGCGCGCGAAAGCCAAAGACACCGGGAACTTGAAACCTAGCGAGCAGCAGAAAGTGGAAACTAAAGTAGTCGAGAGCAAAAGCGTTATAGTTATTGAGCAAGCCAACCCGCAAGTAGTTTACGTTCCCACCTATAACCCAACCGTGGTTTACGGGCCGCCCGTTTATCCCTATCCACCAATTTATTACCCACCGCCGGGGTACTACGCCGCGGGTATGGCAATTTCGTTCGGTGTCGGCGTGGCCATGGGAGCAGCTTGGGGCGGCGGTTGGGGCTATAACTCCCATTGGGGCGGAAACAACAATATTACGATTAACAATAATAATAATTACGTGAACAACTCCAACAGAACGAACGTCAACAACGTCAACAACGTCAGCGGCAACCGAACCGGTGGGAATAACAGCTGGCAGCACAATGCCCAGCATCGTGGCGGCGCACCGTACGCGAACCAAGCGACGGCGAGCCAATACGGGGGCACCGCTCGCGGTGATTCCATGAGCACGCGCCAAACCCAGGCCCAAGCAGGTTCACGTCAGCAGGCCGGTGGCACTCGTCCGAACCAAGGCCAAGCAGGCGCCAGGCAACAGTCGGACGCTGGCAATCCTTCGGCAGGGAACGCCGGCGCAAACCGCGCCAACGCTAGCACGGGCGCCGCGAATCGTGCTACCGGCAGCGGTGGTGCCAGTGCCGGAACGAATCGCATGGGGGCCTCTGGCGGAGCGGGCGGCGGAGATCGCGTCGGCAACCGAAGTGTATCGCCAAGCACGAGTGCTAGTTCCAAGGGCAGCGCACTGAGTGGTGCTTCCGGTGGTGCGGGTGGAAGCGCTACACGGACGAGCAGTTCGCGGGGTGCGTCCAGCATGGGCGCTTCCCGTAGCGGGGGCGGCGGGCGCCGGAGGTAATCGAGCCATGATTAACGAAAGGCAACTGAAGTCAAAAGCACCGCGCGTTCTCGAAACAACAGTTCTCCGATTCTTCCTGCTGATTGCCCTCTTCGGCACCGCAGCAACATTCTCGGAAGGGGCGCGGCAATCCGGGCAGACCGCATCGGCACAGGCATCGCCGAAAGCGTTCGCAACGCCCAACCAAGCCTCCGAAGCGTTAATTCACGCGACGGAAGGCTTTGACCTGCCTGCGCTGAAGGAGATTCTTGGTCCCGACGGCGAAGATCTGGTGTCCTCGGAAGATCCTGTCCGGGACAAGAACGCTGCCGCCGCGTTTGCCGACAAAGCGCGCGAAAAAAACGAGATCACTCCGGATCCCAACGATTCCAAGCGCGCCATCCTGTCCGTGGGCAATGACGACTGGCCAGTCCCAATCCCGCTTGTCGAAAAAGGAGGGAAGTGGTCTTTCGACACCAAAGCAGGGCGCGAGGAGATTCTATTCCGGCGCATCGGCGCCAACGAACTGGACGCCATCCAAATCTGCCGAGGCTTCGTGGAGGCTCAGGACGAATATGCTCTGGAAAAACATGATGATGACGAGGTGAACCAATACGCACAACGAATCATCAGCACGCCAGGAAAACATGATGGCCTTGCCTGGAAGAATCCGGATGGAAGCTGGGGAGGCCCGGTCGGAGAACGAATTGCCGAGGCGATCGAGCAAGGCTATTCGAGTAAGAGCCAGCCCTATCACGGTTACTATTTCAAGATTTTGAAGGGACAAGGCCCCGACACGCGGCTAGGCCAAATGGACTTCGTCGTGAACGGGGCAATGATCGGAGGATTTGCCCTTGCCGCCGCGCCGGCAGACTACCGCGTTACGGGTGTGGAGACCTTCATCGTCAGTTACGAAGGGGTCGTTTATCAGAAGGACTTAGGCCCGGACACGCTCAACATATTCAAAAACATGGAGCTCTACAACCCAGACAAGACCTGGCAGCCTACCGACGACAATTGGTGACGCTCGGTGTCCTGCACAATGGACCTGAAGGAATCGTGACTTCCTTCAAAGGAGGAACCAGGAAACTATCAGGCTGGACCTTGGCCTATCCTGCCACTCTCTTCGCCTGCTTCCTAACCTTCGCCCATCTCTTCTTCGCCGCCTTCGCTATCGCCGCTCTGGCCCCGCAATCCGGCTGGCTCCAAGTCCTTAGAACAATGATTTGGAATCGTTATTAAGTCGCCGGCGTTAACGCCGGTGACGAGGCTGTGACGTAGGCGATTTCAGGAACATTCGTCATCTTTAGTACTCTGGTACCACATTCAGTTAGTGACGTCCATGGTAAGATCCCTCACCTAACGGTCGTTCCGAGGTCACATGTATCCAAATGAAGCCTTACGGCTTGTTGTGATTCTTTGCGCCCAGACTAAGGATCCCCGCTGACCGCCTATGAGGCCTTCCCCCAAGAACATTCCATTGCTCGGCCTGTGCCTGTTTCTTTCGGCTGTTCATTGCTCCGGCCAAACCACAGTACCGACCGCTCGAATTATCAGAGTTACCGACGAGAATAAACTGGTTACGCTCGCAGGGAACGTACATCCGCTTGCGCGTCCCAAATTCGACCGGGGCTCCGTTAGCGACGCCCAAGCTCTGCATCGAATGCTGCTTCTTTTGCAACGCAGTCCCGATAAAGAGTCGGCACTGCTCCAATTGCTCGACGACCAACAAAGCAAAGCTTCGTCCAACTACCACAAGTGGGTCACGCCAACTCAGTTTGGCCAACAATTTGGGTGAAGCCTCCCCTTGCGAACCCAGGCTCTCACCGTATGTGGACTGACGCAGAGCGCCTTCGAAATCGCGGTCAATGTCAGTAATTGGGGAATGACTTCAGGCATCATTCACCTCTCAGCTTGAGCTTTGCCTCAATCGCTTCAGCCGAGACGCGCCATCGTCTACCGATCTTTCTGGCTCGGATTTTGCCGGTCCAGAGCAGGGAGTATAAATAGTCGAGACCCACCCCGAGTCTGCGGGCCGCCTCAACCGCACTCACCTCTACCTGTTTCAGCATTTCTCCTCCTTGACAGCCGTAATCCTAATGCTTACGCTATTGCTCGTGCAACGTACTCATATCAATACCGTAACAGCGCGGTTGCCCATTCTTATGCCTTGCCCGGAGAGGCAAGAGGGCTTCGCTACATTTCTCACTGAATTTGCCACGCCGGTTCCAGTTCGAGTCGTTACTGAAGAGGATTTCAAACCTAAGGCGCGAGGCATGAGCAAAGCACTGAGCGAAATGTGGGAGGAGGAAAGGGAGCAATTTAAAGCTGTACTTGGCTTACTGACAGGATTGCAACAAGACGATGAACTGGCGATCTCTCGTGCCCGCACCCACGTGCGCAATGCACTCGCGCTGAAACGTGAAGGAGACAAGAAACTAGGAATAGCTCCCGCTCGAGAGGACGACTTGGATTTTGGACGGACGCTTATTCATGTTTTTGGCCTTCAGCCGGCACAAGAGAAGGAAGCCATTCAACGTTGGTGCGGCTATCAAAGGGGGCCGAGGGCGGAAACAAATAATGAATGGCTACTCTCACAGCTAATGTCGGAAGCGCTCAACTCAGTGCGCTTAGTGCTCTGGTGGTCGGGAAACCAATTTCAACCCGCCCTCTACTGCCCGCACGCCAAGTCTGCCGTTTATACATTCCTCCTGATGAAAATCGTAGCCGGACGGGGATGGGGGGTGTGCCCCTATTGTGGCGAGTTCTTCATTCAAAACCGATCAGATCAAAGCTACTGCACCATTACACACCGGGAGGCTCACCGTGTTGGTCGATGGCGAGCGGCAAAGTTATCCCAATCGAAGAAGAAAGGCGGTGGACCAAGTGGCTCTCGTAAAGCGCGGTAAGACGTGGCACACGCACTTTTTTGTTGATGGTCAACGATTTCGACAGTCACTCGGAACGACCGATTGGCGAGAGGCGCAAGCCCAGGAGAAAGAGCTAATCGCCCTTGCGAGTCAAGGCAAGCTTGCGCGAGCGAGCCAGCAGTTCGCCAAACTCAACATGACCGAGGCGATTGCGCAATACCTCGCGGATCGCGCGGCCCGCGTTGAGACTAGCAGTGCACGTTCGGAGTCCAATCACGCCAAGCCTCTCCGCGACTACTTCGGCCATGCATCAATAGCTCGGATCGACACTGGTGCGATATTGGCTTATGTGAGGCAGCGAAAGGCCAATGGGCTATCGAACACGACTATCAACATGGAGATAGGGATTCTACGCCGCATTCTCAAACGGGCAAAGCGCTGGCATTTTTTCGAAGATGATGTGCCGCAGCTTCCAGAGCGACGCGACATAGGTCGAGCGCTTCAGACTGACGAGAAGCTTCGCCTACTCAAGACCGCACGGTCGAGGCCAGAGTGGGAAACTGCGTACTTGGCGGCCGTGCTGGCACTAAATACCACGATGCGGGGTTGCGAGATCAAAAAACTACGCTGGAGCGACGTCGATTTCATTGATCGCTCTCTTGTGATTCGGCTGGGTAAGACTCGTGCCGGGGAACGCATGATTCCCCTCAATACGACCGCGTTCGGTGCCGTGATGCGACTCAGGGAACGGTCCCGGATGTTGTTCGGATACGATCTCCGGCCCGACTGGTATGTCTTTCCAAGTGCCGAAGGATATTCCAAGCCCGATCCTGCCAGACCAATGGGAGGTTGGCGTTCTGCGTGGAGGAGTTTGACACGAGCCGTAGCGTGCGCCGATTGTGGGACGTTGCAGAATCCAGGGAAAACATGCTCAAACGCCTCATGCGGCGCCGACATACATAAGCTCAAGAGTTCGACTGCCGGCCTGCGTTTCCACGATCTACGCCATCACGCCATTACGGAACTGGCCGAGTCACAGGCGAGCGATCGCACAATTATGTCCATAGCCGGTCACGTTTCCCAAAGGATGCTAGCGCATTACTCTCACGTCCGAATTGAGGCCAAACGGAAGGCGTTGGATGCTCTTGACGCGGGCAGTGGGATGAAGGGTTACGACACAGCCAACGACACAACGCCACACGACCAACTCCTTCCTGAACCGCAAGTGCTTGAAAGAAATGGCGGGGACGACGAGACTCGAACTCGCGACCTCTGCCGTGAGTGGCAGTTTGCTGGAACTTAGTGAAACTTAACGGCGCTGACAGCCCGTCATCGGAATCCTAAGGAATCCTTCGCCACCGCCTATCAGACCCTATTTGGACCCGGATTTTCCATGTGCGGTTGGGTGAACCCTAAGACCGCAAAGCTTCTTCTGGTCGACCTCTTTGTATTTGGTCAGTGTTCTTCGAGGTGAATCACGCCGGGAGGTAAGATGGGCGCCGGCTCACCCGAGATAGTTGACTGGAGCGCAACCACAAAGCCCTCCGATTTTATCACCAGCGAGGATTCGAAGTGCTTGTAGGAGGATCTGGTTGGCTCAGGCGCTTCGCGGAAATCTGCAAACTCAAACTCAGCCGAATCCGAATCCAAAGGGAGTCGCATGACTGCGAACTCCCCAGTAAGTAAGATATGCAGTTTAGAGACTTCTAGGCACCTGGCCCAGAAACGATGTTGCTCATTTCGATTTGTAAACTGACCGTTCACCAAGACCCATGCCTCTTCGTCTTTCCATTTGTTTAATAAGCGCAAAGCGTCTTCGATGGAAGAATGCATAGTCACTAGACGGCAGATGGGTCAAGGGAGATGTGCAGGGAGATGTGCAGCACGTGGTGGTCAAAGTCCACCTCAATTTTGAGCCGCCTCCGCAAATTAGCCAGGGTCGGGTCAGCGTTGCCGACTCTCCGGAGGGTGTACTCCACGTCGCCGTCGTAACGAACCGTATAATCATCTTGCGGAATGGGCTGAAGCCCGGTGCCAGTCCATCGGGCAAACCTTGGAACAGAAATCCGATCCGGAGTTTCGAACGTGCGCGCAATAAACGCGTCCTCGATCCTAACTTTCTTCTCGTTTGCAATCACGAAACACCTACCTCTTTCGTACGACTTGAACTGTAGTGATAAATTGTAGCAACCCGCTGCTTCCTTGGGTATCCCTCAGCGACTACCGGCATGGTCAAACCTAAGAAAAGGGAACTAGTTAGCATCAGCGGGACATTGCGGGAGACATGCCGAATCGCTCTTTTGAGTCGAAGGTCGTGGGTTCGATCCCCACCGCCCCTACCAAAGCTTGTTGTTTTCAACGTGTTGGATCGTTGCCGTCTCGCCAATTGGAACACAGTTTCTGATCAACATTCCGCGTTGCAGTAGGGAAGCACAGTGATTTCAACGATCTGCAGCATTGCGAAGGAGTCTAACCGGTGCCAGCAACCACGAGAATCCCCACGGCCTTCGCTAATATTCCGTGAGATCGGAACTCAACAGTGGGCCCAGCGTGAGTCTGATCGGTCGCGGTCGGCCACGCGGCCGCCAAGCAGACGCGCGCCCTCTAACGGGAGCACCTGCCTCGTGAGCAGGTGGTCTGCTGACTACTATTTTAGGTGACTTGGGGGCCGTGGGCGGAAAAGCTTCCCGATTTGTGGGCGATATTGCGAACGTCAGTGCATACGACTTGTTGTTGATTGCGGGAAGACTAATGAGAAGTCTTTGGCAGGTGGTCGAGTTCCCTTCGAGCCTCCGAAACGATTCTTAGTCCTGGGTCAGCATCTTTCCAGAAGTCCAGCACGGTCTCATAGGCTTTGCGGGCGTCTTCTGTTCTTCCGAGCAAAACAGATGCGCGTGCAACACCAAGAATCGAGAGGGCTATGGAGGGCCTCAAAGGATCCACTCCTCGATGATCCAGTATCTTTTGAAATTCGACCAATGCGTCCTTCGGTGAACCGCCCTTCAGACACCCCACTGCACGCATGAAGACCGGAGTCAAATTCGCGGTGCCGCCCGCTTCATAGGGAACCGCCGGGGCCATGAGGTTCTTGATCTCTTGGGCAGGTTTTCCACGGTGGATGGCGGTTCCTGCGGCCATCATCGGTGAAAAAATGCTCATGTTATAGGTTGAAATCGGGTATTCGTTGTCGAAATCACGCTTCACAGCAGTTGCCCGATTCGAGTCGCCATTCCACGCGAAGACCGCGGCGACCAGACCCAAATTGATGTCCGTCTTTCCACTCTTCAGACTCTTTTGCGCGCTCTTGATTGCCTCTTCAGGCTGTCCCATCTGCAATTGCATGAATGCTTCATCTGCATAGAGATTTGCCGCGTAGCCAGGAACACCGGCCGCAATTTGCTGCTGCGCAATTTTCTCGAAGAGATCCGCGCTTCGCTTCATTTGGCCACGTGCAGCAGCGTACTCTGCTTCACCGTAAGGTATGGACGAGTCGTCGGGGAACTCGGCCGACCACTTGCGTTCCTCCTCCAGAGCAGTCGGATCCGACTGCAGCACTGCGACTGCAAACAAAAGCAGATGCAAACCTCCGTCGTCTCTGGCGTGGGATACCGCCTGTCTTGCGACGCCTTTCGCCTCGTCTATGTGATTAAGGGCCAGGAGTGCGCTTGCGAGAATCTCATAATTGAACGCTTGGTCGGGGTTCAGCTTCAGTGCCTGCCGTGAAGCGTCAATTGCTTCTTCGTACCGGCCAAGGAGGAGGGCGTCGTTTGCTAAAGTATTTAGTGGGCGCCATTCGTTAGGATAGGAATCTGCCCACAGCCGATACGTCTCCATCGCTTTTTCAAGCTCGCCCGTAACGATGTCAAAATACCTTCCCGCAATGTAGAGTCTTTCTGGCTCAATGGTGCGTGAGCGCAACTCGAAAGCCTTTCGGAAATACTTTGCGCCTTCCTCGGTTTCCCCCTGATTAGAATAGCTAGACCCGAGCTGAGCGTAAGCCATTGCGAATTTGTCATCCAGGGCGATGGCAGACTTGAAAACCGGGATGGCCTCCTGGTTTTTCCCTCGCGACCGCAGATCCAACCCGAGTTGATACGCTTTCAACGCTTCCAACGAATCGGTCGTCGCCTGCTCGACAGGCACCGAATGTTTCTGCAAAGACTCTCCAGATTCGCCAAACTTGCGCCTCAAGCTTGCGACGGCTCGGTCGATTCCTGGCAAAACATCTTCCTTTCGCAACAGTGTAACCCTTTCCGTCGCGAGAACACCGCCGTCACTGCAGGCGTCTGCTTCCAGGTACAAGACATAAGTGTTGCCCGAGCGATGAATAGAGCCCGTAACCAAAGCTGCTGCGTTGGCTCGCTGGCAGATTTGGCGCTCGAGGCTGGGGGTTAGTGCCTCATCGGGTGAACGCCCGAGATTCTGCAATCCATCGCGAAGCGCCTTCCGCGGCAGGATTGTCAAAAACGGGGACTGCGACAACTCGACGGCGCTGGCTTGCTCAAGCGACCCGTCGAAGGCAGCGTCACCCGTGAGATTCACGAAGCTTCCGACCATTATTGCGGCGTGTTGGCCAAGCTTAGGTCGCAGCCGATAGTACCAATACAATCCGCCGCTGACGGCCACGATCAGGACCAGTGCTAATGTGACCCGAATGACCGGAAGTGCCCGCTCAGCAACGGCTGGCGGCTGATTTGGCACCTCTGCGGTCTCGGCGATCGCAGAGATCGGCTGGGCTGCAGGTGTTCCATTTCGCGCGACGGGAGCGATGAAGCGATAACCGTGGCGCGCCACGGTTTCGATGTATGTGGGACTTGCGGCGCTGTCCCCTAGCGCGTCCCGTAGTTTCGTCAGAGCAACGCCGAGGCTCTTGTCAAAATCTACAAAAGTATTACCTGCCCAGAGCCGCTGCCGGAGGTCCTCGCGCGTGACAATCTCACCGTTTCGCTCGACGAGAGCGACCAGCAACTGAAACGGTTGGTCCTGAACGCGGACCTCATTTCCTTGCTTGATTAGCCGCCGGGCTGACAGGTCCAGCTCAAACAGCCCAAAGCGATAGCGCACGGGCGGGCCAGTCGGAGGTATAGAGTTCGCACCCACGAAATTATCCTTGCGCGCGAGGGTATCACAGGCATTCAGAGTCGAGCCACCGGTTAGCAACTCTCTGCAACCCGCTGAAACAAAAAAATTGGCCGGTTAGCCCAGGCTTAGCAGGCAGTTAGATTGACGGTCGGAAGTATGTCCCCCAAAGTTGCGCATGTTCGGGCCTAAGCAGGAGATGCCACCGGCCGTCGCTTCCTGCGTTGGAACGCGAGCAAACAGTAGGCATGGGGGCGACGCCAGTGGAACTAGAAATGACATGCGCGGATCTGGCGCAACCGGAGGCCGAGCCCGTTGCGGCAAGGAATTCGCTCGCTGTCAGCGCGTTGTCCTGCCGTTTGGCGAAGACGTACTTGTGATGCTTGAGTTTGGATGCTGTGAGTGCGGCGAGCATGCCTATGTTCGCGTGACAGGAATTGTCAGAGTCTGCAGGGTAATTCCGACGGCCGAATCGGAAGGGAGAAACGAGTGAACCCGCGAAGACATCTCCTGATGCCTCCGTCCTACTTGGATTCCATTCTAGAGAAACCCGTAGGACGAGTCTCAGCTTCTGGCCCGCCGGAGTCAAACGCAGAAGACCCCACAAAGTACATGCGCAAGTTGCGGAGCGATCGCGGGGACTGTGCGAGCGCCGAGAATCGGCAATCCGTGAAACGGAAGCACCAGCAATGAAGAGCGACGTTCAGGTCGCCTGCTGGCGCAACGCATACTTTACGTGGGCCGCCATCGTGGCGATGCTGCTTGTCTTTGCAGGATTTGCGCGCACGTATTATTTGAAGACTTTCTTTGCCACTCCGGCGCTTCCGACTTTGTTGCACCTCCATGGAGCAATTCTCACACTTTGGTTTGTGCTGTTCTTCGTTCAGGTCAGGCTTGTCGCTGCGCATCGAGTTGACCTGCATCGTCTGCTGGGTACGTTTGGAGCGGTGCTGGCCGCATTCAGGTTCTATGGGTTAGCTCGGCAGTGGCGATCCAAGCTACCACGGCGCGACTATCTGGCGGATCCCGCATTCGGATGCGGCTCTGAGTTTCCTTGCGTTCTTGCTACTTGGGGAACTGCTTCCTTCGCGTGTTTTGTTTCGCTCGGGCTCCTGTTACGTCGGCGACCCGAGATATCACAAGCGGTTGATGCTTCTTGGGTCGTGCTGCTTATTCGGGCGCTCCCGTCATTCGGATTCCGCTGCATTTCATTCAGACTCTGGAGTGTGGACTATCCTCGGAATCGTTGATTCGATCCCGATTGTGTTCATTATTTTTGACACCACTCGGAATCGCCGATTGCATCCAGCATTCTTATGGGGAGGGATCACATTCCTTCTGGTGAACCCCACGCTGATGTTTGTGAGCAAGACAGAAGTTTGGATCCGATTCGCCAAATGGCTGGTGCTCTGATGAAATTCCCTACGAACGCCCCGAGCCGCCTCGCTAGCCGGTTCTATCTCTGGTTTCCCGTTTGCGCTTTCCTGATTGTTTTTGCGGGATTCGCTCGCACGTACTACTTAAGGCCGATATTCGAGGTCCGCCCACTCCCACTTTTGCTTCATCTGCACGGATTCCTTTTTACGTCGTGGTTTGTTCTGTTTTTTGTGCAAGCGCGGCTTGTAGCCAAGGATCGAGTCGATCTACATCAACGGCTGGGTATTTTAGGTGCGATTCTCGCGCTATTGTGTACGGGCGTCGCTTTGACCGTTGCGATTCACGCCGTAAGAAGAAGTTATCTGGCGAGCCCGTCCTCGTTCACAAACTTACGCGTTCGTCCATTAGCGATGGATTTCGGAACGAGCCTCATGTTCTTGGTGCTTGTTGCAATTGCGCTCTATCTGAGGAGGCGCCCAGATTTTCATAAACGATTTATGGTTCTAGCTTGTTGCTGCATCCTTCTGCCTGCCATCGGACGCATTCCCTACGTGTGGGGCACAATCGGATTTTGGGGATTGGTCGCGGTTACGGAAATCCCACCACTCGCGTGCATCCTGTACGACACGATCAAACACAGACGTTTGCATCCTGCTTTTAGCTGGGGCGGAGCTGCGGTCTTGGCATCTTTTCCGGCATTCATGCTGATCGGCGTCACTGATCCTTGGCTCAGATTCACGATTTGGCTGAGCCGATGAGAAGACTGCCGATGTGTTCGAAATGGAAGTCGGTTCTGATTCACCGGGCTTGGGCTGACCTAGCCCGTGGCATTGAATGTTTCCGCGAACTAACTTTTGTAGAGAAACTCAAATCATTAAGAAGAGTGCGAGAGGGCAAAGTGAAAAGCTGGGACGGCATTGAAATCCCCATGTCAATCATCCACAAGAAGAGACCTGTTCTGGACGGTGGCGGGCGTCATCAGCTTTGCCAAGTAGCAGACCGGCGATCCGGATTTTCAGCCAAGCAAGAAATGATTTTGTAGTCCACACGATTTTCACGGAGACAGCAATGATGCAAATTCGAAGCATACTTTTTGTTGCTGCGTTGGTCACATCGGCGTTCGTCGCATCAGCTCAGCAAGCAGCGCCGGACTCGATACTATTCAACGGAAAGATCTTCACCAGTAATGAAGCACATCCCTATGCGCAGGCAATCGCAATCCGCGGTGAACGCATCAGCGCCGTCGGCGACTCGGAAATAATAAAAGGTCTCGCGGGGCGGAACACAAAGCTGCTCGACCTCGGTGGACGCACGGTGATTCCGGGCATCAACGATGCGCACTACCATTTGTGGGTCACACCGAAAGACGAACTCGACCTCGACCTTAAAACCGCGAACCCTTCGCTTGACGAGATCAGCGCCGCAATTGCATCGGCAATACCCAAGGCACAAGCGGGAACAATCATTGTCGGGGAAATCGGCGAATCTGCTTATTTCGACACAGCTCTGAATCGAACTCTTCTCGACAAGTGGTCGCCACATTCTTCGGTTGTGCTCTTCACGGTCTCGGCGCACGCCGCCATCCTCAACAGCCCCGCCCTCACCAGGTTCAATATCCATGATGGCGATGCCGATCCCATGGGCGGCAGATACGAGAGATCTTCGGACGGCAGACTTACCGGTGTCTTACGCGAGTACGCCGCGCTGAGCATTGAACACGACATCGGCGGAGGAAGTGACGGTTTCGTTCTTAAGGAACTCGGAAGCATCCTCTCCCAAGCAGCGAAATCGGGCGTCACCACAATTCAGGACATGTCGGGAGACTTGACTCCCGAACATTGCTTGGCTTTGCTGTCTCAAATACCAAGTCCGATTCGAATTCGCATCATCCGCATGCCGGCATCTACTTCCCGTGGCCGCACTGTGGACGAAGGTCTTTCGGTTCTCCACATTCATTCAGGGCTGGTTTCCGTGAGCGGCACGAAATGGATGCTGGACGGCACGCCGCTTGAAGGAACGTTTGCCGCAAGGCAAGCCCAAGCCAAACTGTTTGCGGAGATAAACCACCCGGAAACGTCGGTCAATTCGATGGCGCCGTTGGAGCGTTTCCTGGCAACCCAGCAATTGACATTTCCGCGCGAACAAGTGACCGCGATGCTCGACGAATCCTTAAAGGTAGACGATCAACTTCTGGTTCATATCAACGGTTATCCGGCCGCCAAGAGCATGCTCGACGCGATGGAGGCCGACGGTGGAATAGAAGTCTGGGGCGGGCGCCGCGTGCGGTTCGAGCATGGTCACGGCTTGTTCGCAGATCTCATTCCACGCGTAAAGCGGTTAGGTGTAATCGTTGTCCAGAATCCGCGACAACTCGCTTGGAAGAAGCACTTTACGCATGATTTGGGATTCGTCCAAGCGCAGCCGCTAAAGACACTTTTGTCCGCGGGCATTCCAGTTGCTCTTGGCTCCGACCTTGCCGGTGACGTGAATCCCTTCCTGGACATAATGCTCGCAACGACTCATCCAGATAGCCCAGCAGAAGCCATAACACGCGAGCAGGCAGTGATCGCGTACACGCTGACCTCCGCATACGCCGAATTTTCAGAGAAAGAGAAAGGCAGCATTGAGCCGGGCAAACTCGCGGACCTCGCTGTTTTGTCGCAGGACATCTTCACGGTCCCGCCAGGTGATCTGCCGAAGACGCAATCGGTGCTGACGATGGTGGGCGGAAAAGCTGTCTACGACGCTGGTGTCGTTCACTAGAGAGTGAAAACATGGAGACTACACGAGGGATTTTCCGAAGGATTCTCAACTGGATTGGCCGGCTGGCCCTCGTGCTGGTCCTCGCTCTAGCGAGTTTATGGGTCGCGATCCTCGTTCCACGTGCCTACTACATAAGGCAGGCTGCTAGGCCGTCCTCTGCATTCATCGTCGAGGACGCTCCGGTCATTGCTCTGATTCACGCGCGCGTGATTGACGGGACAGGTTCTCCCGCAATGGACGATCAGACCATTGTGACCAGCCGGGGAAAAATCGTGGCGTTCGGTGCCTCCTCTGCGAATATGCCCGGTATTTGGCTGTACCACTGTCACATCAGCGATCACATGCTGGCAGGGATGGTGGCGCGTTATCAGGTGACACCGCGGTAGGTCAAAAAGACATTTTGAAGAGGAGAATTCGATGAAAACAATGCTGAGAATCGGGCTAATCCTAATCGCTGTTCTGACCATCGGGGTTGCCTGCTTTGCAAGAGAGCGCGGCAAATCACTGACCAAGGCGCCGGAACCTTCCGTCGACTGGCAGTCTCTGACGAAGGTGCTTTCGGGCGAGTGGTCCCTCAGTGTGAAGTTTGAGGCGGACGCCTCTATGCCGAACGGGGTTGTCAACACTGGAGAGGAAACCTGGCGAGCAGGTCCGGGCGGATACACATTACTGGAAGAGGAGCATTTGCGGTTCCCCCAGGGAGATGGCTTTATGCTGGGAATTATCTGGTGGAATAAGACCACAAACACGCTCCAAGGAATGGAATGCCAAAACCTGCTCCCTTACACGTGTGATGTAAAGGGTGCGCAGAATGACATCACCATGAGCTGGGATGGCAAACAGTACGTCATCGACGAAATCGAAACGTCTAAGAGCGGCCAGAAATCTTTGTGGCACGAGGTTTGGTCGAATATCACTGCGACTTCGTTCACGCAGACCGGAGAGTACGGACCGCCGGGGGGCGAGCGGAAGCGACTATTCACGATTCACGCCACAAAGGTGGCGACAGAGCGCAATAACAAGACAGCGGGAGTTAGTGTCGAAGGCTATCCGGATTCGCACGCCGAGGCGCCGGTACCGGAGCTGCAAAGCCTCGCAAGGACACTTGGAGGCAATTGGTCTACAACATACGAGTTTGAGCCCGGCGGCATGTCTCCAACTGGAGGTAGCGGCACGGGCGAAGAGGATTGGCGAATCGGGCCCGGCGGGTACGTCCTAATGGAAGAGGAGCACGTACACGCTCCCTTTGGAGAAATGTATCTGATCGCGTTTCATTGGTGGGATAAGGACACGAATAGTCTGCGCGGGATGCTTTGCAACAATTCCGGTCCCGCGGCCTGCGATTTCAATACCTACTCCAACAGCTCACTGAAGTGGGATGGAAAACAGCTTACGATCGACATGGGATTTCCACAAGCCGGCAAGAAGATTACCTGGCACGAAGTCTGGTCAGGCATTACTGCAACCTCCTTCACACAGACCGGAGATATTGGCGAGGTCGGCGGCCCGCTAAAAAGAGCAGTCACGATTCACGGCACTAAGCTCACCCCGGAGGCTGCTTCAAAAAGGAAAGTTCAATGATCCATTTTGCATACTGGAAACCAAGTCTGCTTCTATTTGCTGTCGCTACGGTCGGGACTGCGGTATGGACAAGGGCGATGGTGATTGATCAATCGGCGATCGCGGAAACCATCAAGGCGGCCGTCGCTCAAGTCGTCGCTGGGATCAACGCTCACGATCCAATCAAAACAACCGCGTATGACGCACCGGATATTATCTCTATGGAATGCGGTAGCCCTTCAACTGTTGGGATCGAAGCCGACAGAGAGGGCTTCAAGCTGGGCTTTCAGCATGACCCGCTTTGGAAAGTCAGTCTCATCGACGAGACGGTCGATGTTGCAGGTGGGGGAGACTTGGCTGTCTACCGTGGCACCTATAACGAAGACAACGGTCTCGATGGCGTGTTGATGACCCATAGAACAAACTTCATTGCGGAGTTCAAGCGTCAGAGCGATGGCTCTTGGAGGATGGTATGGTACAGCGTTTCCAATATGGAACGATCGCATCCGAAGTAGTTGTCGGATTCGGGTAATGATCTAGGCGAGGAGCGAACGCTATGGGGATCGCAGTTCCAACTTCCCGACCGCGCCTGCTCTCGTATTAAGCGTGGGAGTGCCACTTGGTAAATCTCAAACTCGCCCGGAGCTATATGAAGGGACCCTCATGAATCGCAGAGACTTACTCGCAACTGGTGCAGGATTGACGCTCACCTGGTTTCCTTTCCGTCTTGCATCTTCGCTGCAAGCCTCCGACGAAAGGAATCACGCCTCGGATCAAGGAACCGCGCGACATCCCGTGCTCGTTCGCTCTGGTTTCACACGTAAACTCAACGGCGCCGATGAGCGCGCACCCTCGCCGTCAGGGATGTTCGACACCGAGGTTGTCCGCTCCTCCGACTCTGAGGGGCGCCTTGCGATCTTTGTCTTTCCACCAGCAGACCATCACCCATATCGCGGCGCTCCTCTTCACGTGCATCACGAGCAGGATGAGTGGCTTTACATCCTGGCGGGCGAGTTCGTTGCCGAAGTAGGCGGCAAGCGCATGCGCCTGAAAACTGGCGATTCCTTGCTGATGCCGATGAGAGTGCCACACCGCTGGAGTGTGGCGCAGGAAGAGCACTGCGGCGCCATTCATCTCTATTCGCCCGCCGGCTCGATGGAGATGGACTGGTCGCCCGTTGCGCAAGACACAGATCCTAAGAATCAGGAAATGCGTAAGGCGGAGTTCGAAAAGCACGGCTTGACACTGCTTGGAGGGCCGCTCAGTAAGGAGGAAATCGACGGCACAGCGTAAGTGAATAGGCCAGGCTGCGTCAGATGGGGGATACCCGACGTGGAACCTGAAAATTCCACCCTTCGAGCAAGGTGAAAAATGGCTGCCAGCAGATCACTTCCCATTCGCAAACACATGGACGATTTCTTCTTTGCCTCGATGGCCGGGCTCATCCTCTTGACTGTCTTCATCGGATTCGCCCGGACCTACTATTTGGCGGGCATGTTTCATGCCCCGCTGCCAAGTCTTCTCGTCCATTTTCATGGCGCGATGTTTTCATGCTGGATTCTCCTCTTCATCGCGCAGATCGCTCTTGTCTCCTCGAATCGCATTCGGTGGCACATGCGCCTTGGCATTTTCGGGGTCATTCTTGCGGTTCTCATGGTTCTTGTCGGATTCGCGACTCTCATTGCCGTAGTGCGACGACATGCCGTCTTCGCCATGGGGTTGGACACCTTGTTTGCTGGCGATGTTCTTCAACTATCCACGTTCGCCCTGCTGGTCGGTTGGGGTTTTCTGGCGCGCAGAGATGGTCCCGCGCACAAGCGTCTCATGATCTTGGGGACCGTCGCGCTGTTGGGTCCAGCCTTAGCCCGCTGGCCATTTCCCTTTGTATTTTCGAGTGCTCTCGTCTTTTTCGGAATGCTCGACGCTATACCGATTCTTCTGATCGCCTTTGACCTCTGGTCGTGCAGGAAAATCCATCTCGTAACAATCTTCGGAACGCTTCTGCTGCTCGTCATGCAATTCTCGATGCGCCCTCTCGGTCACTCGGCGGTTTGGCATCGGCTCACGCTTTGGGTTCAGAGTCTCTGAAGATGGTGAGCAACACAAACGGGAAGGACAAATGGTGAGCAAATCTGAACAAGCACCTGCGAGGCGTAGGTACGAGCGATACTTCTTTTCTGCCATGGCCGCATTGATTCTGGCCACAGTGTTTTTGGGTTTTGCAAAGACTTATTTCCTGGCGGGTATGTTCCTGGCGCCGCTGCCGAATTGGGTGATCCACCTACACGGTGCAGCTTTTACCCTGTGGATAGTTTCGTTGATCGCTCAGACCTCGCTGGTTTCGGCGGGGCGCGTGGACATCCATCGGCGGCTGGGCATTTTCGTTTTTGGCTTGGCCTGCGTGATGGTGATCCTGGGCTCGATGGCGGCCACGGATTTGCTCTGGCGGGGTGTGGCCGCTCAATCCGTCGATGCAAAGACTTTCTACGCTTCTTCCCTCGGGGACATCGCTATCTTTGGAACGCTGATCTTCTTTGCGTTCCGGACACGTTCGAATCCCGCGGCGCATAAGCGATTGATATTGATCGCGACCATTACGCTGCTTGCGGCCGCCATCAACCGCTGGCCCTTCCCAATTATTCTGCGGGAACCGATCCTAATCGTCTTGATCGACGATGCATTCTTACTTCCGCTGGTGGCATATGACCTTTGGTCGATGCGGAAGGTACATCAAGCAACATTATGGGGCGGACTGTTTTTGGTGATCATGCAACAACTGGAGTTGCCAATCGGCAGCACGGCAGTATGGCAGAGTTTTGCCAATTGGATCCTAGAGCGAATCAAAACATTTCACTGAAGGTGAGGAAAAGGCGGCGTAATGTCGAAAACGTCGATTCAGATTGAGTTCAAATTCTCTGAAGGTTGTGAGCAACACAAAACGGGGGGAACAATGATCAAAACTTGGCGCATAGGAGCTCTGGCCACGGCCGTAATTACAATCGCTCTACTAGCCGCGATGCCGCTCCCTGGAGTGGCTCAGGTCGGTCCAGGCTACAGCATCGAAATGAGCCGCATGATTCCAATGCGGGATGGCGTGGAGCTTGAGGCGTGGATATCGAAGCCGGACAAGCTCACGGGGAAAGCGCCTACCGTGTTGGAATTTACGCAGTACGACATCGATGGCGGCAGGCGTCGCGACTTCTCCGCATTCGTCAAGCGAGGATTCATATTCGTGCAGGCCTATGTGCGTGGCCGAGGTAAGTCGGGAGGAGTCAAGTCTGACAATCTTGGTCTGCAGGTTGGGCGCGATGGCTACGACGTTGTGGAATGGATTGCCAAGCAGCCATGGAGTGATGGACGAGTCGTTATGTACGGCGGTTCTTTCGTGGGCATGACGCAATGGCGCACAGCTGCACAGCACCCCCCGCATCTGGCAGGAATAGCTCCCTATGTTCCTATCTATCCGGGGTGGGACATCCCGAATACCAACGGAATCCCCCAAGCCTGGACGACGGTCATTTTGGGCATTACGGCGGGTCGTTCGTATAACGCGGGTTTCGTTGGCAATCAGGACTATTGGATGGGAAAAATGCTCGAAGAGTACGCGGCCTATCATCCTTTCACACAGCTTTATTCCGCGATTGGCATTGAAGCGAGCGATTGGTGGATGCTTGACGAACATGGCGACAAGAAACCAATGTTGAACGTCTGGATGGATCATGTCGGTGATGAGTCTTTTAATCTTGCGGCCGAACCGAAAGCAGCGGTATTCAAGCAGATGACATTTCCCGTGCTCACCGCCACGGGTTTCTTCGACGACGATCAGCCGGGCACGTTACGCTACTACCATCGTTACATGGCCGACGCACCGGCAACGGCGGTGGACAACGCTTATCTCGTGATTGGACCTTGGGATCACGGCGGGACGGGATATCCTTCAAAAGAAATCCTGGGGCTAAACATTCCTGAAGCCGCAGTCATTGACATGAACAAGTTGTGCGCTGATTGGTACGACTGGGTGCTCGGACGCGGCCCTCGTCCCGGATTCTTGCGCGACAAGGTTACGTATTTCATGCTCGGAGCCGACGAATGGCGATCGGCCAAGTCGCTTGACGCAGCCTCTTCTGGAAGGACGTTTGACCTCTTTCTTTCTGCGCCCGAAGGCACGCCAAGGGACGTTTTCCATTCTGGGTCCCTGGTGGAACACCCAGCGCCGGCGGAGCCCCCGGCAACAATCGTCAGCGATCCCCACGAGCTGCCTGAACTCGAAATCGCGAAGTATTTGAACGATTAAGGCTTGACCAGCGAATTTCGGGACTATCAGAAGAGAGCCATCGTCTTTCACTCCGAGCCATTCACTCACAACATGGAAGTTGCAGGGCAGATGAGGCTGAAGTTAACAGTCCAATCTGAGGCCCCGGATTTCGATCTTTGGGTTCAAGTGCTAATGGTTCTGCCTGACGGCTCAACGGTGCGTCTCGGCGAGGACATTCGTCGTGCACGGTTTCGGAACAGTCTCTTCAAGCAAGAGCTCTTGAAGCCTGATCAAATCGTCGAGATTCCATTCGAATTTTACTGGATGGCGCGACGGATTCCAGCAGGTGCGCGGTTGCGACTAACCATCGCTCCGCTCAACTCGCCCAGCTATCAGAAGAACTACAATACTGGAGGGCGGATCGGCTACGAGAAGCTGGAAGATGCGCGAATAGCAAATATTAAGGTCTTTCACGATGCGGAGTATACGAGCCGTTTGATCTTTCCACTCGCCGCACCCGTTCAGCCACGAGCAGAACGGTGACCGGAGGCAATTTGAAACGATGTTCGACGGTGCTTCCAACACGATTTGACCAAGAGGCAAACGGACCTTTGAATATTGGCACCCTCAACGTTTATCTCCTCATGGCTTCGGACAAATCAAACCAGACAGTGCCCTGTGCCCGGGCGCAGCAAGCGACGAAACCCTCAAGCTCCCCTTCCCCACAATCCAGAGATTCGTCCCGTTCGTCGCAACCGCCAGCGGCCAGCTCAGAAGATGGGTGACAATCGCGACGAAGGTTGCCGAGGTTCCTATGGAATTCTCGAAGTACTGGGCTTTTCGACGAGGTTGCAATGAGGAAACTGGGAGGGGAAGACAATACTAGACGTTGTTGCCGGTAAGATTGGCCGTGATGTAAGGGTTGCGAGTGTAGAGGAAAATGATGATTGAATGCCCTGCAAGGAGGGCCCGCCGATGAGTGCCGTCCGTACAATTTTCAAATGGATCTTCCGCTTTGGTCTTGTCGTGATTCTGCTTCTTGTGTTCGCCTGGGCAGGAATACGCATCTCGCGCGCCTATCATCTCAGGGCTGCTCTACAGCCGCCATCGGTCTTTGTGTTTGAGAATGCACCAGTGATCGCACTGATTCATGCGCGAGTCGTCGATGGGACAGCTTCGCCAGCTCAAGTCGATCAGACACTGATCCTTGAAAAAGGAATGATCGACGATGTTGGTCCGTCATCATCGATTAAGCTTCCGCCGAGTGCGCGTGTCATTGATCTTTCCGGCAAGACCGTTTTCCCCGGCCTCGTGATGCTTCACGAACATCTCTTCACCATTTCGCCTGATAGCACGCCAAAGAAGATTCTGGTCGTCGAGCAACCTGTTTCGTTTCCGCTGATGTATCTCGCCGCGGGCGTGACTACCTTGCGTACGACCGGAAGCATTTTTCCGAAGGCCGACCTCGCGATCAAGACCGCCATCGACTCTGGCCAGCGCCCCGGGCCGGACATGTTTTTGACTGCGCCATACCTGGAATCGAACCCGCTCACTTTTTCGCAGATGCATGCGATCGCCGGTCCGGACGAAGCACGTCGCCAGGTTGACGAAGGCGCCGCCGAAGGGATGACTTCTTTCAAAGCGTACATGCATCTGACGCCGGAAGAACTCAAAGCCGCCATCGACGAAGCGCATCGTAAGGGCCTGAAAATTACTGGACATTTGTGCTCCGTGGGATTCACGGAAGCGGCCGACATGGGAATCGATGGCCTCGAGCACGGCATCGGAGTCGATACGGAATTTTTCCCCGGGAAACAGCCTGGAATCTGCCCGCCGGAGCGCGCCGCTGGAAAAGATATCAACGATCGGCTGGACGTCGAAAGCCCGGAAGTGCAGCGGATGATTCATCACCTCGTGGAGCGGCATGTTGCAATCACCTCCACGATGGCCGTCTTCGCAGATGTCACCGACGACGCGCAGCCCATGTCTGCCCTTGAGGACCGCGAGATGCGCGCGCTTTGCTTTAAGAGCGCGCTCATATACAGAATTCTACGAGGATTCGTCCTGCCGAAAATTGTTATGCATCACCTGATGCCCAAAGAAATGCAATTCGAGCGCGACTTTGTCGCCGCCGGCGGTCTTCTGCTTGCTGGCTCCGATCCTACCGGCGACGGCGGAACACTTGCGGGGTACGCTGATCAGAGGGAAATCGAATTGCTCGTCAAAGCGGGCTTCACGCCCGTGGAAGCGATTCACATCGCAACCGCTAATGGTGCGGAGTACCTTGGCCAGAGCGCTCGCATCGGAACGATCGCAAAAGGTAAACAAGCGGATTTGGTTGTCGTCGCGGGCGATCCGTCCACAAATATTTCCGACATTCGCAATGTGGATCTCGTCTTCCGCAAAGGTGTTGGCTACAGCTCGGCAAGACTTTTCGCCTCCGTCGGCGGACTGGTAGGAGTGCAGTGATGCTCATCGGCCGAATCGACTCAAAGCCCGATGATGCCGAGACGGAGAAAGCATTTCGTCGCTCCGTGGAACTCGATCCAGCAGCCTACTTCGTTCACATTGAGCTCGGAAATATCTACTTGAAGCGCGGATCTCGCGAGGAATGTGTCCGCTCATATTCGGAAGCATTAAAGTACGCGCCGGAAGATCCCACGATTCGCTCTCTGCTTCAGAAGCAGATTCAGCTTGTATCCCACGAGGCCCTGGTGGCGGTCAATCCACTGCGAGATCCTCACTTGGAATGATGCCTCGGGAAGAGCAATTCGTAATCGCAGGAAGATTTTTGATCACCGGATAGTCCGTCGGAGAGTTTTGAAGTCGGAAGGGGAAGCATGCATAGAGCGCTTCTGTACCGGAATTTGGATCGGCACCGAGTTATGGTGATTTGTCTACTTGGAATTTGGCTTGGCGCCCCCTGCAGGGCACAGGTCGCCGCGCCAGTGGAACCTGCGGAATCTGTCCAAAAGCTGGGGTTGGATTTCTGGGAGTGGCGCGCAAGATATGCGCCATTTACTGGCGACGACGTACCCCGTATCGAGCATCCTGAAGAGAGGCGCGATTGGTCCTCAGCGTCGATTGCGAACAGACGAAAAGACTTGCAACGATTCCAATCACGTTTCCTGTCCATGAAAAGCGCGGCCTGGCCCGTACCTGCGCAGGTTGACTACAGATTGCTAGGCTCGGCTCTAGCGCGAGTTCGCTGGGAATTGGACGTAAATCCCAGATGGAGTCGCGATCCGAATTTCTACGTCGAGCAAACCGTGACGCCCTTGCTCGAGTTCATAGCCGTTCCGGGACCTTACAATGGATCACGAAGCGCTGAACTCTTCGAAAGAATCGATAACATACCGTCCATCATCGCCGCAGCCGAGAAAAACTTGAACGCTCCTCCAGCGCCATTTGTGAAGGCTGCCATTGAATCGCTCTCAGACATAAGAGTCCACTTGCGTACCATGGCCAGTAGCATCCAGCCGGTAACTACACTCGGCAAAACGGATTTGGGTAGCGTGGTCGGGCGCGCGGCAGATTCGCTAGAGCAATTCCGCTCGTGGCTTCAGAAGCTTCTCCCCACGTGCTCACCAAATTTTGCTATCGGGCGCGAAGCATACACTTTTTTCTTGCACAAAGTAGCTTTGTTGCCATATTCGCCCGAAGAGCTGCTTGCGATCGGCCAGCAAGAAACAGCACGCGCATTGGCCTTTATGGCGTTGGAGACGCAGCGAAATAGGGCAGTACCTCAACTTCAATTCCTGCCCAGCACAGAAGCCTGGGCCAAAAAGGAGGCCGCTGATGAAGAGGAGATACGTGAGTTTCTAAAACGGCGAGGCATTCTGACGGTCCCGAATTCTATGCAGCATTACACCTTTCGAGAAACTCCAGGTTACGTAAAAGCCTTGAGCGCATTTGGCGAAACAGACGATTTCACCTCGGCTACGCGACTCCGCGAAAATGGCGTTCGATACATCGAACCGCCATCCTCTGACTTGGATTTTTTCTGGGGAGCGTCGGCGAAGGACCCGAGGCCGATCGTTGTACATGAAGGCGTTCCCGGTCATTACTTTCAGTTGGCGCTGTCGTGGGCCAATAAAGACAATCCGTCGACATTTTTATGATTCATCCTCAAACGAAGGCCTGGGTTTCTACAGTGAAGAAATGCTGCTGCAATCCGGCTTGTTCGATGACAGCCCTCATTCAAGGGAAATCGTTTATAAATTCATGCTGTTGCGAGCGGTGGGAATCGAGCTCGATGTCAGACTGGCCCTAGGGGAATTCACAATCGACCAGGGCGCGGCATTTCTTGATGAGACGGTAGGTCTTGGCCGCGAAATGGCGACGGGTGGGACCACGATGTTCGCGCTTACACCGGGAGTGCTGGTAGGTTATCAAACGGGTAAGACGGACATATTGCGCTTTCTAGGGGAAGCAAAGCTGAAACAAGGCGATGACTTCGATCTTCGCGCATTCCACGATTCCTTGTGGACCAATGGAAATGTGCCGATCGCCTTGCAGCGCTGGGAGTATCTTGGGCTGAAAGATGGCGTTGAGCGTCTTGATACATTCTCGGACGCCGATTCAGATAGCGACGGGCCGTACTAGTCCGGCGTGAGTCGGGCCACAGCGAATCAATAGGAGCACCCAATGAACGAGAGTTTCTCCTCCAATCCTAATAGGCTTCGGTTCCGGATCGCATCTTGTCTGTGGGGTGCGCTAATGCGAAACAGCCGGCTTTTGAAATACCTGTTCATCGTCGCGCTTGTCGTTTCTTCGTTGTCAGCGTCCTTAGGTGGCGCGCAGTCTGCGCCGCCAACAAAGGCCCACACGGTTTTCGTCAAAGCGTCTCGTTTGCTCGACGTTCGCACCGGCAGCTATGAAGTGAACGTGGGCATATGGATTGAGAATGATCGAGTCAAACAAGTGGGCCCTGCGGCCGAGTTGGCTCTACTCGTGCCGAAGGACGCCAAGGTAATCGACCTCGGTCAATCTACGATTCTTCCTGGGCTGATTGACTGCCACACGCACATGATGCTGCGCGAGCCGAAGGGCCCTGACGGCTACGCCCTCAATCTGCTCACAAAGTCCGAAGCGTTTCGCGCGCTCGAAGGCGCGGCCGATGCACGCGTCACCTTGGAAGCTGGATTCACCACTGTTCGCGACGTTGAAAACGAAGGCTCCTGGTATGCGGATGTGGCGCTGCGCGACGCCATTCAACAGGGACTGGTGGAAGGACCGCGAATGCTGGTGGCAACTCGCGCGATAGCGGCCGTGGGCCAATACAATCCATTTGGTATCTCCCCCGACCTCCGCGCCTTTCCAACCGGCGCGCAAATGGTCAGTGGCGTCGAAGAAGCGCGGCGCGCGGTAAGGGAACAGATCGGGTACGGTGCTGATCTGATCAAAGTCTACGCCGACTGGGATTACCCGACGCTAACCGTCGAGGAAATGAAAGTGATTGTAGCGGAGGCGCACAAAGCGGGCCGGAAGGTCGCCGCGCACGCCACCACTGCGGAAGGCATTCGCAACGCCCTCAATGCCGGCGTAGACTCCATCGAGCACGGTCATCGTGCGGACCAGGCGGACCTCGAACTGATGAAGGCAAAAGGAGTGTACCTGGTCCCAACCTTGTCGCCTGTTGATGCCTTCCTCGCCGATGAAAAAACTGACCGCAACAATCCGGAACTGAAGAAGTTTCTGGCAGGCCTGGAACAAGCCCTACGGCAGGCAAATGCTCTCGGCGTCAAAATCGCAGATGGGTCCGACGCCGACAGCGCTGAGTCGCATGGAAAGAATGCGAATGAGTTGGTCGCGATGACGGAGCGAGGTCTGACCCCGATCGAAGCGATCCGCGCAGCCACGGTGACTGCGTCGGAGCTTCTAGGTTGGCAGGATCGCATCGGGTCAGTTGAACCCGGGAAATATGCGGATCTGATCGCGGTCGAGGGAGACCCCGTCGCCGATGTGGCCGTTCTGCGGAATGTGAAATTTGTGATGAAGGGCGGTGATGTGGTCAAGAGCGACACTCTGACAAATCTGCGCTGATTGCGACGAGCGATGTGCAATCAGTCCCCCTGCGCGACCCTTACATGGAATGAGTCAAGCCCTCATTTACAGCAGGACCGTACCTGCAACCCTTACCAGTGATTCGTACCTGTGTTTCCACCAAGACAGATGGAAAGATAGCGTTGTTAACCGAATGCTGGGAATCACTGTGCCAGAGCTGCGCCAGTACCCAACGTTTTCAATTCATTCGAGTTACCTTTGAGCGAAAAGTAGACTCCCCGATTTGTCGGAAACGTTAGTAGTTAGAAGAAATGGGTGGAGCCGTTGGAGTCGGATAGTGCGTGCCCAAGGCAGGCTCCGCCTGACGTCTGTTCCGTTTGTTCCGGTTGGAGAGGGGGAGTGGCTGCAACGCATTGAGGGCACAAGCCTTATTCAATAGCTTGTCCTTTCGATCCCCGCCGCCCACCGTTGCAGGTCTCTATCGGTAAACGAAGCACCTTCCTACTGAGCAGGTGCTCCCCGCTCGTCGGCTAGCAATCGAAATGGCTGATATCGCGTTAGCGCCAATAGCCGAAGAATCAATGAGAAACGGTAATGGTCGGCACTGCCACGTTTACGCGCTAACGTGGTCTTTGGAGAGCTCAGCGAGAAATCTGATTTCGTTATTCTCTCTTCTCCTTTGTGGTTCTGTGGCTAGGCTTTGGGGGAATCAGGCGCTGCCGGAGGCGCGGCAGGCGGAGCCGTCGATGGTTGCGGAGGAGACGGAGAAGTAGTTGTAATTGGCGCAGGAGCAAGGTCTTGACATGCTGGATTAATTATCCGGCGCAAATCATTCAGTCTCTTTAAGTCATTCTGCTCGATTTGCACTCTGGCGCTCGAACTGCGATAGGTATTCTGCGTTTGGCGATCGGCTACATACAACTCCTGCAATCGTTCCTTGGCATCCATCGCAGACGCTTTGTGAGCTGACTTGAGTTTATAAAACGGAATGCCGGCGTTGATCATGTCCAGCGTGCCTCGGACAAACGCACACAGGCTTTCGACCTGCATGGCGCTGAAGCATTGATTACGGTGGTAACAGCCAAGCGAAGGTTTTGTTTTGTCCTTGATCGAAAACAAGCCAGGAAACCAAATGGCGCGAGCGCGCTGGCGGCCGACCAAGATGCTGCCGTCGGCGGTAGCACTCTTGATGGGTATGGCGATTTGGGTTGCGGGAAGCAAATGGGAGGTGGCAGGGTCTGGCGGCCACTCGGTGACTGTGTGCAGGGCGCGGTGTATCGCGCCGTTCGGTTGAAATGCGGTGAACGGTTCGGCGCTGACTATCGTGAATAATGTAAAAGCCTCCCTCGATTCACCGGGTTGTGCAGCTTTCCCCAGCGCTGATTCGCGCAGGTAGGAGAAGATGGTTTTAGCCAGCGATTCGATGTCAATTGGCGCTGCGCTCGGAACGCCGTTCTGTTGAACTGTGAATTTCTCACTACCTTTCTTGACGCCGTAAGCAAGCTGGACGGCATCGGCGAGCGAAAGCTGGCCGCAGAATCTGCAAGTAATCATGAGCGCCAGTGCGTGACGATAGAAGAACGCTTCCAAGCTGAAGGCCTTAAAATTTCCGTTCCGGGCTACAAACGGCAATGTTCGTTTGAGCGGGACGAAATGCGACCAAGCATGTAACGCGCTCGTCTGCTCCAAGCCACCCCCCCAAGATAAAACTTCCAGAAGAACTGTTTAGTTTCGCTGTGCCAGGGAATATCCAGGCCGGTGCCAGCAGACTGGAGTGCGGGAGTGAATCGTGACGAATACGGTGTCTCCGATACGAGGAAGTCAAAACCCGGATTCGGTTTGGCCGCGCCGGTGACCACGTCGAAGATGGGCTGGGCCCAAACGAACGAAAGGCCGACGAACTTGGCACGCACACCAGTTGTTGAGTTTCTACCTCAAAGGTCTGGATCGCTGGCAGATGGACAAATACCTGCGCAAAGGGCAGGAGATCCGCGCCAAAGGCCTAGCAGTCCGTGGCGGAATCGCATTTTGCTGAGTGGCGAAGTCTGTATCTGAGATAGCGATGATTTTTCCGCCGATCGAATGGTGGTGATGAAACACAATGTTTTCTGGGACTCGAGGCCACGGAAGGGCGACGGAACAGAAAAAGCAGCACACAAAGAAACGAGGACTGACGATTTCTCAGCTCCCGTGGAGTACCCGAGCCCAAGAGCGAGCGAAAAATTAGACTCAGATTGAATGCCCCAACGTGAATCAGCAGTCGCTTGAGAATGTTTCGGTGTCCTCGTAGATGCGTTCGTCTCATTCCGCCCGTATCGTAGCAGTGCGCGAAGTTCCGCTCGATCAACTCGCCCCTCTTCCGCAGCAGGCCTTGGCCATAGGCTCCCTTCACTCGCCGCCGATTGGCATAGACCGCTTGCTGTTCCTGGGCTTTGCCTTCCCAATGCCGTTGCCCGGGCTGCTTCTTCTCCGAAATGTAAGCCCGCACTTCCGCACCCTGCAGATTCGCTACCACCGCTCCACTGTGGTAGCCCTTGTCGGCCACCACTTCTTCGATGCCCTTCAGATGCACTTGCGGTTTCTGGCTCGGTTCTTCTGTCCCAATCAACTCCGCGACGTTCTCACCGGCCTGCGCTAGAGTCTCGACCACCGTGGTGGTGTCTCCCGAATCGGCTTCCTGCAGCGTCACCGCCAACACCGCACCGGTCTTCAGATCCACGGCATGCTCGGCTTTGTGTGCCAGATGCGTTCGCCCATCTTTCATCTTGGCGATGCGCGCATCGCCATCATGCGGATTCACCCAATCTTCGTTGCTGGCCTTGTTCTTCCGCGTGCGATCCACTCGCGCTAGGTCTTCCCGCGTGGGCGTCGCGATTCCCGATTCCTTGGCCAAGCCCTGCAAAAATTCCTCGTAACTCTCACCCGTATCGCGCCGCACGATCGAACGCATCGCCGCGTTGGCCTCCAGCGTGGTCGCGTCGATCCCCACCGTCTTGCCCTTCACCAGCCCCTGCTCTCGCAGCACTTCCAAAATCCAGAAGAACACTTTGTGGTGCGTCTCCACATCGATCAGCCGCCGTGTCCGTGAAATGGTCGAATGATCCGGTGTGGGCTCGTCGATGCCGATTCCCAGAAATCTCCGTAGGCCCAACGAATCCGCCACCCGCCAGGCGATTCCCCGCTCGGAATCGAGGCCCTCAAAATAGCCCACCAACAACAAACGAAAATAGATCCCTGGCGCCAAAGAGGGTCGTCCAATGTTTTCCGCGTAAAACTTCGCGCACTCCCTCTCGGCAAACTCGTCAAACTTCCTCTCTTCCAACAATTCATTCACCCGCTTGTAAAAAGGATGTGCCGGCCCCTTCGCTAGTTCCTGCTGTGCGATCCACATCTGCTCTTGTCGCTGTCTTCGCCGCCGCGTTCCCATGCCCATCAGCAGTTCTCCTCAAATCTGTTCCGCATTCTACAGAGATTTCCGAGGCAGGGAAGTTACTTCAGGTTACCAATCGATTTTCACCACAGGCTGCTAGGCACGATTTGGGCAAATGAGCAGCAGGCGATTGCTTACGAGAGGGCAGCTCAGAATTGTGGACTTGAGCGGAGTCTGGATCGATTATCGAGCGGCTGATCGCGGAGGCGAAAACAGAGGGATGGACCAGGAAACGAATCAAGATCGTTGAGCTTGCCGCTCGGAAAGGCGTGCCGGCGGGCCGAGATCTGATAGAGACGCTCAGGAAACCGACTGCGTGAACAGCAACGGAAAGAACTGTCCACCCATCTTGACTCCACGAGGAATTGTAGGAACGCCGGTCAGAAGCGGCTCATCCGCGTTCGACATCACGCCATCGCGAAAGACGTTAATCACGGTGGCGCGACGCGGTGCGGGGGTATTGTTCGCATGCGAACCGTGCATGGTTCGAGCATGGTGAAACGAACTTTCACCTTTTTTCAATTCCACGGCCACGGGATCGAATTTGTCTTTCAGGTCGTCAGGAAGAGTGTCGCGGATGCCGTCCATTTGCCCCGTCAGAACAGGTTTAGGCAAGTCTGGCCATTTGTGGCTTCCAGGAACGTAATTCAGACAGCGTTTTCGCGGGTTGAATCGTCCAAGCCGATCCAGCAAGTGAGGTGGGCCAGAGGCGTGGTTCTCGTCCAGTACGAGTAATCCTGGTGCCAGGCCACGACACCGCCGTGTTTCGCTGGTTTGCAGAAAAGCTGGTCATGCCAGAAGCGCACCGGACCGCCCAGTAGCTGGTACGCCGGCACCAAAAATGCGGGATTCCAGAGCAGGTCGTGAAAGCCCGGTAGTACGCGCCAAGCGCCTAACGCATGGAAAACGACACGGTTCGGGTCCGTCGATTCGTTGGAATGGTATTCGTGAAACAATGCCGGCCGGGATGCGTCGGATCCATGAGTTGGTCCAATTCCACGCGCAGAGCTTCCACTTGGTCATCGGTCAGAATGCGAACGCCCTTCAAGTACCCCTTTTCGCGGAAGAACTCGAGCTGCTCCTCGCTCAAGCGATACTGCTCCCAGCTGGTAGAACCGGAGCGGGCAAATAGGGCGCTGACCGGTTGATGATTTCGGGATAAGTCTTCCATCATTGTGGCACTCAAAGAGGCGAGATACTCGAGTCAACTGTCCCTGCGGCCGTGATGTTAGCGTAGACCAGAGTAATTTGCCACGGGCTTCGACCGTCGCCCTAAGTCCTTTAGATGCGATAGGGAAAAACTGACAACTCCGCTAAGATGCCCGTTGTATGCCTTCCCCGGAAGCCTCGCGACGGAACCTCGCGAAAACACGAGCGCGTTGCGCCGCGTCCCTGGCGCTACGAAGCGGAAGCTCAGTTGATCCGGCATGTTACGTTGAAGTGGTGCAACGATCTAAACCGGAAATGGTCTGGCCGCGGACTGGCGCTGAGCGGTTCTTCCAGACTAAGAGTCCGGCCGTCCACTTCCACTTCGTAAAAGCGTGTGCCAGACAGAACACCCCTGATGTTCGGCGAAAACACTCTGCCCGTCTGCTTGTCGAAGCACCGTAGCCCTCTGGGATGCCCATCTTTAAGTCTCCTTGTTCATTTACTGGATAGTTTCAGACTCCTGGTTTTAGTTATGACCGCGCTGTTGGACCTATCCGTGTGGCGAACTGACTATCTCTTCAGATAGTGCTTTGCGCCTGTACCGACAATCTGGCGAAGCCTGAGTGTCTCTTGTCCAATCAACAAAATCCTTGCCAATCAACCTTTTCCGGTGATAAATGGGCTCACGGTTGTGCCCCTGTCCCTGACGGCCAGAAAAGTGCCTGACCTTGTATCGGGTAATCACACACTGGAGAATCAAATGAGCGACGAAATCAAGAAAGTGGAAGACGAAGCAGTGAAAACTGAACCGTCAGCCGAGTTGTCCGAACCCGATTTGGACGAAGTGGTCGGCGGAACCGCCGCCAGTAGCTATAAAGTGCCGGATGTCACGTTGAAGCGGGGATAACGCCTTGAAAGTTTAGGACCCGTTGTGGGAGCGAAAATCTAAGGAGCAGCCATGAGCGACGAAATTAAAAAAGATAACTCGACCCCGGAGATTCAGCCCGAGATCAAAAAGGCCGCCGATACACATTTGCCCGACGAAGAGTTAGAGAGAGTCGTCGGCGGAGCGACAGGCACGCATATCAAGCAAGGCACCATCACTTTGCGCAAGAATACCGGCGATCAAGCAAAGGAATACTAATAGGATCGGAGCTGCGGGCCGTTAAAACGGAGGCGATTCTGGCCCCCGTCGCTGGAGGCCAGAAACTTTCTCAACGATGTATTGGGCAGTCAACATTTTCGTCCAAGCGAGCGTGAAAGGAGCAAGACAATGAGCGAAGACCCCAAAAAGCCAGCCGAAGATGAAAAGAAGAAGATAAGTGACGAGCTGTCAAACAAGGACCTCGATCAGGTCACGGGTGGCGTGGACTACGGAACTATTAAGGGCGACGTCACTTCCGACCAGCATCAAAAGTGGATTGATACGAGCGGGCTCCCAAAGTGACCGAGTATGAAGAAAATCTGTTCCGGCAAGCATCGGATCGCCATCACGCCGGACATCTGGCGGAGGCAAGAGGGCTTTGCCGGGCAGATTCTGCAAGGCGAGCTACATTCTCAGGAGGAATCAAATGAGCGACAAAATCAAAAAGCCCGAAGAAATAACGGATGCGCCTTTGCCAGAGAAAGAGTTGGACAAGGTTGTCGGTGGAGAGGCAGTTACGTTCAACTATGGAACGATAAAGTGGGAGTACACCCAGCAGAAAACTGACGGCTCCGATGGGAAGTAGCTGGTCTACTTCATCTTTGCCAGTCAGCTTTTCTGGCGCGAATAATCTGGTCTGGATTAATCGTTGCGCGCACGGCCAGACCTCGGTCACTCCACTGGTCACTCCGAATCGGTGTATTGATTCACACGATATTTAGGACTATGCTCGCCCCGCAAGGTCCCCAGCAATTCGGCCCACCTCGATAGCGATTGGAACTCAAAGGAGGCTATATGGACGAAACCAAAAAGCAGCCGGAAGAGATCACGGATATACCGTTGCCCGAGCTGTCCCAAACAGCGAAGGTTGTTCCAACACTCGCACGGTCTGCCACAGCAGCAGGAGAGTTGAGCGGAGATGAGTTGAATAGCGTCGTTGGTGGTGGAACTAAAACGCAAGCTCCCGCAAAGGAACCAACAGAGTCAATTACTTTGAATTACCCTAAAATTAATATTGAGTACTAGCGGAAGTAGCGGAAACTCATAATAACCGAACGAGGGAAGCCCGTATTGATTGCCGCGTGAGCAAAGGGGACAGCCATGAACGACGAAATCAAAAAGGATGAACAGGCCCCTGAGGTAAAGGCGGAGCCATCTGGCGAATCTTTGCCAGAGAAGGAGCTATCAGCGGAGGACCTGAACAACGTCTCGGGCGGTAACATAGTGCAAAACATTGTGAATGGCGCACTAGCAACTGGAGGCAGAACTCAGCACGGGGACTTCACTATCACGAAAACCGTTGACATGGCCAGTCCGAAATTGTACGAGTAAAGCACATCTTGACAATCATCGTCGCCACCAGCGAAATAATACCCGCCGCAACCTGTTCACTATCTGGACAGCGGACAGGTCTGGCCTGAAGGTCTTTCCCTGCCCGCCGCCTTTAAGGTTTTAGAAAAAGGGGTTGGTGAAGAAACCAGTTTTCTTCAACCAGTTATCTTCTGTTTTGTTTTCTTCCTATCTTCTAGAAGCGTACGATTTAAACGTCTCGTAGCGTTCCCGGGGGGTGTATTCCGACGTTCGGCACTTGTAAACGCGCGTCGAATGGCGAGTGCGGCCGGTGAAGGATTACGAATTGAAGAAGTACAACAGATTGTGGAAACCGAGGATATTCGCGCATAGCGGGAGCCTTCTTTCGTGCAGGAGGGGAACTGCCACGATGGAAGGTACTCCTCAGACACATCGCAGTCAAGACCGCGGCGACCGGGGCGAGCTGTCATTGTTTATGAAATCAACTGGAAATCGTCATCGTTCGCCCCGGCCCAAGATCTTGATCGGCGGAGGTTCTGAGTCATGCCAACCCGACATCGTCGCTCCTGCGCCGGTGTCCCGCGCGACACTGATGTCGTGAAGAGAGGCACTGACCGCCGCCGACAACCTCGGCCAACGCAACCGCGCAGTTGACTACCGGATGCACGATGCTGTAGAGACTTCTACTGACTGGGCATCGACTCCCGAGGAGCACCCTCTCGAATGATTCTGATCGTCTCTGCCGCGGACGATGATCACGTAGCCGCTGTCGAGCCCGAGCTCCGACGGCGAGGAGCCTCTGTGCTGCGTCGGGGCGACCCACTCCCACCCCTACCGCCTATTTTTCGTTCTCCATTCGTGGCGAAGATTTAGCTCGCCACGCGTATTCCCACAAGCCGTCATAAAGTACTCGACAATCTGCCTGGAAACCCCAACGTTCTGCCCGCTCGTTCAGCGGACGTCCACGACCGAAGCTCAGGTTGCGCAAGATCTTGGAATACACTTAGTTAATGCGCAGCTGCTTTAGGAGACGGTCGAAGCGGATCGCACCCCGGGATGCGCCATCCATCAGCGCTTCATCAAGTTCATCGGGGTCCGTTTCTTCTGTCCATTTGCCGTACCCGAGATGGCTGGTGGTCTTGCGGAGACGATCGGCCAACAGGGTGGCGACCGCTCTATAGAAACGCGCGGCGAAAGGAGCATCACTGTTCAGCTTGTCGCTAAGGACGGCACGCGGAAGCACCAGTAGATAGGAGTCCTGCGCGGCCACGACCGTGGCGGAAGGCGGACGGGAGTCGACGAAAGATATTTCACCGACGACTTCACCTGCGAGCAAGCTCGCCACTTCCGAGTCGCCCATAGCTTTGACTGAAACCGAAAGCCTTCCGTCCAGAACGATGAAAACATCTTCAATGGCGCTGCCTTCGCGAATCAGGACTGCGCCAGAAGGCACATATTTGGCGGTGCCACTCTTGCCGAGCCACTCCACGTCCCGGTCATCCATGATGCCCATCAAATAGAGCACTTTTCTCATTGAGTTGCTCCTGTCATCGATGCACGCACGAAAAACGATGGCGATTCGAGTCAGGTGAGCTGGCGCTTGGCCAACTCACGAAAGAGACCTTCCTGGTTTGCCAAGTCCTGGTAAGAGCCGCTTTGCACCACCATACCTTTTTCGACCACCAAGATCCGATCCGCGTTGATGATGGTGCTCAAACGATGAGCAATCACGATGCGTGTGGCGCGGAACGCCTCCAGACTGCGGCTGACCATCGCCTGTGTACGGTTATCCAAAGCGCTGGTCGCTTCGTCGAACAGAAATATGCGGGGTCTTTTAACGATAGCTCGCGCGATCATCAAACGCTGGCCCTGGCCGCCGGAAAGATTTCCGCCGCCCTCGCTTACCATGGTGTACATGCCCATCGGCATCTCACGGATGTCCTGCTCCAGGCCCGCCTTCTGGGCTGCTTCCCACGCGTCATCGATGGTGAGGGGAGCCGATCCGACGATGTTGTCCAAGATGGTGCCGCTGGTAAGGCGCGCGCTCTGCAAAACTACACCGATCTGTCGGCGGACCGCCTGAACATCGAGTCCGGTGAGATCCTGCCCATCGTAGTAAATTGCGCCAGACTCCGGTTTTTCAAAACCCAGAAGCAAGCGGAGCAAACTGGATTTCCCGCTGCCGGATGGACCGACGACGGCAACGAATTGGCCGGGCTTGACGGCAAAGGAAACGTCGCGAAGAACTAGAGGCAAGTCCGGGTGATACCGAAAGTTTACGTGATTTATCTCGATCGAACCGCTCAGTTCACCCGGATGCTGGTTGGCATCAGCCATTTCCGGCAGCGTCTCAAAGATGGGCTTAGCTCGCTCGTACAAAGGGACGACACCCAAGGCAGACCCGATCGCGGCGCTGAGTTGGAGAGCTCCCGACTGAAATTGTGCGAACGCTGTCAAAAAAGCGAGCAATGCTCCCGTAGTAAACGCATGCAGAAGAGGCTGACCCATCAGTTGTGTCGCATAGCCAAAGATAACCGCGAGGCTGATGACCGGGAAAGCCGAACTGAAGATGGCGAGGCCGTTCGACACTTTTTGAGCGCGAATCGACAATTCTTTTTGTTTAGCAAACTCACGGGCCCATGCCGCGAATGCGCGCGGTTCGGCTCCGGAGACGCGCAATCTCGCGATGTTGCCAATGAACTCCAAGAGCATCCCGGAAATACGGCCGCGTATGCGGAAGATCTGGCGCTGGTAATGGACGCCAAAATAGATACTCACCGCCGAAGTGGCGAAAATCAGGAGCGCAAGGCCGCTGGCGATCAGGGCGAGTTCCCAATTGTAGTAGAAGAGCAAGAAGAAGCTGAAAATCGAAAATACGCCCGAAAGGATCGAATTAATCGCGGAATCCGTCAGTATGCGCAGAATATATTCGATGCCGAAGCTGCGATCGGCCAAATCGCCGGACGTGTATTGCCGGAAGAAAGGCACGGGTAACCGCAGCAAGCGATCCCAGACCGCTGCTTGAAGCGAAGCTCCCACTTTGCCTTCCAGACGCAACATGGCGTAGCTGCGAGTGAGAGTGAACATCGACGCCGCGATTGCGGCAATAACCATGAAGCTGGAAATTTGGACTAACTGCCCCCGCTGTGCGCCGGGAATAATGGAATCAATGACGATGCCAGTCGCAATCGGGAAAACCATGCCCAGCAGGCCGCCGCAGATCCCCATACCAACAATTGTAAGCAACTCTCGTCTTACGTCGCGCATTCCGAACGAGACGAGATCCCCCAGCGACAGCTTCCCGCTGGGTAGCGGGCGGTAGAAGGTATAGGCGAAGCCGTTCAGAGTCAAAGCCACCTCACCGGTTATCGGGATGGTTTGCTGTTCGACCGGGTCATACAAGTGATATCCCCTCTTCGGCGCGGGAAGGAGCGCCATCGGATGGTTGTCACTGTCGCGAAACGCCAACAGAGGACCGCTGGCCTCCAACCACCATCTCCCCTTCAAGACCACCTTCCGCTGGCGGAGCGACGACGCTCTTGCGATGCTTGCTACAGAATCCTTGGGCGCGATGCCGCTTCGCATTTCGATTGGCGGCACGATCTTTACTCCAAGGGAGTTCCCCACTGCCTCGCAGGCCAGCAGCACCGGATTAGAAAGACCTGCGCTCTCTGCGGGTCGTAGTGAGCCTTCCTGATACAGCGTGGAAGCGAGCGCCTGCAAGGCGCCTCCAACGATCGCCGCATCGGACTCCGCTTGGCTGGCCAAGCGTCTTCGACTTTTCTCCTCTGAGATCTGACGATTAAGCGCCAGCTGCTGCAAAATCACGTCATGAAACACTTGCAGACTCCGCCAATCTGAATCGAACTTCTGCCAAAGACCGGAATCCAGCGAAAGAATCCGGCTTCCCGGTGTCGGCTGTAACCAGCCGTACCTGGAGACCGGGAAATACGCTCCACGGCCGACCGCCTTGATTTCCAACGTGTCTAAGAATCGCGAAGAACCCTGAAGATGTTCCACCCACAGGACTCCCTTGATTGGCAATATGGGTTTTGCTTCATCTGTTACGTCAAGAATGGCGCCGGATTCCAATTCCGCGAACAATTTGGGTGCTGGCACCCCGGAGACCGCGGCGCCACCGAGTCCCACGATCCAATCTTCTAGCAGCGATAGGGGGTCCGGGTTGTTTCCGGAATTGAGCAGCTGCGGAAGCGACTGTAGGGATTCCCGCGACGAGCAAAGAAGCTGGGTGCCTGGCGTCGCCGTAGCCACAATGATGGTCTCGCTCCGGTCGGGACACATAGCGAACACAGCTCGTCCTTGCTCGACACGGAGAAAGTGGTAACGAGCGCTCGCCGGTTCGCCGTTGGCACTGTGTACCAGGAATAGGTCGAGTTTTCCCGATTGTACGATCCAAACCGCGTCCGGTATGCCAATCGAGAATGCGCGATTGGGCTGCGGTTCGAGGAGTCTGCTGCTCTCGTTTGGTCGCGAGGCCATATCAATGTGACCGAATCAGATCCAAATAGTGGCCTTCCACCGCACTCAGCTCTTCGTGCGTACCGCGTTGCACGACTCTCCCGCGTTCCAGGACGATGATCTCGTCGCAATCTCGAATGGTGCTGAGTCGATGGGCAACGATCAGGCAAGTGCATCCGCGGCGGCGAAGGTTGTCGTCGATCAACTGCTCCGTTTGCGGATCGAGAGCGCTGGTGGCTTCATCGAGGATCAGAATGCGTGGTCGGCGCGATAAGGCACGCGCGATTTCCAGTCGCTGGCGTTGGCCGCCGCTGAAATTCCGGCCGCCCTCCTCAATCTGGGCATCGTAGCCATTCGAGCGCTCGGTAATATCGTCGTGAATGGCTGCATCTTTGGCGGCTTGAACGATCTCGGATTCCTCGATGGTGTTGTCCCACATGGTGATGTTTTGGCGGATCGAGCCGTCGAGCAAGAAGATGTTTTGGTCAACGACGGCAACCGAATCATTCAGAATGCGTCGAGGAATTTCCTGCCGCGGCTTGCCATCAAACAAGACCTTTCCCGACCACGGTTCGTAGAGCCCGCTGACAAGTTTCGCGACCGTGGATTTTCCACTTCCGGTACTTCCGATCAGAGCCACTCGACTACCCGGTCTAAGCTTCACACTGAAATCTCGGATCAACGGTTCTTCAAGGCGGCTGTACCCGAAGGTCACGCAATCCACTTCCAGCCACCCTTCGAGCAATTCGTCCTTGTCTTCGCCAGCCGGCTTGAGTGCCGTGTCCAACGAAACGCCCACCGGATAGCGAAGAACGTCCTCGAGCCTGCCCAAATCTCCTTCCGCCTCCTGGAGTTTGCCCCCTAGAGACACAATTTTGTTGACCGGTTCGGTGAAGCTGCTCAACAGGCTCTGAAACATGATGAGCATTCCGATGGTAAGAAAGCCATCCAACACGCGCATTCCACCGAGAGCCAAGACTCCGATCATATTGAGCGACGTCAAAAACGCAGGCATCACCGACAAAAACTGTGAAGACGCGCCAAACTCTTGTTCCGCATTGACGACCTTGGCTTGAAAGCCGGACCAACGAGCGAAGAAATCCGATTCGGAGCCGCTCGCCTTCAGGGTCTCTATCGTTTGCAGGCCAGCCATCGCCGTGCCCAGCATTTTCCCGCGTTCCTGCAGAAGCTTACGGTTATTGTCGGCGCGCTTGCGAGCTACGTAGCGAACGGCAAGGAGATTGATGGCCGCGATAGCCACGCTGGCGACGGTCAAAATCGCGTCGTACCGCAACATGAGCGCAGCGTAGAACCCGATCAGAAAAATGCCAACGACGTTGGTCGCGAGTTCGCCCGAGAGCAGCAACGCCACCCGGTCGTTGAGTTCAACACGCGAACCGATTTCGCCTCCAAACCGCTGCGCGAAAAACTCCATCGGAAGCGCAAGCACGTGCCACAAGAAGCTGCTCGAAGAGAAGAGCGCTAATTTAGTTTCCAGTCGCAATAGGGAACGTTGCTGCCAATACGTAGAGAACGCTTTGAAACACGCGACAAGCGCCATGACCAGCAGTAGAGGCCTAATCCACTTGGTCATACCGCCTACCAGAATGTTGTCGATGTACACGCGCGAAAACGCTGCAATCACGATATTAGGAAGAACCAAGGCGAATGTAGCAAGAACGACGTAAGCGATCGCCAATCGGCTGCCCGGCAGTCGTTTTCGCAACAGCTTGATCAGCGTGCGCTTCTCACCTCCTTTTCTGAAGCTGTCCGTCTTCTCGAAAGTGAGCACCACGCCGGTAAATGACTGATCGAATTCTTCATCGCCGACAATCCGCCGGCCACAGGCGGGATCATTGAGATAGACTTTGCCGCGGCCAAAGCCCTCGACCACCAAAAAGTGATTGAAATTCCAGAAGACGATTACGGGAAAACGCAGGCCGCGAACTTCCTCGGGCTCCTTCTTGTACCCTTTCGCCCCGAGGCCGTACTTGCGCGCTGCCTTGACTACGTTGCTCGCTTTCGTACCGTCGCGCGATACTCCGCACTCGATGCGCAATTCCTCGAGCGACGCGCTCCTGCCGAAATAGCCGAGAATGATCGAGAGCGCCGCGGCTCCGCATTCGACCGCCTCCATTTGCAATACGCTGGGCGTCTTAGCGCGAGGAGACGAACGAACTTTCCACCTCCTCAAGACGCCTGCAAGGCGGAATGGCATGCGATATTCCATTTACGATTAGGCCAAGCCGAGCGCTCTTCGCAACGAGGGAAGCACCAGGGTGATCGGTTTTTGCCAGCGGGTGACGACTTCGGCCGTGCAAAGCGTGCCACCGGAAAGCATCAGATTAGGCCCTTTGGGTGAAGACCATTGATAGCCGCTCGCAGTTTTGGAATTTTTGTCCATTTCGACGTGCAACTCGGTGACCGGGCCACCGTTCGTCAATGCCCTGACTAAAACCTCGTTTTCGAAGTTGCGCATCAACGCGGCCGGCGTATCCGGAAAGTCGGAGACGTAGCTGACACGTCCCTTGATAAAACCAAATTCCTCGGGTTTGACGCTGCTGGGCGAAATCCTGGCCTCCATATTTGGGTGGACATCTTTGGCTTGCGCCGCTGGAAGGTAAAGCAAGACTTGGAGATCCTGCACATCCGGCTGAATGCTCAGGATAGGATCGCCCATTGCCACGGTCGTGCCATTGGACACCTTGATTTCCAGAACCTCGCCACCGTAAGGGCTGACTACGTTACCCGCGATTTCCAATTGCTTCCCGACTTCCCGGAGATTGCGTTCGTGATCCTGGACGCGAATCTGGTTTTCCGCGTCGTCCTGCTTCACCTTGGCCTGGAGCGAAAATACCTCCGCGTCAAGCTCCTGAATCTGTGCACGAAGGCTTGCGATCTGGTCTTCGATGGAAGTCAGTTTCTGACGCGCTTCGATGGGCTTTTGTTTGGTAACGATTCCGTAGGCTAGTAGTTCGTTCTGAGCGGCCACGTCCTCCTTCGCAAGCTCGGCCTGCTCTTCGAAATTCTTTATCTCGCTCTCGGCGTTTGCGCGCTTTCTCTGTAGCGTGGCGATCCCTAATTTGGCTTCCGCTTCTCGGGCCGAGTGTGACCGATCACCTTCGCGGCGTGCCTGTTCGAGCATTTGTTGAGCACTCTTCTGCTTTTCCAAGATTGCGGGTTGGGCCACAGCCGCGACGATCTGTCCAGCACTGATCTTGTCTCCCACATTCACCCGGAGCTGAGCAACCACACCTGATCCCGCGGCTACAACATTCAAGACCCCGCCGCGGCGGACGATCACGCCTTGTCCACTAATTACGGAAGGAAGCCGACCTGTATAGCCCCACACGAGCGCGACGGCGATCAATCCGAAGATCGCAAGTTGCGCGATCCAGGCTTTCGAGTCAGTCACTCGCAGCATACGATCCAGCTCGTCCGGTGAGGAAAGCCGCTCGAGCGCTACGGCCCGAAAGATACTTCGATCCATATGAACCTTTTGATGCGACGTGGTTAGAATTATTGGGCGCGGAAAAAAAGCGCTCTGAATATAGCTTCTGAGAAAAGCCCTGTCAATCACTGGAAACGCCTCGGCTTGCATTTAGATTCGGCTTGTGGTATCGCAATCGCAGCAATTAACTGGTCAGATGCAAGTCCCAACCGGCCGCTGGGGACAGCATGTGTATTTTTCGTCGCGCGAACCGAGCTGGACGAAATCGCGAACTGCGGCCTGCTGAAGAATATGTTCGAGCTGGTGGGCGGCGATTTTCTGGAGGCGTCGCCTGCGGAGGTACCCGCCTCCGAACGGCCACTCACGTCAACCGCCTCCAGTTCGTGAGCGCCAACATGACGGCTCCTAAGCCCGCGATCTCCAAACGAGTCTGCCTCGTTCTGGCTCCCTTCACTCCGACCGCGATGCCCGGCTTGGGCGTGAGCCTTTTGCGTGAACGTGGTCGACGCAGGAGACCGCTTCGCTTTCGGTTTTGGCGTAAGCAACAGGTGCCCTTTGTCTTTCTTGAAGCGGATTCGCCGCAAACGCCCCGAAACCCGAGCCCAGCAATCCCACTGTCCTGCCCCCGCTACAGGAAAAATAGGTTCCGGTTGTGGATTTCGGGGTGCCTATCGATAATAGTTCCGCCCGAATCCAGGTTCCTCTGACATGGCGAAACGCAATCCACGTAACCTGAAACCTTCAAAGACCGAGCCTCATTGGGTCGATTTCGCTGTGGCTTTCGGACTACTCGGCTTGCAGTGGCGTACTTTTGTGTCCGGCGATTTGGTGCATCACCTGCACTCGTGGATCGACGGCGGTTTAGCCGATCGGTTTTACTTCTTGCACAAACCACCTGGGATGCACCTTAGGTTCCGCGCGCAATGCGGCCGGCTGGTACCTCAGATCGCAGCCTTCCTCGACGAGACTGCGGCGGCACACGGTCTTGAGCGATGGCACCACAGTGTCTACGATTGCGAAACTTCGCGCTTCGGTGGTGAGGTCGGAATCGACATTGCACATGACTTTTTCACCGCGGAGAGCTTGTTGGTTTTAGGATATTTGCGTGCTTACATACGGGATGAAGCACGTCTCTCCCGCCCTCAAATATCGTTGTTTCTACTTCTCGAACTCTTTGAACGCTTAGTCGATGGGCGATGGGAACTCTGGGACGTTTGGTGCAAGATGGAGCTAGTCGATCGCATACCGCCGCTGTCGCCCCGAGTGCTCGCGGATGCGCGTGTCGAGGCGGATCGGGCCTCCTCGGTCGTCGGTCCTCTACTTTCCGATCGGACTGGTCTGCTTGAAACCGCTGGGCCTGTAGAGCGCGAACTCGTCAAGACCTTTCAACCACAAGTTCAACGCATCGCACGACGCCTGCTGATTGCTCGGGACGAGGGCAAACTTCTTTACGGCTTACGGTCGATCCTACCATCGTGGGCCGTGTTCCATTGGAATCGCATGGGCTTCTCTGGCGAAGAGCAGAATTCGATCTGCTTGGCCATGATTTATCTGTTGAGTCCAGAAGCGCGATAAATTCGCCGAGGTGAGTGTGGACGTTGTCTCGCGCGAACAAGCAAAAAAACGATCGGACTGGGAGCTATTCCCATGGATCCTCGTGCGGTTCGCGACCGTTCCTCGGTCAGCATTGGCGCGAACGAGGCTCACCGAGACGCTTCGTACTGTCAAGCAAACGAATACACTTCGGCGGGATCTGGTCGCTTCATCCGAAATTTTGTCATCCCGACTCTATACGCTCATTCCGCAACTCGATGGGCACGACCGCCGGGAGGCTCTCGACGGCCGCCGCAAGATCTTCCACCTGGAGGCCCCAACTGGCACGGGCTGGATTAATCGTGTCGGAGCGATCGATCCGCTCCTTGGGGCTGATCTTACGGCTTGGATCGCGCGCCGCCAGGAGCTCGCGTCGGCGAAGTCAGAACGCGACGCAATGTACGACCGTGAAGTCGTGCAATGTGGCCACTGGCTGTGGAATCTTCTTAACGATGCGTCCTTCCGGCGCGGGCTTTCCCTGGCGAATCCATTGCTCGCCGCGCACCTTGTGACACTTGAAGGACGGCAGCCCGAGCGACTCTCGGCGCGGGAGCGTACCTGGCTCATGCGAGGGGTGCGCTACCTACATCGCGCCGCCCTCAAACCCACACCGTTTGGCTTTTTTGCAGGAGTCGCGCTAGCTCAAGAGGGACTTGATCGCCCCGACGCTCACCTGGACGTCTCTCGCCTTATTTCGTTCAGCAAGTGCGCCACAGACGGAATATCCGAAAGCGACGCAAATAGACAGGACAAGCCCAAACGTCCCCCAATGGCCTACCTCGACCCAGGCGCATTCGAAGACGTCAACGGAGTTTGGGCGATTTCACGCGAGACCGGCAAGCCGACAATGGTGAATCAAGCGGAAACTGTTTTTGCTTATTTTGCCCGGTCTTCTAGAATTGCTGTGCCATCGTGTGACCTCCGCCACAGTTTCCCCAGCGAAGTGGTGCAGAAACTAGCTTCAGAGGGCGTGATTGGTCTTAGTGTTGAAGATATCCATACGTATGCAGGGTATCGAGACATTTCGATCGATTCGAGTGCGCAGGCGACTCAGTACGAGGACGCCGTACACCCTGCGGTGCTCCGTATACATTCGGACCTTTTCTCGGGTTTTGTCGAAGAGGTCCTTCATTACGGCGCGCGCACGGTTTGTCCCAGTGTGTTGCCCGAACAGCAAGGTCTCGCCAGACTGTTCGCCGAAATGTATGACGAAAACCGCGATGTCCCGGTGCTCGCCTTCTTTCGTGACTTCCTGTCCGCACGGCGTGAGCGCGGACTCGACCATCTCGGTATCAGCGAGGCGGCATCGCACCTAAGCGGTTCACCAGATGTCAGCCTCCAGGCGGCAGCCGAACCCCTGGCGAAAGCTGTCCGACATGCGCTATCAGCAGGCGGGACGGAAAAAGAAGCGACGCTCGCGGTGGACCTGTCGCCGTTTGCCGGTTGGCAGAACGTGGCTTCTACGCGGCACTCGATACTACTCGCGCCAGGCCCCGGAGGTTTGTCGGGTTCCCGTTTCTGGATCCGGCTGTGGGGCGCCGAACGGATGTCCTTAGTTCCGCGCTACGCGTCAGCACTCGCCTCTGTTGCGCCGAACTTGATCGAGGATTTCCGGGCTTTCTTGCGGCTTTGGCCCGAGGCGGCAGATCTTTGCGGAGGCACCGAGCAAGGCGTCGACACTCGTCCCATTCTCACCGATCGCACAATCGACCTCCCGGGCTGCCGCCCGCTTGCAGGTGGAATCGCCCTCCGAGACCTACGTGTGCGTTTGGATCGATCGACGGGAAGGCTGACGCTCGCCGAATCGCAAAGCTCAGGGCGCAGGGTCAAACCGGTTTTTTTTGGAGTCACCATCGCTCCCTTTCGCCCGCTCCTGTACCAGTTCCTTGAGATTCTCGATGGTCACCAGGTCACTTTGTTCGAATTGCTCCTGCGCACCCTCAGTCGGGTGCTGACTGAGGACAGTGTTTGGACTCAAGTGGGCTTCCTGAAACTTCTCCCCGCCCTCGCACTGGGCGAACACGTTATGCTGTCGCCGCGGATCGCGCGCATAGACGCTTCTACAATTCCAAATATCACTTCGAAGTCTCGCCGCCAAGCCTTCCTTGATTTTCATCAGTGGTGGGACCAGTGCAATCTTCCGACGATCGCATTAGTCCACGTGCCGCAAGGGTCGATGTGGGTTGACCTTGGAAGCCCAGACGGAATACGGAGCTTTTATGGCCACATTCGTGGCGCCGCGCGCATTCACCTTCTTTTCCCGTTCACAACAGACGACAATTCCCTCGAAAGCATCCGCGGCGAGTCGCACGAGGTGGAGTTCGCCCTGGAAATTGCCACGGGAAGCGCTAGATAAGAGGAAATAAGGCGTGAAGCACAACGTCGGTTAGGAAGTGGCTCACCATCGCGTACTCAAGACCCCACCACCAGAAAATCGTACCGAAGACAACCCCGCCCCCTGCGTTCACTAGGATGACTCGCGCAACAAGAGTGGGCGTCAGTGACCAAACCGATGCCGCACCGCCCAGGTGAGCCGCGCCAAATAGTAACGCCGCAACAATATTCGCCGTCCAATAAATAGCGGAGCTTGGCATCGGACGCGTCCGCTCAAGCACACGCCACCCAATCCACACTAACACGGACATCGCGAAGAGTCGGAACAACAACTCCTCGGTTATGCCTCCGTAGAAGGCAAGCAACAGGCCCTTCCAGGGGATGATTTTGGGTGTGCCGCTAAGTTCCAGATGCATGGCAACGCCAATCGCGGCGCCAATCGCCGCAGAAATCCCCAGTCGCTTTGTGGACCAAGGTTGGCGCGTCAATCCATACACGAGCGAGCGCGCGAAAGGACTGCCGAGCCCAACCTTCGAGCCGGCTCTCAACCCAACCCAGACCGCAACAATAAGCAACACGAGTACTTGGGCGGCTTGCAGAAAAAACAGGACCGGGAGAGGAATATGGCTGGCGGGAATCTTAGCGGAAAAAAGATCGAGCTCATAAGGTACAGCGAGCACGCTCGTAAGCGAACCCACAGCAGCCCAAAAAAAGACCAGCCGAACATGCGCGCTCGCACCGGACAGCTCTTGTGTATGAGACGTGAGCACCGGTTCGCACCTCTGGAATTTTTGATCCGCTACGTCAGCGTTAGAGGACCGACCAAACTCCAACTACCACGACGACGACGAGTACGGCGACCCCAGCAGCGGTCCTTACCGGCTCAGCAATTCTTCCTCCCGCAACCGTCTGCAGCTGCTCTTCGGACAGTTCTGCATCTGTCTTTCCGAGACTCTGCACCGCCGAAAGGTTGATCAGCCCAGCCTTTTGAAGGTCATCCGCTTTCAGGTGAGTAGCGTCAACGCCTTTTTCCTTGAGTTGTTTTTCTACTTGGGTAATGCGTTGCTCGAATTGCGCCAAAGGCAGACTTTTAGGAACCGAAACGCCCTCCGGTATGACAACGCCCTCTTTAACCAAAAAAGCACGGGGGTCAGCAGCGAACGCCTTTCTGGCATCTGGTTCTGTGAAGATCTTTCTCTGGATTTCCAACATCTTGTCCATCGCACCCCTCCTTTAGACCAACTCTCTTGATGTAACCTCGACTTCGTGGAACACCATAGGCTCTCCACCCTCTGATTGTCAAGCACCCACTGTCATCGCACTGAATCAGACGAACCCGGCTGCCCTTAATGTGAAAACGCAATTCAGAAAGTTGCCATTCCCGTTTCGTTACGGTTCGCCATTCTGCAAAAATGTAATGACGCTTTCTCGATGTCGCTGGAATGGCGACGCATCGAGCGGGTGCAGTTGCATCGCCAGCCTAGTACAGCTGTTTGTGCACGCTCGCCCACTTCATCCTGCGTCAAATCCCAATCCGGTACCATTCTCTAACAACCGCTGGCGGCGCGTCTCTAACGGGCAACGCCAAGTACTTGTCGTCCTCCACGTACAGGAGACCCACATCTACGAACTGCCTTAGACAACCTGATGGGTCCTGCAGAAATTCTGACTTAGTAAACGCGATTGTTCTTTCTTCCATGGAATTCGCCGGAACCGTAAACGTCATCATCATGGACAAAACTTCACTGGCATCCAGATTGCAATCCGTTCCGTTCGCCAACTCGGTCAGCGACCGGATCGAGATCGGATCGTCTGTGGACCGGAACACCGCGACGGCGAAGCCCTGCAGTACATACCTCCTCGCAGGCAATCGCGGCCGCCTGTCTTCGATGACGATATCCATCCCCGACCAGGCCCAACTCAAGGTGCAGTCGTCGGCATTGAAGTGTTCTTGCCAGAAATGGACTTGCGCGCGCAATTCGTCAAGATACGAACGATCGACAACTTCGGTACCGCTGCGCGGTTCAAACATATAGGCCAGCTGGTCCAATACGGTTTGTGAAAATGGATGAAGGTATCGATACTTAGGCGAAGCTTCGAGTTGAAGGCCATACCGACTCGCGTCGTAATGATAAGGACTAAAGCGATGGTACTCGATCGCAGACAATCCACTCGGGGGCTGAAGATGCATCAGCATTGGCAGGTTTCTGGCCATGCGTCCATATTCGTCGCGCTCCTCGCCGGGAAACCCGGCCAATAGGTTATAGGTCGCTAGAATGCCGTACTCCCGCGCATATTTGAGAAACGCAATGTTCTTGATCTCGGTAATGCCCTTTCTCATCCGCTGCAAAATAGAAGTGCTGAAACTCTCGATTCCAGGTTGCACAAAAGAGACTCGCGCGCGCGCGAGCTTTTCAATCTGGCTGCGGGTCACGTTGGCCTTGATCTCGTAGAAGAAATCCACACCGAGGTCTTTTTCAATCGCCCAGTCCAAAAAGTCTCGGTAGTAGTTCGTCGAAAGGATGTTGTCGGCCATAAAGATGTACCGGGCGCCGTATTGCTTGACGATCGTCTCAACCTCCGCATGGAATCGGTCTGCCGACTTCTGCCGATATCCCATCCCGTTCGCGTTCAAGCCACAGAAAGTGCAGTGTTGTTTGGCACCCCACCAGCAACCTCTGGACGATTCGAGCGGCAGGCACAAATCTCTGTTGGCATCCATTCCTAGGCGAGAACGCGCGGCGACGTAATCGTCGAAGTCTGGTATCGGCAAGCCGTTTAGATCTTCTAGCGGCGCTGGAGGCAGACCGTGGTTAATGTCAGCGCCCCGGCGGAAGATAATGCCTCGTAGATCCGCGACACTATCGCGTTCACCGTTCGCCAATCGCGTGACGAGCTCCGGGAACGCGTGATCGACCTCGCCGGTAAAGACGTAATCGAGAAATGGGTACTGCGCCAACAGCGTTCGTCCCATCGGACCATCGCAATTGGCGCCACCCATTACAACGATTTTGTTCGGCCAGCGCGCTTTAACAGCTTTGGCCAGGGCGAGCGCAGGTACGTTTTGAAAAAAGGTTGAGTTGATCCCGACGACATCAAAGGCTGCCAGTTGGTCGGTCATCGCGACGACGACTTCGGGCGCCCGCGAACGCAAATGAAGCAGATCGGACTTCGAAATGGTCCAGTGAGCAGTGGGAGGAGTCCAAGCTTCGAGGTAGCGAGGAACCTCTCGATCGAGCTCGGCCATTCGGTCGCCATGGAGTACCTCACCGAATACCCATTCGTTGAAAGGCATTAAGGGACGCTGACTCAGAACCTGATACAAGCTCAACTGCGATGCCAGATCGTTGCCAGGAAGTTCACGAACAAAATCGAGGTTCCAATAGAAGGTTCGACAAGCAAAACCGCGAGCCCGAATGCCCGCCGAGAGAATCGCCAACCCCAAGCTCGCAACGGCTGACGGGCCGTATGGTGGGTAAACCAGAGCCACGGCGAAATCCTTCTTCGCCCGGTTATTGCCGTTGATTGCTAACATAAATCCGCTCCAGATCGCGTCGTCGCCACAATCGGCCAGCGCGAGAACGTACCCGGCTCCCGCAAGCTCATTCTGGGATCAAGCCAAACTGTTTGGTTCCTACGAACTCGCAGCCTGCTCACTGAATTGCAAAACCCAATAGGTAATTAAACGCCTGTTGCCGCATGAACTCGCGAACGATGTCGCGCAGCTGATCACCGGTATAACGTCTTAGCGCGGTGCAACACATGTTACAGATGTCGGAGTATTCACGGTCGAAACCTGGATCCCTGGTGGCTAGCAACCGTATCAGCTCTGCAGGGCCGTACGTGGTAATGAAATTTGCGAGCGGATCATCCTGGAGTCGCTGAATCAAGTCGCCGAGAGGGGTCTCGTGCAGATTGCCGATCTGAAACGTCTCGTAGTTTGAACCAGGAGAGCAGCAAGGAAACAGGAGTCCTTCGGGGGATATCGACGGAGCTTTACTTGGTTGGTCGCATACGCCATGAAACTCGCTGAGGGGTCGCATCGTCGTGTCTTTACGGAGGTTCGCTGCGCGGCCCTCCAATGATAGCCCTACGTTCCGTACAAGAATTTTGCTCCGACCTATGGCATTCGCATCCGATAAACTAAATTCTGGCCGCAAGACAACAAGTTGGTCCGAATCGAAACCGCATTTGTCAATGAAGGTGGAGAAGGTGTCCCCTCCCCGCCTCTCGACACGATTAATGATCACCGCGAAGCCGAACTCCCGCAGCAGCTCGGCGGCGTTTTTCGTAACGCTAGCGGGCAGCTCGTTGTAATGATACTCGTCGGCTGATAGGGTTAGCTCGGTCAGGCCGGCCTCGGATAATTCCCCGAGCAGACGACGGCCAGCCTCCCTGTTGCGCGCCCAGAATCCGTTCGACACGATCCGCGTCTTCTTGCCCGCCCTCTTGGCACACGCTACCAATTCAAGGATGTCCTGCCTCAGCAGCAACACCTCTCCACCGGTGAACGTAATCCGATCGATGAGTTCGACCGACGCCGACTGCTCTAGAACATCCTTCGCAAACTCCAAACTCATCCTTCGTCCGACCTTGGGCCCGGCGTTGGCACTGCAGTGCCCGCAACTGATGTTGCAGCGTAACGCATACTGTAGGGCCAGATTCAGCATGCTTCCGTTCCTGGAGAACTCAGTCCGAAAAACAGAGCCTTGGTCCACTCCTCGACTGCGACGTCTCGCAGCACGGACTCATCGGTACGCGACAAGACACCCTTGCATAAATCGCACATCGAATCGCAGGTAATTGGTAATTCGCGGTCCTTCTGCTGACTGGCCAGCGCGTCGCGAAGGTGCTTGGGTCCGCGAACAGCGATCAGCTGAAGAAGAGGGTTTGACTCCATCCTCTTCTGGACCGCCGCCAGGCTCATCTCGTTCAAGTTCCCGGCATGGAGCGGCGCGGGTACCGATCCTGAGCAGCAGGCAAATAAAGTGCCGTCCGGCAACAAGACCGGAGCGCGCGTTACCTCGCGACAAGCAAAGGAATGAACAGCGGCGCACGGCGCTTCCAATGCGTCTCCCTGCGGCAGGTTCGCTCCCCGGCCGACACGGGACACCGATGCCCAGCGCACCAGCACTCGGCCTGCGGGATTCCGTCCGGATTGACGAATCATGTCGTTGGCATTGCACGACTCGAAGGTAATTTCATCGGGCGCAAGCCCCATTTCAGCGTAGAAGTCAGGGTCCTCGGGGGTTTCGCTTGTCTTCAGCACTCGGTATAGCAAAACTTTCAGGTTCGCAAAGCAGCGCGCGGCACGGATCGCGTGTCCGACTTGATCAGCCGTGAGAAAGGCTCGATGCCATTGATCGACGGAAATGTCTACCTCGTTCAGCCCGGCCTCGACCAAAGGTCGGAGAAACCTCACGCCCTTCTCTGCGGTCGGCGCCCAATAACCGTTGGTGACCACACCGACGCTCATACCCTTCCGATGGGCCAAGTCAGTCAGCGCCAAAATCTCTTGCGAATAGAGCAGTGCCTCACCACCTGTGAACTTGATCGCCGGAACGCCGAGGGCTGCTGCCTGACCGATCATTTCGGCGGCGAACGCTGGATCCATCTTGGTCCGCCTATCTGGACCCGAACTCACACAACAGTGCGCGCATTCGATGTTGCATCGATCGGTATAGTGAAATCCGAGAAGTTCGATCATAGCTGGCCGCCACAAGAACGATGTCGGCGCGAACGAACCCAATCGCACACGATTGTACGACCGAAACAGGAGTTGGCCCTTTGCGCCGCGAATCCCCTTGCCGCGCGTGCGGAGACGACTTTCATCCTCGACTCAATTCCGAGACACCCGTTGGTTCGGCTTCGCGCTCAAGGAACTCTTCGAGCCCGAAAGTCGCTGCAATTTCACGTCGCGCGCAGTCGACCGCGAGGCCCAAATAGCGGCCATCGATCTGAAGTAGGATCCCGTGAGTGGTACACGTACCGAGAAAATCGTCGAGTTGATCATTCTCCGACGGACCGTCAATCAAGACTGCATCCAGGGCCAAAGCTAGCTGTTGCAGCAAAATATCTCGTACCGTAAACATTGGAAAATCGGCCCAGCCATTGGAGTTCGCCAACTCTTCCGCAATTTTGGCCCGGGTGTGGGCCTGACGCAGGAACAAGTGCAGGCGGTGTGCCGACCCTCCAAGAAGAAATACACGGCGGTGATCTCCTCGCGTGTCGATCAGGAGAGTCGTCTGGTCGCCCGGGAACTGATAAAAGTACGCGCCCGATGCGTACCGACGGCGCCAATCGAGGACCGACCGCCACAACTCGCTCTGATAGGGCAGATCATTGCCTTGCGGTAGATCAGATTCGAAGTGATACGAGATTCGGAACAGCTCTTCAGCGTTGAGGCCGCTGTAGTACGTCTCCGCAGTGCGCAGCGGGCGAACGTTCTTAAATCCGAAAGCGTCACGCCGTGAAAAGTATGGACTGAAACGGTCGACGACGACGGGATTTGGCGATTTCGGGGAGGGCAGGTGCACGATCTGGGGGATCGCAGAGATCATCTCGTTGTACGCGTCGGGCGGTTCGTTGGCAAAACGATACAAAACGAACCAAAGAGGTTCAACACCATGCGTCGCACACCATTTCAGGAGTTCGACGTTCTTGTACCCCTGCACCCCTTTATCCATAAGGCGGAGGATAGGTGTCGACAACCCCTCAATCCCGGGTTGGATCGACCGGACGCCGGCGCGCGCAAAAGCTTGCACGTCTTGCTCACTCAAATTCGACTTCGTTTCATAAAAAATATTCAGTCCTTCACCTTCGAGGCGCGGCAGCAGCGATTTGAAATAGCGGTGGTCGATGATGTTATCCACGGCGCAAAAATCGCGAAGGTTATGACGATCTCGTAGCGTGATGAAATCTTCGTAAGCACGATCCGGGCTTTTGCTGCGAAATGTCATCGTCGTTGGATTCAGTCCGCAGAATACGCAGTGCTTCACCGCTCCCCACCAGCAACCGCGTGAGGTTTCGATCGGCAACGTTACCCGTACCGGCTCGCTTGCCAAAGCTTCGGGCAGCTGTGCGAAATAATCAGAAAAGTCCGGACACGGTATATCGTCCATCCGGGAAACGGGCAATGGATCGGCTCCGACGCACAATCCAGACTCGCTGCGTCGCAGCAGGCCTGGAATTTCTTCCACGCTCTCTCCTCGACGTAACCGGTTTACGTATACGGGGAAGGAGAAATCGGCTTCTCCTTGGATGATCGCATCGACCTGCGGAAACGAATGCAGGATCTGGCGCCCCATATCGCCTTCACAGTTGGCCCCTCCGAACACGATGTGTGCGCCCGGATGGCGTTCGTGTATTCGCTGGGCGAGCGCCAGGGCTGCGATGTTCTGGCAGAAGGTGGACGAGAAGCCCACCACGTCGAATTGATCCCATTCGCGTTGTCGATAGCAGAACTCGATGAAGTCGTTTACCCGGTCCGCGTAACCGTGAAACCTTTCGACAAACAGGTCAACGTCCCAGTCGCCGGACTTGGACATACGGACGAACGGATTTCCTTTGATCGTGTCCAATTCGGAGTGAATGAGCTCGTTCGGCCGGCCCCAAAGCGCCTCGCTGAAAAAGAGGTTTCCGACATCTTGATACGTGGCGAGCAGCTGATACTCTAAAAAGGCCTCCATCGGTTCTAGGCCAGGCGTAAAAAAGCGGAAGAAATCCAGGGACGCGTAGTATACGTCGGTCTCGATACCAGCCTTCGCGAGTGTGGCTTTGAGAATACTCACACCCAAGCTCGGCATCACGCTAGGGGTGAACGGAGCCAAGACAAGGCAGGCTCGCTTGGATTCAAGGATGCCGGCGCACATATCAGTTTCCAAACTCACGAAATAACGGGGAGTGAAGTCCACGTCCGTGAATTGCCACCCTCAGCTCGAGGCCCTTCCACAGATGCGCCGAACAATTGCAGCATGCTCGTTAGCTGTCCGTAGCTGGCGATCTCGTCTAACTCGCTCGCCGAGAGTCCGTCGGCGGTACGCACGCACATCTCGCAAACGGAGGAATATTGGTGCTTCCGCGGCAGATCCGGGCGCACACTGGCCACCAACTTGAACAGGGCTTTCGGCCCTTGATTGTTAATAAAGTGAAACTGCGGTCGCGCGTACATTTTCCCAATAACCGTTTCGAGACTTTCACGATGTAAGTTCCCGATCGTGAACGGGCTCATCTTTCCGCCCGCGCAACAACACGCCTGCAAATCTCCGTCGGGATAAATGACCGGCTTGTTCACCACTTCCATGCATTGGCCGTCCGAGAGCATGTCGACGGGATACCACTTGAGGTCGGCCGGGTACTGTGCGGCGCGCCCCAAGCCGATGACGCCGCCCGCGTAAACAAGAATTTTGGACCTGATAATGGCTTCCTTTTCGGGGTCTCCAAGCACCTGCTTTAATTCGCTCAGAACCAATGCAGCAAGATCCGCTCGAGGTATTCCATAGAGCTCGCTGAATTGGTCAAGAGGTGATTGTTCGTCACGGCTCGTCACAAAGCTGACGATTCGCCAGTAGCCGAGTCGGCTCGCGCATTCTAAAGCATTTCGAAGCGTCTCAGCAGCGAGGAACTCCAGATGAAAGACGTCAGCGCTGAAATTGATTTCCGTCAGCCCGGCTTCTTGCATCCGCGAAAGTACTTTGAGCCCTTGGTCGACGGTTCGAGCCCAAAACCCGTTTGTTACAACTCGCGTCCTGAGGCCTAGCGAACGACAAAGATCGAATAGTTCAGCGTGTTCGTCCTGAAACAGGAAAGGCTCGCCCCCGGTGAAGTTGATATGCTTGATGATCGGAATGCGTGACGCGTCAATGATCCAGCGCCGCGCGTCTTCCAACTGCATCTTGTTCTTGTTCTGAGGACTGGATAGGATTCCGCAATGGCGACACGTGATGTTGCACGTATGCGAATACATTATTCCCAGTTCCATTTTGCGGTCGCTGGGGATCTCAGCGGCAAAGTCTTTCACCGACATGAGCCCTCCTTGCAGTGGCTTCCGGGGCGAGATTTACTTCACGGAAAGGAATATCGAGCTAAGAAAGCTGGCGGGAGTATGTATCCGGCAAATCAGAGTGTCAATAGGGATCTCGAACAAAGCATGTTCTCGACGAAATGCGCGCTCCTCACCGCAAGTAGCTAGAAGTTATCTCATAAACACATTCAGAGCGATTGCGCGATTGCGAGTTATGGGAAACAGAGTAAATCATATGCATGGACCCCACCGACGCCGATGGGCGTTTCTGGAACCGCTGTCGCCCGATTTCGCGGCGGGAAGATGGGCGAGGCCGACCGCGGCAAGACACGCTTGCGGTGTTGAACGGAGTGTTCTGGATTTTACGCACCGGTGCTCCCTGGCACGATCTGCCGGCTCGCTATCCGCCCTACCAAATTGTCATCGCCGCTTCCAACAATGGCAGCGTTCCGGGCTGCTCACCCGTCTGCTGCAGAAATTGGCCGAAGACTTACGCGATCGCGGCAAGCTGGATCTGCGCCAAGATCGGCTTCATTCGGCGAAACGCTCACGTGCGGGCGACAAAACATGGCGGTCAGCGATTGCCATGATATCGCAGCCTTGCCGCGTTTCTGTCGGCCAGACACCATGGTCCTCTCTTCGCCGAACTGAAGCGCTCGTGAAGGCTTCGTCGAAGCCACGCTCGCGCGACGATTCCTCGCGAAGCACCGCAGCGATTGATCGGCGACAAAGCCCACGACAGCGATCGTTGGATCAGCGGGTCCGCGAACATCTGCGCGCGGAACCCTGATCGCGCCGCACCGCTGGAACCGCAGCAAACCCGTTCACGCAAGCTGGTCGCCGCGTTGCGCCGCCACCGTCGCCGCCGGAAAATCGAGCGTCTTTTTGCTTGGCTCCATAATTATCGTCGCATCGTCACTCGCTGGGAGTACGACCCAGAAAATTTCCTCGGTATGCTGTAACTCGCCTGCGCCGTCATCCTCCTGAGGCATTTATGAGATGGCTTCTAGTCATTCAACCCGTTTCGCGCGTCGATGGATTCCCCGCTGGTGCAGGATCAACTCCGTCGCCCAGCCCTGCTTGCCGGTGACAAAAGTAATCCGCGCACCGAACGCCTTCAAGAAATACTCCTTATCCGTCTCCGCAAAGATTTCGAATTGAGGCTGACCGGACGCTTGACCGAACAAACGATCTTCTTGCCGGGTGATCTCGATGGAAAAGTTCGGATCCAATCGGTAGGCCCCTACATAGCGGTCCAGGGTCCCAGGGTCGACGCGAATGCTTTTCCGCTCCGAAGCAAGCACTACGTTTCCGCCCAGCGCCAGGACGCCCAGGTAATCTGCGATCTCTTGCGGAGCCGAGCCACTGACATTCCCAAGCACGATTACGGTCAGCTTAGATTTCGGATAGTAGGCCAACATGGCATTGAAGCCTTCAATTCCTCCGCCATGTTCGATAACTTCCGTCCCATTCTCAGTGCGCACCGTAAGACCGAACGCGTAAGCGTCCTTAAATGGCGTTGTCATCTGCTCGAGGGCCACGGAAGAAAGGACCTTTCCACTGAACAAAGCTCGTTGCCAGCGCAACAGGTCCCAGGTAGTCGAGTAAAGGCCCCCCGCCGAGAGAGGAACAGCCATGTGGATGTAGTCGGCGTTCAGCAGGCCACATCGGTCAGGAGCGTAACCCGACGCGCGATTTTGGATTATCGCGGAGTTCGAGTCGTACCCAGAATGGACCATGCTCAAGGGCTTGAACAGATTCTGTTGAATGAACTGGGCGTAGCTTTGACCGCAAATTCTCTCAATTAAATAGCCGAGAAGAACATATCCCGAATTACTGTAGCTCCATTTTTCACCAGGTTGAAATTCAAGTGGCTTGTCGCGGAATCGCTCCACAAGTTGCTCGGGCGTTGCTGGGAGATGTTTCAGCGAGGCATAGTCCGCAAATGCAGTGAAGTTCGGGATACCAGACGTATGGGTGAGCAGATGGAACAAGGTAATCGCATTCCACTCCGACGGCGCTTCTGGTACGTACTTCATCACTGAATCCCTCACATCCAGTTGCCCACGCTCACCAAGCAATAAGATCGCTGCAGCAGTGAACTGTTTCGTCAGCGATCCTAGTCGGAACTTCGTCTTCGAAGAGTTGGGGATCCCCCACTCGAGATTAGCGAAGCCGTAGCCCTTATCGAGGATGATTTCGTCCTCGCTCGCCACAAGCACCGTTCCCATGAATTGTTTGCTTGCAACAAAGGATTGAATGATCTGCTCCATGCGCAACAGGGTCGAAGCCCTCCCGCCTCGGCGAGTTCTCCGGCGTGAGCTAACGCGTGCACTTTCCTCGGCTGCGTTGGATATGCCGGTCGGTTGCTCTCCGATCGGTTTGCTCGCCTTATGTTGGCTGGGCATGGTCAGATATTGTAACTTCAGATCCCAATCCGTCGGAAGTACCCGTCACGTGCGTTTGCTTGAACGCTGGGGACGCCGCTATAGCGATCGCGGATTAGGTGATCACAAAGAGCGGAAATGGGCAGTGACTGGATTCGTATTTTCGCGGATGGAGATGGCATCGACGATCTGTCCTCGTGACTGTCCGCTAGCGTTAGCATGGCGCGAGCGGCGCATGCGCCGCTTCGATCGCAAGTGGTCCATCAGCTCTCTTCGACAGATTTCCATTGTCTTGGAGTATTCCACGCAACACACGGCAGATGAGCCTGTGCGTTATCAACCCCCAAATGCGCAAACCTGCTACTCATTTTGTCAGCGAAAATCGTTTCCGAGACTTGCTCAAATACCGGCCTAGCTTAACGCCGAGTGCCCGCGGCTGATTCGAGGAACAGACCGGCAAGTCATCCGTCAGCCTGCTCACTAGCTGGATTGGCAGTACCAGCCGTGCCGGAACTTTCCTTCAGGCATTTCACTCGGTACGTGATAAAATCGCCTTCATTCTTGGTCTGAATCGTGGCTCGCTCCGTCTCTGCGAATCGCCACACGCGCTCGTGCATTTCGGCGCTGATCAGAACCTCGCCTCCCGCTGCAGCCGCGCAGTAACGCGACGTCCGATTGACGGCGTCACCAATCACTGTAAATTCCATGCGATCTGCCGTACCAACAAAACCATGCACGACTTCGCCGCAATGTACGCCGATGCCAAAGTCGCGGCAGGATGCACCGCGAAGTTCGCGCACTTCGTTTAACTTCGTTACCGCTGCTTGCATTTCCATTGCGGCTCGGATGGCATTTTCGTGCTGTTTTGGATCAGGCTCCGGGCTTCCGAAAACCGCCAGGATTGCGTCCCCGATAAATTTGTCGACGGTTCCGTTGTGCGCGAAGATCACAGGCACAACGACGCCTAAATAGTCGTTCAGCATTTCCACGACGTCGTAGGGATCCATATCCTGGGCGAATTTCGTAAAACACCGGATGTCGGAGTTCAGGATCGTTACTTCGCTTCGTCGGCCGCCCAATCGCAAGCGGCCGCGATGGGCCAACAATTGGTCCGCCACCTTGGGAGAGAACTGCCGCAGCAAATTGGCTTTGATCACGGATTCATGACGCAGTTTTTCCTGCAGCCGATGTGTGGCGACCGCCATCGCCGCATACTGTCCAACCACCACCAGCAGCCGCACATCCTCGTCCGTGAACACCGCTTTCGGACTTCGTGCTCCTGCGCAAATCGCCCCGAGTGCCTCCCCCTGCCACAACAGCGGCGCATACATTCCCATTTCGATACCGCTCTGCGCCATGCTTCCACTGATGTTTACCTCGGCGTTTCTTTTCCAAACGAAAGCCCTCCGGTCGGTCATGGCGCGCCGCAGCAGAGTCTCACTCAAGTACGGCCTCTGTACGTACTGGTAGGCTTTGAGCAAGAGGGTGTCCGTTTCCGGCTCACGGAGCACCAGCGCCCAACTTTCACCGGTCGGAATTACTTCGGCCAAGTGGTCCACGATGTCGGGCAAGAGCGATTCCAGTTTTGTCTTGGTGGCAAAGTGGAAAGGAAGATCGCACACCATCTTGAGTCGCCGCGCGGTGGAGTTTTCCTCCGTGCCCTCCGTCGGTACAGCTTCCACCGCTGTTGCGTCCACATCTTTTGCGATGGCCACGCAAGACTCAGCAGCATGCTTCTCGGGCAAAAGGATAGTGCCGTGCTCCAGATAGTTCGTCCCGGCGGCATTGCGAATCTCACCAAACTCAACCCGTAGAGTGGTCTGCCCAACGACCACGGAGTCCTCTACCCGGAGCTGTTGCTTTCCTCTTCCCTTGATGTCGATCCCATTCAACAGCGTGCCGCGCGAACTATTCAGGTCTTCGATCCAGCAAAGGCCATCTTCCTCCCAGATTCGCCCATGCAGCCTCGAGACTCTTTGGTCCGGTGAAAGGTCCAGGACAATCGGCCACTTCTCTTCGGCTCGGCCAAAGAACACTTCCGTCTCGGGAGTCTCCCAGACGTTTTTGGTGTCACGATAGGAACAGGTGATACGCATTGCGGACCAAGATTTTGCAACGAGCCGCCGGACGGACGCGCGAATGGCTAAAAGTTATAGGAGGCCCCAACCAGGGGCACCGTTGTCGATCGTAACCCGTTGTCGTCCAATTTCACCAGCACGTTGCCGGTGATGACCAGGTTGCGCCACAACCGATACTTGAGCCCTATCGATGCGTTGAGGATGTTGTAGTCCACCGAAGGGCGAACCCCGAGGTCTGGGTGCGTAGTTCCCGGCGTCAATGTCGTGCAATTGATGTCGCTGCAATGTCCCAGATCGGTATAAGGGTTGGAGAAGAGTTGCGGGACACCGTACAAACGTTGGCCATAGAAATCAAACGCGCCGGTGAGTCGCTTAACGATCGCCACATCGGCTCCCAGCGTATATACGAACCGGTCGGGAAGCGACCCTTTGGTATTCGTAGCCGTACCCACGAAGTCGCCGGCCAGCAACGATTGTCCGTTTTTTTCATATCCGACCTCGGCATGTGGCGAAATCCGGGCGCGGTAGGAAATAACGCCGAAGGGCTTGACCCCAACGGCGCCGGAGCCCAGGAAATTTTCCTCGTCGCCGGTAGGCAGCCGGACATCCACTCCAACGCCAAACCCAAGTCGCTCGCCTTGATACAACTCGTACTTCCCACGAAGAAGCACGTCGCCGATCCCTGTGGCGTTTCCGGAACTTGAAAATGTAGCGTTCAAGCACGGTTTCGCACCATTGCAGCTCGGAACGAGATTGGAATCGAACTGGTGAAAGACACCGTTGGGGAAATTTGGCGACGGCGGTGCGAAGGAATTCTGCACGATCGTGGCATTCGACGTCATCTTCATATTTATATTCAAGATCGGCACTTCCACCGAAACATCGAGGTGGCGGGTGATACCGTACGTCGCGTACAAAGCATACTGGTGCACCGTCAGGTCGATATTGTTCACCGTTTGAATATAGTCACGCACGAAACACGGGTTTCCGGCAAAAACAGTGCCCGCGAGAGCTGTCTGGTTGGGGCACGCGGTTATGAAGGGACTCGGAAAAGGTGGAGGGAAGGTCTCATGTTTAAAGACCGCGGGCAGATTGGCGGTATTCTGCCCATCGATCGAATTGAAATTGAAGTACTGGAAGCTGAAAGCCACGTAGAGCTTGTTGCGGCCGATGGTGCTGGCATGCTGGCCAAGGATTGGACCCAGGCTCTGTTCGGTCGAGGGAGAGAAGGTTTTCAGTGCAGGGTCGAAGACGAAGCTAATGCCGGAGGAAGGCGAAGCTATGGGCAATTGCGAGACCTGAATGCCAACCGCTTCGTTGATCGGCCCAAAACTGGAAAGAAAATCGCCCTCGAAGTGCGCCTGATGGCCGTCGGCGAGCAACGGAGCAGTCGCACCGCTTCCCAGCCCGTAGGGGCCATACACTTGAGGAATCACGCAAACCAGCTTGTTGCTGGATGTGCCATTCAACGGGCAAACACTCTGCGCAAAAGCGCTCGTAAAAGAGAACAAAATCAAAATAATGAGAATTGACCCCATAAACAGGCGCTTGGACATGGGACGCCTCCGGACTAAGTGTTGGAAAGATGGGTCTTCGGTTTCAGCGAACCTTGAGGTTCAACTTGCACGCGGTGCCCGCGGGGAGTTTATATACCAGACGCAAATTGTCAAGCTGCAGAATTGGTTTCTTTGGGTTCGCAGCTCACTGAACATCGGTGATGACCCAGGTACCGTAATTCGATTTCGCCAAATGGAAGGTGCCCGCCGGTCATCTCTTCGATCACCAACGACCAGGATGAGTTTGTCGATCTCCCCTTTCGGGGAGGCGGCAGCCTAATCAATCAGCCGGTGACTTTCGCACCCATAACGCGCTGCTGGCATTCCTTTTGGGGATACATGGGCGCAACTTGAGCGCAAAACCCGTGTCGTCCAGAGCAAATTGGATGAAAACGGGGTGAGAGGGCAACTTGATCGGCGAGACTTAAGTGGTTTCATTGGTTTGCTGACTTAAACTAATAACCCGAAGGTCGTTGGTTCAAGTACCTTCTAGTGGCTCAAGCATCCCACGTCTGTTGCCCTACGCAATGTGGCCACATCTAGGCCACAAAACCCGCCTTCCTAGCTGTGTTTTTAGGGATACAGAGAAGACAAGGACAACAGAATCAGCAGGACTTATGAGATGTACCGCAAATTCGATGCCCACCGCTCCTACCAACCATCCCATTTGCTCAGAACGATTTAGCGATTTGTCTAGGCGGCAAAAGGCGGCAATACGATATAGAATAAGCCTCTTGGATGGCACCTACGGCTCGGTGCCGCCCGTGGTCCAGGGGGTTAATCAGCCTAATTGTATTTCAGGTGAGCACCGTTGCAGATGTCGCGCCCCCCTCGGAACTCGCCGCTGCTTGTTGTAGCTCACCCCCGCCTCCATCAGCAGTGCACCGATTTTGATTTTCATCTGTACCATCTGCCGCACCAGCAGGTTGCGGTAGCGCAGCGTGCCTTCACGCCTTCCGGCACTTCTCGGCGTCGATGATGGACCGGCTCAATACGCCGCTGAAATTGCGGCAGCAACGGCTGGGACACGACGATGCTGAGATGACTCTGAGTGTTTACAGTCACGTGGCGAAGGAGGACGACATTCGGGTAGCGGCTCAGTTGGGAGAAATTCTGGACCCTTCTGGACCTTTCCTGAAAAACAAAGGGCCTGTCCCTGGTGGACAAGCCCTTGTGAATTAATCACCTAGAATGGTTGCGGGGGTCAGATTTGAACTGACGACCTTCGGGTTATGAGCAATGAGGTCCTACACTAAGTGCTTTCGAATCAATCGCCCGAAGGCCGAAATTAGCTCCCATGACCGATTCTGGTCGACGAAGTGCAATCGCGGAAAGGAGTTAGCTCGATCCAAAGTTTGTCCGCTTATCCGCAATTTGAGTGGTCTCCAAAAACCCGGTTTGGCAATTTGTTGGCACGCTTCAATTCATCGAAGTCGAGATTCCTCAGATTCCCGCAATTGCGGGGGTTTTACAGACGGAAGAGGCGCGTGCCGCAGCGGTTAGTTTTTGCCTTGTGCCTGCAACTTGGCTTGCCCTGGCGGAAGGTCGATGGGAGCCTGCTTGAGGAGTTCTGCGGCTTGGTGGAGCGTAGTATCGTTGGGCACTAGTTTGAAATCGGAATAGGTTTCGTCTTCCTGGGCGTCGATGGTTTTGAAGAACAACGCCTTCCCGCGCATGTGCACGTGCATAGTGGTGACTTCCCATAAATGCGGGCTGACTTCTTGCTGCGTCACCGCGAAGGTCCCCCCTTTGTCCAAGTAGCCCAGAAGACCGGCGAAGAATTTCACTTCACTGGTGAGTGTGCCCTTGATAGCCGCTAAGCGCTTCTGCTCCGGATCGAGAAGCATCGTTCCTTCCATGTGGTGGAAGACCTGGGCGGTGTGGTCGGGTGGTTGAAATTGAGGATTCGGTGAGAATCGCAGCCGGACTAACGATCCTTGCTTGCCATCGTATTGAAAGCGAAAGGCTGCCGGAAACATCTTTAGCAGATTTTGAGCTTGCACGCCGTCGTCGTGGTCTTTTTTCTGACGCTGCTGCACTTGTGACGGTCGTGAAATCAGGGCCTGGATGCGTTGATCTTCAGCTTCAGCCTGCGCGGAAGTAAGAGGCTGCCCATTCACCTCGACCAGGCGATCAATCTGCCCTTCCTGCGTCTGGTAGACGTGGAAAAGTTTCCACACACCGTCAACCCGCTTACGTTCGAGATAAGTCCATAGCGCATGATCCTGCTGTTGGGCCTCAACTTCGTGGTGTAATACTTCGTTGACGAACTGGTCAGCGCTGGAAGGCAGTTGTTGTAGGTGGACCGCGTCGGCGCTCGTTGAGGAACCTTGCAAGACGCCCAACCCGGCAAGAGCTACAGCGAAAAGTGAAATATGCACGAGGTAGCGAATGCGGGATAGTCGGATTAAGGTGGTTGCAGTAGGAAGAGACAAACTGGGCGGTCTCCGTCGACGCCGGCAACTGAGGGTATCATGGAAGATCGAACAGGGTTCGACAATACGGGGAATGCCGTAGATCCACGCCGTAGAGACGCAAGTAGCGTACTAGGTGCCAGCTGCGAGGATCGCGCTTAGGAAATGCAAGACCGGGCAACCATCCGGGGACGTCAGTGATAGGATTACCGTCACCGAACGGCTGCAGGCACGTCAATGTCAGATCAAGATAATGAACGTCGTGTTTATCCTCGCTTTGCCGCCCCGAAAGGGACGATCGTCGCTTGGCATAGATTCAACAAAAGAGCGGTTTCGGTAGTGGACAACCTTGGCTTGGGCGGACTGTTCATCCGTACTCCGGATCCGCCGCCCGCTGGAACCTTCATTCAGTTGCTCATCGATGCGCCCACAGGTGAGGTGCGCGCTCGTGCCGCTGTCCAATGAAGTAGCCTCAAACAAGGTATGGGTGTGAAGTTCATCGCGATGGAACACGAACATCGGGCGCGATTTGCGGGATGGCTTAAAACTCTGTCCTCCTAGAATGGAGAGCGGAACGCACCGGATTGATTGTGATTTCCATTCTGAGCCACTCGCGTGTCAAACGGCGGAGTCGCTGGGAATTTCGCGAAAACCACTCCTATCGAGAGATGTTAGGATATACAATCGAACGCCGGCAATCGATCCAGGTAGGCAAACACATTCTCCGTTCTAAAAGGAAGAGCCATGAAGATTGCACTTGGCATCTGTATTCTTGCGGCGATCGGCGGGGCTTCGCTTGCGGCCGGCACTAAGCCCGACTTCAGCGGGACCTGGCGATTAGATCCCCTGCTGAGCCGCTTCAGCAAGGACTTCCCCGCACCGAAGAGCAGGACCCTCATGATCCAGCAGCACGACCCCAAACTCCATATCGAGATCAAGACCGAAAACAACGTTGGCACCCGGGATCACGTGTTCGATCTAACCATCGAGGGCACGGAGACTAAGTCCTCCACTTCCGGAGACGATTCCACCGCCAGTGTTTCTTGGGGCGACATCGACGGCACCCGCTTGGTGTTGACCATCAAAGAGCGGTCTTCAAGCGGTCCCGTGGTAATCACCCGTGTGATGAAGGGCGGCTCCGAGGGGAAAATGCTCACCACCGTCTTGACCGTGGAGACCCCAGCCGGCACGCAAAGCGCCAACGAGTTCTACAACGTGCACTAAGCGCCCAGCACACTTCGCAGCGGCGCGATTAGCTCGGACTGGAATTGGTTGACGTGGCGCACGATGGCAAAGGCTGGGTTCTTCTTCCCCACGATTTACTTTTCACAAACAACGCACACGAAGGTTTTCCCCAACGCGCCGGCTAGCGCGGGGAATTTGCGGAATCTCGGACTCGTTCCGCCTGCAGCAGATGACGCCTTTCGTGGCTGGCGATAATTTTTCAGCCCGGTCCCTACATCGGTCTGATTACAACATTGTCTTTACCGCGCGCGGAAATATTGACGACTGCGGGCAAAGCCGGGTCCACGATCGTGGCGTATCCGTTTTTGAACTCGGCGAGGTTTATAGGGGCAGGATCGCTGTCCATCTTGACCGGGACTTTGCTAGCGTTAGAAGCAGCGGTACCCGCTTGGGGAACCAGCGCTACGGTGAAAAGCCCGAGTACGAGCATCGCCAAGAAAAGGATGATCACTACATTCCAGCGCCGAAAGCTCGCCTCGATGCCCGGTTGGACGGGTACGAAGTGCCACATCGGGAGGCCTGAATTTTTGCTTCGCATATAGCTTCTCCTTTTCCGATTCCTAGAGTTGTAATTTCAATGCAACGATTGTCCTCGCGGAGCGGCTTAGCCTGGAGCGCGGCTCTCGCGATTCGGACCGCTTGCCCGCCGGAAGGATCACGGGGTCAGGAGCCATCGCGCGCGGGGATTTCCTGTCCCAGAGCGGCCGGCCATTGGGATCACGAAGAGTCAAATCGCGCTTTGCCTTAATGACTTCTATCGGTACAACAGTCCTGCGACCGCGACTGGGAAGCAGGAATCCGATGACGAGGAGCTGGTCACCGTCCACAAAGAAAAAGCGGTTGTCGCGGATGAATTTCGTGGGTCCGAGACGTACGTTGAGGAAGCCATCTTTGGTGGCGAGAACCAGGTCGGTGGTCGCACAATAACGAGAGTGGCTGTCTTCCTTCTGCGTCGCCAGCCGGGCAGGGGAACAGGCGTGACGGATCACTTCGTCGACGATACCGGTTAGGCTGACACGCGCCGGTGGACTGGCGTCGAACCGGCTGGGATTGGTAGTCTGGGCGTTTGCGAGAGCTCCGAACGCGAAGACACCGACCGCGAGCGGCCAGAGCAGAGCCATCAACGAAACCGTCTTATCGTCACAATTCCGCATGGCCGTTTGCACTCGATGCCGGGTGTGATCTGGGCCGGGGCTCAAGGTCTCGGACGGAGACGGTGGTCGGGTCACCGAATACGGGCGACGCATTCTTGGCCCGGTTGGCTGAGCTGCCTGTAGAATTGGTCGGAGCGGGAAAGAACTGGTCGTAGAGCACTTCGTCCAAGCGGATTCGGAACTCGCGCGGGCGCATTCCCGGTTCTTGTGTGCGATCTTGCCCCTTGAAGACGGCGGTCATCCACCAGCATCCGTTTTCGACGGCGTTGGACACAAACATCGTTGTTTTGGTGCCGAGGAGCGGAGACATGAATTGAAGGGCGGTCCCGTCGGAAAGCATGAACTCACTCAAGATCAGGTCGAATTGGCGATCCTGGAGGAGTTCCATGGCCTCGTTCTTCGAACTTGCGAAGCAGATGCTGCATCCACGTTTGCGTAGATGGTCTTCGAGGACCGGAGCGTTTCGTGCGCCATCTCCCACCAGAAGTACGGTCACTCCAGAAACCGGCATAGGCCTCCTTCCAGAGAGCCGAAACCCGGGCGCGCCGTCGCACATCAGGAAGCTCGAAGAGAATGTGGCGAGAAGGATCTTTCCCGGCTTGTCCGGAGAAGGTCGCCCTTGCACAACGGCCAGTCCCGTCGTTCCGAGCATCTACTCGGTAAGATGTATCGTATTACGATATCGTTGCCCCCGCGGGGCTTGTTTATTGTATCGCAATACGATATAACTAGCACATTTCCCTGGTCCGTGCCGGAGTACTGCGCATGGAGTGTGCCTGCCGTTGCGCCGCAACAGCCGGTTAAGTCCATGCAGGACGTGCGTTCCCATCGGCCACACCGATACGTAACCGCCGTCTTGATCGGAGAACGCCTTTTCGATGAGGATAGGGTCGATTCCTCGGAGGCGGAGCATCGCCGCAAGCGACAAACCAGCGATTCCGGCGCCGACAATCAGTACGCGCATCAGCGCCTCCTTCCAAATGGCGCCGATCTGGTGCGCCGAAATACGGAGGAAGGGAGCGACACGACGTCGGCCAACGGGGAAAATTTGCAGTTGCCGCATTCCAGCCCGAGCTCGGCGTTCCCCAGCCTTGGCCGCCAGGCCGAGTCCCCGGGTTCAGTTCTGAAATTTGCGTCCCTGCGCTGCATCGGCCACTTCCTTCCGTTCCATAGCGTTTAATTGCGCGAGCGCGCAAAAGTCCAATCCATCGAGGCACTCCTGAAGGTTGCGATCGCGGGTGGCCTGCGCGACGTCCTGTTGTTCCTGGCGGCTCAACGTCGTGTGGTCGCACTCACCCAGGGCTTGCAGGCAACTCTGCAGATTGCGATCACGCGAGGCGGCGGCCACCTGTTGTTTCTCATCGGCATTGAGCTGACTGCGGTCGCAGTCCCCAACTCCTTCCAAGCAAGCCTGGAGATTGCGGACACGAGCGGATCGCGCCACTTGTTGGCGTTCGCGGTCGTTGAGGCGGGCCGGGTCGCACTCGCCGACTCCGTCTAGGCAATCCTGAAGGTTTCGATTGTCGCTGGCGCGCGCGACCTCCTTTTGCTGTTCGGTGTTGAGTTGCTTCGTATTGCAATCGGAAAATCCGTACATGCAATTCTGGAGATTGCGGTCCTGCACGACGACCTGCACGACCTGGCGTTCTTGCGCGTTCAGTGCCTTTGGATGGCACACGGAGAATTGGTCCAGACAGTCTTGAAATTCCTGCGCGTGCGAAGGCTGCGGGGTTTGCGCGGCCATACGCAACGGAGCAATGCCAGTCACCAGCAGAGCGAAAAAGATCCACGGAATGAATCTCACGAACGACCTCCCGGGGTGCTTGGGGCACCGTCCCATTTCGGACATGACAGGGCGCGCCGATGAAACAATGTCGTGCCGGTATGCGACGGAAGTGAATTGCCGTGAAGGGTATTTCGTTCCACGAACCGGCGGAGCGCCTGCCTGTACATCTATATAGACGCACCGCACGGTTCGGAGGTTATCCGGTGACGCGCGCTGATATATCGCGTTACGATATAAACCGCAAAACAACCCTTGACAGATATATCGCATCACGATACATTGAGGCCGCTGACGCGCCTCCCGGCTGGGATGGCCCGAGGCCATGGGAGGTGAGTTCAAGTGGGCCAGGACCCTTGCTCGTCTTGGCCCTGCGACTGAGCTTCGAGATAAATGATTCGGCCCCGGCCGGAATCAAACCCAGAAGGAGAATCCCTCAAATGCGAACGAAAGGTTTAGCTCTCGCTACGTTGTTCTCGGCCATGAGTTATCTATGCGCGATTCCTGCCTTCACGCAGTCGTCGCAAGAAACGGGTAAATTAAAAATTCACGTCGAACCCAAACAGGCGTATGTCTTTGTCGACGGCAAGGCCATCCGCGACGGCAGCCAGACGATCGAAGTGGCCGCCGGCGACCACAGGGTGGGCGTCTACAACTACGGATATCTGCCACAGACCAAAGAAATCCACGTGGGCGCCGGCGAAACGACCGATCTAGGCGTCAGCCTGCAGTCGGCGGGCGACGTGGTCGCCGGACCCTTCGCGGACATCGAATTTAAAGGCGATCCACGTGCGGCCGTTCTTCTGAATGGCGCCACACCTGATTATTTTGTCGGACATGTCGACGAATTCGATTGGAACTGGATTTGGCATCAGCGGCTTCTGGTGAAGCCGGGAACGTACCAAGTCACGGTGACCCACGAAGGAAATACCATTTGGTCCGGGCCGGTAACGGCGAAAGCCGGGGAGCAGGTTACGGTGTATCTCGACCGCAACGGAGAGACGAAAACCAAGGAATGGAAAGAGGGATTGACGATGCCGCCGCAGCCCCGATTCCACGCGGGAATTGCCAGCGCGACCGTACCGGTCGCTCCGGTCACGGCGCAGCTGCAGGCGCAGTCTGCCAATGTGAGTTGCGGGCAGGCGACCGACATTTCGTGGAAGTCCACCGACGCGGCGAACGACTCCATCGCCGGGATTGGACAGGTTCCCGATCATGGGGACCGTACCGTCACACCCATGCATGACATGACGTATGTGCTGACGGCCAAGGGTCCGGGAGGCGAAGCGACGCAGAGTGTGACGGTGCACGTCGACGCGACGCCCACGGCCACGTTGTCCCTCAGCCAGCCGGAAATCCGGTATCACAAGATTGGCGACAAAGTCGTGGAGCAAGATTCCGCCACCTTAAATTGGTCGGCTTCCAACGCGGACTCGGCCAAGGTCGAACCTTTCGACGACACGGCGACGAAAGGGACCCGCACAGTGACCGCCGATCCGCAGCAGACGAGCGCGGGAGCGATCAACGAAAACCGCACGTATACGCTTACGGCGACGAATGCCTGCGGCGGGACAACCACGAAGACGGCCACGCTGCACGTTGTCGGGTCGATCGATCCACCGCCTTCGGCAACTTTGCTAAGTGCCTTCTATCCGACGGCGTACCCAACCAAGCGCCATCCGAACGTTGGCCTTCTGGCCGATGAGAAGATGACACTCGACAATATCGCGACGCAATTCAAGAACTTCGGAATCTATGAACATAACGCCAGTTTGGTGGTCATTGGACACGCCGACGAACGTGGTTCACAGAGGTACAACAAGGCACTGAGCGAACGTCGTGCCGCCTTGATCCGCGATTATCTGGTCGCCAGAGGGGTTCCAGCCGACGAGATCACCGTCCGGGCAGAAGGAAAAGACAAGCAAATCGACCAAGGGAATGTGGACGAACTGCTAGCGAAGGGCGACACCAAGCCGGCCCAATACATGACGAAGAACAGGAAGGCGACGTGGCTCGCGTATAACCGCCGCGCCGACTTGATGTTGGAGCCGACTGGACAGCAATCCACCAGGGTGTATCCAAGCGACGCTCCCGATGCGCGGATCCTTTGGCAGCGTCGCGAACCGAATTTGAAGAAGGTGGAGTCGGCGTCCAAAACGACCTCCCATGTCGAGCAGGCCAGCGCGAGCCTGTCCGGCAATTGAGTGATACGACATGTGCGTCGGGGCTGGTTCCGACGGTCTACTGCGCTGGAGTTTCGCAAGGACGAGCCAGCCCTTCTGGCGCTTGACCGCTCCCGAGCGCGGAGCGGAACGATGAAGTTGGGCGAGTGGGCGGTGACTTAATTTAGGATGCCCCGCCGGTTTCGGGGAAAAAGGAGACAGCAATGCAGGAACAAGACATGGTTAGGCAGCAAGTTGCGGAACCACCGATCGTGATCAAGACGACGGGCTTGAGTGTGGAAGCGAGGGAGATGATGGATTCGATTGCCAGACGGGCCTACGAAATATTCGAATCGAAAGGCGGAGCGCGGGGACACGAACTGGAAAATTGGTTCGAGGCCGAGACCGAGTTGTTTGAGCGCACGCCAGTCGACGTTAAGGAATCTCTGGAAGGTGTCACAGTACTCGCCGATGTGCGCCGCTTTGCACCCAAGGAGTTGGAAGTAGACCTGGAGCCGCGGCGGGTGATCATTATCGGAAAGCACCAAGTCGAAGCTGAGCGCAAAACAGAGATAAGCGGTTCTGCGGAGAAGCGCACGACTCGATTGCTGCGAAGCCTGGAGCTGCCGGTCGAGATCGACACGCGTCAGGCAACGGTGCGGCTCAAAGGAGGAATCCTTGAACTCGATGTAAAGAAAGCGCCGGCCGGTAAAGGGAGGACGGCGCAGGCGGGATTCAGTTTGGGCGCTGCCTGAAGGAGCTGGACAGGAGCATTTTGCTTGCTCGGCCAATGGGCTTCGTCCGACCATTGGCCGAGCGACCGCTCGCCACTCCAAGCGTAATTCGCTAACAACTGAACATTCTCACAAGTCTTCTCGTGTTCTTCGATTCATCGGCAGTGCACGAGGCACAAACCCAAGGTTAGGAGGACAACTATGCGGCTTTCACTGAAGGCGATGGTCATCGCAGGCGGAATTCTCTGGGGCAGTGCGATACTCCTGGTTGGTCTGATCAACCTGGCAGACCCGAACTACGGTGTGAATTTTCTCCAGATGACGAACTCCGTCTATCCGTGGTTTCACACCACACACACGGTCCGCAGCGTTCTGATCGGGACCATGGACGGTGCAGCGGATGGAGCGGTGGCAGCCTTGATTTTTGCTTGGCTGTACAACGGTTTCGCCGGCAGCCGGACTACATCCCGAGTGTCCTAAAACTAAGTTGTCGCCATCCTGGCGTCTGGTAGATCGAGTGGCGCCCTGGCTCGACGTCGCGGCTCCTGGTGTCTTAATGGACGAGATACAAAGTCCACGCATGCTCCCCGCTTGTGCGCAGCGGGAGTCGCTTTGTCTAGCGCTTGGGCGTTCTTACCCGCGTCGAGCGATGCTTCGGTTGGAGATCGCCTTTCCGTTGTCGGCTTTTGGCGGCTTTGCGGCGGTTTCGAGAGTTGCTGTGCTTCAGTATTGCAGTTAAGGCGGAAACGAGGGCGTGCCCGCTCTCCCGCAGTTCGTGCAGCCGTTCGCGCACGACTTGTTCCAGGGCTCGCTGGCCGTGGGGCAGCAGGATGACACAGACCTGCCGCTGGTCGCGAGTGCTCCGGACGCGGCGGACATAGCCGTGCGCCTCCAGGCGATCGACTAGGCCCACGGCGCTGTGATGCCGGAGGAGCAGGCGTTCCGCCAGGCGGCCGACAGTGGCGTCTTTGTGGTTGGGGAGTTCGCGAATTGAAAGAAGCATTTGGTATTGTTGCGGTTCGAGGCCGGCGGCTGCGGCGGCGTCATCGCTGCCCCGGAGAAACCGGCGAATACGATAGCGCAGTTCGGCGAGTGCAGCGTATTGGGAGTCGCGGATCTCTCTTCTCACTTCTTAACTATATCGCATTACGATATAAATGCAAGCGCATACCACCGTTTCCGACATCCCGGTGCGTTACGTGCGCATCTAATTGAGCGAAAGGACTTGAGATGTATGAGAGGAACGAATCTGTAGTTCAAGACAGAACCAGGGAACCGAGACCACTGCGTTCAACGAAGCGGCCAACCGTCGCGACCGGGCGCGAGCCAACGACACCAGCCGTTTCGGCCAACCTTTCGGCTGGTTTGTTGGAAAACAACCGGATGAAACGCCCGAAGACGGCGATCGATTTTTTCGTTTCGATCATCGGGCATGGGTTGATGGTGGCCGCGGCGATCTTGCTTCCGCTGTACTTCAGCAACGCATTCGATTTTCATTCGATGGAAACCACCTATTTGGTGGCACCCCCTCCCCCTCCGCCTCCCGCGTCGGCATCGGTGGTGCACGCACTCCGGCATCCGAAGAGCCTTTTCCGCAGCAACAAGCTCTATGCGCCACGTGTGATTCCCAAGCACATTGCGGTGATAAAAGATCTTCCGAACGCGCCGCAAACCGTGATCGGCGCGCCGGGAGGAGTTATCGGAGGGGTTCCGGGTGGCCAGTTGGGCGGAGTGTTGGGAGGAATTCTAGGAGATCTGGGTCGTGCCGTTCCGCCGCCCCCTCCAAGGGCGGCAGTGTCCCACGGACCTTATCTCGTTGGCGGGAAGGTGCAAGCACCGAGGATTCTTCGAGAGGTGCAACCGATTTATCCTCCATTGGCGAGGGACGCTAGGATCCAGGGAACGGTAGTGATGGACAGCGTGATCGATGCCAACGGAAACGTCACTCAACTGAAGCTCGTGTCGGGACATCCGCTGCTGGTGACGGCGGCGTTCAATGCGGTGCAGCAATGGAAGTACGAGCCCACGCGGTTGAATGGCGTGCCGATTGCGGTCGAAATGCACGTCACGGTTCATTTCAATCTGGGATCTGATTCTTGAGCGATGCCAGCCGAAAGCGACCACCTTCGGCTGGCACCCGTCGATCAAGGAATCCCCCTAACCAATAGAAGTCAGGTGGGCCGGGCTGAGGCCTCCGGTATTTCTCCTTGTGGTTCCGCGGTATCCGCAGCGCGTTGGTCGATGCTATCAAGCAACTTTGCCGCAGCATGGCGGAAGAAGAGAATTCAAGAGGCGAGGTTGGTATGGGTCGAGAGAGGCGAGGAGCCGTGAGTCGATCGCCGTCGGCCTCGTCTATGCTAGTGGGCGTCAAATCATTCAAAGGAGGCTCGGGTGCGTCAAATGATCACCAGGTGTCCCCACTGCGGTGTCACGCTGCGAAAATTCAAGACTCCAGTCGTGTGTTCAGCCCGAGCGTGGCCTTCGGGCGAATTTCGCCAGGCTCAAGGTTCGCAGGTGCAGGCCGCTTCTCATCTTCGTCTCGGAGGAGGCGGTCTGGACGTTCGGAAACGAGTGGCGTGACCGCAACAGTCGAAAGGGAATTGCTACGGCCACACGGTCGGTTCTGTGCTGGGATCCCGTCGCTAGGCTAAGCGCTTAATCAGGAGGACCTCGTTGCCTTTCTCGTTGTACACCAATTCATCTACGACGCCTTTGGTGAGAAGGATTCCGAATCCGCCGGGTCGCATGCCTTGTTGTTCGCGATAAACAGCGTGGGCAAAGGGTTCCGTCAGAGTGTTGGATACAGCCGCGTGAGGCAAGGCCGACAAATGAAAACCGGCGCCCGGGTCGCGGATGAGATAGATGATGCTATGTCCCGTGCGAATGCGGTGCACTCCGACGGTTTGCTCGGGATTAAATTTTCCGCCATGTTCCATAGCGTTTAGCAGCATCTCTCGAAAAGCCGTTCCGATATCCTGGCGCTCCTTTACCGGAAGATCGGCCCTCACTTCATTCATGAAGTGGAGAATACGCTCCGCCGTCAGCATTCGACACCTAAGGCGAAGGGAAATCCATTCGTGAGAAGCGGACAACACTTCGATACCATCGTCCCAAGCGGGTTCTTTCAGTGCGCGCTCGATCATCTCTGAGATTGTGCGGGAATCAAACGGGCCGACAATGTAGCTGAAGGCATGAGCGCGCATCGAAGCGATCACAGCCGCGGGTGTGCTGCGCTCGGTCAGCCCGATCATTTTGTGGCGAGGTCGGACAGCACGCATCTGGCGAAGCAATTCCACATCCACAAACCCGTTCGTCAGGGGACTGGTGAGGACTAGGTCATAAGCTCTTTCCTTCAGCGACGATAGAGCTTCCGACAAACTATCGGCGCACACGATATTCCAGTCTGCCTCTGGCAAGCAGCTTCTGACTAGCACAGGCACGGATGGGTCGCAGTCGACCACCAGAACGGATTTAGTGACGTCCATTCGCCAATCCCGAAGGCAGCACAAGCTCCAACCAACCGGCATCATAGAGGCCAACGTGGCCAAAGTCGAGACTGATCGCGTGACGCCTCCGAATAGGGGCGAGTGTATCGTGATACGATATATGCAGGGCTGCGGAAAGTCGGGCGGTGCGCCATCGCCGCCTCAAATATCGCGGTAAGAGGCCGTTTGGACGATTTAAGAAAGTACGGGGTGACCCGGTGAAAGAAGTAGGAAACGACGGTAAACCACCATGGTGGAACAAGCCTTTGGCTGGTTCGTTTCCCGCCATTCGCGACCACGAGGAGCAAGTGTTTCTCGTGCTGACGCTGGTGATCGGCGCCCTCACGGGCTTGACGGTCGTCGCGTTCATCGTGGTGACGGAGCATTTAGGGATGCGACTCTATCCCGTGGGCAGTGCGGCTTGGCGTCGCTTGCTAATTCCAGTCTTGGGTTCTGTGGGCATGGGGTACCTGCTGTACCGATATTTCCCCGACGCCCGCGGCAGCGGCGTTCCGCAAACGAAGGCCGCGCTGTTTGCGCGGAGCGGGCGGATCACTCTCGGTACCACTCTTGGAAAATTCTTCTGCACGGCGGCGACCCTGGCCAGTGGCATCCCCCTGGGCCGCGAAGGGCCTTCGGTGCAAGTCGGGGGTGGCATCGCTTCGGTAATCGGCCGGTATCTCGGGTTGAGTTCCGAACGGGTCAAGGCACTCATACCGGTTGGCGCTTCTGCAGCGATCGCTGCCGCGTTCAACACGCCGCTGGCCGCAGTTGTCTTCTCGCTAGAAGAGATCACCGGGGATCTTCATGCGCCCATATTGGGTTCGGTGGTGCTGGCATCGGCAACGTCGTGGGTCGTTCTGCGGCTGCTTCTCGGGAACCATCCTCTGTTCCAGGTTCCCCAATACCAACTCGCTCATCCGTTGGAATTCGGGATTTATGCTGTTTTGGGGGTTGCGGGTGGCTTGGTTTCGGTGGCGTTTACGAAGCTGCTGCTGAAGACCAGGGAATGGTTCATGAACTTGCCGAAGAAAACGGTGTGGTTGCAGCCTGCCGCTGGCGGTGTGTTGGTCGGTGTGATCGCCCTGTTTGTCCCGCAAGTGTTAGGCGTCGGCTACAGCTACGTGGGAGACGCCCTCAACGGAAGAATGACCCTCGGAATCATGGCTCTTTTGGTGGTCTTGAAGCTCTTTGCGGTCACGACGAGCTACGGTTCCGGCAATGCGGGCGGCATTTTCGGGCCCAGTCTTTTTATCGGAGCGATGCTGGGAGGGACGATCGGGGGTATCGCACACCACCTATTGCCGCACTACACCGCGTCGGCGGGAGCCTACGCTTTGGTGGGCATGGGCACGCTTTTTGCCGGCATCATCCGAGCACCGATGACCTCCGTGCTCATGATCTTTGAAACGACGCAGGATTACGCGGTGATTGTTCCGTTGATGATTTCGAATCTTGTCAGCTTTTTTATCTCCTCGCGATTGCAGCGGGAACCCATCTACGAAGTGCTGGCCTATCAGGACGGGATTCACCTGCCGAGCGCCGAGACGCGTCAGCAGAGAGGCGGGCGTCAAGTAGGGTATGTGCTGCGTTCGCCCGGAGAAACCCTGTCCGCGGCGATCTCGGTGGCCGATGCCTTGCAATTCGCAAGCACCAGTCTCCAGGGGTGCTGGCCGGTGTGCGACGAGCGTGGTGTCATTGGAGTGCTAAACAAGAGGGGACTGCGGCGAGCCGCGGAACAGTATGGCAGTGAAAAGCAGCTTGCGGAACTGGTGGACGCGCAGTCGTTTCCTCATCTTCATGCCGATCAGTCGCTTCACTTGGCTCTGGAACGCATGGGTGGGTCCGGATTCGAGCTCCTGCCAGTTGTGAGCCGCGCCGACGTGCACCAATTGGAAGGTGTGGTGCTCCGGCGTGACGTATTGGATTCCTACGGCATTGGCGGGGAGGAGAAAGACTGACCTCGGCCGGGAGTTCCTATTGGAAAAGACTTCGAGGATGCCCCGCATGGCAGGATCGGAGGTGCAGCAATCGTTATGCGATTCGCGGCAACGTTCGATAGCTGGCGACAACGTTATCCGCATGAATATCACCAATTCTGTATCGGAGATTGGCGAGATTCTTCCGCGGGCGGAGTTGGCTCCAAGCGCCAGCGGAGTCACTTGGGGGGCTCGCGCGGAGTCCCACACGATTCGGTGGTGGCTGTGGTGGAACGTACTCAGCGTTGATGCACCAACCGTCGCCGTGGCGTGGGCGGCACTTTTCGCACACGCGAGCGGCGGTAAGTTGTCGGCTGCCGAGGCAACCGTCTTGGTTCTTGGTGTTTGGGTGATCTACGTAAGCGATCGGCTCTTGGACGGCTGGACGGCGAAAGACCGGGCCTCGCTACACGAGCGTCATCATTTCTGCGAGCGTCATCGATTTGTCCTAGCCGCTTTGGTCGCGTTCGCAAGTGCGGTGCTTGTTTGGCTGACGACGGAGCACTTGCCGGCCGCGGAGGTAACCGCGGGTGTCAAACTCGGCCTGGTCCTGGTTTTGTACATGGCTGGCATCCACGCGAGGCACGGACGGATTGCTTGGGTATTTCCGAAGGAAATCGCAGTGGGACTGCTGTTCGCATGCGGGGCGACTTTGCCTCTTTGGTCGCGATCCATACAATTTCCGTGGGGTGCATGTCTTCCGTGGATCCTTTTCGGTTTGCTGTGTGCGCTGAATTGCTTGTCGATCGAGTGTTGGGAGAACCGTCATCGCAGCGGTAAGTGGAGACAGCCGCCTCATCCTTTTGTCCGCTGGGCCAACTCGCACCTCAACCGCATGGCGGCAGCGCTAGCGATTGCGGCTTTGGCGGCGTGTTTCGTGCGAAATCCTAAGGGCTCTTCGATCTCGGCCTTATTGGCGGTTTGGCTGGGAGCGCTGCTGCTTGTCTTTGTGAATTACGGGAGAACCAAGCTCTCGCCGGCAGCCTTGCGCGTCCTTGCCGACGCGGCACTGGTCGTCCCCGCGCTCCTCGCACTGGTGATCGGAGGTTGAGAGGGCGTGAAGCGGACTCAGCCTACTCGGATGAACTGCGACGGGATCGCTCGTTACTACCAGGTTATCGAGCATCTTTCGTTCGGACGCTATCTGGAACGGCGGCGGTTCGCGTTCTTAGGAGAGGTCCGGACATCGCGGAGAGCGATTGTGTGCGGTGGCGGAGACGGCCGTTTTCTTGCACGTCTGCTTCGAGTGAACTCGCACGTGGAAGTGGATTTCGTGGACCTTAGCCCGAAGATGGTCGAGCTTGCGGAACGGCGGGTGGCCGGGATGGGCCGGACTTTTCGAGAGCGGGTTCGATTCCGTGTTAGAGATGTATGGGAATTCGAGCCGCGAACGGATGGCTACGACTTGATCGTGACGCACTTCTTTCTGGATTGTTTCTCGGAGCCGGAACTTGCGGGTATCGTTGCGTGTCTTGGAAGCTGGGCGGTGCCCGACGCGCGATGGATCGTCTCGGATTTCCGTGAAGCAGCGGGACCCGTCGGTCGCCTTTGGACCCGAGCGGTGATCCGCGGATTGTACGCCGCCTTCCGATTCACCACGGGGCTGCGCGTTACCCGGCTGCCCAATTATGCGGCGGCGCTCGGAAGAGAAGGATACCTCCAGCGTTGTGAAGAGAAAGGTTTGGGTGGTCTCCTGCATTCCTCGCTCTGGGAGGCGAGGCCTTCGCGGCCGGGACCTGCGCTGAGGGAGGGGTTCGGTGAGCACGCATGAGTAGCCTGATCGAAGACTACGCACTGATCGGGGACTGCGAAACGGCCAGGCTCGTCAGCTGGGAAGAATTCCGCTCGTCCGATAAGCGCATTTATCAGACCGCCGCCACGCACAAAACGTAATCGAAAGCTCGGAAGGGTTGTGGCAGCTATCAGGCGTCGCGCTATAGTCAGCGCGTGAATCCCACCTTGCCAAAGATCCGCGTATTCACGCCTCGATTAGTACTAAAGGCCGTGGGAATCTTTCTATTTTTCGGGGCCGTCATGGCGTCCCTCGCAGGAATCACCTTAGTGTGGCGCGGCACCGCTCTCAACACGATTTGGAAGCTGAATCCTCGCGCTTACAGCGAACTTGCCACGTTGGGAAAGCCAATTGGTCTCCTCTTCCTTTCCCTTGCGGCTGCACTCGCAATCGCTGGTACAGGATGGCTGAAGCGGAGACGGTGGGGATGGCAGTTGGCCGTGGTCATCATCGGAACGCAGGTTCTGGGCGACATCACGAATATTTTTTACGGGCACATCATTCAAGGCCTGGTGGGAGTCGCAATTGCTGGTGCTCTCCTCTTCTACATGACTCGACCACTTATTCGCGCTCGCTTTGTGCCAATACCGAAACAAATTGTCCACAGTCATGACCCGTGAGAGCATTTCTTCATGAAAATTCTGGCTTTCGTAGTCGCGGCGACGATATTCGAGGCCGTCGGTGACGCCGTAATGAGACTTGCGCTGCGATCGCCATACGCTCTGCCTGGCCGCATCGCGCTGTTTGCACTGGCATCTGTTTTACTCTCCATGTACGGCCTGTTTCTCAATCTTGCGCCCGTTGAATTTGCGACTGTGACAGGGATTTATCTCGCGTCACTGTTCCTCGCGTTTCAAATAGTCAACTACATATTCTTCCGGCACGTACCTTCGCTTGGCGTTCTGCTTGGGGGGACCTTCATAGTCGCGGGAGCAGCGATTATTTACTTTTCGAAGTGACCTATGTGCTCGATGCCAAACTATTCCGGGTGGGGGAACTCGTCCGATGAGCGCATTTATCAGGCAGTAGCCGCTGGGAATTCCTAAGGCCATGCGTGGCCCACTTTCAATCGGCCAGACGACGTAGTACATTTGGGTTGACGGGACCTACGCATGTCCTATCGCTCACAAAAGCTCGCGCTCTACATCCGCAAGATTCGGGAAAAACAGCCAGACAAGTCAGGTATCTATTATGATTTGCTCGACAGGGGTTTTGCGCTTTTAAGAAATGACTTAGCTCGCGAATTTCACAGTCAGATTTCGGAACTGAACCATGAACCGGGTTGCAACGATACCCTTGGTAGCACTTTCAGCGACAAAGAGTCGAGAGTGTTTAAGATCGGTGAAGAAGAAAAGGGTCTCGTCATTGATTTCAACCCTGAAGAGCGCACGGCGGAAATCACAAGCAAGGATCCCATAAAATTCCGTTACTTCATTAAGGTAAGGCTCTCAAGAGATGGGTCGAAGTGGTGCTACGCGGGCGGAGAGAATACACAAGACTTTCAACCCATCACGGGAAAACTCGACACGGTTGTCGAGAAAGCCCTCTACGCTCTATTTGGCGTTGAAGTTTAGAAACGCTTCATCCAGCCAGACTCGGTTGGCCCACTAGGTACCTGATTTCCCCTGCTTAGATTTCGCCGCGCAGAATCGTGTTTCTGGGGCGCAGCGGGCGCAAAAGCATCGCATACAAGTTGGCGCATCAGGCTTTCAGGGTTGTTCCCGATTAATGGTGTGCGCAAGTCCGGAGAGATAGGCAGAGGCGGCCAATTGTCACTTAGACTTGATCTTGTCCACGACCAGTTGGATGGCAACCTCCGTCTTATCATTCAATGCGGAAATGGCATGGTTTCCAGAAGTCAGCTTTTCAGTCTCCGCGTGAATCTCATAATCGTCATATTGCTTCAAATCCAAAAAACGGTAGCGTCCCTGTTTGTCCGTTATATAGCTGCGAATTCGTTGGCTACGAAGATTGTAGAGATACACCACCGCTCCTGAAAGTGGCGATTTCCGAGCATCGACGACCGTGCCTCGAACTGTTCGGACGTAGGTGTCTTGAGAACGCGAGACTGTACTGCAACTGAAGACGAGAATGGCCGTCGCAAGACAGATTGCACTGTGATGCTTCATTCTCCCTCCTCGTCCCCGGAACGGCTCTTGTAGTCTCAGAACAGGAATTAGGGACCTTTCATGAGGACTCGCTCGCACAATTTCGCTCACACAATTATTGTATGCAGATGTTCTGGCAGGAACGAACGAGATAGTACTAGAGTGAACAATCGATTACCGTCACAGCGGCACGATGCGCTTTGATCGAAGTTGTGTCGCCGCCTCGTCCCGCCATGGAATGACTGTGAGGTGATAGCCGAATGACGGCATCGCTCGACGCCTCAAGAATGGTGGCTACGAGCACAAATGCAAAGACTTTCATGCTGAAATGCTCTTAAGCCAGCAGTCGAGGTGCAAGCGGTTCAGCGTCAGGTGCGCATCTATGAAAGTCGGGGAGGGCAGCATTCCTTCCCAACCTGTTATAGACTCACGCCCGGATGCAAACCCTGGTGGACCAAGTGTTTAATCCATTCAATTATCCGATTCTTATTCTTGTAATCTCTCTCCCCGCATTATGGATCTCGGGGCGGATCGGCGCGGCATTCAAGGAGAGGCAGCGAGATCGAAAAGACGGCGGCCATCACGATCTCGACATCCTTCTCGGTGCCACCTTGACGCTGCTAGCTCTCATCATTGGCTTCACCTTTTCGATGGCAGTAAGTAGGTACGATCAGCGCAAGAACTTCGAAGAGCAAGAAGCCAACGCAATTGGGACGGAATACGTGCGAGCCGACTTCTTACCGGAGGCGGACGCGTCGAAAGTGCGCGCCTCGCTCATTAGCTATCTGGATCAGCGCATTCTCTATTACGAAGTGCACAGCGAGCAACAGCTTCGCCAGATCAACGCTGCAACCGCTCGACTGCAGACGCAGCTTTGGGCAGCCGTCACTAAGCCCACTGCCGCTCAACCAACACCTGTCAACGCTCTCGTCGTTAACGGCATGAACGATGTATTGAACTCTCAGGGATACACGCAGGCCGCTTGGTGGAACCGCATTCCCTTCGCGGCGTGGTTGCTTCTGATGGCGATCTCCATTTTCTGTAACCTTCTACTTATCTTGCTTTCTGATTCTCATTTCAACTCTGCCCGGCGAGGTTTCTCCTTACTTAAAATCTGTGCCGCCGGTAGCTCGGGAATCGATAAAGCAGCTAATCCCGAATGTTGCGTCGCAGCGACTTCAACGAGAGGTAACGTAACCTCGAGCGTCGTCCCCTCCCCGTGGTTGTGCAATTTGAGTTTGCCTCCCAGGTCTCTGGCTCTTTCCCGCATTCCACCAAGGCCGACACCGACTTCGGCACCGGTCGACAGGAACTTCTCAAGCCGATCTGGCGCGATGCCTATGCCATAGTCCTTTACGGAGAGGACGATGTTTTGCTCCTGGGCGTCCAGACAGACCTCAGCAGTCTTACTTTGCGAATGCCTCAAAATATTCATCAAACTCTCCTGAAGCACGCGGAATAGCACCAGTTCAATTGACTGTGCGAAACGGAGCTCCGTTGATATCGCCAGCTTGATCTCGATTCCACTACGTTTGGCAAAACCAGTAACGAACCACCGGGCAGCAGAGGCAAAACCCAGTTCATCCAGTAGGGGCGGATGCAGCAGATAAGAGATAGTCCGCATCTCCCGTATGGCTTGATCTATCAGACCGTTCGCTTCATCGAAGTACTTGGAGCCGAGAGGAGTAGGCGGAACGAGGTGTTGCAAGGAACCGGCGGTCATCTTCAGGGCAGCGAGTGTCTGGCCTATACTGTCGTGTAGCTCGCGGGCAATTTGGCGATGCTCTTCATCTTGAATCCGAAGCAAATGAACAGAAAGTTTCCGTATTGCTTCTTCCGCTTGCCTGCGAGTGTTTATTTCCGTTTGAAGCCTTGATAGGACCTCGGTAAGTTGTCCTGTACGTTCCTCGACTTTGTTTTCTAAATTGCTATGCGCAGCCTCCAGCATCAAGACGACCCGGCGACGCCTTTCTGACAACACAATAATGATTCCAGAAACCAGCAGATATCCACTAATAAAGGCGAGATGCGAACGACTCACAACAGCAACGGTGTCTTCTCGGGATAAAAACCAATAGGTGCTCCCGGTCAAGCCGATGAGGGAAGCAAGTATTGATGGCCCTGTGCCGAAGTAGACTGACGTAAACGCTACCGCTGCATACAAGGGCAGGAACGGACCGGACTCGCCTAGGATTGGGTCAAAGAGACGGCGAAGCAGCAGGGCTGCCCCAGTAATCAGGACCGCCAGCGCATAACGTGCGGCGGGACTCCTCGAGCGAACAAACAAAATATCAGAATTTGTATCCAGAGCGCGAAATGTTTCCATTTCCCCGGCTCAAGACCAACCACAGATCATATATCGTGCTACGATATATATTCGATGTCAAGCACTATTCCTGGCACCCGTTCTAGACCAAATTTGCAGCCCTTACGAACATGACAGAGGCCACATTGCGAATCGCTCAAACCTAAACGGTCATTTCTGAAATATCGAACATGCGGGACATCATCGAAAACCTTAAGGAAATTCGCCGCGACCAGCAAGACCCCCCTATGCCGTCATTCAAGCCACGAATCCTCCAAAACACAAACCAGGAAAGGAATCATGAAATACAGAGCTGTCCTTCCAGCGCTCACGCTATGTCTTGGAATGCTCAATGCCTGCGGCGCCGTTCGGCCAAATAAGTATTATCAGCTGACCGTTCCCGACGACAGAATGTCGGGAGCCGCCCGGGCCTTCCCCGTCACTCTAGTGCTGGGTCCGATCACATCCTCGGAGCTGTATCGAGAAGACCAGATCGTTTACACATCAGATGGGCTGGCGATGGGACAGTATCAATATCACCGATGGGCCGAGCCACCACCGGAGATGATTCACGACGTCCTGCTGCGGAAGCTTCAATTGTCGGGACACTACCAGCAGGTTTATTCCTTGCTTAGTGACGTGCGCGGCGACTATCTCCTCCGCGGACGTTTGTATGACTTCCGGGAGATCGACGGAGACAGATTGATGGCCCGTGTGGCTTTTGAGTTCGAGTTGTACGACTCTGAGACCGGCATGATCGTCTGGAAGCACTACTACTCGCACGATGAACCCGTGGTCGGAAAAGACGTCACGCACTCAAGGGCAAAATCGCACGAGATGGCTTACAGATTTCCTATGTTCTTCCCATTGCGCAATCGGATTTCAACGTCCTGCTACAGCGGATTCAAAGACAATCCAACATGCGCGTGCGCAACGATTCGACTCAATGGGTAGTGCAGAAATTCGCCGACGAAGGATCAAGCTCACCATTCATGGCGCGCCTTTTCGTCGGACTCATGAATTTACGCGACGCCGTTTTCCCTGATCCTGCGAATCGTCAAGCTTTTGACAAACCGCACGAATTCGCTTTGATGACGTTGCTTAGCACCAGGACAACGACACAGGACATCGCCAAATTATTCACCGATCATGCTCGGAAGGTCGGCAGCGGCGAAATTGCGCGTCTTCAGGGCCAAGCACTGCACATCGACGAGAACATAGATAAAGAGCTGAGAAAGCATACGGAAGACTTTCTTAACAGTGCGGTACGCGTGCTCAAGCAGGGCATGCAAGACGTAACCAACGCCCTGGGCGTCAATATCGGATTTCTTTTCAAGAAGTCCACCACATTTGCAACTGGCGTCGCCGCGATCAGAGCCACCGATCCAGATCTTGCAGACTACTTGAGCCAGGCCCGCCAATGGACCGAACGTCTCGTGGAGGCCAGGAACGCGATGGAGCACACTGCGTCAGTGCTGCCCAAGATCCGATACTCGCAAAGTGGAAACACGATCCAGGCGCATGAGCCACAGATCTCAAACCAGCCGGTAACAGAATTCGTGAAATTCATGATGGACCGGCTAGCGTGCTTTATAGAAGAAGTTACAGCCCATTGCCTGCAGACAAGAATGCCAGCAGGCCTTTCAATTCGGGAGATTCCACTTGCGCAGAGACTAGCTGAGGTTCCGGAGCGATTTCAGAACACGCTTAAGAGCGGAGGGACTCCAGTCTGGCGGATCACACATCATCAGGGCGGCTTTGAGGAGACGTGATGTTTCCGACGCGGGATTCTACTTCGGGGGTGCGCGTACCAACGACCATCGGCGGCAATGCCGGTAATGTTTCCTGGACAGCTATCGGGACCGTATCGTCCAGTCACGCCTCGTTGTCTTGTTGCCCTTCACTTCCGATAACAGAATTTATCGGAAGTAACAACTGGAGCAGGGCTTTTCACGAGTGTTGCGTAATAAAGTGTCAAACAGGTGACAGTATGCCATCGACAGAGGTACAGTCGCGTCAACACAATTACGTTCTGCCGGAGGTATTTCTCTACCTCGATAAGTAGCTATGCGAATCATTTTTCCGACCGTATTTGGGATTGACGTTGACGAGGCCGATAATCCCATTCAGCAGCTCGCCCAGTTCAAGCACCAGCATGATGGAAATCTCGTTCCGTACACGAATGGGAAGACCATGGGGTTTCTCTTCAGACCCGGTGAACCCGACGAAGTTCTTATTCTTCCTAACACAAAGCACGTCCGTGACGGATACCAGCGTGTTTTAATCGCTGCCCCGGACCCCGCTCAGGCAACCAACGATCTGTCTGGGGGCGAGTGGCGAAGGCATCCTTTGCTTCCGCACGATGGAGAAGGGTTCGACTTCGCGCAAAAGCTTGCCGAAATCCGCAACTCCTGGACTGGTGCGTTCTCATTTGTAGAAGAAGACCCTTCCCGGAATGTCATCGGCCTGCGTCGTCCGCAGATAGGCGCTGTGCATGCGGTGCACATGCACTGGATTGTTTCGGAGTCGCCGTACGATGTCCGCAACCTGACTGGCAAACTCGCGAAATTCCCGTTTGAGACCTCGCTTCTCGGTCATCACAGAAAGACGGCTATCACTGACGGGAAGGCTATGGAATACCCGCATTTTGTTAGCGTGAATATCAACGACCATGATGTGCCGCTCGCCGAGCTCCAGGACGAAGAGGAGCCCCATACCTTGAGAGGTACGATTCCTCTGCCAAAGGAGAGCCGCGAGGTCACCCCTGTAAAGGTAACAGTGAGACAGCTCTATAGGACGAAGGACTCGGTGGTGTGCTCATCTACAATTGCGATGGAAGCGAGCGAGATCACCGTGAGCAATCAGGTGGCGGATTTAGTCGGCACGACCAGCGCGGTAGTTCTTCACAAGCGTACAGAACAGGTTAAACCAAGGAACGATGGCAAGTGGGAATTTTCGCGCGCACTACTACCGGGCCAAGGCTGGTACGTGTATTGGGAGTCTAGGGATGAGGAGCGTAAACAATCAGCGACCTTGGAGGCCGCGCACGCAGGTCAGAAGCAGGTTACGATCACTCCGTCCAAAACTCGTGAAGCTGTGACGATGACACCGTCAAACATTGTGGGACCTCCAAGTAAGGGCTAAGTATGCTCAGCGTCACATTATGTGTCAATGTATTTGTCGTACTAGAAGCTTGTAGTTTTCCTGGTACGAACAACCAGGACCCAGTACCGTAACATGCTGATTCTGAACCCTATAGCCAGCCCTTCTCCATATTAGAAGTGGCGGCTGTGGCAGGGGTTACCTTTCGTTTGCCTTGAGCCTCGTTTGGTGAATTTATGGCGGCTTGTTTCGGGGCGGCCCGGTGTCGCGCAGGCAGCTCTGCGAGGCGAATCAAGGAAACTAGGATTTGAAGACGGTCACATGGCAACCAAGAAAGATTCCGAAGTAGTGCGCGTGTCCCGCGTCCGTCAGTTATGGCTAGCACGTGAACCCAAGCAACGCACCGGGAATGACGTTTTGATTTTTTTACGGATGGCTGGAGCAGCACTAACCCGAATTGCTCAAGCGCGAAAAAGGGGACCCATACCAGCAACTGGAGGTGGGGCTGAGGGGACTTGTGGACGGCGAGTGACAAGCGCCCTGGTCATGCCTGTACTCTTGACAGCCGGTCCAGCAGCGCGGGCATCGCATCGTTTGCCAGATGATCGAGAAACTGACTCATCGAATTGATTCGCTTCCTGCACGCCGGACAGCCTGGCACAACTACACCTATGCCACCATTGGCAATCGACGGCGGATTCTCAACGAAATGCGAGAAGTCGTGGCGTTGGATTTCCTGCTGGATGGCGGCGAGCAAAGCGGACTTTTGCATGGGGAACTCCGATTGTCAGATCGGTAGAGGAAGAAACGGGAGCTTGTGAAAGTTTCAGGGCCGCGTCGAGACGTCCTGATTTGTCTCGCCTCAGCGGCCCCTTCTCGGCGGGCTGCGGCTCCTTCACTTGGTGGCCACCAAGAAGAACGGAACCTTCCCTACGACCGGGTATGCCAAAAGGTCCTCTGAGATTCGTTCTCCTGTTTTTTAGCGTGGTCCAGCTCCACGAATGAGAACTAGTCTCAGTACAACGGATGCTTCGTCTATAGCCGAAGGCAAGATGTCCAATGCCGTACCCCGATAGCGGCGGTATCAAAGCCCGTGGACTATCTGCACGATTGGCGACGGGACCCTCTCACGAGGTATGCCGTGAGTTTCTTCACAGCGCACGCTCCTGAGGGAGGTATCCCTCGCCAGGAATTATACTCCAAAAACGGACAAACCGAGAGTCGGCGGCACGCGGCACACAGTTTCGAGGTCGAGCATGGTTTTTGTTCAATCTCTGTTCGTCGCGCCAGTTAACCATTTAGATTCAGCGTGTTGGAGCTGACCACTGGTTGCCGTGACCATCGTTCAGGACTTCAGCTCCTTCTGCCGGGCCTCTAACTGGTCGTCGCTGAGCCGTGAAAGGTCGGTCAATTTCAATGCGGTCAGCAAATAGCTTCTTGTATTTCGCAAGGCTCTCGTTGGCCTTGAGGCGGTCCGCCAGTTACAGTTTCACACAGTCGTCACCACGCGCTTCGCGTTGCCGGCGTCCGTGACATACGTGTCCATCGAAAGCTTCTGAACTGGGTACAGTGCTGCACGATTTTTATTGCTCACATCGATGCGCGCGCAGCGGCGAAAATGGAAATCGAAAATGAATCGCTTCTCCATTCGAGCCGGACGGACCGTGGTCGTCGCTCGTCACTGCTGGCATGCGTGCGAGGGGGCGTGGGACCGGGGGTACCAAAGGGAAGGCCGGGGGGTTCACCGGGGCGCCTATCCACGCAAGAAATTTTGGCGAATTTGACTTTTTGCAGTCGGTGGTCTCTTAGCGGTCCTGCGCCAACCGCAGACAACTATTGCAGCCTCGCGTACTCCGCTTTGGCTTGCTTGAGGATGGGGATGTCGGGGTCGGCGTTTTTCCAAAGCGTCAGGAAATCCTGATACGCCGCACGTGCTTTCGCGGTGTCGTCTTGCATGGCGTACGCTCGGCCCAGCTGCAGATGTGCAAGTGCGCCGATCGCCTCATTCACAGCGACGCCGGGATGGTCCAGGATTTTCTGAAACTCGGCGGCGGCTTCAGTGCCTTGATGCGTGGCCAAATAGGCTTCGCCGCGCACGAAAACCGGATACAAGGCGGTCCAGCCATAGATACTGGATGTCGTCTGTCCTAGCTCATACGGCGTGGCGACCCGAAGACTCTCAATGGCCTCAGAAGCATTTCCCCGACCGAGCGCAAACTTTGCGTGGAGGGTCGGCAGGTAGTTGAACCGCGCGACGGTGTCTTCCGGAAACCTCTTGGCCAAATCATCGCTCAGCGCTCGCGCTCGCCCAGTGTCCCCGGCAAAGGCTAACGTGAGCGCTGCGGCGTACTGCAAATCGCGGCCTGCCGCGCCCACCATTGCCAACGTGGCGCGCCGTCGTGCTTCGTCAGCGTTGCCGAACAAGGCTTCCCGCAAACCAGACAGGGCAGAATACGTGGCGGCAGCCTCCTTTTCCTCGGCCCGCTTAGCGGAATCCATTGCTTTGCTGGACAACTCGCGCGCATCCCTGAGCCTCCCGGAATAGGCAGCGGTATCGGCTTCCAATCCAAGCAGTTGATCGCCTATTGCCAGCGTGCCAGCCGACGGTGCTGCCTGCTGGGCCATCCCCGCAGCATCGTTCTGCAAGAAAGCAATCTGATAGAGGGCCAAAGAAAAGAAGGGGTGGCTCAGTTTAAGTTCGAAAGGTTGTTTGTATGTGGCCTTTGCTTCACCGAGCCGATTTAGTGCGAGATCGTTGAACATCACGAAGGCATAGGAAAGGGGAAAGTGCGGATTCAAACGGACTGCTTCTCTGCCTTCTTCAGCTCCTTTTTCGTATTGCCCAAGAGCCGGGTAGATTGCTCCCGACAAGTAATCATGAGGCGTCTCCGAGCGCGGATACGCCTGCTTCCAAAACTCACAGGATTGTTCGGCTGCTTCGAGGTTCCCAGTGACCTCCTTGTGGAAGATCGCCGTGATGAAATACTTCTCCGGTTCGCTCGTTCGGTCGCGCAGTTCGTATGCCTTCTGGGTGTATTCGGCAGCGACGCTGGGTTCCCCCATGTCGGTATATGCGAGACCCAAAGATGCGTAGGCAAGCGCGAAATTCGGGTCGACTTCGATGGCCCGTTTGTAAAATGGAATCGCCGCGGCATCCCCTACTGTGTTCAGGATTCGGTCACCCGAACTGAAGTCCTTGAGGGCTTCCAGTGATGATGTAGTGGCCTGCCGAAGAGGGGTATCAAATTTCTGCACCATGCTCAGCGACTCTCCCAGGTTGTTTCGAATTTCCGCGGCTGTCTTTCCTAGAGCATCGAGAACATGATTCTTGTCGCTCGCCTGCGCCTCCGCACTCGCCAGCGATTCTCCGCTCGCGCAGTTGACCGCTTTCAGCGTAAGAAGATATTGGGTCCCGATCTGCGCTATGGAGCCGTCGAGGACGGCCGCACTTGCCGTTCTCTGGCAGAGTTCCCGTGCAATTTCCGGAGTTAGCTTCGTATCCGGTTTCTGATCCATCATCTGCAATGTCTGCTGGATCCGATCCCCAGATATAAGGCTCAGAAATGGTGACTGCTCCAGTTGCACGGAGAGTCCCTGACGCAGCGTGCCGTCAAACACTGGATCGCCGGTGGTGTTGGTGAAGTCAGCCAGGACAACGGTGTCCCTTTCCGTCAGCGCGTGTGCCTTGCGCGAGAAAAACAGCCAACCTACGGCTGTTAGCGCGATGACTGCCGCCGTCGCGGCGATTGCCTTCCACGGCAGGGGCCTCGCTGCCGGCTTCGGCGCGCTCTCGGCAACGGCTGCTCCTGTTCGGCCCGAAACCGAATCGCGCTTCAACCGCTGCAAATCCGCGCGAATCTCCGCCGCGGTCTGATAACGCAGCTTGCGGTCCTTCTCAATCGCCTTGTTGATGATCTCTTCCAGCTTGGGCTGAAGGTCGGGATTCAGTCGCAGTGGCGCGACCGGCGCGCGATTCAGAATCGCCTCCGCAATCACACCCGAGGTCTCGCCGCGAAACGGCGGAACCCCCGTCGCCATTTCGTAGAGCACCAAGCCGAACGAAAACAAGTCGGTGCGTCCGTCCAATCCTTCGCCACGCACTTGTTCGGGCGACATATATGGGACCGTGCCGATTGCCATGCCGGCTCGCGTCAATTGTTCGGGGTCAGTCACCGTCGGCATTGCAGAAAGGTTCATCGCGCTGTCCGCGGGTCCTTGCTTTGCCAGGCCAAAATCCAGAATCTTCACGTGTCCGCGCGCGATGACAAAAATGTTCGCCGGTTTGATGTCGCGATGCACGATTCCCTTGGAGTGTGCCGCGTCCAGCGCGTCCGCAATCTCGAACCCCAGCTCCACCAATTCATCGAACCGCAGCGGCTTGCCGGCAATGTGATGTTTTAGGTTCTGGCCGTCCAGAAACTCCATGGCAATGAATTGCCGGCCGTCTTGCTCGCCGATGTCGAACACCGTGCAGATGTTGGGGTGATTCAGCGCCGATGCCGCCTGCGCTTCCCGCCGGAAGCGTTCCAGCGCTTGTGGGTCGTGGGCAACGTCTTCCGGCAGGAACTTTAAAGCGACGAAGCGACCAAGTCGCGTGTCCTCGGCCTTGTAAACAACACCCATCCCTCCGCCGCCCAGCTTTTCGATAATGCGGTAGTGCGAGATGGTCTGCCCGAGGAGTGGATGGGAACCCGCCATTTGGCGCTCATCTTAGGTTGCGGTCGGAGGCAAGTCAACGAAGCTGACACGCTGGCGTACTTCTTAAGGGAAGCCCACGAAGACTGAGACTTTAGGTCGAAGCGGGCTATTAGGAAGCGACTTCATGCCTCTCGCAGTAGGTCTGGTGCGCAAATTCAGGTTGAGATAGATTTCAGGCGGAGGATCAAATGAACATTCTTGCAGCGATCAAGCGCGAAGAGAACAAAGTAAGAAAGCAACTAGCCAAGTTGCAGGATCAATTGAACGGATTGGCTTCGGCTGCAGAAGCGTTGGGCAATTCAACCAACCGACAAGTGAACCGAGAACTAAAGGGTGTCAAGAAGCGCGTCCTGTCTGCTGCTGGCAGAGCTGCGATTGCTAAGGCGGCGAAGAAGCGATGGGCGAAGGTTAGGAAGCAGGCGAAGAGGGTAGCGTGATGGCGCTGGAGTTGAAGGGTTAAGGGCACAGCCTGCGACAGATCGCCCCAAACCGGAGGGCCGGCTACGGGACGGTCCGTGCAAGGCTCCAGGGATGAACGGAAAACCGCGCGTCAAAAACGCATCGCAGAAAGCCACAACATAACAACTTAGCACGCAGAGTTTTTGTGAGCGGAAAACTGTAGTCTTGCGCTTAGACACCTCATACAAACCACCAGGCAAAGCGCGTCCGAGGATTACTTCCGGTTTGCCGACAATACGTCCAGAATGTCATAGATGCGAGCGGCACTAGTAGGAGTAGAGTGCATACGGCCAGTGAAACCGACATGTCGGATGTTTCTTACGACTGGCTTCGTGGACTAATCCTATCTACCGAAAGGCGTGCTCGCTATTCTCCCAAGCGCGGGCAATTACTTCAGTTTAGCGTATTCGGATTTGGCCGCGAAGAGGATGGGAATGTCGGCATCGGCGTCCTTCCACAATGTTAAGAAATCTTGATAGGCAGCGCGGGATCGGATGGTGTCGCCCTGTAAGGCGTAGGCGCGGCCGAGCTGAAGGCGTGCTAACGCTCCCAAAGGGCAGCTCACCGAGACGCCGCGGTGGTCCAGGAGTTTTTGGAACTCCGCCGCCGCTTCCTTGCCCTGACGCAGCAATAAGTACACTTCGCCGCGGATGTACACGGGATAGAGAGTGCCACCGACCTCGAACTGGGGAAGCGGTGAACCCAGTTCATATGGTGCTGTGGCCTGGAGACCTTCGAGAGCTTTCGCCGGATTGTTCCGTCTAATTTCGATCGAGGCATAGATGGTCGGCAACCAGTAACGTTTAATTGCCGTATTAAGCGGAAAGCGCTCAGCTAAATCGTGTGCCATCCTTTCTGCCTGCTCGATATCTCCGATACGCGAAAATGCCAGGGCCGCAAGAACTCTTACATCTCTTGTGGGAGCTTCAGCCAGCGCAGAGGCGATTTGCTGACGGGAGCGCGATGTGTTGTTAAACTCCGCTTCGCGCAGAGCGGCATTCATCTGCCATGCCGCTGCTGTTTCTTTTGAGTCATTGGCACGAGCGGAGTCGATAGCGCGTTGCGAGAGTTTCCGTGCGCTTGCTAGACGCCCGTAAAATCCCTCGGCGTCTGACTCGAACGAGAGCAGCACGTCCTCCCCAGGTTTGCCACTAGATGCGGCGACTTGCCGCTGCATCTCGGCCGTGTCGTTCTCAAGGAAGGCAGCTCCAAAGCGATTCCCGTGCAGGAACGGGTTATCAACTTTGTGTGCAACGGCCTGCTGATATTTCGAGTCGGCCTCATCGAGACGATTCACGGCAGGATACAGACTCACAAGGTTGGTGTAGGCGGCTGCGCTGCCCGGGTTTAAACGGAGATCCTCTAGGCTCGCGGTAATTGCTTTTTCGTATTGCCCCAGATAGGTGTAATCAACCCCCAAGTTGCCGAAAGGTTCGCTGTTCAGAGGATAGGTCTGCGTCCACACTTCATAGGTCTGGATGGCTTTCTCGAGTTCGCCGGTGACAAGTAGATAGTAGGCAGCCGAAATGCGGAACTTCTCCCGTTCGCTAACCTTGTCGCGCATATCATAAGCTTTCTGCAAGTTCTCATTGGCTAGACCCGGTTCTCTGAGATTGGAGTACGAAATTCCCAACGCTTCGTAGGCGGCGGCGAAATTAGGGTCGCGTTCGATGGCTTGTTTGAAGAAAGGAATTGCTGCCGCGCTACCTTTCTCCTGCAGAGTTTTAACGCCAACGGAGAGGGCCTTCAAGGCTTCGAGGGAAGGTGTGGTGGCTTGATCCAGGGGGGCGTCGAACTTCTCCACCGTGCTCAACGACTCACCCAGTTTCCCCCTGAGCTTCGTCGCCGCTTCGTCTAGAGCTTTGAGGATGTGCTCTTTGTTTTCCGCAGTAACCTGCTCCTGCGCGAGAGGATCGCCGGTTTTGCAATTGATGGCATCGATGCCGACCACATACTGACTGCCAAGACTAGCAATCGAGCCCGAAATGTAAGCCTTACCGCCTGCGCGTTGACAAAGATCACTCGCCACGTCCGTAGTCAGCCTGGTGCCCGGAGGCTTTGCCATCAGCTTCAGAGTGGAGCGAGTTCTTGCGTTCGAGAGAATATTGAGGAACGGAGACTGCACCAGCTGGACTGAAATTGCCTGTTTCAACGTGTCGTCGAAGACCGGGTCACCTGTTGTGTTGGTGAAATCCGCCAACACAAGAATGTCTTCTTTCGTTAGCTTCGGCGTCCGATGGAAATATGAGTAAGTGCCGGCGGCAAGCGCTAGAATTGCTATGGCAGAGAGGACGATGATCCTCCATTGTTTTGAAAGTCGGGTTCTAGTTTTCGCCTCCGTTGTAGGCAACCCCGCCGAATTTGAAACGCCCTTCAATTGCTGCAAGGCGTTCCGAATGTCGGCTGCATTTCGGTATCGCAGCTTGCGATCTTTCTCCAGCGCCTTGTCGATGATTCCTCCCAGCGTTGGCGGCAGGCTAAGATTCAAACTTGCAATTGGAATTGGCGCTCGATTTAAGATCGCATCATGGATGATGGCGGCAGTATTACCGGGGAACGCAATGCGTCCCGTTGCCATTTCATAAAGCACGGCACCGAACGAGAAGAAATCCGTACGCCCATCCAACTCTTCACCACGTGCCTGCTCGGGGGACATATAGGCGATGGTGCCCACCGCGCTTCCAGGGCTCGTTAGCAGCTCCCTCACGCTTGCCGTGGGCATTGCCGAATCGCTAACACCCTCGGCGGCTGAAGTGAGCTTCGCCAAACCAAAATCTAGAATCTTTGCCCGTCCTCGTTTCGTCACAAAAATATTCGCAGGCTTAATGTCACGGTGGACGATGCCTTTTTCGTGTGCCGCCTCCAGGGCATCCGCAATTTCCGCGCCCAGCTCCAACACCTGTTCGATGGGAAGCGGTTTGCCATCGATCATGGCTTTGAGGGTCTGCCCCTCCATGAACTCCATTGCGATGAAAGGACGCCCGCGATCTTCCGCGATTTCGTAGATAGTGCAGATGTTCGGATGATTCAGTGCCGAAGCCGCACGCGCTTCCCGGCGCAGGCGCTCTAGCGCCTGCAGATCTCTTGCCATGTCTTCAGGAAGGAACTTCAATGCGACGTGGCGGCCGAGGTTTAGGTCCTCGGCTTCGTAGACTACTCCCATTCCTCCACCACCGAGTTTCCCCAGAACGCGGTAGTGCGAGATTGTCCGCCCGGTGATCGGCGAGGAATCACTCACTGGCGTTGCATCTTACGTCAGCGCCCCAGCACAGGCAATCCTGTCCGCTCGCAAACAGCCTTTGCGGCCACATAGTTGGACATTTACAAAAACGCCCATTCCTGACACTTGGGCGATAGTTCCCGAGTGACGAGCAAACCGGAAGTAATACTGTCAGTACAGACGGCGAGGCCCTCAACCGTTGCGACCGAGGGCCTACCTGTCTCACCCACTTTGGGACTTCTTGAGCGCCTCGTAGAAGTGCTGGGCGTCAACTCGCGCCTATGGCAACCAGTGTTGTTCGCACCGCGATGGACGATTCGAGAATTTGTTCTTTTCTAGCATGGCTCTACTTATTCTCGTCATGGTCTTCCTCGGGTTCGCACGCACGTATTATCTAGCAGCGGTATTCAAAGCAGATGCACTACGTTACCTGCGCACAGAGGCGATAAGGCTGGCGATTTGTGCGTTAGACGCAATTCCTGTGAGGAAAAACGCTATCGCGCAGAGCACATAGTCCAATGCAACGAACGGAACCGGCGGAATATAAAGATAGGGATCTCTTAGGTGCGAGTTTTTAAGCATGACCCCGTGGGACTCCTTGGGGGTGGGCGTGATGAATCATGGCCCTACATAGACCTGAATGTCTATAGAGTGGATGTTGTAGCTCTTGTGGAAATCCCACGACAGTCGGCGTGCTATCCTTTGAGTACGCTGAAGCCTGTTCGGGTCTGAAATTCAGGTCACAACAGTTCACCTCCGAACTGATCATGCTAGACAAGCCACACGGAGAGAAGCGCCGCAGCCGGCGGGCAAAGATGGCCCGAACGATGCGGGTGCGCCCTTCCGAGCCCCGCGACGAGCACTTCGAAGACTTGACCACGAGCACCAACGCGTCGAAAGAGGGCATCTACTTCACGACGCGGCGCTCCGAGTACTATCCCGGGATGCGTGCGTTTGTGACGTGTCCGTACAGCTCCCCGCACGATCCAATGAATCGAGAGTATGTGGCGCAGGTGATGCGGGTGGACAAGTTGCCGAATGGGAAGTTTGGAGTGGCGGTGCAACTTCTGATGACGCTGTAGCACGGGAGGGCGGAAAGCAAGGCGCCCATCAAACCCGACCAGTCAAGTGGGGTCAGTCCTTCAACCGGGAGGCAGCAACCAATCCTCATGACGGAGTCAAAAGAGGATCTCATCCAGGAGTGCCTGGACTATCTGCGGCGCCGCCCCGATGTCACTCCGATCTGGCAGGAGATGAATATCCGGTCGATCTTCGGCAAGAGACTGGCGAACTGCGGCCTCTCGGGGCGTGACGTGTGCCGGGATTACGCAAAGGGAACAAGAGATTAGTCCGCTCCGGGCCGTCACCCCTCCTCCTCCAAAATCCCTTTCCTGAATTTTGGCGTGCGGGACAGCGACGCGATAGGGAGTCTGGACCGATCGGGCGCGGATTCGGGGGATGGGGCGTTCTGGCCAACTAAGGCTCCGCCCGACATCTTTCGATTCACCAAAAGGGCGGCCCTGCCTTTGATCCAGCGCCGGCCGCGGTAGGTCTTCCCTTTCTCACATCCACGGAGTATCCTCCCGTTTCCGTCACAGCAGGCGGGGTCGTATGAGCGCGTGTCCGCGACGGTTATCCTTGGCAGGTTTCCAGGTCGCAAGGGTAATTCGACCCCGCCTCGCTGTCCCCTCAGAGATCACAGGAGCCGATGTCACAATGAAACATCTAACGCAAATTCCTCCCGAGACCGCCCGGGACTTGAAGAACGCCACCCAGACCGGTCCCGGCTATCAAATCGTCTCGGTGGAACTCGTGGATGGCAGAACCTTCGATCCCGCGGTCGTCAGCGAAGGTCACGTCATTCAGGTTCGTGGCTTCAAGGACGTGCCCTTCGCACCAGAGGACGTAGCCCGCGTCATGCTAAGCCACCGACGTTGGAATTTCAGACGGGACCGGCCGGAGTCAGAGGCACCTCGCAGCAAGGCCGCGGCGGCTTAAATAACCCAACCCAGATCGTCGTTATAAACACTGCAATCAATAACTTAGGGGCATCTTCTCGCGTGAAAACGCAGCTCTGCGCCAGAATCCGCCAAATTCGGCCCATTTCAACTTAAGTACTTCAATCAAAGTGTCTTACAGGGGCCGTTCGTCCCACCCTCCCACTCATCCAACTCAATTCCCGCATCAGTCAGTACTAATGTCGGGCGTCTGTGCTCCAGGACCCTGTCTTCCAGACGCGCTCCCCGCGCATCACGGGTGGCCTTCAGTTGATTTCGCCCGGTCTCGATCGATACTGCCTACCGGTCGTGAGTGCATGAATTTTGGATTCCCGCATCCTTGCGCTGTTCTTTCGAAGAGGCGTACTCTGGAGGCGTAGAAGCCCCACGAACGCCCGCACGTCTCCTCCGAGGTGCCCCCTTGCTCCTGACCCACCCTTTGTCAGTTTCGATCAAAGAAGCCGCAGCTCTCCTCAGCGTTTCTCCGAATACCGTCCGTCGACATGTCGCGGCCGGCAAGCTCGCCACAGTTCGTCTAGGAAGGCGGCGAGTGGTACCGCTTGAAGCTTTGAAGGATTTGATTCGAAATGGAAGGCAGGAACAGGGGACGAGGTATTCCGTTCGTCCTACTGTGACTTCTTCTGCGCGGCAATTCTCTGATTACGCAACGAAGCTCTCTTGCGACAAAGATCTGAACACGTCTTCCGTCGATCTCCGCGCTCTCTGGCGATGAACTTTCCGCAGACCGAGCACTCGCCCGTTTTGCTGGCTTTCCCTAATCCGACGTAGATAAGCATCAAGGTGTGAAGCGCATTTAACATGTCCCTACAGAAAAGCCCCGGACTCAGCTTCCCGTTTCGCTCTTGCCAGAGGACGAGTGAGGCGCCGGATCGCTCAATCATTTCATCCTGCAAGAAGGCCATCGGATTGGCCGCTATCTCGTCCTGGATTGCCGGTGATGGCGACGAATCGAGCAATGCGATTGAGTGGGCGACGGCACGGAGTTTCTCCTGCTTATCCCCTCGGACCGCGTCCAGCAGCTGCACGAAATAGCGTAAGCGTTTCTTCTCAATTCTATGGAGGTTCGGGCACTTTCTGTCGAACGCCGCGTAATCATCGATGATCAGTTCAATCCAGCTACCCGACATGATCTTCACGCCGGTTCCATTCATCGAGCCATCTGCGTCTTCCCTCAGATGGCGGATCAACACGGGTAGGCTTGGGGTTTTCACGGTATTCACAGTATCTCTAAGGGCTCACCTAGTTGCAATAGCTGCATAACAACTACAGTTGAATCGTGAGCAGAGAGCTCATCTGGAGGTGATGGATGGAGGGCAACATGACGATTCGAGAAGTGGCAGTGAGGCTCGGCGTGACGTTCACGCATGTCTACAACATGGTCCGGGCTGAGCGTTTGCCCGGCGCGTTCAAAGCAGATGGCGTGTGGCGGGTGCCGGTCGCAGCCCTGGATGCGTACCTGGAACGCCGCGATCGCCGCAACAGAACCAGCACTCAGAACACCGGCAGCGGCGAAGGGCAAGTGGAAGCAGCCGCTTGAAAGTCTCTCCCATACGTGCGAAAGCCGCCGGGTCGTTAGCGCGACGCGACGGCGTTCGGAAATTCCCATCGAGCACTGAGGTTGCACTCAGGACTCGAAATTCACAACCCAAAAGGAATGAACAAAGTGATTCTACTCAGTCTAAGAAGTCCCTCAACAAGAATAGTCGAACCCGCCGACGATCCACTCGCTCAAAGCAGTCCCCTCTCCGCGAGTGCGCCGACTGCTCCTACGCTCTCTATCCCGCCACCGGCCGATGCACGAATGTGGAATGCCCCAAGCATCGCCGTGAAGGCGGCGCGATGACGGGCGAGCAACTTCTCCGCGAGTACGCCCTTCCGGCGTTGTACCACGGCCGTAGATGGGGGACATGGTCGCTGGACGCCGAAAGGTTATGCCTGGTGCACCAAGGGAAGCCCGTCGATCGCGGAGATGGTTCCGGCGTCACCGAGGGAGTCCCGCGGTACGTCGCTATCATCGGCAAGTACGAAGTCGATCTCGAAAGAATCGGGGATTCCGCTTCGGTACTTGACTGGATTTTTCAGGTCGCTGGGAAAACCTGGGCGAGCGCAAGGGTCACGAAGGATTTGTTGAACGCTCTCGACGACGTCATCCATCCACAAGCGAATTTGTGCAGCGGAGCGTGCGGCTCGGGTCGGGGCGGCAGAGTCATCGAGAACCCCGGCGCATTCTTGCGAAATCGCATCGCGACGAGTCTCGCCAAGCGAGGTGCGGCGTGATCGTCTCTCGCGTGATCGCCGTCGTGAAGGCTGAGGCTCGATTCGGCCCCGAAGGGATGAGTCTTTGGCGACTGACTGGAGTGTCGCCTGGACGCACGCCCGCTTGGTTTCGCAAAATCGTAGACACCTATTACGACGGTCAATTTCATCGCGACTGGCTCGATCATTTCGCGAAGGACGGCAACTCCCTCTTAGTCGAACCGTATGACCTCGACGATGAATCCGCGCGTGATCTCCTCGCGTTCGCGGAACGTCACTCGTTGAGAGTCACGATCTCCGCAATAAGTCACCACTTCCCAACGCGAACATTGGCAATCCACTTGACGCCGCGCGACCGGAGCGCTCAGTGAACGGCCCCTATCGCACCTCCGAACTCGAAATCGCCTCGTTCCTTCGAGCTCGCGGGCATCGTCTCACCTCCGCGAAGCTCGACGGGAGGTTCGTCGTGTTCGAATTCGACCCCGCGGCATCCACCGACGTCCCCACCTATTTCTCCGGCGCCGAGACGCCGGCACGCGAGTTGTTCGAGGCCCACCGCAGCCTCCGGGCCATGATTCAACAAGTGCGCGAACACACCTCACAAAAAAACGGAACGGAGACTAGCCGCTATGAGTACCCCAGCCATAGAAGTTGACCCCGTAGTTTCCACCTCAAAACCTGTCCTCACTGAATCACGGAAACAGGCTCATCCTCGTTTCAATCGTACTGACGCTGGCAACACTGAGATGTTCGCTCAACTATTCGGAGACATCGTTCGCTTCGACCATCTCCACAGCCGTTGGCTGATCTGGGACAACATTCGCAAACGCTGGTTGATCGACAGCACCCACAGCGTACGAAGGTTGGCGATTAAGACCGCCCGTGCGCGCCTCGAAAGCGCCCTGCGTCTGAACTCGTCAGCGGAAGATGATGAAAATCCATTCCAAAAAAAAGAGATAACCTGGGCGATCAGGAGCGAAAGCCGGCCACTTCTCGATGCAAGTCTGGAACTCGCGAAGTCAATCTCGCCAGTATCGGATGCTGGTACTACGTGGGACAGCAACCATTTCGTCCTCGGCGTCGCCAATGGTCTCGTGGATTTGCGGACCGGCAAGCTTCGAGAGGAAAAACCCGACGATCGCATAACCAAGCATTCGCCCGTGTCATTCGACCCGGCCGCGACCTGCCCGATCTTCGAGAAGTTCCTCCAAACAATCTTTCCTGGGAAACCCGAAATGAGCGGTTATGTTCAGAAGATGATGGGGTACTCGCTCACCGGGGACATATCCGAGCATCGGATCTTTTGTCACTACGGCAAGGGCTCGAACGGAAAGACTACATTGTTTGAAATCATCCGACTACTTCTCGGCGACTATGCCGTCAATATCCCCTTCAGCGCCTTGGAGGTTGCACGCTGGGGAACTGGCACTGCGAATCACGAACTCGTGCCATTGCAAGGCGCTCGTTTTGCGACCTGCTCGGAAACAAACGACGGCGCTCGTTTTAACGAAGCTCGCATAAAGGGGCTGTCTGGTGGGGACGTGCTCACGGCTAGAAATTTGTACCAGAACTCGTTCACTTTTAAACCAACTCACAAACTCTGGCTGGCATTCAACCACAAGCCGATTGTGACCGATGACACGCCAGGCTTCTGGCGCCGAATCGATATGATCGAATACAGCAAAGAGTTCTCGGGAAGCGAGAAAGACGAGAAGTTCCTAACGAAGTTGGAAGCTGAAGCCTCGGGCATTCTCGCCTTCGCCGTTCGAGGTTGCCTCAGGTGGGTCAATGAGGGCCTCGACCGTCCTCCCGCCGTCGCGGCCGCTACCGAGGGTTATCGACAGGAGACCGATGTCCTGAGTGACTTCGTCGCGGAGTGTTGCGAGTTGGACCAGTCGAGCACGGTGACATCGGCGGCTCTGTGGCGCTGCTATGAAAAATGGTCGAAGGAGAGCGGAGAGGTTCTGTTGCCGAAACAGACCTTCCTTACTCGGCTGTCAAAACAATTCAGCCTGAAATCCGAACGGATTGGGCACAACGCGGTTCGGGGATGGGCGGGGATCCGTTTGGGGCTGGGATGCTGACATGCTGACACCCGCTGACACCGTTCTTGCTAACTCGGCTCATGAAGAGTGGTTGGAGAGAAGTTTCGGAATTCTCCGTCAGCAGGTGTCAGCAGAACGTAAGTTCCTTTGTTGCAACGCGCAAATCTACCCGCGAGGACGAGTGTGTCAGCGGTTATCGTTCGTTCTTCGTGGCTCGGGGAAAGGAGGCCCTCTGGTAGCACCACCATCCACCGACGTGGATGGCACAAGGAATCTGAATGAGCACGATCAATCACGTTGACCTCCTGACGCCCGCGGAACTCGCCGAGCGCCTGAAGGTCCCGAAGTCGTGGGTCTTCGAGCAGACGCGGCGACGCGCGAAGGTACGCAGCGCGAATCCGCTGCCTTGCATTCGGCTGGGCAAGTATCTTAGGTTCTCCTGGGTTCAGGTGTGCGAGTGGATGGCCACCCAAAACGACGGTTGACAGTGCGCAATTACTTTGGTATAACTAATACCATAACTAGAGGACTAGATGCGTAAGCGAGCAGGCAGACCAGAAATAGCACCAAGCCAGAGAAGGGAAGTCATCTTCCGGTTTGTGGCAACAAAGGCTGAAGCGGCGAAGATTCGCGGCAAGGCAAAGGCATTGGGACTGACGCTGTCCGAATACCTTCGCAGAGTCGCGATTCCTAGTAGCTAAAGGAGAAGCGAAATGGGACGGCAAACGGGTTGCATTTACAAGTCTGCGAGTGGCGAGCGTTGGCTTGCTCGTTGGCGCGAGGAGGTTATCAAGGACGGTCAGTTAAAGCGAAAGCTCCGTTTCCGTGATCTCGCCCCGGTCAACGACGCTTATCGCACCAAAAAGGACGTGCAGCCACTACTTGATGAAATTCTTGCTCCGATCAATGCAGGCAAGGCTAGGCCGGAGAGCACCCTGAGCGTCTTTGACTATGGGGAAGAGCACTGGCTGCCCTGGGTTCGCGCGAACTGCAAACCGTCCACCATCGCCGGTTACGAGACCTACTGGGAGTCATATCTCGCACCACGACTCAAGAAGGTTTCGCTACGGGACTTCCGCACCGTGGATGCCGCGAATCTCCTAGCCGACCTGCATCGTTCTCATGGTCACGGTAGAGAGATGTTGAAAAAGTCCAAAGCCATTGTTAGCGGCATCTTTACGTTGGCCCGAAATCTGGGTGCTCTTGATGCGCCGAACCCGATACCGGGGACGATGATTCCCAAAAAAGCGGCTGCTTCTCTCGAATTGCACGCTGCTAGTCCAGAGGAGGTTGTGGCAATTCTTGACGCGCTCGAAAACGCCAAAGTCGAAGGCAAAGAGATAGCGCACAAACAACGATTAAAGGCTCAAGCTGCCGTTACGCTTCAGTTTTTTGCCGGTCTGCGTCCAGGTGAGGCACGAGGCGCTAGATGGGAAGATTACGACGGGAAGCGACTCAACGTCCGCCAGTCCGTTTGGCACACGCACACCACCACGCCAAAAACCGAAGAGTCCGCCAAGCCCGTTCCGGTGATAGAGCCTCTTGTCGGCCTCCTGGCCGAGCTGCGGGAAATGGATGGCAATCCGTCAAGCGGGCCGATTCTCCGAGGGCCATCGGGGAAGGCACTCAACCTTGAGAATCTTTCAAAGCGCGTAGTTGCTCCGCTTCTGAAAGCCAAGGAAATCAAATGGCATGGCTGGTACAGCTTGCGTCGGGGTGTGGCGACAACCATCAAGAGCATGTCCAAAGACTCCCTGGCCGCGAAGGGACTTCTTCGACATTCAAGCGTGACCACAACGGAGCGCCACTACATCAAAGATGTGCCGGAAAACACGCTCCGGGCCATGAATCAGCTTGAAAAGTTGTTCAACGATTGTTCAACGGTCAAGAATTAAGACCGCTGGAAGTGCTTGAAAGAAATGGCGGGGACGACGAGACTCGAACTCGCGACCTCTGCCGTGACAGGGCAGCGTTCTAACCAACTGAACTACGTCCCCGCTGAGGGTAATGCGGTATTGCGCACAGATGGTGGGCACTGTCCGATTTGAACGGACGACCTTTCGGGTGTAAACCGAACGCTCTAACCGCTGAGCTAAGCGCCCTACGCATTTCATCGTACAGGAAGCCATACAAAGCGTCAACGCGCGAACATAATGGAAGTGGCGTACAGGTCGCCTTGCGCTCCGACTACGCTGCCAGTAAACTGACTGCCTTGCATTTGCCGAAAGGACACCCTCGGAATGCTGATTGCTCGGGACTACGTTGGTCATATGGCGGCGGAAGTCGTCAAGCGGCTAGTGGAAGGGAATCAGATTGAAACAAAGACGCCGGAGACGGTGATCCCGCGTGTTCGCCAGCGGATGATGGAAGAGCTGACCGTGGAAGATCGCTTGAACGATGAAGTGCGCGAAATCTTGACGCAGCACCAGGACGAGATGCGGCGAACCGGCGTCTCCTATCAGGAGATGTACAAAAAGGTGAAAGGGCAGCTTGCGCGTGATCGCAAGCTGGTCTTGCGCTAAATCCATTTTGCGTTAAGCCAAAGGCAAACTAACCGAATGCGACTCACCCGCGAAAAAATTATCCGCCTCTCGCACCAGATCACGGAAGTCCTGGTTTCCAGCGACGAGGTCGAATTTGTCGAAGACCGCGACACCATCCGGCAACAGGTCGTGCAGATTTTGACCGCCACGCTGCGCGACGAGGAAAAGGCTGACGCCGAGGTTCGCAAGAAAATTACTTCGCAAAAGAAAGAAATCCTTGAGGGCAGCGAAGAGTGGGACGTGCTGTACCGCAAGTATTACGCCGACGAACTGCGCCGGTTGGGTATTGCCACGGCACCGGACGATCGCCGCTCGCATACGTCGTCGTACTAAAAACTCCGCCGATCGAAGCTTTGAGGCTGGCAGGGAACTAGAGCGTTTTGAGAAAATAACAGAAACAAAAAGGGCGGCCATTTTTGCAGACTGTTACGAAACTCTGTTGACCGCCCAAAAATAAATGAGAAGATTCCCTCGTGAAAAGCGAGGGAATTTCTTATGGGCTTTGTGCAGGGTGAGGGCCGTACGCAGAGAACTCTTTTTCCAGTCACCTTGGAAGAGTTGATTCCGGATGATCATGTGTGCCGGGTCATCGATGCATTTGTCGATCGCCTGGACATGGCGGGATTGGGATTTGAGCGCGCCGAGGCGGCCGAGACTGGGCGGCCTGGTTATGATCCGCGCGATCTGCTGAAGCTCTAGCTGTATGGCTATTTGCAGCAGATCCGTTCCTCGCGGCGACTGGAGTCGGAGTGCCGACGGAACATTGAGTTGATGTGGTTGCTGGGACGGCTAGCGCCGGACCACAAGACGATTGCCGAGTTCCGGCGCATGCATCGCGAGGGCGTAACCGCAGCGGGAGCCGCGTTGGTGCGGCTGGCGCGCTCGGTAGGCTTGGTGAAAGGCGAATGGGTCGCTATCGACGGCTCGAAGTTCCAGGCCGTCAGCAGTGTGAAAAGTGTGCACGAGCGTGAGGCTCTGGAACGCTATCTGGAACAGTTGGAGCAGAGCGATGAGCAAGACGAGGTGGTCATCGACCCCAGTGCTGTGGCCAGTGCGCTGGAAAAATTGCACCGGCACCGGGAGCCGGAAGTTGCCTTCCTGCGAACCACTCACGGCTTCCTTCCTGCCTACAACGTGCAAGCTGCCGTCGATGCCGAACACGCGCTGATCGTGGCGCAACAAGTGACCGTTCAGGCCGGCGATAACGGCAGCCTGCAACCGATGGCGGAAGCCGCGCAGGCAGCGACCGGCGGGCCTGCGCAGGCGATCAAAGTGGTTGCCGATGGGGGCTATTCGAATGGAGAGCAGGCCGAAGCCTGCGAGGCGAAGGGCATCTTGCCGCATGTGCCTGCCAACCGTGGCGTGAACAGTCGAGGAGATGGCACGCTGTTCGACCGCACGGAATTTACTTACCAAGCTGAGAGCGACACGTTCCTGTGCCCGGCCGGGCAGACTCTCGCCCGCAAACAACTCATGCGGAAAGATCGTGCCGTGCTCTATGCAGCAAAACCCGAAGTCTGCGGAGCCTGCCGTCTGAAGTCGCGATGCACTGTGTCGTCACGACGGATCGTTACCCGTCACATGCACGAAGAGGCGCTACAGCGCATGCAACAACGGGCCACGCCGGAAGCGATGCGGCTGCGACGAGCCACCGCGGAACATCCATTCGCCAATTTGAAATACCGCATCTTCGGACATCCACGCTTCCTGCTGCGTGGACTGCGAGGGGCGCAAACGGAAATCAGTCTGGCCGTATCCGCCTACAATCTGAAGCGCATGGTGAACATTCTCGGCGGACGCAAGCTACATGCAGCCCTGCAGGCCACCTGATCCTGCTCCCACCAGTCATCACACGACGACAACGTGATTCGCCTCGCCAAAACCAAAAAAGGCGATGCTCCGGCACTCGGAACATCGCCTTAAATCGCTTAATCACACTCGTTTCGTAACAGTCTGATTTTTGGCCGCCCTTTTTATTCTCAACCTGTTTCGTTTTTAAGTTACTGGGAATCGGGCCGGCGCTTCAGCGTCGGACGATCGTCGTCGGGATTGGCGTTGGGATCCTGACCCTGCGTGCCCTTCTGTTGCTGTTCCGTGCGTGTGCGCAGGCTTGGCTTTCCCGGCGCGTTGTCCTGCACCTTGCGGGCAAACATAATATTGCGCAATCGCGCCTTCACGCTGTCGAACTCGGAAGTGGTAACGATGTACTCCGGCTTATTCGGGAGGATGCGCGCGATTTCCTTCTGCGCCGCCTCAATGCGGTCAGGAGTGGGCGGGTGCGTCGAGAAAACCTTCGGGATGGTGCCAGGGCGGCGTTTCTCGTCCGCCTGGATACGCTCGAAGAAGGTTACGAACGCGTTGGGATCGTAGCCGGCTTTGTACATGTACTCCAGGCCGAGGAAGTCCGCTTCGCGCTCGGAGTCGCGGCTGAACTTCAAGTAGGTCAACGGAATCGCGATGTTCAAACCTTCGTAGAGGCCATACCCCGCCCAACCGGCAGGGCCCAACAGCATCAGGGGAATCGTGGCGAGCTGCATCATTTCGCCCTTGGTGGCGTTCTTGGTGCCGTGGCGCGCGGTCACGTGGGAGATTTCGTGGGCCATGACACCCGCGAGTTCCGACTCTTCCTGAGCGCGGAGAATCAAGCCGCTATTGACGTAGAAGAATCCACCAGGTAATGCGAAGGCATTCACTTCGTCGGAGTCGATCACCTTAATGGTGAACGGCACGCGGGCATCGGAGTTGCGCACCAGGTTCTGTCCGACGCGGTTCACATATTCGGTGACAACGGGATCGTCGATGAGCTTGGAGGAGCGCTCCACTTCCTGCGCCAGTCCCTTGCCCAGAGCAATTTCCTTTTCAATCGAATAGAAGTTAATGCCTTTACCGACGTTGCGATTGCCGATGGCGTCGACATCTTCTTTGGAATTTTTGGGGCTAACGGTGTCTTGCTGCTGAACTGGCTGGTCCTGAGATTTCTGCTGCTGTTCCGATGGCGGCGCTACTTTGGCGGGATCGGAGGTTGGAGGCGGGCTCTGCGCCAAGGCTGTGCTTGCTGCCAGCGCACCTAAGATTGTGATCCTGGTTGCTTGCCGGAGAATCGATTGCATAGTCTCCACCTCTGCCTGCCGGTAGTATACACCCCAAACGCAACGGCAAGGCGCACTAACTTCTCTCTCACTACGATGTAAGGTTTAGCACTTGGGTTTCCTATGTCTCTCAAGTTCCCTCCGATTTGTCGAAAGGTTCCGGGGGAGCCGCTTTGGGTGCAAGACCGGAGTTGCGCGGACCTGAGTTTCCGAAGTGGCAGGCTGCGGTGGTTCGTTAGGAGTTGACACTCCAGCTTAGCCCCTCTAAAGTCGAGGTTTACACATGCCGGTCTCAAAAATTCAGATTGGACAACTTTGGAAGAAAGATGGCACGGGGGAAACCTATTTGGTGACTCGTATCTATAGCGAAGCACTCAGCACCATCGTCGTGTTGCGGAAGTCAGGTTCGGAGGGGGAAGCGCTCATACGAGTGCGGGCCGGGCGAGGGCCCACGGGTCCGACGATACCTGGCTTTTCACCAGCTCAGGAAGACGAGCGAATCTGAGCCGCCGAGACTTTCCTTCCAGCCATAAGTGCCTCAGTATCAGTTAAATAGAACGGACGTCCATTTCCACCACGTCATTCACCTTCAGCAGTTCCTTCACCAGAAACGGCTCGCCATACTTGACGGAAATCATCTGTCCGAAGTGGCGCGCGAGGTGGTTCATCTGGTCTTCCAGCTCATCGATCGCTAAGTACACCTCGTTCTTCCGGCGGCTCTTCTTGGCAAGAAATTGGCTTCGGTAGGCCAGAATGGCCTTTCTGCGCTTCTCGTACTGTTGGGTGATGTCCACGACGAAAGATGGCCGGAGATCGGCGACAAATGCGGTGGTGTACAGAATCTTGAACGGGCGATTGGCCTCGCCCGGAATGGGTGCTTGTTTCAGTCCGGCCAGGAAGCAGCCTTCGTAGCCCAGGGTCGAGGCATGATAGTGGTCGGGATGCCGCGCGTCCCAATAGGGAATAATGACTGTGCGGGGGCGCACTTCGCGGATAACCGCCGCGAGGCTCAGCTTGTGTTGGCGGCTGGCCTGTACGTCGGAATCCGGTACTCCCAGGACCTTGCGCCAAGAGACCCCCATGAATTTGGCCGCCAGAGCCGATTCTTTGGCGCGAGTTTCGGGCGTGCCGCGAGTGCCCATTTCCCCGGCGGTCAGATCAAGCACGCCGGTCTTGTAGCCACGCTGCGCCATTTTGATGAGCGTGCCTCCGCAGGTGAGTTCGACATCGTCGGGGTGTGCGGCAATCGCCAGCAAATCGAGTTTCATCGTTTCTCCAATTGTTTCTTTAACCTGCGGGGGGATTCTAGCAGTTTCTTGGAAAGCATTACGTCGGCGCTGTGAAGGGCTAGGAGAAATCGCCCGGTGGCAGGGATGTTGGTGCTCTGGGGCCCCAAGAGTTGGCAGACTTAATGGTGAGAAATAGCTAAGGAGCGACGTGCGCGTCGAACACGGCGGTCTGTACCTGCCCCGCGCGCTTCACCTGAAGGAAGAGCCGATAATCTCCACCTTGGGGAAATCCGTACGGAAAAGTAATCTCGCTGGTCACCGCTTCGTGCTGCATTCCTGCCATCGAGTCTCCGCCAGAGGCACTGGGCTTCTGAAGAAGCATCAGAGCCGCCATCGGCACCGATCCGGCGGGATGCACGTGCGCGAACACGCTCAGGTCGCGGCGGAGGATAACCAAGTGGCCAGCCATGCCCATGTAAGGTTCGAGGTCGTTCACCGGCGCGCCGTTTTTATCGGTAATGCGAAATCGCAACAGCGCGGGCTTGTGCGCTTGCAGCGTATGGGCGTCGAGCACCCACTCGACATGATCGTCTCGGTCGATGGGCACCGTTGTGCGGTTTGCCTGGACAGCTGACAGTTTCGGCGCAGCCGCGTTCGAATCGTCGCCCAAAAGAGGACGGCCCTTGTCTCCGGGCGGCAGTTCGATCTTTGCCGTCATCGTGTCGGGAAAGCCGGATTCCCGCACGATATCAGCAAATACTGCGTACGATCCCCCCGACACCGCCGGTATTTTTTCCGTGAAGGTACCCACCGCGCTTTCATCCGGATGCAGATGATAGAAATCGTCCATCGCTGGCATTCGTATCAGAAATAAATGCATCAAGTGCCCGTGATCGGGAATGATGGCATCGAGTTGCATTTGTTTGCGACGCTCGTGCCACGGAGACGCACCCATCTTCAGAACGAGTTCGTTTCCGTTGACAATCGAAACTTCCACCGGCGGAGCTTTGTACACTTCGGTGCTTGCGTTAGCCGTGGCAATCGACGTCCACCACATATCACCCAGAAACAAAATTCCGACGATGGCAACTCCCGCCGCTACCATCGCGATGCGCGCGCGGCTTCGCCGTACCGGAGGAATCTCCGCGCCAGGTTCCAGTTGGCTTTCGCGCGCGGCCGCGCCAAATATGGAAATCAAGCTCAGGGTGAGAAACACCATCAGCGCCGCCAGCAGCATACCCGTGGTCTTCTGCATCCCCAGGGTGCGTTGAGCATATGCCGGCACCGGTACGGCCAACTCGGCGTTTCCCTGGGCCCCGGAGATTTGCATTCTTACTTGCCAGGAGCCCGACTCCATCAGCCACAGTCTCCCGGTAAAAAACTGGGGATCTTCCGGGGAGCGCATCATGCGATCGGGAGGCGGCGCGGTTTGCGATCCTTCACCAATAACGCGCAGAGGAACGATTTCAATGTCGTTCACCACTCCTTCCATGCAGCGGACTTCGATCTGCGCGATTCCAGGGATCATTTGCGGCGTTCGGATGGTCACAAATAATTTGTACGGTCCGGCCATGGCCTCGTAGTACACGTCCGGACTTCCGACGTGTGACCACGCGGCTGGGCAGAGCAAGAGGCACAGAACAAATGCGAGTGCAAACGCCTGCTTCGATTTCGCCATTGCGGTTACCGGCGCACCTTGCGCATCCAGTCGCCCCACGCCAAACCGACGCGTGTGGTCACAATCGCGGCCACGAAGGCGAATGCCATTCCGAGCCAGAACTGCGCGCGCGTGGTCTCGTAGGCAAACATCTCATGACTGAAGTGATAGTCGCTGGCCCGCTCCATATAAGGGTAATAGTCGGTGCCGAACATCCGATTCTCCGCCAGCTGCGATACCAGGAAACTCCCCGTTGGCCATTCGACGGCGATCATTACCAGCACGAACCCGATGCCCGCTACGACAGCCTGCAGCCATTTGTTGCGTCCCGCCATTCGGTCCAGCAAGAAATCCAGAGCCGCCGCGCCGGCAAACAGAAGAACCGGAAACTCCAGCGGCACCAGATGGGAGATCGGCGTATACACCGGCCCCAACTTCGCCTGCGCCGGCACGAACGGCACCAGCCACAGCGCCAGCAGCCACAGCACAAAGTAAATCGCCGCCACCTTGGTCGCGGCCCAACGGTATCCCGAAGCTCGCGCGATGCCCACAAGCACTGGAGGCATCGCCAGCGCCAAAACGCGGTAGAAGATCGCGCTGTGCGTCAGCGTGTAGTCCGTGTATTCATAGATCAGCATCAAGAGCAGAATCGTGAGCATGCATCCAGCGTACAAAAACACACGATTCAATTTAGCTCGCGTGTCGGCATCCGCGCGATTCATCTCCGAAACGATCAAGAACAAGCCGCCAAGACCGAGGGTGAAGATGCCGAGGATAAGCACGACGTGCGGCGGACTCATGATCTGCACGTCCAGCCCGAAGGCGTTATGCCACCAATCGTCAAATGGGGCCGACGTCAGCATCGCCAGGCCGCCCCACAGCGAAACAAACGCTCCGAGCGGGCCGTAAAACCCCCACATTCTTACCGATGTTGCACGCAGTTCGCGATTTTTTCCGAAAGTGGTGGCGAGAATTAGAAACACACTGGAAAGTCCGGCCACGATCGCACCGAAATGTATGCCTAGGTGGGCGGGGGTCCAAAAAGTGTCACGCCCGATGGACATATGCCACGAAATATCCCAATACAAGCCGACCGAAGTTGAGGTCACGGCCAAGGCCGACGCCCAGACGTACCAGGGAACGCCTCGCGCGGCGTAAGGGGCGGGCGTTACCGCAATACCGTTCGCCATATGTTTCGCTCCGAAGTCTTGAGGTTCGAGTTTCTCTTACTCTACATCGCCATACCGCGTTGCGGAAGGCGTTCGAATCTCCTGACTTGGTACGTGAAGCTACCAGTAGTACGCAAAATTTGTGTTAGGGTTTCAGCAGCATGCTCGCCTCTCTTTTAAATCGCGTGGCCCTCGTCACTGGCTCAGGCAAGCGCCTGGGGCGTGCCGTTGCCATCGGTCTGGCAGAGCAGGGCGCCGACGTGGTCATTCACTACCGGTCCTCGGAAGCGGAGGCTCGCGAGGCCGTCGCCGAGATTGAAAAACTGGGGCGGCGTAGCGTGGCGCTGCAGGCTGACCTCGCCCAAATTTCCGAGCTTCCGGATCTGTTTCAGAAAGTGCAGGCCAAATTCGGGCGGCTGGACATCCTGGTCAACAGCGCCGCGAACTTTCAGCAAACCGAGTTTGCGTCGACGACGGAGAAAGTATGGGATGCCTCGCTGGGTACAAATTTGAAGGCAGTTTTCTTTTGCTGCCAGGCCGCGGCGCCGCTGCTCAAAAGATCGAATGGAGCGATCATTAATTTTGCCGATATCGGAGGAATTCTTGGTTGGCCGGGATTCATTCCGCACTCGATCTCCAAGGCCGGAATCATCATGCTCACGCGCTGTTTAGCGAAAGAACTCGCCCCCGAGGTCCGCGTGAATGCAATTGCTCCCGGTACCATCACCATGCCCGGCGATTTGCCCGAGCTCGAAGCCGACTTCGTGAAGCTTGCCCCACTGCATCGCAGCGGACGCCCAAACGATATCGTGGCCGCTGTCTCCTATCTGGCGAGCGCCGGATTTGTGACCGGACAGGTGCTGGTGGTCGATGGTGGCCGCACGCTATAGCGGGGAGCCGCGATGTACCGTTTTGCCGAGAGCCTGGTGAAAAGACAACTCTTCACGACGCTATTGCTCTGGTCCCTTATCGTTGTCTACGCGTTTGCTCGATCCCTCCAAGCCTTTCCCGGTAGAGTTCCCATGCTCGCGATCGTGGCCTTGCACGTTCTTCCTCCGCTCGTGTTTGCCTTCCTTCATGGCGCCATGCTCTACGGCCTCCGAGGGATCCTCACGTTCTTTGCGCTCTGCGTGGCCATCGGCGGCTTGATCGAGAACTTCGGAGTGCTCATCGGATTTCCGTTCGGCCACTACTATTTCACCGACGTGATGGGGCCGAAGATCTTCGTGGTCCCGATTTTCCTGGGGCTCGCCTATGTGGGCATGGGCTATCTCTGTTGGACATTGGCGGGAGTCATTCTGGACGGACTGCCTAACTCGCTCACGGGATCGCGCGTGGTGACGTTACCGCTGCTTGCAGCCCTGGTCATGGTCGCGTGGGACCTGTGCATGGATCCCATCTGGGCTACGGTAGTACGCGCATGGGTATGGCAGCAGGGTGGAGCGTATTTCGGTGTTCCGCTCAGCAACTTCTTGGGCTGGTATCTGACGGTCTATATCATTTACCAGGTATTCGCACTCTATCTCCGAAAGCGGGCGATCAACTTAGGTCCACTGCCATCCGGCTACTTGCATCTTGCCATTCTGTTCTACGGCGTTGCCGCCGCCGGAAACCTGCTTCTGCTCGTTCCGAGGCCGGGGCTTTCGCAAGTCACGGACGCTACTGGCAAAGTGTGGCAGGTCAGCAGTATAGTCGCGGCTTGCGTTTTTGCGACGATCTTCACGATGGGCGCTTTCACGGTGCTGGCCTCGATAAGGCTTAGGAGCCGTGGACGGACGGCGCTGGCCTTGGATACTCGTGGCATGACCGCCCGTCACCTCGCCGCAAGATAAATGTGTTGCCTCGGAAATTTGCGGGCATATCGTTTCGTGCAGACTTGCGTTCTCAGGTGTATTCTATTGTGCTTATGAGCGCCATAAGTTGTTCGCGCCCTTCCGGGCGGGCGAACTGCGGCGGCGACGGAAGAGGACCAAGCGAAGGCCATGGATAACGAGACGTACGTAAAGCCCCACAACATGGATGAATTCGAAGTAGCGGAGTGGCTGGAGTCGCTCGACTCCGTGTTGGAATCAAGCGGCCCGGAGGTTGCCACTGAGATTCTGGAGCGCCTGCGCGCCCACGCCACAGTTTCCGGCATCGACCTGCCGTTCACCGCCAATACGCCTTACGCCAATACGATTCCCGCACGGCTCGAGCCGCTGTTCCCGGGCGATCAGGAGCTCGAACGCCGCATCAAAAGCTTGATTCGCTGGAACGCGCTGGCCATGGTCGTGCGCGCGAATCGCGTCGAGCACAATATCGGCGGCCACATTTCGACGTACGCGTCCGCGGCCACCTTGTATGAAGTTGGCTTCAATCACTTCTTTCGAGCCCGCAGTGAAAGTTTCGAAGGCGACACGATTTACTTTCAAGGCCACGCGGCCCCCGGTATTTACGCGCGCGCGTTTCTAGAAGGACGCCTGTCCGCACAGAAGCTGGAGAATTTTCGACGTGAGCTGAAGCCTGGCGGCGGGCTCTCTTCCTATCCGCATCCCTGGCTGATGCCCGACTTCTGGGAGTATCCGACAGTTTCGATGGGCTTGAGCCCGCTGATGGCTATCTATCAGGCGCGCTTCTCGCGCTATCTGGAGAACCGCGGGATGAAGCCGGTTACCAATGCCAAAGTTTGGGCGTTCCTGGGCGATGGCGAAACTGACGAGCCGGAATCGCTTGGAGCGATCACGTTGGCTTCCCGGGAAAAGCTCGACAACCTGATTTTCGTCGTCAATTGTAACCTCCAACGGCTGGATGGTCCCGTCCGCGGCAATGGACAGATCATTCAGGAACTGGAGTCCGCTTTCCGCGGCGCCCGCTGGAATGTCATCAAGGTCCTGTGGGGTACGGAGTGGGATCCCATTTTGGAGCGCGACACCGAAGGGTTGCTCGTCAAACGCATGGGCGAACTGGTGGATGGCGAGTACCAGAAGCTCGTCGTAGAGTCTGGCGCATACGTGCGACAGCATTTCTTCGGCAGCGATCCGCGCCTTCTGAAATTGGTCGAGCCGCTTCCAGACGAAGCTCTGCGCCGGTTGCGGCTTGGCGGGCACGATCCACGCAAGGTGTACGCCGCATACAAAGCGGCCGTCGAGCACCGTGGCGGCCCGACAGTGATTCTCGCGCGCACCATTAAAGGCTACGGCTTGGGCGAGGCGGGCGAAGGCAAGAACGTCACGCACCAGCAGAAAAAACTGAACGAAGAAGAGCTGCGCATATTCCGCTCGCGCTTCGGTATCCCCCTGAACGATAACGATTGCGTCGAAGTGCCATTCTACCGGCCGGCGGAAGATAGCCAAGAGATTCAATATCTACGGGCGCGCCGCGAAGCGCTGGGTGGCTATACGCCGGCGCGCAAAGTCCGCTCGAAGCCGCTCATCTGCGATCACGACGAACTGTTTAAGGAATTTTTCGACGGCAGCGAGGGCAGGGAAGTCTCGACCACGATGGCCTACGTGGGCATGCTGCGTAAGATGCTCAAGGATCACGAGATCGGCAAGCTGATCGTTCCCATCGTTCCTGACGAAGCACGCACCTTCGGCATGGAGTCGTTGTTCCGCACCGCGGGTATTTATTCAAGCCTCGGCCAGCGCTACGAACCCGTGGATGCCAGCACCTTGATGTACTATAAGGAAGCGACGGACGGCCAAATTCTGGAAGAAGGCATTACCGAAGCCGGTTCCATGGCCTCCTTCATCGCCGCGGGTTCCGCCTACGCCACCCACGGCATCAACACCATTCCGTTCTTCATTTATTACTCGATGTTCGGGTTCCAGCGCATCGCCGACTTCATTTGGGCCGCGGCGGACATGCGTACGCGCGGCTTCCTCCTGGGCGGCACCGCGGGTCGCACGACGCTTTCCGGCGAAGGTTTGCAGCACCAGGACGGCAATAGTCATGTGCTGGCCTTGCCCGTTCCGAACCTGCGCGCGTACGATCCAGCCTTTGCGTATGAGATCGCGGTGATCATCCAGGACGGCATCCGCCGCATGTACAAAGACGGCGAGGATATTTTCTACTACATCACGCTGATGAACGAGCCGTATGCGATGCCCCCAATGCCGGGAGACGTGAAGGACGGCATCCTGAAAGGTTTGTACCGGTTCCGGGCCTCGGAAAATAAAAGGTCGAAACTCCGCGCGCAGCTTTTCGGCAGTGGCTCCATCCTGCGCGAAGCATTGCAGGCACAGGACATCCTCGAGCAAAAGTACGGCGTCGCCGCCGATGTCTGGAGCGTCACCAGCTACAAGGCGTTGTACACCGATGGCATCGAGATCGAGCGGTGGAATCGTTTACATCCCGGTGCAAAACCGCGAGTGCCCTACCTCACGCAGACAATCGGAGATGCGCCTGGCGTTCTCGTCGCAGCCTCCGACTACCTGAAGACGCTGCCGAACATGGTCAGCAAGTGGATGCCCCGGCGGCTGGCGTCGCTGGGCACCGACGGCTTCGGCCGCAGCGAAGGGCGCCAGTCCCTGCGCGACTTCTTCGAGGTCGACGCCCGCTCGATTACTTTGGCTACGCTCCACGAACTGCTGCAGGACGGCAAGATCGAACGCAGCGCGGTCGATAAAGCCATCAAAGACCTCGGAATCAACCCCGAAAAACCGAACCCGGTCGTCTCTTAGCGTCGGCTTGCAGCGACGCCCAACAAAATAAGGCAGTTTGCCGTTGTTCCTCGAAGCGGGAATTCCCCCTGCGCCTCCGGTACACCGAGCGCACACAAATGCGTTTGTCTTTGCGAATTCCGTAGCAGCCGAGGATCGCGTACTGGGTCAGTTTCCGGCTCGAGCTTGAATCCGGCGTGGCACTGTCTGAGTTTCCTCCACCTCCCGAAGTGGGAAAAGGAAGCAACTGGTGGTACGGTTGGCGCAGCGAAGTCAGCCATCTGACCTTACGACTCGAGCGCACGGCTTTGGGCCTTACTAAGACCTGAAAGAAACTCATGAAAGCCATCGTTTTTCATAACTACGGTTCACCTGACGTTCTTAAATGTGAAGAGATTGAAAGGCCGACCGCTGGCGACGACGAGGTCTTGATAAAAGTTCGCGCGGCCGCCCTCAATCCGTACGACTGGCACTTTATGAGAGGCACGCCGTACCTCATACGCATAATGGCCGGACTTCGTAAACCAAAGGTCACCAGACTGGGTTTTGATGTGGCCGGCCAGGTGGAAGCGGTTGGGCCGAAGGTCACGCGGTTCAAACCTGGTGACCCTGTGTTCGGTGGGTGTGCTGGGGCCCGTGCCGGGGCGTTCGCCGAGTATGCGTGTACGTCCGAATCCGCATTGGCCATGAAGCCGCATAACGTCACGTTTGAGCAAGCGGCTGCTATACCCATGGGTGCACTCACGGCGCTGCAGGGTCTTCGCGACAAGGGCCACATTAAGTCGGGCCAGAAAGTCTTGGTAAACGGTGCGGCGGGTGGCGTTGGTTCGCTTGCTGTGCAGATCGCCAAGTCGTTCGGCACGGAGGTGACCGGGGTATGCAGTACGAGGAATGTAGAGATGGTCCGATCCATCGGCGCAGATCAGGTCATTGATTATACCCAGCAGGATTTCGCCGAGGGTGGGCATCGTTACGACCTGATTCTCGACGCCGTAGGGAACCGCCCGTTGTCAGCAATGAGGCGCATCTTAAGTTCCAACGGAATATTAGTTATGGCCGGAGGACAGGCCGGTCGGTGGATGATCGGTCCTGTGGTGCGTACAATCCAAGGGAGTGTGCTGTCGCGGTTCGGGAGCCAGAAGCTGGTCGGGTTGCTGGCCAGATCGAGCAAAGAGGACCTGATCATCATGCACGACCTCATGGCCACCGGAAAGGTAACCCCGGTGATCGACAGGCGGTACAAATTGAATGAGGTCCCTGAAGCCATCCGCTATCTGGAAGAAGGACACGCTCGGGGAAAAGTAGTCATAAGTCTGGAAGACAGCGACAAAAGCTAGCAACCAGATCGAAACGACGTCAAGCTTCCGGAAGGTCCCAGCCGGGCTTGATACGTCCGGTGGCCAAGTCGGCCACGAGTCGCGCATTCGCGGCAAGAAAGTCGTAATCCGCCAATTCCCGCGGCAGGACCCAGGCCACCTGCTCAAAGACCGCCGGCACGATCTCGTTGTCGGCGGCTATTTTCGCGGCAAAGAAGCGGATTTCGAGTTCCTCAACCGTATCGCCATATCGATGCGTGACGCGCGCAAGCTCCCGGCACCGCAGCAACGCGGCACTCAGCTCCTCTTGCAGTTCGCGCGCTAGCGCAGCTTCAGGCGTTTCGCCCTCGCGTACTTTACCGCCAGGGAATTCCCATTTCAGCGGAGACGTGTCGTCTCCGCGCCGCTGCCCGATCAGCAGCCTACGGTCTCCGCGTTCAATGATTGCTGCCACGACAACTCTCACGTCTCCGCGACCTCCGGGCCCTCTTCGCCTCGGCGTTATCTTCTCTCTTGTCTTTCCTTCGTGAACCGTATGCTCCGCATTTGGTGCTCGCTGTGTCAGTCCTTTTCTCTCTTCTTCACTTTGGATGCAGTACCTTCCACAATTCCATCGCGCCTCGCACGAGTGGCGGACCAGGCGTATTCAATAGCCCGTCAGAGATCACATGAACCCGCCGCTCGCGAATCGCAGGCACATCCTGCCAGCCCGCAACGCCATACGCTTTTCCGGGGTCCGCTTTCGCACCAGTTGCAGCCCAGGCAAGCACAATGACTTCCGGCTGAGCCGCCGCCACCTGCGCGTCACTGACTCTTTCGCCGGCTGGCACAACCATCTTTCCGCCCGCGATCTCCACCAGTTCCGCAACCCAAGGAGGGGAGCTGATCCGCGGATTCGGCCAAGCCTCACAATACACGCGGTGCCGCTTGCGCGTCGCTTTCCTCCTGATACTGCTAAAACCTGCGCGCGTAGCCCGAATCACGCGTTCGCCGTCACGCGCCCGACCCACAATGTTCGCAAGCAAACGAACGTCTTCGTAAACGTCCGCTAATGTCCGCGGATTCATGGCCAGAAAATTCAGAGGCTGCTCGAGCAGCTTCGCCACAGTCTCTTGCTTGTACGGCACGGACCCAATAACCAGCGTCGGCCGCAACGACAGAATCTCCTCCACAGTCTCCAGGCGCCAGCAGTCGCCCAACTGCGGCAGTCCCGCTACCGGCGCCACGTCCACGCACCACTTCGTCACTCCGACCAGCGAAGACTTCGCGCCAATCGCACACAAAATGGACGTCGCGCTCGGTGCCAGCGACACAATCCGCAGCTTCTTTCGCTCATCCTTCTTCTTCATCACCATGCGCGAGAATACCAGACCTCTGTCCGTGGTTCGTTACGATGCATCCGTAGTCGCAATCTGGACGCGAGCTTCCACCTCGTGATAAGTTGCAGCCCACTACCGGCGAGAGAAGACGTTCAATACAAGCTTCCCCGCCTGTACAGGCTCCGCAGGGGAAAACCGATCCTAAGTGACACAGGGACCATGCGACGCTCAGCTCTGATTCTCCTAAGCCCTCTTCTTTTTGTAGCGTCTCTCCTGGCTCAGTCGCCACCACCGACGTTCACAAAAGATGTCGCTCCCATTCTCCAGAAAAACTGCCAAACGTGTCATCGCCCCGGCGAAGGCGGCCCGTTTCCTCTCCTTACCTACGATCAAACCAGGCCTATGGCACCCAGCATCAAGCGCGTCGTGCAGCAGAAGATCATGCCGCCGTGGTTTGCCGACCCGCAGTACGGTCATTTTGCGAACGACCGCTCCCTCTCATCGAAAGAGATCAGTACCCTGGTGGCTTGGGTCAATGCCGGCGCGCCGGAGGGCGATCCCAAGGACGCGCCGCCCCCTGTCGATTTCCTCGAAGGCTGGGGCATTCCCAAGCCTGACGTTATTTTTCAGTTGCCGCGACCCTTTCAAATTCCCGCCAGCGGCGTGGTCGAATACCAATACGTGATCATCCCCACTGGCTTCACCGAAGACAAATGGGTGCAGATGGCCGAAGCCCGCCCCACCAATCGCCCCATGGTTCACCACATCATCGCGTACGTGCGCGAGCCGGGCTCAAGCTATTTTAAGGATCAGAAGCCAGGAGTATTTTTCGAGGCCCCGCCGTCGAAAGCCGACGAAAAAACCGACACCAGCGCTTTGCCGAGCGACTTCCTAATCGGCTACGCTCCTGGTCAACCCGCCGAAATCCTCGGCCCCGGACAAGCCAAGCTCATCAAGGCAGGTTCGGATCTCGTCCTCGAAGTGCACTATATGCCGATGGGCACGGCGACGACCGACCAAACCAAAGTAGGTCTCGTCTTCGCAAAGCAGCCACCGAAAGAGCGCGTCCTGACGCTCTCCGCAGTGAATGGCACCTTCAAAATTCCTCCGGGCGATCCGAATTATCGAGTCGATGCCTCTTTTGAAGTCGCTCACGGACTTAAAACTCGCCGGCCTGCATCCGCACATGCACACGCGCGGCAAGGATTTTGAATATCGCATCGTCTACCCGGACGGCAGAACGGAAACCCTCCTCCGCGTACCCAAATACAACTGGCGTTGGCAGCTCTGGTACAACCTGGCCGAGCCGCTGGTTCTTCCGAAGGGCACCAAAATCGAGTGCACCGCGCACTTCGACAATTCCGCGGACAATCCGGAAAATCCCGACCCGACCAAGACCGTGATCTGGGGCCAGCAGAGCTGGGACGAAATGATGGTCGGCTTCTTCAACCTGGTCTTCGACGCGAAGACTCCGGCGAAGGCGCTCTTCCCGGATCACAAAGATCACGCAGACATCGCCACAGAACTAGCGTCGAGTATCGCTTTACCGCCCGGAGCCCGCACGAAGGGCCAAGTTCCTGCGGATCGCATAGTGGGGTGGTGTATGCAAATTACAACTATTTTGGCTGCCTCGATTCTGTCGCTCTCAGGAATTTGTGTTCCGCCAGCAATGCATGCGCAGGATGCCAACACACAAACGGTGCGCTATCACGCTACGATCGACACCGTAAAGTACGTCTACGCCACCGGCCCACCCGTTGCGCATCTTCGCGCCGGCAACATCCTCGAAGCCAACTCGCTCGATTGCTTCGGCAACGCCATCAAAAAGCCCGGCGACACTCTTGCATTGATCAAGGGCGACAATCCGCTCACCGGTCCATTCTTCATCGACGGCGCCGAACCTGGTGACACATTGGTCGTTCGCGTTCTCGATCTCCAGGTTGACGGCGATCAGGGCCTGGGCGCGATCGCCCCAGGGTTCGGCGCTCTCAACCAAACCAACTACACGCCTATGCTCCATCCGGCGCTACCCGAAAAGATCTGGTTCTATCCCATCGACCACGCCGGCAACACCGCGACATTCCAAGCCCTGGATTCCGGCTACAAAGTGAAAATTCCGCTGCATCCATTTCTCGGCTGTATCGGCGTTGCTCCAGCGGGTGGCGAAGCGCGCAGTTCCGTTGTCCCCGCTGAATTCGGCGGCAACATGGATGCCCCCGAAGTCTCCGCGGGCAACACACTCTATCTTCCCGTAAACGTCGCGGGCGCGCTTTTATACTTCGGGGATGGTCACGCCGCGATGGGCGATGGCGAAATCGCCGGCTCTGCTGTCGAGGTTCCGATGCGTTCCCGCCTGCAGGTGGATCTCATAAAAGGGAAGCGCACTGGATGGCCGCGCTTCGAGAACGAAAAGGAAATCATGGCAGCCGGAATCTATCGCCCCGTTGACGACGCGCTCCGGATCGCCTTCACAGAATTAGTCGCATGGATTCACGCCGATTACGGCCTCTCCGAGCTCGACGCCTACGAACTACTCTCGAAGGTCGGCAAGATCCATCTGACCGAAATGGTCGACCCAAACTACGTGGTAGTCGCTTCGATCGAAAAGAAATTCCTGCCGCCCAAGAAGTGACTTTGCTTGGCTTCGTCGACCCAAGTTAAAAGCAGCCCTCTACTTTGGTGGGGGCGCAGTATTCCTGCGCGCCAGCCTGCCCGGACCTTAGCTCTCGATGTCGCGTTGCGCTCTTCTTCCCCGATTGCGATACTTCACGAAATGTTCACCGACGCCGTCCTCGAACACTTCCGCAACCCGCGCAATGCCGGCGAACTCCCCAAGGCCGACGCCGTCGTGGAAGTCAGCAATCCCGTCTGCGGCGACATCCTAAAGCTAGCCGTCCGCCTCGAAGGTAACCGCATAGTCGAAGCCCGCTTCCTCTGCCGCGGCTGCACCACCGCAATCGCCTGCGGTTCGTTCCTGACCGGACTGCTCCTCAATCAAACCGTCGCCGAATCGCACTCCGTAAGTCCGGAATCCATCTCGCACGCCCTAGGAGGCCTTCCGTCCGCCACATTTCACGGCGCCCAACTCGCTGCCGCCGCCGTGCGAGCCCTGACGCAAAAACTATCCGACCTGGGCCGCTAACCCGGCAGCCCGAGCACGCGCTGCATCGTCTCCGGATCATTCAAATTCAGCACGCACCCTTGTTCCGACGTAACGAGCTCTGCGACTTCTCGGGCGTGCGCCCAAACCACCGAGCGCGCTCCCTGCTCAAGCGGTGCCGTCATCAGCTCCTCGTAGACGCCCGAGGAAAAAATCACCGGATGCCCGCGCTTCCCCTGGTAGACCGGCAAAGCAATCGGCGGTGTCGTGGATCCCGAGTAAAACCGCTCGATCAACTCATCGACCAACGTCGCACTGATCAGCGGATGGTCAATCAAGCACAAAATCATCCCGTCAGTACCAGCAGGCAAACTGCGTATCCCCGCTTGAATCGAACTCAACTGCCCCTTTTCCCATTCGGCGTTGATGACCACCTCGTCCGCCGCCAACCGTACCGCGTCCGTGATCAATTCCGCGTGCAGCACCCAGCACGATGCGCCGCGCACCAATCTTCGGGTGCGACGTCACCGCTATCAAATGTTCAAGGAAAGGACGACCTTGGTAGGGAAGTAGCGCCTTCGGCGAGCCCATGCGCTGCGACGCGCCGCCCGAAAGGATGACCGCCGACAGCATCACTCAGCTCAACGCGCGCCCGCGATCGGACGCGGCTCCAGCCGTAATTTCTTGTGCGCCGAAGTGTCCGCATTGCGCCGCACGGCAATCAGTTCCGCCACGATGCTAACTGCAATCTCTTCCGGCGACAGCGCCCCAATATCCAGTCCCATCGGGGCGTAAACCCGCTCCATCTCCTCAGGCCGGTAACCTTCGTGTCTCGAGCGCCTTGTACACCGACAAAACTTTCCGCTTGCTCCCAATCATCCCGATGTAGCGCGCGCTGGTCCGCACCGCCCACGCGAGCACGCGCATATCCTCCTTATGCCCGCGCGTAACAATCACCAGATAGCTTGATGCATTCGGTTGGATCTTCGCGAAAGCATCCTCATAACTTGTGAACACTTCCTGCGCCATTGGAAAGCGCTGCAAATTCGCAAACGCTTCGCGGTCATCCACCACCACCACTCCAAATCCCGCCAAGAAAGCCGCCTTCGCCATCGCCATCGACACATGGCCGCCGCCAAATAAGTACAGCACCGGCTGCGGCAAAATCGGCTCCACGAAAATTTCCACGGTTCCGCCGCAAATCAATCCGTTGTCGTACGATGCTTCATTGTTCAAATTGAAGACCATCTTGCGCGGCGATTCCTTCTGCATCACCTCTTTCGCGGCGGCCCAAACCTCCGCCTCGACGCAGCCCCCGCCGATTGTCCCTGCCAGGGACCCATCTTCGCGCACCAGCATTCGCGAACTCTCATAGCTGGGAATCGACCCGTTCGTGTGCACGATCGTAGCCAGCGCCCCGCGCTGACCAGCCCGCCGCATCCTCACGATCTCTTCAAACAGGTCCATAGCTCTTTTTCCGCAACGCAGATGGCGCCTTGCTACTTTAACCCCTCATCCGAGCGAATCGTTCCTCAACTCGCCGGTTGCTTTCGCCGCTTGTCAAGCTCGCTCAGAAGTTTCGCGGTTTCCGGTCCGTCAGCAGCGTTTGCCGCAAATTCGCGATCTTACGTTACCCCCCACAGGATAGCGCGTCAAATCTCCTGCATCTGGACACGATGTTTCTCTCTAGTTAGACTTGCACCGATGCAACCCCCGCCCTCTTCATCCAGGTCCGCTGGTGGAATTTCCCCCGGCGAGATCTTATTCTTCTTCGTTCTTCTCCTGTTCTTAATCGTGGTCTGCGTCTGGCCGATCTTCACCTGGCGCATCCACCACTTCTCCACTTGGGGGCCCGACGCCGTTCACTCCTATCCCGTCCACGATCACAGCGGCGTTACCGTTTATCTGACACCCGCCCTCGGCAAGTTGTATGTGAGCTTGCCCTGGCTCTGGGGTGCGTTTCTTGCCGGCACGGTTCTGACCGGTCTGCTCGGCACCAAAAAGCCAGGCGGCCAAAAGTGAAGGCCATCCAATTCCAGCAACACGGCGGCCCCGAAGTCCTGAAATATACGGACGTTCCCGACCCGGTGGTGCGCCCCAATGAAGTTCTCGTACGCGTCCGCGCTTGCGCTCTCAATCGTCTCGATCTCTGGGTACGCCAAGGCATCCCCGGCGTTCCGATCCCGGTCCCACATATACCAGGCAGCGACGTCGCAGGCGAAGTTGCCCAAATCGGCGGAGAGGTCACCACCGTACGCGTCGGCCAAAGAGTGGTGCTCGCCCCTGGCGTTACCTGCGGCAAATGCGCCGCGTGCCTTGCGGGCCTCGACAATCGTTGCCGTCAGTTCACCAACCTCGGTTATATGATCGACGGCGGCTGCGCCGAACTCGTTAGCGCACCTGAAGTGAATTGCCTCCCGTACCCCGAAAATCTGTCCTTCGAAGAAGCAGCCGCCGTCCCCCTGGTCTTCCAGACCGCGTGGCACATGCTGTTGGCTCGTGCTGAACTGAAACCCGGCGAAGATGTTCTCGTCCTCGGCGCAGGGAGCGGCGTCGGGGTCGCCGCCATCCAGATCGCCAAGTTTTTTGGCGCCCGCGTAATCGCGACGGCGGGTACGGACGAAAAGCTCGCCAAAGCCCGCGAACTTGGGGCCGACCACGTCATTAATCACAAATCCCAAAAAATTCGCGACGAAGTCCGCCGCATCACAGGGAAACGAGGAGTCGACGTCGTTTTCGAACACGTAGGCACCGCCACCTGGGACGACAGTCTCGCCAGCCTGGCCCCATCGGGCCGCCTGGTAACTTGCGGCGCCACTACGGGCTACGATGCCAAAGTCGACCTCCGCTTCCTCTTCAGCCGCCAACTGTCTCTTCTGGGCTCCTACATGGGCACAAAAAACGATCTCCGCACGGTGATGAAGCTCGTTGCCGCGGGACGTCTGAAGCCCATCGTCGATCGCGTCTTCCCGCTGGCGGAAGCGGCAGCCGCCCACGCGTACCTCGAGTGCGGCGCCCAATTCGGCAAAGTAGTCCTCACCGTATAATCCCCACCGTCCTTTGTAGGGGCGGGGCTTGCCCCGCCCGGCCGCTGAGTCTTGACACAATGTCACCCGCCAGCGAAGTCTTGACCTTGAACTCGAAGCCTCCCCACTCTTCGCGCAATACTCACACCCGTCGATTGTCTCCCCCGACCCAATGTGCGAAAATGACCGCAGGCGAGGCCTCATGAGCACATCACTCGGCAAGCACGTCACTCTCTCCAAGCCCGACGACTTCGGCAAACTGCTCGAAGACGAAGGCATCATCTTCACGACGCTCGACAAAGCCGTGAACTGGGCGCGCCGCAGCTCCATCTGGCCGCTAGGTTTCGGCCTGGCCTGCTGCGCGATTGAAATGATGTCCATGGCCGCAGCGCGTTTTGATGTAGCCCGCTTCGGCGCCGAAGTTTTCCGCCCATCGCCGCGCCAAGCCGACTTAATGATCGTCGCTGGCCGCCTGTCCCAGAAAATGGCTCCAGTCATTCGGCAACTCTACGATCAAATGCCTGAGCCCAAATGGGTGATCTCCATGGGCGCCTGCGCGACTTCCGGCGGCGTCTTCAACAACTACGCGATCGTGCAGGGCTGCAACCAGGTAATTCCGATCGATGTTTACGTTCCCGGCTGCCCGCCGCGGCCCGAAGCCGTCCTCTACGCAATTCTGCAACTCCAAAAGAAGATCGATCACGAAAAAGGGTCCTTCAAACGAGCTCTAAACATTGCCTAAATTTTTGGCGTCGCTTTTCGTATTGCCGCTCGCTTATCATTCGGCGCGGAACAGCAGTCCCACCGCAAGTTCAAACAAGAATTACACTCTCGTCTGGCACGACGAATTCGACGGCCCCAATGGCTCGCCGCCCGACCCAAAGAAATGGACCTATGATCTGGGTGGTGGAGGTTGGGGCAATCAAGAACTCGAGTCCTACACCAACCGCGCGGAAAACGCTCACATCGAAAACGGAAATTTAGTCATCACCGCGCGCAAGGAAAATTTCGAAGGTTCCGATCACATCGCGCGCGAATTCACGTCCGCGCGCCTCAAGACCCAAGGCTTGTTCTCCCAAACCTACGGCCGCTTCGAGGCCCGCATCAAGATTCCCTCAGGGCAGGGAATGTGGCCCGCATTCTGGATGCTGGGCGACAATATTTCGTCCGTCGGCTGGCCCAAGTGCGGCGAAATCGACATCATGGAAAATATCGGCAAAGAGCCCGGTTTGTTCACGGTTCCTTCACGGCCCGCTGACCACAGGCGCCGCGACCGATCTCACTTCCACGGTGAGCCTACCCACAGGCAAGGACTTTGCCGCCGCCTATCATCTTTATGCCGTTGAGTGGGAGCCAGATGCGGTTCGTTTTTACGTGGACGACACCCTCTACGCTACCTTCACGGCCAATTCCGTCGCTTCCACTCCCACCACCGCAGGCTCCTGGGTTTTCGACCATCCATACTTCCTCATCTTGAACGTTGCAGTAGGTGGAAGTTGGCCCGGACCTCCCGATGCCACAACCCCGTTTCCCCAAACCATGCTGGTTGACTACGTGCGCGTCTACACCGCCAAGCGGTAGCAATTCGCGCGCAGCACAGAATTTCCTGTCCGCGTTCCCGTGAACCGCCTGCAATACTCCGCGTGGTAAAGCGGCCCACTACCTCTAGCTCTGTGCTCTCCGCGCACTCTGTGGTAAAACGCGTATGAGTTCCGAAGGGAGCCAAGAATGCCGCCAACACCCGATCCAGTGCGCCAATTCCTCCGCCACACCGTGGCCACCGCCGCGTATCGCGCTAAAAAGCCCCTGAGCAACGCCCCTGAATCCTTCTCTACATTTCGCGGCGGCGAAACCGCCCGCGTCCCCATCAAAATCCTCGCCCACATAGGCGACCTCTTCGACTGGGCCCTCTCCATTGCTCAAGGTAAGCAATCGTGGCACGACTCCGAACCCTTACCCTGGCCCTCCGAAGTCGACCGCTTTTACGACACGATTAAAAAATTCGACGATTACCTTGCCTCGAACGAACCCCTCCACGCGAGCCCCGAGAAATTTTTCCAAGGCCCCATCGCCGACGCCCTGAGCCACATCGGCCAATTGGCTCTGCTTCGCCGCCTCTCGAATTGCGCCATCCGAGGCGAAAACTACTACCAGGCCGAAATCACCGCAGGCCGTCTGGGCCCCGATCAATCCGCTCCTCGCCGCGAGTTCGACTAGGACGCAGGCCGCTACGCTGCTTACAGCGGCCGGGCACTGGCCATTTCTCGCGCTCAGCGCACCAAACCCCACGAGCGCTGCACCCTAAGCCGACCGCGCCTTCCGCCACAACAGCGAAGGCAGCTCTACGTTTACCACGCGCTTGAGATAAGCCTCCGCGTAAGCAGCCGCCTTCTCCTTACCCTCTTCGATGTCTCCGACATCTTCGGAAGGAGCGATCCAGTTCTTCGCGATGACGTTGTAAACCGACGCCTGCACACCCTGAGCGTTGCGCTCTGAAAACAGACGCAAGTGCTCGCCACCCACCCGGATTTCAGCCCACACGCCCTCGTCCAGCATCCGGCCACTCTGCCACGCCACGCCGAATTCCGCCAGCCGTATCGAAGTACAACATCCAGCGCAGCACCTTCATCCTGAAATTGATGTAAACCGATCTGCCCAATCACGTTCGCACCGCAATCACAGTCTGATCGTCGTTTGCTTCCAAGCCTTTGGCATGAGACGAAACCGCGAAAAAGATGGCGCTCACAACACGATCTGCAGTTTCCCCGGAGTTGGCATGGATAACCTCTTCGAGCCGGTCCGCACCAAAGTCCTCGCTGTCACTATTAACAGCCTCGGTAACGCCGTCGGTATAAAACACCACGAGATCTCCCGGACTGCAGGGCAGCGTGTGCTCTCATATTCCGCCTCTTCAAACAGCCCCAGTGGCAGCCCCGCGACCTTCACCGAAGACGCTTCTCCGTCGCGTACGCAAACGGGGTAGGGCAGTCCGCATTCGCAATGCGGAACAGGCGTTGGCGTTCGTCCCAGGTGGCGTAGATCAGCGAGACGTACCGTCCTCGAACCGGGCGCTTCAGAAGAGCCTTGTTCAATCTGGACAGCATTTCGGCTGGACCAAGCTCCAGCGGCGCAAGCGACCGAAGGATACCGGTTACCAAACCCGCGTGGATGGCCGCGGCTGCTCTCTTGCCGCTAACATCGCCGACGGCCTCGGCGCTGATGGCCTTACCGGGATAACGGAAAAAATCGTAAAAATCTCCGCCGACGATCCGAGCGGCCACGCTTCTCGCTCCGAGATCGATCTCGGCCTCCGGAGGGTGCAGTGCGGGCAGCAGTTCGGACTGTAATTCACTCGCAAGGAGGAGCTCGCGATGATCCGTCGCATCCCTTAGTCTTGCGTCTTTACGTACTCTCACCGCGCTACGAATATTCAGCATCCGCCGCACAAAGTTCTTGTTCCCGCCACTCTCACTGGGACGTAATGTGCCAGGTGCCGTGCCAAACTCGCCGCGATTGGCCGCAAGCTCATGCAAGGGAGGTAGCATCTTGCCTGCCGTTCGTAAACACCAGATTCCAATAGGTTTAGTGAGTGTCTGGCGGGGCCGAACTCCGGCAATTGCTGAAGTTCGGCAACCGGCCGGCACTTTTGCTGGAAATTACAGAAGTCGGCGTGCTCGCGCGAGAATCCTGGATGCGGAGCTGAGTCGCGGAATTCTGCGGAAGCCTAATGATGAATCAGCTGGTTGTTGGAATGGAATCGAGCGCGTACGTTGGCCATTCGTCGCATTCACGCCGCTATTTGTGCCTCGCTCGAAAGATGCTGAATTTTGATTTTTCTGTTTGTCTCTCGACCCTTCTTCGCCTGAGTTCTTCCTCGCCGCAGACAAGAGGTGAATAACCAAAATTTCTCATCTCAAGAGTTACTTCAACTGTTAAGCTTGAAACACCCACCCTTCCTGGGCCTCTACAACTCCGCCGCACCCACGGTGTTTAATAGTTGTAAGACGTCAGTGACCCTGCAACTAGCCCTGGTGGGCGTTCCTCGAGCGACCGTCAGGGAAGGAGAATATCGCGCATGCGTAGAACCGCGCTCGTGCTTCTCATGCTTTCACTATTTAGCGCTCCCGGAAGCAGAGCAGGAGCTTCCGGATCATCGGCAGCAATGGCGTCTTGGCAGGAGCCCGATCCAAATCAGCCTCCCTACCAGGGGCAAAATCAGCAGTACCCGGACCAAGGCCAGAACCAGGACCAAGGTCAGTATCCAGATCAAGGCCAGAACGCTCCCTACCAATCATTTTCCCCCGAGCAGCTCGACAACCTGCTTTCTCCGGTTGCGCTCTATCCCGATCCTCTACTCGCTCAGTTGCTTGTAGCGGCCACCTTTCCGGATCAGGTGGAAGAAGCGTCGCGCTGGGTTCGCGGCAACGGCCAGGCCGGAATCGACGATCAAAATTGGGACGTCAGCGTCAAGGCTGTGGCGCACTACCCATCCGTCATCGAGATGATGGCCGACAAAATCGACTGGACCACCTCGCTCGGCCAGGCCTATGTCAACCAGTCCACCGACGTGTCGGCATCGGTTCAACGCCTGCGTCACATGGCGCGCAACGTCGGCAATCTGCAAACGACGCGGCAGCAGGAGGTTCTGGTAAATGACGACTACATCGCCATCGATCCGGTACAGCCACAGGTGATCTACGTACCGGTCTACGATCCGGCGATCTGCTATTACCGGCGTCCTTACTATGGACCTGCGATCGCCTTCGGCGTCGGGTTTCCCATCGGCGCGTGGCTCAACCTCGACTTCCGGTGGGGCTTTGGCGGCGGCTACGGCGGTGTTTTTTATACCGGCTGGCGGCCGTGGGGCGGATGGAACGGGCGCTGGATGGAGCGTTCGCGAACCTACGTTCGTGTGAACAATGTCTACATCAACAACCGCTACACCACCGTGAACGTGAATCGTACGGTGATTAATCGGCGCGTGAACGTCGAGAACATTAATCGCTACAACTACGTCCACAAAAACGTTAATTACAACAACGTGCAGGTTAACAATAATCGCTTCAATCGGGGCAACAATAATCCGCGCTTCAACAACAACGTGAACGCGCCAAACAATCTCGACAATCGTCCAAATAACAACACTCGCCCAAATAACAACGTCAACAACAAAATTCTGAACCGCAATATTGACAACAACAACGCGCGATACAACGATTTTCGCGGTCGTGAGAACAACAATCAACGCAACGATCGGCCCCCGCAGGTGCCGCAGCGGCAGGTAGAAAACCAGAACCGCCCCAACACACCGCCGCAACCTCAGAATCGTCCGGAATTTCAAAACCGCGGCAATCAGCAGCCGCAAAACCGTCCGGAATTTCAGAACCGTGGTAACACTTCGGCGCAACCTCAGAATCGGCCCAACATCCAGAATCAGGGGCAGCGGCCTCCGCAGGCTCAACCGCCGCACACGTTCGGCCGCTCAGAGGGGAGTTTCGATTCCCGCGCAGCCAGCCAGCGCGGCCAGGCTAGCCGCGCCCAGACAAGCCATCCGGCTCCGGTGGCACGTCCAGCGCCCGCTATTCGAAATCCACCTCCGCAGAAAAGTGCGCCCCCTCAGCACAATGCGCCCGCGCCACATGGCGGCGGAGGGAAAAAGCCATGAACGCGTCAAATAAAATAGAATCTTCGGTGGAGGCGAATTCGCAAATGAGCGTTCTCGATTGGAAATATCGATCGTGCCTGATGGTTCTCCTCTTTGCTGTCGCGGTAAGCCTATCCGCCACCTCGCGGGCCTCTGCTCAAACGACGCCACCGTCGAGCTTTTCGTCGCCGGACGCGGCATTGCAGGCGCTCGTTTCCGCAGCCGAGGCAAAAGATCGCACCGCGATGGGAAGCATCTTCGGCTCCGACTACGATAAGTTGCTGTCCGGCGATCAAGTCGAGGATGACAAGGACCTGAATGATTTTTCCCGGGCCGTGGAGGAATCGGCGAAGCTGCAAAAGGATAACGAGTCCAAATACATCGTGGTCGTGGGGAAAGATAACTGGCCTACGCCCATCCCGATCATTCAAAAGAACGGAAAATGGCAGTTCGACACGACGGCAGGCCTCGACGAGGTGGTGAATCGTCGCGTTGGCGAAAATGAGTTGGCAGCGATCCAGACCTGCCGGGCCTATGCGGTCGCGCAGTGGGAGTACTACACCGAAGGCGATTGGGATCATGACGGAGTCGCCGAATACGCCCAGCATCTCATCAGTTCCCCCGGAAAACACGATGGCCTGTTCTGGGAGACCGCAGAAGACCAGAAACCAAGTCCACTGGGTCCCCTGATGGCCGCGGCACGTGCTGAAGGCTACGGTCCCAAAGAGCAAACGACGGATGCAGCAAAGCAGGGCGGCTCCGAGAAGGAAGCCGCAGCGGCAGATCACGCCCCGTATTACGGCTACTATGTAAGAATCCTGACGCGACAGGGCCCCCACGCGCCCGGCGGCAAATACGTCTACATCATCAACGGCAACATGATCGCGGGCTACGCCCTGGTGGCCTACCCAGAGAAATGGGGCAGCACCGGCGTCATGACGTTCATCATCAACCAGCAAGGGCGCGTCTACGAAAAAAATCTCGGCGCCAACACCGAAAAAATCGCCCGCTCCATGACCGAATACGACCCGGACGCAACCTGGAAGCTAGTCGACCAGCAATAGTGGTAGGGGCCGACCTTAAGATCGGTCCCAAACGAAAACGACTCCCCGTAGGGAAACGGGGAACAAACTTAAGAACTCTCTAGGAACGAACCCGGAAGGCCTCAGCCGAGGGGCTTGAGTTCATCAGGGAATTTCGCAACTCTCGCGATTCCGCCAACCCAATCGACCTGGCTTCCGACCGTATTATTTTCCTTTCTCAGGTAGCCCATACCAATCGCGAGCGGCTGCGACGGCAACGCCGACGCCCGCGTGACAAAACCAACTTCCTTACCGTCTGCGGTAAGAACCTCGTTAGCGGAAGGAACGCGCGACCCCAGAAAAATCAACTCGACACGCCGTCGATTCACCTGGCCGCGGGAACGCACCCGCTCGACGATCTCCTGGCCGGTATAGCAGCCCTTGGTATAGCTGATGTGACTGTTCTCCAGGCCCGCCTCGTGCGGAATCTGCTTGTCGCCGAAGTCGTAACCGAACCAGGGAACGCCTTGCTCAAGCCGCAAGGCATTCAGTGCGGTGTAGCCCATGGGTCCGCCGCCAGCTGACTTGATCTTCTCCAGCAGAATTTTCCACATCGATTCAAGACTTTCGCGAGCGATCAAAATATCGGCGCCTGGAAATCCGCCAAATGTTTTTCGGGTGACCGTGCAAGGAATCGACTCCATTTTTACTTCCGCACTAGCAATCTCGCCCAGTGAACCCAAGTCGGTCCCGGTGAGCTCACGGACTATCTCCGACACGCCGGGCCCTTCGAGAGACAGCGTTCCATAACGCTGCGTTTCATCCGTTAGCGTGACTTCATCCATAATGATGAATTTGTCGAGCGTCTCGATTAATCGCTCGCGAATCATTACGTACGAAACGCAGAAAAGCTCGTCGGACTCAGCGCGCGTTTCGATTTCGGCGAGGATGCGACCCTGCGGATTCAGTAACAGCGAGATACAGCCCTGCGACGCTTGAAGGTCTTTGATATTGTTGGTCAGAATAGCGTTGAGGTAGCGCGCCCTGTCCGGGCCCGTGAACGAAATGTACGCTCTGTGGTTCTTGTCGACGAGCGCGATGCTCTGTTTCGCTAGAAAATATTCGCGCTGCCAATCGCCGAAATCATCGGGCAAGGTACAGCCGAACCACACGCCCATCTTCGCGCCGGCATTTCGATGCACGTCAGCGAGCGGCGTTTCCAGAACATGCTGAGTTCCGATCGCTTCCATTCCGTCTGCACTCCGCTGCAAGCACCCAGTTTAGCAGAGCCCGTTGTTTCGAGGAGCCGATCCCGCCCGATGCTATACTTCCGGACATGGCGGCCGATTCCAGGCCTGCGCCCGGCGCAAGCAACGAAAGATTCATCCACATCACCATTCCCGTGGGGATGCTACAGTGTAATTGCTCCATCATCGGTGACCCTGCCACCGGTGAGGCGCTGGTCATCGATCCCGGCGACGAAGTCAGCCGCATCCTGGAACTCCTCGGCCGGCACAGGCTCACCGTCAAGGCTATCGTCAGCACCCACGCGCACATCGATCATGTCGGCGGTTTGTACAAGCTGCGGCAGTACACCGGAGCGCCGGTCATGATGCACCGCGACGACATCCCCCTCTATCAAGGCATGGACGTCCAGGCAGCGTTTCTCGGCGTGCCTACGCCCGAAACCGGAGAGATCGATCAACTTCTAACCGACGGCGACGTGTTGCAATGGGGATCCCTCGCCGCACAGGTGATGCACACGCCCGGCCACAGCCCCGGCAGCATTTCGCTCTACATCCCCCAGGAAACCGGCAAAATTGCCCCCCCGGCACCTCCGCAGCTTTACGCCGGCGACACGTTGTTCGCAGGAAGCATCGGACGCACCGACCTTTGGGGCGGCTCTATGGAAATAATCCTCGATTCGCTGCGAAGCAAGCTTCTGCAACTCCCGGACGAAACCGTCGTGCACCCAGGCCACGGTCCAAGAACCAGCATCGGCGAAGAACGCCAGTCCAACCCATTTCTTATCCACAAATAGTTCCTACAGACCAAACGGATCTGACATCCAGTTACGACTCCGACGACTTCTCCTCTCTCTCACGGCGCAGCTCTTCCATCACGGATTGCGTTAACTCCTTGGCGTGGGTCAGTTCCTGCACGACCATGCGGAGGTCCATCGCCGGCACCATAGGGTTGCGCTGGCTTGTGCAATACACACCGTGCTGACCCACGAGTACCAAGGCATTCGTCAGTCGATCGAGAGAGACCGCCAGACGTCCGCGTTCCCGGCCGAACATCTGCTCGTAGTGCTCGAGCTCATCCTTGTGCTCGTCAAATGCGGAATTCGGTGGCGGCATGATTCCGGGTCCTCTTCGTAGCGTCTTTGCCTTGGATAAAAAACCGTTGCGGGTGCGCGCTCCGACAAAATTGGTCACCGTGGCACATCGGGCACACAAGACTCGCAGGTAACTTTACCGCACGTGCCACGCATAACATAATTCGCAGTGGCCACTCGAAGTGGTCCTGTCTTTCGCTTCAGTTATACATAGGCAGCGTAGATACAGGCGAAGTCCCTGCATGAGCTTGGGAGGGGATTGAGCCGGAGCAACCACAACATGCGACGTTCCGACTTGGTGCAACACAAAGAGAAAGAAAAAGGCGCGACCACGCGCACTTCACAGATCGTTTTCGGCGAACGCCAGCATCTGCTGCGCGTACTCGATTCCCTGGAAGGCACCGAACTACCGATCGCACGCATGCAGCAGGAACGCCGAATTCTGGAAGAGTTGATTCACGCCCGCACGCGCGAGCTGAACCAGATCAACACCGCCTGGGATGAGAAGATCGGCCTCGTGCTAAGCGCCGACGCCAAGCCCGAAATGCTCGAGAAGCTGGTTAAGCAGGCTCCACAGACCGATTTTTATTTGCTCCGTTTGATCAGCGAACACCCGCGCGCGAACGCGAAAACCCTCCACAAACTTGCAAAGCATCCTTACGGTGCCATCCGTGAGAACGTGGCGCGCCATCCGAATGCAGATGCCACTACGCTGACGTGGTTGAGCAGGGATCGCAGCCAGCCGCTGTGGTATCTGGTGGCGTTCAATCCCAATACTCCGACGGTGTTGCAGCGCAAATTACGCGACCGCTTGAAGCGCCTGGGCGAGAACCAGCTATCGAAGTAGCCCTCAACTTCCCGAACCAAAGACCTTCTGGACATTTCTTGCCAAAAGGGGCGAAGCAACACTGTGGTCCGTACAAGTTGGTGTGGCCTCGCTTGAAGACATCGATCCCCCCGCTCCGCTCCCGATAACGTCGAGGTTTGAGAGAGTGAACTGAACCGTTTAGTATGCGAAATTTCTACTGGCTGTCGACCGTAGTGTTTTGTGGAGGTGAGAGCTAATGATTCGCGTGCAGCACCTTGTGAAGAAGTTCGGAGCCTTCACAGCAGTCGACAATATTTCATTTGAGGTGGCGCGCGGCGAAATCTTTGCTTTTCTCGGTCCAAATGGCGCGGGCAAGACCACCACGATCAAGATGTTGACAACTCTACTGGCCCCGACGAGTGGAACTTTGGAGATCGATGGACTCAATCCGGCCCGCCACCAGCATGAAGTACGTACAAGATTTGGAATCGTGTTTCAGGATCCCAGCCTGGACCAGGATTTGACCGCCTGGGAAAACATGGATCTTCATGGCGTGCTCTATCATGTGCCGCGTAAAGTCCGCCGCGAGCGCGCTGAGACGCTCCTCAAATTATTCGAGCTTTGGGATCGCAAAGACAGTCCAGTCAAGCAATTTTCCGGGGGCATGAAGCGGAGACTCGAAATCGCGCGCGGCTTCCTGCATACGCCAATGATCTTGTTTCTCGACGAGCCGACTCTGGGGTTGGACCCGCAAAGCCGCAACCAGCTTTGGACCCACGTGAAAAACCTCAATCAGCGCGAGGGCGTGACCGTTTTCCTGACCACCCATTACATGGACGAAGCCGATCGCGTAGCTCAGCGCATCGCGGTGATCGACCACGGCCGCATCGTCGCGACGGGTTCTCCCTCGGAATTGAAGGTGCAGACTAGCAAGGAGTCTCTCGAAGAAGCGTTTTTAGCATTAACCGGAACGGCCATCCGCGACGAGAGCGCGGGGTCCGCAGATCAGATGCGGCAAATGGCAAAGATGTGGAGGCGCTAGATGGAAGCGATTTACATTTTATGGCTCCGTGAAGTGAAGCGATATACCAGATCGCGCGCCCAGATCATCGCGTCGATGGGGCAGCCGCTACTCTATTTGCTGGTGCTGGGTTTCGGCCTTGGCCCGGTCTATCAGAAGGCCGGTGGCGGCAGCTATTTGCAGTTTATGTCTCCCGGAGTGATCGGGATGGCGGTGCTGTTCTCGTCGGTGTTTTCGGGAATCGCGCTGCTGTGGGACCGCCAGTTCGGATTTTTAAAAGAGACCCTCGTCGCCCCGGTTCCCCGAATCGAGATCATGATCGGCCGCACGCTGGGAGCCGCGACCACCGCGATGATCCAGGGCTTACTGGTAACAACGGTGTGTCTCATTGCCGGATTTCGTCCAGTAAGTCTCGCCATGGTGCCCTTGGCGTTTTTGTTTCTGGCGCTGATTGCCATCGTATTCGCGGCATTGGGGACGACCATTGGGTCCAGCCTCCAGGATATGCAGGCCTTTCCCATCGTCATGAACTTCCTCGTGCTTCCCATCTTCTTCCTCTCAGGAGCGCTGTTTCCACTGAAGAATCTCCCGCGTGCACTCGGCATCGTGACCTCCGTCGATCCGCTTTCCTATGGCGTGGACGGCTTGCGCGTGGCGTTGCTGGGCGGCGGCTACTTCGGCGCCACTATCGATCTGCTCGTCCTTGCGGTGGTGGCGGTCATTTTGCTCTGCCTGGGGGCGTGGCGCTTTTCGAAGATCGAGATTTAGACGATGACGCGGGGTCGAAGCCCGCGCCCGCACGACCCGTACGGGCTCGAGTTACTGCGTAGACTAAATAAGATCGGTTATTGGACGGTGACGGTCACCGTTGAAGTGGTTTGCCCGAACGCATTCGTGGCGTACAGGGTGTACGTGGTGGTGGCCGTTGGTGTGACCGAGACGCTAGATCCGCGCACCGCGCCGATTTGTGGCGAGACGATTACGTAAGAGGCGCCAGTTTGCTGCCAGGACAGCGTGACACTCGTGCCTGCCGCGACCGTAGCCGCGCTGGCGGTGAACGACGTAACCTTTGGCGACGCGCCCGTTGGAACGTTGGCTTGCGTGTAGATGGGCGACATCTGCATCACTTCAAAGTCGGAAGCCTGCACCGTCCCAAGATTGTGCAGATCGCTGTTGTCCCAGCGATCGTCGGGCGCCCCGCCGATGTACATCGATGAACCGTTATCGGCCATGATGATGCCGTACTTCTTGAACGCATTCAGAATCACTTGATTCGTCGCGGAAAAACCTGAGGCGTCAAAACTGGCTTTCAGGCGCATGCGCATTCCCATGGGTGCCGCTAGCGGATCGCTGGTGGTAGCCGCCCAGTGCGACGCCGGCGGGACAAAAGCCGCGCGGCTGTTTTGCAGCGTAAAGCGAATCGCGTGCGTGATGGCGCCGGCGGCCACTTCGTCGTAGCGCACCAGGCCGGGGAAGATCGGCAGTCCCGCGGCGTCAGCGGAAGTCCAGGTGTAGGGGCGCTGTTCGTTGCCGAGTAGGTCCCATACCGCGGCCGAGGCGGCGTTCCAGCTGCTGGTTTGCGGATACGAGCTGTAGAGCTCGTACAGAAAGCAGTTCGCGTTGTCGAGCACGAGGACATGGCGATCGCCGCTGCCTGGATTCGGATATCCCTCGATCGGATCAGTCACCGCCACCGGCATCGGCCCAGGATCGCTCTCACTACTGTACGCCGTGAAATTGATCGGTATGTTGGGCTCCTGCAGTCCGGCGACGGTATACGGGATGCCAATATAAGAGCCTTGATATTCGCCGGACCCGAAGTCCGGGTGCAACCCAATCGTCGCGCCAATGTCGCTGATGATCGCCGTGGAGTTCGGATCGACCGCAGCGGACGAGATGTCCTGATTCCAGAGGCTCACGCTCGAGAACGGCAGAAAGCCGTTCAAGCTCGCCCCTTGGCCGATCGACATTTGACTGCATCCCGAAGCTTGCTGGGACCCACCCACTTGCAGATTGACGCTGTTGGAACTGCTGCTCCCGGGATCAGGGTTCACGACCGTAATACTGAATAGTCCCGCGGAGGACTCTGCGCCGGTAGCAGTAAGTTGTGTGGTGGAAACGAAAGTGGTTGTCAGCGGCGTTGTGCCCAGCAGCACTCGCGCGCCCGATACGAAATTGCTTCCGGTAATGGCGAGCGAGAAGCTGCCGGTACCCACGCTGGCTGGATTTGTCCCACTGAGAACAGGCGTTGGATTGAGCAGGGTCACGGCGCTAGAAGCGGTCGCGGGACTGGAGGCGACGCTGCTGGCGGTGATTGTAAGCGTGTTGGGACTCGGAATCGATGATGGTGCAATGAAGTTGCCGCTCGAAGAAATCATTCCGATTGCGCTGGAGCCCCCGGCGGTGCCATTCACGGCCCAGGTCACAGCTGTATTGGAATTGCCAGAAACTGTAGCTGTGAATGGGAATGAATCGCCGGCGCGGATGTTCGCGCTGGTGGGGCTGACCGTGACGGTGGTGGAGGTCGGCGTCGAAGGTGTAGATGGTGTGGTTGGCGTGCTCTTGGTGGGTGGCGCTGCAGCCCCCCAGCACCCCGGCCGCCAGAACAAGGAGCGCTTTTGTCGTCAGACGCATGGCTTGAGGACACACCCCGCAATCGTAGTTTTGCTGACTGCTATTCTCGATTGGTCGGGCGAATGGGGCTACTGGACGGAGGGCTAGGGGAAGGCCAGGGGCCCTCGCTGAGTCAATAGCTGAGCGCGTGGCTAGGCCACGTCCTCGAACAAAACCGGTGATGGTCTTGGGTCCGGCGAGCTAGATCGGGCCCGAGCGAGTAGAATGGCGGGTCTTCACGAGGGCCAAACCAAGCCGTGGAACACGATTCGAGATGATGCACCAAGGCAGCGTAGTCGCCGACGCTCTGGGGTTCCTGCGGCGCAATTGGTGGCGAGTGCTGATCGTGTCGGCGCTTGTGATCGTGCCCTGCTTCTGGCACCGCCACATTGAGGCCGGGGATCTGGGCAGCCACGTATACAACGCATGGCTGGCGCAGCTGATCGCGAAGGGAAACGCGCCGGGTCTGTATATAGCGGCGCAGTGGAACAACATCTTGTTCGATGTGACCCTCGTGCACGTTGCGAATTGGGTGGGCTTTGCGGTCGCCGAGAAGATTGTTGTGTCTGGCTGCGTGCTGATTTTTTTCTGGGGCGTCTTTGCCTTCGTGGCCATTGTTGCTGGTCAGCCGCCGTGGACGCTAACTCCTTGCATTGCGATCCTCGGTTACGGCTATTCCTTCAACATGGGTTTCATGAACTATTACCTATCCATTGGCCTCGCTTGTTTTTGCCTGGCCCTGCTCTGGCGTGATCCCTCGCGAAATTGGATTCCGGCGCTAGTCATCGCAGTTCTGGTTACACTCGCCCACCCGATGGGCCTCGTCTGGGTCGTCGCAGTAGTTGTCTATCTCGCGATTCGTCCCGTATTGCCGGGTGCCTGGAAACTACTCGTGCCGCTCGCAGTGACAGCAGTTTGTAGCGCATTGCGGTGGTACATCCATCGATCGAGCACCATCGTGGCCGACTTTTATCGCCAAGCCCCGTTCCATGATACCGGCGTGGATCAACTGGTGCTCTATGGACCACGTTACCAATATCTAGGATGGGCCGCCCTGATCTTCGGGATTGTTTGCTTCGCGCTCGAGGCGGTCGCTCGGCGCAAGGAAGTAGACTATTGGAAACAGCTCGCGGTTCCATTCGAACTCTATCTGATTTTGTTTTGCACGGCCTCCTTTGCTCCGGAAAATCTACGCTTTTCCACCGACACGGCTTGGATCGGCCTGCTGGTTTCCCGCTTAACGACGATCTCGGCGATTGTGGGACTATCCATTCTGGGCGGCATGCGCCCCAGGAAATGGCATTGGACGGGATTCGCGGTGGTCGCGGCCATCTTCTTTGCTTTTCTCTACCAAGACACAAAAGAGCTGAACCGCATGGAGACGCATGCCGAGACGCTCCTTTCAACCGTACCCGCCGGTACCCGCATTATCCCGACGATCCTCGCGGATCCCGACTCGCGAATTGCCTTCATCGCCCATCTGGCCGACCGGGCGTGCATAGGACGATGCTTCACCTATTCGAACTACGAGCCATCCTCCAAGCAATTCCGTGTACGTGTGGCCAAGAGTGGCAGCTGGATTGTCTCCGATTCGCCCGACGATGCGAACGACATGCAGGGAGGCGGCTACGAAATTCAACAGAGCGACCTGCCCGTCAAGCAGCTGTATCAATGTGACCTGAGCGATTGGACGCGCTTGTGCCTCCGGGACTTCGCGGAAGGGGAGAGCACCGGCAAGTTTGCGCTCGGAGCCGGACGCTAGCGGTTAACATAATCCATACTTTTGTTAACTAACCTCGCCTTCTCGCTATTTTCGTGCTCGGAGACAATTTGGCTCTTGCACCAGTCCAATCTCATGTAAAATTGGCTCAGGGTGAGAGACAATGCTCCCGGTACACCTCCAGCCTGAGAGTCACGTTCCTCTTTACGTTCAACTGCGCGATCAACTGCGTGCCCTCGTGCACGCCGGCGATTTGCGTCCTGGCGACCGCATTCCTGCCAGTCGCGAGTTGGCCACCATGCTCGGCGTACACCGCACGACGGTCGCGAACGCCTACGCGGAGTTGGAATCGGAGGGGCTCATACAGGGACATGTTGGCCGAGGCACCTTCATTCGCGGAAATGGCAACGGACTAAAGATCACGCCCCCGGCGCCCCCGGTGTTGAACGGGTCCAATGGCATTCGTTGGGAACTCCTGTTTGCGGATGAGCGCGGCGACGAGGTTTTGAGCCGGCTGACCGCAAGCGCGCCGGAGGACGCCCTCTCGTTTGTAATGGCGCGACCAGCGCAGGAATTTTTCCCGGTTGAAGAGCTGCTGACCTGCGTCAGCGCGGTGCTGAAGCGCGAGGCCCATGATGTCCTGAACCTGGGACCTTCGGACGGTTACGCTCCGTTGAAAGAAGCCTTGATCGAATTGCTGCGGCGCGAGGGACTTACCGTCAAGGACGAAAATCTGCTGGTCACCGGCGGCTGCCAGCAGTCGCTCGACTTAATCAGCAAAGCCTTTGTCCGGCCCGGGGATACCGTAATCCTCGAAAATCCAACATATCCTGGCGCCGTGTCGATTTTTAACGGGGCGCGCGCCCGCTGCCTGGGTGTGCCGGTGCGGACCCATGCGGAGCCTGGAACTCAGTTGGGAGTTGATGTTGAGGCGCTGGAGGCTACGCTGGCCGCCAATCGCGTGAAACTCATCGTCCTCACTCCGGATTTCCAGAATCCCACGGGCACGTCGATGCCTTTGGCTTCGCGGCGGAAGGTGCTCGAGCTGGCGAGCCGTCATCAAGTGCCCATAGTCGAAGATCACATTTATGCCCGCTTGCACGCGCGCGACGAGCGCGTTCCTTCGCTGAAGCAGTTGGACCGGTCAAATCTGGTGATTCACATTGATAGTTTTGCGAAGGTCGCATTCCCCGGCCTACGGGTCGGATGGATCATGGCTCCGGCCGCGGCCATCGAGCGATTGCGCATCGTAAAGCAGACGACAGACCTGCACACGGACCAGTTGGCGCAGTCGGTTCTGGCCGAATTTCTGCGTCGTGGGCTCTTTACCAAACACGTCGCAAAAATGCGCAAGGTTTATGCCTCGCGGCTCGTCGCGCTCGACGAAGCGCTGCGTAAGCACATGCCCGAGGACACCCGCTGGACGCGTCCCGAGGGTGGCATGTGTTTATGGCTGGAGCTCCCGCCGGGATTTGACGCCAGCGAGTTGCTGATTCATGTAAAGGAGCGCGGCGTGCTCTTCGCGCCGGGACGCTATTTCTACGTTCAGGGGCCGCTGCCCAATACTTTGCGGCTGGGTTTTGCCAGCTTGGACGAAAAGCAGATCGCCCGCGGCGTGGCAACGTTGGCAGACCTCCTGAAAGTGGAGATGCGTAAGCGCCAGCGCGGAGTGCGCCGCGCGGAGCGCAGCCGCGTGGCGTTAGTCTGAATGTAGGCCCGGGCTTCAGCCCGGCGTCAACCAGTTTGCCTGCGGAAAAGGGGATTTTTGAGCGAGTCGACGGACACAATTAAACTGAAGCCGAATCCCGGAAACGTCTGCTTCGGGTGCGGCGGAGCCAACGACTTTGGCATGAAGTTAGCCTTTGAGCAGGACAATGCACGGCGGAAGATCGTGGGGCGATTTGTTTTGGGTTCCCGCTACCGCGGGGGCGGCGGGATGGCGCATGGCGGAATCATTGCGACTCTGCTGGATGAAGCCATGGGCAAGGCCTGCAGGTTTCGCGAAGTGAGGGCTGTGACCGCGGAGATGACCATTGAATACTTGAAACCCGTGAACGTGGAAAAAGAAATCATCGTCGAAGCTTACGAGGAAGAGCATCTAAGGAAGGGAAGAAACCTGTTTCACGTTGGCGAGATTCGCAGCGCCGAGGGACAAATTTTAGCTCGAGGCCGCGGGCGCTTCGTGATTATCGAACCGCAGCAGCCGAAAAGCAGCGCAGCATAAGAGCGATTTTCCATAAGAACATTTTCAAGGTGGCAGGATTCCAAGACTAAAAGGCAAAAGCAGAGGAGATTCGAGATGGACGCGAAGAGAGTAAATGGCAGCGCAAAGCAACTAAAGGGCGCCGAAAATGGCAACTCCAACGCCGGCGAAAATGCCTGGCGTGTGAAAGTCGGCCTGGCAGAAATGCTCAAGGGCGGGGTTATCATGGATGTGACCAACGCTGAGCAAGCCAAGATCGCCGAGAACGCCGGAGCATGCGCAGTAATGGCGCTGGAGCGCGTGCCATCGGACATCCGCAAAGAGGGCGGCGTCGCCCGCATGGCCTCCATCAAGGTCATCCGCGAGATCATGGCGACGGTAACGATTCCGGTGATGGCCAAGGTGCGCATCGGGCACTTCGCCGAAGCCGAAGTGTTGCAAGCGCTGGAAGTCGACTTCATCGACGAAAGTGAAGTACTGACCCCGGCCGACGAGGAAAATCACATTTGGAAGCACGATTACCGCGTTCCGTTCGTTTGCGGCGCTCGCAATCTCGGCGAAGCGCTGCGTCGCGTCGCCGAAGGCGCGGCCATGATTCGCACCAAGGGCGAAGCTGGCTCCGGGAATGTTGTGGAAGCCGTGCGCCACATGCGCACGATCGTAAGTCAGATGAAGCGCTTGACCACCATGCGCGACGACGAGCTGATGCGCGAAGCCAAGGAGCTGGGCGCTCCGCTGGATTTGATCCGCCAGGTGGCACGGACCGGCAAGTTGCCGGTGCCTAATTTTTCGGCGGGAGGCATCGCGACGCCCGCGGACGCAGCGCTGGTGCGGGCGCTCGGCGCCGAAGCGGTATTCGTCGGCTCGGGAATTTTCAAGTCCAGCGATCCGGAAGCCCGTGCGAAGGCCGTCGTAAAGGCCACCACGCACTTCGAAGATGCCAACGCGGTGCTCGAAGCCAGCGAAGAGTTGGGCGAAGCCATGCCCGGACTCGACGTCCGCCAGATGGATCAGAAGGACATGCTGTCCACAAGAGGCTGGTAGTTCGGCCCTGTAGTGGCCGATCTTTAGATCGGTAACGCCGCACCGAACAAAATTTCGTGAACTGAAAGACAAACTGGCAGCGGCGCCATCCTGCCGGCTCTTGGCAGCTTGCCACACACTCACCGAACCCGAAGGAGTGTTCGATCCGTGAAGATTGGAATTCTAGCGGTACAAGGCGATTTCGACGCTCACGCCCGGATGCTCGCATCCATGGGCGTCGAAACCGTTGAGGTCCGCACCCCCGCCGACCTCGCCGATTGCGATGCGCTGATCCTGCCGGGCGGCGAGAGCACAACCCAATTGCAATTCCTGAAAGAAGAGGGCTTGGAGGATTCCATCCGAAAGTTCGCCGCCGAAGATAAAGCCATCTTCGGCACGTGCGCCGGTGCAATCCTGCTGGCTACCGAAGTCAAAAATCCGCGCCAAGATTCGTTGAAGTTGCTCGACATGACGGTGTTGCGCAACGGCTACGGACGCCAGGTCCACAGTGACGTCGTCAGCGGCCCTTCAACACTGCGGAAAGAACCGCTGGAAATGGTTTTCATTCGCGGGCCGGTGATCGAGCGCGTCGGTCCCAATGTCGAAGTGCTCGCGGAACATGCTGGCAAGCCAGCCCTCGTCCAAAAGGGCCACATCCTGGCCTCTGCGTTTCATCCCGAGTTGACCACCGACACCACCGTGCATCGCCACTTTCTCGATCTCGTCGCACTCGCCACACCCCGGAAAACGGCGGACGTAACCCGCTAGAGGCGTCAGTCGCGGGCCTCTCGCGCCATCGCCGCAACCCCGAAAAACACCAGAACACAGCCTCCAAGAATCAGCCCAAAACCAATCGCAATAGAAATGAGTATCGCGCCGAATGACATGGGATCCTCCGAACGAATTAAACTTCGGGGAGCGCCAGGGCGCTTGGGGGAGTAAACAATAACATAGATTCCCGATTGGTAACAAGCTCACTCGGCGAAGGCAACCGTGTTTGCCGCCAGTCTCGTTCTACAAATGCTGCCGGCCGCATGGACAAGTTGCGAGCGGTGCCGAACCCGGATACGCTGACAGGGGCCCATGAATGAGCCCATGAATGAGCCCATGAATGAGGCGATGAATGAGCCGATGAATGAGCCGATGATCGGCCGCGGAGATTGCTGCTGGGCCGGCTTTCGCCAGGTGCACGGCGGCCCATTCGCCAGGAGACGATTTGCGCAGAGAAAAGACCAGCGTATCGCAAGAAGATTATCTGAAGGCCATCTGGGAGATGCTCGAAGAAGACCACACGCCGATCAGCGCCCGTTTGGCGGAAGAACTGAATGTCACGCCTCCCGCCGTAACCGCCGCGCTCAAACGCATGACGCGGGATGGTCACGTCCGCGTAGAGCGCTCCGGCCGCATTGATCTCACTAAGAAAGGCCGGCAAGTAGCCGAGCGATTGGCACTACGTCATCAGCTTGCCGAAATGCTGCTCACCGATGTGATCGGCCTCTCCTGGGCCAAAGCCCACGACGAAGCCGAGCGCATGGAACACGCCATTTCGCCCGAAGTCGAAGGCCTTCTGCTGAAGAGATTCGCCGACAAAAAGAGTTGTCCGCACGGCGTGCCGATGCGCGGCGGAGTCGCAACGCTGCGCCGGCAGGGCGCAGTCCTTTTGTCGGACCTGCGTGCCAATGAGCAGGGCGAAATTCTCTGCGTATACGAAAAAGACGCTCAGTTTCTGGAGTTCTTAGAAAACCTCGAACTCCGTCCGGAGACGCGCGTGGAAGTGAAAAAACGCGAATACGACGAGACCATGACCCTGCGCGCCTCCGGTCGCACCATGCACTTGGGGAAGCCCGCAACAAGCCGCATTTGGGTGCGCCGCCTCGAAGTATGAAGGTTTTTCTTTAGGGGGTCGGAGCTTTAGCTCCGACGTAGAGTGCTTGCCTCATCGGGCTTCAGCCCCTGAAATTCCGTTTTGAGCCCTCTTCCGCAGCCAGCACTCGCCATTCTGCCATTTCTGTCTTACGCACGGTCGTCCAATAGCGCCTTCAGCCGCGCGTAGCCCGTGCGACTCACCGGCAAGCGCGTGCCGTCCGCGAGGATCGCCAATCGGCTGTCTTTGCCATACGGCTCGATCCGAACCACACGCTCAAAGTTCACGATGTACGAGCGGTGAATGCGCACGAAGCGCGCGGGATCGAGCCCGGCTTCCACACTGGCGATGGTTTGCTGCTTGAGATGTTTCGCGCCCTGCGTCGCCAGCGCCACATAGTCGTCTTGGGCTTCCACGTAGTCCAGTTTGGCTGCGGGGATCAGCGTGACTCGCGTGCCGTCTCGCACCACGAGGCGATCCATATATTGCTGCGGAGGCCGTGCGGCGGTAACCAGTTCCTGGACCGGCGGCATTTTTTCGCCGATGCGTTTCTTCGCGCGTTCCAGCGCAGCTTCGAACCTTTCGCGACCGATCGGCTTCAGCAGATAGTCCACCGCGTGAACCTCGAAGGCCTTCATCGCGTATTGGTCATAGGCGGTCACAAAAATCACCGCCACATCCTCTTCAATCAGCTCCAAAACATCAAAACCGCTGAGCTTCGGCATCTGCACGTCCAGAAACATCAAAGCTGGCTTGTGCGCCACCACCGCTTTGACGGCCTCGAACCCATTCGCGCACTCCGCGACAATCTGTATCTCCGCATGCGTCTGCAACAGTTCACGCAATACCTGGCGCGCCAGCTCTTCGTCATCGACGATGAGCGCGTCGATCTTTTTCCCAGCGGCGGTGCTCACGACTGCTCCTCAAGGGCTTCCGCGGGTAGCGACAAGTTCACCTGAAACAGCGTGGCATTCGGCGCCACGCGCATACTGGCAAGCTTCTGATAGCGTGCTTCCAATCGTTGGCGTACATTCGCAAGGCCCATTCCATTGCGATGGCCAGGAGTAGCCTCGGCGTCAAATGTATTCTCCACGACGATCGACAAGCGTCCGCTCTGACACGCCGCAACTAAGCGTACCGAGCCGCCTTCTGGCAGATTGGCTATTCCGTGGATGACCGCGTTCTCGACGAGCGGCTGCAATAGCAGCGGCGGGATGAGCATCGTCTTGCACTCCTCCGAAACCTCCTCGGTCATTTGTAAGCGGGAGCCGAAGCGGACTTTTTCAATGGCCAGGAAGCGGTGGACGAGCGAAAGTTCTTCCGAAAGGGGGATACTTGCTTTTTCACCGAGCCCCAGCGTCATACGCAAAAACTCCGCGAGCAGGATGCACATCTCTCGCGCCTTGGCTGGATCGCTACTGGTGAGAGCGCTGATGGAATTCAAGCTGTTGAAGAGGAAGTGCGGATTGACCTGAGCCTTGAGCGCCTTCAACTCGGCGTCGCGCGCCAGAACGCTGGTTTCCAGGACGCGTGCTTCGGCCTCGCGAGACGCTTCCAGCGCAATCAGCACGTAGAAAAACCCGACATTCACTAAATAGAGCAGGACGCCGCTAACAATCAGGATGGCGAAGTGCGCGTCGTAGCGGGCTCCCAAACCTTGGAAAGATGGTGACGTCGAGAGCGCATAAGCAAATAAACGTCCGATCTGCGCCCACAAAAAACTCAGAATGAATGCTGCCACCAGGTGCGTGCCGAAGACGCGGGTGATGCCGGAGGACCGCAACGGCGTGGCGCGGCAGGTGTACCAGGCCGAGAGGCACGCGGCGGCAAACAGCACCGCCATGGGCACGACGACGACGGTGGCCTCGAATATTCCAATGCCTCCTGACACTTTGATCAGGAAAACTAGCAGGCAGGCAAGCGGCACCCACACCGCGAGATACGCGCCCAGGTACGACCTGCGAGTCAGAAGCGGGTGCATGGCTGTGCTTAGTTTTTGACCTCGATGCCGCCGAACAGCACTTGACCGGTGATGACCAGCGTCTTGGGACCAGTAACGGTGGCGCCTGGCGGGGGATTGCCGGTTCCGCGGGTCGTGTCGGTGTAGCCCCCGAACAGAGTTTGGTTACGAGCTTCGACGCGCCAGTGATCGGGAACTCGGATCTCGACGCCGCCGAACATTACGTTTATGTCCATCACCGCTTCTTCGCCTTCCATCTCAGCATCGCGAAAATCCAGTTCGACGCCGCCGAAAACGGCGCTCACGCTGCCATATTTGAAATCCTTGACGCCGACGCGGCGCTCGACTCCTCCGAAAACAGAAGTTGCATTCATGGAATTCGCGGCACCGCCAACCCTGGTCTTGAACTGTCGCGCCTTCAGCGAGCCCCAGATCATCATGACCCCAGCGGTAATAATGGCCAGCGGCCAAAGATCGGCGATCCGAAAGTGAATAAAGCCGAGGTTATCCAGTTGAAACAGAACACCAATGACGAGCAGCAGGGCGCCCCAAGCCTGCTTGCCAGGCTCTGTGAGATTGACCACTCCAGCGATCACCAGCAGCATTGGCCAGAACCGCCATAAATTGCCTGCCTGGACGATGCCCATGTGATCGAGCATGAGAATGACGCCCACTACGCAAATCGCTGCGCCCAGGATCATTCCCTGAGCAGGCGGATGGCGATTGGCCTTGTCGCGAATGCGGTCGGCGATGCGGTCGTGGATGTCGCGGCGGATCGACCCCTTCAGCGGGTCTTTGTCGAAGTCGGTCATCACGCGTTCTCCACCGAGCGCTTGCGAAGCAGCATAAGCCCGGTCAGAATCCCTACAAGGGCGAAGAATAGTACCAATATCCCATAAGCGAACGGCAATAGCGCAGCAGGATGGAAGGCGATTGTGCGGAAGAACTTGAGGATGGCCAGTGCGGCGGCTGCGGGCACCCCGAGCGCTTCAATCCCCAAGCTCTGCAAGAACTGAGGCAGGCCGGCAACGGCCAAGCCCAAATTGCCGACCATCAATAGAATTCCGACGGCCAGAAGCACGGCTCCTACCCGTGCCCTCAAGTTGCGTCCATCAGCGTTGCGGTGCGCCATCTGGGACCTCCGATCTCTGGGGCTCTGCATCACGAAGCCAGATTAGGGGGCAGCCACAAGGGGCGCACCTTCAATTCGGGGAAGCACGGCCATCTACCGGCCAATGGCGTGGCTGGGACGGCGAACGACGAGCCAAGTATCCTTATCAACGGTTACGAGCAACAACGGTTACGAGCGCTTACGTTTTGGAGGAAGGACAGACGGGTCCTTCCTTGGGGTCACCTGCGATGGGTGAACGCCGCTCTCGACCCACGAGTTGAAGCTTTGGGGCTGATGGGCTCTTCGATCACGTCTTTTGGCGATTCCTCCGATGGAACCTATTCAGGTATAAGATAGCGCGCACGCAAAACACGGCGGTTCTCCCGAATGTTCAAGATGTTGCGGTACTACTGGATTGCCGCAAAGGGCTACCGGCTGCATCCCTGGGATAGCCCGTACCTTCGCTGGCGGTTTGAGACGTTTGTGGGGCCGGAGGCGGCAGGGATGACCGCCGGCAAATTTTTTCGTTTGAGCTGGAAGTATCGGGATCAGATGGAGCGGTTTGTGGAATGGGCGGAGGAGCGCCGGGGGGAGCAACGTCGGGGACGCTAGGAGTGGTGGTAGGCGCCACGGGGTTGACCCCACCCCCCATCTATTTCGTGCAATGATTTGAAAACAAAGGGGATGAGCTTGTGGTTTGGCGCAGTGATTTGATTCTAAATGGTTTAGAGGCTGGCGGACTTTGGCGTAGAGAAATAAAGGGTTTAGCGCAGTCGGTGTGGGGACTTCCCGTCATTAGATAACTCACTCCTTAGTATAATCGAATAGTTAACTTTTGTCAAGCGAAACATGCAGTACGACGGCGGGGGTCCATCAGGAGCGCCCTCAGCGGCTAAACAGGCTTCGGAAAAATGCAGCAAAACGAGGAAAAAGCTTCCTTCGAGGGCTGAAGCCCGTTGAGAGCACGCGGTTCACGTCGGCGCTCAAGCACCGACCTCCTGGCAGAAAAAGACTTTGTCCGCAGCCGTTAAGTCGTCCCTGACTTTTTGCGAGCTGGGGTTGACGCTGGGCGGGGCAAGCCCCGCCCCTACAACGGATGGAACTGCTGTGCTTGGCCGTGTCAGACTTCGGGGGGCGTATACTGTTAGCGTTGGGGTAAAACGAGGGTCCGTGAACGACCTGAAGATCCTCCAAAAGACGGAAACGCTGCACGAGGCTCGTTGGTGGGAGCCTGAGGCTAACGGGCGCGCGCACTGCTACCTTTGCCCGCGGCATTGCCATATCAATCCTGGACAAGCTGGGTTTTGCTTTATTCGAGTCAATCAGGGCGGCACGCTTTATAGCTTGGGTTACGGAGCGCCTGCGGCACTGCAGGTCGATCCCATTGAAAAGAAGCCGCTGAATCATTTTTTGCCGGGTACCCATGTGTTCAGCATGGGGACCGCGGGTTGCAACATGGGGTGCTTTTTCTGTCAGAACTGGGATATTTCAAAGTCGCGGCATGACCAGGTTAGCTCGCAGCCGGTGCCGCCGGAGGATGTGCCACTTCTGGCTTTGAAGTACGGATGCGACTCAATCGCATTCACGTACAACGAGCCGACCATCTGGGGCGAGTACGTCATCGACATCTGCAGGGCGGCGAAAGCGCATGGGCTGAAGACCGTGATGGTGTCGAACGGATACATCACGCGCGACGCTTTTCACGATATTTACGACCATATTGATGCCGCGAACATCGACCTGAAGGCCTTTACGGAGAACTTTTACGGGAAGATTACGCTGACTCATCTGGGTCCAGTGCTGGACACCTTGCAATGGTTGAAGAATGAAACCGGCGTGTGGTTCGAGATCACCAATCTGATGATCCCTGGCTTGAATGACGATCCGGCAGAGACGCGGAAGCTTGCCGAATGGGTGCTGGCGAAACTCGGCCCGGATGTGCCGCTGCACTTCACCGCGTTTCATCCGGATTTCAAGCTGCGAGACAAGCCGCGGACGCCGCCCGAGACACTTCATGAGGCGCGACGCATTGCGCGCGAAGTTGGCCTGCACTATGTGTATGAAGGGAACATTTACAGCGACGGCGCAAATACCATCTGCCCAAATTGCGGCGAACTGCTGGTGCGACGCTCCTGGCACGATGTCTTGCAGAATCGTGTAAAAGATGGAGGTTGTGGGCATTGCGGTTTTGCTATCGCTGGCGTGTGGAATAACGATCCGAATCGCGAGAGAGCTCGTACGCGAGAAGTCGGGACGAGTTCGCGTAGATATACGCACCTGAATTTGTAGACGCGATCGGGAGTTTCGGTCGGCGCTGGACTTGCGAGGACGCGAGCAGACTCACCAAGTCACAAGTCTTTGCGCGAAGGAATAGTATCCCGGGCCGACGCGCATGGAATGATGCCACGCGATAGGAAACGCCCACCAGACCAAGCCTCCCAGGATGGCTTGCCCCAGTGTTAGCGGTAGGATGTTGCGCTGGCGTGCGAACAACATGCACATGCCGAATCCGCCGATCAGAGTTACCGGAATCAGAACCGGGTTGGGCCAATGCAGTGCGGCGAAGATCATGCTGGAAACGAATGCGGCAATAACTGGGCGATGAACGGCGTAGAGCAACCGGTTCATCAGGTAGGAATTGACCGCGACCTGCTGCAGGAGGCAGAAAGCAAAGTAGCCCAGAAATCGGCGATGATCGATGAGGTGTTCCGGCAAGCGATGCCAAGCTCCCAAAGCGAGCCCCGCTCCGCAAACAGCCGCGATGTAGATTGCAAATAACAGCAGGCCCTGGCGGGTTGCCGGCCAGAGATTGTCCGCTCGCCACCCCAACGTTTTCGGGGTGTCATGGTGCAGCAGGAAACTGGCAGCCAGCCAAACGGGCAGGATGATCCAACTCAATGGATACGCGGCCTGCCAGCGCCATATAAACAAGGCCACCACGACCGCGAACAGAAGCACTTCAACAAAAGTCAGGACTTGATTGCGAGACGTCATCTAGTGAACAGTTTCGGTGGATCCTTCGCTGGTGTCTTCATCCACATCAATCAGACGCAAGGCGCTTTGAAATAATTTCTCGATGTCACCCTCGCTGACGAGTTTGGGGGTGAGCAGGTCGTCGAGATCGAAATCGGGAAAGCCGCGGTTGGTTACGCGGGCGGGAAGCAATTGAAGCAAGCTCTTGGCGTCGATGGGGCCCAGGGCGCGGATCTCCTCAAAAAGGACGCGCTGCAGCGGGTCAAGAAATTTCGACGGGTTGACCAGGCGGCACAATTCGACGCGGGTGACGGGCTTGACCAAAACCGAGCAGAGGAGCCGCAGCAAGTCGCGTTCGGCGGCAATTCGTTGGCTCGCGTTGGAGACACTCATTGTGAGTTCGTGGAGGCGGCGACCGAAGTTGGCAGTTGCTCGCGAATGAGGTTTTCGACGCGCTGCCAAACATGCTGGTCACACTCGATTTCGATGTGGGAGCGCATGAGAACGCGGGTATACCAGGGATATTGCGGGCAGGAGATGGGGTTCGCGGTGTAATCCACGTGAAAATTGCCGAGGATCTGGGTGCGGGAGGGGTCGGCGGCCAGGATTTTTTGTTGCCCGCGAATGAAGCCCTTGTCCTGGTAAAAGTTCGCGGCGTAACGCACATTTTCAGGGATGAGTGAATCGTTTTGACCGGACTTGGCGACACTATCGACTTGTACGGTCAGGATGACGGGAATTCCTTTGGCCTGCAGATCGCGGGCGAGCGCGACAACGGCACTGGCACCCCAGCTATGACCATACAAAATGATGCGGGCGGCTCGCTTTTGCTTGTTCGTCAAACGCGCTTCGGGGCCGGCGCCGAGCAGATGCAGAATCAGATTGTAAGCATCGCTTCGGTGGCGATTCTCGAAGGTCTCGATGTGCACAGCGGACGGATAGGCCTTTCGCAAGCTCTGCGCAACCTGGACGGTGCTGTGCACGGCGTCATCGCGGCGAACGAATCCACCCAGGAAGCCGATTACGATGGTGGGCGTCGAAGAAGCGCGAACGGGCTCGGACTCGGCAGAGACGGATGGAGAGCCGGTGGACCTTGCCTCCGGGCTATCGGCGCAGGCGCACAAGACCGGAAATAAACAAACAAATGCGAAAGTGGCGCCGCGAAAACCCAGCAACAGGGTGCGCTCCCAGCGAATCAAATGCGATACCGTCACGCTAAATGAGATGATACGCGTGAGGGTCGGGTTACTTCGAAAGGAGCGTTTGGCATGCCACCGCGGCATCGTGTTCTGATTTTGGGTGGTGGATTCGCTGGGTTGAATGCGGCGCAAAAACTGAAGCGCGGGCTCGTGGAGGTCACGCTTCTCGATCGTCGTAATTTTCACTTGTTCCAGCCGCTCATGTATCAAGTTGCGACCGGTTCGCTGTCACCCGGGGAGATCGCGGCTCCCTTGCGCGGCGTTCTGAGCCGGCAAAAGAATGCGGAAGTGCTCTTGGGTGAAGCAGTGGACATCGATCCGGACGCTAAACGCGTCATTCTGCGGGATGGCGCGGCCTTGGAATACGATTCGCTGATTGTGGCAACGGGCTCCAAAACCTCCTACTACGGCAAGGATGAATGGAGGACTTGGGCTCCGAGCCTGAAAACCGTTGAAGAAGCTACCGCAATTCGGCACAAAATTCTATATGCATTTGAATTGGCTGAGCGGGCTGCCACCGAGGCCGAGGCGCGCGAGTGGCTGACGTTCGTGATCGTGGGCGCGGGAGCGACTGGGCTGGAACTTGCCGGTGCTTTGGCGGAGATCGCTAACGAAACGCTGAAACACGACTTCCGGCGCATCAACCCGTCCGAGGCCCGGATCATTATCGTGGAGGGCGGGGATCGCGTGCTGGCGTCGTATCCACCAGACCTGTCGGCGAAGGCCGAAGAACTGGTGAAGAGACTTGGCGTCGAGATTCACAAAGGCGTTATGGTAACGGGAATCGACGCGAATGGCGTCACCTATAAGAAGGGGGACGAGGTCGGAAGGATTGCGGCGAAGACCGTTCTGTGGGCGGGTGGCGTGACGATGACTACCTTCGGCTACAAGCTGGGCGAGCGCACTCACGCGGAAACCGACCGCAGCGGGCGCATCAAGGTGAATCCGGACCTGACCGTTCCGAAGTATCCGAATATTTTTATCACCGGAGACCTTGCTTATTCGGCGGGGAAGGATGGCAAACCGTTGCCGGGTGTTGCCCAGGTGGCTATTCAAGGCGGCGCCTATGCGGCAAAGACAATCCTCAAGCGGTTGCAGGGCGAAACCGATATCAAGCCATTTCATTATTTCGACAAGGGCGACATGGCCGTCATTGGTCGAGCATCGGCGGTGGCGAATATCTTCGGCTTTCACGTTTCGGGCTTGACCGCGTGGCTAATTTGGCTGTTCATCCACTTGATGTACATTGTGGAGTTCCAAAATCGGGTGCTCGTATTCATTCAGTGGGGTTTCGAGTATCTAACCTTTAGCCGCGGGGCACGCCTGATTACGGGCTCTGCCGGTACAGACGTAGATCAGCAGCCAAAGGCCACCGGAACCTCTGCCGGCGCATAGAATCGGCGTGTCCGCCTCAATTGTGTGGGTGTACGCTAACAGACAGACGGGAAGTCCTGGGCCGGCAACTGTTCTGCATGGCGAAGAACTTTATGCCGCCAAGGCATCCCGCCGTAACAACTGGGCATCCTTCTGAATGCATATGGCGACCAGGCGCGTAGCACCCGTCTCATCGGACGTGACGGCGGCCACTTCCAACTACCAAGAGCACGTTAATCCGCAATGGGTTGCACTGCTGAACTTGCTGGGCATGAACGTCGAATACGAACGATGCCTCGGCTGCGAGTTGTTTACCAAAGACGGCCGCCGCATACTGGATTTTCTGTCAGGTTACTGCGTACATAACGCCGGACACAACCACCCTTACATCATTCAGGCGCTGAAAGACGAGATGGACAAGTGTGGCCCGGCGATGTTGCAGAGCCACGTACCAGAAATCGCCGGTGAACTCGCCGGCCGCCTCTGTGAATTGGCCGGGGGCGGTTTGGCGAAGGTGTACTTCGGGAGCAGCGGCAGCGAAGGCGTGGAGGCCGCGATTAAGTTCGCGCGAGCGGCCACTGGCCGCGATGCCATCGCATACGCGAAGAGCAGCTTTCACGGACTCACGGCGGGCGCGCTTTCACTGATGAACGACGCCTTCTGGCGCGACGGATTTGGTCCGCTGTTAGCTGACACCCAGGGAGTGCCTTTCGGTAACATCGAGGCGCTGGAAGGCGTTCTCGCCGGAAAGCGCCAGGCGGCGTTCGTCGTAGAGCCGCTGCAGGCGGAAGGTGGGATTCACGTTCCCTCGCGTGAATACTTGCAGAAAGCGCAAGAACTGTGTCACCGAAGTGGCACGCTTTTCGTTCTGGACGAAGTGCAAACGGGAATGTCTCGCACGGGAACGTTTTTGGCGGCGCACCAGTTTGACGTCCGACCGGACATGGTGGTGCTCGCCAAGGCGCTCAGCGGCGGCCTGATGCCCGTGAGCGCCGTGCTGATGACTGACAAGATTTACCTCGCGGTTTATTCTTCGTTGAAGCGGGCCATTGTTCATACATCTACCTTTAGCGAAAACAGCTTGTCGATGAGAGCTGGGCTAGCCACCCTGGACGTTTTGGAACGCGAAGAACTCGGCCCGCGGGCGCTGAACCTGGGCGAAACGTTTCGCGCGAAGTTGCGTCGCGAACTGGCGGGCTTCGACATGGTTAAGGAAGTGCGCGGGATGGGGCTGCTCAACGGAATCGAATTTGTGCCTCCGAGAAAACTTGCGTTTCGCGCACTTTATGAGGCTTTTCACGGCATCCATCCGGCCATGTTCGGACAAATTGTGGTCATGCGAATGTTTCGAGAGAAGGGGATTCTTACGCAAATCTGTGGGAACAACTTCATGGTCCTGAAGGCGGCCCCGCCGCTGATGGTGACGCCGGAACAGTTGGATGAGTTCGTGTGCGCGATACGTGATGTCGTCGAGCTGGCGCAGACGTCGCCGTCGTTTTGGACCGAAGCGCTAGGAATGGCGCGTCGAGCAGTCAATATTTGAGCCGTGTTTGTTGCGATTCACTGCGGACAAGCACGCGAACGAAAAGCGTGTCAATAGTGGCGTCGAGAAAGGCGGGAAGGTGAGCAGTTTAGGTCAAAGTGCAGACGTTTTCGTAGCCGGAGCAGGGCCAGCGGGACTTGCTGCCGCCATCGCAGCGCGGCAAAAGGGGCTTCAGGTGATCGTTGCGGACGGCTCCGCGCCTCCGATTGAGAAGCCGTGCGGGGAAGGGATGATGCCGGAAACTGTGGCGAGCCTGCGGGCTATGGGCGTCGAAATTGGTCCCACGGAAGGCCGGAGATTCTCCGGCATAAGTTTTGTCGATCAGAGTGCGCGCGTCTCTGCTGATTTTTCCAACGGGCGGGGGATCGGTTTACGGCGCCCGCTGCTGCATGAGCGAATGGTCGAAAGAGCAGAAGCGTGTGGCGTGCGATTTCTGTGGAAGACGCCTGTGTGTGGCATGGATGCGGAAGGCGTGCAACTGGCGTGCGGAAAAATTCGCGCCGGTTGGATCGTGGGGGCGGATGGACAGGGTTCCCGTGTGCGCCGCTGGGGTGGATTGGACGCTGCCAAACGCAAAAGACAGCGGTTCGCAAGTCGTCGGCACTATCGGGTGCGACCCTGGTCGAATTATATGGAGATTTACTGGGGCCATCACGCACAGGCATACGTGACACCGATTGACAGGGAAGAAGTTTGCATCGTGATGATCTGCGAGCAGCCAGAAACCGCGTTGTTCGATACTGCGCTCCGAGAATGGCCGGAACTCGAGGCGCGTCTTACGAACGCGGAACTCAGTAGCCGGGAGCGTGGAGCGGTCACATCGATGTGCTCGCTTTACCGCGTGCATCGCGGGAATGTTGCGCTGGTCGGCGATGCTTCGGGTGGCGTGGACGCGATCACCGGTGACGGACTGGGCTTAGCGTTTCGACAGGCACCCGCGCTGGCCGACGCGATGGCGGCGGGCAATCTGATGCAATACGAGCAAGCGCATCGAGCGATCGCAAGACGCACGATGTTGCTGGGCGATCTGATGCTGTGGCTGGGGCGCAACCGGGGCATCCGGGGTCGAGTAATCCGCGCTTTACAGAGCAGGCCCGATTTGTTTGCGCGGTTCCTGGCGGCGCATGGCGGGGCAGCAGACAGGACTGCCGTTCTGTCTGCGGGGGCAATGCTCGGTTGGCGACTGCTGGATATCTAGGGATCAAGGGAAACCATGAAGCTCTTGGGATGGAAACCTATAACGGTTGCGTCCATGGCGGTCCTTGGCTGCTCGCTGTCGGTGCCGGCGCCGGTGACGCCGACCGCGGAGCAAGCTGCCGCACCTGCTACGGCCGAGATTGTTCTGACGGTCGATCCGGCGCAGTCCAAAGTGCACTGGACGGTGGATAGCACTTTGCATATGGTGCACGGCACATTCGCTCTCAAGGGCGGCTCCGTCCATTTCGACCCAGAGTCTGGGCGAGCTGGCGGAGAAATCGCGGTCTACGCAACGAGTGGAGAAAGCGGAAACAATTCACGCGACGCGCGCATGCACAAGGAAATTTTGGAAACCACAAAATATCCTGACGCGCTCTTTAAGCCCACACAGATCGAGGGCAAAGTCGCGCCGTCTGGGCCATCGGACTCCAATGTCCACGGCATTTTTTCGATCCATGGTGGGGATCACGACGTCATCGCTTCAGTGCACACGGAGATCACTGGCGATCATTGGAAGGGAACTACCAAATTTGAGGTGCCTTACGTGAAGTGGGGCATCAAGGACCCCAGCAATTTCTTGTTAAAGGTGAAGCCGGTGGTTAATGTGGAATTGGAATTGTCCGGCGAAATCCAGGCGCTGAAATAGATTGCCGGTTCGCCGGAACTTGGGAGCTGACCGAAGAGGGGGCCATTCTCATTGCGCAAGGGGTCGCGCGTCGCTCGGGTCTTGTTGTCGCTATTGCTTTCTCTTTCCTGGTTTGATGGCACGTACGGCCTACAACTCATCGCCGCACCTTCCGTGAAATGTCTAATTGTCGGACAAGAGGCAGAAGTCTCGAAGAGCGCGATCGCCGCCGGACGGATGAAGTGCGATGGCGCCACCGACGACACGGTTGAGTTTCAGAGAGCCATCGATGCGGCTCAGAAGTCTGCCAAGCGGCTGGTCCTTCCATCCGGCACGTGCATCGTAACCTCAACGATCGCGATTCCCGATCACATCTGGATCCAAGGTCACGGGAAGGTCGACACCATTCTCCGTAGAAAGAGCGGCGTCAATCTCGCGTCGGACATGTTTGACCTGAGCGGCCCGTCGGGCGACGTGACCATTACCGATCTCACCATCGATGGGAACAAAGATGGCAATCGGTCGGCTGGCCAATACTCGCTGGGAGCCGCCGGAGTGCAATCCGTTGGTGTAAGCAAGCTGACGATACGGCGAACGAGATGGATGAACGCCTATCAAGCTGCGATCGGGCTGTTTGTGAACCAAGGCCAATTCGTAGCCGATGCGCTCATCGCGGACAACGATTTCGAGAACAACGGCACGAGCACTACGTTTACCGCCGACCAACTAGGCAACTCGGGAGACATGGCGATGCGTTCGCCGCTGCGGGTCAGGATCGTCCACAACCGTTCGGAGAATGCCAGCGGGAATTTTGTGTGTTTCGGAACCAACGGAAACACGGGAGTCGGCGACGTGGTGGTGACCGACAACATCGTTCACAACGCTTCGGGATTCGGGATCGCGCTCGGAGGGATCACAGGGAAGGGCGCGATCGTTTCCAAAAATATTCTGGATCAACCTTCCAGCCGCGAGAGCAATATTGACCTCGCTCTGTGGTCCGACATTACGGTCGCGGATAATCGCATCGTTATGGGCTCGGCGTGCCCGCAAACGGGTTGCGCTGGCATTGGTGATGCGCCGCCCGCGGAGCGGGTCACGGTTAGCGGCAACACCATCGTCGCGGCGAAGAGCGTAGTTGGAAGTCTGTGTATTGGCCTCGGCGGGAGTGAATTGACGATTTCCGGCAATAGGTGCGAAAACGCGGGAGGGGCGGGGATAGGCATCGCCGTTGCTGACAAGACGCAGGCTCACGGCATTATGATCTCCCGAAATGTAGTGAAAAACGGGAGCCAGGCGCAAGTTGGGTTACACGCCGGAATTGAACTGTTTATTGCCTGCGGTCCGGGTCCGAAGTGTACGGGCGGAACGGGAACTATTTCGGAAGTCACCATCGAGAACAACACGGTGTATGACGACCAGACGCCGAGAACACAAGGTTACGGCGTGGGCATCGCGCTCTACGGGCAGACGACTGGAATTGCAAAGCTCTCAATCCTTGGCAATGATCTGGGACGAAACGGAACGCGCCCAATTCTGAGCCGTGCCATTCCCCAGTCCGATTGGGTGATTCGCGGCAACAGCGGACCTAATGCCGACGCTCTCTATTGAACCGGCGCTGAGAGATTTGTTCCCGGTGAGGACGGGTTTTTCCATCCGGGGTGCTTTATTGAAGCGATCTGTAGGGGCAGGGTTTTCCCCGCCCGGCGACCGTGTCTTGGCACCAATCCTAATCCGAGGCCCGAGATTCGTTTTTCGCTGGCATCACGATTCGCCTCAGGAAATTCTCCTTTTCCCATATAATGCCTCTCCTCGCCCAGTACTTGTCCGCGACTTGGAGGCTCCCAAATGGCAGCGAGTTTTCGGCAAATTTCCGCGCTGCTCCTGGTCTTCCTGCAACCGCTGTTTCCGGCCGGCATGTCTGCGCAACAGGCGCCACCTGGCGCACCTGGGGTCTTACAACTTACCCTGAAGCAAGCTGTGCAACTGGCGTTAAAGCAAAATCCGCAGCGGATCATCGCGCAAATCCTGGTCTCCGAAAGCGATCGATCCAGCCAGATTGCCCGGTCGGCGTTGCTGCCGCAGGCTGCAATCACGGGTCTGGGAGCAAAGAGCCAGTACAACCTGCAAACCGTAGAATCGAGTCCCCGGAGAGCTGCTGGTCCCTATCAGTTCATCCAGGCGGGGCCCGAGTTCTCGCAATCCATCCTCAGCCTTCCCCTTTTCCGTGGGTACCAGATCGGCCGGGAAGGCACGCGTGAAGCGCGCGCAGACGAACAAACCACGCGCGAGGATGTAGTCGCGGCGGTGGTCGAGCAATACCTGCTGGCCCTTCGCGCGCTGGCCACACGCGATGCCGCCTTAGCGCGTGTCGCTCTCGCGCAACGCCTCTTTGATCAAGCCACGGAACTTCAGAAAACGGGGATCGGTTTGAATATTGATTCCGTGCGCGCAAACGTCGAGCTGCAAGACGAGCGGCAAAATCTGATCGATGCCGAAACGCAAACCCGCACAACCAGGTATGCTCTGGCGGAACTACTCGATCTGTCTCGAGACCAGGACGTAGAGGTGACCGACCACCTCGATTTCTACGACCTTCCGGCTCTCGAAAAGGAAGCCCTGCTGAACAAAGCGCTGACCTCCCGGCCGGAAATTCGGTCATTGAACTCGCAAGATCGCATTGCCAAATTGTCCGTGGATGCGGCCCGGGAACAGCGACTTCCGCAGTTGGACTTTTCCGGCTTCTGGCTATATCAAGGGGAGCATTTCAGCGATGGCATTCCGGCATACACCTACGAACTCGCGTTGGAATTTCCACTGTTCACCGGTGGCCGCATCCGCGCCGAGCAGGCACGCGCAAAATTGGAAAGGCAGCGCGTCGCGGAAAATCGCCGTCAAATAGAAGCGCGCATCGTCAGAGAAGTTAAGACCGCGCTTGACGAACTGAACGCCGCGCGGAGCGCCGTGGACGTGGCCAACCTGGGCTATCAGTTGTCCCAGGACGAAGTCGCGCAGGCGCAACGGCGTTTCGCCGCCGGCGTGACCACAAATGTGGAAGTCATCACCGCTCAGGACGCGTTAGCGCGCGCCAGCGACAACCAGATCAGCGCTCTATTTCGATTCAACCAATCCCGCGCAAATCTCGCGCGGGCCACCGGTGAGATCGAATCGATGTATAGCAAGTAAAAGGTGGACCGCCCCATGAGCACCGTTCCCCCAACGCCATCGCCACAACCCGGAATTGCTGCCGATGCCTCGCCACCGCCGATAGAGCACCCAGCCATTCCGTGGCGTGAACGCGTTCGCAATCAAAGCCCCGTCGTGAAGATCGCTTGCATCGTCGCGATCATCTTTGTTGCGGTGGCCGGGTACGTGTTTTCCGGAAGAGTCACTACGGACGACGCACAGGTGGACTGCCACATAACCGCTGTAGCCCCCCAGGTTCCCGGATATGTGGTACAGCTGCTCATCAATGACAATACTCCTGTCAAGCAAGGCGACGTTCTGGTGCAGATCGATCCGCGAACCTATCAGGCAGAGGTGGATCAGGCGAAAGCGAGCCTGGACTTTGCGGAGGCCCAGGCCAATTCCGCGAAACTTCAAATCACTTTGGTTCGGGAAACAACCACCAGCAGCACCAGCGGTGCGACGGCACAAAAGGACTCGGACGTCGCTGACTATGCCAGCTCGCAGGCTCTTGTGGAACAATCCGCTACCGCGAACCTACAACTGGCCGAGGCCAACGTGGCGGCCAAACGCGCCACCGATGAACGCGCCCAGAGTGATTTCGCGCGCTATCAGCCCTTGCTGGCGACCGGCGACGTTTCGAAATTTCAGTTCGACTCCGTGGAAGCCGCCATGCGCGTGGCCAAGAGCGAACTGGATGCCGCCGAGCACGCGCGTTCGGCCGCACAACAAGCGGTGATCATCGCGCGCGCGAACGCACGGTCTGCTCAAAGTCGGGTGCTTCGCTCACAGTCGCAATTTCTGGAAACCAAGGCACGCGAGCGGCAAGTGCCCATCGCCGAAGCCGCCTACAAGTCGGCGTTGGCTACCGCCGAACGCGCCAAAGCGGCGCTCCAGCAAGCGGAGTTGAATCTCGCCTATACCCACATCACCGCGCCGATCACCGGCCAGGTGACCCAGAAATCCGTCGATCTGGGGCAGTACGTAGCTCCCGGACAATTGCTGTTTACCATCGTTCCTCTAAGTCAGGTATATGTCACCGCGAATTTCAAAGAGACCCAACTTGCCGACGTTGTTCCCGGACAGAAGGCCCGCATTCACGTCGATACCTACCGCCAAGAGTTCGAAGGCGTCGTGGATTCCCTCGCGGGAGCAACGGGCTCGCGCCAGGCTCTCTTGCCGCCGCAAAACGCCACAGGTAATTTCATCAAAGTCGTTCAACGCATTCCCGTAAAGATTCTGGTCAAACCGGCAAAGGATCCCCTCCTGGTGTTGCGCCCGGGGATGAATGTGGAAGCAACCATCTATACGCGTTGAGCTGAAGGAAACATCATGAGTTATCTTGCCGGAGGTTCGCCGGCTACCCAGGAATCGTGGGAAGCGGAAGAGGGAAGGTACATAGGTTCCTCACTCGGAGGCCTATCCCACCAGCAGAGGATGACTCTGCTGCTGACTCTTGGCCTGGTTACCGCGATCGAAATCTCCAACCGCATTTCCATCAATGTCCTGCTTCCGGACTTGCAGGGGAATGTCGCGGCGGACTCGGATCAAGTCAGTTGGGTCGTGATTCTTTACAATTTGGGTTTTCTTTGCTCCATGGCACTGGCGTCGTGGATGACGCGGGTCATCGGTGCACGAAAGCACTTGCTATTGTCCATTGGCTTGTACTCCGCGGGTGCGCTGGGATGCGTGTTAAGCGCCCACAGTCTGGAACTTTTGCTGGCTTCCCGCCTAGTCATGGGGTTCGGCGGAGGCGCCTTTCTGGTGCGCACGATCATTCTGGCGGGCTTGTTGTTCCCCGGGAAGGCGCGCCTGCCGGCAGTGACGCGACTCTACTTCGTTCTATACAGTTTCCTGACTACGTATCCCATCGCCATCGGGTGGATTACCGACGAATTTCACTGGAATTACGCCTTTCTGCTGGACTTTCCGTTTCTTGCGCTCGGCGCGTATCTAACCTGGAAGCACGTTCCCAAGGGACAGCTTTTTCGACGGAGATACGAAGGTCCCGTCGATGTACGCGGCGCTACGCTGCTCATTGCCTCGCTGGTGTGCCTGCAGACCGCAACGAGCCGGGGCGAGCGCGATCTATGGTTCGAGTCTCCGTGGATCGGCCCAGCGCTGGTGGCCGCGGCGTTGCTCTTTATCGCGTTCCTTTGGTGGGACAGTCGCCCCGGGAACCTTTCTCCAGTTTTTCATTTGCGCATGATCTGGCGGCAAGAGTACTTGCGTGTCTCCTTTGCCGTGATCATGGTCATTGGCGCGATTCTCGGCGCCGCGCTCTACGTCGTGCCGCAATACCTCCGCTTCGTCCAGGACTACAGCGCTACCCAGACGGGCGCGTTTATTTCGGCGTATACCTTTGGACTGGGGTGCGGGGCGATGCTGGGTCTGCGTGTACTCATCCCACGTTTTGGGGGGCCGCATACCGCTGCCGCTGGGTTGATCTTGTTGACCGCGACCTGCGCTTCGATCCTCTATATTTGGACCCCGACGACCCCCGGCATCATTCTGGGTCCGGCCCTTTACCTCCAGGGCTTCTCGCTGGGGCCGGCTTTGATTGGGGCCGCAAACGTTGCCACCGGCCAGGCAGCATTGGTGGATCTAAATGACATTTCGACCAGCTACTTCTTCATCCGGCAGCTCGGCAACACGTTTGGTGTGACAGCTGCGACCGTCTTGTTCGATCATCGGATGACCCTTCATTCCTCCCGCCTCTTGGATGTCGCAAACAGATTGGATCCCATCGTCGCCAACACTTTGAACCAGTACGCCAGTCTGATACACCGCAACGGCGGCGGTAACAGTAATCCGATGCTCGGAGGGTTACAGCTCTTTCAGTCCAACGTGATCACTCAGAGCAGGCTTTTGTCCTATATCGACATCTACTTCGGCTTGGCCGTTCTGGCAGGGCTCGGGCTGATTTTTCTTGCCATTGGGAGAATAAGGCATCGGCCGACACGCCCCTTCTTCCATCTATGATAAGCGCGATGCAGTTTTAGCCGACGCAGCCGCGGTCTAGCCGACGTCGGCGCATTACAGCGCAAGCGTCGGACCCGCAGAGCTTACGTACATCTTTTGTGCCGAGTTTCGCGAGCCAATTTGTTATTCTGCGTCGCGTGAATCGTCCATTTCTTATTGATACCGATACCGCTTCCGATGACGCTGTGGCGTTGATCATGGCGCTGCGCAATCCTCAAATCGAGGTCCTGGCCATCACCACCGTTGCGGGAAACGTCGATGTCCAGCAAGCCACGCGCAATGCGCTCTATACGGCGGAGCTTTGCGACTCAACCGTGCCCGTGTTCGCGGGCGCGGAACGACCACTGAAGCGTCCCCATGTAAGCGCGGACTGGTTTCACGGGCGCGACGGCCTGGGCGATCACGGCTACCCGCCGCCGCGCCGCGCTCCGGAAAGACAGAGCGCTGTCGATGTCCTCGTCGACACGATTGAATCTCGCCCAGGCCTGGTGATGGTCACGCTAGGCCCACTTACGAATATCGCCCTCGCCTTGCAAAAGAAGCCTGGCATTGCCTCAAAAGTGAGTCGTTGTGTGGTAATGGGCGGAGCACCCTGTTGCGAGGGCAACGTCACTCCTGCGGCCGAATACAACATCTGGTGCGATCCGGAAGCAGCGCACTTGGTGATGAGAAGCGGCCTTCCCATTGAACTGATCGGCTGGCATCTGTGTCGGGGCGAAGCCGTACTGAATCCGTCCGATATAGAGCAAGTGCTAGGTTTCGCTACGCCCGTCGCCCAATTTGCCGTTGAGTGCAACAGCCGCGGGCAACAAGCTTTCCTCGAACAGTCTGGGGAAAGCGGGATATCCCTGCCGGATCCAGTCGCCATGGCCATCGCCTTGGATCCCTCTATCGCCACGTCGCAATCGGAACATTTCGTGGATGTCGAAACCGAGAGTGAACTCACTCGCGGCATGACCGTGGTTGACCGCCTTAATGTCGCGCGCAACGAACGCAACCGTCATACCTGGGCGTCAGCTCTCGCCGCGGGACACGAAGCCAAGGTCTTTTGGACCATCGACAACTTTCGCTGGAAACAGGCCCTCTACAGCGCGCTGAGGTAGGGCTGGGGCTGCAACTTGTCGACGCCTGGAGTCTGCTTCTCGGCAGGGCTGCCCGAAGTGCGCGGGGCCACAAATGAAGAGGGAATCGCGCCTGGCTCAACTTGTGGCGGCTGTGCTTCGCCTGGCGAATGCAATGTTGGCGGCTATGCCGAAGCCTTCGAAGAGACGAGCTTGCACCTGTTCGCAGAGATCATTAATTTCATCGACACCCAGATCTGCGGGACTGATGCGATACCGCAATTTTCTCTCGCCCGCGGGGGTTTCCACTATCCGCAACACCGCGTCGGCGACTTCCTGCGGATTTCCAGCCGCGGTCGTAAGGAGGCCGTTGATCTTGGCCGCGATCTCGTTGGTGACGCCGTACGTATTCGTGCGCGCCTGGTCGGCGGCCGTCACGATGTTACCGAAGACGGATGTCTGGTAGGCACCCGGCTCAACAATGGATGATTCAATTCCTTGCGGCGCCAGTTCGTAGTGATAGGCTTCGGCAAGCGATTCCATCGCGAATTTGCTAGCACAATAAAAGCTAAACGTTGGAATGACCAGCCGGCCCGCACCACTGCTGACGTGCAGGAGGAGACCGCTTCGCTGTCGTCGCATATGGGGGAGCACCGCCCGGTTAACGCGAACCGATCCGAAAAAATTCGTGTCCATAATCTGCCGGGCCTGTTCGGTAGTGACGGCTTCTGCCAAACCGATCAGGCCGTAGCCGGCATTGTTTATGGCGACGTCAACGCGACCCGCTTGCTCTATGGACTTGTGCACCGCCTGGTCCACGGAAGCGTCATCGGTGACGTCGAGCTCTAAGACATGCAGAGGGAGTGATTCTTTTTCGGCGAGGGCTCGAATCTCTGAAGCGTTTGTAGCGTTGCGTCCCCGGATGTCGCGCATCGTTGCGAAGACAGTGTGACCCCGGCGCGCGAGGGTCTCGGCGATCAATCTGCCGAACCCGGTGCTCGAACCGGTGATGAGGACCACTTGTCTCGAATCCATGACTTCTCCTTCACGTTCTATCTCACAGCGATCGTCATCGATTCTACTTCAGTCCCGATTGATTGGGTTACCCGACAGCTATAATTCGATCTCATTCCTCTGCCCTAGAGAAATCTTCGCGCGGGGGGAACCTTTGGACGCTGCTACACGCTTCCACCTCGGTTATGTCAGTCCATCGCAGAAGCGCGCAGTCCGAACGCGCTAAAGTTGCGCAACGCGCCTTTCCAATTCCCGCGCAATCTCTTTCGGATCCTGGTCGGGAGCGAAGCGAACCGCCTGCCCTATCGTCACTTGCACGTGTCCCGGGCGCGCCAGCATGCGATGCTCCTGTTTCAAATCAAAGAGTCCATCAAGACGCATGGGAACGACGGGGATGTTCAGATGTTTCGCAAGCAAGCCAATGCCGGCGCGAAACGGAATCATGCGTCCATCTTGCGTTGTCTTTCCCTCTGGGAAGACCAGAATGTTCCAGCCACGATCCGCAAGCGCACCCGCAAACGAGAAGCTCTTCAAGAAGCCGGACTGTTGGGGCAACGGAAATACGTTGAAGAGTGACACCGCCAGAAAATAGTCGAGCCGTTCGTGAAAACGGCCGAACCAATTCATTTTTTTCGATGGCCGCCGCATTCGCGCGAGCAGTTCGCCTTCCATCGCCGCGGCCAGGCGGTGCCTAAAACCCGCCGGCAAAGCAGCAAGAACCCAGGCAATATCCAGATATGTGACGTGGTTTGCCACCACCAGAACGGGTCCGTCGAGTCCACGGAGATTCTCCCGTCCCCGCACATGAGGCGCAGCGAGAAGATAAGTCGCCGGCCAGGCGAGCAGGTAGTAGATGCCAAGGCGACTTGCCGTCGTGAGCCAGTGTTGCGGCCACTGCGGATAGGCGTGCTCCGCCGAGGGAGCATGCGTCTCCGAGAGAAGTTTCTCCAACTGACCTACGGTCGTCGCTTCACTGAATCGAACTTCGCTGAGGTCGGTCTGGTAGCGGTCTTCAAGAGCGCTCATCAGTTCGACGCGATCGAGCGAACTCATTCGCAAGTCCGCATCCAGCGCCGCATCACGTGAGTGCAAGGCCACCGGGCGGCCGGTGATTTGCGCGATCAGCCCGGCTAGCGAACTCTCGCCGTCCTGTGATGCAAGCGTCGCTCCGAGTTTTGCGTTAACGACTTCGCGAATCCGCGCCAGGAGTGGCTTAAGCGTTGGCGTACGCGGAAAATCGGGGTCGGGCCAGCAAAACCACTGCCGCATCTTTTGATATTCCGCTAGGGAACGATTGGCGTTTTCAATTACGGCAGCTGGCTTCACCTGCGGATCTTCGAGCAAGAGCACCGCACAAGGCTCTGCGTTGCCGTCGCGTTCGATCCCAACCACGACGCAGTCCCGTACACCCACCTGGCGGCGCAGCGCCTTTTCCAGATCTTCTGGATACACATTCATTCCGGCCGGAGTGACAATTACGTTCTTACTGCGGCCCTTGAAATACAAACGGCCATTGTCGTCCGTTTCGCCTATGTCTCCGGTATGAAACCATCCATCGGATTCTGCCGCAGCTTGCGATTGATCGATCGGGCGATACGCCCTCGCCACGTTCTCACCGCGCACCAGGATTTCGCCGTTTTTGTCCACGCGAACTTCCATTCCAGCAACGACCTTGCCAATCGAGCCTTTTGCCGAACGAAAAGGATGATTCAGAGTGATGAGTGAGGTCGTTTCGGTCATGCCGTATCCCTGAATTACGGCGTATCCCAATCGATTCCAGAATCCTTCGGTCCTCTCGGGCAACGCGGCCCCGCCGGAAATGAAGGCCCAGAACTTCCAGCCAAAATAGGAATGGACGCGCCGGAACCGCCACCAGCGTCGAAGAAAGTGTTCCTTTTCGGCGTGAGCGAAATCTTCTTTAAATCGCTGGATTCGGCCGTCGCGTTCGATCTGCCGCTCTATTTCCCGTTCCAGCGATTCGATAAATCGAGGCACGGCGACCAGAACGGAAACGCGCTCCCGGCGAATCACATCGACTAGGCTGGAAGGTTTCAGGGAATCGATAAAGACGACCGTCCCCGCCAGGAACGGCGGTATGAATATTCCCAGCATCTGGCCGAAGATGTGGCTCAACGGGAGGAGGTTCAGAAATCGCAAAGGATGAAAGATACGCTCATAGCGAAGGTATTTCTGAATCTCACGCTGAATAGGCTCGATGTTGGCAAGGACGTTGCCGTGAGAAATCACCACTCCCCTAGGATCCGCGGTTGTTCCCGAAGTGAAAATAATCTCCAGGGTGTCTTGACGCGACAGAGGGGCCGCGGCGTACGGCGAAGGGTCACGCTGCGCAATGAGTTCTGAAAGCGATTCCAAAACGATGGAGCCTGACGGCAGCTCGATGTCCGTAAGCCCCCGGCTGCGAAAGGCTAACGTGGCACTGACTTCGCGCGCGACGCGCGACGCAAATTCTGCTGTCGAGCCGTGATCGATGGGAACAGCCACGGCGCCCCGCAGCAGGCATCCGCAAAATGCAATGATCCATTCGGGAGAGTTTTCGCCCCATAACAGCACCGCATCACCGTTTTGAATACCGCGGAATTCCAACTCGCGAGCCACGCGATTCGCTTCCAGAGCGATTCGCGCATACGTCCAGGCTTCCATGCGATACCCGCGACGGTAACGCACAGCGACTTCATCTCCGTTGGCCGCATACCGGACAATAAAATCAACTAGCGACTCCACGGCCGCCCCCCAAGCGAATTCCTTAAGTGCATCGACATCAATGTGGGCGCCTGGACCCCTGCAGGTCCGGGCTTTTCCCTCCCGGATAACATTTACAGGTCGCGGGACACATATACAAGGCGGTGGTCATCGGCGGCGGGTTGAGTAGGCTGTCTTGTGCGTTTCGCCTGCGGCAATTGGGTATTCGAGCGCGCGTGTAGGAAGCTTCCACGCAAGCGGGTGGCATGATCTCCACGGCGACAATTAGGTCTCGGCTTTGGCCGCGCATTCTGATAGAAATGACCCGTTCCTGCTGCCGACGAGCAGCGTAAGGCGCCTTAGGGGAGACTTATGAACGGACGCAGCTTCATCTCGAAGAATGCGGCCCGTCGCGGCGCGCTTGTTGGTTTCGCGATAGTGCTGACTCTGGTTGGGCCAGGGCTCGCGGCTCAAAATCCCGATCTCCGGCAGCGGGTTGCCGATCTGAAAGAGTCTACCGCGAAGAACAAAGAAGAGCTCAAGCAATACACCTGGCTTGAGCGGGTGACGGTCAGCCTTAAGGGGCAGGAAAGGAAGCAGGAACGCTTCCAGGTTCGCTTGGGCGCCGACGGGAAGCCAGTGAAAACACCTTTGGACGCGCCCGCGGCCACTCAGGATTCCGCCGGTCGAGGCGGTCGACTGCGCGAGCGCGTTGTCGAAAAGAAGAAGGAAGAGTTCAAGGAGTACGCCGATCAAATGAAGGTCCTGGCCGAGCGATATATTCCGCCCGCCAAAGATGCAATCCAGGTCGCTTACTCCAAGGGAAACATTTCGATAGAACCAATTTCCGACGCTCCCAACAGAGTGAAGCTGGTCATCCAGAACTACATAAAACCCCACGATTCCATGACCCTGGTCATCGACAAAGCGGAGAAACGCCTCACCAGCATCAGCATCGTTACCTATCTGGACGACCCAAGCGACATCATGAAACTCACCGTCCAGTTCGGGCGCTTGCCCGATGGTCCCAACCACGTCGACGGTGCCACCATGGAGGGAGTTAGCAAGCAACTCACCGTTGCCACGCAGAACTCCGACTATCACAAACTCTAGGTCTGGGCCCTGATTGATTTGAACCGGATAGGAGTTCGAATCGTGAAACCAGTATTGCTGCTATTAGCCTTCGCCTTATTCGGCTTATCCGGCCTTGGTTTGGCACACACTGCGGCATCACAGAACTCGCCGGGAAATCAAAATCCTCCCGCTCAGGGCTTTGCGAGAAACGTGACCGTATACGTCAGCGACTTTGCGCTGGACGCACAAGACGTCAAAGTAGATCAGGGTGGCATTGTAGGTGAAGTTCGCCCCGGAATTCTGGAACGCCCGAGAAAACGCAAGCAACACGATCCCGAAGCCCAGGCCGAAAAATTGGTCGATTTGATGTCCCAGAGTATCGTCAAGGATCTCCAAAAAGCGGGCTACAACTCGGAGCGCCTTGCGGCCGGCGACGCCCGACCCGCATCGGGAGCTTGGGTCCACGGCGTGTTCACGGAAGTGGATGAAGGAAACCGCATTCACCGCGCCATCATCGGATTTGGATCCGGAGAGGCGAAAATGACCCTGTTTGTGAGTCTGACCGATCTAGCGAGGCCAGAAAAGCCTCTTTACGATCAATCCACGAGCGATACCAGTGGCAAGAAACTGGGCGCCGTGATCACCATGAATCCATACGTGGCCGCGGCGAAATTCGTCATGGAAAAGAACGCGCCGGAAAAAACTGTCAAGAAGACAGCGTCTGAGATTTCAGCGAACCTTGTCGCGCAGTTGCGGGCGCACGAAATGAACTAGGTCGAATCCCTCGGGCCAAACTATTCCATATCAAACGATACGTACGCAAGCTTGCCATTCCGTTCCACTTGCATCGCTGCCGGTTCGCCAGGTTGCAGCTTGTTGAACGCGGTGCGCAGACCATCCACGCTCGTTATTTGAGTGCGGTTCAACGTGTGAATCACGTCGCCTTCCAAAAGGCCCGAATCGACTGCCAGCCGATCGTCAACGATAGAAGTGACCAGCACGCCCGAAGCAATCCGAAGCTCTCCCAAGAGATCGAGAACCTCCGGGGAAGTCGTCACGCCAACGATACCCAATCTAGGGATTAGGCCTTTCGTCGGGTCGCCCAAATCGGACAGCCGCTGCGGGTCCGTCCGTGGTTCAAAAATCGGGACGGTAAGGTCCAGCCTTTTATCGCCCCGCACAATCTGGACTTTCGCGGAATTGCCGGTATTCAGCAGATAGAGACCCAGCGCAAACAGCGGGACGTTGTCTACCGGCAGCCCATCGAGACTTACGATGACATCTTGAATTTTCAGCCCTGCGCGTTCGGCGGGGCTACCGGGAACAACGTCCGAAACAATCACACCCGCTTCGTTGGGCAAGCCCAGCGCTTGAGCCAGATCCGGCGTCAGGGTCTGGAGATCGGCACCGATGGAGCGGCGACGAACGCGTCCGTACTGCCGAATCTGCCCGTAGGCATACCGCACGATGCCGCTGGGAATGGCGAAGCCGATGCCTTCGTTTCCGCCGGACTTCGTATAGATAAAGGTGTCGATGCCGACCACGTTGCCTTCAACGTCGACTAGCGGACCCCCGCTATTCCCGGGATTGATGGCCGCATCGGTCTGGACATAGACCATCGGATTATCCGGATCCGGCTGCCGCAAAACAGAGCTGACGAGACCAAGCGCTACCGAATTTTCCAAACCTTCCGGGCTGCCGAAGGCCAAAACGAGCTGTCCTTTGTGAATACGATCGTAGCGGCCGATGGGAAGAGTTGGCAGTCCGGTAGCCTCGACCTTGAGGACCGCGAGGTCGATTTGTTTGCTGAAACCCACGATCCGGGCGGGAAGAACACGCCCACGGGACTTCAGCAAAGCTCTGGGTTGCGAATCCTGGTTGTCCGCCGGCGTCAGCACGACACGCACGCGATCCGCTCCCTTCACGACGTGATAGTTGGTGACAATGTAGCCGTCTGGTTCAATGATGACGCCAGAGCCGAGGCTGCGTTCGCGGCCCACGGCTCGCGAGGCATGCTCGTCATCCTCGTCCGCGGAGCCGTAGCCGGTCACGAGCACCTCCACAACCGCGGGAGAGACGCGCTTCACGAGGGATTCAAACGCGCTGCTCATCTGGCGCGTAACGTCAGAATCCTTCTCCGCGCCGGTGGACTGACCTCGCGCGCCCAGTGGTGCAACACATAGCGCGGAAAACAGCGCAGTGGTGGCGCAAAAAAGCTTTGTCAGCAGGGAGTCATTCAAACAGCGATGGATCATTGTGGTGATCCGCCTTTCGAATCGAGCGTGCAACCAATCAGTTCGTGCTCTTCTACCATCTGAATCACTTAGTTGAAAGTACGAATTGATTGCCCTCTGTGTCCTGGAACTTGCCGCCAGATTGTAGCGTTATTCCTGCAACGATATCGTAGTACGACGCGTCTCATAAACAGGGTTGGATGAGTGCCGCTCTGATCGTTGGAGCCGGCGCCTGGGAAGGAGCAGTCAATGTACGATCGAAAGTATTACTCTCGGGAGTCGGAACCGCAGACTTGGTATTTTCTTCCCGCTCAGCATGGAGATCTCACAAAGAGCGTCGTCAGCTTTCGACACTGGAACATTGTGATCATCGCGATTCTGGGAATGATGGTCCTCGGCCTGATGCTTTTTGCGATTGTTCCGCCGCCTCCCGCGCACAGTTCCACTGCGCACGCTCCGCTCAAGCCCCCCGCGGTTGCCGCACCGGCACATCGCATCTCGAAGGTCCGCGAACACCAGGACGCCAACGCCGTAGTTGCATAGAAGGTATTTCTGGGGTTCGGAGCTTTAGCTCCGACGTTCAAAGGCAAGCAAAATCGGGCCTCAGACCCTGAGGGTGTCCGCTGTAGCGCGGAGGAAAAGCCTCTATCAAGTCCTGGCACCTAGTGCGCTTCTTGGGCCACCGAGCGGTTCTACGGCATTCCCCGTATTGTCGATCCCTGCTTGACCACCCATGATTTCCCCTCTTCATCGTGCCGATATCGACGGAGATCATCCCGTTGCCTCTTCCTACCTCAGCCACGCTAAGCCGAGTATCCCGCATTCGCTACCTCGCGCATATTTCACTTTTCGCTGTAGCTCTTGCCGGGTTGGGTGTTTTAGAAGGTTCCTCGACGGGTGTCGACGCGGTCCACCCACAGCCGCTACCCTCCAGCGCTGACCAGTTCGTCAACGAAGTTTTGCCCCACGAAGTTGAGGCCCAAGTGCAGGATCACGCGCTGTGGACTTATCTCGAACGTAAGCGGGTTGACGGTGTGTGGAAGCTTTTCCACGTCTACCAGACGCAGGAAGGGCAGATTGATCGCCTGGTCGCGGTGAATGGGCAGCCTCTCACTTCCGCGCAGCTTGAAGATGAAGATCAACGCATCCAGCGCCTGATCTCGCGACCGTCACAAGTGCGCCAGCGTCAGAAAAGAGAGCACGACGACGGAGTGCAAGCTCAAAATCTGCTAAAAATGTTTCCGGCGGCCTTTCGTTTTCAATACGATGGCAAGCAAGGATCGTCCGTTTGCGATTCACACTGAATCCGCGCTTTGAACCAACCGACCACACCACCCGAGTCTTCCATCATATAGAAGGAACGATGCTGCTCGATCCGGAGCAGAAACGCTTAGCGGCCATCAACGGCACACTCACCAGTGAAGTGAAATTCTTCGCCGGTCTTTTGGGCCACCTGGACGAAGGGGGGACCTTCAATGTGACGCAGCAAGAAGTCAGCCCGCATTTGTGGGAAGTCACCAACATGCACGTTCATATGCGCGGGAAGGCGTTGTTCTTCAAAACCATCGACGCCCAAGAAGACGAAAACTATTCCGATTTCCAACCAGTGCCCAGCGATACTACGCTCCACCAAGCCGCAGAACTCCTCAAGCAGGCTCCCATCGACCTTCCGCCGGCGCAAGCCAAGACGCAAGCACAAGTCAAAAACTGACCACCGCGGCGCGCGTCTCTTCCATTTGTAAAACCACCGCGTTGTAAGGAATCTGTCCTCTAACAATAAAATGTTCAGGTGATCGAACCCTGAAGCTCCTATTCGTCTCTAGTTGAGCCAAGTTCGAAGTTCAGGTTCTTACGGTATTGCATTCACCTTTGCCCGAGCCTTCAATCCCATCATGGTATTTCACAGTGTTGCGGTGGTGGGCGTGCTCATTATCGGCATCGCGTTAGCCCTTGCCATTCATCGCTGCTGGGCAAACTACCGGGATAAGAAGCGGCATGGCGGATAGGACAAAAAAGAGACCCGGGGGTCGGAGTCCCGGGTCTGGGGTGATTCGAGAGAGGTAAAACAGTTGGCTGAGCGAGCTTGCCAAAAGCAGGAAACCGCGACAATAGGGTAAATACCTTAGCCAAGCCGAGTGTGAGGGTCCGCACCTCAGTTCCTGTTTGCCCCTCAGTCATCTGCGCCCGGCGAGTTCCGGGAGAATTATTATCATCAGCATTTAGGGCACGAAATGCCGTTTTTACCTGATCCATTTCAATCTTGAACAGTAATCGTCATTCGGGGGGCCCTTCAATCTGCATAAAATCAACCTTCAGCGCGGACACTCTAAAAACGCGGAAAATACGCAATCGCCCGTGCAAGAAATCCCAAGTTAATGATGATCCGCGAACCTAATTTCGTAGTTTGATTCAGACGAAAGCCCCGAACGCCGAGCTCTCAATCGGCTCGCTTTCGCCGATTTGTCCCTCGAACCTCGCCTGATCCGATTGGCCGACTTGTGGCTCTTGTAAACGAGAAGACCGAGCAGGCCAACGTCGCCAAGAAGATATAAGCCGCTGATAAGATTTTCAACCATTGAAGTCTCAACTCCTTATGATTGGATTCCGTCGCGGATCGTTCCGTTAGATTTTCCCTTGCTATTGCAGTCCTCCGGATGGGGTAGCGGAGGTGGTGGCATGACCAGCCCACCTCCGTCAGTTGGAACACCGGCTGGCTCCTATGCCGTCACCATAACCGAAACTTCCGGCGCCGCCACGCACACCGCGACCACGACGTTGGTCGTCAGCTAGCGCGCGAGTCCGCTCTTCAACGTCGCGGGTGAAATGCCTCGATGCCTCCACTTTCGGGAAAAGGGGCGGCGACTCGCAACGCGAGGATTGTTTTTCGGAGCACACACTCGCTCGGATGCGTTAGGATGTGCACGCATTTCGCAAGTCACCTGGCCGACTAACCGTATCGGAGCATACGACATGCGCTTCATCCGCTCGCTCTTTGCACTACTTCTTACCGCGCTTTGCCCGCTCGCACTGTGGGCTCAGGCATCACATCCTTTGCTGCAACGCCCGGCGTTCAACGGCAGGTTGATCGTCTTCTCCTACGCTGGGGATTTGTGGTCGGTAGACCGCGAAGGTGGCCATGCCACGCGCCTGACGACCGGCACCGGCATTGAGACCGACCCCGTTTTCTCGCCGGACGGGAACATGATCGCGTTCACTGGTGAGTACGACGGAAATACCGACGTGTTTGTCATGCCGGCGACGGGCGGAGTTCCGAAGCGTCTCACTTATCATCCCCAGTCGGACGCCGCCGTCGGGTGGACTCCCGACGGAAAGAACGTCATCTTCCGGTCGAACCGCGAAAGCACCAGCCCCCGCTACACGAAGTTGTTCAAGGTGTCTCTCGAGGGCGGTTTGCCGACCGCCCTGCCGCTACCTATGGCCTTCTCCGGGAAGTATTCCGCGGACGGCAAACACTTCGCTTACTCACCGGTGGGCGGTGCGTCGCCCTTCAACTACGCGGCCTATGTGGCGTGGAGAAACTACCGTGGAGGCTTGGCGAGTTCGGTGTGGATTGCCGACATGACGACGCTCGATGTGGTGAAGGTCCCTCGTGAACGCTCGAACGACTTCAATCCCATGTGGGCCGACAACCAGGTGTATTTTCTATCCGACCGTAACGGCCCCGTGTCGCTGTTTCGCTTCGATCCCGCAACGAAATCCCTCACTGAAGTCGTGAAGAACGACGGAGCGGATATTCGCTCTGCCAGCGCCGCACCGGGCGGGATTGTATACGATCGCTTTGGCGAGCTTTTTCTCTACGACACCGCGAGTGGCCAGGCCCGCCGGATCAGCGTGGATGTGAGCGCGGACCTGCCAGAGGTGCGCCCGCGCATTTCGCCGGCAGATCGCGACATTCAGAACTTCCGTATTTCGCCAACCGGTGTGCGCGCCGTGTTTGAGGCGCACGGCGACATCTTCACCGTTCCCGCAAAAGAGAGCACCACGCGCGATATCACCGGCACCCCGGGCGCGATGGAGCGGGAACCGGCGTGGTCGCCCGATGGTCAGAGCATTGCCTATTTCTCTGACGAGTCAGGGCAGTATGCGCTGCATGTCCGCAGCCAGACCGGCGCAGGCGAGGTGAAGAAGTTTCCTCTCGCAAACGAAGCCACTTATTATTTCCGCCCGGTATGGTCGCCGGACTCCAAGCTGATCGCTTTCCACGATAACAAGATGAACATTTGGATTCTGGATACGACTGTGGGCAAGGCGGCGGTAATCGACAAGGGCGTCGTTGACGACAATGACTACGATGCAGCCTGGTCGCCCGACTCAAAATGGCTGGCTTACACGCAGTCGGTCGCCAACCGGTTCCACGCACTGTTCCTGCATTCCGTGGACTTGCACAAGAGCACGCAGGTCACCGACGGAATGAGCGACGTTCGCTCTCCGGCGTTTGATCGCGGGGGAAAGTATCTCTACTTCACGGAAAGCACCAACTACGGCACATCTACAAGCGGGCTCGACATGACCAGCGACGCCTTCAACGTGACGCGCAGCGTGTATGCGTTGGTGTTGGCGGCGGACGTGGCATCTCCGATTGCGCCGCAGAGTGAAGACGAGAAGAGCCTCGAAACAACGGGCAAGGATAAGAAGGACTCCGGTGAGGAGCACTCCAATAAAGACAAGGTAGACGCTGCCAAGAAGCCTGATGAAGGCGGTAAGGATGAGGCTGGCAAAGAAGAGAAGAAGGAAAAAACAGAGAAGCCCAAGCCGGTGAAGGTCGACCTCGATCATCTGCAGGATCGCGCGGTCGCGCTGCCCTTACCTCCGCGCGATTACACGGATCTGGCGGCGGGCAAGGAAGTTACGCTGTATCTGCTCGAGAGCCCCGGACGGTTCCAGCAGGACCGTGGCGGAACGCTGACCCGTTTCGAGTTGAAAACGAGAAAGTCCGAGAAGCTGGCCGATCACGTCGCGGACTTCGATCTTTCGTTCGACGGCAACAAAATCCTTCTGCAAATGGCGCGCGCCGAGTCCGAAGCCCCGTCGGGTGGCGCGGAACCGGCGCCCGAATTTGTCATTGTCTCCGCAGATGCGCCCGTCAAACCCGGCGAAGCCAAACCCGGTGAAGGGAAGCTGAATCTCTCCGGCATGCAGATTCGCGTGGATCCGCAGGCCGAGTGGCGGCAAATGTTCCACGAAATATGGCAGATCGAACGCAGCTTCTTCTACGATCCGCACTATCACGGCGTGGACACGGTGGCGGAAGAAGCGAAGTACCGCCCATATCTGGACGAGGTCGGTTCACGCAGTGATCTGAACTATCTCTTTCAGGAGATGCTGGGCGATTTTTCCATCGGTCACCTGCGCGGCAACGGCGGCACGATTCCGCGCCCAAATCATGTGCCGGGCGGCCTGCTTGGCGCCGACTATGAAATCGCCAATGGCCGCTACCGAATCAAACGGATCTATACCGGCGAGCATTGGAATCGGCAGCCGCAAGCGCCGCTGGCGCAGCCGGGCGTGAGGGTCGCGGAGGGTGATTTCATTCTGGCCGTTGGCGGGCAGAACCTAAGAGGTTCGGATGACATCCAGCGCCTATTGGAAGATACCGCGGGAACGCAGGTGGTGCTGAAGATTGCCGCCGACGCGAACGGCAAGGATGCTCATGATGTTACGGTGACGCCGATTGGCGACGATCTGAGTTTGCGCAACTTTGCGTGGATCGAAGCCAATCGGCGCAAAGTGCAGGAGTTGAGCGCGGGCAAACTGGCATACGTGTATCTGCCGGACACAGCGCTGGGCGGCCTGACCAATTTCAACCGCTACTATTTTGCGCAGCTCGACAAACAGGGTGCGGTCATCGACGAACGCTTCAACAGTGGTGGACAGGCAGCCGATTACATCATTCACGCCATGCAACGCACGCTGATGAGTTGGTGGGCGCCGCGCTATGGGGCGATCTACCGCACTCCGCAAGCCTCGATCCTCGGCCCAAAAGTGATGATCACGAATGAATTCTCCGGGTCTGGCGGCGATGCGATGCCGTGGTACTTCCGCCAAGCACAGCTTGGGCCGCTGGTGGGCAAGCGCACCTGGGGAGGGTTGGTAGGCATCGGCGGGATCCCGACACTGATGGATGGCGGCCACGTCACGTCCCCAAGCTTTGGATTCTTTAATCCCCAGGGCCAGTGGGACGTGGAGAACCACGGTGTACAACCGGACTACGAAGTGGACATGGAGCCGAAGCCGGTGAACGAAGGCCACGATCCTCAGCTGGAGAAGGCCGTGAGTCTTGCGCTCGACGAACTCGCAAAACATCCGGCGTCGGAACCCCATAAACCGGTGTATCCGAACTATGTTCGGCACGGCGATCAATAAGCTTCCTTCACAATGCGCTCATGTTTCACGGCGGTCTCTTTGGCGGGATAGCGCATAACTCTTTCTGTATCCTCCATCTATGAGTTGTCATCCAACAAGCGTGATGGCTATCACATTTGACGCCACTCGCACGCGGAATGAGATCCGCAGTGGATTCAATCGGATCGGGCGAACGCATCGCCGGTACCAATGTCTAATTGAATCGCTTCTGTGCGTGTGATGTTATTCACACCGCGAGGCATGGAATAAAAGAATGAGAGTTGAACTCTTTCCTCCCGACTCTGACACAGAGCCGCGTCATTGGGTACGGCATGATCAAGCCTTCGCAATGATGTTGCAGCCTGGCTCAATTGAGTGGGGCTCGAAGCGCTGCGCGCTGGAAAAGTTCGATTACAGGGCGGGCGACTTGGCACTGTGCGATCGTCATGTGGGTGAGTGGGTTGGACTCATGAACGACACGGCATCTGCAGCTCGGAATTTCCGATGCGGCACTGATGGCCAGCTCTGACGGAGCTTATGGCGAGGTGGAACTGCGCGCTTCACGCAAGTTTGCGGACCGGCGCCTGAGTGCGATGGTTGCGGCCGTTCATGCGGAGATGGTTGCTGGCTTTCCGAGCGGGCGGCTGTTTCTGGATTCTGTCGAACAGGCGATGGCGGTAACGCTGGTCAATGGTCACGCAGTAAGGCACCGTCCCGTGCAGATATACCGAGGCGGACTAGGCTCGGCGCGCTTGCGAAGGATTAAAGAGTTGGTCGATGCGAAGATGGAAGAGGACTTGAGTCTCGACGAGATGGCGCAATCGGTAGGATTGAGCACAGCTCATTTTGCGCGGATGTTTCGCAAGTCAACGGGCGAGACCCCGCATCAATTTGTTCTGCGCCAAAGGCTCGAGCGTGCTAAAGCGATGTTGCGTGCTCCCGATGCTCGAGTATTGGACGTGGCCGTGGCCTGTGGCTTCAAGACCCAGCAGCACTTTGCGCAGGTTTTTCGTGACGTCTGGGGAGTTAGCCCGACAGAGTATCGCCAGGAACTTGTCGGCTCAGAAGCGACTTGCGCGCCGGAAACCTGCTCCGAAGATACGCCACGCCTGGTGATTTATGGTTCGTAGCCAGAACTTCACCCTCACGGGTTGCCGTTCACTTCCTTGCTAACGTCTCAGCCTGGCCGGAATTTGTAACTCATCGCTCCTTGCACCGCCTCAGCACTGTGTGCTCCGTCAGCAATTCTGATTGGCCTGATTGGGCCACACCGTAGCTTGTTCGAAATCTCGTCGTCGTTCCCTCAAGACAACCCCAGACTCAGGTGTACGTCGTCGGAGTTCTCTCTAGGGGGAGGATGAATTTAGCAAGATTCCGACCATCCCAGCAGAAATCCGCACAAGTCCGTTTCCGATCTGCAGTTTACTCACAGTTGTGAGCAGAGGTCAGTCAATCGGACCGGACCGATTCAACACAGGAGGGAAACTCAATGGAAGCACTTGGATTGTTAGTCACGCTCGAAGCACGCGCAGGTAAGGAGGCTGATGCCGAGGCATTTCTAAAGTCAGCTCAGCCACTCGCGCTGAATGAAAAAGGGACCTTGAAATGGTATGCGATCAAGCTCGGGCCGGGGAAGTTCGGCATCTTCGACACCTTTGCAAATGAAGCGGGCCGCAATGCCCACTTGACTGGCGACATCGCGAAGGCATTGGGGGCGCGGGCCAGCGAATTATTTGCGGTTCCTCCGCAGGTGGAAAAAGTAGAAGTCCTTGCAAATACGCCGTTGAAAGGCTGAGTGCGAGGTTCCAGGAAGCCTACGAGCCGCATAGGCTCGCGAGACTAGAGTCACGAGCAAAAGGAGAATCACATGAGTCAAACAGCCAGCAGCTTTAAGCAACAGAAGTATGACGCCGGTGTAGCGAGAGTCGACATGAAGTTCGAGGTCGCGCTCATCCCCGTCTCGGACGTCGACCGTGCAAAGGAGTTCTACACCAGGCTCGGGTGGCGGCTCGACGACGACATTGTTATGGGAAGCGACTTTCGCGTCGTCCAGTTCACGCCTCCGGGTTCAGGGTCCTCGATCTCGTTCGGGAAGGGAGTCACGACGGCGGCGCCTGGCTCGTTCCGGGGCGGGCTGATCGTCTCCGACATCGAGGCGGCCCACAAGGAGTTCGTGGCCAGGGGCATCAACGCGAGTGAAGTGTTCCACGGCTCGCCGTTCTCCCCGGCAGGACGCATCAGCGGCCCGGACCCCGAGCGCCAGAGCTACCGCTCATACGTCTCCTTCGAAGATCCCGATGGCAACGCGTGGATCGTTCAGGAGGTCACGCGTCGGGCGCCCGGTCGCATCGATCCCGCGACGACGACCTTTGCGTCAGCAAACGATCTGGCAAGCGCGATGCGGCCCGCGGCAGTCGCCCACGGCGAGCACGAGAAGCGCGTCGGGCAGCGCGACGCGAACTGGCCGGAGTGGTACGCAGCGTACATGGCGGCGGAGCAGGCAGGGACCGACCTGCCGAAGTGAACGCCTATCTGTTTGTAGATAATAAGGAGGCTCACGCCGGGGAATCAACCCGGCGTGAGTGCAGTTCGCAGGCATCACCTGCATCTTATGCGACAGCCAGAGGAGGCTGATATGGCAAGCAAACAGAAAACGGTCATTGTAACGGGAGCTTCGCAAGGCATCGGAGCCGGCATAGTCCAGTCGTTCCTTGATCGCGGATACAATGTTGTCGCAAACTCGCGCAATATCACGGAAGTCGGATGCCTTCATCGAATCTGATCATTTGGCTCTCGTAGATGGCAGCATCGGCGAGAGTGCTGTCGCCTCGAAGATCGTCGAGACAGCCGTCCAGAAGTTTGGATCGCATCGACGCGCTGGTCAACAATGCGGGCATCTTTTTCACGAAGCCCTTCACCGACTACACGGCTGAAGACTTCAAGACGCTATCTTCTACCAACCTCGAAGGCTTCCTCTACGTCACACAGGGAGCGGTTAAGCAGATGCTTGCGCAGAAGTCTGGCGGAAGCGTCGTTACGCATCACGGCCGCGCTGGTAGCCAACCCGATCGCAGGCATTACGGCGTCGGTCCCGATGATCACCAAGGGCGGACTTGAAGCCGTCACGCGGAGCTTGGCCACGGAGTATGCGAAGGAAAAAATTCGCTTCAATGCGGTCGCGCCCGGCGTCGTGGACACGCCGCTGCACAAGGACAACCCGAAGGACTTCCTGAAAACGCTCTCGCCGATGGGTACAATCTCTGACGTGAAGGACATTGCGGAAGCCGTGGTTTATCTCACAGAGGCCCGTCAGGTGACGGGGGAGGTGCTGCACGTGGACGGTGGTGCGCACTCAGGAAAATGGTAAGCGGCAAAGGCTCGCAGCCGGCCAACGCGGAGCGCCGACTGCAGGAGCTCGGCATCGAACTCACGCCTCCGCCCACTCCGTTCGGCGCCTATGTCGAGGCGGTACAGACCGGCAATCTGCTCTTCCTCAGCGGTATGCTTCCAGCCATCGGACACGAGCCGAAGTTCGTCGGGCGTCTCGGGAAAGAACTGGATGCGAACGCAGGTAGAGAGGCGGTCCGCATTGCCGCTCTGAATGTTTTGTCAGCGGCAAGGCAGAAGCTAGGCTCGCTCGATAAAGTAACCCGCGTTGTTCGACTATGCGTCTATCTTGCAACTCATGGAGACTTCTTCGATCAACCAAAAGTTGCCGACGCTGCCTCCGAGCTATTCCGCGATGTTTTTGGAGAAGACAAAACCTCAGTCCGTATGGTGTTAGGCGTGGCAAGTCTTCCTCTGGGCATGCCCGTGGCGGTTGAAGTCATCCTGGAAGTCGAGGCATGAGAGGCGGGGAGACCCGCCTCTGCGTTTGACTATGGCGAAACGAAACTCAGCATGGAACAGGACGCGCGTTTCAAACAAGCTCGGAATTGAGTACCCGATCATCCAGGGCCCGCTTGGAGGCTTTTCCTCGCAGCGCCTTACCGCGGCGGTATCAAACTTCGGGGGTCTGGGTTCTTTCGGCGCGCATGGCACTGGCTCCGTCGGCGATTCAGGAGGTCGTCGCCGAGATCCGTTCTTTGACCAATAAACCTTTCGCCATGAACCTCTGGGTTTCGATGGAGGATGAGGGTGCAGCAACGTCCGATGCCGAAGCCTTCGAACGCGCGCGTCTCCTATATAGCCCCGCATCTTGAGGCGGTCGGTGCGAGCAAGCCGCAGTTCTCACCAAACAAGCCGCTGCGATTCGAAGATCAGGTGCGCGTTCTGCTCGACGCTAAGGTGCCAGTCTTCTCGTTCATCTACGGCATTCCGCCGAAGGAAATTCTCGAAGAGTGTCATCGCCAGGGCATCCTCACGATCGGCACCGCGACGACACCGGACGAGGCCATCGCCCTGGAGCAAGCCGGTGTCGATGTGGTTGTGGCATCCGGATTCGAGGCCGGCGGACATCGCGGATCGTTCCTGCGCTCCTCGGAAGATTCCCTCACAGGCACAATCTCTCTGGTACCGCAGATCGTGGATGCCGTGGGGATACCGGTGGTAGCGGCTGGAGGAATCGCGGATGCCCGCGGCATCGCTGCAGCTTTCGCGCTCGGCGCCGAAGGTGTGCAGATGGGGACGGTTTTTCTTGCCTGCGAAGAGTCTGGAGCAACCACGTTGCACCGCGAGGCAATCCTGAGCGGAAAGGCGAACCGAACTTCGCTTACACGTGGGTTCACCGGACGCCTGGCACGCGGCATCCACAATCAACTTCTGGAAGAGATGAACCGGCCCGGCGTCGCCGTTCTCCCGTACCCGCTGCAACGGGCCCTCATGCGGAACCTCGCCGTGCCAGCGCAGCAGGCCGGACGGAGCGAACTCCTAGCCCTATGGGCCGGCCAAAGTGCTGGGATTGCCCAACATCCAGACGTAGCAACGCTTCTGCAATCGCTCGTCAATGGCGTATCAGAGAAACTTGCCTGACGCTCGGCTGGCCTTCGCGCCCAAGCTCCTGGACGACCGACTTCGGCCCTCAGTCGTTACACCACGCCAAGAGCCAGAGTCGGCGGTGAGCTTACTGCGGAGTCGCCTCTAGCAGAAGGTGTTTCGAAAAGTCGGTAGACAGGTGCGCGACCGGACCGCGGACGATTCCGAAGTCTTTCCCGTCCACGTAGTCGACGACGTGATACGCGCGATCGTCCAAGCCGCGCAACTCCAACTCACCTTTCCAAGTTCCAGCGAAGAACGCGTAGTACATCTTCTTGTCCTTGCGGATGACGTGAGCTTCGGGCAGATCAAAACCGATGTCGTAGAGCGTGCCCAGATATTGACCGCGGGAAAGACCCTTCTCCTGATAAAGCTCGAGCCACTTTTGGAAGCTCTTTTCGCGGTCGGGAGTGAGGTCGAACCGGCCATGTTTCTCGACGAGCGAAGGCAACACAAACTGGGTGCCCACTACCCCTCCAATACCAAGCGTGGAAGCGAAATCGTCGTGATTGTCGCTCAGCTCGACGTGATCGCCGAAGTAAGGGACATCGTCTCCCATGAGGCCCTTGATCGTTTTGCCTTTGGAGCGCACCTGGAAAGAGCTTGTCGGATCGGAAGCGACCGACATATTGAAATGCGGCATGGTGAAGAAAGAATAAGAAGTTCCGCAGGGGCAGAACTCCACCAGCGATCCGGGCTTCGCGCTCTGCGCGGCATCGTATATTTCGCGGAAAAAATCCGGCAAAGCCTCAACCGAGTCCTCGGGGCGTTTGTGGTGATGGGCGGGGTTGTAACAGGCAGGAACGCCGTTCATGTGCTGGCCGTCGAGTTTGAGACCGTCAAATCCCCAATCGACAAGGATCTTGCGCACCAATTCTTTGTGATACGCCACGACGCGCGGGTTGGCAGGGCAGAGATAGTAAGAATTCCACCATGAAATCTTGCGCCGCGAACCGTCTTGATTTTCCAATGCCAGGTCAGGCTCATTCGTAAGCAACTTGGAGTCAGGAACGGCGCTGAGAGGTGACCACCAGAGCTGCGCTTTGAATCCCTCCTGGTGGATCCGGTCCACCATCGCCTTGATGTCTGCGTCACCGCGGGGAAACTTCTTCGGATCGAGTTGCCAGTCCCCATAATTATTCTGCCAGCCGTCATCCAGCGTGACCCAGGTAAATCCCATGCTCTTAACTGTTGGCAGTGTGTCGTAAACCTGTTGAGGCTTGAAGTTGCGTCCGTAGCCCCAAGCGCACCAGATCGCGCCGAAAGCGCTCTCCGGCGCTTTGGCCATCTGGAAGCCCTGCTTCGACATGAACCGGCGGTACGTAAGCAGCGTCTGGAAGTAATCTCCCTCGTGCACGGCAACGAACGAGCGAAACGTGTGGAAGCTTTCACCAGGTAGCAAGGACTGGTCACGCCGATACTGCACGCTGACCTGAGCCTGGCGCGCGTTGGGCATGGAAACCGGCAGCGAAATCAGACGCGGCCTTGGCTCGACAAGTCCTACACCGATACCCACATCTCTGCGCCAGACGTCAACAATCGGCGTGCCACCGCCGTAGTCGCTGGCGTTCATCCCAGATAATTCTCCTGATAGAATCCAGTGCGTAGCGGGACTAACCAGTTCGGACGACGCTGGTACGAGCCGCTTTGGAAGGACCAAAAAGGCACCTCCGCAGGAGCGTGCTGGGCGTCGATTGTATAGGCGTTGTTGTTCCACTCGAGAATCGTGAATTCGGACTTGCCAATATTCGTGTAGCTGACATCGAAGACCGCAAGATTGGGGAATTCGTCGTAGATGATGACGGAAAGATTCTTTTGCAGTACGCCGGATGTGCCGGTTAGGGTGAGTCTCTCTCCAGCACCAAAACTGTCAGTGACGCGATCGTGCGATTGCGAAGTTAAGGCAAAGTCTTCCCAGGAACGCTCGTTTCCCTTAACGGTCTCGGAAGCGGAGAACGCGCCCAATGGGACTTCCTTGCCATTCAATCGTGCAACCACGTGGCTGCGCATGTTGCTATCGAACTCAATACGAAGGTTGGGACTTTGAATGCGCGGCAAATCAGCTGCAACCGAAGTAGAACGCGTCGCGGCTCGATCAGGCTGCGCTGTCGACTCGCCCGCCGCGAGCAGCGCCGCAAAAATGATTATCGAAAATAGAGTCTTTGTCATTGTCTACCTTTATCCGTCGTGACGAAGGTTAGAACGCAGAGCAAGTGAACCATCCTCGTTGAGCTTCTGGTGACAAGCCCATCGCACCGGATAGCGCATACCCTTCACTTCAATCTCGGCTCTGAGTTTCAAACCCTCAAACTTTGTCCCCTGTGGCAGCACAAATTGCGCCTGCCGGAGCTTTCCGGGTAGGGGATAACCGGGATCCAGGCAACCGCTGTTCAGCGCGTTCCCGTTTTCGCTCTCTACGGTCACTCGCAGAACTCCGGGAACCCCCGCGATGCCATCATTGGCGAAGCCGATAATCAGTCCGAGATAGCCGCTGTCTTCATAACTCCAGATCATTGAAGGCCTTACGCGGTAGCCAATTCGGCGATTGATCTGGTCGAACGACTTGGGAAATGCCTGGTAGTAGGCCAGCAGATTCTTCGCGCTGATGGCGTGAAAGTTCCAAAGCGACCAATAGTTCGCCCCAACGTCTATCACGTGAGCGATCATATTTTCGCTCGGCGATACGCCTTCCTCCGCGCCGTTCGTGTCCGGACTCTTTGCTGGAATCCCCTGTTCGAGCGCCGCGGCAATCCATGGCGGACGATTACTAAGGGTTTCGATCTGTTCGTTCTCAATGAAGATGGTGTCGCTCCGAATCCAGTTGTGACTGCGAACCGTGAGATCAAGGACTTCGGAATTGCCGACGCGACTGTAGTCGGGTTGGGTATTGGTTATTAGGGGGGTCTTTGTGAAGTGCTCCAACTGCACTTCCATCATTTTGATCCAGGTCCTTTCCGCAGTTTGGTAATCGGGAAAAGGAGTATTGAGAAAGGGCCACGTGTGCCCCTCGCCCCAGAACCCATATAGAAAGCTGTCGACAAACTCGATGGCCGGATTGCCATCGAATTCCGCTCCTAAAAGGCCTACCAACTCACCGAATGCCTGCTGAAAGAAAGGATGATCAAAACGGGGCTGGTAACGCGAATAGGGATTTTCCATGAATCGCGCAGCCGCCTTCTTCTCTTTCTCGTCGGGCACCAGTTCAACGGTTGGCACTTTGTCGAGAACAAAATCCGGCAGCGCTGGCTCGTGCTTATAGTCGGGAGCGCTCATCTGAATGCGAAGTCCAACCCGTTTGTTGTTTTTCTTCGCAAGATCGAAGACGAGCTTCACGTAATCAGGGAAGTCGAGGCGCCCAGGTCGCGGCTGGACCTCCCGCCACGTCGGTCGTATGTAAAGCTGTTGCCCCAAGGGAAATCGAACCAGGTCCTCGATTGCCTGGGGAATGTTGTCCGATTTGATTTCCTCTGTGCCACTGTCGGCGGTGATGTATGTGATTAGGCCCTTACCATAATTCGGCACGACTTCTTCTGACGGAGTGGTGGTCATAACCACGTCATCCGTGGGAATGACCGCATCGGGTGGATACTGGGGGAAGGGGCCTTGATTTAAACGGTCTGTGACCGGTGGGCCGGAACCGAAATCATAGTTCCCCCAGTTATGAGCGGGTACATGCCCCTGTGCCTTGCTGGTTCCGAGTTCCGCAGCGACAGCCAACGCCATCCCGCTTTTTAGAAAGTCTCTACGCTGCACCGAATTGTGTCCTCCACCGTTTTATACACTCTCGCAATGAACCCCCACTGGGGTTTCGAGGATCGCGACGCAGTTGCAGTTCTCGGGAATCTTGCCGGCTTTCACGGCCTACGCAAGCGACTATCGAACTATTTCTCTTTATATCTTTTTGTTTCTTTTGTCCAGGGCCAAACGGTCCAACGGAGGAGTTGCGTCAAATAGAATGTACCTTCAAATTATTTGCTTTGACGGTTCTGAGGGGCTCGCGCTCGCGGACGCGCGAAACGATAGTAGAAACAGTGGCGAAACTGGCTATATGTTTCAGTTTCCGGATTGACGCTAGAACTACTTCAGCCAGAATTGAGAAATGTGAAATAGCAGCGCCCCGATCACGGCGGCGCCTGGAATCGTCGCTATCCAGGCAAACACGATTCTGCGGGTGATCCCCCATCGTACTGCCGTGAGTCTGCGTGAAGCGCCTACACCAACAATCGCGCCGGTAATCGTATGCGTGGTACTGACGGGAATGCCGAAATGTGCTGTACTCATGAGCGTGATCGCACCGGCAGTCTCGGCCGCGAATCCCCCGAAGGGCGTTAATTTCGTGATGCGCTGTCCCATGGTTCTAATAATTCGCCATCCGCCCGCCATGGTGCCCCCGCCCATCGCCAAGTGACAACAAATAATGACCCAATATGGGACTTCGTAGGATGTCAGGAGGCCGCCAGCGACCAAAGCTGTTGTGATAATGCCCATGCCTTTTTGGGCGTCGTTCGTGCCGTGCCCAAGACTGTAGGCTGCAGCAGACAATAATTGCAGGCGTCGGAACCACCGATCGACTTTGAGTGGCCGCTGTTTGCGAACGATCCAACTTGTCACAGCGCTGATGGCGATTCCTACCACCATACCAATGATGGGAGAAAGAAAAATGAAAAGCACGGGTGCGGTCCAGCCACCGAGAACGAGCGCGCCGAAACCAGCTTTAGCGACTGCCGCGCCGCCATAGCCGCCCATGAGCGCGTGAGAGGAACTGCTTGGAAGGCCTAGAACGAGAGTGATCAGGTTCCAAGCGATAGCCCCCAACAGTCCTGCCAATAGAACTTTTTCATCTACCATTTCAATGTGAACGAGACCTTTGCCAATCGTCTTAGCCACGGCTGTTCCGAAGATGAAGGCTGCGACGAAGTTCCAGAAAGCGGCCCACAATACGGCGCGGAAGGGTGTCAGAACACGAGTTGAAACAACGGTAGCGATGGAATTCGCGGCGTCGTGCCAGCCATTGGAAAATTCAAAAGTGAGGGTCAGAGCGACAACGGCGAGAAGGAGATGAAATGCATTCACGTCAGGCGCTCTTTAAAATGACGCCTTCTACGACGTTGGCTACATCTTCGCACTTATCAACGGCAGTTTCGATAACTTCGAAGATTTCCTTCCACTTAATAATCTGAACGGGGTCTCGCTCCTCGTCAAACAGCTGAGCGATGAGCGTGCGGCAGAGGCGATCGCTTTCATTCTCCAAACGGTTGATTTCGATGCAATGCTTGAGGGCTTGGTCTCGGGTTTCGATCGCATGAACTGCCGCGGTAACTTCGGCGCACGCGGAGAGTAAGACTTTGGCAAGGTCTGCGGTGCCCGGACGGATTTCATGCACGCGATACAGGACGAACCGGCTTGCGGCGGCGTCAATTAAATCTATGACATCATCCAGGGTGGAACACAGTTCGTGAATGTCCTCACGATCGAAGGGTGTGATGAAGGTTTGATTGAGCTTCATGATAATGGTGTGAGCGATTTCATCACCAGCGTGTTCGATGGCCTTGATATTCTGTACCTGCTCCGGTACAGCCGTGTAGCGCGCGAGCATGTCACAAAAAACTCTTGCGCCCGTATAAATATTCTCAGCTTGCTTGGCGAAGAGAGCGAAATAATCGTCATCGCGGGGAAAGAATCGCTGCAATAGTCCCGCCATTATGTGTGGGTCTCCCCTAAATAGGCACGGACGGAAATACGACAACAACAATAGCCCGTGAACCCGCAATGACGCGCAAATGCCGCGTCATCCCTATGTTTGCTGGCCTTCATCCAGTTCCGCATGCGAGAACCGCGATTGACAGCGTTTGCAACAGAGAGTGTGCTCCAGCCGTTCAAGATTAATGGCGGTGGCCTCTCGCGCAAGCCACTCTGCTTCCTCTAAGCAACAGTGGCTCGAATTCATACCCATTTCGTGTCCGGCGTTCAGGCCAAATATCGACTGCACTCATCGATCTGGCCGTAATATTCTCGAACTCAGAACAAAGGCTCGCCTTGTCGTAACGATGCTCTTCCATGGTCCGGCGCCCGCCTGCGTGGCGAGATTAACACGAATAGTAGTTGCGAGAGACTACGTCGATCGGATTATTGGTAACTTGGCTGCCGGAACCCGCGTTTGCCGGTGAACGCGTCATCGGGACTTGATAGTGAGACTGGCATGATTATCACAAAGGTAAAAAGTATTTTCGTAAAATCGATTGGTATTCGTTGATACAACCTGAATCAACAAGAATAAGCCCCCGAAACTCAAGACACGCTTTAGCGACACCGGCGACTCCAGATGAATCTCGCTCGTTGTCGCGTCTGTCCCCATTCTCGCCCGACGCACGAAAATCAGCGTGACCGCCGTCATCGCCAGCACGGGACCAGCCACACTCAACACTGCCGCTGGAGAAAACAGGCCCAGAATGATCAGATTTCGCGCAAACATGGCGACGAGCGTCAGAAGCAGCGCGGCGATTGCCACACGTGAGGACGTCCCCCCGGCGCTCAGCGATCTCGTCAGTTCCGGCGTTGCAAGGACTGCCAGGCACTAGCCTCTCCCTGCACGACGGCACCGCCCGGTTAAGCGGATGCGGAGCTGACCCACCATCAGAGGATTCAACGTCCAGCCGAAGCCGACCTAGCCATTCCAGTTTGAGTACGTTCCAGCATGCCAACCTTTAGGGGGACCGTAGCCATCACCGTGGCTCCCGAACCATCGGACTCAATCGTCAACTGACCACCTAACTCGCGCAGTCGCTCGCGCATCCCAACAATCCCCACCCCGAAACCGGTGCCATGCTCACTGAAACGTCTGATCCGGTCCTGGGGTATTCCGCGACCGTTGTCCTTTACGGAAAGCCTCAGTCGCTCATTGTCCATCTCGAAATGAATTGTTACCGCCGAACAGCCAGAATGGCGATGCACATTCGTGAGACTCTCCTGAAGCACTCTGAACAATGCGAGCTCGATATTTTCCGGGAGGCGTGAAGAGGACTGCGATAATTCCAAACTTACCTCGACGCCGCTACGTTGGGAGAAGCCATCAACGTACCAATTAATCGCGGAGATCAGTCCCAATTCATCTAACAGGGGCGGATGCAGAAGGTATGATGTGGTCCGAATCTCCGTAATTGTCTGGTCGATCAAGTCGTTAATTTCCTGCACAAACTCCACTGCACGTTGGTTATCTATGATCGCGCCGCGAAGGGAAGTCACGGTCATTTTCAGAGCAGTCAGGCTTTGACCGGTTGTATCGTGCAATTCGCGAGCGATGCGTCTGCGTTCTTGGTCCTGCACATTCAGGAGGTGGCCCGGCAATTCGCGAAGGCTTGTGTTGGCAGCATTGAGTTCCGCAGTTCGTTTGTGAACTCGTTCCTCTAATTCGGTTTTCGTAATCCGAAGCTCTTGTTCGACTTGCAAGCGTTTCGCAGTCTCACGACGATGGGATTCGCCAAGTGCGATGATGAAAGCTGAGAAGAAAACGAAGACAAACATTCCATACATGTCGCTCTGATTGGGTAAGACAAACGAATGAGAGGGCGGGACGAACGTAAGCGTTCGTTTCTTACCGTCTCAAGATGCTATCGGCGGTGCGAGTTTCTCAGGGCGTGTTGATCTCGTCGGTGAAGACGTCTTCGGTGAACGCTTTGCCAATCGCCAGATCGAGACGTGTGAGCAACTGGGCGAGGGTTTCACCTTTTCGGCGTTTCAGCATAGCTAAACTGTTGTGGCCGTCAGTGGCTATGGCCACACACCCGACCGGTACGAGCGTGCCGACCGTGATTTCGCCGTCGCTGATCAGCTCTGCGATGTGAGGTAATTCCGAGGAACTGCCGACGCCGACTTTCCCGGCTGCGTCTTTGTTTACGCCGCTTCGTCTATTCCGGGTGACAGACTTGTGGCGACGTTCCATGGCAGTAACTCCTCGATGCGGTTGATGGGATAAGTCGCGATACGAGACAACACGTTCCGTAGATAACTTTCGGGATCGATTCCGTTCAGTTTGGCGGTGCCCAGCAGACTGTAAATCGCCGCGGCACTCTCTCCACCACCATCGGAGCCTGCAAAAAGAAAATTCTTTCTGCCCAGAGCTACGACCCGCAACGCTCGTTCCGCTGCATTATTATCGATTTCGATGCGGCCGTCATCACAGAAGCGCAGCAGTGCTTCCCACCGTCCGAGTGCGTAACGAACGGCCATAGCCGTATCGGATTTTCGCGAGAGTTTCCCTAAGGTCTCTTCGAACCATTGTTTCAGCGATTCCAGCAACGGCCTGCCGCGCGTGTTGCGAACCTCACGCCGCTCGTCCGGTGGACGTCCTCGGATTTCTTTCTCGATGGCATACAACCCCGCGATGCGTTCCAGAGCCTCAGCCGCAACCGGGGATTTGTGCGCGACCTCGAGATCGTAGAACTTTCTCCGTACGTGCGCCCAGCACGCCGCTTCCTGAATGCGTCTCGCTTCGTAGATCTGATCAAAACCGGCGTAACCATCCGCTTGCAGTGTGCCGGTAAAGTTGCTCAGGTGAGATTGCGGATGTTCGCCCTTGCGATCCGGTGAATACGCGAACCACACCGCAGCTGGTGTGCTGTCTCCCGCGGGACGATCGTCGCGCACGTAGGTCCACAGCCGCCCCGTTTTGGTCTTACCCAAACCTGGAGCCAACACCGGAACTGGCGTGTCATCCGCGTGTAGTTTGTCTGCAGCCATCACGTGACGTCGCAACGCTTCGACCAGCGGCGCAAGCAGCCGGCTGGATCCGCCGACCCACTCCGCCAGGGTGGAGCGATCCAACTCCACGCCGGTGCGCGCAAAGATCTGCGACTGACGATAGAGAGGCAAGTGATCGCAGTATTTCGATACCAGTACATGCGCCAGGAGCCCTGGCCCAGCAATGCCTCGCTCGATCGGCCGGCTTGGCGCTTCGGCCTGCACGATGCGATCGCAACACGCGCAAGCTAGCTTGGGACGAATGTACTGAATGACTTTGAGACTGGCCGGAACGTACTCCAAGATTTCCGAAACATCTTCGCCAAGATGTTTCAGCTTACCTCCACAGTCCGGACAAGCTTCTTGCTTCGGAAGATACTTTCGCACTTCCCGTGGCAAGTGATCGGGCAACGGTCGCCGCACAGGCCGCACTACCGCGGTGCTCGCCGACGGTGATTTTTCCACTGCAGCTGTTTCTTTCGTTCGTCTTGCTTCCAGTTCTTCCAGCCGCAGTTCCAGTTGTTCGATCTGGTATTCCCGCTTCTCCGACGAGCGGCCGAACTGCAGGCGACGCAGTTTCGCGATCAGCAGCTTCAAGTGTTCGATTTCCGCGTCGCGCGAAACGAGCTGCTCACGCTGAGAAAGGATTTCTTCTTGCTGTGTGGTGAGCTGTTTCTGATGCGAGAAGACTTGCTCACGCAGCGCCAAAATGAGGGCCTTTAATGCCTCGGAATCGAGTTGATCGAGGTCGCGCAGTGTGGCGGCATCCATTGCGCGCGAACATACCGCACTTTTTTTACAGCATGATGAAAACGCGCCGGAAAATAACAAAAATCTTTTCTTTCACACCGCCATTTGTGGATCGTAGCTGCGTATCGGGCGCCGCCAATCGATTCCCTCGAGCAACATGGACAACTGTGCGGGTGTCAGCGCCACTGTTCCGCTCGTGACTTGCGGCCAGATGAATCGTCCGCGCTCCAATCTTTTCGCGAAAAGACACAAGCCGTCCCCATCGAACCACAGAATCTTGATCAGGTCACCGCGCCGACCACGGAAAACGAAGACGTGACCCGAGAATGGATTCTCCTGAAGTGTTGTCTGCACCATTCCACTCAGGCCTGTAAATCCTCGACGAAGATCTGTCACCCCTGCGGCGATCCAGATCCGCGCTCCCGTCGGCAGCCCGATCATCCGAGCAAACACTCGATCGCTGTACGCAGCACCACCACATCCACGTTCCCTGCTACGCGAAGAGTCCCTTTGGCAAGCTTGATCTCCATCGACCCGACAGCGAATGGCGAAGACGTGCAAGCAGCTCGCCCGGATTTACTCAGTGAGATGCCTGACAACGTTACAGGCAGGAGTTTGCTGGACTGGCGCTTACCAAGCCGCCCTTCGCGATACTTCTTGCGCCAGTAAAAAACCTGATTGGCATTGACTGCATGTCGCCGCGCCACGCGTGCTACCGACGCGCCGGCTTCTAACGTCTCTTCGACGATTCGTCGCTTCTCTTCGATCGATCGCCGCCGTCTCGCTATTCGCTTGGGTGTCTCATCAAGGATGGCCTGCTCGGAAGTGTCCACTATCCCCTCGTGGACACTTATCGATGTGCCCACATCGGGCAGCATCCTTATTTACTCTCACTTCGTCCAGACGGTTCTCACCAGTCGCTTACGGACGAACCAATACCACACACCCAGGAGCCCTATCGTGAGCGCCACAATGGAAGGCCCGACTCCACAATACCAGGCCGACAAAACCAATGCGACCCAGAGCGTGTGGTAGGGACTATGGTCGCCAAGCAACAGAGTCAGCAGACCTTGGACAGCAAGAGCGACTAGCGCTGTTGATGCGGCGATGAAATAGCGCTTCGCACCCGATTTGAGAAACCGCAAAGCCACGCTTCTCATTTCGACCTGGTATATCCGCTTAGATCGTGGAACGGGCGAGGGAGAAAAATTCTACCTCGTAAGCGCGGCTTGCTGCAATGCAGCCGCGCTTAGGCATGAACACGATCGCGCGAAGCGATGAGCATGTCCTGGGATTTTTGTGAGGTTCGCTTAGTTCTCTGGGAGCTGTCAACCCTTTCGACCCCCGAAAAAAACCAGTCTACCGTCGTAGCGCTAAACCAGGACCGCACCGCCATCAACCACAACGGTCTGCCCCGTACCGAATCCTTCCTGCATCAAGAACAAATAAGCTTGCGCGACTTCAGAAGCTTCACCCACACGGCCGAGGGGAAGGCTATTGCCCACGCTTTCGTATAGACGTTCCCGGTCGGGCTCACTCATGTTCTGCCAGAGGTTCGTCCGGACGACTCCGGGGGATACAGCGTTAACTCGTATTGGAGCCAGCTCGACCGCTAGGCCTCGTGTTAGTGCTTCAATGGTTCCGCAGACACTAGCGGCAATTACCCATCCCTTTCGTGGGCGTTGCCCGGCGATTCCGGTTGTGAGGACGACAGAGCCTCCTTTACGAATATGTGGGGTTCCATATTTGACTGCGGCGAGTGCGGCCCAATAGCGCAACTCAAATGCGCATCTGGCTTGTTGTAGATCCGTAGCAGCGAGGTCGTACAAATGCAAGCTATCGCCGGCGGTGAATACCAAATGATCGAAAGTGCCAAGCTTCGAAAAGAAGGTTGCAACGGCTCGTTCGTCCGAAACGTCAATCACCTGCCCCTGTGCTTCTCCGCCTACGGATTCAATGGCTCTCTGAATTCGCTCATGGTTGCTTGAGACGATAACGACGTGGGCTCCCTGCAAGGCCGCCTGCTCGGAGACTGCCAAACCAATTCCCGACGAGCCGCCCACCACAACCACCCGCTTATCTTGCAAACCGTTTCCCCGTAGCATTGAATTCTCCTTGCGCATTTCGCTGTTGCTTCCTCGCTGCAAAATTGAATATAGAGAATTAGGGCAGGAACTTGTAACCAGAGCTATGGACCGTATGAAAGTGCTTGGGATGGGCCGGCTCTTTTTCTAATTTTTGGCGCAACCTCAGAATGTGATTATCGACAGTCCTTGTACAAGGATAGTTCTCGTATCCCCACACTTCATTGAGCAGTTCGTCCCGTGAGATCACTCTTCTGGGATTTTTGATGAAATACGCGAGAGTTTTGAATTCCTTACATGTGAGAGTAATGGGCCGACCGTTGCGATGAACTTCCATCGCTGAAAAACATCCTGTCACTCCCCCAAACTCAAACGTGTCTGTAGCGTTGGGATTTCTCAACCAGGCCTTCGCCGCATCTATCGGTAAACAGGCATCGCCGGTATCGATGAGGCGAGTGACGAACTTATTGGGTCCCGGCTTTTTCTGGGTCGTCTGATCATGAACCGCCGATTTTGGAACAAGCACGATCACCGGCATGTAACGCGATAACTTACGAAACTCTTCCGGGATGCCAGAAACTGGCACGGACGCCAAGTCTTCATTGAGGAAGCGCGTCGGATTCGAATCGACTTCTGTCTTGGCTTGCACAAAAGGGGAAATTGCCGCCTTGATTGTTGCTGTCATTGAGATACCCCTTTACTCAGCTTGCCTGGCACAATTGGAGCTGCCGACACTTTGCAGCGAGGGCATGCGATTCAGCGCGATTTTCGCGTGAAACATCCGCGTCTTTACCGCCCCGGTCGAAATCCCCAGAATTTGCGCAGTTTCTTTGATTGAGTGTTCTTGTAAGTGGATGAGCTCCACAACTTCGCGAGCTCGCGGCCGCAGTCCGGAAATGGCTGATTTCACGATCTGTTTCAGTTCACCAACGGAGCAAGTCTCTTCCGGATCGGGAGCGTCGTATCGAAATTCTCGTTGCGACACGGGTTCAGACGACGGGTTTGGCTCGTCTATGGGAACTTCTCGGGCTTTGCGGTTTTTACGAAGCTTCATCAAGGCGGCATTAATCGCAATGCGGGTCAGCCAGGTTGCAAATTGGGATCGTCCATCAAAAGTCTTGAGATGGACGAAAGCATTCAGAAAGCACTCTTGCGCTGCGTCTTCCGCGTCTTCACGGTTTCGAATGATCCGGCGAGTCACACAGGAAACTCGTTTCATATGACGTTCGCAAAGCTCTCCGAAGGGAGCCCTTCGTCCACTTTTGGCGGCCGCGATCAATTGGTTCTCGCTCCACGCTCCAAGATCGCTAACCGCTGGGGTAGCGCTGTGCGCCGGTAAAAATGTACTCATCACTACGATGGACCTCCTCCAGCAAATTGGATCTGCCAGTTTGTGGCTCCCTCAGTCTTTTTCCCTCTCCATCCACTCGCGGACGTAGGCTGGACAGTTCTCCAGTTTCATCCCATCCGCCTCGCAATCTCTTAGAAACCTCACTGCGTCGCGATCTGCCAGCCTCAAGTCTCGTAAGTCCAAAACGATGCTTCGGTAGTCCGTATCAAAGAGCGCCATCAGCTCCGCGACTCCCTCTGCCTTCATGCGCCCAATTAGCGTAAAGACCATAATTCCTTGCCGCACCGATCGCTCGATCCTCAAGGTCATCGTATGTTGTCTGGCCCAGGCAGCCATGGCGTTGCTGCATTGTTGCCATTGCGGCTCTCGGTTAATGAAGAAGCAATGTGGGGGCCACATGCAAACTACTGAAACGAAAGGGGAAGAGAAGGAATTGGATGACGAAAATTCGGGAAGTGCCGAATTTTCGGGAGTCAAAAAGGAATAGCGGCTACCGCTCCGCGATAAACTTGTGCTTCTTGATGTTCAGCTGCTTAATTTTCGAGTCCAGCGTCGAGCGGGGAATTCCGAGTTTTGCTGCCGCACCTTCTGGGCCTGCAACTTTGCCTTTACTTTCCGCAAGAGCCGTTTCAATAATTTCTCTCTCCTGATTCTGGAGAGTGTCCGGCAAAGGACCTGCTAATTCCTGCCGGGGTGGCTGCACGCTTGCCAGCCAGGCCTTTTCGATCCAAAAAGTGTCGCCGCCGCACAAGATCACGGATCTTTCAACGATGTTTTGCAACTCGCGGATATTTCCCGGCCATGGATACGATTGGCACAGCTCCAGCGTCTTAGTGTCGATCTTGCAGATTTGCTTGCCGGCTTTTTCCGCGTAGCGCTTTACGAAATACTCCACCAACATCGGAATGTCCTCCCTCCGCTTGCGCAGGGGAGGTACCTCAATCGGAAACACGTTCAGCCGATAAAACAAGTCGGCGCGAAACGCTCCTGCGGCAATAGCTGCCGTTAAATCACGGTTGGTTGCGGCTATGACGCGAACGTCGGTGGGAAGAATTCGGTTACCTCCCACTCGCTCGAACTGCCGCTCCTGCAGTACTCGCAGCAACGCAATCTGGGTCTCTGCGGGAAGCTCGCCGACCTCGTCTAGAAAGATCGTACCAGAGTGCGCCATTTCAAAGCGGCCCTGGCGACGCTGCACCGCGCCAGTGAAGGCACCTTTCTCGTGGCCAAACAACTCTGACGCGATCAAGGAGGAAGGAATCGACGCACAGTTTACGCTGATGAAGGCCTGGCCGGAACGTTGAGAGTGCTTGTGTATCGCGCGAGCAATCAGTTCTTTTCCTGTGCCGGTTTCGCCCGTGATCAGCACCGTGGAATCGGTGGGGGCCACTTTCACAATGCTGGAGAGCACGGTCTGCAGCGCCGGTGACGCACCCACAATTTCCTCAAACATCAACGCCTGATCGATTTGCTCCCGCAGAGCAAGGTTTTCGTCACGCATCCTCTCCTCGGCCCGCTTGCGATCCTCGATATCGGTGCCAGTCGCGTACCAGCGAATGATGTGCCCCTGGTCGTCGCGAAGGGGATTGAAGCGGACAAGAAACCACCGATAGTTACCGTCTTTTCCAAGCGCTCGTTGCTCAAGTTCAAAAGGCTTACCGCGCCCGAGCGCCTCATCGCGCTCCTCCCGCAGCCTTTCCACATCCTCCGGGTGGAAGACCCGTGCGCGCTGGTCTTCTCTCTGCACGTCCTCCAAAGTGAGACCGGTGTAGTCGAGCACTGTCTGATTTGCATAAAGGGCGGTCCCATCCGGTCGCAACACGTAAATATAACTGGCGATGGCGTCGGTCATCCGCCGAAGCTCTGTTTCCTCCGCCTTTATTTGCTCAAACGCAGTCTGCAGAGCCGCTCTCGCTTCGTGCTGCTCGGTGACATCCATCGCGGTACCGACTAATTCAATGACATCACCGGAAGCATTCACTACCGGGTGCCCAACCGCATGAATGTACTTGGCCGCGCCGTTTGGCAGAAGAAGCCGATAGTCGATCTCAAAGTCGGCCCTGTCCCGAATGGCCCGCTCGATCACAGGTGTGTAATAACGCGCGTCCTCTGGGTGCATCCGCCGGGCAACCTCCATGTAAGATGGTGGCTTGGGAGCAGGATCGAGCCCGAAGATCCGGTGCATCTCTTTTGACCAATGAGCGTTTTCCATCTGAGGGACCCGCACCGCCCAACTACCTGTATGTGTCAATTTCTGTGCTTCGGCTAAGTAACCCTCGCTCCGCCGCAGGGCCTCTTCCGCCTGCTTTGCCGCGGTGACATCCATCACCGTCCCGACAAATTCTACGAGGTCGCCCGACTCGTTCAAGACAGGATGCCCGACGGCATGGAGGTGCTTGACGGCCCCGCCGGGAAGAATAATCCGGTAGTCCGCTTGGTAGTCTGTTTTCTGGATTTCGGACCTTGCGAAAAGTTCCCGAATGCGCTTTCCGTCCTCGGGGTGATTTCTGTTTAGCCAGAATTCGACGGCCGACGTATCCTCATCAGCTGTGACGCCGAAAATCCGATACACTTCAGGCGAGACTGTGACTTTTCCCGCAGAAACATCATGTTTCCAGCTACCTGTTTGGCTTATTCTCTGTGCCTCAAGCAAATCTGCTTCCGTGTGTCGCAGCTTCTCTTCGGCGCGGGTACGTTCTGTCACATCCATGTCGGTGCCAACGTACTCGACAACATTTCCGGTTTCATCGAGAACCGGGTGCCCGATCCCGTGGATGTGCTTTACCGTGCCATCAGTCAGCACGATCCTGTAATCCTCCGCAAAATCAGCTTTCTCGCGGAATGCCTTATCGAGCCGTTCGTTAAATCTGTCACGATCTTCCGGGTGCATAAGTCGAAGGAACTCTTCCCGATCTGGAAGGTTGCTTCTTCGAGGATCTAATCCAAAGATTCGTGGCTGCTCGCCGGACCAGTAAATCAACTTCTCCGCGGCAGGGTTGTAGGCCCAACTGCCCGTCTTCGTCAGTCTCTGCGACTCCGCAAGATACGCCTCGCTTCGCCGAAGAGCTTGCTCCGCGCGCCTGCGCTCGGTGATGTCCTCGGACAGCGCCATTATGAATCGCGGCGCCCTCTCGGTCCCCGGCACCAGAGAAACGTTGTTCCTTACCCAAATGGAACTGCCGTCCTTGCGGCGATACTTTTTCTCGATCTGAAACTGTTGTCGTTTTCCCTCCAGCAACTCCGTGATGAGCGCCCAGTTGGCTTCGCGGTAGTCCTCATGCGTTACGTCCAGAAAACAAAGTGCGCGCAGTTCCTCCTCCGTGTAACCCACGATTGTCTGGTAGACATGATTGGTGGCTAGAAAGCGGCCGTCCAGGTCAGTCAACGCAACGCCGATCGCCGAGTTCTCAAAGACGGATCTCCACCGCTCCTCGCTTTTCCGAAGCGCTTGCTCAGCCCGCTTGCGATCTTCAATGTCGATAGCAGTTCCATACCATCTGACGAGCTTTCCAGTTTCATCGCGCAGTGGTACATTGCGAACAAACCACCAGCAATATTCTCCGTCTGCCCGCCGAACCCGCGCTTCACTCTCCATGGCTCGCCCGTTCTTGAGGGCTGTGTGCCAATCGGCGACGAACCTCGCCCGGTCATCGGGATGAACAACCGCTTCCCATTTCCAACCGAATGCCTCGTCCAAAGCTAGACCTGTGAAGTGCAACCAACGATCATTAACGAAGTCAACGTGACCCTCGGGTGAAGTGCTCCAGACATGCGCTGGAACCGTATTGACCACGCCGCGAAGCTCTCTCTCGCTCCGGCGGGCAGCTTCCGTCCGCTGCTTAATTTCCTCGAAAGCTTTCTCCAAGTCGGTTCTGGCCTTCCATGGTTCGGTCACGTCCATGACGGTGCCGACGACCTCAGTGATTTGACCCGACTCGTCCCTGACAGGATGAGCGACAGAATGGAGGCGCTTTATGGTGCCGTCCGGGAGAATGATTCGGAAATCATTCTGAGAATCCAGCCACTCTTTTCCGGAGGCCTCCATTCTTGCGCTCTGCTCGATCTGTGCTCGATCCTCAGGGTGAATTCTTTCGAGGAACTGTGGCCAAGTAACTCCCATTTCCTGATATTCATAGTCATAAATGCTAAAAATTTCTCGCGACCAGAAGAGAACCCCGGTAGGCAGATTCCAGGCCCAACTGCCGGTGTGAGTCATTTTCTGTGCCTCGGCTAAATAGCCCTCACTCCGCCTGAGTTTTCTTTCTGCTTTCTTGCGCTCGGTAATATCTCGATAAATGAGATAGATGGCTGCCTGGTCGAAGCCAAGGGAAATGCTCTTTGCCATAACGGAAACGTCAAAGCGAATACCGTCTTTGCGTTGTCGAATGGTCTCCAGCTCAACTTTGTTTCCCGAACTCAGCCGATCCCTGTGCTTGAGAGACTCCGCGCGCAATTCCTCGGGGACTATTAAGTCTGGAAGCCACTGTCCCGCAGCCTCTTCTGCCGTGTACCCGAAGATCCGTGTGAATTCCTTGTTGACCCGCAAAACGTGAAAGTCATCGTCGGTCAGGAGTACTGCGTCGGGTGACAACTCGAACAATCCATCGAGCTGCTCTTTCTCTCTGCGGAATTCCTCATTCGCTGCAATCAGCTTTGCAGTTCGGTCCGCGACCGCCACCTCCAGAGCATCCCTGGACCTTCTTACCCAGATCATGAGCACGGCGAAGACCAAGAACACCAGCTCATAAAGAACACGGGAGATGCCGCTGGTTTCGGCCTCGAAGATATAGCCGCGGATCAGCGACGAAAGCAAAACTGCCACAATACCGGGCTTCGTGCCGCCGTACCAAAACGTGATCGCGATTGCGGACAGCGCAAATGCAGCAAACGGATGAGGCAGATTGAAGTGGTGAAACAGAAGCTCCAGCAATAGGGCGCCGGTGACCGAAACGAAGGCCAATCCATAGCGGCGCGCGAAGGACGTACCTGGCCCCGCCATCTTTTTTGCTGTAGTTGAATCAGCCATGGTTCAGCCCTTCTCTCACCTCAGATCAAGGCTACGATGGTTTCCGTACTGGTTATTACTGTAGCTTCGTTGCAACACCGGCACAACGCGCGGTATACAACTTTAGAGTCGCTCAAAAAATCGTCTATGCGGTTCAAGCTCGGTACCTTGATGCGCTCAGAATCGCAACGCGAGAAAGGCTCCGGGAGGGTCCGCGCGGGTGGAGACGCTAGCTTTTCGCCAGCTCCACGTCGGACGCGTCGTCCCGGCCTTGGGCAGCGTACTTCATCCGCCGATTCCCGTTAAGCAATTGAAGCGGACCGTCGCGGCACCTGGACGATTAGCAGCTTGTTGAATAATCTGATTTTTAGTCCTTCGGCTTCTGAATTCTAGGATCTTGCTGCATCTTGAAGTGACGGTTAGGTTGCTCTCTTTACTGTGCCTGGCCGAAATCAAAACTCCGCATCATGTTCTGGCCATCAGGTTTCGTAATCGGCAGAGGTTGTAAGCAGCTCCGGTAAAGGTAAACAGCCACCCCACTTTGGCGATCCCTCGCAATTTCACTTTCTTCAGCATCCCGATCATTTTCATCCAGCCAGAACGACTGCTCCACTCGTTTGCGTTTCCGCTGACTCACCTCATACCCGGTGTGCCGCGTGGTCCGCTCGTCCACCGCGCTTCTGCGGTTGGTCGTGTTCTGCGCCACATGCGGAGTGATGTTCATCCCCCGCAGTTCTCGTACCAATTCCCGCGTGTCGTAGTTCTTGTCTCCTCCCAACGTCACGCGCTTTCCCGCTGGGATCGCTTCGGCCATGAGCATCGCAGCATCCCGCTCCGCTCGGCCACTCGCCTCAGTCAGAAAGGTCTGCACCAATAGCCCGTTGCGGTTTTCCATCAAGACATGTCCCATGTAGCTTAGCTTCGCCTCACTGCCTCGGGACTTGGTGAATAACCGAGCATCCGGATCGGTCGTCGATTCATGGGTCTGGTTCTTTCGCTTTTCCCCGCGAAAGTCGACATCTCCTCCCGCCCCGGGTGGCTTTCCGGTTCCGTCCTTTGGTCGGAAACTCTTATGACTGGCCCAAGCCTCGATCAACGTTCCGTCCACGGTGAAATGTTCATCCGTCATGTAGGGCTTGGCTCGTTCCAGCACCCGCTTGAAAAACGACTCCGCGATCTCTTCATTTAGCAATCGCTCTCGATTCTTGCTGTACACCGCGTGGTTCCAGACCGTCTCGTCCATCTCCATCCCCACAAACCACCGGAACAACAGGTTGTACTGCAGTTGTTCGATCAGCATGCGTTCGCTGCGTACCGAATAGAAGATCTGCAACAGCAGCGATTTCAACAGCCGTTCCGGCGCAATCGACGGACGCCCCACGTCGGAGTACAGCTTCTGAAACTTCGGCGACATCTCTTTCAGAATCTCGTCCACGATCTTGCGGATTGGGCGTAACGGATGATCCGCTGGCACCCGTTTCTCCGGGGAAATGTAGCTGAACATTCCTTCTTGCTGGTCATCGTCTCCGCGCATTCGCTCGCCTCCTGGCCTTCCTTCTCTCAGACGAGCCTCTTTAAATTAAAGTTGCAGTGGATCGGAGATTTTTCAACAAGCTGCTAATCAGGAGTTGAGCGCATGGTCCGAAGATAACTTCCGAGTAACCGACAAATCGCTCATTGTCCGTGTGCCTAAAAACCGCAGAGTCCAGATCAGGGTAGTTTGTCAAAAAAGAGATAAAGGGCGGCGATCCGGCCGTCCTGCGCAATGATGAAATCGGTCCCCGCGTAAGCTGGCGCCTCACCCGGGCGGCCTGATACCCAGCGGACCAGCCCACCATTGCCCGATTCCGCGGGCTCGGTAGTTGGTTGGTATCGGAATTCAGGGTGAGTAGCTTTGATCGCGCCCGCGATGCGGTCGATTTCGTCACGGCCACGATAGACCCCCTTGCTGGGGTCGTAGAAAACGCAATCTTCAGTGTAAATCTCGTCGATGGCGGCGCGCCGGCGAGCCGGATCGTTTTCACCGAAGACATCACGAAGATTGCGGATCAGCAAGGTCGATATGCTGTATGGCATGGCTTGTCTCCTCTCGGCATCGAGTCGGCTTGCGATATCTCGACCCGGAACGGCTCTATTAGCTCGGCGAGGGTTACGCATCGCCGCAAGATGACTACGTCTCGAGCAATGTGTCGAGCACTGCGGGCCACCGATGCTCGAAGTCGGTGTCCCTTTGGAGTCCGCGCTTTAATAGAGCTTGGATTCGCTGCTGCGTTTCAGGCCAAGTCAGCGCGGTCTCAAAAGAAGTGATGGCGGCGAGGAGCCGATCGGCGGACGGCAACGAGACATGGTTGACGAGATTCTTCGCGGCGGCGATGGCACGCCGGTCGAAGGAGGCGATCCGGCGCGCGAGCGCGTCGACGAAGCCATCCAGTTCGCCGCCTGGAAGTGCCCGGTTGACGTATCCATATCGTTCCGCCGTGTCGCCATCGAAGTCGTTCGCGCCGAGAACGATTTCGAGCGCCCGACCTCGACCGACCAGATGTGGAAGACGTTCCGTACCGCCGCCGCCGGGATGCAATCCCACCCCGACTTCGGGTTGGCCGAGTCGCGTGTTCTCGCGTGACGCGAAGCGCATGTCGCAGGCGAGGACGAACTCGCTGCTCACACCCCGGACACAACCTCGGATCTTCGCGATGCTGACAACCGGGGACTTGGTGAGACGCACGAACGTATCCATCAGGATCGGGAGGCCCGAACCCCCGATAGCAGTCATGATGTTCCCTATCTTGCCGGTCAAATCAAAGTGGGCAAGGTAAAACTCGGGGTTCGCGCTTTCGAATACGACCACCCGCAGGCTCGGGCTGGCGTTCATTCGCGCAAGCAGATCCTGTAGGGCTTCGAATATGCTGGCGTCTACGATGTTGAAAGGCGGGTAATCGAACACAACCCTCCAGTACGCAGGCGTCTCCTCGATCACCCGCACGTGCGGCGCTGAATTGGTATTAGCCATATGTTTCTCCCTTCTTAGACCTCGAAACCGCGGGACGGCGAGGTGACTTGTGAGAACCGATTGTAAACACTCCCGGATAACGGGCAACCCGGAAATAATTCCCAAGTCCCAGTAAACGCTTACCGGACATCTCTAACAATGCTGGCTCTGTCAAACTCTTTTTAAGCGCACTTGTCCCTTCACTCCTGAGAGTGGTCTTCCTCGTTTTCTTCGACCCTTTGCATCGACAACCACGGCTCGTTGTAATCTATCGAGCGGACTCAGTCCGACCCAAACATCTCTTCGATCAAAACTTCGACCATGATGAGTAATTCAAACTCCCTTTTCAGGGAGCGGGATGCCCCATCAAGTGGACGACGCTCTTCTTCAAGCCATGTCCGGTAACGAGCTTTCCCGCGTGCGAACCGAACTCGACAAATTGCGAATAGTTCCAACCGTTGCGCCACATCCAGTACAACCGAACCGCGAGTTTCCTGGCCATCGCTGCCTTAGCAATGTTCTTGTGTCGACGCATCGCCAGGTACACATACCGACGCCGCCAGTGCGGGTTACACCGTGCAGCCGCTTGCGCTGCTTCTCCCAGCAAGTAGCGCAACAACGCATTGCCTTGCTTGCTGAGATGTCCCAGCCGTTGCCGCCCGGCACGGGAGTCTTCACTCGGAATAAGCCCCGTGTAGCTGCCGATCTGCTTGCCACAAGGGAACCGATCCGGTGTCCCAATGACCAGAACGTAGACTAGCCCCGTGATGGATCCCACGCCGGGATGCGTCATCAACCGCAGCACCTCGGGCCGTTGCTGAGCTTCTTGCTCGACTGCTGTAGTTAGCTCCGCAATCTTTGGATCCAGTTGGTCCAGCAGCTCTAATAATTCCTTCCGGCGCCGGCTGGCCCAGGGAGCCAGAGAGAGCTTCTCCAACGGTGTTCGCCCTTGTTCGCTGAACAACTTTTTCTTCCAGCGATAGCCCTCGTTCATCGCCACGGCCTGTAGCTGATTCATAATCCGCGTGCACATCTGCACCAAGCCGATGCCGGTGCCAAAGCAGTTGCCGCAGATCCCGATTCTCCGGACTCGGTACCCAGATTCGAGGAAAGCGATTTTCCTGTAGCAACCTCAGCAAAAGTCGGGCATCCTCGCGGTCGGTCTTCTGCTTGCGCACTCGCTGTCTGCGGATCTCTGCTGCATCGCCAATCCATACCTCGAAACCCAATTCTGCGAGTAACCGCTCAAACCAACGTGAATATCCGGTGGCCTCCATCCCCACCCGCACGCTCACTCCTCTCTGCTTTAGCTCTCGGTAGAAACGTTCTGCTTCTCCATCGCTGTGATTCAATCGCCTTTCGTCATACTCACCCGTTTCCTGATCTAAAAATGCAATTTGCTGAAAGCTCGGGTGATAATCTATGCCTATAATCAGCATATCTGGCTCCTTCCTCCCGAGCCTTGGTCGTCGAACAACCACAGTCTACTCGGGTCGAGGGAGCCAGCATTGTTATGAAATCAAGTGAAGTCCTGGTACGGGCCTTGTCCGGCAACCCGACCTTACAGGACTTAGGGACGACGTCCAGTGATAAGTTCCGAGTTGCCAACCATCCGCGAAGAATATGTGGACGAGCACAAACAGGGGCTGCAAGAATAGCGTTGGAGATCGGAGTGAGCGCCGAAGGCCGCTGCTATCACGAATATGATCCCGACTTTAGAGTGGCTGTAGACGAGGACCGCGTCGCCAGCATCAACGCAGCATATCGATACAGGCATCGAATCCCTGAGCGGCGTTCTTCGCGCCCATGGGCCACGGGACTTCGGTTGCTCCTGCCGCTGACGGCGGTGCTATTGATCCTATTTGTGAGTGTTGCGAACACCGCAGGTGTCGGAGGTCCATCACGTTACGCGAAGTCCTTCAGTGCAATTGAGCTTTCGTATTGCAAACTGCCAGACGTCCCACAACCGGTCCGTTGCAGCATGCTCGACGTCGCTGAGAATCCCAATCAGCCGACCGGGCGTCGGCTCCGAATCGGCGTGGCAGTAGTCCCCGCGACGGGTGGAAAGTCGCTTCCAGATCCGATTGTCATATTGATGGGCGGCCCGGGTGAAGATGCGATCGGCGCGGCCGAGATTTACATCAAGCAGTTCGCGACGCTGCGCCAGGATCGCGACATGCTGCTGGTAGACCAGCGGGGTACCGGACGCTCGGGCGCATTGAATTGCGCTCTATTCTCAACCCAAGAAACTGCGGTGAGCCTACACGACGTGTTCCCGCCTGCAGCCGTCGAAAGATGTGACCAAAACCTTCGTGTAGGAGCAGATCTGACTCAGTACACCTTTGATCGCTTCGCCAACGACTTGGAACAGGTCCGACAGGCTCTCGGCTACGGTCCGCTGAATTTGTTCGCGGGCTCCTACGGAACTCGAGCCGCGCAAGTTTACCTACGAATGTATCCCAAAAGCGTGCGGACTTTGTATATGGGCAGTGTTGTTCCGATCGATGTAGCGGGGCCACTACCTTTCGCAAAGACGGAACAAACTGCGATCGAGAAGATGTTCGACGCGTGTTCTGGAGATTTCGCCTGTAACGCTACGTTCCCTCACCTGCGAGAGGAGTTTCGCCAGATATCTGCGCGTCTCTCCTCGGGATCAGTGCGCGTCACCGTACAGGGATACGCGGGCACCGTGCCGCTGTATCGCGGTCGGGTCGCAGAGTGGTTTCGCTCTAAGCTTTATAGACCCCGAAGCTCCACAACGCTACCGTGGATGATTCATCGAGCTTTCCTTGGGGATTGGAGCCCGATTTCCGAGGGCATTCTATCTGACGCCAGTGATGACTCACCTTTCAGCTTTGGTCTTTTCTTCTCGATCACATGTAGTGAGGATATTCCGTTTATTCGAGAGGACGAGGTTGGGAGTGAAACGGAAGGTACTTTTCTGGGCGACTATCGGGTGCGCCAGCAGCAGGCCGCCTGCCGGCAGTGGCCGAAGGCCTCGCTACCGGAGGGATATCGCGAACCTGTGCAGTCATCCGTGCCGACCGTGTTCGCCTCCGGTGACACCGATGGCGGTACGCCGCTTTGGTTCATGGAGCATGCCGCCAAGGGTTTCTCGCATCGGGTTGAAGTCGTGCTGCGTGGGCAGGGGCACACAGAGTGGAATGACTGCATCGCGCAGATTTATCAACAGGTCGTCGTTTCCGGCTCAGTTGACGGCCGGGGCATATCGACCTGCCCACTGCTGGCACGACCGCCATTCAGATTAGAGTAGGTGTCCTCCTCATCATTCACAAGTTCGCGGACGTGTTTGCAATTGCGGATGGATAACGGGTCACGCGGAAGTAATCCAGTGATCCTCAAGTCCTGATTAATCGGAAACTTGAGGTACTGGGACTGGACTTGATTGCATAACAATGCCGGCCCTCCTCGACTCGAGTGGGCTCTTGTTGATAGGCTCGGGAAGACGGAGCCGGAATTCGGTTCGCGCGCGGGACAGCTCGGTACCGGACATGGCGCGCGCACGAAAGCGCCGTCCACTTGATGGGGCATCCCGCTCCCTCGCGAGAGGGAGTTCGAAGAACTAATCATGGTCTGAAGTTTATGATCGAAGCGAAGTATGGGTCGGACTGAAGCCGACCGCTAGATTACGAGCGAGCCGAAGTCGTCAAGGCCGAGGAGCAAGACAACTAAAGGAAGCGGAAGAAAAAACTCTTTTAAGTGAGTGGATAAGTCTGCTCAAAAAGTGTTTTGACAGGGCCGACATTGTTAGAGATGTCCGGTAACCCGACTCGGGACTTGTCCGCATGGTCCGAAGATAACTTCCGAGCAGCCGACAATTCGTCAGCAGAAAGGCTGTGTTTTCTCTTCGTGAAGTTTCTTTTGGGGACTATGTGCCAGATCTCCGCATACCGACCTGGAGAGCGAGGCGCGAGTCGAGCTATAGTTAAATCTGGCGTTTCCTGCTCGCGTCAAAAAGGCCAAAGGCCGAGCAGCTGTAAAGACTTGCGTTGTTGTTGAAGCATTTGCGACGTTTGTTCTGGGGACCAAACCGAGCCGATGCGTATTGGATAATCGGCGACCCAGATCGCTACCGAGGCCAGCATCGCCGTGTCCTGATTGAGCGTTGGCTCATTGACTTTGTCCAATGTGTCGGCACCCGAGTGCCCCACCATAGTGTAATTGGGCGAATCCTGTAGCGGCGCGATACCCAGGAATGCCTGCCAGAGTGAAAGAATATGCGTCCGTAAACGTCAAATAACCAGGAGTGGTCGTCACTGATGTGAGAGTCTTGCTCGAGCGAAAGAGTTCTTCCAGAGGTGCGGCGACCTCATCATGGCCGGCAAAAGGAAACCTGGTGATAGGACCGCTGCCCCAGTCCAGAACCACCGCACAAACAAAGTTGTTCGTCTCTGCCTGATGTTGTTTTAAGTAGGCACGAGAACCGAGAAGTCCCTGTTCTTCGCCTGTGAATAAGATGAAACGGATTGTACGTTTGGGCTTAACTCCCGCAGAAAGGATGGCTTCGGCGCTTCCAAGTACTGCCGCAACTCCAAATCCGTCGTCTACGGCTCCAGTACCCAAATCCCAAGAGTCGAGATGGGCTCCAACTACGACAACTTGCTCCGGATAATCCGAACCAGGAATCTCACCTACTATGTTTCGAGACGGGACGGCGCCAGGAGTGAATTCGTTTTGAACTTCAATTTTCATCCGACAGGCTTTGCCTAACTGGAGAGTGCGCGCAATAAGATCCCGTTGTTCTGACGCCATGTCCAGAACGATCATATCAGTGCGATGGAAAGGCAATCCGATCGGACCGGTATGGGGCAATAGCATTCCGGGACGCGTATCACCATTGATAACCGCAATGGCGTGCGCCGAAGCCGCTGTTGCAAGGAACATGGGAAGTTCCGACATGTTCTTGAACAAATCAAAGTGTTTTGTGTCTTTCGGCGTCAATAGCAGAATCTTGCCGGCCCAATCGGCAGAATGCTCCCGTACCTCCACTTCAAGGGCAGTACTATCCACCAGCAGCACGTCCGCTTCGACGCCACCGGTCGGTGCCGATCCCGACCAGCCATAAGACGCCACTGCCAGGTCGAGGTGAAACGGGATCACCAGCTGAACACGCGTGTATCCCCTACGCCAACCTCTTTCCAACTGCCATTCCTCACCACGCACGTTGCTCAATCCGATGCTTCGCATCTCTTGAATCGCCCACTGTTGGGCCCTTGAGTCTGATGGAGAGCCGGTGAGGCGTGGGCCGATTTCGTCCGACAGCACCTTGAGCAACTGGTACGCGATGGGATGCCTCAGTGCCTCGTCTTCGACTGTCTTGAAGCTCTGCGAAGCGTCCATATCAGATATTTTTTGAAATCGCCGCTGGGAGCTGAACGGGAACAAAAACGTCGAAACAATCATCAAAGACTGCAAGAGTTGTCGATTACGCATGAGTGATCCCCTCGCACTAGCCGCAGCCCGCTATGCCTCTGAAATTCTGATGATGCCTAAACGGTGCGGTTACGCGAACGCCAAAAGAATGCCACAACCTCGCTTGCTGGGAACTGTGAGTTCGATGGAGTTTGCCGCCGATTGACGGGCAACCCGGAAGTAATTTTCCAGTCCTGGTAAACAGCGGTAACCGAACATCTCTAACAATGTCGGCCCTGTCAAACTCTTTTTGAACACACTTCTTTCTTTTCACCTAAAAGAGTTTTTCTCTTTCGTTCTCGTTCTCGTTCTCTTTCGCTTTCTTTTTTTTTCCTGCATCGACGACCACGGCTCGTTCGTAAATCTAGCGGTCGGTTTCAGTCCGACCCAAACATCTCTTCGATCAAAACCTCGACCATGATTACTTCTTCAAACTCCCTTTGCAGGGAGCGGGATGCCCCATCAAGTGGACGGTGTCCTACCTCACACCATGTCCGGTTCCGAGCTGTCCCGCGTACGAACCGAACTCTAACGACGGTGAATACTCACAGCCATTCCGCCACATCCAATACAACCGGATCGCCAGCCTGCGCCCCATCGCTACCTTGGCAATGCTCTGGTGTCGACGCATCGCCAGGTGCATGTACCGACGTCGCCAGCCAGGATGGATACGCGCTGCTGCTTGGGCCGCCTCCACCAGCAAGAAGCGCAACAAGGAATTGCCCTGTTTGCTGATGTGCCCCAGCCGTTGCTTGCCAGCACGGGAGTCCTCACTCGGAATCATCCCCACGTAGGTGCCGATCTGCTTGCCGCGTGGAAAACGTTCCCAAGTTCCAATAATCAGCACGAAGGCCAGTGCCGTAAGCGGACCCACGCCAGGATGCGTCATCAGTCGCAACACCTCGGGTCGCTTCCTGGCTTCCCGCTCGACGGCGGCGGTCAGCTCCTCGATGGTCGGATTCATGCGGTCCAACAGCTCCAACAACTCTCGCCGGCGCCGACTGGCCCAAGGAGCCAACGTGAGCTTCTCCAACTGTGCTCGTCCCTGTTCCCTGAACAGTTTTTTCTTCCAGCGATAGCCTTCGTTCATGGCCAGCGCCTGCAGTTGATTCATGATCCGCGTGCGCATTTGCACCAACCGATGCCGGTGCCACAACAGTTGCCGCAAATCTCGATTCTCCGGGCTCGGTACCCAGATTTGCGGGAAGTTATGTTCCAGCATCAGCCTGCGTAGGAGTCGAGCATCATTGCGATCGTACTTCTGCTTTTTCACTCGCTTGGCCTTGATCTCTGCGGGATCGCCGATCCACAGCTCGAAACCTAATTCCGCGAGTAGCCGCTCGAACCAGCGTGAATATCCGGTAGCCTCCATGCCTACGCGCACGCAGATTCCTCGCTGCTTCAGGTCTCGATAGAATTTCTCTGCTTGTCCATCACTGTGGTTCAGTTCCTGTTCACCACACTCACCGGTCTCTTCCATTAAAAATGCAATCGTCTGAAAGCTCGGGTGGTAATCTACGCCTATAATCATCACGTTCGGCTCCTTTCTCCCGAGCCTATGGTCGTCGATAACCACAGTCTACTCGGGCCAAGGAGCCGACATTGTTATGCAATCAAGTGAGGCGCTAGTACGCCACTCGTCCGGTTACCCGACTAACCAGAGTTACTTGACGGTCGCCACCGACTGCGGCTGTTAGGGTCAATATGATGCTGAGGATCCACGCGGAAACCGCAGTTAGCATAGGCAACATACCGGGACCATGCACGTTCTTCGGCGGGATGACCATCGCTAATGGTCCAGGATTTCTTTGACGAAGAACTACTTACACGCATGGATGGTGCCGGGGGCCCGAATCGCACATAACAGCCTCAACATAGAGTTTCGCATCGAGATAGCCGCGTGAAGCGCGCCATCCGGCTTTTTTCGTAGGCGCTGAAAGAAATCACCCGAACGCGAATGACTCGCTGGCATCGACCAACAAGAGGCGCAAACTAGTAACTCAAGGCCCACGGAGCGAGAAGGTGGCGGCGAAGTCTGAGACTTTAGCTTATCGCAAGTGGAAGTTAAGCCGCCTCAAACAAGGTTAGCTGTTGCACGATTTGACCTGCCTCATTTTGCGGACCCAGCTCATGGAGGTCAATGTCCGGTTACCCGACTTACCAGGCTTGTGGGATTATTTGTGAGCCGTTCGCAAACCTGGGGTAGTCCGAAAGAAGCACGTCCGAGACGGTGACTTCTCGGATTCTGCTTCCGGGCTGCCAACCATACGTTCCGGATGGCCTCACCCCCATGAAACGTCAAGTTCGGGCAGTGCATCGGGGCTCGTCAGGATATATTCATGACGATCGAGTTTTCTGCCATCGAGACAACGTGTCGCTGCGTTATGGGCAACGCCTAGCTTCTGGAATCCCAATTTCTCCACGATGCGGCGACTAGCCTCGTTTCCGTCGAAGTACCCGATACTGATTGCCCTGGCACCAAGGTGGCCGAACGCGTAACGAATAGCTGCGTTTGCCGCCTCTGCCGCCATGCCCTGTCCGGCGTATTTCGCCGCCACCCAGTATCCTGTCTCATAGATGTCTTGCTCATCGGTAAGATCCAGTGCGGTTCGGGCGACGAAATCCCCGTTGATCCGATGGAATGCGGCCAATGCGATCCCTGCCTGATTCTGGTAGTCCATCACTCGCCGAATCGAATCTTCCATCGCTTGCCGCGACCGTTGGTTGTCGAATGCCCAAGTCATCCAACGTTGCAAATCGTGCCACGTTTCCTCCTTGGCAGTTTGGATCGAATCCAAATCGCCAAGCGTTGGCGGACGCAAGATCAGGCGCGGCGTAACGATCGGCATCAAATGGCGCATAGAGTGGCTACGCTGGAATCTTAGCGAACTGCCGAAGGCGAAAGAAAGGGCGCTGGGTCCGTCATCCTAATCAGTCTTATAACGCTGCAGGCGGAGATGTTCGTCAGCATTCCGAGTGCGTCATCGGCGATTCAGAAATAATCGCCGAACTCCGATTACCGGGGTAACCGGAGAAGTGAAGTCCTGGTAGGGAACTTGTCTGGTAATCCGACTTGAACGCAGCCGCCCGGCGGCGGACGCTTCGCGTGAGGTAACTCAACAGTGATTGCCTATCGGTAGAGATAAATTTGGGTCACAGGAGGTGTCCCCGTGACCCATCTCAGAAAAATGATGCTGGAGGAACTCCAGCGTCGTAATTACGCTGAAACTACCATAAGCAGTTACATCCGTATAGTGGAAGATTTCTCACGACGCTTCCAGCGTCCTCCAGACTGTCTGGGCCCCAAGCACATTCGTGAATACCAATCGGAGCTTTTCAAGAAGCGAAAGTTGGCGGCGAGCACCGTTACGGTCTATCTTGCAGCTCTGCGGTTCTTCTATGGCAAAACTCTCAAGAAAAGCTGGGGCGCAGTCGAGACTCCCTATCCGAAAAGAGCCGAGCACGTTCCCTCGATTCTGAGCCAGCAAGAAGTGGCGCGACTGATCGATGCGGCTGACAGTTCCTTCCATCGCACTCTGCTGATGACCCTCTACGCCACCGGAGTGCGACGTGCCGAGTTAACCCACCTGAAAATTTCGGACGTCGACAGCCAGCGCATGGTCATTCACGTCCGGGGTGGCAAAGGGCGCAAAGATCGCGACGTGATGCTTAGCGCAAAGCTGCTCAAGGAACTGCGGGAGCACTGGCGGCGGTTAAGGCGAAAGCCAAGCGAGTGGCTGTTTCCAGGCAACCAGCAGCATACCAACGATCGGCCGATTTCTACGAAAGCGGTTTGGCATGCGTGCCGGAACGCTGCCAAGCGAGCGGGTATCAAAAAACAGGTACACCCCCATACGCTTAGGCATTGCTTTGCCACGCATCTGCTCGAACAGGGTGCGGATCTGCGCAACATCCAGATGCTGTTAGGCCATAGCGATCTGGAACAGACCACTATCTACCTCCATGTTTCTGAACTTCGCCTGAACGCGACAGCCAGTCCACTGGACTCACTGTCCCTAAGAAGCGAGTCACCGCAGGAAGAGTAGATGGACCGGCCACCCCTCGAGGTGGCCGATATCGTCCGCGCTGCGGGAGATACCTTCATCGAACGAAACCGCAAGTGGCTCCGGTGGATGCATGTCAAAGTGCTGCTGGCCATTCGGCGGTGCCGTACCGCCGCCCTCGGCGGTCATCTCGATGAGTGCACCCGCTGCCGGCATCGCGCCATCTCTTTTAATTCGTGCAGAAATCGCCACTGCCCCAAGTGTCAGGCGGGTGCTCGGGAACGGTGGATCGCTGCGCGTCGGCGAGAACTTCTCCCGACACGCTACCTCCATGTCGTCTTCACACTGCCCCACCGGTTGGCGCCACTGGTCCTGCCGAACAAAAAGATCCTCTACGATCTCCTGTTTCGCACCAGCGCGGAAACACTTCTCGAAGTCGCTCGCGATCCGAAACACCTCGGCGCGGAAATTGGTTTCTTCAGTGTGCTGCACACCTGGAGTCAGAAGCTCAATATTCACCCGCATGTCCATTGCGTCGTTCCCGCCGGCGGCCTCTCGCTCGATCACACCCACTGGGTTCGCTCACGAGAGAACTACTTCCTTCCCAAACCGGTGCTGCGGAAAGTCTTTCGCGGCAAATTCGTGGACGCGCTCAAGCAAGCTTTTCAGAACGGCCAACTCAACTTCCATGCAGACCTGAAGTTCCTCGCTCAGCCCAAGACCTTCGCTGCCTGGCTGCGGCCACTCTATCGACAAGCCTGGGTGGTGCACTTAAAACGCCCCTTCGGTGGCCCCGAGCATGTGCTGAAATATCTCGGCCGCTATACCCATCGGGTAGCCATCTCCAACCATCGCCTGGTTTCCTTCACCGATGGCCAAGTCACTTTTCGCTGGCGCGATTCCGCAGACCACAACAAACAGAAGTTGCTGACCCTACCTGTCGATGAGTTCTTGCGCCGCTTCCTGTTGCACCTACTTCCGGAAGGCTTCGTGCGCATCCGTAACTTCGGATTCCTGGCCAACCGCAAGCGTGCCACTCTTCTGCCGCTTTGTTTTCAGTTGCTCAGCGCGGTACAAGAGCCGCAAGCCGAACAACACGCTGCCTCCACCGAAGACTTCCCCGATCTTGGCTGTCCCCAGTGTGGTGGCCCGATGAAGATCATCGAAAGGCTCACCGCGACTGAAATTCAGCTTCGTTCTCCACCTGGGATCACGGCTGCGGCATGAACCGACTCTCTCTAACCCGAAACCTCCGCGTGCCTCCGCACGCTCCGGACTTCTGCGCCTTGCCGTCGAACAGATCTCTTTTTTCAGCCTCTTCAACCACGCTCTTCGAGATACTTTTTCGCGGTAGCCAACTTATTGGCACATGCGGCCTTGTATGGCGCGCTGTGGCACAGTCTCCGCGCACCTCCACACCGCTCTGTCCCACCATTGAATTTGCATAGGGCCCGCGTCCGCCGCAACCGCGGGCGGCTACCTTCAAGTCGTTGTATCGAAAGCGCGCAAACACACCGTGCTCGTGCCTGCGCCTTGCCCACTCGCGCTTCCGATACAACACTAGGACTTACCGGGAGTTGACTCCTTGTCTCCATAAATCTGCGGAACAAGGGGCGCCTTGACGGTCTGCATGCCATATCATGTTGGGCCAAAGGAGCAATATCAATCCCGAGCTATGCCTACGCGAATCGTTTGTCTCCTCTTGGTCTTGGTTTCGGCTTCAGGCTTTTCCGGCGCGGATTTTTCCATGAAGGTGACCGAAAAAAATTACCTCGATACTCAAGGTTTTAGCGTTTTTCTCTACGACAGCACCTACCACCCGGTGTTTGTGGACCAAAAGAATACCGCCATGGAGATGATTCTCCACGGCCAGCGCATCGCCACCAACGGCGACGTGCGGCTGATGCCAACGCCGGAACAGTGGGACCTGGTGGCAACCCTCAAAGATCGCCATGCCGACAAAGCGAACAGCCGGCTCACTGCTGACCTCGCATTCCCGACGTTTGACTTCAGTTACACACTGGAAGTGGCAGCGGAGCCAGGCGGTGTAAAGGTCAGCATCAATCTCGATAAGCCGCTACCGCAAAAACTGGCGGGGCGGGCGGGCTTCAACTTGGAGTTCCTGCCCTCAATCTACATGGGCAAGGCTTACATGGTGAATGGAACCCAGGCCGGCTTCTTCCCGCGAACGCCGAACGACGCGATGACGAAAGTTTTGCCTTTAGTGGATGAACCCAAAAAAGCGTACTACCTGGAGGACTGGGACAAGGCCAAGGGATATACGCAGCCGCTGCCGTTTGCCGAAGGAAAGAGCATCACCCTAGGTGTGGACGACGCACTGGCTCGCGTGAATGTTGTATCGGATACGGCCAACCTGATGCTGTTCGATGGGCGCGACCGCGCGCAGAACGGTTGGTTTGTGTTGCGTTCGCTGATTCCATCCGGCAAAACCACAGGCGCTATCGTTTGGCACATCCGTCCGGACGTGATCCCGAACTGGACACGGCCGCCGATGATTGCGCACAGCCAGGTGGGTTATGCGCCGGGCTTCTCGAAGGTGGCGGTGCTCGAACTCGACCCGAAATACAACGGTCCGAAGACGGCGCGAGTGTTGCGCTTGACGCAGAGCGGATCGTACGAACAGGTGTTCGAGGGTGCGATTACGCCCGCGACGCCGTGGCTGCGCTACGTGTATTCGAAATTCGACTTCACCTCCGTGAAGGAACCTGGACTTTACGTAATCGAGTATGCAGGCCAGCGCACGGCACCTTTTCCGATTTCGCAGGACGTCTACGCAAAGATTTGGCAGGACAGCCTGGACCATCATCTTGCAGAGCAGATGGATCACGTTGCGGTTCGCGAAGGATACCGGGTGTGGCATGGCGCTTCGCACCTCGATGACGGGCGCATGGCGCCGGTGGTTGGGGAGCAATTTGACGGCTGGAACCAGGCCACAGCGACGGATGGAAAGTACAAAGGCGGCGATCACATCCCTGGGATGAATGTGGGAGGGTGGTATGACGCCGGGGACTTCGACCTGGAGGAACCGGCGCAACTGAGCGTGATTCAGAGCTTGGCGCTGGCATATCGCGAATTTCATCTGACGTACGACGAGCTTACGGTGGATGAAAGCGCACGTGAGGTGGAGATGCACCGGCCCGATGGCGTGCCGGATACAGTGCAGCAGGTGAAGCATGGCGCACTGCTCATCCTGGCGCAGTTCCACAACATCGGCCACGCGATCCGCGGCACTCACGAACCAGATCTGCGGCAATACACCCAGGTGGGCGACGGCGCTTCGAAAACAGATGGTCGCATCTACGATCCGAAGCTCGGCCCGAACGAAACGCAAGGTGACTACTCCGGCAGGCCAGACGATCGCTGGATCTTCACTACGAACAACCCGTTTTTTCAGTGGAACGCCATCGCTGCGCTGGCTGCAGCGGCGGATGCGCTGAAAGGATGGGACGACGCGTTAGCGAAAGACTGCCTAGATACTGCGATTAAAGCTTGGAACGATGAGAAGGCTCATCCAACGCAGAATTCAGCGGGCGGCGGCTTAGGCGGAGCTGCTCCTGCAGGCGCGCCGGGAGGTGGCGTGTTGGCCGCGTCGCAGGGCGCGGTCTCTGGCGCGCAAAGCGGTGGCAACGCAGCGAGCAGAACGGACCGTCCGACAAGCACGAGCACTACCGGCGCACAAACAACTACTCCGGCCGTCCCGGCACGTGGAGGATCTGGCCCCGGACTGGAGTGGGCAGCGGCGCTGGAGTTGACCATCGCCACGAATGGAGCGGAGCCATATAAGTCTCGGCTGAAAGAACTGTTCCCGCAGATGATCACGCCGCAACAGATGGATTTGCGTGGATGGAGCGCCGTGCGGGCTTTGCCTTATCTCGACGCGGACGCGAAGAATGAAATGCGCGAAGCAGTTAAGAAATATATGGCGGATTTGAATCAGCGGCTGGACGCTACCCCATTTGGGGTTCCGCCGAGTGTCGGCACGTGGGGCGGATCGGGCGCTGTGGTTGACATGGCTATCCGAATGTACTTCCTGCATAAGACCTTTCCGGATCTGGTCGGCCCCGAATACACACTTCGCGCGGTCAACTACATTCTCGGGACGCACCCGGTATCCAGCACTTCGTATGTGGCTGGAGTTGGAACGGTGTCGAAGACGATGACCTACAGCAACAATCGCGCGGACAACTCGTACATTCCGGGCGCAGTGATTCCGGGATACATCATCATCAAGCCGGATTTTCCGGAGTGCATCGACGATTTCGGGTTTCTGTGGTTTGAGGACGAAGCCGTGGTGGCCGGGTCGGCAAGCTGGGTGCTGGCTGGGAACGCCGCGGAAGCGATCATCAAAGAAGCGAGGTAGAGTCACTAGCAGGATCTGAAAAACAGATTTGTCGAGGCAGCGCGCGGTTGCGAGGTATGCGAGGAAACGAGTCAGCAGCAGGGGCATGTGTAGCTACATTCACCGACGCCCAGTTGGCGTTGCTGCAGATGCTGTTCCGTGCGCAGCGGCGGGCTGATGGACGAGATCGACCGTAGCAACATACGCGTTCGGGGCTGAATTGGAGTGATCTGAAGTATATGCCACGGTGTTCACTGGCAAGAACCGCACCGTTTGCTAGAGGCCGAACCAAAGTTGTCTTCGCCGGTTCGAGCAATGCCCGAGGGCCGGGCTGCTCACCACTTCAGCGGTAGAAATTTGCTGAAGACTTCCGCGATCCCGGAAAGCTGGATCGGCGAGAAGCGCTCATCGAAACCAGCATCAGTTAGGCGAAAAAAGGCGCTCCGGAGATGGCGCTTCAAAAGTCGGCAAAGGCAGCAAGTTCATGGGAATCTGCAGAATCGCAACGGGTTGATTGTGGACAGCCGAGTGTGGGAAGCCACGGGCACGGCGGAGCGCTATGCGGCGCTGGAAATGCTGCAGGAACTTCCGGGAAGCAAGCGGGTGACGGTGGCTGGAGACAAGGGCTTCGACACGGCGGATTTCGTGCGCGAGTGTCGGAACCTATGGGTGACGCCGCATGTGGCGCAAAACCTTGGGCGCAGAGGTGGCAGCGCCATCGATAGTCGCACGGCGCGGCACGCGGGCTATGCGATCAGTCAGAAGAAGAGGAAGCGCATCGAAGAATGTTTTGGCTGGCTGAAGACGATTGCGCTGTTGCGCAAAGTGCGGCATCGCGGGACGCTGAAGGTCGATTGGATCTTTACGTTCGCGTGCGCGGCTTACAATCTGGTGCGCATGCGGAACCTGATGCACAGCGTAGTTCCGACGTAGTTCGACCGGGCCGCAGTGTCTCTGAACGGAGCTGAAACACCTCTTTCGGGCGCTCGGTAGCACGACAAATCACGCCGCAGAGGCTCGAAAACTCCCGAGTGACTTAAACCGACCCAGAAATTGCTGGCTCAGAACGATTTTTTCCGCAGCCTTCTAGTAAACGCACTCGCGGCTCGCAACGGGCCGACCGTTTTGAGAGCAAGAATTAGACTACGGCGCGATGTTCATCACTAAATAGACAGCAATCATTGGCAGCCCGCTTGAAAGCAGAGATTCTGACTGAAGAACGGCATCACATGATTTTGAAAGCGGTCGGCCACTTTGCTTGTGTGCGTGCCGGAATAAACTTCGAAGCTGTTCGCGATTCCATATTCATCTAAATCTTCGTGGAGCTTTGCGGTATCGACTCGTAAACCGTCCTGGTCACCTACATCTAGTGAGATCGCCCGGTACCGACGGAGACCTCCGATGTACTGATCCATGAAAGCGAGCGGCGCGTTTGCAGCCCATTTCGCAAGAACGTCCGGCTGTGGCGCTCCCTCTTTCGTGGGCAGGTCGAGATAGAGCGGCGGATTCTTTGGGTTGGGAGACCATGCTGCAGCCGAGGCTAGTGTGGCGCGCGCGAAAAACGGCAGGCTTGCGGAATCCGCAGGTATTTTGGCTGCTTCGAGGCTCTTTGCGATTTCCGGGTTCACGGGTGGCCGGGGGGATAAGCAACACGGACTCATGATGTACAAACTCCCGAACACGTCGGAATGCTTCATGCCAATGCGGGTAGCACCGTAACCTCCCATCGAGTGGCCGACGAGTCCACGGCTTTGGCGATTCGAAATCGTACGGTAGTGCGCATCGATGTAAGCGACCAAGTCGTGTGCGATGAACTGCTCAAAATCGCCGGTGGTTACGGAACTCGAATACATCGAACCGTTGTGCAGGGTCTTCGAATCGGGCAGGACTACGATCATTTCTTTCGCACCTTGCGCGAAGGCGCCTTCGATCGTCTGCGGTACCTGGATTTCATGCGTCCACTGCTCGGCGCCGATGGAGTAACCGTGCAGGGCGTAGACGACGGGATAGCGTCGAGATTTTTCTTGCGTATAGCTGGGTGGAAGGAACACAAAGACGTCGCGATCAGCTGCGTCGCCTTCCAAATTGCCTTCCAGTGCCGTCCCGTGAATTTTGATGTGTTCGACCGTCACGGGCTTTGCACCGGCAACGGGCGGAGGCACATCTGTTTGCACTTGCGCGGCGAGTTGAGGAGCCAGTCCTGCCGCAATCGCAATTAGAATCCCGCCGAACCATTTCGCGCTTGTCATCGAAGCCCTTTCTTAATCGAGCATCAGTCTAGGAGTGCGATCCAGCGTTACTGTTCGACTGCAACGACTGTCACGGATTTCGGCTCCAATTTGAGAGTCAGCTTGCCGTCCTGCGCTCTCGCGAAAATAGGCTTTGGTACAACCGTACTGGGCGCGTCGAAGCTATTTACGCTGTCGACATTAGATGCAGACAAGGTTTCTCCTGCCGCGGATTTGGCATTTACACCGGCCAGCGTGAGTTCGATTTCAGCGGACTGATTTGGATCAACGTTGGTCACTGCGAGCCACAATTTTCCGGTCTTATCTTTCGCTGCTATGGCGTCGATTCGAGGAAGAGTGCTGCCGTCATGGGTGTACGTGCCAGCGTCAAAAGTGGCTGGAACGAAAGTCGCATCCTGGAATGGCACGTACATTTTGTAAACGTAGTAGGTAGGCGTGAGAACCATTTTCTCTTTGTCGGTCAGGATCATGGCCTGGAGCACATTGATCATCTGCGCGATATTGGCCATGCGAACGCGGTCGGCATGCCGCGCAAAAATGTTGAGGTTCAGTGCCGCTAGCACTGCATCGCGCAAACTATTTTGCTGTGCCAGGAATCCGGGATTGCTGCCGGGAAGCGGCGCGTACCAGCCGCCCCACTCATCCACAACGAGCGCCACCTTTTTTCCCGGATCATACTTATCCATGATTGCCGAGTGCTTCTCAACGAGATCGTTCATCTCCAGCGTGGACTTGAGAATCTGCGCGTACTCGTTCTCTCCGAAACCTACCGACGCATACGAAGGCGGCCATTTCACAACGGTGTAGGAGTGCATCGAAAGCCCATTTATGTCCCAGCTCCAGGTGTGGCTCTGATACGCCTTCATGACGGCTTCGGTCCACTCCGTCCAGCGGGATTCCCCGCCTCCGGGACCCACGGCGATTTTTAGCATCTGCTGTTTGTCCTGCTGAGCTGGATTGAAGTTGCGGACGAAGCGGCTGTAGATTTTGAGCTGGCTCAAATAATAATCAGGCGTCATGTTGCCGCCACAGTCCCAGCTTTCGTTGCCGATGCCAAGAAATGCAACCTTATAAAGTGCTGGATGCCCGTTGGCCACGCGCTCCTTGGCGAGCGTCGTTGGCTGAGCGGTGGTTAGGTATTCCAGCCATTCCGATGCTTCCTGTGGAGTACCGGAGCCAACGTTGACGGAGAGATAGGCCTCGGCGCCAATCTGGTCGAGGAAGTCCATGAACTCATGCGTTCCGAAAGTGTTTGGCTCGATTACGCCGCCCCAGTTGGGATTGAGTGTTACTGCTCGCTGGGGACCGATGCCTTTGCGCCAGTGGTATTCGTCGGCGAAGCAGCCACCTGGCCAGCGCACGTTCGGCACCTTTATCGCTTTCAGCGCTGCAACGACGTCGTTACGGATCCCGAGCGTGTTCGGAATTTTGGAGTCCGGGCCGACCCAGATTCCTTCGTAAATACCGTGGCCGAGGTGTTCGGCAAATTGGCCGAAAAGATTGCGGTCAATCTTCGCGCCGGTTTTGGATACGTCAACGGACATCTCAACCTTCTGCGCAGTCGTCACCGGCACAGCTACAGCGAACAGAATCAAGCAAGCAAAAATTGTACGCATGAGCGAAGATCGCGCTTGAAGCGCGGAAAGGAAGTAAGGACTGAAAGGAAGCTTTTCGTTCATTTACGATTCCCTCTGAGGTTCGCTTAGACCGCGCATTTTTGCGTGCTTGTCTTTTAGATCTCAATCTCTGAAACGGGTAGTGTACATTCAGCGTGCGGTGGAGAATCTATCACGCTTCTTCGAGATCGACCCAAACACAATGGGCACTCAACTTCAGCGTAGATATTGTCGCAAATCCTCCCGAAGGCCATTTCCAGCATGAAGGCACTCGTACTCAAGAAGCCCGGCGAAGCGACCGTCGAAACGGTTCCCAGTCCGGTGGCTGCACCAGGCGAATTATTACTGAGAGTCCGAATGATTGGGTTCTGCGGAAGCGATCTGAACTCATTTCGCGGACGAAATCCACTTGTCACGTTTCCCCGGATTCTCGGACATGAAGTGTCGGCCACGGTCATCGATGGGGATCGTTCGCTGCCCGCTGGAACAGATGTAGCTCTTTCTCCATACACGAGCTGCGGCAGGTGCGCTTCGTGCCGGAGGGGACGTTCGAATGCGTGCCAGTTCAATCAGACTCTCGGCGTACAGCGGGACGGCGCGCTCGCAGAATTCGTCGCAATGCCTAGAGAGAAGTTGTATCCGGCGAAACTCACGAGGAAAGAGTTGTGCCTGGTCGAGCCCCTAACGGTGGGATTTCATGCTGTGGCGCGCGGCAGAATAGAAGCAGACGACACTGTCGCCATCTTGGGTTGCGGCGGCGTGGGACTCGGAGCCGTCGCTGCTTCGAACGCACGCGGAGCTCGCACGATTTGTATTGATATGGATGATGAGAAGCTCGTAGTGGCACAAGCGGCCGGCGGTTCTGATGCGATCAACACTGCGAAAGAATCACTTCACGATCGGCTGCAAGACCTGACGGAAGGTCGCGGACCGGATGTGGTGATCGAAGCGATCGGTACACCCCAAACCTTTCGAGCCGCTGTCGAAGAAGTCGCCTTCACCGGAAGAGTGGTGTACATCGGCTATGTCAAGGAACCGGTCAGTTACGAGACAAAGCTCTTCGTGCAGAAAGAGCTGGACATTCTCGGTTCGCGAAATGCGCTGCCGGAAGACTTTCGTGCGGTAATCCATCTTCTTGAGAAGAAAGAGTTCCCCGTGGATCAGGCTGTGAGTTTGGTTGTGCCGCTCGAAGAGGCGGCTGACGGCGTTGGAACGAGCCCGGCATGGACCGAACGTCTGCCCATCACAGTGCATGCACGGGCGGTAGTAGGTATAGGTCAAAGTACTGAGTCAGAGGGCCCATTGGTTTCCCGCTGAGTTTTTTGTTACCGTTAGCGCAATCGGCTAATAGTTTCCGTGTCAGCCCAAGACGGCGTTTTCTTCACGAACGACGAAGACCTTGAAAATTCTCTTTATAGTTCGGCAATTGAATATCGGTGGAGCGGAGCGCCAACTGGTTACTCTGGCGAATGAGCTGGCGGCGCGCGGGCATGATGTCGTAATCGCATCGTTCTATCGCGGGGGCGCCCTGTCGGAGAAACTCGACTCCAGGCGGGTCCGCTTGGTTTCTCTGGAAAAGCGCTCCCGCTGGGACCTGCTGTCGCTGTGCGTGAACACTTTGCGAGTCGTCAGCCAGGAGCGGCCTGCGGTGGTCCATGGCTGGATGTATACGCCAAACCTCATGGCCACAGTGGCACGCATCTTCAACCCAGAGGTGAAGCTGTTTTGGTGTATGCGGACCTCAAATTTGGACACCGTCACGGATTGGATGGAAAAGACAGCGGCCTGGCTCGAAAGCGAGTTGTCACGCTTCGCGGATTGTATTGTGGTCAATTCGCTGGCTGGACTGGAACATGCCATATCGGAGGGATACCCTCGCAACAAGATGTTGTTCATCCCCAATGGGATTGATACCAACGTGTTTTACCCCGACGACGCTGCGCGAGAGCGTGTGCGGGCCGAGTGGGGAGTCGGCCATTCCGAGAAACTGATCGGTAATGTCGCGCGTTTCAACCCCATCAAGAACCACCCTTTGTTTCTCAAGGCTGCGGCACGAATCGCCGCCGAACGCCCGGACGTTCGCTTCGTCTGTATTGGGCACGGCAAAGCCTCGTATCTGGCGGAACTCCAAGATTTGACGCGTTCGCTGGGGATCGACGCAAGGGTTCGTTGGATTCAGGCGCGACCTGACGTGCGCGCGGTTTACAATGCGCTCGACGTATTTTGTTCCTCGTCCCTAAGTGAAGGTTTCCCGAACGTAATTGGGGAAGCCATGGCCTGCGGCCGCCACTGCGTGGTGACCGATGTCGGGGACTCCAAGCTGGTCACGGGCGATACCGGCGTCGTGGTGCCGTCGAACGATCTGGAGGCGCTCGCGACGGGACTAAGGCAGGAATTGGACCGCAGCGGCTTGAATTTTCGAGCCCGGCAGCGGATTCTGGAAAATTTCAGCGTCCCACAGCTGGGTGACCAAACGGAGCGGGCTCTTCTGTCGCAGGTTTGCCAGGTCGCCGACACTAATCACACTCGAATGCACACCCAGGGCCTTCAACCTTGATCTCGAGCACGTATTTTCGCCTGTTGGACGTCTGCGAGCACTTCTCGGCAACTTTAGCGGAAACCCTAGAGACGCGGGGCCGCCCCTCGTCTTAGGAAATTCATTACCGAGGCCCAATTCTAGCGCCGATCTCCGGACCAGCGGGGGACGTCCCCAGCATCGGAGATCGGTCGCTCCTGCGCCGTTGTCCCGCGCGACACCGCACTCGTAGAACTTCTCCTGCCGCGATATGATCCACACTGGGACGTCGGGCGCGACTTCAAGTGACCAAACTAAAGAAATCCATCTCCTTTGAGACAACGTTCGGAACCTATGTCGTCGATGAACTATTGGGAGAAGGTGGCGCTGGGCGCGTATATGGCGGTGTAGGTATCGACCAAGCCCCAATTGCCCTCAAAGTGCTCACCGAGGAAAGAGCAACGACGGACAAAAGAAGCCGCTTCAAAAATGAAATCTGGTTTCTGACCCGGAATAAGCATCGAAACATAGTAACCGTGCTCGACCACGGCCTTTCTCGCGGCGACATCGTTGGCCCGTTCTACGTGATGCGACGGTATCACTCGAACTAACGTGACCTGATGAAGAGCGGAATTCGCCCAACCGACAAGTTTCCGCTTTTCAGCCAAATTCTTGACGGCATTGAAGCCGCCCACTTTCTGGGCGTCGTGCATCGCGACCTGAAGCCCGAGAACATCATTCGCCGGCAATCACGAAAGAACTCGCCAGGCTGGAGAGTCAGCTCGAATCTGTTCGAGACCGTGTGCAGGCTTCCGATCCCCTAAGAGTCAAGTTGCAGTTGCGCGACACGAGGAGATTTGTCGCGAGTCGGCTACGCGACCTGAGTGCATTATGGGACGGAGAGCCGCGGATCGCGCGCGAGGAAATCGCGAAACACGTGCAGAAAATAAGGCTGAAACCGATGCTTCGCACTTACGTCGCTACAGGAACTTGGGATTGGCTCGGAGTACTAGGCGGCGCGGCTGCTATGGTGGTGCCGGGGGCCAGAATCGAACTGGCTACGCCCGCCTTTTCAGGGCGGCGCTCTACCAGTGAGCTACCCCGGCACGGTTGAGTCTGCTAATTTTAGGGGTGCGCTCACTTCGTGTCAAATGAAAGCCGCAGACTCCACTTGGCGTCGCGAGCGACGATATCATGCCGAAACCAGCCGCAAAGCGAGAAATTGGCAGGAAATTAGGTCCGAGCGCAGGCCCAGAACCAAGCCAAGAACCGGACCAGAAACCCTCCCTCACGATCTTCACCGTCGGCCATTCCACGCATTCACTGGAGGAATTTGTGGACATGCTGAAAGCTCACGATATCGCGCAACTCATCGACGTCCGCACGATCCCAAAATCTCGTCGCGTGCCCCAATTCAACGCCGAATCGCTGGCAGCGACTCTCCCAAAGCTCGGCATCGAGTACTTACACCTGAAAACTCTGGGCGGCCTGCGTCACGCGAAGAAGGATTCCCTCAATACCGGTTGGCGCAACGCCTCGTTCCGCGGTTATGCCGACTACATGGGCTCTGACGAATTCCGGCAGGGAATTGAACGCTTGCTCAAGCTGGCGCGCACTAGGCGAACGGCCATCATGTGCGCGGAGGCAGTCCCTTGGCGTTGTCATCGCTCACTGATTGGGGACGCCTTGCTGGTGCGTGGCGTGCGCGTCGAGGACATCATGAGCGCAACGTCGCACCGAGAACACGAACTAACACCGTTCGCCATGGTACATGGACTCGAAATCACATATCCCGGCGATGGCAACCAGGAGCTCTTTTCGAAGTAGAACGGGACACTCTTCAGGCTGCGGAAAAAGTCTTTCTCTTCAGGAGGTCGGTGCTTTAGCACCGACGTAAACTGCGTGCTCTAAGCGGGCTTCGGCCCCTGAAGAAAGTTTTTTCCTCGTTTTGTTACATTTTCCGCAGCCTGACTCTTGTCTGTGTCGGCGTGATTAGCGTCTGGATTGATGCCCAACATCGGAAGGCGCCACAACAGGACTCCGAAACTCGACAAGACCCGGCACCTACGATTCGGATCCTCAGCCGTGCTGCGACTCGTCAAACTCGCGCATCCACTCCCGACCTTTCAGCAGTTCGCGAGGCCTGGTGCCATCGGGCGGGCCAACGATGCCATCCTTCTCCATTAAATCGATCAAATGCGCCGCGCGGCCATAGCCGATGCGCAGCCGCCGCTGCAGAGTCGAAGTAGACGCTCGTCCTGCTTCGCAAACCACGCGCACGGCGTCTTGAAACAACTCGTCGTCGGCCTCGCCGCCTGAGCCGCCGGCATCTCCATCCGCGCCCGGCAACGGCTTCCCGTTTTCGTCCTTTGGCGCTTCCAGGAGTTGCTCGTTGTATTTGGCTTGCGCCTGCGCGCGCCAGAAATCGCACACCGCTACGATTTCGTCCTCCGTAACCAACGGCCCATGAATACGGTGTAGCCGCGAAGATCCCGCCGGCAGATACAGCATGTCGCCTTTGCCAAGAAGTGATTCCGAGCCATTCGAGTCCAGAATCGTTCGCGAGTCCACTTTGCTGGCCACCCGGAACGAAATGCGGGCAGGGAAGTTGGCTTTAATGAGTCCGGTGATCACGTCCACTGAGGGCCGTTGCGTCGCCAGGATCAAGTGAATGCCAACCGCGCGTGCCATCTGCGCCAATCGCGTGATGGACTCTTCGACGTTATTGGTGTCCACCATCATCAGGTCGGCCAACTCGTCGATTACGATCACCAGGTAGGGAAGCGGCTTATGTTCGGTGTCCTCGACGTTATCGAACAGCGACAACGACTGCGTTTTCTGGAACGTGCGGTTGTACTGCTCGATGTTGCGCACGCCCTTCTGCGCTAGCAGTTTCAGCCGGTTTTCCATCTCGCGCGTGGCGTTCCGCAAGACGTTGGAAGCGATCTTCGGGTCGGTAACGACTGGAGCGATCAAGTGTGGAATATTCTCGTACAAATTGAGTTCCAGGCGCTTCGGGTCGACCAGAACCATCTTGACGTCATCCGGACTCGCCTTGTACAAAATCGACATCATCAGCGAGTTGATGAAGACGCTCTTACCAGTTCCAGTCGATCCGGCGATCAGAAGGTGCGGCATCGCCGCAAGGTCGGTCACGCGGATGCGGCCGTGGAGGTCTCGGCCCATTGCCAGCGTGAGCTTGCTCGGTGAATTGAGAAATTCCGGAGATTCAATGATCTCGCGCAGAGCGATGGTCTGCCGGTTGATATTTGGCACTTCGATGCCGATCGTCGATTTACCGGGGATGCGCTCGATCAAAATCGATTCAGCCTGGAGCGCGAGGCAAAGGTCTTCGGTCAGGCCGATAATGCGGCTGTACTTGATGCCGGCCTCGGGCTTGAACTCAAACGTGGTAACGACCGGGCCCGGATTGATCTGCGTAACGCGCCCTTGCACATCGAACTCCATGCACTTTTCTTCGATGGCGCGGGCGCGCAACTTTAATTCGTCCTCATCGATTCTCTGGCTGCGTTCGCCTTCGCGCATCAGGGAGATGGAGGGCAGCTTGTAGTTGGTGGTTCCTTTCGCGATTTTGGCTTCGGAAGCCTTCTTTGCCGGCTTCTCGGTCTTCTCCGAGTTCATTACAAATACCGGAGCTTTGGGGGCTTCGCGTTCCCGCACTTCCTCCTTTTCTTTTTCTCTCTTGTCGAGTTCTTTGTAGTCTCGTGCACGGCCGAAAATGTCGGTTTCGTCCGGAAGGTGAATGGTGCGCTCTTGCTCGGTTTCCTCTATTGGTTCCGCGACAGACTTGCCGGTCGCCTGATTCACGGGCTTGCGGCCGGAGGTGCGTGTCTCTTGCAAACGGCGCCGCATGCGTTCGTCTTCGCGCGAATCCCGCCAAGCCTGCCAGCGAGCTTGCACTTTCTGCAGAATTCCCAGCTTTTCGACGGCGCCAATGGGTCCCTTGCTCGCCCAAGCGTGCGCGCCCGAAAACGAAAATCGCGTGGTCATGAACAGCGCGGTGATCAGAATGGCGATCACTACCAGATTCGCGCCCCACAAATTGAACCCGGTTCGCAATTCGTTGGAAATCACGCTGCCCAGCAAGCCACCAGGAGGCAGCGCGCCACGAATCTCCGGAACGTGCCATAACGACAGGAGCGAAGGCAAAGACAGCAGCAGCAGCCCATAACCCACCATGGTCGCGACCTGGGAATCGATGCTCCGGCTGCGGAGCCACCGCCATCCCAGAATTCCGATCGCCACCGGAAGCAAAAACGCCGCGAAGCCGAACACTTGAAAGAGTAGATCCGCTGCATAGGCCCCCACCGGGCCGATCCAGTTGCGGGCGAGCGGGCCGTCCGATGGCGGAGCGCTGACGTTAAACGCCACGTCTTGGGGTTGATAGGTCAACAGCGCCAGCGCCAACAGAATGGCGATGGTGATACACAAGAAGCCGATCAGCTCATTGAGCCGTTTATTCTCAGTTGGGGTCAGGACGCGCACAAGTTCTCCTCAGCAATGGGGGAAGGCTGAGTGGTGACGGACACGTTGGCGCTATCGCGCGCCCGCCTGAAGAAATGCCAAAACCAGAATGATGATACCAAAGACGAGCCGGTAGACAATGAATACTTTCAGCGTATGTGTTTTCAAATAGCGCAAAAAGAACGCGATTACGAAAAAGCCTCCAATGCCGGAAACGGCGATGCTGATTGCCAAGGTCGACAGGGGCAAGTCGAGGCCGCCGGCTTTGTGCAGTTTGATCAATCCGGGCAATTTGGAAACGACTGCGCCCGCGATCAGCGGAGCCGAAAGCAGGAAGGAAAAACGGGTAGCCGCTTCGCGGGTGAAGTTGCGGAACAGGCCGGCGGTAATGGTGATGCCGGAGCGGGAGACCCCCGGCCACAGCGCCAGAGCTTGCGCGCTGCCGATGGCGATGGCATCGGTCATTTCGGATTGGTCGATCGTTCGCTTCAGGCGAGCTCGGGAGTCGGCCCACCACATGATGAGTGCGATGCCCACCATCGAAACGCCGATGATGCGCGGCAAGCGAAGGTGCTCTTCGATCTGTTTGTCGAACAGCTTGCCGAGGATTGCGCCGGGAATCGTGCCGACGACCATGTACCAGAAGAGACGGCGGTGCTGTTGGACTTCGGCGGGCTGAGCGGTCTTGGGATAGTTCATGCCGAGGCCGCAGAGTGCGAGCGTCAGCCAATCCTTGAAGAAATAGAGCAGGACCGCGACCAAGGTTCCGGCATGGAGTGCTACGTCGAAAGCTTCGCCTGGATCGGGCCAATGCAATAGCCATGGAAAGAGAACAAGGTGCGCGGTGCTGCTGACGGGCAGAAACTCGGTTAAGGCTTGCACCAGGGCGAGGACGACCGCCTGAATCAGAGGCATGGAGTTCTAGATGTCCTTTTGCGCCGACTTTGCTGTGGCGGCAGCCGGCAGTATTTTGCGCATCTCGAAGGCGTCAAGACGGCCAAGATAATAGCGTTTCAGGACGGCTTCGATACGATAGCCGTGGCGCTGCCAGAAGGCAACCGCGGCTTGATTGTCGATTGCCGTTTCGATGAGGATGTGGCGGACGCCATGCAAGGCTAGCGTTTTCTCGTTTTCGAGCAAGAGCGCGGAGCCGATTCCGTGGCGGCGGTGGTCCGGTGCGACATCCAGCGTGATGGTATGGCCTAGGGGTGGATTTTCTTCGGTGAGAATGAAGCCTACGGTCTTCTTGCCTTCCAGGGCGACGACACAATTGGCGGATGAGAGTGAGAGAAAGTAGTGCAGGGTCATACGCGAGTACGCTATGCCCGGCGGGAAGCAGGATTGGTCGAGGCGGTGAAGTGCGCCGAAATCGTGCTGTTCGTAGCTTCGTAGCGTCAGCGACATTGAACTTTTTCGTCCCTCGTTGTAAGTCAAAAGCGCCCGCTTCGGAAAGCGGCCGCTACAACTTCAGTGCGGTGGCATTGTGCGACCTAGGGCTTTCACGGTGATCTCGTCTGGTTGCGGTTGGCCGTTTTCTTTGGTGACAATGCCGAAGCCGCCGCTGTAGTCCCACATGGTCCAGCCGATTCCATGCTTCTCAAGGGAAGTGCGCACGTCGGAGAGCCAGTTGGCGCGGTCGTGGGGACTGGCGACCTTGCGGTAGACGCCGAATTCGTTGCAAACAACGGGGACATTCCAGCGCTTGGCCCAGGCGGCGACCTGGTCGAATTCGACGTCGATGCGTTGGGCGTTCCAGTGGTCGGCGCCGTAGCGAATGATGGCTAAACGCTTCACGGGATCGGGGACGGCGGCGGCGGCTTGCGCGACGGCTTCTGGATTGTCCGGTGGATAGGGAAGAGCGGTCACGAAGTGCCAGTAGTTTTCGCCCCAGGTTGCGCCCTGGTGGGTGAAGACATGGTTGGTGTAGCCCTTAGGGTCGTAAACCTGGGCGAACCATTCACTGAAGTTGATGCCGTGGCGGAGGTGTTGGGCGCGGCGGGTAGCAAGGGATGAATCCGGTTGTTGCGCACCAGAAATGGTGACTGACAAGAGTAGCGCGAAGGTCAGCAGGGCCAATCGAGCGGATAGATATTAGGTTAACCATAACACCCTCCCCCTATGGGTATTTTGTAAATGTTCATTCTAGAGGCTTAAGTGTCCTTTAAAGTCTGTAACTTACAGATTTCAATGGCTATAGATTCTAGGAATTCTACAGATTCGTCCCTGCGTAGGCCAGATGTATGCCAGAACGTCCTGGCGTCAACGGCGAGACGAGGCGCAGGCCGTTGAAATCATAGCAGCTTTAGTTGTCCAACCCGCATCACACGATTGGTGACGCATCGACAGACTCATCGCCAGCGGGGCAGAAAATTAAACGCGATTCTACTCTTCGACGTATTCCGAGTCGCCAAGAGCGGGCAGGAAGTTCGTCTCGCATCCCTCCCGACTCTTGAGGGAGCAAAAGCACGAGTAGCGGCGCTAGGCGCAACAAAACCCGGCGAGTACTTCATCTTCAGCCAACTAAGCCTCCTCAACGAATCGATCAAAGTCGAGCGACATTAACGCAACACGTCTTGGTGTCATCGCAGGTGTCCGACCAGGGGCTACGGCATAGCGAGAGCCCAAATGAAACCGGAGATCGAGCCATTTCCTGAGGTCTTAAAGACTCTCCCGGACCTGAAGATTCGCTTGAGTTCACCTGAGAATTGGCACGGTAAAGAGGGCCCGCCCTATGTTGTTAATCGAAATTACGGTTTGCATGGTACAGACACGCCGTTTGGGACCGACTAAACATGGCAGTTATGCTCAGTATTTGTGCCAGCGTCGGGGATGAGAGGGGTGGGAAGCAAGGGCGCGCAACCGCTCGGACGACAGCGAAGCGATATAGTCCCATTGTTCGTCTTGCCCTGCTGGCAACGCTATGGGTGGTTCCCTATTCGCTAGATGCCCAGGAATCAAAGGCAAGCGTGCCGAATTTGGATTCGATTTTGGATAATTTGGAGCGAACCGAGGAGCAAAACGCTGCCGTCTCGAGGCCCTACGAAGTGGCGCGGCAATATATTCTATTCCGGGGCGACGATCGAAAGCCTTACTCGGAAACAACCGCCCAAATCAGTTTCACTCCCCCTAACATCAAAACATTCAAAATCACCGAAGAGCATGGTAACCCGAGAGGTAAAAATATTGTCCACGACGTCTTGGAACAGGAAATAGCTTCTACCCAGGCGGGCCACAAGAGCGATGTGTGCCGATCCAACTATGACTTTGTCTTCTTGCGCGAGGAAAACTTTGGAGCGGTTCCAGAGTACGTGCTGCACATCATTCCAAAGCGTCCGGAAAAGGGCCTGCTGCTTGGCGACATCTGGGTGGATGCCAAGACCTACCATATTCGGCAGATTGTTGGAATCCCGCTCAAGAGTCCCTCTTTCTGGATCAAGGACCTCCACATCACCCTCGGATTTGCCTCCGAGAACGACATGTGGATGTCCGTTTCGATGGACGCAATCGCGACGATTCGGTTTCTGGGCATCTACGCCCTGTCGGGTCGTGATTTGCCGCCGCCAACCTCTGCTTCAGGCCCGTGAAGTTCTTGATCTCAAAAACAGCACAGTACACCCGAGAAGTTCCGCAGACGAAAGTCTCCGATTCTTCTGAACCTCTTCAACCATGCCACATGCTGGAGCGATCCCAGATTTGCCGAAAATTCAACAAATGCCGATATTCAGCCATCCGTTATCAACGCGAAGTTCTCCTAATTCAGCCACTTAGGAGTGGCCAACATTTTGCAACCTCCACCGTACGAATACAGAGCATCTGAGGAGGTGCAACGATGAAACCGCCATCCATTCGGCAGTGGTATCACATCCTGCGAGCTCACCATCAGTGGACTATGTTCCAGGCGATTCGATATGCGCTCTGGCTGACGCGCTAGGTCCTTTTTCTCGCATCCTGTTAATCCTGACAGTAGCCCTCGGCATTGCATTGGCGAACACTATGCACCTGCAATTTGAGGGACCCATGCTCGTGCGGGCTCCCCTTTTATTTGTGTCTGCGGTGTGCCAGGAAGGGCGAGGAATCTAGTCAGAGGTTGAACATGAGCGTTCCAGAACCAATCTACCGCTGGGAAAAATCCTACATGCAAGCCGTCTGCGAAACTGACGAGAACCTGATGTTTATTCGTATTTACGAAGCATTGGTGGCGATCGAACAGCGGCGGCTCCGGCGGGTCGAGACTAACGAGGAAAACAGAGCATTGAACGATGCCGAGGAAGGACTTCGAAAGCTCATAACTGAGCGAATTGCGAAGAAGCGCAGCCGGATGCCGCTTGCCGAGTCGGGTGCCGGATTACTCCGATAGTTGGAAGAAAAGCCGCTCTCCAGAGTGATCATAAACGTGAGACTGTTCTCTCAAGTTGGTCCAGTCGTGCTCTTTGTCGCGGCTCTGTATTATCGTTTCGCTCGGCACGATGCTCTCAGGTTCTACGTGTTCTTCGGCGCTGCGGCGATCGTTGCGTGCTTCTACCTTTTTCGCTACGGCAACGACTGACTTGATCTGCAATTCAGAACTCTGCGAGACGATGATTTCCGTCTAACTCAAGAGAAAGGATCTGGAGTCTGTGTCACGCTGAGTTAGCTAATTCTTTTTGCCGAAGATGGCAGCCAGGGATTTTGCTTTTTTCTTGAAGATGCCTCCGACGTCCGCAGTGATATTGGGTTCCTTGGGCGTGCCGGTGACGCGCAGGGGTACGCCGGAAACTTTTCCCGAGGCACCGCCATTTAGCTTCGTGAGCAAGCCGGCACCGACTTTGCTGATGCCTTTCGCTGCGACTCTTGCCAGGAGGTCGAAGTCCATCTCATCGGCAGCTCCTACCGTGCCGCTGCCGATAACCTCGCCCAGAGCCGGAATCACAGCTTCGATCTTCTCGATAGCGACTTCGGCGTTTGTGATGCGGACTGTAACGCGTAACTTTTCAATGTCAGTTGTGTCGCCCGTTCTTAGGCCGCCGAGTGCGGCGACGCCATGAATTTTTGAACCGAGGTCAAACCCCACCAAGCGCGTGTTATCAAGCGCGATGGTCCCGACGACGATGAGCGATTTCACCTGACCGGTGATGGAAAGGTCCAGCGAGAGCGTACCGCCCATTAGCACCGCGCCATTTGGCAATTGAACATCGGCAGCGGTCATCAGGGACTGGAGGTCATCAATCAACAACCTTTGGCCGGCGATTTTCAAATCCAGCAGCGGATCTTCCACGCCGAGCGCGGTGATCTGATACGTACCACTCACGTGTATCGCAGAAGCGTCGATTTTTGCGGCGGCGTCTTCGATCTGTCCGTTGTTGGCTTTCATGTGATACGTTCCGCTGTAAGCGAAGTCCAGCGGCTTTCGCGCGGGGGTGGCACCTTTGCGAAGTTTTAGGTTTTGGATGTGAACGTTGCCCCTAGTGTTAAGGGTTTGTCCGTCGGACGCGGCATGTGTGTCGATGTCCGCGAGAAGCGCTAGGCCGGCATCGGGATGAAGAAATCCGGCGGCCACTGGGTCGAGGCCTTTCACATAGACTTGCGCGTCGCCGGGGCTAGCTGCCACGTCGTCGCGATTAAATGGCCCGACGTGACCCGCGGCGCTGATCGCACCGCCAGCGGGCAGGTCGGCACTCAGTTCGAACGGAAACTGTGAGGCGAAGGAAAAATCGCGCACCGTAAGATTTAAATGTTGGTACACGATCGGCTCGCCGTGCGCGGGCATTCTTGCAATTTCCGCGCGACCATCTTCAATAGCGATGCGAGCGACGAGAAAGGTAGGAAGCCCCGGCGCGGGCCTCTTTAAAATTCCCGAATCGGTGTTCGCGGCAGCGCCGCTAGCAGGGGCATCCGCTGGGGCAGCACGTCCAATGCTGGAAAAATTCCACGTGCCATTGGACGCACGAATCAAGGTGATTTGCGGCGAAATGATCTCGAAATTCTCCAGGTTCACCTTGCGCGAGAAAATTAATGGCCGCAGCAAGACGCCAATACGAAGTTCCTGCGCTATCAGAAACGGGGCGACGCTGAAATTGGAATCGTCGGCTATGCTGAGGTCTTTGGCAACTAGGCTGCCTGAGAGAAGCGACAGTCTCAAGTCGCCGAGCTTCACGCTGCGACCGAGCGCCACTGTGAGTTGCTTCTCGATAGTGGGTCGGAACGTGTTCGCGTTCAGGAGAAATGGAAGCGACGAGACCGCGATGACGACGAGACCGATAGTTGCGAATAGTATTTTCGTTCTGCGCTTCACGGAGTAGATGCCTCGTTAAACAGACTCGAACGATATTGAAGATGCGCGAACTCTAAAGGGCCTCGCAGGTTCTCGCATGAATTCTAAAAAGTGAAGCGGGGCGCTCCTAGGCGTAGCCCCGCAAGTACCCGCCAAGATACCAGCGAGGCTCCTGACAGTCGTTCAGATTTTTTCTTTTAGAGAGGAGTCCAAACGACTGCTGTGGGAAGACTACACAAGAATTGCACCAAGGTTGTCATATCGTGCCTGATCACACCGACTGCGGGGAACCGGCTCCATGCGTGCATCAAGAGGCTTCGGTTCACCGCTATTTAGGATCGTCGCGGTTAGTTGCACGCAGTAGGTAGATCAGATAGCCGATGAGCGCCAGCCCGCCGATAATGATGCCAATCAATATTCGAGTGAGAATCATCGTGCTGCCTCGAGAAGGCTATACCGTTCGGAAGGTCTTCATGCCGCGCTCTACTTAGGATGCCGTCTCCGCCACTCCGCTCTCGCCTCGTCTAGCCGAATCTTGAACGCTGGATTCGGTTTACCGAGGTTCTTCTTTGGATCGGATAGATCCCTGGCGCGCGACCGTACTTGCGAGGTTCGGCGTCTGACATTTTGCGGATACGTTCGCGAATCTGTTCAATGTTCTCTGGCTCAGATTGAATCATCTGTCCTCACAGGGAGGAAACGGGAGGGCAGGATAACACGTTCGGTCGTCGGCACAGTGTTGCCAGGCCGTCAAATCGTTCGGATACAGTGCTCTCACTGCCGATGAAAATCGTAACAGCCTTCAAGAATCTACGTAGCTACGAGAAGTCGACTATTGTTTTTAGCGCACTTACGACTGTTCTCAGTGGTCTCACCCTACTAGCCGTCATCGCTTATACGTGTGTCAGTTTCAACCAGTGGCAAACCGCCGAACATCAATTGGAAGTATCCCAGCGCCCCTGGATAGCTGTTGATATTCCAAATGGTGTTAGTGATTTCGGTTTTGATGCCGCTGGACATGCGTTTTTCAGGAGCGCGCTAGTTCTGAAAAATATCGGTCACTCTCCTGCCATCGGAATCGCTTCTGCCTACGTCGTTGTCTATCCCCAGCGTAAGGAGATTTTCGACGCTCCGGTTAAAAAGCAAACAGAACTCTGTGAGCCTATCCGAAAAAAGAAGTCCATGCGTGGTGAATTGGGTGTCGGGATTTTGTTCCCGAATCAACAACCAACCCTCTCGGATTCAGCGTCTCTGTCGCGAGGGAAACCGTTGATTCCGGCTCTTTCACATTTCCCGATAGTACAGAAAAATACGTATCCCCGGTTGTGGTTGGTTGCGTAGACTATCGTTTCAGTTTCGCGCCTGAGAAACACCACCAATCTGGATTTATCTATATGATTGGCAAATTCAGGCCGACCGAACCTACGCATTTAATCTCGATTCAAGTCGGAGAGAACGTACCCGCTTCCAGTTTGAAACTTGATTCGTACTTCTTTGGTGGGCATTACGCCGACTGAGGCAGAACCTCGGTAATCTGCGCTGGATTGATCGATGCCGTCACGTTGCTATAGACGATTTGCAGTTTTCGGCCGGTGGACTGGTTTGTGATGGCGGTTATCTCAGCCTCTACAACTTTGCCGCTCTAAAGGCGGACCCGGACGCGGGAGCCTACGCTGTAATCCATCTTCCCGGTATAGTCCCTCGTGACGCCGAAGGCTCTCGCGGCGACAATGGTTGGCTCCGGCTCCTGCACTCGTGGTTTCCGCGATGCCAAAACTGTGCTATATGACCCCCCCCAACCACTGAACTTTCAGGCGATTTCGCCTTAATGTCTATTCTTCAAAGTATAGTAGGTGCCGCCCCTCGTTCGCTGCTACTCTTGGCGGCGTTTATTCTTTACTCTTGCTCCGGTCCCAAGCCAGCCGAACCCGCTAAGCCTCTGCTAGCGCACTCCGTCGATGATGGTTCGTCTGTGCCTAAACCCGAGCAGCTCGCGTGAAAATCATTGGATCCAGCCAATAACATCGCAAGCGCGAAACCCAGCGTAAGGAAATCGTGGCTCCAGAAGCTCGGGCCCGGACTCATCACCGGCGCCGCGGATGACGATCCTAGCGGGATTGCAACGTATTCCCAGGTAGGAGCGATGTTCGGCTACAGCATGATGTGGCTGATGTTGCTCTCCTATCCGCTGATGATTGCGATCCAGGAGATCTGCGCGCGCATTGGCCGGGTGACTGGTATAGGCCTTGCCGGGAACATGCGGAAGCATTACTCGGCTTCGCTGTTGTATGCCATTGTCTCGCTTCTTTGCCTGGCAAATGTCTTCAATCTTGGCGCGGACATCGGTGCGATGGGAGCAGCGGCGCAGTTGCTCGTCGGTGGGTCGCTGATCCCTTACGTGATCGGTTTCTCCGTCGTTTCGCTGCTGTTGCAGATGTATGTCCGCTACACGCAATACGTGAAGTATCTGAAATGGCTGACGATGGCACTGTTCGCGTATGTGCTCACCGCGTTCGTGGCGCACGTATCGTGGGGGCAAGCGCTGCGCGCGGCATTTGTGCCGTCCGTGATGTTCAACATCAAGTACTTCACTGCGCTGATAGCTGTACTGGGAACAACGATCAGTCCGTATCTCTTCTTCTGGCAAGCGTCGGAGGAAGCCGAGGACGTTCGAGATCATCGCAAGGAGCACCCGCTGAAGTGGGCGCCCTGGCAGGCAAGAAAGCAATTCGAGCGCATCAGGGTAGATACCGTCGTGGGCATGGGATTTTCCAATGTAGTTTCGCTCTTCATCATTTTGACGACGGCGGCGACGCTCCACGCCGCCGGCATAACCGACATTCAGACTTCCGCTCAGGCCGCCAAGGCGCTGGAACCGCTGGCGGGCCGATTCGCGTTCGAATTATTTGCCGTCGGAATTGTCGGAACCGGTTTGCTGGCGGTTCCAGTGCTCGCCGGGTCGGCCGCGTACGGGGTCGCGGAAGCGTTCAAATGGCGTGCGAGTCTGGAACGCCAACCCCATGACGCTAAGCGCTTTTACGGTGTGTTGGCAGTGGCGACGCTGATCGGACTGGCGCTGAATTTTGTGGGCATCAATCCAATTCGCGCGCTGTTCTGGTCCGCGGTCATCAATGGCGTTGTTTCGGTGCCACTCATGGTGGTCACGATGCTGATGGCTGTAAATCCAAAAGTGATGGGGCAATTCACTTTGCCATTGGGTCTGCGCGTCGTCGGATGGATCGCGACTCTGGTGATGTTGGTGGCATCGGCTGGCTTATTTGTGACACTCGGTCGGTAATGGAACACGGCTTCGCGCAGGATTTCGGTGCATTCACTCCACCTTCCCCGATTCGTTTTCCTGACTGATTGCCTGCGTTGGCTTAGCATTTACGATAATATTTCTGAGCTTCGCCAGAATGGCAAAATGCTGAAAGGGCAGCCTCTACAACTTTGCCGCTGTAAAGGCGGACCCGGACGCGGGAGCCGACGCTGTAGTCCATATTTATGAGTATACTCCTGTGTTATGACTAACCAACTCATCTGCCTTTGTCTTCCGATCATCGCCTTGTTGCTTGGGAGTCCGTTTGTCGGCGCAACGTCTGTAGTCGTTCTAGGAAATGCTACTCAAATCGGCGTCGCTGCTGACCATAAAGCGGGCCGAACCAACGGCACAAATTTGCCGGACATTTGCCACCGGGAACTCGGGCTGAAATCCAACAAGCCGTAGAAGCAGCAGTCAAGGGCGGCCAATTCAAAACCGATTCAGGCGGCGTAATGCGCGGTATCACCCAAATTCAAGGGGTCAAGGTCGGTTTCCAGGGTAAACTAGTCGGGCAAAATGTAGTGAGGGTGTCCTCGGTGTTTGAGATTAAATGAGCGACGATCATAGTAGCTACATAAAGGCCCCAAGGAGATCACTGACTCCGCAGGAAGAGGAGTGGATCCGAGAGATTGTCTTGGCAAATCCGCGATGGGCGGACGCCGACCTTGGAAATCTTTTCATAGTCGGAGCCTGCACCTGCGGCTGCCGCTCTGTTGTGATCGAAGCGACTCCTCAGACCCAGAATCCGAAACTTGTCGGTCATCAGGGTCTGGTCGGAGGAATAGATTTGAGTGTAAGAGTAGGAGCAAAAGATGATGTTATCAGCGTTTTACTGCACTTCGCCGAAGGTAGCCTGAGCCTACTCGAAGTAGCTTGGTACAACTTTCCTGATCCTGTTCCTTCCACCTGGGTAGAGATCAGTCGGCGCGTCTGCGTCGAGGGCTAGGTTTTGCAAGACGGGTTAGAAATCCGTTTTGGTATGCGCTTGTTCTTTGGCCATTTCCGCGCGGCCTCCAGCGCAGCATACTCGATCGACTGGTCAGTAAGGCGGCTTAGTTATTGCGAGCGCCTATCAATGGGGGCGTGCGGCTTGCCAGTTGCTAGATCAAAAACCGAAATCACTAACTCAAATCCCAGTGCCCGGCTAGTCGCGTTTGTCAGGACTTGAGCACTAAATCGCCAGCCATGACATGGGCGTGAAGCCTGTAATTCCCGCTGCCGTCTTTCTGGAGGGAATTTCCTATCCAGCCTTTGGGGTCGCCAAACTGAGTGCCGTTAATGTCTCCGAACTTCACGGAGAGATCCACGTGGGAGTAGTCTTCTGGACTCTCTACCTGGATAGTCAAATCGCCGCCAGTGAGCTCAAGGTCCTTGTCTCCCACTACGTCCTGCACAGAAAGGTCGCCGCCGTGCATGCGGGTATAAAGGTTTGTGGACCTGGGGATTTCGATCGTGACCTGCAGCTCTTTTTTTGGCACGTGTGAGAGCTTGAGATCCACGGCAGAGCCCGAACGCTTCAACTGAATCTTAATATTCTTCGCCTGTTCCAGGTTCTTGCCCTGTACGTGTATGGAAATTTTTTCCGAATCGTTGCCTACGACGCGGAAGTTCCCATCGTGCAGGTGCAACCGAAGGGTCACGCCACTGGCCAAGTTCGTTTCGAATCCTTGAGGTTGGAGATTCGAGCTGTCTTGCGAGGTTTGGCAGAACGCCACCGACGCGAACAGCAAAGACGCTGCAAGAAATCGAAAGAGATGGTTCATGGGGGTTCCCCCTGGCTAAATAGTACGCAAAGCACGGGCCGAAGGTTCCTCTTTATTTAGGTGTTGACCCTATGGCGAGCTACTGCCCGGTCGCGTAACCGGACATCTGGATCGTCAGGAGCATTTGTCGGGTTTCGGCGTCAATCATCCAAGTGCCGCGACGGTTCGCTTCAATTGCTTCTCGAAACGCTGTTGCAGGATAACTTCCGTGCAGCGGACAAGCTGGAACCCAAGTGACGAGAAGCGCGTTCCTCGGTACCTATCTGGTGAGACTGCCCACAAACGGACCTCTGGACCGTGGCACAGCGAGCGCGACGACGGGAGTGCGCTCCCATGACCACGCGATCATTCACTCTCGCTGGTTTCCGAACGGCGTCGGGAAGCGTTCTTGAATCCACGCTTGCCAGAGCGGTGTCTCGCGGTCGACGGTACCGGCCGCCTGATCGCCGTAGAGGTAGAAATTTAGCGTGACCATGCTCTGGCGGCCGAAGTTGACGGCGCCAAGAGCGGCGGTGCCCGGCGCCGGCTTGTCGAGCCGCACTAGCGCGTTGTATGGACTCTGGCTCACGTGCTCCACTACGCCGCTGAGCGCCGGGGCGCCCGCCGGAGCGGTCCAGCGCTGCCCAGCGCTGACGCCTTTCAGACCCAATGCCGCGGTCAGCGTTTCCCAGGCCTCCGCTTCGGTTCCCGCGGCGGGGGCCATCCACTGCATCATCGCGGAGCGTTGGCCGCGGAAGTACGTGAGATAGATCCGCAGGATGCGGAAGAAGCCTGGCCAGCCGGATTCGGTGCCTTCCAGCTGGTTGTCCCAGTCGTCCGTGCTGGCGAAGAGGCTGTGCACCACGCGGACGATGCAGGTGCCTCCCGCTCGAGCTTCGACGGTCCACTCGTCTGCGATGATCGGCGAGCCAGGGGCCCAGCCCGGGGCCTCGGCTGCAAACCTCCGCGGCGGATCCCAAGCCGTCACTGCGGAACTGGACTCCATGCCCGGGCCGAAGTCCAACTTCACCGCAACGGGCTTCCCGTCGCGCATCTCAAACTCAGTCGGCACGAACCAGGACGAAATGCCCGGCCCGGTGGCGATGGCCTGCCAGACTTCCTCCGGCGTGCCGGGGACCTCGACTTCGACCTGGACTGAACGGCGTCCGGAAGCTTCTTTCTTCACGCTCATGACGGCTCCTTGTGATCGGATTTCTGCGGCAGGGGGTGCGCCACGACGACCAGGCGATGCGCGCGGCCGCCGGGGGCGGATGCATCGTGGTACTTCGCAACCAGTTTCGTGATGGCCTCGGTAAGTTCGTTGCTGAAAGCCGCTCGGTCCGTCGCCGACCGGAAGCGAACCTCGGTATCCACCGCCAGGGTTGCCAGGCGTTTGCCCGTCTCTTTCGCGCGACGAACAAGATCGCCCACCTCGCGGACAACCCGTGCACCAAGGGCGATGAGATAGCTCGCGGACAGCCTATCGATTTCCCGATTCGGGTCCGCGGCGACTGAACCCAAGGCGCTCGGCGAAACGACGTAGGAAGCGGCCGTTGCCACCAGGAGCCGTTCCGTCAGCCCGCCCCACTTGCGTTCCTGGGCCAGCCGCACCAGCCCGTGCGCCTCCAGCGCGTGCAGGTGGTAGTTGACTTTCTGCCGAGCCAGGCCGACGCGCGTGGCCAACGTCGCCGCCGAGGCGGGCACGACGAGCTCGGAGAGGAGGCGACTCCGCATGGGCCCCAAAGCCACCGTCGCGGCTGCCGGATCATCGATGACTTGGATGTCGAGCATGAGGGGATGCTAGCCTTGACAACTTTTATTGTCAAGGATTTTTAACGCGTTTTCTTACGAATTTGCAGAGTCGATGTCGTGCCGCAGAATTGTGGTGCGAATGGGAAGTCGGCTTGTCGGAACCAATCCCAATGCCTGAATAACGGGCAAGCCGGAGGTCATCAAGGTCAGAAGGTCCATTGTCTGAAGTCGCGACTGTCTCAGTCCACTTGCCTTTGTAGTCGCATAATCGGAAACTGACCCACTACCCAAATTTTGTGCCGGTGGCAGGAACAGCGTATCATTTGCGGCTAGGTTGAACGGAAAAAGTCGGCTGGATACATTGTTCGCGACTTGGAACATGGGAACGAGTATCTCAAGTCGCGCGGCGTTAGAGCACACACTTCAGGAGACAACGCATGTTGCGAATCAACGACGAAGCTCCCAATTTCACCGCGGAAACTTCGCAAGGCAAGATCAATTTCCATGAATGGATCGGGGACGGTTGGGCGATCCTGTTCTCGCACCCCAAAGACTTTACGCCGGTATGCACCACGGAACTGGGGTACATGGCGGGGCTGGAGCCGGATTTCGCGAAGCGCAATTGCAAGATTATCGGGCTGAGCGTGGATCCGGTGACGCAGCACAGCAAGTGGGCGCAGGACATCGAAGAGACGCAGGGCCACAAAGTGAAGTATCCCATGATCGGAGACCCGACGCTGGAGATCGCCAAGCTCTACAACATGCTGCCGGCGGAGAGCGGGAATACCTCGGAGGGGCGCACCGCGGCGAACAATGCGACCGTGCGCACGGTATTCATCGTGGGACCCGACAAGAAGATCAAGCTGATGCTCAGCTACCCGATGAGCACCGGCCGCAACTTTGATGAAGTGCTGCGGGTGCTGGATTCGATGCAGCTCACCGCCAAGCACAAGGTGGCTACGCCGGTGAATTGGAAAGACGGGGACGACGTGATCATTTTGCCTTCGGTGTCGGACGAAGAGGCGAAGCAGAAATATCCCAGCGGCTGGAAGGCGCCCCGGCCTTATCTGCGCATCGTTCCGCAACCTAAGTAGAATCGCAAAGTAGAACTTCGCTTTGTAGTGCTTCGCGAAGTAGGGGCGTAAATGAGGACGGTGCAGGGTGGTCCTTAAGCAGTTCTACCTGGGATGCTTGGCGCACGCTTCCTACATTATTGGTGACGAGAAGACCGGTACGGCAGCCGTCGTTGACCCGCAACGGGACATCGATCAATACATTTCGTTTGCCGCCGAGCACGCGCTCAAAATCAAACACGTATTCCTGACGCATCTGCACGCTGATTTTGTCGCAGGGCATTTAGAGCTGCGCGATCGCGTCGGCGCGATCATCTATCTCGGCGCCGCGGCTAAGGCGGCGTACGCGTTTACACCCATGCACGATGGCGACGTTCTTGAATTCGGGAGCGTGCGGCTGAAGATACTGGAAACGCCGGGGCATACTCCGGAGTCGATCTCCATTCTCGTTTACGACCTGCAGGCCAGCGATACGCAACCTCATTGTGTACTCACTGGCGACACGTTGTTCATTGGCGATGTCGGCCGCCCGGACCTGCGCGCGGCATTGGGCTGGTCCGCTACCAAACTGGGCAGCATGCTCTTCGATTCGCTGCACACCAAGTTGCTGGCGCTGCCGGATCAGAGCCTGGTGTATCCGGCGCACGGCGCGGGCTCACTCTGCGGGAAGGCGCTCAGTAAGGAGACGGTGTCAACTCTGGGAGAACAGCGCCGCTCCAACTACGCGCTCCAGCCTATGAGCAAGGAGGCGTTCATTCAGATTGTGACGGCGGACCAGCCGGAAGCACCAGCCTACTTCGTCTACGATGCGGTGCTGAATAGCGAAGAGCGGCCAACGCTGGACGAAGCGCTGGCACGCGAGATGAACCCGCTGACACTGGACGCGGTGCTTGAACTGCAAGCCGCTTGCGCGCAGATTGTCGACACGCGGGATGCCGCTGAATTTGCCCCAGCGCATCTGGTGGGCAGCATCAACATCGGTCTGGGCGGCCAGTATGCAACCTGGGCCGGGACTGTCCTCGATCGGACGCATCCGATTGTGATCATTGCGGACCCGGGGCGGCAGAGCGAAGCGGCCATACGCCTTGGACGCATCGGATTCGATCACGTGGCTGGATATCTAAAGGATGGGTTGAAAAGCCTCGAATCGCGGCCGGAATTGGTCGCTTTCACCGAGCGCCTGGGCGCACACTTCGCAGCCGAGGTTTTGTCATCGCCAGAAGGGCCGCTCGCCATTGATGTTCGCGCCCCGCGCGAGCGTGAGCAGAAGTATATCGAGGGGAGTTTGGGTTTCCCGCTCAATCATCTGGTGGACAATCTCAAGACGTTGCCGAAGGACCGGGTTCTGTTGGTTTATTGTGCGGGAGGCTACCGCTCATCGATTGCGGCAAGTTTGTTACAAAGGCACGGATTCGGCAATGTCGCGGAAATTGCAGGCGGCATCGTGGCGTGGGAAGCGGCGAAGTTGCCGGTTCGAAGTGATCCGGTCTAGAGAGCTATTGTGGGTCCGGGCGCTATCCATGCGCTCACCCAAAAACTCGAATCGGACAACCGTTTCGCGAGATGCGCAAATGGCGACAGCGAGAAGTCATTCGAGGCGGCAGTAGCAGTAGAGAAACTGCTGCGTGGTTCCAAACGGAGTCTGGTGCAGCTCCTTGGAGTGCTCCACCAAGCGAAAGTGCCCACCAAACTCGCGGTGCAGCGACTTAGCGTCATAGCGCATAACCTCGAGTCCGCTGCATACGGATGGCCCTTGCGGTCCAAACGTGCTGACAATCACGTGGCCACCTGGCCTGACAGCGGTCGCAACTTGGCGAACGTAGGCGACACGCTGCGCTGGCGTCGTCAGAAAATGAAATACTGCCCGGTCGTGCCAAAGGTCATAGGCTCGCGGCTCCAGCTCGATTGTCAGGAGGTTGCCGACCAGCCAACGCACCTGGCCCGCTAACCGACCCAATCGCTTTTTGGTGACTTCGATTGCTGTCGGCGAGACGTCCAACACGGCGAGGTTTTTGTGTCCACGAAAAAGAAGGTCGTCAACGAAGGTGGATTCGCCGCCGCCGATGTCAATGATGGAAGCGGAATGCCGCACTGCTGCGTTCTCAATCAGAGAGAGGGATTTTTCGAGGTGGGGACGGTACCAACTGACCGATTCCGGTGTGTTGGTGGTGTAGACCTTTTCCCAATGGGTCTTTGTGTCCACGGAAATACCGCCTCTTTTCCATAGTCGAGAGTACACCTGCCGCCATCCTCGCTCAACGCGGGAGTCACCTATCCGCCTGTGTGAGCAGCGAGACGAAGGCCAGGTTGATGACGTCAGAGACTCCGTACCGGTCTTCCGCGAAACTGTGGAACTTTTTTCCTGGTTGGGAGTATAAACGGGAGAGGGGGCGTTATGAGCGAACTTCTGGGCGACATTCGCTATGGGCTGCGGCTGTTTTGGAAGAGCGCCGGTTTTACGTCGGTGTCGTTGCTGGCGCTGGCTTTGGGAATTGGGGCGACGACCGCGATTTTCAGCTTGCTCTATTCGGTGCTGCTGGCGCCAAGTCCGTACGTGGATGGCGACCGAATCATGATGGTGTGGTCGCACCAGAAAGGGCAGCGCACCGGGACGTCGCCGAGCGATTATCTGGACTGGCAAAAGCAAAGCAAGTCGTTCGAATCTCTGAATGCTTGGGTAGGCTCGGGGTTCACCATCTCTACGCCCGAATGGACCGAGCAAGTTTCGGCGGACCGGGTTGCGCCGGGATTCTTCGACCTTTTGATCGGAGAAAAGGTGGCGCTGGGGAGGCACTTCGTTGCGGAAGACACGCAACTCGGAAACGATCACGTGGTCATTCTGTATAACAAATTCTGGCGGGAACGGTTCGGCAGCGACCCTAACATCGTTGGCCGAAAGCTGAGGATGAGTGGAGAACTCTATACGGTGCTGGGAGTAGCGGCTCCGAGTCCGTCGGATAAAGGAACTTCGCAGATGAATGTACCGCTGGCGTTCAAGCCAGAGGAGATTATTCGCGAGAACCGCTCGCTGCTGGTGATGGGACGCCTCAAGCGCGGAGTGACCGTGGAAGCGGCAAGCGCGGAGATGACCGTGATCGCGCAGCAGCTCTCCCAGAGTTACCCGAAAACCAACAAAGATGTAACGGTGACGGTCGAGCCGCTGAAGAATGATTTTCTTCCGCGCGAGACTCGCCTGGGTCTTTGGTTGATGATGGGGGCGGTCGGCGTGGTGCTGCTGATTGCCTGCGTCAATATTGCGAATTTGCTGCTCGCGTGGGGCACGGCGCGGCAAAAGGAAATCGCGGTGCGAGCGGCGCAAGGGGCCACGCGCGCCCGGATTTTCCGGCAGTTCCTGATCGAGAGTCTTTCGTTGGCGTTGATGGGCGGCGCCTTGGGGGTATTGCTAGCGGGAGGCATCCTGCGAGGCGTGATGAGCCTGATGCCGCGGAACGTACTGGGGATCCCATACGAAGCGGACCCGCAGTTGAATATCCCGGTGCTGCTCTTCACCTTGGCGGCGACGCTGCTGTGCGGAGTGCTTTTTGGATGCGCGCCGGCATGGCACGCGGCGAGGCAAAACATCAGCGACATGTTGAAGGAGGGAGGAAGATCATTCTCGGCGGGCGCCGGGCACCATCGTTTGCGGCGCGTGCTGGTGGTGGCGGAGTTTGCGCTGGCGTTGATTTTGGTGGCTGGAGCGGGATTGATCCTGCGAAGTTTTTGGAATGTCACGCAGGTGGATCTGGGGATTCGTAGGGATCACGTACTCACGTTCACCGTGCCCATCCAGCACGATCGGACGGCAAAGGCCGAGCAGATTCGCGCTGTATATGCGCAATTGCTCGAAAGGATTGGGGCAGTACCTGGCGTTTTGAATGTGGCGCTCGCTCCCGGTTTGCCGGCGGCTGGAGCTGGGCGGCTGCCGTTTAGTATCGTCGGCCAACCCTCTGAGGAGGACGTCAACAAACAGCCGCAGGCGATTTTCATGCCGGTCACGCCTGGGTATTACGAAACCTATGGCATCCGGCTTACACGAGGACGATATTTGGGCCCGCGGGATCTTGCTGGAGCGCCGCGGGTAGCGATGGTGAGCGAGAGCTTTGCGCGGCAATACTTGCCCGGAGTGGACCCACTGACGCAGAGGGTGAAAATCGCGGAATTGCTGCCGGATCGCATGCCGCCGCTGGGCGCGCCGGTCGAATGGCAGATTGTTGGCGTGTTTCACGACGTGCAGTATCAGAGTCATCCGACCAGCAGCTCCGCTGAAGTGGATGTGCCCTTTGACCAGAGCCCGTGGCCACTTACGACCATCGGGGTGCGAACTTTTGGCGATCCGGCGGCGGTGACGACGAGTGTTGCGGCCGCAGTGCGGTCGGTGAATCCCGACTTTCCGTTGACGCGGGTGCGAACGATGGATCAGGTGGTGAGCGAATCGCTGGTGAGCGACCGCTTCACCGCCATTGTCTTTGGAAGTTTTGCCGGATTGGCATTGTTGCTGGCGGCCATCGGGATTTACGGCGTGATGACATTTTCAGTGGCGCAGCGAAATCACGAGATGGGGATTCGCATGGCTCTGGGCGGTGGAAGCGCGCAAGTGCTGAGACTAGTGGTAAGTGAAGGGATGCGGGCGGCGTTGATCGGAATGGCCTTGGGGTTGCCGGGTGTGTATCTGGTCGGCAAAACATTGAGTAAGCTCTTGTACAACGTCGGAGCCATGGATGTGCGAGCGCTGATCGGAGTCGCCGTGGTTCTTTTGGCGGCGGCTTTGCTGGCGTGCTACGTTCCGGCACGGCGGGCGACAAAGATTGATCCGATATCCGCGCTGCGCCAGGAATAGCCAGCCTCGTGGAGGTGCGCCGGGCTGAAGCCCGGCGCCTACAGTTGTGGGTGACAAGAATTGAGGGGCGCCGTTATAATCCGCTCACGTTTGAGTAAGTCGCCAGTTCGCCCGTGAAATCCCGGTAATTCCCGCTGCATTTGTTCGTCGTTGGTTTGATGGATACCTGAGGCGCGGCTCCTTGCTCAATTGCGATTCGGCAGACGGAGGAGGCGGATATGAAAGCGATGCTGATGACCGCGGTCAAGCAGCCACTGGCGGTGCGGGAGATTCCCGATCCTCAGCCAGGTCCGGGACAAGTGCGCGTGCGTCTGCGTGCGACGGGTGTTTGCGGAACGGACATTCACGTATGGCACGGAGAATTGCCGGTGCCATTGCCGATCGTTCTGGGGCACGAGCCGGTCGGATCCATTGACGCAGTGGGCCCGGGCGCTGGGTCGTTCAAGGTCGGAGATCGCGTGGGCGTGTCGTGGTTTCAGGGAGGTTGCGGTAGATGCGCGTATTGCCAGAAGAAAAAAGCCAAATTCTGCGCGCAGCCGAAAACCTGGATCACCAACGGTGGCGGTTATGCCGACTTCATGATCGCGGAGGCGGAAGGTTGCGCCTTGGTGCCTGATAACCTGACGTGGGATACCGCCGCCCCACTTTTCTGCAGTGGCTTCTCGGCGATGAGTGCGTACAAGACGGCCAAGCCGCAGGCGGGGGAACGCATTGCGGTTATCGGGATTGGTGGGTTGGGTCATTTGGCGCTGCAAATCGCCAAGTCGATGGGACACGAGGTTGTGGCGATTACGAATACGGCGGAGAAGGCGCGGGACGCGCGCGAATTCGGCGCGGACGAGGTTCTGGTGGTGAAGAACCATGTGGGACAGGAGTTGCAGGCCATGGGCGGAGCCGACATGGTGCTGTCGTTTTCACCGGCGATGCGGCAGAACAGCGAGGCAATGGAGGGACTGCGGTCCGGTGGGAGGTTGGTGACCACGGCTCCTAGTGCGGAGCCGATTCAGGCTGATCCGGTACAGATGTTGTTCAAGCAGACAGCAATTCTGGGTTCGGCGCAGAATGACGTGGCGGACCTTATAGACATTTTGAACCTTGTCGCGGCCGGAAAAGTTAAGCCGCGGCTGGAGACCTACCGGATGGATGAGATCAACAATGTTTTTGTGCGGTTGGCGGAGGGAAAAGTGCGCCACCGGGCGGTTTTGGTTCATGACGCCTAGGTAGTTGCGGTAGTTCCACGTAGTAATAAAAATCCTCAGGCTACCGTCGGGAGGACGCGCCGGGCTGAAGCCCGGCGCCTTCATAGAAGCGCCGGATTTTCTCTTGGCAGTGAAGCACCCGAGCGGGCAACTCAGACCTCGAGGATTACGGGGAGGATCAAGGGACGCTTGGAAGTGTGTTTGTTGATGTAGCGCTTCAGGTCTACGCGGATTTTCTCTTTCATTACCGACCAGTCCATTTTTTCTTCGGAGTTGGATTGCTCGACCGTTTTCAGGACGACGTCGCGAGCGCCGGCCATGAGTTCCTGGCCGTTGTCGCTGAACATGCCGCGAGTGACGATTTCGGGTTGCATGTCCATTTTGCCGGTGTGTTTGTCGATGGCGATGATGGGGACCAGGACGCCGTCTTCGCTGAGGTGCTTGCGGTCGCGGACTACTGCTTCTTCGATTTCTTCCAGGGAGCCGGAATCGACCAGGACGCGGCCTGCGGTTACAGGGTCGCGGCGGTAGGCGCGGTCTTCGGTGAATTCGACTACCTGGCCGTCCTCCATGAGCAGGATTTCGCCTGAGACGCAGCCTAACTGGTGCGCTAAAGCTGCGTGACGGAATAGGTGGCGATATTCGCCGTGGACTGGGATGAAATATTTGGGCTTGCAGAGTTGCAGGATCAGCTTTTGTTCTTCCTGGCTGGCGTGGCCGGAGACGTGGATGGTGCCGGCGGAGTTTTCGTAGTAGACCAGGGCGCGGCGGCGGAACATGTTGTCGAGCATGCGGAAGATGGGCTTTTCGTTTCCGGGGATGATGCGGGCGGAGAGGATGACCGTGTCGTTTTCGTCGACGGAGACGAAGCGGTGATTGTCTACGGCGATGCGCGACATCGAGGACATGGGCTCGGCTTGGCTGCCGCTGGCCAGGATGACTAGACGCTTCGGATCGAAGCCGCGGATGTCTTGCGGGCGGACGACCATGCCGTCGGGGATGCGCAGATAGCTCGAGCGAGTGCGCGATTTCGATGTTGTCGACCATGCTGCGGCCGACGAAGGCGACTTTGCGGCCGACGCGCGAGGCGATGTCGATGACCTGCTGGATGCGGTGGATGGAGGAGGCGAAGCACGACAAGACAACACGCCGAGGGGCCGAGCGGCAGAGATCTTCCAGGCGCGGGACTACGGCGCGTTCGGACGGAGTGAAGCCGGGGCGCTCTACGTTTGTGGAGTCGCTGAAGAGGGCTAGGACGCCTTCGTTGCCGTAACGCGCGAATGCGTGGAGATCGAAGGGGGCGCCGCCGACCGGGGTTTGGTCAATCTTGAAATCGCCGGTGTGGATGATCACGCCTAGCGGGGTGCGGATGGCCAGCGCGACGCAGTCGATGGTGCTGTGTGTGACCGGGATGAATTCGATTTCGAAAGGATCGATTTCGACGAGGCGGCCCGGGATGACTTCGCGAAGAGTGGTGGAATCGATCAGGCCTGCTTCTTCCAGACGCTTTCTTGACGAGCGCAAGAGTGAAGCGACTTCCGTAGACTGGGACGTTCAGGTCGCGAAGGATGTAGGGGAGCGCGCCGATGTGATCTTCGTGGCCGTGGGTGAGGACGATGGCTTTTACGAGAGAGCGGTTCTGCTTGAGGTAAGTGATGTCGGGAATGACGAGGTCCACGCCGAGGAGCTCGGATTCGGGGAACATCATTCCAGCGTCGATGACGATGATGTTGTCACCGAGCCGCAACGCCATCATGTTCATTCCAAATTCGCCGAGACCACCTAGGGGGATGGCTGTAAGAGACTGCGAGGTGTTACTCAAAGAATGGTTATCTCCATCTACTCAACATCGATCGTATCACACGGGGACGGTGCGAGTCGTATGAGGGCGTTAGCGCAGAGCGCGTCGTCGCTTAAGTCGATGCGCGAGTTTACGTCGAGATCTTTACACTATCCTCGTCGGATAGCGTCAGGGTGACAGTTTTGTGGTGATGTGGTTTGATTCGGCATGCCCGTCAGCGAAACTGGGCGTAGGTGCTGAAGAATCCAAAACAGTGGGGCTCGGAGGAGCGCGAGATGAGCGATGATTTCGGAGAGTTTACGCGGAGAAAATTTCTGGGAGTGGGATCGGCGGCGGTGCTGGCCGCAGCTACGGCTGGCGTGGCAGGCGGGCAGGAAGCAACCAAGCCGCGAGGTCGCCGGATCATCATTTGCCGAACGAGCAGAATCACGGGCCACAGAATCCGCCGCTGGAAGCGCGAAAATCCGAGTGCGGTGTGGGCGACCGAGACTGATTCGGGGACGGTACCACCATTCAAGTATCCATTTGGGTTCGCGAGGAAGAGAATTGAGAGCGGAGGGTGGACGCGGCAGGTGACCGCGCGGGAATTGCCGATTTCGAAGTCCATCGCTGGCGTGGAGATGCGTCTGACTGCGGGCGGAGTGCGCGAGCTGCATTGGCACGTGTCGGCGGAGTGGGCCATCATGCTGTACGGAAATGCGCGGATTACCGCGGTGGATGTCGGTGGGAAGAGCTTTGTTTCGGATGTGGCGGAAGGGGATTTGTGGTTGTTCCCGCCGGGCGTGCCGCACTCGATTCAGGGATTGGGGCCGGATGGGTGCCAGTTTCTACTCGTGTTTGACGATGGGAATTTCAACGAGTTTGAGACGTTTTTGCTGACGGATTGGCTTGCGCATACTCCGCGCGAGGTGTTGGCGAAGAATTTCGGGGTGCCGGAATCGACGTTCGACAAAACGCCGACGAAGGAGATGTTTATTTTTCAGACCGATCTGCCGGAGGATTTGAAGAAGGAGCAGCAGTACGCGGCGGAGGGGACGGGGACTGCATCGCAGCGGATGGATTTCCGGCCGAGCCAGATGAAGCCGACGAAAGTTACGCGGGGCGGGGAAGTGAAGATCATCGACGCGAAGAATTTTCCGATTACGCCGATCGCGGCGGCGATTGTGAAATTGAAACCGGGAGGATTGCGCGAAATGCATTGGCATCCGAATGCGGATGAGTGGCAGTACTTTATTAGCGGGAAAGGACGGATGACCGTTTTTGCGGCAGGCGGACGGGCTCGGACCATGGATATGCAGGCTGGGGATGTCGGATATATTTTGCAGTCGAATCCGCACTACATCGAAAATACGGGGGATTCGGAGTTGGTGTTTTTGGAGATGTTCAAGAATCCGCACTATCAGGATATTTCTTTGGCGGAATGGTTGGCGCATACGCCGGCGCTTCTGGTGGATCAGCATTTGAAAGTGGGGCAGGAAATGCTGAGGGCGATTCCTAAGGAAGAGGTTGTAAATATGCCGCTGTAGAAGAGGAGGATGGACGCGGAATTCGATGGCCTGGGCAGGCTGGGGCGCAGCACGGCTGCGCCCCTACAAATTGCCCGCAGGAGAATCGCAGGCGAAATTGCGGAGCACCGGCGACACGACTGGTCAGTAAGAGCGTGCGCGGCTTTACCGATTTCCGGCGAAGAGGTGCACGATAGTGACGAGAATAATCGCGCCGACCGTGGCGGCTGCGAGACTGTAGAGGAAGCCGCCGCCCATGATGCCTAGCTTCATGAAGAGCCAGCCGCCGAGCACCGAGCCGACTAGACCTAAAATGATGTCGGTGATGCAGCCGTAGCCTGCACCGCGGGCAATTTTCCCTGCCAGCCACCCGGCGATCAGGCCGATTACGATCCAGCCGATTAAGCCTCGCTCGTATTGGACAACGACTATGCGATCTTGGAACAAGGTTAGGAAGAGTGACCCGGGCATTCGGCCTCCTTGGGCGAACGTTGACTATGGTGTTTGAGATGTGGGCATTGTAGCTTTGAGCGTGGGGAAATGCCAACGTGAGTGTGACGGAGACAGGCGGAGAAGAGTTGAGAAATGGCCAAGGATTTATTGCGCTCGGCCCGGAGCGGTTGTACATGCTGCGGGACTTGTGGTCGTCGCGGCACAGGCAGGAATGCCTGTGCCACATTGGAGCTACATTGCAGAACGACATGGGCGATGGTTTATCGATGGCTTGGTTGTTGCTGGGTCATGCAGTGGAGGGTGCCCAGGCCTAGGACCAGGTCGCGGCAGGCTATGCCTACTACCTCGCGGTCGGGGAAGAGGGCGGCCAGAGTGTTGAGGGCTACGCGGTCGTTGGCGTCGTTGAAGGTGGGGACGATTACGAGTTTGTTGGCGATGTAGAAATTTGCGTAGCTTGCGGGGAGGCGTTGGCCTTCGAAATCGACGGGGGCGGGCATCGGAAGAGTTTCGATGCGGAAGGCGCGGCCGTCGTGGTCTTTCATCTTCTGCAGCAAGGCTAGATTTTCTTGTAGCGCACCGTAGTTGGCGTCGGATGGGTCTCTCTCAACGACCGTTACGATTGTCGTGGGGTTGACGAAACGGGCCAGGTCGTCGACGTGGCCGTGGGTGTCGTCGCCAGCGATGCCGTGGCGGAGCCAGAGGATTTGCGTCGCGCCTAGATAGTCGCGGAAGACTTGAGCGTAATCGTCGCGGGTGAAGCCGGGATTGCGTTCTTGCGTGGTGCTGAGCAGGCATTCTTCCGTGGTGAGTAGTGTGCCCCGGCCGTTGACGTCGATGCTGCCGCCTTCAAGAACGACGCGGCGGCCGTTGTGCATGGGTTGCCAGACGCGGTGCTTGAGTTTCTTGTTTACCAGCGCTGCGGCTACTGCGTCTTTTTTGTGATTGGCGTATTTGGCCCAGCCGTTGAAACGCCAGTGCGTGTAGGCGACTTCTCCCGAAGAGTTGCTGATCGAGATCGGGCCGGAGTCGCGCATCCAACCGCGGTCGGTGGGAACGCGGAAGAAATCGACGGCGGCGAGATTGGCGCCGGACTTTTTCAGAATGGCGCGGACTTTGGATTCGGCGGCGCGATTTTGCACCAGGAGATAGACGCGTTCGACGCGCGTGAGATGCCTGACGATTTCCGCGAACGCCCAAGGGATCGTCGGGAATTTTCCCGGCCAGTCGGTCTGTTCGTGCGGCCAGCCGAGCCACGTGGCGTGATGACGTTCCCATTCGGCGGGCATCCAGTAGCCGAGGTCGAAGGGAGTTTGCGGGGGAGTGGAACTTCGGGCTCTCGTTCTCGGCATGCGGTTATTCGCCGAGCCAGCGATTCGTGAGTGGGCCGTAGGCATCGATGCGGCGGTCGCGTAGGAACGGCCAATTGCGGCGAGTGTCTTCGCTTTTTGCGGGGTCGCACTCGACGACGAGAATTTCTTCCTTATCGTCCGAGGCTTCGGCGACGAGTTGTCCGAAAGGGTCGGCGACGAAAGAATTCCCCCAAAATTCCAGGCCGGGATCACCTGCGGCGGGATTGCCTTCGTAGCCCACGCGATTTACGACCGCGACGTAGACACCGTTGGCAATGGCGTGGGCGCGCTGGATGGTGCGCCAGGCGTCGAGTTGTGCTGCGCCGAACTCGGCTTTTTCCTTGGGATGCCAGCCGATGCTGGTCGGATAAAAAATGACCTGCGCGCCGCTCAACGCGGTGAGGCGGGAGCCCTCCGGATACCATTGGTCCCAGCAAATCTGTACGCCGATTTTGCCGTACTTGGTGTTGAAATTCGGGAAGCCGAGATCGCCTGGCGTGAAATAGAATTTCTCGTAGTAGAGCGGATCGTCGGGGATGTGCATTTTGCGGTATTTGCCGAGGAAGCTGCCGTCGGCGTCGAGGACCGCGCAGGTGTTGTGATAGACGCCGGCGGCGCGGCGTTCGAAAAGCGAGGCGACGAGAACGATCTTCTTTTCCTTCGCGACTTGCGCGAGCGCTTCGGTGGCGGGGCCGGGGATGGCTTCGGCGAGATCGAACAGCACCGCATCTTCCTTGCGGCAGAAATATTCGCTGCGGAAAAGTTCGTGAAGGGAGATGATTTGCGCGCCGCGCGTGGCAGCTTCCCGGATTTTGTCGATCGCGCGCGATAGATTCTCGTCGGCGTTCGCGGTGCAGCGCATCTGCACCAGGCCGATTGTAAATTTGTCTGGCATAGAATTTTAGTTTAGCATGATGCGCAACGTGGCTCATTCACGCGATTTTTCTTTTCTTCGCTGCCCATTTGTATTATCAATCTTCGCGGCGCTACGTTGCGCCACGATTGCAATTGATAGAACGAAATATCGCGAGTAGGCCTAACATCAAAATCCGTTCGCGGATTTTCCGGAGCGTAAATGGCAAAGCAGCAGAAGAAGACGGTCACCGGGCGCGTGCTGCACGATCCGGTCAAAGACAAACTAAGGCCGATCTTCCCTCTGGATTTATCGAAATGCCGCACGATCGACCAGTTGGTGCGCGCGATGGGAGATACCGCGTTCACCGGACGCCAAATTGGCGACGCGGCGGATGTGCTGGAAGCGATGGCGCGCGACAAGGATTGCTTCGTGGTGCTGACCCTGTCGGGAGCTCTCACGGTCGGGAAGATGGGCCTGGTTTTTTGTGATCTGATCGATAGCGGGATCGTCCGAGCCGTTGTTTCGACAGGCGCGTTGATGGCTCACGGGTTGGTTGAAGCTACCGGACTTTCACATTTCCGGTATGACCCCTCCAAGATGGACGATGAGGAGTTGTTCGAAGCCGGTTATAACCGCGTTTACGATTCGCTGGAGCCCGAAACGAACCTGGATCACGTAGAAGACGTTGTTGATCATATTTTTGACCAATGGGACGCGAACGAAGTTGTTTGCAGTTGGAAGGTGCATCGCCGGGTCGGCGAATATCTGAAGAAGCAGGGCGGCGGGCGCGGAATTCTGAAGTCGGCTTACGAACGCAACGTGCCGGTGTTTGTTCCGGCTTTTTCGGATTCAGAGCTGGGAATCGATTTTGCGTTGCACAAGATGGGCCGGCAGAAGGCCAACCGCCCGTTGCTGCGCTTTGATCCCTTTGAGGATTTCGAGATGTTTGCGGACACCATGTTGGCGACCAAGAGGATGGGGATATTTACGGTGGGCGGCGGAGTGCCGCGGAATTGGTCGCAGCAATTTGGCGTGTATGCGGAGCTGATGGCGCGTCGCGGGTACAAGAAAGTGCCGCTGAAACGGTACAACTATGGCTTGCGCATTTGCCCGGAGCCGGTGCACTGGGGCGGATTGAGCGGGAGCACTTATACCGAGGCGGTGTCCTGGGGCAAGTTTGTGCCGCCGGAAGAAGGCGGGCGATTCGCGGAAGTATTTGAGGATGCAACCGTGGCGTTGCCGCTGGTGGTGGGAGCGGTGCTGCAGCGGATTGGGTATTTCAAACCTTAAGCACGAGCTGCGGGCAGAAGGAGAACGTCCATGGCGAAAACGAGTACAGCAAAGAGTCAGTCGATCTATGGCGTGCATCCGAGCGTGGCGATGGCGCAGAAGTCGCTGGCGGAGTTGAAGGACAAGACTGGACGGTCGCTGGAGGAATGGATCGCGCTGGTGAAGAAAGAAGGGCCGAAGGGCGAGAAGGAACGTCGCGGATGGCTGAAGACCAAGCACAAGCTTGGCATGAACGTCGCCTCGTGGATCGCGGAGCGCGCGGACGGGGATGGTGGCGATTTCGATTCGCCGGAGACGTACCTAAGAGCAGCGGTTGGCTACGTTGAGGAGCAGTACGCGGGCCCCAAGGAAAAACTACGCCCGATTTATCAGGAACTACTAGAGCTGGGGAAATCGATTGGAGACGATGTGAAAGCTTGTCCGTGCAAAACAATCGTGCCGCTGTACCGCAATCACGTGTTTGCGCAGATTAAGCCGACAACCAATACGCGGATCGATCTCGGGTTTGCGCTCGCAGCCCACAAGGGAAAGCTTCCGAAACGCGTGATCGATACAGGTGGCCTGGCAAAGAAAGATCGCATCACGCACCGGATTGAGATCAAGTCTTCGAGCGATGTGGACGATGACGTGAAGAAATGGCTCAAGACTGCTTACGATCTGGATGTTTGAATCGCTACCAAGCGCGGTTGACGTTCGCGTTGACAGACACTCAATGGAACTGGCCAAAGTGCACAGACAAGAGCCTCTGTGTTACCTAGTCGTCTTCTCCGATTAGAATGGCTGCGCCTAAAACAGTCGTCCAGAGACCCCGCTTGTCGCCTACCGCGGATTGCGTGACGTTCATCGTGCGGACGATCTTGTTGGAGATGCGATAGACCTCTTTTTTCTCGTCGAAAGAGAGATCGGGATCGAATTCCACGTTCAGAGTGGTTGCCAGCATTTCCGCGGCAAGCTCTTCAGCGTACTCGCCCGCGACTTCTTCAGTTTCCCCGAAGGAGTGGTGCTCAGACAGGTAGCCGTACATGCTCTTGTCGCTTGGCAGGGCTAATCCGATGCTGGCGGCAATCAAGCGGTGTGCTTCTTTGGTGGAATTTTCGCTGATCACCGTAAACGCGACTTGTCCCGGCTTGATGTATTTCAATCCTTCGCTGCGCGAAATCAATTTGCAATTCGGAGGGAAGATCGAAGAAACGCGCACGATGTTGCACGCCGCAATCCCGGCGTTCCTCAGAGCTAATTCGAAGCTCGAAAGCCTTTCACGATGTTTTCCGACGCCTTTGGTGAGAAATATTTTCTTCGCGACGAACGCCATGGTGCCGGTGTGGGTGCCTCCGTGAGTGGGCTGAGAGCGAAAATTTTACCGCTGTGGAAAAGTAACAAGAAGGTTTTGCAGTGTCAACGCATTTCCCGTGCCACGAGTGAAAATCGAGACGAACTCGCAGTCACTAAAGTGATTTGCGGATCAGGGAGACGATCTCTGCGGAGAATTGTTAACGTTCGATGAATTATTCGCGTGCGACGTGCTGTAGCAGCTTTGCGAGGGGCTTGCTCAACGCCAGAAGCTTGCCAAGATCTCCCGGAGTGAAATCTGGTCCGGCGGTAGCGGCGTTCGATCCTTTTCGACTGATCTGAATCACGCCGACGACTTTGTCGGCGGCGAGAATCGGCGCGCTCATGATCTTTTGAATAGCCTCACCGGGCTCGCCCGCCAACGTTTTTACGCCTTCGAACACGGTCGCGTGACGCGCGTTCGCAAAGCTATTGTCGATCTCCGGGCGACTCTCACGCGCGGTACGCGCGGCCAGCGCGGAATTGCTCGAGAGCGGAATGAAGCCGACGTTTTTCAGTGCTTCGGGCGCGAGGAAGTACAAATGCCGCCACTTCGTCGAGAGACCCAAGATTCCCACCTCGTCGGCCTTTACGCCGAGATTTTTGGCGATGCGCTCCGCCACCGAGGACCAAGCAAGAGGGGACGGGCCGTCGGCGGTATCCCTCAGCGCATCCGCAAGGCGTTCCAGTTCTGTAACGAGGCTCATGAATTGTCCCAAGATGCTGCTATGTCGTATGCGACCGGAGGAAGCCCGGTGACGATTGCAATTATTTTTCAAGGATAGCATTTCGTCACTGCGTCAGTTCATAAAAACGGCGTGACTCCACGTTACTCATAGGAGGCAAAGAAGAAGCTGGGCGAGAACGACTCACCGCGAAATACTTGGGTTCCTTCGAAAAAATGCCTCCAACTTGCATCACCGATCTCAACTCCCTATACTGATTTTGCCGCGATTCTGAGCGCCGGACAGCGCAAGAAAGCGGCGGAGAGGGCATGTCCGCTACGGCAACACGGCCTGACTCGAGTTATTTCCTTCGCAAGCTTCATTCTTTGACCGGCATCGTTCCTGTAGGCGCATTTCTGGCGGAACATTTCTGGTCCAACAGCACGGCACTGGTCGGAGCGCGCCAGTACGACGAGACTTCCCAAACATTGCAGACCATTCCATTTCGCATTTTCGTGGAATGGGCTTTCATTTTTCTACCCATCCTGTATCACGGAGGGTACGGCGTTTACATCTGGCTGCGTGGGCAATCGAATGTTTCGGAGTATCCGTGGGTTAAGAATTGGCTGTTCACATTGCAGCGCTACACTGGCCTGATCGCCTTCGCTTACATCGGTTGGCACTTGTATACGGAGCGTTGGTTGACGCACGGCACGTCAACCTATGCGACGGTAGCCCACGATCTGCAGAATCCGTGGTATCTGGCGTTTTTTCTTATCGGCATACTGGCCTCTTCGTTTCACCTAGGCGTCGGCATCTGGAATTTTCTCTGCAAGTGGGGTCTTGCTGCGACGGTGCGCGCGCAACGCGCCGCCGGACAGTTCGGCGTGCTCGTTGGAGTCACCTTTAGCGTCGTCGGCGTGTTGATCATTCTCAGCTTTCGCCTGAACTGGCATCCGTTCGCGTCCTACGTCACCTCCAGATGAGACAACCGAAAATCATTATCGTGGGCGGAGGTCTCGCCGGGCTGATGGCTACGATTCGTGTGGCCGAGGCGGGTGTGCCGGTGGAGCTTTTCTCGATCGTTCCAGTGAAACGTTCACATTCCGTGTGCGCACAAGGCGGCATTAACGCCGCGAAGAACCAAAAGGGCGAAGGCGACACCACTCAGAAGCACTTTGACGACACCATTTACGGCGGCGACTTTCTCGCGAATCAGTCTTTGGTCAAGCGCATGTGTGAAGCGGCGCCCGGGATCATCGATTTACTCGACCGCATGGGAGTCACATTCAACCGTACGCCCGAAGGATTGCTCGATTACCGGCGTTTTGGCGGCACGTTGTATCACCGCACGGCGTTCGCCGGGGCAACGACAGGGCAGCAGCTTCTGTACGCGCTCGACGAGCAGGTTCGTCGTCATGAGTCGGAAGGCCGCGTAACCAAGCGCGAAGGCTGGACGTTTCTGTCCGCCGTTATCGACGACGCGGGAATCGGGCGCGGCATTTGCGCGATGGATTTGCGCTCCATGGAAGTGAAAACGTTTCCGGCCGACGCAGTCATTTTTTGCACCGGCGGCATCGGCGCTATTTTTGGTCGATCGACGAACTCCGTCGTCTGCACCGGTTCGGCGCAGTCAGCTTTGCTGCAACAGGGCGTCGATTACGCGAACGGCGAATTCATCCAGGTGCATCCGACGGCCATTCCCGGCGAAGACAAGCTCCGCTTGATGAGCGAATCGGCGCGCGGAGAAGGTGGCCGCGTGTGGGTGCCGCGCAATCCACAAGGACACGCGCGCGGCGAAAAGTATTCCCGAAGCGGAGCGCTTTTATTTTCTCGAAGAGTGGTATCCGAAGTACGGCAACCTCGTGCCGCGCGACATCGCCACGCGCGCGATACATCGCATCGTTTACCAGGAAAAGTTGGGCATCAACGGGCAAGCTGCAGTCTATCTGGATGTGACACATATCCCGCGCGAAACGCTGGATCGCAAGCTCGAAGGCATCCTCGAAATCTACGAAAAATTCCTGGGCGTTGATCCGCGCGACGAGCCCATGAAGGTTTTTCCCGCGATGCACTACACGATGGGCGGGATCTGGGTGAACAACGAAGATCAGGCAACCAGCGTCCCCGGAATTTACGCCGCCGGCGAATGCGAATATCAATATCACGGCGCGAACCGGCTAGGAGCGAATTCGCTGGTGTCGTGCATCTTCGGCGGCGGCATTGCCGGCCCGGCTGCGGTGAAATATGCGCGCAGCGTTGAAAAGGGAACGGACGCTGTCGCGTCCACGGTGTTTGAGCGCGAGCAAAAGCGCCAGGAGGCGAAGAATCAGGCGCTGATCGCGCAGGATGGCACCGAGAATCCCATCACCATCTGGAAAGAACTCGGCGAACTCATGACCGAGCACGTCACCGTGACCCGCATCAATAAGAATCTCGAAGGCGCATATGCCAAGCTGGGTGAATTACAGGCGCGCTACCGCAAGATCAATCTCAGTGATCGCACGCGCTGGTCCAACCAGACGCTCAACTTCGCGCGCGAACTCGAAAACATGTTGATTCTGGCCCGTGTCATCACCATCGGCGCCTACTATCGCAACGAATCCCGCGGCGCGCACTACAAACCTGACTTCCCGGAACGCGACGACGCCAACTGGCTGAAGACCACGCGCGCAAAGTGGGTGAACGACGACGTCCAGCTGTCTTACGAGCCAGTTGATATTTCGCAGATTCCGCCGCGCCCGCGTCGTTACGACGCCGCGAAATGAGGTAGGCATGGCCGAAACGAAACAAGTCGTCCTGCGCATCAAGCGCCAAGCCAGCCCGAAAGAGGCGGCGCGCTGGGAGGAATTCGCGCTGCCGTGGCGGCCGTCGATGAACATCATCATCTGCCTGCGGGACATCGCGGAAAACCCGGTCACGCGCGACGGCAAGAAAACCACGCCGGTCTCCTACGATTCCAATTGTCTTGAAGAAGTTTGCGGCTCCTGCGCGATGCTGATTAATGGCAAGGCCCGCATGGCTTGCTCGGCCCTAGTCGATCAACTCGAGCAGCCCATCCGCATCGAGCCGATGTCAAAATTTCCGGTAGTCCGCGATCTCGCCGTCGATCGCCAGTTCATGTTCGAAAGCCTGAAGCGCGTCAAAGCCTGGATTCCCATCGACGGCAGCTACGATCTCGGCGAAGGCCCGCGCATGGCTCCCGAAACGCAGGAGAAGGCTTATCCTCTTTCGCGCTGCATCACCTGCGGAAATTGCCTGGAAGTTTGCCCGCAAGTGAACGAGCACAGTAAATTCATGGGCGCGGCGATTTTCAGTCAGGTGCGCCTCTTCAATATGCATCCCACCGGCGGAATGCACGCCAGGGAACGCCTGCAAGCCGCGATGGGCCATGGCGGCATCGAGGACTGCGCCAACGCCCAGAATTGCGTGAAGGCTTGCCCCAAAGAAATTCCGCTCACCGAATCGCTCGCCGAAATTAACCGCCAGGCGTGGAAACAAGCCCTGCTGGGTTGGCTGATAGGGTAAACTCTCACCTCGTCTTACAACTTCAGGGAGGTTGAATGCGCTCAGCCCGCGCAATTGTTCTGTTGACTGCCGTACTTCTGCTGGCCACAAATGCTTTCGTACGCACCGTTCCTGCGGACGACATCGCCGAGCGCGCTCATAAATTGCACTTTTCCTCCATCGTCCTGGATACCCATGCCGATACCACGCAACGCCTGCTCGACGGAAAATTCGATATCGGGACGCGTCATCCTGACGGTCACGTCGATATTCCCCGCATGCGTGAAGGCGGCCTCAATGCGCAATTTTTCTCCATCTGGATGCTCGGAACGATCACCGGCGCGCCAGCCGTACAGAAATCCCTCGACCAAATCGATGCCGTGCGGACCATGGTGCGGACGCATAGCCAGGACATGATGCTCGCGGTCACCGCCGCTGACGTGCGCAGGGCCCACGAGCAGGGCAAGATTGCCGTTCTCATGGGCATGGAAGGAGGTCACATGATCGCGAGCGACCTCAGCGTCCTGCGAATATATTCGGCGCTGGGCGTCCGCTACATGACCCTGACGCACTTCTTCAACAATGAGTGGGGCGATTCGTCCACCGACAAGCCCGCTCACAATGGCCTCACGGATTTTGGCAAGGACGTGGTCCGCGAAATGAATCGCGTCGGAATGCTCGTGGATATTTCTCACGTCAGTGATAAGACCTTTTACGACGCGCTGGAGGTCAGCAAAGCCCCGCTGATTGCCTCGCATTCCTCAAGCCGCGCTCTGGACGCACATCCACGCAACATGACGGATGAGATGATCAAGGCGTTGGCGGCCAAAGGCGGCGTCATTCAGATCAACTACGAGAGAAGCTATCTAAGCCAGGAATACAATGATGCCTTCAAGAAAAACGCCGGCGACATCAGCCGCATGGAAGAGAAATACAAAAAAGAATGCGGAGACAACATGGATTGCGAGCTGAAAATGCAAACGCAATTCGTTCAGCAATTGGTGGCGGAAGGAAAGCTTCCTCAGGTCAGTTGGGAAAGAATCATCGACCACATCGATCACGCGGTGAAGCTGGTTGGCGCAGACCATGTCGGCTTGGGCTCCGACTTTGATGGCGCCGATATGCCCGATGGCATGGAAGATTGCTCCAAGCTGCCAAAAATCACCGAAGCGCTGCTGCGCAAAGGCTATTCCGAGTCCGACATTAGAAAAATCCTCGGCGAGAACACTCTGCGTGTTATGGAGCAAGCCGAAAAAGTGAGCAGCGAATTGCAGTCCCAGCGCTAGGCCGACTCCTGGGTGCCGCACCCCTTGCGCATTTCAAAGGGTGCGGGTTTAGAGTCAACTTCAATTGAGACGTATCCAGGAGCACGCCAGAGGAAGAATGGAAAGTGAGAGATGCCGAATCGCATTGGTTGTTGCCAACTGTACATTCGCCATCGCACTCATATTCGCACCTGGTACCGTCGTGAATAGTCGCCGCCCTCAGACTGACGATCTGTCCGCCCGCGCCCGCAATCTGCACTTTTCCTCAATCGTAATCGACACCCACGCCGACACCACGCAACGCCTCATCGACGGCGATTTTGACCTCGCCACCCGCGACCTCAAGGGCAGCGTGGACATCCCGCGCATGAAAGAAGGCGGCCTCGACGCAATCTACTTCTCGATCTGGATTCCCAGCAAAGTCACCGGTCCCATCGCCGTCCAGCGCGCCACCCAACAAATCCAGGCTGTCCGCGACCAGGTCCGCAAACATCCCAACGACCTCGCCCTCGCCACCACCGCCGCCGAAGTCCGCGACATCCGCAAACAAAACAAAATCGCGGTGCTCCTCGGCGTCGAGGGCGGCCACATGATCAACAGCGATCTCGACGTCCTGCGAAAATACTTCGCCCTGGGTGTTCGCTACATGACCCTCACTCACAGCGGCAATTCCGAATGGGCGGATTCCTCCACCGCCCGGCCCGCGCACAACGGCCTCAGCCCCTTCGGCAGAAACGTCATCCGCGAAATGAACCGTCTCGGCATGATGGTGGATGTCTCACACGTCAGCGACAAAACATTTCGCGACGTCCTCGCTGTCAGCAAAGCCCCAGTGATCGCCTCGCATTCGAACTGCCGTGCTCTCTGCGATCATCCTCGCAACATGAGCGACGCCATGATCCGCGAGCTCGCCGCCAAAGGCGGCGTCATCCAAATCAATTTTCACGTCGGCTTTCTAAGCCAGGAATTTCGCAACGCCGAGCGCGCAAACCCCAAGATCAACGAAGCCATCGCCATCGAAGTCCACAAGCGCTGTGGCGACAAGGAAGGCTGCCAATTGATCGAAGGCGACCGCATCACCCGCGAATACGTCGAACAAGGTAAGCTGCCGCGCGTCGATTGGACCAAAATCATCGACCACATCGACCACGCGGTGAAGGTCGCTGGCATCGATCACGTCGGCCTCGGTTCCGACTTCGACGGCGCCAACATGCCCTTCGGCATGGAAGACGCCTCCAAACTCCCGAAAATCACCGAGGCCCTGTTACGAAAAGGCTACACAGAGAGTGACGTAAGGAAGATTCTCGGCGAGAATACTCTGCGGCTCATGGATGATGTGCAACGCGTAAGCAGGGAATTGAACGCGGCCAATTGAATCGAAGGCTCTACGCCGGGTGCCGCACCCTTGGTTTTCAAAGGGTGCGGCTTTCGAGCCAGCCCGGACGCCCAAACAAATTGGAGAGAAATCGAAAATGATTCCACGCAACCTCGGCGCGAAAGCGAACAGAGCAGCAAGAGCGGCTGCCGGTATAGCCCTGGCATTCTTCGCGGCATCGGCAAATTCAGGCGCGCAAACGCCGGCCCCTGCAAAGAGCCCCAGCTCGCAGGGCACGACCACGAAGAAGTCGACGGCGACCGCAACAGCACACCCTGCCTACGATCGCGCTCTCCTGCACCCAGCACTGCTGAAGGAAAAAGCGCCCGACGAATACAAGGTGCAATTTTCCACCACGCGCGGCGATTTCGTCATCACCGTTACCCGCGCGTGGGCTCCCCAGGGCGCCGACCGCTTCTACAATCTCGTCAAGCACCACTTTTTCGATAACGCCAGCTTCTTTCGCGTCCTTCCGAACTTCATGGCGCAATTCGGCATCAGTGCCTACCCCGCGGTCAACAAAGTCTGGGAACCCGCCACCATCAAGGACGATCCCGTCACCCAGCACAACGTCCGCGGCTACGTGAGCTTCGCTACCGCGGGACCCAACACCCGCACCACACAAGTCTTCATCAACTTCGGCGATAACAGCCGCCTGGATCACGACGGCTTTGCTCCCTTCGGTCAGGTCACCGACGGCATGAAGGTCGTGGACATGTTCTACGATCAGTACGGCGAAGGCGCCCCGTCAGGCGGCGGCCCAGACCAGGAACAAGTCCAAAAACAAGGCAAGCCCTACCTCGACAAAGGCTGGCCCAAGCTCGACTACATCAAGACCGCCACGATCATCTCTCCGGTGCCCACGCCCGTGGCCCCGGCCACGCCCAAGAAGCCGGCTCCAAAACCCGCCGCCACAACCAAGCCAACACAATAAACTCGCGCACAACGCATTCTCATCCGGTTTTGTGCGAACGGTGCGAGAGTTCGATCTTCACCACCCCAAACAGGCGCCACCTTCGCAGCGTAGAAGTCCGCAAGGAATTCTCGGCAAGAGAAATCGCCGAGAAGCCGCTTGTCCCCGTCACCCGACGCAATATAAAGGGCGCCCCTTGTGGAGTAAGGTTTGAGTGCTCGCTCAACCGCTCCAGAGGAGGAACGCCCTTATGACCAGCACTAAATATATCGGCATGGATGTGCACAAAGAAAGTATTTCGATTGCCGTCAGGAATGCCGCCGGCAAGGTGGTGATGGAATGCGTCATCGAAACCAAAGCCAGCATGATTCTGCAGTTCATCGACGGGCTGCGCGGAGATGTACAGGTCACCTTTGAAGAAGGCACCTCAGCCGCCTGGTTGTACGACTTGTTGAAACCGCACGTCACAAAACTGGTGGTGTGCGATCCACGAAAAAACAAGTCCATGCGAGAAGGCAACCAGAACGACAAGATTGATGCCCGCCGATTGGCGGAGCTGCTACGCCTCAATCATCTCACTCCCGTTTATCACGGTGAGCATGGCCTACGAACCCTGAAGGAGCTGGTACGGAGTTATCTGACCATCACGAAAGATCTCGGACGGGTGATGAGCCGCGTGAAAGCCATTTATCGCAGTTGGGCCATTCCTTGTACCGGCAAACAGGTCTATGCCCCTCGGCATCGGGCCGAATGGCTCGCGAAGATCGACGAACCGGGAGTACGCCGGCGGGCCGAGTTTTATTACCAACAACTCGATGCGCTGCGAGTGGTGCGCCAGCAAGTGCGGCGGGATCTGCTGGCGGAGAGCAAGAAGCACAAAGCCTGGAAACACCTCTGTGAGATTCCCTCGATCGGGCCGATCCGCGCGGCGGTGTTGCTGGGCATTCTGCAGACCCCGCATCGTTTCCGCACGAAACGCCCGCTGTGGAATTACGGCGGTTTAGCCATCGAGATGCACAGCAGCGCCGATCACCGTAGTGTCGACGGACAACTGCAACGATCCCGGAAGAACGTCTTGGTGCGGGGCCTCAACCGCAACTGCAATCACGATCTGAAGAACCTATTTAAGGGCGCGGCCGCCGTGGCTTCCAGCAAGCCGGGCCCCTTTCAGGAGTTCTACACGGGTTTAGTGGCCAAGGGTATGAGGCCAGAGATGGCGCGACTGACCTTGGCCAGAAAGATTGCCACCATTGTTTTGCTGGTGTGGAAGAAAGGGGTGTGCTTCGACGCCCAATATCTGAAACCACAAACAGCTTGAGTGTCTTGATCGAATCCGCTCCATCCCGGGGATTCTCTCTGGCGGTGGCCGTGGGTTCTCGAGACACTCTGGTTCGAGAGCGAGTCTCAGCCGATTAGTTAGGCGCTGCGTGCTTCGGGCACCCAGTCTCACACCCGACTCTAGGCCCTCTCGGATAACCAGAAAAAGCTATGGGCCACGAGTCCCGGATAGAACTATGGTCGCCACTTGACCGCCGTTCTGCTTTGCTGGTTTCGGAACTGACAGGCTTCGTTGCGGACAGGCAATGAAAACCGCTGGTAGAGGAAACCCAAACCGTTGGGTCACAGTGCCCAACAACCGAGCACATGGCGCGGAAGGTCAGAACAGATCCTGCTCCATCACGTGGGCTGAGAAACAAGAAAAGTTCCAGCCAACGCAGGAGTGTTTTTTCTTGACTTCTACCTTTATAGAACTTATCGGGACATAGCGAACGATTCCACTTATAATCGCAGCGTGAAGTCCAAGTCTGCTGCCCGTCCCACCCCAAAGCCTGACATAAATTTTGGACTCCTGCTGCGTCGATGGCGCGCAGTTCGACACATTAGCCAGTTGCACCTGGCGCTAGATGCTGATATCTCAACGCGGCACTTGAGTTGCGTCGAGACGGGCCGGGCGCAACCGAGCCGAGAGATGGTACTGCGACTTTCCGAGGCACTGCAGGTCCCCCTGCGCGAGCGCAATGCATTGCTGCTAGCGGCCGGCTATGCGCCGCTCTATCGCCAAACGAGTCTCGATGCGCCGGAGATGCAGGCGGCGCGCCGCGCCGTGGATCTTCTCCTAAGGCAGCAGGAGCCATTTCCTGGAATTGTGATCGACCGATATTGGAATACGCTGAGCATGAATGCCGGCACAAAGCGTTTTCTGGAGTTTTTCCCCGGCTGCGATTCTGTGCAGCCGCGAAACGTAATCCGGCTAGTGTTCCATCCAAAGGGAATGCGGAGATTCATCGAAAACTGGGAGGACGTCGCGGCACGCCTCATTCAGCGGGTGCATCGGGAACGCGCAGCTAACCCGTCGGACCAGACAATGCAATGTTTTCTTGAGGAATTGCTCAGTTATCCGGATGTTCCCAGCCGCTGGCGCTCCCTCGACCTCTACGAAATCCCTTCGCCGTTTCTGACCATCGACTATAAGTGGAATAACTCCACGCTTCGGTTGTTTTCCACCCTTACGACCTTTGCTAGCGCGCGGGACGTCGGCCTGCAGGAATTGCGCATCGAAAGTTTTTTCCCTGCCGACGAAACTACGCGCGCCGCACTTACCCCAGCATGACGGAGCGCGGTTTGGCGTAGCGCGTCAGCGACCAAGCCGTCTTAATCGAACGCAGTCCCGGCTTGACCTCGGAGGTCATGGACTGCGTTTTTCCTCTATTGAATACTCAGCGAGGAGGAATCACGAATGCACAGGCGGAGTTTATTGAAGTCCATCGCAGCCGTCGCTGCCAGCACTGGGTTGGTGGCTGCAAGTAAGGCGAACGGACAAAGCAACGGGTCGCTCCCTGCACCTGCCGGGAAAAAACCGCAGGCCAAACAATTCATTGAGGCGGCAGACGGCACGAACCTGTTCTTCCGAGATCGAGGCGCGGGCCGACCGTTAGTTTTTGTGGCACCGTGGGCACTCAATTCAGCCTGGTGGGGGTACCAGATCGCTGACTTGGCTGCGCGCGGACTACGCTGTGTCGGCTACGACCGCCGCGGCCATGGCCGTTCAAGTGATCCGAGCCACGGCTATGAGTTCGATACCCTTGCGGACGACCTGGCGGCGGTGATTGAACAACTCGACCTGCATGACATAACTCTCGTAGGCCACTCCATGGGGTGCGGCGAAGTCGTTCGCTATTTGTCGCGCCACGGTTCCAACCGCGTCGCGCGAGTCGTTTTGGTTTCGACGATCACACCGTTTGCTCTAAAGACAGACGACAACCCGGAGGGCGCCGATCGAGCGACCCTGGAAAATGCGCGCAAAGGGTTGAGCAAGGATCTTCCAAATCTCCTAGCCACGTACGCGCCGACATTCTTCGGCGCCCCCAAAAACCGTGTCTCTCAGGAAATCATGGACTGGTGGGTAAGAATGATGGTTGACGGATGCTCACTGAAGACCATGCTCGATCTGCATCGCGTGTTCACGGAAACAGACTTTCGCCCTGAGTCGCCTAGAATATCCGTGCCGACGCTCCTTATCCACGGCGATAACGACAAGTCAACACCAATTGAAACGACAGCGCGCAAAACAGCGCCACTCATCCCGGGCTCTCAGCTGAAGGTGTACGAGGGTGCCGCGCATGGATTGCCCATCACGCATGCCGACCAGTTGAATGCAGACCTGCTGGCCTTCGCGAAGGGCTAACCGCTTCGAGTGCCACACGCGGATGACGCTTGATCCGGGTCGAGCAGAGAGATCGTCTGTCCGCCCGGCGATTATTCCGCTGAAGTCCTGACTAACGCGCTTGCCGCACACCGCCCCTCATGTGCCTCTGATTCGCGCGCGCGAGCACATCGAAGCGCCCGTTAACTCTTACTGGAATACTCCCCGAAAAACCTGGGACTTCTCCTCGGGTGGTGCGTATTGTTAAGGCAACCAGAGTTAATTTGGCGCGCGATGAAAAAACTCAAATTCCTCGTCTCTCTCCATACGCAGGATAACGATTTCCAGGTAGCACAGGCATCGGCCGCAAAAGACGCCGCGCACAGATGTGGCGTCGATGCCGAGATCACTTTCGCCGACAACAATGCCGTCGATCAAAGTACACAGATTCTGAAGGCCATCCAGAATCGTCCCGAGTCCAGGCCGGACGCGATTGTGTTGGAACCAGTGAGCGGCACCGCGCTGCCCCAGGTGGCTCGGGCGGCCAGCGCAGCCGGGATCGGCTGGGCCGTATTGAATCGAAGTCCGGAGTACATGCCGGACCTACACCGAGCGTCTACCGCGCCTACCTTTGCCGTTAGTTCCGATCATTTGGAGATCGGGCGCATCCAGGGGAAACAATTTGCCGCCCTGCTTCCGCAAGGTGGTTCAATCCTGTACCTTGAAGGACCGTCGCAAAGCTCTTCGGCGCAGAAACGCACGGCGGGGATGCTGGAGAAGAAACCTTCGAATATAGAGGTCGTAACTTTAAAAGGAAGCTGGACGGAGGAGAGCGCGGAACGAGCCGTAGTTTCCTGGCTGAAGCTCGCCACTTCACAAAACAAATCCATTGACCTTGTCGGCGCACAAGACGACGCCATGGCTATGGGCGCTCGCAAAGCCTTTGAAAAGGTAACCAACCACGAAGAGCGCGCCCGATGGCTGAGCCTCCCGTTCACCGGTTGCGATGGCCAGCTAAAGACAGGCCAAGCGTGGGTGCGCCAAGGATTGCTAGCCGCGACGATTTATTTGCCACCGCTTGCGGGAACGGCGATCGAAATTCTTGCAAAAGCCATACAGCAGGGAACACGCCCCCCAGAACGCACCACGACGGAATCGTTCTCTATTCCCGCTCTGGACACGCTAGCTCCGCGAAAGTCACAACCTGCTCCTGTCGCCCTTCCAGCCCGGGGACCGTTCACTCCATCGAAGCCCTGATCGTCGCAGTAAACCGGAGAATTCGGCGCCAGGTCAGTTTCCGATTGCCACGTTACCAGGACTTGAGCAATTGTTGGAATCCGTTTAGTCAGGAGTCAAGCCTAACCACTAACGTTCTGGAGGTTTCTTGGCGGCGTCTATTTTGGCTCGCTCTGCCTTCTTTTCTTCGATGGCCTTTGCTGTTGGCGGATAAAGTTTGAACGCTTTTACTATGTTGCTGTCTGCCGTCTTCCAGATCTTGTCAGGATCGTTGTGGATAATCTTCTCACTCACAAACAGGCGCCACGCAAGATCTCGCTCTCTCGCATCTATTAGCTCAATGCCAAGCGTGCCCTTGTGGGTCACCTGCGTACTCATCTCGGTGTACATGACGTTCCAGTAGCCATAGTAGTAGGAGCCATAGGTGCCGTAAAGGGTTTGGCCCGCCAGCTGCGCGTTTGACTCGGCCTCAACCCAGTACCGCACCACCAGGTCCGCATTTTCCTCAGGCTGTACCTCGCGAAGTCCTTTGGCCGTCAATTCACGCACCACTGCGCGGTGGATCCGATTGTTCAGCAGATCCGGGTTCAACTGCAGCATGACGAGAGATTCCACTCCGCCGATATAGGCAAACGTTTTGTACTTCGAGAAATCAAGATTGGGATTGAAGTCGGTAGCGAGTTTGGCTGACGCCGGAAACGCCATCAGCAGCGATAACATCCCCACCAGTAGGGGTTTCCGGCGACGAATCTCAGAACCAGCAATGGTCCAATTCATCAAAGCTGTATAGCTCATTCTTAAACATACTAGCTGCGTGTCGCCTTCCTACTGTCATAAATGACAGTTCGAGGCGAACAGCAAGTTTTGAGGAGCGGTCTCCAACTCAAAAACCTAGCAAGCCAACGGTCCGCTAGCCATTACCGAATTTCGAGCTAGCTAGGCTTGAAGACCTGGCCAAATCCTGATAAGTTCTATAAAGGTAGAAGTCAAGAAAAAACACTCCTGCGTTGGCTGGAACTTTTCTTGTTTCTCAGCCCACGTGATGGAGCAGGATCTGTTCTGACCTTCCGCGCCATGTGCTCGGTTGTTGGGCACTGTGACCCAACGGTTTGGGTTTCCTCTACCAGCGGTTTTCATTGCCTGTCCGCAACGAAGCCTGTCAGTTCCGAAACCAGCAAAGCAGAACGGCGGTCAAGTGGCGACCATAGTTCTATCCGGGACTCGTGGCCCATAGCTTTTTCTGGTTATCCGAGAGGGCCTAGCCTGGTTAATTCATCACAAGCTGAAATCGCTGCTCAAAAAGTCCGCGGCTAACGCAAGATGGGTTGGCGTCTCGGTTGGCGATCCTCATATCGGTTTGCAAGCGGCCCCATTGGCATCACCAATCGTTTTTCGAGATAGCTCCGCCTTGTCGTTTCGGGAAGGTGTTGTCGAACAGGCGAGACCAGCTACGAGGAGTTGCAGAGCGAGGCGGCTAGGAAGAGATCTTGAAAAGGCCAGCCGCTGGCCATGTGCACGTGGATACAGCGAGCTGTTTCGCGGATGCGTGCGCCGATCTTGAACAACTGAATACGCAGAGTTTCGATTTGCGCTGAGCGCATCGAGGAAGGCAATTGCAGGCGAAACAGGTTGACCAGGTTATAGGCGAAACTATGGAGCAACAGGCGAAACGCATTGGCCCGAAAGCGGTGGCAGCTCAAGCGGTCAGCGGCAAAACCATTTTTGAACTCTTCAATGCGGTTCTCGCATTCCCCGCGATCGTTATAAAAGGAAAAAACGGAACGGCTGCGGCCTAGCAGGTTGGTGACCAGGAAACGCAGGTTGCTACCAGCAGCGGTGTGTTCGGCTTTGTAGACGATGCGCCGTTGATGAGACCAGGGGTGAGCGCGGTAGCGAAAGCTGGAGAAGGAGCGCTGCGGCTCGCCGGTTCGACGATATCGTTTCGCGAGACGATGCTGCAGCCGCTGCGCAGCACTTTGCAACCGCGCGTTGGTGCCTATGCCGATGGCATACTGCAAGCCGAAAAACTCGCAGAATTCATAGAGCATCGGCGTGGCGAAACCAGCGTCGGCACGTAACTTGATTCGGACCTTAGGAAATTCACGCTGGAGTCGCGGAACGATGCGCAACAGCAAAGAGATGATGCGGGCGTGACTAGCAACCGTGCCCGCACGTAATCGGGCGGCCAACAAACAACCGGTGTGCCGCTCAAAGATCAGCAAGGGGTGATACATGTGCTGGTCATAACCACCATTGAAGAAGCTCAGCTGCTGCTGCCCGTACGTGGGATCGTCGGTGGAATCGACATCGAGCAGAATCTCTCCTCGTTTCCGGACTTGTTTCCCACAGATCTTCACAAACCCATCGAGAAGGGCATCCTGCAGCTTGAGAAGGTCGCGAGGTGAGGGTGAATTCTCCCAGCGACTGAGAGTCGGTTGTGATCCGAGCGGTTCCCCCAGCGGGTGATCGGCAAGAATCTGAAAAGCCGGATCGTGTCGCAGTCGGTCCGCGTCGTTGGCATCTTCGTAGCCAGCGATGATCTGGTAGAGGCGCTGGCGGAACAACGACAATACCGAATGGCGAATACGTTCCTCTTCGCGAGGATCACAGAGGCGTTCGGCTAGCCCGCGAGTAAGCCCATGCCGCTGATCAAAGGCCCGCAACGGAAGAAGACCAGCGTCAGAACTGATCTGCCCGCCGGAAAAATCAGCTCGAATGGGTCGGTGTCGGTAGAAGGAAAAGGAAAGCTGTGGTATACAACAAAATGTCATCTCTGGGTGCTCCGAAAGAGAACGCCGGGTTCTACTAAAACCCAGTGTTCATCAATCTTTTAGAGCACCTTTTCTTTTTCCGCCAGAAAAATCGTGCATAATCCAGGCTAGAGTCGGGTGTGAGACTGGGTGCCCGAAGCACGCAGCGCCTAACTAATCGGCTGAGACTCGCTCTCGAACCAGAGTGTCTCGAGAACCCACGGCCACCGCCAGAGAGAATCCCCGGGATGGAGCGGATTCGATCAAGACACTCAAGCTGTTTGTGGTTTCAGATATTGGGCGTCGAAGCACACCCCTTTCTTCCACACCAGCAAAACAATGGTGGCAATCTTTCTGGCCAAGGTCAGTCGCGCCATCTCTGGCCTCATACCCTTGGCCACTAAACCCGTGTAGAACTCCTGAAAGGGGCCCGGCTTGCTGGAAGCCACGGCGGCCGCGCCCTTAAATAGGTTCTTCAGATCGTGATTGCAGTTGCGGTTGAGGCCCCGCACCAAGACGTTCTTCCGGGATCGTTGCAGTTGTCCGTCGACACTACGGTGATCGGCGCTGCTGTGCATCTCGATGGCTAAACCGCCGTAATTCCACAGCGGGCGTTTCGTGCGGAAACGATGCGGGGTCTGCAGAATGCCCAGCAACACCGCCGCGCGGATCGGCCCGATCGAGGGAATCTCACAGAGGTGTTTCCAGGCTTTGTGCTTCTTGCTCTCCGCCAGCAGATCCCGCCGCACTTGCTGGCGCACCACTCGCAGCGCATCGAGTTGTTGGTAATAAAACTCGGCCCGCCGGCGTACTCCCGGTTCGTCGATCTTCGCGAGCCATTCGGCCCGATGCCGAGGGGCATAGACCTGTTTGCCGGTACAAGGAATGGCCCAACTGCGATAAATGGCTTTCACGCGGCTCATCACCCGTCCGAGATCTTTCGTGATGGTCAGATAACTCCGTACCAGCTCCTTCAGGGTTCGTAGGCCATGCTCACCGTGATAAACGGGAGTGAGATGATTGAGGCGTAGCAGCTCCGCCAATCGGCGGGCATCAATCTTGTCGTTCTGGTTGCCTTCTCGCATGGACTTGTTTTTTCGTGGATCGCACACCACCAGTTTTGTGACGTGCGGTTTCAACAAGTCGTACAACCAGGCGGCTGAGGTGCCTTCTTCAAAGGTGACCTGTACATCTCCGCGCAGCCCGTCGATGAACTGCAGAATCATGCTGGCTTTGGTTTCGATGACGCATTCCATCACCACCTTGCCGGCGGCATTCCTGACGGCAATCGAAATACTTTCTTTGTGCACATCCATGCCGATATATTTAGTGCTGGTCATAAGGGCGTTCCTCCTCTGGAGCGGTTGAGCGAGCACTCAAACCTTACTCCACAAGGGGCGCCCTTTATATTGCGTCGGGTACTCACTGGGAGAAACTCCGTGCCTCAGCGGCCGGTAAATTTCTTGACGATTTGTCGAATTCCTGTCCGGCCGGCCGTCGATATAGTGACGTTAGGGCAACCGGCCCGATACAGGAGAAGTCATGACACAGTATTTGGTGGCTATTTATCGCCCCGCGAACTACGACCCGGCCGTCTCAGAGGACGAAGCGATGGACCGCGAAATAGACGCGCTCAACGACGAGATGAAGGCTGCTGGTGTGAGGGTTTTTGTTGGCGGCCTGCAACCGGAAAGCAGCGCGAGGTCGCTGCGGTTGCAGCCCAGAGGTAAGGTGCTCATCACCGACGGGCCGTACACCGAGACCAAGGAACACATTGGCGGCTTTTGGGTGCTGAAAGCCGCTGACCTGGACGAGGCGCTGGCCTGGGGGCGCAAGGCCGCCATCGCCTGTCGGGCGTCGGTCGAGGTGCGTCCGTTTCACTGACGGCGGACCGGCCGATGCAGCCACGGTTACCATCATTGTGCAATCCAAACCGGATGGCAGCCTTCGAGTTGTTATTCAGGGATTTATAAGGCGCGCTTCATTCCGAAAACTGGGAGACGCAAATTAAAATCAGACAGGACTCGAAGGAACGTAGTCATGAGAAAAGTTAATGTTCTTGACACAAACAGTGATGTCCCAACCACAGGTCAACTCCTGATGAGTCGGGTTACCGGACATTGGAACGTTACCGACCCGCGACTCTAAGCCTCAACGTCGAGGCCAGGTTTAGGCAGAGAACATCTGCCCCTCTGGGCAGGTGTCTACGCCTCTGCGCGTGTGCCACAGTGGAGCCTGAAGCCGGAGGAATCCCATGGCGCAGACGATCTGGATTCACAAGCTCGCCGATGCGAAAAAAGTAGAAGCGGATGGAATGGATTACATCTGCGAGCATTTGTTTCAAGGTTTGACGCAGGCCGGAAAGCTCACCAAGGCAAAGGGTTGGAACCCCTTACAAAACGCCAGCGCGAAAGATGGAACGACATACCGGGCGCTGTTCTGCGATTCATGCGGAAAGAACTACAACAATGGCAACGTGAGGCTGGCGAAAGAGCCGGTCCTCGTGTAACCAAGCGTTCTAAACAGCCTTAGCAGTCCGTGGCGGAATCGCATTTTGCTGAGTGGCGAAGTCTGTATCTGAGATAGCGATGATTTTTCCGCCGATCGAATGGTGGTGATGAAACACAATGTTTTCTGGGACTCGAGGCCACGGAAGGGCGACGGAACAGAAAAAGCAGCACACAAAGAAACGAGGACTGACGATTTCTCAGCTCCCGTGGAGTACCCGAGCCCAAGAGCGAGCGAAAAATTAGACTCAGATTGAATGCCCCAACGTGAATCAGCAGTCGCTTGAGAATGTTTCGGTGTCCTCGTAGATGCGTTCGTCTCATTCCGCCCGTATCGTAGCAGTGCGCGAAGTTCCGCTCGATCAACTCGCCCCTCTTCCGCAGCAGGCCTTGGCCATAGGCTCCCTTCACTCGCCGCCGATTGGCATAGACCGCTTGCTGTTCCTGGGCTTTGCCTTCCCAATGCCGTTGCCCGGGCTGCTTCTTCTCCGAAATGTAAGCCCGCACTTCCGCACCCTGCAGATTCGCTACCACCGCTCCACTGTGGTAGCCCTTGTCGGCCACCACTTCTTCGATGCCCTTCAGATGCACTTGCGGTTTCTGGCTCGGTTCTTCTGTCCCAATCAACTCCGCGACGTTCTCACCGGCCTGCGCTAGAGTCTCGACCACCGTGGTGGTGTCCCCCGAATCGGCTTCCTGCAGCGTCACCGCCAACACCGCACCGGTCTTCAGATCCACGGCATGCTCGGCTTTGTGTGCCAGATGCGTTCGCCCATCTTTCATCTTGGCGATGCGCGCATCGCCATCATGCGGATTCACCCAATCTTCGTTGCTGGCCTTGTTCTTCCGCGTGCGATCCACTCGCGCTAGGTCTTCCCGCGTGGGCGTCGCGATTCCCGATTCCTTGGCCAAGCCCTGCAAAAATTCCTCGTAACTCTCACCCGTATCGCGCCGCACGATCGAACGCATCGCCGCGTTGGCCTCCAGCGTGGTCGCGTCGATCCCCACCGTCTTGCCCTTCACCAGCCCCTGCTCTCGCAGCACTTCCAAAATCCAGAAGAACACTTTGTGGTGCGTCTCCACATCGATCAGCCGCCGTGTCCGTGAAATGGTCGAATGATCCGGTGTGGGCTCGTCGATGCCGATTCCCAGAAATCTCCGTAGGCCCAACGAATCCGCCACCCGCCAGGCGATTCCCCGCTCGGAATCGAGGCCCTCAAAATAGCCCACCAACAACAAACGAAAATAGATCCCTGGCGCCAAAGAGGGTCGTCCAATGTTTTCCGCGTAAAACTTCGCGCACTCCCTCTCGGCAAACTCGTCAAACTTCCTCTCTTCCAACAATTCATTCACCCGCTTGTAAAAAGGATGTGCCGGCCCCTTCGCTAGTTCCTGCTGTGCGATCCACATCTGCTCTTGTCGCTGTCTTCGCCGCCGCGTTCCCATGCCCATCAGCAGTTCTCCTCAAATCTGTTCCGCATTCTACAGAGATTTCCGAGGCAGGGAAGTTACTTCAGGTTACCAATCGATTTTCACCACAGGCTGTTAGCCCCCGATGAGTCGCGTGACCAGAAATCCGGCCACTTAGTCCGGTTTGCGCGTTTATCGGGATTCACCTCAAGTAGTCTCTCCGCGTCCGTCACTCGATTCACGCATTCGCCTCGTTATATACTTCCGGAATGAAGCGAGCCGTCCGAAGTCGCCGCAAAGTATACGGGCAACTCCTGGAGCATGCCCGCCGCCAGCCGCATCGGGAATGCTGCGGAATTCTGGCGGGGCAGGACGGACTAATCACGCAGGCGTTACCTGCGAAGAACGTCGCGGCTGATCCAGTCAGGAATTACGAGATTGCGCCCAAGGAGATCGTGCGCCTGATGGGGGAACTCCGCAAGCGGCGGCTCGAATTCCTCGGCATCTACCACTCCCATCCGAATTGGCGGGACACGAACGAGCCTTCGACTAAAGACATCGCGCTGGCCTACTATTCTGAAGCGATCTATTTCATCGTCACGCCCCGGCCGTACGCAACGACGCCAATCCGGGCGTTCTCAATCCGGGATGGGCGTGCGATGGAACTTGAAGTTCAGGTCCTACCCTGACGTAAACGCGCAGGCTGTTTACGGTCCCAAATCTCCACTCAACTTGATTGCATAACAATGTCGGCCCCTCTCGACGCGAGCAGTCTTTGGTTGTTAGGCTCAGGAGGAAGGAGCCGGAGTTCGGTTCGTACGCGGGACAGCTCGGTACCGGACATGGCGTGCAGTAAAGCGTCGTCCACTTGATAGGGCATCCCGCTCCCTCGTGAGAGGGAGTTCGAAGAAATAATCATGGTCGAAGTTTTGATCGAAGAGATGTTTGGGTCGGACTGAAAACCGACCGCTAGATTACGAACGAACCGTACTTGTCAGGGCCGATCGGAAAGACACCGAAGGAAGCGGAAGAAAAACTCTTTTAAGTGAATGGAGCAGTGTGCTCAAAAAGTGTTTGACAGTGCCGACATTGTTAGAGATGTCCGGTAACCGCTTTTACCAGGAGTTGACCTCCAGACTGACGGCATCTGGTGTTGTTTGGTAGCATGAATGCAACCTAGGCATCCAAAGCGCCATACCGGGTAGCAGTGCAAGAGACTCAGTGAGTCCACTCCTCAAATACTCGAATTGGCTGGTGACCGCTACATTGTTTGTTGCTGGGGCTCGGGTACTCTTTGTAATTTCCCGCGCACTCTTTATCTCTCGCAGCTTGTCCATCGAAAGGCTGGCGGTTTCGCTGTTTCAGGCAACCATTGCGACGTTGTTTCTGGTCGCAGCATTCGGAACGATTCGCTGGGAAACTTGGGGGCGCTCATTAGCAATCCCAGTGTGTGCGTGGAGCGCTTTCGCCACCATTTTCTTAACTCGTCTGCCTGCTAACTACAGGTTCGCCGGACTCATTTTCTGCGCGGCTCTGGTACTGCTGATTATTTGGTTCTATCTGCCCAAAGTTAAACTTCAATTTATTACTGCCAAAGGTCGATTAGCGCCACCCCCTGATTAGTCTGATTGCCGGACAAGTCCTATAAAAGGAAATGTCAAGAGAAATATCTCTCCGTTGGCTCGATGCCAACACTTTTGTGCCTCGGCATTCAGCCCAACCGTTTGAACGTGCACTCGTGATCGGCGAGTGGTCTTCCTCAGGGAGTCGTTGCTTCGTTTCGTCGCACGAAACGGTGAGATTCTTCTCTCCCCCTGTGGTTCCATTTCATTGTCGTGACGGCGCCATTCGTTTCCTGAAACAAACAAGCCTAATGGTGATCCGCCCAGATAAGCGGTAACTCATGGTCCTATGGGAGACTCGTGGCCTATGACTTTCTTTGGTTATCCGAGGGGGCATAGGGTGAAGTCGGAGACTTTCGTGTTCTAACAACACGGTGGCCTGACTTGTCCGGTGGATACTCGCCCTCGAACCAAGCGTCTCAAGAACCCGACGGCCACCGCCAAGGATGATCCCCAGGGATGGAACGGACTCTCTGTCAGAGACGCTCAAGCTGCTTGTTTCAAATAGTTGGCGTCGAAACGTGCTCCTTTCTTCCAAATGATCAAGGTGATCGCGGCAATCTTCCGCGCCAAGGTGAGACGGGCCATCGATGGCCGCATTCCCTTTGGCAAGCAAAGTCTCGTAAAAATCGCGGAACGGTCCAGTCGAGGTGCTCGCTCTGGTGGCCGCACCCTTGAAGATATTCTTGAGATCGTGGTTATGGTTCGCATTCAGCCCACGAAGTTGCGGTGGTTTCTTGGAACGTTGCAGCTGTCCTTCGACACATGCGATATTGCGCGCTGTCGTGGGTCTCCAACCCAAGCCCGCTGTAGGTCCACAGTTGCCGCTTGGTGCGGAATCGGTGGGGCGTCTGCATCAACGCAACCAATTGAGCCGCCCGCAGCGGACCGATACAAGGAATCTGGCGTAGCAATTTCGTTGCGCTGTGTTTCCGGCTCTCGGCCAACAGCTCTTTCCGGACTTTTCGGCGCAAGGCCTGCAGCGCGTCGAGTTGTTGGTAGTAAAGTGCTCCGCCCGCCGGCGCACGCCGGCTTCGCGTGATCTTGCTCAACCATTCCGAACGGTAGCGCGGTGCGTAGACTTGCGTCCCTGCGCAGGGAATGGCCCAACTCCGATACAACGCCTTGATCCGATTCATGACGCGCCCGAGATCTTTGCTGATCGTCAAATAACTACGGGACAATTCCTTCAACATGCGCACGCCATTCTCCCCGTGGTAGACCGTCGGAAAGCGATCCATTGCGCAGCAGCTCGGCGAGTTTCCTTGCATCGATGCGGTCGCTCTTGCTGCCTTCTTTCAGCAAAGCATTCTTTCGTGGATTGCACACCACGAGTTTCGTGACGTGTCGCTTTAGCAGATCGTACAACCAGGCGGCCCAGGTTCCTTCTTCAAAGGTGACGTGCAGACTTCCGCGTAGCCCTTGGAAAAACTGAAGAATGGTGATGGCCTTGGTTTCGATGATGCATTCCATCACCAGCTTGCCGGAGGAATTCAACACCGCGATCGAGATCGTTTCCTTGTGAACATCCATGCCGATATACTTCACGCTATCCATATACAGGGTGCTCCTTTCTGGAGGGGTTCGAGCGAACACTCAAAAACCTACTCCAAAAGCAGACTGTTACGAAACTCTGTTGACCGCCCAAAAATAAATGAGAAGATTCCCTCGTGAAAAGCGAGGGAATTTCTTATGGGCTTTGTGCAGGGTGAGGGCCGTACGCAGAGAACTCTTTTTCCAGTCACCTTGGAAGAGTTGATTCCGGATGATCATGTGTGCCGGGTCATCGATGCATTTGTCGATCGCCTGGACATGGCGGGATTGGGATTTGAGCGCGCCGAGGCGGCCGAGACTGGGCGGCCTGGTTATGATCCGCGCGATCTGCTGAAGCTCTAGCTGTATGGCTATTTGCAGCAGATCCGTTCCTCGCGGCGACTGGAGTCGGAGTGCCGACGGAACATTGAGTTGATGTGGTTGCTGGGACGGCTAGCGCCGGACCACAAGACGATTGCCGAGTTCCGGCGCATGCATCGCGAGGGCGTAACCGCAGCGGGAGCCGCGTTGGTGCGGCTGGCGCGCTCGGTAGGCTTGGTGAAAGGCGAATGGGTCGCTATCGACGGCTCGAAGTTCCAGGCCGTCAGCAGTGTGAAAAGTGTGCACGAGCGTGAGGCTCTGGAACGCTATCTGGAACAGTTGGAGCAGAGCGATGAGCAAGACGAGGTGGTCATCGACCCCAGTGCTGTGGCCAGTGCGCTGGAAAAATTGCACTGGCACCGGGAGCCGGAAGTTGCCTTCCTGCGAACCACTCACGGCTTCCTTCCTGCCTACAACGTGCAAGCTGCCGTCGATGCCGAACACGCGCTGATCGTGGCGCAACAAGTGACCGTTCAGGCCGGCGATAACGGCAGTCTGCAACCGATGGCGGAAGCCGCGCAGGCAGCGACCGGCGGGCCTGCGCAGGCGATCAAAGTGGTTGCCGATGGGGGCTATTCGAATGGAGAGCAGGCCGAAGCCTGCGAGGCGAAGGGCATCTTGCCGCATGTGCCTGCCAACCGTGGCGTGAACAGTCGAGGAGATGGCACGCTGTTCGACCGCACGGAATTTACTTACCAAGCTGAGAGCGACACGTTCCTGTGCCCGGCCGGGCAGACTCTCGCCCGCAAACAACTCATGCGGAAAGATCGTGCCGTGCTCTATGCAGCAAAACCCGAAGTCTGCGGAGCCTGCCGTCTGAAGTCGCGATGCACTGTGTCGTCACGACGGATCGTTACCCGTCACATGCACGAAGAGGCGCTACAGCGCATGCAACAACGGGCCACGCCGGAAGCGATGCGGCTGCGACGAGCCACCGCGGAACATCCATTCGCCAATTTGAAATACCGCATCTTCGGACATCCACGCTTCCTGCTGCGTGGACTGCGAGGGGCGCAAACGGAAATCAGTCTGGCCGTATCCGCCTACAATCTGAAGCGCATGGTGAACATTCTCGGCGGACGCAAGCTACATGCAGCCCTGCAGGCCACCTGATCCTGCTCCCACCAGTCATCACACGACGACAACGTGATTCGCCTCGCCAAAACCAAAAAAGGCGATGCTCCGGCACTCGGAACATCGCCTTAAATCGCTTAATCACACTCGTTTCGTAACAGTCTGAAAAGGGGCGCCCTTTTATAATGTGTAGTTTTTGGGCCGATTTCACACATGTCCGGTTTACAAGGCGCTGGGTAGCGTTCATCATGGAGTTGACAGTCCAACGTGCGGTACAGTTGTCATGCCTTTCGGTCAGAGACGTTTCCATGCCGCGCCGACGAATTGCCGCATACAACGGATTATTTATACTTCTCGCTCTAGTGATTTGCCCACATCCAGCGCTGGCACAGGATTCCGCCGGTTGCCAAACACTGGAGCCAATTCCACCCTCACGGCAACACCCGCCAAAATCTCCGGTCGATATTCAGGTTGAGGTTCCCGAGGACTACCCCAGGCGCGAAGTTCTACCCTATTTGGGTAGACTGATGGCTTCAATTTCTAGCAACCTTCGTTCGAGACTGCCTGAATCCGTGGCAAGTGGAGAAGAAGGGACGGTGGTGATTCGCGTTCAACTGCGAAAAGATGGGTCACTCTCCAAAGACGGCCTCAGTCTCGCGTGCACCTCAGGAATAAAGGACATAGATGCTGCTGCACAATCCGCGATTCAGAGCGGAGCCCCTTTTGAGCCACTGCCCCAAACATACGGCGGGTCTGACTTGGTCCTCTTAGTCCGAATCTCTTATCGATCTTATCGGTACATTCCCAGAAATCCTTCGCGGCGAACGTGACGCAGTCCGATATTTCTTACCAAGTCCCGATAAGTCGGATCACCGGACATCTCTAACAATGTCGGCCCTGTCAAAACACTTTTTGAGCAGACTTATCCACTCACTTAAAAGAGTTTTTTCTTCCGCTTCCTTTAGTTGTCTTGCTTCTCGGCCTTGACGACTTCGGCTCGCTCGTAATCTAGCGGTCGGCTTCAGTCCGACCCATACTTCGCTTCGATCATAAACTTCAGACCATGATTAGTTCTTCGAACTCCCTCTCGCGAGGGAGCGGGATGCCCCATCAAGTGGACGGCGCTTTCGTGCGCGCGCCATGTCCGGTACCGAGCTGTCCCGCGTGCGAACCGAATTCCGGCTCCGTCTTCCCGAGCCTATCAACAAGAGCCCACTCGAGTCGAGGAGGAGCCGACATTGTTATGCAATCAAGTGCGGTTTGCGCGTAATACGGCCAGCAACAGGAATACAAGTCCGATGGCCCTTCTACGGATTGATATTTGCTGATATCTTCCGGACCTCAATGACCCGCAAAGCAATGCACACATGGTTTTTTCCCGTCCTGAGCCTCGCGGTTGGGCTAGGTCATATGCTGTGGTTCGATTTCGGATTTCTGCCATTTATGAGGCTGTTGATGGGTCCCCCAGATACGAATTCCTTTCTGGCCTGGGGCATTCCTGCATTGCTTGCGGGCCTTTTCGGATTCTTTCGGGCCAAGCCAAAAGAGATATGGAGTTACGCCTTGCTTATGTGGATGCCTCGCGCCACAAGATTTGGAACGGATTGGATGATTCACCCAGGAGCTTGGCTTAGAGGTTTGCACTCGTGATTGTTGCTTCCTCATTTCTTGCGGCCATCGTGGGAATTCTCGCTTCCTACGCGGGTTTCGCGTTGCGCAAGGTTGCGACCAGGATTGGAGCACTTCCCGAGGAACCACCAGGCATACTTGGACAATGAATCTGCTCCAGCCGCCACGCAGTTCAAGTGGACGATTAGTCGGATAATCCAAAAGGCTCTAATTGGACCGGCCTGGCCGCCCTATACCGTTTTCCAGCCCCCCTGAACATGCATCTGTTTTTCGACGAGCACGTATCCATTTTCCCGATTTGACATCCAATACACCGAGGACGTATTCTACCCGGCGTAAATGACTCCGTTCAGCCAGACCGTGTGTTGTCCGTGCGCATGCAACGCTGCGTGTCGCAAGACGCTCATCTCTGGCCATAGGAGTTTCCGAACTTAGTTAGTAAGTAAGCGCAAGTTCCGAAGCCCACGTGCCAGAGGTTCAGGCAACGTGGGTTTTTTGTTTTTAGGCGGGTAAAAAATCAAAATGGCCGACACGAGAAACCAAAGCCCAGCGCATCGAGCGCCTCAAGCGCGCAAAGAACGGCTGGGAGCACTTCGACGAAATCAAGGAATTTGCCCGCCGCGGCCACGCCTCCATCCCACCGGAATGGTTCGCCACCTATCTCCGTTCCTGGGGCATTTACACCCAAGGCGACGGTGTAGGCGTCACCGGCGGAAAAAACGGCGAAGGCAAAGCCACCGAATTCTTCATGGTGCGCATCCGCATCCCCAACGGCCTCCTTACCAGCCGGCAAACCCGCGCCATCGCCGATCTCGCCGAGCGCCACGCCCGCGGCGTCGCCGACATCACCGTCCGCCAAAATGTGCAATTGCACTGGGTCACCGTAGACGCCCTTCCCGACGTCATCGAAACGCTCTGGAGCGCTGGCCTCACCACCATCGGCGCCTGCGGCGACGTCGCCCGCAACATCACCGGTTGCCCGCTGGCCGGTTTCGACGCCCACGAATTCTGCGATGCCTCGCCGCTCGCACTGGAAATCGATCGCGCGCTGGGCGGCAACGCCGAGTTTTACAATCTCCCCCGCAAGTTCAAGATGTCCATCACCGGCTGCCGCTCGTGGTGCAATTATCCCGAGATCAACGACATTGGCTTCACTCCCGTCACCCGCAGGCGCGTCGGCGGTATCGAAACCGGATTCTCTGTACGCGTAGGCGGCGGTCTCTCCACCAATCCGCACCTGGCCGTACGCCTCAATGCTTTTGTGCCGTGGAAGCAGGTCGTCCCCGTCGCCCGCGGCATCGCAGAAATCTTCCGCGAAGCGAACGTACTCCGCGAAAACCGCGAACGCGCCCGCCTGAAATTCCTGTTCCTGCAACATCGGCTGGACCCCGGACAGCTTCCTCTCCGAACTCGAGCAACGTATCGGCTTCGTTCTCGATCCCGCCGAACCGGAAGAAGTCCCGTCCGACGTTCATCGCGATCACGTCGGCATCCACGCGCAAAAGCAACTCGGCTTGTCCTACGTCGGCGCCAACGTCCTGAGCGGACGCATCACCCCAGCACAACTCCGCCTCGCCGCCGACCTGTCCGACCGCTATGGCGACGGCCACGTCCGCAACACCGTCATGCAGAACCTTGTAATCGTAAATATCCCGGACCAACACGCCGTACGCGTTGCGGGAGAACTGACCGCCGCGGGCCTGCCGGTTCGCGCCTCCGCGTTTGCCCGCGCCACGGTCGCCTGCACCGGCTCCGAATTCTGCAAGCTCGCACTCACCGAAACCAAAGGCTTCGCGCGCTGGCTCGCCGGCGAACTCGACGACCGCGTCCCCGGCTTCCAGGAGCAACTCCGCATCAACGTCACCGGCTGCCCCAACAGTTGCGGCCAGCACTGGATCGCCGACATCGGCCTGGAAGGTAAGAAAATCAAGCTCGACGGCAAAATGGTCGACGCCTACTATTTCTGCATCGGCGGAAGCGTAGGCGAGTTCGCCGCTATCGCCCGACCGGTCGGCTACCGCTGCGCCGCCACCGATGTGCCCGACGCGATCGAGCGTCTTCTCCAACAGTTCAACGAAAATCGCGCTCCGGAAGAAAATCTCCGCCAATTCTTCGCACGCCATTCCAACGAAGACCTCCGTTCCATCCTCGCAGGCGGCCACACGCCGTCCGTCGAACGCGACACCACCGTGCAAGGGGCGATTCCTCTGGGAGTCGAAAGCTAGCATGGGCAAGGTCTATCTCATCGGCGCAGGCCCCGGCGATCCCGACCTCCTCACCGTCAAAGCCGCCCGCCTGCTCGCACGCGCCACGATCGTCCTGCACGACTCGCTAGTCAGCAGGGAAGTCCTCGCAACTGATCCCCCGCGAAGCCGAAATCATCGACGTAGGCAAGCGCGCCGGCCAAAAGCTCCTAACCCAGGACGAAATCAACCAACTACTGATCTCCTACGCAAACCAATGTAGTGGCCGATCTTTAGATCGGTCAGCCGCAGAATCCCGAAACGCACATCCACTCACCAAATCAACCTCCCACACCGAAGTCATCCGCCTGAAAGGCGGCGACCCCGTAGTCTTCGGCCGCGCCGGCGAAGAAATCGAAGCCCTGCGCCGCGCAACATACCCTTCGAGATCGTCCCAGGCATCACCGCCGCCCTGGGCGCCGCCGCAGCCGCCGGAATCTCCCTAACCGACCGTCGCGCCGCCTCGCAAATCGTAATCACCACCTATTCCCGCGGCTCCGATCGCAGCCACCGCCGATCCATTCGCGGTAACCCCGCACCTCGACTGGGCCGCCATCTCCAGCAACACCACTCTAGTCCTCTATATGCCCGGCGCCGACTACGCCGAAGTCTCCCGCCGCCTAATCGAAGCCGGCCAACCAGAAAATCTCCCGTGCGTAATCGTCTCCAACGCCACCACCCCGCAGCAACAAATCCGCTGGACCACGGTATCGGGCCTAGCGAGCGAAGCGAAGCTCCCAGCCCCAGCGCTGCTAATCGTAGGCCGCGTAGCGAGCCACGAAATCCAAGAAATCGCCGAGACCCACTGGGCCGCAAATCGAAAGGAACCCCAGGTCAATCGCGCAACCATAAGCTGAAGCAACAATCGATCCAAAAGTCCTGTAGCCGCCCTCTCCGAGAGGGCGGGGTTTAGACGCAGACGGTACCAAGGCCATAACGACAAAGCAGATCGAAGCCAACGAAAACGGACGCCATCACGAAGGAGATCAGGAGAACAAAATGAGCACCAACACCCAACCGTACTCCCCAAAAAGAAATGGCTATCCCTAGACACCTGGGCAGTCCTGATCGCCCTAGCAGCAGCCCTGCTAATCCGCGCCGGCGTCCTAACCCACGTCCCATGGTAACTACATTTAAAATGAACACTTGCGAAAGTCTATAAAAACAAAGGACTTTAACTCTATTTAGAATCAATACTTACAAGAAAACCAGGGGAGGGGGTTAACTCCTAACCAAACAGATCGCCCCAAAACCGCGCTGCTGAGATTAAAGGGGAGCGGCGAATTTACCGTCAGGGTCCGATACCGGGTCGCAATGTCAAACACGGAGGCAGTACCGAAATCATGGCGTCATCGATAGCACTATCCCAAGCCCGCACAGAGCAACCCGCTCTAAGTCTTCTTCGCCTGATTCCCGGCGTTCTCCTGCTGGCAGCGGTCGGCTACGCAGGTAAACTCCTCGAAAAAAACGTAGGCGCCTACGCCAAGGCCCACCACTGGACATTCCCCAACATCGAGTACGTCCTCTGGGCGATCCTGATTGGCCTGGCCATCTCGAACACCGTAGGCGTTCCCGAAATTTTCCGCGCAGGCGTAGCCACTTACGAATTCTGGCTGAAAGCAGGCATCGTCCTCCTGGGCGCGCGGTTCCTCCTGGGCGACGTCGCAAAATTAGGCGGAGTCAGCCTCGGTCTGGTCGCCATCGAAATCACCGGCGCCATCGCCTTCATGACCCTGCTAGGCCGCATCTTCCATCTCCGCCCCAAGCTCACCACCCTGCTAGCAGTAGGCTCCGCAGTCTGCGGCGTCAGCGCCATCATCGCCACGCAAGGCGCCATCGAAGCCGACGAAGAAGATTCCTCCTTCGCGATCGCCGCGATCCTCGCGTTAGGCGCCCTCTCGCTCTTCACCTTCCCGCTGATCGGCCACTGGCTCCATCTCAGTGACCACGCCTACGGCCTTTGGGCCGGCCTGGCCGTAGACAACACCGCCGAAGCCACCGCCGCTGGCGCCCTCTACTCCGACGCCGCAGGCAAACTAGCCGTCCTCGCCAAGACCACCCGCAACGCCATGATCGGCTTCGTAGTCCTGGCCTACGCCATCTACTGGGCCAGCCAAGGCCAAGCCAAAACCGTAAAGAACAAAGCCGCCTTCCTCTGGCAAAAATTCCCCAAATTCGTCCTGGGCTTCCTGCTGATCTCCGTCCTGGCGACCTATCATTTCTTCAACAAAGACCAGGTCACCGCCCTAGCCAACCTCTCCCGCTGGGCCTTCCTGCTGACCTTCGCCGGCGTAGGCCTGCGCACCAACTTCAGCGAAATGCGCAAACAAGGCCTCCGCCCCTTCGCCGTAGGCGCCATCGGCGAAGTCGCCATCGCCATCTTCACGCTAGGCTTGGTAGTAGGAGCCGAAAAACTCTTCGGCTTGTGATTTTTCCGCGGGCCACAAAAAGAAAGGGGCGCCACGCTGGCGCCCCTTCTGGATTTCCGAATTCAGTTGTAGATTTTTCTAGATTCCCAGGACCGTCACCAATTCCTTCACCGAGGCTGCCGATTTTTGCAGTGCGGCATTTTCTTCGGGCGTCAGCTTGATCTGAATGATTTCTTCGGCGCCCTTCGCGCCGAGCTTCACCGGCACGCCGACGCACAACCCCTTGATCCCGTACTCGCCGTCCAGATATACCGCGCACGGCAAAATCTTTTTCTTGTCCTTCAGAATCGCTTCGACCATCTCGACAGCCGCTGCGGAAGGAGCGTAATAGGCCGATCCGGTCTTGAGAAGGTTCACGATCTCGGCGCCGCCCTTGCGGGTCCGCTCCACAATCGAATCGATCCGATCCTTCGGCAAAAGATCCGGCAGTGGAATTCCCGCTACGGTCGAATATCGCGGCAACGGCACCATGTCGTCTCCATGGCCACCCAAAACAAACGAGTGCACGTTCTCCACGCTAACCTTGCACTCCATCGCCACAAACGCGCTCATCCGCGCCGAGTCCAAAACGCCAGCCATCCCCAGCACGCGCGACTTCGGGAATCCACTCACCTTAAACGCCGCCTGCACCATGGCATCCAGACGGATTCGTCACCACGATGATGACGCAGTTCGGCGAATGCTTCACGATCTGTTCAACCACCGCCTTCACCACGTCGTAGTTCGCCTTCAGCAAATCGTCGCGAGACATCCCAGGCTTCCGCGGAAATCCCGCGGTAATGACCACCACATCGCTGTTCGCGGTCCCACTGTAATCGCCACTGGCAGTCGAGATGCCCGAAGCGAACGAATCAGTCCGTGTGATGGGCCCAGACTCCACCATGTCCAGTGCTTTCCCCGCCGGCGGCCCATCCAAAATATCCGTCAACACCACATCCGCCAGCTCCAGATCCACAATCCGCTGCGCGGTAGTCGACCCCACAAACCCGCCACCCACCACCGTAACTTTCTTCCGGCTCATCTCATTTGTCTCCGTGAACTCTGTGCTCCCGGCTCTCTGTGCCCTCTGTGTTAAATTCCCGTTTTTCTTTTCACGCCAACTTCGCCACAGCCATTCCCTTCATGTTTTCAATAATCGCCGAAGCGAATGCCGCGGTCCCGACTTTCGTAGCCCCAGGCATCAACCGTTCCAGATCGTAGGTCACCTTCTTCTGCTGAATTGTTCTCGCAATGCCATCCTCAATCAATTTCGCCGCTTCCTTCCACCCCAAAAACTCCAGCATCATCGCACCCGACAGCATCACCGAACTCGGATTGATCACATCCTTATCCGCATATTTCGGAGCGGTCCCATGCGTAGCTTCGAACACTCCGAATCCATCCCCGATGTTCGATCCGGGTGCCATCCCCAAGCCACCGACCTGCGCCGCGCAAGCATCCGACAAGTAGTCACCATTTAAATTCGAGGTAGCCAAAACGCTGTACTCGTCCGCCCGCATCAACACCTGCTGAAATACCGAGTCCGCGATGCGGTCATTGATCATCAGCTTCTTCTTCCACTGACCCTTGCCATGCGTCGCGTAAATCGAGTCCAGTGTTTTCTTCACCTCATCGTAAAGGGTCTTCTTGAAAGCGTCGGTAGCTTGTTCCAGCCCAGGCTCGATCATCGCCGCGTTCTGTTCCACCGTCAGCGAAGGATTTTTGTCCAAATTGTCGATGATCCAGCTCTCGCGCTCCGTAACCGTGTCGGCGCGGAATTCCTCCTGCGCCAGTTCGTAACCCCAATCGCGAAATCCACCTTCGGTAAATTTCTGAATATTTCCTTTGTGTACTAGTGTCACGCTCTTGCGCTTATTCGCCAGCGCATACTTGATCGCTCGCCGCACCAGACGCTTGGTCCCCGTAGGCGAAATCGGCTTGATGCCCACACCGGAATCCCAGCGGATCTGCTTCTTCCCACCCTTCAACATGTCGTTGTTCAAAAACTCCAGCAACTTCTTGGCTTCCGGCGATCCCGATTTCCACTCAATCCCGATGTATACGTCCTCGGTATTCTCGCGAAAAATAAACACATCCATTTTTTCCGGCTCGCGCACGGGGGAGGGAACTCCCGGAAAATAGCGCACCGGCCGTTCGCACGAATACAAATCCAAGAGCTGCCGCAGCGCCACGTTTAGAGACCGAATCCCGCCGCCCACCGGCGTAGTCAGAGGCCCCTTGATGGCCACGCGAAAATCGCGAATGGCGTCCACGGTCTCGTCCGGCAACCACTCCTTGAAAGCATTGAAAGCCTTCTCGCCGGCGAACACTTCAAACCAAGCAATCTTCCGCTTCCCGGCGTAAGCGTGCTCCACGGCCGCATCGAAAACACGCCGCGAAGCCTTCCAGATATCGCGCCCGGTGCCATCTCCCTCGATAAACGGAATGATGGGATTATCCGGCACCTGCAATTCTCCGCCGCTGTATCCGATGGCCTTGCCGTCGGCAGGAATTGGCTGACCGTTGTAAGTGTTCTTCATGAGATCCGAATCCTCCGGGGACGATACCTGACCGCAAATTGGGGATGCTAGCCTACGCGCACAGCCAGGAATGGCTGTGCCACTCAATACTTGGGTGGCTCCTTTGCCTTGCGTTACGCGCCCTGATGATTTTCCAGTTGCTGCGCGAACTTGAAAACATACCACAACGACAGGGAAGATCGAAATTAGCCGATGTATACTCGCGAGGCAAAAAAAAACCGCCCTGCACGGGTTTCAACGGAGAAAAACCGTATGATGATGGACTGGAACGAATATCAGAAACAGATTGGCGCCACCCTCGGCGAACTGATGAAGCTGAGCCCGGACACCGTCCGAGGCTACCAGACGCTGAGCGCAGCCAACTCCAAAACCGGCAAACTCGACGAGAAGACACGTCAACTCATTTCCCTCGCGGTAGCCGTGACGACCCACTGCGATGGCTGCATCGTCGTCCACACCGATGCCGCATTGAAGGCGGGAGCTACCAGGGAAGAAATTGCCGAAGCGCTAGGCGTGGCCGTTGCGATGAATGCTGGCGCAGCGCTGATTTATTCCACGCGCGTGCTGGACGCGGTTGCCGCCAAGTCGGCGAAGTAGCTGTTGGCGTCGGGGCTTCTAGGCCGCGAGTTGGTGTCCGATCTCCCAATGAAGGCCGAAGGGATCGACCAAGCGCCCTAACCTCCAACCGTGTCCTTCGCCAACCGGAAATACTTCGGAAGCGCCGGCCGCCAACGCCCGCGCGAAAACGCTGTCGGGATCGGCAACGGTAAGGATCATTCGAACCGAACCTCCACCCAGAGGCTCCGCGCTGAATTCCCCATCTTTCGGCGCCTCGCCGCTGATCCAGAATTCCGCGCCACCAACGGAAAGTCTCACAACCAAGCCGCCACTGGGGTCTTCAAACCGATACGCTTCTGTCGCGCCGAAGGCTGATTTATAGAACGCGATAGCTCGCGCGCCATCCGGCACCGACAGCCAGGGCGCGATTGAGGGCGCGAACGAAGCGCTCGTTCCGGAATCCATGTGTGCTCCTGGCGGCGTTCCTCAGTGCGAACTGCGACGCAGCTAAAACATGTTCCACAAAAACTGGTTGTAAACCTCGTGGTGGAACTGCACTTCCGGCACTTTCACAAAGGTGCCGAGTTGTCGCGCGCATCGGTCGGCGGCCGCCTGTTTCAGGTCCGCGTAGCGTCCCTTCACGTCTTCGCCCAGCAATTCCGTAGTCCATTTGGCCTTGCGGAAATCATCCAGGGCGGCGTAAATGTTGTCGGGCAAATAGCGTTCAGCCTGCCGCAAGTTCTTCGTTTTGGCAGTGTCGCCTTCGATCCCCGTCTTGAAAATCGAGTACATCACCATGTAGGGGTTCGCGTCCGGCGCCACAGAGCGCACCTCCACGCGCATACTCTTCTCATTCCCAATCGGGATGCGCACCATCGATCCGCGATCTACCGCCGAAGCCTTGATCTGGTTCGGCGCCTCAAAATGCGGATCGAGCCGACGGAAGGCATTCACGCTGGAATTCAGCAGCAGGCAGATATCATTCCCGTGGGTGAGAATGCGATCGACAAACTCCCAGCCAAACTTGCTCAGTTTTTCCTCGCCTTTCGGGTCCCAACAAAGGTTCTTGCCCTTTTGGCTCACGGACACGTTTGTGTGCATGCCGTTGCCGTTCACGCCGACCACCGGCTTAGGCAAGAAGCACGCGGTCAGACCCATCTTGGTGGCCACCTGACGACAGATTAATTTGTACAGCTGAATCTGATCCGCCGCCGCGACGACTTCGCCGTATCCATAGTTGATCTCGAATTGCGAAGGCGCGACTTCCGGGTGGTCCTTCTCGTTTTGGAAGCCCATCGCGCGTTGCACTTCGGCGGTCGTGTCAATGAACGAGCGCAGCGGATCGCTCGGCAACGAGTGGTAGTAGCCGCCGGTATTGACGTACTCAAACTTTCCGGTTTCGTGGTAGCGAGCCTCGGCATCCACGCCATTGAACAAGAATCCCTCGATTTCATTCGCCGCATTCAGTGTGTAGCCATTTTCGTCGAACTGCTCCTGCGCGAAAGTCTTCAAAAGTCCGCGGACATCGGCCTTATAAGGAGAGCCGTCCTTGTCGATCACTTCGCCGAACACCAGCACTTTGCCGGAGCCGAAAACGTCCGCCGGCCCCCAATAAAACGCGCTCCAGTCGATTCCCAAGCGCAAATCGCTTTCGCGTTGCGCCGTAAATCCGCGGATCGACGAGCCATCAAACGTCAGGTTGTCCCAGCTCTTCACCAGAAATTTCTTGTCGTAATCGAGCATGTGCAGGCGGCCTTCGAGGTCGCTGAAGATCACGGTAAGGGCCTTGATGCGCTTCTCGTCGGTCAGGTACTTAATTCGCTCTTCCTGAATCTTGTGCGCCGCGACGCGATCGAGCCGCTGCTTTTTCGCCTTCAGGTTCAGTTCTTCCAGCTCTTCGTATGAAAGGGCCAGGAAATTACGCAGTTCGTTCGACATGACTCTCCTCGAAATGAATTGTTTGTGAATGCACCGGCGGAAATAGGAGCGGAAAAAGACAAGCCATAAACACGGTAGGGTACCCCGGCATTCTTGCAGTGGTCAAATCGAAAAACCCAACCGCAAGTACGCGAAATATCGATGGCTCAAATCATGAAAACAAATGAGCTTTCTTCAGGGGCTGAAGCCCGTTGAGAGCACGCAGTTTACGTCGGCGCTAAAGCGCCGACCTCCTGAAGGAAAAGACTTTTTCCGCAGCCTGTGAAGCAGTGCCCTGAAGAAAACCGGAGTTCTCACACAGACCGTCTATCCCGATAATGTTGCCCGCCGAGGATAGTATTCAGACTTGTGCTACGCTGCCGCTGTGAAGTCCGTTACCGCAAAACCGCGTACACCCGCTCTGGCAGCATTGGTCAAGTCATTCCACTACCACGAGACGAATTTTCCATTCACGCTGGAACGAATCATACCGAACGGCAAGGCTCACGTGATGGTGAACCTTGCTGAAGATGAATTCAGGACTTACGACCCTGAGCGGGCGGAGCGAATGAATCATCACTCTGGCACCGTGTTGGCCGGACCTCACGCGCGGTCTACGGTCCTGGATACGCGAGAGTTTGGCTGGCTGGCCGCGGTGGAGTTCCGGAGCGGCAGGGCGGGGAGTTTTTTCTCCATGCCCATGACGGAGGTTTGCAACCAGGTAGTGCCACTCGACGACCTGTGGGGCCACGACGGAAGGTCGCTGCGGGAAAGGCTGCTGGAGGCGTCCACGCCCGCGTCGAAGTTCCACGTCTTCGAAGAGGTGCTCCTTGAGCATCTCGCGCCAAAGCACGATCCTGCGATTCAGTTCGCGATCGCCGCATTGCGGATCGGTGTGCCGGTATCACGGGTCGCCTCGCGCCTGGGCCTTTTGCCCCGGACACTGACGCGTCGGTTTTCCGCGCAGGTTGGAATTACTCCCAAGCGGTTTGCCCGTGTGCACCGCTTGCAGCGCGTCTTGCGTGCGGTGCGCTGTTCCGCTGAACCTGACTGGTGCGCGCTGGCAGCGGAACACGGCTTCACCGATCAAGCGCACCTCATCCATGACTTTCGGGATTTGGCGGATATCACCCCCTCTGGTTACAAGCCCCACTCGTCGCAGCGGAACAATCATGTTCCGATTGGGCACGTCCCGATCGCGGCGGTGTGACGCTTTTTTACAATACAAGCCGCGCGTAGCTCGCTATCGTAGGTCGCGGAAGGAAGGCTTTCGCGGAATTTGTGCGACCTCCCCAAGGTGGACACCATCGATGATCTCAAACCGCTCTGTGCCGACGGACACGGTGCTCCCTCACATCGTGTATCGAGACCTGGAGGAAGCCATTGCCTGGCTGAGTAAAGCGTTCGGTTTTGTTGAGCATTACCGATACGGCGATCCGCTCAGCGGGGCGCAGATGAGCATTGGCAAGGCGTGGCTCATGCTGAAAAGAGCGAAGCACGAAGGTGCAATCCCGAAGTCGCTTGGGTTCGGGACGCAGAGCCTCACTGTCTTCATCGAAGACATCGAGCCGCATTTCCAGCGAGCTAAAACTGCCGGAGTGACCATCGTGGAAGATCTGCACGAGACGGCCTACGGCGAACTGCAATATGGCGCTGAGGACCCCGATGGCCACTATTGGCTGTTCTCTCGGCATGCTCGGGACCTGAGCCCCGACCAGTGGGGTGCTAGGGTTTCGAACGCTGCCGTCCTCGCGCCTCAAATATCTCCGATGTTGGCAGTCGGCGACGCGAACGCAGCGATCGAGTTCTATAAAACGGCTTTCGATGCGAATGTGCTTTGGCACTTGGGCGGCAGCGAGCACGTTGTCGCTGGTCTTTCGGTTTACGGCGCCCCATTCTTTCTTGCCACGGAGTCGCCTTCTTACGGCACACGGGGTCCCGCCGCCGCAGGGTTCACAACCGTCAGAATCGAACTCTTCGTGGAGGATCCGGAAGCCGTGCAACGGAAGGCGCTGGCTGCGGGTGCTGCTTTCGGAAGTCCCGTGATGGAGCACACGCACGCTACGATTGGCCCGCGTCCCATTCGACGCTTACTGCAAGGCAGTGCGGTGGACCCGTTCGGGCACATGTGGCTCATCGGAAAGATTCTGGAGTAACGCAGGAACCGCCGGCGGCGCCGGTGACCGGAGGAATCGAGGCAGAACCGCCGCATATGCAGAGGTTATGAGAAAACGTCCGCTTGCAGTCTCAATCCTCAGTTGCTTATTCATAGCGACGGGAATCGTCGGGCTTGCTCGCCACCTCGGTGACTACAAGGCTACGCAGGCGTTTGAATACGATCTCATTTGGATTTTGATCGTGGAACTTGCGGCGATTGTTTGTGGGGCCTTTATGCTTCGCGGCGCCAACTGGGCGCGGTGGCTTGCGTTAGCATGGATGGGCTCCCATGTGGTTCTTAGCTTCTTTCATTCGTTACGAGAAGTGGTCGTGCATGGATTGCTGTTCGCGCCGATCGCTTATTTTCTCTTCCGCGCCGAAGCGAGGGCTTGGTTTTCGCGACCTGGAAATGATGGGAGTTTGAACGGCACAGCGCAGCCGAACCGGAGCGGGAGCTGATCGTTCACCGGCGGGGCAAGCCCCGCACCTACAAGGCCGGATGTGGACCGATTGCTAGTCGTAATACTCTTGGCCTAAGTGCGTGATCAGATCCTCGCCCATCATCCAACGCAGCGTGTTCTTGAGCTTCATGAGTTGAATGAACAGGTCATGCTCGGGATACAGTTTGGGCGCCGTCATTGGGGACTTGAAGTAAAAACTCAACCACTCCTGAATCCCACGTAAGCCTGCGCGCTGTGCGAGATCCAGGAACAGGACTAGGTCGAGCACAATTGGGGCCGCCAGAATCGAATCGCGGCAAAGGAAATCTACTTTGATCTGCATCGGGTAGCCGAGCCACCCGAAAATGTCGATGTTGTCCCAGCCCTCTTTGTTGTCGCCGCGCGGTGGATAGTAGTTGATGCGCACCTTGTGGAACATTTTCCCGTAAAGCTCGGGATACAAGTCCGGCTGCAAAATATATTCCAGCGCGCCCAGCTTCGATTCCTCTTTGGTTTTGAACGAGCCGGGATCTTCGAGCACCTCTCCATCGCGATTGCCGAGGATGTTCGTGGAGAACCACCCGCTCAGGCCCAACATGCGCGCCTTGAAGGCGGGCGCTAGCACCGTCTTCATCAGGGTTTGCCCGGTCTTGAAATCCTTACCGCAAATGGCCACGCTGTGTTCGAGCGCCAACTGCTGCATCGCTGGAAAATCCACCGTCAGGTTCGGCGCCCCATTGGCAAACGGCACGCCGCTGGTGATCGACGCCCACGCGTACAACATCGACGGCGCAATCGACGGGTGATTCGCCTTCATGGCTTCGACAAATTTCTCCGGCGTCGAGTGGACTTCTTCGGGCTTCAGAAAAATCTCGGTCGAACCGCACCAGCAAGTCACCAGCCGCGAAACTTTGCTGGTCTTCCGGAAGTTCGCGATGTCTTCCTTGATTTGCAGCGCGAGGTCGTATTTGTTCTTGCCCTTCTTGACATTCGGGCCGTTCAGCTTCTTCACATATTCGGGATCGAACGCTGCTTTCATCGGCTTGATGCCGGAAAGGAAGGGCTTCACTTTCGCCAAGTCCTCCAGGCTCAACACGCCGGCGTTGGCGGCTGACTGGAAGGCGTTGTCTTTGTAAATATCCCAGCCGGCGAAAACCAGGTCGTTCAGGTCTCCGAGCGGTACGAATTTCTTGATCTGCGGTGACTTTCCATCGGTCCGCTTTCCGAGGCGGATGGTTCCCAGCTGCGTCAGCGATCCCACCGGATGGGACTCGCCCTTGCGGACAAGCTCGACCCCGGCCATGAACGTAGTGCTCACCGCGCCCATTCCGGGCAACAAGATTCCTAGTTTCCCTTTAGCGGGCTCAATCTTTCGAGGCTTATCCATTACTCTCCTTCGCAACCACAATTCCTTCGATCCCTAAGCGCAACATGTCACCTAGAGGCGCCATGAGCATCGCCGAACAATCTCAACTCCGGCGCTCAATCGACGCTCAACCCTTGATGCCGCGTATTGGTTTATAAGGCGCGGCCTCGCTCGTGACTCGAGATCAGCGCAACACACACAAACAAACCAGTAATGATGCGCGAACCATTCACGATTTGCAAATTGTCGCCGGCGATCTAAATGAAAAAATCTTCAGGCAGTCTTCACAGTTCTTTAACAACCACGTAAGGCGGGCCTCGCAGCGTGGCTAATATTTTAGCGATCGGAGGCCTTCCAAGTGAAAAAGACGTTTATCGCAGGCGTTGTTGCAACAATCGCGTTGTCCACGTTGACCGCGGGAGTTTTTACTCCCAGCGTGGCGGCCGACGACGATTTCTTTCTGTTCATCCCGGATACGCTGGTGCTCAGTCGCAGCGTATATGCGGGGAACGCGGCTACCGTTACGGTGGGCCAGACCTTGCCACCGGGTTGCGTCGCGGGGACTGTTCCGGTAACGCTGTTGGTTGGTGGCACCGCGAATGTGAAAGTGACCTGCGGCACTGCAGTCGCCGATGGCACGTATCCAACCGTGTTTAACAACGACGGGCCCGACGGCAGCTTCGGCGTCACTTCGCCGATCTTCCTCGACAATATTACGACCGATGGCATGTCTGCTGGGCACGCTGCCGATCCCGAGCGACCAGATCGTGACCAGCTTCAGCTCGAAATCCGAGTTGGCGCTGAACCGGTCGACCGATGGGAAGTCGATCACCTTCGTGGGTTACCGCGGCGGACCCGGATTCGTCACCGGGCCGAACCAGCTCGACGTGTCCAATTCCAACACGCCTGGCGTTGTCGATCCGACCAATCCGGTCGTGTCGCAGTATTATCGCTCGGTGGCGGAAGTGGACGCATACGGACACCTGCAGATCACCGAGGGCAACGCCTACAGCGGCAACAACGGCCGCGCGGCGATCAAAGCGACACTCGCTGTATTACATGACCGGAAATGACAACAACGGCGGATTGTCTCCAGAACCAGCTCACCGACGACGCAAATCGGCGATCAATCTGGTCAACTCCACCGGCGTGGAACTTCTGGTGCCTGGCCAAGCGCCGCCGGTTCCTCCCAACATCAACAAGATCGGCGACTTTGAAATCACTCAGGTGATTGACCCATCGACAGGGAAGCCCTACGCGAAGGCGGATAAACCAGGAAGGACAATAACTTCCGCGGCATGACGATCTTCAACAACACGCTGTATGTCACCAAGGGCAGCGGCGGAAACGGCATCAACACCGTCTATCAGGTTGGCAATGCCGGGCGTTCTGCCAAGCGGCGATACGGCGACCCTCGCCAGCGTTGCCCATCACCATCCTGCCAGGATTTCCCGACCACGCTTGCCAGCGGCGTATCGACGACTGGCAACCCGACTCCCGTCGCTTTCCCGTTCGGGATTTGGTTCGCCAATGCAACGACGCTGTATGTTTGCGACGAGGGCGACGGAACCCTGGTGACGCCGGCAGTCAACGGCAACGTGGCCGACGCCGCGACGCTGGCCACCGCCGGCGTGCAAAAGTGGACCTTGTCGGATGGCACGTGGCAGATGGACTATGTCTTGCAGAATGGGCTCAACATTGGCGTGCCGTATAGCGTTCCCAACCTCCCGTCGGCGTTCAATCCCGCAACCGACGGCTGCCGCAATATCAACGGCCGCGTCAACTTTGACGGCACGGTCACGATTTACGCCGTGACCTCAACGGTCAGCGCGAGCGGTGATCAGGGCGCAGACCCCAACAAACTGGTGAAAGTAGTCGACCTCCTGAAGGCCACCAAACTGCCAACCAACGACGGCGATCATGACTTCGACGATCAAATCGGCAAATTCGTCACCATTCGCTCCGCCAAAGCCGGGGAAGTGCTTCGCGGAATCAGCTTCGCGCCGAGCATCTTCGGCAATTGACGGCGACAACCAACGGCGTGACGCGTACCGACTACCTCAAAGCCCTCCGGGAGAACGGACCCGGAGGGCTTTGACTTCTAGATCAGGGCGTAGACGTTCCCGTCCGCGCTGCCAAAATAGATTGCATCGCTGGCGATCACTGGCGAAGACAAGATCGCTCCCACGGTCATCAACTTTTGAACTCCGGTAACCATGTCGTCGTAGAAGAAGTCCGAAAACGCGGCTTCGTAATTCGGCGTTCCATCCGCCTTGGTATACGTCGAGCCGTTTTTCCGGGAACCGTCGGTGGCAAACAGCCATGACTGCTTTTGCGTTTTCAAATTGATGGCGAATAGCTTGCCTTCGTGGGATCCCACGTACAGCGTGTCGCCCGCGATCGCGGGGGAGGAAAACAGCGGCCAGCCCTTGTAATTGAGCGAGAAGGTCTCGGCCCCGGTTTTCGCATCCAGCGCGTGGAACAGCGCTGAGTCCGAGGTCGCGAAATACACTTTGCCACCATTCACCGCGGGAGACCCGATCACCCAGGAACCCTTGTTATTGAAGCGCCAGCGTTCTTTCCCGCTGGAGGCGTCCACGGCATAAAAATTGGAGTCGCGGCATCCGAAATACACCACTCCGTCGGCGACCGCTGCTGAAGACTGAATTCCCACTTGATTGTGAATTTCCGGGTCTTCGCCGGTCTTGAAGCGCCACTTTTCTTTTCCGGTCGCCGCGTCCAGGGCATAAAAATAGCTGTCCCAGCTCCCGACAAACAGCGTGCCGTTGGCAATGGCTGGCGATGCATGCACTACATCGCCGGTCTTGAATTTCCACTTCAGTTGCCCGGAAGTTGCATCGAGAGCGTAAACGTTGGTGTCGCCGCTTCCGAAATAGACCGCGCCGTTCCACACAACCGGTGAGGACAGGTAAAAATCGAACGGGTCCGGCATAACTTCGGCAGCAGGGACACTGCCGTGAAGATGAGTCGCTGCGAAGCGCCGTTCTCCTGGCAGCGCAAATTTCCACTTCAGGTCGCCTTTCACCGCGTCTACGGCGTAGAAGTTGCCGTCCCAGCTTCCAAAATACACGACGCCTGCAGCGGCGGCCGGAGACGAGGTGATCCTGCCGTCGGTCTTGAATTTCCATTTCTGGGTTCCGGATGCGCGGTCCAGGGCATAAAGAAAATGGTCGTTGCTTCCGATGTAGACGGTGTCGGCGGTCACCGCCGGCGAGGACAATACCTGCCCGTGCGTTTGAAACTGCCACTTGATTTTGGAGAATTGGGGCACCCCTGCACCGCTATAGACGCCGGTATGCCCGGCGTTTCCACGAAACATTGCTTCCTGCGCAAAGGCCGGCGAACACAAGAGCAAGCTACAGAGCAAAAGAACCCTTCTCATCGGCACACCCTCCGTTGCCCAAATAGACGCGCCGACGACGGAAACGTTTTGCTCGCCGCTCTTTGAACGGCCGACCGCAAATTCTTTGACTGCACGGGCATAGGAGCAGATTTCCTGCAGGCGGGTCAGAATCCTTTTGCAGATTTGGAGTTCTTGAGTACACTTTGGTCTCACTATGACAACCGTATCGCGACGCGACCTGCTCAAGACCGGGCTTTCGGGAGTTACCATGGCCTCTCTTCCTTCGGCGGCGGCGGCGGCTTGGCCGCAGCAGAGCACGCCGATCAAGCGCAAAGGGAACATCAAGCAATCGGTGTCGCGCTGGTGCTACAAGGACATTCCGCTCGACAAGCTGTGCTCGTATTCGGCGGAGATTGGTTGCAAGGCGATCGATCTGCTGGGGTCCGAAGAATGGGATGTTCCGGCGAAGTATGGGCTGGTTTGCGCGATGGGTTATGCGCATGGCGGCGAGATCAAGAGCGCCATGAACCGCGTGGAAAATCACGCGCGCATCGAGGAAGCTTTTCGGCAATACATTCCGCTGGCAGCGAAGGCCGGCGTGGTCAACGTGATTACGTTTTCGGGGAACCGCGAAGGCATATCGGACACGGAAGGCGCGAAAAACACGATTGTCGGGCTGAATCGCGTAAAGAAAATCGGGGAAGATAACGGCGTCACGATCTGCATCGAGCTGCTGAACAGCAAAGTCGATCACCACGATTACATGTGTGATCACTCCGCGTGGGGTTTGGAAGTCGTGCAGGCGGTGAACTCACCGCGCGTGAAATTGCTTTACGACATTTACCACATGCAGATCATGGAAGGGGATCTGATCGCGACGATCCAGAAGAACATCGATTGGATCGCGCACTTTCATACTGGCGGCGTTCCGCATCGCCACGAGCTCGACGGGACGCAGGAAGTGCAGTGGGACGGCGTGATGCGGGGGATTGCGGCGACCAATTTTAAGGGTTATGTGGCGCATGAGTTTGTGCCGACGCGTGATCCGCTTACTTCGTTGCGGCAGGCTGTTGATTTGTGCGACGTGTAGCGGTTGGTTGACGTTGCACCGGCGATGGGCGCCGGGCTGAAGCCCAGCGCCTACACCAAAGCAGGTCCCCACCTCGATGCAGAATCCGCGACGACGGGGACTTCCGAGAACCGGCAGAACTCCACGGAAAAGCGGCTTGCTGCATTCCTGAGGCGTGATACCATCCCGCGCGTTATGAGACTTCTCGCCCGTGGTTGCTTGTTCATTGGTTCATGGTTGTTTTTCTCCATCCCGGTTCTCGCTCAGGAACAGAAATTCGCCAGTCTTGGCGAGTTCAAGCTTGAAAGTGGGGAAATGATTCATGATTGCCGCGTCGGCTATCGCACGTTCGGGAAGCTGAACGCGGATGGCTCGAACGCCATTTTGTTTCCTACCTGGGCGAATGGGACTACCGACCAATTGCAGCACACCATCGGACCGCGTACCGGGGTGGTCGATTACGCCGATTATTTTGTGATCCTGATCGATGCGCTGGCCAACGGCGTGTCGTCTTCGCCATCCAACAGCGCTGCGCAGCCGCGGATGAAGTTTCCGAAGATCACCGTGCGCGACATGGTCAACAGCCAGTACCAGGTTGCGACTGGCACGCTGGGGCTGAGGCATCTCAAGGCGGTGGTTGGCACGTCCATGGGCGGGATGCAGACGTTTCAGTGGATGGTGTCGTACCCGGAATTTATGGATAAGGCGGTGCCGATTGTGGGATCGCCGCGGCTGGCGCCTTACGATCTGCTGCATTGGCAGGCGGAGATCGATGCCATCGAGACCAATCCGGCGTGGAACCATGGCGACTACACCGAGAATCCTTCGCGGCTGCTGGAATTTGAATATGGCGAGATGTTGCTGAACACGCCTACGCAGTACAACCGGACGCATACGCGGGAACAGGTGTTCGAGTCGCTGGCGAAGGCTAAAGACGCCGTCACGACGGACGCGAACAACAAAATCCGGCAAGTGGAGGCGATGATGGGACTCGATGTGTCGGACCACTTCGGCGGCTCGATGGAGCGGGCGGCGGCAGCTGTCAAGGCCAAGGTCTTCGTGATTGTCGATACGTACGACCATGTGGTGACGCCGGAACCGGCGCGGAAGTTTGCGGCGCTGTTGCATGCTCCGATTTTGGAACTGAATTCGGACTGCGGACATTTGGGGCCGAGTTGTGAGGATGTCAAGGTCAGTGCGGCTGTCGCCGCGTTTCTGCAGAAGTAGTGTTTGCCGGCATTTCGAGTTGGGAAGCTAGTTACGGCGGACTGCCTTTCGAGAATTCATCAGAGGAGGCGTGATCGTGGATTGGCCTATATGGTCCCTTCCTTGATAGTGGCTCATATTGGTTTTAATGGGCAAGACGACGATTGAAATTGACGAACGGTTGATCAGCAGGGCGCGAAAGCTCACCGGGCTCAAGACCAAACGGGAAATCGTGGCGAAGGCTTTGGAACTACTGGTGCGGTCGGAAACGCTAAAGGGTGTTCTGGCGTATTACGGCAGCGGCGTGTGGAAGGGTGATTTGAAATCCGCGCGTAGGAACCACGCTTGATGGCGCACTGGAGCGAGCTTCTATAGGCGATTAGATAGCGGCCCCTGTGTTACTGGATGCATTGCTGTACGGTTCACGAGAAATGCGCAAGATGTTTCTTCAGGGGCTAAAGCCCTGGTAGGCTACTCCTTACGTCGGAGCTAAAGCTACGACCTCCTAAAGAGCGGAGTGCTTCGCTCGCGCTGAGAGTTACGACCAACAACCGCTTGGACACCGCCAACCCCATGGCTAGCGCTAAGCCCGGTGTAAACGCTACGCCGGTCGACGCTAAGCCTCGCGTAAAGACCTGGCTGAAGAAGCTTGGGCCGGGGCTCATCACCGGGGCTGCTGACGACGATCCGAGCGGGATTTCCACTAATTCGCAGGTGGGAGCGATGTTCGGGTACGGCATGATGTGGGTGATGCTGTTCTCGCTGCCGCTGATGATTGCGATTCAGGAGGATAGGAGCACCCTTCAAGGCCCAGGGTAAATAGAAGGCGGAGGATACTGGGGTTCATTTTGGGTGGGTCAATTTCTTACAATACTGGGGGGTTTTGTTTGCGGCAGACTGGCGATGCCATAAGATCACCGAACGCTACGGAGGCACGCGATGTCTACTGAACCAAATCCCATAAGCGAAGGTCCACCGAATCTCTCAGGGCAAGGCGCGGGCCATGGGCGGGCGGCTTTCGCCTTTATTTTCATCACTGTCTTGCTGGACATGCTGGCGCTGGGAATCATCGTCCCGGTTTTGCCGAAGCTGATTATCCGGTTCGAGCATGGGGATATGTCGATGGCCGCCACGCAGACGGGGATTTTCGCGTTTGTGTGGGCGGCGATGCAGTTTGTGTTCGCGCCAGTGATGGGGGCACTGTCGGATCGGTTTGGGCGGCGACCGGTGGTGCTGTTGTCGAATTTTGGGTTGGGATGCGACTACCTGTTGATGGCGGTGGCGCCGACGTTGAGCTGGTTGTTTGTGGGGCGCGTGATCTCGGGGATTACTGCGGCGAGTTTTCCTACCGCGAATGCTTATATCGCGGATGTGACGCCGCCGGAGAAGCGGGCGGCGAAATTTGGGATGTTGGGCGCGGCATTTGGGTTGGGATTTATTGTGGGACCTGCACTCGGCGGAATGCTTGGTGGGATAGGGCTGCGGTATCCGTTTTGGGCGGCGGCGGCGCTGAGCCTTACGAATGCGCTGTACGGATTTTTCATTTTGCCGGAGTCGCTGCCGAAAGAGCGGCGTGCGGCGTTCAATCTTCGCAAAGCAAATCCACTGGGGGCGCTGAAATTGCTGAGTTCGCACCCGGAATTGCTCGGCTTGGCCAGCGCGATGTTTCTGTATTACAACGCGCACGAGGCTTTGCCTAGCATGTTCGTGATTTATACCGATTATCGCTATCACTGGGGAACGCAACTTACCGGTTGGGCGCTCGCGGGTGTGGGCGTGGGCTCGACGATTGTGTCGGCGCTGCTGATTTCGTTGGCGGTCAGGAAACTTGGAGAGCTGCGCACTTTGTTTACCGGCATGGTCTGCGGCATGGCCGGTTTTGCGACGTTCGCTTTCGCGCCAGGCACGGCGATCTTCGTGATTGGCATTCCGCTGCTTTCGCTTTGGGGATTGACTAGCCCGCCGATGCAATCGCTGATGAGCCGGCGGGTGGGAGTTTCGGAGCAGGGGCAGTTGCAAGGGGCGCTGATGAGTTTGTTTGGGGTGGCCGGGATGATTGCTCCCTTGGTGTTTACGCAGGTGTTTGCGGTGGCGATTTCGCCGCGGTGGGGGTTGCATTTTCCGGGGGCGCCTTATTGGTTGGCGGCCGGGCTGATGGTTGGGAGTTTTGCGATCGCTTGGGGCGTCACGCGCCGGGGAGTGGGGGCGGTGGCTCAGGTTCCGTCTGCGGAGTGAGGCGGAGAGGGAAAAAACTTAACACGGAGGACTCAGAGTTAGGAGCACAGAGTTCACAGAGAATGAGTTTGAGTGCAGCATTTTCCAGCGATGATGAAACAGACGGAGCTGGCTGACGCGCACAGCCAGGAATGGCTGTGCCGCTGGAGTTAGACTCCGTTCGGCACAATTCTTAAACCGAGTACGCGGGTCAGCGTTTGTTGCACTTTGAGGAGTTCGCGCTCGCGATCGTGTTCGGCTTGCGTGCGGTCGGTTAGCGCTTCCTTCAGGAGTTGAAGGTTACGGCGAAATTCCAGTTGGGCCAAGACGAGACGTCCGAGGGCTTGAAGCGCTTCTTTTTGGTCCGCGCCAAATTCGCGTGGGGTGCGATCCACGACACATAACGTGCCGAGGGCGTAGCCTTCTTCGTTGATCAGCGGCGCGCCGGCGTAAAAGCGGATTCGCGGTCCGGAGACTACCAGTGGATTATTGCGAAAGCGTTCGTCCTGCAGCGTGTCCGGAACAACCATCACATCAGTTTGCTGAATCGCGACGGAGCAGAAGGCGATGTCGCGGGAGGTCTGGCAGGCATCCATGCCGATTTTGGACTTGAACCATTGGCGATCTTCATCGACCAGGGAGATCAGCGCGATGGGCGTCTTGCAAACGAACGACGCTAAGAGTGTGAGGTCGTCGAAGGCTTGCTCGGGTTCGGTGTCGAGGATGGCGTATTTTTGAAGGGAGGCGACGCGATCGCGGTCGGGAGCGGGCATTGGGATTGCGGTTGCCATGGTGATCCTCCTGCAATTAGCAAAAGGTCTGCGTGAACTGAGTGTCTGGGATAATACTCCTTTCCGTGGAGTTGGGAGAAGAATTAGCGCGGCGGGCGGATTTTCCAAGGCGCCCGTTTCGGAAAGCGGCCGCTACAACTGCTCGGAGAGAGTGCGAAAGACGTGGACCTGAATAGGATGGCTAGCGCGAGTTTGTCCGAATGCGGACAGAGCGTCCCAGAATCGCGCATTGGCGAGTGTAGAGTTTTGCCTTGGTCAAACGAACAAGCTGATTCCACTGTGTTTAGAGCCGTCCCTGGGAGGAGCGCGGCTTGCAATTCAAATGGCGAAGGGCTCGATTGAGGGGCGAGGTACGGACAATGCAAAGCTTTTGGCAGGACATGAAGTACGCGACGCGCTCACTGCGCAATTCACCGGGATTCGCGATCATCGCGGTGGTGACGCTGGGACTGGGGATGGCTGTCAACACCACGGTGTTCAGTGTTGTTAACGGACTGCTGTTACGCTCGCTTCCGGTGCCCCACGCGGAACAGATCACCGTGCTGGCGATGAAGCAGCCCGGCGCCGAAGGCTTTCAGTCGTTCTCCTATCCGGATTTCCAGGATATTCGTAGCCAAGCGGAGGCATCGGGCGAAGTGTTCGGCTACCGCACGACATTGGTCGGCCTGATTGCAGATGGCAAGGGCGATCACTGCGTGATGAGCCGGGTGACTGGCAATTATTTTTCGGCGCTCGGGATTAAGCCGGCTTTGGGTCGGCTGATTCTTCCGACCGAGGGGCAAGCCCCCGGGGCTGATCCTGTCTTAGTGCTGGGTTACGGGTATTGGCAAAAGCGATTTGGCGGCGACAAGAGCGTGATCGGGAAGCAAGTCCAAGTGGACGATCACCCGGTAACCATCATTGGTGTGACGCCGAAAGATTTTCAAGGCACCTACGGGTTCTTGAATATGGACGGCTACATTCCGCTGAGCGCAATTGCGGGGCCCGGCGGCAACGAATCCGTGCAGGAAGTTTGGACGCATCGGGAGCGGCGGTCGCTCACGCTGATGGAACGGCTGATGCCGAGTGTCGATCTGAAACAAGCGAAGGCCACGCTTGACGTAATCGCAAGACGCATCGGCGAGCAGCATCCGGAAACCGACAAGGGAATCACTTACCAGATTTTCCCCGAGCGGTTAGCGCGGCCCGAGCCTGATCCCGACAATACCATGCCGAACGTGTCGCTAGCGTTCACGGTGCTGGCGGGGCTCGTTTTGCTGGTGGCGTGTTTCAACATTGCGAACGTATTGTTGGTGCGTGCGACGGTGCGGCAGCGGGAGATGGCCATTCGAGCCGCAATCGGCGCGGGCCGGGCGCGATTAGTGCGCCAGCACCTGACGGAGAGTCTTGTACTGGCGATGCTGGGTGGCGGCGCCGGTTTGCTATTGGGTTGGTGGGCGTCTGGATTTTTAAGTTCTTTGCCGCTAGGCACAGACCTGCCGGTTACCTTTAATTTTCAGCCCGATTTGCGCGTTTACCTTTTCACGTTGGCCACCGTCGTAGTGACAGGCGCGGTCGTGGGAGTTATGCCGGCGCTGCGCGTGGCGCGAACTGATGTCAATTCGATGCTGCGCGAGGGCGGCCGAGGGTCGTCGGAGGGCCCGCGACGGCACCTGGTGCGGAATACGCTGGTGATGGCGCAAGTCGCGGGTTCGCTGTTGCTGCTGATCGTCGCGGGGCTGTTTATCCGCAGCGCGGGAAAAGCGCGGGAAATCGATCTGGGCTTGAACCCGGATCATGTCATTGACGTGCCGCTCGACGTGCAGCAACTGGGCTATACGGAGCAACAGGGAAAGGCATTCTACCGTGACGCGGAAGAGCGGCTGCGGAGTTTGCCTGGAGTGGTGTCGGTTAGCCAGGCGTTTTCGGTTCCGTTGGGACTAATGAGCGCAAGCGAACGAATCATCGTTGAAGAGCATCCCCTGGAAGCCGGCCAGCCCGAGCCGGTTGTCTACTACAACATGGTTAGTCCTGACTATTTCGAGACGCTGCGGATTGCACTGCATCGCGGCCGCGTTTTCACCAAAGCGGATTCGGAGAAAGCCGCAAAGGTCGCTATCGTCAACGAAACGATGGCCAAGAAATTCTGGCCCAGCGAGGAAGTCCTGGGAAAACGGTTCAGGGTGAGGGGGCCAGCCAAAGCGGACGAGAGTCTCATCGAAGTAGTGGGCGTGGTACAGAACGGAAAATACCGGGGCGTCGTCGAGGACCCGTTGCCCGCCTTCTATGTGCCGATGGAGCAGAGTTATATGCCGCTGCGAACGATTCACGTTCGCACATCGGTGCCACCCGAAGGCATGGAACAGCAGATCGCGGCACAATTGCAGGAACTGGCGCCTGGATTGCCGATATCGGGCATGAGAACGCTGAGAGCGGATTTGGAAGGCATCAATGGCTACCTGTTCTACCGCCTAGGAGCGCAGCTTACGACTGCGATCGGACTGCTTGGACTCATCTTAGCGGTGGTAGGGGTTTACAGCGTGGTCTCCTACGCCGCGGTGCAGCGAACCCACGAAATCGGTATTCGCATGGCGCTCGGGGCGAAACCTCAGGACATTCTAACGATGGTTCTGGGGAAGAGCCTGATCGTGATCGGAGTCGGGATTGTGATGGGGCTCGGAGCCGCTTTCGCGGGGACCCGCCTGCTGGGCAGCCTTTTGGTGGGCGTAAGCTCCAGCGATCCGGCGACCTTCGTCATTGTTGCGGTGACCTTGGCGGGGGTCGCTTTGCTGGCCTGCTGGTTGCCGGCGCGGAGGGCAACGCATGTCAGTCCTTTGGTGGCGCTGCGATACGAATAGATTGGAGTGGTGAGAGATAGCTTACAGGGAAATGAACCTCCGTCGAGGTCTTGGATTGCTTTGCTTCGAGAGCTTCGAGGTCAGGCCGTGGTCGTTTGACGCCGGGAGGGGCGAGCCCCTCCCCTACAAAGTCGGGGAAGGACGGCAAGATCTGGCGAAGGGGTTAGGAGCGGCGGCGGGAGGTGGTGGCGATGGAGCCGGTCAAGGTCATCGCGAACAGTGCCACGATGGCGAACGTGATAATGAAGATGATCATTGGAGCTCCCTCAATTTCCGCTTTCTTAACCGCATGTACAGGCCCAAAGCTCGGGCCTTAAGATTCATGAACTTAGATGAGCGCTAACCATAATCCTGTATATAAAGTTAGGACAGATTAGAGGCTGAACCTGACATATTTTACAGTACTGGTACCTAAGCGACAAGGGCTAATAGGACTCGGGTCGTAGGAGGCCGGGACAGGAACTGGCCGATCGGTCACCACCAATCCCGAGGTCCGTCCGGGCGCCAATCCCAGATAGAACACGCAAACGACCCGTTATTAAACGTTCAGGTGGAAGAGGGCGAAGAAACGGATAACGCTGACACGCCGAGAGCGCGGAGGTGCGCGCAGACGCCGCATAGTTTGCTAGTGCCAGACTAAATTAGCTCTTGCTGAGGCGGATCGATCCGTCGCCGGTGTGGATTACCAGCGGTTGTCCGCCGCCGTTCATCTTGCCGTGAATTTGGGAATTGCTGAAGGTGCCCTCGACTGTGACGGGAATGCCCAGGCTGATGTGTCCGTCGTTGGTGCTAGCGTCGATGTTGGCCTGAAGATCGGCGGGCAGCACGATATCGACGCTGCCGTCGCCGGTGCGAACGCTCCAGCTGGAGTTGACTTTGGAGCCGGGCTGCAGGCGGGCATCGATGCTTCCGTCGCCGGTTTTGACGCTCAGGGCGTCCAAGCGGCCGTCGAGCTTGATGTGTCCGTCGCCTGACATGGCATCCACTTTGCCGTCGAGATTCCGCGCGTCGATGTGTCCGTCGCCGGTGCGCAGGCGGATGTCGCCTTTGGCGCCATCGACGGTGATGCTGCCGTCGCCCGTATCGATATCTACATCACCGCTGACATCCTGGGCGCGTACGGAACCGTCGCCGGTGTGAATTTTCACTTTGCCGTTCACGGATTGCGTGGTCACGGAGCCATCGCCGGTGTCGATCTGGAGATCGGCATCTTTTGGCATGTGGACCTCAATACGGATATTTCGGTGGTTGTTGCCCCAGGAGAAGCCCCAATGACCGTTCACGCGCGCGTTGATCTGGACAGAGTCGCCGTCCTGCCGCGAGTCCACATGGAGAGTTTTGTTCATTTCGTAGCCGTCGTAGAGGACGCGGAAATCGACCTGCTTGGTGTCGCCGGTGTAGATCTGGATAGCGCCGTCGTTGGTTTCTACCCGGACCTGGGCGCGGCCGGAGACGGTGTAGGATTTCGTCCAATCTTCCGCTTGGGCGCGTGGCGTGAAGACCGCGACCGACAACATAAGGCTGAGCGCGATTGCCAGTTTGCCAGTCAGCTGATAGGAAAACACGTTCATCTCCGTGAGCCTCCGTCGTGCCATTGAGCACTGCCGTTCAGAACAGGCCGTTGTCTGCCGTCCGTCGTTCCAGGGCTAGGACAGCGCCAGCGGCCGTCCTTTGTATAGCAGAAGATACGTCAGGTGCCAGAAAAAGGTTCCATGGGACCTGCGAGCGTTGGTGGGGACTAACTTTGGTCGGCGCGAGCTATCGCGGCAGGCTGCTTTTTGGACGCGGCGCCGGGTTTGGGGCGCAGGGCGGCCAGGAATCGCCCAACCGGAAGAGTATTGATGACGTTGGCCTTCTCTAGCCAGCCTCGACGGGCCATGGTCACGCCGTAGCGGATGAACGGCAGGTGCAGGGTGTTGTGGGAATCTGTGGAGATGACGACCTTGACGCCGCGCTCCTTGCACATCCGCAAGTAAACATCGCGCAGATCGAGGCGCTCCGGGTAGGAGTTGCACTCCATGGCGACGCCGTTTTTAGCGCAGGCGTCCAGGACCTTCTCCATGTCGTAGTCGAAGGAATCGCGCGCCAGCAGCCGCCGGCCGGTGGGATGGCCGATTATCTGAGCGTAGGGGTTCTCGATGCAGGCGAGCATGCGGTCGGTCATTGCCTGGCGATCCAGTTGCATGTACGAGTGGATGGAGCAGACGACGACGTCGAGCTGCGCGAGGATTTCGTCGGAGTAGTCCAGCGCGCCATCCTTGAGGATGTCTACCTCGGAGCCTGCCAGGACGCGTATGCCCAGCTCTTTCTTGTCGATGGCGCGCAACTTCTTGATGTGTGCCTGGACGCGCTTTTCGTCCAGACCGTTGGCGATGGTTACTGACTTCGAGTGGTCGGTCATCGCGATGTATTCATGTCCGAGCTGCCGGGCGGTTTCCGCCATTTCTTCAACGGTGTGCTTGCCATCGCTGGCCGTCGAATGCATCTGGAGGTCGCCCTTGATGTCGGCGAGCTCGATCAGTTTGGGTAGCTTGTGCTGCTCGGCGGCGGCGATCTCGCCGGTGTTCTCCCGAAGTTCGGGTGGGACGTAGTCGAGCTTTAACTTGGCGTAAATTTCCTGTTCGGTGCGACCGGCGACGCGGCGTTCGCCCTTCAGGGTCGCCAGGGCATATTCATTCAGCGTATACCCCATGTCATTGGCCCGGCCACGCAGGGCGACGTTATGCTCCTTGGAACCTGTGAAATAGAGGAGTGCGGCGCCGAAGCTTTCCTTGTCGAGGAGACGCACGTCCACCTGGAGGCCGCTGTCGAGGGTAAAGCTGACCTTGTTCTCGCCATGCGCCAGAACCTGATCGATGCGGGGATATTTCAAGATGTGATCGACGATGGCGTCGATGTGTTTTTGAGATGTGTAGCCGTCGGCCAAGGTCAGCAGCAGGTCCAGATCGCCGACAGTTTCGCGGCCACGGCGCAGCGATCCCGCAGGGGTGACCGAAGCAATGGCTTTTGGGTACTTTTCAATGTGCGCGATGATCGTCGCGGCGGCCGCTTCGGCGGTGTCCAGACGGAATCGGCCGGTCGAGCGCTTGTGAGTTTCCACCGCTTTCAGGATGTTCTGCTCGCTCTTTTCGCCGAAGCCGGGAAGGTCGCGGAGCTTTCCCTCGCGCGCTAGCATTTCCACGTCGGCCACGGTGGCAGCTTTGAAGTTGGACCATAGAAAGGCGACTTTCTTGGGTCCAAGGGATTGCAGATTGAGAATGTCGAGCAAGGTGACGGGGAACTTCTTGAGCAGCTTCTGGCGGAGGCTGTAGTCGCCGGTAGCGATGATTTCCTGGATGTGTTCGACCATGCGCTCGCCGATTCCCGGCAGTTCCTCGAGCTTGTCGGGCTCTTTGGCGAGCTGTTCGATGGATTCGTGCATACCGGCAATGAGCTCAGCGGCCTTCTCGTAGGTACGGTAGCGGCCGATGATCGCACCATCGATTTCGAGAAGCTGGGCGGTTTCGCGGAGAATGCGCGCTATAGTTTTGTTGTCCATGCGGGGATTATAAGGGAAGCCAGGCAATTCGCGAGTTGGCTAGAAAAAGAAAATGGCCGGCTGAGGGGGAGTCTCGGCCGGCCCCAATAATTGCTGGGTACTACTTAGCTTGCCTTCTGCACGTTGGCCGCTTGAGGACCTTTCGGTCCCTGGACGATCTCAAACTCGACCGGATCTCCTTCCTGCAACGTGCGGTAGCCGTCGCCAGTGATTGCGGAATAATGGACGAAAACATCGGGGCCATCGTCGCGCCCGATGAAGCCGTAACCTTTTGAATTATTGAACCATTTAACCGTTCCTCGCACCGAGATTCCCCTCCATGGACTACAAGACTGAGATTTGCCGACCGCGGCCAAATACACCCGCACGACCGCTAGAAAAAATTAAATTGCGCGGAGTGTAGCAGAATGAAAGTCGCAGTCAATAGAACAAACGTCGCGGTTGTTAAACCAAGCAAGGCCCTTCAGATCTCATAAATCGATTTAATACGAGCGTTCGCCGAATGGTAGAACTGCGGGTTGAATGTTATATTGCGGGTAATTTACGGAAGGAAGAAACATTTGTTACAGCTGCCCTACTGCGGTACGAAGCGCAACGGCACTGGTCGCACCCCGGAACGCGAGCACTATTCGGAGCCTGCTTTGTGGAATTGGACCGGGCGCAGGATTTGGAACACGTTGTTGTAGTCGTCGGTCCAGAGCCGAAGTTTTGGCGGACACCTCGATGTGCTCCGGGAGGGTCCCGGAGTCCAGGTCGTTTAAGAACCGATCGTTGCGCGTGACCAGCACCCAGTCCGAAGCATCGATCAGCTTCCGGAGATCATCGTCATTGGAAATCAAACGCGCCGGACGATGCGCATCGTCGGCGAGCAACTGAACGACTGGATTGAGATCCAAGTAGGTGTTCGATGTGTGGATCGCCAGGATCCCGCCAGGTTTGAGGTGCCGGAGGTATAGTGCGAAGGCTTCCCTGGTCAAGAGATGGACGGGAATGGCGTCGCCGGAGAAGGCATCGACCGCCAGCACGTCGAACTGCTGATCGGGTTCATGGGCCAACGACAAGCGCGCGTCTCCCATGGAGATGTCGACCTTGGCGCGAGTGTCGCGGAGATAGGAAAACCAGGTGCGGGCGATTGACACGACCAGCGGATTGATTTCGTAGAAACGGAAGTAATCGCCGGCGTTGCCGTAGGATGCCAAGGTTCCCGCCCCCAGTCCTATTACGCCTACCCGCTTGGGTGCTCCGGTGAAATGGTCCAATGCTTTTCCAACCCCGGAAGTCTCGGCGTAATAGGTCGTGGCCAGAAGGCTCTTCGGCGGGTCCAGGAACTGCGCGCCGTGCTCGATCTTGCCATGATACAGAGTGCGGTAAGGCTGCTTGAGCCAGTCGCGATGCAATTCCCCGCGAAGGCCACCGTAAAAATTGCGAACCGCGAAGATGGAATCTTTCTTGTAGGCATGAGCGTGGTAGAGCAGCACCGCGGCCATGCATAAGGTCGCGAATCCCCAAAAAACGCGAGCAAGCCAGCCTTCCGGCCAAACGACGATGACCGCGAGAAGCGCCGTGAGGCACAGCGTCAGCGGGAATTCGTAGACACCATTGAAAACGACTGGGGCCAGGATGCCCACAAGGATCGCGCCGAGCGCCCCGCCCAGCGAAATCATCAGGTAGAAGGATGTGAGATCGCAGAGAGCGGGGCGGCGTTTGGCGAGTTCTCCGTGGCAGAACAAGCAACACAGGAACAGGCCACCGCAGAATAGGGGCACGCTTACCTGAACTGACTCGGTGAAGGAAGGATCGTAGATGGCGTAGCCCAGGCTGCCCACCGCGACCGCCAGGAGCCGCACCATCAGCCATCGGGAATACAGACTCCGGCGATGGAAGGCGAGCGCGAAAGTGAGCAGGTATAACGCGAGCGGCACAACCCACAATAGCGGCACCGGCGCGACGTTCTCGGTAATGTGATTTGTGATGGAAAGCAGCAGCATCGAACCGCAGGCCGAAAGGCTCAGCCACAGGAGTCTTTCGCGAAGCGTTGGCGCAGGCGCGGTGATCGCGGGCGCGGGATCTGCTGACGTGGGGGCGACGGTGCGGGCGTCACGGCCGGCGAGCCACGCCGTCAACGAACATACGCCAACGAAAATAACAAAGAGGCTAGTCCACAGCAACACTTGCCCGTGAGAAGAAAGACGCGGCTCGATCAGAAATGGAAAGCTCAGAAGCGCGACCAAAGAAGCGAAGTTCGATAGCGCAAATAAGTGATACGGCTCGGCGCTACCGGCCACGCGGGCGTGCCAACTCTGCACGAGTGGGCTCGTGGCGCTGAGCAGGATGAACGGCAAGCCTATCGAAGCTGTCAGTACGACGAGAATATGAGCGGCAGGATGGATTGCGTCGAGCGACGGAAAGAGCGCGCGAGGAGCGACCGGCAGGAAACAAAGACTCGCCAACAGTAGCGCGACGTGCAGGCCCGATTGCCGAGCCAGAAGCAGGCGGCGGGTGGTCAAGTCGGCGTACCAATAGCCGAGCAGCAATGCGGATTGGAAGAACACCAGGCAGGTGGCCCAGACGGCGGCGGAGCCTCCGAAGCGTGGAAGAATCAGCTTGGCGAACAGCGGCTCCAGCAGGAAAAGAAGAAACGCGCCGAGGAAAACTGTCACGGGCAGCAAGAATTGCAGCCCGGGACTGGCGCCAGGCGCGGACGGAAATTGGACGTTGTCTGCGGCAACTTGCTGGGATTGGACTCTGGCGGGAACCGGTGGCATTTCTTCTCTGTCTGCTCCGTGAGGCGTTCGCGGCGCTGTGTTGTTCCCGCGGAGATGAACTTTGAGCTGCGCTTTGTCGTTGAAAACGGGACGCGGTGAAGGGTCGCCGTCACATTTTCGGAGTCGGTGCTACGCCAGAAACCGAAAGTAGTAAAGGAGTCCGGCGATCGATTTTGCGTCGCGAAGCACGCCGCGCTGGATCATTTTTTCGAGTTCGGCGCGGGTGTAGGCCTTCGCGACGATCTTTTCGTCCTCTTCCGGCTCGGCTTCGCCCGGGGTTAAGCCTTCCGCCAGCAAAATGTACATGCGTTCCTCGAGAAAACCCGGGGTAGGGAAGAGATCGAGGAAAACCCGCAAACGTTTGGCTCGGTAACCGGTCTCTTCGATCAGCTCGCGGGCGGCGGCCTGGCGCACGCTCTCGCCTGGGTCGATGCGGCCGGCCACCAGCTCCCACAGAAACTGCCGTGCCGCGTGACGGTATTGGCGGATCAGGATAATGCGGCGATCTAGGAGCACCGGCATTACCACCACGGAACCCGGGTGGGTGATGACCTCGCGCGTCGTTCGGATGCCGGTCGGCTCCAGAACCTCATCGCGGCGCACTCCGAATATGTGCCCCTTGTACAGGACTTTGCTGCTCAGGATTTTTCCGGTCGCCTGATTGGTCTGATTTCTTGGGGCTGCCTTGCTCGATTTCTTTGGCGGCATGAGTCGCGGAGTTTCTCCCGCGGGTATCTTATCAGGGGCGGCGAGGCATGCGCCAAGCCCTTGCCCTGGCCCATTCGCGCGCACCGGGCGATCCGCTGCCGGATTCATTGCCTGCGGGAGCAGCCAACCCTATACTCAATGTGCGATCCATGGCCATCACTACCATAATTGTCGACGACGAGAAGCCCGCCCGGGACGAACTGGTCTTCCTGCTCAAAGGCTTCCCGGAGATCAACGTCATCGGGCAAGGCAAGAACGGCGTCGAGGCTATGACGCTGATCAAGGAGCATGCGCCCGATCTGGTGTTTCTCGACGTGCAGATGCCTGGTTTGGACGGCTTTGGCGTGCTCCGAAAACTCGTCGAGCGCAAAATGAAGGTTCCCCACGTCGTTTTCGCCACGGCGTTCGACCACTACGCGGTGCAGGCCTTTGACGTCAATGCGGTGGACTACGTCCTGAAACCGTTCGACAAGGCGCGTATTGCGAAAGCAATCCAGCGCGCCCGCAAGGTGATGGAGAACCAGGCCACGACGACCGAGCGACTCGAACAACTCGTAACCCAGCTCGGTGCGAGCAAGCTGGCCGCGCAGCCTGCCAAGCTCCTTGTGAAATCGCAGCAACGGATGCTGCTGGTGGATGCCGAAGACCTGTTTTTCGCTTCCATCGATGATGGCATGATCTCGGTGGTGGCTCGCGACGCCGAAGGGACCTCAAACTATCGCACGCTGGAAGAACTGCACGCGGCGCTGGACTCGGAATCGTTCTGGCGCCCGCACCGCTCGTACCTGGTGAACATCCACCACATCAAGGAAGTCGTCCCGTGGTTCAAGGCCAGCTACATGCTGAAAATGGCGGATAAGAAGCAGACCGAAATACCGGTGAGCCGCGTGCAGACCAAACGGCTGCGCGAGTTGTTCAAGCTCTGACGAACCTCTTATGGAATCTCAAACGCAACGAGACTGGAAGTATCGTCCGCTGGCCCGCGTCGTGGCGCTCGTGATCCTCACCACGATAGTGCTTGGTATTGATCGAACGCTGGTTCGCTGGCTGCCGCCGAGCCTCTCATGGAGCATCAGTGCCGGTATTTGGGCCTTGGCCGCGGTCGCCATGTTTTCTTTCTTTGCACGCCTTTCCGGAAAATCGCAGGCGAAGTAGCGGCGGTGCGGGAAGTGGAACTCGCTAGTCCGGCATGTTTGCGTGTGTTAGCATCACTCGTACTGCTGGTACACCGGAGACGATGGATTTTTCGCTCAACGACCACCAAAAACTGACTCGCGATACCGTCCGGCAATTCATGGAAAATGAGGTGCGGCTGTCGGTGCGGCAGCGCGACCGCGAAGGGCGCTTTGCGGTCGAAGAGATCAAGAAACTGGGTGAGATCGGCTGCTGTGGCATGCTCGTCCCGGAAGAGTGGGGCGGCCCGGGCCTCGATACGATTTCCTACGTGCTGATGCTCGAAGAGGTCGCGCGCGTGGACGCGGCCATGGCTACGTCGCTGGGCGTGACCAATTCCGCGGTGCAAGTGCCGCTGCTGGCCTTCGGCAGCGACGACCAGAAGAAAAAATATCTCCGCCGCCTGGCAACCGGCGAATTCTTAGGCGCGTTCTGCCTGACGGAACCTCAAGCCGGATCTGACGCCGCCGGCATTCAAACGCGAGCTACACGACCGAGTGGCGGGCCAAATGCGGGTGACTACCGCCTGAACGGCACGAAAACGTGGGTCTCAAACGGCAGCGTAGCCGGGGTATTCATCGTTTTCGCAAAAACGGATCCGGACGCGGGGGGAAAAGGCATCACCGCTTTTCTGGTCGAGCCCACCTTCAGAGGGTTCCGCGTGGGCCGGCATGAAGAAAAAATGGGGCAGCATTCCTCGCCGTCCGTTGAAATTATCTTGAACGAATGCGAAGTCCCGGCCGAAAATCGTCTAGGCGAAGAAGGCCAAGGGCTGAAAATCGCGCTCAGTGCCCTGGATGGCGGGCGCATCGGGATCGCGGCGCTAGCAGTGGGCTTGGCGCAGGGGGCGTTAGAGGCGGCGGCCACTTACTCGAAGCAGCGCCGGGCGTTTGGCAAAAACATCGGGCAATTCCAAGCGGTCCAGTGGATGCTGGCCGACATGCAGACTGAAATCGAGGCGGCCCGCGGCCTGGTCTACCACGCGGCGTGGCTTAAGGATTCCGGGGGGCGCATGGGAGCGGCCGCATCCAAGGCTAAGCTCTACGCCAGCGAAATGGTGAATCGTGTCGCGGCCAAGGCGGTGCAGATTCACGGCAGCGTCGGCTATTCGCGCGAGACCGATGTCGAGCGCATGTACCGTGACGCGCGGGTGATCACCATATACGAGGGGACCAGCGAGGTACAGCGGATGATCATTGCGCGCGATTTGGGTTTGTAGGGGCTTTCGTAAGAGTGTGCAGGTAAAGAGCTTACGGCAGTAGTTAGCTGCTTCTGTTGGGCACGGGCTTACTTACGAAGAGAGTAGCATACTTGACATAAGTTGTCAAGGTAAATATACGGCGGCTGGGATTGCGCCGACTGCTTTTTTGCTCCGCTGGGCATTCGTGGTTGGGCCTAGGTGGACACAGGCAGGAATGCCTGTGTTACCTCGGAGCAATTTGGCGGCGACGCGGATTACTGTCATCCTGAGTGGAACGCCTTTTTCGGGGCGTAGGACCTCGAGCGAAAAATCATCTCGCTTGCAACTAACCACTGAGGTCGGTCGGCTATCCTTGTCGGCCTCAGGGTGACGATTCTCGGCGGGGGTAACGAAAGGAACCATCAGATTGGCGGCTAACGCGGTCACAAAGAAGAAGCGTGTAGTGAGTGGGATGCGCCCTACGGGCCGCCTGCACATCGGACACTATTTCGGGGCGCTCCAGAACTGGGTCCAACTCCAAAATGATCCTGAGTATGATTGCTTCTACTTCATAGCGGACTGGCACGCGCTGACCAGCGACTACGCTGATAGCTCGCAGGTAGCTCAGAACACAATTGAGATCGTAACGGATTACCTGGCTGCTGGCCTTGATCCAGCCAAGTCGGTGATCTTTCAGCAATCGCTAGTCCCCGAACACGCTGAGCTGCACCTCCTCCTCTCGATGGTGACGCCGCTCAGTTGGCTCGAACGCGTTCCCACCTACAAAGAAGCTTTCGAGAATGTGAAGGACAAAGACCTGCATACCTACGGGTTCCTCGGCTATCCCTGCCTGCAGACCGCCGACATTGTTGTCTACAGCGAGGAGGGCATGTCGCTTGCTGTGCCCGTCGGCGAAGACCAAGTGTCCCACGTAGAATTGAGTCGAGAAATCGTCCGGCGTTTCGTGATTTTCTTCGGCAAAGAAGATTGGAAGAATAGCGAAAAGGGTGCCGCGCAGGCGATCCTTAACTCTCTCGAGCATAAACATCTCTCCGCCAAGGGCGAAAAGATGTCTGCTGAGAGGACAGCTGAATTACAGCTGAGACTAGTTCCCTACGACGAGCGGCAATCTTTGTTGGCTAATCACAAAGTGTCGCTTATTCAAGTTCTGTCTGAACCGTCAGTCCTGCTAACCAAGACACCACGAGTTCCAGGTCTTGATGGCAGGAAAATGTCAAAGAGTTACGCCAACGCTATAACGCTAAGCGAATCCGACCAGGACATCCGCGGCAAGACCAAGGTGATGGTTACCGATCCGAAACGCCAGCGTCGTACCGATCCCGGAAATCCGGACGTGTGTCCTGTCTACGACTGGCATAAACTGTTCTCGCCCAAGGAAACGCTGGAGTGGGCCGCGCAAGGGTGCCGCAGCGCCGGCATCGGTTGCATTGAGTGCAAGGCGAAAATGGCCGATCACTTGATCGAGTGGATTGCACCGATACGCGAGCGGCGTTTGGAATATGAGAAGCATCGACCGCGCGTGCTGGAAATCATCGACGCGGGATCAAAAGTCGCACGCAAGCATGCCCAGCAAACGATGGTTCGCGTGCGCGAAGCCGTGTTCGGCTGGGACGAGAAGAGAAAAGAAGTGACCAGCGCCGAGTCCGAAGTGGCGAGATAAAGAATGGCGACACCTTACAAGATCAATATCCCGATGTACGAGGGGCCTCTGGACCTGCTGCTGGATCTCATCAAGAAGCAGGAGATGAGCATCCATGACATCCAGATCGCCAAAATCACCTCGCAATATCTCGATTACCTGCACAAGCTTGAAGAGCTGAACGTGGATGTGTCCGCCGATTTCATCTACATGGCGGCGACGCTGATCTACATCAAATCGAAGATGCTGCTCCCGCCTGACCCGCTTGCGTCGCCGGAAGAGCAAGCTACCGACCCGCGCGCTGAACTGGTGCAGCGCCTCGTCGAACACGAGAAATTCAAAAACGCAGCGCAGTTGCTCTACCAGAAGCAGCAGATCGAGGAAAACGTCTGGTCGAGGCCGGACAAGTCGCTCTACAACGACGAAGGCACGGAAGGCGAACTCGTTGTTTCCCTGGTTGATCTGGTCAAGGTCTTCCAGCAGGTGCTGGAGCGCCGCAAGGAAATCTCGCGCATCGATTTGCAGCACGAGCAGTTCACCGTGGCGCAGATGATGGCGCAGTTGCGTGCGCAAATCCTGGCCAGCGACGACAGCTCCGTCAAGCTGATCGAATTCTTTGAGGCGTGCCCCTCGCGGCATGCCATGATCGTTGCGTTTCTCGCCGTCCTCGAAATGGTCAAGATGCAAGCGGTGGTGCTCGCGCAGGAAAAGCAGTTCGGCGAGATCGTCGTGAAAAAAGGCAAGTCCTTCGATCTGGTGTTTGACGAAAGCGGAGGCGTTCGCCAAATCGACGAAGAGTATAAGTAGACGTTCGAGATTGGAGCGTTCAGGTTAGGAAAAGAGAATTGGAAGCGGAGGAGTTTCGCGGCTTTATGACCAACGAAGAACGAAAAGCGGCCCTGGAAGCCATCATTTACGCGGCAGACGAACCGGCCACGATCGAGCAACTGGCCGCGGCGCTCGGCGCCGAGAAGTTGGCGGTTCAATCGTCGCTCGACGAACTGGTGGCCAGTTATGCTTCCGAAGACCGGGGCATTGAAGTCCGCGCGGTTGCCGGTGGCTACAAGATGTACACCAAGCCGCAGCATCACGATGTGGTGCGCCGCTTCATCAAGAGTCTGCGCCCACCGCTGCGGCTGACGATGCCTGCGCTGGAGACTCTCGCGGTGATCTCCTACAAGCAGCCGGTCACAGCGCCGGAGATTCAGGAAATTCGCGGCGTCAACACCTCCGGCGTATTGAAAACGTTGCTCGATAAGCGGCTGATTACCACGGCCGGACGTAAGGAAGTCATCGGCCGCCCCATCCTGTATCGCACCTCGAAGGAATTTTTGATGCGCTTCGGGCTCAGCGATCTGCAGGAACTGCCCAGCTTGAAGGAATTTGAAGCGCTGGCTCGCGAGGCGCTTGGTACCGATGAAGGCATCGCCACACCCGGCGCAGGCGACGAGAGCGTCCTCGACGGGATGGTGGAAGGTGCCCCGGCGGGAGAAGCGCAACCCGATGAGATGATGCCCAGAGAAGAAACTCAGGCGGCTACGGGGCAGATGTCCGAGCCAGTCGAGGAAACGCCAGCTGTAGAATCTCCGGTTTACGGCGGGGCTCAACAGGAGGTTGCGGCAGAATCCTCCGAGACGACGATTGAACCAGTGCCCGAAACGGCTGCTGGCGAAGGCGATGAAGAGAAGTCTCGCAAGGCTGTGGCGGGCGAATAGAGCGTAGTTGACGAGCCGTTTTCGAAATCGAAGAGGGAAGCGCTGAAGCGACGCCCTACAGCAGGACTCACCGCCGCTCAAAAGAGACGCGACCAAGACCACCAAAATGCAAGAACGCCTACAAAAAATAATTGCGCGCGCTGGAATCGCCTCGCGGCGCCACGCTGAGCAACTCATTCTCAGCGGCCAAGTCCGCGTTAATGGACGCGCGGTCACGGAACTGGGCAGCAAAGCCGACCTCGCCACCGACCGCATTGAAGCGGCAGGCAAACTCATCACCACGCCCCAGCGTCTGGTTTACATCGCGATGAACAAGCCTTCCGAGATCGTCGCCACCATGTCCGACCCCGAAGGCCGAAAGACGCTGCGAAATTCGCTCCGCGGTTTTCCCGAGCGCGTTTACCCGGTCGGCAATCTCGAATACGCCGCTTCGGGCGTGATCCTTCTCACCAACGACGGCGACCTGGCTGCGCAAGTACTCAAGAACTGGGAGCATCTCGAACAGGCCTACCACATCAAAGTAAAAGGCATGCTCACGCTCCACGATCTCGATCATCTGGGTAAGGAAGCGGGTGTCCGCATGAAAACGCTTCGCCAACCCGACTCCACGCGCGGCCGCGCCGCAAACTATTGGTACGAAGTCCGCATGCGCGACACGCGGAAAGAAGAGTTGCGCCGGGTCCTTATGAAAGCTCAGCATCCCATCGAGAAATGGATTCGCATCTCCATTGGTCCCATCCAGGTCGAGGGCATTCCGCGCGGCCGCTACCGTGAGCTGAAGAGATCCGAACTCGAAGCGCTGCGCAAAGCCGCCAGCCCGGTGCGCAAGGCTAAACAGGCTGCGGAAAAAAGCAACAAAACGAGGGAAAAGCTTCCTTCAGGGGCTGAAGCCCGTTGAGAGCACGCAGTTTACGTCGGCGCTAAAGCACCGACCTCCTGAAGAAAAGACTCTTTCAGCAGCCTTACAGGCTGCGGCGCGAGCTTCCTGACAGCTGATACCGCGGCCCAACCAATGCCTGTCGAACGATTGCAAAAAATCATCGCCGCTTCGGGCGTAGCCTCACGCCGCAAAGCCGAGGAGTTGATCGCCGCGCGTCGTGTCACGCTGAATGGTGAGGTCGTCACCGAACTCGGCACCAAAGCTGATCCCGAGCGCGAGGAAATCTCCATCGATGGAACGCCTCTTCCGCGCCGCGAGCAGTTTCTTTATTTCGCGCTCCACAAGCCGAAGGGTTACGTCACCACCGTGGACGACCCGCAAGGGCGTCCTACCGTTATGGATCTGATAAAGGATGTTCGCGAGCGCGTTTATCCAGTGGGGCGTCTCGACTACGCAAGTGAAGGATTGCTGCTGATGACCAACGACGGTGCGCTGGCGCAAAAGCTCACCAAAGCCGGCTCGCACGTCCCGAAAACCTATCTGGTTAAGATCAGCGGCCGACCTGACGAGAAAGCGCTTACGCGTCTGCGTGCCGGAATCACAATCGAGCTGGAGGATGGCCGCCGCGTCAAAACATCGCCGGCTTCGATTCGTCTTGCGGAAGACGCCGCGAATCCCTGGTACGAAGTCGTGCTCATCGAAGGCCGCAACCGCCAGATCCGCCGGATGTTTGACCGCGTCGGCTACCACGTGGAAAAAATCCGCCGTGTCAAGCTGGGCGCATTATCTCTGGATGTGCCTCCGGGCAAATTTCGTCCTTTAACGCGCGAGGAAGTGGGGCAATTGAGGGCTCTGTGAGCTCGATCGCTCTTTCACAAGAAATGAGATGATTCACGAATGAAGATCCTTCTTCCTGATGGCGTGGACCCAGGCCGCGACCCCATGGCCGAGATTCTAAGGAGCTACCAGACCATCGGGGTCGTAGGCCTATCGTCAAATCCAGGCCGTCCGAGTTACGGCGTTAGCGAATACATGCAGTCGGTCGGCTACCGGATCATTCCCGTCAATCCGAATGAAAGGGAAGTCTTAGGGGAGAAGAGCTACGCGCGCTTAGAGGACGTATCCGAAAAAATCGAAATCGTGGATATCTTCCGCCGCCCTGAAGAAGTCCCGCCTGCGGTCGAATCCGCAATCCGCGTCGGCGCCAGAGTCGTCTGGATGCAACTGGGCATCGAGCACCAGGCATCCGCAGAAAGAGCGCGCGCCGCCGGCCTAGTCGTTGTGATGGATGCCTGCATCCTCGTCGAACACAAGCGCCGCCGTTCGTCCCTACGGACGTAACGTGAGGGTGTCGCCCCCACATCGTGGCTTGGCTGCCAGCCTGATTCCGACGTCCACTTTCTAGCGAGGGAGCGGATAGACCGCCAAGTTCCGCCTGCCTGGCGCGATGACGGCTAGGAACTTGCCGTCGGGAGAAATCGCAAATTCCCGGAACGTCAGTCCGTGGAGCACGGGGATCGGAGTAGGCTGCGTGGCGGCTGGCGCATCTTTGTCTGCGGGGGATCGCGCCGCGAGTGGCGGAAGATTGATCCATACCAGATCGCCGGACTTCTTCTCCACGGAGCGCTTGAGAAGGATACGAGTCTCGTCTGGTCCCCAGCGAAACACACCGAAACCTGCGCGTACCCGCGCAGTCCGATCCGGATTCGCAACGTCGCGAATTTCAATCACTTCTCGATCGATGTAGTACGCGATCCTGGTCCCACTCGGCGATAAAGAAATCCCGCCGTCGTAGTCATCGAGCGTGGCCACTTCATGATCGTCCTGGGCGAGAAGTTCGAGCCGCTGTAGGCGCGGTGGCCCAGAAAGATTGCGGTCGCGTTCCACGGCGAAGGCCAAGTTGCTGCCCGGCACGGGGACGAAACCGAGGAATGTGCGTCCCTCAAACACGGGGCCCGGCGGTCCGCCGGTGCGATTGAGGTAATGAAAGGAAAACAGGACCTTGGGTTTCACAACTTCCGAAAGGTAGATGATCGTGGCGTTGTCCACCAACCATGATGCGTCGGCCGCGTCCTTGATCACATTGTCGTTGCCGCCCAGGTGAACTTCTTTCCCGCTTTCATCGAGTACCAGCGTCATCGTGGAATCCACAGTCTTGCCGGTCTCGTCGACAGTAGCGGTAAACAATTCGGCAAGAAGCAAATGTCCGTTCGGCGACCAGCGAAAGGAATTCACGCTGTAGGTGAAAGGAGCAGCGCCCCTCTGAAATTTCTCGCCAACAAAAAGTCGCCGGCGCTTGCCGTTAGCGTCCTGAATCCAGATATCGTCGTGTTCCAGATCGTACTGTTTCGTCTTGAATGGCCGATTGACCGCGTAGGCGATTCGTCCGTCGGATGCATAGCCAAAGGCGGTAATGTCCTCGTCGATGTTCAGGACGGGCTTGTCGAGATCTTGCGCGCGAAGCGGCGCAGCGCGGCCAGTCCAGGCCAAAAAGATAAGCACGAACAGAAGTTGTCGACTGCGAATCTGGCAGCGAGGAAAAAGCCAATTCATCATTGAGGTCCAGGGTGGGGGCCGGTGAACTCGCTGCAACATGGTTTCTGCGCGGGCTTGAACTCCATGTATTCCACGCGCGTGTCATCGGGATCGTACACGTTCAGCTGCCACTTGCCGTCGCGCCCCAGCTTCGGGTCCTCGATAGGCTTCCAGCCATTCTTGACCAGCCGCGCGTCCGCCGCTTTGATATCGACCACACCCAGCGAAATGTGGTTCATCACGCCAAGCGTGTGGTGATCCGCAGTCGGAGAAATGTTGAGCATGTATTCAAGCCAGGTCGTGCCGTTGGGCACTTCCATAGCTACCCAGCTCGTTTCGTCATCTTTCATTCCGCCGTGCCAATACAATCGAAATCCCAGAATGTCCTTGTAGAACGCATCTTCGGCGGCGCGATCGCGAACAACGAATCCAGCATGAATGATCTGATTGCTCAGCGGCGAGATTGCTACAGTGCTCATCGTGCCGGTGCCGGGAGAAAGAAACACAATTCGATGGTCTTCGGGATCGCGGACTTCAATATACTTATCGGCCGCGGTGCTACGCCTGACCTCGCTGCACTTTACGCCGCGCGAGAGCAGATACTCGCGCATGCTGTTCGCGTCTCGCACATGGTAGCCAATCGTTTCCACCGCGTTCTTGTTTTCCGCCGGATCGCTTGAAATCAATTCCAGCTTCTGCAAGGAATTAATCGAAAAACATGCTGCGGCTGAAGCCGGGCTGAAACATCCCTGTGAAACCTCGGGCAATCCCAGGGTTTTGGCATAGAAGGCCCGCGAAGCGTCCATGTTTGTGACGCGGAGCCTGACCAGCGCGATGCCGGTAATTTCGGGTCGCTCGGGCGCGGCGATGACGCCGATCGGTAGGGCCATGATCCACAACAATGCAAGATGGCGTGCCAATCGCATGGTGCACCTCAAGATTCAGATGATCGTGATCTTAACCTACCGCGTTGAAAAATTGTGATCGTCACTCCGGGCCTGGCTGGACGCCGGTGAATTGGCTGCAACAGGGTTTTTCGACGGGCTTAAATTCCATGAATTGAGTCCGCGTGCCATCGGGATCGTAAACATTAAGCTGCCACTTGCCGTCCAGCCCAATCTGTGGTTCTTCGGTTGACTGAAACCCATTCTCGATCACCCGCCTGTGCGTGGTGTGGATGTCTTCTACCCCCAACGCGATGTGATTCGCTACCCCAAACGTATGATGATTCGCGGTGGGCGGAATGTTAAGCATGTACTCAACCCAGTCCGTGCCGTCGGGCACTTGCATTGCCACCCAATCATCTTTGCCTTCGTGCCTGCCGCCGTGCCAATAAACATGGAAGCCCAACACGTCCTTGTAGAAATGATCCTCGGCGGCGCGATCGTTTACGACAAAGCCTGTGTGGATTATGCGCAGCGCATTTGTATGCGGTGAAGGTAAGAAAGTTCTCGGCATCTGGATAAAGCCGATCCTGTGCCCCTCGGCGTCCAACGCCGTGAAACTCCCCAGATTGCCAGACGCCATCCAGCCGGGACGGTCGGGATCATTCCGTTTCTCGATCGCGACCTTCTTGTCCACCAAGTATTTCCTCATCGCCTTCGCGTCATCTGTGGCAAAGACGATCTCCGCCAGCATGTTTGGCGGCGGCGCGCCTGTGGGAGCCGAAATTATCAAGACCTGTTTGGAAGGCATAAGGACGGTCAGTGTCTCCCAGGGTGTCGCTTCGCACCAGTGGCAAGCAATCCCCGGGTCGTCAAGGATCTGAGCATAGAACTCGCGTGCAGCGGGAAGATTGGTAGAGTAAAAGTGAACGCTGAAGATTCCCAGAAGTCGCGGCCGCGGGTGCTTATCGCTGGCCCTCACTGTGCCGCAAAGAAACAATGCAAGGATCGCCGAGGCGAGCCGATTCATCGTTGCTCCTCAAGATTCAGATGATGATCGTGATTTTATCTTACGAATGTCTTCCAGCCGCTGGCGAAGGCGCTGCTCGAAGCCCTGGTCGGTGGGCTTGTAGTAGGTGCGGCCGGCTAGATTATCCGGCAGGCAAGTCATGTCGGTGACTTTCTCGTCGAAATTGTGCGCGTACTTGTAGCCCTGGCCGTAGCCCACATTCTTCATTAGCCCGGTCACCGCATTCCGCAGATGCAACGGCACCGGATCTGCTTCCGTTTTGTGGACATCTTGCATAACTTCGCCGTAGGCCGTGTAGAGCGCGTTGGATTTCGGCGCGAGCGCCAGATACACAGCGGCTTGCGCCAGCGCCAGATTGCCTTCCGGCGGGCCGATGAAATCGAACGCCTCCTTTGCCGCGAGCGTGACCGCAAGCGCTCCCGGCTCAGCGAGACCGATGTCCTCGCTGGCCATCCGCACCATGCGGCGCGCGAGATACAGCGGGTCTTCACCGGATTCGAGCATGCGCGCAAGCCAATAAAGTGCCGCGTCAGGATCGGAATTGCGGACTGACTTGTGCAGAGCTGAAATGAGGTTGAAGTGTTCTTCGCCGGCCTTGTCGTAGCGCAGGAGTTTGCGCTGCAGCACATCCTCAAGAAGCGCAGCGGTCACATGGCGCACACCGGCGCTATCCGGCTCGGCGCCGCGCACAGCGAGCTCCAGCGTGTTGTAAGCCGATCGCGCGTCGCCGTTCGCGTAAGACGCGATCCGAAAGAGCACGTCGTCGCCCGATTCAACATTTTCATTGCCTAGGCCACGTTCCTTGTCAGCGAGCGCCCGGCGCAAGAGTTCGGCGATCAGGGGCGTCGGCAAGGGATCGAGAATGTAGACCTTGGTCCGCGAAAGAAGCGGCGAAATCACTTCGAACGAAGGGTTTTCCGTGGTCGCCCCGATAAAAGTGATGTGTCCCGCTTCAACGTAAGGAAGAAAGGCGTCCTGCTGCGCCTTGTTGAAGCGATGGACTTCATCGACGAAGACAATCGTGCGCGGCCCGGAGCGGGCCTTGCGCTCGGCGGCAGCCATCACGTCCTTGATTTCCTTGATGCCGGCAAGCACGGCGCTGAATGAAACGAATTCCGAGCTCGTCAACCGCGCAATCAGCCGAGCGAGGGTGGTCTTACCGCAACCCGGCGGGCCCCAAAACAACATTGAGCCAAGATCGTCGTTTTCGATTTGCACCCGCAGCGGTTTGCCTGGACCCAGCAATTTCTCCTGTCCAATGAATTCGTCCAAGGTCCGGGGACGCATGCGCTCGGCCAGCGGCTGATGCGCCAGAGGCACATCGGGTTCCACCGGCTGCGGCAATTTCGAGAAGAGACTCACTTTTGTGTGTTCCCGGAGGGAAGTGATTTCCGCTGCCGCGCCGCTTCGTAGAACAGGACCGCCGCCGCCGCTGCCGCGTTTAATGATTCGATGCCGCTGGCCATGGGAATCCGTATGCGCGCGTCCGCGCTCCGCTCCACTTCTTCCGGCAAGCCGGCTCCTTCGTTGCCAACGAGAAGAGCTACAGGCTCGCACCAATTTACTTCCCAAGGCGCGAGCAGCGGCGAGTCACCCTCTCGAGGATTATGCACGCTGGAAGCAAGTGTACGCACATTCGCAACGTGAAGCTGCGTCAGCAAAATTGGCAAAGACATCCCGGCGAGTATCGGCAAATGCAAAGCAGCCCCCGCGGAAGCGCGCAACGCCTTCGGCGAAAAGGGGCTGGCAGTTCCACTTTGTCCCGAAGCCGTCGTGACCGCGCCGGTCGCCCCAAATGCTGACGCGGTACGCAAGATCGTCCCCACGTTGCCCGGATCCTGCACGCCCGCAAGAACCACCAGCAGTGGGGAGCAAGCCTCCCCATGCACGCGAAGAATATCGTCCAGCGTGGCGGCTCGCGGTGCAACTAGTGCGGCCACGCCCTGTGGATGTTCGGTGTCCGCTAAGCCTTCAAACAGGCGATCCGTCGTCCGCAAGAGTGGAAATGCCATTTCGGGACGATCGACGAATGGCGCAAGACGTTCGTGGTGGCGTTCACCGGACTCGCTGAAAAGCACCGCTTCGATCCTACAGCCCGAGCGCAAAGCTTCCTCGACCAGCCGGACTCCTTCGACGCCGACGCAACCGGATTCCGTTTGCAATCCGCCGCGCAAAGCCATGCGAAATTCCTTAAGCCAGTGGTTGTCTCGGCTGGTAATCGGTGTTGCCCCGACACTCGTGGCACGAGCGTTCCGGGCAGCTTTGACGGGCGTAGCCATCACCCGGAGCGTAGCAAATTTCGCGTCAAATAAGCGAATTCGCCGAATGCCTGGGCGGGGGAGGTCACCGGAGCGAGCAGCCGCCCACTCCTAGTCGACGCTGACCTTCGAAGCGCAGAGTCCCCGGTGGGGTGTACGCTGACACCGGCAGGAATGCCTGTGCTACTCGGAGGGCCATTGCACGGTCGGCGGGTGTGTGGTAGCGTCGCCCAAATAATGGCAGCGCGGGCGGACCGCTGCATGGGGTAGCATTACGATTTCGCCAAAGGCCAAAAAGTTGCCGGCAGAACTGTTGCGCATCAATGCGCAAGCCCCCGAAGCCGATGCACTGCGATATGCGGCGCATTTCCTTGTCCGCGGCTGTGTCATTGGGATTCCCACCGATACCTTTTACGGACTAGCCACCGATCCCTTCAATCTTGCGGCTGTGGACGAGCTCTATCGAGTAAAGGGCCGACCCGAAACGCGGGCCCTGCCGATCCTGGTGAACTCGCTGGACCAGGCGTTGGTGCTGATGCGCGAGCCTGAAGAAGAGGTCTCTGGCGTGGACCACGCACCTTGGAATTTTCAGAAGCTGGCGGAGGCGTTCTGGCCCGGCGGGCTCACGCTGGTGGTCGACGCTTCGAACCGCGTTCCCTTGAAGGTTACGGCCAATACGGGCAAGGTGGCGCTGCGCTGGCCAAAAAGTCCGATCGTCGAGCAACTGATCGACGAGTTCGGCGGCCCCATTACAGGAACCAGCGCCAACATTTCCGGCTTCCCGGCCTGCGCCAACACCGAACAGCTCATGAAACAACTAGGTCTGCGCCTGCCGTTGGTTCTCGATGCCGGCGAAACAGGAATGGGCCTGCCCTCCACCATCATTGGACTCCGCGACGACAACTGGGAAGTCTTGCGCGAAGGTGCCATCCCGGTCTCCGAAATCGAAGCTGTCCTCCGCTAGGCGCCGGTGGAACCGGCAGGAAGGGTGAAGAGCGGATGGTTGCGTCATTCCGTTCTTCAAATTCCTTCCGAATGCGCGGCTACCGGAGTGAATTCAGAAAGTCGAAATCGCCAGTCGGGCTAAGGGGCAAATCACCTAAGCTCTTGCGGTGTACGGAGATAGCGTCTGTAAACCACAACGGCAAGTAAGGCAAATCGTCTGCCAGGATCTTCTGGGCCTCGCTGCAAAGCACCTTCCTCTTTTCTTGATCCATTTCGGTGCGAATCTGGTCGGTCAGCGCATCCATACGCGGATTGCGATAGTGTCCCCGGTTAGCTCCATCGGGCGGAAAGCGCTTGGACGAGAACACAAACTCAAAGATGTCGGGATCATTGTTCGCGCCGACCCAGCGGAGCAGGTTGAGCTGGAAGTTGCCCTTGACCGCATCCGACAGAACAGTGGCGAATTCCAGCGGCCGCAATTCCAGGTCAACGCCGACGCGCCGCCACTGCTCCTGCAGCGCCGCCCCAAGCACGCGAAATTGCTCGTCGGTAGAAGTCTTTAGCGTGACGTGAAATCGCAACCCGTCCTTGCCGCGCGGGAATCCGGCGGAGTCCAGCAACTGCTCGGCACGAGCGGTATCCAGTGTGTACAGTGTGACGTTGGGTTCGTAGGCCCAGTGGTTCGGCGGCAGGATGCCGCTCGCCACCCGCGCCTGCCCGTGAACCAGAAAGCGGATTAGCGATTCGCGGTCGGTGGCATACGCTAGCGCTTGGCGAACTTCGCGGTGTTTCAGGATCGGATCCTCGAGGTTGACGCCGAGATAAGTGAAATTGGTTCCCGGCCGCTCGGTGACCGCAAGCGACGCTTGCTTCGCCAGCACAGGAATAATGTCTGGCGTGAGCGAGCTGACTTCGAGGTCGGCGGAACCCTTCCGAAGCTCCAACGCCCGGACGATAGCGTCAGGAACCACACGGAAGCGAATGCGAGAAATTGGCGCCGCTGCTCCGCCGTCGCTGCCGGTCGATTGAAGATAGTCGGCGTTGCGCTCGACGATCACTTCGTCATCCTGAGCCTGGCTAACGAAGCGAAACGGGCCGGAGCCAACGGGATGCCGCGAAAAATCGGCTCCCGCTGCCGCTGGAACGATGCCGGTGGTCGGCCGGATCAGGTTGATCGTAAACGAGGCGTAGGGCTCTTTGAGGTGGAAGATCACCGTGGCGGGATCGGGCGCTTCGATAGAGGTCACCAGCCGGAAGGCGCCGCGTTTCGGAGACTTGTTGACGGGATTCATCATGAATTCGAAGGTCGATTTCACGTCGGCGGAGGTGAGCGGTCGTCCGTCGTGAAAGTGGACGCCGGGGCGCAGATGGAAGACGTAGGTTAGCGGATCGGGGATGTCCCAGGATTCCGCCAGATCGCCGTGGAGCTTCATTTGGGCGTCGCGTTCGAGGAGGCTGGAGAAAAGCAGGCCGTCGATGTGTTGCGATTGCGCGTCGGTGGCGTAGCGGGGGTCGAGATTTGTGGGATTGGATTCGAGGAGGAAGGTCAACGTGGAGGGATCGGACGCCGAGGTACGCGAGCAACCTGAAATTATGATGGTGCTTGCGAATATCAGGAGAAGGAAAGAAACAGATCTATCACAGAGGGCACAGAGGCCGGAGCACAGAGATCGCGGAGAATTTTGCGGAGCGATGTCAGCGGGGCGGCGCATAGGAGATTTTACCTAGGATCGCAGGACCTTGCGCTCCTGTGGCTGAGGGAAGATTCGCTGGGCGTCGGTGGAAGGTTTCGTAGGCCATCAGCGCAAAGGCAAATGCTTCTTTGGCCTCTTCGGGAACGCCGAGTTGCGCCGAGGGTACGATCTCAATTGGGGGCAGTGCCGCGGCGAGTTGGGCGATGATCAGTGGGTTGCGAGCGCCGCCACCAGAGACGATGAGTTGGTGGATTTTGTGTATGGGAAGAACGAAGCGATGCAGCGCGTCGACTATTGAGAGCGCCGTGAAAATTGTGGCGGCGCGGATCAGGTCGGCGGGCTTGGCATGGTGGCGGCGGCCCGCGGCGATCAGATTATTTAGGTAGGCGCGGCCGTAGTATTCGCGGCCGGTGCTCTTTGGCGGTCCGAGCTTCAGATATGGGTCCTTCATCAGTTCGTCGACGAGAGCGGGCTGTGCGCGGCCGCTTTGGGCTAGGGCGGCGTTTTTGTCGTATCGCTGACGGGCATGCGTGAAATGTTGGACCAGGGCGTCGATGAGCATGTTGGCGGGGCCGGTGTCGAAGGCGAACACTTGCGACGGCTTGGCGTCTGCTGGGAGCACGGTGATGTTTGCGATGCCGCCGAGATTGAGGGAGACGCGACCTAGTTTGGAATGGCGGTAGAGCAAGTAGTCGGCGTAGGGGACTAATGGGGCGCCTTGGCCGCCTTGAGCGACGTCGGCAAGGCGGAAGTCGGCGACGGTGGTGATGTTAGTGCGGGCGGCGATGATGCTGGCCTCGCCGATTTGGAGCGTCGAAGCAGTTGGGCGACCGAGATATAGCACCGGCTTGCCTTGATGGAAGATCGTTTGGCCGTGGCTGCCGATCAGCGCAACTTTTTTTGTGGCGATGTGGAAGCGCTTGCAGGCGGTTAATGCCGCTTCGGCGAAGATCTCTCCGAGACGAAAATTTAGTTGGCTTAGATCGCCGGCGGAGATGGGTTGCTGCTCCGCTACGCGGAGGATTTCTTTCCTTATTGCCTGGGGAAAGTTGGTCGAGGTGTGTTTGAGAAGCTGGGCGCTTATGTGCGGAGGCGCGCCAGAAATTTTCGCCAGGGCGACATCAATGGCATCGGCGGAGGTGCCGGACATGAGGCCGAGGACGAGGAGCGGGCTGGATTTCATTCTGATGGTGTCAGGAAGATTTCACCACAGAGTTCACAGAGAGCACAGAGAAGAAAGATCGCGAGAGTCGAAAAGACAACGGAAGCGCCCTTGTGGCACAGCCATTTCCTCGCAGTGTCCGTCGCCAACTAGGAGACTTGCTTTTTTAGTTCGGCGAGGAGATTCAAGGCGTCGAGGGGCTTGAGTTGGTCGAGGTCAGCGTCGCGGAGTTTGTCGAGGACCGCGCGATCTAACGGGGTGAAAAGGATCGATTGGGCGGCGTGTCCGTTGGCGGCCGCTTCGGCTGCGTCGGGGCTTAGCTTTTCGCTGAGTTGGTGTTCGCTTTGTTCGTGCTTTTTCAGGACTTCGCGGGCGCGCTCGATGACACTGCGGGGGAGGCCGGCGAGGCGGGCGACCTCGATGCCGTAGCTTTTGTTGGCGCTGCCGGGTTCGACGTGGCGCAGGAAGATGATTTCATTTGGCGTTTCTTTCACAGAGACATGAACATTTTTGACGGCGGGCAAGAGGTCGGCTAGTTCCGTTAGCTCGTGATAGTGCGTGGCGAACAGGGTGCGGGCTCGAGTGTGTTTTTGCAGATGTTCGACGACCGCCCAGGCGATTGACAGGCCGTCGAAGGTAGCTGTGCCGCGGCCGACTTCGTCGAGCAGGACCAGGCTCGCGGGCGTGGCGTGATTCAGGATTGAGGCGACCTCACTCATTTCGACGAGGAACGTGGACCGACCGCGCGCGAGATTATCGCTGGCGCCGATGCGCGTGAAGATTCGATCGATAATGGGGAGGTTGGCTTGGCGCGCCGGAACAAACGAGCCAGCTTGGGCCATCAGCGCAATCAACGCCGCCTGGCGCAGATATGTGGACTTACCACCCATGTTCGGTCCGGTGATGAGTAGAAGTTGTTGGCTGTGAGGCTCGAAGTAGAGATCGTTCGGGACGAAGCGTTCGCCGCGCTGGCGTAAAAGTTCTTCGATGACCGGATGCCGCCCGCCAATGATCAGGAGTTCGCCGCTGGAGGTGAACTCGGGGCGGACGTAGCCGCGGTCGGCGGCCAGCTTCGCAAATGTCGTGAGCACGTCCATCTGCGCGATCGCGGCCGCAGTCTTGCGCAGGCGGACGGCGTGCGCGGCGATGGCGTTGCGAATGTCGATGAAGAGTTGGCGTTCGATTTCGGCGATGCGCTCGTCGGCAGCAAGAATTTTGCGCTCGTATTCTTTCAGTTCGGGCGCGGTGAAGCGTTCCGCGTTGACGAGGGTTTGTTTCCGCTCGTAGTCGGCGGGCACGAGATGCAGATTGGGCTTCGAAATTTCGATGTAATACCCGAAAACGCTGTTAAAGCGGATTTTTAGCGAGTTGATGCCCGTGCGCTTGCGTTCGCGCTCTTCCATTGCGGCAATGATTTGCTTGCTGTGCTGGCTGAGGTTGCGCAGCTCGTCGAGCTCAGCGTGGTAGCCGGTCCGAATGACACCGGGATCGGTGGCGAGGGCCGGCGGCTCATCGGCAATGGCGCGGTCGAGACGTTCGCGGACGTCAATGAGTTCGTCTATTTCGTGACGCAGATGGCGCAAGAGGTCGCTGCCGCCTTTGGGCGGCGCGGTGAGGAAGTTCTTCAGGATCGGGAGTTGCGCCAGAGAGCGGCGGAGCGCGACCAATTCGCGTGGCGTCGCGAGGCCCAGGGTGATGCGGCTCGTAAGGCGCTCCAAGTCGAGAATGCCGCGGAGTTCCTTGCGGATTTCGCCGCGGACGACCGTTTGTTGGACGAGCTGCGCGACCGCGTTCAGCCGCGCGTCGATGGATTCGCGCTCGAGCAGCGGACGTAGAATCCAGGAGCGGAGCAAACGTGCTCCCATTCCGGTGACGGTTACGTCGAGTGCGGCGAAGAGTGTGGTTGGTCCGCTGCGGCTGGTTTCTTCGCTGAAGATGGGGCTGATGAGTTCGAGATTGCGGACGGACACAGGGTCAAGAACGAGCGAGTCGTGTTGCTCATAGTAACGAATGCGGTCGAGGTGGCGGAGAGCGTCGAGGCTGGCGGCTTCGTCGATGGCTGGCGCATTGGCATTGGCGTTGCTGGCATCTGAGCCGGTCACGGTTGCGTGGCTGTCCGCGCCAGCGACCGCCGACCGAACCTGGGCACTGGTGATTGTGGAGCGGTCGACGCCGCGTGCGGCGTTTTCCCGTAAGTAGTGAATGATCGCGCCTGCAGCGGCCAACGATTGGTGATGATCGTCGAGGCCAAATCCGGTGAGTTCGGCCACCCCGAATTGCTCGCGCAAGAGGCGCGATGCGTAGTCGTACTGAAAAATCCAATCGTCCAGCCGGGACTCGACACCACCAACACCTTCGGGCAAAGAATCCTTGGCCGTGTCGAACAGTTGCTGCGGGCGGGGAAGCAGAGTTTCGCGCGGACGAAGGAGTTGCAATTCGTCGCGCAAGTCTTCGGCTGCGCGCGGACCAGAAAATTCCGTGGCTTGAAATTCGCCGGTGGAAAGATCGACGAAAGCCAGGCCGACGGGCGAGCCTGAGGGATGTGTGGCGACCGCGGCAAGAAAATTGTTTTCGCGGGCGTCGAGGACGGCGACATCGGTAGCCGTGCCCGGCGTGATGACGCGGACCACTTCACGTCGAACAATTTTTTTGCCGGGACCGGGCTGCTCCATCTGATCGCAAATGGCGATTTTGAAGCCCGCGCGGATCAGGCGGGCCACATAGCCGTCAGCCGCATGATACGGAACGCCGCACATCGGAATTGGCTGCCCTTTTTCGCGGTTGCGCGAGGTCAGCGTGATTTGCAACTCCCGCGAGGCGAGCATGGCGTCTTCGTAGAACAGCTCGTAGAAGTCGCCGAGGCGGAAAAGCAGGAGGGCGTGAGGATAGCGGGTTTTGATCGCCTGGTATTGCTGCATCAACGGTGTGGTGGGGTCCGACATTCTTTTGTTGTTTCGAGACGTGTTTTCAGCGGGTGCCGAAAGATTAGTCGGCTGCGTGCGATTTGGCAAATGGCAAAGATCTGGCGCAGATCGCGTCAATGGGGAGTCGCGTCAGGCGTTTATGCCTAGCTGGGTTAGAAGGAAGGCGTAGTTGAGCGCGACCTCGCGGAGGTAGTCGTAGCGGCCAGAAGCGCCGCCGTGGCCCGCGCCCATGTTGGTCTTCAGTAGGAGTGGATTCGAATCGGTCTTCAACGTGCGAAGCTTTGCCACATATTTTGCGGGCTCCCAGTACATGACCTGACTGTCGTTGAGTGAAGTCTTGACCAGCATCGCTGGGTATGCCTGGTGTTCGAGGTTCGTGTACGGGCAATAGCTCTTCATGAAGAAATAATCAGCTTCGATGTGAGGGTTGCCCCACTCTTCGTATTCGCCGACGGTTAGCGGCAGCGAGGCGTCGAGCATGGTGTTGAGGACATCGACGAAGGGAACGTGACTGATGACGATACGAAAAAGGTCGGGGCGCAGATTGGCTACCGCGCCCATCAGGAGACCGCCGGCACTGCCGCCTTCGACGATGAGTCTTTCCGCTGAAGTGTATTTTTCAGCGATGAGATACTCGGCCGAGTCGATGAAATCGGTAAAGGTGTTGAGTTTGTGATGCATGCGGCCGGCGTCGTGCCAGGGTTTGCCAAGTTCACCGCCGCCGCGGATGTGGGCGATAGCGAAGGTTACGCCGCGGTCGAGAAGGCTAAGGCGGTTCGAATGGAAGGCCACGGGCATGGAGATGCCGTAGCTGCCGTAGCCGTACAGAAGAAGCGGGGCAGAGGAATTACGCGGTATGTCGCGGCGATACACAATGGATAGCGGAACGCGCGTGCCGTCTTGCGCGGTAGCGTGGAGACGCTCGCTGACATATTGTGCCGGATCATAGCCGCCCAAGACGGGCTGTTGTTTTTGGAGAATGCGGTCGCGAGTCTTCACTTCGTAGTCGAAGACCGAGCGCGGAGTGACGAAAGACTCGTACTGAAAACGCAGATGACTGGTGACAAATTCGGGGTTGGCACCGAGAGACGCATTATAGGCGGGCTCCGTGAATTCGATGCGGTGCGAAGCCGCGAGCGCGTCGTGGGTCGCGGGAGGAAGGTCGACAATACGCAAATATGGGAGGCCGCTCTCGCGTTCGAGCAGAGCCAGGTGGGTCTGGAAGACGTCCGCCGATGCGAGCATTACGTCAGGACGGGTGGGGACGACCTCGCGCCAGAATTTGCGGCGTGGATCTTCCACGGTGACAGTCATCAAGCGGAAGGTCCGGCCAGTAGAGTTGGTGCGAATGTAGAAGACGCCTCCGGGACGCCCGCCTTCGAGGCCGGGATGATGGTCGGCGTAATACTCGTGCGTGTCTTCGCGAGGATCGATCAACCGGAATTCCGCCTGCGGTTGATCGGCGGGCAGGTAGCGGACCTCGCTGGTCGTGTGGCTGGCACTGGTGAGAAGAAGAAAAGCACCGCTGCGCGTGCGCTCGATGTGGACGCGAAATCGTTCGTCGCGCTCTTCGTAGAGTAGATCGTCCGGTTCGGTAGAATTCAGCGCGTGGCGATAGAGGCGGTGTGAGCGCTTGGTGGTCTCATCCTCGACGGTGTAGAAGATGGTGCGGTTGTCGGCGGCCCAGGCGGCGCTGGTTACGCGCTCGATGCGCCCGGGAAGTGTCTCGTCGGAGCGCAGATCTTTGATTTGCAGCGTGTATTGACGGAACCCGGTGGTGTCGAGCGAGTACGCCAACAAGTGATTGTCGTCGCTGACGTCGAACGAGCCGAGGCCCAAGAAGGAGTGGCCTTCCGCTAAAGCGTTCAGGTCGAGCAAGAGTTCTTCGGGCGAGCCCTTTCCTGCGAGGCCCCGGTAATGAACCGGGTACTGTTTGCCTTCTTCGGTGCGAGTGAAATAGAGATAGCCGCGGAGGTGGTAGGGAACCGACAAGTCGGTCTGCAGGATTTTCGCTAGCATCTCTTGATACAGCTTCTCCTGGAAGGCTTCGGTGCGGTGGAGAACAGCGTCGGTGTAAGCGTTCTCAGCGTTGAGGTACGCGATGACCTCGGGGTTCTGCTTTTCCTGGAGCCAGGCGTAATTGTCGATGCGGCGGTCGTTGTGGATGACGTGCTCGACGGGATGGCGGCGGGCGACTGGTGGTTGAGCGTGCGACGCGCCTATGCTGGGCGACTCTTGCGATTGGGAACGCCTCGGCGTGACAGTATTCGTGTCGGAGGTCATGGGGTCCTTTTTTGAGGCTGCTCGACGCGCGCGGCGGGTTTCGGGTAACCGGCGAAGGTGGATCGCGTACCTCCGCTATACTACAACGGAAACGTGCGGTGAGAAAAAGGCGAGGAGACGGCAGCTTTAAAACGCAAATGGCGCAAGAAATCGAAATCAAGTTGCGGGTAGAGGATATAGACACCCTGAAAGCTACGCTGAAGAAGATGGGAGCGCGGCTGCTTTTTCGCGGAACAGGGCGCATCCATGAATGGAACACGCTGTTCGACACCGCGCAGCAGGATTTGCGGAAACGCCAGCAGTTGCTTCGAACTCGCATCGAGACCCCAGACGGACACGTACCCCGGGGTAGGAAAAACGGTGCCCAGCCTGCACTCTTGACGTTCAAAGGACCCGTCGTCGGCGGGCGACTACGAGGCGGCGGATCGAAAATCAGCGGAGGCCACAAAGTCCGTGAGGAGATTGAGTTTCAGTTGGGAGACGCGGCGGGCGTGGCGAAGATTCTCGACAGGTTGGGGATGCGCCCAAGTTTTCACTATGAGAAGTATCGGACGACGTTTCAGTTGCCGACAACCAAGCTGTGGGCAAAGGGCCTGCTGATCGAACTGGATGAGACGCCGATTGGAATATTCATGGAGCTGGAAGGACCGCCCATCGCCATCGACCGGGCCGCAAAGGAACTCGGATTTTCAACGAAAGATTACATTCTGAAAAATTATGTGAGTCTATTCGCCGAGGACTGCCGGCAGCGCGGCCAGAAAATGGGCGACATGGTGTTCCAAAAGCGGAAGTGAAGGCGACGCGGCGCTATTTCAATCGAAAAATTCCCGGGAACGTCAGTATTTTCTTGACAGTACGACGCATGAGGGTTTATCAAACCTTTGGAGTGAATTTTCTACCGATGTCCGCGTCTAGCGAACTTGAGCCTGGGCCTAGCCGGGTACGACCAGTGGTGGGCTTGAGGGTGCAGCCAACGTTGGGTGTGAGCAGAACGTCGCGCGAAAAGGGTTTGCGTGCGCAGGCGGACGGACGGGGAGGGTTCACGACCGGCTAAAGGTACGTCCATTGTGTTGAGGCACTTGCCCGCGGCCGGAGGTTGTACCGGCTCGCGGGTTTTTTGTTTCTTAGACGACTCCAGCGGGACGCCCGCACGGCCGATGAGTCACGAAGAGGCGGCAGATGCAACTGTACGCGACGGAATTGATGGGTGCGGAAACGTACGATGACCAAGGAAATTTCGTAGGACGCGTGCGCGAGTTTTTCATCGAGCCCGCGGATCAGTCCAACCGGATCGCGCGGTTCTTGCTGTCGCGCGGGCGATTTCAACCCTTGGTGGCGCGGTACGACCAGGTCGCGACGGTGGCGCCCGGAACGATCCGGCTGAACTGCAGCGAGCGGGCACTGGAGTTGTATCAGCCCAACGAAGGTTGGCTCGCAGTTCGCAAAGACTTGCTCGACCAGCAGATTATCGACACGAAAGGCCGGAAGGTCGTGCGCGTGAACGACGTCGACCTGGCCGAGCAGCGCAATAACGGTGGCGTCGAGTTGCGGCTTACGCAGGTGGATGTCGGGCTTCCGGGTGCGGTTCGGCGGCTTTTGCAAGGGGTGGTCTCGGCTTCGATGGTTCGCAAGCTGCAGAGGAAGTTGCCACAACGTACGATTCTTTGGGAATTCGTCAATTTGATCGAGCCGGACCCTTTGCGGCGCGTCAAGCTGCGGATTACGCACGAAAAGCTGGAAGATCTACATCCCGCCGACCTTGCCGAAATCATGGAGTCGCTGTCGGCTGCGGAGCGGCAGGGAATTATTGCTTCGCTCGACGAAGAAATGGCGGGGAAGGTTCTTGCGGAACTGGACGAACGCTTGACCACCCAGATCGTCGAAAAGCTGGATCCTGAGAAGGCCGCCGACATTTTGGAAGAGATGGCACCGGACGCAGCGGCCGACCTGCTGGCGGAATTGCCGAAGGAAACCTCGGAGGAGCTGTTGGAGGAGATGCCCGGGCAGGAGGCCGAGGATGTCCGCGAGTTGCTGGCGTTCGACCGATCCACGGCCGGCGGAATGATGAACACGGATTTCGTGTTTATCGGCGAGAGCGCGACGCGCGAGGAAGTGCTGGAGTGGATGCGCACGCAGGACCTGAATTTCGATGCGCTGGACACGATTGTGCTGCTGGACACCTCGGCGCAGTTCTCCGGGATCGTTCCTGTAGCCAGACTCTTGCTGTCGGCGCCGGAACAATCCTTGATGGACCTGAAGCTGGAACCGCTTTTGAGCGTGCCGGCGGGCGCTGATGAGTCAGAGGTCTTCGAACTCTTCGACAAGTACAACCTGCGAACTCTGACCGTCGTGGATGATCACCAGCGGCCGATCGGCACCATTGCGGTGGATGACGTGGTGTCGCGGCTGGTAGCGAAATAAGCAGAAGTACGAGCTGGAAAATACGGATGAACTGGGAAGCCATATCGACGAGAGTGGACGGGCTGCGGACCCGCGGAACCGATTTGCAAAAGCGTATCCGCGGCCTGCGTCGGCGGTTGACGCTACTCTTGGCCGTGGTTGGCCCTGGACTGATTACCTCCAACGTCGACAACGATGCCGGGGGAATATCGGTTTACACTCAAGCGGGCGCGCAGTATGGCTATGCGCTGCTGTGGTCGCTGATCCCGATGACCATCGCGTTGTACGTCACGGAAGAGATGTGCGCGCGCATGGGCGTGGTCACTGGTAAGGGGTTGTCGGACCTGATTCGCGAGGAGTTTGGGTTTCGGCCGACGTTCTTCGTGATGGTTACCGGCTTTTTCGTCGACCTTGCCAACGTTGTCGCGGAATTTGCCGGCGTCGCCGCAGCCATGCAGATCTTCCACATCAGCAAATACATCTCCGTGCCTGTTGCGGCGCTACTGGTGTGGGTATTGGTGCTGCGCGGGACGTACCGGCAGGTGGAGGTGATTTTTCTGGCGGCTTGCGTCTTGTACCTGTCTTACGTGGTTTCGGCGATCATCGCGAGGCCCGACTGGCTGGACGCCGCGCGAAATACGGTCATCCCGACCATGCATTTTAACGCCGGCTACCTAGTGATGCTCACTGGATTGGTAGGGACGACCATTGCGCCGTGGCAGTTCTTCTATTTGCAGGCGGGGTTCGTGGAGAAGAAAGTGTCTGCGCGGCAGTACCCTCAGGCGCGGGCGGACGTGCTGATAGGCAGCATCAGCTGTATGGCCATCGTGTTTTTCATCATCGTCTGCACAGCCGCTACGTTGTACGCCCATGGCCAACGAAATATCACGGACGCCGCGGAAGCCGCCAAGGCGTTGATTCCCCTGGCCGGAAAATGGGCGGGCACGCTGTTTGCGTTCGGCCTGCTGAATGCTTCGTTGTTCGCTGCTTCGATACTGCCGCTGTCGACGGCACACGTGATATGCGAAGGGCTGGGATTCGAGGCGGGTATCGACCACAAATTTAATGAAGCGCCGATCTTCTACTGGCTGTATACGATTCTGATCGGCGTCGGAGCGGGCATCGTGCTGCTCCCCAACGCGCCGCTGTGGAAAATCTTAATTTTCTCTCAGGTAGGCAATGGTATTTGGCTGCCGGTAGTGGTGATCTTCATCTTGCTGCTGGTAAATCGCCGCGACCTGATGGGAGAGTATGTCAACACGCTTACATTCAACATCATAGCGTGGGTTACCGCGATTGCGATGATCCTATTGACGCTGGTTCTGTCGTATACGGCGATCTTCCCAGCGGCTTCGCCGCCATCCCCATAATGGGAAATACTGTTGCCGTCTACGATGTAATAGACCGCACTCCTGCGTTGCGCCACCGGTAAGGGGTGTGTTAACTTTGCGGCGTAAAGAGGAATTGCCGAAAGCGCTCCGTCGCCGATGAAACCGCATGTCACACTCCAGGTCGCTGCGCCCGCCGCGCTCGGTTCGGTCACGTCAGAAGAGGCGGAACTGCTTGCCAAGCTCGATTTGGCGCGGCTACCTCGGCATGTAGCGGTCATCATGGATGGCAACGGCCGCTGGGCGCAGCGAAAGCACCTGCCCCGGGTGGCCGGACATCGAGTGGGGACGCAGACGGCGCGTTCGACGATTGAAACGTGCGCGCGTCTGAAAATCGAAGCGCTAACGCTGTACGCGTTCTCGGTCGAGAACTGGCGGCGCCCGAAGACGGAAACCGACTTTTTGATGCAGCTATTGCGGGAATATCTCCGCACCGAAATGCCCCTGATCCAACGGAACAATATCCGCATGCGATTTCTGGGCCGCGCCAGTGAGTTGCCCGCCGGCGTGCAGCACGACATGAAGAACGCGGAGGAGAAGACCGCCGGAAATGGGGGTATGGTTCTGTGCCTGGCGCTGAATTATGGAGGCCGGGCCGAGATTGTGGACGCGGTGAACGGCGTTCTGGCCGAACGAAGCGGGCAGGGAAATAGCGCTCCGATCACGGAAGAGGACCTGTCGCGGCGGCTGTACACCAACGGGCTGCCCGATCCTGACCTGCTGATTCGGACGAGTGGAGAAATGCGCGTGAGCAATTTTCTGCTGTGGCAGATTGCTTATGCGGAGATTTTCGTGACCGAGACCTTGTGGCCGGACTTCAATCGTGCGCGGTTGCTCGAGTCTTTCTTGGAGTTTCAGAAGCGTGAGAGGCGCTATGGTGGCATCCGCGAAGGTGGCTCGGACGCCGAAGTCTCTGCGCGTGTGGCTGGAGAATGATCCTCGTTTTCGTCCTGCTTGCAAATTACGCCGGGACGCGCTGAAGCGACGCCCCTACTTTTGCTCCCCTTCTTCGTGATGTCCGTCCTCCGATATGATGTTATGGGAACAATCATCCGTCAGGGGATCTCCGTCTTATGACTTGGAAGCGAGTGGCCACGGCCGCTGTGCTGATTCCGTTTGTTGTGGGCCTGGTTTTATTGGGCTCGACCGCCTGGGTGGCCGCAGGAACCGCGCTCATCGTCGTCCTGGCGCTTCGGGAATATTTCGGGCTGGGAGATGCGATAGGCCATCGCGCGTACCGGGTTTGGACGACAGCCTGCGCGATTTTGCTGGTATACACCCAATGGGTGGTGACCCTCCAAGCTTCGTATCCGCTGGGCTGGGGTTTGTCTATACATCGCCAGATCGCACGTTTTGCGAACGGCCTCAGCACGACGCAAGACGTTTTTTCGCTGTTTTTGCTGGGCGTCGCCGTGCTGACCCTGTGGACGAAGCGACCCTTGGTGGAAGCGCTGCCCGCTGCGGGCATCAGTTCGAGCGCGCTGTTGCTGGTGGCATTCCCGCTTAGTTTTGCGGTACGCCTTCATGGATGGGAACGCGAAGGCCCGCGGCTTTTGCTGTTTGCATTGGTGATCACGTGGGCGGGTGACACGGTCGCGTACTTCGTGGGGCGCGCTCTCGGGAAGCATCCCTTTGCGCCGCACTTGAGTCCGAAGAAGACTTGGGAAGGGGCGATAGCGAGTTTTGCGGGCTCGCTACTGGTAGGCTGTGCGTTTTCGTGGTGGCTCACCGCTCCGGTGCCGCATCTGCTGGCGATGGCGGGTGTGGGTAACGTGGCGGGCCAGGCCGGCGACCTGTTGGAATCGGCCTATAAGCGCAGCGCGGGAGTAAAAGATTCGGGTGCATTGTTGCCGGGCCATGGCGGGATTTTGGACCGTATTGACGCGTTAATCTTGGCGATCCCAGCAGTCTGGTATTATTGGATTTTAGTTTACTCACCTGGAAATTAGCAGGCACATCTTTTGGCTACGGGAATCAGAAAGAACGTAATTGTGACGCCGACCTTCCGGAAACTGTCCATCTTGGGATCCACAGGCTCGATTGGGAAGCAGTGTCTGTCGGTTGTGGATGCATTCCCGGAGCGATTTGCTGTGGTCGCGCTGGCGGCGGGAAGCAATCTTGACGAACTGGTCGGGCAGATCGAACGCTACCGCCCGGAGATTGTTTCGGTTGGAGATGCGGCGAAGGTTGACGATCTTGTGGGACGGCTGAGCGCGAGGGGTATTTCTCCGCTGCCAGCAATTCACCATGGGCGCGAAGGCATGCTGGCGGTCGGAATGCATGCGGCTGCAGATATCGTTGTGTCTGCCGCGGTCGGAGTCGTTGGGCTAGAGGCGACTTACGAAGCCGTGAAGCTAGGGAAGACCGTGGCGCTATCGAACAAAGAAGTGCTGGTCGCCGCGGGCGAGTTAGTCATTGCCGCGGCGAAAAAAGCAGGTCGCGAATTACTGCCTGTCGATAGCGAGCACAATGCGGTGCATCAGTGTTTGCGCGGCGGCCAACACGAAGAGATTCGGCGATTGGTGCTGACAGCTTCGGGCGGGCCGTTTCGGAAATCACCGCTGGCCGGGCTCAAGGATGTAACCCCGGAACAAGCGTTGGCGCATCCGAATTGGCGCATGGGCAATCGCATCACGATTGATTCCGCCACGATGATGAACAAGGGTTTTGAGGTGATCGAGGCGCGCTGGTTGTTCGGAATGCGGCCCGATCAGATCGATGTCGTGATCCATCCGCAGTCCACGATCCACTCCATGGTGGAATTTGTGGATGGTTCTGTTTTGGCACAACTTGGACCAACGGACATGCGCATGCCTATCCAGTATGCGTTAACCTATCCAGAGCGGGTAGCATCCAAGCAAATAGCTCTTGATTGGTCCAAGCTACGCCGCCTCGATTTTGCGCGCGTTTCGACGAGGCGGTTCCCGTGCTTACGGTTGGCAAGAGAAGCGATGAAGAAGGGTGGAGCGCTGCCATGCGCGTTGAATGCAGCAGATGAAATCGCCGTCGCGGCATTCTTGGAACGTCGGCTGTCATTTCTGGGAATACCTGAAGTGATCGAGCGAGTTCTGGAGCGAACGCCTCGCATGCACTTCGAGGTAATGGATGACGTGCTTACGGCGGATGTCGAAGCACGTCGAATGGCGAAGGAAGAAGTGGAACGGTTGGCGATGACGGCAGCGGCTGCGTTGTGAAAATTAGCCAGGTGCGGCCCGATTCAAAGCGATTGGATTGGGCGGAAAAGGGAAGCGCAAGCGTATGGATTTGTTAATTGGCGTCAGTCTCGTGCTGGGAGTCATGATTCTCGTGCACGAATGGGGACATTTTATCGCGGCGCGGCTGTTTGGCGTCCGCGTGGATGTCTTCTCGATTGGCTTTGGTCCGCGGCTGTTTGGATGGAAGAGCGGGAACACGGATTATCGCGTCAGCATCATTCCGCTGGGCGGTTATGTGCGAATGGCCGGGCAGGATCCGACGGACATCGACTCGCCGGGCCGCAATTGGGCAGTTAAGAAACCCAGCGACCAGACCAGTGAAGAGAAGCTGTCGCCCCCGATGCAGGAAGCCGCCAAAGACGGCTATTTGCGCGGCAATGAACAGCTCGGTGGATTCGGAACGGGAGCACCGGACGAGTTGATGAGCAAGCCGCGCTGGCAGCGCGCGGTCATTTCGGCGACAGGCCCCGCGGTGAATCTGGTTTTTCCGATCTTGTTGTTAACCGTCTATTTTGCGGCCATTGGCGTTCCCTATGCGGTCTTCGAGGAAAAGCCGGTGGTCGTTACGACCGTGCCTGCAAACTCAACGTCAGCGGCAGCAGGATTACACCCGGGCGACAAAGTGGTCGCCTTGAACGGTGAGCAGAATCCAGATTGGATCGCGGCCACCAAGATCGTCAGCACTGCCGAACCAAATACCAACCTCTCCATGGAAGTAGAATATGCCGGCGGACGGCGGACGCTCGAGATTCCCGTCCATACGAAGGATATCGAGCAACCCGAGCAAGTTTTGGGCTTTTTGCCGATCAAGCCGGTTCTGGAGGCTGTCGAGGCCGGAATGCCGGCCGCGCGAGCGGGTTTGAAAGAGGGCGACGTAATCGCGTCGGTAGACGGTGAGCCGATTCAGTGGTGGGGACAATTCACCGAGCGCGTGCGGGGGGCCGGAGGGCGGCCGTTGTCGTTGGAGCTCGAGCGCAATGGCCAGCCTTTGCACTTGGTTGTGACGCCACAGCTCGGCAACAATGAACGCGGCGATCGCGTCTACCAGATCGGTGTTTTGCCGCATGAGGAAACCGCATATAAGCGCGTGGCTATCGGAGAAGCGGTGCACGAAGCATCGGTAAAGACTTACGAGATGATTGGAGATACGATCGGCGTGGTTGGCAAGCTATTCAGCGGGCGCGTCTCCGTGCGGCAACTGCAGAGCGTGGTCGGCATCTCTCGCGCGGCAGGGCAGGCAGTTCACAAGGGCGCGCAAGCGGTGATCTCGCTGATGGTGCTGATCAGCGTGAACTTGGGGATCCTGAATCTTTTGCCGATCCCCATTCTGGACGGTGGCAACATTCTGTTGCTCGCCATCGAAGGCGGCTTGCGCCGCGATCTGAGCATGGCGTTTAAAGAGCGATTTGTTCAGGTCGGCTTGGTGTTCCTCTTGGTGCTCTTCGCCATCGTTATGTACAATGACCTCGCGCGACTTTTAGGCGGCCACTCCTAGCTGGCCTTGCAGCGCGCCTTCGGAGACCGCAGTATGCCCGCATCCCCACTGCACCGGGTTTCTACCGGTGAACGACTTAACACCGCAGAAACCACTGGCAGCTTGCAGCAGACATTGGGCGCGAAGGGAATTCGCCTGACGCGGCAGCGGCGCGTCATTTTGCAGGTTATGGATGACGCCGAGCAGCATCTGGATGTGGACCAGATTCTGGAGCGGGCCCAGAAGATCGATCAGGGAGTGCACCTGGTCACCGTCTATCGCACGATCGACTTGCTCAAGAAACACGGCTTGATTGATGAGTTGGACCTGCTGCACCTGCGCGGCGATCGCCACTATTACGAGACGCATGGCCCGCGGGATCATATCCATGTGGCCTGTCTGCGATGCGGGAAAGTACGCGAGTTCGAGAGCCGCCTGTACGAGCAATTGAAAGAGCAAATCGCGCGCGATTTTCACATGAAGGTGACCGTATCGCGGACGGAAGTTGGCGGTTATTGCGCCGAGTGCTTGCCTAAAGTTTCGGGATAGGGTTGGTGGTCTCCGCGGCCCCGCCGGGTGCCTATTGCTTCTTCACATCAAATTCTTAGAAAGCTGATTTATTGAAAGGGGGGTTCTCGGATAGTTTGCGGTGTCGCGACGGTTGCCCGCAGACAGGAGTGTCTGTGCCACCTAAGCGGGTTGGCGGAGGGCGCGGTAGCGGCGCAGGCGCGAGAAAAAGCGGCTGGCGCTGGCGATGTCTTTGGCGATCTGGGCGCGCAATTCTTCCGGGCCGCTGAACTTTTTTTCCTCGCGCAGGCGCTTCCAGAAGCGAACCTCGATCCGTTTGGCTTGGACTTCTCCGGAGTAATCCAGCAAATGAGTTTCGACAGTGAGCTTCGAACCGTTGAATGTCGGGCGCATGCCTACGTTGGTGACCGATCGGCGGCTCTTGGTCTCGCCCTCCAGCAGCGTTCGTGTGATGTAAACATCGCGCGCCGGCAGTAGTTCTTGTTCGGGCACTAGATTCAATGTCGGGAACGTAAAGCGTCGGCCCGTGCCGGTGCCGCTGACGACTTCGCCGGTCAGCACGAACGGGCGACCCAGGAGACGCGCTGCATGGGTGACGCTGCCAGTGGAGATGGCTTTTCGTATCGCGGTGCTGGACACGATCTCGCCTCGATAGATTACCGGCGGGATCACCACCACATCGAATCCGTACCGCATACCTAATTCCCGGAGAAGCTTTACATCGCCCGCCTGGCGGTGGCCAAAGCGAAAATTCTCGCCTACCAACACCGCACGCACATGAAGATCGCGCAGCAGAATTTCGACGACGAAATCTTCCGGCGAGAGTCGCGCGAGTTCCATCGTAAAGGGCATCACGACCGCAGCCTCAAGGGCCCCGACGCCAAACCATTCCATTCGTTGGATATTGGTCGAAAGGCGCTGAGGTGCCGACTCCGGCCTGAGCACCTTTCGCGGCGGCGGATCGAATGTTAACGCGGTGGCCACGGCGCCGCTCTCGGCGGCCCGCTGGGCAACCGCTCGCAAAATGGCTTGATGGCCAAGGTGCATGCCATCGAAATTTCCGATGGCCAGCACGCTGCCGCGCCCGGTCGCACCGTAGTGCGTAGACCACGCGTGCGGGCTTGTGAACTCAGCCGCTTGAGCGGGTTTTGCGCGATGCACCGAGTAGGACGTGCGGGAGCGAGAATCGCCAGCGGGTTCGTCGACGCGCACGTCAAACTGCAATCCGTCATACGCCAGAGCAACATTTGTCAACCCCATCTTGCAGAGGCGCTCGTTGGTTTCCGCGTGCGACAAATCGTGCGCGATGTGCGTGAACCACGCTTGCCGCGGCTTCACACGCTCGATCAACGCCAATGCCTGTTCAACGGTTAGATGCATCGGATGCGGTATGTCCCGGAGCGCATCAAGAATCAGCACATCCAAATCCTCGAGCAACGCAAAAGAAGAATCCGGCAGCGAGCCGAAATCCGTCAAATACGCGGCGCGTCCGAAGCGAAAACCCAGCACCTGCAGATCTCCGTGCAACAACGGCACCGGCACAAATTGCACACCCATCAACTCGAAAGGACCGTTAACTTCATGCAGGGTCACGCTCGGTATCGTGCTGAAGGTCGGCCGGCCGTCAAAGACGTAAGCGAACGCGCGCCGGATGACCTCAAACGTTTCTTCCGAGCCGTACACTGGCAGCGACGTATTCTGGCGGATGTTGAACGGACGAATATCATCAAAGCCGAGGATGTGATCCGCATGTCCGTGCGTAAGAACAATCGCATCCAGGCGGTCGAGACCCACGCGCAAAGCCTGCTGCCGAAAGTCCGGGGTCGTATCGATCACCACGTTCTGCCCGTTGCGGGAAAGCAGCAAGGATGGCCGCAAGCGGTTGTCATGCGGGTCGTGGGAAGTGCACACACGGCAGTGACAGCCGAGCGACGGAACGCCCATCGACGTGCCGGAACCGAGAACTGTCACTTTTATTGGTTCGGAAGACATGGCGCGATCAGGTTGGGCAAAAGCCGCGAATGAACCGGGCGCCCAAAAGACATAACTAGGGTCGCGTTTTCGCTTTGACCTGGGCGGCTTGCGCTTGCGCGGCGACGGCCTGGTTGACTTCCAGATAGGTCATCTTCAGCTTTCCCAGCAAATCCAGCAGCAAACTATCCTCTTCTGGCGCCAAGTTTCCGTGGGTCTTCTCGCGAAGGGCGTCGAGCATGTCGATCAACTCGCGTGCGGCATCCGGGTCGATCATCGGCTGCCCGGTTCGCGGGTCCGCGTATGCGCCCAGCACCATCGCGGCGTTGCTCCCAAGCATCCGCACCAGATTCTCGAAAGCGGGCGAGCGTTTTGGCGCGTCCGCAGGCGGTGCGGGCGCGGCAACGGCTTCGTTCACTGGGCCTGGCGGGCTTGGCGGACGAACCGCGGCTTCGCGCTCCGCGTCTCGCTCTTCCTGCTCCACTACTTCTTTGCGAAGTTCGCCTTCCGCGGTAAACGGGCGGCGGTCGATAACACGAAACGAATCTTCCTGCTTATGATCGGGCAAATGAGATTCCTCTATATCTTGTATTCTCTTCAAGTTTAGCATCGCAGTGCATCTTTTGGGTAGCGCCCCGCTCCAAGCCGCCTCGCGCATTGCTTGCCAAACCACTCGTCACGTCATACAGTCGGCGGTTTGCTACACTCAATACTTTCTACGGACGGGACATGGCCTCGCGCAAAAAGCCCTCGAAAGCAGTCCGGAAAACTAGACCCTCATCTCGAAAAACAACTCATACAAACCATCTATCTCCGGGCGATTGGTTCGAGAAACTTGTCGCCATTCAGAAGCGTCTGCGCGATCCCGGCGGCTGTCCCTGGGACCGCGAGCAGACCCATCACACGCTAAGAACGTACCTCATCGAAGAAGCCTACGAGGTGCTGGACGCGCTCGAGAGCGGCGACGACGAAAAATTTGTCGAAGAGCTTGGCGACCTCTTGCTCCAGGTGACCTTTCATTCGCAAATCGCCGCCGAAGAGGGCCGCTTCGAAGTTTCCGACGTGATTCGCGCGGTGCACGAAAAGATGATTCGGCGGCATCCCCATGTGTTTGGTGAGAAACGCGCGAAAGACTCCGCCGAAGTGCTGAAGCACTGGCACAGAATCAAAGCGCAGGAGCGCCAGGCCAAGGAATCCGCTGATCCATCCGGCGCAGCGGAGCGAAAACCGGAATCCGCGCTGGACGGTGTCCCCCGCGCCATTCCGGCCACGCTCGAAGGCTTGCAACTCACAAAGAAAGCCGCCCGCACCGGCTTCGATTGGGACAACGCCGAAGGCATTTTCGACAAACTGCGGGAAGAAACCGGCGAGATTCAGCACGCGCTGAACGCGGGCAATCAACGGAAGCTCGAAGAAGAGCTCGGCGATCTGCTGTTCGCGGCAGTCAATCTGGCGCGCTTTCTTCATGTCGATCCTGAGATCGCCTTGAAAAATGCCAATGCCAAGTTCGTACGGCGTTTTCATGAGATGGAGCGGCAGGCCGCGAATAGCGGGCGCAAATTTGAGGACGTGCCGCGGCCCGAGAAGGAAGCGCTCTGGAACGCGGCGAAGCTGTCCGAGCCTCCGCGTAAAGAATCCAACACCGCTGCTCCGCGACAAGCCCCCGCCGCACGCAAGGCGGGTCAGCCTCGATGAGCGCTGGCGTCGTCGTGCGCAAGTGCGCGGCGCTGCAGGAATTTCACGCCTGCGTGGCGCTGCAACGCGAAGTCTGGGGCGAATCGGACCTGGAAGTTGAGCCGGTGACAGGCTTCGTCGTCGCCAGCGAGACTGGTGGGCAAGTTCTCGGCGCCTTCGACGGCGCCAGGCTCGTCGGCTACACGCTCGCCCTCGTCGGCTTTCGCGACGGCGTCGTTTATTTGCATTCGCACCATACCGGCGTTCACCAGGACTACCGCGATCGCGGCGTCGGCCGCATGCTGAAGCTTTTTCAACGCGAAGAGGCTTTGGGCCGCGAAATTCGTTTTATCCAATGGACCTTTGACCCGCTGGAATTGCGCAACGCGCACTTCAACTTGAACCGTCTGGGGGCGATTTGCCGCCAATACAAGCCGAATCTCTACGGGGTGACTACCAGCCCGCTCCACCGAGGTCTCGAAACAGATCGCCTTCTCGCAGAATGGCGGCTAGACTCTCCGCGTGTCATTGCCTCGATCGGCAACCTTGTCAAGGTGCCGGCTAACGCGCCCGCAGAGATTGCATTGCCGGCCGATCTGGCGCGCTGGAAACAGGGCAATTCGGAACAAGTAAAGTTCGTGCAAGATCGCATCCGCGCGGAATTCACGCATTGGTTCGCACGGGGTTACGCCGCGATCGCCATGCGCGAAACTCCCGCGGGAGCCGCTTATCTCTTGGCCCCGTGGAGCGATTTTTAGAATCAAATTCGCAAGACCGAACTAAGGGAGATCTTCACGCATGCGGATTCGTCGGGTCACTTTGCGGGAAATAGCGATGCAGCTGATCGCGCCATTCGAGATTAGCAATGGCGTGAGCTACGATCGCCGCATCCTATTGGTGGAAGCCGACGTCGACGGCGTCACCGGCTGGGCGGAATGCGTGGCCGGCGAGAATCCTCAGTACAGCCCCGAAACCGTGGAGACCGCCTGGCACATCTTGCGGGATCATCTTTGGCCGATCATGAAAGGGAAAGAGTTCGTCGCTGCTGCAGACGTCTCCGCGATGCTGGAATCCGTTCGCGGGCACAACATGGCCAAGGGAAGTCTGGAAGCTGCGATCTGGGACGCCGAAGCCAAGCACAAAGGCATCCCGCTCTGGAAGCATCTCGGCGGCACGCGAGAGGAAATCGCCAGCGGCGTTTCGATCGGTATAAAACCATCGCTAGACGCCCTGGCCGCCGCTGTCAAGAAAGAACTCGACGCCGGGTACCAGCGCATCAAGATCAAAATCAAGCCCGGCAAGGACTTGGAACCCGTGCAGCGATTGCGTCAGGATTTTCCCACGATCAAGTTGATGGTGGACGCCAATTCCGCGTACCGCATGGAAGACTGGCCGCTGCTAAAGCAATTGGACGCCTTCTATTTGATGATGATCGAGCAGCCGCTCGGCTGGGACGATATCTACAGCCACGCCGAGCTCCAGAAAAGACTGACTACGCCGATCTGCTTGGACGAAGCCGTGCATACGTTGGAGCAAGCGCGCGCCGCGATTGCGCTGGGAGCCTGCAAAATCATCAACATCAAGCTCGGTCGCGTGGGAGGTTACACTGTCGCGCGCCGAGTCCACGACCTCTGCCAGGAGAGTGGGATCCCAGTGTGGTGCGGTGGCATGCTCGAATCTGGCATCGGCCGCGCGCACAACATCGCGCTCTCCACCCTGCCGAATTTCACCCTGCCGGGCGATGTATCCGCCAGCCGTCGCTACTGGGTCCAAGACATCGTCGAGCCGGAAGTGGTCGTTTCGCCGCAAGGCACGATCCGGGCGCCCAGCGGGCCGGGCATCGGCTTCCAGCCTCGGCTCGACCGCATCGACAAACTCACCGTGCGAACCGAACAGCTAGTCTGACGTGCCGCGATACAATGTGGCGCAGGCGTACAGTCTGTAAGCATTCGTGCGCCAGGCAGGCCACAGTTAAGAGCCCCATAAGTCCAGGATGGCTGCTTGTGCTACCGTAGTCTGCCCGAACTAGTTGGGCTCAACCCCCAAAGCGAATCGTCAGGAGATGACCGTGCCAAAGACACCTCTGCGCCAGGGAGGCCCGGCCGCCCGGATCGCGGTAATTCCCGGGGACGGGATCGGTAAGGAAGTCACGCCGGAGGCCGTGAAGGTTTTGCGTGCGGTCACCTCCGCCGGCGGCCGAAGTATTGAATTCGTCGAGTTCGACTGGGGTGCGGATAAATATCTTGCCGAAGGGGTCTCTTTGCCGCCGGGCGCCGTAGAGATGCTGCGCGACGAATTTGACGCCATCCTGTTCGGCGCACTGGGCGACCCGCGCGTTCCCTCGAACCAGCACGCCGCCGACATTCTCCTGGGGCTGCGGTTCAAATTGGATCTGTACGTCAACGCGAGACCTGCGGAGTTACTCCACGACCGCCTCACCCCACTCCGCGATCGAACCGAGCGCGATATCCGAATGGTTGTCTTCCGGGAAAACACCGAGGGGCTCTACGTTGGAGTCGGAGGTTTCTTTAAGAAGGGCACCGGGGACGAAATTGCCCTTCAAGAGGACGTCAACAGCCGGAAGGGTGTCGAGCGCATCATGCGGTACGCCTTCGACTACGCCCGGCAGCATAAGCTCAAGCGCGTTTGCATGAGCGACAAGTCCAATGCCATGACCTTCGCTCATGATCTGTGGCAGCGGGTTTTCAAGGAAGTCCGTAAGGAATATCCCGAGATCGACTCCCGCCACCTATATATCGACACACTGGCTATGGAGATCGTCAGAGACCCATCACAGTTTGATGTCATCGTGACCTGCAACCTCTTCGGCGACATCATCAGCGATCTCAGTGCCCAATTGATCGGTGGATTAGGCCTGGCGCCCTCGGGGAATATCCATCCGGGTCAGACGTCGCTCTTTGAGCCGGTTCATGGATCTGCCCCGAACATTGCTGGCAAGGGAATCGCCAACCCACTGGGATCGGTGCTGGCATCTGCGATGATGCTTGAGTTTCTGGGATGGAACCGCGAGGCTTCCATTCTACGCAAAGGGGTGAAAGCGGCATTGCTCAAGAACTACTTGACATCGGATTTGGGCGGAGACAAAGGCACGACAGACGTCGGGTCCTGGCTCGCCGAGTTCGTTAGTGCGAACATCGAGCAATGTTAAGTCGTACTTGATATTTTGATTTGGAGATTTCAACCGATACCTTTGATTCAATGGCTACGTCGCGCCAGATTCGTGATACCCATTCCGAACAGAAACCCTCCGATGTGAGCCCACCAAGCGACTCCGCCGGTTGCGGCCATACCTAAAGAAGAGACCCCCGATACGAATTGCATCACGAACCAAAGGGCTAGGATGACTACAGCCGGAATCGGGATAAGGAATATGAAGACCAGAGTCAGAATGCGCGACCGCGGATACAGGATCAGATAGGCACCCATGACCCCTGAGATCGCTCCGCTGGCACCAAGAGACGGCAACGTCGAGTTCCAGTTGAAGAGGACGTGTAGCAATCCCGCCCCGATTCCGCACCCCAAATAGAACAAGAGATAGGTGAAATGACCGTAGAAGTCCTCCACGTTGTCGCCAAAGATCCATAAAAACAGCATGTTCCCAAGAATGTGAGCGATGCCGGCATGTAGAAACATGCTCGTGACCAGCGGAACGAGCGCGCCCTCAAGCGGCGCATGGCCCGCGAGAGCAGCAGGGAAACGGGCTGGGATCGTGGCATTGGCCATGACAAACACCTTGAAGGCGTGCGCGGGGAGTGTGAGTTGATGGATGAACACCCCAACGTTGGCGAGAATCAGGGCCGTGTTAACGATCGGGAAGGTTCGGCGAGGATTCAGGTCTTTGAGAGGAATGAACATGCGTCGGCGTGCAGAGTAGCGAAAGAGAAGAAGATTGCAAACACCTGTTTGCGTCGCGTCCGATAATTATTGGCCTCAGGGCTGTGGTTAACAGAACGTGGAGGACACAAGATTTCAGAGGGTATCTCAAAGCGGGATCGTTCGGAAATTTTTCGGCCGCAGCGATTTTTTCGTCGGAAAGAATTGCGCCACGCCTTCGCCTATGATAAGTAAAATAGTTCTGCGTGTGCGTGCGGTTCGGACAGATTTGCTATGCGTTCGACGCATCGTCGGCGCGCCGACAACGAATGCCCGCCCGGGAAACGGAAGCCATCATCTTAAAGACGTTCCCTCTGGGTGAGGCCGACCGCCTCGTCAGTTTTCTGGGGCGAACTTCCGGCCGCATTCGTGGCGTTGCAGGCGGGGCCCGGCGCATCAAGAACCGTTACGGTTCCACGCTCGAAATTCTTTCTCACGTGCAGATTTGGTACGTCGAGAAGGAAACGCGCGATCTCGTGCGCATTCAGCAATGCGAGCTGATCGAGTCCTTTAACAAGGCTCAGAGCGACTATGGCCTGAGCATCGGACTGGCAGTCGTCAGTGAGATCTCCGAATTGATTTTGCCAGAACATGAAGTGGCGGAGCCCATGTTCCGGCTCATTCTGCTGGCAGCTCGCGAGATTGAACGAACGGCGGACTGGGTCTTTCCGCTGAGTTATTTTGCGTTTTGGACCGTCCGCCTCGGGGGATTTCTGCCGAGGTTTGATCGGTGTGCGGTATGCGCCGAGGTCTTCGGAAGCCAGGCGGCATTCCACGCGCCTTGGGAGCCCGGCCTCGTCTGCGAGAAGCATCGGCGACAGGGGATGCGGCCGCTTCATTTGCCGGGGCGTCAACTCGCCGAGACGTTCGCGACCCAGCGATTGGATCGCATCGAAAGCGCGGAACCTCTGCGGGCCGCCGCAAAGGAACTACGCGAGGCGGCCTTGGATTGGATCGAGCATCATACCGAAAGAAGATTGGGCACCAGGACCTTGTTGGAGACGACTTGAAAGCTAAAGTAAAACCTGAACACGATCGGACCGGCCTTACGCTCCAGGATCTAATTCTGAAGCTGTCACAATTTTGGGTTCGCCAAGGGTGCGTGCTTCAACAGCCCTATGACGTCGAAATGGGTGCCGGAACAATGCACCCTGAAACATTTCTTCGCGTCCTTGGTCCGGCTCCGTACCGCGTGGCCTATGTGCAACCGAGTCGTCGGCCCGCCGACGGTCGCTATGGCGAGAACCCGAAGCGTCTTTATAAGCACTTGCAATTTCAAGTGATACTTAAGCCCGCGCCAGTCGATGTCCAGGATCTCTATCTGAAAAGCCTCGCTGCTATTGGCATCGAACTGAAAGAGCATGACATTCGCTTCGAGGAAGACAACTGGGAGTCGCCCACGCTCGGTGCGTGGGGAATCGGTTGGCAAGTCCTTCTGGATGGACTTGAGATTACGCAGTTCACATACTTCCAGCAAAGTGGCGGACTGGACCTCGATCCCATTTCTGTCGAACTCACATACGGCCTCGAACGCATCTGCGCGTTCCTGCAAGATGTCGACAGCGTCTATGACATGCGATGGTCTGCCGACAAAACCTACGGTGACATTCGTCTGATGGAAGAGCAGCAATTCTCCGCATACAGTTTCGATCGCAGCGACGCCTCGGCGATTCGGGCAGAGTTCGAGTTACACGAGAAGCAAGCTAAAGAATTACTCGAAGCCTTCGCATTTTTGGAAGGAAAGAATAACTCGAGATTTCCGGTACTCGCGGCCTACGACCATTGCTTGAAGTGTTCACACCTGTTCAACCTGCTGGACGCTCGAGGTGTGATCTCGACCACCGAGCGCGCCGCGTTAATGGGTCGTGTCAGAACCGTGGCGTGTCGAACGGCTGCGGCGTACCTGCAACAGATTGGTGGCCCCACTGTTCGCCGTGAGGTGCGGGCATGACCAAGCGGCCGCACCAATCTTCAAGTGATACTTCCGAAAAGAAATTAACTCTTCTCTTCGAGATCGGCTGCGAAGAGATCCCCGCCGGGATGCTTCCACGAGCTGAGGAAGAACTGAAAGTAAATCTTGAGAAATTACTCACGGCCGAGAACCTCATCGATGGCATCAACGTCGAAACCTTCAGTGGACCTCGTCGCCTGACCGCTTGTGTCACCGGCTTTCCGGTGAAACAGGCAGACGTCGTTAACGAAGTCACTGGTCCACCGAAGTCGGTCGGCTACGATCAGGTCGGCGAGCCGACACGCGCCGCTGTGAGCTTCGCCGAAAAGCAGGGAATTCGACTGGTGGACATCTTTATCGTCCAGACTCCCAAGGGCGAATACCTGGCCGCCAAACAAGCCAAGCGCGGCCGCACTTCTGAACAGATTCTAAGCGAGATTCTGCCCCGAGCCATTCACGATCTCTCCTGGCCCCGAAGCATGACCTGGACCGGCCTCGACGGCGCACGGTTCATTCGCCCTATCCGCTGGATCGTGGCCCTGCTAGGAGGGAAGACCCTGAAGTTCACTTTCAGCGGAATCCCTGCTGGCGATGTAACCCGCGGTCATCGGTTTCTGGGCGCCTCCGAAATCCGTGTGCGCGACTTCGCCGACTACGAGAAGAAGCTTCGCGCCAACGGCGTGATTTTGCGCCCTTCCGAGCGCCGCGAAAAAATTGAGCGCGAACTCTCCGCCCACACAAAAAAGAGTGGGCACCGCCTCCACGAAGACTCCTCGCTGCTCAACTTGGTGGCCTACTTAAATGAATATCCAACAGTCATCGAAGGCGGGTTCGACGAGAAGTTCCTCAGTTTACCGGATGAGATTCTGATTACGGTCATGCGCGATCATCAGAAATACTTCGCGATCGAGAAGCGGAACGCGGAGCTCGCCCCTAACTTTCTCGCCGTGATTAATCTCGCGAAGGATTCCAAGGGTCTCGTCCGCGCCGGCCACGAAAGCGTCCTCCGTGCTCGTTTTGCCGACGCGCAGTTCTTCTGGGCCTCCGACCAGAAATGTCGGCTCGCCGACTATCTCCCGAAGCTCGCCAAAGTCACCTACGAGTCTCGCCTCGGTAGCTATGCCGATAAGGCAGAACGCGTTCGCGCCATTGCTCGCTGGCTCATGGAGCAATGGTTCAACCTCGGAATTCCGCACGCTTCTGTCGCTGACGCCGACCGTGCCTCCGAACTCGCCAAGTGCGATTTAGCTACCGAAATGGTTCGCGAGTTCCCGGAACTCCAGGGCATCGTCGGCGGACTCTACGCGCGCGCCCAAGGTGAACCCGATGATGTCGCCGATGCCGTTTACGATCACTACCGCCCCGTCGGCCTGGATGATCCAATCCCGCGGAAGCTGATTGGTTGTGGCGTGGCCTTGGCGGACAAGCTCGACTCTATCGTAGGGTGCTTTGCGGTAGGCATTACCCCCACGGGTTCAAGTGATACTTACGCTTTGCGCCGAGCAGCATTGGGCATAGTTAAAATCATACTTGATAAAAAACTGCCGCTGTCTCTTTCTCTTGCGATTTCCTCTGCCGCCAAAGCCTTGCACATTTATGCGCCGAAACGCGCCGTCACGCCTGCCCAGGAATCGCAAATCATGGAGTTCCTTCTTGACCGCGCGAGATTTGTGTTCCGCGAACGAGCAGGCTTTACCTATGACGAGGTCAACGCCGTGTTCCGCGCCGGTGCCGAAGATCTGGTCGACGCACAGAAGCGCCTGCTCGCTTTGCGCGCCATCCGCAAATCTAAAAACTTTGAGCCGCTGACGGTCTCCTTCAAGCGAATTCGCAAGATCCTCGAGAAGGCCAATTTGAAAGGCGGTACGGTCGTTAACCCGGAGCTGTTTGAGAGCGACGCGGAAAGAGAGCTCTTTGCTGCGGGCAGGGAGGCAGCAGTTAAAGTGCAAGCTGAGAAAAGGGCTGGCCGCTACGATCAAGCTCTGGATCGGATCGCGGGCCTCCGGAAGTCTGTGGACCGTTTCTTTGAAGAGGTCATGGTGATGGCCGAGGATGAAGCGATACGTAAGAACCGCCTTGCGCTGCTGTCGGAACAACTGCGCGAGTTTACAACCATCGCGGACTTTTCTGAAATCGGAGGAGACGAACGCCGTTGAAATATAAAGCGTTTGTTCAGATCGTGGGCAACGGTACCGACCAAGCACGTCGACACGCCGACAACGAAGGAGCAACTTTAATTGTCGGCGTACCCACCGGAGGCAATTGCGGGGGCCGGGCTTGCCCCGCACGGCCGACCCATAAAACGCAATCGCTGCCGGCAACTGCGCGATTGCACGCTCTACTAAACAGAGACTTTCGCTTCACAATAAATCAAATGCGAGGGATACAGTGACTAAATGGGTTTATTTCTTCGGAGCAGGTAAAGCGGAAGGCGACAGTTCCTGGCGCGATCTGCTCGGCGGTAAAGGCGCAGGCCTTGCCGAGATGACCAAAATCGGCCTCCCGGTGCCTGCAGGCTTCACCATCTCCACCGAAGCTTGCGACTATTACTACAAGAACGGCAAGAAGTATCCCGCGGAACTCAAGAAGCAAGTCGCCGAGAACGTATCCCGGTTGGAGAAAGTAACCAAGAAAAAACTCGGAGACCCCAAGAGCCCGCTCCTCGTCAGCGTCCGCTCTGGCTCCGCGCGCTCCATGCCCGGGATGATGGAGACCATTCTCAATCTGGGCCTCAACGACCGCTCCGTGCAGGGACTCGCTGCCAGCGTCAATAACGAGCGCTTTGCCTACGATGCCTATCGCCGCTTCGTACAAATGTATTCCAGCGTTGTCATGGAACTCCCCAAGGGAGACCTTGAGGACCGCCTCCATGCTATGAAGCAACGCGTCGGTGTGAAGGAAGACACCGCCGTACCCGCGAGCGGTTGGAAAGAACTCGTCGCTGAGTACAAGGCATTCTTCCGGCAGAAAACCGGCAAGGACTTCCCCGAGGACCCTATCGAGCAGCTCTGGGGCGCCGTCGGTGCGGTGTTTGGTTCATGGATGGCAGAAAAAGCGGTCACCTATCGCCGTGTTGAGAAAATCACCGGCCTGCTGGGCACTGCGGTCAACGTCGTACAAATGGTTTTTGGAAATACGGGCGACAATTCCGGCACAGGGGTCTGCTTCACACGTAACCCCAGTTCTGGCGAAAAGGTCTTCTACGGCGACTATCTCGTCAACGCTCAGGGCGAAGACGTCGTAGCCGGCATCCGCACGCCCATGCACCTCACCGAGATGAAAAAGATCATGCCAAAGGTCTACGGGCAGCTCGAAAAAGTTCGAGAAAAACTTGAGAAACACTTCCGCGATATGCAAGACATGGAGTTCACGGTTGAAGACGGCACCTTATATATGTTGCAGACCCGCACGGGTAAGCGCACCCCTTCCGCCGCATTCCGCATGGCCGTCGACATGGCCAACGAGAACCTCATCGCCAAGGAAGAAGCAGTGATGCGCATCAAGCCCGAAGACATCGAACGCCTCTTCTACCCAGTCATTGACACGAAGTTGGACAAAAAATCCCTGGAGTCCAGAATCCTCGGCACCGGTATCAACGCGGTCCCGGGTGCGGCCGTGGGCAAGGTCGTCTTTTCCGCCCACGACGCCGAAGAGTGGGCCAGGAGGGGTGACAAAGTCATCCTCGTTCGCCGCGAAACCAGCCCAGAAGATGTTGGAGGCATGGCCGTCGCACAGGGAATCCTCACAGCAACCGGCGGGAAGACCAGTCACGCCGCCGTAGTTGCCCGGGGTTGGGGAAAGTGCTGCATCGTCGGCGCCGAAAAATTCAACATTGACTACAAATCCAAGACGATGACCGCAGGCGGCAAGAGCGTGAAGGAAGGTGAGTGGATCACGCTGGATGGCGGGGAAGGCGTGGTTTACTCAGGCCAGATGGATCTGGTAACTCCGCAATTTCCGCCAGCCTACGAGACGCTAATGAAATGGGGCGATGGCATGCGCCGCCTCGGCATCCGCACCAACGCCGATACGCCACAGGACGCGCGCAAGGCCCGCGATTTTGGTGCGGAAGGCATCGGCCTCTGCCGCACAGAACACATGTTCTTTACTGACTTCGAGCACCCCGAAAAGGGCCAGGAACGCCAGCGAGCCATTCAGGAAATGATTCTCGCAGACACGAAAGATGCCAGAGTTAAAGCGTTAGATAAGCTTCTGCCATTCCAGCGCCGCGACTTCATCGGGATCTTCAAAGCCATGGACGGCTTCCCGGTGACCATCCGCCTCATCGACCCACCTCTACATGAATTCGTTCCGCACGAGCGGAAGAAGCAAGAAGAGCTAGCGAAGGAACTTGGTCTTAGTCCGGACGTAGTTGCCCGTCGCGTAGAGCAACTCCATGAATCGAACCCGATGCTCGGGCACCGTGGTTGCCGCTTGTGTATCACCTATCCGGAGATTTTGGAGATGCAGGTCCGCGCCATCATTGAGGCGGGCATCGAGTGCAAAAAAGCAGGAGTTAAGGTATTACCTGAAATCATGCACCCGCTCACTCTGGACAAAAAGGAATTCTCCATCCTCGAGCAAGCGACCCGTCGAGTCGCCGACGAGTTGATCAAGAAATCTGGAGTAAAACTTGAATATCTCGTTGGCACCATGATCGAACTCCCGCGCGCCGCGCTGCTCGCCAATGAGATCGCGGAACTTGCCGAGTTCTTCTCCTTCGGTACCAACGACCTGACCCAGACGACAATGGGTCTATCACGAGACGACGCGGGCCGCTTTCTGCCTGACTACGTGGATGAAAAAAAAGCGGGTGTCTTCGCCTCCGACCCGTTCCAATCGCTCGACACGAAAGGCGTCGGCATGCTCATCCGGTGGGGCATCGAGAAGGGTCGCGAGAGCCGCCCGAAGCTAAAAGTCGGAATCTGCGGAGAACACGGCGGCGACCTGGACAGCGTAAAGTTCTGCCACACGGTAGGCATGGACTACGTGAGCGCGTCTCCATACCGAGTGCCCATATCACGGTTAGGCGCAGCTCAGGCAGCAGTCGAGGAAAGGGCGAGCGGCGAGAGAAAACGTAAGTAGTTCGCGAAGAAATCAGCGCAAATGTTCTGCAATCTAAACAAAGACCTAAGTTGTCGGCGCGGCGACAGTTCCCGCGCCGACAACCCGTAGCACCGACTCTCCTGTCTGTGCTCGGACGGCTACCGTGTAAGATCGCGGAAATGGTCGCCGACGGATCACGGACTCAGTGTCAGTAGGTCGGAACAAAACAGGACAACGTAGGGAAAACTAAGTCGGCATCCTGAAAAAGAAATACAACCCCAAGAAGAAGAAAATAATATCCGGCGCCCACCCCGCCAAAAGGGGTGGCAACTGCCCGACTCCACCCATCGCCGTTAGCAACTCCGCTCCAAGCCAATACAAAATCCCGATCGCAACCCCAATCGCCACCCCGCCCACGGCCCCGCGGGTCCCCACCAGGAATGCGAAAGGAAATGCCAGCAACATACTGATCGGCGCAATCAGAGGGAAAGCCAGCTTCCGGTGCATCTGCACCGTCAGTGTGGCCACGTCGAAGCCCGCCCGATGAAGCCCGTCAATGTATCTCCGCAGCTCGCTCCAGTTCATTTGGAACGCCTGCCGTACTTCGCGATGAAAATAACTCGGTGGCTCAGTAAGTTCAGGTAAATCTTTAACATTGAACCGCTCGTACCGCTTGATCACGCCATCGGCAAAATCCCGAACCCACCCCGACTCCAACACCCAAAGGTTCTGCGTTTCCGACCACTGCGCTCGCGATGCGAATACTCGTCGCTGGACTTGGAAGGTTGTGGGGTCGATCTCCACAACGCTGAGCCCACCAAATAGACTTTGGTTGGGATCGAACAAATCATAGTTATAAATCTTTGCGTTTTCGCCAAAGATCCAGCGTTCCGGCTGCCGATACGTCTGCGGAGGGCGCCCCTTGATCTGATTCCTCAGTGCATCTTGCCTCTGATTCGCATACGGGAGATAGGTGTCGTCAACCAGGATCATCATTGAGGCCAACACGATACCGGCGAGGAGCAGGGGACCCGCGAGGCGATAGAGACTGATCCCGCTCGCCTTGCAAGCCACAATCTCATTATTCTTGCTCATCACACCGACGGTCACCAGCGTCGCCACCAACGCCGCCAACGGCGCAAGCTGATATAGAAGATACGGCGTCAGGCTGCCGAAGTAGTCCACCACCGTCAAAAACGCCACGTGGTGACGCGCAATATCGTCAAGCAATTCAAAAAAGGTGAATGCCTCGAAGAGAAAAACAAACGCGCCCATCAGCAGCACGAAGTACCAGAAAAAGCGCCGCAACAAATAAAGATCCATCAATCGCGGAAAGCTTCCCCCGGACTGCGTGCCCCCTTCGGATTGCAAACGCGCACCATTCGCCGCCCTCGCCGCCGCGGCTGCTCGCGCACGCGATCTACGCAGCCGGCGGAGTCGCAGCCACGCTCGGAACCTCCCAATCCACTGGAACCACCGCACCTCACCGTGAAACTGCTCCATCCGCGGCAGCAGCGCAAGTCCACTGACCGTCAAAAGCGCGTTCGCCATCCATAAGCCCACCACCGGCGGGAGTGTGCCTTCGCGCGCCAGCCCGCTGCCAAAAATCAGCAGTAGGTAATATCCTGCAATCAGCAGCACCGCGATCAACGATCCGGCCGCGCGTCCGCCGCGTCGAGGTTGCGCCCCTATCGGCACGGCGATCAGCGCAAATGCGAAGCACGCCGCGGGGAATGCGAAGCGCCGCTGCAGCTCCACGCGCGCTTCCCGCCAATCCGGGCCTGCGTCCGCGGCAAGTTCCCGGACGGACCGCTCGTCGTTCTTGATCTGTCGCGCCTGTTGCGCAGGCACCAGTCCAGTCACTTCAATCGGCCAATCGCTCTGGCCGAAGGCCGTAACCGAGTAATGATCGGGATCAGCACGGTCGAAATCGTGCGTGGTTCCACCCTTCAAGTGAAGCTCTAACTTGCCGTACTTGGGTTCTGCGACTACAATTGCGCTCTCCGCCAGGGTCAAGCGCGAGCCGTTTTCTCCGCCTGTCTCCGCTAAAAACACGCCGCGCCATTGCGTGCCGCTGGCTGAGATATCGTTTACGTAAAGCACCTCATGAGGGAAGCGTTCGTCGAATACCCGTGGCTGCACGGCGAAGTTGATTTGCGACGCAGTGAGTTCCGCTTCCAGGCTACGGAGTGTCTTCAGTGCGAGCGGCGCCCACCACAGAGTCATCGCCAGCGTCACGATCGCCCCGGTCGTCGCCAGTACACCTACCGGCACCAGGATGCGCCGCCGGCCAATGCCCAGTGCGGAGAGCGCAATGATTTCACTGTCCGCCGACATGCGCCCCAAGCCCAGGAGCACACCGATCAGGATGGCCATCGGAGTGGTGAATGCAAGGACGCCGGGAAAAATACACAGAAATAGTTCCGCGATCTGCGCGCCGGACCCGGTATGCCTCACGAACAAGGCCGTCAACCGGACGAGTTGCGGAACGAAAAAGACAAAGGTAAAAACGACCAGTCCAAGGAACGCATGACGAAACACTTCGCGGACAATATAGCGGTCCAGGATGCGCATAATGAGAACGGTGAGTGTAACATGAGCGCTCCAGACGCACATGCGGCCAATGCGTCCCGAATAATCCCTTTGGGCGGCGCTTGCCCCGCCCGGAGCTGTCCGTCCTCGACCCCGTCCTCGACCCCGTCCTCGACCCCGTCCTCAACACCGACGCCCGCGCAGCCGCTGCGGAGGCGCCCGCGATGAATCGCATCCATCTGGTCGTGCTGTGGCACATGCATCAGCCGCAGTATCGCGATCCCGAAACCGGCCGCTATGTACTCCCGTGGACGCGTTTGCACGCCCTGAAAGATTACTGGGGTATGGTGCGCGTGCTTCAGGAAGCGCCTGGTTTTCACGCCACCTTTAACGTGGTCCCCTCGCTCGGCATGCAGATCGAGGAATACGCGAGTGGAAAATTCGACGAGCCCTGGTACGCGCTGGCGTTTAAAAAAACCGATGACCTTACTCGGGAAGACAAAGTGGAGATTCTCGCGCGCGCGTTTCAGCTCAATCATGAGCACCTGTTGACGCGATGGCCGCGGTTCGTGGAACTTTTTGAATGGTCGCGTCCCGCCGGTGGCGCTCAAGCGCTGGTAACCTTCACGCCGCGTGACTGGCGCGATCTTCAAGTACTTTCTCAACTTGCCTGGATGGACGAAGAATGGTTCTCGAAAGATGAAGTCGTCAACCGCCTCGCGACGAAGGGAAAAGATTTCACCGAGCGCGACAAGACGGATCTGCAAGCGAAGCAGATGGAGTTGTTGAACCTCATCCTGCCCATTTATCGCCAGGCCGCGCAAACCGGTCAAATCGAAATCAGCACTACTCCTTTTTATCATCCGATTCTTCCGCTGCTCTGCGATTCTGACATTGCGCGCGTCGCCAATCCCGGCACGCCGCTGCCGCGCCGCGCCTACCGCTATCCCGAAGACGCGCGCGAGCAACTCCGCCGGGCGCGTGCATATCACGAACGCGTCTTCGGTTCAAAACCCGCCGGGCTTTGGCCGTCCGAAGGATCCGTTTCCGATCAGACGCTCACCATCGCCATGGAAGAAGGTTTCCAATGGTTCGGCACGGATGAAGGAGTGCTCGGCCGCACCCTCAATGTGGGTTTCTTCCGCGACTCGAACGGCATCGCCGCAAATGCCGATCGCTTGTACAAACCGTGGCGCTTGCAGATTGGCAGCAATGGAATCACCGGACTGTTCCGCGATCACCAACTTTCCGACTTGATTGGTTTTGTCTACAGCCGCATGGACGCGAGCGCCGCGGCTGCCGATTTGCACGGCCGTTTGCGTCATCTTGGCGATCACGCGCAGAGTGCGGACCCGCTGACCGTTTGCATTTTTCTGGATGGCGAGAACGCCTGGGAATATTACCCGGGAAATGGCCGCGACTTTCTGCGCCAGTTTTACAAGCGCATTGAAAACGATCAAGATTTTCGCGCGCTCACCTGCAGCGAAGCCATCGCCGCCGCAAGAAACATTCCGACCACCGGTGGAATTTTTCCCGCGTCTTGGATTAACGCAAATTTTGACGTCTGGATCGGTCACGCTGAAGACGTCGCAGCGTGGGAGTTGCTGTGGGACGCGCGCCAGATTTACGCTCGGGCGGTGGAAGCGCGCGCGCAATCCCGCGCCGACGCGCCGACCGAAACCGCCTTGAAAGAAGCGCAGGAATCCCTGCTCGCAGCGGAGGGCAGCGACTGGTGCTGGTGGTTCGGCCCGGAACATAGCACCGCAAATGATGCCGAATTCGATGCGTTGTTTCGCAAGCACCTCACCGGAATTTATCTGGCCCTCGGCCAGGTCGCGCCATCGGATTTGGCCAAGCCCATTAAGCGCAAGCCGGAACACGCGGTGCAAATGGGGCCGACCGGCTTTTTAAAAACGACTATCGACGGTCGCGAAACTTCCTATTTCGAGTGGCTGGGCGCCGGCTTGTATTCGCCGGAGCGGCGCGGCGGCACGATGCACGGCCGTGTGTTTTATTTGCGCGAGTTGCGTTACGGATTTGAATCTGACCGGCTCAGCGTGTGCGTGGATCCGTTCCTTTCGGCGTTATGCGAAATGGATGATCCGGAATTTCGGCTCACCATCGGCGGCGCGGAGGAATTGACGGTGGTTGTGCGGTTGGACCGCGGACGGCTCATCGAATTCGCCGTGGAAAAGGGTCGCGTGTGTCTGCTCAATCCGAAGAACGTGGCCAGCGCGGCTTTCGACCGCATGCTCGAAGTTTCTGTGAGACGCGAAGAGATCAATTTGAAAGGGCAGAAGACATTGCGGCTGGGGGTCGCGTTATGGCACGGCGGACTGCCGGTGGACGTCCTGCCTGCCGAAGGATTTCTGGAAATTGCGCTCGGCGACGAGCAAGCCTCGTGGCCAATCGAAAACTCCTAGCGGAGAAAAACTGCAGCGTATTGTTATTTCATGACTGGCGCTTACGGACTCGACTCAAAGCCAAAATAATTCCTTTTCAAAATAGTTTGACCGCTAGTTCCTGCGGATGATCGCCGACCGGGATCATCGTCAGTAGGCTCTGGTTCTCCAGGCGCGCGCGAATCACCGAGAGATCGCCGGAGCCGCGGTTTACCACGAGCAGCAGGTTTTCGGCGGGATCGAAGCGAATTGCATCGGGTGACTGGCCCACCGAAATGAGTAGTTCGCGGCCGTTGACGGTACGAATGACGCGGCGGTTGTTCATGTCCACGGCGGTAACGCGGCTGGCCGAAACGTCGGTGACGTAGAGCAGGCTGGAGTCGGCGCTGAGGATTCCCCGTGTTGGTGCATAGCCGAGCATCACGTAGTCGCCAACCTCGTGCGTCCATGTGTTGATGGCTTGCAAGCCGTGCGAATCCGGAGAGATTACGTAGAGTTCGCCACCGTCAGGTTTCAGCAGCATGTCCGACGGTGTTCCTGCAAGCTGCAGATTCGCCAGCAAAACATTGCGCCGCAAATCCACAACCGACAGGCGCGGCTGGCTGCGACTTAAAACAAAAGCGAGGGAGCCGTCTGGCAGGATGGCGACGTCGTCCGGCTGCGGCACAACCGCAATCGTAGCGTGCTGCGCGAGTGTGGCGGCGTCATGAATCCCAAGCGACGCATCGCCGTGATTGACAACCAGAATAGCCTTGCCGTTCGGTGTGGTGCGCGCGAGCACCGGTTCACGCCCGGTTTGGGCGCTGCCTAGGAATGCATGCGAACGACAGTCGATAGCCAGCAGCGTGTCTGTGCCCGACGAAGTCGTATAGATGCGGTTGCCGTCGGCGGAAAATTCCAGTGCAAACGGCGCCGCACCTACCGATATACGTGCCGTAACTTGATTGGAACGCGAGTCCAGAACGAAGACGTAGCCGCCTTGCGTGCTCACTCCCCATACCTCGGGTCGCGTGGGATGCTCGCGCAGGCCAGAGAGCGCTGGACCGACTGGGATGCGCGCCACGGCGCGAAGCCTTACGAGGTCAACGACGCTGACGTTACCGTCAGCTGTGGTGATGTAGGCGTTCAGACGGAGTCCCGGCCGGAGGAAAGACGGCCGATGCTCGCGGGCAAGGACAGCGAGGGCGCCGGCTAGGAGGCCGACCGTTAGCACGATGACGCGCGGATTCTTGCGGCGCCGAGTCATGGATTGCGTCGCAAAGACTTCGAGCGCCGGCCAGCGTGGTTGAGTTCCGACGTAGCACAGACGGTCCCGTCTGTGTCCCCATAAACCACACCAAGCCTAAACCACAAGGGCGAGTGTTGGCTTCGCTCAACTAAGTGCACCCGTTCGGCTCGCTTAGTTGACATGCCGGTGGAGGACTTCCGCAATCTGGCGAACTTCGATACTCAATTGAGCAAACTCTTCCGGAAGGATGGATTGCACACCATCAGAGAGCGCCTTTTCGGGTTCATGATGTACTTCAACTAAAAGTCCATCAGCTCCCGCGGCAACCGCGGCTAAAGAGAGCGGCAAGACCTTATGTCGTTTACCAGTGCCATGAGACGGGTCGACCAGAATAGGAAGATGACTTCGTTTCTTGACGGCGGGCACGACCGCAAGATCTAAAGTATTCCTTGAGAAGTCGGAAAACGTCCGCACGCCACGCTCGCAGAGCATCACATTGTAGTTTCCTTCGGAAAGAATATATTCGGCGGCCATCAAGAACTCGTCGAGCGTAGCGGACATTCCGCGCTTCAGCAGGACAGGTTTCCTGGCGCGGCCGGCGCGCTTGAGCAGGGAGAAGTTCTGCATATTGCGCGCGCCAATCTGGATGACATCGGCGTACTGCTCGACGAGATCCAAGGTCTCGTTGTCAATGGCCTCAGTAATGATTCCGAAACCGTGCACATCGCGAACCTTCGCGAGGATCTTTAATCCAGCTTCACCCAGTCCTTGAAAGCTGTAAGGGGAGGTGCGGGGTTTGTAGGCTCCGCCGCGGAAGAGGCGGCAACCAGACTTGGCGACCTGCTCCGCGATAGCCATGCATTGCGCTTCGGTCTCCACAGCACACGGCCCGGCGACCATAGCGACGTTACCGCCGCCGACCAGTACGTCACCCCTCGGCGTCGGAATGCGCAGAACAGTGTCTTCCTGCTTGGCGTCGCGACTCACCAACTTGTAAGGCTTGCTGACGGGGATGCACTCGATCACGCCGGGCAGCGATTCGAGAACGCCGAGATCAATGGCCCCGTCGTTCCCAGTGATGCCGATAGCGGTACGCGCAGCGCCGGGGATGGGATGCGCCTTTAAGCCGAGGCTCTCAATGCGTGCGCACACAGCGCGCACTTGCTCTTCGGTGGCATGCGACTGCATAACGACCAACATAGCTGGTTCCCCTGAAATGGATGCGAGAACCTGAGTGTACTGCATCGCTACCAACGAGCCAAACGGTAGCTGGGCACGTTGACCACTCCTCCGTGCACTGAAGGTGTAACGTGGTATCTGTTGAAAAGCTATGCCACCGTCTCCGCCGAACAGATGTCGGTGTTTGCCGAGCTCTATCCGAAAAACGCACGACCCATCCAACCAACAAACGGTCGGAAGATTCTTCAGTCAAAGTGAGCTGCGACCCGTGGCCCATCCTTGCGGTTTTTGCAAGGGTGGGCTCTAGGTGTTCTCTGCCACGAGAATTAAGCGACTTGCCGCTTTACCTGCAGCGATTTGCCATCCTTCGATCTCCACGCGAAACGCCCTAGGTGCGCAGTAGGCTGTCACTTCTGTCAGTAGCCATCGGTGGCCGCGAGTGAAAACATGCGATGCGCTCAAATTTGAGCAATGTGAGCAAAGAAGGAGAAAGATCGTATGCATAGCAAGCAAATAAGAATCACAGTGGGCCTGTTGACAATGTGCTTTGTCGCGCTGCTCTCGGCCAACGCACAGGGCGACAAGGCTAAAATTAAGGGACTGATCACCGCCCGCACCGGCGATACGATCGTCCTGAAGACCACCGACGGAAGCGTGACCGTAACGCTTGATGATGACACCAAAGTGCAGCAGCCGAAGGGTCTTGGAGTCCGCAAGACGAAAATGTCTGCTGCTGTGTTGATTCCAGGCCTCAAGGTGTCAGTTGACGGCACAAGCCAGGACGCCACGCACGTCCTTGCAAAAACGATCACCTTCGACAAGGACGATCTACAAACCGCCGAGATGATTCAGGCTGGTTTAAGTCCCACCGCACAGAACGTGGCCACCAACCAGCAGAACATCTCTGAAAACAAGCAGAGCATTGACGCTAACAAGCAAGGAGTCGAAGCGAACCAGGAGAATATCGCTGCCAACAAGACGACGATTGATGCCAACGCCGCGGAGACCAGTAAGCGGTTTTCAGAATTGAGTGAGTACAACACCAAGGATCAACTCGACGTCCACTTTGCCAGCGGGAGCGTCAAGATCTCCGCAGGAGATCGGGAGGCGCTAAATAAATTAGCCCACAATGCCGTCAACCTCAAGGGCTACATCATTCAAGTAAAGGGCTTCGCCGATTCGAGCGGCGACGCGGCAATGAACCAGAAGCTGAGCATGGACCGCGCACAGGGCGTAATTGCCTACTTAATCCAGAGCTGCAACGTGCCGGTGCGGCATATTGTGGCGCCTGGCGCCATGGGGGAAGTGGCACCAGTAGCCTCGAACGAGACCAAGTCCGGACGGTCAGAGAACCGCCGCGTTGAAGTTAAAGTCCTGCTGAACAAGGGGCTGTCCGGTACCTGAGAGTCCCGGTTCGCGAAAGAGTATGCGCAAACCCGCGTCCACGAGGAGACGGGACGCCAGGATAGCCCGAGCCGAACTAAGCTGGCGTGTCCCCGGTGGTCAGGGCCAACTTAACCACTTCAACCGGCATAGCTTTCAGAGTAGCGAGTCTTTCTCGGGCAGCTTCAATACCCTCGTGCTCAAGCTTGCCGATCTCAATCGCACTGCTAAGCCTTTCTGTGATTGCCGCGCACGCGCCTGCGATCTTGAGAGTTAATTTAGCGGGGTCTGTCTCAAAAAGGGCAGAAACGTACGCGGTTCGCCAAACGGACGAGGAGGTATCGCTCACAGAGCCTTCTTTCAGAGTTCCGAGTTCGCCTAACTGTACGCTAACGTGCGGCAAATAGACACGGCTAAGGCTCGTCGGGTGATCTGCAAGGCATCGACGGGCCTACATCGAACACCCGATTGCGTCTTAGCGACTGCCCTTGGCACGCTTGCGCAAGTGGCACCGGTGCTCTCCAGCTTTTTGGCTGTCACCCGGCTGAGGTGACAAATGGCCGCATGGGTTCTTATTTGTCGGAAGTGCAAGGCAGCCTTCCAGCATTCTCAAATCAGCGACGTAGGAATGGCCAGTCTGTACGACCCCCCGAAACCGCTTGTCCCGCAGACTGGTCACGAATGCGTCTGCCCAAATTGCGGGCACAGCGCTCTCTACTTGAGAACCGACCTGTTGTACCGCGCTTAAAAGCCCGCAGAGCGTCCTTTTCGCAACGGAGCGAAAGCCTGAAACTGTTCGCGTCCGCCCACTTGACCACGCATCGTGCCTGCAACGATACGCATATTTCCCTGGCACCAAGTTCTTACTAAAGAATGCCTTACCGTTCAGGGAAGCTACAAGATCGCGCGTGTCCTCGATCCGTATGCAACATTCACCTCGTTTCCCGTTTGTTTTTCATAGTGGCCCGCAATCTCGCTCATCGCGAACTTCAAATCGGCCGCAGCAGCGACCGCGATCTCTCGGGTGCGAGTGGGAATAGCCACAAAACAAAGCACGACGACAGGACTAACTATCCTCATTATGGGCTTTCATTGCATCCTCCTAGAATGACGTCACGCCGCCTCGATCAAATCACATAAAAACGCATTGCTTTAATGTATCAATACGAGCTAAAGTGTCGCCCCGACGTTAGCCCCCATTTCTATTGGTTCCGAGGTGACTACTTGAAACGCTGTTCGCAGATCCTCTTCCGGTACGGGCGGCGGAAAGCTTTGACGCGCGCCAGCCACGTTCCAACGGCTGCCTCACTGCCCCTGGTCCAACCCTTCCTGCTGCTTTTGTGGCTTGTGATGGGCGTGTCCCCGGCGTGGGCCCAAACGGGAGCGAGCCTTTCCGGCGTGGTGACGGACCAAACCGGCGCAGCCCTTCCCGATGTTGCGGTGACAATCAAGAACGTCGACACCGGGGCAACACGCACGATCGTAACCGACGGCGGGGGGCACTTTCAGGCGTCCGGCCTGACTCCGGGGCGCTTCGAGATTCGAGCGGCAAAGCACGAATTCGCCGATGAAAAGCGCACGGAAATCACGTTGGCGGTTGGCCAGGACGCCGCGGTCGACATTAAGATGCAGCGGAGCGCCCCCGACGTCTGCGCGAGCGGCCACGAGTTCGCCACCACCGATTGCACGCTGACCTGGCACGGCATCACGCTGTACGGTGCCTATGACGTCGGCGTCGGCTGGGTCAGCCACGGCTTACCGGAAAACGGCTATAACTATGAAGGCGCATCTCTGGTCAACCGAAACGGCTTTCAACATCGATTCGTCGTGGCACCGAACAACCTGCAGCAGACGGGGTTGGGCGTCAGGGGCAAGGAAGAGTTTCTGCCTGGTTGGTCCATTGTGTTCAACGCTTCAACTGGCATCAATCCGCAGTCCGGCCTGCTCGCCAACGCGTCGGCCACCCAGACCATTAACAACGGCCTTCCCAGGACCAGCTATTCGTACACCATCGACGGCGCGCGCGCGGGCCAACCCTTCAATGACGAAATCTATGGCGGTGTATCGTCCGCGCAATTCGGCACGCTGACCTTCGGTCGTCAGCGCTCTCTCGGTACCGATGCGATGCTCCTTTACGATCCGGCCGGCGGCAGCTATGCCTTTTCGTACATCGGGTATAATGGCACGATGGCCGGCGGCGGCGACACCGAGGACAGCCGTTGGGACAGCGCCATGAAGTATCGCCTCACCTATGGCCCAGTCCATTTCGGCGCGATGTATAAATTCGCCGATGGTTCTGCCGGCTGCTTCTCGGCCTCCGCAACCTGGACTGCCGCCACCTGTACGCCGCAATCGTCGCATAACAACGCCTATGGATTCGACGTCGGCGGAGGCCACGGCAAGTTCTCCGCCGACCTCGTCTTCCAACATTACAACCAGGCGATCAGCGTATTGAACCCCTTGCTGGGGCCTCAGAGTCTCTCGGCGCCATATCAGTCGACCACCAACAGTATCAATACAAACCCCATTACCGGGGCCAATCTGGTCGGAACGACCAACACCGTATACGGCATCGTGACCGACAACAACGCCGTTATGGTCGCTGCCAAATATATGTGGGATCCGTTCAAGTTCTTCGCCGGCTACGAATACATCTGGCAGAATAACCCGTCGAACCCGTTGGGCGTTGGCGCTTCGGATCAGGGCGGCTATATCATGAGCGGAGTCGAAGATAACAATCTTGATTCTGAAAAGTTGGTGCAGATCTGGTGGACGGGCGTGAAGTACACCTACCGCGCCAAAACCGACATTACTTTGTCCTGGTATCAGCAGCGGCAGAACGACTTCCGTGTTCCGCCGACCTGCTCGCCCACAGCCGGTTTCCGCGCTTCCTGCGCGGGCACCCTCAACGAGGGGTCGCTCTACACGGATCACCACTTCACCAAGCGTTTCGACGGTTTTGTCGGACTTGCGTATTCCTACGTGACCGGCGGTCTGGCCATCGCCATTCCTCATGGCCCCGGCGTCCCCTATTTCCACAACAACAACTTTGCTCCGACAATCGGTGTTCGTTTCGCCTTCTGATCGTTTCCGCGGCGAGATGGACATCCTCAACGCAGCCAAGCGCCCCACTAGCACCATGCTGGCACCTGGCTGCAAGCGGTAAAGCAATCCTCCAACGGCATCAGCACAGAACCATTCGCAATTTCTAGCTGGGTTCGAGGCCAACAACCGCACCCGCGATCCCCGATGGGTAGCCCATCGTCATCTCGCTACTTCGCCCCATCGTCACCTCACTACTTCGCCCCACCGTCATTTCGAACGGAGCAGGCCGACTTTTTCTTCCCCATTCGCTTCCTGCGAATGGGTCGGCTTGCGTAGAGAGAAATCTCTCCTCGATCAAGGGTCCATCGCAAACTGCCACCCCACCTTCGTCCCTCCTGTCCGTTTCCTGGTTTATGCATCGCCGCTCGCCGTAGCCTCATTGCAATTCCACCATTCGCAATGCCACAATCAGCCGCCGTGGACCGCACCTCCCACGTTTACTTAGTGGCCGGCAAATCCGGCGTCTTTCCCGGAGCGCCCCGGCTAGCTCATAACGTGCCCGTCCGTATAGACTAATCCTCCCCTATGCTAGAAGCTGCCAAGAACTTATTCCTAATTGTCAGTGCACTGTTTCCGATAGTGGATCCGGTCGGCGGCAGTCCCTTCTTTCTGGCTATGACCAATGAATACCTGCCGGAAGCACGGAGAGCGCTATCATGGCGAATCGCCCTCAATAGTTTCGTCCTACTCGTTGGGTCGTACTTTGTCGGAACCTACATTCTCGCGTTCTTCGGTATCTCGCTGCCCATCGTACAAGTAGGCGGCGGGATCGTTCTGGTTGCAATGGGATGGGCAATTCTGATGGAGCGAGATGAAGGCTGCGATGCCAGCAATCGCAAACACATTCATCCGCAAGACATCGCTCGTCAGGCGTTCTACCCTCTGACTCTGCCGCTAACGGTCGGTCCGGGCTCAATTTCTGTCGCGATCACCTTAGGCGCAAATGCTGCGCACAGCCACGCGCTCAGTCCTTTAATGATTTCGGCTGCGCTCGTCGGCTCGGCGCTGGTGGCGTTGAGTATTTTTCTGTGTTACGGATTCGCGGACCGACTAGCGCAAGTCCTGGGTCAGACGGGGATGTCTGTGATGATAAAACTCTCGTCATTTCTTCTAGTCTGTATCGGTGCGCAGATCGTCTGGAATGGTATCAAAGCCTTGCTAGAGTCGGTGACGCTGCACATCGCTTCGTAGGCCGTCAGGGTGGCGAATGGCCCGGGTAAGCAACCTTCTCTCGCCAACGGTTTTGAACCGACGCGGAAGTGCCCCAGGTTCGGTTTTTGAACCTGGGTCTTGATGTTGACTTGTCCTCCCCTCCTCCACATCAAATCGACCAGCTGCAACGTGGCGTTCGTGTCCTGAAACTTTCGTCCCGAATTGACGGGTAACCCATACTTGCAACTCTTGCAAGGGTGGTCTCTTTGGTGTTCTCCATGCCGCAAGGATTAACGCGCCAATAACGCCCAGGCGGTTCTGGCAAACGTGATTTTACGATTTCAACGCTTGGAGTCGCGAGAAGGAGCGCAAGAAGCTGGACTACATGCACGCCAATCCGTCGAAGAGAAAACTGGTGGACCACCCACGCGATTGGCCGTGGCGCAGTTTCTGGTATCACGAGAAAGGTGAGTTGGGACTACTAGGGATAGATGCCGGCCGTTGAGAAACGAAGAAGCCGCACATGCCCAAGAAAAGGAAGGAGTAAAGAAAGAGCCCACCCTTGCAAAAACCGCAAGGATAGGCCACCCACGCTCGTCTCGCCCCCGCCACACCGTCATGTCCTAACACCCGCGTCCCGAATTGGCTCTTAACGACTGATTACCAGTATGTTACTCTGGTCCGTGTTAACTCACACATTAATTCGAATGTTTGCCGCTCCCGCGATTCCTTTGACGTCTCACCTCAAAACGCAAACTCAACCGTAAACTCTTTAGAATCCGCACTTCCGAAAAACGCGCCCATAACTCCTTTACAATCCGCAGATCCAAAAACACTAGACTTAAAGTCCTTTAGAATCCGCACTTACAAAAAAAGGCCGGGGGAGGGGGGTAAACTGTTAACTAGAAACAGCTCCGCAGCTCGCGGGCTATTCGTAGCGGAGAGCCTCCATGGGGTCTACGCGCTTGGCGCGGTGAGCCGGGATGTAGCAGGCGATGAAGGCGGCGAGGATCAGGAGGACGGCGACGGTGATGAAGGTGATGGGGTCGTAGGACGTTACCCCGACCAGGAAGCTGGACAGGAATTTGGTAACAGCAAGGGCCGCCACCAGGCCTGTGACGATGCCGGCGCCTACGAGAATGGCGGCATGGCGCAAAACCAGGCTGAAGACGCTGCCGGGTTGGGCGCCCAGCGCCATGCGCACTCCGATTTCGTGAGTGCGGCTGGCGGCGTTGTGGGAGACGACACCATACACGCCGACTACTGCCAGGAGCAGGCCCAGCGAGCCGAGCGTGCCGGCAAAGGCGGCGCCCATCTTGTAAAGGAAGAAGCCGTTGGCGCCCATGAGCGATTTCTCCATGGTCATCACGTCGTAGACCGGCAAGCTGGGTTCGAGTTCGTGGATTTGGCGTTCCACCACCGGAATGAGGTTCTCCGGAGGGATAGACGTGCGCAACTGGAGAACTTGAGTGGCGTTGTAGTCCTGGGTCAGGGGCACGTAAAAGTAGATTCGCTGAGCGTTCATGAGGTCGTTGTTCCTGGCGTTGCGGACTACCCCCACGACGGTTACGGGTTCGCCCTTTTTCTCTTGGCCGTCGTAAGTGAATTTGTGGCCGATGGGATCCTGGTTCGGCCACAAGCGGCTAGCCATGGTCTGGTTCACGATGGCGACAAGCTGAGACGTGCTGGTGTCCGAGTCGGTGAATGCGCGGCCGGAGAGAATGGCGATACGCATGTTTGCGAAATATTCGGGGCTGACCATGTTGTGCTGCCCGCCGGGAGCGCGTTCGTCTTTGTTGAGGACCTGTCCTTCAGCATGGATTGCACCGCCGGTCGCGTAGTAGCTGAGGGGCACGGTATAGGCGAGCGAAGCGGACTCGACGCCAGGGAGCGCTTTGGCGCGGCGCAGCAGCTCGCGGTAAAAGGCTTCAGCTTGGGGTCGTTTGTAGTTCTGAAGATCGGGGTTGAGGCCAATGTTGAGGACGTTGTGGGGGTCGTACCCGAGATCGATGGACTCGGCTTTGTTCAAGCTGCGGACAAACAAACCGGCGGCGACGAGAACGATGATGGAGCCGGCAACCTGCGCGACCACCAAGGCGTTGCGCAGGATGTGGCGGCGGCCACCTTCGCCAATGAGGCCGCGGCCGGACTCGCGCAGGGTTTCGTTGAGATTCGCGCGAGAAGTGCGAAGCGCGGGCGCCAAGCCCGCCAGGATGCCAGAAGCCGAGGCGACACCAGCGACATACCCGAAAACCCGCCAGTCAAAGGTAAAGCCGAAGCGAAGAGGGAAGTCGCCAAGGGGGCGCATCTGTTCGAGCGCGGCGCAGACCCACATGCCGAGCAGCGCACCCGCGGCACCGCCAGCAACCGCGAGAATGATGCTTTCGGTGAGCATCTGGCGGATGAGGCGAAAGCGAGTCGCGCCCATGGAGGCGCGCACGGCAATTTCTTTTTGGCGCGCCGCCGAACGGGCCAGCAGCAGGTTGGCGACATTGATGCACGCGACCGTCAGCACCAGGCCAACGAGCACGAGAAAGATAGTGACCACCAGCGGCAGAGAATCAGCGGAGCTGGGATCAGGACGGGCGACGCGTTCGGGGAATACGCGGACGACCTGACCTTTGTTGGTTTGGGGAAATTGGTCGGAGAGGCGTGTAGCGATGACCTGAAGGGCGACTTGAGCTTGAGCGACGGTGACGCCGGGCTTAAGAGTGGCGAGGACGTGCATATCGCGCTGGGAGCGCTCGGTGAAGAAAGCGGGATCGCCTGTGGCGATGTCGTGCATCCCGATGGGAGCGTAGGCGTCCATTTCGACGATGGCGTAAGGGCCGTGGAATTGCTTTTTGGCGACGCCGATCACGGTGACGTCACGGCCATCGAAGCTGACCGTGCGGCCGAGGACTTTGGGATCGCCGCCGAAGCGTTTTTGCCAGTAGCTATATCCCAGGACCACGACGTTGCCGGTCTTGGGCTGATCGCCTTCACCGGGGAGGATCAAACGGCCGATGGCCGGGCGAATGCCAAGCATTGAGAAGAAATTGCTGGGAACTTCGGCGACGATGGTGCGGTCGGCGCGGCCGTCGGCGCCGATGCCAACGAGGCCGAGGACGAAGGCGGTCATGTCGGTGAAGACCGGAGCCTGCTTATAGTCGAGGAAATCGAGATACGAGGCTTGATCTGGCTCGGAGGTGGGGCTGCTTTGGACGCCGATGGACACCAGGCGATCGGCGTCCTTCACCGGGAGAGGACGGAAGAGGAAAACGTTGGCGAGACTGAAGATCGCGGTGTTGGCGCCGATGCCGAGGGCCAGCGTGAGGATGGCGATGAAGGTAAAGCCGGGGCTCTTGCGGAGCATGCGGAGGCTGAAGCGGATGTCTTGCCAGAGGGATTGCATGGTTGCTCCTCGCGCGATCGAATCAGGAATTGCTTCGGACCCTGGGAATGAAAGTCTGGGAATAGAAACGAAGCTAGGGTCATTTAAGTTTCCTGAAAATGTTGTTTCCTGGAATTTCAATGGAAGTGAGGGAAGTCTGGGTTGCAGGATGGGCTCCGCGATCACCAAGACGCTGGGCAGCCGAAACCCGTGCTTGACACATGCATGGCTGGCTCCTAGGCTTGACTTATGGACGTACGGTTAAGCCCCGACCAAGAAGAATTTATCCGCCGGGCAGTTGAAAAGGGCAGGTACGGCAAAGCCGAGGACGTAGTGCGGGAGGCGCTGGCGATGTTGCAAGAGCGCGAACGCAAACGGGCCGAAATCCTGGAAGCCGTAGACTTTGCGGAGATTTCCATTTCGCGCGCTGCCGGCGGCGGTTTGCCACAACCCGCGACAGCCGTGGCTGGCGCTAAAACGAAGCGTGGCGCTCGACGCAAACGTGTAACTGCCGCGCGAAAAGCGTAAAGCGGGCGGCGTGGGTTTGTCGATCCTCAGTGCAACGACTTAAGGCTCGCAGCAGCACCCATCGCTAGACGAGAGTTGTTCGCCCCCCTGTTTCTGTCTAGGATCATTCTTCAACGCGCACTCTCTGCTTGAGACGCATACACTGTGCTTGAAATTGGGCGCCGGGAGGGGCAAGCCCCTACAACTGCACGGGTGCGCTTTCGAACGCTGTCTCAGTTTGCATGCGAATGCGGTATCGGTTTGATGGTGAGCCAGTTGGCTGGGGAATTTGGCGCGTGTGGTAGAATGGGGAGTTTAAGAGGGAGCGAAAAACTTCATTGGGAATGCCTGAAGAGCCACTCACACACGTTACTGTATTTGATCCTGAAGATGAATATCGTCCGGAGCCTGAGCCGGAGCCTGTGCCGCCTGCCTGGATGGGTGGGGGACTACGCATTGGGATTCATACTTCTATTGCTGGCAATCATCTGAACGCTTTGGAATCGGCGAATAAGCTGGGGTGCAATGCTTTGCAGATTTTTTCGGCCAGTCCGCGGATGTGGGCCGGCGGGGTTGCGGCTGGGCGGATTACCGAAGTGGATGCGAAGGCATTCCGTGAGCGGCGGGAGGCTTTGGGGCTGGGGCCACTGGTGATTCACGCGAACTACTTGATTAATCTGGCGGCGCCGCAGCCGATGTTGCGGACGCGGTCGATCCAGGCTTTTCATGAGGAATTGGTGCGCGGGATGGCTCTGGGTGCGGATTTTGTGGTAGTGCATCCGGGATCTTATGGGGATTCACGACCGTCGTCGGCTGTGGCGATGGCGATTGATTCGATCAAACAGGCTATGCGGCGGTTACCACCTTCGGGGATGCGGATATTGGTCGAGAATACGGCGGGGATGGGGACGGCGATTGGTTCGCGGTTGGAAGAAGCTGGGCGAGATCGTTGAGGGGCTTGCAGGATTATATGTTGGAGCTTGTTTGGATACTGCGCATTTGTTTGCCGCGGGATATGACATCCGGACTGAGAGTGGGTTGGAATCTACGTTGGATTTGATTGAGAGCACGATTGGGTTGGAGCATGTTCCGGTGTTTCATGTGAATGATTCGAAGATTGCTTTGGGTGGGCGTGTGGACCGGCACGAGCATATCGGGAAGGGAAAGATCGGGGTGGAGGCGTTTCGGCGGATTTTGACGCATCCTCGGTTGGGGGCTGGTTTGCCGGAGGGATTGCCTGGGCGAGCGTTTTTGGCGGAGACGCCGATTGAGGATCCGGGAGATGACCGGAAGAATGTGGCTACGCTATGGGAATTGGCGGGGTTGAAGGATGTGGCGCCGGTGGCGGAGAAGGGTTTTTCGATGCTTACGGCTGCTGGGAAGAAGAGGGCTGCGGAGATTCAGAAGGCGGAGAAGAAGAGGAAGAAGTGACGTGAGGCAGAGGTTGACAGTCGACAGTTGGAAGTCGAAAGCGGAGTAAGAGATAACGCAGAGACGCTGAGTGCGGAAAGAACGGGAAGAAGAAAACGAAGAGGAAGAGGAAGAAGAAAAGGATTAACACAGAGTTCACTGAGGAGCACAGAGGTAACAGAGATTTCTGGGATTGAAACTTAGCGGCGCGGAGAGGGAATCGGTCTTGGCGGAATCGAATGCAGGGAGTGAGGGGCGGGGGACGCTGCAGGAGGGGTCACGATACGATCCCTGGGCGATTGAGGCTAAGTGGCAGCGTCGGTGGGAAGAGGCGCGCGTATTTGAGGTAGAGGCGGATCCTTCTAAGCCTAAATATTATGTGCTGGAGATGTTGCCGTATCCTTCCGGGACGCATGCATATGGGGCATATGCGCAACTATGCGATTGGAGATGTGGTTGCGCGCGTAAAGCGGATGCGGGGATTTAATGTTTTGCATCCCATGGGATGGGATGCGTTTGGTTTGCCTGCGGAAAACGCGGCGATTAAGAATAATACTCACCCTCGGACCTGGACTAATAACAATATTGCGGAATTTCAGCGGATGCTGCGGCGTTTTGGGTTCAGCTACGACTGGCGGCGGGAGATTTCCACTTGTGAGCCGGAATATTACCGCTGGAATCAGTGGTTCTTTCTGCGGATGTTGGAACGTGGGTTGGCATATCGGAAGAAGAGCCGGGTCAATTGGTGTCCGAAGTGTTGCACGGTGTTGGCGAACGAGCAGGTGATTAACGGATATTGCTGGCGGCATGAGGATACGTTGGTGGAGGTGCGGGAGATGGAGCAGTGGTTCCTGAAGACTACGGCTTATGCGGAGCAGTTGATTGATGATTTGAAATTGCTAGAGGGGTCTTGGCCGGATCGCGTTATTACCATGCAGCGGAACTGGATTGGGAAGTCGGTTGGCGCGCGGGTGAAGTTTGCAGTGGCGGAGGTTGTGGGGGCCGGAGAGATCGAGATTTTTACTACGCGGATCGACACGATTTATGGGGCTACGGCGATTATATTGGCGCCGGGGCATCCGCTGGTGGCGCAGCTTTTGGAAGGATCGCCGGAGCGGGCAGCGGCTGAAGAAAAATTGAAGACGATGAAGTTGGCTTCGGTTAAGGCTGAGGATTTGGAGACGGCCGAGAAAGTCGGATTTTTTACTGGCCGATATGCTACGAATCCGTTCAGCGGGGAGAAGATTCCGATCTGGGTGGGGAACTTCGTGCTGATGGAATATGGCACGGGGGCGATCATGGCTGTGCCTGCGCATGACGAGCGGGATTTTGAGTTTTGCCGGAAATATGGACTACCAGTGCGTGTGGTGGTTCAGCCGACAGTGGTGAGGCCTTGTCGGGCGAAACGATGGCGGCGCCATTCGACGAGCATGAGAATGGGAAGCTGGTGAACTCGGGTCCTTACAACGGGCTGACAGCGGACCATGCGATTGAGGCGATGGCTGCGCACGCGACGGAGAAGGGATTCGGGAAGCGCGAGACGACCTACCGGCTGAAGGATTGGGGGATTTCGCGGCAGAGGTATTGGGGCACGCCGATTCCTGTGGTGTATTGCGAGAAGGATGGGATTGTAGCAGTGCCGGACAAGGATTTGCCGGTGGTGCTACCGGCGGATGTGGCCCTGACAGGGGAGGGTGGATCGCCTCTGGCGGCGACGCCGGAGTTTGTGAATACGACTTGCCCGAAGTGCGGGCGACCGGCGCGGCGCGAGACGGACACGATGGATACGTTTGTGGATTCGTCGTGGTATTTCTACCGGTATTGCGATCCACATAATGATCAAGGCGCCGTTTGATTCGGGGAAGGTCGGGTATTGGTTTCCGATTGACCAGTACATTGGCGGGATTACGCACGCGATTTTGCACCTGCTGTATTCGAGATTCTGGTGCAAGGTGATGCGGGATTTGGGTCTGATCACGCATAGCGAACCGATGGCGCGGTTGTTTACGCAGGGCATGGTGCTGAAGGGCGGGACGGCGATGTCGAAGTCCAAGGGCAACATCGTGGGCGCGATCGACATGGCCGAGAAGTATGGTGCGGATACCGGGCGGCTTTATATGTTGTTCGCGAACCAACCCGAGAAGGACCTGGAGTGGAGCGAGGACAGCATTGAGGGTGCGTGGAGATTTGTGAACAAGGTTTACCGGCTGGTGGAGCGGCACGCGGCTGAATTGCGCGGCGTGGATGCGCGGGCGGTAGCGGATTTGGCCGGGGCCACGGAAAAAGAACGGAAGTTGCTGCGGAAGACGCACGAGACGCTGCGGCGAGTTACACAGGATTTCGATGCGCGCTGGCATTTTAATTCGGCGATTGCTTTGATTATGGAGTTGCATAACGAGATTCATGCCGCGGAGCCGCTGAGTGAGGGAGTGCGGCTCGAGGTGCGAAAAGAAATCCTGGAATTGCTGACTTTGATGCTGGCGCCGATGACGCCGCATCTGGCGGAAGAGTTGTGGGAGATGCTAGGGCATACGGGCGGGTTGTGGAGTGTGAAATGGCCAGCGTTTAACGCGGAATTGGCGAAGGAAGATGAAGTTGAGATTGTGGTGCAGGTGAATGGGCGGGTGCGCGGGAAATTGGTGGTTGCGGCGGGGATGAGCGAGGCTGGTGTGGTCTCGAAGGCGCTTGCTGATCCCGCGGTGGCGCATCATTTGAATGGGAAAGAAGTGGTGAAGCGGATTGTGGTGCCGAATAAACTGGTGAATTTGGTCGTGAAGTAACTCGTGAAGTAGCGATATAACGACGTAATGACGTAACGACGTAATGAAGTAACGAGGGGAAGAAGAGTTGGCGTCGGATGTCGAGAAAGGCGCCTTGATCTGAGATCGAAGAGAGATTCCTCGACTGCACGGGCGGACGCGTTCAGGGGAACTGAACACGAAAGGAAAAATCCGCCCGTTTCGCTCGGAATGACGGTGTGTTGCTTGTGGGCGATGGTCGAGGCTGGGTGCTTACGCCGGGCGGGGCAAGCCCCGCCCCTACGAGGAATCGGGGATGTTATAAGTAGCGTCGTCAAGATCCAGGAAGAAGGCGAATCGGGGTGTTATGAGTAGCGTGGGCAAGATGCAGGAAGAAACGATAAGGCCGAATTCGGAGCGCGGCGGAGTGGTGGTGCTGGATTTTGGGGGGCAGTATACGCAGTTGATTGCGCGGCGGGTGCGGGAGCAGCAAGTGTTTTCGGCGGTGCTGCCGTGTACGGCATCCATTGCGGACATTCGCAAATTTGAGCCTTCGGGATTGATTTTGTCGGGAGGGCCGAGTTCTGCGTACGACGCGGACGCGCCGACTTGCGATCAGGCGGTGCTGGCTATGGGCATGCCGGTACTGGGGATTTGCTATGGGATGCATTGGATTACGCGGACGATGGGCGGGAAGGTCGAGAAGGCTGGACGGCGGGAATATGGGAGCGCGTCGCTGAATGTGGCGAACGGGCTGGCGAATGGAAACGGGGAATCGGATCTGTTCGCGGGAATACCGAAGAGCTGTGCGGATCTGGAACAGTCATGGGGATCATGTGGTGGAGTTGCCGGCGGGATTTCACGCTACGGGGCACACCGACAATGCGGTAGCAGCTACGGAAGACCCTGTTCGGAAGATTTATACGGTGGAGTTTCATCCGGAGGTGAAGCACACCGACCAAGGAACGGAGATACTGAGGAATTTCTTGTTTCGGGTGTGCAAGGCCGAGCCGAAATGGAGCGGGGCGGCATTTATTGAGGAGACGACCGAGGCCATTCGGAAGAAGGCGGGAACCGGGCGAGTCATTTGCGCGCTCAGCGGAGGGGTGGATTCGACGGTGGCGGCGGTATTGGTGCACCGGGCGATTGGCGACCGGTTGACGAACATTTTCGTGAATACCGGGCTGCTGCGGAAGAACGAGTTTGAAGACACGCTGGAGATGTTGCGGGAGCGATTGGGGCTAAAGGTGATCGGCGTGGATGCGACAGATCGGTTTTTGATGCAATTGAAAGGGGTTACCGACCCCGAGCGAAAGCGGAAGATCATCGGGAATGAATTTATTTCGGTGTTTGCGGAAGAAGCGCTTGAGCTCCAGCACGGCGAGGCGCACGGCGAAATCGAGTACCTGGTGCAGGGGACGCTTGTACCCGGACGTGATTGAGTCCGTGTCGGTGAAGGGGCCCTCGGCTACGATCAAATCGCACCACAATGTCGGGGGACTGCCAGAAAACATGCCGTTTGGGCTGATTGAGCCGCTTCGGGACCTGTTTAAGGATGAGGTGCGGCGGATCGGAAAGGACCTCGGACTGCCTGAGGAAATCCTTTTGAAACATCCGTTTCCGGGGCCTGGACTGGCGGTGCGGCTGCTCGGCGATATCACCCGTGAGCATCTGGTAACGCTCCGGGAAGCCGATGCGGTGGTGGTCGAAGAGATTCGGCGGGCGGGGTTGTACGAGAAGGTCTGGCAGGCGTTTGCGGTACTGTTACCGGTACGTAGCGTTGGGGTTATGGGCGACGGACGCACCTACGGGTTGACCGTGGCGGTGCGAGTGGTGGAATCGGACGACGCGATGACGGCGGATTGGGTGAGGTTGCCAGGGGAAGTACTGGAACGAATCTCGACGAGGATCGTGAACGAGGTCCCGGGGTGACGCGGGTGGTCTACGATATCAGTTCGAAACCACCGAGCACGATTGAATGGGAGTAAGGGATCAGGGAAGCAGGCGGCTGCGAAGCCGAAGGCAACGTAGCGGGAGGGGCAAGCTTCAGCGGCATCATGAAAAAGGCCGCACAGCGGCAGGGCGGCCCGTTCGGAGTGATCTGAGACTGGCAATTCCAACCGAGAAAACCGCAATCTACCGATTGGCCATTTTCTGGGCCATGTACAGAATCAGCTTGCGATCTTCCTCGTCGGCCTTGCTCAACAGGCGGCGAAGTTTATTGAGGAAACGCGCTTCCTTGCCGCTGCTGCCCCAGGCGATGTCGTCGGACGACTTGCGCTTGGGAAGATTCGGCAATTGAGGCGGTTCTTCACCGTCGTAGAAGAGTTGATAAAGTGGGCACTCTAGAGCGCGAGCCAGCTTTTCCAACGTCTCGATGGCCGGGACTGTATGGCCATTCTCGACGCGGGAAATATAGCAACGAAGTAACCCGGTACGCTTTTCGATATCGCCCTGGGAGAGTTTCTTTTCCTCACGCAATGCGCGGAGGCGGTCACCAATAATCATGGAGGCATTATGGCATGTAGGTAAGAGGCTCGCAAGTACAAAGTTTGTGGGTGCTTAAGTGAAACACATGCTACAGCGCGGGGGCAAGAGGCATCCAACAGGGATGGCAACCCAGCAGGGTTAGGCGTAACCTAATGAGCATGGCGCGCGTCCCAAAAGCAGTGGCGACCGCGGTGGCAACCCCGGCAGCGGCGAAAGCGACGGCCGGAAGAGCTGTGCAGTGTCGACGACCGGGAACTAGTACGACGCGCGCAGGCCGAAGATCAGGCGGCGTTTGAGGAGCTTGTCCGGCGGCACCAGCAACGGGTTACGGCAGTCGCCGGAGGAATTCTGCGGCAAAGGGAGGATGTGGAGGATATCGCGCAGCAGGTATTCGTGAAAGCGTACTTTTCGCTGAAGCGATTTGATCAAAGGGCAGCGTTCAGCACATGGCTGTACAAGATTACGGTGAACGAGTGCTGGGACCTGTTGCGAAAAAGGAAGGTTCGGCCGCTGGTTTATGAATCGGACTTGAGCGAGGATCAGGCGAGGCAGTATGGAGCGCCGGAAGAGCGTTCGGCACCAGCGCCCGATATCAGTGACAAGCTGGAGCGAGACAACAGGTGGAGAGACTGCTGGAGTGCCTGGATGAACGCGACAGGATGATGCTGATTTTGAAAGAAGTTGAGGGATTCGCAGTTGAGGAGATTGCGGAGATATTGGATATAAATGCGAATACGGTAAAGGTTCGGTTGTTTCGAGCGCGACGAAGGATCGTGAGTGAAGCGCGGAAACGTGGCGATTGAAGAATTGGCGATGGAAGAATAATAGTGGATGCGGTGAAGGAGCGAGGAGACCAATAATGTGGAACCCTCTGAAGAAAAGTGACGCTGAGTGCGACAGACTCCGGGAATCGCTGGAGGAGATTAGCGACAGCGGAGCTTTGCCCGAAGAACTGCGAAAGCATGCGTCGGAGTGCCAAGACTGCGAAGATGCTGTGGACGAACTGATGGCCAGCCGAGCGCTGTTGAGTGCGTTGCCAAGGCGGGCGGAAGTGCGGCCGTGGTTCGTGCCACGGGTAATGGCAGCGATCGCGGCGCGTGAGTCAGAACTGCGGCGATCCGTTGACACCTGGGTAATTGTGCCGAAGCTGGCGCGAAGGCTTACTTGGGTGTCCGCGTTGGCGCTGGTATTGGCGGGCACGTGGTTATTTGGCCAAACCGCGTCCACGCCTTCAAAGCCGATGTCGACGGATCTTACGGGGGAGCCGGTTTATGAAAATACGGCTCCGGTGAACAACGATGAACTCTTGCTAAGCCTGGCGGAGAAAGGATCATGAACGAAGCGACCGCAAAACAGCGAGCGGCCCTCTGGGTTGCCGTAGTGTTCTTGCTGGGCGTGTCCCTGGGCGGAGTAGTGGGGTATATCTTTGCGCATCGCTCGGTGTCGGCGAACGCTCAGATGACCGCTGCAGAACGGCGGGCGCATAAGGTCGAGGAGCTGACGCGGGTTGCAGGCCTCACGCCGGAGCAACAGCAGCAGTTGGACGCGATCCTGACGCAGGTGCATAGCGAATACAAGGCAGTGAAAGAACAGAGTGAGGCGCAGATCGATCAGGCCAGGCAAAAAGGGCGTAACCAGATTCGCGCGATACTGACGCCGGAACAGAGGCCGAAATTTGAAGAATTCCTGAAGAAGATGGATGAGGAGAGGAAACGGAACGCTCCGCCGCCGGACCGGTAGGAAATTTCAGTGTTGCGGCAACGCACCTTCCGCTAAGGTTTTAACGAGGTTTTGTACCAGCCCGATGTCATAGTTTTACGAGCAGCTTGCCGATATTCCCGCCTGTGAAGAGCATATTGATTGCTTCAGGGACTTTCTCCAGACCTTCCAAAAGGGTTTCGCGGTCTTTTAGTTTTCCGAACATCTTCCATTTGCCGAGCTGTGTGGCGGCTTCCACGAATCTTTCCGCGTAGTCGATAATGATGAAACCCTGGACTCGCAGTCGCTTGACCAGAACCACGCCGAAGCTCGCGAGAGCCGGATCTTCCTTGGTGTAACCGGAAATCAGGCCGCAGAGCACGATTCGACCGTGGTGATTCATGCGATCCATGACGGCGTGCATGATTTTGCCGCCGACATTTTCGAAATTGATGTCGACGCCTTTGGGTGTAGCGGCGGCGAGGTGCTGCTTCCAGTCGGGATGCTTGTAGTCGATGGCGGCATCGAAGCCGAGATCGTCCGACAGCCACTTGCACTTTTCGGGTCCGCCGGCGATTCCCACGACTCGGCAGCCGTGAATCTTGCCGATCTGGCCAGCGATGCTGCCTGTGGCGCCGGCTGCCGCGGAGACTACTAGGGTTTCGCCTTTCTGCGGTTTGGCGATGTCCATCATGCCGAAGTACGCGGTGAGCCCGGTGATGCCGAGGACTCCTAGAAAGGCGGTGTCGGAAACAAACGGAACCGGAGGAATTTTCTGGAACGGGCGCTTCTCGGTGCCGTCGATCAGCACGTAGTCCTGGAGGCCCGTGAGGCCCACGATCTTGTCGCCTTTTTTGTAGTGGGGATGGCGGGATTCGATGACTTCGGCCAGGCCGAAGCAGCGCATCACGTCGCCGATGGCGACTGGAGGCATGTACCCTTGGACGTCGGCCATCCACATGCGCATGGTGGGGTCCATGGAGAGGTAGCGTACGCGAGCCAGGGCCTGGCCGTCGTTGATACTCGGAAGCGCGGCCTGCTCGAGTCGCAGATCGCCAGGGGTCAACAATCCATTGGGGCGAGCTGCGAGATGGAACTGGCGGTTGACGTCGGTCATTTGAAGTTGAGGCCCGATCTAAGGCTCGACCAATTTGTTCACGGAGTTGTTGCGCGCGTTTGATTAGAAGGGAATGTCTTCGTCGGAGATTTCTGGCCCGGCTGGGGCGTGACCGCCGCCTCCACCGCCGTACGTGTCTTCTGCGGGAGCTGCCTGATGGTCGAAATCGTCGGCGCCACCGCGGGGCGCGCCGGCGCCCGCGCCGGCCGCGGCACCTTCGGCTCGGCCACCCAACATGCGGAAGTTGGTGGCTACGATCTCAAAACTGGTGCGCTTCTGGCCTTCTTTGTCTTGCCACTCGCGGGATTGAATGCGGCCCTCGATGAAGATCAGTGATCCCTTTTTGAGATACTGTTGGGCGATTTCAGCTTGCTTTCCCCAGACGACGATCTTGTGCCACTCGGTGCGCTTTTGGCGTTCGCCGTTGCGATCTTTGTAGGTTTCGTCGGTGGCGACCGAAAAGTTGGCGACAGCTTGTCCGCCGCCGGTGTAGCGGGTTTCTGGATCGCGGCCTAGGCGACCGACTAGGATTACTTTATTAACCGACATTTATCTCTCCCTGTAGCGACGACGATAGCACGGCTGAGGGTGGGAGGCTAGTTGACGGGGAACAGCTTTTGGTGTGGTAGCGCCGGGCGGGGCAAGCCCCGCCCCTACAAAAACATTTGGAGACTATCGCCATGTGAATCGGAGGCGGTCCAGAGAAATCGGTCCCGGTGGAATTTGGTGGTTGGCGAAGAACTCTGCGCGGTCAACTATTGGGCGCGGTCAGCTCTTGGCGCGATCTTTGATTTGCTTGGCGAGCTTTTCGATTTGTTGGGCCTTTTTTACGAAGGAGATGGAGAGGGTGGAGCTTGCGTCGGTATGGTCGACCTGGTCCTTTAGTTCGGCAACTAAGTCATACAATTTTTGAACTTCAAGTTTGATCTCCGCCTGGGTTTGCTTGTTGATCGCTTTCGGGTCGTCTCCGACGGTGGGGTCGGGGTCGCCAATGCGGTGCGGGGCGTTCGGGTTGGGTGCATTGGGAGACGGGACCGGGCGGATGGTTTGCGAGGAAAGAAAAAGCGGGCTCGCCGCGAGAATACCGGCTGCACCGGCAAGAGTCATCAGCAGATGGCGTCGGGACTCGGACATGGTACCCCTCCTCAGTGGATCGTGGTGCCCAGGTACAGGCACGGATAAAAGTAATATTCCGCCTTAGGTAAGGCTGTGTCCAGCCCCAGGGCTAATTCGGAGAAGAAGCGGCAGGAACAGGCGAAGCGAGGTAAGAACGGAAGGAACGGAGGTGAGTACGTACGTGAAAAAGCTATTGCGCTGCGACCGCTGAGGTGGTGACGCCGAGTTCCTTGAGCTTCGCGCGAGCGCGGCGCTCTTCTTCCGTTCCGGGATAGCGCTTAACGACTTCGCGAAGTTCGCGGATACCGGTATTCTTTTGACCGAGTTCGAGAAGGGCCATTCCTTTTTTAAGGCGGGCAGGAGCGAGTTTAAAACTTTTCGGGTAGTTGGTGAGAACACGGTCGTATTCGGTGACGGCTTGATCGTAGTTGCGCTGGGAGTAAGCGATTTCGCCGAGATAGAACTGCGCATTAGAGGCCAGATCGGTGTCTCCGTAGTATCTCAAATAGTCCTGGAATTCCTGGCGGGCGAGATCGTATTTGCCGCCGGTTATGTCGCGGAGACCGTTGGAATAGAGAGTATCGGCGGATGGGGCTGGGCCTGCCGGCGTCGCGCTGGCAGGAACGCTGCCGCCGCCGGACGGCGACGGAGTGAAACTATTGTTGGAGGTTGGTGAAGTTGACGGGGGCGCGGTGCCTGAAATTTTGGCATCTAAACTCTGCACAGTGTTCTGCAGATCGACTAACTGCTGATTTAGTTTGCCCAGGCGAGACTTGATTTCCTCGAGGTTGTCGGAAAGGCCCTGGACTTGTGTGGACATGGTGTCGAGGCGCGCACCGGAATTTGCCTGGACGTCCTGCACGGACTTCTGTAGCGAACTCATCGTGGCGTTAAGCTTGCCAACATTGTCACCAGTTTGCTCGACGAGAGTCTTCATCACGGTGTGATCCTGAGTCATTTGGGTGGCGAGATCCTTCTGTCCTTGAAGCAGGGTGGTGACGTCGTGCTGCAATTCGATAATTTCGCGCGCCACCGCGTGGGCAGGCCGAGGACCGACGAGGCTCCCACAGATCGCGGCAACCAAGATGAAGGCCATGAAAATCGCAATGTTGCGTAGACGCATGCAAATTCCTCCTAGGAGCTTACGACAGCCTCGCTGAACGGATGGTGGCCGGGAGAGAGCACCATTATAGCGTAGAGCGGGGCGATTTAACTTTAACGACAGAACCGCGCGGGAGCAACAGTTTGCTCGTCCGCGCGGCTCGTTGACGGTGTCACGCTATCAGCCAGAACTTCGTGGCCAAGGCGCCCGCTTCGGAAAGCGGCCGCTACATTCGTGGGCGGCACTGAGTCGCCGGTCAGACCTACTGCTTGGACCTGACAAAGTGGCCGCGGCGATTCTGCTGAAAGCAATCTTCCGTGGACTGCATGCAGAAGGGTTTTTCCTTGCCGAAGCTGACGGTGTTGAGGCGATCGGCGGAAATGCCCAGTGAGATCAAGTACTGCTTGACGGCGCTGGCGCGGCGATCACCGAGAGCAAGGTTGTATTCCGTCGAACCGCGCTCGTCGCAATGACCCTCAATGGTGACGCGGATCTGAGGATAGTTGCGAAGGAAGTCAGCGGTCTTGCCCAGAGCGTCGCGGGCGTCCGAGCGGATGTCCGCCTTGTTGAAGTCGAAGTAGGCGTCGCGGACCTCTCGTGTGAACAACTCGTCGAGAGTCGGCTCGCTGGTCGGGGGAGCCGCCGTAGCGACTGTGACTCTAGCGGTGGCGCTGGCGGAGCCACCAGGGCCGCTGGCTGTAATCGTGTAAGTAGTCGAGGTCGAAGGCGTAACTTTCGTGGAACCTTGCGCGTTGACCGAGCCGACGTCAGGAGCGACGGTCAACTGCGAGGCATCAGTCGAAGTCCAACTCAACGTGGACGAGTCGCCCTTTTCCAGAGCGCTCGGACTGGCCTGGAGTGTCACGGTAGGCTGGGCCGCGGCAGGTGGAGGCGGTGCAGTTGGCGGCGCGGAGACCTGCTTCGGCTTCTTGCTGCAGCCAAAGGTTAAGACAGAAGCAGCGAGCACGAGAACCAGACTCGCACGATACAGTGATCGGGAGACCTCGATCATTCAAATCCTCCTCAAGAGTGTAATCCCAGTGTTGTTTGTTCCCACGGTAGCCAACATCCTAGCATCGAGTGCTGACTTTCGGAGACATATCGCGCCACGATGTTATACATCGGGCACAAAGTCATTAGACGAGAAAATCAACGCGGCGACCAATTGGGCGACTCGTTGTGTCCCTGGGTCGTCAACTGGCGGGCTTGCGAGCCATCGGCAAGCATGGTCCAGATTTGGCGAGTGCCGCCGCGGGTGGATTCGAAGACGATGTGGCGGCCATCAGGAGCCCAACTGGGGCGCTCGTTGCGGGCGGAGTCGCGCGTGAGTTCGACCAGTTGGTGAGTGGTAGCGTCCATAACGTAGATGTCGTAGTTGCCTTCGGGGCGGCGCCAACTGAAAGCCAGGATCTGGCCGTTGGGTGCCCAAGAGGGATCGATCAGATAGCCCTTGTCAGGCAGGTCGATTTCAGCGGAGTTGGTGCCGTCGGCATTCATCATGTAGAGCTTGGGTATACCACCGCGATCGCTGACGAAGACAACGCTTTGGCCGGTCTTGGGATTCCATGCGGGAGAGGTGCTGGCGCCGTTGGCGAAGGTCAGGCGCTTGGGGGTGCCGCCGCTCGCGTCAGTGACAAAAAGTTCAGGATTGCCGAGCATGGAGGACGAAAACATCAGATGTGATCCGTCCGGCGACCAGGCCGGCGAGCTATTGGTGCCGCGGAAACGGGGGAAGGTAATGACCTTATTGGCGTCTACGGAGTACATGCAAATTTGCGGGCTAACAACACCATGGGCTGGGGCAAAACACGTGAACGCGATGCGTGATGCGTCCGGCGACCAACGTGGCGTGAGCGAGATGGTGTGCAGGGAAGTGAGCGGACGCTGGCTCGCACCGTCGTAGTCCATCACCCAGATTTCTTTGGTGCCGGTGCGGGAACTGACGAAGGCGATCTGCGTCGAAGCGATGCCTGGGAGACCGCCGGAGAGTTTGCTGATAATTTCGTCGGCGAACTGATGCGCAAATTTGCGGACTTGAGGATCAGTGGGTGCGCCGCGATAGACTTTGCCAATAACCGCCTGGGAATTGGGATTCTTGACGTCGTAGAGCCAGGCTTGAATGGCGACTTCTGAGGGAGACTCGGTGAGGTTTCCAAACGCGACCATATTCGCGTTTGCCGGGTTGTCGGTCCAAGCGAGGTTCTTCAGCTCGCCGGGGACGCTAGGAACCTGTGTGGGATAGAAACTCGGACTCACAAGTTCGATGATGCCCGAGAACTGGAGATCGTCGCGCACGACCTGGGTGAAGAGCTGGGAGTGGTTCTTGGTGGGGTCTTCGCGCGGCACAAAGTCAGCCACCGCTAAGCGCGGCTTGCTGATGTCACCGAGCCCTGTACCAGCTTGGAACCACGCAGGGTTCTGGGCACGAGCCGAACCCGCAATCGCCAGCAAGGTGGCGAAGATCAAAGCAAAAAGTCCCAGTTTTGTTCCACGAATCACGCAAACCTCCCGTTGGAGTTGATGATCAACTTCTCGTCGCTTTGCTACGAACTGCGTTACCTGTGTTGCTCGGGAAAATCCCAAGTTACGGAAACTTCCGAACCTTGATAATCGGGCGGCAAGGGTGGGAGAGGATTCGAGCTCATTATGGCGCGAATTCCGGCGTTGTCCCACGAGAGATTGCCGCTGGATGTCGTAATGCGAACGTTTTTGATGCTGCCGTCGCGATTAATCACGAACGATACGGCCGCGTGCAGCGTTGTGGAGTTGCGAACTCCTGGGTCGATGGACAGACGGTCCCAGTTCGGATCGACGCGGCGTTTGGCCGCCTGGATGTACCAGCCGAAGCGAGTTGCAAAGTCGCCGCCGCCCTGTCCGGGCAAGGGAACACCAGAGGAGGCGCTGACACCGGGGCTGGAGGCGTTGCCCGTAGGAAGCGGGGGACGGCCACCCTTTCCGTAATTGATGGCGTTGTCCGGAGGCGGCTTCTTGGGTTCGAAAACCTTAGAAGGGGGCGAGGGCGGCGGCGGCTTGACGGGCTTGTCTTTTTCGAGCTTCGGAATCGGAGTGGCGTCCGGTGGGGGAGCGGGTGGCTTCGGCTGAGGAGTCTCTTTGTAAAGTCCGTCCGTAGGGTCGAAAGCCTTGGCCTCGGTGATGGCCGGCGGTTGCGGCATCGGAATGCCGGCGCTGGGCACCATCGTTACGTTGATGCTTTGTCCCGGGTCGCCTCCGAGGCCAGCCCACTGATCACCCTTGAATTTGAAGAAAATCGAGGTTGCGATGGTGGCGGCCAGTGCGGCGTGAAGGACCAGGGAGTAGGCAACGAATCGGCCGAGAGGAAGTTCTTCCGAATTGGCGACAGCGGTGGTCATGCTTTCGTATCTATGTCGTCAGCGAGTTTTAGAACGATCATCGAGCGGCTCGGTGACAATACTTATGTTGCTTATTCCGGATTGCCGAAGCGCGTCCATCAGGGTCGCGAAGGCACCAAAGGGAACGGTCTTGTCGCAGCGAAGGAAGATGCCTTCGTTCGGTTTTTTGATCTTGGATTTAATTTTGGTCCCGAGGTCGTTCACATTGACCGGATCGTTTCCCAAATAAACGAGTTGATTCTTGTCCATGGTGACGACGATCTTTTGTTCGGTGACTTCACGCACGCTCTTGGTTTTCGGAACATCGACTTCGATGCTGGATTGGAGAATGGGGGCGGTGATCATGAAGATGATCAGCAAAACGAGCACGACGTCGATGAACGGGACCATGTTGATCTCGGACAAGGACGACTGCGTCGATTTGGACATTTGCGGCATAGGTTTTCACGCGCGGCCAGGCTGGTGAGCCGCGGATACGTCGCTAAAAAGCTTTTTCGATCTGCGCGGCGACTTCCAGCGCAAAGGTATCAAGCCGCTGCGCAAGGTTGCGAATGTTCTGCAAGAATTGATTGTAGAAAATAACGGCCGGGATTGCGACGAAAAGTCCCGCCGCGGTGGTCAACAGAGCTTCCGAAATGCCAGGAGCGACCGCGCGGAGGCTTGCCGAACCAGCGTTGCCCAAACCGGAAAAAGCATCGATGATGCCCCATACCGTTCCGAACAGGCCGATGAACGGCGAAACCGATCCAGTGGTGGCAAGCCAGGACATTCCTTTTTCGGCGCGGCGCACTTCTTCGGATGCGGCGACTTGCATGTTTGCGGTGACGGCTTGCAAGCTCTTCAACTTTGGCGGATGCGGGTTACCTGGCGCGCCGCCGACCTGGCTCTGCAGTTCGCGGTAACCAGCAGCGTAGACCGAGGAAAACGGCGAGCCGGCTGATGCCAAAGCCTGAGGATTGGCAACGCCGCGGGTGGCGCGAAAAATTCGAAGAAACTGGTCGCTCTCGCGGCGGATGCGACTGAAGAAGCCGAGTTTTTGAAAAATCATGCTCCAGGAGATGATGGAAAACAGGAGAAGAATTCCAATAACCACGCGGGCAACCCAGCCCGTTTGCTCGAGAATATTTCCAAGGTCGATCAGTACGACTATCGTGAACAAATAAATGACGTTTTCCCCTCAGTGCGACGAAATTTTTAGGCCCTTCAGAACCGTAGCACACGCAACTAGTGGAATCAACGAAAGCTCACCGAATGATGTCACTTACTAAATGGGTGCCCGCCCGCTTTTGAACACGTAGTTGCTGACCGCAAGGCGTCCGGGGAGGTGCTACGACTTGTGCTAAACTGCAAAATTAGAGATGGAACCGGCATTCGACATTAGCTTGGATTCGTTGAAAGCGCGTTTAGTTGCGAATCAGAACGCGCCGGACGAAGTTATATCTGTCGCCTCCGCGCCCGCCAGCGGGACCTTCTTCCTGGAAACATTTGGCTGCCAGATGAACGACCACGACTCGGAGAAAGTCGCGGGCGTGCTCCTTTCGCGCGGATACCAGCAAGTGGAATCTCCGGATTCGGCGTCGCTGATCCTTTACAACACGTGCAGCATTCGGGAGAAGGCCGCGCAAAAGGTGTTCTCGCGGCTCGGCGAGTACCGGACAAGGCAGAAAGAGGGTCAGATCATAGGAGTGCTGGGCTGCCTGGCGCAACAAGAGGGCGAAGAAATTTTCGAACGGGCGCCTTGGGTCAGTTTGGTGTGCGGCTCCGCAAGTTACCGAAAATTTCCCGAGCTCCTAACGCAGCTGGAGGCAGGGAATCAGCGCGTCACGGGTCTGGACACCGACACGGATGAGACTTTCGAAACCGAAATCACTCGGCGGGACAATCCCTGGCGCGCTTACTTAACCATCATCGAGGGTTGCGACAAGTCCTGTTCTTATTGCGTTGTGCCGTACACACGGGGGCCTGAGCGGAGCCGAGTGAGCGGATCGATACTAAGAGAGGTTCAGCAGTTGGCCGATCTTGGGTACTCCGAGGTGCAATTGCTCGGGCAAACGGTCAATTCGTACGCGGACCCTTCAGCGGACAGGGTGCGTTTCTCGGAGTTGCTGTTGAAGGTAGCCGATGTGCCGGGGATACGCCGCGTTCGATTTACGACCTCGCATCCTCGCGACTTCACGCCGGACATTGTTGCGGCGATCGAGTCGGAGCCGAGGGTGTGCAACCACGTGCATTTGCCGGTGCAATCGGGTTCGACTCGCGTGTTGGGAGCCATGCAACGCACGTATTCGCGAGACGAGTATCTGGAGAGAATCGCGATGATTCGCGCGGCGAAGAGGCCGATCAGCATCACCACGGACATTATCGTAGGGTTTCCGGGTGAGACCGAGCAGGAATTTGCCGAGACCCTCAGCCTGCTGGATACGGTGCGGTACGAAGGCGTGTTTTGCTTCAAATATTCGCCGCGGCCCAACACGGCGTCTCTCGCGATGAATGATTCCGTCTCTGAAGAGGAAAAGGGCCGTCGCCTGGCGGCGCTTCAGGAACGGCAGCGCCACATTCAGTCGGAACGCAATGCGATATTGCTGGGGGCGTCGTTCGAGTTGATGGTCACCAACAAGTCGCGGCGCGAAAATCAGTGGAGCGGCCACACGGCCTGCAATCGGGTCTTAAATTTCGCTTCCCAAGCGAAAGACCTTCTGGGAACCTACGTGCAGGTCCGCGTCACGAGCATAGGGCCGAGCAGTCTGGCCGGTGAGCACGTTGCCTAGTCTGGGGAGGCCCCGATGGAAGTAGAGATGAAGATCCGTGGCCTGATGATGGATCCCGTCACCAACATGCCCATCGTGGTGCTGAAGGACGTGCAGGGGCAGGCGATTCTGCCGATCTGGGTGGGAGTATACGAGGCGAATGCCATCGCTTTGGAAATCGAGAAGGTGCAGACTCCTCGGCCGATGACGCACGACTTGTTGAAGAATGTGCTTCTGGGTCTCGAGGTCCGGGTGCAAAAAGTAGTCGTGAACGATTTGAAGGACGATACCTTCTACGCATTGATCTGGGTCGAGCGCGACGGCCAGATGATGACCATCGACTCACGGCCGAGCGACGCATTGGCGCTGGCATTGCGCGTGGACTGCCCGATCTTTGTGGACGAGGAAGTGTTGAAGAATTCGAAAATCTCCAGTGCCATCTCCGAACGCACGACGAACGAGCAACTGCGCTCATGGCTCGAAGGTCTCTCCGACGATGACCTCGGCCGCTACAAGATGTAGGGTTGCCAGCTGTATTCGATCCGATCGCAAACACGCCAATTCACCGAATCTCAGGCAGCGTCAGAATTCATCACAACGTGGCAATTCTTGTTAATTCTTGCGGCAACCTGACTCCTGCGGGAGTGATGAGCTGCGTGTGGAGATGAGAGCCTTGGGCATGGTCTCAAGCAGCGAAACACTCATCTGTGTTCAGGAGGACGAGCCCGTCGCGGAAATTCCCGTGAAGAACCAGCGGTCTGGCGGATGGCATGTGGTCTATGGCGCCGCTATTTTCCTCGGCGCATTCCTACTGTTTCAGGTTGAGTTGATTCTTGGAAAACTCATCCTCCCTTGGTTCGGGGGCACTCCGGCGGTCTGGACCGCGTGCCTGCTTGTGTTTCAATTGTTGTTGCTGGCGGGGTATTCGTACGCCCGACTCTTTGCTTTCAAACTCAGCGCGAGGTCCCAGGGATCAGCGCACCTCTTGGCGCTGGGTGGTTCGCTGCTCCTGCTGGTATTCCTGGCTTTCGTCTGGCCAACTCCGGTCACTCCTGGTGAGAATTGGCGACCTAACGGCGCGGATAACCCGACGTGGTTCATTGTCAGGTTCTTGCTTGCGGGCATCGGCTTTCCATTTTTGATTTTGGCGACGACCGGCCCGCTCTTGCAGCATTGGTTTGCGTTGGAACACCCGGGCAGGTCTCCTTACCGGCTCTACTCGCTCTCGAATCTAGGATCGCTTTTCGGTCTTCTCGCCTATCCGTTTCTGCTGGAACCGTTGCTGCGCCTGCACGCGCAGGTCTGGCTCTGGACGGCGCTCTACACCATTTTTATCGGACTTTGTGGGTCGTGCGCGTTTCGGACCTATTCACGTGATGCAGGGGAGCGGGCCTCACGTGCCGTCAGGCCGACCGGTGTGGACAGCGCAGCTCCAAAGCTCAGGCTCTATCTGCTTTGGATGGGACTCGCAATGTGCGCGTCGGTATTTCTGCTGGCAACGACGAACATGATTTGCCAGCAGGTCGCGGTCATACCATTTCTGTGGGTTCTTCCGCTGTCCCTGTACCTGGTCTCGTTCATATTGTGTTTCGAAAGTGAACGGTGGTATCGGCCCAGCGTTTTTCAGGCGCTCTTCGTCTCACTAGCATGTGTCGCCTGCATCTACCCTCTATCAAGCTCAATTGCCGGATATGTTATGGCGCTCGTCCTGTTTTCGGGGCTTTTGTTCGCGGCGTGCATGCTGTGCCATGGGGAATTGGCGCGGCTCAAGCCGGAGTCTCAACACTTGACGGCTTTCTATCTTTCGGTGTCGATGGGCGGGGCCGCCGGGGGAATTTTCGTTGGCGTCATAGCACCGCGAATTTTTTCCGACTATTGGGAATTTCAGTTGGCGTTGCTTGCATGCTGCCTAGTGGTTGTAGTCGCGGCAGCAAAGGACCAGAAATCATGGTGGCATCAGGGACGCCGTTGGCTCGCATTTGCTGCGTTGACGATTTTGATTCTTGTCCTTCCAGCGGGTCTGAAGATCTTCGCCTTGAAGTGGTTCGTCTTTCCCGACGTCAGCCGGTACGCAGCGGCTGGAGCGGCGAGTATCGTGACAATCTTGATTTTCTTTTCGGATCGATCGCGAGAGGGCCGACGCGAAGAACGAATTGGGGTGCGCGCGGCCGTGTTGGCGTTGATGGCGATGGTTGGTTTGGCCTGGATGGCGCCTATGATCCACAACAATATGAACGTGGCGCAGGTCAGGAATTTTTACGGCGTGCTGCGAGTGCAAAACATTCAGCCCAACAATCTACTGAGACTCGTGCACGGACAAGTTGTCCACGGCTATCAATCTCTCGACCCAGAGTTGCGCACGAGGCCTCTGTCGTACTACGGCTTGAACAGCGGCGTGGGCATCTTGATGCGCAACCTGTCCCCGGGCGTCCATCGCACAGGAGTGATCGGACTGGGCACAGGATCACTTGCCGCCTATGGACGCCCAGGTGACTACTATCGATTCTACGAAATCAACGAGGCGGAAATCCCGTGGTCGGCTGCCCGAGAGCATCCATATTTCACGTTTATTCACGACTCCGCCGCGAAAGTGGATGTATTGGTCGGCGATGGGCGCCTCTCATTGGAGACAGAGGCCGCTCGCGGAGAATTTCAGCGCTTCGACGTGTTGGTGCTGGATGCCTTCAGCGGCGATGCCATCCCAACTCACCTGTTGACTCGAGAAGCGTTTGAAATCTATCTGAAGCATCTGAATGGCCCGCGGTCCGTCATCGCTGTGCACATAACGAACAAAGTCCTGAATCTGGCTCCTCTGCTGGGAGGAGTTGCCAAGTCGGTGGGGCTGCACGGAGTGCACATATATCGACCGTGGCGCCCCGAGGCATCCGCCTCCTCCGACTGGGTACTACTGTCGCGCGACCCAACAGCATTCGCGGCGCCCGAAATTGCACAGGCGGGCACACCTCTTGCGGTGGACGGTCCCCTGCCGGTTTGGACCGACGACTACAGTAATCTCCTTCGCGTTTTGCGCTAGCTTCGAGAGTCAGAAGCGCCTAACGCCCGGACCGCTCGGCGCCACGCGAACCATAAAACGATACCGATCAGAATCAACGCCAGGCTCAGCCCGGACCACAAACCAATTGCGCCCCACCCCAGCCGAAAGCATAGCCACGCGCCGAGCGGCAGGCCGATGATCCAATAGGCGAGAAAGTGGCAGAACATGGGAGTTCGGGTGTCGCCGACGCCGCGGAGAGCTCCAGTGGCGACGGTTTGAATTCCATCGAAAAGTTGAAACGCGGCGCCGGCCGCAAGTAAGCCGACCGTGCTTTGAATCACGGCTTCGTCAGGAGTGAACAGACGCGCGATCCCGCGAGGAAATACTAGCAGGCCTACGCCGGCGCAGGCCATGAAGGCAGCGCCAAGAAAGATCGCGGTACCGCCAGCGTCGCCCGCGGCGGCAGGATCTTTGCGGCCCTGGGCTTGCCCGACGCGCACCGCCGCAGCGGACGAGATACCTAGCGGCACCATATAGGAGAGGGAAACGGTGTTAAGTGCAATCTGATGGCTCGCCAACGGAACAGGACCCAGTTTCGCGATCAGGGTGGTGACTGCAGCGAAGACTCCACTTTCCAGCGTGGACTGCATGGCGGCGGGAAAGCCCAGTGCGATAAGACGACGAATTCGCGGCAGGTCGACTTCGACCGGCGTATTCAGGAGTTCTGTGCGATGACGATGGTCGTACCAGAGAAGATAGCCGACCAGCACAGCGGCCATGTAGGCTCGGGCGATTGAAGTGGACCAACCGGACCCCACGGCGCCCATCGCAGGGGCTCCCCATTTCCCATAGATGAGAAACCAATTGCCTAGAGCGTTGACCAGGTTCGCGGTAACCAGTGCAAACGCGACTGGCTTCACCATGTTCATTGCTTGCAAGCATCGGCGGACTGCGAAATATAACAGCAGGGGAAAGAGGCCGACGACAAGGGCCTTCGTATAGGGAATCGTCAGCGCAAGTACGGCCGGACTAACTTGAACGGAACTAAGGAGTCGAGGCAACAGCCAGACCGGCGCCGCAAGTAGCGGGGCAAGAGCCACGCTTAGATAAATTCCATTGATCAACGAACGATGGCAGTCCTCGCGCATGCCTGCGCCAAAGGCTTGCGAGACCAGCGTATCCAGGCCGAGAAGCAGGCCACCGCCAAACAGTCCAAGGACGATGAATATGCTTGATCCGAGGCTAACCGCTCCCATTGCGGTGGCGCTGTTGGGGAGCCTGCCAACCATCATGGTGTCAACGATCCCCATGCTCATCCAGCCGACTTCCGCAAGGACCAGCGGCAGAGCTAACCGCAATGTGGGCGGAAGTTCAGAGCGAAGTGTGTTTAGTCGAAGCATGAAGGCGTGACGAGCTTCGGCAGTGTAAGCGGGTTAACAGCAAGGCGCAATTCGTTCTCGAATCAGTCCGCCTGTTAGGCTCTAGGGGTAACTTCTCGAGCGTCCTGGGTCTGAAGTTCCATTGACCGGATCCACGGCGCCTCGTAACCTCTGGATACGATTAGGTTTCTGCCCAGGAGAGAATTGTGCCGCTGATCAAGGATGTCGGTTACGAAGAGCGAATGAAGAAGATTCGGGCCGGTATCCGGCTGAACTCCCGGGTCGCCATTGCCGTGGAGTGGAGCGAGGCGGGCCGGACGTTGCGTTCGGAAGGCTATACGCTCGATATCAGCCCCAAAGGCTGCCTGGCTATTTTCCCGCAGGGTTTTACCGTGGGGCAGAGATTACGGCTGATCAATTTGACAAACCAGTGTGCGTGCGACGCGGTGCTCGTTTGGCGAGGGCACGAGGGACGTAGCGGATGGGAACTCGGCCTCGAACTTCAGAAAATGCCTACGGAATTTTGGGGCTTGGATTTCTAGATTCGCGTTGAACCTGTTGGACTGCGTAGCTCTCAACCAGCCCCCCTCCCAAAACGGTCCAAGTCGTTTTTCCACTGACAGTTTCCCGCAAATTCACTTTTCCCTTGCCTTCGCCTGTCACACAACCTTAAAGTGAGGCTGGGCCTAGGGGGTATTGACGGGAGGCACCTATATATAGCAACTCGTTTGCCGGATCGCGGCAGCGTTACTTTGATCGCACGGAGGGAGGCAGAAGGCCATGACTGCCATCATCACGATCGCGAATCAAAAAGGCGGCGTCGGCAAAACAACAACCGCGATTAATCTATCCGCCGCTATTGCTGACCGCGGGAAGCGTACTTTGTTAATCGACCTCGACCCGCAAGCCAACTCCACGATTGCGTTTTACGATCCCGGCGAGATTCCTGCTTCGATGTTTGACGTACTCAGCGAAAGCCGCACGGCTATGTCTGCAGTCGTCAAATCCACCAAAGAGCCAATGCTGTTTATCGGGCCTGGACGGTTGGCGCTAGCGAAGCTCGAACAAGTCCTGGCGGGACAATTCGATGCGCCGTACCGATTGAAGGACGCCCTGGCGCCTATTCTGAAAGAGTACGACTATATTGTTCTGGATACCCCGCCTTCGCTGGGAATTTTGACCGTGAACGCGCTAGTGGCATCGACGCATCTGATTGTGCCGATTCAAGCGGCCTACTTTGCGATCGAAGGTACCGACGATCTTCTGGAGACCTATGAGCGAATCCGGGCGCGGCCCAACCCAGGCTTGAAGATGCTGGGTGTCGTCATCACGCTTTTCGACAAGCGCACCAACATTGCACGCGACACGCACGGCCAGATTCGCACGGTGTTCGGCGAAACACTATTTAAAACCAAGATCAGCAAGAATGTGCGCCTCGAAGAAAGTCCAGCCTACAAAGAAACGATCCTAACGTTTGCGCCAAAATCACCCGGCGCCATCGAATATAAGAAGCTCGCAGGGGAGGTTGTTCAACGTGTTGAAGAGAACGGGATTACCCGTCGCGCTGAAGATGCGGCATGACGCACACTACGTCGAATCGCTGACAAGTTACAGCGGAGCAGCCATCGGGCGAATGATCCCGGTGGACCAGATTCGTCCCAATCCTGACCAGCCGCGCAAAGCCATCGGCGACCTGCGGGAACTGACAGATTCCATTCGCGAGAAGGGCGTGCTTGAACCTTTGTTGGTGCGCTTCGTTCCACGGGAAGATTGCTACTACATCATTTCCGGTGAGCGCCGGTACCACGCTTCGCGGGCCGCCGGGCTCAACGAAGTGCCGTGCATCGAGAAAGTCGCCGACGACGCGGAAACGCTGGAAATCGGCTTGATTGAAAACATTCAGCGTAAGGACCTGACGCCTTTTGAAGAGGCTGATGGACTGCACCGCCTTGCGACCCAATTTGAATACACGCATGAGGACGTCGCCAAAAAGATTGGGCGCGCCCGCTCTTCCGTGACGGAGACGCTTTCCCTGTTGAACATTCCCGAACCCTTGCGGAAAAGGTGCGCGGAACAGGGAATTACCTCGAAATCCCTTTTACTGCAGATCGCCCGCCAGCCCACCGAGAAGAAGATGATTGAGATGATGCATCGCATCCTTCAGGGCGGCTTGACACGCGATGAGGCGCGGCGCGAACGTCAGGAAGAACAGGCGGTCCCGCAGCGTCCGCAACCGTTCATCTTCCAGTTTGAGCCGGAGAATGAAACGTTCAAGTTCCGGATTCAATTCAAGAAGAGCCACGTGTCGCGGGACGAGTTGATCACGACACTGCGCGGAATTCTGTCACAACTCGAAGGTTCGTCGGATTCGCAAGCAGATTCTACGGCTGCGTAGAAACGACAGATCGTGCGTGCGGCGGCCCGACCCGGCGCATCTCCCGTTTGCCCGCCACATCAGCCATGTTGGAATTAAGCCCGTTACAAATGAAGACGTTGGAGCAGTTGTTTGCCGCGGGATTTCGCCCGGTGGCGATACCGCCGTATGAGAGTGCCTTGTGCGTACGTCGAGGTGAATGCGTGGCGGTTCTCTCACCGGTGCCCAATGCCGGGTTGCAGGTGCTCGCGCCGCCGTCGTACATCGTTGATGGAAACTTCAGTGTAAAGCTGAACAGAGGGAACCGCGAGGTCTTTGTCTGGAAGAAGAATGAGCTTGACGCCACCCCGGAGCGGCTGGAGGAGTTGGCGACATTTCGGCGAGAGCTCAGCGAAATACTGGATCAGGCGTCCACGCAGTAAATTCCCTCCAATTTGCAATTCCACAAGAGTCCCGGCAAACTAAAATTCCCATGGCCACATACGACGTCATCTGTATTGGTGCAGGACCTACAGGCTTAGCCTCTGCGATCGAGGCACGGCGCGCGGGCATGCGCCCCCTAGTGATCGATAAAGGCTGCCTGTGCAATTCCATTTACCACTATCCCGTGAACATGGTGTTTTTCACGACGCCCGAACTCCTGGAGATCGGCGACTTGCCGCTGGTTTGCGCCGCGGAAAAGCCAACTCGCGTCGAGGCACTGAAGTATTACCGACGGACGGCGGAGCACTACGATCTCGAATTGCGGCTATATGAGAAGGTGCTTTACATCCAGGGAAGCGACGGGCAGTTTACGGTGCACACCGAGACACTCAAGAACATCAAACAGAAATATACGGCGAAGAAAATCGTGGTCGCCAGTGGCTACTACGATCTGCCAAACGAGTTGGACATTCCCGGCGAGAACCTGCCTCACGTGTCGCACTATTACACCGAGCCGCACGCATTTTGGCGAGAGCCGGTCGTGGTCATCGGCGGGAAGAACTCGGCTGCAGAAGCCGGTCTGGATCTGTACCGAAATGGCGCGAACGTGACTCTGATTCACAGAGAGCCGCAACTCGGCGCGACCATCAAGTATTGGGTGCGACCGGACATCGAAAATCGAATCAAAGCCGGCCAGATTCAGGCGCTGTTTGAGACGCACGTGAAGGAGATCACGAAGGACGAAGTGATCGTGTCAAATGGTGCGGGCGAGAAGGGCATTCCGGCCAAGCAAGTGTTCGCACTGACGGGGTATCACCCGGACTTCGAATTCATCGAGAGCCTTGGCGTTCGGCTTGACCCCGAAACAAGGAAGCCTGATCTGGATCCCAACACGCTGGAGAGCAATGTTCCTGGCATCTATCTGGCGGGCGTGGTAATTGGCGGCCGGCATACGGGCGAGATCTTCATCGAGAACGGGCGTTTCCACGGGAAGCAAATCATCGAGGCGCTCTCGCGCAGTCGCGAGCAGGCGGCGGGCAGTGTTCGGTAGCGGCCGAAGCCAGACGAACTCCACCTATAGAAAGCGATGCATCACGAGGGAGTCTACAAGTCCGCGGGTGGGGTGTCGAAATGCTTGAGGCAACCGGCCGACGGTGTTGAAGCCGAAACTTTCCCATAAACGCAAAGCGCGCTCATTGGAGCTGATCACGAAGTTGAACTGCATTGCCAGGAAGCCGCGTTCTCGAGCGCGCTCTAGCGAGTGGGCGCACATGGCGCGGGCAATCCCGCGCCCAGTCGCGTTCGGAGCGGTGACGTAGCCACAGTTGCAGACGTGTGAGCCACCTCCGCGGTGATTGGCGCGCAAGAAGTATGTGCCAACAACAATCTCGTTTTCCTCTACCACAAAGACTTCGTGGTCCGGCGAGGTCCAGAAGGCAAGCGCATCCTCGCGAATCATGTCCGCAGGCAGCGTATAAGTTTCGCCGGCGCGTATAGTGGGCTCGAGGATCACCCAGACTGCGTCCGCATCCGACCGTAAGGCAGGGCGAATGTGCATGGCCCACTGTCGCACGCCATATAGTGGAGTCAACCTTTTCCGATGCGCCGGTGCGTGAGGCGCAGAATTGCTCGTTGCGTCTTGGTTTGTTAGACTTTTCGCCTATGCCCTCCATCATGCGCGAAGTAGCTGAGACGTTCTCTACCCTGGCGCAAGGGTTCAGCGTCACTTTCCGAAATATGTTTCGGAAGACGGTGACCGAAAATTATCCGCACGAGCCTGTGCGCTTTCAGCCGCGCTATCGAGGAATCCACGTTCTGCATCGCGATGAAAGCGGCTTAGAGAAGTGCGTTGGATGTTTTTTGTGCGCGGCGGCCTGCCCAGCGAATTGCATTTACATTGAAGCAGCGGAAAATAAGGACGCGAATCGCATTTCGGCCGGCGAACGTTACGCGAGCGTCTACAATATCGATTACTCTCGGTGCATTTTCTGCGGGTACTGCGTAGAGGCTTGTCCAACAGACGCGATTACTCATGGCCATGGCTTCGAATTGGCCACCTATGACATAAATGCGCTCATTTATCGCAAAGAACAGCTACTCGAAAAGGTGCCAGCCGAAGCTTCCGCAACTCGTTAGTCCATAAGATCCAGGCCGCATGCTTGCGTCGCAGGTTGTTGGGTGCGCCGTCGCTGGAATCCCTCTTTTCTCAAGTCGTGGTCTCACAACCCTCATTGTTTTTTAATTAATATAATATTACTAAGACGTAATTAGGATTCGAGGGGAGAGAGGCCGCGGAGGTGTTGCGCGTGGAGAGGGTCGTGGGGACGTGGTCCTGCTGGACGCTGATGCGTTGTTTTGTTTCGAGCATAGGTCGTTGCGAACTGCCACACCGTCCGGGCAGACCTGTGCGACAGCCCATCACCTGCGCAGAAATGGTGCAAACGAAAGTCGGTGGCGGCTCCGCGGGGCCGGAGGCGGACGACGTGTCACGTGGCGTTGCGAATTCGCGGTACCGGCATCGCTGTCTCCGCATAGCAATTATCGGACGCAGCGCGCACTACTTTCGGCTGCAGCTCTCCGCCGCCGCAGGAGCTTACCGCTTCCTGAACCATGCGATCCCGGTGCTGCATCAGCCATCGCGCCAGCACCGCCGAGGAAGTCTCCTCGAGCCAGACATCCAGCAGTTCGATGATTTCCTTCCGGACGTTTGCTGCATAGGTCAATCGGGACAACTCAAAGCTTTGAAGCGAAACGCGAGACGCCGAGAGCAAAAACTCCCACGGCGGTTCATTTTTCATTCGAGTATTCACGAAACCCTCTCTGTAATTACGGCTGTATGTTACCAGTTCAATAACACTGGTCGAGGGTATCGAGTGTTACATTACTTGTGGAAAACTGCGGAAAACAGCCACATATCGTTACAGACGTTAGGGTTAGATTCCGCAGAGGTTGGATTTGGCGGTGTCCGTCCGCTTCCTGCACGTTTGTCGGCGTCCAGTTTATCTACCTGCAGCGCCTGTGCGGGCGAGTACGAAGATCCTGACGAAACCACGTGGGCCGAGGAGTCCGACGAGGACCAGCAGCAGCAACGGGAGCAGGAAGAGTTTTCTGTGCGGCGTAACTAGCTCGTGGGGCACAGAAGAGGGAAGTAACCGAATCACAATAAGGGAGGCAACAAATGCCGACTAAGAACGGTAATCGAACACAACGGGTGCGAGGAGGAAGTCAACGCGAGGTACTGCGCGACGTAATGATGAGCGCCGCGCAGTGCGGTACCTGGCTGACGCTAAAGGAACTCGCGCGGATGACCAACTATGGCGAATCCAGCATTTCCGCGCAGTTGCGCCATCTACGCAAAGAGCGCTACGGAGCGTTTGTCATCGACAAGCAGGTTCGCAAGGGCGCCGATGGCAACAGCATCGGGGAACACGGCGCGATTTGGGAGTACCGCCTGCGCGGTGTCTGGTATCCGCAGACGCGACGCGATTGGTTCAGCGCGCCGTTGTCGCGAGGACCGGCACAAGCGGCAGTTCCTTTGCCGGGGTGCTGAACAGCGACACGCCGTCTGAAGAAGGCGGCTTCGACAACCGGACCCGACGTCCTTCACACGGTCCGAGAGGTTCCGAAAGTGAAAGGCGGAGGGTCGATGCGCGTCAAGCCGGAGCTGGCATTCGATGTGTGTGGGAAGTGTACAAGGGCGCAAAGGAAGTGCTGGAGGCGAAACGCGGGATCTCGGCGCTGAAAGTCTCGGACGCCGCCTCGAAATTTTCGTGGCGGCCGGATATTCGTCCACGGCTGAACGAGTGGGTTGCCGACTTCGCGTTGGCGGGCAAGGCGGCGTTGGAAGGCCCCGACTGGGCCTCTCGCATGGTGCTGTTTCGCGTGTATTACCTGGGACTCGCACCGTACGACAAGGCGCGGCATTTCGTCGGCCTGAGCGAGAGAAGTTGGGTGAACTGGACCGAAGAGATCCGCCGTCACTGCGGTGAAGAGTTGCTGCGCCGCGGCATGTTCCCGCCACGGAAATATTTCACTATGGCAGCGTAGTCGACGGCGTCGTTTGCGGCCCGGAAGCGGCGGACGGCTGGAGAATGAGCGGATCACCGACGCGCAGCGTCTTGCCGCACTCGGAAGGCGGCACGTTGGTGTTCGTAGACAGGCGATAGTAGTGATCGAAGTGCTCGGTTGCGGCCCAGGGCGGGAGATGCTCCTGGCGTAGTTCACTGAAGCGCTTTTGGAAGCCGATCCCGTCAGCGCCCGTGTAGGAATCGCGCGGGGGGACGCTACAGCGTGCGCAGGGATTGCTGCCCTCGAAGTCCACGTCGCCCACGCGAAAGCGCACCGCGTAAGTATCCTTCGGACCGAAGAGCCGGTCCTCCCAGAATGCCGGCACGTCATCGATTTCCAGAGTGGCGCGAAAACGGCGGCGTGCCTCGTCCAGCGTAATTTCGGGAAACCAGTCGCAGACCGCTTGCAGCGACGCCGTGGAGATGATCGTGGGGCCGTGGGCGATCGTGTCATCGGGAAAGCCGTTCCGCGAGTGGCGCACGATGACTTGCTGGTCGAAATAAACGCTGAACCATTCGGCCGCGGATTCGTGATCCTGCGGGAAGCCAAATTCTCGGGCAGGGATGTCTCGGCGATCGCCAGGTACGGACAACTTCACGCAACTCAGATCGGGCGCGAATTCCGCACGAATCGGAAATATGGCGGGTGTGCGCTTGCCGTTCACCCACCGGTTGTCGACGGTGTAGAGGGCCCAGGCGCGATCCAGTTCCAGGCTCCCGGCCGGACCGATGCGCGCTACGGTCACGGACACGGGATCGAGCGCCTTGATGGGATGGAGACGTATACCCGCGAGACGCGGCTGGATGAGGAGGGAACTCACCTGAGAAGTTTAGCAGAGTGACGCGTCCCGCTCGCCGGGGTACCTGAGGCCGGTTTCGCTGGGGCAGCGATGGAAAGATAGCACCGGCCCACTAGGCTATCGATCCAGACAGCCTCAGTGCGCGGGATAGTCTTTCAGCTCCGGCGGCTTCGCACGGCTGGCCGGCGGGATGATGCCGTTGAGGCGAAGATAAATCACGATCTGGCCGTAATGATCGGCCACGTGCCATATCGCCAGCCCTGCGATGCCTAGGCGCGTGTTCGGTCCGCCGTAAGGACCCTCAATGGGTTCATACATATTTTTGCTGTTCACAGCATTCAGCGAATTGTTCATCGCCGCAAAGGAATTCCGGAGATAGGTCAGGAGCTCCGCGCGCGTTTTTGCCGGGTTGGGCCCGCCCTTGTCGCAATCCGGAGGGGGCGTCTTGCCGTCCAACTCGGCGGCGAACGCGAAATTCGAGCACGCCACATGTTTCATCTGCTCCGCGAAGGTGCGCAGGTCGGTCGGACCAAAAGCGGCCGGCTCGGTGGGTTTGCTCGGCATCGTTGGGCGAAATCCATACTTGTCTTCCGGCATGGCCTCTGCGGCGGAGCGAAACTCGAATTCTTGCCCACCGAACGTGCGCATCAGCGCGTTGCCCACGCTCTCGTTTGCGCTCAACTCCTTGGCGGTGGGCTCGTGTGGCGGGTTTTTCGGCGGCTCGGACGCGGCAGCCTGCCCGCGCGCCTCCGGCGCTCTCAAGACCATCAGCATCAACAGAGCTAAGGCAACTCTGTGTTTCCAATGCGCGCGCGTCATAGCGATCTCCCGGGAGCCAACCATCATCCTGCGTTGCGAAGTTTAGCATCCGGCAGCCGGCCAACGCACAAAAGCCGCTGAGAGCCCGGCCATTTTTTTTTCTGTCGCGGAGCGATTCCGCAAGAAAAGATGTCGTTAGAATAGATATAATAGAAAAGACTACCTATGAACAAGAAGGGCAAGATTTTGCTGGCTTTACTCTGCGTCGCACCGGTGCTGGCGGTGGCACAAACGCCGACGCCGACCGGCACTACGACCACGACGGCCGGAGCGGTCACCGTGACCGTGCCGCTGCAAGTTTTGGCGCCGGCGGGCTGTGCTGTGGCATTTTCGTCAGCAGGCACGGTGCCCGTAATCACCGTATCGGGCTGCGCTGCCCCGTCGCCCATTCCGGTTCCTACACCTGCGCCTACGCCGTTGCCGGCTCCCGTGATGACGTGCGCCGCAGGCGCAAGCGTGGTGACCACGCAACAGGTCAACGTGTGGAGCGCTGTCAACAGCACCAGCGGCGTGAGCGCTCTCGCCGGAACGCAACCCACCGGCGCCATCGCCACGATCCAATCCGGTCCGGTGAACAGCTTCGGCACCATCTTCTGGAACTTGACGTTCACTGGAGGAGTATCGGGCTGGGTTGGGCAGGATCAACTCGGCGTGTCGGGTGCGACGCCAACTCCAACACCCACTCCAGCTCCAACTCCGACTCCCACACCACCGCCAACTCCCGCGCCGACACCAATGCCCGCGCCGAACAAAGCTCTCGCCGCTTTTCCAGGCGCGCAGGGAGGTGGCGCCTCCTCCGTAGGAGGACGCGGCGGCGCAGTAATCGAAGTGACCAATCTGAACGATTCCGGAACGGGCAGCCTGCGGGCGTGCATCGAGGCATCCGGGCCACGGACTTGCGTATTCCGGGTATCCGGGCTGATTACCTTCCTGTCGCGCGCGCAGATATCCAACCCGTACATCACCATTGCGGGACAGACCGCGCCAGGTGGCGGCATCGTCATTGGCGGGCCGAACCAGCAAGGCGAGCAGATCTTCGTCTCGACGCACGACGTGGTCATTCGCTATCTAACCTTCGACGGCAACAATCCCAACACGCCAACGGGACCCGACACCGGCACGGTCTGCTGCGAGATGGCTTCCGGCGATATCTATAACGTTGTCTGGGACCACATTTCCGCTCGCTGGATGGGTAATAAGGCTTTTCCGCTAATCTCCAACGTGCCGGGCAAGGGCATCCACAACATGGATATTCAGTGGTCCCTGCTCTATGAGCCAAACGTCGCTCACGCTGTCGGCATCGGCACGGTCTATGTGAGCACTGGGTCGGGGAAGGCCACCACCGACGATGACGCCCACCACAACATGTTCGTGACCGTTGACCACCGGCTCCCGCTAAACCAGTCCGGCAGAAACGTACGTTGGGTCAATAATCTTATCTACAACTGGGGCATGTTCGCGGCGCTCTCCATGGGAGGAGTGCAGACCGATTACATCGGCAACAAATATGTGGATGGAACCAGCATCTCGCCAGCCGGCCAAGGCGGAGCGCTAAATTACACGAATTCTCATGTATTCCTCGCCAACGGAAATGGATGCGACCCCAAAGATCCAGCCGGCGACTGTCCCAATGGAGACAACCAGACTGGCCCCACGCTCTACCTGCTGAATAACATGGGCCGCACCGGGCCCACGGTCGGCAGTGCGATGGTCACGCCAACGAACGTTGCGAACGACGCTGGCCAGAAATCAATGACCGCGCAAGGTTGGGAAGGGGGCGATTCGGGAAACCCCAACTCTTCAGGCCCAATGCCGTCCAGCTGGTTCCGCGGCACACCGCTGCCAGCCGAGCCGTTCCCCATCATTGCCGACGACGTAAACAATCTGGACAACGTCCTTCTGCCAACGGTGGGGAACTCCCAGCAGCTGAATTGTGACGGAACCTGGGTGAGTAACCGCGACGCGCAGGACACCCGCATCATTCGGGTATACCAAAACAAATTAGCGGACGACCTGTTCCACGGCCAGTTCACAGCGCCAGCGATCCCAGCCGGAACGCCGTGCGTGGAATCACTGCACGACGGCATCCCCGATCAGTGGAAGACGGCGAAGGGCTTAAGCACGAAGGATCCGAATATCTTCAAATCGACCGCACCGAACGGCTACACCTGGCTGGAAAACTACCTGAACGGGCAGTAAAGGAATAGCAGGCACACGTTTGCCGCCTCACGCTGCAGTGGTCCAAGCGAACACACTTGCTTTAAAAGAGATCGTAGTCGCTACAGCTTCGCGCTTAAGGCGCAGAGGCCGCGGCGCTAGCGGGAGCGGTGATCGACTTATAGCCGCAGGTGCCCGCTTTGCGTAACGCTTCCACCGCTTGCGCGGCGGTCATAAGCGGCGTGGTCTGAATGCTTTGCACCGATCCGCCCGCCGCAAAAGCGATGGCCAGGGCTGCAGCGGAAATGTTGTCCGGCATATCGGTGATGGCGATCACGTCGAACGCGCCAAACGCGAAAAACGATACCTGCAACTTGCCGCCGAGCTTTTCAATGGGCGTCCGCACGGCTTCCAGCCGGTCCTGCGGATTTTCCATCAATTTGGCCCAGGCTTCCTTGGTGTAGCTGACCTGATGACAAAAATAAGGCATGGGGGCCTCCTTGAAGAGAAGACGTTCCGGGGATGGTGAGGCGACTATGCTCTTGAAAATAAAGGGTGTCAAGACAACGCAAAAATAGTTCAAAATTTCCCTCGACAATATTTTATAATCTGGTACACTTTATTTCATAGAGAAGTGGCCTCGACTCAGTCGGGGCGTTTTGCTTTTTAGGGCCCAAAATATTCCCGGCCCGAAGCCACCGTCCTTATACGGGCGCAGCACTGTTGCGCCCCATCTCGGCAAGACCGATCCTCCAAGTTTTTCTGAAACACGCCAGTCGGCCAGTCGCCGTGCATCATCTTCGCGCCTGCGCCAGTCCATCGCCCGCATCATCACGCAACTCGTAAGGAGCCTAAATGCCAGCCTATCAAAACGTAACTCCACCGTTCTCTCTCTCTTCCGGAGACGTAGGCTTCAGTTTCAACAACGAAGCATTCCCTGCGGCCAACACCGCCGGATCCCAGTTCGCCCTTCCCAGCTTCACCGGCATCTCCGATGGAGGCACGGCTGTCCGCTGGCAAACCATCTTCGGCACCGTGCCCACGGCTGTAAACATCATCCTGCAAGGCGCCATGGCTGACGTGGATGCGGAATACCAGCAGATCGACGCCAGCACCAACGTAGCGGGTGAAGCCCGCAGCGTGGCCGCCGTGCAAGCGAAATTCCTGCGAATCAAGTTTGTCTCCTCAACCGGCGGCGCTGGCCTTACCGGCGAAATCCTCGTCTAGCACCACTGCCAATCCAGGCCTTCTGTAGCCGCGGTCTCCGAGACCGCGGGGTTTAGACGACACTTCAGCACCACTAAACCGTCGAAGCACCGCCGTCGAGCGGTCGCGCGAATTAAGAATCTACTCATGCTCCTACCTGAAAACAAACTGTGGCGGGCCGTGCTCGAACAGGCCTACGAACACGCCGAGATGTGGGCCAATTGCCCGGAGTCCGTGCCCTCTCCGGGCGAGCGCATCAAAGCCCGCCGCTATCTCCGCGCCGACAGCTCCCATGAAGCCACGGGCCTCGCCACCGTCTGCGAATATGCGGACGTTCCCGCGGACCGCGTCGTTTTGTGGGCGCGCGGACATTATCACTTCGCAGCGTGATCGGATTGCCAGACGTGACGCAACGCAAAAAGAAACGCGATACCAGTGGCGACGCCAACACCCAAGCCGGTGCAAGCGACCACGCGAGCGTCAACAACGATCTTCGATCGGACCCTATGCCCTCCACCCACAAATCCAACGGCCACGCGCACGAATCCACCACACGCCAGGACATCTCAACATTCGAGAATTGGGCTGCCATGCCCCATCGAAGACCGCAAGGAGCCCCATGCTATTCCATGTCCTCACCCAACCCGGCGCCGCACGATGGCTCACCACGCTCCTGCCGGTCTCCGTGCAATTTGTCCTCTTCCTCCGCTGGCTCCACCGCCGCATGCGTACCGACGAAATCGTAGCCGCCTGCGTCCGCGACATCGCCCTCAACCACCTGCCGCACATCTACACGTCGCTGACCGCCATCAGCCTTAAGCAGGGAATTACGTTGCATGAATTGCCGATGATTCATTTCGTCGATCTCACCGGCCGGCGGCGTCCCTAACATGGGAGTTCCCCTCCATCTCGTCGCGATGGCCAGCCGAGCTGCCTCCGCCCAGTCCATTGAACCCGCGTTGGTCTGCGCGGTCGTCGAACAGGAATCCGGCTGGAATCGCTGGTCGATGCGCTACGAGCCGCTGTTCTTCGCCAAGTACGTCGCCCCGCTGTACACCAACAGCAAAGTGAGCGCGTCGGAAGCGTATGCGCGCGGGTTCTCCTGGGGCTTGATGCAGGTAATGGGGCAAGTCGCGCGCGAATCCGGCTTCGATCCGCTGTTCCTTTCCGCGCTGTGCGATCCAGAGCTGGGCTTAGCCGTCGGCTGCAAAGTCCTGCGCAAAAAACTCGACACCATGCCAGGCGATACCATGCGCGGCCTCCTGGCCTGGAACGGCGGAGCAAACTCTGCGTATCCAGCCCAAGTCCTGGCCCGCAAAGCTCACTACCTGTGATCTGAGTAGCACGGACACTCTGATGTTGATCCTGAGCCTCGAAGGGTCTCTGTGCGCCGCAGATAACGTCTGTAGATAATGTATAGATATCGTCGAAGCCCGACAATCGACGCGAATGTCGTTCCGCTGAGCCAAACCAAATGCCCTGGAAACTCACCATCCGCATTGGAGAACTCCTCGTTACCGCAACTCTCGCCATATCCATAATCGCCGCATGGCGAGCCGAACGCGCCGACCGCGCACAGCTCGCCGCCGAACTCGCCGCCCCGAAACAGTCGCTGACCCAAGCCGACGACCGCCAGCACGCCCGCGACTCCCAACTCCTACAGACACTGGCCACACTCGCCGCCGACAAACGTTCCGTCACCTCGCCTGAACAAATCATCCGCGAACTGCCTCAATACCTGAGCTTGCCCGCGCCGATCACACTGCAATCCACAACGCAAAGCCAATCCGCACTCAAGCCCGGCACCTCCGAAAACGGCACCTCCGAAAACAATGCCGACCCCGGCACCGCCAATTCGCACTCAAGCCCCAAGAATTCGCCAAAAAGGCCAACCACCGACCCAAGCCGTAATCCCTGCCGAAGACCTCAAGCCTCTCTACGACTTCACCCTGGACTGCAAGGCCTGCCAAACCAAACTGGCCGCCGCCCAGGGCGACCTGACCGACGAAAAGACCAAGACCGTCACCCTGACCAACGAACGCGACGAAGCCGTCCGCACCGCCAAAGGCGGAAGCCTCCTGCATCGCATAGCCCGCGCGGCCAAATGGTTCGCCATAGGTGCCGCAGCCGGAGCCATCGCCGCCCGCGCCGCACACTAGCAATGCGATGGACGCCCGCGACGAAGCGCGGCATCCAACACAGAATTGTGGTCAGCAAATGTAGAACGAATCAGCAGACTGCGCAGTTCGGGCGCTGGACTGGCGCACCCCCCGCGCCAGTCCAGCAAGAAGAAGAACCTGCACTAGCTGCCCATCAAGAGAAGAACGCCTCGAAGAACAACGCACTAAAATAGCTCGCGAATCCAAAGATTTCGCTTAACACTACGTCTTATAAGTTATATTATGTTAACCACGAAATAGGGCTGAGCATCAGCCCACCTACGACCCCGGGCTGACGGAACTCTGCCCCTATCGCCTTCCCCTCTAGTGTTTCTCGTCTGGATTTTTCGCCGACTTTACTCGCGCCAATTCGTATTGAATGTACTGCTCAAGAAGATGCGGATCCGCTCCGACAAGTCTTCGTCCGTTCACGAAAATCGTCGGCGTGCTGTTGACGTCGAGTCTCTGACCGTTAGCCCGGCTCGCATCAACTGCCGCTCCAGCCTCCGGGCTAGCCATACACGCTCGGAACGCGTCCGCGTTGAGCCCAGCCTGCCCGGCGTATGCGCTCATCTTCATCCAAGCGTTCTCGGCGGAGATGATTTCCTGATTGTCGTAGATCGAATCGTACATCTTCCAGAAAGCCGCGGGATTCTGCTGGTAGGCGCACCGTCCGGCCAAGGCCGCCGTCCGAGCCCAAGGATGCAGCACCTCAATGGGATAATCCTTGAATACCACGCGCACCTGCGGATAGTTCCTCAGCATCCCTCGCATAACGTCATGCAGGCTCCGGCATATAGGACACTCGAAGTCCGAAAACTCCACGAGGGTAACCGCAGCTTTCGGGTCGCCCAGCGACGGTGCATCGGTTAGATCGATCAATTCCCGGTTCTGCGCCAAAGGATCCTTGGCCAGGTCGGAAACCTCTCCGCGGATCAGGTATTTGCCGTCTTTGCTTACGTAAAACTTCGCATCCTCCGCGCCTTCCCCGGTCTTCACCGACACCGAGGTCTCCAGCAACCCCGGGATCGGCGTCTCCTTCGGCGCCGACACGGTAAGCTGCACCTCCGGGCCGAAGGCGTAGAGATTGCGCAGATAAGCTTCGATGGTCTTCTGCAGCGGCGTTAGCTCGGCTGGCGCTACCGAAGGCTTTGGCTTGACGGCGACAGGCGGATTGTCGGGCGTAGTCTGCGCGCCACTCGTCGGAGCCAGGAGACCCAACGCAAGTATCGCCGTCAACGGCAGGGATGTTTTCACCGAGTACCTCTTCCTGCTACGGAATGAACTTCTGCGCGATGGGAAATGGACGCCCGAACCCGAAGGCCCGCGAAGTGATCTTGAGCCCCGGCGCAGATTGCTTCCGTTTATATTCATTACGGTCGACATGCAGCGCAATATCTTTGACCAGCTTGAGGTCGAATCCATAGCGATCCGCAATCTCCTGCGGGCTCTTCAAATCCTCGATATACAGCTTCAGGATCCGGTCCAGGACATCATAAGGAGGCAGGCTGTCCTCGTCCTTCTGGTCGGGCCGAAGTTCCGCTGATGGCGGCTTGTCGATCGTTGCTAGGGGAATGAGTTCCCTCTCGCGGTTAATAAAATTTGCCAGTTCGTAGACCATGAGCTTCGGGACATCGGAGATTACCGCAAGGCCACCGGCCATATCGCCGTAAAGGGTGCAGTATCCGACGGCCAGTTCCGATTTGTTTCCGGTGCTAAGCAACATCGAGCCAAATTTGTTCGACAGCGCCATCAAGTAGTTGCCGCGAATGCGCGCCTGAATGTTTTCCTCTGCTACGCTCTCGGGTGTCCCGTGGAACACCGGCGCGAGCGCTTTTCGATAGGAGTCAAAGACATCGCCGATTGGCAAGGTGATCAGCTCGATTCCCAAGCTCGTCGCCAGCGCTTGTGAGTCGTTCTTGCTGCCTTCCGAGGAGTACGGTCCCGGCATGGACACGCCTTGAACGTTCTCCGCCCCGAGCGCCTTTACGGCAATCGCAGCCACAACGGCGGAATCAACCCCGCCGCTGAGCCCCACCAAAACTTTCTTGAACCCGCATTTGGAAACATAATCGTGGGTTCCAAGTACCAGAGCTCGATACGCATACTCAATCTCCTCGCGAGGCTGCTCGTGAATCTCGCCCTGCCCGGTCTCCGTATCAAACAACACGAGATCTTCCTCGAATGCCAGCGCCTGCGCTGCCACTTTGCCGTCAGCGGTCAGCGCCATGCTCGCGCCGTCGAAGATCAGGCTGTCGTTCCCGCCGATCTGGTTCACATAAATCACCGGGCGTCGATGGCTCTTGGCAATCGAGCGCAGCAGGTCAAATCGCAGAGATCTTTTGTCGATGGTGTATGGAGAAGCGGAGATGTTCAGTAACAGCGTAGTTCCCTGCAGGACCAGTTCGGTTACCGGATCGCGATCGTATCGGCACTCCGGCCAAAAGTTCTTATCGTTCCAGGCGTCTTCGCAAATTGTGACGCCTAGAAGTTCGTTTCCAAAGTCGTACGTCGACTGCTTTTCCGCAGGCTGAAAATAACGCGATTCATCGAATACATCGTACGTAGGCAAGAGCATCTTGCTTTGCTCGAACACGATGCGCCCGCCGCACAACAGCGCCGCCTTGTTCGCGATCGCCTTTGTCCGTTTACTCTTCACGCGCCCGGCGTACCCCACGATGGCCGGCAAAGGAAGTTTCTTCGCCAGAACCTTCAATTCCTTCAAGTTTTGATCGATAAAGGCGGGTCGTTCCAGCAGATCCTGCGGCGGATAGCCGCACAGACACAACTCGGTGAACACGGCAAGATTCGCCCCGCGTTGCTGCGCTTGCTCCGCAAGCGCCAAAATTCGGGCTGCATTTCCACAGAAATCGCCTACTGTGGGATTGAATTGCGCGAGGGCTATCTTCATGCTGGCACTTTAGAATACGGTCGCACTCCAGAGATTGCAAACCGTGGCGTCAAAGTATGTGCGCTCCTTATTCTGCTCACCAGTTGGTTCTAAATGACTTCTGGACGATCAAGCTGGCGATTCCCTTTCCGGCCCGCAGCTCGCGATAGAACAGCAATCTCAGCGACGGAAACGCTGTTCTTAGTTCTCCTTGCTCCAGGAGATGGTCCGGATTCTTTGGTCCTCCCGGAAACTCCAGTTGCGCGCGCGTGTAAGTCTCAAACAGCAACATGCCGCCGGGCGCCAACGCTCTCTCCATCTGCCCAAATAGAGGACGCTGAAGGTATTGAACGCACAGGATAAGCGAGAAGGAATCCACACCCAAGATCGCTTGTTCCAGATCCGCGTGAATCAGATCGATACCATGACGAGAAGCAACAATCTTCCCGGGACTGCGTGTGCGGCTGATGGCGAGACCTGCATCGCGCGCTCTCCGTTCCAGAATCTCCAGGCCCGCGGACGAACTGTCGACCGCGGTCACCTCTTGCTGCCGCGCGGCCAGCAGAAGCGTATGCCTCCCGGCGCCACACGCCAGATCAAGCGCCGGCCCAGTCGGGAGCAACGGAAGCAGCTCCCTCACAAAACTGGCGGGTTCGTCAGGAGCGCCTAGCGCTGCAGCGCGATGCCGCGCGTCCCAATCCGGCGGCAAGTTGGATGGATTGCTAGCGGGCATGAAAAAGGCTCCCAAGCCGCAGCCCAGGAGCCTGAGAACCCTCGATTTCCACGGAGGTCAACCTGACCGCCGAACCAGATTAAACGCTGAACGAGCTGCCGCAGCCGCAGGTGCTCTTCACATTGGGATTGTTGAACTTAAATCCCGCGCCTTCCACGGTCTCAATATAGTCGATCTCCACACCTTCCAGATACATGGAGCTCATCTGGTCCACGGCCACTTTCAGCCCGTTAAAATCCAGCAGCTCGTCGGTATCATTGGTCTGATTCTCAAACGCCATGTGGTATTGGAAACCAGAACAGCCACCGCCGACTACAGCCACGCGAAGCGCAACCGGCACCGGGCTCTGCATCTGCATGATTTCCTTGACCTTGGTGCTTGCAACGGGCGTCAAATTGATCATAGTTCCCTCTCGCCCCCGCTTTTAGCAGGGCCTATTTCCAAACCCAGTATAGCAAAACGCGCCGACAACTGCATGTTCAACTCTTCATCCCGGCGTTCCTACCTCGCAACTTGCCGCCGAGCGCATTTCGACAACCCGGAAACCTTCGCATACAATACGATGCAGCCATGAGACACAAAGTCACATGCGCGCCATTTCCTAACCTATTGAATCGTTGCGCTTTGCTCCGCCTGGGGTTGTTCACTTTCACTTATCTGTGACTTATCGCGGGCGGATTCGATTTTTTTCGCTGCGTCAATCAAATCCCTTTCGTCCACGATGTCGTAGCGCAAGAAAACACTTCTCGTTTTGTGGCCGGTGATTTTCATTGCGACATGCTCAGTTACGCCGGAGCGCACAAGATTTCTGACCGCGCTTCTCCTGAGATCATGGAACAAAAGGCCAGGGCAGCCCGCGGCCGCGGCGATGATGTCCCAGGATCTTCCAAAGTAGCGGACCGCTTTGCTCCCGCGCGTGAATACCGGTTCATCACCAGATTTGCCAGCGATGCACGCAGCCAGCAAGTTGCGAGTTTCCGCGGTGAGGTTGATTTGTCGAGGCTCCCCGTTTTTCGATGTTCGCAAGCGAACGGTTCCCGAGAACAAGTCCACGTCGGAAACCTTGAGTGAGAGTAATTCCCCTCTTCTGAATCCGAAAGTGTAGGCGAGCGCCAACATGGTTCGCATGAAAAGCTCTTTGCAGCCGGCTGCGATCTTGAGGTATTGAGCTTGTTCGATGAAACCTCGCCTTGCGGCTGGCTCTGCCAGTCGAGAGAAAGAGAGCTTCTGTGCTACGCGGCGCGGGTTTTCATTGTAGGCGATGGTATAGCCGGAGGACATCACGGCCAGTTCCCTGTTGATTGTCGCGTTGGACGCCTTTTGCTTCCGGCGAGATTCCACGTAGTCGCGGATTGAACCGGAGGAAACCTCATCCGCTTTCATGGTTCCGAAAAACGCCAGAAGATGGCGCCAGCAACGGTCTGCCCATTCGACGCTTGCGGGATTTTTTTCGAGCATCCGCCAAGTCTTGAGCATTCCTTCGGAAACATCCTTGACCGTCGTTTTTCGCGAATCCGCGGCCATCCCGGTTGAGTACTTCAACATTTTGGCTTTGAGCACGTCGAGTGCTTCGCGGCGCGATTCGGTTTCGGCGCTTTCGTTAATCACACGGCCACGCACCGAGAACTTGACGCGCCAGAACCTGGAGTTTTTGGGACGGTAGACACTTCCCTGCCCCCTCTTTCCCCGCTTTTTCTTAGCGTTTTCCATGAGTTGAGCCTCCTGACTAACAGGCCCTATTCTAATGCGTATCGTTGTCATGTGTCAACAACTATCTTTAGCTCTTATGCTCTGGGGCCTTAAAGCATCCCACTGTCACGACGGCTCACTTCCGATGCGTGTTGCTCCCAGCAGACGGGCCGGGCCCACTGCTACTGAGTGGGCGCGTGTATGATGCCTAGCGCACCCAGCCCATACACCATCAGTTGGACCGCAACTGCGGTAAGCAGGATCCCGAACACGATCTCGGAGATGCCCAGGGTGACGGGGTTCAGGCGCTTGGACAGCTTGTCGATGTTGGCAAAGATCAGGTAATCGACCGCGCCGACCAGCAGGACGAGTCCCAGCACCAAGGCGGCGCTCGCGACCGAGACGATCTCGCCGGATGCAATGATGAGGATCGTGACGCCGACCGGATTCAGCAGATAGGGCACCGCGAGCGGGTAGACCGCGATCTGCATCGGATCCTCTGGGATCTCGACCACCGCCTCGACCTTCTTGGTCGGCGCGGTGGCCATGTTGATGGCGAGGATTGCAAGCACGATCGCGCCGCCGACCGCAACGGCGCCGCCGCTGATGTGGAGCAGGCGCAGGAGAAGCCAACCAGTGGCGAACAGCACGATGGCCGTGACCCCGGCGGTCACGACCATCCGCCGGCCGACAGCCCGCTGCGTCTCCGCATCGAGGTGCTTGGTCTTCTCAAGGAACGGCACCAGGGCGACCTTGGGACCCATGCCAATCAGCAGGAGCAGAAGAAGCTTGACCACGAGTCCAGCATCAATAACCGCGAAATCCATTGCGAAACTCCGCGAAGGTATCGCTTGGGGGAAAAGATCGTTCAGCATTGTACCGTGCAGCGGACCTGTGAGAATTGCCAGTTACGCGGTTTTGACTTTCGCGTCATACTTACCGGGAAGTTATGACCCCTATTTAGGGACCTGGGATCTGCGAGCTCGGGCCCCTTTATTTTTTGCGTGTCCGTCAAATTCCGCCCTCCCGTTTCCTCCCCGAGACGATAACAACGGAGGCCCGCCTTGATTCAACTAAGACCGGAAAGCCCCGAAGAACTCCGCGAACGCTTACGACAAATGTCCGACCCTGAGTTACGCCGTTTCGGGCGGCAAGCACGTAAGCTGTCGGACCCCAAGATGAACTTCTTCAGTGCGACGGCGCCATATCTCATGGAAGTTGAAGAGGCGAGGGCGGAGTGGCGCCGGCGACATCCGCCGGCTTCACAAGCCCCCGGTCCCGGTATCCGCTCAATATGCTGCCTAGACGCTGAACGTCACGAGTTGAGCTAAGTCGAAAAGTATTGCCCCGGCATTGCCCCAAAATGCTCCCTTTGGCCAGTAGCATCAAATTCCCAGCTTCAGTATCGTGAGGTTAATGCGGGCTAGGTCTAAGCCGCGGGTCCAAAGCTTCCCAGGGCGCGATGGGTCTCGTGGATAACATCATTGCAGTGGCCGTGTATGTCGTCGTGGCCGGTTTGGCTCTGTCCGAGTTATACCGATTTGTTCAGAAAGCGGTCAGTCGCTAAGTCCTTGACGTAGACATAAGCCTCAGACGAGTGAGCGCACCTTCGACGCTCGCGCACGTGGAGAGTGGAGGACTGTTTCAGGTGCTGGCTTTCGCCGCATGCCTTTCGTAAAAAACCTTGTAGGACTCTGCGAACGCTTGCCGCGTCGCTTTCTCTTCCGCCTCGTCGTGCTCGATCAAGACGCTGTGCTTACGATGGTTGTCCGCAATTTTTCTGGCAGTCCGAAAGAGACAGGTCTTGTCAAACAAAGCTTTGAACTCCGGCGTCAGATCAGCATCATGGCCAGTCGTCGTGCTCAGCCCCCAAGCATTTACAACCTCTTGCGCAAGCCTGTCGGCCCGTTTTAGATATTCTTCGATAGGTGGCATTCGAATCTCCTCCGTGACCTTGATCTTGGAGTCATTCTCTAACAGGATTTGACTGGGCATCTGATTGTGTCCAATTCGGTAACCAGCTCGGGAGCAAGTTGCGTTGTTCATGCGGAGAGAGCAGTCGTCACCGTTGAAAAGCCGCTGAGCCGCCTTGTACTTCAATTGGAGTGCATCCCGTACGGCTCTTTGAGTAATTTCAATGCCCTATCTCGGCAATCGCCGCAGATGTAGTGTCCCACTGCGTATTTCCATAACCCTCTCGCATGCGGGAAACTCATGCGGCAGAATCGGCAGGAGTGATCTGGCACACCGTATCTGGAATGACCAACACACCAAACAGCTTCCAACAGCGATTGTGCTGGTGGATAACTCTCGAGGCGTCCCTTCGTCATGATTGCGCCTATTCGTCGCTACTGAAAAGCCGCTGGGCAGGAGCGGGCCTTGAAGGATTGTGCGTCCAGCTCTAACCGGGAATCTTCGCAGCGAATTCAATGGGACTCCGGCGGGGCAAGGATGGGGGCGAGAGCCCCCGGCGGGTGCCACCTTCAGTTTGGCGGCAGGGTCTTAAGGTCCATGCTCATTGAACAATGACGCCGCAAGCGATTCGCGCGCCAGAGTCACCTGCGGGGTCGGTTTTATAATCGTCTGTTTTTTCGTGAATCACAATCGACGTACCACCTTCGTGAAAGAGCGAGTTCGGCCCGTCGCCGAGAGCAACGTTCGGATCCAAAAGCGACGCCTTACCGTCTCCGCTGGCCTGCACCTGGATGTTGAGCAAGTCTCCGGCGTGCGGGCCTTCCGGATTGTCTTTTCCGTGTTTCTTCGAGGTCGGGTTGAGATGTCCTCCGGCGCTCGTGAAAGCAGGACCCTCACACTTGCCAACGGTATGAATGTGAATCCCATGCGTGCCGGGCGGCAGTTGCGAAACCTGTACATCAATACGAATCCCGCCGTCGGCTTGGTGGATCGTCGCGGTACCGATCTTCTGTCCTTGTGCGTTGGCAATATCCGCGTGGGCGGACTGTGCCGCAGATTGGGCGAACGCGGCAGTCGTCCATACCAATGCGGGTGCGAGAACACAATTGCGGATTAACACGGTCTTTCCCTCCGGACGTTTACAGTTGCGATTGGCTGGCCCGTTTCAGTTGGACGGGGATTGCCCATGATACCGAACTTTGATGAACTCTAAAACGCATCACGCTCTGTTATGCCTGAGGCCAGCGCTGATCGATCTTCCTCAGAACCAATTCGGTGTTGCTGATCGCGCCGCACCTGGCAATTCTCGCAGCACCCGGGACCGCCAGAAGACCTTCGGTCGCTCATGCTCCAGCCCCGCGTACTTTTCCTTCGCTTGTGAATTGAGCATCGGTTGCGGGCAGCGGGACAAGAACCCGGATCCGAGTCCCATGCGAGGGTTCCGATTCCACGATGAGATGCCCACCCACGAGCCCAAGCCGTTCGCGCATGCTGATTAGGCCCAGGCCGGCTTCTCCCTCGACAGACTCGGGGTTAAATCCCGTGCCGGAGTCGGAGATACCAAGATTGATTCCACCATCTTGTCCAGATAGCTCAACCTTGGCCTCCGTCGCTCCGCTGTGCTTCACGATGTTGCGCAAACCTTCCTGCGCGATCCGAAACAGGCACAGAGTCACGTCTTTTGGAATCTGTCGCGGGATGTCATGGTGGACAAACTGAACTTTCAGGTGGTGCTGTTCTGAGAATTCTCTGCAGAAACCTCTTAAGGATGGCAGGAGACCGAGAATGTCCAGTTGGGAAGGATGAAGCTGGTGGGAGACGTCGTCGATGTTGGAGCAAACTTCCGAGGCAACCTCCGCGATGTTGTGCAGTTTTTCTCGAGCCTCGGACGAAAGTCCAGTCGTGTTTTGCTCGAATTCCTCGAGGCCAATTCGGAGAAGCGCCAGCCGTTGACCCAAGTCGTCGTGCAATTCTCGGGCAATGCGGAAGCGCTCCTGCTCTTGCGCCACAATCAACCTACGGCTCAGGGTGGTGAGGGCCGCTTCCCCGAGCTTGCGTTCGGTAACATCCGTCACCATGCCGATTATTCGCAGTATCCTGCCCTGACTATCGAAAATTGCATGCCCGCTCGCCTCCAACCAAATCGCTGTACCGTCGGGACGCAACGCCCGGTAGCTGGTCCTATATCCCGGGTTTTCAGGAGTGATCCCAACCTCTTTACATTTATAGGCCTCGCGGTCATCCGGGTGCAGTCTGGCGACAAAGTCCTGGCTAGTATCTCTCGTTGGATTATCCAACCAAAAGAAAATATCGGCGCACTCTCTTGATCGCAGGATCAGATCGGTTGTCGGGTCCCACTCAAATGCATACATCCTTCCGGCTTGGGCCGCCATACGTAAGCGTTCTTCGCTGTCGCGCAGTGCAACCTCCGTCCGCTTGCGTTCGGTAACATCCGCGACCATGCCTACGATTCGCCGGAGCTTGCCTTGCTTGTCGAAGTGCGCCCGGCAGTTCCTCTCAACCCAAATCACAGTACCGTCGGGACGGACCATACGATGGCTGACTTGAAACTGAGGGTTGTCGGCACTAAGCACCGCCATTGCGGCCGTAAGTTTTTCTCGATCATCCGGGTGAACCTGAGCCCATACTTGCTGACCAGAAGTCGCTTCATCTATATCGAGGATCCGACCGCTCTCTCCCGAACGCACGATCACATCGGTAACAGCGTCCCAATCAAAGGCGAACATCTTTCCGGCCCCAGCCGCGAGGCGTAACCGCTCCTCGCTTTCTCGCAGTTTCTCCTCCGCGCGCTTGCGCTCCTCGACAAAGACTGCAAGAAACATGGAGGATGCCGCCGTGAACAACAAGAATAGCTGCAGTGACAACACGTTATTAAGTGGAGTTGGTTCGGTGAAGGGGCCGCGGCCGTGGGCCACACCCCAAATCGATAGTAAGGCAATTACGACCACCGAATTGGCCACCCCGAACGATCCGAAACGCAAAGCGGCCCACAGCAGAAATGGCACCGGCAAATAAAGCAATACGGGTGGCGTGCTTCCCCCTGGAGTAGCGAAAGCGAGATATCCGAAAACGGTCAACGCAAGGATCAGGGCCGCTGCTTCGAGGTAGTAGCCACGTGCTTTTCGCGCCCATGGCCGTCCTCCTACCCAGCTCAACGCAGCCGGCGTCACCGTGAGGTACGCGATAGAGTTCGAAAGGAACCAGAGCTTCGTTTGCAGCCAGTAGGTGCTGCCGCGCTCCGGTGCATTTGCGCCCACGAGTGCTGAAACGAATGCGAGGATCACCACAAACAAGAAATACTTAGCCAGAACCTTCGCGGTGTCGAAATGGGGAGTACCGTTGAAAAGGAGGCTAACTCCCAGCGCCGCAATAAGCACTCCAACGGCATCGCCAAGAGTGAACCAAATCAACGAGCTGAGCGGCACGCCGTTCTGCAGGTCACTGACAACCATTGCTCCGAATCCTGCGGCGATAAGCCCTGGCCAAATACTTCGCGGTACCAGGAGCAATACCGCTACCAAGAGTGGGGTAGCCGGCCAAAACGCTGTGGTGTGGTCAGGAGGTATTATGAGCGCGTGTCCCAGTTCGCCTGCCAGGTAACACAGCATGGCCACCGCACACACTGAGATCACCGTGCGCAATGGAGAATCCAGATTCGCTATGTGCCACGATGGGCGACCACGAACAGCATCCATGTGCTACCTCCAACGCTGTGGGATAGACAAACGGCTTAGTGGCTCTCGAAGCAGCGGCCCTCACATGGTTGATATAGGAAGAGTGAGCATACTACACCCGTACGCTACTCGCCGGTAAGCGGGAGGGGTCAGAGGCGCCCACCCAACTCCCGAGACTGACGCCTAAGCTTTCGACGGACGCGATCGCGGCGCGGACCCGCACTCCCTGGTCCAGTTGCGGCGGTACCGGTATCGCTATTCAATAATGTGGATGAACTTCCTCCTAGCCTGGTTAATTCATCACAAGCTGAAATCGCTGCTCAAAAAGTCCGCGGCTAACGCAAGATGGGTTGGCGTCTCGGTTGGCGATCCTCATATCGGTTTGCAAGCGGCCCCATTGGCATCACCAATCGTTTTTCGAGATAGCTCCGCCTTGTCGTTTCGGGAAGGTGTTGTCGAACAGGCGAGACCAGCTACGAGGAGTTGCAGAGCGAGGCGGCTAGGAAGAGATCTTGAAAAGGCCAGCCGCTGGCCATGTGCACGTGGATACAGCGAGCTGTTTCGCGGATGCGTGCGCCGATCTTGAACAACTGAATACGCAGAGTTTCGATTTGCGCTGAGCGCATCGAGGAAGGCAATTGCAGGCGAAACAGGTTGACCAGGTTATAGGCGAAACTATGGAGCAACAGGCGAAACGCATTGGCCCGAAAGCGGTGGCAGCTCAAGCGGTCAGCGGCAAAACCATTTTTGAACTCTTCAATGCGGTTCTCGCATTCCCCGCGATCGTTATAAAAGGAAAAAACGGAACGGCTGCGGCCTAGCAGGTTGGTGACCAGGAAACGCAGGTTGCTACCAGCAGCGGTGTGTTCGGCTTTGTAGACGATGCGCCGTTGATGAGACCAGGGGTGAGCGCGGTAGCGAAAGCTGGAGAAGGAGCGCTGCGGCTCGCCGGTTCGACGATATCGTTTCGCGAGACGATGCTGCAGCCGCTGCGCAGCACTTTGCAACCGCGCGTTGGTGCCTATGCCGATGGCATACTGCAAGCCGAAAAACTCGCAGAATTCATAGAGCATCGGCGTGGCGAAACCAGCGTCGGCACGTAACTTGATTCGGACCTTAGGAAATTCACGCTGGAGTCGCGGAACGATGCGCAACAGCAAAGAGATGATGCGGGCGTGACTAGCAACCGTGCCCGCACGTAATCGGGCGGCCAACAAACAACCGGTGTGCCGCTCAAAGATCAGCAAGGGGTGATACATGTGCTGGTCATAACCACCATTGAAGAAGCTCAGCTGCTGCTGCCCGTACGTGGGATCGTCGGTGGAATCGACATCGAGCAGAATCTCTCCTCGTTTCCGGACTTGTTTCCCACAGATCTTCACAAACCCATCGAGAAGGGCATCCTGCAGCTTGAGAAGGTCGCGAGGTGAGGGTGAATTCTCCCAGCGACTGAGAGTCGGTTGTGATCCGAGCGGTTCCCCCAGCGGGTGATCGGCAAGAATCTGAAAAGCCGGATCGTGTCGCAGTCGGTCCGCGTCGTTGGCATCTTCGTAGCCAGCGATGATCTGGTAGAGGCGCTGGCGGAACAACGACAATACCGAATGGCGAATACGTTCCTCTTCGCGAGGATCACAGAGGCGTTCGGCTAGCCCGCGAGTAAGCCCATGCCGCTGATCAAAGGCCCGCAACGGAAGAAGACCAGCGTCAGAACTGATCTGCCCGCCGGAAAAATCAGCTCGAATGGGTCGGTGTCGGTAGAAGGAAAAGGAAAGCTGTGGTATATAACAAACTGTCATCTCTGGGTGCTCCGAAAGAGAACGCCGGGTTCTGCTAAAACCCAGTGTTCATCAATCTTTTAGAGCACCTTTTCTTTTTCCGCCAGAAAAATCGTGCATAATCCAGGCTAGGAGCCATGCCATTGACTGCTTGCGTGCGCCAACTCTGGGGGACTCATAGACTTTCTCTGCACCGGCATGGAGCGGATTCGAAAATCAAGTTTAATCGGCCAGCCAAACTTCCGACGTTGATGAGATGAGCGGTGTGCAGCAAAATTCCGAGGGTGGGGTAGGGGGCCTGAACTTGGCGCACGGCCTTTAGCCCCGAAGGGCAAGCCTCGCGGCCAAACGTTCGCAAATGGAGAATCCACACGACGGACAGCCTCAGTAGAGAGCGCTTTCTCGAACTCAAGTAATGAAAAGGTTCGGGGCGGTATGGAGACCCACATCTACAACGAGTCTGGGCAGAGCATTCAGCCGTTTATTCGGGGTGAGAGTCCTTAGAAGTTATCTCATAAACACATTCAAGCGATTGCGCGATTGCGAGTTATGGGAAACAGAGTAAATCAGATGCATGGACCTCACCGACGCCCAGTGGGCGTTTCTGGAACCGCTGTTCCGCCCGACGCGGCGGGAAGATGGGCGAGGCCGACCGTGGCAAGACACGCGTGCGGTGTTGAACGGAGTGTTCTGGATTTTACGCACCGGTGCTCCCTGGCACGATCTGCCGGCTCGCTATCCGCCCTACCAAACTTGTCATCGCCGCTTCCAACAATGGCAGCGTTCCGGGCTGCTCACCCGTCTGCTGCAGAAATTGGCCGAAGACTTACGCGATCGCGGCAAGCTGGATCTGCGCGAAGCCTTCATCGACGCCAGCTTCAGTTCGGCGAAAAAAGGGGCTCTGGTGTTGGCCCTACAAAACGCGGCAAAGGCAGCAAAATCATGGCAATCGCAGACCGCCATGGTCTTCCTGTCGCCCTGCACGTGGTCAGCGCTTCGCCGAATGAAGCCACTCTTGTCGAAGCCACGCTCGAGCGACGATTCCTGCGCGAAGCACCGCAGCGATTGATCGGCGACAAAGCCTACGACAGCGATCCGTTGGATCAGCGGGTCCGCGAACATCTGCGCGTGGAACTGATCGCGCCGCACCGCTGGAACCGCAGCAAACCCGTCACGCAAGATGGTCGCGCGTTGCGCCGCTACCGTCGCCGCTGGAAAATCGAGCGTCTTTTTGCTTGGCTCCATAATTATCGTCGCATCGTCACTCGCTGGGAGTACGACCCAGAAAATTTCCTCGGGATGGTGCAACTCGCCTGCGCCGTCATCCTCCTGAGGCATTTATGAGATGGCTTCTAGTGATCTCGGTTGGAAACCCGTCGTTCCTCCCTTGCCGCCCGTGCAGAATCGCCGCCTGAATCGAAAGGAACGCGAGCATGGATAGTGGTGCCACCCTTCAGTTGCGAGTTGATTGAAAACTCTCCACATACTAGCCGCAGACGCTCCCGCATGCTCGTGAGGCCAAGTCCAGTGCTCTTCATTGCGGCTTCTTGATCAAAGCCTGCGCCGAGATCGCTGATGGTGAGGTTGATCGCCCCCATGTTTCCCCATAGGCGTACTTCGAATCGCTTTACCCCACTGTGCTTTGTGGCGTTGCGTAGGGCTTCTTGCAGAACTCGGAATAGAGAAAGTGAAAGTTCGGTTCGCAAGGCTCTAGGTACATCGTAACTCTGGAAATCAATTTCCACCTTCTGGCGCTCACTAACCTCTTTGCAGAAATTCTTTGCCACTCCAACGATGCCCAAGTATTCCAGTTTCGAAGAGTCCAATTCGTGCGATAACGATTGAATATCGTTCGTTATTTGCGTGATTTGGTTTCGGAGTTCTCCGATTCGGGTGCGAAGTTCCGATGCCGCGTCAGGGACATCTTGCTGGACTCCTTCCAGTTCTATCGAGAGAAGGGCGAGTCGTTGGACAGCGTCGTCGTGCAAATCTCTTCCAATCCGATTACGTTCCTGCTCTTGTGCTTCAATCAGCTTTCGGCTCATACCTAAGAGTGCCTCTTCAGCGTGCTTGCGGCGGGTAATGTCCTCCGCAAAGATGAGAACCCCTCCCTGCACCCCGTCGTGATTCTGCCAAGGGCGAATCTCCCATCGGAGCCAAGTGGTTCCGCCCTCGCGATCCCAACGGTCTTCCACGGCTCGCAATGTTTCCCCAGCAAGAGCGCAGCGATGTATTTCTTTCCAGTGCTGGGGGATGTCGGGAAAAATTTCGTAATGCGAATGTCCCAGCACTTGCGAAGCATCCACGCTGTAGTCTGCACACCAGCGCTCGCTCACTTGCAGATAGCGCATCTCACGATCGAGCATCGCTACTCCCGCTGGCACGTTTTTGACGAATATTTTCAGCAGTTCCTCGTGTGATCGAAGCACCGCTGTCTGAGTTTCTAAAGCGCGATTCGTCTCGTGTAGTACCTGTTCCGCCCGTTTTCGCTCAGTGATGTCATGGGCGAGCTTGCAAAAACCCACCAGCCTCCCGGTTGAATCCTTAATCGGGGAAATTATCAGAGAGACAGCAACCTTCTTCCCTGCTTTCGTAACGCGAGTCGTTTCGTAGTGCTCAATACGTCCTCCCGTCCTCAGCCTTTCAAGAATCTGATTCTCCTCGTCCCATGATTCAGGCGGAATGAGAATCGTGATCGGCTTTCCAATGGCTTCCGACTCGGTGTACCCGAAAATGCGCTGCGCACCTGCGTTCCAACTCACGATAACTGCATCCAGGTTTTTGGAAATGATCGCATCCTCAGACGATTCGACAATTGCGGCATGTCGGAACCGGGCTACTTCTGCCCTCTGTTTGTCTGTAATGTCCTCCACCATGGCGAGTACCAGCGGAGATGAATGACTCTTCAATAAAGAGATGCTCAAGCGTCCCCAGACCAAAGAGCGGTCTTTTCGGAAATAGCGTTTATCCAACTGGTAGTGATCTATGGAACCTGCTTTTAATTGCTGAAAAAGCGCCCAGTCCTTCTGAGCATCTTCAGGAGGAGAAAAATCGACACAGTGCTTGTCGCGGAGTTCCTCCTCGCTGAAACCTAGCATCGAGCAAAAGGCTCGATTGACGAAAAGAGGCTGCCCTTCCAAAGTTTCCACTGCGATGCCAATGGGACTCGCGTTGAAAACATCACGGAAAAGCTCAATGTCGGGCGTCCGAGTTCGTGCTGCCTCTCCCATTGAACAACGTGTATAGCACCGTTGATACCGTGCTGCGGACCTGTAAGAATTGCCAGTTACGCGGCATTTGGCTTTCGCGTCACACTCGCCTGCAAGTCATCACCTCCTTTCGAACATTTAGGGACCCGGGATCGCATCCTCGGGTCCCTTTATTTTTGCGTGTCCGTGAATTGTCCGTGTCCTCAACTCCAACTCGTTACCGGCTATCAGCCATTCAGAGCCTCGCGCCGGGCTCGCTGGCGCAAATTGGCCCCGTCCATAGCGCATCTCCCCTGAGATCGTCGCTCTGCGCGCACCGCCGTTGCACGGCGCCCCATTGTAGCCACGCCTCTCGATTCTGTTCGCCAGTCCTTCGCCACGAACGGAAAGCGAAATTTCGGGGGGGGGGGGTGGAAGCCCCCGGGGGAGGGGTCCCGATCTGGCGGCGGGGCCTTAGCCCTCTAACGACGCCGGCTTTTTAGCCCGATCCTTGCTCCAGCGCAACTAGTGATCGGGGTAGCGATGCTAAAATTGAAGTACGGCAAGAAGCTTACGAAGGCTGAGGTTCCGCAACTGAAATCTGAACTAAAGAAGTGTCCCGCGCTGCATTGCGCCTGCTGATTAAGCCCCCCTACTGGGAGATTCGTGAAACGGGAAAAACTGAGTCTTGAGGAGTTGCGCCTTGCTGAGGTCGAGGCGAAAAAGGCCTGGAAGGATGCCATCCGCGCTGCCAACGAGGCAGTCGGTCTTGCCTACCGAAAGTGGATTTCGGCCAACGAGGCGCTTACTGAAGCAACGATTCAAGCAAGGGCCAAGAAGTAGCGCTATTTACGTCTTCAGTGGATGCGCGAAAAGCATTCACGGGTGAGTATGGGGCTAAAGACACTCCGCGGAATGCTTTACGGTCGCCTCACGGCGCAAACAGCCAGTACCTCACAAATGCCCACACCACCGGCACCATCACTAAGAAGGCGAGACCGATGGTCCCCAGCACAGAGGCGCCGGAGACATCAATTTCCTGGTTCATTACGATTACCCTTATTCCAGACGTTTGATGCAAAACGGGCCGGATTTGATTTCATTTTTCGCGATGGGACTCTGGTGGAGTAGCGGGGGGGTGGAAGCCCCCACCGGGGGGAGGGTCGTGACTTGGCGCAGGGCCTAATCAAGATGCGTCTGCACGAGGTCAGTGTGGTCGTGCTATTCTGCCCTCCCGTTTCCTCCCCAGCAGGACAAGAAGGGAGGCCAGCCTTGATTCAACTAAGGCCAGAAAGCCCAGAAGAACTCCTCGAACGCTTACGACAAATGTCCGACCTTGAGTTACGCCGTTTCGGGCAGCGCGCACGTAAACTGTCGGATCCCAAGATGAACTTCGGCGCGACCGAACCGCATGTCAGGGAACTTGAAGAGGCGAGGGCGGAGATGGCGCCGGCGACATCCGGCCGGTCCGTCTGAAAATTGTTTCACACTATCGGCGAACAGCGGGATGGGTGCGTGATCAGCTCCGTTTTTGAACCAAAAAGGAGATTCCGGTTTAGACTGGCAGGCCCCATAACACACACTCGCGGCTTCGCCCTTCGCCGGAAAGTCAGAAATTGTCGCAGACGGCCGTTGCACGAATGCTTACCGGGGATTCTGTCGGATCAGCGGCAACCTGGTTGGGGCTGCCGCCCTGCTTGGAGGCGCTGAATGAAGATCGGAAAAATCCTGGGTTACATACTCTTGACGCTCGTCATCGTCGCCGCGGTCGCAATTCCCGCTACGGTCGGTATCCATCCGTTCATCGGTCCGCGCAAACGCGCAGCCACCGACCGGGCATACGAGCGGACACCGCTACGGCTGGAGCGGGGTCAATATTTGGTCGGCAACGTATCTGCCTGCCTGTTCTGTCACTCGCCCCATGACTGGACCAAACATGACGCTCCCACTCCTACCGGAATGGCCGGCGCGGGTGCAGTATTTCCTCTGGCGGGCCTGCCCGGAGCACTCACCGCGCCGAATCTCACACCTGATGCGGAAACCGGGCTGGGCCGATGGAGCGACGACGAAATTGGCCGCGCCATTCGAGAAGGCGTCGATCGCGATGGAAACGCTCTGTTCCCGCTGATGCCTTACGAACGCTACCGGCGTTTCTCCGACGAAGACCTTGCTTCCATCGTGGTCTTCCTGAGATCGCTCGCTCCGGTGCGCAATCCGCTACCGCCGACGAAGATTATTTTTCCAGTGAGCTATCTGATTCGCAACGCGCCCGCACCGATTACCTCTGCCGTTCCGGAGCCGGATACATCCACACCCGTAAATCGCGGAAGGTATCTCGTTGAGATAGCGGGTTGCGCGGATTGCCACACGCCGCAAAAGCGCGGCCAGCCCCTACCCGGTATGAACTTCGCGGGCGGCTTCATCTTCGAAGGGCCGTGGGGTCGCGTGGCTTCGACAAATATCACCCCGGATGCCGCGACCGGGTTTCCCTACGACACCAAAGCCATGTTTGCCAGCGCGCTGCGTGCCGGGTACGCAAGAGGCCGCGCGTTGAACCAGATTATGCCGTGGGAATCCTACCGGGGCCTGGCCGATCCGGACTTACTCGCCATTTTTTCCTATTTGCGAACCATGCCTGCAGTGCATCACCGCGTGGACAATGCCAAGGACCCAACAGAATGCCGCCTGTGTAAGGCCAAGCACGGAGCCGGCGCCGAGAACTAAGATCCTTAAATCGGTTCCGATCCGTCGAGCAAAACCGGCTTGATGTGAAACGGCCCGGATTTGACGCAATTGTTTTTGAGGCCAGCCCGAGTCGGCAAATCAAATTTCTGGCGACGTGAGCAACTCTGATCCATCCATTTTTCGCGATGGGACTCCGGTGGGGAGTGGCGGGGGGTGGAAGCCACCGGCCATACCTTCTCTGACTTGGCCGCCCGGCCTTAGATGCGCTGCTCCGGGGCATTCGTTCTTCGATGTTGACAATCTGGCATGGAAACTGCCATCCTCACGCCACTTAGGGTGCGTCCCCGCATCTTTTGAATTGGACCCCACTCAAAATAACTCATCTGGAGAAATCAAGATGAAGCTCATCAATTCAAGGTTCGCGGCTCGTGCATGCTTCTTGACCATGCTGGCGGCGTCTGCTTCCGTATTCGCGCAGCAACCCAAGCCCGTGCCGTCCACTGTTCGTGTTTCGGAACCCAGCACCTTGGCGATGGCCCTCGTCGGCCTGGGTATCGGAATGGTGGGCATCGTTGCGTATCTTCGTCGCAAATGAAGCTTGCGCGATTCGGACTTTGCATGGGACTCCGGTGAGCAGCTACCCCAGTGGAAGCTCCCAGGGGCGAGGGGTTCCTCACTAGCTGCCCGGCCTAAGCAGAATGCATCCGCACAAGGTCAGTGTGGTCGTGCTATTCTGCCCTCCCGCTTCCTCCCGAAAATGATAACAACGGAGGCCAGCCTTGATTCAACTAAGACCAGAAGGCCCCGAAGAACTCCGCGAACGCTTGCGACAAATGTCCGACCTTGAGTTACGCCGTTTCGGGCAGCGCGCACGTAAACTGTCGGACCCCAAGATGAACTTCGGAGCGACGGCACCACACGTCATCGAACTTGAAGAGGCGAGGACGGAGTGGCGCCGGCGACATCCGGCTAAAATGCGCCAGCTCGCAATGAATGTGCTACCTAGACACTGAACGTCACGAGTTGAGCTCGAAAAGTCCCCCCTGGCATTGCTGCCCCAAAATGCTCCCTTTGGCCAGTAGCATCAATTCCCGGTTCCAGTATCGGGGGGCTATGCGGGCTATGTCTAAGCGCAAGTCCAAAGTCCCCTGGGCGCGATGGGTGTCGTGGATAACATCATCGCAGTGGCCGTGTATGTCGTCGTGGCCGGTTTGGCTCTCTCCGAGTTATACCGATTTGTTCAGAGAGCCGTCAGTCGCTAAGTCCTCGCCAGTTTGGGCGCCGAAGCCTCGCCAGACAAGCCTAAAAATTAATTCTAATCGGGTGAGCGTGTGATCTTCGTAGTGGTACAAGCGCCTGAAAGCTGTTTGCGTCCGCCCATGCGTTCGCGCATCTCATGTGTAGCTTCACCGAGATTTCTCCCATCCCGGTTTTGGCTATAAAAGTTTTCCCGTTTAACGGAGTAATGAGGTCATTTGCATCGAGGCACTGATAGCAGACACGCGCGGGCCTTCTTTCACGCTTGAGAACGGCTAGAGCGTTGAGGGTTTTAACGACGGCGCATCGTTCCGCCTCATCAAGGGCGAGCGTTATTACACGCTGTCCGATGGCATTTTGCGCGGCTTCGATTCGCTGAGGCAACGCTTCACGGTTCGTTTCTAGTACGGCGGCTTCGTAGAATTTCATCCATTCATAATTTGTATTCAATGTCGTTTCCTTCCTGGCACACCGTAGGCACAAAATAAAAGGGGGGCCCGAACGAGCTCGGGTCCCTTAAATTGAGGGTGCATAGTGTTCGCCAATGCAATGCCCGGCTACTGTCAGAATTGACAGGATGCGAGAAAAAAAGGACCTAGCGCCAGCCACAGTACATAGAATCAAAGCCAGCCATCGAAGTGGAAGCGAAATGGGGTTGAGAAATAAAGGGACCCGGATGGAGGCCCGGGTCCCAGCCAAACGCCGCAATCAAGGAGACTACAATGTGCAATGTGACGCGAAAGCAAAGGCCGCGCAACTGGCAATTCTTACAGGCCCGCACGAAATGCAAGCCCCACTTCTAGTGGCCGATTGGCGCCAGAGTACTAAACTCGAGAACAGTCGGAGCATTCGGGTTACGCTCGCAGGCGGCTCGTTGCTCAGCGAACGCAGTGGCGTTTCCGGACGGCGTACTCGCGGCGAGGCATGCCTGTACCTTGGCCTCCGAATGCTCCTCGTTCAGGCGTTGCTGCGCCGCCTCCATGCGTTGCCGCAGCTCCTTGATCTCCCGCCGTTGCGTAAGAACGGCGTTGACGGCCACGCCCAACACCAAGAGCAATACGAGCCACGAGAATATCTGCCAGCGGTCAGTCTTCATCATCGTTGTTTCCCCTTCTCGGGCAACTCTCCGCGGACTCGGGCTGCCCGGTCTTCACTTGCTATCGAGCGTTTGAAATACAGGAAAGGGCTCCAGGTCCCGCCTCTTACGATTCGTTGGACGGCGCCGGCCGCTAGCAAGTCCCTGAGGGCATGTTGACCGGTTGTCCGCGAGGGAACTACTGCGACTTTTAACAGGGCATCCGCAATGAGGGCGCTGGCTACATTGTCGGGCATGTGCTTCAGCAGAGCTTCTTTCGCCGCCTTCATGCTGACGGCGGCACTCTCGGGCGAGACGCCTGCCTCGGCAAGAATCTCACGGGTTTTTTGCTCGCGTGCCATTGCGAGCGCGGCGAGTGTGCCAGGCTGCCGGCCATGCTTGCTTTCCGTTACTTCACCGTACAGGTAGTCCACGCTCCCCGGCGCTCCCCGAACACCTTTCTTCCGCGCCTTATTGTGTCGTTCCATCGTGAGATGGTTTTCGCAGTAGCGGACGGAGTTACGGGCAAGCGGTTTCGGGCATTCGCAGCACTTACCTTCCGCGATGTTTCGCTCCTGATAGCGCATGGCGGCAGCGAGATGGGCCGCACCGGGAGGCAGTGAGGGAAGCGGAATGAGTTCCTCGTCGCTTCGTTGCCCGTCCCTGACCATGCGCGCAGCCATCTGCAGCGGTGTCTCTTCGTTCTCGATGGCATACTTGATCGCAGTTCACTTTGCCGAAACCAACCGGCGATCGCGGCTTGCGACACTTGATCGAGCAATCGGTTCGCAGCTGTGCCATTTCGTCCAGCCTCGCCAGTTCGAAATTGGCTAGCGAGTTTTCCGAGCAGCCCAGCAGGAAGTTCAGTGGGAGGGGCTTGTACAGAGCCCTTGCTTTGCGGGTCTTAAGGTTGCGGGCTCTCATGGCCGCACCTTCCCCGGAAACCGGAATCCGTTGCGGATCCAGTCCAGGGCCGTGGTCTTGGGTTTCGGCTTTTCGGGAACAGGTTTTGACGGCGGGACAGAATGAATTACAGTTTTCGGAGCTTGCATAGCGGGTACCTCCGCTTTGTGGGTTAGGGGCGTGTCGGTGTTAGAAGCACCGGCGCGTCCCGCTTACTTCCCTTTACTTCTTTTTTGGCCCCGACTTGAGAGTACCCTTCAGTTCGCGGGCCTTCTCAATCTGGGCCAGACTCCAAAGTCTGACTGCTTTGCCCTTCACCAGCTTGAGCCGCGGTGCGGCGAGCTTCCGCGTGGCAATCCAGAACTGCAAGGTTGCTCGGGGAATCTTCGTCATCTTGGCGACTTGCAGGGTCGAGTAAAGTTTTGGACTCATCAAGAGCAACCTACCATCGGTTATTGCCACCTGTCAATGAATCGCCTCTAGCTTATCTGTAACCTAACGATGAGCAGCGGTGAGCAAAAAAGAGTAAGCCGGAAGGGACTCCCCCGACTTGCTCGATAAACCTTGTATAATCTTGAGCATCGATGATCATCATTGGATAGGAGATTTTACGCGACACAAAGTCACATTGATTCCCGGCGAGGGCATCGGTCCAGAGGTTGCCGCAGCCACTCAACGCGTTCTGGAAGCCACGGGAGTGCAATACGATTGGGAAGTGCTGGAAGCCCGCACCGATAAAGCGACCGAAGCAGGTCAACTCGTCAACCAGGGCGCCGTCGACTCCGTGCGACGAAATCACCTCGCATTAAAAGGCCCCATGGGCACCGCCATAGCCGGCGGCGCGCCCAGCGTGAACGTCGCTCTGCGCAAGACGCTCGACCTCTACGCAAACCTCCGCCCGGTCAAGAACCTGCCGGGCGTCAAGTCGCGATTTGAGAACGTGGACATCGTCCTGGTTCGCGAAAACACCGAAGACCTCTATTCCGGGCTCGAGCACGAAGTTGTTCCCGGCGTCGTGGAGAGCTTGAAAATCATCACCGAGCGCGCCTCTACTCGCATCGCGAAATTTGCCTTCGAGTACGCCAGAAAAAATGGCCGCAAGAAGATCCATGCCATCCACAAAGCCAACATCATGAAGCTCTCGGACGGTCTCTTCCTTAAATCGATCCGTGCGGTCGCCCCCCAATATCCAGAAATCGAATACAAAGAAATGATCGTAGACAACGCCTGCATGCAAATGGTCCTGGACCCGGGCCAGTTCGACATGCTGCTGCTGCCGAATCTCTACGGCGACGTAATGAGCGACCTGGCCGCAGGCCTGGTGGGGGGCCTAGGCGTAGTCCCCAGCGGCAACATCGGCGACAACTGCGCCATGTTCGAGGCCGTCCACGGCACCGCCCCAGATATAGCCGGAAAGGGTTTAGCGAATCCGACGGCCCTGCTGCTAAGCAGTGTAATGATGCTCAAGCACCTGGGCGAGCGCGCAGCCGCCGCCAGCATCGAACAGGCCCTGGAGAAGGTCTACCGCGAAGGCAAACAAGTAACCCGTGATGTGGGCGGAAGCTCCGGCACAAAAGAATTCACCGACGCAGTCATCGCCGCCCTCGCTCCGCTCCCAGCCTCGCGGTAACTACCCCTCACGGCTGAACCGGCTGTAGCGCAACCGGCGGTTTTCCGGCAGCCGTCGTGGGCTTCTTGCGTGCTGGATGCTTCGTCTCGGATCCTCCCGGACCTGGCTGCGAAGTTTGCTGCTCCGCCTTGAATGGCGACACAGTGTCCGAACCGATTCGCTTCAAAACCAATGTGCTGTCGGTATCCTGAAGAACCAGCTTAACTTCGTCTTTACTCAACCAGTGAACGACAGCGGGCGCGACGTCCTGGTCCGGAAATAGGAAATGCAGAGACCACGAAGTAGAATCTCTCTTGTCGATGGTGTACGTCCCCTTGGATTCCAATTGGTGGAAGACTCCCTTCTGAAATTCATGCTCACCGAAGTAAATCTCTTGTGGATAGAGCTCCAGTGGGGTCTCATCCGTTTGTTCACCCTCCTCGAGAATCGCCCACGACCCTTGCAGTCCGGCGGTGGGGATCTGAGAAGCAATTTGGGCAGCTACATTCCGATCCAGTTGGTCTTTTCTGGCCAAGGACTCGGTTCGTCTCGCAGCGTCGGCGGCATCGCTGAAGATCGACAACCCTAACGGCACTGTTAGGGTCAAACAATGAATCGCGCCTTGCGCCTTGGCTGCCTCGGTGGCCTCGATGGTCACGATTTCGGCCCGGGGACCGAATGCAACCTCGATTTGAGTGAACGCTGACGACTGAATATCCGTCTCATAATCCCTATAGAATGGAATAAGAACTTGTCGGTACCCTTCGGGCGCCGCCCGTACCAACGCATTTAATACCGTTGGATAGTAGATATGGCCGTTTGCGGGAATTCTTGGAAATGGCGAAGGAACCCTCACCACCTCGTACCCCAGTCGCGTAAGCCGCTCGGCGTCCAATTCCATGGCAAGCCCGGCGTTTACGGCCAGGTCGCGCTCCGCGCTGCTCAATTTACTCCAATATTCTGTCGCGAAAGCATTTGACAGGTCGTACGACGCTAGCAGGATGCGTTTGCCCCCGGCGGGGAGCGCAAACATATCAATATGCTCAATGACCGGGCCTGGCAGAGGATCAAGGAAAGTAACATTCTTGCAGCCGGCGATTTTCTGGAGTTCCTCGTCGAGATTGATGTTTTGATCTTTGTTGCGAGCCAGAAGCACCCGCGTGGTGAGGCATCTGCCATCTTCTAGTCTGAGAAGATTGCCACCGTCCAGCGCAACCACCGAAGGCTTGTAATTAAAATCGGGGTTGGCAAGGACCGCATCCGCGATATCGTATGCGGAATTCTCATCGTTGAATCGTTGGGGAGAAGCTTCGTTCAGAATCTGGGAGAATTCTCGTAGGATATACATCTTGTCGTCAATGGCGGAAACTACCGCTTTGTGAGCTTCTGGGGTCGCCTCTTGCGAGAAGTCGTCTGGCTGATCTTCTTGTTGCCGGGCTTCCAGCAGCTTCAGGCGCGCGGTCTCCAGTTCTTGCAGTTTCTCTTGCTTGGCCTGTTCCTTTCGGATGTCGAAATACCGCCAGTGCACGACGTGCGCCGAATCCCCAGCGGCCTCGATTTGCGGGCCGAAATCACGAATCCAAACGCCGTCGTGGGGCACGACTTTGATGCGCAGTCGATCGGTCCCGAACAGCTCACATATCTGCCATTCATCGCATCTCTGATACACGGCGCTCTGCGTGGCTTCGTCGGGCGCCAGCAGCAGGACCGGTCCGAACTTGGCCGTAGCACGGACAATGTTCATCTGGATATCAAGCAGGTGTTTCTCTACGCTGAGCTCGGGATCGGAATTTCCCACCAGTCCTTCTCTGACATGCCGGCCATGCTCCGCCCGGAGATTAAGCGGTTGGAGCGATAACATTACGACATCACTCGCCACGTGCGGCGACGGAACCGGTCTGATTTGCGCTGAGGAACTGACGGCTGAAAGAAAAAGAAACAGAACAAAAAGGACGCAGGGCGACCCTGCATCAGTTTTACTATTAACCATGCGGCTTCTCCGAACCGCAGGCTGACCCACGCCCCCCCAATTGCGATTGAGCAACCCTTGGGCGACTTAATGCGTTGCGATGCCGTATATCTGATACACCATCACATACACAATCACACCGGTGACACAAACATAAAACCAAAGCGGCAAAGTCCACCGGGCAATGATTCGGTGCTTATCAAATTTCTGCAGCCACGCCCGCCGCAACGTGACCAGGATCATCGGCACAATCACAATCGCAAGCAAAGTATGCGACGTCAGCAACACAAAATAAAAGGGGCGCACCCATCCCTGGCCCTGAAACGCGACATGTCCAACGCGGTAGTGATAAATCAGGTAGGAAACCAAGAACACCGAAGACACAATAAATGCGGAAATCATGAAGGTCTTGTGCACCGCGATCTTCCCATTGCGAATCGCCGCATACCCGCAGGCCAAAAGCACGCCGCTGGTACCGTTCAGAGACGCATTGAGCGCAGCCTGCGAAAACATCGACCGTAATTCCCTTCCGGAATTTATGTAGGCGCCGGGCTTTAGCCCGGCGAGCCGTTCGACGCTTTCACGGGACCGGTCTAAAGACCGGCCACTACAGAGTCGCAAGCCTGCGAGCCTTCAGCGCGGAATCTTGTCGTACACCATCAACCCCAGCAGCAAAGGAATGTGAATCACAGTAGCGTGCATCAACCACTTGGCCCGAACGTTGGTCTTGAGGGTCGATGCCCAAAGACATACCTGTAGCAGCGCGACGCTGATCACAAGCGCCCCGAAGAAATACAGAACCCCCGCAAGCCCCACGACCGCCGGCAGCAACGCCACAGCGACCAAAGCCGACGCCGTCACAATAATTTGGCGAAACGTTCGCCGGCCTTCCGGGTCCACGACCGGAAGCATCTGTATCCCCGCCCTCGCATAGTCTTCGCGATACATCCACGCGATCGCGTGAAAGTGCGGAAACTGCCACAGAAAAAGGATCCCGAACAGCAGCCAAGCCCCACGGTCAAGCGAGCCGCTTGCCGCGACCCATCCGATCATCGGCGGAATCGCTCCGGGAAAGGCCCCGACGAATGTCGCCCACACGGTGCGCTTCTTGAGCGGTGTGTACGCAAGCAAATAACTGAGGCACGTGGCCACGCCCAAACCGGCAGCCAGCGCGCCCGCCGTAACGTACAAATCGAGCGCACCCGCAACGCTTAACAGCACGCCGAAAACGAGCGCCTCCCGAGGCTGCAACACCCCGCTAGGTAACGGGCGCGAAGCCGTCCGCCGCATATACCGATCCGACTCCCGCTCGATGTAGTGATTCAGCGCCGCCGTTCCAGCCGCAATCAACATAGTGGCAAACACCGTTTGAACCATGTTCAGCCAGTTGACGACCGGCCCGCGCGCCCCCATGTAGTAGCCCGCCGCGGTAGTCATCAACACAAGAAACGAAACATCCGGCTTGGTCAGCGCAACATACGCATTCGCCCGCGACCCCAGCGCCAACTCGGTAGTGCGAGCCGTGCTCACTAGACTACCACCTGCCGCGGAGCCGCGGCGGCGACTTCCGTGCCTCGCGGGACAATCCTGTAGCAAATCAAGACAATGAACACCGAAAACGCGAACAACAGCGCGCCCACAACGGTATGGATGACCGTCAGCCACACCATCACCGGCATGGGTTGCGCCGCTCCGACGGTGGCAATTCGCGACCAGTAGGCTCCGAGACCCAGCAGAAATTGAATGCCAAATATCGCGTGCAGTAGAATCCGCGCGCGCGAAAGTTCCGGCGATGCCCCAAACCGCCTGCGCAACACAATCGCGGTCCAGATTACCGTGCCCATAACCAAAAACGCCCCGGCGATGTGCGGCCAAACAGGAATTTCCTGGTGTCGGAATCCTGCCCCCAGCACCACCTGAAGAAAGATCATTTCTGCATTCACGACCGCAACGGTATGGATCGAAGGACTACCGCTATCGGCAAGCTGCGGATGCTCGGTGACCCACCAGCGGCTCGTAAACACCGCAATCGCCAGGAGCGCACCGAAAACAATCTGCGCGAAGCACGCATGGATTACCGGCAGCCAATAATGCAAAAGCTGCCTCACCACTTCGCCACCCAACACCGCCTGCACGGCGATGCCGGCAACCGCGATGAATCCAAACCATCTCAACCAGCGCCGGTTGTCTTTCATCCAGATCAGAATCGCCAGCGCCAGCGTGAAAATTCCCAAACACCCTGCAATCACGCGGTGCGAGTGCTCGAAAAACGCCCCGCCCGCCAGCATTCTCAGCGACGGAAACCACGTTCCGAACGATTTCGGCCAATCGGGAACCGAAAGCGCGGCGTCGTTGGAGGTAACGAGAGCCCCCGCAATAAAAAGCAGAACCGTCCAGGCCACTACAAATTTCGCGAAACGATGGACACCGGGATTGTACGTGGACGTCATGATACCTGGCTCATGCGCGGCAAATTATACTCCAGCGAGCATTCCCATGCTCATGCCACTCTATATCGCAAGGATTTACAGAGGTTTATCACGCTCTCGGCGCCGCTTGCAACACAGGAGATCCGGTCTCAATCCCGACGGCATCCAAAACCAGCTCTTTCAGCGCTCCGATGAACAACGGCGAGTCCCCCACGGCTGGCATCATCCGGAACCTCTCGATGCCGACTCTCTTCGCCTCATCGCGCGCCTCGATGTTAATTTCATGCAGCGTCTCGATATGCTCCGTAACAAACGAGATCGGCACGACGAGCATCTCCTTTACACCTTCATGGCCCAGGCGCTCGATCGTTCCCGTCAGCGGCGGCTGCAGCCATTTCGCGGGACCTACGCGGCTCTGATAGCAGAGCAAATGCGTGCGCGGCCAGCCCGCACACCGCCGCGAACCCGCTTCGCAAACCAGTCGAACCGTCTCCTCGATTTGCTGCGGATACGGGTCTCCCTTTTCCACCAGGCTCATCGGCAGCCCATGCGCGCTGAATACCAAATGAATGCGCGAACTATCCGGAAACTGCCGAAGTATTGACCCTATGCGTTGCACCACTGCCTGCACGTAGCGCGGATGATTGTAGAACTGTCCGACCGTGCAAACCTTCGGACCACCATTCGATTTGCCATACACCCGGTGCCATTCCTTCAAGCTACTCAGCGTTGTCGCATACGAAAAATGCGGATACAGCGGCAATAAGACAATCTCGTCCAGCGGCCCAGCCTTTCGCAATGTATCCACTGCTTCGGCGGTCATCGGATGCCAATAGCGCATGGCCGTAACCGCCACCGGATCAATGTACGGCGAAACCGCTTCCACCAAACGCACCCGCTGCCGTTCCGTCAGCAACCCGATCGGCGACCGCCGCCCTATCTCCGCATACTTCCCAGCCACCGGGATCGACCGCCGCGAGGAAATCAGTTTCGCCAGCGGCTTTCGCAAAAAGCCCATTGGCCCCATGGGTATGATGTCGGGATCGAGAAATAAGTTCAGCAAAAATGGCTCGACGGCCTGCAGCGAGTCAGGTCCCCCCAGCTGGAACAGCACGATTCCAACTCGCTTCTTCCCTGCCATGTTACTGGCCTTTCTTCATCGACTGCTTCAACCGCTCCAGATCTTCGCGCAGCAACGAGGTGCGCCTGGCAACGGTCAGGTAAAACACAAAAAACACCGCCCAGCCAATAACATAAGCTGCGAAGACGCTGTCCAGATTCTTCATACGACCTCCGCTTCGCGGCGAAGGATATCGAGCTCCATTCGCAATTTCTCCAGGCCATAGCGCTCGGCGATCAGAAATACCATCAAAGCGTGCAACGCCAGCACGCTGAAAAAGAATACCGCCCGCATCGTGGGCTCAAGACCCGAGCCAGGCCCACCCATGATGACCGGGGCAGGATGCTGCGTCCTCCACCAGCGAATCGCCCCGAACACGATCGGCACATCAAGAAACGCAAAAATCCCAAACAGCGCGCTCAGCAACGCCCGGCGGTCCGGCTCCTCTATGAGCGTGCGCAGCAAAAGATACGAAATGTACAGCAGCCAAAGCACAAACGTAGAAGTTAGCCGAGCGTCCCAGGTCCAATAAATTCCCCACGCCGGTTTAGCCCAGATCGGCCCGGTAATCAGCACGACGGTAATGAACGCCAGACCAACCTCGGCGGCGGATACTCCGAGTGAGTCCCATCTAGGCTGCCGGCGCCATACGTAAAGCAAATTGGCAACGAAGCATATGGAGAAAGCGGTCATGCCAGCCCACGCGCTGGCCGCATGAAAGTAGAAGATCCGTTGGATTAATCCCATGGTGCGCTCAGTCGGCGCAATGTAAAAGGACGCATACGCCGCCGCGCCCACCAGAAACAAGACAACTGCGCCAACCAGAGCCCGTTTCCACATGCCGCGTCACTCCTCGAGAAGATATTCTCCGAAAAGCCATAACGCCGTCAAAAATACCAGGTCGAACGCCACCAGGAACCCAACCCCCTTCCACTGCACGAATGGCGTCCGCTCCAGCAACGACGCCGTCACTTCAGTGCTGGCGATCAGGATTGGAGTCAGCAGTGGAAGCAGCAGCAAGGGCAAAAGCAACTCGCGCATTCGCGCCTGCGCGGAAATTGCCGACAAAGCCGTGCCCGCAATCGAAACTCCCAAGCTACCCAGGAAAAACACCATCACCAGCCAATGCAAAACGCGCAAAACGGGCACTCCATACATCACGGCAAACACCGGCAGCAGCAGCAGTTCGGTGATCAACAAAAACAGTGTGTTCGCGGCCAGCTTCGCCAGAAATATCGAGAATGGGTCAGACACCGACAACCGCAGTGCGCTCAACGTATCGTTAGTCTGCTCGCGAAGGAAACAAGACTGCAGCATCAGCGACGCCGCAAACAGAAACGCCAGCCACAAAAGGCCCGAGCCAAACCGCCGCGCTTCCTCCGACAAAGGGTCGAAGGTAAAACTGAAAAGTACCAGCACGATCAATATGAAAACGATCGTGGTGGTCAGCAGCTCGCGCGATCGAAACTCCGTGCGCAGTTCCTTGCCCAGCAAGATCGTGGTATTTGATAGAAGGCTCATCGAGGAGCAATCTCACAGATGCCTCTGGTGGGGCGGAGCTTTAGCTCCGCCATCAAAGCCAAGAGGAATTGGGCTTTAGCCCCTGAGGAAATTCTTAACCTCGAGTCTAAACCGCTTGTGAAATGGGTTCTAGGCATCGGCAAACGCCAATATCGAACGGACGCTAGCGCCCGTCCGCGTGTCACCAACGATTGCTCCGGCATCGAGCCTAATGGCACGCGTGGCGAGTGAAGAAATCTCTGATTCTCCATGCAAACTCATCAACATCGTGCAACCCACGTCACGCATCCGTCGCAACGTCTCCGCTAACCACGAGGCGCCCTGCGGGTCGAGTCCGGTCGCCGGCTCATCAAGCAGCAAGATTCCCGGCGCATTCAGCAGCGCTCTCGCAATTGCCACGCGCTGCCGCATCCCACGCGAAAATGTGCGCACCAACGAGTCGCGCCGCTCGAACAGGCCGACCTCATGCAACATCTCTTCGACACGTTTTGTAGGCTGCGCGATCCCCTGAAGCCGTGCGAACAGCAGCAAGTTCTCTTCGGCGGTCAGCTCGTCATACACCATCGTTGCATGCGCGACGAACCCTACGTTACTCGCGGCGATGTTCTGGCCGCCTTCCGCAGGAGAAAAGCTGACCTTGCCCGAAGATGGCCTCACCAACCGTGCGGCAATCCGCAGTAGCGTGGTTTTCCCCGAGCCATTGCGCCCGGCCAGCGCAACACACTCCCCTGCCGTAACCTCCAGGGACACGCGCCGCAACGCATACAAGCCGCCGTATCTCTTGTCGATATTTTCAAACCAGATAGCAATCGGACGAACGGCGGCCGGCGTCAAAGAAGACCCTCGTGGCAAGACAATCCGGGCACGCTCAGCCACGCACGAGATCGCGGAGCACTTTTTCAGTCCGCGCGCGCTCCTGCGCATACTCTTCTTCGGAAATCGTGCCGGCCTGCCGCCGCAATTCCAGCCGGAAGATCTGATCTTTTAGCGAATCGAGACTCACGCCGACTGCAGCATCGACATCGGCCAGGCTAGGAGAAGACGGCGCAGTCACCGCCGAGCTTGCAACGCCGCTGTTCGTAGATTTCGCCGGCCGATTCGCAGCCTCATAAGGTGCGCCGCCTGCCACAGCCACCACCGGTTTTCGCACCAGTAAAATCGCTCCCAACGCGAACAGTCCCAAGAAGCCCGCAATCAGCGGCCACTTCAACACGTCCAGTCGCCCCGGAATCTGCTGCACGGTCACCGGCCCCGCGACCACCCCGCCTTGCTGCTCTTGCGCCTGCGACCCACCGTCGGCATCTTGCCGCGGCGGCGGTGCTGTCCCGGAGACGTTCACGCTGAAAACGCTGTTGGCCGGCAAACCCTCGCGCCCGTAGATGTTCATTCCCTGCTCTTGGCCGCCAGGCTCAAGGCCTTCGCCGCTAATCTGCATGGTAGGCGCGGCGAGTACGAGCAGTTTCGCTCCGGGATACATCGTCGGAAATTTCAAGGTTGCGGCATTCCCAGCGTACGGCAACTCGTACGAATATCGCACACCGCTCTCGCCGGGGCGAAAAGCATATGCGATCGCATAGTGGTTCTTGGTCTTGTCGATGGTCGCCTGCACCACCGGCATGCCTGATGGCCCCCAAGCCGCAGCCTGCTGCAACTGCGCGTTATCGGGCACCGCAAACTCAAAATTGCCGTCGGCTCGAAAATAGGCTTTTTTCGGGTTGGAGTCGTTCCGCACGGAATACTCTTCGCCCACGATCAAGTTCGATCCATTCGGCTGAAGAATCACGATGTGTGTAGGTATCGTGACCGTTTTGGCGTCCGGCGTCGGCTCGAAAACCTCAACCTCGACTTCGCTCTTACCAGGAGCCACCGGCTGGTGAAAGTTCACACCGCGGTAGACCGCGCGAACCAACATGGGTTGCGTGCCCAAAGACGGATTGTCGAACGTGAATTGCCCTTGCGCGTCGGTCTTGGAATTCGAAACCGGCTGCATTCCGCCTTGCAGTTGAATCAAGATCACTTCGACACCCGCGCCGGGCTTACCTGTAGTTCCGTTTTTGACGGTGCCGTGAACTGTTCCCGCTTGCGCGACCAACCAAGGAGCGAGCAGCAGGCCCGACATCAAGCTCAAGCGCCGCAGCAAGTATCCTCTCATCGCGCTCCCCGCTCGGCGTCCACCGCTCGCGGCCCCCGAGGTCGGCGCACCTGCGATTCCGTCACCTGATCGATCTGCGCAAGCACCATCGCGGCATCATTCTCCAAGCCCGCCTTCATCGCTTCGTAGTCGCCTTCGGAATACTTGCCGGAGCGAAATTCAAATCGCAGGTCGCGCAGATTGTCGTAAATCGTGTCTCGCTGCTCCATCAATTGATCCAATTTCGTGCGGTGAGGCGCAAGGTCCGACGCGTCCGGCTGAATGTAAAAAATGAAAAGCACCGTGGCCATGGCCAAGGCCAGGCAGGCCCCAAGCACAGCCCCATCGGCGGAGGTGATCACCAGAAGCAGCGAAGCCGGGAACAAGATGCCAACCATCAATCCTCTGTCTCGCGCTCAACGCGCCGCCGCGCCCGCTCCAGCTCTTCCGCCGAAAATCCGGAAGCGCCGCCGGCAGTGGCGGGTTCCCCGAGCACTCGCGAGCGCCATCGCGAAATGATGAAAACAACGAGCACCGTCCCGATCAGCAGGTAGACGCTGGGCAAAACCCATGCGACCAGGCTCAAACCCGACTTGGGCGGCTCCGCATAAACCTTAGTGCCAAATTCCTGGACGAATCCCTGTGTGATGACATCTTCCGAATCTCCGCGGGCCACCGACTGGTCCAATTCTTTCAGCATCGCGGTTGATGTTGTGCATCCGACGTGGTTGCACTGCGTCAAAACCTGGTTGCACCCGCACATGCACATGAACTTGCCGCCAATTTGGCGCGCGCGATCCACCTGGGCGGCCGCCGGAAGGCTAAACGCAACCGAGCCTGCCATGCAAAAAAAGAAAGCCACCAGCCGGTGAGATCTAATCATGTCCTTCCCGCATTGTGATCGAAGAAGGCGCCAGGGTTGGCGTCATGGGGCGAGCAGCAGCAGGTTCTTGCGCTCCAGAGAGCGCCAGAACACTGCGTCGATTTGGCAGCAAGGTAACGATGGTCCCCAGCACCACGATAACGCCTCCGAACCAGATCCACTTCACCAGCGGGTTCAAATAAGCATGGATGACCGGCGTCTGGTTGTCGGGGCTTTGTCCCGCATACACGACATACAAATCGTGCCGGAGCGTCGAGTAAATCGCCACCATGGTCCCAGACTGCTCGTTGGTCTGGAAGAAACGCCTCTCCGGATAGAGCATCATCAGCGGCTTGTTGTCGCGCATCACTTCCACGACCATGCGCTCCGCGGTGTAATTCTTTTCCGGCTTGGACTCGAAGCTTTGCAGCAGCAGGTTATAAGGCCCGATCTGCAGGGTCGAGCCGATCTGCATCTCTTTCTGCACGTCTTTGTTGAAGGCCGCGCCCGCCAAGCCCACGAAAATCAATACCATTCCCATATGTACGATGTATCCGCCGTACCGCCGCGTATTCCGCATCGTCAAATCCACGGCGGATGCAGCGAACGAAGCTCCCGATCGTGACCGGACCACCTTTGCACCACGGTAGAACTCGATCAAGATCGTGGTGGCCACAAACAGACACAAGGTCAAACAAATCAGGGAATAAAACTCGCGAAGTCCCAACGCGAACGCTATCGCACCCGCGATTACACTGAATACCAGCGGTTGCCCGAAATTGCGCTTCAGGCTGTCCTTGGAAGTCTTCCGCCACGCCAACAAGGGCCCAACGCCAGTTAGAAAAAGAAGCAGAAATCCAAGCGGAATATTTACCTTGTTGAAGAACGGCGCGCCAACGCTGATCCGCGATCCCGACAGCCATTCGGAAAACACCGGGAATAGCGTGCCGGACAGAACCGCGATGCAAGAAACCAGCAAGATCAGATTGTTAAACAGAAAGCTCGATTCCCGAGAGATGATCGAATCCAGGTGATTCTCACTCTTCAGGTAATCGCGATTCTTCACGTACGCCACAAAGCAAACCATGAGGATCAGCGCCAGAAAGCCAACAAACCAGTTCCCGATACTCGACTGCGCAAATGCATGCACCGAGCTGACGATCCCGCTGCGGGTCAGAGTCGTCCCAAGAATGCACAGCATGAACGTCAAAAATACTAGCCAGACGTTCCACACCTTCATCATCCCGCGCTTTTCCTGCATCATCACCGAATGCAGAAACGCCGTGCCCGTCAGCCACGGCAGCAAAGACGCATTCTCGACCGGGTCCCAACCCCAATATCCGCCCCAACCCAATACCGCATAAGCCCAGTGCGCGCCGAGCAAAACGCCGGCCGTTTGGAAGCACCACGCAATCATCGTCCATTTGCGAGTAAGGTGAATCCACTTTTCGCCGGGATAACGAGCCAGCAAGGCTCCAAGGGCAAACGCAAACGGAATCGTAAATCCGGTGTACCCGGAATAAAGATTCGGCGGATGGATGACCATCTCCGGGTACTGCAGAAGCGGATTCAACCCGTTGCCATCTGCGCGTGTAAAAATATCAAGCGCGCCATTCGCTCCCGGAGTAGCCAGCACCTTGAAAGGGCTAGCCACGAAGTTATTCAGTGTTAAGAAAAAGATCTGCACTCCGGCCAGAACGACGCCCACATAAGGCATCAGTTCCCCATTCTTATTGCGATAAGCAAATAAAGCGGAGAACACGTAGATGGCCAGCAGGAAGCTCCAGAAAAGCAGTGAACCTTCCTGGCCGGACCAAAGCGCAGCAACTTTATAAAACGTGGAAAGGTCGCGGTTACTGTGCGCAACAACGTAAGCGACCCAATAACTGTCGCTGAAGAAAAGATAAACCAGGCTGAAGGTAGCGATGAAAATCAGTCCACAGGTCGCCATCCCCGCTTGTCTGGCACTTTTGACCAGCAGAGGATGGCGTGTGCGAATAGCAAAAATGCCGCCTACAAACGCGTATACGGCACAAATGAAGGCCAACAGAAGTGCAAATGAGCCAAATACATCCACTTAAGACCCGCCTTCCACCGTGGCACCATTCCTGGCTATGCTTGTTATCGCCCGCCAGAAATCGGCAGCATCGGGCTCGCTGCCAAGTCTTATGACCGTTGCTTTCCCCTTATTATTCCCGCGGTCCGTACGAACTTGGTACGCCGCACTCTTAGTGTGCGGCACTCCGTTACATCGTACTTCCAGGCTGGGCCGATCCCGAACCCTTGTCGGCAGACTTTGCAGGCGGGCCAGCCGTAGGCGCGGCCTCATACTTGGATGCACACTTCGCCTGAACCTGTTCTGCCACAAAACTTCCGTTTTTCGCGAGACTTCCTTCCACCAACGCCTGAGACTTGTCTACGAACGTATCCGGCAGCGGATCGCTACCCACGTAACTCACCGGCAGAGATTGTCCTTCGCCCTGCAGTACAAAATCCACCCGCCCAGGCATCCGGTGGATGCTCCCCGGCTCAACCGTGCCGCCTACCCGCAGACGATGTCCCCGGGCATCTCCTTGTAAAGTCGGCAACTCCGCGATCGTGTGGTAGTACGTCTTGCTCTCGCCGTAACCAAGCCAAGCCAAAAACGCCATCGACACCACGATCACGCCAATGCCGATCCCGAATTTCACTCGTCTCTGCATAGGTGCCGCTCCGGCGCACGCCCAGTTTCACGTTTCGCGCCCGATTCTATCATAGCTCTAATGCGGCAATAGGGGCCACAAGACCAGATCTCGGCCAGTCTGCCGGACAGGACAGGCTCCCCGCACCATCTAGCGGCTCTGAGCAGCGGCAGCCAAAATCTGACGGAGACGCGCAGCCGCATCCTCCCGCCCAACGCCGTCCAGAGCGAACGCCTTGCCATCATCGAGGATGACGGGGCATCCCGTATCCGCCTCTCTCATCGACGCCAGGAGAGGCTCCAGCAAGGGCGATATCAGCACGATCCGCTTCGGTTTCAATGACCGCCGGATGCGCGCCAGCAGCGCCGGTCGTCGGGCCTCCAGCAGCGCTTGCACCGCGGCCTCACCGACGCCGGGATCGATTGGGCATTCCAGCGCATACGTCAGCAGGAACCCACCGCGCTGAATTTCCGTCAAAACTGCTTGCCAGGATTTTCCAGCAGGCACCACACCCGTAGCAGCGAGTACATCCTTCGCTTCGCCCCGAAATGCGCCGCCCTCAGAATACAGAAACTCAGCGTCATCATCCGGCGCATACGCCCCCAGCAACACTGTTCCAATGTGGATAGGGCGGTATCGTGTCGTCCACTCCAGTCGCTGCAGCCTCCTGGCAATATGCCCGGAAGAGGCCTCCCGGCCGCATCCATCACATTGTGAGAAATCCGTTAGCCTCGTCATCATTCGCCTGGAATCGTAGTCGACAACAAGGACGAAGCGCAAACCCCCACCGCTTGCGGCGGCCAGAATCGGAATTCGTAGGATCACCAAAGTGTCTCTGCACAGCAAGAGAGGGCGCCATTTTGGCCGTGCCGCAAATGCGCCTGTCGACCAGGCTTCAGCCGCTGAGGACCGGTTCTCGGATATCCCACGCAGACTCAGGCGGAAGCAATGAGATTGGCAGATGTTCAAGGAAATAGACGCGGACTAGTTTTGGAGGCGGCTATGCGCCGGGGGTAAATAAGGGTGTTGACGTCGCACAACCGCCGCCACGCGATCGTATGCTGCTTCTAAACACGAAAACCCCGAAAGAGTTGCATTGGAAAAAGCAGGCAAATGCCTGTAACCAGCGAATTTACTGGCTAACCGGGGCATCCGAAGGCAGCTTCGCCCGCAAGCACCACTTCAATTCCTGGCTAAGCTCGGTAATCTCCATCCCAGCCATAACGATGAACTTGCAGCTCAACATCTCCCGCGGCTCATCATCATCCGGCAATTGGCACGAAACCCGGCAATACTGGCATTCCTGGTTCCAGCAGAACCTTCCATACGGAATCGTCTCGGGGCTGATGAATTGGAAGCACCGCAGCAGAGAGTTCCTCTCCGGCACCTGAAACTTCTTCCCCTGGATCGTGATCTCCACGAGCTTTTCATACGGGCGGAAAGGTTCCGACATGACGAGTGCTGTTCTCCCTGGACCGGCCGCTGCTTCACGGCAGTTCCCTGAGCCGACCCACGTTGAATGATGACTTATCCAGAATAAACCGGCCGAGGAGGGGTCACAACGCACCTCTACGTTAAAGTAGCCAATGTGCCACGGGTACAAAGGGGGGAATCAAAAGGGGTAGCCGGACGCCAACCCGCTGTCATTCACTTCAGCATTTCAGCTTCCTAGATCGAAAAACTGTCCCATTTTGCGGAATTTCTCATACCGGGCATTGACGAGGTCCTTCGTCGATTCATTCGTCAAAACCGTCAGTTGCCGGTCAATCACCGCATCCAACAACCGCGCCGTGCCTTCGTAAGAAGTGTGCGCTCCACCCTCGGGCTCCGGTACGATCTCATCGACAATACCCAATTCTTTCAAATCATTCGCGGTGATCCTCAGCGCCACCGCCGCGGTTTCCGCCTTCGACGCATCGCGCCACATGATGGCCGCGCAACCCTCCGGCGAAATCACCGAGTAGAAGCTGTTCTCAAGAATGTTCACGCGATCTCCGACCGCAATGGCCAGCGCTCCTCCGGAGCCGCCTTCGCCGGTCACGGTCACAATAATCGGCACCGGAAGACGCGCCATCTCTCGCAAGTTCTTGGCAATCGCCTCGGCTTGCCCGCGTTCCTCCGCGTCGATACCCGGGTACGCCCCCTGCGTGTCGATAAAGGTAAAAACGGGCTTGTTAAACTTCGCCGCCAATTCCATAACCCGCAAAGCCTTGCGATAGCCTTCAGGCTTCGGCTGGCCGAAGTTGCGCAGGAGCCGCTGCTTTGTATCACGGCCCTTCTGGTGGCCAATGACCGCGACCGGACGGCCGTGAAATTTTGCAAGGCCCGCCACGATCGCCTTGTCATCCCCGTAGGCCCTGTCGCCGTGCAGCTCCATAAACTCAGTGAACAACAGCCCGATGAAATCTTGCGTATACGGCCGCTGTGGGTGCCGCGCGATCTGCGCCCGCTGCCAGGCTCCCAAGTGAGAATAGAACTCGTGCCGAAGTTCAGCCACTTGTTGTCGAATTCGTTCAAGTTCTGCTTCGGCGGTCGGGCTATTGGCGAGATGCCGCAACTCCTCGACATCCTTCTCCAAGCGATCAATCTCGCGCTGCCGGTCGCCCGGTTCGTGAACCACTCGTAGTTTGTCTTTGGGCGCCATCACATCACCAGATCGATCGACTCGCCGCCACAAACTTCGCGGATCGCTGTCACCAGCTCCGCCGAAAGCTGAACCCGGCGTTGCACTTCCATCTGTGCGACCGTTCCATCCGGGCTAAGCAGATCGAAGATTACCGGATTACGCCCTGGAAAGGACGCGAATATATCTTGAAGGCGGTCGACCAGGTCCTCGGGGCAATTGTCCAAATTCATGCGGATGCGCACACTCGAGGCCGCTTGCGACTCCCCAAGCCCTTCCAGTTCGCGGGCCTCCTGCAGCGAAAGGCGAGTTCCCGACTCCTCCACCTGCACCCGCACCTTCATCAGCAAGGGCACCCGCGGCTTCAAAGTGATCTCCAGTTTGCCGAACGCCTCGGGAAATGCCAAAAGCTCCTGAATACCGGTCATGTCCTGAATCGTATAAATAGCCCACCTGGCGCCCTTCTTGGAACGCATCGGCCGGACGCCGACAATCAACGCGGCCACGGTGATCTCTCGGCCGTTGCGCTGCCCCTCCACTTCTCCCAGCGACACTGTCTTCAGCTCCTGCAACCGCGAAGCATACTTTGCCAACGGATGCCCGGAAACGTAAAAGCCCAGCATCGCGTACTCGCTCCCCAGCCGCTCCTCCTCACTCCAGGGCGCGGCGTCGCGCATCTCAAACGCCACTGGCGCCGGCGCGGCTGCGGTCCCAAACAATCCATGTTGCCCCGATTCACGAATGCGCGTCGCTCGCTGTAGCGCCGCGACCGCATCGTCCACGGATGCCAACATGCTTTCCCGCGCGCCCAGCGAATCCATCGCCCCAGACTTGATCAAGCTCTCGAACACCCGCTTGTTCAGGAAGCGCGACTCGATGCGCTCGCAAAAATCATATAGCGAACGAAACTCCTCCTGGTTCAACCGCGATTCGCGAATTGCCTTGGCCGTGTTCTCACCTACGTTTTTGATCGCCGCCAGCCCGAACCGTATAGCTTCACCGACCGGTGTAAAGTACAAATCGCTCTCGTTCACGTCCGGAGGCAAAATCGAAATGCTCATTCCCCGCGCTTCATTGATGTATTTCACGGCCTTGTCGGCATTGCCCGTTTCCGACGTAAGCAGTGCCGCCATAAACTCGACGGGATAATGCGTCTTCAAGTAGGCCGTCTGGTAGGCCAGCAGCGCATACGCGCAAGAATGCGACTTGTTAAATCCATATCCCGCAAACTCTTCCATCAAATTGAAAATCCGGTCAGCCTTCTTCTCGGGAATCTTGTTTGTCGCGCAGCCCGCCATGAACTTTGCTCGCTGCGCCGCCATCTCTTCCTTCTTCTTCTTCCCCATCGCGCGGCGAAGGATGTCCGCTTCTCCCAGCGAAAAACTCGCCAGCCGGTTGGCGATCTGCATCACCTGTTCCTGATACAGAATCACGCCGTAGGTTTCTTCCAAAATGTCTTTCAGCTGCGGAAGCTCGTAACTCACCTTCGTCTTCCCATGCTTCCGGTTGATGAAGTCGTCGATCATGCCGCCCTGAATCGGCCCGGGGCGATAAAGCGCGTTCAGCGCTGTGAGATCTTCAATTCGCGTCGGCTGATAGCGGCGCAAAATGTCGCGCATCCCATGCGACTCAAACTGAAAGATCGCGGTTGTGTCCCCACGGGTAAAAAGCTTGTACGTGTCGGCGTCGTCCAGCAACAGGCTGTCAAGGTCGACCTTCACTCCACGGTTCTGCTCGATCATCCGCACCGTATCGTGCAGAACGGTCAGCGTCGTCAACCCAAGGAAATCCATCTTCAGCAGGCCGATGCGCTCCAGCGCATTCATGTCGTACTGCGTCGTGATTTCATCCCGGTTCGTCTTGTAAACCGGCACGACATCCGTAAGCGGCCGAGGCGAAATGACCACGCCGGCCGCATGCGTCGAAGCATGCCTGGAAAGCCCCTCGAGCCGCAGCGCCACGGCCATCAAATCTTTCAGCCGTTCGTCGCTGTTGACGGCCGCCTTCAATTGCGGCGCCTGGACAAGAGCGTCCTCCAGCTCGATTCCTAGCGTGGTCGGAATCAGCTTCGCCAGCCGGTCTACTTCCCCGTACGGAATATCCATCGCGCGGCCCACATCTTTGACCGCCGCCTTCGCCGCCATCGTTCCGAACGTAATAATCTGCGCCACATTTTCGCGTCCGTACTTCTGCGTCACATATTCGATCAATTCGCCGCGCCGCCGCATGCAAAAGTCGATATCGATGTCAGGCATGGACACGCGCTCGGGATTGAGAAATCGTTCAAATAGCAGGTTGTATTGCAGAGGGTCAACGTCCGTAATCCGCAGCGCGTAGCTCACCAGGCTACCCGCCGCCGATCCGCGTCCCGGACCCACGGGAACATCCTGCGTGCGCGCGTAGTGAATGAAGTCCCAAACGATCAGAAAGTAACCTTCGTAGCGCATCTGCTGGATCATCTGAATTTCAGACGTCAGCCGCCGCTCGTATTCCGAAAGCGGATTATGTAAAACGCCCTGCTGCGCCAGTCGTTCCAGACTCGGTACCCGCGCGGCAAACCCTTCCCGCACGACCTTCTCAAAATAACTGCCCGCCGTATGGCCCGCGGGCACCTTGAATTCTGGGAAGGGATTCGGAATCCGCTCGACCTTCACGTTGCACCGATGCGCGACGTCCACGGTGCGGCTCAGCGCGTCGGGTACTTCGCGAAACACTTTCGCCATTTCCTCCGCCGTCTTGAAATAAAACTGATCGGTAGCAAATTTCATGCGATGCGCATCGCTCATGGTCTTGCCCGTCTGAATGCAGAGCAAGACCTCCTGCGCATGCGCGTCTTCATGATGCAGGTAGTGGCAATCGTTCGTCGCGATCAGGGGAATCCCAGTTTCTTTGGAAAGCCGGACCAGCTCGCGATTTACGCCCTTCTCAATCTCAAGCCCCTGATCCTGAATCTCGAGGAAAAAATTATTTTTGCCAAAAACATCCCGCAGCCGGTACGCATTCTCACGCGCCACGTCCAACTTCTCTTCCACGACGGCCTCGGTCACCGGTCCGCGCAGGCACGCGGATAGCGCAATCAATCCCTTGCTATGCTTGGACAGCAGATCGTAGTCGATGCGCGGTTTGTAGTAGAAACCCTCGAGGAAGCCCGCAGACACCAGCTTGATCAGGTTGTGATAACCCTCGAGCGATTCGCACAGCAGCACCAAGTGATTGCTGCCGCGGCCGCCGGAAGGCTCCGCGGCCTCGCCGCGATCCTGACCATTGCCGCCGTTAGCCTTGTCGCCTCCGCGATCGTGCCGGCTACCTTTCGCAACGTAGACCTCGCACCCAATGATGGGCTTAACGTCGCGCTTGCTCGCCTCATAGAAAAAATTCGCCGCGGCAAACAGATTGCCGTGGTCGGTGATTGCCACCGCGGGCATTTTCTGCCGCGAAGCCTCGTCAAGAAGTTCCGTGGTTTCGCAAGCCCCGTCGAGCAGACTGTAATCGGTGTGAACGTGAAGATGAACGAACTGCGGTTGACCCATGGAACTCGATTGTAAATCTCTCTCGAGAGAATTGCGACACGCAATCTGAAGTTTCCCACAGGCATCGGCCACAGGTGTCGGAAGTTGCTGTGAGACGCGCCGCTAAAAACTACTTGCGGCCGCTGCTCTTTTTCGACGCCGCCGCACTCTTTCCATGCGTTGCGGGAGCATTCGCCTTCCCCGCCGCGCCGTGAGCCTTGTGCTGCGCCTTGATAGCTGCCTTACCTGCCGCGGTGCCGTGGCTTTGTTTCGCCGCGGCCTCAGCAGCCCCGTGTGCCTTCTCCGCAGCCTTCGCAGGCTTCTTCTCTTTCTCTTTTTTCTTCGGAACTTCCTTGATTCCAGAAAGCTTCCGCAAGATCTTTTCCCGCTCCTCGGGCGTCTTACCGCGTCCCGTCAGCTGAATGGCAAACACCTGCTCGACAATCTGATCAAACTTCTCTCCGCGCGCCATTCCCAGCGCCTCGAGCTCATTCGCCACCATCGGCAAACCGATCCGCACCGGCCTCCACTTGTTCAAATAAGCCCGGATCTTCGACAGCGCCGTCGAATTCGTCGATTCGGCCAGCAAATACGCAATCTGATCCAACCGCATTTGTTCGAGGAAGTGGTAAGCATCAATCGGCGCATTCATTTTCTTTCCGATCAATTCCTTTTGCGCCTCAAAGGTCTCCTCCGCGAAACCCAATGCTTTGTCGATTTCCGCCGAACGATACCCAGCCCTGGAAAGCACCGCGCTCTGCTCGCGATCCTTGAGCCTTCCCAGTATTGCCAGCAACATCGGCGCCGCCAACCGCGGACGGAATCCAGCCGTAAACAAGTCCTCGCGCACCTTCATCAACCGCGCGATCCCCTCGTAGTCCGGGTGCCGCTTCGCCAGGTTCGGATTCACGACCTCCAGCAAATCGTGCTGTTCCCAGGCCTTCAAAACCACTGCGGGACGCTCCTCGCGCGCCACCGCCCGCAACTCCCCTCCTGCGTCCTCTGGTGTTATGGTGTGATGCAGATCGCGCTCGATCGCCAGGTCGAACCATTCCTGCGTCCGCCCCTCCGGCTTGAATCCCATCCGCGCCGAAAACCGCAGAAGCCGCAGCAGGCGCACCGGCTGGTTCGTAAAGCTATGGATCGTCAACGCCCGCACTTCCCCGCGCTCGATGTCGGACAACCCGTTCGTGGGATCAAGAAGCAATCCGCGCGAAGCCGGATTCAGCGAAATCGCAATCGAGTTCAGCGAAAAATCCCGCCGCCGCAAGTCCTCCATGATCGTGGACCAGCGAATCTCCGGCCGTGTCCCAGGACGCACGTAGTGATCATCGCGCGCCGCAGAAATACTGCCCTCCACGTCTCCGGCAAACAGCACTTCGATATGCCGCAACTTCTCGTCTTCCAAAAGAATCTTCGCGCCACCCTTCTCCAATTCCCGCGCGATCTTCGACGGATTTCCTTCAACGGTAAAATCTAAATCGCGCAGCGACGCTCCGGTGATCAGGTCCCGCACCGTCCCGCCCGTCAGATACAAATTGAATCCCATGGCCGCCGCCAGCTCCTGCACGCGCATCATCACCGCGCGCTGCTCCGGCGACAGCCGGCTTTCCAGCAAAAACATATAGTCTGGCATTGCGCTCCTTAACCTTCAGGTGTCCGTGCCGCTCGTCGCAAGAACGGATGGACATGTCCGTCCGTTCTTCCCGGCCAGCCGCGGCCGCACCTGCTCTGCGATTCCCGGGGTCCAACCCGCTACGCGCGCGGGTGGTGTGCCTTGTAAATCTGCTTCAACCGCTCCTCGACAACGTGCGTATAAATCTGCGTCGTGGATATGTCGGCGTGCCCCAGCATCAGCTGCACCGACCGCAAATCCGCGCCGTTTTCCAACAAATGCGTCGCGAAACTGTGCCGCAACATGTGCGGCGTCAATGCCACCCGCAACCCCGCTCGCCGACCGTACCCCGACAAGATTTTCCAGACTCCCACTCGGCTCAGCGCAACTCCGCGCCTGTTCACAAACAGCGCCGTGCTGTTCATCGCTTTGGCCTGCCGCAGCAACTCCGGCCGTCGCTTCCTGCAAATACTTCTCGACCATCGCCAACGCCTTGCGGCCCACCGGCACGATGCGCTCCTTGTCCCCTTTGCCGATGCACCGCACGCACCCGGCCTTGCTGTCCAGATCGCCGACGCGCAACCCCACTAGTTCCGATACTCGCAACCCAGTCGAATACAACACTTCCAGCATCGCCCGGTCACGCAAACCCAGCGCCGTCTTCGAATCCGGCTGAGTCAGCAATCGTTCCACTTCTTCCAGTCGCAAATATCCCGGCAACGACCGCCGGATTTTCGGCGACTCCAGATTGGCCGAAGGGTCCGCCGCAATCAAATCCTGTATCTGCGCATACCGGAAAAAATTCCTCAGTGTCACCAACTGCCGCGCAACGGTACGGCTTTCCAACTTCTCCCGGTACAAGCCAGCCAGAAAATCCACCAGATCGTCCCGGCTGACCGCCTCCAGCGCCAGTTTCCGCTTCTTCGCAAATCCCTCGAACTTGATCAAATCGCGCCGGTACGCGCTCACCGTATTGGTGGACAATCCTTTCTCCACCTTCACGTGCGTCACGAAAGACGTTATGGTGGCCGAAATCTCCATCAAGCCTCCACGTACGCTTCGCCGCCGCGATTTTTCCGCGTGGCGATCCCGTAGATCTCTTCCATTTCACGACACCGGAATACCCAAGCCATGCCAGATACAACGCTGTCGCCCCACCCAGCAAACCCGCGAAAACCAATACCTGAATGTAGCCCCTCGAATACATCGTAAATGCCGTGTAATGCGCCGCAAACCAGCAAGCCACCCCCATGACCGCTGAACATAAGAAAACCCTGGCGAACGAGGACAAAATCTCGCGGGTCCCTAAAACGCCATGCCGCAACCGAAAAATAATAAAGAGAGCGAAGAAATCGAAATAGCAAGCCAGCGCTGTCGCCAGTGCCGGCCCCCCGTTCAGCACCCGCGCGAACAACGAAGTCTTCAGAAACAAAAAGTTTAGCAGGATGTTGATCACCATCGAGATCGCCGCCACAATCACGGGAGTCCTCGTGTCCTTGGTCGAATAGAATGCCGGCACGATCAGCTTCACAGTCGCCAGTCCAGGCAGTGCTATGGCGTAATAAAGCAGCGCGCGCGCCGTTATGCGCGTAGATGCCGCCACGAATTGCCCGTGCTGGAACAGCACGCGGATGATCGGTTCCCGCAGAATCATCAGTCCCAGCATCGCAGGGATCGTGATGAAAGCCACAATCCGCACCGAGAAAGTGAGCGTTTTCTTTAAGCCCACGAAGTCGTTCGCCGCCGCTTGATGCGACATCATCGGCAGAATCGCCGTAGCGACCGCGATCGCGTACCCTCCCAATACCAATTCCATGACGCGATCGGCCAAGTACAACGCCGTCAGGCTTCCCGGAGGCATAACCGCCGCCGTCGCGAACCGCGTGTCGACCAGCAGATTGATCTGCCCGATCCCGATCCCGAAAAGCCGCGGAATCATCAATCGCGCCACATTCTTGATCCCGGGGTGCGAAAATGAAATTCCAAACTTAAACGTCATTCCCTTCCGTACCAGCGTCGGCACCTGGATCAGGAACTGCAATACTCCGCCGACTAGAACCCCAACCACGATCGCCGTCGCCGGATTCTTGAAGTGCTTCCATACCAAGCCCACCGAAAACAGAATCGCCGCGGCATTCCAGACGATCGGTGTCGCCGCCGGCAATCCAAAAATGTGGAAGCAATTCAATATCCCCATGGCCAGCGAGGCCAGCGCCACAAAGAACAGGTACGGGAAAACAACGCGATTCAATTCGATGGCCTGAGCGGCCGCGGGACTCTTTCCCGCGAACAAGTGGACCACGAATGGTGAAAACACCATTCCCAAAATCGTAATGATGGCCACCAATAAAGCTAGGGTCCAAAACAGCTTATTCGCGAAGTCCCAAACATCTTCCTCCGACTTCTCCCGCATATACGTCGTGAAAACAGGAATAAATGACGCGGTCATCGATCCCTCGGCGACCAGCCGGCGAAAAAGATTGGGTATTCGGAACGCCAGGTTGTAAGCATCCCCGACGTACGTCGCTCCCAAAAGCATAAAGATCCGCTGATCTCGAACGTAACCGAGAACACGACTTACAATGGTAACCAGCGAGATGATCGAGGCGGACTTGAGGATCTGCTTTTTTTCGGTCAACGGGCGGCGCTCCGGGGCCCTAACCCTAATGGAAACAAGGAGTTGACAGGAAAATCCCGCTTAACATAACATACATCAGCACGTTTCGCAAACAGGTAAGTCTTGGGCGTACTCTATCTTTGAAAACTCGCTCCCCAGCCTCGACGCACAAGAAAGTGATCGTCGCCCTATCCGACAGGAAATCCCTGCGCGGCTACCTCAATCCGACGCACTTGGGCCATTCCGACCCCGTCGACCTGCTCACCCCCGACGGCGAGCACGAGTCCATCCCGCTAGCCAAGGTCCGCTCCATCTATTTCGTCCGCGAGTTCTCCAACGACTACGAGCCAGAGCGCAAAGCCTTCCTAAGCCGCCCCAAACTCGACGGCCTCTGGGTCCGCCTACGCTTCCTGGACGGCGATACCCTCGAAGGTGTAGTCCCCAACGACCTGCTCTGTCTCCTCGACAACGGCCTCCAAATAACGCCCCCCGACCTAAACTCCACCACCGACCGCATCTTCGTCCCTCGTTCAGCCCTAACCGAAGTCACCGTATTAGGCGTAGTAGGCATAGCCCGCCGCAAACCACCGGCCCAGCCAGCAGCCGCCCAACCCCGCCTCTTCACCGATTAGATCTCGACCCATTCGACCCATTCCTTGTGCGGGCGCGGCACTGCTGCGCCCCATCTTGGCAAGATCGTTCCGATACCTCCCACGCAGGTTTTCTCCAATTTCGCCTCGTCCCCTACCTGTACTTCCCTCCCAACGCTATGCGAGACTCGCAACCTGAACAACAGGAGCCGATCGAATGAAACTCGCCGACCTAGCCGAAAAACTATCCTGCCGCCTCGAAGGTCCCCCCGAAACCGAAATCCACGGCGTAGCCGGCATCGACCAAGCCACCCCGGGCCAAATTACCTTCCTATCCAACAAACGCTACATCCCTTTGCTAAAAACCACCCGAGCCTCCGCAGTCCTGATCGAAGAAAGCGCCCCACTCGACCGCGACCCAAATCTCCCCCCGCTAGCCGCCCTACGCACCCCCAACCCCTACCTGGCCTTTGCCAAAGCCCTGGAACTCTTCTACCAACCACCCCAATACGAACCCGGCGTCCACCCGACAGCAGTCATCGCAAGAACCGCCCGAGTCCCCGAGGGCGCCCACATAGGCCCCTACTGCTTCATCGACGAAGATGCAGAAATAGGCCAAAACGCAGTCCTACACAGCTTCGTAACCATCTACCAAGGCGCCAAAATCGGCGACAATTTCTTCGCCCACGCCCACGCCGTAGTCCGCGAACACTGCCGCATAGGCCACCGCGTAATCCTCCAGCCCGGCGCCATCATCGGCGGCGACGGCCTGGGCTTCGCCAAACAAAAAGACGGCACCTGGTACAAAATGGTCCAATCCGGCCCAGCAGTTCTCGAAGACGACGTCGAAGTCCAATCCAACTCCTGCATCGACCGCGCTACGGTGGGCGAAACCCGCATCGGCCGCGGCACCAAAATCGACGACCTGGTCCTGGTAGGCCACGCCTCCCAACTCGGCGCCAACAACATGATCTGCGGCCAAACCGGCCTGGCCGGCTCCACCAAAATCGGCGACAACTGCATCTTCGCAGGCCAATCCGCCTCCTCAGGCCACCTGACAGTAGGCGACAACGTAATCGTCACCGCCCAAAGCGGCCTCCCGCGAGACGTGGCCTCAAATTCAGTGCGCTCCGGCTCCCCAGCCGTAGACAACAAGCTCTGGCTGAAATACACAGCAGCCCTAACCCGCCTCCCCGACCTCCAAAAACGAGTCCGGGAGTTAGAATCCGCAATCGAAACCCTAAGGTCGAATCGTTGACGACGGCCTGGGCGCCATTCACTGGAAAGCCGAAATTCCGATTGACAAACAGTTAGTATTATGGTACTATTACAGATAGTTACAACCGCGTCATTGTTGCCGGGACCTCCACCGCCTCTACTTCCACTTGGCTAACCTGGTTCGGTCGCACATCCTAACTGCTTTAGAATCCGCACATACAGAAGTGCATCAAAACGCGCGACTTGAAGTCCGTTAGATGGAACACTTCTGAGAAAGTGGGGGGACCCCAGGTATCGGATTGCCCCGTCAACCACTTCTAAGACGCTGTTAAACCGGTGAAGCGCCAGGAAAACCGACGGGCCGCTGATCGGGTGGCAACCCAGCCGCCAAAGCATCATGCACCCGTCGATTCAACTCGTCCCGCTGCTCAAAGCCGTACGCCGACGCATCAATCGGCTCCAGAAATTCCACCAGGATCTCTCCCGGATGGATCTTCAGCGAGCGCTTCTCCATCACCCGGTGCGCCCCCGAGCACGCCACCGGCACGATCGGCACCCCGGCCTTGATGGCCATCACCACCGCGCCCTTTTTGAAATCCTGCAACCGCCCGTCCGGACTGCGCGTCCCTTCCGGATAGATCAGAAACGATTGCCCGGCCCGCAAAGACTCGATCGCCTTCTCCAAACTCTCCAGCGCCGAGTCCCGCGACTTGCGATCGACCGGAATGAATCGAGCCAAAAGAAACGCCTGCCCCACAATCGGATACTTGAACAGCGATTCCTTCAACAAAATCGCAATCCGTCGGGGAATCGCCCCCACCACCGCGGGCGCATCCGCCGAACTCGTATGATTCGCCACAAACAAACAAGTCCCCGCCGGAATGCGCTCCGTCCCAACGACGCGCACCCGCACGCCAACCGCCCGCACGAAGAACATCACCCCATTGATCCCCGCCCAATACAACGGATTTGGATTGCGGCTGATCAGCGTATACACCAGCAGCGGCGGCCCGACCAGCAGGATATAAATCGACAGAAAAACCCCAACGAAGAGCGTGCGAAGCATGAATCCCCAGCAAGCCTTCAAACATGCCGCGATTTAAAATTGCTAATTCCCGGGAAGCCAACTACAAAAGGTCTCAAGCAACGTCTCGCCGAAAAGGTTCCGTACCGCGCCCCACCAGCGTAACCATCACGCTGTCGCTTCAGAGAGAGGGTCCCAGAGAAGGGGTCTCAGAGAGACGGTTTCAGGGGGTCGGAGCTTCAGCTCCGACATCCAGCTCGGAGCAAAACGGGCTTTAGCCCCTGAGGAACCTCTTCTCCCACCGACCCAGATGATCAATGAAACCAGGCCTAACGATTCGCAGCCGTCACCGGCGACGTCACGCCGTGCAGAAGCCCTTCGCGGATATGTTTCGCTCTCTCGTCCGCGTGCCCATCCTCCACAACTCGGTATGCGGTCTCGACAACCTCACCCACGCGAAGCTCAACCGAAATATTCTTCCCGTCGCGACGCACGCCAAGCCGCAGCAGGCTTCCCTTTTTCTGGCCGTAAACCCAATGCTCCGGACTCCGCGGAGGCTCCGCGCCATTCCAACTCGTGATCACGTCATCCACCCGCAAGCCCGCTTGCTCCGCCGCGCCTTCCGAATCGACGCTGCGCACGACCAGCGACCCGCTTTCATCCCGTCGTCCGGAAAAACCCAGCGTCAAACGCCTCCGCTCCTCGGTCCGGAGTTCAAGCCCCGCGCGCGCAAGGATCCGCTGATACGGTAGTGGCTCCGCGCCGGCGACATATCTGTGAAAGAAATCGTCGAGCGAGACTCCGGCGATTTTCTCCGCGGTCAGTCGAACATCCAAACTGTCGCGGTAGCTGCGCCCCTGCTTGGCGAACTCCTCATTCATCGACCGCAGCACGTCGTCCAGGCTCTTCTCGTTCTCGGTAAAGTCGCGAATCAAAATATCGAGCAGGACGCCCAGGACTTGCCCCTTCGTGTAGTACGAGATGCTGTTCGTGGGCCCGATTGTAGAGCGGATATTCTTCAAGCCACGCGTCCAGGCTCGACTGTTCCGCGCTCTGCCACTTGTTCGCCGGACGCCCTTCGAGCTCGCTAATCTGCTCGCCGAAGTCTTCGTAAAACTGCCCTTTGCTCCACAGCCCCGTGCGCACCAGCGTGTAGGAAGCGTAAGTATTCGTGACACCTTCGGCAAACCACAATGCGCGCGTGTACTGCTCCTTCGTATAGTCCACCGGGAAAAGCGTAGCCGGGTGAATCCGCTTCACATTCCACAAGTGAAAGAATTCATGCGCCGCCACATTCGGGAAATCGTCGTCCGACCGCACCGAAATCGCCGTGGAATTGGCGTGTTCCATCCCGCCGCCCACGCCGGTCGCCGCCTTGCCGAAGTGCACGATGAACGTGTAGTGCGAATACGGCGCGCCGTCCATCAACTTCACTTCGTAAGCGCAAATCCGCCGCAAATCGTCCTGCACTCGGTTCTTTTTCCACTCGTTGCCGTGCACCACAACTCGCACCGGAGGATTCATCCCCGGCACGTCAAACTCCTCGAACTTCCCAGCTTCAATGGGCGCGTCAGCAAGCTGGTCATAACTCGCAGCCCCAAGTCCGAATTTGCGCGCGCGATCCATTTGTTCAGACCTCTGAAGGGATTCGCTGGCCACCTGCCATTCAAGCGGCACGTCGAACATACCAAGTTCCACGGCCTCGGATCGCCGCTCCGGGACATACATTAAAATCATCGCCGGATTGATGAACGCGTGCTCGCCGTTCAGTTGCGTAGCAAACGGTCCGCCCTCGTCCCAGTAGGTCGCGTAACGAATCGCAATCGTTCCGGTTCCGGTGACCCGCCACGTCTGCTTATCCAGTTTTTCGATGGGCGCGGATTCTTCACCCGCGAAAGCCTCGACCCGCTGCACGTGCGCGCTGAAATCGCGTATCTGGTAAAGCGCATTCCACGCCGCCATCTGCACGATCACTTCGCCCTTCACGTCGGGAATGTACATCGTGACGTGGAAGAGATGCTGTCCAGGATGGTCGAGGGATACGTCGTAACGGATCGCCGCGTTTGCGGTCGAGGAAAAACCCAGCGCGCAAAGACACAGACAAACCGGAATCGCCGCTCCGAAAACGCGGCGCCCGAACGCAAACAATCTCACCGGCTGGTTGCCTCGGAGGGAACCTCGCTCCCAATCTTCTTCAGCAACTTGTCACACAAGCCGTCGAAGCTGCCGTTCGACATGACCAACAAGAGGTCGCCGGCCTTGGCTTCGGCGGCGAGATAGTCGGAAATCGCCTCCGCGCCGTCGAACGCCCGCGCGTCCTTGCCCAACTCCCGCACGCTTTGCGCGACGCTCTCCGGTGCCAGCCGGTTCTCATCACCCAACTGTTGCGCCCGGAAAACTCCGCCAAGCACGACGCGGTCCGCCAGAGCCAGCGCCTTCGGCAGCGACTCCTGAAACACTTTGCGCCTCATCGAGTTTGAGCGAGGCTCCAGAATCGCCCACAGCCGCCGCTTCGGCCAGCGTCCGCGCGCCGCTTCGATCGTCGCCCGCACCGCCGTAGGGTGATGCGCAAAATCATCCACAATCAGAATTCCCGCGCGCTCGCCTTTCACATCCATGCGCCGCTTCACGCTACGAAACGTCGAGAGTGCCTCAGCCAGCGCGGCCGACGCCAATTCCGCGCCCGTGCGCCACGGCAATGGCTGCAACCGCATTCAGTACGTTGTGCTGCCCCGTCGCCAAAAGCTGAAAATCCCCGAACATCTTGCCCCGATACGTCAGGCGGAAACGCGAGGCTTCGCCCTCGACCGCAAAATTGCTCGCTATCCAATCGTTCTGCGCGGAGAAGCCATACGTTTCCACGGGGCAAAAAGCCTTGGCCGTCGCCGCGCGCAATTCAGGCCCGGATTGCTCGGTGTCGCCCCACACGACGACGCGTCCGCTACGTGGCACCAGGTTCACGAGCCGTCGGAATGCCAACTGGTACGTGTCGAAATCAGGATAGATGTCCGCGTGATCGTACTCCAGCGAAGTGATGATCAGATCGTCCGGATGATAGTGAAAAAACTTCGGCCCGCGATCCCAGAACGCCGTCTCGTACTCATCGCCCTCGAGAATGAATTCAGCGCCACCCTCCAGCCCGTAGCTCTTGCCGAAATTCTCCGCCACGCCTCCCACCAAAAAATTCGGCCGCTTCCCTGCAACGTGAAAAATCCAGGCGAGCATCGCGGTCGTAGTCGTCTTGCCATGCGTGCCGCTAACCACAATCGAATGTCGCCCCGGCAGAAATTCTTCTTCCAGGGTTTCCGGTAGCGAACGATACGGAATTTTGCGGTCGAGCACTTCTTCCAGTTCCGGATTGCCCCGCGCGATGATGTTGCCGACCACGACCAGGTCCGGCGCGGGAGTCAGGTTCGCCGCATCGAACTTGTGGAAGAACGAAATGCCCAAGCTTTCCAGCAGCGTCGAGGCTGGCGGATAAACGCCCGCGTCCGATCCGGTCACGCGAAAACCCTTCTCGCGCAGCATGCCCGCCAGCGGAGACATCGCCGATCCGGCGATGCCGATGATATGTATGTGCTTTCCTTTGCTTATGGCCTCGTTCATGAAATCACCGCCGCCTCCAGAATCTCCAGCAAACCCGTTCCCGAAGCATGCAGCCGGGCACGCACGCCGAGCGGAATCGTCAGCATCGGCCGCGCGGTGTGTCCCACCGGCGCGCCAAACACAATCGGAATCCCCAACGGCTTCAGGATTCGCGTGCAGACATCCAGCACTGTCGGGCTTCCCGCCAACGGGAGGCTCGCAATCCGGAAAATCTCCCAGCACGATGCCGCGAACGCCGTCAAACTTGCCGGCTTGCTTCAAATGTATCAACGCGCGATCGACTTGCCACGGTTTCATGCCGCGGTCCTCAAGCAGCAAGATCGAACCGCGCGTGTCCAGTTCCCACGGTGTTCCGATCGTGGTTTCCAGCAAGGTCATGCATCCGCCGAGCAGCGTGCCCTCTGATTCTCCTGATGCGACTGCATCGCCCTGCAACGAAATTTCCCACGCGCCCTCGGTCTTGCTGATGGCATTCAGGAAACTCGCCCGTTCATATCCTTTGGGTGCGCCTGCTCCCGCTTCGAGTCCCGCGGCAACCATCGGCCCGTAAATTGAAGTCCATCCGCGGCGCTGCCACAAAAAAATCTGCAGCGAGGTGACGTCGCTGAATCCGATGAGGCATTTTGGAGTGGCGAGTTCCACGCTCAACTGCTCGTCAAGCAAATAGTTCGAACCGTATCCTCCGCGCAGCGCGATCAGCCCATCGATCTGCGGATCGCTCAGCGCGCTGACCAGTTCCTCTCTTCGCTCCGCTGATCGGCGCCGAAAAATATCCTTCGGAAACTCTTTGGGCTCTGCGCTCCACCGAAAAGCCGAGCCGCGCCAACTCCGCCAGACCGCGCTCTTCCGCGGCATCGCTTCCTGGCGACGCTGGAGCAAAAACCGCGAGGCGCGCTCCCGCGCGCAGCGCTTTGGGCTTCCGCGCGGATACACCGGAGGAATGCCCGGCCGAGCTCGCCAGCGAAGTCCGGCTCATCCGTTCTGCCTTTCGACCGGCAGCATTTCAAAGGTCACGCCAGGCCGCGTCATCGAGCTGAAAATGCTCTCCTGCTGTCGCACACTGACGTCGGCATCAAATTGGATGAGGTGTCTTTCTCCGGTCATGGAAACCTGAAAATTGTCCAGCGCGATGCCCAGCTTGGAGAAAATGCTGTGCACAACAGGCACCAAGTCTTCGGCTGCGCTCGTCGAAATGCGGAACAGCATGTAGCGCGGCTTCAGATTGAATAGATTTTCGACGTAAATCAGCACCACCAATGCAAATAGGATGATCAAGAACCCCAGGCCAGAAACCGCGTAAAAACCGCCGCCAGCGGCCATTCCGATCGCTGCTTCGCCGAAAATCGCGGCCGCCGTGGTGAGCCCGACGACACTGCCACGTTCGCGCAGAATCACTCCTGCGCCCAGAAAGCCAATCCCCTGGACGATGTTGGAAGCAATTCGCGTCGTGCTGGTGTCGCCGGTGTTGCGAGCGATCTCCACCGACATGATCGTGAAAAGAGCCGCTCCCATCGTGACGCACACGCTGGTGCGCATCCCCGCCGGACGCCTGCGCACGCTTCGCTCGATGCCAATTACCGCACCAAGCAACGCCGCCCACAACAAGCGATAGCAAATCGTAGTCAGTGAAAGCATTTCAGTTTGATGCAAACGCCAGCAATGACTCGATTTTACACACTACAACTTGAACTGGGTCAATTTCGCGAAATGGCGTGCCCTGGCGTGTATCTCGGCGCGCTTCAGCGTTTTCAGGCGGTCCAGGCCGAATTTTTCGACGGTGAAGCTCCCCATCACGGAGCCGTAGACCATGGCGCGGCGCAGCGAAGCGTCACTTTTGTTGCCTGCTCCGGCCAGATAGCCCATGAATCCACCCGCGAAGCTGTCTCCGGCGCCGGTTGGATCGTGGGGCTCTTCCAGCGGAAACGCAGGGACGCAGAAGACGCCGCGCTTGTCGACCATCATCGCGCCGTATTCTCCGCGCTTGATGACCAGCGTCGATGGGCCTAGCTTGAAGATATGCTTTGCCGCGCGCAGGAGGTTGTGTTCACTCGACAACTGACGCGTTTCCGCGTCGTTGATCATCAGGATGTCGACGTGGCGCAGCGTCTCGCGCAAATCTTCGTTGGTGCGCTCGATCCAGTAATTCATGGTGTCGAGCGCCGCGATCTTCGGTCTTTTCTTCACCTGCTGCAAGACATCGCGCTGCAGGTCTGGAGCGATGTTCGCCAGGAAAACGTATTCGGACGCGCGATAGCGTTCCGGCAACTTTGGCTTGAAGTCGGCAAAGACGTTGAGTTCCGTCGTTAAGGTGACGCGCTCGTTCAAATTCTCCGAATAGCGCCCGGCCCAGAAAAATGTTTTGCCGGCGGTGCGCTCCAGTCCTTCGCAATCGATCTTGCGCCCGTGAAACACCTTCGCGTCCAAGTCGGTGAAATCATCTCCCACGATCGCGACCAGATGCACCGGAGTAAAAAAGCTGGCCGCGACCGAGAAATAGGTCGCCGCGCCACCTAGGGTGCGCTCCACCTTTCCGTACGGACTTTCCAGGCCATCAAATGCCACCGAACCTACGACGAGTAGGGACACTATGTTCTCCTAAGAAATATATTTGCCGATGATTGCGGCGAGTTTTTTCTTGGTCGCCGGTGGAACCAACTTCAAATCGGTGATCAGGGCGTGTCGCAGTGCGGAGCCACATTTGCAGTTGCGCTCCGCGGGCATCGTGCGCACCGCTTCCCGCAAGACGCGCTGGGCGTTCTCCGCATTGCGGCTCAACGTTTCCATGATTTGCGCTCCGGTCACGGTTTCATGATCGGGATGCCAGCAGTCGTAGTCTGTGATCATCGCGATGGCCGCGTAGCAAATCTCGGCCTCACGCGCCAGCTTCGCTTCGGTCACGTTGGTCATGCCGACGACTTCAAAGCGCAGCTGGCGGTGGACATGCGCTTCCGCCAGCGTCGAAAACTGCGGCCCTTCGATGCAGACGTAGGTGCCGCGGCGATGCACTTTGACGCCGCAGTGGTCGATCGCATCCGATAGAACAGCGTTTGCTTGCACACACGTTGGTTTGTCGAACGTTACGTGCGCCACCAATCCGTCGCCAAAGAAAGTAGAAACCCGCAGCTTGGTGCGGTCAAAAAACTGATCCGGGACTAAAAACTCGCCGGGCCGAAGATCCTCCTGCAACGATCCCACCGCGCTTACGGAAATGATTCGCTGGACCCCGAGCTGCTTCATCGCGTAGATGTTGGCGCGGAAATTGATCTCACTGGGCAAGATTCGATGGCCGCGGCCATGGCGCGCCAGAAACGCAACCCGCTTACCTTCGAGCATTCCCAGGACAATCGCGTCCGACGGATCGCCAAAGGGCGTCTTCACTCCAACCTCGCGCGTCTCCGTCAGGCCGGCCATAGAATACAACCCGCTTCCGCCGATGATTCCGAGCGTGGCCATCGCGGACGGCTTTGCGCGTGTGCTCTTCTTATCTGACTTCTTCGATGTTGCCATTTCACCTCTGCTCTTGTGGGCTTGCACCCGATGTGGCACAAAACCCAACCTCAGCGGGCAAAGCCGGGTTTAGCGCTCTCCTTACGGCGCGACTGAAGTCGTGCCCTGACGCGCTGCCATTACGCCGCAGCAGGCGTCAGACCTTGTGCTGCCGGCTATGATATTCCTTAGCCGAGACCGCTTTGCGCGAGAATCTCGTTCACTGCGGCGAACGGATCTTTCTTTCGATCCGCGACCTCCGCCGCCAATGCCGTCAACCGAGCTTCACCGCCGCTACCCCCCAGAGCTTTTTGCAGCAGCCGCGATTCCACAAGTTCGATCAGGCGCTGCTTCCAATGCTCCACATGCTTGCGGCGGCGCTCGCCGCTGGACTCGAAATGGGCGCGAAACTTCGCGATAGTCGCGGCCAGCACATCGATGCCCTTGTTTTCACTCGCCACCGTGCGCACGACCGGCGGATGCCAACCGTCCCTCGGCATCACCAGCGACAGCATCGCGTGCAGCTCCTGCTCCAATCGGTCGGCGCCTTCGCGGTCGGACTTATTCAACACGAAAATGTCGCCGATCTCCATCAGGCCGGCTTTCATGTTCTGAATGTCGTCGCCCATGCCGGGAACCATGACGACCGCGACGCAATCCGCCAGCTGCACGATATCAACTTCGTCCTGCCCAACGCCAACGGTCTCGATGAGGACTTGGTCTTTGCCAGCGGCGTCGAGCAGCAGCGCGACTTCCGCGGTCGCGCGCGCCAGGCCTCCCAGGAATCCGCGCGTCGCCATCGATCGAATGAACATGCCTGCGTCGCTGGCGTGCCCTTGCATGCGAATGCGATCACCGAGAATCGCGCCGCCCGTGTAAGGGCTAGTGGGATCGACAGCAATCACGCCCACCGCTTCGTTTTGGCGGCGATAGAAGGCCGCCAGACGATCCACCAGCGTACTCTTGCCCGTACCAGGCGCGCCGGTGATGCCGGTCAAATATGCCTTGCCAGTTCGCGGGAAGACGACGCGCAGCAACTCTTCCGCTTCCGGCTGATGATTCTCGATCGCAGTGATCGCCCGCGAAACCGCGAGCACGTCCCCGGCACACACGCGCTCCGCCCAATTTTCAATTGGCGGCGGCATCGTTTTCCTGTGGGCTGTAGAGCGACGCTGAAGGCATCGCCCTATTATTTCTTGCCTAGTAGCTGGCGGGCAATCACCAACTTCTGAATTTCGCTGGTGCCTTCGCCAATGGTGCACAGCTTCACGTCACGGTAATACTTTTCGGCAGGGTAGTCTTTGATGAAGCCGTACCCGCCATGGATTTGCACGCACTCGTTGGCAACGCGCACGGCGACTTCACTGGCGAATAACTTCGCCATGCTGGATTCGCGGGTGAAGCGGACGTCCTTCTGGTCGGCCAGCCACGCTGCCTGGTACACCAGCAGGCGTGCAGCTTCCACCTGCGTGGCCATGTCGGCGAGCTTGAATTGGATGGCTTGAAACTCGCTGATCGCCTGGCCGAATTGCTTGCGTTGCTTGGCATACTTCGTCGCTGCTTCCAGGGCGCCTTGCGCCATGCCCAGCGCCAGCGCGGCAATCGAAATGCGGCCGCCGTCGAGAATCTTCAGGCTGCCGACGAAACCCTCGCCTTCGGCGCCGAGCAAGTTATCGGCTGGCACGCGGCAGTCGGTGAAAATCACTTCCGAGGTGTCGCTGGCGCGCAGGCCCAGCTTGTTTTCTTTCTTTCCCGGCCTAAATCCGGGCGTGCCCTTTTCGAGGATGAAAGCGCTGATCCCGTGGGAGTTTTTGGATTTGTCGGTTACCGCCATCGCCACGCATACATCCGCATAGTGGCCGTTGGTGGTGAAGGTCTTGGCTCCATTCAGGACCCAGTGCTTTCCATCGCGCACCGCTGTCGTCCGCGTGCCGCCTGCGTCCGAGCCTGCTTCCGGCTCGGTCAGCGACCATGCCCCGATTTTTTTGCCTTGGGCCAGCGGCGTCAGATACTTTTTCTTTTGCTCTTCGGTGCCGAACTTGAAGATGTGATTGCTGCAGAGCGAATTGTGGGCTGCGACGATGATGCCTACCGAGCCGTCGACGCGTGATAGCTCCTCGATAGCCAGCGCGTACTCGATGTAGCCCAGACCGGCGCCGCCGTATTGTTCGGGGAAGATGACGCCTAGCAGGCCCATTTCGCGCGAGCTTGGGCATGATTTCGGATGGAAAGTGGGAGGCTTCGTCCCACTCCATTACGTGGGGGCGATTTCCCCTTCGGCAAATTCGCGGATGCTTCGCCGCAATTGCTGCTGTTCGTCGGTAAGCGAAAAATCCACAATATCCTCGGTGATGTCAGCGCGGTTAGCGCAGCCTATAGCCAGTAAAAGTTTCGCTTATATTTTACATGAAGCGGGGACATTGGGTTCACAGAACGACACATAACGATCACCAGCCTACCGGGTAGCTGTTCTTTTTGTTTTGTTCATCGAGCCATACTTTCAGCGGGGCGAAGTAGTCTGCGATTGCGGTGGCGTCCATTTGCTTCTCGCTGGTCAATGTCTCCAGCGCTTCTTGCCATGGCTTGCTGGCGCCCAGGGCTAGCATTTCGTTCAGTCTCTGTCCCGCCACCTTGTTTCCATAAATCGAACAGCGGTGCAGCGGGCCGGAGTAGCCAGCTTCGCGGCAGAGCGCTCGCTGAAATTGGAACTGCAGAACGCGCGCGAGGAAGTAACGCATGTACGGGACATTGCCTGGCACATGATATTTCGCGCCGGGATCGAAGTCAGCTTCGGTTCGCGCGACTGGCGGGGCGACGCCTTGGTATTTCAGGCGCAGGTCCCACCACGCTTTGTTGTACTGGTCCGGTTTGACTTGTCCATCGAAGACTTCCCAGCGCCATTTGTCGATCATCAGACCGAACGGGAGGAAGGCGACTTTTTCGAGAGCCTGCTGCAGGAGGTAATCGATGTCACCGGAGGCTGGCGGTACCGTTTCAATCAATCCGATTTTCTTCAGATATTCCGGCGTGACCGAGAGAGCGATGGTGTCGCCGACCGCTTCGTGGAATCCGTCGTTCGCGCTGTTCTGAAACAATGGTGGCTGGGTGTTGTAGGCGCGCTGATAGAAGTTGTGGCCGAGTTCGTGGTGAATGGTGACGAAGTCTTCCTGCGTGATCTGAATGCACATCTTGACGCGGAGGTCGTCCTTGGAATCCACGTCCCAGGCGCTGGCATGGCAGACTACGTCGCGGTCGGCTGGCTTGGTGAACAGGGAGCGCTCCCAAAATGTTTGGGGGAGTGGCGCGAAACCTAGCGAAATGAAGAAGGCTTCGCCGTAGTGAACCATGCCGCGGGCATCGGTGTGGCGATCCTGCAGGATTTTTGTGAGGTCATAGCTTTGCGGAGGCTTCGGCGAATCCATCAGCGGATAGACGTTGTTCCACTCCTGCGCCCAGATATTGCCGAGCAGATGAGCAGGGATTGGTCCTTGCGCGGGCACGACGTCTTTTCCGTACTTCTTGGCGAGTTGCCCGCGAACGTAGGCGTGCAATGACAAATAGAGCGGCCGCAGCTGATCCCAGAGGCGATCGACTTCTTTCGCGAAGGCGTCGGGCGGCATGTCGTAGTTGGAACGCCATAGCGCGCCGGCGTCGGCAAAGCCTAGTTCTTGGGAGCCTTTGTCGCCGAGATCGACGAGCCGCGTGTAGCGCTGGCGCATCGGTGCGCCGACGGCGTGCCATCCGATCCACGCGCGCTTGAGTTCAGTTTCGTCGCGGCTGTTGGCCATTAATTTTCCTACGGCGGTCACGTCCAGGCACTTGCCGTTTGCGCCGTCCGGGCACCACTTCCCTTTCCCGTAATCTCCGTCGAGGGATGCGGATACCTGAGCCAATTCTTTCTGTTCGGCGGGATCGCTTGGAGCGGGAAATCCGGCCGCCAGCTTCAGCAGGAGCATTTTTCGCGCCATCACCGGGGGTAGCGTGACTTTGTCCCAGCTCTCGGCTTTTTTTGCCAGCTCCACGCTTAGCGCATTTGCTTGCTGGTTCGCGTCCGCCGAGATCTGTTCCGTGTCGTCGGTGATAAAGTTCTGCTGCACCCACGCGGCACGCGAGGCCTTCACACCAAGGTCAAAGAGCCGCGACTCAGCATCGTCAAGAAAGGTCTGTGCTTCCTCCACCGTCGGCGCGGCCCCGAAATCGCGGCGCGCCTTGCGCACCTCGTTTTTGGGCGCCTGCGCAGTGGCCGCGATCGCCAACACGCACAGAATTGCAATCGCACCGCCGAGCCAGCCAGCCCGCTTTATCATGCCCCCACCTTTTGTACTTGCATTGCCGCGTCTTGCAATACCGTCAGCGCGCGCTCGATGTCCGTTTCGTCCACGTCGCAGTGCGTTACCAAACGCACGGAATGCAGCGCCGTGTCCTGCGCCCACAGCCCTCGCTGGTACAGAATCTCGCACCATTCGACCGCGGTCTTTCCAGTGTTCGAGCAATCGAAGATCACGATGTTCGTGCGGACCTTTGTCGGATCAATCGCGAATCCTGGAATCTTCGCAACACCTTCTGCGAGGCGGCGGGCGTTTTGGTGATCGATATACAGACGCGACGGAGATTTCTCCAACGCGACTAATCCTGCCGCCGCGATTACGCCTCCCTGGCGCATGCCGCCACCAAACATTTTGCGGTAGATGCGCGCTCTCTCGATAAATTCGCGGGAGCTCGCGACCATCGATCCCACCGGCGCACCTAGTCCCTTCGATAGACAAAACATGACCGAGTCGACTCTGCTGGTCATTTCCGCGACGTTTTCGCCCAGCGCGGTGGCCGCGTTGAAGATACGCGCACCATCGAGGTGCACTTTCAAGCCGGCGTCGTGGGCTCGATCGCAAATATCGTGGACCTGCGCCGTTGGGTAGACCGTTCCGCCCGCCATGTTGCTGGTGTTTTCCAGGCACACTAACGCCGTTTGCGAGTCATAGTAAATTTTGGGCCGGATGACCGCTTCGATTTGCATCCAAGCGAGGATTCCGTCATCGGCGCGGGCGATCCGCGGCATGCAACCTGCAATTGCCGACATGGACGCCAGTTCGTACAAATTCACGTGGCTGCGCTCTTCGCAAACTACTTCGTCGCCGTGATGAGTCCATACTTTGATGGCGATCAGGTTGCCCATGCACCCAGTGGGCACGAACAGGGCTGCTTCTTTGGCAAACATTTCCGCGGCGCGGGCTTCCAGGCGGTTGACGGTGGGATCTTCGCCGTACACGTCGTCGCCTACCTCCGCTTCCGCCATAGCGCGACGCATCTCTGGCGTTGGGCGGGTCACCGTGTCGCTGCGCAAATCCACCATGTGATCTTTTGACATTGGCACCTTCAACCGATCTGGGTCCGGACTCACTGCGGCCTCCTGACAGCCCTCACTCGGATTCTTAAATGCCTGAGGGTAATTTCCGTTCTCACTTCATCAGCTCGACGAAGACTTCATTCGCTACGCTTAACTTGCTTTCAGCCAAGCGCACGACGTTGCCATTGCGTTCGACCATGCCCGCAGACATCAGTCGATCGAATCTCCGCGTCACCGCCACGCCGTACTCGCGCTCGATTCGACCGACATCGATGCCATCCAACTGGCGCAAGCCCAAAAATAGCTCTTCTTCCAGTGCGCTTTCCGGCGTTACCGCCTCTATCTGTTCCGCTGGTAACCGGCCGCTTTCGATCACGCTTACATAGGCCGCCGCGTCGTGCGCGTTGGCCCAGCGTTGCGTCCCTGAAAACGAGTGCGCGCCCGCGCCAAACCCCAGGTACGGTTCGCGCTGCCAATATTTCAAGTTGTGGCGCGACTCGAATCCCGCCTTGCCCCAGTTTGAGATTTCATAGTGGCGGTAGCCGGCCTGTTGCAGAAACTTGCACGCAGTCTCGTAGAACTCGGCCATGTCATCTTCGCTGGGTATCGTGCCGGCTCCGTACTTTGCGCCGCCGCGCAACACCTCTGCCCCCAGATGGCTGCCTTCGTCGATTTCGAGCAAGTATATGGACACGTGCTCCGGGCCGAGTGCCCCCAACTCGTCCAGTGAGGTCGCCCAACTCGCTCGCGTCTGTCCCGGCAATCCCGCAATTAGATCGAAACTGATATTCCTGATGCCCGCATCGCGCAAGATCGGAACTGCGCGGTGAATGTCCGCGCGACGATGCATGCGGCCCGTCGCCTTTAGCTCCGCATCGGAGAACGACTGGACGCCAAAACTGACGCGATTGATTCCCGCCCGGACCCACGCCGCTGCCTTGTCCGGTTCCACCGTCTCAGGATCCGCCTCGAGAGTGACTTCTGCCAAATCCGCATGGAAGGTTCGCCGAATCGCATCCAATATCCGCTGCAAATGCGCTGAATCAAGGAGACTCGGCGTGCCCCCGCCGACGTAAATCGTGTCTGCGAGAGCGCCGGGAAATGAATCCGGGAGGCACACACCGGCACCCGAATAAAGATCGCTATGCCGTTCAATCTCCGAACAGACCGCACTGACGTAAGGCGCAAAGCGCGTGGAAGACACTACACCCGTATGAAAATTGCAGTAGGTGCATTTTGTCTGACAAAAGGGGACCTGAATGTAAATCCCGAGGCGCATCATCACTGCAAAACTCTAGCACATCCCCCTAAGCTTCCTTCTTTAAAGAGATCCGGCGATAAGCGGTGCCATCGGGCAGCGTGAGATCCCCCTCCATGCGATTTCCGTCCACTACCATCCGAATCTCCGGAGACTTACACTCGAGGACACGCTTCCCCGCATCGTAAGTCCAATCGCCACGACCCATAACGATTTCCTTGCCCTCGACTACTTTGCTGGCGGTCACTGAGAACAATCCATGTCTCTCAGCCAGTTTCGAAAAGCGGTACACGTTCACTTCGTCGCGGCAAGCGCTACCCTTCGCCAGACAAGTCGAACTGCCGCGCCAAGTCCCAGCAATCGTGGAGTCGACATCCTCTCCGCCGGCCTTAGTTCCAGCACCTTGCGCTAAACAAACGCTGCAACCCACGAATGCCAGTGACAACGCAAACACCACCCTCGACGAGTCCTCATAGTCCGGACCTCCCGCCAAATTTAGACGGAGCGCGCCAAGAAAGTGCTACTTACGAGACTCCTTTGTTTCGTCGTCAACCACCTTTACCCAAATCTTCCGCTCCCGTGGCCCATCAAATTCGCAAAGGAAGATTCCCTGCCAGGTTCCTAGTGCCAACTTACCCTTCTCGACGAAAATTAGCTGGCTTGTCCCAACCATCACCGCCTTCGCGTGGGAATCTGTGTTGCCCTCCGCATGGCGGTAAGGGCCTGAGCGGGGCACGAACCGGTCAAACACGCCTTCCAGATCGGTGGCGACGTCAGGATCTGCATGCTCGTTGATCATCACTCCGGCCGTTGTGTGCGGCACATACACATAGCAAATACCAGTCACAACTCCGGATTGCGCCACAGTTCGCTCCACTGCCTGGGTCACGTCCAGCAACTGCGTCCCGCGTGTCGTCTTCACCCGCAGAGTTTCCATCCTGTCCCCCCTGTCTCCAAAGCAACTATACCGTTGGGAGCAGGCCGCCGAACACGGCATGAAATGAAGCAGGGGACGAGCCACGTGATTTTCCCTGTCACAGCTCGTCCCCTGTAGGCCAACCGCTTTTGCTGCCAATTTTAGATTTTTTCGCATTAGAAAGTAGTTAAAGAGAATTACGGAATAACGCGCTCTGTCTTGGTGGAGGGCGGAACTACGAGATGCGCGCGATGCGGTGTTCTTTGACGTTGGCGCTGCCGGCGAGGTCTTTGAGTTCCTTCAATCCTTCGGCGCTCCACTGCGACAAGAATGGCAGGAAGGACAGCTCTCGCGATTGCAGGACCTTGTTGGGATAAAGCAGATTCTCGAGAAACTCCACGTGTTCGGCGATCCGGCCGGCGCGTTCGTCCAAGGCTCTTCCGGTCTTCTCTCGTAGCTTCTCTAATGTAAAGGTCATCTTTTCGCGGGTCGTCTCGACCGCTCCGGCCAGGGTCGCATCCAGCTTCTGGATGTCCGCTCCCAGCTCGGCCAGCGTTGTTTCGATCAGCGCTTTCTTCCTGTCGAAATCGTCGGCAAGCTGTTTCGGAAGCATGACCGATTCCATCTGCTTGCGTAACTCCTGCGGACCCGCCCAGATGTTCTCAATACACAGGTGGTATTTCTGCAGCAGTTTGTCGGCTTTGGCGTCCAGGACCGTGAAATCCGCGCGCGGCAGCACCACGGGCATGCGTCCGAGGATATGCCGGTAAATTACTTCCGATTGGGCCAGGTACGAGATCTCGGCTGAGCCGGCGGAAAACGATACCGTCGGCAACAGATAATCCTGCGCCACCGGACGCAGCAGCGCATTTGGACTCAGCGTCTCTGGCTCATCCTCCGCCAGCCGCAAAATCTCATCGCGCGACCACGAGGCTTCCCCCGACTTGAATCTTCCGCGTCTGGATCCGGCGCCGTTTTCCGGAACATTCGCAATCGGCTGCCTTAACCCATCCTTCATGCGGAAAAGCAGCGTCCCTTCCGGCGTCACTTTCACTTGTGGATCGAATCCGGCCGCTTCCAGGTCTTTGCCGCGCTCCAACAACTTTGCACTCAATTCGTCGCGGTCCTCCAGCGCCTTGCGGTACACCGGGGTTGCGATACGGTGCAGCCGCGCATCCAGCGGATCGAGCAAAATCAATCCATGTTCCGAGAACACGCGGGCAAACAGTTTTCCGAAAGCGCTTCCGTAAGTCTCCTCCGGCTTGTAACTCTCCAGCAGGACCTTCGCGACGACCTCGGCGCCGGAGCCCGTCAGAAGTTCCGATGCGGTCTTTGCCATCCCGGCAATTTCTGCGCCGAGTCTTACTTGTCCAACTGGTCGTCCGGGCGCCGCTCCTACAGGTAGCTCAAACCTCGTCAGTTTCCCGGCCTGGAACCAGGAAACATGGCGCACTTCATCCAGATCGTGGTCCTCCGTCGCCATCCAAAATACTGGCACGGCCGGAACTCCTGCCTCGGTTAGTTCTTCCGCAATGCGAATCGCGCTGAGCGCTTTGTAAAAAGCGTAGGCCGGTCCGCCGAACAGCCCGACTTGCTGACCGCTCACCACCGCTACCGCGCCATTCTCCAGGCGGTCAAGGTTGCGCCGCGTGGCATCGCCGGCGCCCAGGAGGCCATTGACATCGCGCAAAACCGTCGTTACTTCTTTCCTGCGATCGACTGGAAAATCGAGAGAGTGCGCGATTTCGTTAACTGATTCAAACGTAGGAGGGTGCGCGTAGAATTTCGAGACGCTGGGAAAATCGTCGAGAAACCGAAGAAACAACTTCGGCTGGTGAGGCAGGCGCCGGAACGGTATCGAGATACAACCCATCGTCGTTTAGATGTTACACAGCCCAATTGGTAACGCCAAGCCACCAACCAGTGTCGGGAGGCAAACACCGTCTTTTAACGCCAACTAAACAATCGAGGTCAAACCGGCGCTACCCGGCGACGGCAAATCTGGCGGCTTCATCCTTGGACGAGCGCCGGCTGCGAAGGATAGCGCCCCGGCAGTCTTGCAAGACCATCAATGGTCACCGCCACGTTGAGGCTGGTCTGTAGACGCTAGGCTTTAGCCCGGCGGTTCATTCAAGACAGGGTGGCAACCCCGTTGCGCAGCAGCCTAAGCGCGCGCCGCGACCGGGTCCAGGCTCGCGAGCGACTCCAATATCCGTTGCTTGTAGGCTGCGTTGATTGGAACCAGCGGCAGTCGTGGAATTCCGCCGCGATAGCCTCGCTGGTCCATCGCGAATTTCAGACCAGCAATCGCATGTTCCGAAGCGATCACCTTCGATACCTTGAGCAGCACGTTTTGCAGCTCGCGCGCCTTCTCGATATGGGCGCCGCGCGAAAGCTCGAACAGCTCCACGCACTTTTCTGGGAGCGCGGAAGCTAAAGCCAGGATTGCGCCTTTGGCGCCTACCGTAATGCCCGCAAGCAATGTCGGCGCCGAGCCGGTTAGCACCTGGAAGTCCGGTTGCGCCACGGCCACCATTTCGCCGACGCGCATCACGTGTCCCGAGCTGTCTTTGATCCCAACGATATTTGGATGCTCGGAGAGCGCGGCCACTTCCGGCGCCTCAAGGGTCACACCCGTAAAGATGGGCACCGAATACAGCAGTACGGGAATCGGCGACGCATCCGCGACACGCCGGTAGTGGGCGATTAAAACGTCGGGCTTGTAGGCCGGCTTGTAGTAATAGGGCGTTTTCACCAATGCGAAGTGGTAGCCGAGTTCGGCGGCGCGCTTGGTGCGCTCGATAGTCTCCGCGGTCGATTCCGCGCCGGTGCCGGCGATCAGCCGCTTGCCCTGGCCCGCCGCTTCTTTCACGGTCACGAGGATGCTCTCCGTTTCGCCGCGTGACAACAACACAGACTCACCCGTCGATCCGATCACCACATAACCGGCGAGTGCGGTCGAGTTGTAGCGCTCGATGTTGTACTTCAAATCGATGAGCGACACCGATCCATCCGCCGCAAATGGCGTAGTTAACGCGGGGTATACTCCGGAGAGGTTCATGGCCTAGTCTCCCGTCGCGATGCTGCCCGATGCAGGCACGCGCCCGCGATGCAAATCCTGCAGCGCTGCGACTTCGGGTTTCTGGTCGAGCAGCGCGCGGATACCGAGCGCCGCCGCGCTGGCCGCAGCCAGAGTCGTGATACACGGAATGTTATGCCGGATTGCGGCGCGCCGGATCGATTTTTCATCGTAGAACGATTCGCGGCCCAGCGGCGTGTTGATAATCAGATCGATCTTGCGCGTTTTAATCAGGTCGACGATATTGGGGCGTCCCTCGTTCACTTTGAAAACCGGCTCGGCTTCGATACCCGCGGCTTCGAGCGCCGCAGCGGTGCCGCGGGTCGCCAGTAACCGGAAACCCAATGCCAGCAGATCTTTTCCGAGCGGCCCAACCTCCCGCTTGTCGCGATCATTGACGCTGAGAAATATGGTGCCCTTTTGCGGGAGTCGCTGGCCGGCCGCAAGCTGCGCTTTCGCGAACGCCTGTCCGTAGGAAGTCGAGATGCCCATGACCTCGCCCGTCGAGCGCATTTCCGGTCCGAGAATGGTGTCGACGCCGCGAAATTTGTTGAATGGGAAGACCGGCGACTTCACCGCGTAGAATTCGTGAACGGCGATCTCTGACACGCCGTTGTGCTTCACGACCGGTAGCTTCATATCGGCGAGTCGTTTCCCAGCCATGAGCCGCGCCGCCACTTTCGCCAGAGGCACGCCGGTCGCTTTGCTCACATAGGGAACAGTGCGAGACGCGCGCGGATTCACCTCAAGAACGTACACGGTATCGCGCTGAATCGCGTATTGCACGTTCATTAAGCCGACTACCTTCAGCGCCAGCGCCAGCCGTTTGGTGTAGTCGCGGATGGTTTCCAATATTTTTGGCGACAAACTTACGGGCGGCAGCACGCACGACGAGTCGCCGGAATGAACGCCAGCTTCCTCGATGTGCTCCATAATTCCGCCGATCACGACATCGGTGCCGTCCGCCAGCGCATCTACGTCGACTTCGGTGGCTTCTTCGAGGAACTGATCGATCAGCACCGGCCTCGCGGGGCCCATCAGAGCCGCCTGCGCGACGTATTCCTGCACCGTGTTTACATCGTAGGCGATCACCATCGAGCGGCCGCCGAGCACGTAGCTTGGTCGTACCAGCACCGGCAAGCCAATTTCGCGCGCTACGCGCGCGGCTTCTTCCGGTACCAATGCCGTGGCGTTTCGCGGCTGAGGGATTTTCAGTTCTTCGAGCAAGCGGCCGAATCGACGTCGATCTTCAGCCAGATCGATGGACTCCGGCGTTGTGCCGATAATGGGCACGCCATTGCGCTTCAATTCCAGCGCAAGATTTAGTGGCGTCTGTCCACCGAATTGCACGATCACGCCTTGGGGCTTTTCCTTTTCAACAATCGCAAGCACATCCTCGAGCGTGAGAGGCTCGAAGTACAGACGATCCGAGGTGTCGTAGTCCGTGGAAACCGTTTCCGGGTTGCAATTCACCATGATCGTTTCGTATCCATCTTCACGCAACGCGAAGGAAGCATGGCAGCAGCAATAATCGAATTCGATTCCTTGAGCGATGCGATTCGGGCCGCTGCCAAGAATCATGATTTTCGACCGCGGCTGCGGATCGGATTCGTCCTCTTCCTCGTAGGTTGAATACATGTACGGCGTGAAGGACTCAAATTCAGCGGCGCACGTATCCACACGTTTGAAAACCGGGGCTACCCCATAGCGCGTACGCTGAAGACGCACAGCGGCGGGCGTTGTCTTCCAGATCTGCGCGAGGACCTCGTCGCTGGTGCCGTAGCGTTTCACTTCGCGGAGTAGATCGCGAGAGGCGGTTTCTACGGTGACAGTTGCGGCACGTCGGTTCATCGCGTTGATCTCTTCGAGTTGCTGGATGAACCACGGATCGATTTTGGTGAGCTCGCAAATCTCACTCGCGGGAAGTCCTCGCTCGACGGCCGTCATTAGCCAGTGGATGCGGTCCGCGCGCGGTGTGGCCAGTTTTTCGCGCAGTAGCGATTCCGGTGTCTCCGCCGGAGCGCGCCACGGAGTGTGCGGTTCCAGCGAACGAATTCCCTTTTGCAGCGCCTCTTTAAAAGTCCGCCCGATGGCCATCACTTCGCCGACGGATTTCATCTGGGTGCCCAACGTAGTGTCGGCGCCAGGAAATTTCTCGAACTGCCACTTGGGGATCTTTACGACCACGTAGTCGATGGTCGGCTCGAAACATGCCGGAGTTTGCTTGGTGATGTCGTTGGGGATTTCGTCGAGCGTCATTCCAACGGCGAGACGCGCGGCGATCTTGGCGATCGGAAACCCGGTAGCTTTGCTGGCCAGCGCGGAGCTTCGCGACACGCGCGGATTCATCTCGATCACGACCATCCGGCCATTTTCCGGATTGATGCCAAACTGGACGTTGGAGCCGCCGGTCTCGACGCCGACTTCGCGCACGATGGCCGCCGCGGCGTCACGCATGCGCTGATACTCCTTGTCGGTCAGTGTTTGCGCTGGAGCGACGGTGATGGAGTCGCCTGTGTGCACGCCCATGGGGTCGAAATTTTCGATCGAGCAGATGACCACGAAGTTGTCGCGAAAATCGCGCATCACTTCGAGTTCGTATTCCTTCCACCCGAGCACCGACTCTTCCACGAGCGCTTCGTGCACCGGGCTCATGTCCAGCGCGTGCGAGATAGCTTCGCCAAACTCTTCGCGGTTATAGGCGATCGATCCGCCGGTACCTCCCAGCGTGAACGACGGCCGGATTACCAGCGGGAAACCGAGCTGATCGCACAAGCGCAACGCATCCTGCGCATTGTTCACCAGCGCCGACGCCGGCACCTCCAAGCCAATCTTGCGGCAGGCATCCTTGAACCACAGACGATCCTCCGCCACCTTGATCGCCCGCAACGACGCCCCGATCATCTCCACTTTATATTTTTCGAGAATGCCGCTCTCCGCAAGCTCAACGGCCAGATTCAGCGCCGTCTGCCCTCCAACGGTCGGCAAAAGTGCCTGCGGCCGTTCGCGCGAAATAATCTCCTCGAGATATTCCTTAGTGAGCGGCTCAATGTAAGTCCGGTGCGCCAGCTCAGGATCGGTCATGATCGTGGCCGGATTGGAATTGACCAGCACGACCTCATAGCCTTCGCTGCGCAGCGCCTTGCAAGCCTGTGCCCCGGAATAATCGAACTCGCAAGCCTGTCCGATAACGATCGGGCCGGACCCGATGATCAGAATCTTCTTAATGTCTGTCCGCTTGGGCATAGGCCTACTCAAAATCACTTAGCAAGAATCAGAGTTCGCGTAATCAGCAACCGTCGTTTCGTATTTGCAACGTCACGGACATATTTTGCTTCGGGGCTTCCGGTCCAATTTCGACTGACACGAAGCGCGTGCTAAACGCTTGTGATTGAAAGACTGCCGTGTACTTTCCGGGATTGAGTTGCGCCGAAAATCCACCATCGTCGTCCGCGCTGAGTTTAGTAGGATTCTGTTTTTCCACGGATGCGCGCCGATAAACGGCAATCCCAACACGCGGAATGCCTGCGCCGCTAAAATCCATGACCTGACCTTTGAATGTCTGACCGCGTAGTTCTATTGGTCGTTTTTCCGCCTCTTGTACCCGCTCTTCAAGGGTCGGGGTTGGCGGAGGCACTGGAGAGAGCAACATCGAAAACTTACTGCGCTTGGCATCCGAGCTCTTCGATACATTCAGGCACAGCGTGTCGGCAAGTCGCGGTTCAGCTGTAGCATTGATGCAATAGTCGCCGGGAGACAAATTTTCCAGCTTCGCCATTCCGCGCACGTTGGTCGTGATTGCGGGTCGCGCCACTTTGCCATTGAATTGCCAGACCACGGTAAGTGTCACGTTTGGTTGGGGCTTTCCGTTTCTCAAAACCTCCAAGCGCACATTCTGGTAAGAGGCTCGACCGGGCACAGCTATAGTCACGCATTCCCCATAAGCCAAGGCTGCAACGAACAAACATGTCGCAGCAATGGTTAGCGTCTTCATCGGCGGGAGCTTCCTGGCTGCGCGAACTCTTTCATCAAATCCGTGAACTGCGTAAAAAGGTAGTGCGAATCGTGTGGCCCGGGCGATGCTTCCGGGTGATATTGCACGCTGAACAGCGGCAGCGATTTGTGGCGCAAGCCTTCGTTGGTGTGATCGTTCAGGTTGAGATGCGTGATTTCGACTTCGCTGGAGGGTAGCGATTCCGGGTCGACGCAGAAGCCGTGGTTCTGCGAAGTGATTTCCACCTGCTCGGTAAGCAGATTCTTCACCGGGTGATTCGCTCCGTGATGTCCAAACTTGAGCTTGAACGTTTTTCCACCAAGTGCCAGCCCGCACAACTGGTGTCCCAGGCAGATACCGAAGACGGGAATTTTCCCCAAGAGCTTGCGTATTCCTTCGACCGCGTAAGTCGCGGGTTCGGGGTCGCCAGGGCCGTTGGAAAGAAACACGCCGTCAGCGCCCATGGCGAGCACATCTTCCGCTGTCGTTTGCGCGGGCACGACGGCCACCTCGCACTGGTGGTCCACTAACAAACGCAGGATGTTCTGCTTGATTCCGTAATCGTAGGCGACGACGCGAAGTTTGCGCCCCTCCTGTCCGCCCCCAGATTCACCCATCTGCTCAGTCCACGGAGAGCTCACGAAATCGATCGAGCCCGCGTCCCATTTATACGTCTTAATGCAGGAGACGCGGCTGGCGAGTTCCTGCCCAGCCATCGAGGGCAGCTGCTTCGCTTCAAAAATCAGCTGCTCGGCGGGCGTGCCGTCGGTTGCGACAATCCCGCGCAACGCTCCGACCTGACGCAAGTGCCGTACCAATGCGCGCGTGTCGATGTCCCAGATCACCGGGATTTTGTGGCGATTGAGATAAAGCTGCGTGGTTTCCGCCGAGCGCCAGTTCGACGAGATCTGCGAGAACTCGCGCACGATAAGCGACTCGATATACGGGCGCGCCGATTCCTGGTCGTCCAGGTTCGCGCCTACGTTTCCGATGTGCGGATAGGTGAGACAAACAATCTGGCCCGCGTAGCTGGGGTCGGTGAAAACTTCCTGGTATCCGGTAAGGCTGGTGTTAAAAACGACTTCGCCGCCCCGGCGCGTGATCGCGCCGGCCGCGCGGCCATTAAATACGCGCCCGTCTTCCAGCGCGAGTATAGCGGGTCGGTGCTGCACTTCGTTCAGTGTATCCTCCGTCGAAATTCATTTCGTTTTTGCTTCCGCGGTTGAGAGCGAGCCGAAGTGATCCACGGGCCAATACGCAAATACGGCGCGCCCGTAGATGTAGTGGCTGGCCACCGGGCCGAACACGCGCGAATCGTTGGAGCTGATGCGGTGGTCGCCCATTACGAAATAACTCCCGCGCGGCACGCTCATCGGGCCGAAGTCGGTCAGGTCTTCATACTGCGGGGGAACGTAAGGCTCGGCGAGTGAAACGCCATTGACGAAAACAATTCCCTTGCGAATCTCGACTGTCTCCCCAGGCAGCCCGACGACGCGCTTGATGAAGGATTTCGAGCGGTCCAGCGGGTACCAGAAAACGACCACGTCGCCCCGGTCGATCGGCTCAAAGCGGTACACAAATTTGTTGATGAAGATGCGTTCCTGGTCGGAAAGCAAGGGCGCCATGCTGGTACCCTCGACCTTCACCGGCTGATAAAGGAAAACGATGATGACCAGCGCGAGGCCGATAGCGATCAGCAGGTCGCGCGTCCAAACCCGAATCTCATTGCGCAGCGAATGTCCCGCAGAAGTGGGATCCGGGCTCGCGCCAGAGGTCAACGTGGGCGCTGAAGATTCCGGTACCGTGGTGGCTAAAGGATGTCGCTCGTCCGTGCTTTGCATTTTATCGCTGCCTCGTATTTATAACATGGGCGTCGCGCGCGACGCCAGATGTTGCTTGGCCGAGAGACGATTCGGGCAACGGCGGGCGCTTGCGGAGGGGGCCCGGGCGGGTCGTTGTCCCTGTCCGGGCCGTTGCCCTTGCCATAGGACGCACCTCGACTCTCGGCCGTTGCTTGACGGACGTGCAGACTCAACGCCTTAGGCGCCCAGAGCGTAGTTCAGGCTAGCCAGTGCCGCGACCACCGCGGTCTCAGTCCGCAAGATCAGTTTGCCAAGGGACGCCTCCCGGAAGCCGGCTGCCCCGGCCGACGTCAACTCTTCATCCGTCCAGCCTCCTTCAGGACCGATGGCGAGGGTAGCTTGGGAGACCGTCACGGCGGACAAAACGTCACGCAATGCCGGTGCGTTGCTGCGTTCGGACAGAATGACCTTAGCGCCCAGTGGATAGGCCTCGTTAAACGCTTCGCGAAGCGGCAACGGGGATAAAATGGCAGGCACTCGTACGCGGCGCGATTGCTGCGACGCCTCCACCAGGATTTTCTCCCAACGATCCAGGCGCTTTCCGGAGGCCGCCAGGAGTGCCTTCTCACTGCGCGACGCGGCAACGGGAGCAATCATGCCAACGCCTAGTTCCGTTGCTTTCTCGATCGCCCACTCGAAAGCGTCGAACTTCACAATGGAGAGAAGCAGAATGAGTTCGACCGCGGGCGGATGGGCCGGGATTTCTTCCAACAGCGCGAATTGTATGCGATCGCGGGCCACGCTCTCGATGCGACCAAGCCAAACCGCAATGCCGTCGCTCAATTCGTAGAGTTGACCCGCCTGGGCACGGAGCACGCGACCCAGATGGTGGGCCGTGTCACCGTCGATGACCGCGGTACGGCCAATGAATTGTCCGACGAAGAAGCGTCTGCGCACAGAAGGATTCTAGCGCACAACGCTTAAGCGAAATGTTTCGAACTCTGTAGCCGCAGTCTCCGAGACCGCGGGGTTTAGATCACACCACAGCACGACAACGAAGCGAGCGCCTCAGGTGTTAGAACGCAAACTAGCCAAAAATGTCTTTGACTTTGTCGAAGATCGAAGAATTGCGCTCGGCAGGCTTGTTATCGACTTTCAGCGATGAGCCCAGTTCCTCGATCAGCTTGCGCTGTTCCCGGCTGAGTTTAGTCGGGATAATCACGCGAACGTGATAGTACAAGTCGCCCTTGCCGCCGCCGCGAGGGTCGGCGAGTCCCTTTGCCTTGAGGCGAAACACCGCGCCACTCTGCGTACCTTCGGGAATTTTCAGCTTCTCCTCGCCGCTTAGTCCGGGCACCTGGAGTTCCGTGCCGAGTGTGGCCTGCGCGATGCTGATGGGAATCGTGCAGTACAGGTCGGCTCCGCGGCGCTCGAAGAAGGGATGTTCCTTGACGTCCAGCACAACGTACAAATCGCCCGCGGGACCTCCGTTCGGTCCAGGCTCACCCTCGCCCGCCACGCGGAGGCGTGTTCCGGTGTCAACACCGGGCGGAATACGCAGCTCGATCGTTCGTTCGCGCTCGATGCGTCCCTGACCGCGGCATTCCGCGCAGCGCTCGCGCACGATCTGCCCCGCGCCCTGGCATGCGGGACAAGTCCGCGTAATCGTGAAAAAGCCCTGCTGGTACGCCAGCTGGCCGCGCCCGCTGCATGTCTGACAAGCAACGACGCCGGTTCCCTTTTTCGCCCCGGTGCCGTTGCACGCTTCGCAATACTCCTGGCGCGGCAGCTTTACCTTGGTGGCGACCCCCGCAGAGGCTTCTTCGAACGTCAGGGTCATGTCGTAGCGGAGATCGGCGCCACGCTGCGACCGTCCGCGTCCACCACCGCGACGCCCACCCGAAAACATATCCTCGAAGCCGAAGAAATCACCGAAGATGTCGTGGAAGTCCTGGAAGATCGTGCCGCTAAAATCGACACCCGCCGACGAACCCGAAAGCCCCGCGTGTCCGTAAGTGTCATAGACCTGGCGCTTCTGCGCATCGCTGAGGATGCTGTACGCTTCCGTGCTCTCCCGGAATTTAACTTCGGCTTCGGCCTTATTCTCCGGGTTGCGATCTGGGTGCCACTTCATGGCGCACTTGCGGTAGGACGCTTTAATTTCATCGACGCTCGCGGTGCGCGATACTCCGAGGATTTCGTAATAGTCCCTTTGGCTCGACTTCGGCATGCGACTTCGTTCTCCTTGGAAGATTCCCAGCTACCGCCGATCAATCCGCGCTAATTCACAGTTTTCTTGGATGCGGCGGCGCCGTTCACGGCTACGCGCACCATTGCCGGCCGCAGTACCCGTCCATGAAACACGTAGCCTGGTTGGAAGACCTGCACGATGGTGCCGTCTTCGTGGTCCGTGGTTTCCAGGCGATCCATGGCCTGATGCAGATGCGGATCGAACTGCTTTCCAATCGGATTGATTCGCTCAGCGCCGAGCTTGGTGAGGTTTTCGATGAGTTGTTTGTAGATCAGCTCGAAACCCTTGCTGTAAACCTCATACTCCTTCTCCCGGTGCGCCGCTAGCGCATGCTCGAACCCGTCGACGATCGGGATCAGCCCTTCAATCAGCCGCGCCGTCGCGCGCTTGGAATCCTCCGTGCGTTCCTTCTCGATGCGCTTGCGATAGTTGTCGAAATCGGCCTGTCGCCGCAGCAGCGTTTGCCGCAAATCATCCAGCTCGCTGAGAAGTTTCGCGGTCTCCGGGTCATTGTCTGACGACTCGGGTTGTGCATTTCGTACGTCCATGGATGGCTCCGGGTCGCCACTGGTTTCATCGCGTTGCATACTGATATTGGTGTCCTTGTCCAACACTTTCTTGCCTCTCCTCTGCCAAAAGTCTCTCAAATCTTGCTCAGTGTTTCGCTGAATAACTGCGCCACATAGGCCACTGCGGTGATCGCTCGCTCGTAGTGCATGCGCGTGGGCCCCAGCACTCCCAGCGAGCCCTGCACCAGATCGTTTCGCATATACGGCGCGCTGATCAGCGCCAAATTTTCTCCCGATTGCGAAATCTCCTTTACTCCGATCTGCACGTACACCGGTTCCGGTCCGTCAATGCACGCGTTCAAGACCGTCACCAACCGCGACTTTTCTTCAATCGCCGAAAGCACATCGCGAAGCTGCGTCTGATCCGCGAATTCTCCCGCGCCCACCATCTGCGCTGCCCCTTCCACGTATACTTGCCGGGCACCGTCGTCGCCAAGGACCACCGGGTCGCACAGCGCCAAAGCGCTCTGCACGATGCCTTCGTAGCGCTCCCGCTCGGTGGCCAACTTCTGCAGAAGGTCACCGCGAATCGCTTCCAGCGTCCATCCAGAGTAATGCCGATTCAGAAACTCCGCCGTGGCGTCGAGTTCAATCTGCGTAAACGGCCGGGGCGGCCGCAGGATCTTGTCACGCGTGTTCCCACCCGGCGAAATCAGCACCACCACCACGCGCCCGTCGGGCAGCAGCCACATGCGCGCGTGCTCAATCACCGTCTTCCCCATCGGCGGCGACACGATGATGCCGAGGCCATTCGACACTTCCGCAAGCACGTGTCCCGCTCGTTCCGTCACTTCCGAAGCGTTGGTCGCCGCCCCGATTTCCCGCTGGATCCATTCCTTATCGACCACGCTCAACTTCGCCTGCGTCGCAATTTCCTGCGCGAAAAACCGATACGCCGCAGCCGTAGGCACGCGCCCCGCCGAAGTATGCGGCTGGTACAGAAAGCCGCCATCCTCCAGCTCCCCCATCACGTTTCGAATCGTCGCCGTGCTCAGTGTCTCCTCAAAGCGGGCGGAAACCGCCCGCGAAGACACTGGTTCGCCGGTCTCTATATACGTCCGCACGACATCGGCCAAAATCTGCCGATTACGACGCTCTTGTAGAGCGGGAGTCCTCATAGGGAGCACTCAGTCCTAGGTGCTACTACCATTGTAGGAATGCCGTCAACAATCGTCAACGCGCCTGCATCTACCATGTTCCGATACCATATTCCGAGGATTGCGAATTCTCTCGCTTCCGTGCATCCTAAAATCATGGAGCAACTTATTCCTGTTTTTGGACTGAGAAGCGAAACGCTCCCGATCAAAACCCGCGCGTGCGCCTACGCGGTCGTGACCAATGCGGAGGGTCTGGTCGCTGCGGTGCACGAATCCCACGGTCTCCACCTACCCGGGGGAGGAATCGAGCCTTCCGAAACACCCGCCGAAGCGGTCCATCGCGAAGTCCGCGAAGAACTCGGCTGCCGCGTCATTCTTGGCGAACGCATCGGCCAAGCCACTCAATACTTCGTATCAGACGGCTACTGCCAGGCGCTCTATGCAACCTTCTACGCGGGAGAACTTGGCGAAGCAATCTCAGCGACCCACGAGCATGAACTCGTGTGGGTCCCCGTCGAGCAACTATTCCACGCCCATCACGCCTGGGCTGCTCAAAAACATTTGGAGCGAATGACGGCCCGGGTCCATGCCGAATCCGTGCCCGGCAACTAATAATTGATAACTAGAAGTCATCCCACAGATGCATTTCAGGAGTCATAGATGCATCTCTGGGGGTCGGAGCTTTAGCTCCGACATTTAAAGACACGCAAAATAGGGCTTTAGCCTCTGAGGAAATTCTTCTCTCTCGGTCTCGGCCGTTTACGAGATGGCTCTAATTATTATCGATCTGCGCCCGCTGCAGCTTATCCGAGTAGTCGAGGTAAAGCGTTTTCCACTCCGTGAAGAAATCGATAGCCGCAATCGCCGCCTCGCGATGGCCGTTGCCAGTCTTCTTCGTTCCACCAAAAGGCAAATGCGTCTCCGCGCCGATCGTTGGCGCATTCACGTAAACAATTCCCGTGTACAGATCGCGTATCGCCTGGAACGCCCGGTTCACGTCGCGCGTGTAGATCGATGCCGACAATCCGTATGGCACTCCATTCGCCACTTCGATAGCCTCGTCGAACCCTCCGATCGGAATCACCGACACCACCGGCCCAAAAATTTCCTCCTGCGCGATCCTCATCTTCGCGCCGCAATCGCCGAACACCGTCGGTGCATGGAACCAACCCTTCGCGTACGCCCCGGAATCCAGCCGGTTTCCTCCGGTCAGCAACTTCGCGCCTTCGTTCTTGCCAATCTCCACGTACTCCATCACCGTCCTGAGCTGCTGCTCGTTGATGCACGGCCCCATTTCGACCGTCGCGTCCAGCCCGTCGCCCACTTTCAATTTCTTGACGCGCTCCACAAATCGCGAAATGAATTCACCGTACACCGACTTGTGGACCGCCACCCGGCTGGCCGCCGTGCAACGTTGCCCAGTCGTTCCAAAACCGCCCCAAACCGCGCCGTCCACCGCCAGCTCCAGGTTCGCATCGTCCATCACAATGATGATGTTCTTCCCACCCATCTCCAGGCTGCAGTGCTTGAACTCCGGCGCGCACGCCTGCGCAATGAGGCGTCCCACCGCCGTCGATCCCGTGAAACTGATCACCGGCGCATCGGAATGCTGCGCCAGCGGAGCGCCCGCGTTTGGCCCATCGCCGCTCACCAGGTTGACGACCCCGGGCGGCAGACCCGCCTCGGTCAAAGTTTGCACCAAATGATACGAAGATAGCGGCGTGTCCTCCGCAGGCTTTAACACCACGGTATTCCCGCTGACCAACGCAGGCATCATCTTCCACGACGGAATCGCCATTGGAAAATTCCACGGCGTAATCATGCCGCACACGCCGATCGACTGCCGCACGCTCATCGCGAACTTGTTGGGCAGCTCCGAAGGAGTCGTCTGCCCAAACAGCCGCCGGCCTTCCCCGGCCATGTAGTACGTCATGTCGATCGCTTCTTGGACGTCGCCCCGCGTCTCGGCCATAACCTTTCCCATCTCGCGCGTCATGTCCCGGGAGAATTCTTCCTTGCGGTGCACCAGCAGCTCCGCCGCGCGGTACAAAATCTCTGCCCGCTTTGGCGCCGGAACCAACCGCCACGTCGCGTACGCCGCCTTTGCCGCATCCACCGCCGCATCCACGTCCTCGGATGTGGAAGACACGAACATGCCCACTAGTTCGTCCGTGTTCGCGGGATTGCGGTTCTCGTAGGCCTTCCCGCTTCGCGAATCCACCCACTCGCCGTTAATGAAATTCTTGTAAACGCGTGGAGCCGGTACCGTAGCCATACTTCCTCCTCAAATGCACGAACTGTGTCTGTATTCGCTGCGAGTTCAACGCGGGATTTGCGCTGGAAAATTAAGTTTATCGCTCCCGCGCACCACCGTCAAACCGGAAGAATTTTTTGTATCTGGGTTTTGGCCGCTAAAAACGCCCAAAACGTTGCGCCCACGCAGCGAACTCTTGCCAAGCGATCGTTTTGCCGAGCGGGAGGCTAGTCTCATGCATGAAGATCACAAATATACCACCCCACAGGGTGGCACGATGGACCCGGCGCATGGACCACATGTCATATGCGGCCAGAATTAGAATGAAGATGTACAAGAACAAAAATGTCATTGGCACGTTTGCGCGGAAAAGTGCGAACGGCCATCGGCAAAACGCTGCGTCGAGAAGGCCGATGGTCGCAAGGAGGATGAGGCGTTTGTGGCTGCCGGAGTCGCGGCGTGTCCGAAAGGCGAACAAGACCATCGTCGCAAATAGCACCATGTCCAGGAGTGTCACTGCGTAGAATGCCTTGGCATCCGCAAACGGAGGCTCGCCTCTGCCAAGCATGTTTGTCGCTGCCAGCGTGCCTAGCACCACCATCAAGCAGGCAAGAGAAAAGCCTGCAATGCCCAGCGTCCGGTGAATATCCACCCGGCCAGCGGACACCAGCGATATCTGTGTTATCAGCAGCAGCATCCAGCACGTGAACGCTGCGCCGTGGATGTGAATCGATAAATTTGGTAATGGTGCACGAAAAACGCCCGCCAAAAAGTAGGTCTTCGCAAAACCCAGGAAAACCGTCCCCATAATCAAAAGCGCCATGCCGATAAAAAATAAATTGTCGAAACGGCGTGGCATGGCCCGGGATGCTAGAGTTTGGCTATGTCCGTTTGCAACAGGCGCCATTCCTGCCTCCAACCATCCGGGGGAAGGGGCCCAGGGATTACTAGCCGCAGAACATACGGCAAAACACGTTTTTCCGTCAAGGCGATGCGGGACGCCACCCGGAGCGCTAACTCCCGAGAGTTGGGTAATCGGACACTGACCCACGACCAACCCGCCGCTGCCTCGCGAACCACCCTTCTTTGCCTCAGGGCGCCCGGTCGCTTTGCGCGTGGGAAATTCGTCGCTCGCATAGCGAAGCGCTCGGCGCGACGCGATGTTTTACACCGTTTTTACAAATCGAAGGCAATTCCCATCTGTTTTGTCCCTATCCTGCTCGGCAAGCACGTGATTCTCCTTGGGCACAAAATGGGCCGGAGATTGCGCCCGCAAACTCCGGCCTTCTTCTTTGTTCTGATGTGGATTGATGGTTTCGCACGGCTCAACGAGCCTACCAGTGAGGTGACCCACACAATTAAGTTGAGCGGAAGTTGCTACTGTCGGGACGATTGAAGAGAATTATTCGTCAATCTCGAAGTCGAATTCGGTGGCGCAACCGGCTCCGCAATGCCCGCCGTTTGCGAGCCCAAGCCCAGCTTTTCCAACGTCAGGGCGTCCAGCTTCCCCGAAGGATTCAGCCCATGCGCGCCCTGAAACTTCTTCATCGCTTCGACGGTGGACTCATCCCACTTGCCGTTAGGAGTACTCGTGAACGATCCGTCCTTCGCCAGCGCTTCCTGAATCGTGGAGATCCGGTCCGGAGTGGGCGCCATTTGCCCCTTCTCCTTGCGCCGCGAACTCGTTTTCTTCGTTGATTTGTGCGAACTTTTCCCGCTGCTGTTCGACGCTGGGGTCTTCGCTTTGGTGCTGGGCGGCTGTGCCTGCTGCGCTCCGGCCTTCGCGAACACACCCGAGCCTGCCGCCACCAACAACGCCAGGCTCAAGTGCATGACTTTTCGCTGAATCATTCAGCCTCTGTCTCTTGCCTCGGGTCTAACAATGCAGGCCCGGGCCGCAATCTATTGTTTGTTCTCGTCCGCCGGCACCACGCCAGGCAAGAACACCGTCAAAGTGTGTTCATTGTCTCCACGGCGCAGAACCTTGAACACCACGTTTTGTCCAGGCTTCAGCTTCGCCACAGCCTTCTTGTAATCGTCCAGCGAGGTAATCGGCTCACGGTTAATTTCCGTGATCACGTCGCCCCGCCCGAAGCCCAGGTCGTCGGCAAAGCTGGCGGGATCAACATCGGTCACCAGCACGCCTCGCTGGCCTTCCATACCCACACGCGAAGCACGGTCCGGCGTAAGGCTGTCCACGCGCAACCCAAATTCGGCCGGCGCGGCCTCCCCGGGTTGATCGCCTACGCGTCCTGCCTGCGTTGGAAACACCCGCGTGCGATCTTCCACCACTGCGGTAGTTTCCTTGGCCGCTCGGTCGCGCACGTAATTCAGCTTAACCTTGCTGCCGATGGGCGCCTGCGCGATCGGATTCACCAGGTCGTTACCCGTCTTTATTTGCTTCCCGTTCACGGCAGTGATGACGTCGCCGCCCTTGAGGCCCGCTTTTTCCGCCGGACTCCCGGGCTCCACTCCCATGATGACTACGCCGTTCGCTGCGCCCAATTCCTTCAGCGTAATCGCGTTGGTTCCCAATTCTTCCTGGAAGCTCACCCCAATCGAACCCCGCGTCACGCGTCCTTGAGAGATAATCTGATTGTAGACATTAATCGCGGCTGTCGAAGGCAGTGCGAAACCAACACCCTCATAGCCGCGACTTCCGGTAATGATCGCCGTGTTGATGCCGATCACCTCTCCAGCCAGGTCCACCAGAGGACCACCGGAATTGCCTGGATTAATCGCCGCATCCGTCTGAATGAACCTCTGAAACTGGTGCGAAGAGCCCCCGATTCCGCTGCGATCTTTCGCGCTGATGATTCCCGCGGTCACCGTAGCGTTCAATCCGAACGGGCTGCCAATTGCCAACACCCAATCGCCTACCTGCACGCCGTCGGAGTTCCCCAGCTTTGCCGTCGGCAGCTCCTTGTTCGCGTCAATCTTGATCACCGCCAGATCGGTATCTTCGTCCACGCCGATCACTTTCGCGGTGTACTTGTTGGGGTCGCCGTCGAGCTGCACCTGAATCTTGGTCGCCTGTTCCACCACGTGATTGTTCGTCAGCACATACCCGCGCTTATCCACGATCACGCCGGAACCCAGGCTGCGCTCCGCCTGCGGAGGGGCATCCTGTCGCCCGTCAAAAAATCGGTCGAAGAAATCCTGCATGGGGTCGTCCTGATCGTTTCCTTGTCCCTGGCCCTGGCCCTGCCCCTGCTGCGGCCGTCGCTTCCGCGCCGAAGGCTTGCGCTCAAGAACCTGCGTGGTAGCAATGTTCACGACAGCAGGCTCGACGCGCGTCACAATAGTAGAAAATGAGTTCGAAGACGGGATCGGGTCGGGCACCGCCAGCGGCGTCGCAGTGGATCCCGCGAACGACAACGCCTTCATCGCCGAAACCCTGCCCGAAACAACCGAGCCAATCATAATGCCTACGCCCAGCGTGATCACCAAAAATGCCGATGCCAAAATCTTCCGTCGGCGCGCCCAATCAAATAATTCTTTAACCTGAAGCCCCATATCGTCCTACTCCTCTGTCCTCAGAAGACGTTACGCCCGCCAGCCGATTATAACACCGCGCTTTGTGCGCGGTTGCGCGCCAAGAGCGATGCACCAGAACTGATACTGGCCAAAAGGCCGGGTGCTCATCTGGCGACGGGTGCCATCTGGCGAAACGATGCGTCCTGCCGGGAATGGTACTCCTAAATTTGTTCCGAATCTCCCAATACATCACTTTGACGCGGGAAACCCCTTATCTGTTGTCATGAATCGTGAGGTTAACCTGGCCCCGGAGTTCGCCTCCCGCATTTGCACTTGACAACTCCTTCATTCTCAAGCATAAAAGAAACAGCCGCAGGTTGCGGCACACGTGGCGATTTAGGGCAACTTGCTCCACGTAAAAAACTGCTAAAGAGCTTTAGAGTTTCCCAGAAGATTTTCTGAGAGCCCTCCAAGCCTTTGGCAGGAGGGTTTTTTGATTTTACCCTCCCTGCTGCCCTAAACATCACACGCTATTGATTCACGCCGACCGTCTGCAACACAAGGGCACGGCTTCACTGCTTGCGGAGAGAATTCGCTTTTCAGGGGGTCGGAGCTTCAGCTCCGACATAACCCGCGAGCCTCCAATGGGCTGAGGAAACGCTCTTGGCATTTTCCCGTAGTCCGGTTGACCGCTCAGGGCCCGTTTTCGTTCTATCGCGTCACGAAAGGTAATTATGTCCGATCCATACGAACTCCGCTGTAATGAATGCGGCAAATCCTGGGGCAACTGTCCTCGCTCCTTCTGCGAAGACTGCTTCTCCCCCCTCGAGGTCTCCTTCGACTACGCCTCCCTCAAAAAAACCGTCCACCGCGAAGATCTAGCCTCCCGCCCTTTCAATATGTGGCGTTACTCGGAATTCCTCCCGCTTCCCGAAAAGTTCCCCGCCCCCAACGCCACCGGCGGAACTCCGCTGGTGGCTGCACGAAAACTGGCCGAGCACTGGGGCGTGAAAAATCTTTATCTTAAGAACGACGCAGTCTGCTTCCCTTCTCTTTCCTTCAAAGACCGCGTCGTAGCCACCGCCCTCGTTGCCGCTCGCCGCTTTGGCTTCGAGACCGTAGGCTGCTCCTCGACCGGCAATCTTGCCAATGCCGTAGCCGCCCAGGCGGCCCAACAGGGCTTTGACGCGTGCGTCTTCATCCCATCCGATCTCGAGCCCGCAAAAGTTCTGAATACCGCCGTCTATGGCGCCCGCATCGTCCGCATCAATGGCAATTACGACCAGGTCAACCGCCTCTGCTCCCAAGTTGCCGACCGCTTCAAGTGGGGCTTGGTCAACGTCAACCTGCGCCCGTACTACTCCGAAGGCTCCAAGACGCACGGTTTTGAAATCGCCGAGCAACTCGGCTGGCGCCTGCCGGACAACGTAGTCGTACCGATGGCCGGGGGTTCGCTGATCCGGAAAATTGCCAAAGCCTTCCGCGAATTGGTCACCCTGGGCTGGGTCGAACCCAAGCCTGTAAAATTTTTCGGCGCCCAAGCCACCGGCTGCTCCCCTATCTCCACCGCCGTTAAGCGCGGCCTAAACCGCTTCGAACCGCAAAAACCCAACACCATCGCGCGCTCGCTCGCCATCGGCAATCCTGCGGATGGCAACTACGCCGCCAAGCAAATCCTGGAGAGCGGTGGCTGGGCCGAGGACATTTCCGACCCGGAAATCGTGGCCGCCATCAAACTCGTGGCCGCAACCGAAGGCATTTTCACCGAAACAGCCGGCGGCGTCACCGCAGGCGTAGCCCAAAAACTAATTCGCGAAGGCCGCATCCACCGCGACGAAACCACGGTCGTCTCGATCACCGGCAACGGACTGAAAACCACGGATGCCATCGCCGCCGAATTCCCAGCAATCGAAGCCATCGCCCCACGCCTCGAAGCCTTCGAAGCCTATCTCGACAACCAACTAGCAACCACCGCAAGCACCCAAGCATGAAGCGACAACCCCAAACCGTCATCGCCGCCGAGTTCCCAGCAATCGAAGCAATCGCTTCACGCCTCGAAGCCTACCTCGACAACCGACGCAACCACCGCGAGCACCCAAGCATGAAGCTACAAGCCCGAACCGTCATTCCGACCGGAGCGAGCCGACTTTCTCTTCCCCATTCGCTTCCTGTTTACCCCGGACGCCTTTGCGGGGCGAATGGGTCGGCTTGCGCAGTGGAGGAATCTCTCTTCGATGTGCGCACCCGCAATAATCCTTCGAGCCCGCTTCAACTGCTAGCCGTCGACCGCAAACCTTGTAAGGAGCCTGAAACCACAACATGCCCGTAACCATCGAAATCCCCACCGCTTTCCGTCGCTTCACCGACGGCGCCCCAAAGGTCGACTGCACCGCAGCCACCATCGCGGACGCCCTCAATACGCTAACCGCCCGCTTCCCCGAACTCGGTCGCCACGTCCGCGACGACTCCGGCCAAATCCGCCAATTTCTCAACGTCTACCTCAACGAAGAAGACATTCGCTTTCTGGGCGGCGAATCCTGCGCCTTGAAAGAGGGAGATCGGGTGCTGCTGGTCCCCTCAATAGCTGGCGGCTGAAGATCCGACTCCGCGTCACAAAGTGCCACGTCCCAACAGGCCCGAGCGTCAGGTCCAGGTCCCGAAATCAAGCCCGCCCCCACAGCGAGGCTTACCCCTTTAGAATCCACGCATACACAAGACTATAAAAACAAGCCCCTTGATCCCCCTTTAAACTCATAGCCTTACAAAAAACACGGGGGAGGGGGTGACAACAAATATCTCAAGCGCCGATCAATCGGGGTTTGGGGCGCAGCAGTGCTGCGCCCGTGCAAAACGCTTGGTGGGCTTTGCAGTCGCCGCGAACTTTTCTCGCGGCTATTGCGTCCCTCAACCAAGACTTTGGACGCTGATCCATCGTCTAAGGCCACATTGGCACAGCTCACTCCACGTGCCGCCAAGGAGACTTCATGAGAAATCGCTGGCGTGACCTGCTCTTTGGCTTGCGGCTCTTGTGGAAGAATCCCGGCTTCACGGCGGTCGCGGTACTGGCGCTGGCCCTAGGCATCGGCGCCAACACCGCGATTTTCAGCGTGGTCTATGCCACGTTGCTTGCGCCACTGCCTTACAACCAGCCCGACCGCATCGTGATGGTGTGGTCGAAAGTCAACGGCAGCCGCAACGGCGTTTCCGCCGGTGATTTCCTGGATTGGCAGCGGCAGAACACCGTGTTCGACTCGATCGCCGCGTGGACCGGCGGCCAAATGAGCCTAAGCAGTTCGGCGCATCCCGAACAGGTTAACGCCGAGCCCTGTACTCCAGGCTTTCTGCATGTGCTCGGCCAGCCCTTCCTGCTCGGCCGCGACTTCCTTCCCGAAGAAGGGCAACTTGGCAAAGAGCTCGAAACGATTCTGACCTACAAGCTATGGAAGAATCGGTTCGGCGGCGATCGCCATATCGTCGGCCAACAAATCCGCATGGATGGCAAGCAATACACGGTCGTCGGCGTGCTGGCGCCCGGCGCGACCGACCGCGTGCAAAGTCAGCTGTACGTACCGCTGGCGTTCAAACCGGAATTCATCAACCACGAATATCACTGGATTCTGGTGATGGCGCGGCTCAAGCCGGGCGTCACGGTCGCGCAAGCCAACGCCAACATGGACTCGGTGACGCGACAGATCGCCGCGGACAACCCGAAATCGAATCAGGGCTGGGGCGCCACCGTCGAGCCGCTGCAAAACGATTTTCTCAATCGCAATGTCATCCGCGCGCTGTGGATTCTGCTCGGCGCCGTCGCATTCGTGCTGTTGATCGCATGCGCCAATGTTGCCAACTTGCTGCTCGCTCGCGGCACCGCGCGGCAGAAAGAGATCGCGGTGCGCGGTGCGCTGGGCGCCACGCGGGGCCAGTTGTTCTTCCAATTTTTGACCGAAAGCGTCACGCTGGCCGGCATCGGCGGCGCGCTGGGCATCTTCCTGGCTTGGGTTTTTCTGAAAGCGATCGTCGCACTGATGCCGCCGTTCACGCTGCCGTCGGAAGCCGATGTCACCTTGAACGTGCCGGTGTTGTTGTTCACCGTTGCGGCGACCATGCTTTCGGGAATTTTGTTCGGTTGCGCTCCGGCGTTGCAGGCCGCGCGCCTCAATCTAAATGACACACTGAAAGAAGGAGGACGCAGCGGAAGCGGCGCCGGAAAACACAAACTGCGCTACGCACTGGTCCTCGCCGAATTTGCATTGGCCTTGACGCTGCTCGCCGGCGCAGGCATGGCCATTCACAGTGTCTGGCACCTCACGCACGTAGACATGGGCTTCCGCACCGATCACATCCTTACGTTCAACTTGCCGGTGCCCATCGATCGTCTGAAGGGGGCCGAAGAAATCAACGCGTTTTACCGGCAATTGATCGAGCGCGTGCAATCGGTGCCGGGCATTGTGTCGGCATCGGTTTCCACCGGGATGCCGGTGCAAGGCACCAACTTCGGGATGCCGTTCGACATCGCGGGCAAAGCGGTGGCCGACCGCTCGCAACGGCCAGGCGCTGGTTTCAATATGGTCACTCCGGGCTACTTCCAGACCTTCGGCATACGTATTGCGAAAGGCCGTGCGTTCAGCGAAGCCGATATCGCGGGCGGCGCTCGCGTCGCGATCGTGAACTCCACCCTTGTAAAAAAGTATTTTCCAAATGTCGATCCCCTGACGCAGCGCCTGATGATCGAGCAAATCGTTCCTGGCAGCGCAAAGCTTGGCGACGCCGTCGAATGGCAGATCGTCGGAGTGTACGAAAATGTGCGCAACGGCGGGCCACAGGGGGACGGCTTTCCTGAAATCGATGTTCCCTTTGCGCAGAGCCCTGAGCCGGGCGCGTATATGGCGGTGCGGACGGCAACCCAGCCCGATAGCATGACGCAAACCATCGCTGGGGTGATTCAGTCGGTCGATCCGGATCTTCCGATGGCGGACGTGAAATCAATGGATCAAATGCTGAATGACTCGATGGGGGGCGACCGCTTTGGCGCGGTTTTGTTTGGCACGTTTGCGGGCGTGGCGCTCATTCTTGCGGCGTTCGGTATCTACGGGGTCATGTCGTTCGCGGTAGCGCAGCGGACTCATGAAATCGGATTGCGCATGGCGTTGGGAGCAGCACCGTCGCAAGTGCTGGGGCTGATTTTGCGCGAAGGCATGACGCTGGGCGCGATTGGGCTGGGCATCGGCTTCCTCGGGGCCTGGGGCGTGGGTCGGCTGATGACTGGCTTGGTATACGGCACCGGCTCGTTCGACCTGCCCGCCTTCAGCGCGGTAGCAGCGGTGCTGATGTTATCGGCCCTGCTCGCTTGCTACGTGCCGGCGCGCCGGGCCACGCAGGTCGATCCCATGGCTGCTTTGCGCCAGGATTGAATCCCAACCAACACGGTGACTGGGCGCACCGACGTGCTCGCGCTGTGCTATAACGGCGAGGACAAGGAGGGCCCAATGATCGCTCGCCTTTGGTCCGCTCGCGCCACTCCTGAGAACTGGCCCGCCTACGAACGGCATTTCACCGACAACGTGATTCCCGAACTTCGCACGCAAAAGGGTTATGTAGCCTCGAATTTGTTGCAGCGCGAAGCCGATGGTGGCATCGAAATCACCGTCATCAGCTTCTGGCGTTCCTTAGAGGCCATCGACGCCTTTGCCGGCGCTGACCGCGAGGCTGCCGTCGTTGCTCCCCAAGCCGCCGCATTCCTGGCGAGCTACGACCGGCAGGTTCGGCACTACGAGTTAGCCTTCGCGGATACGCCATTCGACCTCCGATACACCTGATCTCCGATATGCCTGACCTCCGATATGCCTGACCTCCGATATACCTGATAGGGGTCTCGCGCCAAGTCTTTGCCGTTGAGGTCCACTTTTCGGGAAACATTTCGACCGCCAGTTGCGTTTCTTCAGACACAAGAAAAGAGGTGTGCTCATGCGATTCGGAACCATCCTTCTAGTGTCCGTTACCCTTTTGGCGGCGGCCTCCCTCGTTCCGTCTGGCTCGCCCCAAACGAAGCTTTCCATCACCAATCTTTACGATCACCCCTTCGACGTCGATTTCCCGACGGGCCAACTGATCCGCATTGATCTGCGCTCCGGTGAATTCCGAATCGTGGGCCGGGACGCCGGCAAGATCTCGGTTCGCACCACGGGACACAACGCCGAAAAGGCGCGCGAGATGACCGTCACCTTCAAGCATTTCGGAAACCACGCAGACCTGCAGGTCTCGAACGGCGCCGTCAAGGACGGCCCTTCCATCACCGTGGAAGTTCCCAAAGTCTCGGCACTGTTTGTGCGCATGCCGTTCGGCGATTTGACTGTGGAAGGCGTGTCTGGCGATAAAGACGTCGAACTTCACGCCGGCGATCTCAGCATCGAGGTCGGCGATGCCAACGATTACCGCCGCGTCGACGCTTCGGTCAACGCAGGCGATATCTCCGCCGATCCGTTCGGCGAATCGCGCGACGGCCTGTTCCGCTCGTTCCAGAAAACGGGCGCCGGCCGTTTCAAGCTACATGCTCACCTCGGCGCTGGCGACTTAACGCTTCGTTAAGCGGCTGCTCGCCTGGTTTGCTATTAAGACTTCCTTGGACCACGCTGCGCGTTTCGGCTGTGAATATCGAAGAATCAAATTGTGAGGACCGCAATTGACATACCCGACTCCGTCTATCTGTGCCTGAAGTTACGTTGCAGCACGCGAGGGCGGTTCGGCAATTCGTCAGGACTGTCTGCACAATTCCCAATCGCTCAGGACCCGATTAACTGTCATTGGACGCGACTAACCCGCAGCGAAAGCTGGCTTCTGAAATATTCGCTTGACTCCTAAGCCGCACAGTCTTTCAATATGTTGTGACGCCATATATGGACCAGACAGCCTCGCAAATGGAATGGAAAAAGGGTAGCGCCGAACTCCTCATTCTTTCGCTCGTCGAAGCCCGCCCGCGCCACGGCTACGAAATCAGCAAGCTGATCGAGCAGCGCTCTGGCGGCGCGGTTCGGTTTCACGTCGCGTCGCTTTACCCGCTGCTGTACCGGCTCGAGCGCCGTGGCTGGCTGTGTGGACGCTGGGTTGAGAAGGACGGGCAGCGGCGGCGCCGCTACTATCGGCTGACGCGCGAGGGACGCAAAGTTCTCGCTTTGCAGCTTCGCGGCTGGCAGGAATTTGTAGCCGGTATCAATCGCATCACCGAGGCAGAAAATGCCTGACTGGAAGCCAGAAATTCTCCGCCGCCTTGCTCCGTTGAAGCTGTCGCCGGAGCGCGAAGGGGAAATTGCCGAAGAGATCGCGCAGCACCTTGACGATCGATACGAGGAACTTCTCGCTGATGGGCACTCGGCGGACTCAGCCTTTCGCGCGGCTCTGGACGAACTGAAGGATGAAGACCTCCTCGCGCGCAACTTACAATCCGTCGAGAATGATTTGTATCGCGAGCCTGTAACGCCCGGAAAAGTTGGCAGCAAATTGTTCGCCGGCATTCTTCAAGACATTCGCCACGCCTTCCGCATGATGAGGAAATCCCCCGGCTTCACCGCGGTTGCGGTGCTTACCCTCGCGCTCGGAATCGGCGCCAATACTGCGATCTTCACGATGATGAACGGCCTGATGCTGCACACGCTCCCGGTGCGCGATCCAGGGCGGCTCGTCGAAATCCTCCATCACTATCCCGACGATCCTGAACCTGGGTTCAACGGTTTCTCGTGGGATGAATACCAGACCATGCGGGAGGGCAATCATGTCCTCTCGGACCTGATCATCGGCTCCCTCAACAACTACGTCGTCGGTGGGCAGGCGCTCGAATCGCAAACCGTTTTCGGCGGCAACGTCGGCGGAACGTACTTCGAGTCGCTCGGCGTGCGGCCTGCGATCGGCCGACTGATCGGCCCGCAAGACATCACCGACTCTTCGCCCGTTGCTGTCGTTAGCTATTCCTTGTGGAAATCGCGCTTCAATCTGAATCCCGCCATTATCGGCCAGAAAATCACTGCATCTGACACCCCGGTCACCATCATCGGCGTAACTCAACGCGGATTCTACGGTCTCAGCAATCAAGCGCAGCAGGACATCTGGCTGCCGTATTCGCTGGGGCATCGTGCTTTAGGGGATTTTGCGGTGGCGTTGCTGGGACATTTGAAGCCGAGCGTCACCATCCCTCAAGCCCGCGCAGAGTTAGCGACATTGTTCAAAACCGCCAACGACCGGCCCAACGCAAATCCTTTCATGCGTCAAATGGAACTCCGTATTGTGCCGGCGGGAAACGGCGTTTCGACTCCTGTGACCCAGATGCTCTCGACACCGCTGACGGTGTTAATGGCGACGGTAGGCTTGCTGCTGCTCCTTGCGTGCGCGAATTTGGCGGGGCTTCTGTTGGCACGTGGAGCGGCGCGGCAGCACGAGATGGCCGTGCGAGTGTGCCTCGGGGCGGCGCGGGCTCGTCTGCTGCGGCAGACGCTGACGGAGTCGCTGCTGCTGTCGCTGATCGGGAGCGCGGTCGGTGTCTTTCTGGCGTACTTCGCGGCGGACGGGCTGATCCGGCTCTTTGCATCCGGCAGGTTCATGATGGGACTGCCGGTGCACTTTGATGTGCTGAAACATCCGGACGCACGGGTGCTGTTATTCACGGCGGCGATCGCGCTGCTCACTGGACTTCTGTGTGGTGCAGCACCCGCGATGAGCGCGTCCAATGCGATGCCGGCGTCGGCGCTGCTGCCAGGGTCGAAGATCGGAGAGACAAAGCGCCAACGCCTGTTCGGCAAGGGGCTGGTGGCTGCGCAGGTGGCGATTTCACTGGTGCTCGTAAGTTTGGCGGGGCTATTTGTTGGATATCTGGCGCAGCTACGGAACAATCTGGGATTCGAGCGCAATAATCTGCTGCTGGTCACGCTTGATTTCGCGAAGAGCAGCTACGATGCTCCGCAATTTTCGCATCTGTCACAAGAGCTGGTGACGCGGCTGGGCGCCATTCCCGGCGTGAGTTCAGCGAGCTTTAGTGAAATGAGCCCGATGGAAGGGCCCGGGGCAGCGAGCTTCGCGGCTGCGGAGGATCATCCGGACAAAACGACTGCGGTCTCGATGAATTACATCGCGCCAAGTTATTTTGAGACATATGGGACGCCATTTCTCGCGGGTCGCGACTTTTCAGCACGCGACCAGGCCGGTTCGCGTGTCGCAATCATTAACGAGAGCGCCGCTCGCGATTGCTTCGGGAACGAAAATCCAATCGGAAGGCACATTACGCTTAGCCATATCACGATGACGGAGGGCGAGAAGACGTTTGAGATCGTTGGAGTCGTGGGCGATGCGAAATACAAAGACCTCAATCAACCGGCGCCACCGACGATCTATGGGGACCTGTTTCAAGAGGGCTTCATGGGCTCCCAACTGGCGATTCGCACGAGAATGGATCCCGGCGGGGTTGCTGGCGCTGTTCGTCAAACCGAGGCGACTGTTCTGAAGAATGTTCCCATCGTTCGGATGATGGAGATGAACCAACAGATCGATTCGACCATCGTTCCACAGCGGTTGTTTGCGGCGCTTTCTGCAGGGTTGGGCGGGCTGGGCGCGCTGCTGGCGGTGATCGGGCTGTACGGCCTACTCGCATACACGGTAGTGTGGCGCACACATGAAATCGGCGTTCGCATGGCGCTCGGTGCGGCAGCGACTGACGTTATGCGCATCGTCCTTCGGGACGCTCTGTGGATGGTCGGCGCCGGTCTTGCCATCGGCACACCTCTTGCATTCTGGGGAAAACGACTAGCCGCTCATCTGATCCCCGACCTGCCAGTCGCCGGCCTCCTACCGATTCTCGTTGCCGCTGCAATAATGATCGCGGTTGGTTTGATTGCTGCTTACCTGCCCGCGCGCCGCGCCATGCGTGTCGATCCCATGGTCGCGCTGAGGTACGAATAGATCGTCCCTGTGACCCATTCAGACCCAAGTGGACGATGAGTTGCGTTATCGGAAACTGACCCACCCCGAAGGCGGTCGTTGCCTTGCCGAAGCCGACCGCGTATAAGAGAGTGCCATGTCGCTGCCTCTGCTGTGCCTTCTTGCACCTGTAACGATGACTGCGGCGGAGCTTCGCTGGGAGCTCCTCAACGTCGGAGTGGGCGTACTACTTCTCGCGATCGGATTTGGCGCGATCGGGTTGTTTTTTGCTCGATTCAGGACGCGCAATTTCTCACTAATTTACTTCGGACTTTTTACGATTCTTTATGCGGTGCGGCTGCTCGGCAATCTGGCCATCGTCGAGTCGGTTTTCGATGCCCCACGGTCATTTTGGAACTACGTTGATGCGGTCATCAGCTGGATCATCGTGCTTCCCTTCGGATTGTTCCTCTATCAGTTGGTGCGCGAGAATCTAAAGACGCTCTTTCGCTGGATTCTGATAGTGCAGGCGATTTTCGCGATTCTGGAGATTGTCGGCGCCACGTTCGGCGTTCCGGTGCCCAAACTAAACGCCGCGAGCAGCATCTTCACGCTGGCCCTCGTAGGCGTCGTTATTGTGATCTTCTTTTGGACGCGATGGTCTCTCGGACCGGGGGGTTACCTTACGCGGGATGTCCGCGTTTTCGTCGGGGGTTTCTTGTTTTGGTTTGCGTTTATCGTCCGAGCCAATCTTGCGGCTCTCGGAGTCGTGCAGGGCGTTGGTCGCCAGATTGAATTCATCGGCTTCCTAGTTTTCGTTTGCTGCCTCGGATACATCACCGCTCATCGCACGTTCGACACCGAAGAACGCCTGCTGGAGATCGACAAGGAGCTCGAAATTGCGCAGCAGATCCAATCCGCAACTCTTCCCCGGCAAATCCCGAAGCTTCCTGGTTTGGAGATCGCCGCGCGCTACGTGCCAATGAGCGCGGTTGCCGGCGACTTCTACGATTTCGTCCTCGACGATCAGAAGCATCTCGGTATTTTGATCGCGGATGTCTCGGGACATGGAGTCGGCGCGGCGCTGATCGCGTCCATGGTGAAAGTTGCTTTCGCTGGACAGTCGGAGCACGTCCGCGATCCGGCGCGCGTGCTTACGGAGTTGAACCTCGCGCTGTGCGGGAAGTTCGAAGAGCACTACGTCACCGCGGCTTATGTTTTCATCGACATTCAGAATGGCGTCCTACACTACGCGGGTGGAGGACATCCGCCCATCATGCTCGCCTCGCATTCCGATTCTTCCGTTCGCAGGATTGAAGAGAATGGCCCGATCCTCGGCATGATTCCGGAAGCTCCGTACTCCGCGACGGAGGTGGCGTTTCGACCCGGGGATCGCGTACTGCTCTACACCGACGGAGCCTTCGAGGCCATGAATGGCGCACAGGAAGAGTATGGCAAAGGGCGTCTCGAGCAATTCCTGAAAACTCACGGGGATATGTCGGCCGAAGAATTCTCGTCCACGTTTCTCGATGAACTCTCTCAGTGGTCTGGCCACTCCGCGGGCGGTCAGGACGACGACATCACTTTTGTCGTGCTGGACCTGCGAAACTCGGCGAAGGCTTAGTATGACGGAAGACTCGAGGATGCCCGCAAACTCGAGCATGAAATTCCCTTCCGCGGAGCAAGCGGCGAAATCCGAGCGACTGCCCTTGAACCTTTTCGGCGTCGCCATACTGCTTTCCATCTCGGTCCTGATCAACTACGTAGACCGCGGAACTCTTTCGATCGCCGCGCCGATTTTGAAAGATGACCTGCATCTTTCGCCATCGCAGCTTGGCGTGCTGCTATCTTCTTTTTTCTGGACGTATGCGGCGTTTCAGATCGTATCCGGATGGCTGGTGGATCGCTTCGAGGTGAATTGGCTTCTGGCCTTGGGCGTTCTGGTGTGGTCCGCCGCTACCCTGACGACCGGCCTCGTCCATGGCTTTGCGCTGCTTCTGGCCGCCCGGCTGGTTCTCGGCATCGGTGAATCGGTGGCGTATCCTTCGTACAACAAAATCATCGCTAAACATTTTCGTGCCTCGCAACGAGGCCGCGCCAACGGGCTGATTTCCGCCGGATGGGCCGGAGGACCCGCCTTAGGCACTCTGGTAGGCGGCCTGCTGATGGCCCGTGTAGGCTGGCGATTGTTTTTCGTGGTGCTGGGCACCGCCAGCTTGCTGTGGCTACTTCCATGGGTCAAGTGGATGCCCAAAGGCCCGGGGCTCGCTTCATTATCCAAGTCCGCCAAGCCGGCCGGAATCCTGGAAATCCTACAGCAACGCTCCGCGTGGGGCACTTTCGCAGGCTTATTCTGCTTCAACTATCTCTGGTACTTCCTGATCACTTGGCTGCCGTTTTATCTGGTTCGCCAGCGGAATTTTTCGTTGCAAACGATGTCTCTGGTCGGCGGCTCCGCGTTCCTGGCCCTGGCAATTTCAGTGCTCACATCCGGCTGGCTCGCGGATCGCTGGATTACCAGCAGTGGCAGTCCGACGCGCGTCCTGAAAACATTTTGCGGAGGGGGTCTCGTGCTCGCATCCGTCAGCTTCGTGATCGTCTTCCTGGTAGCTGATCACACCGTCGCCATGGCCATCCTGATTTTTTCCTGCGTCGCATTGGGCATGTGCTCGCCCAATCTCTGGACCATGACGCAAATTCTCGCCGGCCCGCAAACGGCGGGTAAATGGGCCGGCCTCGAAAATTTCTGCGGCAACGTGGCGGGTATCATCGCGCCCATCGCCGTTGGCGTGATCCTGGAACGTACCGGCGAATTCTTCTGGGCCTTCGCCATCACTGGTGGCGTGACGCTGCTTGGCGCCGCCTCGTACGTTTTACTGGTGGGTCGTGTCGAACCAGTGCAGTGGTCAGAGTTGAGGTAGCTCAGACACTCTTCTGTGTCCCCTTCAACATCGAGCGACCAGCCCTCACTTACGTTTGCGGCTTCTCCCAATTGCCCGACTCTGCTGAGCGAAACACTGCTTCGATCACCGCCATATTCTTGATCGAGTCTTCGATGGGCATCGGGATGTCGCCTTCGCCACGGATCGCGCGGGAAAATGCGTCGCCCTGAATTGTGTACTGGTCGCAAATCGAAAAGGATTCGGTCACCACCCCGGTTCCGAAAACGTCCTTTCCGTCATCGATTAAAATTCGCGTCGGGCGATCCGGCGGGGCGTTGAACGGAATCTCGATCTCAATGCGCCCTTTGGTCCCGAAGAACTGCATGCGCTGGTACGGGACCATCTGTGTGCTGCAGACAAATGTCGCTTGTCCCCACGGAAAATCCAGAATCGCGGATGCCAGTCGATCCGTCTTGAACTCTGGATCGCGTTCGATCAGCCCGGATACTCGCACGGGCTCGTCGCCGAAAATAAATCGCGAGGTCACGATCGGGTAGCAGCCGATATCCATGAGCCCGCCGCCGCCCCATTCCACCACGTTGCGCACGTTCGCGGCGTCGCGATTGAAATAGCTGAACACGCCCATGATCGCTTTCAGGTCGCCGATGCGCCCTGCACGGATTAATTCGCGCGTGCGCAGCCATTGTGGATGGGTCTTCACCATGAAGGCCTCGCCGATCTTCACGCCGGTGCGGTCTCGCACCGCCAGCAGCGTTTTCGCTTCGGCTACCGACAAGCTCAGCGGCTTCTCGCACAAAACGTGCTTCCCAGCCTCGGCCGCTTTGATCGACCATGGCACGTGCAGGTGGTTCGGCAGCGGAATATAGACGGCCTCAATCTGCGGGTCCGCGAGAAGCGCTTCGTACGATTCGTGCATCTTTGGAATTCCCAGCTTTTGCGCTGCCTTCCGCCCCTTGTCCGGGTCGCGCGAGGCGATTGCCGCGACCTCGCTCCATTCACCCGCTTGCATCCCCGGAATCACTTTGCGAACGGCAATGGATGCGACACCGAGCACTCCCCACTTCACTTTTCCTTGTTTCACCATTTTTCCTCCAGCCTACAACATCATCGATCGTCTCGCAGGAGCATTGCGCTCGAGATTGTGCTCGAAAATTGACGCCGGGAGGGGCAAGCCCCTCCCCTACAAGGTGAGACTGCCGGGCTGCGACCAGCAAGGTGGCGCTGGCGGGTCGCAACCCGATTCTTCGCGCAATTTTCGGCGCGCTGTTGATGGTGCCGCTCTTGACTCCCATCGCATTCGATTATTATCGAATCTCCGCGCCAAAAAGCAGTATCCTTCCTCGCGCCTTTGCGGCTCACCGTCGCTCCAATGCTCAAAGCCGCTCCTGGAGAAGAATTCGACAAATGAAGAACTGCAGAGCCACATCCCTTCGATCGTTGCACATGCTTGTGGTCGTCCTTGCGACTGCCGTCGTTCCACAATTCCTTCTTGCTGAACCTCCGCCGCCGTCGACTCCGCAATTCTCCGTCTCCTTCCCGAAAGAACGCAGTGCGCAACCCCTCGACGGCCGTCTTCTGCTGCTCCTATCCAACGACTCCAGCGCCGAGCCGCGCATGCAGATTGGCCTCTCGCCGAAAACGCAAATGGTCTTCGGCGTCGATGTCGATCAGTTGCAGCCCGGCCAGTCCGCGACCATCGACGACTCCGCCTTCGGTTATCCTGTTCGCTATCTCCACGACGTTCCCCCCGGGGAATATTTCGCGCAAGTGGTGCTCAATCGCTATGAAACCTTTCATCGCGCCGACGGTCACACCGTTAAGCTCCACATGGACCAGGGCGAAGGTCAACACTGGAACATCTCTCCCGGAAATTTATACAGCAGGCCGCAAACAATCACGTTAGGCGCCAACGCGCAAAACGTTTCCATCACCCTCGATCAGGAAATCCCTCCCATCGATCCGCCCAAAGACACCAAATACATCCGGCACATGCGCATCCAGAGCCAATTGCTCACCAAATTCTGGGGCCGCCCAATGTATCTCAGCGCCAACATTCTCGTCCCCGAAGGCTTCGACGCGCATCCCAACGCGCATTTCCCGCTGGCCATTTTCGAAGATCACTTCAACCACGACTTCGAGGGCTTCCGCACCGAGCCCCCCGACCCTAATCTCAAGCCCGACTTCAGCGACCGCTTCCACATCTCCGGCTATAATCGCATCCAGCAGCAGCAAGAGTACAAGTTCTACCAGCAGTGGATCGCTCCAAACTTCCCGCGCATTCTGGTCGCGCAGATCAACCACGCCAATCCTTACTACGACGATTCCTACGCGGTGAACTCCGCGAATCTGGGTCCCTACGGCGACGCCATCGAAACCGAACTGATTCCGGCGCTGGAAAAACAATTTCGCGCTATCGGTCAGGGATGGGCCCGCTTCGTGTACGGCGGCTCTACCGGCGGCTGGGAATCCATCGCGGTACAAATGTTTTATCCCGATCACTACAATGGCGCGTTCATCGCGTGTCCCGATCCTGTGGACTTCCGCGCCTACACAAACATCGATCTGTATAAGGACAAGAACGCGTTCTTCATCCAGGGCCCGCACACCCAAGTGCTGCAACCCGGTTTCCGCGATTATCTCGGGCACACCATCGCCACAACGAAAAGCGTGAACCAGTACGAACTGGCGTTAGGGTCGCACAGCCGCTCGGGCGAGCAATACGACATCTGGCAAGCGGTCTACGGCCCGGTGGGTCAAGACGGCTACCCACAGCCGATTTTCAACAAAGAGACCGGCGACATCGATCCCGCCATCGCCGCGTACTGGAAGGAACACTACGATCTCAGCGCCATGCTGCAGCGCGACTGGCCCACGCTAGGGCCCAAACTCCGCGGCAAGCTGCGCATCTACGTAGGCAGCGCCGACAATTACATGCTCAACAACGCCGTCTACTTGATCGAGGATTTCCTCAAGACCACCACAAATCCCCCGTACGAAGGCGAAGTAAAATACGGCGACCGCGCAGAACATTGCTGGAACGGCGACCCCAACCAGCCCAATTACCTTTCTCGCCTCCACTACAACACCATGTATCTGCCAGTGATCCTGGACCGCCTTCAAAAAACCGCGCCACAAGGAGCCGACCTAACCTCCTGGCGCTACTAGCCTATCGAAGCGCGGCGGCTAGGGGCCGCGCCTAACCGACGATGTTGGCCCATGATCCTGGCCGGCGATTCCTGGCCAGCAATCTGAACAAAACCGCCGCATCCTCACGCACTGAATTTCCGCGAAGCTCCGCCTGCATACCTCAACCAATCACTCAAACCGGATCCCTGTAAACTCCATCCGAATAAAGTCCTTCACGCCCGTCTCTCCGGTGACCCTCAGCGTTATCGGACCTTTCTGTGGCGCAGCCTCGACGCCCAGACCAAAAAATGAACAGCATTTCTGCTCGTATTCGACCCATTGCGCGACCTCTTCCAGCGATATCGACGCGTCTCGCAAGCGGAAGGCATAGCCGTTTTCGAGTTCTTCCGCCCGTTCAACGGCCTGCTCCAGTTTCCGCCGAAGCACGTCGTAACGCGCACGCTCCTCCTTCGTCATCGCGTTCATGTTGCAAGCAAATTGTGGTACCTGCGTCATCGCATCCCCCAAAACGAACGAACGACGTTTTCACGCAAACCCGCGTGGCGTCAAGGGGTGGACGTGCAAATCGAGGCGGTTGCGATCAGCGGTTAGTCGAGAACTGCGGCGGCATCGCGCTCTTTGCGGCGGCGGTGCAGATATTGCATGGCGATGTTGAGGTAGACCTCGCCGCACGGCGTTTCGATGCAAATTACCATGGCTTCGGTATCGGCGCCCCCGGCAAGTCCTTGCTCGTTGACGTGAATTTCCGGTGGGAACACCTTGAAACGAAAGCCCTGATCGTTAAGCAAGGTCACGGAGTTTCCGATGACCATGTTCGCGAGTTCGCAAACGGTTTCGCGTGCGACTTGTTCGGTGCCCTGTACCGCGCCGCCCGCAAGATGGCGGGCAATCTTCAAGGCCACCTCGGGGGCCAAGTCCAGAATCACGCGCCCTTCGATGTCGCCTTTGATGAGAATCAGCGCGGCAACGCCTTTGCGTCGATAGGTCTCTTCGTCCATCGACAGATCGACGATCTTGGTGGGCGCCTGAAGGGACTCCGCGAACACCGCGTCCGCGGCGTTGATAAACGGTTGAATGAGTTCCATTCTCATACGCGTCGCTCTCCAGCCAACGCGACGGGCGCACCAGCTGCGTTGGGATCGTCGCTCAGCACATAACGCAATATCTCGTACAGCACTTCCGCCTTCACGGGCTTCTGGACGAAGTGCTTCGCACCTTTCTGCAGCGCCGCCAGGATGTTCTCCTGATAGCCCACGGAGCTGACCATGACGATGCGTGCGTCCGAATGCTGGCGGACGATGCGCTCGACGGCCTCGATGCCCTCCATCTGCGGCATGGTGATATCCATGAGCACGATGTCCGGCTTGGTGCGATTGAACTCCGCAATGGCGGTCAGGCCATCGCCGGCTTCGCCGGCCACTTCCCCGCCGAACATCTCAATCATCTTGATGAGATTCTTGCGGGCGAATACGGAGTCGTCCACCACGAGGTAGCGGACCGACTGGTTGTCTTTGCGATGCAGAGGCGCGAATTGTTGCATGACCTTCTCCTTCGTCCCATTGCACGGTTAAGTGCGTTGGGAAGAAACGGGTGTCCTTTCGTTCTTGTCGTTCTTGTCGTTCTTGTCGACTTTTTCCGGCCGATCACTTCTCTCGGGCTTCTCGGATTTCTCTGAAGGCACGCGATCTCCCCCACCATACTGATTGACGAGGTACGCACCAATGCTTTCCAGCGGGATAATCTTGTTGGCGTGGCCCTTTTGGATCGCGGCGCGCGGCATGCCGCTAACCACGCAGGTATCTTCACTCTGCGCGATGGTCATTCCGCCTGCGGACTTGATGACGCCCAGGCCGTCCGCGCCGTCCTCGCCCATGCCGGTCATGATCACGCCGACTGCGGCGAGGGCGAATTCCTGCGCAACGGAATGAAAGAGTACGTCCACCGATGGGCGGTGCCCGTTCACAGGCGCGCCATCGGAAAGTACGGCCATATCGCCGCGAGGCATGCGGCGCACCATCATGTGCCGATTTCCGGGGCAAATCAGGACGCGTCCGGAGATCAGGAGGTCGCCCGATTTCGCTTCACTGACGTCCAGCGCGCAGCATTCATCCAGGCGCCGCGCGAACATTTCCGTGAAGCCCTCCGGCATGTGTTGCACGACCAGAATGCTGCATGGGAAGTCCGCTGGAATCTGTGAGAGCACGAATTGCAGCGCGTTCGGACCACCCGTCGAGATGCCAATAGCGATGATTCGGCTTGGCGGCAGAGTGGATCGCGCACCCTTTTTCAGACTAGGAGGTTCTATCGGGACCGTTGCAGGCGGTAGTTTGCGTCCCGCCGCACGCTTGGCAACCTTGATCTTTTCGATCAGCAGGTCCGCAATCGTTTCCAGGTGCCCGGCGGCTGCGTCTGTGGGTTTCGGGATAAAATCCACCGCACCCAAGGCCAACGCCTTGAGGGTGGAATAGGCGCCTTCTTTCGAATGGGTGCTGAAGAGAATTACCGGCAAAGGAGCGCGGCGCATTATGAGGCGCAGGGTCTCCATCCCGTCCATGCGAGGCATTTCCAGGTCCAAGGTGACCACGTCGGGCCGGAGCTCCTCGATTTTTTTCAAAGCGAACGCGCCGTCCATGGCCGTGCCGACCACTTCGATGGAGGGATCCCGGGCAAGGATCGCCGGAATCAGCTTTCGCATCAAAGCGGAGTCGTCCACCACCAGAACGCGGACCTTGTCGCTCATGCGATAGCTCCCAGAGGAGTGGCACGCGAAAGGCGGGCCAGCACGGCAGGCACATTCAAAATCAGAACAACAGTGCCGTCACCCAGAATCGAAGCTCCGCTGACCAAATCGCTGGAGATGATCTCCGATGGCAGCGCTTTGATGACCAATTCTTCCTCGCCCACAAGGCTGTCCACCAACAAGCCGAAGCGCTTTTCGGCGGCGCCAATGACGATTACAAAGTTTCTTTTTTTCTTTGCTTCCGGCTCGGCATCTACAGCATGAATGCGGCTCAGGCTGTTAAGGCGCACGAGAGTTAGAACTTGCTCGCGCAAGCGCAGAACCTCGCGTCGATCGATGTGATGAATCTCGTTCTCGTTGACGCGGGTAATCTCCACCACGGAAGAAAGAGGCACGGCAAAAAGGCGGCCGCCGACGCGGAAGAGCAGAGTCTGGATGCTCGCCAGCGTCAGTGGAGCACGAAGCTGAATCGTTGTGCCGCGGCCCTTGTTGGACGCGATCTGCACCGTACCCTTCAGGCGGTCCAGCACTGTGCGGACGACGTCCATGCCCACGCCGCGGCCGGAAACCTCTGTTACCTCGGCGGCGGTGCTAAAACCAGGTTCGAAAATGAGGTTGAGAGCTTCGGAGTCAGAAAGACGCTGGGCTTCGTCGGCTTTCAGAACTCCCTTATCCACGGCCAGCGAGCGAATCTGCGTGAGGTCGATGCCCCGGCCGTCATCACGCACTTCGATGACCACCTGCGTGCCCTGGTGGTAGGCGTTCAAATAGATCGTCCCGCGAGCGGGTTTACCAGCGGCGATGCGTTCTTCGGCATGCTCCACGCCGTGATCGACGGCATTCCGAACCAGGTGCATGAGTGGTTCGGCGAGAGCGTCAAGAATGCCCTTGTCGAGGTCGGTATTCTGCCCGGACACGTCCAGCGCGACGTCCTTGCCGCACTGCTTGGCCACGTCGCGGACAAGACGAGGAAATCGACGGAACAACTGCTCGACCGGAACCATGCGAATCTTCAGAACGCATTTGTGAAGCTCTTCCAAAACTCGCGATTGAAAAGCCAATGCATCCGAGAGCTTTGCGCGCACGGGATCGCGGGAGTGGCGTTGGTCTAATTCCGTTAACGTGCGGTTGAGCATCGACTTCCCGATGATCAATTCGCCGACGAGGTTCATCACCGCATCGATGCGGGCGGCGTCAACACGGAGCGTGCTCTCCGCGATGGCGGCCGCGGCCGAAACGCTTCCAGGCGTTTTGGGGGTTTCCGAGTTTCCGCCGTTTTCCGCCGCCTTGGCGGCAACACCAGCGGCCTGGGCCTCAAGAATGTCTCCCAGCAGTTCGTGCTCGGGAGTCTCCAAGCTTTCCGCGCGCTCGATGCGCAGATCCGAAACAATGGCGGGAATGCGGCAGCGCTGCGCGATGCGCTCCTCTGGTTGCAGGCTGGCCAACGCCGCTTCCACGACTTCGACGGTGGCCGCGGCGGAATTGTCTTCCGGGCGGAGAGCAATCACGGTGCCGCAGCCGTGCAGGACATTGCGAATCAGTTGGAAGGCTGCGGCGCGCATCAGGCTATTCGGATCGATGCGCAGCGCGAGGTTGTAAACAACTTCCCCGCGATGAATGGCCTCCGCGATCATCAGTTGTTCGTACTCGGTCCACGCGAATTGTGCGGTGACCTTCTTCGGAGCGGTGCCGTCAGGAACGGCGACGGGCGCAGCGAGGAGCGAGCGAATCAGGATGCGCAAGGCATCGGCTGGCGGCGGATCAATATTCCGCTGATACGCGGCGAGCATCGCCGAGAAGCAGTCGGCTGCTTCCAGCACAGCTTCGGCAAGCTTTGTGCCGCGGGTTTGCCCGAGTTGCGGCGAGAGCACATCTTCGAGCTCGTGCGCCAGTTCGCTTAGCTCGTAGTATCCACAGGCCGCCGAATCACCCTTCAACGTGTGCACCGCGCGACGCACTCGCCGGATGACCTCTTCGTCGGCAGGGTGCGCCTCGAGTTCGAGGCCAGCTTCATTCAGCGACTGCAATAGCTCGCCGGCGCTCTCGAAAAAGAGCGCGCGAAGCTCGCCGCTGCGATCTTCGGGGGGATGGCTCACGGGGCGGCCTCGAGCCGCTGATACGCGGTGCCGTTATTTTCATGGACCATGCGAAACTTCTGGGTCAGGCCAAACAAGCTCTCAGCGTGGCCGACAAACAGGTATCCCGCGGGATTCAAGCAGTGCCAGAACTTTTCGATCAGCCTTTTCTGCTCGGCCTCGTCGAAGTAGATCATCACGTTGCGGCACAAAATGATGTCGTTCCGGCGGGGCAGGAATTCCGTCTTCAGGTTGTGAAAGTCGAACTGAACTAAGTCTTTCAATTGCTTCTTGACTGCGTATTTGTCGCCTACGCGTTCGAAATAGCGCAGCCTGCAGGTGTAGTCCACCGGCTCCATCTGCTGTTCGGTGTAGACGCCCTCCTGCCCCGCGCGCAGGCTCGCATAACTGATATCCGAAGCGACGATTTCCAGTTTCCAGGGCGGCGGGATCAACGGCTTCGGCGACGGCATGTCGAACGGAAGTGGGTTTCGCAGGTAGTAGTAGGCCAAAGCGTCGCAGATGAGAATGGCGACCGAATAGGCTTCCTGGCCGGACGAACAACCTGCGCTCCAGACGCGCAGAGTCCAATCGCGGCGTTCCTGTTTCTTGCGAAGGAGTTCTTCCAAAACGCCTTTTTGCAAAAGATCCAGCTGTGGACGATTGCGAAAGAAACTCGTTTCGTTGACCGTCAAATTTTCGAGCAGCGCCGCTAGTTCGTTTTTTCCTTCGCGGCTGGTCAACAGGCGATAGTAGCTATAGAACGAATCCATCTGGCAGGCTTTGAGTCTGCGTTGGAGGCGGTCTTTCAAGAAGTGCGAACGCCGCTCGTCGAAGAACATTCCGCATTCTTGATAGACGAGCGTTTGTAGAAGCTTGAGTTCTGCTTCCGTGAGCTGAATTTGGGCGGTTATCGTTCCCATGATGGACGCGTGCGGCGGTCCGCGAACGTTGCGAGGGGTCCGGCAGAGCCGGACGGATCGCTACTTCGTGGTCGTCACAGTTTCCGCGGCCTCCTCAAGTCTTTTAACTTCTTGTTTGTGCAACAACTTTGAAACGTCCAGCAAAATAATCAAGCGGCCTTTGAGTTTTCCCACGCCGGTTACATAGTTCGACTCACCCTCGGCGAACACCGAGCCCGGCGCTTCGATATCCGACGGCGGAATCTTCAAGACCTCCGACGCCGCATTGACGATCAGGCCGACCAGCTTGTTGTCCAACTCGACGACCAAAATGCGATTCTTCTTGTCGGGCTGCACATCGAAGTGACCGAATCGCTTGCGCAAGTCCATCACCGGAATGATCTTGCCCCGGAGGTTGATCACGCCCTCAACGGTTTCCGGCGCGCTGGGCACGGCAGTGATTTCCGGCACGCGCACGATCTCGCGCACGGCGGCAATGCGCACGCCAAACGTCTCGTTGCCGATGCGGAAGCCGACGACCTGGAGATCTTTTTCCATCGATGGGGTCTCCGCCGCCCTAGGAACGCGTGACTTCGGCGTACTCCGACTCTTGTTCGCGGCGTGAATCGCCTCGCCGGCGCGGGCTTGGTTGCGGTTGCTCGCGACGCGCGCGGTTTTGCGACGACGTATCCAACACAAACCGATCCATGCTGTCCAGGAGGTTGCGCGACAGCTTCAACATCTGCTCGGCTGCCGCGGACAGCTCGGTGGAGCTGGAAGCCGACTGCTGTACCAGTTCGCGCATCTTGTCCATCGCGCGAACCACCGCCTGTGCGCCGGAAGCTTGTTCTTCCACCGCAGAATTGATTTCCTGTGTGATTTCCGTCAGGCGCCCGGTAGCTTTAGCGATCTGCGAAGATCCCACCGATTGCTCGGCCGTTGCAGCGCCAATTTCCTGGGAGAACTTGTAGACCTCGGTGACCACGTTCGAAATTTTATGCAGCGCCGAGCCCAGGTCGTTGCCGAGGCTCAGTCCCTCTTCCACGATCCGCGTACTGCGTTCCATGTTTTCGACCGCTTGCCGCGCCTCACGCTGAATGCTCTGGATAAGGTCGGCGATTTCCTTGGTCGACTGCGTGGACTTTTCGGCGAGCTTGCGAACTTCGTCGGCGACGACGGCAAATCCGAGCCCGTGTTCGCCGGCGCGAGCCGCTTCGATGGCCGCGTTTAAAGCCAGCAAGTTTGTTTGCTCCGCTAAGTCATCGATCACTTCGATAATTTTGCCGATGTCGTCGGCGCGGTGTCCGAGCACGTTGATGATTTCCGCAGAGGACTGAATCGCGTGATTGGTGCGATTGAGTCCGTCAGTAGCCTTCTCCATCGTCGCAATTCCGGTGACGACTTCCTCGCGCGAACGGTTGGCGATGTCGAGCAGGACCTTGGCGGTGTCGGCCACGCGCTGAATCGAAGTCACCATCTGATCGATCGACGCGGAAGTCTCGGCTACGCTGGAGGCCTGCACTTGCGTATTCTTCACCACGTTCTGTACGTTGATGCTCATCTCGTGCATCGTGCTGGTGACTTCTTCGATCGCGGACGAAGCCTGCACGCTTACTTTCGCCGACTCGTCAGCGGCCCCAGCAACCTGGTTCGACCCCGCAGACACTTGCCCGGCGGAATCGCGCGTGGTGCGCACCAGTTCCTGCAAGCCGTGCGACATGCGCAGGAAAGCGTTGCCGAGCGTGTCGCGCTTGGACCGCGGAACCACTTCGACCGATAGATCGCCTTCCGCGACGGCCATGGAAACGCCAGCCATCTCTTTGAGGTACGCGACCATGTTGTTGAACGTTGTCGCTAAAGCTCCAATTTCGTCGTTGCGGTGAATGTCGATGTTCTGGTCGAGATCACCGGAGTCGCCGATTTCCCGGGCCACGGTAATCAGGTGCGCAAGCGGCTCGGTGATGGACTTTGCGGTGAAATAAGCGGCACATAGGCCCACGAGAACAGCCAGGAGAGTTCCACCCGTCGTCAGCCCGGTGCTGAAGTTGCCCCAGCTCCTGGCGGACTGCGTCGTTTCTTCCCCTGCCTTGGTGATGGACTGGTTGGTTTGATCGAGCACCGACGAAGATTTCGTCAACCACGATGCAGGATCCTTCTGCAGATAGAAGATCTGGAGGTCGGATACGGTGGCGTCGCCAGAATCGACTTGATGGCGCTTGGCCAGGAGAGGTTTTGCGAAGTTATCGGCCCAGCTCGCTTCCGTGCTTTCTACCTGAATTAACGCCGTACGGAGAACTTCGCTCCCGGCTTGCGACTCCCCGCGCTTGATCAGGTCATTGATATCGACGAGGCCGTGGTTCACCTTGTCTTCGTCCCGGGGATCGCCGCTCAACAGAAAGTTGTTCAAATTGTTTCTGTTCAGCATGATCTGGTAGCGCACCGCTTCAATGGTGCGCACACTCTGCAGCGCGTTCGCGGCGTCACTGCGCGCCGACTGTTCCTTCAAGCCGGCCACGATGTTCACGATGAACAGGGCCACCAGAATGACCAGGATCGATCCGAAGCCCATGTATAATTTCTTGCCGATCGTCATTTCGAAAACCCTCCACCCCTACGGCAGCGCACTCTGCGGTTCCCAGTCCCTGCCGGAACTTCGCGTTTTTCCCCGACGAGCTAGTTGCTGGAACCCGTAAAATCAAACTCCACAACTTGCGTGGATTCTTCGGGAGCGGGCAAGAACTTCCATTCTTTAACCGCATCCTGACAGGCCTGAACCAACAACGGATGTCCCCCTACGGCTCGCGTGCTCTTCACATGTCCATCCGGCGCGATAATGACTTCGATTTTCACCTTGCCGGTGACGTTCATACGCTTGGCGAGTTCCGGATACGCAGGCGCGACCCTTGACTTGACCTTTCGCTTGCCCTCGTCCGTCGATGCCGTCTGCGCGAATCCTATCGCCCCCAACAACAGCGTCGCCCCCGCGCTCGCCAGCACTTTCCTTGTCCACCTGGATCTCATCGACACTACCCCTCCTGTGAATGGGAGAAAGCCCACGGCAGAGAAGGCACGTCGATAGCCAGCTTAGGAACATTCTAATTTCACATGTGTTTCGCGACGGGTTGCCCCGCAAGCCCAACGCAACAATGCAGTTAACGGAGAGCTACGCAGTCGCGGGGATTTCCTCTTCATTTAGGAAAACGTCTCAGTGCGCCTGGGTTTCGCGGCGTCGGGTCTCACGCTGAGACGTTCCGCTCACTTGGCGAAAGGACGGGTAGACGATTCAGCAACACGTTTTCGTTTCGAGATTGACTCACATTGAGATAGCTAGCTAGCGTAGTTGTGCGTGGAAGTCGTCAAATTGAGACGCCAGCGGTGCGTCTCGATCAAACATGCCTAGAGCAACTCGTAAAACTTCGAGCCGTCTCGGTCGTAGCCGCGAATCCAAAGCATCTCCTCGCCCGCAAGGCCGAGAAGCCGAGGAGTTGATGGAGTTGGCCGTTGATGCGGCTCAATCCCGGCATCTCCCCGGATTCCTCGAACGCTTCGCAGAACGCGCCACCCGCATGCTCAACGCCAAGTGGGGCAGCGTCATGGTCTTCCGAGGGCGCGAGACCGACCTATACCAGGCCACTTCGGGCGAAAGTCCCCTCGATGCTACTCATCGCGGCGCCCTCGTGCGCTTGGCCCGCGAAGAACGTCGCCAGATCGAAGCTCGACTCCTCTCTACAGACCCAGCGTTAGCTGGCCTCAGCGACAATTCCGGCGCGGCGGTAATCTTTGTGCCCATCACCGCCAGCGACGAGGAGATTCTCGGATCTCTCTGCCTGCTCCGGGATCGCAGTACGCTCGAAAACAACGAACGCCATCTCCTTCAGGCACTCGCCAGCCACGCCGCTCTCTCTCTTGAGAACTTCCGCAGATTTTCGCAATTGGAGCGCTCCAAGCGTCAGTGGGTCGAAGACATAGACGCCATCAGCGACTATATCGTCGTCCACGATCGCTCTTTCCGCATCGTGCGCACGAACCGCTCTCTGGCATCGCATCTGGGCGTCCCGCCCGTAGCCCTCGTCGGCGAGGCTATGAGCAGCCTCCGTCAAATCGCAGAAACCGGCACCGAACTGCCCTGCCCGTTCTGCCGCGACACCCAACAGACGCGCGAGGAGTATGTGGTGGCGTCCCCTGAGCGCATTTTCCTGGTTTCCACCTCCAGAACCCCCGGGGTCTCCGACGACGACACCCGTACCATCCACGTTTTAAAGGATATGACCGACCGGCGGGAAGCAGAGCGCCGCTATCGGGAGCTATTCGACAGCATTCAGGAAGGGCTCTTTTTCGCCACGCCTGACGGGCGCTTTCTCGACGTAAACGACGCCATGGTCCGAATGCTGGGTTATGGTTCCCGCGAAGAACTGTTGCGCGCCGACGTCGGCCCTCATCTGTATCCCGTTGCGGCAGCTAGAGAAAGGTTTTCACGCGCCCTCTCGGAGCGTGGCGTTCTCCGCAACTACGAAGAGACCCTGCGTCGCAAAGACGGCACTCTTCTCCACACTTTGCAGAACATCACCGCCGTCCGCGGCGCCAACGGCAAGATCATCCAGATTCGCGGCCTGATGCTGGACGTCACCGAACAACGAACATTCCAGTCGCAGTTGCAGCGTGAGCGTGACTTCAACCAGAAGATTCTGAATACCACGCAGAGCATGATCCTGGTGCTCGACACCGCCGGCCTGATCAGCTACGCCAACCGGCGTTGCTTTGAGGCCGGCTACCGCGAAGACGAGTTGATCGGCCATCGCCTCGTCGATTGGGTCGAGGCATCTCACCGTGCCGATTTCGATGCGGCACTTGAGACTACGGCGCAGGGGCATCAAGTCGAAAACCTGGAACTCCGCGCACGTCGGAGCGATACGTCGATGGGCCATTTCTCGATTTCTTTGAGTCCCATGCGCGACGAGCAAAACCTCGTAAACAGCGTCGTGGTCGTGATGACGGACATCACCGATGCCGTTCTGCTCCAGGCCAAACTCGCCCATTCCGAAAGAATGGCCGCCATCGGCCGGCTCGTTTCCGGCGTGGCCCACGAGGTCAACAACCCCCTGGCCGCCATTTTAGGCTTCACCGATCTGCTTTTAGAGAATCCCGAGATGCCCCAGAACGCCCGCGAGGATCTCCAGATCATTCTGCACGAAACGCAACGCACGAAAGACATAGTCCAGGATCTGCTCAGCTTCGCACGCCAGCGGCCGGTGCAGCGTGAACTCGTTCACGTCAACAACGTCCTGCGCCAAACCATCAAGCTCCGTAGCTACGATTTTGCCAGCCACGGCGTGGAGGTCATCGAAGACTTCGACGAAAAACTGGCCCCGGCACTCGGCGATGCACAGCAATTGCAACAAGTCTTCCTGAATATCCTGAACAACGCCTACGATGCCGTCCAGGACGCCGGACAGCGCGGACGCATAGCGATTCACACGGGCCACAACGATCAAAACATCGAAGTAGCCATCACCGACAACGGTACCGGCGTCCCAGACACCGAACGCATCTTCGATCCGTTTTACACCACCAAACAAGCCGCCAAGGGTACCGGCCTCGGCCTCAGCATTTGCTATGGAATCGTCCGCGCCCATGGCGGAGAAATCCTCTGCCACAACAACGAAGACGGCCAAGGGAGCACCTTTATCGTGCGAGTTCCGATTGCAACAGAAGCAGCAACCGCGGCCGCTATCGCCAAGGAAGCGGGGCGATGACCTTGCAATCCGAATCGCGCGCGCCTTCACCCATCCTCTTGATCGAAGACGAGCCGTCTGTCACCGCTTTCCTGCGCGCAGCACTGGAGCGGCGCGGCTACGCAGTGGTTGACGCCTCGTCTGGCGCAGAGGGACTGGAAAAGCTCGACGGCGGCGAATACTTCGGTGTGATCTCGGATATCCGCATGCCAGGCTCAGTAAACGGCGCCGAAGTGCACGCCTGGATCCAGCAAAACCGTCCGGAACTCTGCGCCCGCATCATTCTGATCAGCGGAGACACCGCCAACAGCGATACGCAAGCCCTGCTGGCGCAGAGTGGAACGCCCTGCATTGAAAAACCCTTTCGAGTTCAGCAACTACTAACCGTAGTGGAGAAAACCTTCGGGAAACCATGAACGCCGACCTAAAAATCCGCTTGCTTGTGGTAGACGACGAACAAAGCATCCGCCGCCTGTGCATGACCATCGGAACCTCTCTCGGCTTCGTCTGTGCCGAGGCCGAAAGCGCCGAGTCCGCGGTCTCCCGGCTCGAAGCAGAATCCCCCGACCTCGTGCTGACGGACCTGAAGCTTCCAAGCCAGTCCGGCGTAGAACTATTGCGCCAGGTCAAAGCGCTGATCCCTCGCACCGAAGTAGCCATCATGACCGGCCACGGCTCCATCGAATCCGCGGTCGATGCCATGAAACTCGGAGCCTACGACTACATCGAAAAACCTTTCCGCGTCGAAAAGATGCGCCTGCTGTTGCAACGCATGGCGGAAAAAATCCGCTTAGTGACCGAAAACGAGTTCCTGCGCGAGCGCGTCAATACCGAGGAAAACCTCGACGGAATCATCGGCACCTCTGCGAATATCCAAGACGTCTTGCGGATGATTTCGCGTCTGAAAGACACTCGCACCCCGGTTCTGATTTCCGGCGAGAGCGGCACCGGCAAAGAACTCGCCGCGCGCGCCATTCACTTCCGCGGCGCCATGGCACAAACTCCATTCATTGCCGTTGATTGCGGCTCTTTAGTCCCTACGCTGATGGAAAGCGAGCTCTTCGGCTACGAAAAAGGAGCTTTTACGGGAGCCTCGAAGTCCAAGGCTGGTTTATTCCAAGCCGCCAACGGCGGGACAATTTTCCTCGACGAAATTGGCGAGTTGCCGCTGGAAATGCAGGCCAAACTCCTCCGCGTGTTGCAGGAAAAGGAAGTTCGTCCGGTCGGCAGCAACGAAAAAGTGAACGTCGACGTGCGCGTCATCGCGGCCACCAACCGCGACCTGGAAGCCGCCTACCGCGGCGGCACTTTCCGCAAGGACCTTTATTTCCGTTTGAACGTCGTAACCGTTCATCTCCCTGCGCTTCGAGACCGCCGATCCGACATCCCCATGCTGGTCCATCACTTCCTGGACCGCTACGCCCGCGGCGAAAACCTGCAGGTGACGCCCGGAGCGATGAAAAGTCTCCTGCAATACGACTGGCCGGGTAACATTCGCGAATTAGAGAACTGCGTCGCTCGCGCCGTCGCACTCGGCGACCATCATGTGATCGATGTTGGCGATCTACCACCCGCGATTCGGATGGATTCCAGCGCGCCAGCGTCGTCGTCGCTGCAGGATACCGCGTCTCTTTCCACAACCGCGCTCGCGGAAATGGAACGCATGACCATCCTGCGCGTTTTCGAGCAAGCGAACGGCGACAAGGCTCTCGCGGGAAAGATGCTTGGCATCAGTCGCGCAACGCTCTACAGAAAGCTCAAGCGTTACAACATACCAATGAAAGCCGCACCGGCGGATGCCGCCGATGAAACGAAAGTTCACGCTGCATCTCACTAGACGAGACACGTCTCACGATCTGCCGGGTCTACGCGGCGCGCCGAACCGCTGAGACGCAGGCGTTTCACACTGAGACGCCGAAACCCGCGATGCGACCCGAGTAAATTATCTAACCCTCACCCTTTCAGCGATTTCCCAAACGCTCGCACCTTGACTTCTTTTGGTGTCAGACGTGCTCTCTCCCTGCTGGGATTCTGTGCTTATCGGTGCCGTGTGTGTCTGTCGCATGTAACAGTTGCACCTGGCACTTGCAAGCTTGAGAGGCGATGTGAAGAGCTCAACCGAAATCGCGGCCCCCGATCAAGAGCAGGGCTGCGCGGAGCAACTAGCGCGGTTCTTTCCGCAAGCTGCCGCCGTCCGCATACCCGTGCAGGTGACCGCCCTTCGCGGCGGCCGCACCAAGCTGCGCGAAGCGGCCACGCTTGAATTTGCCGCACCGGATTTCGCCATCTTTCTTTCCACTTTGCCGTTGGAATTCGATGACCGTGTGCGACTCGAACGAGATCGAAAAGGACGCGCGGCCGAAGCCACCGTTATCGCCGTGCAGTATCACGAAGGCCGCAAAGCGGTAGCCGTTAAATTCGCGCAAGGGCCTTGCGACTGGGTGACGCAGCCATGACCAAGATGACCACTCTCAATCTTTCCTACTCTCCTCCTGCACGTGCCGCTGCGCCGCGCCAGGAAGAGTGGGACGAAGCTCGCTCTGTTTTTCCGATCTATCTCGCGCTCGCCAGGCAACTCACCGTTGAAATCCCATTCCCGCCCGACAAACGGCACTTGCCCGAAAAGCCGGATCTCGAGACTTTTTCCAAGATTCAAACGTGGCTCGATGCCATGGACCAGCAGGTTCTCGTCTATCAGCTTCGTCATCTACTCCAGATGACCACGCTGAACGCCAGCGAAGCCGGCTTGTGCGCCCTCATTCATCGTCATCTGCGCAAGCCGTCAAAGACGAACACGGATCGCGACAAGGTTGATTTCCTCCTCGTACAATACTTTGCACTTTGCACGCCTCCAAAGATTTATCACAAGCAGATAGAACTCGAAGACGCGGCAATAGTGATGAAGCCCGTCCTCGGCGACGTCAGCACCGCTCCTCTTGCCTGGTGCGAGCCTCTTGAGAAAATGATTGCCGCTCTTCGTGGCTTCCGTAGCCTTCGCGACATGCTTAAAACGAATTTTATCGAGCAGGGTCGCAAGGTAAAAGAAACTGCCGGCAAAATGTTCTACGAGCCCTCTTCGCTTTTGGCGTTCGTCCGCTTCAACTTCCTTCTGCGCCGTACACTGATCGAACTCATGCATGCGGATCTCATCGCGATCCGTGCCGGGCTGAGCCAGCTTGATTCCGCGGGTGTCCGTATCGTCGACTGCATGAATTTTGGCCTATCCACTGCGGAGCCCCTCGCAAAAGTCCGTCAACTCGCCGACGAATGGAAGCAGCCGTTCCAGAAGGAATATACCGAGCGAACCGTCAACGAAACCTTCGAGAAGCTTCTGGCTTTGCGATCAGACGTGGAGCGCGCGCTTGAGCGGATTGCGCCGAAGACCACCGAAACCGTGGCGCCTCACCCAGCCGATGTCACACATCGTGATACGGCTCCAGGTGCTTCCGCAGCGCGTTCCCTGCCCGAGTCGCCCAAGAAATCAGAAGCCCCCGCGGTTCTGGATTTCGAATCTTGTCTCGAACAAATCTGGGAGCAACTCATCGCCGTCCCGCCGGCGCCCGGGCGCTCCATGACCACCGTCAGAATTGGCAGCGCTCGGATCCTGATGTCCTCCTGGGAGGTCACCGCGTTCGTCAACGAAGACAGTCCCTCCGCTGAAGACCTGCGGCGCGCCGTCGTCGCCCGTGCTCTGGTGACCGCCGCAACCGAGTCCGCTAAGGAAACCGGCAACGCCACCGGCCTAGAGCGCGCACTGTCCATCGCGCGCATCGAAGTGTCTCGCCTGCAGGAACGCGTGGATGTCGCCAAGCAGGCGAAAGATACCGAAGCCGCCGTGAATTTAGGCATCAGCACCAAGCGTTTGCTTTCCGCGCTCGACGAGGCTGAGAAACTTTAGCAAGCGCGCGACTTTTCGTAGCGGCGAAGACGCGTAAAGAATTGCCAGCGCACAATGCCGTAAGACTTAGGGCGTAAGACCAGGATTGGGAGCCGGTCCCTTTTGCCAAACTCCAACGCACTGATCGTCACGGATGAAACGGAATTTGCGCGACTGCTGACCTCCTGCTGGCAAGCCGAACGTCAGGCTCCCGCCATCACCGTGCTCGGCAGTGATGTGTGGAGCGAGCACGAAGCAATCGACCACGAACTTGTCGTTGTCGGTCCACTGCGCGAAGGCAAACTCCCCGAGGTTCTGAAGTCGCTCGCTACCGCCACCGCAGTGATCCTCTGCGCGCCGGCCGACTCCCGCGAGCTCTCTCAACTGCGCGCCCGCTATCCGCGTCTAGTCCATATCCCCCTACGGGAAGACTGGACGCAAACCCTGCTGCTGGTCGCCGGCGAATCTCTGCGCCGCAGCGAAGCCATCCGCGCGGCCCGCCAAGCCGAAAATAAAGCCGCGCAAAACGAACACCACGCTACGCTCGGCCGCTACATGATCGACATGAAGCATAGCGTCAACAACGCGCTGACCTCCATGCTCGGCAACGCGGAACTTCTGCTCCTCGAGCCCGGTCAGCTTTCGCAGCAATCTCTCGCGCAAATCAAAACCATTCACAGCATGGCCCTGCGCATAAACGAAATCATGCAGCGATTCTCATCCCTCGCCACCGAAATGCGCGACGCTGAGAATGCATCTCAAGCTGAGACGCCCGACGCCGTAACGTCGCGTTCTCGCCGCCGCTAGCGATCTCTCAGTTCTACCGTAAGTGCCTCATTTTGAGGTCGTTATACCAACGCGACAAACGTTGCGATCCCGGCCCAAAGCTGGCCGCTGACGTGCACCCTTATGCAGCGGAGAACTGTTCGGAGAACTCTGTGCTCCAGAAAAAAATCCTGATCGTCGACGATTCGCCATCGCAAGTACGGCTGATGCAAGGCCTTCTTGAAACCGAGGGCTATAACTCTGTCGGCCTGAACGACCCGCGACGTATTGAGGAATTCATTACCGCCGAGGGACCCAGCGTCATCCTGCTGGACGTGGTCATGCCCGAACGCAACGGCTTCCAAGTGTGCCGCGAGTTGAAAAGCAACACCAAGTTCAACGCCATACCGGTGATCCTGGTCACTTCGAAAGACACACCGAGCGATCGGTACTGGGGCGAGCAGCAAGGCGCCGACGGATACGTAACCAAACCCTTTACGCGCGAAGAGTTACTCCGCGCAGTCCGGCGTTTCGCATGAGCCGCCGCACCAGAAATCGCATGGGCCATTTCGTGAGCAGTCGCCTGAGGACGACGTAAGCATGTTCGAAGATTTTCATCTAACGCCGCTAGCCGCCAACGCCGACGCTGACGATCTGCTGGAAGCTCTCGGTCCGCTTGACGATAGTCCTGCGGAATCGCAGTTCTGCGTGTTCCGAAGCGGCCGCGAACGCTTCTGCCTGCCGGTGCTGGACGTCGAAGAAGTGCTGGACTGGCCTTTGCTGACGAAAGTGCCCCTGGCGCCTCCGTATCTGCTCGGCATTTTCAATTTGCGGGGCGTCATCGTTCCGCTGATCGACATCGCTCTGACCGAAGGCCGGCGTCCCGGCCTGCTGCCGAAGCACGTGGTCGTCGCTTCCCTTCGCGGCGAAGCCGGACACGATGATCTTCGCGTGGGCATCGCCGCCGACGAAGTCATCGGCACCTATTCCGTCACCACCGACGATCTTCTGGAGCAAGCTCCGGAAAATGTGCCGCACTGCGTAGGCATGCTGCGCCACGAAGATCGCCTGGCGCTGTTGATCGACCTAAGGAAATTGCTCGAGGTTTACCCAGGACCCAGCATTTGAGTTTTGCGGCCACAGTACCGGCAAAGCCGGAGCGCGCCGTAGGAAAGCTTTGGAGGAAGGCATGAAATCGCGACTGAGTTCCACAATCTGGACGCTGGTTCTGGCAAACGGCGTCGTGCTATTCGCCGTGCTCGGCTTGGCCTACAGCGCCGGCCGGCAATCTGGCGGCGCATCTCTCTTTGACTTTGGCGCATTGCCAAGCGGCGCAAGCGGCTCGGTGCTTCTCGCTCTGGCGCTAGCCATAGGCATGGCGCTTGCTCCTGGCCTGGCGCCTCGGCAGCGCTCTGTTCGACCCCGGTCAAGCAGCTCGCCGATTTCTCCGAGCGCTTCGCCGCAGGCGACGTTCGCACCCGCGCGGACGTTCACACGCAAGACGAACTCGGCTACATCGCCGACAATCTTAATCGCGCCGTCGCAAAAGTTTCGAAAGCCAACAGCAACCAGGAAGCCAACGACAACCTCCAGCGCAGCATCACCGAGTTGCTGACGGTCATCAACCAGGTAGCACGCGGCGATCTGTCTCTCCGCGGCAAAGTCACCAACGACGCCCTCGGCAACGTCGCCGACTCCATCAACTACATGCTCGACAATTTCACCAAGGTTCTCGAGCGCGTCCGCAAGGCCGCTATGGAAGTCACCGCCTGCTCCAACAACATCCTGGTGGCCGCCGACGAAATGCAAGCTGGCGCCACCCAGCAAGATCAGGAAATCACCAACACTTCCAGCGCCGTCGAAGAACTCACGGTCTCGATGAAGCAAGTGTCCAACAACGCGGAAGCCAGCGCCGAAGCCGCGCGCCGCGCTCTCGATGCCGCCGAACAAGGCAACCGCGCCGTCCGCGACACGCTCGAAGGCATGCAGCGCATCCGCGCCTCGGTGCAGGCCACCGCGAAAAAGATCAAGTCTCTGGGCGATCGCTCCCTGGAAATCTCCGAAATCATCAACGTCATCAACGACATCACCGAGCAGACCAACCTCCTGGCGTTGAATGCCGCCATCGAAGCGGCCCGCGCCGGAGAAGCCGGCCGCGGTTTCGCAGTCGTCGCCGACGAAGTCCGCAAGCTCGCCGAACACTCCCGCAGCGCCACGAAAGACATCGCAGCCCTGATCAAGGCCATTCAAGCCGAGACAAACGAAGCCGTCGTGGTCATGGAAGAAGGCACCAAGGAAGTGGAAGGCGGCGCAACGCTGGCCGATCAGGCAGGCCGAGCGCTCGACGCGATTTCCAGCGTCGTCCGCCAGTCCGCCGAGCTCGTCCAGGAAATCTCCCTGGCTTCGAAACAGCAAGTACGCGGCACCGAAGGCGTAGCCCACGCCATGCAAATCATTTCCAGCATCACGCGCCAGACCTCGCAAGGCACACGCGGCACGGTCGCCACCGTCAGCCAGTTGGTCAAACTCTCAGACCAGCTCAACGAAGCATTGGCCCAGTTCCGGGCAGCAAAGCAAGGCAGCGTGAATGAAGAATCCGAGCGGCCCGTTCCAGCAGGCGCGGCTCGATAGGCAACGATTCCTAGCTCCGGCGCAACCCGCTCTGCGGTTGCGCTTAAGGGCGACCGCATAGCGATCGCACAGAAGGAATGGACCGGAGCCGAAACGTGACCACGATGAGCGAACGCCAGGGACCTGCGGTCCGTTTGAGCGAACACGAGTTGAGCGAGATCCGCATGCTGATTGAAGAGCGGACAGGCATTTGTTTCGACGAATCGCGCGAGCGTTTCTTCTCCACGCGGGTTCGCGAGCACATCGTCGCGAAAAAACTCGCAGGAGGCACAGAGCTGCTCCGCGCCATCCGCAAAACAAATGTCGAGTACGAAGCTCTGCTCGAACGTTTGCTGACGCAGGAAACATCGTTTTTCCGCTACCCGGGCGTATACGAGGCCTTCGAAAAGCGCCTCCTGCCGGAGTTGCACGTAAAAAAGTTCTGGAAGAATCCGCGAACCCTGCGCGTCTGGAGCGCAGGCTGTTCCACCGGAGAGGAACCCTATTCGATCGCGATCACCATTGCCGACGCGCTTTCCTTCGCCGACTCGTGGAAGCTCGAGATCCTCGCCACGGATGTCAGCAGGAACGCGCTGAAGCAAGCGGAGCGCGGCGTTTACAAAGGCCGCAGCGTAGCCAGCGTCAGCGAGAAGCAATTAGCGGCACACTTTACGCAGGCAAAGGACGGCCATCAGGTCAAGCCCCGGCTTCAGAAAATGATCACCTTCGCACAAATGAATCTAGCCTCGGCCGTCTACGTAGGCCGCATGGACCTGATTTTTTGCATGAACGTCCTGATCTATTTCACGGAGGAGCGCCGCCGCACCCTGGTCCAGCGCTTTTACGACAGCCTGGAGCCTGGCGGATACCTCTTCCTCGGCCATTCCGAATCCATCTCGAAAATGCCCGTAAAGTTCCAGGCCATCGTCCTCAACGATTGCATCCTCTACCGCAAGCCAACAGCCGAGGAACTCCACAAGTCCGAACTCGTCCTGGAAGGAGGAGCCTCGTGAGCATCCCAGACCGCGAAGCCGTCGAGCTATTCCTCCAGGAAGCTTCCGAGCATCTCCAGTACCTGCGCGAATACGTCAGCGTGCTTCAAGAAATTCAGCCGCGCCGCGAAGATCTCGAACGTCTCTACATTGCCGCCCATACACTGAGCGGCACGTCCGCCAGCTACGGCTTCCCCCGTTTCTCCGAGATCGCCGGAAAGTTAGCGCACGTTTTTCAATACTCGCTGAACGCCACGCTGGGCGACGACTTGCACGGCCCTCTAACCGAGTTCTTGTCCGATGGTATCTCCCTGCTGGAAACCGATCTGCTGGAAATCAGCGATACCGGCCAGGAAAACATCGAAGACATCGCCGCCTTCAAAGAGCGCTACCGCTTCGCGTTCCCGGTCGAACCGGTTCCTCTGACTTTCGATCAGCGGCCGGCAGCTCCTCCGGCACTCGACGAGGTCCCGCAGGCCGCTCTCACAGGCTCCTATTTCGATGCGTTGCCAGCCGATGACGAAGTCGGTCCCGAAATCCTCGAATTCTTCCAACCGGAAGCCGAAGAGCACCTGCAAGTCGTCAGCGATTGCCTCATCTCCCTCGAAGGCAACAACAACCCCGAGGAAATCAATCGCCTCTTCCGCGCCATTCACACGGTCAAAGGTTCCGCCGCACAAGTAGGCCTCAAGCGTCTCGGTGCCATCGCCCATCGCGTCGAAGACTTGATCGGCCGCTTGCGTGACGGCGAAATCGAGCCATCGCCTGCAGTCGTCGATATTTGCCTCGAATCCGTCGACGTTCTGAAAAAGACTCTTCATCGCCAGTGGGCCGACGAATCCGAAATGCGCGCCGGCGTCGATTCCCTGCTCAACCGCATCGCCGAATTCGCTCCGCTCGACACGGAAGAAACTCTCGCCGAAGCATCCAGCAACGGCGAAGCCTATCAAGCGACTCCACAAGAAATCGCCGCGCCGCAGCAAGCTCGCAAATCCGGCAAGCAGCCAGCAAGCCCGGCCGCTTCCACCAAGTCCGTTCGTATCGCTCTCGAACGCCTCGACCGTATGATGAACACCGTGGGCGAGCTGGTCATCAACCGCACCCGCATGGTCGGCCGCGTTTCCGAACTCGAAAAGCTCGTAGACACGCTCAGTTTTTCGAAGGAACGCCTGCAAGGCAAAGTGAACGAATTCCAGGAAAAGTACGAGTTCAACCGCATCAGCTCGTCACGCGCGACCGCATCCTGGAATGCCGCCACTACCCCGAAACGCCTGACCAGCGCCGCCGCAGGCGACGGCTTCTTCGACGACTTCAGCGAGCTCGAGATGGATCGCTACGACGATTTCAACATCCTCTCCCGCTCCATGGCCGAAATTTCCGCCGACGTGAACGAAGTCCTCACGCAACTTGAAGGCTACATCGGCCGCGTCGAAGGCGACATCGACGAATTCACGAAACTAGCGCACCACTTGCAGGACGAATTCACCGCAGCCCGCATGGTGCCCATCGGCACTCTCTATTCCCGTTTGTCCCGCGCTGTCCGCGACGCCGCGCAATCCGCCGGCAAGCAAGTCGAACTCGACTTCGTCGGCAACGAAACCGAGCTCGACAACAACATCATCCAGCAAATTTCCGATCCGCTCGTGCACCTGGTCCGCAACTCCGTCGCCCACGGCATCGAGCGCGGCGACGCGCGCCTTTCCGCCGGTAAACCCGAAGCAGGCAAAGTCTCCCTCCGCGCGTATCACCGCGGCAATCACATCTACATCGAAGTCGAAGACGACGGTGGTGGCATCGACTACGAACGCGTAAAGCAGAGTGCCGTCGAACGCTCGCTGGTCTCCAGCGAAACCGCCGACCGCCTCACCGAGCGCGATCTGCGCGAGATGCTCTTCCATCCGGGCTTCTCCACCGCTCCAGCCAAGACCGAACTCGCAGGCCGCGGCGTCGGCCTCGATGTTGTCCGCGCGAATCTAAACGCCCTCAACGGCGACGTCGAAATCGAAAGCACTCGCGGTGAAGGCACTAAATTCACCCTCAAAGTCCCGCTGACCCTGATCATTTCGCCCGCGCTCTTCGTCCGCTGTGGCGGCGTCAGTTTTGCTCTCCCGCTTGCCGTGGTGGAAGAGATTCGCCGGATCCGCGCCGACGAAATCGAAGACGTAGGCGGCAAACTTCTCACCAAAGTGCGCGATGTCGTCACCGAAGTCATCCGCCTCGACGGCTATCTAGGCCTTCCGCCGCTGGAAGCCATCAACGGCTACTTCCGCATGGTGGTAGCCAACACCGGCAATCGCCAGATCGGTCTCGTCGTCGAAGAAGTTCTCGGCAAAGACGAAATCGTCATCAAGAATCTCGGCGAATATCTCCGTCGCGTAAAACTATTCCCAGGCACGACCATCGCTCCAGACGGCAGCCTGATCTTGCTCATCGATCTCAATCGCATGGTCGCAACGGAGCCCAACGAGCGCCGCACCCTGCAAGCCAGCGCCAGCGCCGCTCGCGTCTTCGCCCCCGGATCCGAAGCCGTCGCCCGCGGCACGATTCCCACCGACGCGATCGATCGCGTCGAGCACGAACGCGTCATCGTCGTTGCCGACGACTCCATCAGCGTCCGCAAGTTCGTCGGCCGCATGCTCGAAAAGAACGGCTATCGCGTGAAGCTCGCCGCCGACGGCCTAGAAGCCGCCGAACTGGTCACCCAGCACGGCTGCCATCTGGTCATCACCGACCTCGAAATGCCGCGCATGACCGGTTACGAACTGATGGTTCAACTGCGCCAGAGCCCCACAACGCGCCGCATTCCGGTCATGGTCGTGACCTCGCGCGCCGGCGCCAAACATCGCGACCGCGCGATAAAAGAAGGCGCCACCGCGTTCCTCACCAAACCGGTGCAGGAAGATCAACTCATCGCCGCGGTCGAAAAACTTATCGGAACGGAGGCAACGCGCCCGGCAGTCCCGGTAGCGTAGGAACAACGATGCCGACCACTCCGAACAAAAAGTTCCGCGTCCTCATCGTTGACGACTCGACCTTCATGCGCAAGGTCCTCGAAACCATTTTGAATTCCGACGATCAGCTACAAGTCGTCGGCCAAGCCAAAGACGGGCGCGAAGCCGTCACGCTGGCCGAATCCCTGAAGCCTGATGTCATCACCATGGACATCAACATGCCCCACGTCGATGGTTTGCAGGCCACCGCGCAAATCATGACCACCAACCCGCGCCCCATCGTCATCGTCAGCTCGGAATCCCGCGAAGGCGCGGCCAGCACGCTGAAAGCTCTCGAACTCGGCGCCATCGAATTCGTCGCCAAGCCATCCAGCGGCATCGACCTCGACATGCAAAGCGTGAAGGACGATCTTCTTCGCAAAGTGCGCATGTCCGCAAAAGTCCGCGTGGTCCGCACGGCGTCGCGCCTGGCGTCCACGCTTCAAGCGGTAGGTAACAGTCCCGCGAGCACTCCGCAACGCGTCGCCCCTCGTCCGCAGCCAACCGCGCCGCTCGATCAGCGCTTCCCGATCGTCGTGCTAGGTGCGTCCACCGGCGGCCCCGCGACGGTGATGCGTCTCGCCCCCGGCTTCACGCGCGACTTCCCCGCTGCCGTTTTTCTCGTGCAGCACATGCCCGCTACGTTCACCACGCAATACGCGGCGCAGCTAGCCGAATTCACCAGCATCCGGGTGAAGGAAGCCGAACCCAACGAGCCGGTTCAACCCGGCACGCTATACATCTGCCCCGGCGCGCAACATTTGCGCATCACTCCGACGGGCCGCATCCAGCTCGACGGCACTTCCGGCCGCATCAACGGCTATCTCCCGAATATCGACGTCACCATGGAAACCGCCGCGGCCTACGCCGGCGCAATGACCATCGGTGTCGTATTAACCGGCATGGGCAACGACGGCGCAGCAGGCGCAAAAGCCATCCGCAACGCTGGCGGGCTGGTCATCGCCCAAGACGAGGCTACCTCCGTGATCTTCGGGATGCCCGCCGAAGCCATCAAAGCTGCCAACGTCGAGCAGGTCCTGCCGCTTGACGACATCTACGCCGCCATCGAAAAGCGCGTGATCAACATCTGCAAAGCCACGCCTGTCGGAGTGAAGTAATGCGCCTCCCCGCGCCCACAAAATCACAACCTGTTCGCACCGAGCAGATCATTCTGTTCCGCGTCAGCGGACAACTTTTCGCCGTCTCGTCCGCGTCGGTAAAGGAAGTCCGCAGCGTGGACACCCTATCCGGCGCGGCAAAAGAAATCGCGCAAGCCGGCCTCCGCAAAGTCCGCCACATCGTGCAGCGCGGCGAACACTCTCTCTACGTAGTAAACGGCGCCATGCATTTCGGCCTGCCACCATTCGCGCCGGCGTTGGTGTTCGTCCTCCGCCGCACGCGCACCGCCCTGTTAGTCGATGGCATCGAGAAAATGACCACCATGACGCGCCTGCAAGCCCTGCCGCAAGCCTTCTGCAACGACGAGCGCGACTGGTACCGCGGCGTAACTGCCATAGACCAAACGGTGGTCCCGGTGGTAAAGCCCGAAGGCTTCCTGACCCCGGACGAACTCTTCCTCCTGGACTCGTCGCTGCAGTCGAATGAGTCCGCGGGTTTAGACTCAACCATCCCGGATGAGTCGCCAAGCGAAGCCACGCTCCTGGAATCATCGTCAAACGCTCCCGCGAACTCCGAACCGGGCGCCGCACCCTTGGGTTTTAAGGGTGCGGGTTTAGATCCAACACCCTCCACCATCGACCCAGCGAGCCTCCCCCAATGAGCCCGCAAACCCAAACCGATTCCGAATCCTTCGTCCTCCTCCGCCTGGCCGAGCGCCGTTTCGCCGTAGCCGCGGGCGATATTGCCGAACTCGTGGCCCCAAGCCGCATCTTCCGATTCCCGCACCACACGAAAGAAATCGAGGGCGTAATCCTCCGCCGCGGCCGCATCGTCCCAGTCTGCGACGTAGCCGCCAGATTAATCGGCAAGAGCCTCCTTTCCCGCCGCTTCTATCTGATCGCGCAACGCCGCTACACCAACGGCACAGAATGGATCGCCCTCCCAGTCACCGGGGATTGCGAACTCATCTTCGCGGAAATGATTCCGGCAAGCGAAGCCGACCTCCCGCACGTTTCCGGCTGGCTCTCGCACGATGGCGATGTCATCGAAGTCCTCAATCTCAACGCGTTGACTCCCGGTCCAAATCCCGCGATCCTCCCAGCGCCCACCGAAGCCCTGCACCAGCAAGAGGCGCTCTCATGATCGAACCAGGCCGCGTAGCAAAAATTCTGCTGATCGACAGTAACGTCTATTTCTCGAAGCGCCTGAGCGACGCCTTGAAACGCGAGGGCTTTGAAGTCCTTTCCAGCACACAACCCGCGTTCGCGCTGACCACCCTCGAGTACGACATGCCAACCGCCGTAGTGTGCGCCACCAACATGCGCGAAATGGGCGCGCTGGAAATCGCCAAAATCATCCACGCCGATCCCAAAAACGCCGCGCTCCCCATCATCGCTCTCGGCGACGGCAGCCAGCGCGCTCTTATGGAAGCCTTCCAAGCCGGCTGCGATGATTACATCGATCGCGGGCGCCAGCCCGCAGTGATCGCCACTCACATTCGCAACATCATCATCAGCAAAGCCGAAGGCTTCCAGCCCACGCAAATGCTCGCCCAGGCTGACACCAGCCTCAGCGGCAGCCTCTCGCATCACGACCTTCCCGGCGTGCTCCAGATGCTCGGCCACGCTCGCCAGACCGGCGCGCTGCACATCAACGCCGCGGCCGCCGATGCCGTCCTGTTCTTCGACGCCGGCACCATAACCCACGCCGAATGCGGCAACCTGTTCGGCGACGAAGCCGTCATCCACATCGTCAAGAGCTGCGTTCAGGGCGGCACCGGAGTCTATAAATTTGTCTACGGCGCCAGTTCCGCGCAGTGCACCGTGCTGCGCTCCGCCACGGACCTGATGCTCGACGCCATGCGCGAGTACGACGAAAACGCGAACAGCGCCACGACAGAAGATAGTGCGAAGGGAACGACCGCGCTCGACGCTCTAAGTAGCGCGGACACTTTTGCTTGCCCTGAGCCCGCAAGGGCTTATGCCGACCCGAACGGAGGCGCCGAGCGCACCCGAGAAGCAGAATCGCCCGAGGCGCAAGACATCGTAGGCTTCTTCACCGAGAATCCTGATGCCTCAGCGCAAGAGACCTCAGCGCAAGACGAGGCAGTTCAAGACGTTTCAGTTCAAGACGCGTCCGTTCAAGATGGGCCGGTGCAAGACGCGCAGGTGCGAGAGAACACTGCGCCCGAACAGGAGTCGCACGAAAGCGCGGTGGCCGACAGCTCCAGGACCGACATCACACTGCACGAAAATTCCGAAGTCGACAAAATCCTAAGCGAACTCGCAGATCAACATCGTCTATCCGAAGAAAATTTAGCCGACAAGGAAGCGCTATGAGCGAACTAATGTCCGTTCCACAACTCACCGACGCCCCGGCAAAACGCACGCCCACCATCTATTTCATCGACGACTCCGCGACCATGCGCGAAGTCATCAAGATCGCTTTCCGCCGCGAGAGCTTCAATGTCATCGCCTGCGCCGACGCCGCTTCCGCGCTCGCGCAGTTCGAGCAGAATCCCCCCGACGCGGTCATCACCGACGTCATTATGCCGGATCAGGACGGCTACTCGGTCTGCACCCAGATAAAGCAGCACGCGCAATTTGGACATATTCCGGTAGTGCTGATGTCCGGCGTGGTCAACAAGACCGTGGCCGACAAAGCAGTATCTGTTCGCGCCGACGAATTAATTCGCAAGCCGTTTCAGCCGCAAGAACTAATCGGCCGCGTAAAAGCCCTGCTCAATCCGAAACCAGCAAGCCCCGCGCCGTCCGCGACGGATCGCCCGGCTGCGCCAAGCATCCCCGGAATTCACAACATCCCCGGAGTTCCCAATATCTCCCATGCCCCCAGCGCCGCGAACTCGCTGAGCAGCCTCTTCGCGCCAGCGACGCCTCCGCCAGTCGGGCCAACACACGCCACGCAGCAGCCGCACGCCTCCGAACAGCGCGTCCCGGAATCAGCTTGGCCCCGCGCGTTAGCCGAGGCCTTCACGCCGCACCCCTCGTCACCGGCATCCACTGCTCCGCCAAATTTCCCGCCGGCGCAGCAGCACGGCAACCCGCCCGTTCATGCCGGCCAGCCAACGCAACCGCCAGTTCACGCGCTCGCCCGCGCGGTGCCCAGCGGCGACGCTCAAAAACTTCGCGCCGAAGTCGCGCGACTCGAACTGCTCGTCAAGAAGCTCCAAACCGAACTCCAAATCGAACGCCAATACAACCAAGCGCTAGAATCACAAATTCACGACCTAACCCACACCGAATAACTTCCGGGCAGCACAGACACTCTTGTTCACCCTGAGCATCGAAGGGTCTATGTCCCCGAAATCCGCGCGATACGAAGGCTTTGCGCCGTCTTCAACCGGTACGCATATTCACAAGCCGCTGCGCACCGACTTCCTTTTCACTTTCCCAACGAATCTTCAGTCCGTTCTCGCCGCGCGTCGTAAATTTCCGCCGAGCGTGCTCTAAGGCCGCAGATTTAGTGTTTCATCCCACACGCCGCCATCACCACCCGCTATCCTCGCACGAACAATAGGATCGGCTACTCCGCGCCAATCTTGCCGCTGCTCCGCAGCGCATCCAACCAACGCCGAGCCTTCCCCGCCTCCGGCCGATCTCCGTGCTCCCGCGAAAACACCCGTAAAGTCTGCGCCGCCTCCTGATACTGCCCCACAGCCGTTAAAGCCTGCGCTACCAGCAAGGCAATCTCCGGCGCCTTCCCCTTCGATTCCGCCAGCGCAGCCTGTGCGCTCTTCAACGCCTCTTCATACCGCGCGCTCTGGTAATACGATTTGGCTAACGCCCAATGCGACTCGAACCCAACGCCCGCATCCAGCGACAGCGATTTCTCCAACGGGATAATCGCCGCGTCATACTTCCCCTGATCCTCAAGCGCCATGCCCAGCGCCGCAAATGCCCGCGCATGATTCGGATCAACCTGCGTCGCCTTCTCCAACGCGCTCTGCGCCTGCTGCCAATTCCGCTGCTTCAAATACAAAACGCCTTGCACGTAGAGCACGTCGGGATGCCCAGGCGCCAACTGCGCGGCTTCGCCCACAAACTTCTCCGCGTCCCGCAACTTGTCCTCGCTGAGCGCCCGCAATCCCCTGTCGAACGACTCCTTGGCTTTCGGCGCCAGTACAGGCTTCCCTGGCACACCCACAATACTTTCCCCAACACGCTCCCGCCGCAGATACACGTCCACTTGTGTCCTGACCGGCTCGCGCACCGACACATCCTTTTGCGCGCTCTGGTATCCCGGAAGTTGCACAGTGACGGTGAATTCACCAAGACTGGTCACCACGAATTGCAAGCGCCCCTGCGAAGTCGCGCCCTCACCACTGGGAATCGATCCCTCGCGATAAAGTCTCACGGTAGCCGGCGCAGAGATTGGCTGCCCTTCAGCGTCGCGCACCATCACGGTGATCTCCGCCCCATTTCCGAGAAATTCTTTCGATTCGCTACCGCTATCCTGGCACCGCGCCGGACCTGCCCCGACCAAGACGCAAGCGATTCCTAGCGTTAGTGGCCATCGCAAAACGCTCCGCGACAAACACGTTTCGCTACGACGATTCGGGGCGCCGGGCGTGAATCGACAGGCCTCAAAGCAATCACGGGCGACTTGTAAAGGCGTGGCGCCGCGAAGCCTTACACCCCAACGCGTAACGCCGCGAGGTGTGAATAGAGATTTGACCTGTTTCCTGGCCCGAGTGAAACAAAGCATGAGGGCCTCGACGAAATTGCCGCGAGCCTAGTCCCCCGGACCAACCACGTCAACAAAAATGATTTCACCGCGCCACCGCTCAATGGGCTCGAATGGCACTCGCTCCAAGCCGAAAGCAGGCTCTCTCCTGCAGCGGCCTCTACCCAGGGTTACCTCGGCGCAAGGTTTCCTCAGCTCAAGGTTGCCTCGGCGCTAGGTTGCGCCTAGGCACAGGGCGATCCGTTTCCTCCAAACTGTCGCCAGATCCGCGATAGCATTGCTTCACCCACCCTTCCCCAGAAAAGGGGACACCCAGCAGCCAATCGAACGCCGCCGTGAACCCAGAGTTCCGTTTTCCGCGGACGCGGAAATCCTGGACGAGCAAGACGATTCCCGTACACGATCCCGAGTCCGTGACCTTAGCCTCGGCGGCTGCTACGTGGAAATGAACGAGCCTTTCCCACCCGGCAAGAACGTCTTGATCGAGATCTATACCGAGACGGAATTTCTGGAAACGCATGCCACGGTGGCCTTTCTCGACCCTCACCAAGGCATGGGCCTTACTTTCGGCGTGATGCAGCCGTTTTTCGCCGAAGTGCTCCATAAATGGCTAGACCAAGCCACTCTCGGGCCGATACATTGAAGCTCGTCGCAATGACCTGTATCTCTTTGGCGCGCAACAGCGTAGAGTGAAGACTCCCACTTAGAAGCGAAGTCGGAATCACTCGAAAGCCCTACGAAAGCAGGATTAATGACGAGCCCAACGGTCTACCGGTGGCAGACGCCCTACGACTCCGCAGTCCTGGAGATGGACCTGACCCTGATCCCCTCGCGCGTCAAAGCAGCCCTCGGAGCCATCGAAGAGCGCCTCCGCAGTTGCATCGAGTACGGTAGCGCCGAACATCGAGCCATCGAAGACGCCCGCCGATCCCTCGCGTCGCTAACCCGCAAGCGTAAGTAGTTGCAAAGGTCGCTCCGGCTATCCGGAGCTGCAAGAACGGACGGATGCGTGCGTCCGTTCTTCGGATTTTCTGTGTTAACTCCTTTGCTACGCCCCCCTGATTTTTTGTAAGTGTTCATTCCAGAGAGTTTGAAGATCTTTAGAATCAACACTTCCATAAGTGTGATTCTAAGGGCTTTAGCGGTCGGATATTTTGGCCGAGAAGTGACTGCCCAGGGGCTGTGGATTTTGAAGGAAACCGATGGATCGAGCCGACGAGGAGCATGGTTTGCGGGGCGGTAGAAGAATCGTGCCGAACCGTAGATACTAGTATACCATATTAGTAAAATACGTCAAGGATTATCTGGTAGCGATGCTCAATTCCAGCCCTCGCGGCGAATCGACGAAGAAATAGTGGGCCCAACGCTATCGGCTATTCGGCTTGGGAGGAGGCGCTTTACGCTGGTCCTGGATCGCCAGGGCGTCGGGTCGATTTTCGACTGTGTGCGGCTGCGGAGAATGTGTGAGAGGCCGGATGAATGTTCACAGGCTGAAACCTGTGCCACAGAAACCTTGTGTTAACCTTCCTGATCTTTAGTCCATCTATCTAACGTAGTTCTGCGCTGCCAGCTAAACGGTTAAATTGGGGGCATATGAAAGAACAGCACGATGCGGAAAAGCGAACCGTTGGGGAGGCGGCCCTACGTTGGGTCCGAAGCGGGATGCGACTCGGGTTAGGGAGTGGTACCACTTCTCATTGGTTCATCAAGCTGCTAGGTGAGCGGGTGCGACGTGGCGAGTTGAGCGTGGAAGGCATCGCCACGTCCCGGGATAGCGAAGAACTCGCCCGTGAGTGCGGCATTACCCTGATTACGCCGCGCCAGGGACTGGTGCTCGATTTGGATGTAGACGGGGCGGACGAGATCGCTCCGGACCTGAGTTTGATCAAAGGAGGAGGCGGCGCCCTGCTCCGAGAGAAGGTGGTAGCGCGGGCCTCTCGCTATTTCCTGGTTCTTGCCGATGCCTCGAAACTGGTCCAGATGTTGGGAGCTTTTCCCTTGCCGGTCGAGGTTATTCCCTTCACGGTGCCTTGGGTGATGGATGAGATTGTCAAGATCGGCGGCAATCCGGTTCTCAGAATGAAGCCAGACGCAGGGTCAGAGCCCTATTTAACGGATCAGCAGAACTACATTCTGGATTGCAAATTCGAACCCATCGAGTCTCCGGCTGATCTGGCATCGCGGCTGGAAAAGATACCGGGTATCGCCGAGCACGGGCTCTTCCTCGGGTACGCGAATGCGGCCCTGATCGCCCGGGGCTCCGAGGTATTGGTTGTGCGACCCAATGTTGGCCCGGAGCCGATTGACAAATTTCAGACTCTTCCTTAGCCAAGCTCTCCTTAAGCACAGAGGCTTTCGTCGAGTAATGGCGACGTGATTCGCAATGGCTTCGTGTCAGCTTGGGCGCGGATTTAGCGGACACAGACGAGACTGTCTGTGCTACACGGAAAGAAACCTTAGTACCCGATTGACTACAATCCGAGCCAAGTATGTAACCAACCCGGCGGTGGCAAACGTCATCTTATAAGATTCATGGATGGAAAGGCTTGGGCTGTTTCCCAAAATGGGCCTTTGCCAGAGTAAGGTCGGGACCTGGGGCCAAGGTATCGTGAATTTCAGGAAAACGAGCTTCGACAACCGAGCCTTTCGCCGAAACGTTTGGAGGTCGGTCTTGGGCCTTGGGTTCTGGCCCTATTTGACGTTAGGCATCCTGCTGCTTTGCGATTTTTCGATTCAAGCACAGCCTTCAGTGGCTCAGTCGTCACGAGCCTTTAACGTGGGCGCAGAGCAGCGCGGTCTGGCTAACACTACCGGGGTGGCGGAAACCGCGCGCGAGCAGGCCCCAGAACCGCAGATGGCGGGAACCATCAGCGGAATGGTTGTGGACCGAACGGGAGCTATCGTCGTTGGAGCTCGCGTCAGGCTTACGCGTGAAAATCAATCCCTAGAAGCAGTATCCGACGGCGACGGGCGATTCTCGTTTGCCAACATCGCTCCGGGGCCATTCCAGCTCACGACATCGTCGGAGGGCTTCGCGAAGCATACCTATTCGGGGACTCTGCAATCAGGGGAAAACTGCGTTGTGGCCCCGATTGCGCTGGTGGTTGCCGCCGCGTCCACCAAGGTACAGGTTGCGCTCTCGCCGACCGACATGGCCGAGGCGGAGATTAAGGACGAGGAGAAACAGCGCATCCTCGGGTTCGTTCCAAATTTCTATGTGACCTATGACCCTGCGGCAGTTCCTCTCAGGCCGAAACAAAAGTTCGAGCTTGCGTGGAAGGCCACAATCGATCCGGTCAACTTTGGCTTGAACGGGGCCGTTGCCGGAATTGAGCAGGCGACCGATGCTTTCAGTGGGTACGGGCAAGGGGCGCAGGGGTATGCGAAGCGCTACGGGGCCGGCTACGCTGATCTTGTCACCAGTACGTTTATCGGCGGCGCTGTGCTTCCGTCACTTTTCAAGCAAGATCCGCGCTATTTTTACAAGGGCACCGGCACCAAAAAATCGCGGGTTTTATATGCGATCGCTATGTCCGTAGTCTGCAAAGGCGACAATGGACATTGGCAGGCGAATTACTCCGCCATCATGGGCGGGCTCGCTGCCGGCGGCCTCTCGAATCTTTACTATCCCGACACGGATCGCAACGGAGTAGGATTTGCGTTCGAAAACGCGCTCATCGGAATTGGCACAACGGCCGCGGCTAACCTTCTTCAAGAATTTGTCATCAAGAAGTTGACACCTCACGCCCCAAGCTACGCTCCCGCGAATCCTAACGGGCGATAGGCAGGGGTCCCACCTTTTCCGCCAACAACAGAAGGATGCCGCATCTGTCAGTGATCGTGGTATACGTTTGCGTGGATGCGTTTGTGTGGATACCTTGGTTTGGAATCCAGGGGAGTCGAAAGCATGACGCCGGCACATGAAGAGTTGCTCCAGGAATTCCAGAAGTATGCCGCGACCGCTCCCACTGTCGAGTCCCTGATGGAGCGAATAGCCAATCGCCTTCACGAAAAGATGACGCGCTATAACTGGGCGGGTTTTTATCTTATCGATCCGGCGGATCCAGGTTTCCTGATTGTCGGACCTTTCGCGGGTAGCTTTACGCCTAACGCGCGCATTCCGCTGGGCACTGGACTGTGCAGTCTGGCAGCCACCAGCGCCAAGGTGGTTGTGGTGCAAGATGTCTCCAAAGATCCGCGGTATCTGGCGGGATCGTCGTTGGTGAAATCTGAAATCGTTGTGCCCATCTTCGTGAAGAAAAAGCTGCGGGCGGAACTCGATGTGGAGAGCTATTTTGCTGACACGTTCACGGCGGCAGAGCAGGAGTTTGTGGAAGCCTGCGGCAATGTGGTCGCAAACTACCTGGGATGAGAATGAATAGAGTCCGCAATTTAGTCTGGAAAACACAACGATCGTCTTCTCAAACGAATTAATCGTAGAACCTCTGTCCTCCTTGCTGGAACTTTAGAGCTCGAGACCTCCGGCTGTGCGGCCAGACAACGTGCTTGACATGGAGGTGGCAGAAGAGGAGGATTCCCCTGTATTAAACCCATTTAATACGCAGCGCATCCCCCGCCGCGAGGAGGAAATATGGCGCCATCCGGCGTTTCCCTTCCGAGCAGTGTCCGACTCATTTTGTTTGCGATCGTCTTTCTCGCTTTGCTTGCGTGTTCGCCGGTGGCTCCGGCGGCCGGCTCTGCCTACGTGCGCGTCAATCAAGTTGGGTACGAGGCAGGCGTGTCAGGTCGCGCGTATTTAATGTCCACAGCGGCGGAGACCGGAGCAAAGTTCAAAGTGATCGACTCGAAAGGGGCGGTGGCGTATTCGGGGAAAATCGGGGCGCTGCTGGGGACGTGGAGCCACAGCAAGACGGTAGCGTACCAGGTGTACGCGCTGGACTTTACGGTGCCGGGTGGCGACATCTACAACATCACGGTATCGGGTCCAGTAGCAGCGAGTTCGCCGGATTTCGCGGTGGATTCCCCGGAGAGGTTGTATTCCGGATTGCTGCTGAATACGCTTTTCTTTTACGAAAGTGAGCGAGACGGGAAGAACTTTGATCCAAATGCGCTGCGGACGGCTCCGGGACACCTGAAGGACGACAATGCGGCGGTGTATGACACACCTCCGCTGGACGTCAACGACTTCATAAACAACGTGCCACCAGCGGCGCCCCTGATGAAGGCGGGGTTGCCGAATATCGACGCTTCCGGGGGCTGGTGGGACGCGGGCGATTACGAGAAGTATGTTCAAACCACCAGCTACACGGTGGCGCTGATGGAAATTGGGATTCGCGACTTCCCTAATCAGATGGGGGCCTACGCTTCGGTGGACCCTCCCGTTCCGCCTGGTTCGGTTTCTTATGCCGGCAAGAGCGGGCCGGGAGCGCCGGCCTCCTCGGACTTCACGGCTGAGGCGCGGTTCGGCATCAACTGGCTAATGAAGATGTGGGATGACAAGACGAAGACGCTGTACTACCAGGTCGACAATACTCAAGACTGGAACTACTACGGGGAGGGCGATCCGTCCTCCATGGCCGGAAATTGTGGCGGAACGTTTGCGAGTCCCGATTGCCTGATCACCGAATATGACATCTGGACGCTGCCCCAGGCGGCGGACAACTTTCAGCAGCCCGGCGACCCGAAGGCGTGCGATCCGTTGACCACCTTTTACATCTGCAACCGTCCGGTGTATGTCGCGGGCCCGGCGGGATCGAAAATCAGCCCCAATCTTGCGGGCCGTTTGGCAGCGGATTTCGCGCTCTGCTATCAACTCAATCGAACGACGCACTCCGGTCTGGCGAATCAATGTTTGAAGAATGCAGAAGATATTTTTGCGCTGGCGGACACTTCGTTTCCGGATCCTGCTCCTACTGTGGATTCCGGCTCGTGCAGCAATTGCTTGTTGACGATCGCGCCTTTTGACGGCTACCCCGAGAATGTGTGGGACGACGACATGGAGCTGGGGGCGACGGAGCTCTATTTCGCTCTGCAGTGCGCGGGAGGGAGTCAAAACCTCCCGGCCGGGTTGCTACACACGAATCCCGAAGACTACCTGGTCGATGCGGCGAAGTTTGCTCACAATTACATCACGAGCATTTACCAGCCGGGCTTCAGCGATACGCTCAATCTCTACGACGTGAGCGGCCTCGCGCACTTCGAGCTGTATCGGGCGCTGGATATGGCGGGAGACCCGAAAAACCTGGAGGTCTCCGAAGCGAGCATTCGGCAACAGCTCTTGCAGCAGGTTGCGGACGCGACGACGCAGGCAGGGACTGATGCGTGGGGTTTCGGCGAAGAATGGAACTCCGGCGACACTACATCTCACGGGGCTGGCTTGTCGGTGATGGCCAGCGAAGCGCGCTATCTGACGCACGACACGAGCTACGATACCTACTCGCAAAGATGGCTTGGCAACATTCTGGGCGCAAATGCCTGGGGTTCGTCGTTCATCGTGGGTGACGGGAGCACATTCCCGAACTGCATTCAGCATCAGGTAGCGAACCTGGCTGGCGCGCTCAATGGAACTTCGGGGGGAGTGCCGGTGCTTTGGGGTGCGGCTTCGGAGGGTCCGGCGAATTCCGCGACATCGGGAGTCGTGGGCGGCATGATTTTGTGTCCGGCGAACGGCAAGGATGAATTCAAGAAATTCAACGGAAACGATGGCGCCTTTGACGCGTCGCAGGTAACCGTCTATCAAGACAATGTGCAGTCGTTCAGCACGACCGAGCCTGCGATTGACCTCACGGCGACATCGTTCTTGATGTGGTCGTGGAGACTGGCTCGCCATCCAAGCTTCTGAAGCGGAGTCAGGAGACCGCTCATGGTGTCTCAGCGTCGCTGCGCTGCCTTGCAGTCTAGTTATGGCAGTTGGATGCGATAGAGATTGCGGCGAGTGTCCTGGCGAGTGTACGCGTAGACGGAAACGCTCCAGGCCGAATCGATCAGTTGAGGAAGCACAGCTGTGGGTTTGGCGTTGCGGAGGTCTTCGATTCCGGAGAATCCGGCCGGTGGCAGTTTTGGCAGGCCCGATTCATGAAGGACCGGCAGGACATAGGTAGAATCGGACAGTGTTGGGAAGTTGAGGTACACGAATTTGCCGCTGGCGTCCCAGGTAAACAAGCAGTAGCCCTGGCATAGCGCCACTGACCCGCTTCCGTCGACTGCGAACGCCCTGGCCCCGGCCGGCTGCCCTGGATCGGGGCTGGGTGAGCCTGCGATAAACCAGCGGCCGTCCGGCGAAAGCGAGTGGGCGGTCAGCACACGTTCCGGGCTAATCTTGCGGCGGCCGGTGCCATCGACCTTCGTACGATAGAGAAAGTGCCCACCGCCTTCGATCGCCTGGAAAATCAAGTCGCCATCGGGCAGAAAATGGGGAGAGTCCTCGGTTGGGGTAGAGGAGATACGAACTGGCGATGAGTGATGATCGGTTGGAGCAACCCACAAGCTGGATCTGCCGCCGTGGTCATCCACAGCAAAAGCGACTTGTTTGCCATCGCGCGAAACTGAGTAGCTCGCCATAGAGTAGCCCGGTACGACTCTCTGGACTTTTCTAGAGGCAAGTTCGTGGACCCACAGCTCGGAACCGTGGGTTTGCCCGTTGGACATCAGAAAATAAATCCGGGCTCCGTCTGAAGAAAACGAAGCCCCGTAGGCGCTGCCCTCTGAGGAAAGCTGGTGGGGCCCGTCTTTGTCGTGGAGCCAGACGGTATTGTCCTGCGAGCCGACGGAGGTAATCAGCGACTTGCCGTCGGGAGCCATGGCGATGCCTTCCTGCGAGGTTGGTCCGTGAGTCAGTTGTTCGAGTTCCCCGTCGGGAAAACGCTGTCGCCAGATGTGAAATTTGTCGGTCATCACGCTGAGGTAGACCCATTTGCCATCGGGAGACCAGGCGCCTGAAAGGCAGACGTCGTCGGGAGGACCTACCGCGCGGGATTCGCCCGCACTCCGGAATGGAACAACTCGGCAGGGCAAAATGTCGCCTCGGTCGCCCATTTCCACGACCAGCATCGATTGTCCATCTGGGGAAAGATACGAATGATGGGCCATGCTGCGCTCGCCGGGAGGCGCGTAGACGAGACGGGACTGCCCGCGCCCTTCGTCGGTCGTAACCACCGCCATGTGTAGACCTTGCTGATTTCCGAAAACAGGAGTCGCTTGCCGCCTTCAGTCCATGTCAGAGACGAAGCATTGGGAAGCAGTACGTGGGGGTCCCCGCCCAGAACCGGTACTTCCCAGGTGTCAAACGGCCCGGCGGTACCGTACACGATGCGTGAGTTATCGGGAGAGAAGGTGGGGCTCAATTTGTGCGTGGCATCGTGCGTCAGTTGGACAGGCTGGCCGTCCGGCAGAAACTTCACATAAATCTGTCCGGGACCAAAGAACGAATTGTTCCCCCGGATAAAGGCGAGCATGCGCCCGTCCCCGGAGAGCGCCGGGTAAACGGCGGAGTCGGTGAAGAAAGTCAGCTGTTCCCAATCTTTATTTGGAGCAGGATTGTGGTGGGACGGGCGCCGGATGAGAAACGCGGCGACCCCGAGCCCCACTAGCAAGACCGCAGCCCAAACGTAGTAGATCTTTCGCCGCGACGGCTTTGGCCGGTGGTCCGAATTCGCGAGTGGCGGCACAAGTTCCACTTGATGCATTTCACCGGAAGGAGCAACCGGCGAGCGCCCGGAACTAGTGTCACGTCGAAGCCTCTGTAGTTCGGCGCGCAGGTCGGACGCATGCTGGTAGCGAAGGTCGCGATCTTTCTCGAGCGCCCGATTGATGATTTCCTCCAGCTTGGCAGGCAGATCGGGGTTCAGACGCACGGGGGCGACCGGCTGTCGATTGAGAATCGCTTCGCAAATGACTCCGGAAGCATCTCCGCGAAATGGCAACGTGCCCGTGGCCATCTGGTAGAGCACCACCCCGAACGAGAACAGGTCTGTCCGCGCGTCGAGTTCCTTGCCGCGTACTTGCTCGGGCGACATATAGGCGACAGTGCCGAGCGCGCTGCCGGGACTGGTCAGCAATTCTTCCGCGGTCGCGGTTGCGGTGATCGAGAAACCATCGACTGAGTACGAGAGTTTGGCCAAGCCAAAGTCGAGAATCTTGGCGTGGCCACGCTTGGTTACGAATATATTCGCGGGCTTGATGTCGCGATGGATGATGCCCTCGGAGTGGGCAGCATCGAGAGCGTCGGCAATCTCGATAGCCAGCGAGAGTAGCGTCTCCACCTCCATCGGCCGGTTGCCAATGCGGTGCCGGAGGGTGTCGCCGTCGAGAAATTCCATGGCGATGAAAGCTTGGTCCTTGTCTTCACCGACGTCGTAAATCGTGCAAATGTTGGGATGATTCAGGGACGAGGCCGCTTTGGCTTCCCGGCGGAAGCGGCTCAGAGTTTGCGGGTCTCTGGCGACATCGTCGGGTAGAAACTTGAGCGCGACAAAGCGATCCAGGCGCGTGTCCTGCGCCTTGTAGACAACACCCATACCTCCGCCGCCCAGCTTTTCAAGGATGCGGTAATGAGAGATGGTGTGGCCGATTAGAGAGGACGAATCCGGCATTACGCGCTCATCTTAGGTTCTGTCCGAAAGCAAGTCAACGAACGCAAGTCCGGGGATGTTGTCGAAAACCTGTCCCACCGACTAGTTGACGGTCCATCCTTGATTCAGTAGCCTCATGCGCGACCCCCGAGAGCGGCAAGCGAACGCCGGAGTCGGCACGAGAAAGGATGGACTTCGATGGCTGAGAAACCCGGCAGCGCGATATCCAGGCGGGAGTTTGCGCGGCGCGCGGCGCTAGCTTCGGCGATTGGTTCGGCGGTGGTGTCGATGGGGCCGACTGGCGCTGTCGGCGCTGGGATCGCTCCGACGGCCACGCAGCCGTCCGAGCCTGCGAACCAGGCTCCGACTGCTCCTTCGGCGGCAGCTCAGGCGCAGCTTCCTGCTAACATGCCGAGGCTTTCGCCAGAAAGTCAGGCCGAGGCGGATGCACGGTTTCAAGCTATTCTCGCGCAGTATGGCGGCCGTTTCTCCGAAGAACAGAAGACCGATCTCCACCGGCTTTGCATCTTGGCGCAACCCCCGCTGGATCGTTTGCGCGCCTACCCCGTGCAGAACGGCGACGGCACCGCTCTGTACCTGAAGCCGCTGTTCGAACGCGAAAAAAAGCCGAAGCCACCCTCTACTTCACAACCCGGCGCCGCGAAACCAGCCGCGGCTGCACCCGCGGCTGCCTCCGGCGCCGCGAAAAAACCCTGAGGGAAACGGCGGATGCCCACCGAGGAACTCTTTTACCTGCCGATTACGGAGCTGGCCAAGCGGATCGAGACGAAACAAGTCTCGCCCGTGGAGCTCATGCAGCTTTACCTCAGGCGGAGTGAGAAGTTTGGCGAGCGACTGAACGCTTACGCGCGGCTTACTCCGGAGATTGCTTTGGCACAGGCGCAGGCGGCGGAAAAAGACATTCGACGTGGGCACTATCGCGGGCCGCTGCACGGAATTCCTTACGCTGCCAAGGACCTGCTCGCCGTGAAGGGCGTGCCTACTACCTGGGGCGCGAAGCCTTATGCGAATCAGGTCTTGGACTACGACGCTACCGTTATCGAACATTTGAATCGTGCCGGGGCAGTGCTTCTCGGCAAGGCTTCGATGATCGAACTGGCCGGCGGAATGAACTACCGCTTTGCGTCTGCGTCGCTGCAGGGGGGAGCGAAAAATCCTTGGGACACGTCTTGCTGGACATGCGGGTCGTCGTCCGGCTCGGGAGCGATCGTAGCGGCGGGGCTGGCTGCCTTTGCCATCGGCACCGAGACCTGGGGATCGATTATCTGCCCTTCGGCGTTTTGCGGAATTAGCGGCCTGCGGCCCACGTACGGGCGCGTGAGCCGGTATGGGGCTATGGCGTTGGCTCCTTCGATGGACAAGATTGGGCCGATGGCGCGCTCAACGGAAGACTGCGCACGCATTTTCGCGGTGCTGGCGGGACACGATACCGAAGGATCATGGGACCTTGGCCGTGGACAAGGCCGCATTCACCTATTCGCCCTCGATGGAGTTGAAGACGCGGTCGCTAACCGTCGGCTGGCTTACCAATGCATGGAAAACCATTAACCCCGCCGTAGCGAAAATTGCCGACGCTACCGAAAAGACCCTGCGGAAGACTTTTCCGGTTGTCCATCACGTGGCGCTGCCTCAAGGGCCTTGGGACGACGCCGGGAACGTCATCATGGGGATCGAAGGGGCGGCTTCTTTCCGCGGCTTGATTCGCAGTGGGCAGGTGAGCGAACTGGCGGACCCGCTCGGACAGATTAATGGGTATGTCAACGAGCAGATCTCCGGCGCGGATTACATGCAAGCGTCGCGGGTGCGCGAGATTCTGCAGAAAAAGATGGCGGATTTGTTCGACTCGTTTGATGTGCTGGCGACCGTGTCGCAGCCCTTGCCGGCTACGCCGCTGGATTTCAATCTCGAGACGGGACTTTCCTTTCCCGATCCTTTGGGGGCTATCGGGAATCTTTGCGGATTGCCGGCTTTGTCGGTTCCCTGCGGATTTACGGAGAAGCATTTGCCGGTTGGCTTGCAGTTCGTTGCGCGTGCCGGGGACGATTTCGGCGTGATTCTGGCGGGGCGGACATTTCAATCGCATACGGACTGGCACCGACGGCCTCCGAAGCTGGCTTGAGGAGATCTTTGTGTATGCTCCGCGGGGACGTTGCGAGGTTTCGTACGAGGACACAGGCCTTTCGAGGTTCAAGGTAAAGAGGAGTGCCTGTGCTACTTTCGGGCGATGCCGAGGACTTCGCGGACGGCTCGCAGCAATGCGCCGCGGTTGAACGGCTTGGTGAGGATGCGCACCGACGATCCGGATTGCGCGGCTTCGGTCGCGGCGTGTTCGCTGTAGCCGGACATGAAAATCACGCCGAGCCCCGCATGTGTTTGTTGCAGCAGGGCCGCTAGTTGCTGGCCGGTCATTCCGGGCATCACGAGGTCGGTGACAAGCAGATCGATTTCGGCGGAGGGTTCGGCGGCGAGCTTGAGCGCTTCCTGGCCATTGCGCGCTTCAATCACGGTGTAGCCAGAAGCTTCGAGAAATTCGCGGGCGAGTTCGCGAACGTCGGATTCGTCTTCCGCGAGCAGGACGGTTTCGGTGCCGCGGGGCGCTTCCGCCAGGGGCTTTGCCGGTCCAGTTCCCTCGACCGGCTGATCGACACGGGGCAGATAAATTTTGAAGGAAGTTCCTTTGCCGACTTCGCTGTAGACCCAGACGAAACCGCCGCTTTGTTTCACCACGCCGTACACCGTGGAAAGTCCGAGACCGGTGCCCTTCCCTTGCTCCTTGGTGGTAAAAAATGGTTCGAAGATGCGCGCTTGCGTTTCGGCATCCATACCGGTGCCGGTGTCGCTGACCGCGAGGAGGACGTAGTTCCCCGGTTGGACGATGGGTCGCGCGTTGCTGTAGGTGCGATCGAGTTCGGCGTTCGATGTTTCGATGAGCAGCCGGCCGCCGTCGGGCATGGCGTCGCGCGCGTTGACGGCGAGATTCATAATCACCTGTTCCATCTGGCTGGCGTCGGCGCGGATAGCGCCGAGATCAGGCGAGGTGCGGATAACGAGTTCGACGTCTTCGCCGATCAGTCGGGGGATCAACTTCCCCATCTCCTCGACGACGTTGTTAAGGCTCATCACGCGCGGCTGCAGCACTTGCATGCGGCTGAAGGCGAGAAGCTGTCGGGTGAGCGACGCGGCGCGGTCGGCGGCGCGATCGATCAGTTCGATTTTTCGCGCTGAATGGTCGCCCGGTGGCAACGCGTTCAGCAGCAACTCGGTGTGACCCTTGATCACCATCAGAAGATTGTTGAAGTCGTGGGCGACGCCGCCGGCGAGGCGGCCGACCGCTTCCATTTTTTGCGCCTGGCGAAGCTGCTCTTCGAGCAACTGGCGCTCGCCGACGTCCTGGGCGACGACCAGGTGGACCGCGCGTCCTGCATATTCCAACTGGTGAGCGATGATTTCGGTATCGATGACCTTTCCGTCTTTGCGAACGTGCTTCCAATGGTCCTTGTGCTGTTCGTCCTGTTTCGATTTGCAGCAGGTATTCGCGGAAAGCGGCGTATTCGCTCGGAGGGCGAATGTCCAGAACGGTCATGCCCTCAAATTCTTCGGCGGAGTAGCCGTACTGGCGCACGGCGGCGTCGTTTACCTGGAGAAAGCGCAGCGTTTCCTTGTCGAAGACCCAGGTGGGAAGCGGGTTGTGGTTGAAAAGTAGGCGGAACATCGATGCGCTCTTGACCAACGCGTCTTCGGAGCTACGGCGCTCGATGGCTAGAGCGATGTGGCCGCCGACGGAATCGAGAAATTCGAGATCGCGAACGTCGTAGGCTTTTTCATTCTGGTAGTGCTGGACGACGAGCACCCCGATGGTGGCGGTCGGAGTTTTCAGCGGAACACCGAGCCACGCTGGCGAGGGTGATCCCACGAGTTCGACTTCATCGCGAGCGGCGAGGCGGTCGAATTCCGATTGCGGAATCAGCATGGCCCGCCCGGTCCGAAAGACGAAAGCGGTGCAGGTGCGGCTTACTTTTTGTGGAGCGGGCGGAGGATCGAACTCGTCCGCGAAGAACGGGAATTGGAAGGTATCGGTCTCCGCGTCATGAAGAGCGACGAAGCAGTTCTCCGCGTACAGAACTTTTTTGAGCGACTGGTGGATGCTGAGCAGCAATTGATCCAGGTTCGCGGTTTGATTCAGAGCGTGGACGATATCGGAGATGACCTGGCGCTCTTCCTGCATGCGCTGCAGGTCGGTGACATCGAGAAAGCTGACTACGATGGCCTCGACGCCGGGGTAGCGCAAATGGTTCTGGGCGGAAACTTCAAACCAACGCCACAAGCCGTCTTTGCGTTGGAGGCGGCAGCGGGCGTTGAACCAGGAGCCAGGCGATTCACTCAATTGTTGAAGGCGAGCGCGCGCAGGCGGTTGTTGGTCCGGGTGCAGCAAGTTGACGATGGGCTTTCCGACCAATTCGCCGGAGAAATAACCGAGAACGCGTCCAAATCCTTCATTTGCATAGAGAACCGAGCCGTCGCTGTCGAGAAGAGCAAGGAGTTCGCGCGTCGATCCCAGCAACGAAGAAAGTTGCTCGGGGCTCAGCATGAGTTGCTCGGAAGAGAGGCGCTGTGACATGTGGACGTTGCGTGCGAAGCGGCCCGCAAACAAAGGATCGCGGGCAGCGGTGAATCCGGCAGCCTCCGCTGAAGATTCTCGTGCTACAACGACCGCATCGAAACGGGCCGAGGAAACGTGATGGGAATAGGATAAGTTAAACCGCTTAACGAAGAGACGAACAAGTAGGCGAGTGCCGCGAAAAAATGACTGTACCAAAGGACAGGGGACGGCTCAGTTTGCCCGGGGCTTTCTAGGCCGGTGTGGGCGTGCTACGCTCGGCGGCATCCGAGCGAGATCTTCGAGATCCATTTCAAAACTGCGGGTAGCCGCTGAGGAGGCAATGGCGCGATGCATTCGATCTGGAAAAACATGTTCGTTATGGGCTTGCCACTTGCGGAGAAGATTCTACGGCCCATCGTGGTGTACGCATTCCTGGTCATCAGCCTGCGACTTTCCGGCAAACGCGAACTGGTGCAACTGAATCCCTTTGACCTGGTGGTGCTGTTGACGCTGTCGAACACCGTGCAGAACGCGATCATCGGCGACGATAACAGCGTGAGCGGCGGGATTATCGGGGCCACTTCCCTGCTGGCAGTGAATTATCTGGTCGTGCGCTTTCTTTACAACCACCGAAAGTTGGATCAGTTGGTGGAGGGCAAGGCCGACGTGTTGATCGACAACGGCAAAGTTCGGACCGAGCATTTGAAGCGAGAGCTGATCACCATGCAGCAGCTTTCAGCGGCGGCGCGGAAGCAGGGGTTTGATGAATTGTCCGACGTGCGTCAATGCGTGCTGGAGCCCGGAGGAACGCTGACGTTTATCGGGAAGAAACCGGACACCGAGGATGTGCGTCATCAGGAGGTGATGAGGAGGTTTGAGATGGTGACCGAAGAATTGGCGAGGCTGCGCAAGAGCCAGGATCCGGCGACGGCGTAGGGCACTTGCCGAGAGCAGAGTCGATGATACCGAAAGGCCCGAGCTTCAGAAATTCGCCGCGAGCTATACCGCGGCGTGGTGCAGCCAGAACGCTGCGAGCGTCGCTGCGCATTTCTCACCAAATGGATCGTTGGCGATCAATGATGGTGAACCGTCAAGCGGGCGCGGCGCCATTATGGAAGAAGTACGAGGTTTCATGACCACGTTTCCGGACTCATGCGTAGTCATGGACGACGTCCTTATCGACGGCGACTGGGCGGAATATCACTGGACACTCAGCGGCACTGCCACGGGCCCAGAGGGAACCGGGAACCGAGTTTCCGTCAGCGGATTTGAGGTCTGGAGTTTCGGAGAGGACGGGTTGATTGCCAAATCGCGGGGCCAATTTGATGCGGCGGAGTACAAGCGTCAGATGGAACGAGGGATCGTGCGATGAGGCGTTTGGAATCCGCGTGGCAATCGCGAACTTCGCGATGACCTGGATGGGGTTTCTCTAGACCCCGCCGTTCGAGGTCGGCTACACCTCGGATGGCGCGGAGTTAGTGTAGAAGGAAGCCGGTGATAGCTAGGATCACTCCTACAGCACCTATAGCTATGCCGCTAAACCAGAAGAAACGCTTCTTGGTTAGCAACGTGATGGAGCAGATGACCAGGCCCATTTCCAGGAACACTTCGCCGGCGTCGAAGCGGTCGGCGCGGCGGCTGACGAGGTCGCGTTCGGTTTCGAGTTCCTCGGCTTTCTTGCGGATTTCCTTCTTGTCGTCGTTGTAGCGTTCGACTTCTTTCTTGTACTTTTCCTGAACCGCCGAGGTCTCTTCCTTTTCCTTTGCAGCGAGCGCGCCGACCATGTCGCCGACCGCTTCCATTTCGTGCATGCGGATGTCTTTCGCCTGGTAGTAGCCCCACTGGTCGGTGGCTTTGGCCTGGAGGAGAAGTTCCTCGGTGTGAGCGCGGTGGCCGAGCAGGGTGACGATAGCGCCAAGTACAGCGAGGATGGAGATGGTCACCGAAACCGGAATGGTGAGCGGATGCATCGTGCGCTCTTCGGTTTCTTCACTCTCGGGCAGTTCGATACCTTCAGACATTTTAGAAGGCTTCCTTTCGATGACCAGTTTCCGCCGTCGGCCGCGATGGCTTTGAGAGAATCGGCAGCGGCAGCGATCGTTCTGTCGATATCTTGCGAGGTGTGCGCCGTGGAAACGAAGGCGGCCTCGAACTGCGACGGCGCGAGAAAAATACCACGGTCAAGCATTTCGCGGAAGAAGCGGGCATAGCGCTTGGTGTCGGAACGCTTGGCGCCGGCGTAGTCGCGTACCGGCTCTTCGGTGAAGAAGAGCGTGCTGAGGGAGCCAGTGGAATTGACCTGGCCGGGAATTTTTGTTTCGACGAGGGCTTTGCGGAGGCCGGTGGCGAGGCGGTCGGCTTGCTCGGCGATGCGGTGGTAAAGGCCGTCGACGGCTAACTGCTTGAGCGTGGCGATGCCGGCCGCCATTGCCAGCGGATTGCCTGCTAGCGTGCCTGCCTGGTATATGGAGCCGAGCGGCGCGATGTTGTTCATGAGTTCGGCGCGGCCGCCATAGGCCGCGACCGGGAGGCCTCCACCGATGATTTTCCCCAGCGTGGTGATGTCGGCTTCGCCGCCGAGAAATTGCTGTACCGCGCCGTTGTGGATGCGGAAGCCGGTGATGACTTCGTCGATGATGAGCAGCGCGCCGTTTTTGCGGGTGATTGCGCGGAGGCCCGTGAGGAAACCGGGCTCCGGGAGGACCACGCCCATGTTGGCGGCGATGGCTTCGACGATGACAGCGGCGATTTTATCCCTGTGCTCAGAGAACAGATGTTCGACCGTTTCGAGGTTGTTGTAAGGAGCGTTGAGCGTTAGCTGCGCGAGAGCTTCGGGGACGCCGGGGCATTCGGCGATGCTGAGGGTGGCGAGACCTGAGCCCGCATCCGACAGAAAGCTGTCGGCGTGGCCGTGGTAGCAGCCCCGAAATTTCAGAAGGTAGTCGCGTTTGGTGACGCCGCGGGCCAGCCGGACGGCGCTCATGGTAGCTTCGGTGCCGCTGGAGACGAAGCGAATTTTCTCAAGCGCAGGGATAGCACGGTTGATCAGCGTGGCTAGTTCGAGTTCGAGCTCCGTGGTCACGCCGTAGCTCGTGCCACGCTTGGCTTGCTCGCTGATGGCCTGCGTCACCGCGGGGTTGGCGTGGCCCAAGAGCATGGCGCCCCACGAGCCGACGTAGTCGAGGAGTTGGTTGCCGTCTACGTCGTAGAGGTATTGTCCTTCGCCGCGGTCGATGATCAGAGGGTCGCAGCCTACGGAGCGGAAGGCGCGAACGGGACTGTTTACTCCACCGACGAGGAGTTTTTCGGCGCGCTCAAAGATTTCGCGGGAGCGGCGGCGCATATTTCTTGTCTTGGTTTTCGGTGCGGTCATGAGCGTTTTAAGAAGCTTAAGCCGCCTATTGCTTCTCAAGCCTATTCTCAAGTCCAGCGGTTTTGCGAGACGGGGCGCAGGAGTCCTCCGCCCCTACAACCTTGTAATTTGTAAGCTATCACGGAGCCAGCCAGCGGGCTACGTCCTTGGCGTGATAGGTGAGAATGATGTCGGCTCCGGCCCGCTGGATGCCTGTGACGATTTCGAGCACTGTGCGGCGTTCGTCCAGCCAGCCATTGGCAGCGGCGGCTTTCACCATGGAGTATTCGCCGCTGACGTTGTACGCGCCCACGGGCACGTCGAATGCGTCGCGGACGCGGCGGATGATATCGAGATAGGCGAGCGCGGGCTTGACCATGACCATGTCGGCCCCTTCTTCCAGATCGAGGGCAACCTCTTTCAGGGCTTCACGGGCGTTAGCGGGGTCCATCTGATAGCTGCGGCGATCGCCGAATTGCGGAGTGGACTGGGCGGCTTCACGGAACGGGCCGTAGAAGGCAGAGCTGTACTTAGCGGCGTAGGCGAGGATCGGGAGATTCTCAAATTTGTGATCGTCGAGTTTGCCGCGGATAGCGGCTACGCGGCCGTCCATCATGTCGGAAGGCGCGACGATGTCAGCCCCGGCGCGAGCGTGGGAGAGGGCTTGGTTGGCGAGGATGCCCAGCGTCGCGTCGTTGGCGACTTCCCCGTTTTCGATGACGCCGCAGTGGCCGTGGTCGGTATATTCACACAGGCACACGTCGGTGATGACGACGAGCTTGAGATTGGCTTTGCGGATAGCTTCGACCGCCCGCTGCACTACGCCGTGCGGCGAGGTCGAGCTTGCGCCGGTGGCGTCCTTCGATTCGGGCAGGCCGAAGAGAATCACTCCGGGGATACCCAGGGACTCTACTTCGCGGCATTCTTCGACGATTTGATCGACGGATTGTTGAGCGATGCCGGGCATGGAGATGACTTCCTGCTGCACGTTTTTGCCCGGACAAACAAACATGGGATAGATCAGCCCCGCGGTGGTGAGGCGGGTTTCGCGGACGAGATTGCGAAGGGCTTCGGTGCGCCGCAAGCGGCGGGGGCGATGGGTGGGAAAACTCATCCGTGCTTGGCTCCTGCGATGGGTTGCGCAATGGCGATGGCCGTGAAGTGCGCATCCAGCGCCTCGATGACCGCGTCGGTCGTAGTATCGGCGGCCACTACGATGCGATGAATTCCGTATTCGCGCAACGCGGCGGATGTTACCGGGCCGACTGCGGCGATCGCGAGTTGGTGCTGGATTTCGCTCAACCGCTGTTTCCCTATCAAGTCAGCAAAATTATGGACGGCGGTTGGACTAAAAAATAAAACGGAATCAGCCTCGCCATTGGCAATCCCAGAAATACGCTCGCGATCTACGTCCGTGGGCGGAAGTGTGCGATAGGCGACGACCTCCGTCAAATGTGCGCCCAGCTCGCGGAGAGCCGTTGGCAGGTCTGGGTTTGCGCGATCACTGCGCGGGAGAAACACGCTCTTGTCTCGCAGTTGCGGAGCTAACTCGCCGGCCAACGCGACACCCAGATGCGTTTTCGCTACGTGCTCGACGGTCAATTCGGCTTTCGCCGCCGCCTCCGCGGTCGCTGGGCCGACGGTTGCAACGCTTGGAGTTCCTCCCGGTTGCGCCAGACGAAAGCCCAGCGTGGCTGAGCGGGACACCACCGATTGAACCGCATTTGCGCTCGTGAAAAGCACCCAATCGAACTTTTGTTTTCGCCATTGGCCCAGGGCAGTGTCGAGCGGACCGTAGTCCTGCGGCGGGGAAAAAGCGACTAGTGGAAGAGAACTGGGAATCGCGCGCCGTTCCAGGAGCTTCTCAAATAGTTCAGAACCCTGCAGTGCCGCGCGGGTAATGACGATGCGCTTGCCTGCCAGATATGATTGGCGCAGGGACGTTGCGGGCGCGGAGGGATCAGCCACGTTGGCGACTCACCTCTTCCAGGATGTTTTGCGCGCCGGCTTCGATAAGAAGGTGGGCCATGCGTTCGCCAAGGGCGCGGGCCTGCTCGGGCAGTGCCGTGGCGCGCTGTTTAACGTATTGAAGTCCGTCGATGGAGCATACGCAGGCGTCGAGAACCAGTTCGTTGCCCTCGATGCGGGCCCAAGCGCCTAACGGAACCTGGCAGCCGCCCTGAAGGACGGAGAGTAGGCTGCGTTCGGCGACGATGGCGGAGCGAGTTTCCGCGTCGTTGAGTTTGTCGAGGGCGGCGGAGGTTTCGGCGTCTGAAGCGCGGCACTCGATGCCGAGTGCACCCTGGCCCACGGCGGGCATGCAAACGTCGGGTGAGAGCGTTTCGCTGATGCGATGAGTCCAGCCAAGGCGATCGAGACCTGCTTTGGCGAGCATAACAGCATCGTACTCGCCGGATTCCACTTTGCGGAGGCGGGTGTCCACGTTACCGCGGAGATCGCGCACGTCGAGATCTGGGCGGGCGTGACGCAATTGAGCTTGGCGGCGCAGGCTGCCGGTGCCCACACGCGCGCCCCGGCGAAGACTGGCGAGCGTCGCGCCATTTCCGGAGACAAGACAGTCGCGGACATCTTCGCGGCGGCAGATGGCGGGAAACGACATCCCGGGCGGTACCTCGGTGGGAATGTCTTTTACGCTGTGGACGGCGATGTCGATGGATTCGTCCAGCAGGGCGTCTTCCAGCTCCTTAATGAAGATTCCCTTCCCCCCAATTTGTGACAATGCCGATTGCTGCATTTTGTCGCCGGTGGTCTTGATGATGATGATTTCGCCTTCAATGCCGGAGGTTTGAAAGATTTGTTTGCGCACGAATTCGGCCTGCCATTTTGCCAGCAGGCTGCCGCGCGTGCCGATGCGAAGGTGCTTCATCGCTTGTCCCGGTCGGAGAGAAAGAGATCGCGAAGAGCCTCGACGTTTTGAATCTTGCGACGAAGTTCCCGCTCGCCGCGAAGCCGCTCGGCGGGCTCAACGAGGAGTTTTTCGAGCAGTTCATCCATCAAGACTTCCATGTGTTCGCGGTCCTTAGGACTAAGGTGCGTCACAGAAGCCAGGCGCGTGTGAAGAAAGCTCGTGCGCTCTTCGCGCAAGCGGGCGCGCAAGGCCTGCACCAGGCCGACAAGCTCGACGCTGGCTTGCCAGGAAAGAAACTTGCCGACGTGATCTTCGACGATGGCTTCGGCGCGCGGGACCTCCCCTTCGCGAGCCTGGCGATTTTGCTGAACGATGGCGCTGAGGTCGTCCAAGTTGTACACGTACACGTTGTAAAGTTCGGCGGCAGCGCCTTCGATGTTACGGGGCATGCCAAGATCCATCAGGAAGAGCGCGCGGTTGCCGCGGGCATTCATGGCGGCTTCGAGGATGCGGCGCGACACGACGGGTTCGTCGGCGGAGACGGAAGAGACAACCACGTCGGGCTTGACGAGCGCGGCGTCCCAGTCAGCCCACTGGACCGTAGTCCCATTGAATTTTTGGGCCAGTTCGACGGCGCGATCTTGAGAGCGGTTCATGACCAGCAGATCGGTAACGCCGCGGTCCCGGAGTGTAGTGATGACCTGCTCACTCACGGCGCCGGCGCCCAGGACTAGAGCGCTATGCCCCGGCAATTTCCCGAAAATTCGCTCCGCAAGCTTTACGCCGGCGGCGGCGACGGACATGGGGCGAGAACCAAGCTCGGTTTCCGTGCGGACGCGTTTTCCGACCTCGAGCGCTCCCTGGAAGAGACGGTTGAGCACCGGACCCGTCGCGCCTTGTTCGTGCGCCGAGCGGTAAGCCTCGCGCACTTGGCCGAGGATCTCGGCTTCGCCCAGAAGCATCGAGTCAAGCCCGGCGGAAACGCGGAAAAGATGCCGGACCGCGTGGCGATCGTAATGATGGTAAAGCGAGTTGGTCAGAACGTCCGGGCCGACGGAATGAAATTCGCTAAGAAACGAGGCGAGCCCGGAAAGGCAGTTGTGGGAAGTCTCTGGGGGAACTCCGTAGACTTCGCTGCGATTACAGGTCGAGAGCACGAGCGTTTCTTCGAGGATGCCCCGGGAGCGAAGTTCGTCCGCAGCGCGGCGGGCCTGATCGGCGGTGAAAGACACCTTCTCTCGCACCTCAACGGGCGCAGTCCGATGGTTCAGGCCGACCAGGACGATTTCCATTCTCTTGCTAGCGCACTCCTTAAAAGTAGCGGTGACTGTGCGAAAGATAAAGATTCACGACGGTAAAGCTCAGCACCACGATCACAAAATTAAAAATGCAAAGGCGCGAGGCGCGTGCCCCGCGCCAGGTAGTGGTGCGTGAAAGCTGGAGGTACGCGGCATAGAGCAAAAGCACCAAAAGCGTAATGACATACTTCGGGTCGTAATACCAATATTGACCAGTAAGGCGGTCCACCCAGATGAACCCAAGGACCGTGCCAACGGCAATCGAGATAAGCCCAACCAGAACGCTGGACCGGCTCATGCGCTCGAGGAGTTCGAGTGGCGGCAAGCGCCAGACGAGTTCGCCGAGCTGGCGATTCCGAAGCAGGCGGTTCTCGACGAGGAAGATCAAGCAGAGCACAAACGAGAGCGCAAAAGCCGCGTAGGCCAAGATGCTGAGCGTGACGTGGAAAGCGAAGATCGCGCCGTGAGCGATGGTGGGGGTTAAGCGGTCAGCTGGAGCCAGGTGGGCGGCCAGAAAGAAAGCGAGGATAAACGGCAGGACGAATGCGCCGACGGAACGCTGGCGATGGAAGAATTCAAGACCGAGATAAGTAAGGGCCAGCAGCCACCCAAACAGCGACATTGAGCCGTAGAGATCGTGATATGGCACCGTGTGCAGCCCCCGAGAACGTTCCAGGAGTGCGAAATAATGGGCGACCAACCCGAGCCCGAGAAATATCGTGCCTAGTCTTCCGGCAATTTCACGTCCGGAGCGCAGGAAACGGACGTAGGAGCCGAGGCTCAAGGTGTACGCAAGCACGGTCAGAAATAGGAACAGGTGAGGCATCGGATGCTTTTCGCCGCGAGTGCTCCGAGGCCGCCGATCCAAGGCCATTCCCGGAGTCGCGAGCAAGTGTCGATCTTTGAGTATAGCTTAGCTGTTGGGCCGCATCGACTGCCTTTGGGCCGCGATCGAGATCGGCGCATTGCCAGGGGCCTGTCCGCTCGGACAGGGTTTCAGCACAGGCTGACGGGATTTGCTATGCTTCTGTGAGAAGAAATCATGAGTTTGCCGATTGCTCCATTGAATCGCAAAGAGTTGTTCGTGCGCGCGTGCCGCGGCGAAGCCGTGCCGCGACTGCCGGTATGGATGATGAGGCAGGCGGGTCGTTACCTGCCGGAGTACCGCGAAATTCGCGCCAAGCATGCGTTTCTTGAGGTTTGCAAGACGCCGGATTTGGCGCTCGAAGTGTCCATGCAGCCGTTTCGCCGGCTGGGCGTGGACGCCGTCATTGTGTTCTCCGATATTTTGATCCCGGCGGAGGCGATGGGACTAAAGTTGGAGCTGGGCGACGCCGGACCGAATTTGCCCGAACCGGTGCGCTCGGAAGCGGACGTCAGCAAGCTGCGCATTTTTGATCCGGAACGAGAGACCGGCTTTCTGATGGAGGCCATCCGACGGATTGTGCGAGAGGTCGGCCCTACCGTCCCGGTGCTGGGCTTTGCGGCAGCGCCGTGGACTTTGGCGTGTTACATGGTGGAGGGACGCACCAAAGGAAGGCTTCGCCACCGTCAAGAATTTTCTGTACCGCCACCCGGCGCGCCTTCGAGACTTTATTGTTCAAGATTGCGCAAGCGACGGTTGGATACTTGAAGGCGCAAATCGCGGCTGGTGCGGCGGCCGTGCAATTGTTTGATACCTGGTGCGGTGAACTCAGTCTAGCGGACTACGAAACGTATGCGTTGCCCGCGGTGAGAGAAATCATCACGCGCATCGATAGCGAGGTTCCGGTGATTTACTACACCAAGGCTTCGCATCATTTATTTCCAGCGATCGCACGATCAGGCGCGGACGTGTTGAGTGTCGATTGGCGCATCAATTTGCGCGAAGCGCGGGAGATGCTGGGCCCACGCATCGCGTTGCAAGGTAACGTCGATCCTGCGGTATTGTTTGGCCCGCCGGAGAAGATTCGGCAGGCTACGCTCGAGGCCGCCTCGTCGCTAGGCGGAGTCGGGCATATTTTGAATTTGGGTCATGGAATTTTGCCGGGCACACCGGTCGAGAACGCGCAGCTTTTCATCGAAACTGGACAGAGGGCCGAGCTACCGGAGTCAAAGCCCGCGGTTCCGTCGCGCTGAGGTCGGATGCCCGTGACAGTTGCCAACCCAACTTTGCAGCAGATGAGCGAGGAACTCCGCGTCAGCGAAGAATTTCTGGCGAAATACAATCGCCCGGGCCCGCGCTATACCAGCTACCCGACCGCTCCGGTATGGAACGATGCGTTCGGACCGGACGATCTGGAGCGCGTGCACGAAAAGTCCGACCGTGCTCGGGCCCCGGTATCGCTCTACATGCACATTCCCTTCTGCGAAAGCTTGTGCTTATTCTGTGCGTGCAACGTCATCATTCAAAAAGATAAAGCTGTGGCGCCGCCGTATCTCGGCATTCTGAAGCGCGAATTGGGGCGGGTCAGCCGCAGCGTTTCGAAAGAACGCTCGGTGGTGCAGTTCCATTGGGGCGGCGGAACGCCGACATATCTCACGCCCGCGCAGATTGAAGATTTATTCGGCGCCGCCCGAGAACAATTTACCTTCGCCACCGACGCGGAGATCGGCATTGAAGTCGATCCACGGGTGACCACCGGCGCGCATCTAGAGACGTTGCGGCGGCTCGGATTCAATCGGCTCAGCATGGGCATTCAGGATTTTCATCCTGAGGTGCAAAAGGCCATCCACCGGATTCAGCCGTTCGAGATGACACGCGATCTGATTGCCACGGCGAGAGTGCTGGGCTTTGACAGCATCAACGTCGATCTGATCTATGGCTTGCCGCACCAGACTCCGGAACGCTTTGGCCACACCGTCGAACAGATTCTGGAGCTGGCTCCCGACCGCGTGGCGCTGTTCAGCTACGCGCACGTTCCCTGGCTAAAGAAACAGCAAGGCGCGTTTGCGGCCTTCCTGCCGGAAGGCATGCAAAAGTTCGAGATTTTCCGCACTGGCATGCTGAAGTTCCTGGAAGCCGGCTACCTTTATATAGGCATGGACCACTTCGCCAAGCCGGGCGACGAACTGGCGGTTTCTCAGCGCAATCGCACGCTTCACCGCAACTTTCAGGGCTACACGACGAAGGCGGGCGCGGACCTCTACGGCATGGGCGTCACCGCAATCAGCGGAATTCAGGACGCTTACGCGCAAAATCACCGGGATCTGCCGTCGTGGGAAAAGGCGGTGGCCGAGCGCGGGCATCGCCACCATGCGCGGCTATCACCTTTCCGCAGACGACCTTTTGCGTCGAGCGGTGATCAGTCGCCTGCTGTGCCACACGATTGTGATCAAGGATGAGATTTCGCGTGAGTTTGGCGTCGACTTCGACGAGTATTTTGCCGACGAACTGCGACGCCTCGAGCCCTCGCGCGAGGACGGATTAGTCCTGCTGGAACGCGGCGAAATTCGCACCACCTGGCTTGGGCGGATTTTCATTCGCAACTTGGCCATGGTCTTCGATCCCTACCTGGAACGGCAGCAACTCGCTGCAAAGCCCTTGTTCTCGAAAACTCTCTGATATGGCGACGTATTTCGCCACGCCATGACTCGTCACGTCCCAGCGCTGATTGTTGGCGGAGGAATTTCGGGCTTGGTGTGCGCTCACGCGCTGCGCAAAGCGGGGATGGACGCTCTGCTGGTCGAAGCATCCGACCGCCCAGGCGGATCGATTCATTCCTTACGGCGTGACGGCTACCTGATGGAACTCGGCCCACAGAGTTTCAGCAGCACGCCGCCGCTGCTCGCGCTCTGCGCAGAGCTCGGCATTGAAGCCGACCTCGTACAGGCACCGCCCCACGCGCCTCGTTACATTCTCTTGGGTGGCGCGCTGAAGCAGGTTCCCCTCAGCCCGCCTGCCTTCCTCACATCGGATCTGGTAAGCGCGCGAACAAAGTGGGCCGTCGCTTGCGATCTATTCGGCAAAAGTCGCGCCCCCGATCAGGACGAATCGGTAGCAGCTTTCGTCCGGCGCAAATTTTCCGCGGAATTGCTCGACCGGCTTGTAGGCCCCTTCGTTTCGGGCGTGTACGCGGGCGATCCCGAGCGACTCAGCCTGCGAAGCGCCTTCCCAACGTTGCATGACGCGGAAAAACGAAAAGGGAGCGTCATCCGCGGGATGATGGCTAATTCCGGCGAGCGCCCTCGGCAGCGGCCTACGTTGCAGAGTTTTCGCGACGGCACCGAAGTGCTCGCGCGCGCGATTGCTTCTGGACTCGGCGACAGACTTCACTTGAACGCCCGCGTGACTCGCGTCGAATTGGACGCTGCGGGTGCGTCCTTCCAATTGACGATCCGCACTCTGGGCAAGGAAGAAACCATTCTCGCGAACAATGTGATTGTGGCAACGCCCGCCGACGTGGCCGGAGAACTTTTGCGCGATGTGAATCCAAGCCTGGGGTCTTTGTTGGGCGCGATCGAATACGCGCCTGTCGCCGTAGTGTCGTTGGGCTATCGGCGGTCTGACGTGGGTCATCCTCTGGCTGGCTTCGGCTTTTTGGTGCCGCGATCCGCCGGATTGCGTGTTCTCGGCACGGTCTGGAATTCTTCGTTGTTCCCGGGGCGGGCACCCGATGGGCAGGTTCTGTTAACGAGCTTCGTGGGTGGAGCGACCGATCCGGGAGCGGCCACGCTCTCTCCAGAGGAGTTGATCTCGCTGGTTGATAACGAAGTCGCGTCGTTGATGAAGATTCGCCGAGACACGACCGCCGGGCGGGGCGAGCTCTACCCCTCCAAGTTTCGCGGGTCGTTTTCGCATGTGACCATCTATCCGCGCGCCCTGCCGCAATACAATCTGGGACACGCGGATCGGCTCGCGGCGATCGAGGGCCACCGAACGAAATTCCCGAATCTGTGGCTGGCGGGCAATTATCTTCGTGGCCCGTCCGTTGGCGCCTGCGTGGAGCAGTCCCTCAGTGTCGGCGAACGAAATACTCTCGCGGATGAAGCGCTAAGGCTGTAAACTCATCCGGCTCAATCCGGTTGCCGTATATCCTGCAGGAGACGAAGAGAGCCTGACCTGTGTTCCTGGCGGCCATGACCTCAAAGTATGGCGATGGCGAGTCGTCTGACGCGACGCTGGTGGACCGGCTTCTTCACAAGGACGTGAGCGCATTCGAGGAGCTCTACGACCGCCACTCACGCATTGTGTATGCCCTGGTTGTGCGCATTCTGCAGCAAGCGCCTACGGCGGAGGAAGTCGTCCAGGATGTTTTTCTCCAGCTTTGGCGCAATGCCGGCCAGTATCAAGCCAGCGCGCGGCCCTTTCGTTCCCTGGCTGCTGACCCTCGCGCGTAACCGAGCGCTCGACCATCTCCGACTGAAAAGTGAAAAGCAACGCCGCCGCGAGGATCAGACCGAAGAACTGCCGGCAATTTCGCAGGCCCCGGAGTATGAGAAGGCCCTCGACGAGAAGCGCCGCGCGGAGCGGGTTCGTACGTTGATCGGGACGCTCAGCGCGCCGCAGAAGAAAGCCATTGAGATGGCCTATTTTGAGGGCTTGAGTCATAGCGAAATCGCGAATGCCCTGCAAGAACCGCTGGGCACGGTGAAGAGTTGGATCAGGAACGGATTATTGCGGCTGAAGGAAGGACTGCAGACAGCATCGTGAGTGAACAGGACCAATTTCGGGAGCTGATCGAGGCGTACGCCCTCGGCGCGCTCGACGCGAGCGAGCGGGCGGCGCTGGAAGCGCACCTCGCCGGCGGCTGCCCGGAGTGTACCAAGGCGCTGGAAGAGGCGCGCTGGCTGGTGAGCCAGCTGGCTTATCTCGCGCCGCCCGCAGAGCCGTCTGAGTTGCTGAAGGCTCGATTGATGCGGACCGTGCGAGCCGAGGAGGGTGCCGCGCGGACGTCGGCGGCGAGACCCTCTGGCCCTTCGATTCCGTATTGGCTATGGGCGGGCGTTGCCGCACTGCTGTTCTTGTCGATCTACTCGACGTGGGACGCGCGGAAAATGCAAAAGGAAGTGGAAGACGTCAATGCCCGCGCCACCGCGGAACTGAAGAAGCGAGAGCAATTGGAACAAGAGTTGACCGAGGCCAAGCACGAAGCCTGGATCCTCACCGACCCGACCACGAAGAAGATCGACATCATGCCGAGCGATAAGGAAATGCCGAAGCTCGAGGCCATGTGGCACCCGGAACTCGGCATTTACATCACTGGCGCAGAAAATGCCGATGCCCAAGGGCAACAAAGTTCTGCAGTTGTGGCTGATCCCGAAAACACCCGGGGGCAAACCGATGCCCTCGCACACCTTCTGGCCGGATGCCAACGGGAAAATCGGAGAGATGGTAGACGATCCGCCGGAAGTGATGGCGCAGACGAAAGCACTGGCGATCACCGAGGAACCCGCCGGTGGAAGTCCGCAGCCGACGAGCACGCCCATATGGGTCGGCGGCGTCAGCTAGGGCTTTAGTTTGCCTTCGAGGACCTCTCATCTACAGGCTTCTTCTGCGTCTTGGCGCTCTTCATGCGGCCCCGTCCTTTGCTCTCCTTTGGTCCAATTCGCGCAGCACGTATAATACGGAACACCCTATGAGCGAACAAAAGAAAACGCGGCGGCAGATGTTGGAAGAGTTCGTAGCGAAGAAACCCGACGATCCGTTTTCGCGTTACGGCTTGGCCATGGAATGCATGAACGGCGGCGACACCGGCGCCGCGGATGGGCACTTCCGCGAATTGCTGCAGCGGAATGCGGACTATGTGCCTGCCTATTTGATGTATGCGCAGATGCTTTCTCGCGAGGCACGCGCCGAGGAAGCGCGGCAGGTGCTATCCACGGGCATCGCTGCGGCTGACCGCAAGGGCGATCAGCACGCCCGATCGGAGATGGAATCTCTATTGGCGGAGATCTCTTAATTGTAGTTCTAGCGGCCGCTTTCCGAAGCGGGCGCATTTGGATTCAAAGGCGCCGATCCGGTGCATCCGACAGACATTTCGACCCACCGTTGCGCGTCTGGTATCATGAGTCATGGGATCTACGCGTCCCGAACGAATCCCGCTCTTCCCTTTGAACGTCGTTCTTCTGCCCGGCGGCGATCTTCCCCTGCACATCTTCGAGCCGCGATACCGCCGGATGGTTCATCAATGCATCGAAAACAAGAGCTGAGTTCGGGATGCTGTTGTCGCTGCCGAAGGGTGTCGTGCGTGTGGGTGCACCGCCGAGATCGTCGACGTGGCCAAGCGTTACGACGATGGACGAATGGACATCCTGGCGGTTGGCCGCGCGCCCTTTCGCATCACCAAAATCTCGAATCTGGAAACCTTTAACGAGGACACTGCTGCTGGAAGGAGAAGTCGACTATCTGGATGATCGAGAAGCGCCGGCAAATCCTCGGATACGACAGGAGCTCGTGGAGTTGTACGAGGTGTGCCACACGATCCTGTTCGACGATTATCCCAAAATCTTGCAGCCAGTGCGGAACGCGCCTTGTCCTACGTTGTCGCGGGTACCTTGCCCATGGACTTGATGTGGAAGCAGCAAGTGTTGGAGCTGCGATCGGAAGCGGATCGGCAGGAGCGCCTGGTGACACATCTTCGTGCGTGGGCGCCGCATCTACAAAAGATAGAGATGTTGCGCCAGAACGCGGACGGAAACGGACACGGATTGAATTAGATTTTGGCGGGCGAGCAATCGTCACGCGAAATGGGGACCTAATGACAGCTAGCACATCGTTACAATCGCGGCCGGGACACCCGAAGCCGCGGACGCTCGGCGAGTTACGGAGTATCCCGGACTTCGACGCGGGTACGGCATCGATTTCGGTGAAAAATGAGTTTCGTCGCAATTTGCTGCGCGCGATCGAGAAGAGAGAGCCGCTCTTCCCAGGCGTGCACGGATACGAAGACACGGTCATCCCGCAAATCGTCAATGCCCTGCTTGTCGCGGCACAATTTCATCTTGCTGGGCCTTCGCGGGCAGGCGAAGAGCCGGATTCTTCGCGGACTGGCGCAACTGTTGGATGCCGAAATTCCGGTGATAGCTGGCTGCGAAATCAACGACAACCCGCTGAACCCGCTTTGCCGGGCTTGCCGAGAGAAAATTGCCGCGGAAGGAGACTCGACTCCGATCGCCTGGATGCCGAGCGACCAGCGCTACGTTGAGAAGCTGGCTACGCCAGACGTCACCATTGCCGACATCATCGGCGACGTCGATCCGATCCGTGCGGCTCGCGGCGGACGCGACCTCTCCGATGAACTGACCATTCACTACGGTTTGCTGCCGCGAGCGAACCGCGGAATCTTTGCGATCAACGAGCTGCCGGATCTGGCGGGGAAAATTCAGGTCGGGCTGTTCAATATCATGCAGGAAGGCGACATTCAGATTAAAGGGTATCCGCTGCGCCTGCCGTTGGATGTGCTGCTCGTCTTCACGGCGAATCCGGAGGACTACACCGCGCGCGGCAAAATCATTACTCCGCTCAAAGATCGCATCGGGGCGGAAATTCGCACGCACTATCCGGCTACCGTAGCCGAAGGCATGACCGTCACGAACCAGGAAGCGTGGGTCGGGCGCGATGCGGCGCGCAAGATCGACGTGCCTGACTATTTGCGCGAAGTGTCGAAGAAATCGCGTTCCAGGCGCGTGAAGATAAGCGCGTCGACCGCCGGTCCGGCGTCAGCCAGCGGCTTCCCGATCACCACGCTGGAAAGCGCCGTGAGCAGCGCAGAGCAGCGCGCCGCACGCACCGGCGAGAAGTGCGGGTATCGCGCGGATTGCCGACATTTACGCGGCGATGCCGGCGATCACCGGAAAGCTCGAACTCGAATACGAAGGCGAATTGAAAGGCGCGGACACCATCGCGCGCGAATTGATTCGCTCGGCGGTCGGGCGCGTGTTCAGCAAGCGATTCGGTGAAGTCAGCTTTCAGCCGGTGATTCAATGGTTTGAATTGGGCGGCGAACTAAAGCTGCCGGAGCTGGCGACGACGGCCGAGCGCTACGACCAACTTTCGAAGATCCAAGGCCTCATGGATCAGATCGGCAAGCTTGGCGTGCACGACCGCAAAGATGCGGGCGCTGCCGCGGCGGCGGCGGAAATGATCCTCGAAGGCCTGTGGGCGCATCGGCGAATCGGCCGCACCGAAGAGCGCGGCTACTTTGCGGAAAAGCCACGGCAGCCGGAGCCTCGCGAGAACGCCGAACCGGCCGCGCCGCCAGTTCAACTGACGTGGCAACGTTGATGACGCAGGGCTGGGAGTTGGACGATGTGATGCGGAAAGGTCCAACGATGAAATTTATTCGCTACGGGAAATATGTCGGCGAACCTGCCGACGCGGTCGATCTGGAAGAACTTGTGCGAGCGGCTCGGGAATTTTTTCTTGCAGAGCGGATTCGAGTCCCAATTCTACGGCGTGTCGGAGATGGATCCAGAGAAGTCGATGGAGGCTTTGCGGGAAGCCATTTTTCGGGCGCTACAGGAAGGCGACCTGTTGCCGCAGGACGCGATGAGCGACGAGTTGCGGGAGCTGCTGCAAAACCCGCAAGCCGCCAAGGATAGCCAAGCAGTCCGCGACCTGATCGAGAAATTGATGGAGCGCATGGCCGAAGAAGGCTACATCAATCCGCAGCAGCCTCCGCAGGTCACTCCGCCTCCGCAGAGCAGCGCACGCGGACAGGTCGGACAGCCGCAGGAACGCGACACCGAAGCGCGCTTCGAAATTACCGACAAGACCATCGATTTTCTCGGCTTCAAGACTTTGCAGGATCTGCTCGGTTCTCTTGGGCGCAGCAGCTTTGGCCGCCACTCCACTCGCGACTTGGCCACCGGAATCGAGGCGAGCGGCGTTTCGCGCCAGTACGAATTTGGCGACACCTTGAACATGGATGTTAGCGAGACCCTGTTCAACGCGGTGCGGCGTGATGGCGCGAAAGTGCCGATCGAGATTACCTACTCCGATTTGATGGTGCACCAGTGCGAGTATCACAGCTCGTGCGCCACGGTCGTGCTGCTCGATTGCAGCCACAGCATGATTCTCTATGGCGAGGATCGTTTCACGCCGGCGAAACGCGTGGCGATGGCGTTGTCGCATCTGATCCGCACGCAATACCCTGGCGACACGCTGAACCTCGTCTTGTTCCACGACAGCGCCGAAGAAGTGCCGATCGCGGAGCTGGCGCGTGTGCAGGTCGGCCCGTACTACACGAACACGCGCGAAGGTCTGCGCATGGCGCAACGCATTTTGCTGCGACAGAAGAAAGACATGCGCCAGATCATCATGATCACCGACGGCAAGCCGTCCGCGCTTACGCTGGAAGACGGCCGCATCTACAAGAATGCCTTCGGCTTGGATCCGTTCGTCGTCGGGCAAACGCTCGAAGAGGTGAACAAGTGCAAGCGCGCCGGGATCATGATCAACACCTTCATGCTCGCGAGCGACTACAGCCTAGTGAACTTCGTCCAAAAGATCACGGAAATGTGCCGCGGCAAAGCCTATTTCACGACTCCTTACACCCTGGGTCAGTATTTGCTCATGGACTACATGCAGCGGAAGACCCGCCAGATCCATTAGTCGAACACAATCCCGAGTCTGCGCATTTTCGGATTGCTACTATCTACGTTAGACTTAAGATATGGCGCTGCCGAAGTGGATATCGCGCGTCTTGCACACGGATGGTGAGATGACCCACGTCAATCCCGGAAATGTCGCTCCTGCCTTTTCGTTGAAGGATTTGAATGGCAAGAGCTATTCGCTTCCCTCCTTGCTGGAGACTGGTCCCGTGGTCGCGGCGTTCTTCAAGATTTCGTGTCCCGTATGCCAGTTCACGTTTCCCTTCCTTGAGCGTCTCTTCAAGCGCTACGGAAAAGACGGAGTTACGTTCCTGGGGATATCCCAGGACGATGCGAAGGCCACCAAGAAATTCGCTGGTGAATACGGCGTCACGTTTCCGATGGCTTTGGACGAGAAAGGCTATCCCGCCTCCAACGCTTACGGTCTGACGAATGTGCCGACGATTTTTCTGATCGACACGGATGGCACGACCAAGATCGTCTGCCATGGGCTTCGAGAAGAAGGGGCTCGAGGACATTGGCTCCTTCTTGGCCGAACGTCAAAAACTCTCCGCTGCTGCCTTATTCCTGCCCAACGAAAAAATTCCCGCGCACAAGCCTGGATGAGGCTCAAAAAACTAGGCCCGGTCGGGACCTAATCTTCCTCCAACGATCGCTTCTTGTGTTTCGCCGTTCGTTTACGTTTGTCGGCAATTACGCGGGTGACCGCCGGCGCGATGCCCGATTCCCTCGCACGTCGGCGCGCGATTTGCCCTACGTCCACAATTTTCTTCTTCCGTTTTTTCATGCGAGTTCTTACATCCAGCTCGAGCCCCGGCGACGCCAGCTTAGCCCATGAGGGTTTAGCGGGACAAGATTCGCTCGTCCATCAGAAGGAGAACGTGACCTGCAGATCGAGGCGCCGGTTTGCGGTGTTGGTGTTGTAAACCTGGCCGGCGGCGGCATTTGATTGACCGAAGAAAGGCGAACTTAAATCGCCAACAGGGGCGGCCACGTTCACGTTGTTCAGAATGTTGCGCCCGGCCACGGCAAAGGTAAGGCTATAGCGATTGTTCGAGGAGTCGAAGCCTCCTGGACCGCCCCCTCCTGGGCCTCCGCCGCGACCGCCACCGCCGCCGCCTCGGCCCCCGCCACCACCGCCCCCCGGTCCGCGTCCAAACGTGCCGCCGCCACCGGGGCCGCCAGGACCTGCTTGTGCGGTAGCCTCTTTTTTCTTGCCAAATCCGAAGGTCTTGCTCACACGCAAATTCAAGGTAAATCGCTCGGGACCCGTTTCGTCGTTGATGGGGATGAGAGGCTCGCCAGCGGCTGGGGCAACATTGAAGCAGCCGTATTTGGTCTGCACGACGTTCGGCGCTAGTGTCGCCGAGCACGTGGCGGGAGCCGGCCTCGCGTTGAACTGGTTGTTGCCAAAGAGTTCATCGCCGGTCGTGATGTTAAACGGCGGACCGGAGCTGGCGACTATAAACGGAAAGAGGCGGAAGCCCTTTAGCAGGCCTATGCTGCCGCCTATAAAGAGACGATTGCGGTAGTCAAACGACGCGCGGCCATAATCCAGAGACGGATCGAGTGGGTCGGAAGGCATGTAGGTCGGGCCGGAAGTATCGCTGTCCGCATAGTTTAGGACGTAATAACCGAACAGGGTGAGTTTAGCGCCCATGCGAACGCTACTGTTCACAATGAACTGGTTCTGCTTGAAAATGCCCTGCGATTGGTATTGGTACAAAATTTGGTCCGGCGGCAGCGCGCCCGGGGGGTTGGCGTTGATGAAATTGGTGTAGAAGGCGTGGACTCCGCGAGAATTGAGATAGGTAAACGCGACATTGGCGGATTTTGTGAGCTGGCGTTCGAGGCTCACTCCCGTTTGCATAGTGTATGGCGTCCGAAGATTGGAGTTCGGTTGGTAGACCGTCTGCGGGGCGAGACTCGATCCTCCAAAACCCGACGGCAGAACCGTCTGGTTGGGATTGAAGAAAGCTGGAAATTGGACCAGATACTGTTGCTGGATCACACCGTTTTGCAGCTGTTGCGCCAGAATCAAGTCTTCCGTGAAGCGATCGTAGAAAATCCCATAGCCACCGCGCAGCACCATTTTTGGCGAGGCGTTCTTGCCCTTCGCGCCGATTCCCCAGGCGAACCCCAGTCGAGGGGCAAAATCCGCGTGATCGCCCAAGTTATTTTGCGTCTCATAGCGTAAGCCGAGGCTCAGCGTAATATTTGGGCGCAGCCGATAATCGTCCTGAACGAATAAGGCTCCATCGACGTAGGTAACGTCGGCATTCGCCCGACCAGTTGAGTTTACCGCCAGCGAATAGAAGCTCGGGCCTACACCCATCGCTTGAATTTCCGCCAAAGTCATGCCCGTCGAAATGTCCTCTCAACATCATTTGATAGGACTGCAGTGGAGTAATCTGGCAATTGTTGTTGGCGGCGGTCGGTGCACAAACCGAGGGAGCTAACGTCCTTTTCCCGAAGGAGTACTCGCCGTTGAAGTTCGCGTTGGTGGAATTCGAATCGGTGGTGGCGCGCAATCGCCCGCCATACTTGAGCGAATGCTTCCCCAGGGTCATGTAGGTCTCGTTTTGAAGTTCGTAGCGATTCTGAGTGTCGTCATTGATGCCGGTGGTGTTGCCGCCGTCGGCAAACGCATTCGACACGGAGATCATGGGAGCGGTGGAGACCGGGGATTGATTCGCAACTTCGTGGATATATTGGAAGCGCGTCTCGTTGATGGTTCGGGGACTCAGCGTCTGCGTGTCGCTGACTTGCAGGGTGCTTTCTGAATCCAACTGGTTCGTTCCTAGTGACGCCAGATTGAAAGCACCAACGCTCTCATTGTCCTGCGACTGGTGATAATACTGATAGCGCACCGACAGGGTATTGCTGGCACTCACCTGATAGTCCAGCCGGGGGCTGAGATTGATGCGCGTGTTCGGATTGGGCACTGCTTCGCTGAACGGAGTGACGAGAAATGTTGTGGGATCAACAATCTGAGCGTTCACTACGTTCAAGTTGTTGAGGTTGCGTTGTTCATAGTTGAAGAAAATCGAGGCTTTCTTACTGAGCGGACCGCCGATGTTGCCGCTGAACTGCGTGGACTCATAGCCCGGGGGCTCCTCGCCCTCTGGCAAATCCTCAAACGGGTTGCGCGAGTTGAATGCCGAGGAGGTACCGGTCAAAAACAACGAACCGTGCCACTGATCCGTGCCAGGCTTGGTCAGGATTTCGATTCTTCCGTAGCCCAGCTTGTCGTATTCAGACGAAAAGGGATTCTGATTGATGCGAATCTCGCGAATCGAAGCCTTGGGTGGCAGCTGCCCCGCGGTGAAACCATCAATATAAATCTGTCCGCCGTTCGGACCCGCCGAAGGACCAGCCAGAGCTTGCAGGTCCGACTGCAATTCGTCCGGATCGTCAGAAAGCGCTTCCAGATCCTTCCCCTGGATCACGATCGCGCCGGCATTGCTGGCGGGGTCGACATCCAAAGCGGCGGCCGCCTGATCGGTGACGATCACCTTCTGTTCCTGGGTCTCGATGGCTAGCTTTACGTCCAACTTTTGGGTTTGGCCCGCGGCAATTTCGACGCCGTCCTTCTCAAATGCCGTAAATCCAGTGGCGATCACTTTCACGCCATACTTACCCGGTGCAAGTCCCTTGACTTCATAAACGCCTTCGCGATTGGTGTTCGCGGTGATGGCGTCCCCGTTGGGCGTCGTGACCAACACGGTGGCAGTCGGCACCGCGCTGCCGGATGGGTCGGTAACTTGTCCGCGCAACGTGGAGGTGTTTGTTTGGGCGGCGAGCGGGAAAAGCGGCAGCGCCACCAACAAAGCTAAGACGGAGATAACGGCGTATTTTTGAAGCTGCTTGAAACCCATCTAATCTCCCGGAAGTGAGGGACGTCTACTGGATTTCGCCAAAGCGCACAGCCAGGAATGGCTGTGCCACAGAACTTGTCGGCCCTTCGCGGGTCACTGCGTTCCCGCATCGCCGCCAGGGGAGGAACTGAGGCTCCATGGCGTGAGAATGGATTGGCCTCCGCTCGGCGACGCTTGAAGGATCGGCTCAACTCCTGCCAGAAGCGTGATCGCAACGACGCTGCCGTCCTGCGATCCCGAAGTGGCCACGATCATAACCGCGTCTCCCTTTTGCAAGTCGGCCAGCGTTGCGGCGGGCATGCGTCCGATGGCCTGCTGAAGATCGGGCGGTCCACCTTGCCCGCCTCCTTGACCTCCGCTCTGCCCAGCACCTGGAGCACCACCCTGTCGCGGACCGCCTTCGGCTCTCTGCCCCGCTGCATCAGGCGGCCTTTGCCCCGAGGCCCCGGGTGCGGGTGTCCCATTGCCAGCGGCGCCGGCTTGCGTGTCGGCAGGAACGCCTTTGAGCCGAGCCGCAATTCTTTGCGCCATGGCGGGTGGCAACTTTCGGAGTTGCGACGAATCATTGACCTTGACCACGACCAGCTTCTTGGTCGCCAGGTCCGAGATGTTGATCGTACCGGCGCTGGCATCAATCGAACCGATAGTGCCCGCGATGTTGCGGAACGACCCGGAAACCACCTCATCGGCCTTCAGCTCGCCACCATCGGCGCTGCGAGCTCCGCGCGCGCGAAGCTGGTCTCCCACTTTGATCTGGTCCAGCGGGGCCGGGGTTGCGTCATCGAACTTTACCGAACCCGGCGCGTAGCGTCGCAACACGGTATCCTTGGCAATGTGCACGGCCACGCTCTTGTTGGCGCCGAGCGCCGAGGTCGAGATCGTAACCGCCCCGGTTGCCGGGTCTATCGCGCTCACCAAACCGCCGACGCCGTGTCTTTGCCACTCCTCGCGCTCATGCGCATGCTTTTCGGCTAGATCCGCTTTCTTCATGGCAATTACGGAAACTGCCAGCAGCGATTTGCCGTCCGGGCCGTTTGAGCCGCGAACGAGGATGCGATCACCTGGTTGCAAATCCTGCAGTTGAAGCGGAGCCGCGTTCTTCAGGTCCTTTTCGCCGGGTTCAATGCGCAGGAGCCGCGCTCCGTCCTGTACCAGGACGTGGATCTCGCTTCCGCCCTCGGCGGAGAGTGTGATGCTCTTTCCCGAAGCGCTCTTGACCGTGCCAACCGCTTTTGCGTTCGCTACCGGCGCCTCTTGCGCGTTTAGGGACGAAAGCCCGCTAATCGATCCGAGGCACAGCGTCGCTGCGAAAATCCGCAAACGCCGATAGTTCAGTGACTTGTAGGTGCTTTCGCTCATTTTCTCGACTACGGCCTCGGATGAATTGCCGCCGCAGGTTAGTATCCTGTTTAGACGTATCCCAGGCACTAAAATGTTACAGCTCCGACCCCAGCGCACACAATCCACGTTGGTTAGGACGTGCGTCGACTCGTAGGCGAGATGCCTGTGTCCCTAGAGAGGTCTATCCGTATGGAAATACTTCTTGTAGGCTACAATCCAGTCGGTTGAAATATCGCGTTGGGCGGTGCCCAGGTCCAATTCCCCGTTGCAAACCATTTCGTGCAGGCGATCTTCCAGCTCGTCTTTGACGCGGGCGTTCCAAACCGTCGAGTAATACGGTTCGGGCCACAAATTGTGAATGTCATTCGAGCCGCCAAGCTCCGGCGTGATCAGAAAATCGACCTCGAAGTCCTTCGGCGGCGCGCCGTCCATTCCGTACTCCTGAAAAACCTCGCGCTGCACCGAAACAGGAATGACGCGTGCGCTTTCGTCCTCCGGCTGGGAGCTGCAAACTTCTCGGAGACTGACTTGGCGCGTCGCTCCCGGCGTCAGTTTTCGACTAGGCTCCAAAGGTAACCGCGCAAGTTTGAGCACCGAACTTTGCGTGCGCAGGCGATAGCTCACCGCAACGGTCGCTAGAACGATCAACAGCGCTGAGACGGCGGTGATCGCGAGCCTTCGACGAAAAGCCAAGCCTCGAAAAAACAGCGACCATCCTCCGGCGCCTGATTGTGCTGCCTGTTCTGATAAATGCGCCTTCAACAACGCGCGTTTTCCAATATCCGGCGGTAGTTTTGGATCGAGTGCCGCATGTCGAACTGCCACTAGCTCGGAAATGGCAGACTCCAATTGCCCGCTTCGAGCCCGGCAATCCCAACAGGCCGCCAGGTGTTCGGTCACTTCGTTCATTCGAGTCAACGGGAGTTCGCCGTCAGCAGCGAGCAGCATTTCCTCGTCGGAAAGATGAGAGTCGTTGGCACGCATAAGCTCAGTCCCGATCCGCGCGTTCGAGCCTCGCGACGGAACGCGACAAGGAATTGGATACGGCCCCGAGCGACATGTCCAGCACCTCTGCGATTTCCCGGTAACGCAGGCCCTCGGCCCGGAGGTGCAGGCAAAATTGGTCGCGGGAGGGTAGCGCATAAAGAGCAGCGAGAAGATGCTGTTGCCTCTGGCTGAAAGCCAACTGCTGTTCCGGACTTGGCGACGGATCGACATGCCGAGCCGCAACGACTTCGTCCAGTTCCGCGCTGTCTAGGCGTTTATGGCTCGCCTCGCGTTCCTGGAGAGCCAGGTTGTGCGCGACGCGAAAGATCCAGCCACGAAGATTGTCGCGTGGCCGTCCGAGTTGAAGGTGGCGGAACAGCGCGAGAAACACATCCTGAACGATCTCCTCGCAGTCGTGCACCGATAGGCCGATTGAGAGCACATAGCGCAGGAGACGAGTGCGGTGCTCGTCAAATAGACGTACGACCTCGGCCTCGACCTCCGAACAATCCGAGCCGGCGGCAGACTTCGTCGCTCTTGTCAACACTCGAAAAAGGCTCAGACCTGATTCAGGAACAGTCATAGTTAGGGCAAAGCTGCTCACATAGTCTACATTCCTTCCGCGCTTCAGTTGTTCACACTTTTTTCCAACCCTCTAAGTCACTGCAACCGCGCGGGTTAGGGACATCCCCCGGACCGGACGTCCCTCCGATGGCGAATCGGACAAAATATCCATTACAAACATTGAACAAAGTCGCCGCACGGGGAATATTCAAGCAAGGGGAGAACTCGCTTCCGCATCGGCATCGATGCGTCGCCGCCAAGCTCACCGAGTCGATTCGAATCGCAGGCACACCAGCTACGGGGGCAAAGTCTCGTGAAGCGGTTTCTCATCCTTGTTCTTCTTTTCGCTGCATCCACTTTAGGACAAAGCAATACGGGCGAGCTGCGTCTCAAGGTCACCGATCCGTCCGGCCTTGGCCTTCGCGCATCCGTAGTACTCGTAAGCGAAGCCAATCAGTTCAACGCGACGTATTCGTCCGACGATGCTGGCAACATAACCATCAAGCGGTTGCCTTTTGGCCTGTACAAGATTGCGATCGAGCACAATGGTTTTGCGCGATTTTCGGACACTGTCGAAGTACGTTCGGTAACGCCTACCGACTATTCGGCAAAGCTAACCATCGCCGCCGCAAGCAGTTCGGTGGTCGTCAAAGACTCCGAAACCCTGATCGATCCGTATCGCACCGGGGACATCAACCGTTTGGGCAGCGACGACATCGAAAACCGGGTCAGTTCCCTGCCGGGTCGTTCGCTGCAAGACCTCGTAAATTCGCAACCGGGTTGGCTCTACGAAGGTAACGCGGTCCTGCATCCCCGCGGCTCCGAGTATCAGACTCAGATTGTGGTTGACGGCATCCCGCTCACGGATAACCGTTCCCCAAGCTTCGGTCCGGAGATCGAGGCCGACGACATCCAGTCTCTTAGCATCTATACCGCGAACTTCCCCGCCGAATATGGTCGGAAAATGGGTGGCGTGGTTGAACTGAACACCGTGCGCGACTCCCGGGAAGGTTTTCACGGCGAGGTGGTACTTTCCGGCGGCAGCTTCGACACCGCCGGCGCTTTTGCCATGGGCCAGTACCAATGGGGCAAAAACACGCTCGGCGTCAGCGCCAGCGGAGACATGACCGATCACTACCTCAATCCCGTCGTCCCACAAAACTTCACCAATCGGGCCACCACAGGCGACTTCGCTGTCCGCTACGAGCGGGACCTGACCGACCATGATCGCCTCAGCGTCAGCCTGCGCCATGAGCTTTCGCGCTATCAAATTCCGAACGAGCAGGTTCAGGAAGCCGCCGGGCAGCTGCAAAACGCCGACAATTTTGAAACGATGGGCACGGTTTCCTATCAGCACATTTTCTCGCCCAACGTAGTCGGTGACTTCCGCGGCATGGTCCGCGATAACTCCAACGATCTGTTCTCCAACCCGCTCTCGACGCCAGTAATCGCGTTTCAACACAACTACTTCCGTGAGGGCTACTTCAAGGGCAGCGTCTCCATTCATCACGGCCGCCATGAGTGGAAAGTAGGTGTCGAGTCCGACGCAACGTACCTCCACGAGCGTTTTAGCGACATGATCACCGACTTCACGCAATTCGACCCCGGAACGCCGCCGACATTCTCTTTCGTTGGCGACAGACCCGACCTTGAACAATCCGCGTTCGTTCAAGATCAGATTCGTCTCGGCAGATGGACCGTCAGCGCGGGCCTCCGCTGGGATCACTATCAATTACTTGTGAACCAAAATGCGGTCAGTCCTCGGCTGGGTGTGGCGTATTACTTTCCTGGCCTCGATTTGGTTCTTCACGCGGCTTATGACCGAATCTTCCAGACGCCGTCCGCCGAAAACATTCTGATTTCCAGCTCCCCTCAAATCGCATCGCTCAATCCCGAAGTGCTGCGTTTGCCGGTGCTACCTTCGCACGGCAACTACTACGAGGTTGGTCTCAGCAAGGGTTTCTTCGGTCAACTGAAGTTTGACGCCAACGTTTTCGATCGCCGGGTCAACAATTACGCCGATGACGATCAACTGCTGAGCACCGCCGTCAGTTTTCCCATCGCCTTCGACAAAGCCTACATCTACGGCGCCGAAGGAAAGATCGAAATTCCGCATTGGAAACGCATCAACGCGTTTGTGAGTTATTCCTATATCGTCGGCTCGGCGTATCTCCCGGTCACGGGCGGCCTTTTCCTCGGCGACGACGCCTCCAACGCTCTCAGCCAGCTCACCGGACGCTTCTGGGATTCCCAGGACCAGCGCAACACAGTCCGGACGCGCGCGCGCTACCAGTTCACCAATCGCGTGTGGGGCGGGGTTGGAGCGGACTACGGAAGCGGTCTGCCATTCGAATTTGACGGTACGGAGGCTGACGCGCTCGCTCAATACAGTCAGGCAGTTGTTGATCGCGTGAACTTCGATAAAGGCCGGGTGCGCCCATCGCTGTCGATCAACGCGTCGCTCGGCGCCGATATCTGGCGCACCGAAAGACTCCAGATGCGCTTCCAGGCCGATGTGCAAAACATCAATAACCGCCTCAACGTCATCGACTTCGGGGGCCTGTTTTCCGGCAACGCCATCGGACCCCCGCGGAGCTATGCTCTGCGCCTGACCACCAGTTTCTAAGTCTGGATCGTGGCTCCGACCACGCTTCGTGTTCGGCCCCGGATCGATGTAGGCCCCGGGGCTTTAGCCCGGCGCGCCATTCATAGGCTTGTGTTAAACCTTGCAACGCCTCTCCGCGCCCTCTGTGCTCCGACCTCGGTGCACTCTGTGTTAAATCTTTCTCTTCATTGTTGTTACGTCGCCTTCCTTCCTTACAAAATCCTTAGGTCCACTTCATCACTTCCTAAGCGGTCAGTCGCTAGTCTTTACGCGTCGCTGGCACGCGGCGTGCCCGGTCACTTTAGCCCCCGGTTACCTTGGGCCAAGATAACAGCTGCCGGATGGAACCTCAGCGTCGATTCAATCATCAAGCTCTGCGAGTGGTTTGTGCCAAGGCGTGCTTGATACTCAGAAGGAGACTTTCGTGGCAGATGTAGCGTTCACAGTGGCGACCCTGGCCTTCTTCGTGGTGGCCATTTGGTATCTTCGCGGTTGTGAACGGCTCAAGTAGAGGCGCGGCTAACTTATGCTCGAAAATATTCTCCTCATTGTAGTTTGCGCGGGGCTGTTTGGTTATCTGCTGATGGCCCTTCTCCGCCCGGAAGACTTCTAGCCATGACCTCCAACGGTTGGTTCCAGATTTTTTTCTTCTTGCTGGTGATCCTTGCGATCACCAAGCCGCTCGGCGTTTTCATGACCCGCGTCTTCCAGCGAGACAAGACCTTCCTCGATTTCGCTTTGCGGCCCATCGAACGCCTGATTTACCGCCTCTGCGGCGTGCGCGAAGACCAGGAAATGTATTGGATCGAATACGGTACCGCCATGCTCCTGTTCAGCGGTGTATCCATGTTCCTCCTGTATCTGATCGAGCGCGCGCAACACTGGCTGGGCTTCAATCCTCAGAAATTTGCAGGCGTCGCCCCGGACCTCGCCTGGAACACCGCCGCCTCTTTCACCACCAACACCAACTGGCAGTCCTACGTCCCCGAAACCACCATGAGTTACCTCACTCAGATGGCCGGGCTCGCTTACCACAATTTCGCGTCGGCCGCGGTCGGCATCGCCCTGGCGATCGCGCTGATTCGCGGCGTAGCTCGACGCGAATCCAAAACCATTGGTAACTTTTGGGTCGACCTGACCCGCTCGTTCCTCTGGGTGCTCCTGCCGATCTGCATCGTCGTCGCGCTGATCTTCGTCTCCCAAGGCGTCGTCCAAAACCTGAAACCCTATGCGAGCGCCCAACTGATCGACCCGCAAACCGTGCAAACACAAGGCGCGGACGGTAAAACCGTAACGCAAACGGTCACGCAGCAACCGATCGCCCTCGGTCCGACGGCATCGCAGGAAGCCATTAAAATGTTCGGCACCAACGGCGGGGGCTTTTTCAACGCCAACAGCGCCCACCCGTTTGAAAATCCCACACCCTTCACCAATTTTCTGCAAATCGTCTTGATCTTTGCTGTCCCCGCGGGGCTCACTTACACGCTCGGCCGCATGACCAGCGCGCCGCGCCACGGTTGGGCTATTTGGGGCGCCATGGCCGCTCTGTTTCTGGTCGGCGTCGCCGCGGCCTACGCCGCCGAAGCCGGCGGAAATCCCCAGCTCGCTGGCGTCGATCAAGCCACCAGCACTCTACAGTCCGGCGGCAACATGGAAGGCAAGGAAGTTCGCTTCGGAATAGCCAACAGCGCCCTTTTCGCGACGGTAACCACGGACGCTAGCTGCGGTGCCGTTAACGGCATGCACGATTCCTTCACGCCCCTCGGCGGCATGATCCCGCTCCTCAACATCATGCTTGGCGAGGTCATCTTCGGCGGGGTCGGGTCCGGACTTTACGGCATGCTCGTCTTCGTCATCCTCGCAGTCTTCATCGCTGGCTTGATGGTCGGACGCACGCCTGAATATCTCGGCAAGAAAATCGAATCCTTCGACGTCAAGATGGCCATGCTTGCGGTGCTGGCTTCGTCGATCACCATCCTGATGTTCGCCGCCGTCTCCATTGTTATAAAGCCCGGACTCGCGGGCATCAGCAATCCCGGCCCCCACGGCCTGTCGCAAATTCTCTATGCTTACACCTCGTCGGTAGGTAACAACGGATCGGCCTTCGGTGGCATCAACGCCAACACTCCTTGGTTTTACAGCACTCTTGGCATCGCCATGCTCCTCGGCCGGTTCTTCGTGGTCATTCCGATCCTGGCGATCGCCGGTAGCCTCGCTGCTAAAAAAGCCGCGCCCCCATCGGCAGGCACCTTCCCCGTCACCGGGCCCCTATTCGGCGTCCTTCTGGTCTCCACCATCGTCATTGTCGGCGCACTCACGTTTTTCCCGGCGCTCAGCCTGGGCCCCATTCTTGAGCAACTGTTGATGCAAGCCGGAAAGGTTTTCTAGGTCTCCATGGATCACTCCTCCCAAGCCAAGCCCCAGCCACTCGCGGACAAGAAGATCGTCATGCGAGCGATAGTGGACTCGTTCACCAAATTGAATCCCCGGACGATGGTGAAGAACCCGGTGATGTTCGTCGTGGAGGTAGGTGCAGTCCTCACCACCATCGAACTGGTGGTCGACACGTTGCGCCACGCCGGCAATTTTGGGTTCGGCCTGCAAATCACTCTCTGGCTCTGGTTTACAGTGCTGTTCGCAAACTTCGCCGAAGCCATGGCCGAAGGCCGCGGCAAAGCCCAAGCCGACACGCTGCGCAAAGCCCGCGCCGAAACCGAAGCCCATCTCCTGCGCCCAAACGGCTCGATCGAAGTCATCGCCAGCTCAAAGCTGCGCAGCGGCGACGTTGTCGTGGTAACTGCTGGCGAGTTCATACCCGGCGATGGCGAGGTCATCGAGGGGGTGGCCAGCGTCGACGAATCGGCCATCACCGGTGAATCAGCGCCGGTAATTCGCGAATCGGGCGGCGACCGCTCCGCGGTAACTGGCGGGACTCGCGTTCTTTCCGACTCCATCAATGTCCGCATCACCTCGAATCCCGGCGAAACCTTCCTCGATCGCATGATCCGGCTGGTGGAAGGCGCCTCGCGTCAAAAGACCCCCAACGAAATCGCGCTCAACATCCTACTCGCGGGCCTGACGATCATCTTTTTGCTCGCCGTCGTCACGCTCCAGCCCTTCGCCATCTATTCCGGAGCGCCTCAGAGCATTTTCGTTCTCGTCTCGCTGCTGGTCTGCTTGATTCCGACCACCATCGGCGGACTTCTCTCGGCCATCGGCATCGCCGGCATGGACCGCATGATTCAGCGAAACGTGATCGCCATGTCCGGCCGCGCCGTCGAAGCCTCCGGCGACGTTGACGTCCTGCTCCTCGACAAGACCGGAACCATCACGCTGGGGAATCGCCAAGCAACGATGCTGTTCGCCAGCCCCACCATCACCGAAGCCGAGTTAGCCAACGCTGCGCAACTCGCTTCCCTGGCGGACGAGACTCCCGAGGGCCGGTCGATCGTCGTCCTCGCAAAAGAGAAATACGGCCTCCGCGGCCGCGAGTTGAGCCAGCTCAATCCCGTGTTTATTCCCTTTACCGCGCAGACCCGCATGTCCGGAGTCGATCTCGACGGCTTGCAGATCCGCAAGGGCGCGTGCGAAGCCATCGCCAAGCACGTCGGCGAGCGCGGCAACAAGATCCCTGCCGAGACTCAGCAGCACGTTAGCGAGATCTCGAACGGCGGCGGCACACCCTTGCTCGTCGCGGAAAACGGCCGCGTCCTGGGTGTCATCGCCCTCACCGACGTTGTAAAGGGAGGCATGCGCGAGCGCTTCGATCACCTGCGCGCGATGGGCATCCGCACCATGATGATCACCGGCGACAATCCACTGACCGCCGCGGCCATCGCGCGCCAAGCTGGCGTCGACGACTTCCTGGCCGAAGCCAAGCCCGAAGACAAAATGGCGCTCATCAAGCGCGAGCAGGCCAAGGGCAAACTGGTCGCCATGACCGGCGACGGCACCAACGACGCCCCCGCCTTGGCGCAAGCCGATGTAGGCGTCGCCATGAATACGGGTACTCAAGCCGCCAAAGAAGCCGGCAACATGGTCGATCTGGACTCCAACCCAACCAAGCTCATCGAGATCGTGGAAATCGGCAAACAGTTGTTGATCACTCGCGGGGCACTAACCACTTTCTCCGTTGCCAACGACGTCGCCAAGTATTTCGCGATCATCCCCGCCATGTTCGCGGGCGCCTTCCCCGAACTAAACGTTCTGAACGTGATGCACCTGGCCACCCCGCAATCTGCCATCCTGTCCGCGGTAATCTTCAACGCGCTGATCATCATCGCGCTGATTCCATTAGCTCTCCGAGGCGTTCCCTATCGCCCCGTGGGCGCCGCCACGCTCCTCCGCCGGAATCTCCTGGTCTACGGAGTAGGGGGAGTAGTCGCCCCGTTCATCGGCATCAAGCTGATCGATCTCCTGATCACCTATCTACATTTCACGTAAGGACCAGAGGAAGAACGCCATGAAACAAAACCTGCGCATCGCCATCCTATTCACTGTGGTCAGCACGGTAATCTTCGGGCTCATCTACCCGCTGGCTGTGACCGGGCTCTCCCAACTGCTCTTCCCCGCTCAGGCCAATGGTAGCCTCATCACCCGGAACGGCCAGGTAGTCGGCTCACAACTACTCGGCCAAGCCTTCTCCTCGCCCGGCTACTTCCGCACCCGTCCGTCCAGCGCCGGAACGGGCTACGACGCGTCGCAGTCTTCAGGCTCGCAACTCGGCCCCACAAATCACCAGCTAATCGATCGCGTCAAAGGCGACGTAGCCAAACTGCACGCGGAAAATCCCACCGCCCCAATCCCCGTGGACCTCGTCACCGGTTCGGGTTCCGGCCTCGACCCCGAAATATCCCCCGCCGCCGCGGATTTCCAAATTCCCCGCGTAGCCCGTGAGCGGAACATCCCCGAAGACGACGTCCGCGCGCTGGTCGCCAAACATACCCTCGGCCGCCAATTTGGATTCCTCGGTGAGCCCCGCGTCCGCGTCCTCGAACTTAATCTCGACCTCGACGCAGCCTACCCCAAGCGATCATCCTGACCGCTATGCAGTTAGCGCCTCGCAGGCGAACCGGTGACCGCTAACCTTATTAAGGTCTGTGCTTTATTAAGGTCTGTGCTTTCCCGCGGGGAGCGCACTCTGCCATCAGCGTTGAGCGCGAATTTCTACCGAAGCAGAACATCAAACTCAGAGATCTTCAGATCTTCCTCCGAGAGCACGGCAAATTGCTCGGCCATTTTTCGTCGGGGCGTCGGCAACGTCTCCCACTCCAGTTTGCGCACGACTTCGGGCTCGAATCCAGCCTCATGAAAGAGCCACAAGAGCTCTGAATACCGCAGGCGGTTCGTGTAGAAGCGGGAGTTCGCCATAAGGGCAGACTCCCAGATGCCCTCGCTGAACCGCAGGTCATTCAGCTTGCCCCCGATAATATCCTTGATTGGTACGCAGTGCGAAGCTACTCCGCCCGGGCGCTGAACGCGCCGCAGTTCCCGCAAGGTGGCAACGAACTGGTTACGCCGCACGTAGGGAAGAACGGCATTCGACCAAACAAAGTCCACGGACGCCGACGGGATCTTCCTTAGCGAGGTCAGGCCTTCGGTCAGATATTCCGCCCCGCAAGACTCGGCTACATCGTCGATCGTTCTGCAATGATCAAGGTTGGGAGGGTACAGGCCCAGCAGGCGCAGGTGGGATTCCATCCGGCGGTAAACCCCGAGGTCAGTCGACGCGCAGGACTCGACATCCACCAGGAAGGTCTTTGAAGCTCCAAACGTTTTGGCAATCAATGCCGAGTCCAGCGAATCTCCGGGACCTAACTCCAGACCCACAAAGCCATCTGATTTTCCCGTCAGGCTGGCAGCGTCAAAATGCCGGCGAAATATCCGCAGGGCGTATTCCGGGCGATCCATCCCTCCCTGCTTGAAAAGACCGATCTTTTCCCAGAAATGATACGGTAGGGGCAGGCGTGCCAGCACGATCTTGGCAGCGATCTTCAGCTGCCACGGAACGCTCTGCATATGGCGCATAGGGTTGGGCCCTAACCGATTGGACTCGATTCGACTTCGAAGGGTTTCACGTTTTTCCACAGCATGGACAATCCGACGCGTTTTTTTTCGCTCCGTAGGCCAGTTTCAGGCTGCCAACGTCCCAGTAAAGCTAAAAACGAACTAATGACGTATACGGGACGAGACTCCCCTCGAATTAGTCGCGGGAGCGCGGACGCCATAGACCGAGCGCTCGCCACAATTCCCGGCTATCAGACATACCTCGGCAGTCGCCTAGCGGCCCCTCGGACCACTTGACGAGGCTGAATACTGCTCGCTTATGTTTTTCTCGAAGGAGTTTTCGCCGTGTTTGGCCGCTGCGGCTGGAACCGGTATCCTATCCAAGGCTCGGTCAGAATGTATTTCGGACGCGCCGGGTCAGCTTCGATCTTCTTCCGTAGTTGGTTGATCACCACGCGCAAGTTCTCGGTCTCTTCCCCGTAGTCAGGACCCCACACGGACTGCAAGAGCCGCCGATGTGTCAGCGGCTTTCCCTGATTGGCCACCAGGTGCTTGAGGACATCGTATTCTTTTGGCGTGAGATGCACGCTGCGCCCACGCACCACTACCTCGCGGCTCTCGAAATCGATGGTCACATCTTTGGACACGAACGGCGCCAACGCATCGCCCGGCGCGTAGCGTCTCAGCGCCGAACGGATGCGTGCCAGCAACTCCTCAATTCCGAACGGCTTAACCACGTAATCGTCGGCCCCGGCATCCAGGGCCATGACTTTGTCGCGCTCCGCATTCCTTACGGTCAGCACGATAATCGGCGCGTCCGTCGACCTCCGGATCTCCCTGCACGCTTCGAGGCCGCCCATGCCCGGCATATTCATGTCTAGCAGCACCAGGTCCGGCCGCTCCTTGCGTGCCGACTCGACGCCCTCTTCCCCGGTCATGGCCTCGGTAATCACATAACCGTGGGCGGTGAGCGTGCTACGCATCACCCGACGGATTTGCGGCTCGTCGTCAACTACAAGGATGTTCTCGCCGCTCACCGCGCCTCCCGTCTGCCCTTGTCGGGGTTTCGGTCCTGGCTCCGGTCAACCGGCAGCGTGAAAGAGAAAACCGAGCCGTGGCCGAGTTGACTGGTGACGTTGATTGAACCCTTGTGCGCCGAGATGATCGCCTTTGCGATCGGCAAACCCATGCCGGTACCCCGTACCAAGTAACGCTGGTCCTTACCGCGATAAAACTTGTCGAAGATCATGGTTTGCTCGAAGTCATCGATTCCTGGACCGCGATCCGCCACGCTCGTGGTGACCGAATCGCCCGCCAGTTCGGCCGTGATCGTAATCGGCTGATCCTTCGGCGAATACAGGTTGGCGTTGTCGATCAATTGCACCATCGCCTCCTTCGCGCGCTCGCGGTCGGCGCGTACGGGCGGAAGATTGGCATCCACCTTAATATCAACAGGCCGACCAGCCAGCGCCATCTTACAATGGGCCAGCGAGGCATCGACGATCTCCCGGATCGGCGTCGGTTCGAGGTCCAATTCCACCTCGCCCGCCTCCAGTTTGGCCATCTCCCCCGCTTCTTCCACCAGGCGATTGAGACGGTCGCACTCCTCGTCGATGATGGTAAGCAACTCACGGCGTTGCGCCGGGTCCGTATCTTCGGAAGTCAGCAGGCTGCTCACTGCCGCTTTCATCGACGTCAACGGGGTGCGGAAATCGTGCGTAATCGAATCGAGCAACGCCGACTTGAGACGCTCCCCTTGCCTCTCCGCTTCGGTCTGTCCAAGTTGTTCCACGGCGCGCGCGCGCTCGATGGCGATGGCCACCAGCGTACTGACCGCTTCCACCGTTTGCCGTGAAAGTTGCGACCCCGAAATGCCCAAGCTGCCGATCGGGCGAACGCCCAGCCGTACCGGAATGTAATACACCCCGCTAGCCGCATTGATTGTGATTTCGTCGTTCGCGTAGGCTGCCTTCATCCCATCTTCATCCAGTTGAGACGCGCCGAAGCCGGAACGATAAAACTTGTCCTTCTGCGGCAGAAATAGCTCCGCCGCTCCGGCCTCGAAGCTTTCGACGATATAATCGGGAATGGCGTTCATCAGCTGAATCACGTTGCCTTCGCCCAGCAGCTTCCGGCTGAAGCGATAGAGCCGCTCCACCTCGCGCCTTCGATGGTGCGCCTCGTCGGCTTCGGTGCGAATCCGCGAGGAAAGCCGGCTTCCGGTGATCGAGGTAATCAAAAATACGATCAGCGCTACCCAGTTCTGCGGATCGGCAATCGTGAACATCCCCACCGGCGGCAAGAAGAAATAATTCAGCGACAGCATCGCCAGCACGGACATAAACACCGAAACGGCCATTCCCCAGACCGCTGAAACTGCTAGAATTCCAAGAAGAAATGAAAGCGCTACGGTGGTGTGGTTGACGTGCAGGACTCGGTAGTAAATGAACGTGACGCCGGCCACGATGGCCACTGAGACGCTAAAGCCAACGACGCGGCCGCCTAGGAAACGCTGCATGTCGATATTCTACAGCATGTTGCTGGCATGACCTTCTATTGCCTGCGGGAAGCAGCCACGGAGAACGAAAACCTTGCCCAAGAAGCCTGAAGAGTGGCTCGAAGTCGCCTCGCCACCCCAAAAGTCGCGGGGCATCTTCAAGCTCTTTCTGGGCTACGCCCCGGGTGTCGGGAAGACCTTCAGTATGCTCAGCGAAGCGATCCGCCGCCGCAGTCGCGGCGAAGACGTCGTCATCGGCGTTGTGGAATCGCACGGCCGCAAAGGGATCGAAGAGCTTATCGAAGGAATGGAAATCGTGCCGCGCAAGAAGCTCGAGTACAAGGGTACGATTTTTGAAGAAATGGATGTCGATGCGATTCTCGCGCGAAATCCCGACGTGGTGCTGGTAGACGAGTTGGCGCACACGAATATACCCGGCAGCAAGCACCGCAAACGCTACGAAGATGTCCAGGAACTGCTCGCAGCCAAGATTGACGTGGTCTCCACGCTCAATATTCAGCACATCGAGAGCATCGCTCCAGTCGTGCGTTCGATCACTGGAATCATCGTCCGCGAAACGGTGCCGGATTGGGTGCCGCTGACGGCTTCCGAGACCGTCATGGTCGACCTCACCCCCGAAGCGCTGATGAACCGTATGAAGCGCGGCGATGTCTATAGCGCGGAGAAGGTGGAGAGGTCCCTCAAGAACTTCTTCCGCCGCGGCAATTTGATCGCCTTGCGCGAGTTGGCCTTGCGCCAGGTTGCCGAGCAAGTCGATCGCAGCCTCGAGACCTACATGGAGGATCAGGACATCCGCAAGAACTGGGGTGTCCGCGAGCGCATGGCCGTTTGCGTTTCGGCGAATCCCGCGGGGCAATATCTGATCGCGCGCGGCGCCCGCATGGCGCGGCGCATGGATGCGGAGCTTTACGTCGTCCACGTCGACCGCGAGATTGGTCCCAGGGAATCGAATCAGGCTGCCCTGGCCGCCAATCTGAAGTTCGCTGAAAATCTCGGCGCAAAAGTCATTCGTCTACGTGGACGCAGCGTCGCCGATTCCGTCGCCGAGTTCGTGCGCTCCAAACATATTACCCAGGTAATTTTCGGCCGCGCGCCCATCCACGATTGGCGAAAATATCTCTATCTTTCCGCGGTACACCGTTTCCTGCGGGAATCCCCTGCGGTCGATGTTCACATCGTGACGCAAGAACCTGAAGATTAGTGCGAAGCGCCGTCTTGCGCGCTGGCCACGCCACTGGCAACCTGCACGCGGCGTAGCCCTTTAACAAGGAATTTCATCGATAAGCCAGATTTATGCTGTCTCGCATAAGTATTAATTGGACTGATTGACTTCCCTTCCTTGATCCTGTATCTTCATGGCGTTGTCATGATCTGCAACGCCATCACGCACGCGCGAGCCATTTCGGCCGTTTCCACGGTCCAGGTATCGCGTGTCGTCGTACGAATTAGTCCCGTAATTGTTCGGGGCTGTACACCAGGATGATGGCGGCCTAGCCAAAGCGGTAACAAAGACTTTCGTGGCCATCATCCAGACCTGGATGATGGCCTTAGTTTTTTGTGCCTGAAGATTTATCGCAACCGGTTCGAGAAGTTGCCCATTTTGAAAGTATCTGGAGGAACGACGCAGTGACACCCCCTTTGCCGAAGCCTCGAAGCCACGCGCTTATTGACGGACCCAATCGCGCCGGCGCCCGCTCCATGCTGCGCGCTTGCGGACTAAAAGATGACGATTTTGCCAAGCCACTGATCGGCGTCGCCAACACCTGGATCGAAATTGGCCCCTGCAACTATCACCTGCGAGAGCTGGCGGCCGACGTCAAAGCCGGGATTCGCGCCGCCGGCGGAACGCCATTAGAGTTCAACACCGTTTCCATCTCCGACGGCATCACCATGGGCACCGAAGGCATGCGGACTTCGCTGGTGAGCCGCGAGGTGATTGCGGATTCGATCGAACTGGTCACGCGCGGAAACATGTTCGACGCCATTGTCATTCTGGTTGGCTGCGACAAGACCATCCCTGGCGGCATCATGGCCGCGGCGCGGCTAAACGTTCCGGCCCTGGTCCTTTATGGCGGATCGATCGCGCCCGGCCAGTTCGAGGGTCATGCGGTCACCATCCAAGATGTTTATGAGGCGATCGGGAGTCACGCGCGCGGAGCCATGACGGACGCTCGGTTTTCCGCGCTGGAGAGTGCGGCGTGCCCGGGAGCCGGCGCGTGCGGAGGACAATTTACCGCCAACACCATGGCGCTGGTCGCCGAATTCCTCGGTATTGCGCCGATGGGGCTGTCCGGTGTCCCAGCAACGAATCCCGCGAAGCACAATGCGGGGCACCGCGCTGGTGAGTTGGTAATGGATCTGCTTCGCAAAGACGTCACGCCGTCGAAAATTATCACCAAGGCTGCGATTGAAAATGCCATTACCGGCGTCGCGGCTACCGGCGGTTCGACAAACTCTGTGCTGCACCTCCTCGCGATTGCCAATGAAGCGCGCATTCCTCTGTCCATTGAAGATTTTGACCGCATCAGCACGCGCACGCCGATCCTGGCAGACTTAAAACCCGGCGGGCGCTTTGTGGCTACCGATCTGTATGCCGCGGGAGGCGCCGCGCTGGTTGCGAAACGCCTGATCGATGCCAAGTTGCTGAACGGTGACAGCATCACCGTCACCGGCCGCACCATCGGTGAAGAAGCTGCCGCCGCGAAAGAAACGCCGAAGCAAGAAGTGGTGCGACCACTGGACAAGCCGCTGAAGACAACCGGGGGTCTGGTCATCTTGAAGGGCAACCTCTCCCCGGAAGGCTGCGTTCTGAAGGTCGCGGGTCATGACTACAAGACATTTCGCGGCCCGGCACGTGTGTTCGACAACGAAGAGGCGGCTTTTGCGGCCGTGGAAAGCGGAGGAATCAAGGCCGGCGACGTCGTGGTCATCCGGTACGAAGGACCGAAGGGCGGCCCAGGCATGAGGGAAATGTTGCAAGTCACCGCGGCGCTGATCGGGGCTGGGCTCGGCGATTCCGTTGCCCTTCTTACCGATGGCCGCTTCTCTGGTGCAACCCACGGCTTGATGGCCGGACACGTAGCGCCCGAAGCCGTAAACGGCGGACCGATCGCAGCCGTCGCCAATGGCGACATCATCGAGTTCGATATTCCCAAGCGATCGCTGAACGTATCGCTGACCGATGCGGAAATTCAACGCCGCATGTCTACTTGGAGAGCACCGGCGCCGAGGTTCAGCACCGGCGTGATGGCTAAGTATGCTCTGATGGTTTCCTCGGCGGCGCAAGGCGCGGTGACCACGCCGCCGGCAAGTTTCAGTCGTTCGATCTCTGAAGGTGTGCACGCGAGGACTCTATGAAGCTGACCGGTGCGGAAATCTTATGCGAGACGCTCACGCATCTCGGCGTCCGCGATCTCTTTGGGTATCCGGGCGGCGCGATTCTTCCCGTCTACGATGCGCTCGGTAAATCGAAACTGCATCATGTTCTGGTGCGCCACGAACAAGGCGCGACCCACATGGCCGACGGCTACGCGCGCGCCAGCGGCGGCGTGGGCGTGGCGATGGCCACATCGGGTCCCGGCGCAACGAACATGGTCACCGGTATTGCAACCGCGATGCTGGATTCCTCTCCGGTCGTGTGCATCACCGGACAAGTCAGCAGCAAGCTGCTGGGCTCAGACGCGTTCCAGGAAATCGACATCACCGGCATCACTATGCCGATCACGAAGCACAACGTGGTGGTTTCGCGCGCCGAAGATATCGCACGCACCGTCCGTGAAGCTTTTGTGATCGCAAATTCCGGAAGGCCCGGGCCCGTCCTCGTGGACATCACCAAGGACGCGCAACAGGCTTCTTGCGATTTCAATTGGGAGACTTCCGCGCCGAAACTGCCTGTGAAGCGGCAGCGTCTCAACTACGACAAGGCGGACTTCGATCGCGCGGTGGAACTCTTGAACTCGGCAAAGCGTCCGCTGATTCTGGCGGGGCACGGGATCATGGTTTCGGGTGCGATGCGCGCGTTTGAACAATTTGTGCGCACCGGGAATATCCCTGTTGCGATGACCTTGCTCGGCATCGGCTGCTTCCCTGCCAGTGATCCGATGAACCTCGGCATGATGGGCATGCACGGCGAGGCTTGGGTGAACCACGCCATTCAGGAGGCCGACCTGCTGATCGCGGTGGGCATGCGCTTTGACGACCGGGTGACCGGCGACCTGCGCACCTACGCGCGAGACGCTCGCAAGATTCATGTCGAAATCGACCGTTCTGAAATCAACAAAAACGTAAAGGTGGACTCCGCGTTGGTCGGCGATGCCCGCGAGGTGCTCGAACAGCTGATTCCCGCGATTCAGCATCGCGACCGCGGCGACTGGCTGGCGCACATTCGCGAACTTAAAGGCGACTCCGCGGTGCGCGACATTCAGGGCCTGCCCGACAACGGACATCTTTACGCCGCGCACGTGATCAATGATTTGTGGAAAGAGACGAATGGCGAGGCCATTGTGGTCACCGACGTGGGTCAGCATCAGATGTGGGAGGCGCAGTATTACCACCACAACCAGCCGCGCTCGCTGGTGACTTCCGGTGGCCTCGGAACGATGGGATTTGCGCTTCCAGCGGCCATTGGCGCGAAATTTGCCAAGCCCGATGCCGATGTCTGGGTTGTGGCGGGCGACGGCGGCTTCCAGATGACCATGTGCGAGCTTGCGACCATCGTGCAGGAAAAGATCAAAGTGAACATCGCCATCATCAACAACGGTTTCCTCGGGATGGTGCGCCAGTGGCAGGAATTTTTCTACGACAAGCGCTACGTCGCCACGCCACTGGTGGCGCCGGACTTCGCGGCGCTGGCGAACGCCTTTGGGATTCGCGGCGAACGCATTACCTCGCGCGCCGACGTTACCCCGACGATTCGTTCCGCGCGGGAGAGCAAAGAATCCGTGCTGATCGATTTCCGCGTCGAGCAGGAGGATTCGGTGTACCCGATGGTGCCTGCGGGTGGATCGCTGCACGAGATGATTCGCCGCCCGAACAGTCCGCTGGTGGAGACTGCGGCAACAGAGCTGTAAGGAACGGACCTAAGTGCCATGGAATCAAATCACTGCGCCAAACGAAACGCTAACCGCCCTGGAATCAAGTCATTGCACAAAAACCAGGGGGGTGGGGCATGTGCCAGGGGTGGCGTTCCACAGACGTAGCCGGTCCCGTTTTGGAATTAGTGCTCACGATCTTCGGCTAAGAGGATGATATGCAGACACTTGTTGCTTATGTTGAAAACAAACCGGGCGTGCTCAACCGCGTCTCTTCGCTGGCGCGGCGCCTGGCCATCAACATTGATTCGCTGACCGTCGGGCCCACCGACAACGAAGAGATTGCGCGCATGACCATCGTGGCGCATACGGATGAGCGCGGGGCGCACCGGCTCGAGGCTAGCCTGGAGAAGCTCGTTGATGTCTTGCTCGCCGAGAACGTTTCCGAGCGTCCTTTGCTGGAGCGTGACCTGGCCCTCATCAAGGTTACGGCTGATCAGAAGACGCGGCCGCACTTGATGGAGTTGATCAAGGTTTTCCGTGCTCGCGTGATTGATGTCGCGCCGGAATCGCTGATTCTCGAAGTCTCCGGGACGGTGGACAAGATCGACGGCTTGTTGGAAGTGCTCCGGCCCTTCGGCGTTTTGGAAATGGCGCGTTCGGGGCGCATCGCTATGACCCGCGGCGGAGACTTGCTACGTCCGCCCAATGCTCCGCCGAAAGATGGCGAGCTTGAGACGGCGAGCTCAAAAGCTTAGAAATCTTTGAAAATCTGCGTGGCAACTCCAAAGCCGGCCCTCAGCGACTTGAGCCAGGCTGAAGAGCAACCGCTAACGCACGGCCCTTCGCACCTCGGACCGTGCCCTGACGATGCCACCTTACAACGAGAGGAAACGAACGAATGGCACAACTTTATTACGACAACTCCGCGGACCTGGCGCTGATTCAGGCCAAGAAAGTTGCGATCATCGGCTATGGATCGCAGGGGCACGCGCACGCCTTGAATCTTCGCGATAGCGGGGTCTCCGTTCGCGTGGGTCTGCAACCCGGCAGCGGATCGCTGGCGCGCGCACAGAAGGAAGGGCTGACCGTCAACACCCCCGCGGAAGCCGCCGCTTGGGCGGACGTGATCATGATTCTCACGCCCGACACGAAGCAGCCGAAACTCTACAAGGAGTCGATCGAGCCGCATCTCTCAGCCGGCAAGACGCTGATGTTCGCGCACGGTTTCAACATCCGCTTCGGCACGATTAAACCACCCGCCTCCGTCGATGTGTCCATGATCGCGCCCAAGGCGCCGGGCCACCGCGTTCGCGAAGTCTTCACCGAGGGCGGAGGAACGCCCGCATTGATCGCCATCGAGCAGGACGCCAGCGGAAACGCGAGGGCGCTGGCGCTCTCTTATGCCAAAGGGCTTGGCTGCACGCGCGCCGGCGTTCTGGAGACGACGTTCACCGAAGAAACTGAGACCGACCTGTTCGGCGAACAGGCGGTTTTGTGCGGCGGCGTCAGTGAACTGATCAAGGCGGGCTTCGACACGCTCGTCGAGGCTGGTTATCAGCCCGAAGTGGCTTACTTCGAGTGCATGCACGAGCTAAAGCTGATTGTTGACCTCATCTATCGGGGCGGGCTCAGCTATATGCGTTATTCGATCAGCGACACTGCCGAGCAGGGCGACTACACCGCCGGGCCGCGGATCATCACATCGAAGACCCGCGAAGAGATGAAGAAAATCCTCGCTGAAATTCGTGACGGGAGCTTCGCGAAGAAATGGATCGAGGAAAACGACAAGGGCTGCCCGAACTTCCTGGCAACACGTCAGCGGGAGCAAACCCATCCCATCGAACAATTAGGGCCAAAACTTCGAGCGATGATGCCCTTCCTTCAGCCCGTTGTTGCGCCGGGCCTGGCCACAAAGGCGGCCACATCCGAGAAATAGCCTCGGCAAACGTTATCTTTAGTTAATCCACCGAACCTAATTCTTAGAAAGTGAACTCACCAGGGTTGACATGACCGTGGATTTGGGCAATTCTCTCGCGCCATGAAAAAGCAAGAACCCCGGTCCCGGGTGTCGTCTCCCAACCTCGCGCAATCCATTGAAAAACTCACGGTAAAACGTCAGGAGATCGTTCGCCCTATCTTGGAGCATCCGCGGGAATACGTTTTGTTGAGCGTACGCGCCATGGCGCAGCAGCTCAAAACGGATCCAGCCACCATCGTACGCATCGTCCAAGGTCTCGGTTTCAGCAGCTACCGCGAGTTCCAGCATCATCTGCATGAGCTCTCCATCGCGTTTGCCACCCCCGTGGACACAATGCAGTCCGCCAGCAGCGACTCCAGCATGCCCGCCGTGGTGCAGCACTCACTGGCGCAGGGCGTCAAAAATTTACATGCGCTCAAGAACAGCCTGGACGCGAAGCGCCTGGCGCGTGTTGCGAAGCGTTTTTACAATGCCCGTCGTATTGTGGTTTTTGCGGCGGACGGCGCGGCGATACTTGCCGAATATCTGGAATATCAACTCTCGATCCTGGGGCTGCCAATCATCGCCGTAGCCTCCGCGGGCGGCATGACGCACATAGCGCGCGTGGTGAACAAGCGGGATGTAGTCGTGGCCATCAGTTTTCGGCGCGGACTGCGGCAGACCGTCGAAGGCGCACAGCAGGCTCGCGCGCACGGCGCCTATTGCATTGGCATCGCGGACACGTACTTGTCCCCGTTGGCGCGCGCTTGCAATGAAGTTTTCCTCGCGTCCGTTGACGCAGCATCGTTCGGAGTGTCGTTCGCCGCCCCAATTTCGCTGCTCGACGCGATTATTGCCACTTGTGGGCAGTATCGCCGGCCGCTGACTCTAGCAGTCGCCAAGGAAATTGCGGAAGAACAGCGCAAGGGATTCCGCTGGTACAACGAGTAGGCATGCCGGTCTGGGGGTGCCTGGCTCGAGCAACAAAGGCTTGAAGGTGCTTTAGCGGTCTGCCAGAGAACTCCGTCGAATTTTAGCTCAGCGAAGTTTTCCCTAGGTCCGCGACGCGCCGTTCGTAAACCATTTCGCACCAGCCATGCTTGCCGCGATAGCGGAATACGATCTTGTGGCCCGGCTCGATCTTGGCGCGCGAACGAACGACCGAGTCTGACAGTTCGACCCATTCGCCGCTGACCAGGTAATTGCCTTCCCAGCCACGCAGCTCGAAATGGCCGTCGCCCTTGAGAATGAGCGGAGCCGCGCTACAAGGAACGGATTTGCCTTGGACCGTGGCGGTCGCACACTGGTAGCGGCCAGAGACGTTCAGGGTCTGGGCGTGGCTCGAAGGAATGAAGACGATAGAAAGGCCAGCGAGCAGAGTTGCGTGAATCCACTTGAACAGATAGGGGTTCGGCTTCAATCCAATCCTCCGCGTGGGCAGGCCTCTGCGTGGCCCTGTACCTTAGGACAGGTATCTCGGTGCACGCGACTCGCCAACCCCAGGATCGTTAACATGCTAATAACAAGGCACTTAAAAGAAGGTTAGTTCGTTCTGGGAACACTTTGTGTACAGCCGGAACACTCTTGTGGAAAACTTTTGCAGACACTTACTCTTTCCAATTTAGTTAAGCGCTTCGCTTTTCGCGCTTCTATCGCGCGTCAATCCGGTAGTTCCGGTACCGCCTCGCCGTCTTTTCGCGGATCGGAAGCGCCATAATTCACGCCCGTGGCAAAGTCTCGCTGGACCGCCTGTCCGCCGCCCACGACGCTGGAAAACGTGCCCTTCAACTCAATCTTGTGTCCCGCGGCGGCCAACTCATTGCGGGCATTTTGGGAAAAGCGGTTCTCCATGAACAAGTCGCAGCCGGTGAAGGTGTATTTGGAGAAGCGCGGGGCTTCGAGGGCTGCCTGAATGTTCATCTTAAAATCGGCGATATCCGCAATGAACTGCGCGTGGGCCTGAGCCTGGTTCCAGCCACCCATAATCCCAAAGGCCATGCGCGTGTCGCCCTTCTGCGCAAACGCCGGAATGATCGTGTGCAGCGGACGCTTGCGACCAGCGAGCGCGTTTGGCGAAGCCGGATTCAAGTTGAAAAGCCCTCCACGGTTGTGGAGAACAAATCCCGTGCCCGGAGCGACGATACCCGATCCGAAGGCAGAATAGTTGCTCTGAATCAGCGAAACCATATTGCCATCGCGGTCCACAACCGTGAGATAGGTCGTCTCGCTGCCGGGCGGCATATCGCCGGCCTGGGCATCGCAATTGGCGTGTTGCGGATCGATCAGCTTGGCGCGTTCGCCGGCCCAATCCTTCGACAACAGCGTCTTAACCGGCAGCTTCTGTTTCCGTGGATCGCCAATATACTTCGCCAGGTCGGTGTAAGCCAACTTCTTTGCCTCGATCTCCGCGTGCAACGCTTTGGTCGAGCCGAAGCCCCAGTCCTTTTGCCCCAGAGGAAACGTCTCCATGATGTTCAACATTTCGAGCGCCGCGAGCCCCTGCCCGTTTGGCGGCATTTCGTATACGGTCCAATCACGATAAGTGGTGGAAATCGGCTCGGCCCATTCACTTGAATATTCGGCGAGGTCCTGAGCCGTCATGGTGCCGCCGTGACGCTTTGACGCTCCCAGAATCTTGGCCGCGATCTCGCCCTTATAAAAAGCATCGCGGCCATGATTGGCGATTTGTTGGAGCGATGCCGCAAGATCGGGATTGCGGAAAATTTCTCCAACCTTGGGTGCATGATCCTGCGGCAGGTAGGTCTTTGCGGCAGCCTCGTCCGCGCGGAGCAGATCGACCTCAGCTGCCCAGTAAGCCGCATCCCACTCGGGAACCGGGAATCCGTCCTGCGCGGTACGAATCGCGGCGCTCAGATCTTCCGCCAGCTTCTTGCGCCCGAACTTGTCCGCAAGTTTCTGCCAGCCATCCACAACTCCGGGAACGGTGACAGCGTTAATCCCGCGCTGCGGCATGTCGCGCAAGCCCTGCTTCTGGAGGAATTCGATGGTGAGTCCCTTGGGCGCCCAGCCGCTGGCATTTAATCCGTACAGCTTGTTGGCCTTAGCGTCGTAGACCATTACAAACAGGTCGCCTCCGATGCCGTTCATCATCGGCTCGACGACGCCCATCATGGCGTTCGCGGCAATCGCCGCATCAACAGCATTACCGCCGCGCTCGAGGATCCGCACGCCAGCTTGCGAGGTGAGAGGCGACTCCGTCGCGACAATTCCGCCGCGCGAAATCACCATCGAGCGCGCCTGTCCACGGTCTTGAGCAAGCACCAACGTCGCCGACAATGCGGCGACGGCGCAAACAACCGCAGCAAAATATTTCGAATTCTTCATATTCTCCCGCGCATCCTGGCCCAACGAATTCCCGATCACGGCCGCTTTCAAGTCACATCGGGAAGTGCCGCACTCTATCGCGACCGCGGTTCCCTCGCAAGTCTTGAACAACAGGTCGGTTTCCGGTAACGTAACTTCCATGATGAGTCTTTATCGAGATGGCAAAAGCACTCTCGACTGAACCGGTATGAAAAGCTCAGGTCGCTTTACCAGCGATGGACGCCTAAGCCAGTTCGACATTTTAAGATCCTTACTTAACACTCTGACTATTAACACTGCATAATCCTTCTCGTATAAGGGGCACACCTTTCCGGGCGTTTTTGCCAGGTCGTCATTTAATCCCGTATCACTGCGAGGGTTTATGAAAAGATCGCTCCGCTATGCAGGATCGTTGCTTTTGTTTGTCGGACGGCTCGGGCTACCAGCGCCTCTATACCCACAAACTCCACCACCGTCGCCTCCAGCGCCGTTATACAGCACTGGGCCGGTAACGGATTATCAAGCCGCTTTACCGAATTCCACCGATGTTGTGCGATTCAGAAGAGGCCAGCGGTACAACATCCCTAATCCGTCGCTAGCAGATCTCGGCGAAGGAAGCGAAACGGCAATATGGGATTTGCCGGAAAGTCACTTCAAAAAGGATTCGGCGCCATTCCAAACGAGCGATGTTGTAGTGATCGGGACGGTCAGAAGCGGACAGTCGTATTTATCCAAAGACAAGCGGAACATTTATTCCGAGTTTAAAGTGTCGTTGCAAGAGGTTTTGAAGGACTCGCCCACGCACTATCTGCGAGCAAATGATTCAATCGATGTCCAGCGAAAAGGTGGCTCGATCAGGTTGCCGTCAGGGACGGTTCTCACGAGGGCGGCGTTGGCAGATTCGATGCCAATAACAGGCGGTCGTTATCTCCTGTTTCTCAAGTACGACCAGAACACCGAAGATTACGCAATCCTGACGGGCTATCAGCTTGGCGGCAATGAAGTTTATCGCTTAGATTCTCTGAGCTTGGAAGAGAACTACAACCCGCAATCGGCACACCCACTGCACCGAGAAGGTGTGAGCGAAAGTCAATTTGTCGACCGCATGAAGTCGGCGCTCGTTGCCCCGAAAGGGGGTAACTGAACCCATGTTACGCCCTCGCTCAGCGCACATATTGTCGGTGTTGGTCGTCACTGTCCTCATTGGTGTGGCGGCAGTCGAAATGATGGCGATAGCGTCTTGTAGCACAAAGGCACAGCCCGATATTCAAGGGCGTGCTTACTTGTGGGCCGCAAATGCTCCCGTCGCCGTGACAGCATCTAACTTTCCGTCGGACCTTCAGAGTTGCGTACAGACGGCGTTCACTAACTGGAACACCGCGAACTCAACCCCAGCTCTCTTAGCAGCCGGCTCATCCACGGTGAATGCGTTCCGGTCTCCATGGCGATGATCCACCCCCAGTAATGTCGAGCCAATGTCCGCGCATCGTGGCTGGGTTCATCCAAGACACAATAGAACGACCAGCGATCTCCCAGATCCACACCGATCGTTAGCTTCTGCTCCTTCAAAATTTCGTTTCTAATTGCCTGCACAGTGCTAATCTTCCTCATAGCCGGTCTCCTTTCCATTGCGCCTTGAGCGCGTCATTCATTGGGAGCGTATCGCATCCCGCTGGAGACCGGCCTTCTCATCTCATCTGATTAACGTTTATCGGACAAATGCAGTACTCGTGCCACCATGTGCGATGATCCGACTACCCCGGCAGCGGGATAGCCGAAACGACTTCTTCTACTTGAGATGATTTTTCCGGTTTTTCCGCCGTCAAAGCGAGCGATAGTTGGCAGGCTCGATTTTGCCGACAAATAGAAATCCTACGCCTCGGCATAACAAACAAATCTTGTTGCGTTCAAAACCGGTCGCCCTACAGCAGGCGCATTCTTCCCAGTCGCCGATGTTGGCAGCGCTCCGGTTTATCCCGTGGCAGCGTTCCCCGCCGATGACTTTGTTGCATCGACCGTTAGCCACCGAAGGGTTGTATCCTGCCGCGCCGCACTCCGTGCAGCTAGTTGTTGGAACTTCTCTCTTCAGAGGCAGATGCTACCTCCTGGCCAGTCTGGCCCGGTGGCCCGTCAACGGGAACTTATGCGGCAATGTCTAACCCTTCCAGATGTACTTGCCGCACGCGCAAGGGACGGTCTCGGTGGGACGTGCCTTTTCCATCGGTAGACGACATATTGGACAATTTTTCTGCCACATACTCTTGCCTTTCTTCTAATACTCGATCGGTTTTGCTGGCGTTCTTATGAAACTCGTTTTCGATTTCCGAACATCAATGAGCCCCACACCCGTGGGAGTCCATGATTAGACTAACGTGTTGCGAAATGAGCGTCTGTGCCGGAAAGCACACATTCGTTGGCGGCTTATCGCCGCCATTTCCAGGCCGCTTCCTATAACCGCCTTATCAGGTACTGGCCGTGACCAGGCAAAGATTTTATGATGCGGGTCATGTGGAAATGTGTCCGACCGAGGTTTGCGAAGGGCGTAGACGACACACCGCGCCAGGCCCGGAGGCATAGGAGGATTGGCATGTTAACGCGGCGCGAGGTTTTGATCGCAGCGGGAGCGGCAAGTGCGGCTGCGGCCCTTCGGCCGTGGACTACGGTGCTGGCTTCGGCGTCACAGCCAGGCACGCCGGTGAAATTTGAAGTGCCCGCAGGGACGTGTGACAGCCACGTGCATGTTTTTGGAGATCCCCAGCGTTTTCCGTTTTCGCCCTCGCGTACCTACACGCCGGAGCCGGCCTCGGTCGAGGAGCTGCGCACATTGCATCGGGCGCTGCACCTGGAGCGCGTGGTGGTCGTGAATCCCAGCGTTTACGGCACGGATAACTCTTGCACGTTGGATGCGGTGAAGCAGCTCGGCTCGAGCGCGCGGGCCATCGCGGTTATCGACGACAAAACCCCGGAGACCGCGATTGAAGATATGGATCGCGCGGGCGTGCGCGGCATACGGATCAACCTGGAGACCAGCGGGCAAGCCGATCCAGCGGTTGCTCGGCAGAGTTTTAAAGCAGGCGTTGAGCGCATCAAGGGCCGCAAAAATTGGCATATACAAGTGTACGCACGACTGTCGGTGATTGAGGCCACCGCAGACCTTATAGCGGCCGCGCCGATGCCGGTGGTGTTTGACCACTTCGGTGGAGCGAAAGCTGCGCTGGGCGTCGCGCAACCGGGCTTCGAGACGCTCTTGAAATTGCTGCGATCGTGCACGGCTTACGTCAAGATTTCAGGCGCGTACCGGAGTTCAACGCTGGCACCGGACTACCCGGACGTCGCGCCGCTGGCGAAGGCGCTGATCGCGGAGAACCCGAAACGGATCTTGTGGGGCACGGACTGGCCCCACCCCTCGCAGGTGCCAGGTCGCAAAACGGAGATTTCGCCGCTGTTTCAGATCGACGACGGGCGACTTTTCAACCAATTGGCGGCGTGGGCGCCGGAAGCTGACACGCGCGCGTCGATCTTGGTGGAGAATCCTGCAAGACTCTACGGGTTTTGAAGTTGCCGTGAAGACGAAGGAACTCTCTTCTCTTGGAAAAGACCCAAGGCTACCCCACATCGACTGCAGGATAACTCTCGACATATTCGTCACCGTCCGCTCCATAGTAAGTGCACGTGCGCGCAATAAAATCGACATCGTAGCGAACAACTCCAGCACTCCATGACGCAGCCAAAAATTCCAGGAACGTGCTGCCCGGCTTGGTCGGTTCGTAGCGCGGTGACAAGTGCTTCACGGTCGAATCGGGGAACATCTGCAGTACCAGACACCAGAGGCGTGCCAATGGAAACGACCGGACCATCCTCGGTCAAGTACAGGCTTTGACATGCAGGCAGATACCATAGATTGCGAGTCACGCCTGCTTGCCGTAAGGTTTCTGCTAAGTATGGAAAGCCACCGATCTTTGGCCTTCCTGCCATGGCCCGCAGTTGGGCGGCTTCGAGTTTTTCTATTGCTGTGCTCACAGTGAATTCTCCCTTGGGCACTTGGGCTTTCTCGACGACGAGACAGGCGGTGCCAAGTGTAATCTGAGATTCCCGGATTCAGGTACTGGGAGCAAGTTGTTCCCGGTTATCCGGCCGATTGGGCACGCATGACTGCCAAGCGATACAGATGAGTGGACACCTGGGCTGGAGGCGGAACATTACACGCCTCAGTGAAATGTCTTGGCCGGGAATCTGGCATAACACTTAGCTAGAATTCTCTTCCTCGCAATTCTTTGGCTGGGCCACATTTGTGAGCTGGAAGAGCGAGAGAGTTCAATTCCAGAAGGGGCTGTGCTTAGAGAAAACAGCGAAATTGAGGGATACCGGGCGGTTGATGAGGAGGCGCTTTGATGGTCGGGAAAGTTGTAGTGACCGCGATTAAGATCTTCGCGGTGTGTCTTGTGTTCGCCGTGTGTTTCGTCCTTGGGGAAGCGCTGTCAGGTCTAAGCAACGCTACACAACAAGCAACTCCTTCAACAACTACTCTGCAAGCTCCTTCGCAACAGGCAACGTCGTCCTCGCCGGAAGCCCCGGCAAATCAAACTCCTTCGCAGCGGCCCCACGCTCTCCTATACCCTTTTCTACTTTTTTCCGTTTCTGTGGGAGTTGTTCTCGCGTATTTCATCTTGCGTTCGAGCTGGCATGGTTGGCCCCTGGTAGGCGCGATCTTCGTGGGCATGTATGGCATCTCGACCGTGGCTACTCAAGTCGAGACGCTGTTTTTTCTGTCGAACAAGCTGCCTCGTGGAATGATTCGCGCCATTTTTTTGCAGGGAGCAATAACAGCGGCTTTGTTTGCGCCGTTGGCGGTTTTGCTGCTGGGCAAGTGGCGCACATCTTCGCCGGCGCCAACGACTCCCTCACCTGGCCGCTGGTACGCCTCGTCCGTCGCCACGCGACTTGCGGTCATTGTCGTTGCCTTCGTGTTTCTCTACATGTTCTTCGGCTATTACGTGGCCTGGCAGAGCGCAGCGGTTCGGCAGTATTACGGCGGCCCTGAACAGCCCAGTTTCCTCGCCGCGCTGAAGGTCAACTGGATGCGCAACCCTTGGATCTACGCGCTTCAGGTATTCCGCGCCCTGCTGTATGTCGCCTGCATGTATCCGCTCATTCGCATGCTTCGCGTGGCTCGATGGGAAACGGCCCTCGCCATGGCGCTTTTCCTGTCGGTTTGGACGACGATACTGCTGCTCCCCAACCCGCTGATGCCTCCCGACGTGGCTTACGCGCATTTCCGGGAAACCTTGGGCTTCAGCATCGTCTTAGGTGGCATCGCGGGTTGGCTCTTGAGCAAACCGCCAAACCCTGTTCGGAGCGTTGCTGCGTCCTGACCAGCTTGTGGCGGGAATCCGTTGCCAATCGACGCAACCCTAAGAATCACTAACGCCGCCGAGTTGTCGCGGTCCTTCGCTCCAGCGCGCACGAAGCATCCGGTTGACCGGCTCGGAGAAGTAGCGGGCGACCATTTCTCCTACCAATGCCGTCACGACAATGGTTGCAACGAAGAGCAAGGGAACGGACCAGATCGGACTCCCGTAACGCACGAAAATCGCGAAGAATGCGAAAACGACGAACATGTGGGTCAGATACACTTCGTAACTCCGCTGCCCGAGATGCAGCAGCGGCGTGAGCAGGCGCGGGCCCTTCCACTGCGTTTGCGCGGCCGCAATGATGACCATGCAAGTCCCCACCGCGATGATGGTCATGTCCAGTCCGGACTCTCCGATAAGCGGCAGGTAGGCTAGCCGCAGTCCGACAAGGATAGACAAGATCAGCGCCGCACCCGCCACGGCGAAGGCGCGCAGCGCCGCGCGCGAGAAATGCATGTGGGCGACGAGCAGCGCGGTCAGACAGCCGAGCGCGATGCCGTCCATGCCGCCCAGATACGACTGCTCCGACCATACTTCATTTCCGCGCGCAAATACGGTGCGTGCAAAGGGCCCCAACGCGACGAAACTTAGAAGAATGGCCAGAAGAAACTTGCCGCGGCCAAAAAAACGGGCGACGAGCGGGAAAAAGAGGTAGAACATCTCTTCCACGGAAAGAGACCAGAGCACGCCCCAATTGGCGGGAAGCCATCCACGTTGCGCCTGCAATAAATTGACATGCAACGTCAGCGCGGCCAGCAGCGCGCGGCCAAGGCCACCGGTTTTGGCGGTAACGACAAATGGCGCGATGTTGGCGTAGTGCAAGACCGTCAGCACCGCGAGCAGCGCAAGTAGCATCGGCGCGATTCGTGCCAGGCGCAGCAGATAAAAATCTCGCACGCTGATGTTCGAGAGTCTCGCCCAACGCCGTAGCGCTGTGGAAGTAATCAGAAAACCGGACACCGCGAAAAATATCTGAACGCCGAATTGTCCGTTCCAAACCAGAGATGCAACGAGTTGCTTGTGGGCATCGGCGACGTAGGCAATGTCTGCGATCAGCAGCCGCATATGTACGTGGTTCAGCACTACAAAAAGTATGGCCAGCCCGCGGAGTACGTCCACACCATCGAGCCTCTTCCAACTTCGATGGAAATTTGGCGCGGCTGAGGTTGTAGCCGGATCGGCGAGAGCAGGGGCTAACAGGGCCATAGTAATCGGAACCTAGTGTAGCAATCGCTGATCGCCCCGAGTTCGTCGAGCCTCACGCCGTGTGCTGAAGTAGTAGTGAAGCAGGAGGACCAGCGAAGCACCGCGCGGATCCGTTTTCTGTAAAGGTTCGTTTTCCGTAACGATGCAATGAGTGCCCGACGAACCTGCTACCAAGCCTGACCATGCTAAGCCTCGCCATGGCGCGCCGATAGATTGACGGAACGCCCCAGCCGTCGCACACTGCAAAGGAGTTCTGTGGGAAATTCCCCGGTTCCCCCCTAGAATCGAATCGACATGGCTTAGCATCCAACCTGAGCCTGCCGCGCAGGCGGCTATGTCCTGGGAGATTTGAATCGTGCCTGAACAACACGCAGAGAGTTCCGTTTCGCCGCAAGCTACCGCGGAATCGCAGATCGAAGGGCAAATTGACGCTTTTCTAGGCGGACGAAACGCCGACCCCTTTGCCCTCCTGGGCCCCCAACCTGCTCTCACGCGTGAAGGTCGCCGCTGGGTCATCCGCTTTTTCCACCCGCATGCTGCCTCGGCGAGCGTGCAGGTGTCCGGCCTACCCGGCCCCATCGAGGCGAGAAAACGCCGCGATCAAGGGCTGTTCGAGGCCACCCTCCCCGAAAACTATCGCGACCGGCCCGACGCCCAGAACTATCGCATCCGTTACCAGACGCATGAAGGCCATTCCTTCGAGCAGTACGACACCTACGCTTTCCCGTACCTCCTCAGCGAGTTCGATTTGTACCTCATGGGCGAGGGCCGCCACTACGATGCTTACGAAAAGCTAGGCGCTCACCTAAAAACCGTTTCCGGAGTGCGTGGAGTCAATTTTGCGGTCTGGGCGCCGAGCGCGCGCCGCGTCAGCGTGGTCGGAGACTTCAATCATTGGGACGGCCGCGTGAACCCCATGCGCGCCCGCGGCTCCTCCGGCGTATGGGAACTCTTCATCCCGGAACTCAACGAGGGCGCCATTTACAAGTTCGAGATTATCGGCGCTCGTGGAGACCTGCTCCCGCTCAAGGCCGATCCGTTCGCTTTCCGCGCGGAATTGCGCCCCCACACTGGCTCGGTCGTCGCTAATCTCGACAATCACACGTGGAATGATTCCGAATGGATGTCGCGCCGTAAGGACACTGCCTGGCTCGATTACCCAATTTCGATCTACGAAGTGCATCTCGGCGCCTGGCGCCGCGTCCCCGATGAAGGCAACCGCTGGCTCACCTATCGCGAGTTAGGCGACCAGCTGATTCCCTACGTCAAAGAACTTGGCTACTCCCACATCGAACTCCTGCCCATCATGGAGCATCCCTTCGATGGCTCGTGGGGCTACCAGACCATCGGCTACTACGCCGCGACCAGCCGCTATGGAACACCCCACGAATTTATGGAGTTCATCGACCGTTGCCATTGCGCGGGCATCGGCGTCATTCTCGACTGGACTCCCGCCCACTTCCCTCGCGACACGTTCGGGCTGGCCGAATTCGACGGCACGCATCTTTACGAGCATTCCGATCCCCGGCAGGGCACTCATCCCGACTGGGGCACCCTGGTCTTCAACTACGGCCGCAATGAGGTTGTGAACTACCTCATCTCCAATGCGCTGTTCTGGCTCGACAAATACCACATCGACGGCCTTCGTGTGGATGCCGTTGCGTCAATGCTGTACCTCGACTATTCGCGCAAGGAAGGCGAATGGATTCCCAACGAATTCGGCGGCCGCGAGAACCTTCACGCCATCGCATTTCTAAAGCGCCTGAACGAAGTCGCGTACGAACGCTTTCCGGGACTCCTGACGATAGCCGAGGAATCCACGTCGTGGCCTGCGGTTTCGCGTCCGACCTATCTCGGCGGCCTCGGCTTCAGCCTGAAGTGGAACATGGGCTGGATGAACGACACGCTGAAATATTTCTCGACCGATCCGATTTATCGCCGGTACGAGCAAAACAAACTGACCTTTTCCTTGCTCTACGCCTTCACCGAAAACTTCGTCCTTCCCTTCTCGCACGATGAAGTCGTCCACGGAAAGAATTCACTCCTGCACAAAATGCCCGGCGACATGTGGCAGCAGTTCGCCAACCTCCGGCTCCTGTACGGATTCCAATATGGACATCCGGGAAAGAAATTACTCTTCATGGGCCAGGAATTCGGCCAACGAGAGGAATTCACCGAAGCGCACAGCCTGCAATGGCACCTGTTGCAGTACGATACGCATCGCGGCCTGCAAACTCTCGTCGCCGACCTGAACAAACTCTTCCACGCCGAGCCTTCGCTCCATCAGGTGGATTTCGACTGGCGCGGCTTCGAGTGGATCGATTGCAACGACGCCGAGAACAGCACCTTCTCGTTTATTCGGCGCGGCAAAAAGCCGGAAGACATCATGGTGGTGATCCTGAATGCCACGCCAGAGGTCCGGAAGGGCTACCGAGTCGGGGTACCCCAGCCCGGCTTCTATAAGGAAGTCCTGAACACCGATGCGGGCGTCTACGGCGGCTCCAACGTCGGCAACATGGGCGGGATTAACTCCGAACCGGTGCGCCACATGGGCCGCGAGAACTCCCTGCCTATGACCTTGCCCCCACTGGCTGCCGTCTTCCTGAAATGGGTGCCCTGGTAAGAGTCCCGCAGGGGCGTAGCGCGGCTCCAACCGTGCCGCTACTCCGCCAACCATGCCCCGGACCCACTCCCTCGCAGGGGCGAGCTCTGTTTATCCTGAGCTTCGAAGGGCCCCGCCCGACGTCAACTGATAGCCAACCTGAAATCCAGGCTCACGACCGGCTAAACTCCCCCCACGCCTCAACCCAAAACTTCTGGAAACATTTTCGAACGGTGCATCGTATATCAAGCCAAGGTGCGGGACTCGGGCCTTTCCCTCGAAGCCTGGCATCTGGGACTTCCAACGTTCCCATGTCCGCGAAGGAGGCACTCCACATGACCGACCGCACCAGAAAGCTCCCGGCCCTCGCACTGTTCGCCGCTGCAATCGCCCTCACACCGATCTCAGGCTTCTCGCAGAATAGCTCCGGGAAGTCCTCCGACACCGCCAAGCAAGACCGCTGGCTGCACATCCGCGTCGATAATCCCGACTCCAAGGATGAGACCGTCCGCGTCAACGTTCCCCTGGAACTGGCTGAAAAGGTCCTGCCATCCATCAACCGCGACCGTCTCCAGAGCGGCAAGGTCAAGATTGACGAGATCGATTGCCACGGCGTCGACCTGCATGCCCTGCTGGACGCTGTCCGTACCTCGAAGGACGGCGAATTCGTCACCGTCCAGAACAAAGATTCCGACGTTCGCGTGGCCAAGCAAAACAATTATTTCCTCGTTCATGTGGTCGATCGCAAGCACGCGTCCAAGAAGTCGCAGGTGGAGGTCAAAATCCCCATGAAGGTTGTGGATGCGCTGTTCTCTGGCGGCAAAGACGAACTGGACCTGGTGGCCGGACTGCGCGCTCTATCCACCCAGGGAGACACGGAACTGGTGTCGGTCAAGGACGAAGAGAATACCGTGCGCATTTGGCTGGACTCCAAGAACGTTTCCGATTAATTCGCGCTCGCTGCCGGGAAAGCGGAAGCTGGTAAGGCGTTGGGAAGGAGACGAATATGTTGCTCGCAAACTTAGCCTTGGGTGTTGGCGCAACCATCGTCCTCGCGGGGGTGTATACATTCCATGACGGCGTCATGCGCGTTGACGAGGATAACTCGAACGGACGCCATGTCCGCGTATGGGTGCCCGCAGCAGTTGTGCCGATAGCGATGCACGTGGTCCCGAGACACAACATGGAGCACGCGGCCCAACAGGTCAGGCCTTGGCTTCCCACCCTTCGCGCGCTGACCAAGGAACTCGAGAAGTACCCGAACGCGGAATTCGTCGATGTCCGCGACGGCGGGGACCAGCACGTCCGCATCAGTACCCACAACGGGAAACTGTTAATCGATGTCGATCAACCCGACGAGCACGTCCACGTCGCGTGCCCCCTGGCGGTGATGCACGATGTAGCCAACGAGCTTGAGGCCAACGCACCAGGCGTCTAGAATCACAGTGTAGGCGCTTGGCTTTAGCCAAGCGTTTCCTTCTAATCCCCTACCTGGTATTCGAGGGCGAGTGAACGCTGACGGGTAGCGCCGGCCCAAAGCTAGTCGCCTAAATACTTCGCCCCAGCCTTTTCAAACGTCAGCCGCCATTCCAAACCCTCACTGCTGCTTTTGACGCTGTTGCTGCATCTGTTGCGCGAACGCCTGCGGATCAAACTTCGTCACCGGCCCGGTGATGTGATCCGTCGCCCCGGTGATGATCTTCGTCAGCACCATGCTATTGTTCTTTCCTACTTGTTTCACCATCGCCATCGGTGTTACCTTGTCGCTGGTCCACACTTCGTCGGTGCCGTCATCTTTCTTCCAATGCATGCAGCTGAAAGTTCCGGCGGGGACGGTGATGGTCTCCGATCCCACCTGATGCCACTTCGCCATCTCGTCCTTCATGCGGTTCTTGTCCGCATCCGGATTGAACGGCATTTCCATGGCCGGCTGACCAGGTTGTTGGAATACTATTTTGGTGAACTGGAAATCCTTGGTCATCAACATCTTCGAATACACCATCGCGCCGCCGTCCTTGCTCGCGGTGTGACCAACCTCCATCCAATAGCTTTCCCCATTGGGGGTCAGCTCTTTTCCAACGATGGTCATTTCGATCACCGAGGGAGCTCTCTTCTGGTCCGTCGACTGCATCTCATAGGCGGCGCCGCTTCCTACCATCGGCTTAAAAATATCCGCAATATTTGGTTTGCTGAATAGGTTCATGCCCATCTGTCCCGCAACATTGCCTGCCAGGCACAGACATCCGGCTGCCACCAGCAACACGACATCGGGTCGCTTCATCGTTCTCTCCTTTGGGATTTTCCAGGGGAAGCTTGCTTGGGGGGAATTATACGGCGAACTGCATCAATATTTCCGAACTTTTCAGGGTCCCGCTCCAGCAGCAAAGACTTCAGTCTGCGTCCACGCACGGCGCGATCAGGCCGTCTCCGTAAAAGGCAGGGACTGAAATCCAGCCGTCTATTCGTAGGCCAGCGCCACTACGGGATCGTAGCTCGCTGCTCGCAGCGCCGGATACGCCACGCCCGCAGCCGCGCCGACCACCGCCAGCACAATCGACGACAGCACCCACCGCGGCGTAATTAAAATCATCAGTCCGGGATTCGTTTCTTTCAGAATGGCTTGCGTCAGGAACGTGACCATGATGCCCACCACGCTCCCCATCAGCGTGAGCACCAGCGTCTCACCCAGCAGCATCTCGACAATGTCGAATCGCGAAAACCCCAGCGCCTTAAGAATCCCGACCTCGCGCGTTCGCTCCATCACCATCGTGTGCATGTTCAGCAGTACCACCAGGAAGCTGATTACGATTCCCAGGCCTACCATCGATCGCACAAACGGCTTCAACTCCGGCAAGTTCGATGAGCTCATCAGCGTCACATACTCCGCCATCGATCTCACGCGGTTGTTCGGCGAGAGCTTCAAAATTTCCGCGCGCGTCTCTTCCGTATTTCCTTTGCTCCGGACGTAGAACATCGACACGCGATTCTCCACGCCGGCAATTTCTTGCGCGGTCTTGATGGGAATGAAATACCGCGCGCCCTTCCCGTGTGCGACAATGCCGCTGATTGTGAACGAATGATTCAGCAGCGTAATCTGGTCTCCCACTTTCAAATGCTTGGATTGCGCGATGATGTCGTCGGCGATGACCTCGTTGGGCGATTCAAATGGCCGGCCCGCTCGATATAAGAATCCGCGGCTCAGCGCGTTAAATCGTTTGTAGTCGATGCCATAAATCATCACCAGATTTTTCGGCTCGGTCAAAATTACGGTGGGCGCAACTTCATCCACGCCAGGCAGTCGCGCCAATCTGCTCTCCAAGCGTCTCCGGCATAACCGCGCTGGAGAACGCAAAGAAAATAGAAGAGTTGGGCGGCTGCACCAGAATATCCGCGCCCACACCCTCCACGCGCTTACCCCATTCTGAAATCACACCCGACGTGAGCCCGACGATCATCAGCACCAGAATTACCTGGATCGCGATGGCGATCACGCTCAGCGCGCACCGCAGCGGCCGCGCCGCGATGTTGCCCCAAAACATTTGCACCAGGGAAAAAGGTCCGTCGAAGGTGTCATTCATCCGTGGAATCCAGTTCGCAACTTCGCCGCTTGCAAGACAGGTGCCGAATCGCCGCCAAAATATTTCTGTTCCGTGAAGTTTTCAACACATGTGTTGATAAGTTTGTGGAAAAGCTCGCTTCCTCTAGGGCTAACTACACGATTGTCAGTACCCTGACGCGGTTTGCACAATTTCGGTGCAACTCTGTTGTATGCGCCTCGCCGTTCGCGAATCCTTTCGCGATTCCATCGAGGCAATCGCTAGCGTGAAAATAAATTCCTCGCCATCGACGCAGAACGTCACGCTCACGTCTTCGAAAACGCTTCGCAGCTTCAAACCCAAATCTGCCGTCATGTGGCTCAGGCTTCACCCCGTGCACACCTTTCCGCTTTTCAGTACCATTTCGGCGGCTTGTCCAGGTGAATCTTGATCGTCTGCTTCACATCCGTGACATCGTACCAGCGCCCATACGTCTTCCATCCATCCGCAACTACTTGCACCAAAACTCTCCCCATCGGTGCATCTGGAACGTGCGCCGTGCCCTCTTTGTTGGTTTTCACGTTCAGTTCGAGCAACTTGTCTTTTTTCACTTTACGTTCTTCGATGTACTTGATATAGATGCTCGCGTTTTCCACGGGCGTTTCGGCTTCGCCGCCCGACACTTCGATCGTAATTCGGGACACTTGCTCCGTCGTCGTCTGCTTGGAAGGCGGAGTCGTCTTGGTCTGCGCGTTCGCCCGCAAATTAGCGACGCAAAGTGCCAACGCAGCCACACACATTGCCGCTGATGCTCGAAGTCTCATTTCCGTCAATACTCCATCCTCCACGCAGCGCGCAGCTTGGTCAAGTCTCACGGCCACTATTTTCGATGCTCACAGCAGTTCGCGTGCTGCTCACGCATGCCCAACCACCCCATCAGCCGCTGGAAACTCTTTGCCGTCCTGAGTTTGACTGCCAGGTTTTGCTACGATACCTTCTTTTCAGGTTTCATCCAGCTGCTTGGCGGCCATTGACGTCGGATCGCGTCACCTGCGGTTCCTAGTGGAAAAGGCCCCGAGATTCCGTCCATTTTGCTGAACGGAGCGCCCGAAGAAACTTTCGCGCGAAGTGGCTAGCTGACCGCGCATCGCGGGTAAACGCAAGTCCCGGAAGCAGCCAAGCATTTGCGATGTCTAGGACACAGGAGTCTCCATGGGTTTCGCTACGAACGCTATTCACGTCGGCCAGGAGCCTGATCCCTCCACCGGCGCCGTTGTCGCTCCGATCTACCAAACTTCCACCTACGTGCAGACCGAGCTCGGCAAAGACAAAGGCTACGACTACGCGCGCACCAATCATCCCAACCGCAAAGCGCTCGAGCGCACCGTAGCCAAGCTCGAAGGCGGCCAGTCCGCGTACGTTTTTTCCTCGGGCATGGCCGGGATCGACGCGGTCTTCCGTCTCCTGCGGCCCGGCGATCACGTAATCGTCTCGGAAGCCGTTTACGGCGGCGTCTTTCGCCTCTCGACGCAACTCCTCGTGCATTTCGGTTTGGAATTCAGTTTCGTGGACACCTCGGCGCCCGAAGCGGTGCTCGGCGCTCTTCGTCCGAACACCAAGATGCTCTACATCGAAACCCCCACCAATCCCACGCTGCGCGTGACCGACATCGCCGCGATCGCCACCATCGCCAATGACCGCCGCGTAACCCTCGTCGTGGACAACACCTTCCTAAGCCCCTATCTCCAGCGCCCCATCGAACTTGGCGCCCACATCGTCGTCCACTCCATGACCAAATATCTCAACGGTCACAGCGACTCCACCGGCGGTGCCGTCATCCTCACGCGCCCGGAAGACGCCGAGAAAATTTATTTCATCCAGCGTTCCGCGGGCACCGGCCTCGCTCCCATGGATTGCTTCCTGATTTCTCGTGGAATCAAAACGCTGGCCGTTCGCATGCTGCAGCACAATGCCAACGGCATCTCCGTCGCCCGCCATCTCGACGCGCACCCCAAAGTCAAGAAAGTCTACTACCCAGGTCTCGCGTCGCACCCTCACCACGAAATCGCCCGCAAGCAGCAGCGCGGCCCTGGCGCCATGCTGGCCTTCGATCTCGAAACCCTCGAGGCCGCCCGCCGCTTCCTCAATCAGTGCAAACTCTGCTCGCTAGCCGAAAGCCTCGGCGGCGTCGAAACTCTCATTTCCCTTCCCGCGCTGATGACCCACGCCTCCATGCCCGTCGAAGTTCGCGAACGCGTAGGCATCACCGAGGGCCTCGTCCGCCTCTCTGTAGGCATCGAAGACGTAGAGGACATCATCGCCGACCTGGACCAAGCCCTCCTCCACATCTAATGCTCGCCGGCGCGGCGGATGTAGGCGCTGGGCTTTAGCCCGACGCCCCCCAAACGTCTAGTCCCGGCGGCACACCAAGAAATCCCCAACCTTCATCCCGCTCCACAACATTCACAGCGACTTCAAGAACGCGATGACGTCGTCCTGGTCCGGCCGCTTAAGCTTTTCAAACTCCCGAACGACATGCTCAGCCTCGTCCCGATGTCGCGTGATGGCGTCGAGCAAGGTCAGCGAAGCGCCGTCATGCATCAACCGCGGACGCAAGCGCACTCCCCACAGAGGAGCGGTGCGAATCTTGTTTCGGCTGCTCTCGAAGTTCTGTTTCGAAAGATACGCGGACATTTGGTCGAAGACTTTCTGTCCATAATGCTCCCGCGTGGCTTGCAGAATTCCGTCCCCGGTGCCCACGTTGTGCATCAGGAAATCGCTCCAGGGGTGAAAGGTGACCGAACCGAGCGCAGCAGGGATCGTAAACGTTCCGCCATTGATCTTTGTGCCCGTGGCCGCGGTGGTCAGTGTTTCGACGTGGCACGTCGCGCATCCAATTTTGATAAACAGCGCGACGCCCTTCCGCGCGGACGCTGTGCCCGCGAGCTCCACATCCCGCGCAGGCGCCTTGGTAGCGCGAATGAAGCGCGCGAAGTGGTCAATGTCGGAAAGGCCGTCCGTCCCTTGCTTGTCATTTGGCTCGGCTACCGTGTTGCAAAGATTGGTCACCTCCGTGGGTTGCAGACGATTGGTGATGCCCATCTCGTTCAGGTATGCGTCGCCGCTGAACGACAGCAAGCTGGCATGTTGATCCTTCCACCCGAAGCGGCCTACGCCCATCTGTCCAGGCGCTTCCACAATGGGCACATACAGAACCTGACCGCAGATTTTCCCATGCGAGGATTTGCATTGTTGTTTGGAAAGCTCAACAAGCGTTTGATCGGCGACGGCTTCGACGAAGCCATCGCCCAAAAGATTCAGAGAGAGGCGCAGGGTGCGAATCGTCTCGCCTTCTGGAACCCGTTCCTGAATTTCCTTGTTCGGAAAGGCCCCACTGGGGCAGATGGCCCGATCGTTCACCAGCGAGCGGCCGCTGATTACCTCGGCACCGTGCGCAATCGGGATGTCGGGATTGCGAAAACGCCCGTCGGGTCCCTGATGGCCGACGCGCAACTCGGTGACCTGAGATGCCGCGCCCGACACAGGATTCTGATGGCATTCGCGGCAGGACTGCGCATTGTATAGCGGACCCAACCCATCGCTGAGTTGCTCCACTTCCTCGAAGGTCGTTTGGTCGGCTTGATGGGTAGCGTCATCCACCATGCCGTTGGTTTTATTGTCGAAGCCCGTTGGGGCGTCTGGAACCGAAGTGGCGGCGGAAACGAGAGCGAAGCTTAGGGCGGCCGCTGCGATGAACATCCTCATGGGTTCTCCTTCCTCGAGCGGATTGGGACCCGGGCCTAGCTTGTGGATATCACTTTGAACCCCTGCAGGAAAGGCCAAAGAGCAAGGGGGCTAGCCAAATCGGCAATCCCACGCACCGAGCGGAGTCTGGTCCTCGCACGGTCACTCCATTCGGCATGGTAGAGTCTCTGTCTCCCGATGACCTCCACGCAAAAGACAGTGAAGCAGGGCCGCGGTCTGCTGCTGATTGCCGCATTCAAATTCCTAAAAGGGATACTGCTGATGGCCGTCGGATTCGGCGCTTTGCATTTTTTGCACCGGGACCTGGCCGTGGAGATAGCTCGTTGGGTCGATCTCCTGCGCATCGACCCGCATAGTCACTATCTGCATTGGATACTCGGAAAAGTCGCCAACTTAGACGAGAAAAAAATGCGCGAGTTGAGCGTCGGCACCTTTTTTTACTCAGCGCTTTTCTTGTGCGAGGGAACTGGCCTGGCACTCCGGAAGCGCTGGGCGGAATACCTGACCATTATTTCGACCGCGTCGCTGATGCCCATCGAGATTCTTGAAATCCACAAAAGCCCATCCGCCGCGAAAGTGGTTTTGCTCCTCATCAATCTCGCTGTGGTGGTGTATTTGGTGGTCGAACTTCGAAGAATTCGCGGAGGCCCAACTGGGCAACGGACCGCCACCCGCGGGACCTCCCATTAGCACATGCATTGACTCACCCCACCACTCCACCTAAAATCCTCGGCACATGCCCAACCCGCCGTCTCTGACCGGCCAGATCATTTCGCACTATCGCATCGTCGAAAAACTCGGCGGCGGTGGCATGGGCGTGGTCTATAAGGCTGAAGACACCCGCCTGGGCCGCTTCGTCGCCCTCAAATTTCTTCCGGAAGAAGTCGCCCACGACGCCCAATCGCTGGAGCGCTTCAAACGCGAAGCCCGCGCCGCCTCCGCGCTCAACCATCCCAACATCTGTACCATCTACGACATCGGCGAAGACTCCGGCAAAGCCTTCATCGCCATGGAATTTCTCGATGGTGCCACGCTCAAGCACGTCATCACCGGCCGCCCGCTCGAACTCGATCAACTCCTCACTTATTCCATTGAAGTCGCCGACGCTCTCGATGCCGCCCACTCTCAAGGCATCGTCCACCGCGACATCAAGCCCGCAAACATTTTCGTCACCAAGCGGGGCAACGCGAAGATCCTCGATTTCGGCCTCGCCAAAGTCGCGGCCTTGGCGAGCTCCTCTTCGAAATCTGACGCCACCACCACGTTGGGCGTCCGACCCGAAGATCTCACCAGCCCTGGCACCACGCTCGGTACCGTCGCCTACATGTCCCCGGAACAAGTTCGCGGCAAAGAAGTGGACGCTCGCAGCGATCTCTTTTCCTTCGGCGTCGTCCTCTACGAAATGGCTACGGGGATGTTGCCGTTCCGCGGCGACACCTCTGGCCTGATCTTCGAATCCATCCTCAATCGCGCTCCGGCCTCTCCCGTACGCATCAATCCGGATCTTCCCCCCAGACTGGAAGACATCATCAATCGCGCTCTCGAAAAAGATCGCGACCTGCGCTATCAGCATGCCTCCGAAATGCGCGCCGAACTCAAGCGCCTCCGGCGCGACACCGACTCCGGCCGCAGCGCGGTTGTGCCCGCCGACGATCCTCCCCCCATAGCGCAGGCCACGCACGCCGCGCCCGTTTCGTCGACAGCGTCCCAGCAGCGCGATGCGGGCTCCGCGACGCCGCGTTCCGGTTCGCCGATTCCTCCGGACACACCGAGTGCAACCGGTCAGCCTTTCGCTTCTGCCGCTGCCGTAGCGCCATCCTCGGTCGGCCGCACTCGATGGCGCGGCCCGCTAGCGGCACTCATCGCGGTCGCGATCCTTGTCGTCGCCGCCGTCTACTGGCGCTCGCACGTCTCCGCCAAGCTCACCGAAAAAGACACCATCGTCCTCGCCGACTTCGTCAACACCACTGGCGACTCCGTTTTCGACGGCGCTCTACGTCAGGGCCTCTCGTCGCAATTGGAACAGTCCCCATTCTTGAACCTGCTCTCCGACGAGCGCATCGCCCAGACGCTCTCCCTCATGGCGCAACCAAAAGACGCCCGCCTCACTCATGATCTCGCCCGCGACGTCTGCCAGCGCACCGCCAGCGCCGCCACCATCGAAGGCTCCATCTCCAGCCTGGGCACGCAATATGTCGTCGGTCTGAAAGCCGTGAACTGTCACAATGGCGATCAACTGGCCGCAGATCAAACCACCGCCGGCAGCAAAGAGCAGGTCCTCAAAGCTCTGGGTGACACCGCTACTAAAATCCGGGAAAAGCTCGGCGAATCGCTATCGTCGCTGCAAAAATTCGACGCGCCTCCCGAAAGCGTTACCACCGCGTCTCTCGAAGCCTTGCAGGCCTACGGCCTCGGCTATCAAACCATGAGCGTGAAAGGCGACTTCGCCGCAGCCGTGCCGTTATTTCTCCGCGCCACGCAGCTCGATCCCAATTTCGCCATGGCTTATGCCCGGCTGGGCACGAACTACAACAACTTGGGCGAAGACACGCGCTCGAGTGAGGCCATGCGTAAAGCCTATGATCTTCGCGAGCGCGCCAGCGAGCGCGAGCGGTTTTATATCACTTCGCACTACCAGGACTTCGTCGAACGCAACTCCGAAGCTGCCCGAACCACCTACGAACTCTGGGCTCGCACCTACCCACGCGACGAGGTTCCGCCCACCAATCTGGGCGTGCTTTACCAAATCCTTGGTCAGTATGACCAAGCCTTAATCGCGGCTCGCGATGCGTTCAAGATGAGCCCCGACGCCATTAGCTATGCGAACCTCTGCCACAGCTATGTGGCCCTGAATCGCCTTGACGAGGCCAAATCCATCGCCCAGGAAGCCCAATCGCGTAAACTCGACGCGCCCTACCTTTACATCGACGTCTACACGATCGCCTTCCTGCAGCATGACCCGCCAGGAATGGCTGGCGTCGTCGAGCATCTGACGAATTCGCGCGGGTATGAAGATCAGATTCTTGGGATTCAGTCCGATACCGCCGCGTATTCTGGACAGTTTGTCAAAGCCCAGGAATTTTCGGATCGCTCGGTCGAATCTGCGGTGCGCGCGGACATCAAAGAGCGCGCCGGAACCCAGCAGGCCACATCTGCGGTGCGCGAAGCGTTCATCGGAAATACTCCGTTGGCGATACGCCGGGGTCGCGCCGCTCTCGCCCTCTCCAACAACCGCGCTGTCAGCGGAATATCCGCCATGGCGTTAGGCCTAGGAGGAGAGGCCTCGGAAGCCACTCGTATCGGCGACGATCTCTCCAAGAAGTACGCAGAGGACACCATGCTGCAATTTGGATTGGTGCCCATGATTCGCGCTTCGGTCTTCCTCCACGACAAGAAGGCCGCCCAGGCGATTGACGCCTTGTCGCCCGCAGCGCGTTACGAGTTAGGGGGGATTACCCCGGGGTTCAATCTCGTTCCTATTTATCTGCGCGGCCTGGCCTACCTCCAATTGAAGCAAGGCCCACAAGCGGTCGCCGAATTCCAAAAAATCATCGACCATCCGGGCATCGCCGGCAACTCGGTCACAGCTCCGCTGGCGCACTTGGGACTTGCACGATCCTATGTACTCACCGGCGAGACCGCAAAATCTCGCACCGCCTATCAGGATTTTCTTGCCCTCTGGAAAGATGCCGACCCCGACATCCCGATCCTCCAACAAGCCAAATCCGAATACGCCAAGCTCCCGCAGTAGCACATACACTCCTGCTTGGCCTGAAGTTCCGGCCGTTCACTCACTTGCCGGTTGGCTGGACACTTTCTTCCAGCCACGCGAGATACTCCCGCGACCCGGCAGCGATCGGAATCACAACAAACTCCGGCACGTCGTAGCTGTGCCAACGCTTTACTTCCTTCTCCAGGTCCGCCAGGCGCTTGTCCGTAGTCTTGATCACGATCAAAATTTCGCTAGCGCTTTGTAATTTGCCTTTCCAGCGATAGATCGATTGGACCGGGCCCAGCACGATGTTCACGCAGGCTGCCAATCGCTTGCGTACGACATGGCTCGCGATTTTTCGTGCCTCGACGATCGAACCGCACGTCACCAGAACGAGCCGGCCTCCCTTTTCTGACACCATCGCCGTCATCCCCTACCTTTCCCGACCAATTCTTTGGAAATGCAAGCGACCAACGATTTATCCGCCTCAACGCAGCCCGATTTGCCGTCCTGCGCCAGGAATGGCTTTGAATTATTGGAACTCTCAGGCGCGCCTTTGTTCTTCCGTCGCTCCGGGCTAGAATACAGCGCGATGTCTTCTTCTCCCATCAAGTTTGGTACCTCCGGCTGGCGCGGCCTCATCGCCGACGATTTCACCTTTGCGAATGTTCGCTTGGCGCTCCACGCCATCGCGGGTCACGTCAACGACGTCAAGAAGAATTCCACTATCCTCGTCGGTTACGACACGCGTTTCTACTCCGAAGAGTTTTCGCAGCTCGCTGTCGATATTCTCCAGCAGCATCACATTCGCACGCTGCTTTGCGAAACATTTACGCCCACGCCCGCGTTCGCCTACGAAATTGTGCGCCGCAAACTGGACGGCGCGATTAACTTCACCGCCAGCCACAATCCCGCGCAATACCACGGCCTGAAATTTTCCTCCGCCGATGCGGGTCCGGCGCGGCCCGAAGTCACCAAAGACATCGAAGCGCGCGCCGCAAAACTTGCCGAGAAAAACGGCAAGCTTGGTGGCCCTGCGCACCACGAAAGCATCAAGGGTGAGACCGTAGATCTTCGTGACTCCTACCTGAAGCGCCTCGGAGAACTCGTCCGTTTCGACGTCCTCCGCAAAAGCAAAGCGAAATTCATCGTTGACGCGCTGCACGGCTGCGGCGCCGGTTATCTCGACCGCGTCCTCGCCGATCACGGCGTCTCCATCCAGGCGATGCGCACGAATCGCGACTGCCTGTTCGATGGCACCGGTCCGGACGTCTCGGAAGGAAATCTCGCGCCCCTGCGCAAGGCCGTCACCGAATCCGGCGTGACTGCGGGGCTCGCCACCGATGGTGACGCCGATCGCTTCGGCATCATCGACCACGACGGCACGTGGGTTTCTCCCAATCACATTCTCGCTCTCGTCTACGACTACCTCGTCGAATCGCGCGGCTGGAAAATGCCTGTGGCCCGCAGCGTGGCCACCTCTCAGATGGTCGATGCAGTGGCAAAGGCTCACGGCCAAACTACTTACCAAACTCCCGTCGGATTCAAATACATCGGCCAACTGATACGCGAAGACAAGATCGCGCTTGGCGGCGAAGAGAGCGCGGGGCTGACCATTCGTGGCCACGTGCCGGAGAAAGACGGCATCCTCGCGAGCCTGCTCGTTGCCGAGATGCTGGCCGCGCGCGGCGGTTCGCTCGGCGAACAAATCAAAGCGCTCTTCAAGAAATTGGGGCGCGAATTCTGGCCCGTGCGCGAAAATCTGCAACTCAGCGACGAACAAAAGGCAAACGCGATCAAGAAGGTCGCGGTGGACGCTAAGACACTCCTGGGACGAAAAGTTGTTTCCGTGGATCGCACCGACGGCGCAAAATTCGTTTTCGACGATGGGAGCTGGATGCTGCTGCGGCTTTCAGGAACGGAGCCGTTGCTCCGTTTGTACTTCGAAGCGGACAGTCTAAAGGCTTCCGCGCGATTGACTGGAGAGGCGACCAAGTGGGTACTCGCATAGTGGACGAAAGCCCGGAGAGCGGGTTCAACGAATTTTTGAAGCTACACGGACGAACCATTCTGGGTCTGTTCGTGCTGGCACTGGTGGTGCACGATGTTTTCGGCACGCACGGATTTATCGCCATGCGCCGCACGCAGAATGAGATCGAACGCGTGCGTAAGGATATCGACCGGCTTAATTCCGAAAACCTCCAGCTCAGCAATGACGTCAAATCGCTGAAGACCGATCCGCGAGCGATTGAACGAATCGCGCGGGAAGAACTGCAGCGCGCCAAGCCCGGCGAAGTGATCATACGGATTCCACAGTCGCAGCAACCACCGGCCGATCCGCCCGCAAAACCTTAGCTGTCCTTTTCTTCCAGCGCGTTCGTCCGATTGAGAGCGCCAGCATCGCAACGAAAATGATGAGAAGACCCACGGTCGCCGCGGCGATGCTGCATCTTCCTTTCGGCAGGATCGAGAGACGCCCGTACACGAATTCGATGTGCGCCCAGTAGACGAGTAATGAAGTTTGGCCGAGTTGAATGATCGGGCTGAAGCCTTTCCCGGCGAATCCCCAGCGGCACCACGCATACACCAGGAACAAAATCATCAGGAGAAATCCGCAGCGCATCAGGAAGAAATTGGGACTGGTGTGCCAGTAATCGTAGATTTCCGGATCGTAGAGACGGATCGGGCCCGCGTCGAACAGCCGCGCGAGAGCACAGGCAAGAACGCCATTGCCACCTAACACTAGGAACGCCGCGACCTCTTTTCGTTTCGCGAAATCCGACATTAGAAAAAAACCGGCCGCCAAGCCGGCGAACGCGAAAGCGACCCACGGAAAAATCGGGAACAGCCAGGGTTGCGGCCTGCCGAAGACGTGGACGCCGTTGAGGTAGGATTCCAGCGGCCACGGGAGCCACTTCAGTCGGTTGGTCGTCCAGAGCGGCGGTGTGACCAAGACCACGAATGCGGCAGCTGCGAGTGCTCCAAACATAGCTCTGCTGCGCCAGATGCCAACCTGTCGCGCTCCAGTCGCATCCTCGCTGGTTGAACGTGGCGCCGGAGCACCGAACGAGGTCAGCCAACACAGCGCGCCCATCAACATCATGGAAATACCGAGGATGTTCAGGATGTCGACACGGAACAGGTCGGTCCACGGCGAGATGGGGTAGCCCAGAACGTATTCCTGGATGCGGAACAGGATGCCAAGGCCGTAGATTTCCGCACCACGAAGAATCGATTTTTTCGCGATGACATTGCGGGCTGCGCCTTTTTCGCGGAGCTTCTCGGTGACCAATGCCAGAGAAATGCCGGACAGAAAAATGAACAGCGGCGCGGGAAGCGTGCCGCCCAGCTGCGACCAGGCGTAGAGCGCGGACCTGCGGGCTTCGGGAGTTAGCCAGGAGTTGTAGCAGTGGGTTTGGAACATGAGGACGCAGGCCAAGCCGCGCATCCAGTCGATGTAGGCCAGGCGGTTCGTGATTTGAGGTGCTCGCGTCATCGTTTGCGGTTCAGCGTCTCGATCATTGTGGACTTGTGGCGCGGTATTTTATCCCTCATGGCCGGGCCCAGTGCACGAGAGGCTGAGTGGTGTAGGGTCGGTGCGTTTTCGCTATTCCGGGCGCTGACCTTCCGGCTTCCGCGCGGGCGTGCGTTACAATCTCGGCTTGGTTGCTTCGCGACAGATCGGACCTTTGGGCGCGGTTGGGTTGTGGGCCGTGCTTTGCTTTGGTGGCGGCTTGTATGCCTCCTGGCTTGGGTATGGCGGCCGGGAATTTGCCGCTACCCTCACTGCCTTTGCGTGTTATTTCGCCGTGCTGTTGCTATTTGCCGCGCGCGGCGTGCCGGAATTTCTTGCTTCGCGTTTCGGAGCCGGCGGCGGATATCTGCCGGGCATGGCGGTCATTCTTGGATACCTGATTTACGCGCTGGGGACAAATACTTTTGCGTTCGGGCGTGCCGGTGCGATCACCGCTTTCGTTTTCATTCCATTGGCTTTGGCGGCTTCTGCGGAGGGGCAGGCACCGGGAGCCTGGCAGGACTACGTCACGATCGCCGGCGTGTGGGTGGCGGTGAAGTTTTCGCCTTCGCATTGGCTTTGGCACTACCCTGGCGGGCGGCTCGCTTATGTGTTCACCGTGCTGCTTTGCGTCAACGTGGCGCTGGCTGCGTTCCTGTTGGTGCGGCGATTCGCTGGCGTCGGTTACAGCATCGCTTGGGGCCATCGTTGGAGTCTCTACATTGGCGGCAGCTTCGTGCTGTTCGCGGCAATCGCCATTCCACTAGGCATCGTCATTCATTTTGTACAGTTTGCGCCTCGTTGGGCGGAATGGAAGTCGCTTCCCTTTTTGACCTTGGCGATTTTGTGTTTCACGGCTTGGCCTGAGGAATTTCTGTTCCGCGGCTTGCTGCAGAATATGCTGACGCGCTCGACGAAGAGCGAAATGGCGGGATGGTGGACGGCGTCGGTGTTGTTTGGGTTCTCGCACATTACGAATATGGGTTTCCCAAATTGGCGCTATGTGCTCCTGGCGTCGATTGCCGGATTGTTTTATGGGTGGACTTGGCACAAGACGGGGTCTATCTTTGCTGCGGCGATCGTGCACGCGCTGGTTGATGCGATCTGGCACTTCCTGTTTCGGACTTTGTGAAGGAGCGGAAGTGTTGGTTAACAATTTGCACCCCTCCCCCCACCTTTTTCGTAAGTGCGGATTCTAAAGGAGTTACGGGCGCGTTTTTTGGAAGTGCGGAATTTGAAGGACTTAGGGGATTATTTTGCTGCGCGTGGAGACGGCTGCTCTTGAGTAACACGACATTTAGTATCATAATAGTAATCAGAAGTCAAGGACTATTTACTCAACGAGTATTCGAACGGGGATACGTTGGGAAAAACTGGAACGGGCGGCGCTTATGAGCTGAACCATGTGGAATCGCTGAGTTAGACGGAAAAGACTGAACACAGAGGTCACGAAGGCCGGAGCACAGAGCGCACGGAGAGTTATCGGAAACTTATAGGGTTTTGGCGCGTAACTACTGGCAGGGGGAACTATGGGAACGTTTGGGCAGGACTTGCAGTTTGCGCTGCGTATGATGCGGAAGAATTTGGGTTTTACGGCGGCGACGGTGCTTTGTTTGATGCTGGGGATCGGGGCTACTACCGGGATCTTTACCGTCGTGAATGCGGTCCTGCTGCGTCCGCTTCCCTATTCGCATCCGGAACAACTGGTGCGCGTGTACACGGAATTCCCGACGTTTCCGAACGGCGGGTTGCCGCGGTTTTGGACTTCTGCACCGGAGTTTTTTGATTTGCGGCGGGATACGCATTCGTGGGCTTCGCTGGATGCCTGGCAGACGGGCGGCGCGAATCTAGGCGGCAAGTCCGAGCCGGTGCGGGTAACGGCGGCTAGCGTCAGCGGCGGATTGTTAGAGACATTGGGAGTTGTGCCGATTTCGGGGCGGTTGATTTCGGCGGCGGATGATCTGCCTGGGGCGCCGCTCGTGGCTGACATTTCTTATGGCAATTGGAAAAGCGTGTTTGGTGGCGATCCGGGGATTGTTGGACGGGAGACCCGACTCGATGGAAAGAAGTGCACGATTGTCGGGGTGATGCCCGCAACGTTTCAGTTTCCCCCAGGGGAAAGCGATACGCCGAAGGTGTGGGCGCCGCTACAGCTGGATCCTGCGATCCAGACCAATCGCGGGGGGCACAACTACTACTTGCTCGGACGGTTGAAAACGGGCGTGTCGCCGGCGGCGGCGCAGGGGGAGTTGTCGGCGCTGGTGCAGTCGTACGGGGAACACAAGTCGCCCAATACGCACAGCTTTGATCCGAAAAATCACACGATTGTTAGTTATCCGCTGCAGAGTGAGGTGGTTTCCAGCGTGCGGCCAGCATTGTTGGTATTGCTGGGGGCGGTGGTGTTCGTTTTGTTGATTGCCAGTGTGAATGTGGCGAACCTGTTGTTGGCGCGAGCGGAGGCTCGGCGGCGGGAGATTGCGATTCGCGGGGCGATGGGTGCTGGGTTGGGTCGGCTGGCGCGGCAGTTTGTTACCGAGGGAGTATTGCTGGCACTTTGTGGCGCGATTCTAGGTCTGGGACTGGCGTATGGCGGAGTGCGGCTGGTGCAGTTGACGAATGCGGGCGGGATTCCGCGGGCGGATGAGATTGTGATGGATTGGCGGGTGTTGGTTTTTACGCTGGGGACTAGTTTGGTTACTGGAGCGGTTTTTGGGTTGGCGCCTTTGGTGCCCTTGTTGGTTAGCGGGATTTCCGGGTCGTTGAAAGATGCCGCGGGGAGCACTACGGCTGCGGGCGGGGCGCAAATGTTCCGCCGAGCGCTGGTGGTGGGTGAGTTGGCAATGGCTCTGGTGTTGCTGATTGGTTGCGGGTTGATGTTGCGGGCGTTTTGGAAATTGCAGGAAGTGCATACCGGAATGGCGCCCGACAACGTGGTCACGATGCGGGTATCGCTACCTAGCGGGACGTATACCGATAACAAAAAGATTGCGGGATTTTGGGAAAGATTTGCGGAGCAGATTACCAGCCTGCCGGGGTTGAAGTCGGCGGCGCTGGTTTATGGGATGCCGCCGATGCGAGCTCCGAATATGAACGATACGGACTTTGAGGGATTTGTTAAGCGGGAAGGTGGTCCGATTGAGAATGTCGATTTCGATCAGGTGATAACGAAGGATTATTTCGCTACGATGGGAATTCGCTTGATGGAGGGGCGATTTTTTGATGATCGCGATACGGCGGCGGGGTCGCCCGTGGTAATTGTGAATAGCACGCTGGCTCACACGTTTTGGCCCAATGAGAGCGCTATTGGGAAGCATGTGCGTCCGAATAGTGGGTCGAAGGATCCCTGGAGCACCGTCGTGGGAGTTGTGGATGATGTCAAAAATGCCGGGTTGGACCGGCCGGCGGGCACGGAGATGTATTTGGATTACCGGCAGTCGGAAAATTTTGGATTGACGGATATGTATGTGGTCCTAAGAGCACAGTCGGGGGATCCGCGGAATCTGGTGGGGGCGGTGCGGGAGCGATTGAATGTGATGGATGCGTCGCTGCCGTTGTCTGACGTGAGGATGATGGATGACGTGATGCAGCGGGCGCAGGCTCGGCCGCGATTTTTGACTTTGCTGCTGAGCTTGTTTTCGGTTACGGCGCTGGCGATTGCCACTGTGGGGATCTATGGAGTGGTGTCGTATTCGGTGGCGCGACGCACGAAGGAGTTTGGGTTGCGCATGGTGTTGGGAGCGCAGGGTGGAGATGTCCTCGGATTGGTGATGAAGCAGGGAGCCGGGATGGTAGTTGTCGGGCTCGTGGCAGGGTGGGTGGTGGCGTTTGCGCTGACGCGGCTGATGGCTAGCTTGTTGTTTGGTGTGGCGCCGACGGATTTGGCGACCTTCGCCAGCGTTACGGTGGTGCTGGCCGGAGTGGCTTTGGCGGCTTGCTATGTGCCGGCGCGGCGGGCGACGCGAGTGGATCCGATGCAAACTTTGCGGTACGAGTGAGTAGGTTCTGTTGGGGCGATTTTTTCAGTGTTGCCAAACATCGGTCGGCGGGCTGAAGCCCGGCGCCTACATAAGAGGCGGAGCGCACGCGGTTTTGGGATTTAGGGCTGTTTCGAGGGCAGGGCCTTCCCGCGAAGCCCCCAGAGGACGAGTAGCGAGCACAAAATGATCGCTATCGCGACGGTGATGAAACCGATCGTTACGCCCTGCTCTTGCCAAGCGAGCGCCGTGCGACCCGGCGCTGTAATAGGCGACAAGGCTCCAGTTCCAAGTGCGGCCGCGAGGCTCGTCACCAGCCAGTTCACGTAGCTGCCGTAGAGCGCGGTCCAGAATGCCGCCGCTTTTGCGCCGGGAGAAAGCCGAACCTCGCTCCACGTAGCTCCCAATGCAAGAAGGAAAATACCGTTGAGCACGCCTTCAAGGTGCGCGGCCAGGCCCATGCGCATATTAACGAAATGAGGTTCGGCAAAGCCGGTGAAGAGGCCAAGCAAGAATAGGAAGATACCGTGCCACATCATGCGGCGATGAGCGTTTTCCATGGCGCACATGCTCTCACCGCCCAAATGAGAGAGTCAATCGGGCCGAGCCTCGCCGCGGGAACGCAAGCGCTGGACGGCGCGGTTGTGCTTGGGTAGAGTGTGCGGCATGGATACGGTCGAGAAGACAGCTTCCACTATCAGCGAACAGATTGAATTTGCGTGGCACAACTTTGAGGACCAGCAGGCGATTATTCGGGCCGCGGACTTGAAGGCCGGGTACCTGGTGCCATTCTTATTGTTTTTTGGCGCCAGCACGATTCCGCTGGGTACGGAAGTGGTGCCGAAGATGCGCTTCGGCGATGCTGGCGGAGCGGTCGCAGCCGGGCTCTATATTCTGGCTTATATGTTGCTGGTGGCCGGGTTTGTGTGGTCGTTGCTATTGATTTCGCGGGCGCTGACGCCGCGGATCGCGCGGCACCATCAATCGCCACACGAAGGCGCTTCGCTGCTTTACTACGAGCACGTGTTACGGCATAAAGACAATGCGGCGTATTTCGAAGCGATGACCAAGGCGGGTCCCGAACAGTTGCTGAGAAATATTACGGATCAAGTGTTCGAGCTCTCGCTGATCTGCAAACTGAAGCTGGAGAACTTGCGCGGCTTTGCGGTTTCGTTCAAGTGGACGGTAGTGGCATGGTGCGTCAGCACCGCGATCGGCTTCTGGATTATCGGGAGAAAATGAACAACGTTAGGGAGTCTTAAGACCGACAGCCTTCGCAAGCTTTGCCTGCCTGCGATCGAAGGTGTAGAAGACGTCAGCGCCAAAAACGAGCGCAGAAGCAACATGCAGAACATCTAGCCCCTTAGTCCCGATTCTCGGCGTGTGCGACCGCGCGATCTGCCTTCCACGTGTGAACACGGCGGTGGAAAGTGTCGTCAAATGGAGGATGCCGGTTGCGATGTCCTTGAAAAGCAAATCGAGAAGTCCTTGAACATCTTGGGCGCGGAGGTCCTTGGTGAAAACTCTGCCGCAAACGGCGTTGGTGAACTCGAACTCGCCCAGGTCGGATGAAAGGATTGGAAGGGTCGTTTGCCTCATCATGGCAGAGGCTGTGGCCGCATGGGCGTCGGGAATGTACAAGGAGAAAAGAAAGCTGGTATCCGCGTAAGCGATCAAAAGCGGTCACGCTCCTGGGCCAATTGCGAAGCTCCGGAAATCTTGAAGCGCTTTTTGCCGAACATTTTGCGTTGGCGGGCGAGAAAATCGGGCATTTCGGCCGGCTTCTCGGTTTTCGGAGGCAGCAGGCGGGCGATTACACGTTTGCGCTTGGTGATGTGGATTTCTTCGCCTTCGCGGAGGAGTTCTTCCACTTTGGAGAAGCGGTAGCGGAGGTCGCGGATGGAGGCTTTCTTCATGTGATACATTTTAGCATCACATGCGCCGGACGAGCAGAGATTTTCTGTGTTCACGGAGACAAAGAAGAACGCTCCTGGGACGGTTTCCGTGCGATTGAGCAAACCTGGAGCGTGCCCGAAGACGGCTCGGAGTAGTAAGCTAGCAACCACCGGAGTAGGGCGATGGGAGAACTCAGCTTATTTCATTGGTTGATCGTGCTCGCCCTGATCTTGGCGTTGTCCGGCGGTAACAGACTTGTTGAACTCGCCCGCTATCTTGGAGGCCGGGGTAAAGGCGGACCGCCAACGCATCCGCTTCCGGTTACGAGTCCTATAGAAACCTCGCGTGGCTCAGCCAATCCCAAAGACTTGCAATAACGCCGTTGTGATGAGGGAGGCGGTGGGTCGGGGCGGTCGGAGTTGCTTCCGGATCATGTACGCTCGTGCAGACGCCGGCACAGGCAGGAGTGCCAGTGCTACGCTGGCGGCTAGCGGACGACGCCGGATAGGGGGCTGGAGGCGGCGGCGTAGAGGCGCTTGGGCATGCGGCCGGCCAGGTAGGCTTTGCGGCCGGCTTGGGTGGCTTCGCGCATGGCTTCGGCCATAGAGTCGGCGTCCTGGGCTTCGGCTATGGCGGTGTTCATCAGGAGGCCGTCGGCGCCTAGTTCCATGGCTTGGGCGGCGTCGCTGGCGGTGCCGACGCCGGCATCTACGATCATGGGGACTTCGGTGATGCGTTCGCGGAGGATGCGGAGGTTGGCGGGATTCTGAATGCCCAGGCCTGAGCCGATGGGAGCGGCCAGGGGCATCACTGCGGAGGCGCCTGCGTCGATTAGTTTGCGGGCGGCGATGAGGTCGTCGTTGGTGTAAGGGAGGACTACGAAAGCCTTCTTTGACCAGGACTCTAGTGGCTTCGATGAGTTGTTCGGTGTCGGGGAAGAGGGTTTGCTGGTCACCGATGACTTCGAGTTTTACCCAGTGGGAGAGGCCTACTTCGCGGCCCAGGCGGGCGGTGCGGATGGCTTCGTCGGCGGTGTAACAGCCGGCGGTGTTGGGGAGGATGAACATTTTTTCGCGGTCGATGTAGTCGAGGAGGGATTCTTTCGACTTGTCGGTGAGATTGACGCGACGGACGGCGACGGTGACCATGTCGGCGCCGGAGGCGGCGTGGGCGCGGGCCATTTCGTGGAAGCTGCGATATTTGCCGGTGCCTACGATCAGGCGGGAGCGGAAGGCGCGGCCAGCGATTACGAGTTCGTCTGCCATGGTGTCCTCAGCACAATTCTAAGCCTAGCGACGCTTGGCTACAAATTCGCCAGACCAGTTCGCGTGGGGCTGACAACTTGCAAAAACGGGGCACAGCAGTGCTGTGCCCGTACAGGGAATGGCTGGCTGGAGGCGAGTTGGGAGCGCATTGGTTAATAAGGAGTTGGCCGAAGAGGAGCGCGTCGATTGGACGCGGACGGAAATTTGCTGTAGTTCTATAGAGTGCCGCGCAGGCGCGTCGATGGACGACGCGGATCGCTGCGGCGCCGCTATGTTTGCCGAACGCACAAATTGGAACCTTACGCCGAACCGCTTGAGCGAAGCGCTGGCGCAGCACCTTGCCGCGGGCAAGCGGCTGTACGACTTGAGCGCGTCGAATCCGACGGAAGTGGGTTTTTCCCAGGACCGCGAGACGATCCTGCACGCGATGTGCAATGAGGCGGCGCTGACGTACGTTCCCGATCCGAAGGGTTTGCTGCGGGCACGGCAGGGCGTTGCGGAATACTACGAGGAACGCGGCGACGAAGTGGCGGCGGAAAACATCATTCTGACCGCGAGCACGAGCGAGGCGTATTCGTTTGTTTTTCGCGCGCTTTGCAACCCAGGTGACGAACTGCTGGTGCCGGCGCCGAGCTATCCCCTGTTTGGCTTTCTGGCCGGAATCAACGACGTCGTGCTGGCGCACTATCCACTGATATACGATCACGGCTGGCAAATTGATTTCCCTTCGCTAGAAAAAGCGATCACGCCGCGCACGCGCGGAATTATCGTGGTAAACCCGAACAATCCCACCGGGCACTTTGTGAAGCCGGAGGAATTGTCGACGCTCAACGAGATTTGTTCGGCGCGCGACCTGGCGCTGATCGCGGACGAAGTCTTCCTGGACTTCGCGCATGGCGACGCCAACGGGCGGCGGGAGCTTGGAAGGGTTACACGGCCCCGCGGTGGAAACGGCACAAAGCCGCCGACGCTGGCCACGAACAGTGGAGCGCTTACCTTTACGATGAGCGGACTTTCGAAAATTTCCGGGCTGCCGCAGATGAAGGCCGCGTGGCTGGTGGCCAGCGGGCCGGAACCACTCAAGAAGGATGCGCTGGAGAGAATCGAAGTCATCGCGGACACGTATCTGTCGATGAATGCGCCGATACAGTTGGCGCTGCCGACATTTTTGCAGCAGAGACATGGATTTCAGAAGCAGGTGATGACGCGAGTGCGGCGGAACGTGGGGGAGCTAGACCGGCAGTTGATGATGCGCAAGACGTGCAGCCGGCTGGAGATTGAAGGCGGGTGGTATGCGGTGGTGCGCGTGCCGGCGACGCGGTCGGATGACGACCTTGCCGTGGATCTGCTGACGAAAAAGGGGATCTACGTGCATCCCGGGCATTTTTATGATTTCGCGACGGATGGGCATTTGATCGTGAGCTTGATCATGCCGGAGCGGGAGTTTGCGGAAGGCTGCCGGCAAATGCTGTCGATGTTTTGAGAAAAATGAAGGAATGATGTAGAGAAGTAACGAAATAATGAAGTAACGATAAATAAGCCCAACAATACTTCGCAGCCCAGGTTTTCTGTTCATCGGAGGACACAGCCAGGAATGGCTGTGCCACGGTGCTTAATTTTGCAGGATGGGGCGTGGCTCGGCTACGTCGGCGTAGAGTTGCTCGATGAGGTCGCGATATTTTTGTTCGACGACGCGGCGCTTGAGTTTCATGGTGAAGGTCAGACCGCCGTTGTCGAAGGTGAAGTCTTCGGGCAGCAAGGCGAAGCGCTTGATGGTCTCCCACTGCGCGAGGTGAGTGGTGAGGCGGGCTACTTCGTCTTCGATGAGCTTGTGAACCCACGGGTGCGCGACCATCTCTTTGTTCGACGCGAACTTAATTCCCTGCTCGGCGGCTTTGGACTCGACGGTCACGAAGTTCGGCACCAGCAAGGCCACGACAAATTTGCGCTGATCGCCGACGACCATCGCGTTCAGGATGTATGGGCTGGTTCTGAGCGCGTTCTCGATAGGTTGGGGAGCGACAAATTTGCCCGCCGCGGTTTTCAGCAGATCTTTTTTGCGATCGGTGATGAAGAGATAGTTGTCGGAATCGAGATAGCCGATGTCGCCGGTGTGGAACCAGCCGTCTTCGCCGATGACTTCGCGAGTGGCGTCGGGACTTTTGTAATAGCCCTGCATGACGCAGGGTCCCTTGGCCAAGATTTCGCCATCGGAGGCAATGCTGATCAGGACGTTGGCGATGGGCTTGCCGGAGCTGCCTACGCGATTGTTCGGATAGTTGGAAGTCAGGACTGGCGAGGTCTCCGTCAAGCCGTAGCCTTGATAGATCAGGATGCCGATGGACCAGAAGAACTCGGCGAGATCCTTGGAGAGCGGAGCGCCGCCGGAAAAGACGATGCGCAATTGGCCGCCGGTGCCCTGGCGGATTTTGGAGAAGACTAGTTTGTTGGCTGCGGCCCATTGTAGTTTGAGGAGTGGGCTGGCCGACCCCACGCCGCAACGCCACGGGGCCGCGCGCTTTGCCACGCTCATCCCCCAGTCGAAAAGCTTTCGCTTGACGCCAGTGTTCTTGCTGCCCTTCTCCATGATGCGGGCGTAGATCTTTTCGAAGACGCGGGGAACAGCGGCGAGCACGGTCGGCTTCACTTCGAGAAGCGCTTCGGAAAGAAAATTCACGTCTTCCACGTAGGCGATCGAAATGCCGTTGAAAAGCAGGACGTAATCCATCGTGCGGCCGTAGATGTGAGCCAAGGGGAGGAAAGACAAGGAAAGGTCCACGCCAGATTTCAGGGAAGAGGTTGACCAGGAATCGGTCGCGTTCGAGCAGATGTTGGTGTGGGTGAGCATCACGCCTTTGGGCTCGCCTGTCGTGCCGGAGGTGTAAATGATGGAGGCGAGCTGGCCGGGGAGAACTTGCGAGGCGCGCATGCGATAGGCGGCGATTTCGGCGCCTCCCGCGGAGGCGATCAGCGTTTCGTAGCGAAGGCACTCGGTGGGGACGGTGGGTCCTCCGTCGGCGACGATGATGTGATCGAGTTCGGGGAGGCGCGCGCGGCAGGCGAGGAGCTTCTCGAGTTGCGGCGCGCCGCAGACGACTACAACCTTTGCGCCGGCGTGATTCAGGATGTAGGTCATGCGGTCGGGGGACTCGTTGAAATAGATAGGGACGGTGATGCCGCCGGCGCCGGTGATGGCGAAATCGGCGGTGTGCCATTCCGGGCGATTGGCGGCGAAAAGACCCACGCGATCGCCGGGCTTTACGCCGAGTTCCACAAAGGCCATGGAAAGGCCGGCAACGCGACGGAGCAGTTCTGCCGACGAGATCGGCTGCCATAGATTGTCGCGGCGGAACATTTGGGCGCGGGGGTTTGGGAGTGTATCGATGGCGTTGAGAAATCGCGAGGGGAGGGTGCCGTAGGTCATTGGAGTCGTTATCGGGGATTCGTTATCAGAGTTTCGTCATCAAAGTTTTGCTCACTTTACTCTAACCGTTTTGTGGGCGCAATTCCTATGGGACGTGAGGTCCAGGACTTTGGTTCGGCAACGTCGCGATTTGCGAGTGGTGCAGCTCCGTGTATGGTTCGCTAAGCCGCAATCCCGTTCGGGGCGCCGTTGGGATTGAGGTCCGAGAGAGTAAAGATAACGCAGAGACGCAGAGGACGCTGAGGGGCGCTGAGTTCGTTGGGGAGAGTATTAGCGCCTGGCTTAAGCCAGGCGCCTACATGATGCAACATGATGTCACCGGAAAGGCACCGCCATCTTCGAATGAGTTTTGCAAAGTTCTGCAGGCATTCGGTTCGTGCGTTAAGATTAGCGGCGGAGCACATCTCATGAGCACAACGATTCCGGGGGCTTTGGGCGAGACGTCGCTGTCGAAGGGGCCGTTTCGCGCGGCGCGAGGGGCGCAGATTTCGTGCAAGGGCTGGCAGCAGGAAGCGGCGCTGCGGATGTTGACGAACAATCTGGATCCGGAGGTAGCGGAAAATCCCCAGGAATTAGTGGTTTACGGCGGGACCGGGAAGGCGGCGCGGAACTGGGAGTGCTTTCATGCGATCGTGCGATCGCTGAAAGAGCTGGCTGCGGACGAGACGTTGCTGGTGCAGTCGGGGAAGCCCGTGGCGATTTTTCGGACGCACGAATATGCGCCGAGGGTGCTGCTGTGCAATTCCAATCTGGTGGGTCATTGGAACAACTGGGACCGCTTTCATGAACTGGACCGCGCCGGGCTGATGATGTACGGGCAAATGACCGCGGGCAGCTGGATTTACATCGGCACGCAGGGAATTTTACAGGGTACGTACGAAACGTTTGCGGCGGCAGCGACGAAGCACTTCGGTGGCACCCTGGCGGGGAAATTGGTGGTGACTGGCGGGATGGGGGGGATGGGTGGCGCGCAACCGCTGGCCGCGACCATGAATGGCGCGGCGTTCCTGGGGATCGATGTCGATCCGGAGCGCATCAAGCGCCGAGTGAAGACTGGCTATTGCGACGTGATGGTGACCAGTCTGGACGAGGCATTGCGCATTCTGAAGAATGCGGTGCGCAAGGGCGAGGCGACTTCGGTCGGGCTAGTCGGCAACTGTGCCGATCTGATTCCTGAGATGGCGCGGCGCGGCATCGTGCCCGACCTGCTTACCGATCAGACCAGCGCGCATGATCCGATTGGCGGGTATGTACCAAACGGAATGACGTTAGAAGTAGCGCTGGAATTGCGCAAGAAGAACCCTGAAGACTACAAGAAACAATCCATGGCGGCCATGGCGCAGCATGTTCAAGGCATGCTGGACTTGCAGAAGCTTGGGTCGGTGACGTTCGACTATGGAAACAACATTCGGACGTTCGCGTTTGAGCAGGGCGTTAAGAACGCTTATGACTTTCCTGGGTTTGTGCCGGCGTACATTCGCCCGCTGTTCTGCGAAGGGAAAGGGCCGTTCCGGTGGGCGGCGCTTTCTGGAGAGGCGTCGGACATCGCGCGTGCCGATCGGCTGGTACTCGAAATGTTCCCGAAAAACGAGCATCTGGCGCGATGGATTAAATTGGCTCAGAAACGCGTGAAGTTTCAGGGACTGCCATCGCGGATTTGCTGGCTGGGGTATGGCGAGCGCGACAAATTTGGTTTGGGGCTGAACGACCTGGTGGCGCGGGGTGAATTGAAGGCGCCCATCGTGATTGGCCGGGATCATCTAGATTGCGGTTCGGTGGCTTCGCCCTACCGCGAGACGGAGTCGATGCTTGACGGCTCTGACGCCATCGCCGATTGGCCGCTGCTCAATGCGCTGGTGAATACCGCGAGCGGAGCGTCGTGGGTTTCGATCCATAATGGCGGTGGAGTGGGGATCGGATATTCGCAACATGCGGGACAGGTCACGGTGGCGGACGGAACCAAGGAAATGGCGGCGCGCATCGAGCGCGTGTTGACCAACGATCCGGGCATGGGCGTGGCGCGTCACGTCGATGCGGGCTATAGCGAAGCAACGGAATTCGCGCGAAAGTCTGGCGTGAAGATTCCGATGCTGTAAGACGCTCCCTTTTTCAGTGCCGAATTTGAATTCGCGCGCATCCAATCACATTGTGTGGAGCGTTCGTCGAGTGAAGGAGGACTGCATGTACGTCATATTGGGAGCAACGGGACACACAGGATCGGCCATCGCTGAGAATCTACTGGCAAAGGGCGAAAAGGTGCGGGTGATCGGGCGCAGCAAGGAACGGCTGGCGAAACTATCGGGCCAGGGCGCTGAGGCGTTCGTCGGAGACGCAACGGATTCAACATTTCTCACGCAGGCGTTCGGTGGCGCACGGGCCGTGTATTTCATGGTGCCGCCCAACCCGACGAGCGAGGATTACCGGGGCTTTCAGACGCGAATTATCGATGCGGGCGCTAAAGCGTTGGAGGCCGCCGGCGTGCACTATGCGGTGGCGCTGAGCAGCTTTGGAGCGGATAAGGAATCGGGGAGCGGCCCAGTTTCGGGTCTGCATGAACTCGAAGTGAAGCTTCAACGGATTTCGAGCCTGAACGCCGTCTTTCTGCGAGCCGGGTACTTCATGGAGAACCTGATTCCGCAGGTTAGCGTGATTCAGAACTTCGGGATAGTGGGCGGGCCCGTGCGGCCGGATCTACCGCTGCCGTTGATCGCGACCGAAGACATCGGAGCGGCGGCGGCCGAAAGGTTGCACAAGCTTGATTTCTCCGGACACGAAACGCGTGAACTGCTTGGGCAGCGCGACATCACGTATACAGAGGCGGCTCGGATTCTCGGCGAGGCGATCGGAAAACCAGATCTAGCTTATGTGCAACTCCCGCCGGACCAGTTCATTCAAGCTCTGGTGCAGATGGGTACATCCAACAGCTTCGCGAGTCTCGTCGTGGAAATGGCAGGTGCGATGAACGATGGGCGGATGAAGGCGCTGGAGCCGCGTTCCGCTGCGAATACAACACCCACTTCGTTTGAGGAGTTTGTGCAAAAGGAATTTCTTCCTGCCTATCGAGGAAAGGCGGCGACGGCGTAGGAGATGCTTGGGTTAGTTGAGTGGAGGTTGTACGATTCGGAACCTGGCCTCAAAGCCCGTCCTCGAAACCCAAAGACGGTACACTCCGAAAAATTCAAAAACCGCACCCTTAAAACCCAAGGGTGCGGCACCCAGCATGGCTCCGCGCGGGATGGGGAGAAGGTCGCCGGTTGAAAGCCTGTGCGATGGCGCGGCGTTTTGGGCATAATACGGATGCCTTGTCCAATTCCCTTCTGATCGTTGGAGCTTCTCAAATTCTCACGCTGCGGGGGCGCGGGCCGCGACGTGGGAAAGCGCTATCGAACCTGGGAGTCATCAATGACGGAGCTCTGTTGATCCGCGGCGGCCGGATTGTGGCCGTCGGGGTACGCGCGAAAGTGGAGGCGCTGCCGGAAGCGAAGGCCGCGGACAATCTGTATGTGGGTGGCCGCGTGGTATTGCCTGGGTTCGTCGATTCGCACACACATTTGGTTCATGCGGCCAGCCGCGCGGAAGAATATGAGTTGAAAATTGCCGGCGCGAGCTATGAGGAAATCGCGCGCAAGGGCGGCGGGATTCTCAACTCAGTGAAGACGCTGCGGGCGGCAACATCAGAAGCCCTGAAGAAGCGGGCGTTGTCGGCTTTGCGGGAATTCGCAGCGAATGGAACAACGACGCTGGAAGCAAAGAGCGGATATGGACTGGACGTCACGAGCGAGTTGAAGATTCTGAATTTGCACCAAGAGTTGCTGCGGGAACAACCGCTGGAGATTGTTTCGACATTTTTGGGAGCGCACGTGGTTCCCACGGAATACCGGGGCACGCCGGGGGGGCCACAGCGCTACGTGTCGATGCTGATTCATCGATTGATTCCTGAGGTCGCCGAGCGAAAACTAGCGGAGTTTTGCGATGTGTTTTGTGATCGCGGGGCTTTCTCGCGGGCGCAGTCCGAGCAAGTGCTGGAGGCGGGAGAGCGGCACGGCCTGGTGCCACGGATTCATGCGGAACAGCTCACGCGGACTGGAGCAGCGCAGCTAGGGATGCAACTTGGGGCGGCGAGCTGCGATCATCTCGAGCAGGTAAACCACACGGACATTCGAGCGCTAGGGAAGTCGAGAACAGTGGCAACACTGATGCCCGGATGCGATTTCCACCTGGGACTGAAGCAGTACGCACCCGCACGCAGCCTCATCGACGCCGGCGCGATCGTTTCACTCGCGACCGATTACAATCCCGGGACCAGCCCTACACTGAGCATGCCGATGATTCTATCGCTGGCGTGCACGCAACTGCGGATGACGCCGGCGGAAGCCATTACGGCGGCCACCATCAATGGAGCGTACGCGCTACGCCGCGACAAAGACATTGGATCTTTGGAGGTCAGTAAACGGGGGGATGTTGCTATCTTCGACGTCGAAGACTACAGAGAAATCCCGTACTACTTTGGCGTGAATAAATGCTGGATGACCATAAAGAACGGCGAGATCGTGCACGGTGGTTCGCCCTACCGCATGTGATAAGCTTTAAAAGTGCATGAAACACTTGATTCTATTTTGGAAGTCCTCCGCAGAGCCGGCTAGCTGGACCAAACCTCCTATGGACCAAATCTCCGAATGAAGCGACTGATTGAGTGCGTGCCGAATTTTTCCGAGGGCCGTGACCCCGCGAAAGTGGACGCCATCGTTTCGGTGATGAGGCGGTTGCGGGCGTGTATGTGCTGGACCGCGAGATGGATGCCGACCATCACCGTTGCGTGGTGACGCTCGCGGGGGAACCTGAGACGGTGGCGGAAGCTGCGCTGCGGGGTGTCGGAAAAGCGATGGAGTTGATCGACTTGAACGTGCATGCCGGGGCGCACCCCCGCGTTGGCGCAGCGGACGTGATTCCGTTTATCCCCATCCATGGCGTCACGATCGAAGACTGTGTGGCTCTGGCGCGGCGGGTTGGAAAGGAAATCTGGGCCCGCTATCGCATCCCGGTCTTTTTCTATGAGGCGGCGGCCACCCGGCCAGATCGCACCAATCTGGAAAACGTGCGTCGCGGACAGTTTGAGGGCTTGCGTGACGAATTGAAGCGCAATCACGACCGGCAGCCGGACATTGGCGAGCCGAAGCTGCATCCCACTGCCGGCGTGACGGTGGTTGGGGCTCGCAAATTTCTCATCGCCTACAACGTAAATCTCAATACGTCCGACGTCGGTATTGCCAACAAGATCGCGAAGGCGATTCGGTTTTCTTCGGGCGGGCTGCGCTACGTGAAGTCGATGGGCGTGGAATTGAAGGCGCGGAACCTAGCGCAGGTCTCGATCAACCTTACTGATTTTGAGCAGACGCCGATGCATCGCGTTTATGAAATGGTGAAACGCGAGGCGGCACGCTACGGCGCGATCCCGGTGGGAAGCGAAATCGTCGGCCTGATTCCGAAGAAAGCCATCGAGATGGCCGCCGACTACTTCTTGCAGGTGGAGAATTTTTCGCCGGAGCAGATCTTCGAAAACAAGCTGGAGGCGGCGCTAACCGGAGGGTCCGCGGATCACGGCGCGAAAGAGAGCAAGCTGGCGGGATTAGCTCGGCCTTTTCTGGACGCTGTTGCTGCACCTACCGCGACACCCGGCGGAGGCAGTGTGGCGGCGTTTGCGGGAGCGCTGGCGGCCTCGTTGGGGCAAATGGTTGCGGGCTTGTCTCGCAAGAAGAAATCACAATTCCTGGTTGCTGACAAGCTGTCGGATGCGCTGGAGGACATGCGCCGAGCGGCGGAAGAATTAACCGCGGCCATCGATCGCGACGCGAACTCGTATGATGACGTGATGGTGGCGTTCGAGCTCCCGCAAGGTGACGCCGCCGAGATTAAGTGGCGCCAGGAGGCAATTCAGATCGCCACGCGGGCCGCGGCGGAGGTGCCGCTTGAAGTGGCAGAGCGTACAGTTGCCCTTTTCGAACGTTTGGGACAACTTGCGGCTATCGCGGCGGCATCCATGAAGTCAGACTTGGAAGTAGCGCGGCTTATGGCTACCGCTGGCGCGCGAGGCGCGTTGGCGAATGTCGAGATCAATCTCGATGGGATCAAGGACGCGGGGTACGTGGCGGCAACGCGAGAGAGGATTTCAGCGCTGCGCGAGCGCTTGGGCGAGACCCGCACGATCAATGCCTAGTTGTGATCGTGGTCTGATGATCGAGGTCTAGTGATCGGGCCTGGTCATCGGCGACTCTCTCCGAAAAGCGAAAGGAGAATCACATGGTACGAAAGAAGAAAGTGAGCGCGACTGCGGCCGTGCGCCGAGTTGTGGCCGTTGGCATTCTGGCGGCGCTGACGTTGTTTGCGCCGAAGCCTGCGCGCGCCGGGCGTCTGGGAGCGGATGTCATCGCCATGTTCCCGAAAGAGGTGGGCGAGTTTGCGTATGCCGACTTGAAGAAGGCGCGGACGCTGGCATGGTTTCCGCAACTCCAGCAGCAAATGCTGCCCGAGCGATTCCGGCAATTCGAAAAGTTCCTGGCTTCGGCGGGAGTTGACCCGAATACGCAGGTTGAAGAATTGGCTTGGGGCCTGGTGGCTGAGGGCGTGACCAGCAAGACTGAAGGAGTCGGATCTGCCGCGGTGCCTACCGGAGAACAGATCGTTGGTGTGGCGCTTGGAAACTACAATCCAGAGTCCACCGAAGCTTATTTCAAAGCCCAGAAATTGCCGACATTCAAGGCGCGGAATTACACGCTCTATGCGTTCGGAACGGGTTCCGGCGCCAACGATCTCTTCTTTTTCTTCATCGATTCAAGTACGGCGGCATTTGGTCATCGCGCATTGCTGGAGAAGATGATTGAAGTGCGCTTCGGTGGCGAAGAAGGCCTGATGCGCAATGACAAATTCTTTCCGCTGGTGAACGAAGCGAACGGAACCGGTGTGTTTTGGTCGGTGCTGAATCCGGCGTATACGCGCCTGGCGATGCAGCAGCTTGCGCCCGAAATTCAGCAGTTCCCGGACGCTGCCAAGATCGTGACGCGGATGCAGAACATGATCATCAATGTGGACGCCAGTAGCGGCATCGACGGCAAATTCCAGGGGATTTGCGGCTCGACCGACGACGCGAACACACTGGGACAGTTGCTACAAATGGGACTGCTTTACAAGCAATACCAGTCGAAGACGGAAAATCCCGATATGGCGCAACTGCTCACCCAGGCAAGCGTTACACCGAGCGGGGACCGCATCGTCGTGCACATGACGCTTACCGACGATCAGATGGCCTCGCTGATCAAGCGCAATACCTTCGCGTTTAAGATGTAGAAATCTCGGGCGGCGGGGCTGGTTCTGTAGCGGCTCAACGAACTTTCACGCTGCCGTCCGGCGCCAATCGCCATCCTGGATTCCAGGCCACTTCCCAGGCAAACCCATCGGGATCCGCAAAGTAGCCCGAGTAGCCTCCCCAGGAGGCTTCTCGCGCTGGTTTAAGAATCGTGGCGCCTGCTGCCACCGCTTTGTTGATGAGTGGATCCACTTCGTTCTTTGCGCTCACATTATAAGCTAGAGCTACGGCTGCCCTTCCGAACGTTGCAGGATCAACCTGAAAATCTTCGGCGAGCTTGTCACGCAGAAACAGGGCAAAAACCATTCCGCCGGTCTGGAAGAAGATGATCTCCTTGTTCTCAAATACCGGTGTCCAGCCAAGCCCACCGGAATAGAACCGCTTCGAAGTGCCGAGATCTCTTACGCCAAGTGTTACGAGGCTGATTCGCTGCTCCATGGTCTTCGATTCTCCTGACGCGAAATAAAAGAACGAGGCCGCTGCGACGTTGGCCAGGAATTCTCTTCGGTTCATCATCGGCCGAAGCTAAATCGGACGCCAGCATGTTGTCTTGAAGGAATCGGACAACCGTCTTAGCAGTCTTCGCAGCCGGTAGTGTTGAGGAGATCGGATAATCGGAGAGCGCATCGCGCAGATTGAAGCAGCGCGGTTGGCGGGATACCTGAAAATCGCTGGACTTCGCGAGTCATATGCGCTTGATCAGCATAGCCTGCATCCGCGGAAGAGTGAGCCAGACTACGCGGCGCAGTCTTGGATCCTGCGATATTCAGCAGTCGCTGGAAACGCAGCACGGACTGAAACATCTTCGGGCCATACCCAACCGTTGAGGTGAACCGCCGCTGGAGTTGCCGACTGCTGACTCCGATCCATTGACTGAGTTGCTGAATTCGGCCGTGCGGATGGTCAGAAAGCCAGCGGATGGCTGCGCTCGTCGCTTTATCAACCGGGTCACCATGAGATAAGCGAGAGAGCAGGGCACGCTCCATCGCCGACTTTCGGGCGGCGATGGTTCGCTCTTCGGCGATTCGTTCAAAGGTGGTGCTTGCAACGCGGCCGCACACGGCGCTAAGTGGCACGGACTGGTTAAGCAGCGCCGAAGCAGGCAGACCAAGCAAGCTGCGCGCGTGTCCAGGACGGCAGCGCGCGCCGATGATCATCGTTCCGGCAGCCAGACGAGCGACGAAGGGTTCGGTCCACGGGCCGATCACCATCGGAGTCTCATCGTTTATAAGAACAATGTCGACGCAACCGTCGGGCAACACGCGCTGTGCGAATTCATCTCGTGAACCTAGGATTTTCTGCGTCCACAGGCAGACCAAGTGTCGTGCGAGCGGCAAAGGGGGTGAATATTCAGTGTAGTCGGAAACAGCGGTGGCCACGTCTGCATCGCCATTCATCACAGAATCCCGGAGTCAGTGAGGCGCTCCATAGCCCACGGGCTACCTGCTAGGCGCACCTTGGTTTATGTATTTGGTGAGGCGCGTGACCGCCACGTTTCCTTGGGTTTCGTGCTGGATGCGATCGACCCCGCTCGGCACTTCCCCACCATTCCCGTCCCCGGCCGCGGATGTCGTGCCTTCATGAGAGAGGGACACTTCGATCCGGTCGGAGAGGCGCGTGAGACTTATATCCAAGTGCGGATGATCTTTGCTGAGATTACCGAAAGCCTCGCGGCAGGCGGCGATCACCGCCGATTGAAGTTGAGCGACGGCTTCGTTTTCGATACCGGCCGCATCTGCCAGGTAACGCGCCGCGCCTCCTACGGCCGCTGCCAGCCTGGGATCGGCATCTATCCGCAAGCGAATGGTTTTGGGCTCAGTGTCCACGGCTGTCCGCAAGTGCCACGTCGCAGGCTTCCCGGCAGTCCGGGCAGTAGTAGAGACCATCCGCGCAGAGCCGCACTTTATGCTGTCCCTTGCAAATGGTGCAGTACCGTTCGCAAGTGCACTGCTCTTCCGTCTTGTCGCAGATGGAGCAGACGATGGGACCTGGCATGGGCGCCTCCCTGAAAACTGTACCTGACCGAAGGCTGAGGCGGCAAGGCGGACGTAGGGGCCTTGAGCCAAAGAGTTGCAAACGCGCTCCGTGTTAGTTTTGGCCGCGCTTTGGGTGATTCGTCATAAAGCTGTGTTTGAACGCGGCGTTTTGACGCTAGTTTAGGCGCGTGCTAGTATCGATTTCTGCTTGAGCATGCGGAATGGAATCAGCCAACTCGCCTACAGCTAGCGGACTTCGGAAGACGCCACTCAATGTCGTTCACCGGCGGCTAGGCGCAAAAATGGTCAACTTTGGCGGCTGGGATATGCCCGTCGAGTACCCCTCGAGCGGCGGGTTAGTCGCAGAACACAAGGCCGTGCGCGGATCTGTAGGAGTTTTTGACGTCAGCCACATGGGCGACATCCGGGCGCGGACCGGGCGTTCCGTTGGCGGTGCATTGGCCGCAGTGCAGCACTTGAGCATGAATGATGCGTCGAAGCTCGCCGTTGGGCAGGCGCACTACTCGGCGCTTCTCTATCCCAGGGGTACGTTTGTGGATGACGTGATCGTCCATCGCTTGGGAGAGGACGACTTCCTGCTGGTCATCAACGCCGGCACACGCGAGAAAGACGTCAGTTGGGTTCGCGAGAATACGAAGGACTTCGACTGCGTGGTCGAAGACTTGAGTGATACGTATACGCAGTTGGCGATACAGGGCCCCCATGCGATTGATGTAATGCGCAAGCTGACGGACGCGAGTCTCGACATCCTCAAGAACTACTGGTTCACGCATGGAATTGTTTGCGGCTTGGAAGATATCCTGATCGCGCGCACTGGTTACACTGGCGAAGATGGTTTTGAGATTTATGTGCCGTCGGATAAGGCGACGAGCGAAGAAGTTTGGATGCGGGTGATGGATGCGGGGCGAGAGTGGGGCATCATCCCTTGCGGTCTGGGCGCGCGAAACACGCTGCGGCTGGAAGCGAAGATGGCGCTGTACGGTCACGAGATCAGCGACACGATCAATGTATGGGAGGCGGGCCTGGATCGTTATTGCAAGATGGACAAGGGCGACTTCATAGGCCGCGTTGCTCTGGAGCGCGCCAAGGCGGCCGGATTGACGCGAACCTTGGTGGGAATTGAAATGATCGATCGCGGGATCGCACGCGACGAATACTGCTGTTGCAACGAAGCGGGTCAAGCGATCGGCGTGGTCACCAGCGGATCGCCTTCGCCGACTTTAGGCAAGAACATTGCGCTAGCCTATGTTCCGCCGGCAATGTCGGCTTTGGGGACGACGGTTTACGTCCAGATCCGCGGCCAAAGTTACAAGGCCCAGGTGGTGCCGACACCGTTCTACAAGCGCCCTAAAGCGGCCGCCGCACCGCAAGTTGTAAAAACAGCCTGACACGCGATACGTTTGACTATCCCGGATTAGCCGGGTGAACAACTGCTAGCAACAAAGGAGTGACCGCATGGCGTACCCGGCGAAATATCGCTACACGAAGCAGCATGAATGGACCGATGTGAACGGAGACGTGGCTACGATCGGGATCACCGATTACGCGCAGCACGAACTGGGCGACGTGGTGTTCGCCGAGCTGCCGAAGGTCGGCGCCAAGGTGGAATCCGGCAAATCGTTCGGCACCGTGGAATCCGTGAAAGCCGTCAGTGAAATCTATTCACCCGTTTCCGGTGAGATCACTGAAGTCAACGCCGAACTAAAGGACACTCCGGAGAAAATCAATTCAGATCCGCACGGCACAGCATGGCTGGTCAAGGTGCGGCTCGCAAATCCCGCCGAAGTAAATGGACTGATGGACGCGGCTGCTTACGAAGCATTCATCGCGGAAGCGGAAAAAGGCAAGGAAGCTTCGGCCTGATGCGCTATCTCCCCAAGAGTCCCACGGAACGCCACGAGATGCTCTCCGCGATCGGGGCCCAATCGATCGACGAGCTATTCTCGAGCATTCCGGAGCGATTCCGGCTGCGCGAGGCCCTGAAACTCCCAGGACCGTTCTCTGAAGCCGAGGTCATCCAATATTTCAAAGAGCGCGCGACCGAGAATTCCTTCGGATACACCAGCTTTCTTGGTGCTGGCGTTTACAACCACCTGCGCTCAGTGGTCACCGACGCCATTATCCAGCGCGGCGAGTTTCTCACCTCTTACACGCCTTATCAGGCGGAGATCACACAAGGCACATTGCAGGCGATCTTCGAGTTTCAGACGCTCATGTGCCAGCTCACGGGACAGCAAGTCGCCAACGCTTCCATGTGGGATGGCTCGACTGCCACCACTGAGGCTGTGCTGATGGCGGAGCGCGTGACCGGGCGCACCCGTGTCCTGGTTGGCCGCTCCCTGCATCCCGAATATCGCGATGTGCTGAAGACTTACGCGAAGAACTCCGGGCTTTGCGTGGAAGAGATTCCTTATGGCGCGGATGGAACCCTTGATCAGAAAGCACTGCAATGCGCGATTCGAGATGATGTCGCTGCTGTAGTTGTCCAATCGCCCAATTTTTTCGGCGCGATCGAACCCGTTGCGGCGCTCGCCGACATCGTTCACGTATCGGGAGCTCTGCTTGTCGTCACCATCACCGAAGGGGTCTCCCTTGGACTGCTGCGGCCACCTGCGGAAGCCGACATCGTCGCTATGGAAGGGCAAAGCTTCGGCTTGGCCCCCAGCTATGGCGGACCGTTTGTCGGCGTTCTAGCCTCACGCGACAAATTTGTTCGCCAGATGCCCGGGCGCCTGGCGGGACAAACCATCGACACCGAAGGGCGTCGCGGCTTCGTGCTGACGCTGGCAACGCGCGAGCAGCACATTCGCCGCGAGAAGGCCACTTCTAACATCTGCACCAACCAGGCACTCTGCGCTCTGGCCGCGACCGTGCATCTCACTCTGCTCGGCAAGGAAGGCCTGCGCGAGATGGCGCACCAGAATCTTTCAAAGGCGCAGTTCGCGCTCGCCGAGTTGACGAAGATTCCCGGTGTGAAGCGTCGATTCGCCGCACCGTTCTTTAATGAATTTACGATCGAGCTTCCCCGCTCGGCCCGCATCGTGAACGGTGAGCTACTGCGGGAAAAGATCGTCGGACCACTGCCGCTCGGTCCTTCGTACCCAGAACTCACCAAGAACGCTCTCGTTTGCGTTACAGAGACAACTACGCGAGCCGATATCGAAAATCTGGCAGCAGCCGTCCGCCGTGCTTTGGAGCAACCGGTGCAGTAAGTAGCAAAGGCACTCCTGCCTGTGCCAGTTGACCGAGTCGCGCGAGTTGATCCGCGAAAGAAAGTGTCTGACCGAAAGTTCGAAGAGAATTGCACGGAGCCTGGAACCACGGTGAATAAAAAGATTAAAAAAGCGTCGCGCCACACATGCCAGAATGAAGGCTTGATCTTCGAGAAATCCTCGCCCGGAAAACGCGCGTTCGAACTTCCGCCGCTGGATGTGCCTCCGGCGGATCCAGCGAAATCATTGGGCGTGAGTCATCGTAGCGAAGGCGTCGAGGGTTTTCCGGAGGTCAGCGAAATCGAGGTTCTCCGTCATTTCACGCGTCTCTCCACGTGGAATTACGCCATCGACCTGGGCATGTATCCGCTGGGCTCCTGCACCATGAAATACAACCCGCGCGTGAATGAATTCGTCGCACGGCTCGACGGCGTCGCCACCGAGCACCCGCTTCAACCACAACAACTCTCGCAAGGCTGCTTGAAAATCCTGCGCCTACTGGAGCAATGCCTCCTCGAAATTACGGGAATGGACGTAATTACTCTGCAGCCCGCCGCTGGCGCCCAAGGCGAACTCACCGGCCTCCTGCTGATTCGCGCCTACCTCGAGAAACAAGGCAACGCCCGGAAGAAAGTTCTGGTCCCCGACTCCGCGCACGGAACGAATCCCGCGACCGCAGTCATCGCCGGCTACCAAGTCGAAAACATCAAGTCCGAATCGCACGGCCAGATCGACGTCGAAAAACTTCGCGAACTCGTGACCGAAGACGTCGCCGCGCTCATGATCACCAACCCTTCGACGCTTGGCATCTTCGAAGAGCGCATTCCCGAAATTGCCGAAATCCTCCACGCCAAAGGCGCATTGCTCTACATGGACGGCGCCAACATGAACGCGCTAGCGGGCGTAGCCCGGCCCGGCGATCTGGGCGTCGACGTGATGCACTTGAACCTGCATAAAACGTTCTCGACCCCGCACGGCGGCGGCGGTCCAGGCGCCGGCCCTGTGGCCATGAAGAAAATTCTCGAGCCTTTCCGCCCAGTCCCCATCCTCGTCGAAAAGGAAGGCGGACGACTGGCGCTGGAATCCGTCCGTCCGGACTCCATCGGAAAAGTGAAAGCGTTCTCCGGAAATTTCGGAGTTCTGGTGCGCGCCCTCGCCTACATCCTCGCGTACGGCCCGGGCATCCGCCAGGCCACGGAAGACGCGGTCCTCAATGCAAATTACATCCGCAAACATCTGGAAGGCGTTTACGACCTGCCCTATTCCCTGCCCTCCATGCACGAGGTCGTTTTCAGCGACGCCATCCAAAAGAAGAACGGCGTCAACACCATGGACATCGCCAAGCGCCTGATCGACTACGGCTTTCATCCCTACACTACGGCGTTTCCGCTCATCGTGCCCGGCGCGCTCATGATCGAGCCGACCGAGTCAGAGTCCAAAGAGGAGTGCGACCTCTTCATCGACGCCATGCGCTGCATCGCCGAAGAAGCCGCCGCAACCCCGGAAATCGTCAAGACCGCCCCTCACACCACCCGCGTGCGGCGTCTCGACGAAGTCGGCGCCGCTCGCAATCCGATCCTCCGTTGGGACCCGACTCGCCCAAAGGAGACCGCGAAACAAAAAAAGCAAGAGATCGAAGAGGCAAAGCATCGCGAACCAGCCCCGATCACTCCGACCGCCTGAGTCGTTATCCCGATTCATTTCACGTCACAAGCAACTCCTTCCGCTAGAAAGCAGTTCGCCTCTATCTGCTAAACTTGAGTTGAGCAACCTTTGGTTTTGAGTGCATGACTCCCGCCCTGGCCGCATGGCTTCCTAAATCCGTCCTCCTATTGCGCGACTACGATCGCCGCAAATTCCTGAGTGACTTGATTGCCGGCGTGACCGTAGGCCTGGTGGCCTTGCCTCTCGCCATGGCCTTCGCCATCGCCTCCGGAGTTACCCCACAGGCCGGAATCTATTGCGCGATTGTCACCGGCTTCCTTATTTCCGCACTGGGCGGCTCGAAAACGCAGATCGGCGGCCCGACCGGCGCGTTCGTCGTGGTCGTCTCTGGAATCATCGCCAAATACGGCATCGAAGGCCTGTTCACCTGCACGATGATGGCTGGACTACTGCTGCTCATTCTCGGAATCACTGGCATGGGTTCGGCAGTCAAGTATTTTCCTCGCCCGGTAATCATCGGATTCACGAACGGCATCGCTATCCTCATCGCCAGCACGCAAATCCGTGACTTTTTCGGACTGCGCATGGCCAGCGTTCCCGGCGATTTCTTTCACCGTATGGGCGCCTATCGCCAGTCGTGGCACACGATTTCGCCGGCGGCAACGGTTCTTTCGCTCGTTTCGCTGGCGATCATGATTCTCTGCTTGAAGTATGCCAAACGAATTCCCGGGGCGATCGTCGTCACCTTTGGCGCGACCATCGTAGTAACCCTGCTGCACCTGCCGGTGGAAACCATCGGCACACGCTTTGGCGGGATTCCCAGCGGTTTACCGGCGTTCGCCATTCCGAGATTGCACTACAACGTGCTACGCCAGTTGCTGTCCCCAGCGTTTACCGTTGCCATGCTCGGCGCCATCGAATCGCTGATGTCCGCGGTCGTTTCCGACCGCATGAGCAAAGACAAACACAATCCGAACGTTGAGTTGATGGCCCAGGGGATCGCCAACATCGTTTCGCCGCTGTTTGGCGGGCTGCCAGCCACGGGAGCCATCGCGCGCACCGCGACGAACGTGCGTGCTGGCGCCAAGACTCCGGTCGCAGGAATGATTCACGCATTGACTTTGCTCGGCATCGTGCTCTTCGCGGCGCCGTTGGTGAAAAATGTGCCGCTGGCCGCGCTTGCGGCAATCCTGGTTATGGTCGCCTACAACATGGGCGAATGGCACGAGATCCCCGAAATCCTAAAGCTGAGCGCTGCCGATATCGCCGTGTGGGCGCTGACGCTGACGCTCACCGTCGTGGCCGACCTGACCTTTGCGGTGGAGATCGGCATGGTGCTCGCCGCCCTCACCTTCATTCGCAAGGTCTCGCGCACCACGACGGTCACCCGCGTGACACGCGACTACGTCGAAGACAGCCGCATGCATATTTTGCAGGGCAAAGACATCCCTGACTACGTAACCGTCTTCCGCGTTCACGGCCCGTTCCTGTTCGGCGCCACCGACAAGTTCTCGGAAATCCTCGATAATCTGGAAAAGCTGCCGCCCATCGTTGTCTTACGTCTCAGAAATATGACCGCCATTGACGCCACCGGACTCGGTGCCATCCGTGATTTTGCCGATCAGGTGCACGCTTCCGGCAGGTCACTGCTTCTCTGTGGCGCCCGAGAGCAACCCGCACAGCTCATGAAGCAAGCGGAATTCGAGCGTCACGTCGGCGCGGAAAATATCTGTCCCAGCATCAAGGACGCTCTCGATCGTGCCGCCGAGATGCATCAACGGTCCGCCGCCAGCGAGCCAGCAGAATTGGTTAGCTCGAAACACTAACGGATGTGTAGAAGTCCGACCGCAGACTCATTCCGCCGACAATCTCTCGACCCACGACCTGAAAATCCTTTCAGATTTGATTCATCGCGTGAACAACCCGCATTTGCCGCGCTGTAACACAATCCGCATAGCCTCAGGCGCCCAGCGAGGTTGTCCACGATTGCTTCCACCTTCCAAAATTCAAGGAGAAACCTGTGATTAAACGCATTTCGGCTCTTGCCCTGAGCTTTGCTCTGCTGGGTGGCACTATGCCTGTTCGCGCCGACGATGAGCTGAACACCGGCAAGATCAAGCATGTTCTGCTGATCAGCGTCGATGGATTTCACGCCCTCGATCTTTCAAACTATGTGAAGACGCACTCCGACTCTACTCTGGCGGCGCTCAGCAGCCACGGCTTCACCTATACCAACGCCGCCACCACCACGCCTTCCGATTCTTTCCCCGGATTGGCCTCCCTCGTTACCGGCGGCTCCCCGGTGACCGCCGGCTTTTGGTATGACGACACCTACAACCGCAAGCTCTCGCCTCCCATGCAAACCGACGGCCTCGGAAATCCAGGAGGCAACTGCCCCGGTACCATCGGCACCAACGTTGCGTGGGATGAAGCCATCGATCTCGATCTGACCAAGCTCGACGGCGGCGGCGGCATCAATCCAAAGTTTCTGGTGCGCGATCCGGCTAACAACTGCTCGATAATCATGCCCCACCAATATCTCCGCGTGAATACCATCTTCGAGGTCGTCAAGTCCCATGGTGGAATCACCGCTTGGACCGACAAGCACCCCTCCTACGAGTGGACCAACGGCCCCACCGGTAGGGGCGTCGACGACTTCTATGGCCCGGAAATTAACTCGATCCCCGTGCCGCTCTCCCAGTTCCAAGGTTGCGCTCCGGTAAACTTCCCTGATATCACACCCGACGACGGCTGGACCACCGACCTCAAGAATATTCAATGCTATGACATGCTCCACGTCCAGGCCGTCCTCAACCAGATTGACGGATACACACATGACCACTCGAAGAAGGTCGGCGTACCCACCGTCTTCGGCACGAACTTCCAAGCCGTCAGCGTGGGCGAGAAGCTGAAGGGCGCGGGCTACACCGACGTCCTAGGCACTCCCTCGCAAGGACTCGCCAGCGAGCTGGATTTCATCGATCAGTCCCTCGGGTTGTTCGTCGCCGAACTCAAGAAGCAAGGAATCTATGATTCCACGCTCATCATCATTGGAGCCAAACACGGCCAGTCGCCGATCGACGTCACCAAGCGGGTTGGCATCGGCGGCGGACAGCCCGCAGCCACCATCGGTCCCGCGGACGCTTTTGACATTTCCGACGACGGCTCCCTCATCTGGCTCACCTCCCCGCAACTGACGGCTGGCGTAGTCGCCCAACTCAGCACACCAACCAATCAGGCGGCGCTCGGCATTCAGGAAATCTTCGCGCTGCAATCGCTACGGAATAAATTCAATGACCCGGGCGACGACCCACGGACGCCAGACATCATTCTGAAGGTCAACACCGGCGTGATCTTCACCGGTGGCTCAAAGATCGCCGAGCACGGCGGTTTCAACGAAGACGACACACACATCGCGCTGCTGGTCTCGTTCCCGGGCCTGGATCGAAAAATCGTCAAGACTCCCGTGACCAATCAGCAGGTAGCAGCCTCCATCGTGCAAGCCCTCGGCTTCGACCCCAACGAACTGCAAGCCGTTAAGAAGGAGCAGATCCACGTGCTGCCGTTCCTGTTCACCGACGGCGACGCCGACGACAAGTAGTTTCCGTGCGGTCCTCAGCTGAACCGAAAGGGCGTTCCGTGAAAACCGGAACGCCCTTTTTGCTTTTCATCGATAAATGAGGGGCACACCCGTAAGAAATGAAGGGCACCTGTAGCCGCCCTGTCCGAGAGGGCGGGGTTTAGATCACGCGCGTCACCGATACCGTTCGCATTGTGGAGATCGTCTGCGGCACGTCACTTCGTAAGCCGAACCGTATCTAGGATCGCGCTAAACGTCTTGTCGTAGTCGCTGTAAGCGTTCTGCGGCGCAACACATAGAAACGACAGCAATCCTTGAGGCTCCATCACGGTAATCAGCCAGTCGGTCTCCTGTCCGCCGACGGGCGAATCATTGCTCAAATACGCCGACAATCCGGGCTGGGCGTTCAGTCGCACGGGCGCGGACGGCTGAGTTACCCGAAGATTTGGATTGGATTTCCGCAAACTCTGAATCAGCTGCTGGGTCCCATTTGCCAGTGCGTTAGAGTCGTTTGAACCAGCCTGCAACGCGGTCACGCTCACGATCATTCCATAGGCCAGCGCGCCCTGCCCGCTGTTCGTCTGCACTACGCCCCCGACGGGTGCGAACGATGCTCCGTCATCGCTATCGGTCTTGGCCCAATTGTCTGGATATTTGAGCTTGAACGAACTTCCCTCATACTCAGAAAAGTGGCTCGACGCGGGCGGCGGTGGTGGCGACGCGCTGCCCGCCGCGGTGGCGGGAGCGACCTTCTTCACCACCGGCAAGGCCAGGACTTCCCGCTTGATCGCCTCGAACTCCGCCGAATCTCTCTTCGCATTGGCAGGCGGCCCGCCTAGCTTGTCGATTTCTTCATCCACGCGTTCGACGCGATGGTCAGGATTGGGGTGATCCGACAGAAATTGTGGCGGATTTTTTCCCGCCGTCTCCGCCTGCAATTTTTCGAAAAATTGCGCCATTGCACGCGGATCGTATCCCGCATCGTAAATCACCTGTGTGCCCATGACGTCGGCTTGGGTCTCATCGCCACGCGAATAGCGCAACAGCAGCCCACCAGCTCCCAACGCCACGCCCTCCGTCAACAGATCCCCACCCGTACTGCCGCCGAACAATCCGCCGAATATGCCGGCAGCACCCTGCGCGAGCTGCGCCTTGGACGCTTGCGCCGTGCCGTGACGCAGCGCCACGTGGGACAGCTCATGACCCATCACCGCCGCCAGCTGCGCTTCGCTGTCTGACACCTCAATGGCACCCCGATTGACAAACACGAAGCCGCCCGGCAACGCAAACGCATTGATCGACTTATCATTCACGCAGTGAAATTCCCAGGGGTATTGAATGCCGCGTGTAGGCAGTTTGGAGACGAGCCGCATACCAAGTTTCGTCAAGTACTCATCCACCTTCGGGTCTTTGCACAACGGCAGCCGCTCTTCGAGCAACTGGGCATTCTTCCTTCCCAACTGGACGTCGGTCTGCGGCGAATACATGTTCCAGGGCGGCTTCAGTTGAGTTCGTTGCGCCCACAACGCTGGTGCGCCAAGAGTCAGCGACGCCATACACAAGAACGCGAGCCGAGCAACACGGCCGGACATGGATGCAACCCCCAAAATCAACTTTACATCGGCCGTCGGCAAAAATAAAAAACCCGGGTGGAAGGCCACCCGGGCGGAACCAGAGAGAGAAGTAACTTGAAGTTATCGGGCTAATCGGGGCGTGGCTTCCGGAGCAGGCATCGCTGCCGGAGGTTCCGCAGTCTTCCCGTTCCGAGCCTGCGCAGGCCGCAGAGGCGCTATCGCCGGTTCGAGCCGCCGGACTGGTATCGCCAAATTCTCGCCTTCGCGGATAAACGTCAGGCGGTCCTGGCTCTTGTCCCAATCGATGCAGACCAAATCGCCGAGGTGCACTTGCTCGGTCGCCAGCAAGTTTGCCAGAGGATAGACGACGTGCCGCTCAATCGAGCGCTTCAGGTGGCGCGCCCCATACCGCTGGTCCGTGCCTTCCTGCAACAGAAATTCTTTGCCCGGGGTGGTCACGCGGAACAGGAACTGGCCCTTGGCGGTCTCTAGAACGCGCTGCTGCACTTGACCCAGTTCGATTTCCAGAACTTCTTCCAACTGCTCGCGCCGAAGCGGATGAAAAACCACCACTTTGTCCAACCGGTTCATGAACTCTGGCGAGAACTTCCTTCGTGCCGCTTCCACGGCCGTTCGCTCGACCTTCTGGTCCATGCCGCTGGCCGGCTTATCACCAGGCTGCACGAAACCCATGCCGCCGTTCATCAGGTCACTGATCTCGCCGCTGCCCAGGTTCGAGGTCAGGAAGATCACCGTCTGCGACAAGTCCACGCGCCGATTGTCACCCAATGTTAGGGTGGCCTTGTCCAACATGCCCAGCAGCAACTGCCACAGAGCGTCAGAGGCTTTCTCGATTTCGTCAAACAGCAGGAAAGAGAGCTTCAACTTATCCGTATGGCTCTTCGCGAGCTCTTCCTGCGTGATCAAAGGATGGGTCTCCCGATGTCCGAGATATCCTGGGGGGGAACCGATCAACTTCGCAATTTCATGTGAGTGCTGAAACTCAGCGCAATCCACCTTAATAATGGCGCGCGCATCCCCGAACAAGATCTCCGCCGCAGCCTCAACGATCCGCGTCTTGCCAGAGCCCGTCGGACCCAGAAACAACAAATTTCCCACCGGGCGTCCTGGGGAATTCAATCCCGCGCAGAACACCTGGTACATGTCCACTAGCGCCTGCACGCCCTCTTCTTGTCCTACAATTTTTGCCCTTAGCGATCCGTGAAAATCTCGCGTCTCGTTGCTTCGGATGCTGGGATCCAACTGTTGTCGAACGGCGGCCCTCATGTTTGCTCTCCCCGAACCCGCGTGTCTCAGGAACCCGCGAGTCTAGGTTAGTGCATGGGAGATGCCATTCTTTTCACCGATTACGAACGGCGCAAAAAGGGAATAAATTCAATAACATGCAGGAGTTGCACTTCTGGAAACTGTCTCATTCCGTGAGACACTGTGCCATCCAGGCGCAAAGTGAGAGGGGTGCTACAGTTTGTGTCAGTTCGCAAACGACAAAAAGCGGCGGATTCGCCCACAACGACGCGCATAGGCCTAAAGTGCTACTTTAGATAATCAGGCAATCCTCATCCAGATTTCGCTCGCATCTCAACCAGCAGCCAGCATCGCGACTCCCGGCCTCTCGCTCGGCGGCACGGCGACTCCATCGCGAAACGCTACAATTCGCCCCGAGTTCGCAGCCACCCGCTCGCCCGGCACCACGATTCCGACAAGATTCAACGGGTCCGCCGCCGACACAGTGACCACTTCCCCGATCGCCGGCGCGTTTCGCTGTCCCCGCAGCGATTCCACCGCCAGCGGCAACGCGAATTGCTCGCCCAAAAAGCCGCTCACGAACCTTCCACCTCTGATCTCGCCCCGGTCTTCCAGGCGTCTCAAGGTGATGAGCAGTTCCCGCCACTTCGGCAGGATCGTCTCCCGGCTCAGCAACTCGCGAAACACGATCCCGTAACGGTGCAGGAGCATCCTGCAGGTCGCTTCGAGGGCCCGGCTGCCTTCCGCCGCTTCGCCCGCATACAGCAATGACCATCGACCGGCACTGTGCCGCGGGCGCGAACTCCTGCCATTTCCCTGCCCGGAACGCCGTTTCGGATCAATCAGCGCACGGAGGTTGTCGAAGCCGTCCGCCGTTAGCAGACCGCCAGCGACCAGCTCCCACAAAGCCGTTTCCACCTCTGCCTTCAGCTTCCCGGTACCACGCACGATATCCGCAAAAAATGACGCCCCACGCTGCCGCAAGAACTGGAAGACCGCCTTGGCGTCCGGGCTGAGTCCCCGCATCTCCTCTTCACCAGCCTCCCGGTGCGGAATCATCCAGTCGGCATCCTCTCGCACAAAGAACGTGATCGGCGCCACGCTTGTCGGCACCACGCGCCGCCGCTCGCACGAAACGGTTTCTAGCGTCGCGGGATGCGGCGATACGCGGCCCCACCCCACGGCGCCCGTAAGACACAGATTATCCAAAACTTTCGGATCATAGTCGGCTACCCGACGGCCAAGTATCTGCCTCTCCCACGAGTTCGCTGGCGCCTCGAATCCCTGCATCTGTTGCAAAATCTCGAGTGTCCCTCGCTCGCCAAGGATCTGGCTACTGGGAGCCACGTGTTGCCATCGCAGCAGCCAGCGCATGAATTGCGCCGCCGTCACCGACTCTACCTGCTTCCGCAGCGAACCCAAAGTCAACCTGTGAATTCGCGCCAGCAACCGGCGGTCGCACCATTCCGTCTTCCCCACAGATGAATCCGTGAACTGCCCCCGCAGCACGGCGCCGCTCGCTTCCAGCCGCAACATTGCCTTTTCCCCGTCCGCCGCAGCCAGCCCAAGCACGCTCGCCAGTTCGCCGACCGTCACGGGGCCCGTGTGCAGCATCCAGCCCGTTGCCAAGTCCAGCATCATGTCTTCGCGCGATTTCGCCGGCAAGTCCACCTCGGGAAGCGGCGACTCAAACCGCGCCTCCGGGTAAATCTGTTCGAACGCCTTAACCCGCTCGGCCGCCACCCAGAACGTCGCGTCACCAACTCGAGCCACCCCCGCGCGCCGGCCCCCCGCGAGCTGCTCGAAATACCCACCCCAAGCCGCAATCGATTCCTGCAATTTCGCCGACAGTCGGCTGCCAGGCCAAACTCCCCCGTTCGATAGCGACGGCAACGCCACCAGGGTCAGCAGCGCATCATGCAATTCCTCCGCGTCGCGCACATCCGGCCAGGCATCTGCGCTAACCTCCGCAATCGCCACCGGGTCCAACCTGCCCACTTCCGACAAAACTGCATCAGGCAGCATCCGCCGCATCTCCACGGCACGAGCCCGCCGTTCCTCCAGCGGCGCGTCATCCAGATACGCATACGGATTCGCGTTCAAAATCTCATGCGAAAATTGCGATGGCACCGGGGTATCCACGGCTAGACACTGAATCCGTCCTTCTCCGATATCCCGCAACACGCGCTCCAGCCCCTCAATATCCATCGCCTCGGTGAGCACATCCTTCATCACCTCGCCGATCAGCGGATGATCCGGAATCTTGATCTCCCCAACAATATTCTCCTGGCAGGCCTGCGCCTCCGGGAAAACCGCCGCCAGCAAATCATCCGCTCGCATTCGCTGAATCGGCGGCGCAACCTTCTTCCCGCCCTGAAACCGCAGCAGCGCCAGCGCCCGTCCAGCGTCCCACCGCCATCGCGCGATGAACACCGGCGAATCCAGCACCGCTTGCGACAAAACCTCCCGCACTGAATTCGGATGCAAAAAGTGAAATACATCACCCAGAGGAAAACTGTGCTGCTCAGCCAGCGAAATATTCAGTCCATTGTCAGTAGCAGCTGCCTGCAGCTCGAAATTGAACGACCGGCAAAACCGCTTCCGCAGCGCCAAACCCCAAGCCTTGTTGATCCGTCCGCCGAACGGCGCGTGAATGACCAACTGCATCCCGCCGCCCTCATCAAAAAATCGCTCCGCAACAATGGTTTTTTGCGTAGGCACCGTTCGCAACACCGCGCGCCCAGCCACGATGTATTCCACGATCTGTTCGGCCCCGGCATCGTCCAACCCACACTCGCCCTTCAACCATTCCACAGCCGCTTCAACCAGCGACGAAGTCTGCCGTGTCGCCCCGACTTCTACACCTTCGACAAGCGTACTCACCGCCTGCCGCAGGCCCGCCACTTCCTCCGACAACTCCGCAGTCCGCGCGGGAGCCTCTCCCAACCAGAAGGGCACGCTAGGTGCCGCTCCATTCGCGTCCTCCACCAGCACGCTCCCGGAATTCTGAACTCGTCGTACCCGCCACGAGGTATTCCCCAACAGGAAGACGTCGCCGGCTAAACTTTCAACAGCGAAATCCTCATGGATGGTGCCAACAACTGTGTTTTCAGGTAGCGCCACCACCGTGTACAAAGCATTCTCTGGAATCGCCCCGCCGCTGGTAATCGCCGCCAAACGCGCGCCGCGCCGCGGATGCAGCACTCCATTTACGCGATCACGATGTAAGTAAGCTCCGTAGCGCCCCCGCCGCGCAGCAATCCCTTCCGACAGCATCTCCACGATCTTGTCGAAGTCCGCTCGCGCCAATTCGCGATAGGGATACGCCCGCCGAATCGTCTCAAACAGCTCCTGCTCGTTCCAATCTTCCGCCGCGCACATCGCCACAATCTGCTGCGCCAAAATATCCATAGGCGCATCCGGAATCGCCAATCGATCCAGTTCGCCCCGTCGGATCGCACGCACGAGCGCCGCACACTCAACCAGCTCGTCACGCGTAGTGGCGAAAATCCGCCCCTTCGGAATCGCGCCACGCCAGTGGCCTGCGCGCCCGATGCGCTGCAATCCCACCGAGATCGACCGAGTCGAGCCAATCTGACAAACCAGATCCACGCTGCCGATATCAATCCCCAATTCCAGCGACGCCGTAGCCACCAGCGCCCGTATCTCTCCGTCTTTGAGCTTCTTCTCCGCCGCCAATCGCAACTTCCGCGACAAGCTCCCGTGATGTGCCGCCACCGCATCGTTTCCGAGCCGCTCCCCCAAATGATGTGCCACGCGTTCCGCCAACCGCCGCGTGTTCACAAAAATCAATGTCGAGCGATGTTCCTTCGCCAGCGCTGCAATGCGGTCGTAAATCTCTGCCCACATCTCGTTCGAAGCTACCGGCCCGAGTTCGCTGCCGGGTACCTCGACCGCCAAATCCAGTTCCCGCCGGTGCCCGACATTCACCACCACGGGACCCGGCCTGCTCCCGCCAGTCAAAAACTGCGCCACCAGCTCAATCGGTTTCTGCGTAGCCGACAACCCGATCCGAGCCAAGGACCTGCCCGTCAAATGTTCCAGCCGCTCCAGCGACACCGCCAGATGCGACCCGCGCTTGTCATCCGCCATCGCATGAATTTCATCGACGATCACGGTCTCAACGGTTTTCAACACGTCGCGACTCTTAGCGGCAGTCAGCAAGATGTAGAGCGATTCGGGTGTAGTCACCAAAATATGCGGAGGCTGCACCAACATTGCGCGCCGCTCGTGAGCCAAGGTGTCGCCCGTCCGAACTGCAGTCCGGACCTCAGGCATCGACAACCCGCGCTCCCCAGCAAGCTGCAGGATTTCGCCCAGCGGCACTTCCAAGTTTTTCTGGATGTCGTTACCAAGAGCCTTCAAAGGCGAGACGTACAGAACTTCCGTGCGGTCTTCCAGCTCTCCTCGAACAGCTTTCCGCACCAATTGGTCGATACAAACCAAAAAAGCCGCCAAGGTTTTGCCCGACCCAGTCGGCGCAGAAATCAGTGCGGCCTTCCCCGCCAGAATCGCCGGCCACCCATCGATCTGCGGCTCCGTAGGCGTCCCAAACCGCCCTACAAACCAATCCCGAACGAGCGGGTGCGCCCACTCAAGCCCACGCATCCCAACCTGTGGCTCGACATTCATACAGGGCAATTATAATCGTTTCAGGAAAGACGTGCGCTGGTGGGAAGAAATGTAGGCGCCCTCGCTTTAGCGGGGCGCAGTTTGGACGACACCAAACTCTGACGAAGGCGAAACCACCAAATTAGCGACCAGATCCGACTTTGTCGGATCTAGGGACGCTAGGGAATTCTCACGATCGTTCCGGCTTCTTCCTCGCCTGCGGCGTAGCCGCCGGCACCGACGCAGGCAAAGCCGCCCGCGACTTCTTCGCCTCCGCAACAGCTTCCGCGGGAGCATCCGCGCCCCGGCCATCCTTAAACTCAGCCGCGGCCGCCATCGTTTCCTTTTGCTCCGCCTCAGCCTGAACGAGCGCCCCTTCTCCCTCGCGCACGAACGTGAGTTGATTGTGCTCGCCATCCCAATCAATGCGCACTAAGTCGCCCAGATGCACCTGCTCGGTAGCCAGCAAGTTCGCCAGGGGATACACGACGTGCCGCTCAATCGCTCGCTTCAAGTGCCGCGCCCCATAACGCTGATCGGTACCTTCCCGCAACAGGAAATCACGGCCGGGACCGGTCACGCGAAACAGGAATTGCCCCTTGGCCGTCTCCAAAACGCGCCGCTGCACCTGACCGAGCTCGATGTTCAAAACCTCTTCCAACTGCTCACGCTGCAGTGGATGAAACACCACCAGCTTGTCCAGTCGGTTCATGAACTCCGGCGAAAATTTCCTCCGCGCCGCTTCCACTGCCGTCCGCTCGACCTTCTGCTCCAAGCCGACGGCCGACTTGTCCGACGGCTGCACGAAACCCATGCCACCGCTCATCAATTCCGTGATCTCGCCGCTACCTAAGTTCGAAGTCAGAAAGATCACCGTCTGCGACAAATCGACGCGCCGATTGTCGCCTAAAGTCAGCGTGGCCTTGTCCAACATGCCCAATAGTAGCTGCCACAATGCGTCGGACGCCTTCTCGATTTCGTCAAACAACAAGAACGAAAGCTTCAGCTTGTCGGTATGACTCTTCGACAATTCTTCCTGCGTGATCAGTGGATGCGTTTCGCGGTGCCCCAGATATCCCGGAGGCGAGCCGATCAACTTCGCGATCTCGTGCGAGTGTTGGAATTCCGCGCAATCCACCTTGATCAGCGCGCGCGCATCCCCGAACAAAATCTCCGCGGCCGCTTCGACAATCCGCGTCTTGCCCGAACCGGTCGGCCCCAGCAACAACAAGTTTCCCACCGGGCGCCCGGGCGAGTTCAAACCGGCGCAGAACACTTGGTACAAATCGACCAGCGCCTGAACGCCCTCGTCCTGCCCCACGATTTTCGCCCGCAGCGCGGTTTGGAACTCCATGGTATCCGTGCTGCGCTGACTTGGGTCTAGTGGAAGGATGATGTCTTTCATGGCCGCCTCCTTACGTCCCGCGGGTGCGAGGACGCAGAACCAAACCGCCCACGATGAAGGTCAAACTGCGACAACTTCACCTGTAACGTGGACTGGAGAAGTCGCAACTGCACCAGCAACTCCGCGGCCACGCCGGACGATTCAGAAACTCGGAGAATCGGCGGAAACAGGTCCGCCAGTTCTAAATTCAAGTCTCGCAGCTCCCCCACCAACTTCTGCACCACTGGGGAGTCAGAATCGGCGAGATCGATTTGCTGACTATTCACCTGCTCCCGCAGCGCTCGCCAGTTGAGCTCCACAAACGGGTGTTTCTTGGAAACTTCGCGCACCACTCGATCGGTGATTTGCGCGCGTTCCCCAAGGCGGGCCAGGTGAATCTGCTTCACCTTCTCGCCCCGGCGCACGTTGTGCACTAGGTAGAACTTCTTCCCCTTGCGCCGTACGAACGCCATAACTCTGCCTCGTATTTTCCCGACCTATGTGTAGTGTACTGCGCTTCCACTACACACTGCAACGGAAAATTCACAAACCCGCAACAAATGTTTCGAATGCGTTATAGCAACAAAATACATCCTGCACGCTCCAGCGATTCATTACTTTTTTCGCTGCGTTTCATTCGTCTAGCGCATTCAACATCAGCTCTCTCTCGTAAACAATTCCCTCTAAATCATTAGATGCGCCGGCGACCATTCTTGCTCCTGCGAATCCCAGCGCCGCGTTTGCGATTCGTCCCGCAATTGTAATTTCTTCGTCCTGCCCACCAACGTCTTCATCGGCTGCCAGCCCTCACTGCATTAAACCCAAGTCCAGCTGTTTTGTCTTGTTGCCAATGGCACGTACCGCTACCATGTCCGGCGCCAAAACGCTGTCCATTCCAACCATCATCGAACCGAGGCGCTACATGTCTTCTTGGGATCCGGTCTATCGTCTGGTGAAACAAATTCCTCGCGGCAGGGTTCTATCTTATGGGGCGCTCGCTAAAATACTGCGTCTACGCGGCGGAGCCCGGAGCGCAGGCCGCGCCATGGCTGCCACTCCCTCGGGCAAAGGCATCCCCTGGCACAGAGTCCTAGGCGAAGGCGGCAAAATCCTGGTCCGCGAACCCTACGCTTCCCTCCAAAAAAAGCTCCTCGAAAGTGAAGGCGTAACGGTAGTCGAATCGCGGGTCAACCTCAAACGACATCTCTGGACCCCTACCACCAAAACAACAACGAAAACAAAACCCAAGTCCGCAAAGCAAAAGTCAGCAAGAGAAAAACCAACCCGTAAACGCACTTCCAAGTAAGCGACGCGCTCCCAGTAGCCGCCCTCCTGGTTTGGAGGGCGGGGTTTAGCTGTCACACATCGATACTCCCCAGGACAAAGCGCCTGTCGGCCCGCGCGGCTACCGTGCCCGCTCAACTGCTGTATGCTATACGTTCGCGAACGCAGGAAACTTTAGTGCGTCGACCGATCGGACCGCCCAAAAACGCAAAAATGCCCGAACCCGTAATCCAGGTAGAAAATCTAGTAAAACGCTACGCCGACGTAGAAGCAGTCCGCGGCGTCAGTTTCTCCGTCGAAGAAGGCGAAGTCTTCGGCCTGCTAGGCCCGAACGGCGCTGGCAAAACCACCACCGTGGAAATCCTGGAAGGCTTACGCACTCTCGACGGCGGCCGCGTCTCGGTCTGCGGCCTCGATCCGCAGCGTGATTCCGAAAAACTCAAAAACGAAATCGGCGCCGCGCTGCAATCTACTTCCCTGCCCGACAAGCTAAAGGTTTTCGAAGCCCTCAAACTCTTCGCCGGCTTTTACTCCCGTCGCCGTGATCCCGAAGAATTGCTGAAGCGTTTCGGCCTCGTGGAAAAGCGCGACACCTTCTACAGTAAGCTCTCCGGCGGCCAAAAACAGCGCCTCGCCCTGGCCATGGCACTGGTCAACAATCCGCGCGTTCTCTTCTTCGACGAGCCAACCGCCGGACTCGACCCCCAAGTCCGCCGCGAAATCTACGACATCATCAACGAACTCCGCCGCGAGAAAAAAACCATCGTCATGACCACGCACTACATCGAGGAAGCCGAGCACCTCTGCGATCGCGTAGCGATCGTCGATCACGGCAAAGTCATCGCCCTGGGCACGCCCCGCGAACTCAAGGCGGGTTCGGCGGACAAAACCCGCATCGAAGTTCGCCTAGCCCGCCCCGAATCCGAGTCTGTTCTCACCAAACTCGATGGCGTTTCCGATTGCCGCAACCTCAACGGAGGCTACGCCCTGCACTGCCAGCGCCCGCCGCAAGCCATCGTAGCTCTCGTGAAATATCTCGAAGCCCAAGGCAACGAACTCGTCAGCCTCGAAATCGCCACACCGTCCCTGGAAGACGTCTTCATCGAATTAACCGGCAGGAGGCTGCGCGATTGAAGCACTTCCTCACACTGACGCACATGCGCATCCGCCTCACCCTGCGCAACAAAACGTTCTTATTCTTCGGCCTGATCATGCCCTTCGGTTTTTTCTTCCTTTTCGCCGGCGTCTTTGCCAAGGGTGACCCTGCTGCGGTTCGCTTTTTGCTCGGTCCGGTGATCTCCCTCGCCGTGATGGGCGCCTTCTGGGGACTAAGCGTCGCTCTCGTGACCTTTCGCGAGCAAGGAATCCTGCGCCGCTTCCACGTCACTCCGGTCACCTCCGCCGATATGCTCGCCTCCAGCATCGTCGCCAACTATCTTCTGATTCTCCCCACCATCATCATCGAACTGCTCCTTTCCAAATTCATATTCCACGTAACCGAGTTCGGCGACCTGTTCTCTCTCTTCATCATGGTCACCATTGGCGTGATTTCCTTCGGCTCGATGGGGCTCGTGATCGCCAGCGTCACCAACACCATGCAGGAGACTCAAGTCCTCAACCAACTCATCTGGTTCGCTCTCATTTTTCTTTCCGGTGCGACGGTGCCCTTGTCGGACCTCCCTAAGACGGCGCAGGCTTTTGGCGTCTTTCTTCCCGCCACCTACCTTGTCTGGGGTCTGCAGGACGCCATCTACTTTTCCGCCCCCATCTGGCGTCTTTGGACCGAAACCTTGTCTCTCTTCGGCTGGGCCATTCTCACTTTCTTCGTCGCCTCCCAGCTCTTTCGCTGGGAACCCGAATCCAAGATTCCACGCAAAGCAAAGCTCTGGGCAGCCGCCACCGCCATCCCCTTCCTGCTCTTGGGAATTTGGGAGAACCACACCGGGACCATCATCCTGCAATCCGAAGCGGCCTACCGCTCGATCAACCGCCCCGCAAACCCCAAGCAACCATCCCCCGTTCCTTCAAGCCCGGACGACAAATAATCGCAATCCCGAACCAATTTCGAGAATGTAGTGGCTTCCCACCGACGTCGCTCACCCCCGCTTACAAACCCGCCAATTTGGTTTTCCACCCCGCCACATCACACAACCGGATGCGTTGACGCGTGCCACCCGCTACCGTATTCTGCAATTTCGATCGGCTCGAAGCGGCCACGAACAAAAGGGAGCAACCATGCCTGTCACCAAGACCGAAAAAATCTGGTACAACGGAAACTGGATCAACTGGGACGACGCCACCCTTCACGTCCTTTCCCACGTCGTCAGCTACGGCTCCGCGGTCTTCGAAGGCATTCGCTGCTACGAGACCAAGCAAGGCCCTGCCATCTTCCGCCTCCGCGAGCACATGCAGCGCCTCGTCAACTCCGCGAAGATCTATCGCATGGATCTGCCCTTCACAGTCGATCAATTCTGCAGCACCGCCACGGAGCTCGTCCGCCAAAACAAACTCAACTCCTGTTACGTGAAACCCATCGTCCTGCGCGGCTACGGCGAAGTCGGCGTCAACCCGCTGAGTTCCCCCATCGACTGCTACATGGCCTGCTGGACCTGGGGCGCCTACCTGGGTGCGGACGCCCTGACAAAAGGCGTCGACATCGGCGTAAGCTCCTGGACCCGCATCGCCCCCAACACGCTTCCCGCGATGTCCAAAGCCGCCGCAAACTACATGAACTCGCAACTCATCCGCATGGAGGCGTCCTTCAACGGCTACGCCGAAGGCATCGCTCTCGATTCCGGCGGCCACGTAAGCGAAGGCTCCGGCATGAACGTCTTCCTGGTGAATGACGGCGTCCTCTACACCCCGCCGCTAGCCACCAGCATCCTCCCCGGCATCACCCGCGACTCGGTCGTAAAGATGGCCGAAGATCTAAAGATCCCCGTAAAGGAAACCGTAATCCCGCGCGAAATGCTCTACATCGTCGATGAAGTCTTCTTCGTAGGCACAGCCGTAGAGATCACTCCGATCCGTTCAGTCGATCACATCCAGGTAGGCAAAGGCATAGCAGGCCCCATAACCCGCCGCCTCCAGGAAGAATTCTTCGCCATCACCAGCGGCAACAAACCCGACCACCACAACTGGCTAACCTCAGTAAACGCCCCAGTAACCACAGCACGTTAACCCTATAGCCGCCCTCTTTTACCCTGAGCCTCGAAGGGCCGAGAGGGCGGGATTTAGATTCCACTTCAACGCAGCGCATTGGGGTCAGCCCAGGCTGTGGCAAGTCGCCACTTCCATAGGCATCTACTTGCATTGTCGACTCCATCCCCTCGTAAAAGAAAAGACCCGCGTCACTCTTCACTACTTCGCCTTCACCACCCTCAAGTTTCGTCTTTAGAATTCCCCGCCCCAATTCCCCTTCCCCATTCCCACCTCCGCCGCTAGAATTCTCTCGTCCCCGGGGCGCATCCCAACCCGGCTGGGAGGATCCTGGATGTACAACATCCCGCAGAAACTCACCGCCGAATTTCTAGGCACCTTCGCTCTCGTCTTCTTTGGTGAAGGCGCCATCTGCGCCGACCAATTTCTCCACGGTGCCGGCGGGCTGGGCCTCCTTGGCACAGCCGCAGCCCACGGCCTGGCGATCGCCGTCATGTTCACCGCGTTCAGCCAAGTCTCCGGCGGCCATTTCAATCCCGCCGTAACCATCGGCTTCTGGGTCACCAAGCGCGTAAGCACCATCGACGTGTTCCTCTACTGGGCAGCCCAACTCGTCGGCGCCATCGCCGCAGCCTTCGTCCTGAAAGCCATCATCCCCGAAGACACCTGGCGCGCCGTAGCTCTTGGCACTCCAGAAATGATTCGCGACCTCCCGCGCATCTCCGCCATGATCTTGGAAGCCCTAGCAACATTCTTCTTCGTCCTGGTCTTCTTTGCCACCGCGGTAGACGACCACCAATCCGCAGCCCGCTCAGTCGCAGGCTTCGCCATCGGCCTAGCCTTTGCCGCAGGCATCATGGTCGCAGGTCCGTTCACAGGCGGCGCCCTGAACCCGGCCCGTGCCCTGGGTCCAGCCCTGGCCTCGACCCACTGGGCCAATTGGGGCGTCTACTGGGTAGGCCCCCTAGCAGGCGGCTTCCTAGCCGGCCTCCTCTACGACTCCCTCTACCTAAGGAAGCCCTAGCTTAGATCGAGCCGCCACAACCTGTAGCCGGTCTCCGAGACCGCGGGGTTTAGACACCACACGGGCAATCCGCATGAGGCCGCAGCGAAACCGCTGGCTCCGTGGCGATTTTCCCCGTCGGTATTCCCCCAAACTGCCCTCCAGCGCAGTTAACTACCGCGCGACGTGCCGCTCCGCATTTCTTGCCCGCTCACCACTCGGATGCTAACGTCGCTTCATCGCGCCATCATCGCGGAGCACACACTTCATGGCCCTCAATATTGACGATCTCTTACGCCGCGCCGTCGAAAGTAAGGCGTCCGACTTACATCTAAAGGTCGGCAACCACCCTTATCTCCGCGTAGATGGCCTGCTCACCCCACTCACCGACGTCGCCCGCATCACCCCGGAAGAGATGCTCTCCATGGCGTTCAGCATGATGACCAACCGCCAAAAACAAAAATTCAAGGAAACCGCCGAGCTCGACATGGCCTACGGCGTAGCTGGCCTGGGCCGCTTCCGCGTCAACGTTTTCCAGCAGCGTGGTAACGTGGGCATGGTCCTCCGCGTCATTCCCACAAAAATCCGCACCACCGAAGAACTGAATCTTCCGGGCGTAATCAATCGAATTTGCGAAGAGCAACGCGGCCTGGTCCTGGTCACCGGCACCACCGGTTCCGGTAAATCCACCACCCTGGCCGCCATGATCGATCGCGTAAACGCCAACCGCGCCGACCACCTGATCACCATCGAAGACCCCATCGAGTTCCTGCACCGCGACAAAAAAAGCTTCATCAACCAGCGCGAAGTCGAGGTAGACACCGCTAACTTCTCGACCGCCCTGCGCGCCGCTCTACGTCAAGACCCCGACGTAATCCTGGTCGGCGAAATGCGCGACCTCGAAACCATTTCCACCGCTCTGCTAGCCGCCGAAACGGGCCACCTGGTTTTCTCCACCTTGCACACCCTCGACGCCACGGAAACCATCCAGCGCATCATCGCCGTCTTTCCGCCGCCAGAGCAAAAACAAATCCGCCTGCAAATGGCCGCCACGCTCAAAGCGGTCATCTCCCAGCGTCTCGTCCGCCGCGCCGACGACGCAGGCCGCGTCCCCGCCGTCGAAATCATGATCGCCACCGGCTACATCCGCGATTGCATCATCAACCCCGACAAGACCCGCTTGATCCACGACGCCATCGCCGCCGGCGGCAGCCAATACGGCATGCAAACATTCGACCAATCCCTCTTCGACCTCTACACCAAGCAATTGATCACTCTGGAAGAAGCCCTCTCGCGCTCCTCCAACCCAGACGAATTCCGCCTACGCATCCAAGGCGTCCGCTCCGCGTCCGACTCTGCCCGCGAAGAAATGGAACGCCAAATGGCCGACTTCGAACGCTTCGCCCGCAAGTAGTTCGCGCGATCTTCATCGGTTGGTGAACTGTCGGATGACGCATACGGACGCTTCCGCTTCGGCCACGCCCATTCTCGACATGGAAAAGCCTCTTCCGGAAGCTCTCGAAAGACGAGTAACCGGCCGAGTCGCGGCTCCCTTCTTGGCCACTGTCGGGGCTATCGTGATGACCGAGAACTACGGCGCATTGGCCATTCCTTTCGGCATTGTGTTAATGGGATTCCTGTCAACGGTCGTTCACGAACTAGGCCATTTGCTCGCCGGATGGAGTGTTGGCCTGAAGTTCGACGGGATTACGATGGGGCCATTCGCCATCCGCAGGTCCCGAACTGGCGTCCGCGTGAGGCTCACGCGTTTTTGGTGGCGGGGACTCACCTACATGTCATTCCCAGAGGTGTCGAGGCTGCGTCGGAGGCTGATCGTTCTCGGTGCCGGTGGTCCGCTTGCCAGTCTAGTGTGTGGTGCGATCGCGTTAATTGGCGGGGAGATCGCACGCAGCGAGTACGACTTGCCATTTCTCTCTATCGTTCAGTTGTTCGGCGCTTACTCTCTGTTGATCGGCAGTCTCTCCTTTCGCTCCTTCCCAGTTGGCCCGTATGCTGGAGACGGAATGTTTTTGCGGGCGCTGCTCCGGTCGAAGGATGGTGCTAAGCAGCTCGTCGCTGCATCTGCGTTGGGAGCGCTCCGGAATAAGAATCCCGAAGGCGTAAATTGGCACGACCGTTGGGTGCGAGTTGCAAGTGATCATCCTGGCTTGGCGACTCAATATCACGCCGATTGGTATCAGTATTCCACGGCTCAAGATTCTGAGACAGCCTCTAGATTTCTAGAACGGTGCCTTGCTGGGTCCGCCTTTCTAGAGCCTCAAGATCGCGACGCGCTGATCGCCGAGGTTGTTAAATTTAGCGCGTGGGATCGAAACGACGCGGAAAAGGCTAGCTAGCTGGCTCAGATGTTCAGGACAGCGTAGTAGCTAAGATTCGGATGAACGTGGCACTGATGTCGGTCACGGGGCATTTCGATGCCGCATTCGCCGAATGGCGAGCCGGTCTGCAGTTGATTCAAGCATCCCTGCCATCGGTAGCGGCCGAGCGGTACGAAGGCTCTTGGCAAGAGTGGAAGGGTGAGGTTGTCGAGCGAGCGGCTCTGCAATCGCAGACGACGGGAATTCCAGAACTTGCTGTCACTCGAGCTGATTGATCGCGCCGCGTCTAAGCTGTTCGCCTCACCTATCCTCAGCAATCTTACCAGCCCCCGCTTGCATCTTCCTTTGAAGAGCCTCGCCGCTGTATCATTCGCGCACCATTCGCGTTGTCTCATCGTCAGTTAACAAACGGAGAAAAATATTATGCTCCCGTCCGAATGCCTACCCAACCGCCGCACGTTCCTGAAAGCCGGCGCCGCCCTTGCCGCTGGCATCTCCGGCCTCGCGTTAGGGCCCGAACCCACCGCCGCGCAGGACGACGAGTCCTGGGTAGTCGGTCCGCGACCCGGCTTCACCCCGGAGATCGGCACCTTGGTATCGATGCTGGCCTTCACGCGCCAGCAGGTCCTGCACAACGTCAAAGGCATGTCGCAAGCCGATCTCGACTATCTTCTCGACGCCAAAGCCAACACCATCGGCGCGCTCCTCTACCATCTCGCTGCCACCGACCACTACTACGGCCTGAATACGTTCGGCGGCATGAAGTGGGATTCCTGGCCCGAGGAAGAAAAAAAGAAGTGGGACATCCCCATGAATCTCGACGAACCCGCCCGCAAAGCCATCAAAGGCAACAACCTCGACTTCTACCTCAACATCCTCCACGAGACCCGCGAAAAAACTCTAGCCGAACTCAAAAAGCGCGACGACAAATGGCTAACCATCGTCGACAAGGAATTCGGCGCCAACAATTACGGCAAGTGGTTCCACGTAGCCGAACACGAATCCAACCACGACGGCCAAATCAAATTCCTAAAGAGCCGCCTACCAGGCGCCAAGCCCGCCGCCGAATAGTTTGTTCGTCAACCTGTAGCCGCCGTCTCCGAGACGGCGGGGTTTAGAGTAAGCGCCGCCACAAACGACTCCGCCAAAGCACCTACTGGCCGTCGCGGCCTTCCTCTGTGTCCTCTGTGTTCCGATCTCCGTGCCCTCTGTATCAAAAAATCCCGCCTCTGCCTTTGCCCTCTTCGATCTTTACTTCATTACGTCATTACTTCTATGCTTCTTCTCTGTGTTTCCCCGCTCCAAAAAACTCGACACCGAATCCGAACTCTACGACGTAGCCCTCCGCGCCCTGATGCGCCGCCCGCATTCCGTAAACGAAATGCAAAAACTCCTCAAGCGCCGCGCCAGCAGCGACCTCCTGGCCCAGGTAGTCCTGGCCCGCCTGAAAGAGAACGGATCCCTCAACGACGACCGCTACGCCAAACAATTCACCCGCCAGCGCACCGAGATCCGGCGCCAAGGCAAATTCCGCATCGCCCGCGACCTCCGCGCACGCGGCGTCCCCGATACCCACATCCAATCCGCCATCGAAGAGTCCGCCGACGAAGCCGCCGAGCACGCCGCCATCCGCCACCGCATCGACCGCAAACTAAAACTCACGCGCGGCGAAATCTCCGACAAAAAAATCGCCGCCCTCTACCGCAGCCTCCTGGCCGCGGGCTTCCCCTCCGACGCCATCCGCCGCGAACTAAAATCGATGACCCACGAAGAACTCCCCACTCCCGATGACCCGCTGGACGAGGCATCTTCCTAACGGAGCGTTTTCCTGACGACCGGACCTGCTAGGCCCCTGTAGGGGCAGGGCTTGTTTACCCTGGGCCTCGAAGGCCCTCCCGGCCACTCCGTCTTGCCGCAATCGATCCACCTAAGTCAGCCGCCCCAGATCAAAAGTAGCCCGCACGCCAGCCCCTCCCGGCGGAACGACCTCCACATCCACCGAGTCCGACTCCACGCCAGCCACGCTAAACTCCACAAACACGTTTGCACCAATCACCCAACTGTATCCATCCGGGTCCGACGTATACAAAAGCTGCGCACTCACTCCCGTCGCGGCCATATGCTTCTTCTGCACCAGCCCAACCGAAACGCCACGCCAGAAATCATCCGCCCCCGTATAAGTCGGCGTGAACAAAACCTTCACGCGAACCTGAATGGAATCCCGGCGCTTCTTATAGTCCGCAGCAGCCTGCTGCGCGCTGTAGCCCATCGGATGCTCGCGCGATACCTGCACAACTTGCGCATAAGGCGTGAGCAGTTCGATCTCCGCCACCTGCGGCCCGCTACCCGACACCGGAAGCGCTTGCGTATATCGCGCAAGAAACTCCTTGGTCCGATCCAAATCCTGCCCCAAAAAATACGCGTCCCGCACCGCCTCATCCGTAAGCGGATGGTCGTAAGCAAATCCAAGCTGCGGCAGGAGGAGGCTGAGCAGCGCGACCCCGAACTGCATCGCGAAGAAACCGCCCCGATGGAATTTCATCAGTCCCTCCTCGGTGCACAAACTCTCGCCCATTCTAGGGGCACAGCATTCTGGTTCGCATTATTCTTTTCCTGCGTTTGCCTCTAACCCTGGCCCACCCCCTGCCGTGCGAAATCGTCCTTAGCCCCTCAGGAGCTCTTTAGGAGGCCGGGGCTTCAGGCCCCCCTCCGCTCGATCCCAACCTCCAGGGCCCGCCCCGTTTCTTGGTGCCAGCCCCCCCGCTCTGCGATAATGTCGGCATTGTTTCCACGCAACCTCACGAGGCCCAAGTGACTGGCGACGCCACAAAACTGAAATGGAGCGGCAACGAAATCCGCGAAACCTTCCTCCGCTTCTTCGCGAGCAAAGGACACCGCCGCGTCCGCAGCAGTTCGCTCGTCCCCCACGGCGACCCCACGTTGCTATTCACCAACGCCGGCATGAACCAGTTCAAAGACGTTTTCCTGGGCCTCGAAAAGCGCGACTACACCCGCGCCACCACCGCCCAGAAATGCGTCCGCGCCGGTGGCAAACACAACGACCTCGAAAACGTGGGCTTCACCAAGCGCCACCACACCTTCTTCGAGATGATGGGTAACTTCTCCTTCGGCGACTACTTCAAGAAAGAAGCCATCGCCTACGCATGGGAGCTGATCACCTCAAAGCAATGGTTCGGCATCGACAAGGAAAAGCTCTATACCACCGTTTTCGGCGGAGCCAATATTGCGGGCGTGCAACTGGGCGTAGACGAAGAGGCTCGCGCCTTTTGGATCGATCAAAACGTCGCGCCAGACCGCGTCGTCCCCATTCCCGGCCTCAAGGACAATTTCTGGGCCATGGGCGACACAGGTCCCTGCGGCCCCTGCAGCGAAATCTTCTACGACATGGGCCCCGAAGCGTCCGAAGAAGGCCACCCAGACTGCAAATTTCCCTGCGACTGCGGCCGCTACGTCGAAATCTGGAACCTCGTCTTCATGGAATACAACCGATTCTGTCGAACAGATGAGATGGAACCCGCCGCACTAATTGAAGGAGAATCCAACCCCTCACTTCCGAACCTTCAGCATGATGCACAAGAACGAAGCAAGGGGCACGTCCATGGACCTGAATGTTTGGGGCTTAAGCCACTTCCGAAACAATCGGTGGACACTGGAATGGGTCTCGAACGCGTCGCCGCCGTTCTCCAGGGCGTCATCTCCAACTACGACACCGACCTCTTTCAGCCGCTAATGAGGCAGGCGGCCGAGATTTGCGGTGTGAATCTTGCAGAAGAAAGACTTAAGGAAGAAGGAAAGGGCGGCGCTGCGTCCCTGCGTGTCATTGCCGACCACGCTCGCGCCACGACTTTTTTGGTTTCGGATGATGTTACGCCGTCAAACGAGGGACGCGGATATGTCCTCCGCAAGATAATGCGTCGGGCCATGTTACACGCCCGCTTCCTAGGCACAAATCGGCCGATATTGGTCAATATGCTGCCAGCAGTTCGCGCCGAGATGAAAATTGCTTATCCAGAGCTTGAGCAGACCGCCGCCATGGTTCACAAGGTCGTTTTCGCTGAGGAAAGCCAATTCTCGAGAACGCTTAGTGTCGGTCTAAAGAAACTAGAAGAACAGATCCAGGCGCCACATATTGAACTTAATTTGGAAGGCAAGATGGAGATGAAAGGAGAAGTAGCCTTTCAGTTGTACGACACTTTCGGCGTCCCGATCGACTTAATCGCCGAGGCGGCGCGGGACCGGGGCCTTGAATTCGACGAACGTGGCTTCAAAAGTGCGATGGAAGAACAACGCAAACGCGCTCGGGCGTCGTGGAAAGGCACGCACAAGGGCACCACAAATCCGCTATACATCGAACTCGCTGCCACTCTGCGAACCGAGCCAGATTTCTACAGATCCACTTCGGGACGCGGCATACGTGTCGCGTATATCCTGAAAGACGGGAATTTTGCTAGCGAGCTAAAATCCGGTGAGTCCGGCGAAGTCGTCCTTGACCGCACGCCGATCTACGCCGAATCGGGCGGACAGGTTGCCGACACGGGCGCGTTTTACGACCCGTCCGGTTCACAACTTCTGGCCGACGTTACGTCCGCCTACTACCCTGTCGCGGGATTGGTGGCGCACAAAGTCAACGCAAAGGAAACGCTCCGCGTCGGCGATCACATCTCTGTCGTTGCCGATGCAGAGCGGCGGGCGCGGATTATGCGCAATCATTCGGGCACTCACCTTGTGCATGCGGCGCTGCGCAATATTTTGGGTACGCATGTGAAGCAGGCGGGCTCACTGAATGCCCCTGACCGCTTGCGCTTCGATTTTTCGCATTTCGCGCATGTTGATACGGAAGAGTTACGGGCCATCGAGCAGCAGGTAAATGACGAGATCCAACACAACACCCAGGTCGAGACGAACATCACCTCGCTGGACAATGCGCTGGCTTCCGGGGCTCTGGCCTTTTTTGGCGACAAATATCCGGAGAGCGATGTTCGCGTCGTGACCATCCCCGACGAGCGCGCTCCGCGCGGCTTCTACTCCAAGGAGCTTTGCGGCGGGACCCACATTCATCGCATCGGCGATATCGGCGTGCTGAAAATCGTCGGAGAGCAGTCCGTTGCGGCAGGCGTGCGGCGCATTGAAGCGGTTACCGGCATCGGCGCCCTGGAACATTACCAGCAGCAGGCGCAAATCCTGTCACAGGTCGCCAGCAAGCTGAACGTCGGCGAAGACGACGTTCTAGCCACTGTGGAAAAGCTCTCACAAACTGTGAAACAGCTCGAAAAAGATCTGGAATCACAGAAGCGTAAAGGCGCTCTCGGCCAACTCGACGAGTTGGTAGGCAAAGCCCAGACCGTCAAGGGCGTAAAGGTCATCTCCGAGGAAGTCGCCAACGTCGATCGCGAAGGTCTGCGACAGCTGGTGGACAGCCTGCGGCAAAAGCTGGGTTCCGGCGTGGTCGCGCTGGGCATGCCCGATGATGGCAAAGTCGCTCTTATCGCCGGCGTTACCAAAGATCTCACCTCTAAAGTCCATGCAGGCAAGCTGATACAGGCCCTCGCCAAGCAGGTCGGGGGTTCCGGCGGCGGCCGACCCGACCTCGCCGAGGCTGGCGGAAAGGACACAGCCAACTTAAAAACTGCCCTCCTGGCCGTTCCCTCCATGGTCGAAGCTTTGCTATAGTCCCGACTGCCAGAAACGTGTCCGTCGGTGGACACCCATTCGTACTATCGACTCCCCACGGACCAAACCGTAGTATTCCGCGAGTATTCGAGAGAGGTTTTGTGAGCCTTCCCTGGCCCATGATGACGAAACGCGCGGTCCTCTGCGCTTGTGCCTGTTTGGGTGTCTTGGCCCTCTGTGGAAATCCCGCCAACGCCCAGATTGCCAAAGTCGTGGACGACAGCGGCCGGCGGTTCTTCATCAACGCCGAACCGCCTGTGCAGACCAAGTTGATGCCCGCGAAGTCGCGTGCGGCCATCTACATGCCTGCGGAGGCGACGTTCACGGGGCGTGGCCGGCCGGCCTTCAGCATCGACCGCGATGGTGCGGAACGCCTCGTGCGGGAAGCAGCGGAGCGGCACAACGTCGACCCCGCGCTGGTTCGCGCGGTGATCGAGACCGAGTCAAACTGGAATTCCTCGGCAATTTCCCGTAGGGGCGCCGTGGGGCTTATGCAGTTGATGCCGACAACGGCCCAGCGTTTTGGGGCGACCGAGTATTACAGTCCGCAACAGAACGTCGACGCTGGGGTTAGATACCTAAAGACCTTGTTGGAGCGGTATAATGGTAACCTCGATTTGGCCCTCGCGGCCTATAATGCCGGAGAGGGGGCCGTGGACAGGGCTCATGGAATTCCGGCGTTTCGAGAGACGCGTAACTACGTTCAGAAAGTACAGAGTGCCTACTTCCGGCCAGGCTCGGGGAGACTTTCGGATTTATGGGTCAACCCTCGCGCAATCCATAAGAACGTGGATCCTTCCGGCCGCATCATATTCAGCAACGAATAATGCTTCCCTAAATTCTTCAGGGTTGCTCAAGGTAAAGGCGTAGGGTTGGGCATGGGGGCAAGGCGAAAAATTTTCCACAAGAGGTTCGCCCGCGTTTCGCCAGTTTTTGCCGCCGCTGGAAAGCCTGTGATTTTGTTCTCGCTTGCGATTCTTTTCGTGTGTGCACTTCCCTGTTTTGCTGGCGAAGGGTCTGGGACCGCGAATACCAATGTGAAGAGGCAGGCGGCATCGGCGCAGTTTGCGCGGGCTGAGGAGTTGCGGGCGGCTTTGAATGAGAAGGCGGCGAACAAGCGGTCGCTGGCCGAGTACAAGCAAGTTGTTTCCACTTATCATCGCGTTTACTTGATTACGCCGCATGCGCCTGAAGTGCCCGAATCGCTGGCGGCTGTGGGCGAGCTTTATGTGGAAATGGGCGAGCGGTTTGGGCGCAGCTACTACCAGTCGGCGGTGGATTCGTATCGGTTTTTGATTCATGAATATCCCACCAGCAAGTTTGGCCAGGACGCGATGTTGAAGGTGGCGGAACTTGAGAAAGATCAGCTGGGCGATCCGCGCGCGGCTTCCAAGCTTTACGATGAGTTTTTGAAGAAGTATCCGCGGTCGCCGCGGCGGCGGGAAGCGCAGGAAGCGCGAGCGGAGTTGGCGCTGGTGCTGAATGCGGAAGCGCCGGCCACGGCCAAGAACGCTCCACCGATCCCAGATGCAAAGACGCCGGACGCGAAGCCGCATAAGTCGGACGAGCCCGCGGAACTTGCGCGATCTACGATGGATGAGGCTCCGCTGCCACCTGCCTCGTCCAGCGGCGGCGCGCCGCGCGTGCGGCGGATTACTACGAAGGCGTCGGCTGAGTCCACGCGTGTAACCATCGATCTGGAAGATACCGTGCAGTATTCCTCGGCGCGGATACGGAATCCCGACCGGATATTTTTCGATATTCACGCGGCGCGGCTAACGCCTGAAGTGGCGAAAGCCAGTGTTCGCGTTGAGGGTGATCTGCTGACCGCGGTGCGGGCCGCGCAGAATCATGCCGGGATCGTGCGCGTGGTACTGGATGTGAATGGGGTGAAGGATTACACGGCTACGCTGCAGGACAATCCGCCCGAGTTGATCATTGATTTGTATCCGAATTCTGGGGCTACGCGGACTGCGAAAGCACAGCACGGTGCACGGCAGAGCGACGGTTGCCGGGCTGGAGCACAAGAGACCTGTGCCCCTACAACGGGAGGATCGCCCGCGGTATCGCCGGGTTCGCGGCAGCCGGTGTCGGAAGACGGTGTCGTGGATGTGGCTCGCGTTGTGCCGGACGAACGATCTGGCGTACAGCCTGCGGCGGTTGAGCCGCAACCTCCGCCTGCCGCTAGTCTGCCTCCCTCTTTGGTGCGTGGCGCCGGATCGAATGGTAGTGGATCGCGGTCGAAGGCGTTGAAGAGTTCGACGACCAAGCCTGACTTGATTCAGCCTTCCTCGGTGCCTGCACCGACGCGGGATGGACAAGCGACCCTTACGCGGGCTTTGGGATTGAAGATTGGGCGCATTGTAATCGATGCCGGGCATGGCGGGCATGATACCGGGACGATTGGGCCTACGGGGTTGATGGAGAAGGATCTTTGCCTGGATGTGGCGCTGCGGCTGGGGAAGATTATTCAGCAGCGGTTGCCGGGCGCGGACGTGGTTTATACGCGGTCCGACGATACCTTTGTTCCGCTGGAAGAGCGGACGCACATTGCGAATGAGGCGAAGGCCGACCTGTTCATTTCGATTCACGCGAATTCGAGTCACGACCACGGGGCGCGCGGGATCGAGACTTACTACTTGAACTTGAAGGGCTCGCCGGACGCGATGGAAGTGGCTTCCCGCGAGAATGCTACTGCGCAGGAGAGCGTGCACGACCTGGAAGACTTGGTGAAGAAGATTGCGCGCAGTGAGAAGATCGATGAGTCGCGGGAGTTTGCGGCGGACATTCAGGACTCGCTGGCCAAACGGATTCAGAAGCAGTACAAGCCGGTGAAGGATCGCGGAGTACGGAAGGCGCCGTTTGTAGTGCTGATTGGCGCGGATATGCCGTCGATCCTGACGGAGATTTCGTTCCTGAGCAATCCCGCCGACGAGCAGCTATTGAAGAAGCCGGATCATCGCCAGCGCGTTGCCGAAGGTTTATATCAAGGTGTGGCGAGCTATCTGCAAAGCTTGAACAGCATGACCGGGAACTTGCCGAAGCTTCCTCTCACGCCCGCGGGAAAGTCGATTGCGGCAGCCTCAGTTGATTCGAGCCGGAACCAGCGTTAGTCTGTTGGTGTCTAATATTATTGGCCTCATGAAAGCACGCTCCTTCATCTACGCTGCTTTTTGCCTGCTCTTCTTCCTGGTGCCCGCGCTCCGAGCTAGCGACGTCCAATGGCCCGCGAAATTGGGCAAATGGACACTCGTTCCCAATTCGGGAGATGCCACGAAACGAATTGGCGATGACTCGGTAATGGCGGAGTCGGGATTTGTCGGCTTAAGTTCACGGACGTATAGCGATGGCACCCGCTCGTTGCCGGTGACGCTTTGCACGTTCCGGGACTCTACGGGAGCGTATGAAGCCTACGCATTCTTGCGGGGTGCCTCCGCCGCAATGGACACGAATAACGTTGTGGTGGCTAAGAGCAACGTCGTCCTTTGGATACGCGGCATTTCCGATTCAGACTCTCCTGATTTGAAAGAAATATTATCGTGGGAGCAATCGATTTCGGATGGTGTGGCCTCTCCGCCGGTGGCGACTTATTTGCCTGAAAAGAATAACGAACCGTTCACGGAACGCTACACTCTCGGGCCAGTAGGCTTTCGCTTTGCGGCGATGGACCTCGGTCACGCGGAGGCAGCCGGACTGGCGGAGGTGGCGGGGTTTGATTCGCACGCGGAGGCGATGTTTGCTAAGTACAAGAACGGCAAGGACGGGGCTACCTTGCTGCTGATTGAGTATCCGACGCCGCAGTTGGCGGAATTGCATTTGCGGCATTTGCAGCGGGGGCTGCGCGACGCGAAGTTGAGCACCAGCAGTATTGAGCGGAAGGGGTCGCTGCTTTCGATCGTGTTGGCGCCTACTTCGGCGGAGTATGCGGAGAAATTGCGCGGGGCTGTCAACTACGAGACTGAGGTAACCTGGAACGAGCCTAGCACTACTGCTACCGATCCGCCGATTACCAGTACCTTGGTGAAGATCATTATTGCGACCATGGTGCTGATGGGGATGGCTTTTGTTTTGGGCATTGCGTTTGGCGGGGTGCGAGTGATTACGAAGAGATTGTTTCCTGGGAAGGTTTTTGATCGACCGGCGCAGATGGAGGTTTTGCAGTTGGGGCTTTCCGGAAAGCCGATTGATCCGCGGGATATGTATTAGGTCGCGAGTTTGAGAGCGACCGCTGGCTGATCCACCGAGACTTAGCGAACATCGAAGAGAGATTCCTCAACTACGCGCGCTCCGGTCGGAATGACGTCCAGGGCAGCCGCCCCAACTCGTCGCGCAGCGTTGTTTCGGTCGGAATTTGCCTGTTTCGCTCGGAATGAGCTTGTTTGCCACTTCCGCGTCGGAAATCCGAATTGAGATTTCGCGAATGGCCTCGGTTGGTCATTCACCTAAATCCCGCCCTCGCGGCGAGGGCGGCTACAGGGTGCCTCGATCTGCATGTTGGAAGTAACGGAATTCCCTTCCTGGCGTCTAACTTAGTCACTGTCGGTGTGCCTAGGCAGCGGGGTTAAGTTCGCGTAACATTTGAAGATAGCGGCATCCGAAGACGGCGTTCGATGCTGCTGCCGCAGATAGATAGCGGCTTGAAGCGGAAACGGTCATTGGAACGCGGCTCCAGGGAGAAGTACTCGGAATGTTTCGTCCAGGGTGGAACCAACACATAAGGTTCAACGGGTTTGTGTACGCTGCGGGGCTAATAGGCTTGGCGGCTTTGGCTGCGGGGTGTGGGAAAACGTCGGCTGGGGACGGTGCCGGCGCCGGGGCGACGCAGGCAATGCCGGTGCAGGTGCAGATTGCGAAGTCGCAGAAAATTCCGGACGCCACAGAATACCTATCGATCTTGAAGTCGCGGCATTCGGCGACCATCAATCCTCAGGTTGAGGGACAGATCACCAAGATATTTGCGAAGTCGGGTGATCGCGTGTCCGCTGGGACGCCACTTTTGCAGATCGATCCTTTGAAACAGCAGGCTACCGTTAGCAGCCAGGACGCTACGCGGTTGGCGCAGGAGGCGAATCTGCGCTACGCGAAGGTACAGTTGGACCGCGAGAAGAAATTGTTTGAGGCTGGGGTGGTGGCGAAGCAGGAACTCGACAATGCGCAGACGAACTACGACGCAGCTGAAGCGCAGCTGAGGTCATTGGAACAACAGGTGACGACGCAGCAGGTAGAGTTGCACTACTATACGGTGGCGGCGCCGTCGAGTGGGATTGTCGGGGATATACCGGTGCGTGTTGGAGATCGCGTGGCGGTGACCACGTCGCTGACTACTGTCGATGAGCCTGGTGCGGTGGAAGCGTATATCTACGTTCCGGCGGATCGCGCGAGGGATTTGAAAATGGGAGTGCCGGTGCACCTGATCGATGCGGCGGGGCGGGATCTGGCGGAGTCGCGGATTTCGTTTATATCGTCGCAGGTGGATACGGAGACACAGACGGTGTTGGCGAAGGCGATCATTCAAAATGTGCAGACGAATTTGCGAACTGCGCAGCAGGTGAGGGCGCAGTTGGTGTGGGGCTCGCATGAAGGGACCGTGATTCCGATTTTGGCGGTCACACGGATTAATGGAGAGGTTTTTGCGTTTTTGGCGGTGAAAGAGGGGAACGGAGTAGTGGCGCGGCAGAAGTTGCTGAAGGTTGGGGATACCGTTGGGAATGATTACGCGGTTTTGGACGGGCTCAAGCCGGGCGATCACATTATTGTTTCGGGTTTGCAGTTTTTGAGGGATGGGGCGCCGGTGATGGAACAGGTTTTGAGTGGGGGTGGCGTCGGGGACAAGGGCGGAGTTGCCAAGTAGGATTTTCCCTGGAAGTCGGAGGGAAAGGTCAAAAGATTTATCGCAGCGGGCGCAGAGGTCGGAGCACAGAGGACACGGAGAAACCTGGGTAGCGCGAAATGAGATCGCCAAGAGGTTTCCTCAGGGGCTAAAGCCCAAGTCTAGTAAGTGATGTATGTCGGAGCCAAAGCTCCGACCCCTGAGCGGCTGAGTTCATTGCGGAAAAAGGCGGATTGAAGATTGTTTGTAGATTTTTTTATACGACGGCCGGTGTTTGCTACCGTTTGCGCGCTGCTGATTATTTTGGGCGGCGCGATTTCTATTCCTTCCCTGCCTATTGCGCAATTTCCTGATTTGGCTCCTCCGCAAGTCGTGGTCTCCAGCGCTTACATTGGGGCTAATGCGCAGACCGTGGAATCGGCGGTGACCATTCCTTTGGAGCAGGCCATCAACGGCGTGCAGGGGATGAAGTACATCACCTCGAGCAGCGGGAACGATGGGACCAGCCAGATTACCGTTACGTTTGATGTGACTCGAGACGTGGACCTGGCTTCGGTGGACGTCCAGAACCGCGTGAACCAGGCGCTGGGGCGGCTGCCCAATACGGTCAAGAACACCGGCGTGATTATTACCAAGCAGCTGGGCGGGTTCGTCTTTGGCGGCGGGGTGTACACCGAAAACGGGCAATACGACAGCTTGTTTCTGAGCAATTACCTGGACATTTACGTAAAGGATGCGCTGAAGCGCGTGAAGGGCGTTGGGGATGCGATCATTTTTGGCGAGCGGAAATATGCCATGCGGTTGTGGCTGGACCCGGCGCGGATGGCGCAGCGGGGATTGACGGCGACGGGCGTGCTTGCGGCTTTGAATGAACAGAACGTTTTGGTAGCGGCCGGAGAGGTGGGGCAGCCTCCTTCGAATGAGACGCAGGCGTATGAGATCAGTGTGCGGGCGATTGGCCGGCTGACGGACCCAGCGGAATTCGACAACATAGTATTGAAGTCGGGAACCGACGGGACGTTGGTGCGCTTGAAGGATGTGGGCCACGCAGAGTTGGGCGCGGAGAGTTACGATTCGCTGCTGCGGTTCGATGGGCACGACGCGGTGGGGATTGCAGTCACGCAACTTCCTGGCGCGAACGCGTTGGATGTGGACAAGGCGGCGAAGGCGGAGTTATTGCGCTTGTCGAAAAACTTTCCGCCGGGGATAAAGTACGCGATTGCGTTCGATTCAACGACGGTGGTGGGCGAGTCGATCAAGGATGTGCTGGTGACGTTGATCGAGGCGGTGTGCCTGGTGATCATCGTCATTTATTTGTTTTTGCAGGATTGGAGGAGCACGTTTATTCCGGCGATCACGATACCGGTTTCGCTGATCGGGACGTTTATTTTCGTGAAGCTGTTTGGATTTTCGATCAATACGTTGACGCTGTTTGGGATCACGCTAGCGACGGGGCTGGTGGTGGATGACGCGATCGTGGTGATCGAGAACGTGGAGCGGCACATCACCGAGGGGATTACAGAGCCGCATAATGCAGCATCGGTGGCGATGAAGGAAGTGGCTGGGGCAGTCATCGCGACATCCTTGGTACTGGTTGCAGTTTTCGTGCCGGTCGCATTGTTTCCAGGGACGACGGGTATCTTGTTCCGGCAATTCGCGCTGACGATTGCGTTTTCGGTTTCGATTTCGGCTTTCAATGCGCTTACGCTGACGCCGGCGCTGTCGGCGATATTTCTGGGACATCATCGGGAACGGGCGCAGGGCCAATTCTTTAGGGCTTTCAACCGTGGGATTGAGGGGTTGACGAACGCGTATCGGTCCACGGTGCGCGCATGTCATCGGTTGGCGATTCGCGGCGCTGGTGTTGTTTGTTTGCGTGTTGGGCGCGACGTACTGGGTCTATCAGCTGGTGCCGCGGGCTTTCATTCCGGAAGACGATCAGGGCTACATCATGTTCATTATCCAGGCGCCTCAAGGTGCGTCGCTGACATACACGCGGGACATTTGCGCCAAGGTGGAGGAAGTGCTGGCGAAGGTTCCAGAGATCAACGGGGCGTTTACGGTGGCGGGATTCAGCCAGGCTGGAAATGCACCAAACCGCGCCATTATTTATGCGAACCTGTTGCCGTTTGAGGAGAGAAAGGGTGAAGCGCATGGAGCCGCTGCGATCATTCAACGATTGCGTGGGCCTTTGTTTGGGATACCTGGCGGACTGGTGGTGCCCTTCAATCCGCCGGCGGTTCAGGGATTGGGGCAATTCGGTGGATTCCAGTTTGAACTAGAGGATTTGGGACGGAATTCGCTGCAGACCATCGCGAATACAGCAAATACGCTGGTTGGACAGGGTAACGCGGGGAAAGATCTGGCCGGGTTGTTCACCAGCTTTACCGCTAATGATCCGCAATATCTGGTGCGCATCGATCGTGAGAAGGCCAAGAGTTTGCAGGTGCCCTTCAGTCAGATTACGGACGCGCTGCAGGTTTACATGGGCTCGGTGTATGTGAATGATTTCGATTTCAACAATCGGTCGTACCGCGTGTACGTCCAAGCGGACCAGGTGTTTCGCGCGCAGGCGAAAGATATCCGACAGTATTACTTGCGATCGGATACGGGCAAGATGATTCCACTCGATAACGTGGTGAGCATCGAGCAGACGGCGAATCCGCAGGTGATTACGCACTACAACTTGTTCCGGTCGGCGGAAATCGACGGGAACTCGGCGCCGGGGCGCAGTTCGGGCCAAGGCATCGCGGACATGGAAGCGCTGGCGAGAAAGACTCTGCCGAACGGGATGACGTTTGAGTGGAGTGGCTTGTCGCTGGAGGAATTGGAATCGGGCGGGAAGGCATCATTGTTGTTTGGATTGGGATTGATTGTGGTGTATTTGACGCTTGCGGCGCAGTACGAAAGTTTCGTTTTGCCGTTCATTGTGCTCCTGGCTGTGCCGGTAGCTTTGTTGGGAGCGATTGGATCGCAGGCTTTGCGCGGGTTGCAGAACGACGTGTTTTGCCAGATCGGATTGGTGATGTTGATTGGGTTGTCGAGCAAGAACGCGATTCTGATCGTGGAGTTTGCGGAGCAATTGCGGGCGCAGGGATTGTCGATTGTGGAAGCAGCGATTGAGGCGGCGCGGATCCGGTTGCGTCCGATATTGATGACCTCGCTGGCGTTTATTTTGGGAGTCGTGCCACTGGTGTTTGCGCAGGGGGCTGGGCGGGCAGGGAGAGTTTCGGTGGGTACGACCGTGTTTGGCGGGATGATTGCGGCCACCACGTTGAACCTGTTGTTTATTCCGGTGCTGTATGTGCTGGTGCGGAATCTCGTCCCCAGCCGGGCCGTGCATCCGGTGGCTATGATTGAACCGGCCGATTAGGGTTGCGGTAAGGTGTTTGTTGTCAGCGAGAAGCGAGCGGGCGGCAGCCATTGGAGTTCTCTAATGGAATCACAAATATAATTGAAGCGGGCTAAAGTCGGGCGGGTTTCTGCCGATAAAGTAGGTGAGTTGGAATTCATCTCGCCGATGGCGAGAAGGAGATTCCATGGCCGTTGGTGCAATTAGCCAGTCGCATGCAGCCCCAACGGAAAACACGCCGAACCAAGCGTCTCAGAAAGCGCAAAGTGGAGGGTCGAAGGCAAACACGGCCCAAGCTACCGCAAGCGCATCGCGGGCTCAACAGGCAGAGCAGACGCAGGCAGCGGCAACCGTGCAGAATAACGCAGGCCACGAACAGGGTGGCGACCAGAAAAACGGTGGTCAGGGTGGCCACGTCAATTTGTATGCGTAGGATTGCCTGGAGCTTGGTCGAACCCCAATGACTTAAGCGAATGCTCGATGGGCGCGGTGCTTGCGCGACGATCGCGCCCGGCGAGTGCGCCTAAGTGCCATGTTGGGAGTTGCGTAATCCATCGTTAAAAAACTCTTCTTTCTATCGCCCGCACTAGAGATTGGTTCCTTCCTCGTCGGTTCATGGTTGCCATTTTCATACAGAGATGACTGCTTCTTGACCCCGTAGTGACAAAGCACCCTAGGGGGACGGTTTACGTTTTAGCTTCCGCGATGGTGAGGCGGGGCTACGATACGAGACCAACGGGACGAGTGTGCCCGAGATGAATGCGGCGAACTCAGCTGTGGGAGCGGAGACGCTCGAGGCCGAGAGGAAGGCTACGAGCGGCGGCGGAATTGTGTCGACAGTGACGCGGCTGGCGGCGGTGGGCGCGATCGTTTTCTTCCTGGCAACGGCTTTCCGTTCAGGTTGGCGTAGGGCGGAAACGGATTTTCCTAACTACTACACGGCGGCGGTGCTGATGAGCAAGGGCATGCCGGTTCGTGAGTATTACGACTGGACGTGGTTTCAGCGACAGATGAATCTCGCGGGGATCGAGCGGCAACTTGGGGGGTATCAGCCGCAGACGCCACTGACGGCGCTGCCGTTGATTGGATTGGCCCATTTCCCGGTGCAGAGGGCGAAACAGATCTGGCTGGTAGTCAATTTCTGCTTCTTGGGCGGCACGGTCTGGATGCTGGCGCGTGTCACCGGGTTTCGGCCGGAGCAGATGACGCTGCTGGCGTTTTTGGGATTTGGGTCGCTTTACAGCAATTTTCTATGCGGGCAATACTACGGTTTTCTGCTCTTCTTGCTTACGACGGCTTTCTATTGTTTGCACGTCCGCAAATTTGGTGCGAGCGGTTTTGTCTCCGGAGTCGCTTTTGGGCTGAAGCTCTATGGTGGGCCGCTCCTCTTGTATTTCTTGGTCCGCCGAAACTGGAGGGCGGCTGCGGGATTCGGGGTGGCGGTTGTTTGCGGTATTGCGGTGGCGGTCGGAGTGTTTGGGTGGCGAGACTTTCACTACTACGTCAGTCAAATTTTGCCACGAGCGTTGGAAGGCGAGATCATCGACCCATACAACAGCGGGAATGGAACGATTGCCACGCTGCTGCGGCGGCTGTTCGTTCTAGAACCGGAATTGAATCCTCATCCTTTGTGGAATGCCCCGATGGTGTTCTTTTTCCTTAGGCCTTTCGTCAGCGCACTGATTTTGATCGCGACATTGTTGGGGCTAGCGGGACAACGCGGCGGTAACGAACGGCGCGATTTTGCTTGGTTTCTGATTGCAATTCTGCTGCTGTCTGCGAATACGGCTTCCTACACGTTTATATTGCTATTGCTACCGATCAGTTTGCTGCTGGTCGACGCTGAGCTGCCGGAGCGAATCTTCTTGATCGGAGCGTTCTTTGCGCTGTGCTTTCCTTTGTGGCCGGGGTGGAGCGAGGTTTTTCCGAAGTTGTGGGTTCTGCTCGCGGTCTTCGTGGTTGTCGGACGGACTTATTGGGGCGCAGTGAATCGGAACGCTTCGCTTGCCGGCGTGATGGTCGCAGTGGTGCTGGCAGGTGTGGATGCGCGACGCCATACATTCAGCTACCTCGCTGAGCCCGGCCAGCGGTACGCGCGTGTGGCGGTGCAGAAGGACGCGATTTTTTCCGGTGCGCCCGCTGTGTCCGCTGCCGGTTTGTTTTATCAATCGATTGGACGGGACCGTTATACGCTGCGATGGTTGCATGACGGCGTAAATGAAGAACTGGTTTTCGACGGGCATGCTTTCGCTCCGAAGGCGCTATCGGCAGACGGGCCGATCAATTTCGAACTCGTGGCGGGTGGAACGTCGAGGATGTTGGCGTTTGATCCCGCGACGCGGCGTGTTACGCCGTTGGCTGTTCCGACGGCGACTTTGGCTTCAGCGCCGACGAGCGTGGGCCCGGTGTCGCCCGACGGACGGTGGATCGCGTTTGAAACGGACCGGGACGGACCCAAACAGATTTGGCTTAAAGATGCGGCGAGCGGAAAAGAGGTGCGGGTGACCGGCGGACATTGCAACAACACTTCGCCCGCGTGGGAATTGGATTCGAGCGCGATTATTTTCGCCAGCGATTGCGGCAGAGGCATCGGCTTGCCGTCGCTGTATCGAGCAAAAGTTGCGAGCGACTGAATACCGTAGCGGGGGTCCTTGCTCGATCCCTTGGCCGGAGCGGTCTGCACCTCTTTACGGCGCCAGGTATTTGAGGATGAGGCGCTCGTCTTCGGCGGTCAGGTTGGCTCGCACTCGCATTTGACGCACGACGGCCTTGGCTTCGCGAGGCGAGAGGTCTTGAGGGGGCGTGTGGCAGCGGCCGCATTGTGCTTCAAAGCGCTTTTCGCCCTCTTGGCTCTCCGACGGTGTGGCGGGTTTGGCGGTAGAGGGTTTCGGGGAGCTCGCCAATTGCTGTGAAGCGGCAATCTTCGCGGCCGAGGCGAGAGCGGAAAGCGCCAAAATAACAAACGAAACGCGAACTATGAGTGTTCGATTCACTTGGAACCTCCGGGAAGCAATGGGAAGAGAAAGCGGTAGGTGATCTGGAAATTCCAGATGTTGGTGTTGCCGAGGGAGCTGAACTGACGGCCGTAACTGGTATTCAGGCGAAGATTGTGCGGAAGATAGTAATTCAAACCGAAATCGACTTTTTGCGTGTCGGCGCCGGGAAGAACGTCTTCGGGAGACGGCGTGCCCTCATAGAATTGTTGCATGCGGCCCACCACTTGCAGACGGCCCAACCAGCTTTCAGCGCCGCGGTATCGCGAGAGCCGATAGGCGGCCTCGACCCAGTAACCTTGGCCGCCGCGCGTGTGAGCGTACTCTGCTCGCAAATCAAGCGGAGCGCTAGCGGGCTGCCAAACGAGATAGCTGCCCCAGGAGTTTAGATGCTGGTCCTGAAGAAAGCGCTGGTAGGACATTCCGACTTCCAGGCGTTTGGATGGGACAAAGATGGCGGCGCGGCCACCAGCGGTTCTTCCGGCACCGAAATGGGAAGCGTTGACGAGGGCGGAAAAATAGGCGGTGTAACTCAGCTGCCAGTCCTTGCGGGACACAGCGACGCCTCTGACCATACCGCCGTCGCTGGAGCCAGAGGTACGGGTGCCGATTCCGGAGATCAGCGGTGCGTCCGCGAGATTGTGGATCCATACGGGACCAAGGCGCTCATTGTAGATGTTGAACGGAGTGAGAAATTCGCCCACGACGATGGTTAGGTGGGAGTTCGCGACGAAGTCGAGTTGCAGGTAGTCCACGCTGGAAAATGTGAGGGCGTGCCATGGACCAGTCGTGCCGTTCTCGCGGAAGATGACCTCGTCAAATGTCGCACGGGATTCAATGAGCCAGCGGTCTCCGATGGGAACGGCAACGACGGGAGCGATGACTGGTTGGAAGACAGTGGCCCCGCCCGTCGTCGTGCTGAGGTACTGCACACCTCCGGAGATGATGGGTGTCTCTGTTTGGGAACAGAGAATTACGGCATTGGACAACAGCAGTAGTAGAAGAGACAAAAATCTTACAAACATCATTTCCCCAATTGCCAAGAAGTTTATGCGGACCGGGCTCCTAGCTCCCCGCCCGTGCGGGCCCGCGCCGATGGCAATTCGGCAGAGCGAGCAAGCACAATGCAATGCTAGCGACAGGACAGAAGGGCCTTGTCACATGAACGTCAATTGAGAGTCATGTTTGTGCATGACCGGTGATGGAAGGGGAAATGCAAATCAGTCGTTCCGTATCCACACTTGGAACTCCGGAAGATTTTGGCCGACGCGGTACCGACGGCGGATGTAGGCGCGTAGGGGACCCAGATGGTCACCTTGCGGGTTTTCGGGCGTGTCGAGCGACGGCGTCCAAAGCACGAGTTTGACTCGGTATTGCTCTAGCCCATCGATTACCGCTTGGACCTCGCCCGGCCGCGTGTATTCGAACGGAGTTACGAACGGAACAGGACCGGGATTTCGCAAATCCAGTAAGAAATAAAAGTCGGGATAGAGACCTCCAAAAAAGAAGTCCGACGCATGAGTCTGCGATGCTGCCCATGAGTACCTCTCGTATGCGTCTCGATTGAGGAACGCCATGTGACCGCTGGGGAGATCGAGATAAGCGCGCCAATGCCGCTGCTTCTCAACCGGGAAGGCGACCATGAGCGCGAGTGTGAAAACGTAGAGGGCCTTCGACAGAAACAGGCCGGACCTTCCTTCTGACTGCAGAATCCAGACAAACAGGAGCAGTGCAGGTAAAGAGACGTAGTACAGACGCGCCCATGTGGGGGCGGGGATTATGCTCAGGAAAGAAGCCAGGCCGACGATAGTGATCAACATCAGGCGGTGCCACTGATCTGCGGAGACTTGCTGGGCGCGACGGCGGTATCTCACGAAAAAGATAATGTAGGCCAGCGGGAGCAGCGCGTGAATGAATAGGAATCCGATCAGACCTGGAACGCGCTGCCAATGCAGGAAGCCGGACAAGCCGGTCATGTAACCGCTCCATGTGCTTCCACCGGCAAAACTGCCGTAGTAACGGGCGTTGAAGACGAGAGTGCAGTAGATAAACCTCGCAAGACCCGCATGCCAAACGAAATGACTGCAAATGACAAGAACGGAGAAGGCCGAGAATACGATGAGCAGCGCTTCTTGCTGGAGCAGCGAGCGGAGTGTCGACGAGGTGTTGCGGTGCTCCCAATATAGAAAGATAGCGAAAGCTAAGAATGCCGCGAATCCCGCGCTTTGGGTAAAGCAGGCCGCGAGACCACATAGGGCACCGGCGATCGCGATGCGGCGAGGACTGCGCCGAGAGATGGCGACTGTGATGGCCGCGATGATGGCAAGCGTGCTGTACCAGTGGTGTGTCGCATCAAAGCGGTCACGATAAACGAGCGTCAGAAACATGAGTGGAGGTAAGAGGGCCGCTTTGCCGAGATTGATGGCGACAGCTAGGCGATAGCTCAGCCAAGCTAGCGTTACGCCGATAACGAGTAACATCACGTTGGCGACCCACATCTGTGGCCCGAAAATCTTGAACGCAGTGAAGTAGAGCAGGTCGGTGCCTGGGAAAGTGATTTGTATGAAGTCGCGATACAGGACCTCGCCATCGAGCATTCTGCGAGCGTCTTCCAGCCATATCATGGCGTCGCCACCGGTCCAGATTGGGGTGAAGAAAGGAATGAAGAGTTGAAGATAGAGGAATAAGAAGCTGCCAGGGATCAACCAAGCTGCGGCACGCTGCACTCCATGATGGTTCGTCGAATGTGCGTTGTCGAACGAAGGAGTCGCTACGTCGTCCGTTTGCGCTGACCGCAAGGGCGTCACGACTAGCGCTTCGTCGTCGATCTTAGTCGCCATAAGATGAGCGTAACGCGACGTTATGCGTCCGGCGCGATGACGGTGTCACCGGAGTGTCAGCGAGTTGTAACAGTTTGAATCCGCGAAGGATTGGCCGAGTTTGCGGCGCAGAAAGGTGACCGGCATTTAACCTCAACGTGACATTCCGCCAGTCGCCAACCGCCAAACTGGTTCGGTACGGACGTTCACTTACGAGCGAGAAGCTCTAGACAAGCGGCGCGAGAACAACTGGAACCCGCGATCGCGACACAAGATTGAGGAAGTCGTCGTCAAGGTACGGCCTGCCAAATTGAAATAGGGCATTGAAATGGACCAAAAGGGAGCATGGAGCATGAATTTGCACTTGAGAATGGCTGCGATTACGGCAACTGTGATGGCCTTAACTGCGACTGGGCTTGGCAGCCAGCCCAAGAGTGAGCCGGAAACGAAGCACATCGAAATTGTCGCCAGCCGCTTTTCGTTCGCGCCGAATGAAATCACGGTGAAGAAGGGCGAGCAAGTCACCATTACAGTTCAATCGAACGACGTTACCCACGGACTAGTGATTGAAGAGCTGGGCGTTCGAACAAACCAGATCAAGAAAGGTCAGCCCGAGGATCTAACGCTGACGCCGACAACGATCGGGACGTTTCAAGGTAAGTGCGCGCATTTCTGCGGCAAAGGACACGGTTCGATGACCTTTACCGTGCATGTGGTCGAATGAGTGCGATGCGTTTCAGGACTCACGCGATCGCGGTCTTGGGTGTTGTCGTTCTTGCGGCCGGCTGTAGAGCCGAGCCACGCGGGAAATTGGAAACGGCTGTGATGACTAAAGCGAAGCACTGGGTCTTCGTAAGAAACAAGGACACAAAGAATCCCGTGTCACCCACGCCTGAAAATGTCGCGGATGGCAAAGCGACTTTTTCGCATTACTGCGTCGCGTGTCATGGTTTGGATGGTCAGAATACCGGCGTGCCGTTCGCGGACAATATGGCGCCGCCGGTGCCCTCGTTGGCGTCGACGAATGTTCAATCGTATACTGACGGGCAACTGAAATGGATCATCGACAATGGCATTTTCCCTTCCGGCATGCCGGCGTCTAAGGGAATTCTAACCGACGAAGAGATCTGGTCGATCGTTGTATACATACGTCACCTGCCGCCGGGGGGAAGTCTCGGTGAGCCGGCGATGTACAGCGCTGAAGACGGCGACGCTCCGGCGAAGGATTCCGCTCAGGAGCGATAGTTCAGAGAACAGACGCAACGCTCACAGATTGCGTTGCTGGCGATGTCCAACCTCGAGCGGAAGGACAAGGCTTCAGGGCCGTTGATGACTTCTTCCAGCGATGACCTGTGGATGTTTCCTATCGGAGGGTGAAAGAAGCACGGCCGGACTGTGCCATCCGTTTCAACCACGGCAGAAGTCCAGGGTGCGTTGCAGCGAGGTGACTCGGTGCGGCCGAGGCCGAGATGGGCGCGGAAATGGGTGACGATGCGGCGAAGTTTCTCGGGGGATTCGGCGACGTATCCGGAGTCGATGTCCGCCGGATTTTCGACGATGAGTGATTCGATTTCGTCCTCGAGGACCACTACTTCGTCCAGAGAGAGGGCAACTTCGCTCTGACGATTCGCCGACCAACCCAAAGGTCGATTGAAGGCTTCGGATGTGAGATCGGCTGCCAAGAACGAGATCCCGTTCAAGTTCAAGCATTTTGCAGCTTCGAGTGTTTCGCGAAGGTGGGCGTGGTTCGCTTTTTGCACGGTAGTGCGGGCAGTGATGGCAAGCGACGGCCGCTGCATTTTGACGGAATCTACACCCCGCTGTAACAGCATAAATGCTTTGTCGACGCGGCGGATCGTGTCGTGGATTCGCTCGGGCCCATCCAAAGAAACGATGACGTCGTCGAACAGTTCAGCGATCTGAGACGCGTTCTTAGCGAGCAGCAATCCCGTCGTCAGTAGTGTCAGGCGAATACTCTCTTGCCGGAGAGTCGAGCAGAGCCGCGGCCATTCGCTATTGAGTAGCGGTTCTCCTCCAGAAATAACAACCCAACGGACTCCGAGCCGGCGGATGGATTCGAGGTGTGATTCCAAATCGGCTGCGTGGAAAGCGCGCGAGTCCCTGGTTTTCCAGATGTCACACATGACGCAACGGCAGTTGCAAGAAGAGTGCGCGTGGAGGACGAGGACGGGAAGCTCAACTAGACGGTGCTGCCCGATGCCGCCAGCCGGTTCGCCGATTGTAGTCAAATCATACCGGGCGGCCATGGCACACCCTTCTTCCACCCAGTTTGATTTCCCCAGGGAGGTGGATTCGTGTTTCGTCGAAAAGACGATTCAACGGCGCGCGGATCCAGCGAAGCTCCCCTTCAATTTCAAGAGGGCGTAAGCCAGTTGTGACCAGCCGCGGAAGACGGGTAAGGAGCCTGGCGGACGTGAGCTGAACTTGGCCGCCGATCACAACGAATTCGACGTCGCGGTAATTGAGGGAGGCTAGTCTCTGAGCGGGCGATTCGCCGGTGTCTCGGATGGCGAAGAAATCTGAGCGCGCGCCAATGCGAAGTGTTCCTTCGCCGGAAGTCAGTCGCAGCACATCGGCAGCACGAGTGGTGGCGAGGGAATAGAGTTCCTCAAATGGAAGGCCGACGACTTGGGCAGCGAAGTGAATTTCGTCTAGGTGATCGCCCGTAGCCGTAAGAGGCGAGTCGCTTCCCAGCGCCAGACGGGGGAGGGCTTGCAGTATCGTGCGATCGTGAGTGCGGCCAAAGAGAAATACGTTGGAGGTCGGGCACCACACGAGCCCGGCTCCAGCAGACCGCATCCGATGAAACCCGAGTTCATTGAGGCCCAGGCCGTGGACGATCACGGTGCGATGGTCGAGTGCGTTTTGCTCGTCGAGTCGAAATATTTCGGCAGCGCTTTGGGAATCGACACCTTCCGCGAGGTGAACGATGAATGGTTGGTCAGACGCCGCGGACTTTTGCTTGTGTACGAGATCATGATCCAAGGGGACCGAATGGGCCCAAGAAAAATCACGAAGTACACGGACGGCGAACCCCTCGTCGAAGAGTTCTGCGACATAAGGGTTGTGATGGCAGACTGTAGTGACACCGCAGAGAAGATTACGAATTCCACCCCACCAGAGGCGCGTGTTTTTGCTAACAGCTCGATGCTCCCGGATCGGTGAGGAATCGGGATGATGAATATCGTCGGCCCATTCGACGAAATTGTTGTATCCGCCCTTGCCGAGCCGTGGAAACAACGCGAATTCCAGATGATCGTGAGCATTCACAAGGCCTGGCAGCAGGAGGAAGCCGCTTAGATCGATGCTGCGCTTGTCGTGTGGGGCGGACCCCGACGACGGTCCGCCGTTGGATTCAAGGATCGCAATGCGGCCGTCTTCGATTGTTACGTCGGCTTGAGCGCTCTCGCGTGGACCTAGGGCTACGCGAGCGCCGCTAACTTTGACGAGCGTTCTGGCGAACGCTCGTCTTCTTGCCGAAATGGAGCGACGCGGCTTCAGGCGAAGTTGCAATATATAGATGGCGGGCAAGCCGGAGGCGGCGTCGTACGAATCCATCTTCCCCGCGCGTTTGAACAAATCACGTTCCGGGTCACCAAAATGCGGTTCGAGTACGGTGTTGGCCTGCATCCCGAAAGTCTCGAAAGAACGGAGAACTTGGTTGAGTGACCTCGAATGGGTAGCGATGGAAACGAAAGATCCGTTGGCATGAAACCCACGTCGCCAGCCCAAAGTGGCGCTGGTGTCCGGATGGAGGTCGGTGAGGAAGACTGAACCGTCCCGACGAAGAATTCTTCGTACTTGTTGAGCAAAGGCGTCGAGATCTTCCAGATAACTGGTCACAAAAGAACAGAGAATCAAGTCCACCGAGGCTCTTGAGAGCGGAAGGTCGCGGCAATCTGCCAGGACAAGACTCGCGGTACCTCCGAGCTTTCGCTTCGCTTGGAGCAACATTTCGGCGGAGAAATCCACGCCAAGTAGAGAACGAGGGGCTTTCTCCGCGAGCTTTGTGAGCCAGCGGCCGGTTCCACAGCCAAGGTCGACGACATGGAGCTCTTTGATCGAAGGAAAGAGTCGCTCGAGGAACCGTTGTTCGAGCGACAGAATTGGATTGGGCTCAGCGTCATAGACGCGCGACACCAGCCGATAGCCGTCCTTCGGGGAAACACCCGACGAGGAAAGCGGGCTCGAAACTTTAATGCGCGAGCCGACTACAGGCTTTCGGCCTTCGGTTTGCGCAGATTGATGAATTGGTGCGCCCACTGGAGTTCCTTTGGATAGGCGTAAATTCGCGCGGAATAGCGCCACGCGGCAAGAGTCTTGAGTAGAGCGCGGCTCCAGCGCGGGGCGCGGATGTCTTGCACGGTGGGCCAACGCGAGCTCACCACCGTTTCGAAATTGTCGATCAGGTCTTTTGTTTTGCGCGCGAGCCAGGGCGTGTTCGGGTTGATGCGGAGCGTGTAGTCCATCCAGCGCTTCGTGGCCCATTCGTCGGGGGTGGTCGGGAACGCAATTTGGTCATCTATGTTGCCGTACATCGCGGTACGCTGCGGAACCGGCGTGTAGTGGTACATGATGATTTCGGATTTCGGATTGATACGCTTGATGGTGCGGATGAAGGCGAGCGTTTCGCGCGTGTCGCGTTCCGGGTCGCGAGGGTTGCCGATGACGAAGGAGAATTCCGGAATGATGTCGAACTGGCGGATGCGCTTGGCCAGGTTCAGCGTTTGCTCGGTGGTAATGTCCTTCTCCATCTCCTTGAGGACCCAGTCCGAGCCGGACTCGGCACCGAAGAAGATCATGGTGCAGCCGGCTCGGCGGATCGCCGCGAGGGTTGCGTCGGAATATTTATTGACGATGTCGATGCGGGCTTCGCACCACCATTGCAAGTTTAGTGGCGCGATGCGCTCGGAAAGCTCCATCGCGTGGTCTTCGCGGAGGAAGAAGTTCATGTCGTAGAACTGGACGGAGTCGGCGCCATATTGCGTGACCAGGTGCCGTAGTACAGCTTCCGTTCGCCGGGGGCTCTCCATGCGCTCGCGGTTGCCATAGGCCGCGTGAACACCACAGAAGCTGCAACGAAATGGGCATCCGATGCTGGCGTGATGTACCGCGGTGCGTTTGCCGAAGAACGAAGGACGCAAGTATTTGTCGACGGGAACCTTGTGGAAAGGCGTCCAGGGAAATGCGTCGGGCCCCTTCATGGGTCGCTCTAGATTATGACGATGGAGGCCGAAGACGTCCTTGAAGGAAAGGCCGGCGATCCCTTCGAACTTTCTTTTGCCGCGGAAAGCGTCAAGCAACTCGAGGAGTGTATCTTCTCCCTGGCCACGCACGGCATAGTCCACGTAGCGGGCGTTCAGCGTCGCGTCACTGTAGATCGACGGGAAATATCCGCCCCACACGATCGGAACTTTGGGGTGCAGACGGCGAATCTCGCGGCAGCTTTCTACTGCGGCGGCCATTTGGGGACCAGGCATCACTGAGACGCCCAACATTTCGACTTTGCGTTCCTGGATTAGTCGGAGGATGGTTTCCGTCGGGTTGTCGTCGAGATTTCCGTCAACGATTTCATACTCTTCCCTACCCTCGAGCACTGCGGCCAGAGCTAGAACGGAAAGGGGCAGGCGCCTGTTACGCGGTCTTGTGGAGCGAGGGTTATATAAAATGATCATCGTATCCTCAGCATTGCCTTCTTGGCCGCGAATGGCCCCAGATCAGCCTCCGGCTTTGTGAATTCCGTCGAGTGGGTCAGCACGTTCTTTCAAACTCCAACAGGACGTGGTCGCCAATGACACGGAGAACCGGCCACGTTGAGAGGACACGGTCCATCGCTTCCAGCCTCGCTAAGACGAGCTTGTGACGGCGGGCCCATGGTTCCAGGTACGATGGCGGCACGAACAATCCGACAGCTTGAAAAGACCGCAGTCGAAACCAGGGTGAGAAAGAGCGACGGATCTCGCTGATCGTTGGGTACCAGACTGGCACGGCGATCTCACCGAGCCGGGCGATCGTCGTGCCGTGGAGGCGTCTAAACGCCTTTTGGAAATTGCCACGGGCGGCGTGCCAACTTATTTCCCACAAACAGACTCGAGTGGAGATGCAGATCAGCGCGGTCGCTCCGGGCTTAACGAGATGCGTGAGCTTTCGGACTACGTGCGACGAATCCTCGACGCAGTTTAGACCTGAGAAATTCGATAGGACGCCGTCGAACGGGGTCACTGGCATCAGGCTATCCGCGTTCTCATTTCGCAACACGCGGAATTCGAGTGGCGATTTCGGGGCTTCCTGATACCTACGACGCTCGGCAATTTCAATCATGCGCGGAGAGGCATCGCAGCCGAGCACGGAGACGCCGCGCTTCGCCAGGAAGAGAGCGTCTTCGCCCGTGCCGCAGTTGAGCTCGAGAACATGATCGCCGGGACCGAATGCTGTCTGCAGCGCGTTCCAGACAACGTTGCGCTGCGCCCTTCCGATCAACGATTCGGTGAAAGTTGCGTCGTAGCTATCCGCCATACGGTCGAAGGCGGCGGAGGCTCCATGTGCGCCGAGCGATGATACTTGGATCATAGTTCCAACGCTCCGACGGTGGAGTACAGGCTTTCCCGCGCGGCTTGAATCCGCCCGCGCAGCTCGACTTCAGCGTCATCTTTGCTTCCGCTGCGTCTCCGGCGCGCGAGTTCCACTTCATCGCGAAGCAACCTGTCAGCGAACTCGTAGAAACGGGCTGGGCGGCGCCCCTGCACCACGACTTCGCGATCGGAGGTCTCGTTCCACGGCTTGAGTTGAACCAGCGAGTCCGCGACGCTTTTGTAGTAGGGCGTGCCTTTGATGGGATAAGCGATGGTCGTGAAGAAAATGTCAGGGTCCGAGCGCTTGACGTGCTCGATGGTTTGTTCGATATCCTGCAACTCTTCTCCCTGATAGCCCCACATCAGAAACATTCCGGTCTGGATGCCACGCGTCTTACACGCGGAGACGGCGGACTGCACTTGTTCAACGGTTACGCCGCGTTCCATGGAGTCGAGGATTCGCTGGGAACCGCTTTCGGAGCCGATCCAGACGCGGAAGCATCCGAGCTCCGCGAGCAGGTCGACGACTTCATCACTCAAACGATCGGCGCGAGAAATACATTCGAACGGGATGTGCAGGCCGCGGCGCCGCATCTCGGCAGCGTACTGACGCAGCCAGCCGTGGTGAATCGTGAAGACGTCATCCGCGATCCAGACCATGTCGGGGCGGTAGGTGGACAGCAGCCACTCGACTTCGTCGACCACCGCCAGGGGCTTACGGCGGCGGTGCGTCATGCCGAAAACTTGGTGGCTGCACCAACGGCAACGGTACGGGCAACCGCGAGCGGTGATGAAAGAAAGCGAGCCTTGGCCGTGCGCATCGCGCCACGTTCGCACGTAGCGCATCACATCGATGGCCTCTCTTGCAGGCCAAGGCTGAGCATCAAGGTCGGTAATTTGTGTTCGCGGAGCCGTTTGGTGAACTTGCCCCTGTTCACCGAGAAAAGCGATGCCGTTGACTTTACTGAGTTCCGAATCAGAGTTCTGCCTGAGGACCGGGAGAAGTTCCTCCATGGTGACTTCGCCTTCGCCGAGGACCACAACATCGGCTCCCGATTCGAGATATTCGCGAACGTAGGCTCCAGGTTCCGGGCCACCGACGATCGTCTTCCAGCCAGATTCCCGGGCAATTCGAACGATCTCAAGGGCCTTCTTGCGCGTCATCAGATTTGCATAAACGCCGAGAACGGAAGGTGGTTCTGCTTGTAAGTGACGAGTCAGGTCCCGAAGGCTGGAGAAAGTCGTGTCGAAGACTTCGACGTCAAAACCCTTTTTGCGAAGATGCGAACAGATGTAGAGAATGCCCAGCGGCACGTAGGGCTTCATGATCTTTAATTCTTTGGGATCGTCGTAAAGAAAATAGCCGTGAGTGAGCAGGAGATCGGCCATGCTAGGCGTCTCCAACGCGAGTCAGAAGTCCTTGCAAGGGGATAATGCGAGATCTTGCCTGCGAATCACAATGAGCGGCGCCCTTCTCTGTGCGAGCAAGCTCGGTTGCATCCGCGTTACGACTGATTGGTTCCAGCGCGTCTACTCTCCGCCACAATTGCTCGAGCTCGTGAACATGGAGAGATCCGCCCTGCTTCCAGGAGTCCACCTCTACATGAAGTGCGTCGCGAATCGCGCGATAAAATGTATCGGAATAGGCGCCTTTGAACATCACGCAGAGGTCGTCGCTGTCGGACCAATTTTGTTTCGATCCGAGTTGCTGACGCACGCGCTCGTAGAACCGAGTGTTCGGAAGAGGGTAAGAGAAGGAAACACCGATGTCGTCGGGACGCGTCTCGCGGACGAACGCAATAGTCTTTTGAATATCGTCCCAATTCTCACCCAGATAGCCGAGTTGGATGAAGTAGCACGCGCGGATGCCTTCGCGTCGCAAGTGCCGACGCGCGGAGACAACTTCTTCGACCTGAAGACCTTTTTCCATCGCGTCGAGGACCTTTTGCGAGCCGGACTCGACGCCCATCCAGACTTCGGCGCATCCAGCGCGCGCCAGTGATTGCACAGTTTCGCCGGTAAGTAGATCGGCGCGAGCTTGAATCTTGAATGGAACGGCGGCGCTTCTCTTTCTGACTTCAACAGCGAATTGCTTCGTCCAATGACGATTCAAAGCGAAAATATCGTCGGCGAACCAGAGGTGCTCCGCGCCGTAGACTTCCTTGAGGTGGCGCATTTCCCCGGCGACTTCGTCGGCGGGGCGCGCGTGGAAGGTATCGCCGAAGATCGGCTTGGCGCACCAATTGCAGCGGAACGGACACCCACGGCTGGCGATCAAGTTCAGAGAAAACGTCCCGTGAGCTGCCGTCCAAGCTTGCCGATATTTTCCGATATCGATGAGGTCGCGCGCGGGGAGCGGAAAGCCGGCAAATGGGCGAGGCGACGCCGGCCTTTGCCTCTGGAAGACCTCTTTGGAGCCCACGCGCTGCATGGTAGCCACGCCGGGCACTTGAAGACCGCTGCCACCATTACGAATTGCTTTGATTAATTGCAGCAGGCTATGCTCGGCCTCGCCGATCAAGACAAATTCACATCCTTGGCGGACATAGTCGAGGGCGTGATCAGTGGCGTCCGACCCGTGAACGATTACACGCGCGCCAGCTTTGCGCGCCTCGCAAATCATGTCGAAGGCTAGTTCCCTCATACGCGTGAGACACATCTTGGTCAGAAAGTTGAAATCGTCTTCATAGATCGCGACGATCTGCGGGCGGTGAGCGCGGAGGGCTTTCCGAAATCCTGACTCCGGTTCCTCTAACATGGAATCGAATACCGCGACGGAGATCCCGTGCTGGCGCAAGACACTGGCCGCGTAGAGCGTTCCAAGCGGCGGGTACGGCTGCATTTTGCGCACTTGCTTGCGGTCGTAGGGCAAGTGATACGAATGCGTCAGGAGGACATCAGCCACGGTTTCCTCCTCGAAAAGCGATCGTCCGCGTAGGATCGAACCTCAGCACAGCTCGCTGACCTCCGTGCTAAGCGCCTGACCGGTAAGCAAGGATCGGCGCGTAACGATGCGTTCGAAGGAACGCGCCACCCACAGTTCCCACGGAAACGAATATTTGTTGGCGCGAATCCGCCAACGAAGCGGAGCGCCCAGCGCACGCCGAAGGCCTTGCCGCAAACTCGGATGATTTTGCGTGGCTTTGCGCAACTGATTGTTGAGCAAAAAGAATTCGAGCATTTTGCGCAAGCGCCCTAGTTCCTCACCTTGAAGCCATGGCAGGGCGTTTTTACCCAAAGGCAAATCAACCCATTCGTTCAACGACTGAGGTTCACGCATGCCCAATTCGCGAAGCTGCGGCCAAATCGGAATTCCGGGATACGCTGTGAAAATATTGGGTGAAAAACTGACGTTCCAGAATTGACGGGCGATGTCGCTCATGGTGCGAAGAGTCTCAACACGATTCGCTTCGGTCTCACCGGGATACCCGAAAATGAGATTAAACGTTACGTGAATCCCGCCAAGCGCCGCTTTCCGAGCCGTTTCATACATCTCGTTAAGATGCTGATGTCGCTTGTTCATAAGCTTTAAAACATCGGCGGAAGTCGATTCTGTCCCGAAGCCCATGTGCGACACGCCGCTCTCACCCAGCATGCGGACGTCGTCATCGCTCATGCGGCAAAGGAAATCTGTGGAAGCCTGGAACGTCCAGTTGAAGCGTAGTTTGGAATCGAGAAAACCCTGCGCAATTTCCACCGCTCGCCGCCAATCGACGGGAAGGTTCGAGTCCAGCATGGCGACTTCGTCGATTCTGTACCGCTCGACGAGGTCGGTAACTTCGCTTATCACGCGGCCGGCTGTCAGGGCGTTGAATTTACGTTTGTAGAAAACCATGTCGGTGCAGTAGTTGCACGCGTATGGACAGCCCACACTCGTCGCATACGCGAGCTTTCTGATTCCGCACGCGCGTTCGTAGGCGTCAAAGTCCGTCAAATGAAACGCTGGCATCGGAAGGTCATCGAGCAATGCAGTCCGCCGCTCCGGAGAGTGTTGCGTCAAACCGAAAGGCTTGGAGGAAACACCTGCAACATCGTTGAAAGTTTTCCCATCGGCCAGCCGCTGCGCGATTTCCAATAGTGTGAGCTCGCCTTGACCGCGAACAACGGCGTCGACGTAGCGTTCGTTCAGTGTCTGCCCGGGAACCAAGCTCGGGTGCCAGCCGCCGAAGATCACGGGAACGCCCGGCTTCGTTTGCTTCACGAGCTTGGCGATTCGCATGGCGCCGCGAATCATCGGACCGGTGAGTACCGAAATCCCGAGACAGAGTGCATCCTGAACCTCACGCAAGATGCGTTCTTCCCAATCGGGAGCAATGGCAGCATCCACGATACAGACTTCGAATCCCGCTGCAAGAAGGGGCGCGGCCAAGCTGAGCATGCATAGAGGCGCGCCCAACGGCTCACCATCGTAAGGAGGATAAAAAAGGACGACTTTGCGCTTGGCTAGCACGTAGCCCCCGATGTCGCTGGCTCGAGGCGCTTGGCGTCGACCGCCGGTTTTGCTTCCGCTGTCCTACGCTTCAATTTTTCGTTCAGCCACAGCTCAACAGGTAGCGCATAGAAGTCGTGGTCTAGTCTCCAGCGTGCTGGAAACGAAAACGACTTCTGGATCAATCGTGTAGAGCGGCTGCGCGTATCGGCACTGATCGGAATCCGATCGAAAGCCAGCCTCAAATAGTCCCGCATTGTCTGAAGACGCTGATGGTCACCGCCCCGCAACCAGGGCAGCTTTGTGTAGCGAGGGAAAAAGTCCGCCCACCCTTCGAAGGATGTTGGCACTTCGATTCCATATTCCTCGGCATGTTGCATGACAGGCGCACCGGGATATGGCGTGAAGATGTTGGTCCAGAACTCTGCGCCGGGATGCCGCCGACACATGTCCATAATGAAATCGATGGTCTGCCTGCGCTCGATTGACCCTTCGCCCGGATACGCAAAGATGATGTTGAAGGAAGGACGAATGTCCGCGGCCAGACACCGACGGGCAGTCTCGTAAATCGTGTCGAAGTTCTGGAAGCCCTTGTTCATCAGCTTCAGCATTTTTTGCGAGCCGGACTCCGCGCCGTGGCAAATCTGTTGGAGTCCGGCTCTGCGAAGCAACTTGAGGTCATCAACGCTGAGGCGCGAGGTAAGATTTGTGGTCGCCTGAATGCTCCATCGAAAACTCGCTCCGGCTCGAACAAGGCCATCGGCGATCAAACGCGCGCGGTCCAAATCCACGAGAAAGTTGTCGTCGACAACCCAGAGCAGCTCGAGACCATAGCGCCGCGTCAGATCCACGGTCTCCTCTACAAACTGTTCGGCAGAGAGTGCGTTCCACTTGCGGCCGTAGACGCCGGCATTGGTGCAATACGAGCAGTTATATGGGCAGGCCAAGCTCGAGATATACATCGCCCATCGCCGGCCGCAGACCCGCTCGTAAGCGTCGAAGTCCGCGATCTGATATGCCTTCGGCGGAGAATCGACGATTGGCCGCAACGGCCGCTCGGTCGTAAAGATCAACTTGCCGTCACGCTTGAAGCCGATGCCGGGAACCAGATCGAGGGGCGCGCGATTTTCCAAGTGTTGCACGACGTCCAATAGCGAGTCTTCGCCTTGCCCCTTAACGACGATGTCGATGTAATCGGCTTCCAGGGTTTGTTTGGGCAGCAGCGAGGGATGCCAACCCCCGAGAATTACTGGGAAATCGGGGTCCCAAGCTTTCACCGCGCGCGCGATCTCCACCGTCTCGCGGATCATGGGGCCTGTTACAAGCGAAATCCCGAGACACAAGGCGTCCTTTACTTCTTCGAGAACACGCTTCTTATAATTTGGTGTGATGGTGGAGTCGATCAGGCGGATAGAGTATCCGGCCCGCAACAAGGGAGTGGCGACTGCCAACAGTCCCAGAGGTGCCGTCGCATCACTGCTGGCAAACGACGGAAAGAAAAAAACGACCTTCTTCGACATTCGCGCGTTCCGCATCCTCACTGACAATTTGAAATTAAGGTTTGGCCTCTGAATCCTTGTCACGAGCGTGTCACGGACCTGTCATTTGTTCGCTGGCTGCGTCCACAATTGTTGGTTTCGCGATAGAGTCAATCAACATGGCGAGATTGCACATCGTTAATCGCACCGCGCTGCCCCTGCAGACGGATCTTCTAATAGCAGGCGCACACTGCGCTTTCGCGACAAACTCTGAGCAGATTCTGGCCTCGGTCGACCGTTGGCGATGCACCAGCCGTCCTCGATCAAACCGTACATTCGAGATGAATGTGCTCCTCGACACGTCGCTGCCCGCCGATCGCGACTTCAAGACCCAGACGCATTTTCGCGGACTTCACCATCTGGTTTTTGCAACGATTGGAACCCACGAGCTTTTTGTTTTCGACCTCTTCCGCAAACAGGTCGCCGGTGCTGTCTCACAGGCCTCTGCCAGCGAGCCAACTTTTTGGAACTCGCATTGGCTGCCGATCACCGTGGGCGTTATGGGAACCACGGTGGGAGTCGTTCCGGTGCATAGTGCGTGCCTCGATCTTGACGGGAAGGCCCTGCTGATTGCGGGCGCCTCGGGGGCCGGAAAATCTACGCTTTCCGTGGCGCTAGCGCATTGCGGGTTTTCGCTAATTTCTGACGATTGGACCTACGTCTCTCAAGAAGGCGCTGAACTGCTGGCGCATGGCATCGACGCGCCCGTGAAGTTGCTACCGGACGCCATTCGATATTTTCCTGAACTCAGCGGGAGAACGCCGAAAATGTGGTTCAACGACGAGCTGGCTTTTGAAATTGAACACGAAGAATTTTGTCGAGGCTCTGCGGCGTTGAGGTCACGCCCGCATTGGCTTCTGTTTCTTGAACGTAGTTCCGAGTCGGGTTGTTTTTTCGTTCCGTGCAGTGCCCAAGATGCTCAGGCGTTCTTCGAGTGCAGCGCGGAGCGACTCCCTGGTCAAGTTCCCGAAGTGTCGCTCGCGCGTTCCGCGGTAATTCGATCCATTGCGAACTGCCGGTGCTGGCGTCTGCGGACCGGGGAGTCTCCTCAAGTGACCGCCGACGCCATTCGTCACTTTTGTGAAAGAAACTGAAATGTCTACTCTCGTACCTGTTTCCTACAAAGACCCGCTGGACTTGTTACGTCGCTTCGCTCCGACGCCTTTGAAGGCAGAAGTCAATCTTGAAATCGCAAATATCGCGCTGGAAACGAACGATTTGAGTTTTCTTCCATCATTATCTCGTCTAAGTTCAGCAGGGATCTCTACGAAGTCCTGTTTCTGGAAAATAGTTCGCGACGTCGATGTGCGCGGCACGACTATAGAAGCATCGATTGTCATGGCCGGGAGTTTGATCGTGTACTCGATGGGACCCGCCTGCCTTATCGGAGCCGATCGGGAACGCAGCGAGATCCTCGCATTCATCGGCCGCGACGTCGATACGCATTCCTTTCGGGAAGCAATCCTCCCCGCACTCTGCCGGCTCACAGAATTTGTTACGCGCCAGCAGGAAGCACCGATCGTGATTCGCCCGGAGGTCGCGATGGGAGGCCCCTGTAATGCGTGAGCGCGACCTCCGGCTACTCACGCTCGCGGCGTTGCGCCCGGTTCCGGATTTTTCGCGATTATCGTTGCTCCGCCACTCCAACGCGTCGCAGGTTCGTAAACTTTTGCGCTGGCTCGACGAAAGCGGATTGGCGTTGTATCTGTTGACTCAATTGCAGGACCACGAAGTTCTGGGGCAGGTTCCCAAGGATTTTAGCGCGGCGCTCGAATCCCGCTTGGCGGCAAACCAGGTGCGCACCGCGGCGATGCTCGCCGAGTTCGCAAGACTCATCGATTCGTTCCGTGGGGATGGCGTTCAGTTCTGCGCGCTGAAAGGCTTTACGTTGACTCCGGAATTTTGCCGCGAGATCCATTTGAGGCATCAGACTGATTTCGATTTCCTGGTGACTCAGGATTCGCTCGAGAACGCGAAACGCGCCATGCAATCGTGCGGGTATGAACAAGGAGAGACGACCGAACCCGGCGAAGTGACCTTTACTACCCCGCTCCGACATATTCCTACTGCCAACGACGATATCTACGCGATCCCTCAACATCGCGAGGTTGACCTGTTGACGACACTTGGTCTGTCCGCACACGGCGTCTCTATTCCTGTGCCGACACCTGACTTCAATGACCTCAAGACCAGGATTTTGTTGCACATCGCTTTCCCTGCTCTTCCGTCAGAAGAGATGTTTTGCCTCCAAGTGATGCACGCATTCAGGCATTTGCTGGGATCCTGGGTCCGGGTCTCCTGGCTGTTTGAGATCGGCTACTTCATTGACCGGCACTACGGCGACGAGGATCTGTGGCGGGCGATTGTCGACCTAGCGGGGCGAGACGCCAGGACGCGAAATGCATTCGGACTGGTTATTTCGTTAACCAGGGCCCTTTTTCCCCGACCAATTCCCGAACCTCTGACTGAGTGGTGTCTCCAATCGTTGCCGGCCCGCATCGAAACCTGGGTGGCGCATTTTGGCGTGAAGACCGCCGTCGCTGACCTTGACGGTGCAAAATTTACCCTTTTCGTCCATCGGGAGTTTGTTCACGATCGAGCCTTCTGGACGTCGTATGTAAAGGACAGAATATTCCCGCTTGGCCGGCGGTCTAGCATTGGTAGGGTCGCAATTACCGACACCCGGACCAGAATTAAGGCAAAGGTGTCACAATGGCGCCACACCATGCGCCGGTCTATCTTTCATGCCCGGTCCTTATTCTCATTGCCGGTAGAAGCGATCCGTTTCAGATATGCACTGCGATCGATCGAAAGGCAACGTGTTCTAGTGGCGGAGGCTCTGACTAGGTAGCTTACCGGCGCTTGCCCCAAGGGTCCCGGATGGGTTGAAGCTTTTTGGAATTGAAGGAGGGTCTTTCGTCATGAAGTCCCCTTTGTACCCCGACCGTCGAAAGGGTCGTGGTTTATTGTGCGTCCTACTACTGGGTTGCCCCGCTGCTCTTGCGCAATCCCAAACGACTACCGCTATGCCCGCAGACCAGCCCGAAATCGCTTCCAAGATCGATCGCTTGACAAAATCTCTGGAACAGACTCAGGTCGAGCTTGCGGAGTCCCGAACAGAAATCGAACAATTGCGTACGGCTCTACAGGAAGTGCTAACGCGCATGAATGCCATGGCGCCGAGACCCACCGATGCGACGGCTCGCCTGGGAAGTGAAGCCGCGACAACCCAGGCTGGCGGTTCGCCTCCTCAAGCCGAAGAGGCCCACGGCGGAACAGCACAAATCTCTCAGGATGATTGGGACATCCTCAATGCGAGGGTCGAAGAGCAGCGGCAAACCAAAGTGGAAAGCGGGTCCAAATATCGCCTGAAGCTTTCGGGAATCGCGCTATTCAACGCTTTCGGCAACTTCGGCCAGGTCGACAATACCGATTTACCGAGCATCGCTATTCCCAAGGTTCCAGACTATTCCGGCGGGAGTGTCGGAGCGTCGGTCAGGCAGTCCATCATTGGCTTGACGGCCATTGGCCCAGCCCTTTTCGGCGCGCGCCCCAGTGCGGACCTGCAAATGGACTTCTTCGGCGGACTGCCAAGTGGTTATGGAGCTAACAGCTCCGGACTCGCGGAAGTTCGGTTGGCACGAATCCGATTTGATTGGAAAAACACTTCGGCCGTTGCTGGGCTCGACTATCCATTTTTCTCGCCCAATACGCCGACTACCTATATGACATTCGTCGTTCCAGGTTTTGCCTCTGCAGGGAACCTTTGGACCTGGACGCCAATGATCCGCGTCGAGCAAAGATTTACCGGAGCGCTGTCACCTTTCAAAATCGAAGCTGGATTTTTGGCCCCCTCGTCCACAACCGACTACGCCGCGAACACCAACGTGCTGATACCTTCCGGGACCGAGAATTCCCGCCAGCCTACTTACGCGTTGAGGTTATCCGCAAGCACGAAATCAGAGGACAATCCCGCGGTCATAGGAGTCTCTGGCGTTTACTCTCCACAGAAGTTCGTCGGCAACTACGAGGTTGCCGGATGGGCTGGAACACTGGACTGGAAGATTCCTCTGTTCCCTCGAACTCAATTGACGGGTGAATTCTTCACCGGTAGGGGCCTCGACGGATTTGGCGGGCTGCCGCTCAGCCCCCTCAAGCCCGTGGATCCCGCCTACTATGCAGCCGTTACGGCTCCAGAACTCGCAAACCTCGGGGTCATCGGCGGCTGGTCGCAATTCAAGATTAAGGTGGACGCACGGAACGAATTTAACATCGCGGGGGGCACAGGCGGTCGGAACTCGACCCAACTTCGAGAAGCAGCCATGTCGAACTCCTTCTTGATGTCTGTGCCGGCTCGGAACCAGATGCTGTTCGCCAACTATATTTTCAGGCCACGCTCCGATCTGTTGTTTTCCGCGGAATACCGCCGTTTGCGCACCTATGAAGTTACGGGATCGCCCAACACTGCAGGACAGATCGGACTGGCAATTGGATTTCTTTTTTAGAGGCCAAATGAATATCGCTGGACAGGTTATCGCTCTGATTTTGCTGGCCTTGCCCGCTACACTGGGTTTTGCTCAATCGCCAATGGCCCCGGATCGGAAAGCCGCAGACTTAATCGGGCAAGTCGAGTTACGCATGGCTTCATCGGGTCATTCCGCCGACGCCTCCGAGGTTGTGGTGTGGCTCGTGCCAACTGCTGCTTCCCTGCAAAAAGTATCCGCAACCTCGCAGAAGGCTCACTATCGACTACTGCAGCGCAATAAACGGTTTGAGCCCAAGTTACTAGTCATCCCCGTGGGTAGCATTGTAGATTTTCCGAACGCAGATCCATGGTTCCACAATGTTTTCTCGCTCTATCGCGGAAAGCGTTTCGACCTGGGTCTGTATCAGGCAGGCGCCCAGAGGTCGGTCAAATTCGACCGCATCGGCCCATCGTATCTCTTCTGCAACATCCACCCGGAAATGACCGGCATAGTCTTAGTGGTGGATTCGGACCTTTTCGGCATAACCGACAAGGCTGGCCGCTATTCGATCGCCGATGTCCCCCCGGGCCGATACACGGTTCGTGTCTGGTACGAGAACGCGACGCCTGAATCACTGAAAACCTTGCAAAGATCCGTGACTATAGAGGACGGAAGCTACACGATGCCAATGATCTCGGTGCCGGTCGCAAAGCAGCAGCAGGAGGATCACAAGAATAAATATGGTCAGGATTATGACCCCGACACTCTTAGGACGGATTATTGAGACGCAGGTGTAAGAATTCTCTTTATTACAGGCCAAACCCAAGTCGACAGTCGCCGGCAGTATCGAATACAAATCGCGGGCAGCATGAAAGAATTGTCAAAGGATGAAAAAAATGGATACAGTTTTGGTGGTGGAAGACAGCCGCGCAATGCAGAGAACTCTGCAGCGCTTGTTGGAAGCGGACTCTTTGAACGTCGAGATCGCGTCGGATGGCATCTCTGGATTGGAGAGCTTCCGAAAGCAATTGCCGAGCGCGGTACTCTTGGACTTAAAGCTTCCCGGCCTCTCCGGCAAGGAACTCTGTCGTGAATTCAAGACTATCGCGGCCTCCGTGCCGATTGTCGTGCTGAGTGCCAATGCCGAAGTGGAAGACAAAGTTCTCTTGTTGGAGCTTGGCGCCGACGACTATGTCACCAAACCTTTCAGCCCAAAAGAACTCCTCGCGCGCGTCCGCCGTGCCATGCGGCGTGGAGCAGCGAAGGGCCCCCAAGTTTCCAACGTTACGCCTAAGGCCGTAAGCCACGAAGTACTCGCTTTCGGCGATGCGCGAATCGACTTCACCAGCATGGAGGCCGTACAAGCTGGTAAGCCCGTTACGCTCACGGCTCAGGAGTTCAAGCTTTTAAAATTCTTCGCCTCCTCCCCCGGCAGAGTCCTGACGCGCGACGAGTTGCTCAACGAAGTCTGGGGCTATCAGAATTATCCATCGACGCGCACGGTCGACAATCACATCCTGCGTCTTCGCCAGAAACTCGAGCCAGATTCCGCCAACCCGCGCTACTTTCTGACCATTCATGGCGCAGGCTACAAGTTCGTGCCCGGAACATCTGCCAGCGGTTCAATCTCCTGATGCGGCACGTGGAGACGCCATGACGCATCTCCGCTTACGCACGCAGCTCTTCATCGCCACGCTGCTGACCATCTGCGCGTTGACGGGCGGCCTTCTGCTCATCATTCGCCATACGATCAGCGTCGAAACGGATCGTCAGGTCCGCGACGGCACCGAGACTTCCGTTCGCGCATTCGAAGGCGTTCAGCGCCAACGTGAACGCCAACTCTCGAGCATGGCCGCGATGGTTGCCATTCTTCCACCCTTGCAAGGCCTGATGACCACGGAGGATGCTCTCACGATCCAAGACGGATCCACGACATTTTGGAAGCTCGCAAACAGCGATCTTTTCGTGCTGGCCAAACCAGATCGGCAAATTGTCGCTCTGCACATAACCAACCCCGGGTGGCCGCGGGAGGCTGCCGAGCGCGATTTGAAACGATCGGTCGATCAAGGAGACGAAGCTTCCTGGTGGTATGACAATGGCCGTCTCTATTGGGTATTTCTTCGTCAAATCACGGCGGGGACCGGAAGTGACTCTCGAGAACTCGGACTGCTCGCGGTCGGCTACCAAGTCAACTCGAGTGTCGCGGAGCAACTAGCACTGGCTGCCGGCAACCAAATCGCTCTTGCCACCGACAAAGATTTAATCGCATCGACACTGCCCCCGGCCGACGAAGCCGCGCTTCAGCGATTGATCAGTCGCTCTGATCCACAGATTGCCGCGGGGTCCCCCGAGATCGCCCTAGCCACCGACCACTACGCCTTCTCTTCTGTGTTGTTGCACGGTGCTCTGCCATCTCCCGTACGATGCTACGTAATGATGCCCCTGGCGCCCAATGATGCTTTCTTGGAGCACCTCACCCACACGATCTATATCCTCGGCGCCTCCGCGGTCATTTTTGGCGCTCTCCTTTTTGGATTTGTCTCTCGCACGATCACGAAGCCACTAGACAACCTGGTCGCCGGAGTTCGCGCACTTGCCGGAGGCGACTACACTTTTTCCATTACACCCGAAGGAACCAGCGAAGTCGCCGAACTGAGCACCGCCTTCGCGAAAATGCGCGGCGAACTCCTGGCCTCCCAACAACGCCAGATCGAGACTGAGAGAATCGCCGCTCTAGGGCGTGCCGCGAGCTCCCTCTCTCACGATTTGCGGCACTACCTGGCCGCCGTCGTTGCCAACGCGGAATTCTTGTACGAAGCAGACGAGCTCAAACTCGACAAGAGCGAAATCTATAAAGAAATCCAGACAGCCTCCACGCAGATGACCGATCTCATAGATTCCTTGCGCGAACTCGCGTATCAGCGCATCTCCATCACACCCGAGCCCACGACTCTCGATCAAATCATTCGCCGAGCGATCGAGGGCGTCAAAGCCCGCCCCGAATTCCGCAACCGATCGATCACTTTGCTCGCCCGCGACACCACCGAAGGCGTTTTTGACCCCAGGAAACTTGAACGCGCATTTTTCAATTTGGTGCTGAACGCCTGCGAAGCGAGCCTCGATAGCGAAAGCAAAGTAACCATCGACATCCAGGGCCGCAAAGACTCCTTCGAAGTCCGCGTAATCGATCAGGGTTGCGGCGTTCCAGAAAGCATCCGCGATAACGTATTCGATCCGTTCGTAAGTTCCGGCAAGCCCAACGGCACGGGTCTCGGACTGGCCATTGTGAGCAAAATCGTTCAAGATCACGGCGGCTCGGTAACCATCGAGCGCACCTCCGAGACCGGAACCTCGGTGCTGGTCAAGCTTCCTCGCTCAGCCCGTCCTGTCGCCTCTCATTCGGGCTCCACCGTAGCCTGAGCGTCCGCCTCCGAGGTGTCTCTCCATTTATAGATATCTCGGCTTCCTAATTTGAGTCCCGCCAACTTCAAATGAAAAAATAGCTGATATTTGTGGTTGATCAAGTGCTCGAGGTTGCTCAGAAGGACCGTCAGTAACGTCTGTCCCTCTGGAGCAAACAAGGTTGGGATTCTCCTGCACAGGTCTTCGTCAGTGCAGCAACGAAAGCCTCGCTGAATCTGTGCCTCGTACAGTCTGATTCTTGCCCGCGCTTCAACAGGCGAACAGGATTCGCCGATCACTATTGTTCGAAGCTTCAAGAAGTCGCCGAGCTCACCGGGAAACGCTCGGTAGAAAGCCGCACAAAACCCAGACAAGCACTCCAACAGGTGCCCCAACAGGTGCCCGAGATCATCCGCCTCGGGAATCTCTGCAGGCAGCTTTGGACACCAGTCAAGCAAGTTCGCCGGCACGAGCGAGATCAGGTGTTCGGTACGTTCAATGGTCTCGCCCACCTTTTCCGCTAATGAGTTCACCAGCGGGCTATCCCTCATAGTCACTCCCTTCCTTCGGGCCGAGGAGTCTTTCACCGGCTGGAGGGGCGGGCTTGCTCGCCAGGCATCAACGCGAACTCAACGTCAGCAACCGCAACACCTCATACCAATCGACAACGTCGCCCTCCGACACCACAATCGCAAATCTAACCTACATCATCGACCTTCACCCCGCTGGACACAAAGATGACAGCCTGTTGACACTGCGTGGATGACCCGCCCCAAAGCCGGACGTAAGGTTGTATCGTGTCGCGGGGATATTACCTATCGTCCTCGGCGGGCACACTTGAGGGGCGATCTTGCACTCCAAACCAGGGTTTGGACGCTGAATGAAACAAGCAAAGGACAACAGCTCGGCCCGCACTCTCAAACTCTTCCTACTCGTCGAAAACCGTCTACTTCGCGAAGCGCTAGCGGGAATTGTACGCAAGCAACCGGATTTTTGCGTCGTAGGAGTCGACCGTTACGCGCCGTCCATCGAAAAACAATTTGTCGAGACCAGCTGCGACATCCTTGTCGCCGATCACGCCAGCGCGACGATTTTTCCAACGGCTTTCGTCACCGATTCGCTCTCCCTTGCTCCCGGCATGAAGATCGTTCTCTTGGGCATGGAAGATGATCCCGAAGTGTTCCTGCAAGCGATCCGTGCGGGCGTCTGCGGCTATCTGCTAGGCGATGCGACCGCGGAAGAAACGCTCGCCGCCGTTCGTCGCGTAGCCCAAGGCGAAGCCGTCTGCCCTCCCCGCCTCTGCCTTCACCTGTTTCAGTTCGTCTCCCGGGAAGCTCAAAAAGGTTACTTGGTATTGAACCAGCGGGTCTGCGCGAAGCTAGGCCTTACTCCTCGGCAGCAGCAACTTGTCTCATTCCTCGCTAGGGGCTTGACCAACAAAGAAATTGCCGCGAACCTGAATCTATCCGAGTACACCGTCAAAAATCACGTCCACCGTATCATGCGTCAGTTGAACGCCGAGAGCCGCTACGCAGCCGTTCAAACTGTCTGCGAAGGCGGCTTCGGCGCAGATCTGCTGTCCTAAAGCAACCGTCCCGCAATTAGCGGCGGCGGCCGAACATCATCACTCAAAGCGTCGTAAACCCAGCAACTCCAACACAACGAGAAAAACAAACTCGGAACCTCCCACGAGATAGCGTTTCCACAGCCGCCGAGGTTCCTGCACCAGCCGGAAAAGCCACTCAAGTCCGCGATCCTGCATCCACACTGGCGCTTGCCTCTTCCGCGAAGACAGAAAGTCGAAGGCTGCTCCCACTCCGATCATCACGGGTACGCGCAATTTGTCCCGGTGCCGGTGCATCCACATTTCTTGTTTCGGCGTTCCGAGGCCCACCCACAAAACGTCTGGAGCAGCCTGATTGATATTTTCGATGATCGCTGCATCTTCTTCTGGTGTGGTGGGCCGGAACGGTGGTGAATGCGTGCCAACAATGTCGATCCCTGGACAGGCCTTGTCGAGCGCTTGAGCGAGTTGTTCTGGGACACCGAGCGCGCCACCCAACAAGTAGTGGCGGTAACCCGCTAGCGCCGTTTCCTTGCAAAACTGAAGCATCAACTCCGGACCATATACACGCCGTGGCAGATCGTACCCGCGCAGACGCCCGAGCCAGACGACGGGCATTCCATCCGCGACCACGAGGCTCGCGTCAACAACGGCTTGCCTGAATTCAATTTTGTGCCTGGCCTCCGTGATTCCATGCATCCCGGCAAGGGCGATATAGCCGCAACCCGCGCGCCGCGCAATCCACTGTCGCATCTGGAGAATCACATCTGGAATCTGCACCACGTCGAACGTAACGCCCAGGACCGAGAAACGTTCCCTCGACGCAACTCCTTGATCGACGCTCACATCGTGCCTTGTCGTTCCGGGCATCGTGGACACGATCGACGGCGTTGCCGATGAGCAATTCTCCGCGCGAAACGTCATCATGCACCGCCGCCGGCGACCGCACTCAACTCTGCGGCCTGCGACCCAAACGCCCGACGCGTTATCAGCGTTTTATACAAACTCACAAGCTGCCCGTAGTTCCGTTCGGCGGTATATTTCCTCTCAAATTCCCGTCTGGCAGCCTGACCCATCGCTTCCATCTCGGCGCGATTGCTCCAAGCCCATTCCACTTTCGCGGCCAGGTCCGCGCCATCTCCCGGCGCGAAGTGCAAGCCCGTCCGATTGTGAGCGACCATCTCGGCCGTCGGGTCTTGACCCGTCGCAATCACTGGAATACCGCACGCGAATGCCTCCACAATCACCAACGGAGCCTCAAACCAATAGCTTGGACACACCAGAAAGCGAGCACCTTGCATCCACCGAAACACCTCTTCACGTGAGGCGTTTCCAAGGAGCTGCACTCCCGTCAAACCAGCTTCGGCAATCTGGGACGCAATTTCCTGCCGCATTGGCCCGTCGCCCAGAATGAACAACGGAATCCGTCGACTCATCTGTTTCCAGGCTGCCAACAAGATTCGAACGCCTTTCTCCTCAGACAAGCGCCCAACGAACAGCCCATATTTTCCAGGCTCTTGTTTTTGCGCATGCCCCGGGTCGGGATGTACAAAATTGGGCTTAACAACGATCCGCTGCCGCGGCAACCCTCCCGAAGCAAACTTCCCGCGCGCAAACTCAGAGAGCGCGATGTACGCGTCCACCTTTGATTGCCAAGTCCGCAAAACTCTGTGAGTCGTCAGCAAAGCGGCCACCGCCGCCGACGCTGGCAGGCTGCCACGGTAGCAAGCATGAGCAACCGCCCTCCAAGCCACCCTCTTACCAAGGCACGCCTCGCATACGCGTCCGTCTCTCAATAACGTCGCCCCCGGACAAACCAATCGATAATTGTGGAGCGTTTGAACTACCGGGACTCCTCGCCGCGCACACGCGTAGTACGCCGAAGGCGAGATCAAGGGAAGAGTGTTGTGAAAGTGCGCGACTTCCGGTTTATGTTTCTCGATTAACTCGTTCATGTCGTGAAACGACTTCGGCGCCCATACCGCATTGATCCCGGCCGAGACTGTCTTTAGCAATCCGGCGTTCGCGAGCTCGCTGTTATAACGCGAGTAATAGAAGACACTGTGGCCGTTCCGCTCCAGAAGCTCCGCCTCCGCTTCCGCCACGGCATCTTCCCCGCCGCGCTGCTGGTATCGTTCGTGAACGAGCAGAATGCGCATGACGTCACGATCCAGTTGGCAGTGCCGTGCCGCAAACATCGATCTCTCCGTCCTGCGCCTCGTCTGGCGTGCCGTCCCAAGCCCCGTGCCAGACGTCAACAGGCTCGCCTTTCCACGCAAACGTCATCGCCAGCAAAATGCCCACTCCTCCAGCCGACGCCGCGCTAGCAAGCATATTTTCAATCGCGAGCCCCAGCACGATCGACGGCAATGCTCCCGCGAATGCGAGTGCCGTTCCGCCGCCTTCCGCCGCTATTTTTTGTACGAAGCCTGCGGTGATGGCGATAACAAAAGCAAGCAGAAGCCCGAGTCCTGGAATTCCCCACTCATACAGCGCCCGCAGGAATTCGCTGTGAAGCACGCGATTGCCGTCGATACCCACGCGGTCGTAGTGGTCAGGATCGTGATTCAACATCAAAGCGGCGCCGCTGCTGGTCCCCGAACCAAGGAACAACTCCGGCCCAGTCCTCTTTTCCAGGTGCTCAAGGACGTCTTCGTAGATGCCCAGGCGCCACGCGAACGTTCCGACGTCCTCGACGGTCGCGTCGTCCTCCGACACCGCACCAACCAGTTCATCGATTCGGTTATAGGGAAGGTAGGCTACGAGGATCCCGATCCCCGCCGCGGCAATCCCCAGTGTCAGCAACATTTTTCGAAGGTTCGGCCGCCATCTCAAAGATCCATGTCTTCCTGAAGCAAGTTGGAAGCATCCGATAACGGCAAGCGCCACCATGCTGACAAAGACGTAGCGGCTGCCAGACAATACAATCGCAGCCATCAGACCGCCGCAGGTAGCGTAGTGAAACCACCCTCGCGCCCCGGAAAACATCAGGATCGCCAGCACCGCCACAAGAAATGCCGCAAAATATTGAGGCGCCGAAAAAGATGTGAACCGCTCTTCGAGTCCGCCCCACTCATTGCCGAGGACGAAGGTTTGCAGTACCGCTAGCGCGATGACAGACCAGGCCACCAGCCTTACTAAGCCGATGTCCAGCCAGTACTCACACCATGCGCTGCAGAAAACCAGGTAAAGCACAAAATAAGCGACCAGGTAAGCCACCATCTTGATCGCAGACAATGGAAAGCCGCCCCAGAACCCAGCAATCGCCGCATAAGCGATGAGTCCCAGCCAGATCTTTTGCGGCAATGCCCATGTCATGTCTCTTAGTGGCGCAAATCCCGTCCGTAACAACAGCAGCGCAGGCAGGCCAGCAATCCGGATCGTGTTCTCAAACCCAACCGCAGTCGCGGAATTGAACGTCAAGGACGTAATGTCCATATGCGCGGCCAGAATGAAACAGAACAACGACCATCGCATAGGCAGCAAAAACACTCCCGCCGCGAACACCCAGAACAGCGCTCGAGCCACCAGCAGCGCTTCATCCGGCATGGGACCCGGCCTCCGCGTACAATCTCGACCAGCCCGCTACAAATTCAGGGACGCCGTAACGCTTCACATCGATCTGCGCGCTCTTACCCATGCTTCTTCTCGCCTCGATCGGCATCTCGGCGAATCGCGCAATGCAATCCCTGGCTCCGTGCGCGTTGCGTTGCATCAATAACCCGTTCTCGCCATCGCGCAGAAATTCCTCCACGCCGTTCAACGGGGTAACCAGGAGAGGCAGCCCTGCCGCTGCGGCCTCGAGTGCTACGAGCGGAAACACCTCGTAGTGAGAAGGCAGCGCAAGCGCGTCAGCTGCCCACAGATAAGGTCGGACGTCTTTTTGCGTTCTGATGAATTTTACGTTTCCGTTCAACCCGCTCTTCTTCGCGCGTTCGCGGTACGCAGCGATGCCTCCGTTTGATCCGCCCACTACGATCGCTTTCAATTTCGAATTGTTTGCGGCTCGAAGCGCCTCTAACAGCAGCGGCAGCCCTTTGCGCTCGAAGTGCCCCAGGGCCACAAATGCCAACACGATGTCCTCGCACTTCCAGCCCAGACTTTGCCGGAACGCGCACCGGTTGAAACCTGAGGGTGGCCGAAGGCTCTCAAGATCGACAGGGTTTGCCAACACGCGGATTTTGCTGCTCGCCTGCGGATAGGCACTCGTAAGCTCCCGGCACAAGCCGTGTGAAGGCGCGACAATCCGCCCGACTCGCCGGTACACCCAAGGCTCGAACAGCGCGCGTAATCGATGATCCAACCACCGCAGAGCTCCTCGCAGGCCGCCGGCGCCAATTCCCTTCCAATACCGCTCGAGAAATGCCTTATGGCAGAAATGCGAATAGGCGATGTCCCCAAACAGCAGATTGCTCTCGATCACCTGCACGACGTCGAAGCGCATTCGATGGCGAAGGCGATGCCACCCGTAGCAGAGAGGGGCGAATAGATGGAACACGATGTAGAGCAACACCATGGGTCGCCGGGGAGCCGGAACCCGCACCCAGCGAATTCTCTCCGGCCGTGGGTTTTCGAATCGCGTCGAAAAAACCGTGAACTCGTGCTGCTCGCAAAGAGCTGCGAGAATAGCAAGGTCGCACTTCCCGATCGCGTTGTCAGACGTCACGATGTAGTCGAACAGCGCGATTCTCATGACGCCATCTCGCGGACGACCAGATACTCATGATCTCGCGCTGTTGGACTGCCGCGATACAGAGCAGCAAGACTCATTTCGCAACCGCCCCTTCCCTGGGCGCCTTGCGCAGCGCACACAAGCGATCGACGTTGTGGAGTGCAGTTTCATCGAGCCCCCGGTCGCTACAAAACTTGATCCAACCATGATTCGCGTCGTCGGAAACAAGTACGCCTCGCGGGCTCAGCTTGGCCCACACAACTTCATACTCCCAGTACATTTGGTCTGGCGTATGAAGATCATCGTGAAAAAACATGTCGACGCAAGGAAGCTCATCCAGCAATGCTGGAAGCGCCATGCGCACGTCCTGAAGAATCAATCGGTGGCGGTCTCCGAGCGCGCGCCTAATCTCATCAGGAATTGCCCAACCTACGCCGCGCTCGCGCCATGCGTACAGGGAGCCATCGGCCAATGCGCGGCGGCTAGCGACTTCCGGCGGCAGTTCGATGGAAAACAACCGTCCGCGCCCATTCTCCAGAAGTGCCGCCCCCAAAAAAGATGTGGATACACCCGCAGCAACGCCCGTCTCGATGACATAGTCCGGCTTAAGCGCCCGCACCAACCCGTAGAGAATCTTCCCGTCGTCAAAACTGATCCCGCCCTGACCGTTATTTCCGTTTTGCACGGACGAAACGACGCTCTCCAAGATCGAGCGCCATTTGGAAAATCCCAGAAATGCCAGGTCGACATCGATTCCGAGCCCCAAAAGAAATTTCAACGGACTCGCCTGGCGGAATCGCCGGAAAACCCACTTCGCGTACGCGTAGCGCAACGCTGCGATCGGCCTTCGCCGGTAGTGCGAAGCCTGCGACACCTCATGCGCGAATCTGGTCAAGCCCATCAGTCGAATCCTTTACGGCTACCGACGCCTACCGTTAGTTGCCACCATCCCGAATAGCACAAAGCAATACGTGAAACGAAGTCAGCAGTGGATGAAACAAGCTCTTCGTTTTGACCTCATCCGTCGGAATCACAATCACCCGGTCAGACCACTCCGACAACACTTCCAACGCATCAAACACGCTGTACGAGTAAGCCAAGCCATCGCCTTCCGAGAAGCGATAGCCCTTGCCCGCAGTCTTCAGCAGATAAGCCGCTCGAAACATTCGCATCTTGCACAACAGCAACTTCGCCCACCGCCCAAATGTGGTCCCATGAGCGAATCGATTCTCGTCCGACAGAAAAACAGCCTTCCGAGAAACCCGCATCATCTCGCGCACAACCCGGTCAGGCTCTTTGACGTGATGCAGAATTCCGCACTCAAACACTGCGTCGAAACTCCGGTCCGCGAAAGGCAGGGCCTCCCCGGAACCCTTAATTATCAATCCAGAGGGCACGCAGTTCGCGTGAACTGCCCGGTCAATCAGCGCATCTACCGGCTCGACGCCATGCACCGTCATTCCGGACCTCTTCTCCAGGAAATACTTCACGCCTCTTCCAGTCCCGCAACCAACGTCCAAGACACTCGATATCCCCAAAACATCAAAGAATCCACCGATATGCCGCAAAGCAACGTAATGTTCATCTCCGTCGCGCACGTGCGCCGCATCGTACGAATGCGCCGTGCGCTCGTAGTATTCCCGTTGAATAACCTCCGTTGTCCTCATCGAGCGGCACCGTCGATGGCAATGTCAGACCTAGTTTCTAGTCCAAGCGCGGCATAAAAGGCCCAGCAGTTTACGCTCATATACACGACAAAACCGGTCAACATACTCACGGCCGCACCTGCAAGACCCCACCACCGAATAAGACTCACCGCCGAAACCACCGCGATCGGCGCAGCAATCGCATTTGCGAGCAAATCGAATTGAGGTCGCTGCGATGCGCGCAGCGCGGTCGAGAAACCCATCGTCAATCCATTGACGGCGGGAACCAGCGAAAGCATCGGCATAAGCCACGCGTACGCCGCATACTTGGCCCCGAACAAAAGATGCTCTGCCCGCCCCGCGACGAGCCATAACACCACCGAAAAACAAATTCCTGCTCCACACAAAACTACGCTCAGAATCACTGCTTTCTGCCGCATACGACCCACCAACCCCTGCCCGAAGTCGTACGAAAATCCCGGCATCACCAGCAAACCCGCAGCGGTAACAACTTGCGTCATCGCCGCCGCTGGCAGCATCATCGCTCGCAATATTCCCGCCGCGCCCAAGCCCAGAAACGCCGCTGCCAAAATCATCTGCACTTGGCCCGATACCGAATACAAAATCGTGCTGCCGACCAACCATCGCCCATAGGCCCAGTTTTCTCTCAACGCCGAAGTCCACGTAATCCGCCGCTCGTCGGAAACGCCCACTTCCCGAAGCGTACTTACGCCAACCTGTCGCAACACCACACACGAACCCGTAAGACTCCCCACTCCAACAAGCAGAAACACCGAACACGGACTAACCCAACCAAAATGGCGAAGCCCGTACAAACCAACAAGCGCCAACCCGAGACAACATCCGCTGCCGAGTGTCGCCGTAAACGGCCGCTGCCTCACGTAACATATCCGGCGCGCGAGAAACAGTGACAGCAAAAACGGAAGTGCCAACCCGCTGCCCGCAATCGCTCCGGCCAGCGGGCTCGCGGGCGCAACCATCCACACGGCTGCCGCAACGCAAGCCACTCCAACGGAGCAAGTACCCACCATCACACCGTGCACCAATAACTGCGCACGAAAATACTCCTGCAGCCGAGCCGCATGCCGCGAAGGACCAATCACGCTCATCGGCTCAAGCACAATCACGTTGTGCAACCCGCCCACAAACAAATACCCCGCAAACGCAATCGCGTACGCTCCGTAGATTTCCGGCGCCAGCCATCGCGCCAAAAGAAACGTCACGCAAAAACCAGTGAGCGCCGTCAGTCCCTGGTCCACCAAAGACCACGCCGACTTAACTCCCAAGGCCCGCAACCTACCCGGAGCAAGTAAATCCCCAACCGGCCCATCAGAAGCAATCGCAGACCGCGGTGCCGCTTGCCGAACCTCTGGCACGGCCGGCGCAGGCACGGCACTCATCGCCATAAACCTCAATGCCCTTCCGCCCGCAACACAACCGGGAAAGTCTTCAACAAAATCCTAAAATCCAAAGCCAGGCTCCACCTCTCGATGTACTCCAGATCCAGCGCCATATTCGTTTCGAACGAGGGATCCCGCCTGGCCGTCACCTGCCACAACCCCGTCACTCCCGGCTTAACATCCAACCGCCGTAAATCCTCCGCCCGGTAAAGCTCGACATCGTCCAACGGGTGCGGCCGAGGCCCAACTAAACTCATATCTCCTCGAATGACGTTGATGAGCTGCGGCAACTCGTCAACGCTAAATCTCCGAAGCCAGATTCCCGCTCGCGTAATCCGCGGGTCTCTCTCCATCTTGAAAAAGGGTCCATTCCGCTCATTTGACTGCCGCAATCCTTCCTTCGCCATGTCCGCCTCCGCTACCATCGTCCGCAACTTGTAACAGCGAAACTTCTTTCCCTTTCTTCCGATACGCAACGCCGAATAAAACACTGGCCCCGGCGAATCCACCACAATCCAAAGAGCCGCGAGCCCCACAATCGGCAAACTCAGCCCAAAGCCCACAATTCCAAGCAACACATCCAGCACCCGCTTCGCCGCCAAGCCGAACGCCGGAATCGGCTGCCCGTGCAATTCCAGCACCGGGAATCCTCCGATCGCATGCATCGGCGCGTGCCATCCCAATCCGTCATACAAGTCCGGCACAACGTTCATGTCCAAACGCAAGCGCCGCGCCTCCACGAAAATCTCCTTCACCACTTCGCGGTCGGCTGGTAACGCCACAAACACCTGATCGACGAATTGCTCCAACGCCACCCGCCGAAAATCGTTCAGCGAACCCAACACCCGCGCGTCACCGTTCCGATGCGGATCCACAAATCCGCACACGGAGTACCCAAGGTGCCCGTTCGCATCTAACCATGCCGCAAGCGCCCGGCCGGTCGGCCCAGCACCAACAATCAACACGCGTGAAGAGCATTCGCCTCGATTCACTCGCCGCAAAACGTACCAGCGCTTCGCGTATCGCCATCCCGCCAGCGTGAACACGTTTAACACTCCGGCGCAAGCCACGGTAACGCGCGAAATTTCCTTATTCCCCGAAGCGAATACAAACATGACAAATAATGCCGTCGCCAATCCAACTGCTTTCAACACCGTCGTGCTTTCTCCGATGGCCGACACTTCCTTCGGAGTCCGATACAAATGCTGGCTCTTGCACGCCAGCACGATTAGTGCCGCATAGAGCGCCAGGAAGCCTGGATACGCGGGGTACAGCATGTGCGCACCAGATGCCCCAGCAGGCGCGACCGAAAATCCGTTCTCAATGTGAAAATCAAAACTCAGCCAAAACACCAGCACGCCGCCCAGCCACACCATCGCCACATCAATCGCCACGTAAACGATCTGCCGGACTAGCCCCACCCGCAGCCGTCCGGACGAGACTCGCGCGCTGATTTCCTCACTCGCTACGAATCCATCGCTGAATTCCTTCGGCGCCGCAAAATCTCGTGCCGCGGTGGAATGCACCTGTCGCGCCGCCGTTCCGTTCATCTCCGAAGATCCCGTTCCATGTTGACTACCGTCCGCGCTTCGATTCCGGTCATAGCCAGGTTTGCGTGACGCCCGGTGCCACGTCACGCTTCCTCTCCACTGCTTCCGGCGCCCCGCGCCAATTTTTCGGGCCCCAACGACGTGCCACCGCACTCCGCGCAGCCGACCCAACAGCCGCAAATCGCCGCGCGGTTATCGCCACAGATGTGGCCATCTCCTCTGCCAGCAATCGCCCAGGATCTGTCGGATCGATTTCCGTCCATCTCTTCCGCAGCAAAATCCACGCCGCCGTTCCGCAAAGCGCCAAAAAAGTCCCGCAACAGGTAAGCGCTACACGATGTGGCGAAGACTTCACGGTCGGTACCACCGCGCTATCCAAAACCTTCACGCTCGGAATCTCTTTCGCCTCCTGCACCTTCGCCAATTCGTACTGCTGCGTAAGCAGTTCGTACACTGTCTCTTCAATTTTCGTCCGGCGAAACAGATCCGCGTACGTCACACCCAGCAGCGGCAGCTTTCGTATCGATGGGTAGAGCGAGTTATCGCTCCGGACCTCGGCAGGCGAAGAGCTACCACCCAGCTTTTGCAGCTGCTCCCGTAACTCCCCGATGCGCGCCTGAAGCGCTTTCACTCGCACGTTGTTGACGGTGTAAATTTTCTCTAGCCCGCTCGCTTCTGCCTCTGCCGCGATCAACTGTCCCTGCAACACCGCCGCAGCCTCCACCATCGCCTTGCCCTGCGCGGGAATATCAATCGCTGTGTTCTTGCTCGCAAATTCGCTAAATTGTATGGCGGCATTGTCCAGGTCGCTCTTTACCGTCTTCAACCGCTCTTCCAGAAAAATTCGCTCCCGCCGCGCGGACGAAGTACTGAGTTGCGATACGAGACGGTCCAGTTCACCGACGTAGGCTTGCGCCATCTCGGCCGCCCGGCCCGGATCGCGACTCGTCACCGTGATCGTGATGACGCCGCTTTTCCGGTCCTCGCTGATCTTCGTATGCGCTTCCAACTGCTTTCGCGTGTACTCGATCTTCGTAGTGTGGTATTCGCGACTCAGCTGAAACTCATCGATCAATCGGTCGGCAACGGTTCGGCTCTCCAAAATCTCCACGAACACGGGCCCGTTTCCCTTTACCCCCATTAGTTCGCCCGCAAGCCCCCCCAGCATTCCGGCCCCGCGTGTCGCCAAAGCCGCCATCAACGCCGCCCCGCTGCCAGAGCCTGTTTCAGGCGGCATTAATTTCGCCGTCGCCTCGTAGCCCTTAGGCAAAAGCAGCACGACCACCAGGCTCACAACGAAGCCCCAGACAAGCGACCACCCCAGCGTCCGCCGGTTCTCCCAAAGAATCCGCGCGCGCGCAATCCGTTCTTCCCGCACTCGCTGGGAGTTCACCACATTCACCTTTCGCGGATTGCCATTCCCCGAAACGTGCTGTTCCGGCGCGCGCACCACGTCGTTGCCATTGACGTTCACGGTCATTCACAAACCTGCTCGATGACGACGTGAAATCCCATCATCAAGAATCGGACTGCTTTTCCTCGTCGCGACACGGCTTTCCCTTTCACGCTCGCATCCATCGTCACAATCTCACGGCTTGAAGTACGCCACCGCGAACGCCACCGAAGACGCCACCTGTGCCGCCTGGAAGACAGTCGCCCAGTTTCGGCCACCCACACTTAGCGCCTTCTCCGGAACCACGATGGAATCTCCCGGCTTCAGCACCGCGTCCATCGGATCTCCGCTAAACAATCCAGGATTGTTCTTCGACCCAATCACCGAACCGTCCGCGCGTATGACAAACGTTGCTTTCTTGTCGGCCAATTGCGTCAATCCCCCCGCCTGACTCAGGTACCACTTGGCGCTTCGTCCTGCCTTGTATCCGATCGCTGTCGGGTTAAATACCTGTCCGGTAACCGCCACGTAGTCCGCCTTCTTGGGAATCAACAACACGTCCCCGTCTCGTACCGGCACATCTGCTTCGGTATTCCTCCACGCTTTCACTTCCGGTTGTATGTGGATCACCACTCGTCCAATCGGCTGGTTTTCCTCCAATTGATTGAGCGCCGTCTGTGTTTGCGCCAGCGCCGTCAGCTTTCCGTTCTTCTCATCCGCCGTGTTCTCTGGCAGCGCTCTCAAGTTGGCCTGCTCGAATTTCATCCGCTCCACCAGCTCGCTGCGCGATTTTATTTCGAGGTCGCGCACTTCTCGCCTCATCAACACTGCTCCATAGGGGTACGCCTGCGGACCAAAACCTCCAGCGCGCGCTAACAGAGAGCTCAGCCGTTCCCCTGGCTTGATGCCGTACGAACCGGCGTGTTCGACTTCACCTTTGACCGTTGCTGACGCCGCGAGATCGTTCCACCCAGGATTCTGTCGAATCGTCAGGACGTCGCCGTCGCGCAACACCACGTTCGTAGGCTCGTCCCCGGCCAGCGCGGCCGACAGTTCCACCGTATGGCTTTGTGTAGCCGCATGCTGCGTGTCACCCACCGCGTAGCTCGTCAGGTCTGCTCTCGAACTATCCGCACTGCGTTTCAGTCCCCCGGCGACGCCGATCAAATCCTCGACGTGCATGTTGCTCGTCAGCGGATATCGACCCGGTTTCGCCACTTCCCCCTTGATGTACACCGTAGCCGGCTCGACCCTCGCTGCACTCCGATGAATCATCAATCGGTCGCGCGGTTGCAGAATCAAGTTGTCGGCCGGATTCCCCGCCAGCGCTGCATTCAGATTCACACTGACGATCTTCATCGTTCCGTCGGCTTGCGTTCGGAACAACTGCGCCGCATCCAAAGCCGCATCCGGCGAGACTCCATCTGCGAGATAAATTGCATCCCGCACATGCGCCTGCCCGGACGTCCGGTACTTCCCCGGCGCGCGCACTTCTCCGCCTACCCACACCGTTGGCGCTTGTTCGAAATCGTATCGGCTGAAAATTCGCACGGTGTCCAGAGCCTGCAACTTGGGACTTTCCGCGGGATTGGCCAGCGCCGCCGCAAGGTCGAAGCTCTCGACGCTTGGCCGGAAATCCGGCGCGTTCAATCGAACGATTTCCGCGTAATGCCCCGCCGGCTCAGGCAGCAAATCGCCATACGATGCCACAACATCTGTGAGCTTCATTCCGTCGCGATAGGAATAACGCCCCGGCCGCTGTACGTGTCCTTGCAGATAAATCGCGCTCTCGTTGTAAGCCGCGATCGGGAAGATATGAATTTCGTCCCCATCCTCGATCTTCACCGCGCTCAACTCTTTTTCGATCGCCGCCGGATCGCCGCTGGGAGAAACCTCAATCGTCTGCATCGTTCGCTTCTCATGCGCCTGCAATCGTTGCAATTCGATGTGCTGCAGCGCTGCCGCCGGCAAAATACCGCCCGCCAGGTTGATCGCATCGGCAAGCGAGGATTCCTCATGCAACTCGTAGATCGCCGGACGCCGCACCATCCCGCTCACGGTCACCTGCGCGCCCACCGTCGGCACCATCAGCGAGTCGCCGTTCTCCAGTCGTTTCGCGTCCGACCCCACTCCTCGCAGCAATAAGTCGTACGCGTCCACTTCCTCAATCAGTTGTTTTCCGCGGTAATGCTTCAAAGCGCGCAACGATCCGCGCTGCGTTACGCCGCCCGCGGCAAACAACGCATTCAACGGCGTCGAAAGCGAACTGATGTCGTACGCCCCCGGCTCCGCCACTTCTCCCACGACATACACGCGAACCGTCCGCAACCTCGATAAAGAAACATCCGCCGAAGCATCCTGATACTGCGAGCGCAGTGCTTGCTGCACCGCCTGTTGCACATCTCCCAGTGTCCGCCCGCTCACCAACAACGGCCCGGCCTCTGGCAATGCAATGCGCCCTTCGCGATCCACGGTTCGCGTGAATCGCTGAGAGAATCCACCCCACAGATCAATCGCCAGCCCGTCGCCCGGCCCCACCACGTAATCCGGCCCCACCGGCAGGTCCATCGGAATCGCATCAAGGTCGCGCGTCCCGTTGCGAAACATCTCCAACCCGAAGCGGTCGAGATTCCGTTCGCGAGGCGATGCCTGCACGTACAAGTCGTAAAGAGACGGAACATCCGAATACGGATTCAGCTTCCGCTCCATCACCACCGGCGCCAGATCCTTCGTATCCGTTCCGCCCCGGCTTCCGGGCAGCCTCACGATGTTCTTGGTATCTTTGCCGGTCGCGACCCCGCCACGCGCCGTGTCTACGCCCAGCGGGGGAAACAAATCGAGCAGCGGATTGCGCCCATTGCCGCCGCCATCCATCTCCGGCCTCGTCGCGAGCCCAATACCGTCGCCATCCCGCGGCCGCTTCATCGGGTTAGAAGCCAGACTGAAACTCGCATCTGTTCCCAGTGAGGGCGGCACGCCTCCATCCTCACCGCCCGACGCGGCCCGCAACGTCCGCGCCAGATCGGCAGGCGACACCGATCCTGGCGACATCAAGTCCGGCAACACTGGTAACGTCGAGTCCGTATCCGGCGCCGCTTGGCGGCGCGGTGTTCGCGACTTCGGGCGGTCTGCCGAAGCCTCGTCACAGTCAGCGTCGCGCCGCGGATCGCACGAAGATGTCCGTTCCACTTTCTCTTCAGAACGTGGCTGCAGTGACTGCGCATCCTCCTGCCCTTCGATTTGCACCAATCGCCGCGCACGCTCTTTCAGAATCAGGTCCTGCTCCTTCGCCGCGTCGGAATCCGGATTCACACTGGGCAGCAGATACCCATACCGCTGCACCAGCCGCGTCGCCACCGAACGAAACGCCAGGTCCTGATCCAGCCGCTCAAAAATCCCCTGGTCGCTGACCGCCGAATCCTCCACCACCTGCCCGTTATCGCCCGCCTCCTTCGCCACCCACCTCTTCAACTCCACGAGCAGGCCCTGATCCTTGATCAGTACGGCCTTGATCTGGACCGCCGACGCTGCCACTCGCTCCAAATTTTCCTTTACCAGATCGGAGCTTTCCGCCGGACGCCTCTGCTCGGATGTCTCCCGGTCACGCGTATTAGGCCGCCCGGCGTCCTGTGCCGACACCGGAATGCCGTGCAAGAACACGCAAAGAAGCCCGGCGACCATCGAGACGCGCAACGTCCCTGTAGGGCCGCAGCACGCTGCGCCCCAACTTGCCAGGGCTGTCACCCTTTCCCGTATCCGGCGATTCCGCATCACGCCACTCCTCCCGCTCCCGCGATATTTCGCATCACGCCCAGAATTCCCTCCTGCGATGGCTCAATGTCACTGCAGTGAATGTCGAGCTGCAGCGACGCCCAATAGCACACGCTGCGATTGTGTTCCGTAGCCACAGCGACAATCCGCATGTCCGGATGCGCGCGCAGCACCGTGTCGCAAATCTTCGGACGCTGGCCGAGTTCATCCAAAGAAATCAACAACAAATCAGGTGCGGTCCTCTTTACCGACGCCGGAATTTCCGCTTCGTTGGATACTTCCCCCACAATTTCTATGTCCGGGCGGTCCGCAAGCGTAGCCAGCAACAACTCGCGCATCACCCGGGGTCGGTTCGCCACAAGAATGCGAATGACCTTGTCCATTCCCGTCTCCTGAAATCTGTTGTAAGTATTCGAGAAAGCGAAGGAATCAACAGGCCCAAAAACGCACCGCAGGCAGGACTAACAAAGAACTAAGGGCACCGACCAAAAACGTAGCGTGGTTTGACATCACGTTGACAAGCCGCTGACACGCCCGTTCTTGGATCACGCTGCGCGACGAGGTGCTTCGAACACGCGCACGATGTTCGAACGAGCACCTACTGTAGGCGCGCAACAATGGGCACAGGGATTACGCGATCATGTCCGGCGCGGGAGATCATTATCGTTGACACGATTTCCAAAGCGGAGGAGATCATAAGAAGATCGAGAAGAACTCCCAGCGAAATGAAAGCGTCTGAGAGTGAATGGCTGGGTGTCCCCAAACACCGAGCCTCGGGAATACGGTTATGCGGTTGCGGCTTGACCGTGTTTGATCTCGCTGACGGTAAGTCCGTGCTCCGCGCCGCGCTTCTGGATCGCCGGGAGTGCGGATTGAAGGCCACTACGCAAGGCCTCTTGGGTGGCTCTGTCCGAAATACCGTTCGCCAAGCTATGAACTGAGGCGATCAGACTCAGATCATTCACAATCCTAGGGTAGCCTCCATCCCCCGATTCTCCACGCGAGTCCCACGGGGCAATGGGGGCGTCCAAATAGGGGTTCCCACACGGTGTAGCATATCCTCTGTTTTTCATAGGTCTAGCAAACCGTATAGGACATCGGTACCTCTCTTTACCACGTAGCTAGTCTCATGGGTGGGGTCGCAGACCCTATCACTCATCGATTGTTTGTAAAGGATAGAAGGTGGGTGGGGTACCAGAATTTGCGTGAAGTATGCCCGATGGCAACAATGAAGGGACCATTAAAACGAGGAGGCCATAAGTTATTCACAGGGCACTTAGCGCTCGCCTTATCAACTTGTGGCATACTTACGTCCAATTTGCCAGGTCTCAAGCCCCCAGGCCCCAATCCATACGTCTAGCAAAGAACGGAGACTCAGAATGCCAGCAACCGCAGCAACAACTAGCACCGACAATGCACGGCGCGCGAAGCTTTTGGAAAAGATCGGTGAGCGCGCGAGGGAGATACAAGAATCAGCCGAAAAATCTCAAAACGCACTTGCCGAGATGGCGCAGGCCATCATTGATTCCAGGAACGAGCCCGGAAGTAAGATACTCGACTATGCTGAACGAGCCTTGAGAGTGATTCCACCATTCAACCGGTGTCAGATCTTCCTCAATCAAGCCGCTGCTGATGCGAACGTGGGTAACTGGGAAGGCGCTTCGACAGAGATCAAAGCGTATTTGGAATGCCTCTCGCCCCGCGTAAAGTTACCGCCGAACGAGTCTTAGCGTCTGCTAGGTTCAGAACGAGACCCGGTAGTCGTCAACCTACCGGGTCTTTTTGTTTTGAGGCGTCTCCGGGGCAATCTCGAGGACGCGCGTAATCAGGCAGTTTGAATCGATCGCCATATTTGGTGACCTCCTCATCGTGTTGTCTGGCCTGTTCGCGCAGATTTTCAACCATCGCAGTAATCTTCCTATAATTCGATTCCGTCCCGGATCGTTCCGTTAGATCCACTGATCTCATTCTTTTTTTGAGCGGTCCCCAGAATAAAGGTAACCATCTTCCACCGAACTACCGCCTAAGTTTAGGCGTCGTTAATAGCCCCGGAAAGGGAAAACGCCAATGAGCGCAAATTACGCGTGGATGAAGTTCTATGAAGCCGCTGTACTCGAAACCAATCCAGAAAGCTTGCCCAATCGCATCGAAGTCGCGCAAAACGCCATCGGTCAGCGTGTGATAACGCTCGCGATTGATGAGGCAGAGCGAGGCGCAATCGTCAAAACACTCAACGCGCTCGCCATTCTCAAACGCGAACGACCTTCCCGATCTGTCTGCCATCAGTGCCGAGATGCTCATGACCTCGTAACTTCCATAAATGGGACGACTTTTTTGGCAAAGACAGGGATGGGTGAAATGAAGGTGACGCTACACACGCGATGCGTTGACACATGAGCAGAAGCAAACAGTTTTCAGACTCTTGTACCCTTGCGAAGATCGCGCGCTGCGGGGCAACGATAGCTTCCCAAGAACAAAGTCGAATTATTTACAGACCGAGGGACGACACGAGATGTTTGAGGCGTTTCGCGACAGACGGAAGAGAATTCTTTCGTGAGTGTTAAATTGTATGGAGGTAGCGGTGGGACTCGAACCCACTAAGATCGGCTTTGCAGGCCAACGCCTCGACCACTTCGGCATCGCCACCTCTGAAAAATCTGTACCCGTATCTATACCCAAAACTGTACCCAAATTGCCCGCACAACCCGAATTACGTCGATTAACTCCCTTCTAAGCCATTGAAAACCATGAACCGAGGCTTATTGCGCAAGGTTTTGCAGACCTTTGCCTTACCACTTGGCGACCGCGCCACCGAATCCGGAAAGAATCAAGCCCACAAGCTCTGGCACTCGCGATCCGATTCTTTCCGGGCAAAATCGTAAAAACCTGTGTAGGCGCCGGGCTTTAGCCCGGCCCTTCCACAAGGAACACTCAGGCACGCGCTACAATGCCTGAATCAATTCGTTCCATCCACCCGATCAACGCGCTCCTGCGGCCAACGAACCTGAAGCTGAAGCCGTCTCGTTTGTAACCGGAGCGCCGATTAGGTTACCCCATTCCGTCCATGAGCCATCGTAGTTCTTCACGTTTTCGTAGCCGAGAAGATACTTCAGCACGAACCACGTGTGCGAACTTCGCTCGCCAATGCGGCAGTAGGCGATGGTCTCGTCCGCTCCGCTCACCCCCTTGGCGCCGTAAAGGCTTGCCAACGCATCGGCCGACTTGAACGTTCCATCCTCGTTGGCCGCTTGGGCCCACGGAACATTCGCCGCGCCGGGAATATGACCCGCGCGCTGCGCTGTCTCGGTCATTCCTGGAGGGGCAATGATTTTCCCGCTGAACTCGTCCACCGAACGCACATCCACGAGACGTCCCGGCTGCTTCTTTTCCACGATCGCCAGCACTTCCTCGCGCCGCGCGCGAATCGACTCATCCGGTTCGCCTGCGCGATACGTCGTGGCGGTCACTTTTGTCGCTTCGGTTGTAATCGGACGCTTTTCCTCCAGCCACTTCTTGCGTCCGCCGTTGACCAGCTTCACATCCTTGTGGCCGTGATATTTCAACTGCCAGAGCGCATACGCCGCGAACCAGTTGTTGTTGTCGCCGTACAGCAAAATGGTTGTGTCATTCGAGATGCCCGACTTGCTCAGCAAAGCCTCCAGCGCAGACTTGTCAATCAGGTCGCGGCGAATATTGTCCTGAAGTTGCGTTTGCCAGTTCCAGCCCACCGCGCCGGGAATGTGTCCTTGATCGTATGCGGTAGTGTCCACATCGACCTCCACTAAGCGAGTATTCGGCGCATTCAGGTTTTCTGCGACCCATTCGGTGGAAACCAGATACTTCGGGATTTTTATATTCAGCCATTTTTTCAATCTCCTCTTTCACTATGTAAATTCGCGTTTGAAATTCTTCACACCGGAGACCCTGAACCCAAAAACAAAAAAACCCACCGGCCAATTTCGTTCTGGCGGTGGGTTCAGAAAACCGAGGCTAAACTTTCGTTGCTAGATGCCCAGCCTCCCCGCGCCAGAAAACACACAAGTACAGCAGAGACAGCAACAAGCTGTCGCGCGGCGAGTCGTCTGGGGGTTAGCCAACATTTTTTAAGCATACACGCGAACTCTTTACCGCGCAATGGTACCTGCGGCCAGTGTTTTCCCATCAATCCGCTCGTGGCTCGGCCGTCAAATATGCACCACCGGGAAACCGCGTATCTGCAACGAGTTGGCGCTTGACTGACTCATTACGCAGGAGCAGTATCGGCGATAGACCCGAGGTGGCTGCGATGAAGAGAAAACTCTGGGCCTCCCTTGCTGTGATTGCTGCTGCATCTGTCGCTACCGCCGGCCCTAAAGGCACCGTGCCGCGAGAGGATGCCGACAAATACCACGCGCACGCGGAACGCGAAGCGGTTGTAATCGGCGCCGAACTATTGACCTCCGACCAAGTCCACAAGAAATTTTCGGCTAACGTCAATCGCTGCTGCATCGTTGTGGAGGTCGCCTTTTACCCCGAGAAAGACAAGCCGGTGGACGTCCTGCTGGACGATTTCGCGCTTCGGCCTGAAGGAGACGATGTTGCCGCTCGGCCCATGAGCCCTCAGGTTGTGGCGGCGCGCCTGGATAAGAAGCCCGAAGCCACAAGTCGTGTCTCGACAACCGAGAGCGTTGGAGTCGGCTACGAGTCGGGAACCTACATCGACCCGGTCACTGGGCGGCCGGTTAAGTATCATGGCGTCACCACGGAAACCGGCGTAGGCGTCGGCGTTGACCCGTCCGGGACGCAAATCAGTGGCGCTGACCGTGATCGCGCCAACATCGAAACTGAACTGGCCGATAAAGCCCTGCCTGAAGGCTCGGCTTCTAAACCCGTGGCAGGTTACTTGTATTTCCCGGCGTCGATCCGGGAGAAGAAGAAAACGCCGCTTGAGCTTACTTACAAGCTCAAAGATCAAACCATCGTGTTCTCGCTGCAATAAAATCCGAACTTGTCCGTTTGTGAAAGTTGCATGCAACGCCGGGCTAAAGCCCAGCGGCTACGTGGTCTCACTTCGCGTCGCTGACGGCCGCGGCGATTGCGTTGCCTAGGTCTTTCGTCGATGAGCGGCCACCGATATCCGGCGTGCGGGCTTGCGCTTTCGCCAACATTTGGGTGATGGCGTTTTCGACCGCGTCGGCGGCTTCTAGTGCGCCCAGGTGGCGCAGCATCATAGCGCCGGACCAGATCTGGCCGATGGGGTTGGCGATGCCCTTCCCAGCTATGTCTGGAGCCGAGCCGTGGACTGGCTCGAACATGGAGGGAAATTCCTTTTCTGGATTCAGATTCGCCGAGGGGGCGATGCCGATCGACCCAACAACGGCTGGACCAAGGTCCGAGAGAATGTCACCGAATAGGTTCGAGCCCACCACTACGTCGAACCAGTCGGGATGCCGTACGAAATGGGCAGTCAAAATGTCGATGTGATATTGGTCGGTGCGGACGTCGGGATAGTCGGCGGCGATTTCGTGGAAGCATTGATCCCAGAACGGCATGGTGAAGATGATCCCGTTGGATTTTGTGGCGGACGTCAGATGTTTCTTCCTTTTGCGGGCTAGCTCGAAGGCATAACGGACTACGCGGGTTACGCCGCGGCGCGTGAAGATCGTTTGTTGGAGGGCCAATTCGTCTGGAGTGCCTTCGTAAAGGCGGCCGCCTACGTTGGAGTATTCGCCTTCGCAGTTTTCGCGGACGATGACGAAGTCGATCTCGCCGGGCTTCCAGTTTTTTAGGGGCGTTTCGATTCCTTCAAACAGGCGCACGGGGCGGAGATTGACGTACTGCTGGAAGGTGCGGCGAATGGGAATCAGCAGTCCCCAGAGAGAGATGTGATCGGGGACGCTGGGATGCCCTACGGCTCCCAGGAAAATGGCGTCAAACGACCGCAATCGTTGCAGTCCATCATCCGGCATCATTTTCCCGGTGGCTACGTAACGCTCGCAGCTCCAATCGAACGGATGCCATGCGAATTGAAATCCGAAGCGCTTGCCTGCGGCTTCGAGGACACGGATGCCTTCCGGTACTACTTCCTTGCCGATCCCGTCGCCTTCGATCACTGCGATTTTGAAAATGCTCATCGATTCCCCATGGTCCGTTGATAAAGCTTTTCAGGGCTGAAGCCCCCTTGTGAGCCAGCGCTCGCGTGGGAGCTAAAGCTCCCACCTCGAGCAGAATTCCAGTTAACAGTTTACCCCCCTCCCCCACCCTTTTTTGCAAGTGCGGATTCTAAAGGACTTTAAGTCTAATGTTTTTGGATCTGCGGATTGTAAGGGAGTTATGGGCGGATTTTTCGGAAGTGCGGATTCTACAGGGTTTACCGTTTCAGTGGCGTTTGGTAGTGCGATGCCGGAGGCGCCGGGGCGTGTACTAAGCGTTCGAATTACTATCTGGGATAACACGAAGAAGGGTAGCGCACTAGTAAGCACTCGTCAAGGACCAATTCGGGACGAGAGTGTCAGGACGTAAAAGGAACGGTGAGGTGGTTGATTTGGATGGATGTAGAGACTGAGAGGAAGAATCAACCCCAAGACCCAGGTTCAAAAACCGAACCTGGGGCACTCTCCGCGTCACTTAAGATGGTGAGCGGCTAAGTATCTGGGCCATCCGCCATCTCGCGCTCTTTCTCGACTCCAGACGTTAAAATTGTGGAAGCGCGTTCGCCAGAATTGCTTGGGTATGCATCGCGCATAGTCGAGCGATGAATATCGAGCAGTTACTTAGAGAGGTGCGCCCCCACAATTTCTCGACGATGTGGGAAGATTGCCTCGGATATGCCGGTTTCGAGCAACCTGGCGAACTCTGCTGGAGGCGTGGGCCGGCCGAAATAGTATCCTTGGGCCTCGTCGCATTGGTGAGTCTGTAGAAATGCCAGCTCTTCTTGCGTTTCGACGCCCTCCGCCACTACTCGCAACCTTAGCCTTCGGCCCATGCTGATTACGCCCGTGACGATGGTCGTCTCGTCCGGGGTACCGGTAATCTGGCGGATAAAGGACTGGTCGATCTTGAGCGCATCGATCGGGAACTTCCGCAGATAGCTCAAGCTGGAGTAACCGGTGCCGAAGTCATCCACCGCCAGTTGCACACCAGCTGCTCTGAGGGTCTTGAGGATGGCTGCAGTGGACTCAACGTGCTTCATCAGGACGCTTTCGGTGAGTTCCAACTCCAGAAGCCTGGGGTCCAGGCCAGTTTCCCGTAGGCTTGCGAATATACCTTGAAGAAAATTGTCGTGCCGGAACTCAATCGCCGAGACGTTCACCGCAATCGTGCCCAGCGGAAGGCCAGCACCAGCCACTCCTTAGCTTGCCGGCATGCTTCACGAAGGACCAGTTGCTGATGGGTAAAATCAGGCCGCAGTCCTCGGCGACGGGAATGAATTGTCCCGGAGAAACCGGCCCACGCGCGGGATGCGTCCAGCGTATCAAAGCCTCCGCGCCGGTAATCTCTCCCGGTCCGGAGATTTACCTTCGGCTGGTAGTGCAGCGCGAATTCCTGGCGATCCGGGGCGCGCCGCAGGCTCTCCTCGATGAATTGCCGTTCGACCGCACGGACGTTCATGGCTGGCTTGAAAAACTGATAGCTTTGGCACCCGTGTTCCTTTGCTTGGTACATGGCGGTGTCCGCGTTCTTGATGAGCGTTTCCTCATTCAGGCCGTCGTCGGGAAAGACGCTAACGCCAATGCTGGCGGTGACGTGCAGTTCGTGCTGGTCGATCGAATGAGGTTCCGCTACCGCGTGCAGCATTCTTCTGGCAGTGACGGCGGCATCGTCAGCTTGATCCAGGTCGGAGAGAGGGACGACGAATTCGTCGCCGCCCTGGCGGCTTACGGTGTCCGAGCCGCGTCCGCAACTCAAGAGGCGCTTGGCGATGGATTGAAGAAGTTTGTCGCCGGTGGAGTGTCCCAGGGAATCGTTGATGTGTTTAAAGCCATTCAAATCCAGGAACAGCACGGCGATTTTGTTGTTGTGACGCGACGCCGAGGCGATTGCCTGGCCGACGCGATCGTTCAGGAGAATGCGATTCGGCAAGCCAGTCAGAAAGTCGTGCTGAGCGGAATGGGTCATCTGCAGTGCCATCGCGCGGGCGGCGCTGACGTCGCGGAAAACGATGACCGCGCCGGTGGCCTGCCCTTCACGGTCGTGGATGGGGGCTATGGAGTCTTCGATGGGAATTTCAAGTCCGTTACGCTGGACAAGAACACCGTTCGGCGGCAGATGTAGCGACACATTTCGCCCAACCGCCGTTTTTATGGGATTGGGGATGGGTTCGCGACTTGTGTCGTCCAGGATCCGGAGAACTTCCCCAATGGAACGCCCTGCCGCATCCTGGCACGACCACCCGGTCATTTTTTCGGCGACAGGATTGAGGAAGGTGACATTTCCCAAGATGTCGGTGCAAACAACGGCGTCGCCGATGGAGTTGAGAGTGACTTGGGCGCGTTCCTTCTCCGCGAACAGGGCCTCTTCCATAAGTTTGCGCCCGACGGCGTAGCGCAGGGCCCGGAGCCGCCCGCGCGTCTCGATCTGGCCTTTGATGAGATAGTCTTGAGCCCCTTCTTGCAAGGCTCGTCCGGACAGGGATTCGTCATCCAACCCCGTCAGCACCACCAAGGGGTCGTGGGGCGCGACCGCGCGGATCCGCCGAAGCGCTCCCAGCCCATGCGCGTCGGGCAATCCCAGGTCCAGCAGGATAATGTCAACCCCACGGCTCGCCAGATACTTTTCGGCGTCGCTCAGACACTCCACGTGGTCACTTCAATTTTGTGCGCACTTGGCTCGTTGAACATTTCGCGAAGCAGTCGGGCATCGCCGCGTCCAGTCCTTTGCCATCGTCTTTGACTTCGGATCACGTTGGAGCCGCGGGTTAGGGCGGAGAGGTCGATGCGGCCGATGGCGGGCTTACCCTGTTGTGCGCGGTCGGCTTTTGACTCGATGCCGTGGTCGGCGGAGTTGCGGATGATGTGGGTGAGCGGATCGCCGATGCTGTCGATGACGGTCTTGTCCAGCAGGCATTCGAAAGTTTCTACCGCACCTTGTTGCGTCAACGAACTGAACATGATTACCGGGCATATCTTTTCCGCGAGGATCATCTGCATGGCACTGATGCCATCGAGGCGCGGCATGTTGATGTCCATGGTCACCACATCGGGCTTCCATTCGATCGCTTTCTGAACCGCGTCTTCGCCATCCCGAGCGGTCACGACAACTTTGATGTCTGGCACCCGAGACAGCAGCCGGCCAATCAGGTTGCGCATCAGCGCAGAGTCGTCCGCGACCACAACGCGAATCACGGACCCTGGCTTCATCGGCTTGGCCCACCTATCCTTGAGTTTTTCCGCCGTTGGGAGGGGCTATCTCGAGACCAGCAGTTGTGGCGGCGCGTTGGCTCAGTGTCGCACGATCGACATCTACGGCGGATCGCACTCCGACCCTGGACCGTGACCGGACTACGTGGGGCGGTTGAGCGCAACGAGTTCGCTCTTCTCTACGCGGGTGAGCACGCGTCCCACGTCGAGCAGAACGATCATCCGCTTTCCGTTCTCCACTTTGCCGATGCCGGAGATGAACTGCGCATCGGCGCCACTTGAGATGCTTGGCGGAGGCGGAGCGATATTGCTCTGGGCGATGCTCACAACCTCTTTTACGGAGTCGACGACCAGGCCGGTCTTCGCACCGCCGAGATCCACGATGATCACGCGCGTGCGATCGTCCGCGGGCTTGGCTTCCAATGCGAAAAGCGTTCGCGTGCTGAGCACCGGAATCACTTCGCCTCGCAGGTTGGTAACGCCCTCGACGAACTTCGGAGCCTTGGGAGTCTGCGTGATCTTCGACAGGCGGTCGATTTCCTGGATCCTGGCAATGGGGATGCCGTACTCCTCTTGGCCGAGCAGGAAGGTGACCAGTTGAAGTGTTCATCGCCCACGGGGACCTGCTGAGCTACGCAGGGGTCGGTGCCACCGAGGACGAGGCCCGAGATCGTGTAGTCCAACATTACCGAGGAATCGCCAAACCCTGGAAGTAGTTACCGGTAGCCCTGCCAAGGACGCGATCTGCAACAGAGTACGGACGCGCTGCAATTGAAGTACAACGCGGCTCAGCGGCTTTTCAACATGGACTTATGTCTAAGGTAAGGACTTAGCGACTGACGGCTTTCTGAACAAATCGGTACAATTCGGACAGGGCCAAACCGGCCACGACGACATACACGGTCACTGCAATGATGTTGTCCACGAGACCCATCGCCCCCAGGAAGACTTTGGACCTGCGCTTAGACTTAGCCCGCATATTTCCCCGCATATCCCAAGGATACTGAAACTGGGAATTGATGCTACTGGCCAAAGGGAGCATTTTGGGGCAATCCGCGGGCAAGGTTCTTGCGGCACACGATCACGTAGCAGCCGGGCCGCTCCCGGGTGGAAGGTTCGGTGGTCGAAATGAGAGCAGCAATCTACGCCCGAGTAGCACTTCGAGCAATGATCAAGACCCGACAATGCAGACACGCGAATTCGGGGAATACGCCGAGCGCCGCGGGATCCGCGGCATATCTACGCGGCGGAGCTGCTTCGTTTGCGACGAAGGGTCGCAACGACGACCCCCATTCCGATACCCAGGCCGACGAGTGTCATCGCCAAGGTGCTGGGCTCCGGAACACGAACCGAGGAGGGGACCGGCTTGGGTTGCTGCGCCATTACGAAAGCAGGCACTGCCAGCATGGTCAAAAAGCATGCACTAGCCGCGAACCTTGAATTGATGAGCTTCATCTTGATTTCTCCAGATGAGTTATTTTGAGTGGGGTCCAATTCAAAAGATGCGGGGACGCACCCTAGGCGGCGTAAGGATGGCAGTTTCCATGCCAGATTATCAACATCGAACGAAATGCCCCGGAGCAGCGCATCTAAGGCCGGACGCCAGTCAGGACCCCGCCCCCTGGGGGCTTCCCCACACCCCCAACTCCCCACCGGAGTCCCATCGCGAAAAATGCTTCGGTCAGGGTTGCTCACATCGCCAGAAATTTGATTTGCCGACTCGAGCTTGCCTCACAACAATTGCCTCAAATCCGGCCGTTTCAGGTCGAGGCGTGCGGGATAAAACCATTCAGGCGATCTTGCGGCACTCGACGCTCGCGCTCACGATGAAGCCGAGAGTGGGAGTTGCACTCGCTCCCGGTGTTGATAACGCTCATCTTGTTGATTCCGTGTGGTTCTAGAACTGATAAATTAGTCAGAACCGGTACAGCTTGGGCACAGCACAATGAATGCCGACTTCATAAGGCTTCCTCCAGCAAACACTGTATTCCCCGCTGCTCGCGCTGATTTTAATCTCAAGCATGGACGAGCTCGTAATTATCTTCACTATCGGGCTACCCGCGCTTATCGTTGGGTTGTTTACGTACTGCCTGTATTTGACTAAAGGCGTAGAACGCCGATAGTCCAATGCCTCGACGAGAGTTTTATGCGGTTCCGATTTACTGGTAGATCGCATAAGTGCCCCGCCTGCGGTAGCCACCTGGTGCGCCATTCGCACAAAAGAGGCGTGCTTGAGCGTGTCGTGTGTTTAGCATTATTTCTTCAGCCTTACAGGTGCGACCGTTGCGACGCGCGGTTTTTCCGGTTTGTCGAGATTGCCGTAAAACCAACACATAGTTAGGCAGACCGAAATCGTGTAGACGCTGTACAAAATGAGCCACTCGCCAGATGTTTGTGACATCGTTTCGTCGCGCTCGGCTTTTAGGGTAGCTTATCGCAGGGCGGTACCTTCGCCCGGGAGCTACAGAGCGCTGTGGATTACCGAACTTACGCGCCTGGAACAATAGTAGGGGGTAAAGAAGTGGTGGTATGTGATTATTGCAAGTTGCCCTCAGTCAAATCAGTGAGCCGCGAGACCGTCACCTGTTACCACGTAACTGGAGCAGTTTATTGTAGATGGCGTCGCTGTCATGTTGAAGGATAGCTGTCCCAAAAACAGGCCATTGAAGGCAATCCTCCGATTGAAGCGGAGGAGTCAATTTAAAACTAACGGCGCACTATTCTGCGGGGATATCCTGCTGGAGCAACAGCGGAAACATCTAACACTATTCCAGTGGGCACAGCTAAAATCTAACGCTCAAATCGTCAATGTTTATGCAGCAAAAGAAATGGAGCCGAGAGTGGGAGTTGAACCCACGACCTGCCGATTACGAATCGGCTGCTCTACCACTGAGCTACCTCGGCCAAACTGTTATAAACGGCGGCGATCTGCGCTTCGGGCCTGGGAGTTTGGCCCATCTTTGGCCCAAAAGTTCCCGAAAACGCCCTAACAACGCCGAAGGATGCCAAGCTATTCCGCTGTTGTATTGCACTCATCGGCTGCTCTTTCGCCACGCTTTCAATAGCCCACCAGCATCAACCTTTTGCATTGCCTTCGTCGTCGCGTTGGATTTTATCACGATGTAGCTGTCCTGCGTAACCTTCGGGTCCGCGTGCCGCAATATCTCTTGAATTACTTCCACCTGAACTTGTGCCTCGTGCAGGCGGGTGGCAAGCCCGCGTCGGAATCCGTGCCAGCCGTGCCACTTCCCTTTTTCGACGAGGGCTGTCATCTCTCTGCGGACCAGATTGGCCAGGTTAAGTGGTGCTCCTTTGCGCTCGCCCGCGAAGATGAAAGTATTCGAGGCGTGCGGTACGCTTTTGCGGTGTTCGTTTAATATAATCCTTAACGGTGGAACCACCGGGACCTTGTCTCCGCTCGCTTCGGTCTTAGGGGCTGTAATGTGGGTCCGCCAAACCGAGCGATTTACCGAGAGGCTTTCTCCGTCGTAGTCCTGCCACTTCAATCCACGAATCTCACCCAAACGGAGTCCGGTGAACCCAGCGACCGCTACTACTGTGGCCGCGCGTCCTCGCAGTGACGAGATCATTTCCAAGACTTCTTTATGCGTATAGGCGTAGCGTACGGGTTTTGTTCGCCGGCCCTCAACTCTGCTGCCCTGAACGGGATTCGCCTGAACCAGATTCCTTTGCTTCGCAAGGGTGAATATCGCGCTAAGTCCCGTTTGAATTCGCTGAAGAGATTTGTGCGACAGGTGTTTGGTCCTGTCGATTTCATCAAAGAGATTCTGTGCATCGAGCGTCGTGAAATCACGGAGCGCGATCTTCCCAACGGCGTCCTGTAAATGGTTGTTGTAAACGTCTTTGTAGAACTTCAAGGTGCTGGGCTTCTTGTAACCTTGAGCGATTTTCTCTTCGATGTGCTTTAGGAATCGTTCTTCGGTGAACGTCGCCAAAGTCATAGCCGCTTCGGGTTGCTCTCGGCGCTCGTTAATCGGGGCGAGAATTTCGTTGATCCGGCGAGCGCAACCCGTCAGCACGGCCTTCTTGCTTCGAAACTCGTCGCTACGGCGGACCAGCTTCTTGGTCAGTCGCTTCCGAACGGTCTGACCGTTCGCCAAATCGTCGCGGTAATACCGCAGGTACCGGCTCCCGCTTCGTTCGAAGACTTCACCTTGTTGCGACATGTTATTTACCCCTTCCCTTCTTAGCTGTCTTCTTTGTGGCACGGGCCGATGTTTTCTTGCTCCGTGCCTTTTGACCTTTCTTATTCCACCATCCAAGTTTTGATTCGAGGCGGGCCTTTCGAGCGCAGGCGCGACTGCAGTATTTTTTATTCTTATCGAGCTTGATAAACCGATCTCCACACCGGGGGCAGAATACCGCACGTTGCGCATGCATCATTAGAAACAGGATTCCTAATTGGAAGGGCCAAAGTCCTCCTGCGGTAGGTTTCAGTGGTGTGTTACTTGCTGCCCTCGCTGCTTCCTCTACATACTCGTCGAACTGTTCAGGACTTATATTCTCGACTCTTTGTCTTTCTTCCGGCCAAGAAGTATTGGGGCGGCCATCGGAGAGAAGTGGGAGGGAGTCAACGAACTCGACAATCAGTTTGAGTGACTCCTCAGCTGGAAACCCATCGACCCACAACTGTCGGATACCGTGTTGGAACTGTTGCCACAAATACTTTCCTGGTGGGGCTGATAGATGGGAAATATAAGCTCGCTGGTTCCAAACTATAGCCGGCCAAAAGTCTGGAGCGATACCGTTACGGAAGTTCTCGACCTCCGAAGTCTCTAGATTTGAAAACTGAGCCAATGCTATAGCGTCCGCGATTTTCTCGTCCATTTTACCTATTCCTTATCTGCTAGACAGTTTTGTAGACACTAACATATTTTACGTTGACCAGCAATCTGTGCGGCTAGCATACTCGCCGTCAAGCCGATTGTCGGAAATGGTTGGAGGGGGTTGGGTATGACGAAAGCACAACGGCGCGGGTCGGCTCCCTGGGCACAAATTATTTTCACTCTCGGATAGAACCTCTGAGTGACCTAGGGAGTCTCAGGAATTAAGCACGCAAGCAGAGCGGGATACGGAGACTGTCGCCTGTCTCTATCTGAGGGACGGGTCTGTCTGGAAAGGGGTTGGGGGGTCGAGGAATGAGAAAAAAACGGGAGTCGAGTTCGGCGGGGTCCGGGAGTCTCGGCGCGCCAAGACAGCTACCTGAAAATGTCGAAACGCTCGAAGAGATCGCCGCCTCGTTGAAGATGAAGCCAGCGCAGATCTATGAGTTGTGCCGATCTCGTTGTTCATTTCCGATTCCGTATTTCAAGGCCGGCAAGGCGCTCCGATTTTCCCGTCAGGAGGTGGCTCTATGGCTCATCCAGAAAAAATAGAGCACGACGCGTGAGATGAACTTCATGACGCCTTTCGTTCGCCACGAAAACTATGAATAAGGATAAGGCAAAACTATGAAAGACCGTGAAGTTCAACTTCGATTGGCTGCTGCGGGCTACGCCCAAAAGAAGCGGACCCGGCGGGAGCGCAAGACGATGGCCGAGATCAAGCTCGCGGCGGTCCTCGAAGCGGTATCTGCCTTCGGTGGTCATCGTGGAAAAGCGGCTAACCGATTGAAAATTTCTGAGGCGAGTCTGTATCGCTACTTGAAGAAGATGAAGGCGAACAACGCCGCGTCCGAAGGCGAAGAAGAATTAGCGACTGGAGACTAGCGATGGCTCAGCCAACAGTTCGACTTTTGCCTTGGGATTAGTGATTCCGAGATTAAAAGCCCTTTTGTTATTGATTTTAAACGACGAAGCAAGAATGACGGAGGAGAACATATGGAAGGCAAAATCATCCGCTACTTCCCTGACCGGAGATTTGGATATCTTCGGGAGCTAGGTACAAGTAGGATTGGTTTTTTCATTTCGATGATTGCGCTGACTTCGAGATTTCCCCTGGTGTTTTCGTCACCTTTCAGGCGGGCATTCACAAAGGCCGTGAAAAAGCCATCGGTGTACGGCTACTCACCGCATCGCAAACCCTCGGCGGTGTACGGTGAGCTTCGAGCAGTACTGCAGCAAGTGCATAGCGCTCACCCCCTGGGGTAATGCGTGCCCCGATCACCAGGACCAACCACAGCCCAAGATGCCTACGGCGATCGCGGCGGCTACCACGCCTACGACGTGGACCTGCCTGACCTGTAACAAAACGGCGGTTACACAAGACGCGCTGCGCTGGCTCTGCACGTGCACTCCGGCAGTGATGTGCTGGGAACAACAAATCGTCCCTCAGACACGGGCACCTTTCACGGAAGCCGAAAGACTTGAGGAGATGGAACGTACCTCCAATGAAGAGGAGATGCTTGAAGCCGAAAGGCAAACGATACGAGAGGAGGTCGCGTCGCGCATCCAGCCCGAAGTCATGGAGTTTGATGACGATGTCGCGTTTGCAGATCACCTCGAGAAACACCTTGATGAGAGAGATGACGAAGAGGCAGGTGTAACGCGGGAAGAGAGGGAGATTTTCGTCAAGGCTTTTATCGAACGCCTTGAGACTCCGGGTGAGTACAACCTAGGGAATTTTGTGGCTGACCAGCGCCTGTCCATGCGTAAAGCCAAGCCGTTGATTTTAGCCGTGCTCAGAGCGCATAAGTCGTGGTCGAAGTTCACGGTTACACAACGGCGTGTAGGGGGGGCGCGATGAACACTCCCGATCGCGAGCTGGTGACAGATGAACAGATCATTAAGCGCATCACCGCCGCTAAGAAGTGGGCCACGATTTTCCAGACTTCTAACGCTGCAACGGGCGGGTTTGATCACATGGCGGCGCATCCTGCCGAGATCCTGTTCGTAAACAGCGAATTTTCAAGCGATCGCAATGCGGCACACCTGGCCTTCTGCAACTTCATCGCACACTTCAGTTCAAGTGCTGCACAGATTCGACGGATATGGAACAAATCCATCCTTTGGATTCCATGGCAGCTTTCAGCTGACCATGCGGTTTGGAATGACGAAGAAAAAATCGAAGAGTACCGCGACTCGATCATCGAAAAGGCCCTGGTGGAATCCTGCCCGCCGTTCGTGGATACCTCCGTCAAGGTGGATATTCAATGGCTCTGGGAATCGCGTCTACCGGTAGGCAAGCTCGTCATGGTGGACGGTGATCCGGGTCTTTCCAAAAGCATGCTCATGCTCATGATTGCCGTCAGTGTCATGTGTAACAAAAAATTTCTTGATGGTGCAAAACCTACGATTACCGGTGGCGTCGTGCTGCTTTCGGCCGAAGACGATCTCCGGGACACGATCGTTCCGCGCCTCGTCGCTGCGGGTGCACCCGACGGGCAGACGATACCAATGATTCATGTGCCGAGCAGCAAGCCCGATGGCACACAGTTTTCGCTTGCTGATATAAATGACCGCTACGAATTGGAACACATGATTGCAAGAGCGAACGCAAAGCTTGTGATGATCGACCCGATTAATGCATACCTGGGGGAAAAGGTTGACTCACACAACGATCAGAAAATTCGGCAGGTGCCTCGCCCCACTGAGTGAAATCGCGAACCGCACAGGGTGCGTGATCGTTGGCTTGCGGCATGTGTCGAAGGGGGGCGTCGGGGGAAAAGCCGTCCACAGGGGGTTGGGCAGCATCGGATACACGGCGGCAGCTCGCGCGAATTTTTATGTCGCCGAGCATCCAGACGAGGTCGGTGTGTTTGTCTTTGCGGCTCTGAGCAGGAATTCGTAGCGGGCCAATAGGAGAGCGGGTTTCCGCAATGAGGCAGGTTCGGCTAGACTCGGCGGAATGCGCGACAACGAGTTCACGAGAATCTTGGATTGGCCAGGTTACCGAGTGTTTCGGCACGAAATCGATGAAACCGCCAAGACGTTGCGTTTGTGGGTGCGACGGAAGCGTGGGAACCGCAAACTGATCTGTTCAGGATGCGGAAGGAAGTTTACTGACGCCCATGACTATTACCAGCGCGAGGTGCGCGACTTACCCTGGAGGAAGTATCAGACCACGGTGATCCTCGAGCTGTACCGGGTGTGCTGTCCGCAGTGTGGGGTGCGCGTCGAGAAAGTACCGCAATTGCCGAGCAAAGCGCCGTTTAGCAAGGACTTTGAGGATGCCGTGGGGTTGGCGTGTGAAAGCGCGTCGGTTCGACAGGTGGCCAGGCAGTTTGGACTGGCGGCCAGCACGGTGCGCGCGATCGACCTGCGGTATCTGCAGCGTTGGAGTGCGACGCGTCGCAAGGATCCCCTGATACAAATGGGCGTGGATGAGATTTACTTCGGCAAGCAGATGAAGTTCATCACCGTGGTCAGTAATTTGGAGACCGGAGAGCCCCTGTGGTTCGGGCAGGATCGTAAGCAGGAAACGCTCGATGAGTTTTTTCGAACGCAACTGAAGGAAAGCCAGCGGAAGCGCATCGAGGCGGCGTGCGTGGATATGTGGCGGCCATTCACCAACAGCATTGCGCAATGGGCGCAGAACGGCCGCATCGTGTTCGACAAGTTTCACGTTTTGCAGCACGCCAACAAAGCCATCGATGAAGTGCGCCGGGCGGAGTTTTTCCGCAAAGGCGGGCGCATGCGCGGGGTAGTGAAAGGCAAACGTTGGCTGCTGTTGACGCGCTGGATGAATCTGGACAGCCAGAAACGGCAGCAGTTAAACGATCTGTTCGCCCTCAACCGGCGGGTGATGAAAGCCTACCTTCTAAAGGAAAGCTTGGAGCGGTTGTGGACCTACTGCTATGAAGGAGCCATGCTGCGGTACTTGCAAAGTTGGATCGATCAACTGCGTTGGCAACGCCTGGAACCCTTTCAAAAGCTCGCTTACATGCTGTTGGATCACCTCGACGGCATCCTCAACTACTGCCGCACCAAGGTCCGCTTCGGAGTGGTGGAAGCCATCAACGGCAACATCAAAACCCTTCTTCGAAGGGGCCGCGGCTACAAGAATCTCGGCTATCTGCTGCTCAAGGCCCAACGCATGGCGGTCACCAAGACCGAATTCATCGTTCTTCAGAAAGCAGCCTAAAATGCGGGCCTCCACGAATTCTTGTGCAGAGCCGTCTTTGCTTGCTCGAAAACCAATCTCGGCCCCAAGCCGCCTTCAATCAAATACAAACTGGATTTTGCCAAGGTTGAGGGTATTTCCAAACCTGTGCCATTTGTTGCGCACGGCGAAACTTGTGATCTCACGGCGGACCAGTTGTCGGAAGCACAGGCACAAAACAAAGGTGATGACCGGGAAGGAAGCGACAAGGTCGAAAATGCCGTCGAGTTTTTGCGCTTGGTGCTGAGTGATGGCCGGGTGAGCAAATCCGAGGTTGACAAAAAGGCAGCGCAACAGAAGATCAAGCCAATAACTCTGCGGCGTGCGCAGCAACAGCTCAAGATTAAGCCGCAGCGGGATGGCAACAAGTGGTGGTGGGAGCTGCCTGAAGACGCGAAGGTGGCGCAGGTCGCCATGGATTTTTAAGGTGTTCAAGGTGATCATGCGTTTTCGCTTTACGTTCGCAATCAAGGTGATCATGTTTCGAGCGTCGAGATCTGAGCTTGTTGAAAATAAAAGGTTTGTGGCGCTACCCGGACAGCCCTCTATGCCACATTTGCACCTTGACGTAACTCTATGATAATACATACGTTACACTTGCTCATTTCAAGGTGATCATGAGCATCTTGATGAGCACCTTAAAATCAAGGTGATCATGAGCAACATGCAATGAGCAAGTGCAACCTCTTAGCACTCAACAGGTTACGCCAAGTTGCTCATCAAAATAGGTGTGGCCCCCCGTCTGGATGTAAGCAGGAAGAACGGAGTAAAGCATGAAAATCGAAGGATCAGCCTTCTCAGTAACAGGAAAAGACGGCGACCGCCACAGCATAGGAACCGTCCTCATTAAATTTACCGACACACAGATTGCGACGTTTGACGATGTCCGCGAGGATAAGTTTGAGAACTGAGTCGCATCTGATTACGACCCCGATTTGGTGCCAGTAGACCTGTGCGAGGCATGGCAACCGTGGGCGGAACTGCTGGGCGATCCCAAGCCGACATCCGCGCTAAAAATTCGCACACCGTCAGATGGTGAAGAGGACGACGAGGAAGAACAGGAAGACGAGGAGGACAAAGACGCCCCGAAATTCCGTCCCTTAGACTTCATTGGTCAAGCCACGGGATTTCCCACGCAAGGCTTTGATCCGCCGGTAATCGCAGATGACGATTTGATGGGACGAATCACAGGTTTCCCAACACCAGGCTGGCCCCAACTCAAATAGATGCGGTCAGGAGTGAAGAATTATTCAACCGGACCCGCGAGCGGGTCGGTCGCGGATTCTCGCAATACGAGGCACCCGGCTCGCCGCGCCTCTGAAAGTTTTCAAAACAAAATTTTGAAATTTTTTTCGGCGCCGCCGTGTACTAGAACTTTCACACATTTGTACACACAGAAACTCAACAACAATCCATCCCAGTGATTCGGGGAAGTTAAGCCCAGGTCTATGCCAATTTGTGGATAAGTTTCGCCTAACTATCTGTGTTTTCTTTATTCATGAGTGTTCCACCCAAAAAAACACTCGCGATACAAATCCGGAGGGTTCGGCAACAGACCCTTTCTAACTGAAGATCGACGCTCCTAGGCCCATTTCCACATCAAGAATGCCCATTGCAGCGATATGCCCAGGCGCAAATCTCAAGTCGCAAATCCGGTCCCCTCGCAACACCTTGATTCCAAGCCTCTTAGTCTCCGAATCCCCAACTCCCTCCAGCACCATGCACCAACTCGAGACTGAGTAGTTGGAGACGCTAGCTAACTAGCTTGTATGTAACAGCTTACGGGGACCCTTTTCGCCCCCTGGCACCAAGCCCCCGAACAGTCTGCTCGTTCCGGACTCGATTCGGCCGCCCGCCGTCTTTCTCTTTAAAAAATCGAAGAGGGGGGAAGGCAGTCAGATCCCCGATGCCCTGTCCGGCGTTATAGATACTCTGGGCGCGGTCGAAAAAAAAAGGGGAAGTCGTTGGACTTCCCCTTCCGTGACACCGACTGCTTTTCGTACTTAGCTTCTTACAGCGCCGGGCTACCGCCAGGACCAGCCGTGCAACCAGCACCGTTCAGGGTGTACTGAATGACGCCCGTCTGGCTCGAGCAGAACATGCGCTGTCCAGTCGTGCCCACGGTCGCCGGAGTGGCGGTTGAGGTGTAGGTGTCGTTCAACAGGTCGCCGCCCGCAACCGGCAGGTAGGCGAACGTGTATCCGCTCTTGGCGCCACCGGCCAGAATCGGGTCGATGATGCCCTGACCGCCGGCGCAAACTGCACCGGTGTTCAACTCAATCAGCGTGGCCGAGAAACCGATCGCCGGGCAGGACGCTGCGTAGTTCACTTCACCCGTGTTGATGGTGCGAACCGAACCGACAGCCGAAGATTCGTTGGCCGCCATCTTCGACTTGATGAGATTCGGGATCGCAATGGCCGCGATGATCAAAATGATAGCCACGACGATCAGAAGTTCGATAAGAGAGAAACCCTTTTGTTTTTTCATGTCACATCCTCGATGATTAATTTGTATGCACAATTTGGTCGTGCATAAAACCCATCTCTGCACTTTGATTCGAGCTGGGCTGCCGATCTAAACGTACAGTCCAAAAGGGAAAGTAGAAACTGGCTTCAGGGTCTGTTTAAGGGCAGGGGTGACACCCTGTACAGCCTAAAACGGGTTGACCGGTCCTATCGCTCGGGATTAAAGCCGTGACGCAAGGTACGGCGTCGGAGGATAGTCCCGCCGAATGTCTGGCGAACGTCGAAATCTGGAGAAATTACTCCGCTCCGCTTACGCAATTCAACAGCGACAGCCAAAGTCCAGTGGTATCCCGCACGGCAGCCGACACGACTTGGATCCATGTCTTTGGGTCTCTGGATTCCTCGAACTGCGGGAGGGAGTCAAGAACTAACACCTGTGGTTTCGGATAGATACCCCGCGGGGTCTTCTTTAATCGTACCCGCCAAAAAGCTTACTAGATATAAGAAAACGCACGCCTTATCTGATTTGGACTACTCTCAAAATGAGCGGGCTTTTAGTGATAGGTGAGAGGGCAAATAGTCGCTTCCCTATCGGGGACCATCTTCCCACAGCATCCCGTTTTCCTCGCTTTTCTTTCTTCGATTCACGCATTCGCCCGCTAGTCGTTTGCCTCGAGTATCAAAGATTCTGAATTCTTGCCCGCGTATGTCGCGGGTCTTTTTTAAAATTCCGCCTGCAACAACAAGAAACCGGAGGATACACGTGCTAGTTAATTTGCGCTGGAAGATCCAAATAAGTGGCAGGAAGAACTACGAAGTAGCCGCCGCCGCCAACCTGTCCGAATCGAAGTTCTCGCGAGCGCTCGCCGGCCGCGCCGATCTATCTGGCAGCGAGCAAGAGCGCATCGCCGCCGCGCTTGGTGTTGCCGACCGTACCTGGCTTTTCAAACAATTCAGCACCGTTCCGCGATCGTACGTCTGCGACGAACCAGTCGCAGCGATGGAAAGCGTGGCGCGGTAGCACTGCAACAAAATCAAACATCAAGGAGCCAACGAAGTGGAAAACGTTCGCGAAAAAGGCCGAGTGAAGTGGTTTGACCCCAGCAGAGGTTACGGTTTTGTCGTTTATGAGGGCAATGACGATGGGATATTCGTACACCACAGAGCGATTCAAATGGAAGGTTATCGTTCACTAACTCAAGGAGAAGAGGTCGAATTTGAACTCCAGCAAAACGAAAAGGGCTTCGCTGCTGTAAACGTAATTCCTAAACGACTTGCAGTAGCGTCGAAGTAAAGGCAACGAAACAATGAACGAAGTTTCCCCCGATGTGAATCGACTATCTTGGCAAAACCGAGACAACCCCAACCTAATCCACAGCAAGGCGCTCTTTCGCGGTGAAGTTCTTTCCTACGTCGCAGACGCAAAAGAAGTCACCCACCCTCAATTAGTCCAGCGGTTCGGCGAAGCTCATTTAGAGGAAGCGTTGAGCGGCTTGTTCGATCGAAGTCAGTTGGATTTTGCAGCCGGTAAGTACTTCCTTGATCCCGAGTTCGCCACGACGTTAGCGACGTTAGCCGCGAGGCGCGCGCGATGACGCCCGGCAAGCGCAAGCCAACGTACGACCCCCACAGCAATCCAATCCGGTTGTTTCAATATTTCCGCAAGCAATCCATCGACCCCTCCAAATCCGAAGCGGAACGGGCCGCGGCCCGCAATCACATGATGGATTGCTGGAGTCGTGTACCTTGGGGCCTCGCCGCAGATGTTCTGGATATGAAGGAAAACAATAAATCTTAATCCGAACTTAGCCACCTTGCCATAGGTGGTTTAAGGGGGAGCTGAGTTTTGAGGCCCTTAGCCTGGATTATGCACGATTTTTCTGGCGGAAAAAGAAAAGGTGCTCTAACAGTTCGTTGAAAAACTCCGTTCCACTGCAACTTTAATGGAAGAGAACTCGTCTGAGTGAAGGAAGGCGAAGGAGGCGAGTGAATGCGCGGCGACGATGACCTGCAAGAAGGAATGTTCAGCTACATTTCTCCAGAGAAGCGTGTCCCCACAGATCACCCGTTGCGACCGATTCGCAAGATGGTGGACGAGATTCTGAAGGAGATGTCGCCGAAGTTCGCGAAGCTGTACTCGGATGTGGGGCGCCCGTCGATCGCTCCGGAACGGCTGTTGAGGTCACTGCTGTTGCAGGTTTTCTATTCGGTGCGCAGTGAGCGCATGCTGATCGAGCAACTACAGTACAACATGCTGTTCCGGTGGTTTGTGGGGATGGAGATGGACGAGGTGGTATGGAATCACGCGGTGTACAGCAAGAACCGGGAGCGTTTGCTGAACGAGGAGATCGCGGAGTCTTTTTTTCAAAGGGTGCTGGAACGCGCCAAGCCGTACATGTCGGACGAACACTTCACGGTGGACGGGACGCTGATCGAGGCCTGGGCGAGTCAGAAGAGTTTTCGGCGGAAAGACGGGAAGGGGAAGCCACCCGGACCAGGAGGAGAGGTCGACTTTCACAAGGAGAAGCGGACGAACCAGACCCATGAATCGACGACGGATCCCGAGGCGCGGCTGTTCAGGAAGTCCAAAGGGAGCGAAGCAAAGCTCGGCTACCTGGGGCATGTATTGATGGAGAACCGCAGCGGGCTTTTGGTGCAGACTTTTCTGACCGAGGCGAATGGAAGAGCGGAGCGAGATGCAGCGATGCTCATGGCCGAGGCCATCCCCAGCGGAAAGCGGGTCACCTTGGGGGGAGACAAAAACTACGACACGCAGGAATTCGTACGAGAACTCCGCGGGATGAACATTACCCCGCATGTGGCGCAAAACGATACGAACCGCAGGAGCGCGGTGGACGAGCGGACCACGCGACATGTCGGGTATGAGGTGAGTCAGCGGAAGCGAAAACGAGTGGAGCAGTCGTTCGGGTGGATGAAGATGGTGGGGATGCTCAGAAAAGTGAAGCTGCGAGGGATCGACAAGGTTGGATGGCTTTTTACCTTCACCGGAGCTGCCTATAACCTCTGCCGATTGCGAAACCTGATAGCGGAAGCATGACATCGGGTTCCGCTTAGGGCCAGCTGAGCGGACAGAACGACCAAACGGCTCTTATGCAATGCAGTGATAACCCATGAAATTCAGAACCGATCTCTCGCAAAACTCAATTCTTCAACGAGCTGCTAAAAGGAGTGATGAACACTGGGTTTTAGCAGAACCCAGCATTCCCTTTCGGAGCATCCCAGAGATGACATCTTGTTGTATACCACAGCTGTCCTTTTCCTTCTACCGACACCGACCCATTCGAGCTGATTTTTCTGGCGGACAGATCAGTTCGGACGCCGGTCTCCTGCCGTTGCGGGCCTTTGATCAGCGGTATGGACTTACTCGCGGGCTGGCACAGCTCGTCTGTGATCCTCGCGAAGAAGAACGTGTACGTCATTCCGTGTTGTCGTTGTTTCGTCAACGCCTCTACCAGATCATCGCTGGCTACGAGGACACCAACGACGCGGATCGGCTACGTCACGATCCGGTTTTTCAGATTCTTGCCGATCAACCGCTGGGGGAACCTCTCGGATCACAACCCACTCTCAGCCGCTGGGAGAACTCGCCCTGCGCCTCGCGACCTCCTCAAGCTGCAAGATGCTTTACTCGATTGGTTTGTGAAGATCTGTGGGAAACAAGTCCGGAAACGAGGGGAGATCCTGCTCGATGTCGATTCCACCGACGATCCCACTCACGGGCAGCAGCAGCTCAGCTTCTTCAATGGTGGCTATGACCAGCACATGTATCACCCCTTGCTGATCTTTGAGCGTCACACCGGTTGTTTGTTGGCCGCCCGATTGCGGCCGGGCAGGGTCGTTAGTCACGCCCGCATCATCCCCTTGCTGTTGCGCATTGTTCCGCGACTCCAGCGTGAATTTCCTAAGGTCCGAATCAAGCTGCGCGCTGACGCTGGTTTCGCCACGCCACTGCTCTATGAATTCTGCGAGTTTTTCGGCATCCAGTACGCCATCGGCATAGGCACCAACTCGCGGTTGCAAAGTGATGCGCAGCGGCTCCAGCGTCGTCTCGCGAGACGTTATCGTCGAACCGGCGAGCCGCAGCGCTCCTTTTCCAGCTTTCTCTATCGCGCTCACCCCTGGTCTCATCAGCGGCGCATCTGCTACAAGGCCGAACACACCGCTGCCGGTACCAACCTGCGCTTCCTGGTCACCAACTTGCCAGGCCGCAGCCGTTCCGTTTTTTCCTTTTATAACGATCGCGGGGAATGCGAGAACCGCATTGAAGAGTTCAAAAATGGCTTTGCCGCTGACCGCTTGAGCTGCCACCGCTTTCGGGCCAATGCGTTTCGCTTATTGCTCCACAGTTTCGCCTACAACCTGGTCAACCTGTTTCGTCTGCAATTGCCTTCGTCGATGCGCTCAGCGCAAATCGAAACTCTGCGCATGCAGTTGTTCAAGATCGGCGCACGCATCCGCGAAACAGCTCGCTGTATCCGCATCCACATGGCCAGCGGCTGGCCTTTTCAAGATCTCTTCCAAGCCGCCTCGCTCTGCAACTCCTCGTAGCTTGTCTCGCCTGTTCGACAACACCTACTCCCGGAACGACAAGGCGGAGCTATCTCGAAAAACGATTCGTGATGCCAATAGGGCCGCTTGCAAACCTATATGAGGATCGCCAACCGGACGCCATCCCATCTTGCGTTAGCCGCGGACTTTTTGAGCAACGATTTCAGCTTCTGATGAATTAACCAGGCTAGGCGAGCCCCTCAAAATCAACGCTCAGCTCCTCGCCCTAAATAAAAAGAGAGTAACCAGTGTTTCAAGCCAGCGATGTAAAGCAAGTCGCAATCGACGTTGTGAAAGACCCCGCTTCTTCGCCCACGGAGAAGCGTAACGCCAGAAAAGCAATCGCCAGAATCAATTCCACTGTAGCCCACCGAGAAAAAATAGGCCGCAAACCTGCTCGTAAGAACTTTCAATCCGGTATCGCTGGCGATGACGAATACCGCGATGCCGTTGAGGCTCACCGGTCGGTCTTGGATGGGCTAGCGATACAGAAGGAATGTGACCGTATCCTGGATTCGCGCGATAGCAGTCCTTTACAACGCCACAACGCCCGGAAAAAGTTGGAAGCCCTCGACGGTCCACCACCACAGCCGGAGGATGAACCCGACGAGAAAAAGTCTTCCGGTAGTTTCAGGATCCCCGCAAGAAGCCGCTGAAAACGCCCGTGTGCTACGACTTGCCAAAAACCAAGTGCGGCAACTACACCCGTCCTGGAATGAAAAGTCAGGTGAGTTTAACAAGTCGGTGACTGAGGTCATTCGAAGCTGGGCGATCAACGAAAATCCGAACCTCGCCAAGAAATCAGGGCATTTCTAAAATTTGGCGGCATCCCCGCTTGGCCGCTGGCCACCAAGTGCGCCGATTACGCGTTCTTTTCGGCGGCCCCAGTAACTTTTCCCATTGTCGCGCCGTGAACACACGGGCGGCAGAGTTCGAAACAAATCCAAAAAGGAATCAACAACAGTGTCAACCAGGCAATCGATCCAGGACTTTTTGTCAGCCATACGTCAACAGGGAGTCGTGGCCAACGCTACGTCCCCGAACAGATATTCAGCACAAATCAACCCGGATAATTTTTCAGTCCAAGTCTCAGTTACCAAAGCAGGGGTAACGACGGTTTTGTATTCAAAAATCGTTTACAACCAAGGGTGCCAGTCCGTTGGTCCGCAAGGCGACGGCAACCAGGACTCGATGACAATCTTCTCTGCAGATGGCGCCACTGCCACCGGCAGCGTAACCAATTTCCTTGCGACTTCGATCTAAAAGCCGATGTTCTGGTTGGCCTTATGGTTTGGTCCCGAACAGCGGGCGCAGGAATGGATCACGCACTCGCCGATTGATGACTTTGCGTTCAACTCGAAATACTTCTTAAGGCATCGTTCTTTAGCAGGGACGCAGTTGGTACCGCGGACGCGCCGGCGTCGCCGCTCTTGAGCCCGGGCCTGCAAGGCGTTGAAGGGCAGGCGCGGAAATATTTTGATTGGGACGGAACCACTCGGTGTCACTGGCGGAGCAGAAGAGGTCGAAGAGTCTGTACTCCGCGTGGCTCGGGAGCTCATAACTCCTAGAATAAAATGGCCCCGCTGCATGCGAGCCGCGTATCGGCACCGTCAAATTGTCGCGGCTGCGCTTGGGGATTTTTTTTGGTACCTCGGATGACTTGGCGCACACGAACGTTCCTGCCAAGAAGCCAAGCAGCAGAGCGCGACCCAGATTCCACCTGTAGGATGCGAACATAAAGATAAGTCCCCTAATTTGTTTGGCTTCGGTCGCCTATGTGTCCGGCAATACCTATCAGTGCTATTCCGGTCTTCTGAGTTGTGAACCTCAGGTGTGCAAAGTGAAACTGTCAAAATTGACAGTCCATGCGGAAAATATGAATGGATTTAGCAAACAGGTTGGCTAACTCGCGACAACGCAACGTCACTGGACAATGAATCGCTCCGTGCAACGGCTGCGACGTACACGAATCGTGGCGCGGACCCGGCAACGCGTGAGCAATTTTTTGGGCGCTGAAAAGCGCGCACACCGCGCGGCTTCACCCAGAACCCAAAGAAATAATTGTCGTGGTCGCTTACCGTTCGAGTCCGTGTCGCGGACATCGACGACCTGCAACTGGCGAGCGGCCATCAGTTCCCGGATGTCCTTCCCCTTGGCCGCCAATTGTCTTTCCGGGTCGAGGGTGGCACTCGCGATTCGTAACTTGTCTGAGAGTTCTGCGATGCGAGCCTGCTGCTCCACCAGAGAGGTTTCGTCGTTAGCGCGTAATTGATTGATACGGGCCGCCTCGTCTTTGCCACCGTAATCCTCGCGGTAGTTTTCTATGGACCTTACGGACATCCCGCCTCGCGGGAATGGTTGCAGGCACAGTAGCAGCAGAATGTTCATGAATTCGCCGCAGGAAAATCGTTGCCTTTTGCCAGGACTGCCACTACAGGTTTTCCCCCGCAATTCTCCCATCGAATCCGTATGGCGGCGTGTCCTCCCGAAATTTATATTTCAAGCAGCTCGCCGTCAAACCCCGATCATCAAAGTTCGACAGGAGAGAAGCGAATGCACAGTGAACGGCGTTTAGGAATGCTGGAATACGGGAAGTTGTTCGTAACGCTAGCAGCGCTGGCTAGTTTCTTGCTCTTCACCGGCGTACCACGTGTCCGTGCCGACGAGTCGGAATGCCAGCACCGAACCGAAAAGGCAGATCATCACCTCCACGAAGCGATCGAACATCACGGTTGGGACAGCAGCCAAGCCGAGCATGCGCGTCACGAACTGCACGAAGCGCGGGAATATTGTTGGAATCACAGCCACAGATGGTGGGACGTCGAAACCCACGGATGGCGCACGGATCACGACTGGGACGACGACCACGGGCATCCACGATAAAAGAGGCAGAACGACTCGCTGGTCACGGCTAGGTCTGGAATGCATGACAATCCTAACGGTGCGTACGTTGCCAGATTGAACCCGGAAGGTTAGAAACTTTACGGCTCAGTTTAAAGAGGGCGCAAAAGCTTAACGGCTGATGCGCCCTCAGTTTTTGTTGAAAGGAAATGACTGTACCGCGTTAGGTGATAGCGTTGCACTACTCCAAACTATCCTGCCACCTTGCTTCCTAACCTTCGCCCACCGCTTCTTCGCCGCCTTCGCAATCGCCGCTCTGCCAGCAGCCGACAAAACGCGTTTCTTCGCGCCGATGACTTCACGCTCCGCAGAGCCGCCCAATGCTTTGGCAGCCGCTCGTACACCGCTTAGTTGGTGATTCAGCTTGTGTAACTGTTTTTCGAGTTTTCTCTCTTCGCGTTTGATCGCTGCAAGAATGTCCATGAATCCTGCGAGTGGAAATCTATATCAACTGGGGATAGGGCAAACGGACCGTTGGAGGTACCGAAGGACAAGCAACCACTGGCAACGACCTTTTGTTCGTCGTGCTTTCACAGTGATCTCATCTTTTTTTTGGGCGGTCCCCAGAATAAAGGTAACCATCTTCCACCGAACTACCGTCTAAGTTTAGGCGTCGTTAATAGCCCCGGAAAGGGAAACGCCAATGAGCGCAAATTACGCGTGGATGAAGTTCTATGAAGCCGCTGTACTCGAAACCAATCCAGAAAGCTTGCCCATTCGCATCGAAGTCGCGCAAAACGCCATCGGTCAGCGTGTGATAACGCTCGCGATTGATGAGGCAGAGCGAGGCGCAATCGTCAAAACACTCAACGCGCTCGCCATTCTCAAACGCGAACGACCTTCCCGATCTGTCTGCCATCAGTGCCGAGATGCCCATGACCTCGTAACTTCCATAAATGGGACGACTTTTTTGGCAAAGACAGGGATGGGTGAAATGAAGGTGACGCTACACACGCGATGCGTTGACACATGGGCAGAAGCAAACAGTTTTCAGACTCTTGTACCCTTACGAAGATCGCGCGCTGCGGGGCAACGTTATCAGCAGTTGCACATGGATTTCGGGTTTGACGCTGTTTGACTACGCTTGAGCAAATTTCGGTGGAGAACCCGGCGGCGCGAGAACTTACTTGAAATTTCTCGTCGAGGTATCGATACGCGCTCGCCTGCTGCTGATCCTGGTGGGGTTGGCAGCAGTGCCGGTAGGTACACTGGCGCAAACGGACGAAATCCAGGTTTACGACGCGGAAATTGCTGAACCCGGCGTCTTCAATCTTATGATTCACAGCAACTTCACTCCGATCGGCCGAACTGCGCCCGAATTTCCTGGCGCGATAGTCGCCGACGATTCCCTCAACGGAGCCGCGGAATGGGCGTATGGCGTGAAGCCATGGTTTGAGCAAGGCTTGTATCTTCCGGTGTATAGCATCCATTCGGAAAATCACGATGCAACCATCAACGGCTTCAAAATCCGCGAGCTATTCGTTCGCCCACACGCACAGGAGCATAAATTCTTTTATGGTTTGAACTTCGAATTCAGCGTCAATGCTCTGTATTGGGAATCAAGACGCATCACTTCGGAGTTTCGACCGATCATCGGCTTCCATCTTCATCAGTGGGATTTCATCTACAATCCGATTCTAGATACCGACTACACTGGTGGCCTGAAAGGTCTGCAATACAACCCAGCGGCTCGCATCGCCTACAATCTGAACGATAGATGGGCCGTCGCAATGGAAGAGTACGACGGCTTTGGTCCGCTACACGGCTTCGTGCCGCGAAGTCAGCAATTTCACGAGACGTGGGCCGTTGTGGATCGCAGGGGTGGTTTTCTGAATGTAGAAACTGGCATCGGCGTGGGCTGGAGTGGTGGCGCGGACAAACTCACTCTCAAATTGATGTTGTCCCGGGACCTAAATTCTCATACGCATTAGAACTGAAAAAACCAAGATACGGATTCACAGTTGCGCAAACGACGTTACTGGGGCGCTGCCTGCACACCGCTCATCTCGTCAGGCTGGCCGATTAAACTTGATTTTCGAGTCCGCTCCATGCACGTGCAGAGAAAGCCTAAGTGTCTCTCCGAGTTGGCGCGCGCAAGCAGTCAATGGCATGGCTCCCAAGAGGAACGTTATCCACATTATTGAATAGCGATACCGGTATTCGAATTGAACAATGTAATAGACCAGAGGGAACACCGTAAGACAGGAAATGAGCAACACCCCACTCTTGATATCTCGCCGACAAAGAATGACGAGTCCAAAACCGCTTAATAGCGTCATTAGGTAGATAACGGCGCGCTCCAGATGACGCCCACTGGCATAGGGGTTGTTAAGGTTTTCCGTGGGCATCCAGAAAGCGATACATCTCATTGTGCTTAGCTTGATGAATCTAGCTGGATGGCTGCTGATCCAATCCCGTGCCTCGCGCAACCGCAATGCGTTGTACCTAATCTCTCCCAACTCCATAACTTTTCTGGCTTCGTTCACGTTTTTGTTTGGATGGATTTTCTCGAAGCAGCCGGTCCACTCGTTTGCCCTTATCCCAAATCGTGCGCAGTCGTTGTTCGAGACCGATAGCTCTAACCCGAAATTGTCACGTATGGGGGTGAAAGAGTGGAAGACCAAATAGTTTCGGATCGTCCACGGAGAAATAATCACAACTGGCAGCAGAACCAGGGGCAGAAGAGACCTCTGGAAGAAAACGTATTTGAAACGCCACACCTCCCAGCCCAGCCAAGCAGCGTAAACCGGTGCTGCCGTTTGACTGGTAAGGATCAAGAAGCCCATAAGGATCCCTAACAGGATGCTGAAAAAGCCAGGAATTTTGTAACGAGGCAACGCGCGGTGCGTCTGATTAGGCATGCGAGGAAACGATCAGCAGCAGGGGCATGTGTTTAGCTACATTTCACCGGAGCGGCGGGTACGCAAAGATCATCCGCTGCGGCCGATCCGCACGATGGTAGATAAGGTCCTCAAGGAACTCTCGCCGGAGTTCGACAAGATGTATTCCAAAGTGGGTCGTCCGTCGATTCCGCCGGAGCAGTTGCTGCGCGCTCTGTTGCTGCAGATGCTGTACTCGGTGCGCAGCGAGCGGATGCTGATGGAGGAGATCGACTACAACATATTGTTTCGCTGGTTCGTGGGGCTGAATTTGGATGATGAAGTATGGGATGCCACGGTGTTCACCAAGAACCGCGACCGTTTGCTAGAGGCCGAAGTGGCCAAGGAGTTTCTGTCGCTGGTGGTGGAGCAAGCCCGAGGGCAGGGCTGGGCCTCGGACGAGCACTTCACGGTAGATGGAAGTTTGCTGGAAGCCTGGGCCAGCGTGAAGAGTTTTCAGCCTAAGAACAAGAAGAGTGGGCCTCCGCCGGATGATCCCGGAAATCCCACGGTGGATTATCGCGGCGAGAAGCGCTCGAACGAAACGCATGAGTCGAAAAGCGATCCGGAAGCGCAGCTGGCGCGCAAAGGTCCAGGCAAGGAGGCCAAGTTGAGCTACAGCGGGAATCTGCTGGTGGAGAATCGCAACGGGTTGATTGTGGACAGCCGAGTGTGGGAAGCCACGGGCACGGCGGAGCGCTATGCGGCGCTGGAAATGCTGCAGGAACTTCCGGGAAGCAAGCGGGTGACGGTGGCTGGAGACAAGGGCTTCGACACGGCGGATTTCGTGCGCGAGTGTCGGAACCTATGGGTGACGCCGCATGTGGCGCAAAACCTTGGGCGCAGAGGTGGCAGCGCCATCGATAGTCGCACGGCGCGGCACGCGGGCTATGCGATCAGTCAGAAGAAGAGGAAGCGCATCGAAGAATGTTTTGGCTGGCTGAAGACGATTGCGCTGTTGCGCAAAGTGCGGCATCGCGGGACGCTGAAGGTCGATTGGATCTTTACGTTCGCGTGCGCGGCTTACAATCTGGTGCGCATGCGGAACCTGATGCACAGCGTAGTTCCGACGTAGTTCGACCGGGCCGCAGTGTCGCTGAACGGAGCTGAAACACCTCTTTCGGGCGCTCGGTAGCACGACAAATCACGCCGCAGAGGCTCGAAAACTCCCGAGTGACTTAAACCGACCCAGAAATTGCTGGCTCAGAACGATTTTTTCCGCAGCCTGCTAAGGGCCATGCAAGTCTTCTGTGCTCTTGCGCCTCTTCGTCTAAGTATCGACGGTAGCAGCAACAGGCCACCGCAACCAAAATAGCAACATATAGTTCCTCGTGGTCGTAAACAATTTTCGGCTTAGCCACAATCCAGATGGAAGCTCCGATAATACCGTTCATCTCTCCCATTCCAAGCATTCTGCTAAACACTGGATAAAGGGCCAATTCGAGGGAAAGGATCAGTGCAGCGGCCAACCTGATGGCGTAAATGCCGTTACTCCTGTCTCCGAACAGCTTCATCAACAGCGCCAGAAACGATGGAAAGACGGGCGATAGATGCGCCGAGGGACCGGTGTCAAGAGCCGCGAATGGATTGGCGAATTTTCCGGTCTCGCAAAGACTGCGTGCCAGACGGAAGGTCTCCGGTTCGCGGGGAACCGAGTCGCTCGAAACGTAACTTACCGAGTAGCGCGAGAGGGCAGTCAAAAACAGCACAATACATGCGAGTAGGCAGAAGGTTGTGCGCCGAGCTCTTATAAGGTCGGAAAACGACCGAATAAGCAAAATAGTGTTCCCCCGAACGGTTGCGAGTTGATCCCACATGACGATTTGATCCCTTAAGGGTTGGATGAATGAACGAACCTCTCGGACTTAATTGGGCATCCCGAATTGGGCATCCCGCTCCCTGCAAAGGGAGCTTGAACAAGAAATGCTCATTTTCCACGCGCCCCAGTGGCTAGATCGGGCTCACTAACACTGATTTCTGCTCCATATTCTAGAGGGCCCGATGAAAGAGACGAAATTCCGTAGTGCAACTTTGTCTGGCAAAGTAGCATCCACATATTTGTACGTCCCGGTTGGTTAGGGAAAACGCGTCATCTAACCTATTTTGAGATAACACAGAGGCGGAAGAAGGGGAGAGTCGCCATGAAATTAGCGCGTCTGGCTGGTGCGATCTGCCTTATGTGTTCCTGCAAGGGTTGGACATTGGCGCAAGAGTTGAATCCTCCTAGGAATTCCTCGACGAAATCTGATGCAAATCCGGCGCTGAAGCATAGGGCAGCGGAAAGTCCGGAAACTCTCAAGCCCAACGTTAAGGAGAACATTGATCTGACGGTTCCAAAGGGAGCTGCCTTGCAGATCGTGCTTGATCGCGAAATTCGCGTAGGGAGAGTGGGACAGCCGATTCACGGGCATCTTATTGAGCCGGCATATACGTTCGACAAGTTGGCTTTGCCCGTCGGAACAGAAGTTACCGGGCAGATTTCGCACATTGAAAGCGTTTCCAGTGGCCGACGTACACTTGCAGCCCTCGACGCCAATCTTACTCCCACTCGGCAAATCACGCTTCAGTTTACCGAATTGTCTTTGGCAGACGGAAGACACATTCCGATTCAGACCAGCGTGGTGCCGGGATCAGGACAAGTGATTCAGTTCGTAACGGCTGCGGAGAATCAGAAAAAGAAAGGCGTCAAAGACGCTTTGACGGTAAAAGAAAAGCAAGCAAAACAAGAAGCGCGAAGGCAATTTGATTCCGCAATGCAACAAGTGAAGGAGCCAGGCAAGCTGCATCGCGTGAAAAGATATGCCGTCGCCAATTTGCCGGCGCACCCGCAATACATCGAAGCAGGCACGGTATATTTTGCAGAGCTCGGGAAACCGCTGGAATTTGGGAGCGAGCCGCTCACGCCAGAAATGGCTGCGTCGATGAACTCGGAGATACCCGAAGGGACAATGGTGCACGCGCGGCTGATGACGCAGCTGAATTCCGGGAGCACGCAGAAAGGCACTGAAGTCGAGGCCGTGCTTTCTCGTCCACTGGTGAATGACGGCAAACTGATTCTTCCGGAAGGAAGCGTGCTGAAGGGAACCGTGGTGCAAGTCCAGCCTGCGCGGCATTGGAAACACAACGGGCAACTTCGATTCGTGTTCCGTGATCTGGTGCTGCCCAACGGAGTCGAGTCGAAAGTAGAGGCGATGGTTCAAGGCGTCCAATCAGGCACGGCCGATAACTTGCAACTTGATGCCGAAGGCGGAGCCGAGACCAAGACTTCCAAGACTCGGTACCTGAGGAGTGGGGTTGCGGTCGGTTTGGCAGCGGCCACTCACGAAGATGAAACTTTCAACCGTGCCGAAGGTGGAGCGGGCGGATTCAAGGTGATAGGCATCGTAATCGGAGCGACCGTGCGTTCGCAGCCTTTGGCCATTGCGATGGGTGCAGTTGGGGCCAGCCGGTCGCTTTACGGCAACTTCGTCGCACGCGGGACAGAAGTTGCTTTCGCGAAACATACGGCGATGGAGATTAGTGTCGATACCCGCGGTGCCGCTCCAGGGCAAAATGGGAGTCCCGCAGACAACAACAATTCTCACTAATTAGCCAAAGATCTATTTGTGTCCAAAGTTCGGTCGCTCCATTACTTAGCCTTCGTTTTCAATGCCAGGTGGGTTCGAGCTGAGTGTTGCGTCGACCCATTGAGACCACCCGATTTACCAGGAGTTAGCTCGAAAGTCCGATGTAACTGAATTCTTGGAATGACCTTCGATCTAGCGGTTTTCCGCCTTAGTAGACCTGCTGGAAGCCGACGTTCACTACGTCGCGGAACTTCGGTGTTCCTGGCGGAAGTTTGGATAAATCCAGGAAATCCGTATCGAACGCGTACGCGCGGGTCGGAGGCGAATATACGGTGCCGCAGCACTTGAATACGCCCGTCGCATACTGGGAGTAAAACAAACTAACCATCGAACCTTCATAGTTGAGCGATTGCCCACCCCAGTTTTCCAGATAGCGCAAGAAGTTGTGGACGCCGCCGTCAGTGCCGTAATCCTGCGGCACACCCGCGAATGCCGGCTGTGGGAAATTGATATTTTTCCCCGAGGCAATCGCCAAGCGATAGTAGCTAGTGCCTGCGCCACGTCCAGCGACGGAAGCAGGGCTGGTGAAGCTGCTGGTGTCGCTCCAATTATTCGAAAGGAGCGTGACGGTGTCCGCGATGGCCGCTGCGGCGGCATGCGGATCGCCGAAACCTCCGCCGGTCGCGTTGTAATTCCCCAATACATACGCAGGTTGCTCGCTCGCCAGGGTAAAGCCACCCTGCCCGTTGTCAGGACGAAGCGGGAGATTGCCGAGCGCGCCATCCACGAGGCGAACACCACGACGCGGGCCTGAGACCCAGTTGGGCCGAGCGACATTGAAGCAACTGACCGGGGTATTCGGAAGCTGTCCCGGCTGTGCTACGCCGAATCCGAGACCGAGAAAATTCGCCGAATAAATATCGAGAATATTATTCTGATTCACATCTTCCCCGGCGTTCAGCACTCCATCCGGCGTGCCCGCGGCGCTACCTGGGTTAATTACATCCTCGTAGCCATACTCGCCATTCTTCGTGCCGGCCGTTGGGCTCGCTACCATGCCGCGCCGGTCGGAAACATAAAGAATGTAGCCGTTTTGCGACACAAATTCGGTATTCCCGCCGGAGGCTCCAATATTTCCCGCGAGCCATTTCTTCAAGTTATTCACGTCAATCTCGACGAGGTTCAACACCCCGCCGATGCTGCAGTTCGCGGTGACGCGCTGGTTCTCACGGAATTCACCTTCGCGAGCGTCATACATGTTGATGGGATACCAATTGTTGCGCGTTGCAGGCCCAGTGATCGTGCTGAGGGTTCCCGGGTCTGTGACGAGTTCGGCGGCCGACGCCGTGCCATCTCCGTTCCGGTCTGCTTGCATCTGCAACAGCAGGATCGCGTTCGGATGCACCGTGTTCGGGGTAAAGGCACTCGGTGGATTCGGCCCCCGTGCGAAACCTAATTGCAGCCATTCGTTGGTAACACCCACATACGTTCCACTGTTTTGCCGAATTTCCACACGCAAATACCCGTCCAACAAATTCCAAGGCTGAGTGGTGGTCGTGGTCGCTCCCGTCGTCGTAGAGGTTGGGGGCAGGACTGGTGCGGTCACCGGCACCAGTGTGGCTTGAGCCGCCGGCGGAGTAGTTGGCACGTTAATCCAATTGGTTTCACCGCCAGGGCCAACTCTCGTTGTCGTTACTCCACCCGTCGTATCGGTTATTTTCACACCCTCAGCGAAAAAGGTGTTACCCACAAGGCCCGCCACTGGAACGCCATTGGTGTAATCGGGAGACGCACCACTCGTCTTAACGTTCGCCATGCGGATGTTTTGTGGATCGGCCGCGCCTCCGGGTAATTCGGCAGGATTGTCGCTGAGCAGCACGCGAATTTGTGCCTGATTGTAAAGACGAGATTCACCCACCAGCGAGCTTGGGGATTCGCCGGGCAGCGGGCGGCGCACGATTTCAATGGGGCCGACGCCGGGTTGCACGAAAGAGAGCGTTAGTTGGCGCGCTCCGGTCGTTCCGCTCAAGATCATCCCAGCATAGGTCGACGTGGACAGTGAACTCCAAAGGGGATTCACGGCTCCGGTTCCCGTGGGGGAGTAAGCAGGTGTCGGCCCCCCGATGGAGCTGCCCTCGTTGGGATTCACTTGAAGATTGCGGCATGCGGGTTGCCCCACATCGCATCCATTGGGAGCGGTGGGAATCATTACCTGACCCGTGCGTCCCTGAGCGATCGTGCTTGCGCCATTCGCCAGTTGATCACGCACCACGTCTCCGGCGGCGCGAATGGGGCTGTGAAAGGTGAGCGTTGAGCCCCCACCTTCAGCAAGAAACAGGTTTCCGTTCGTTTGGACGCGGCCGGCGAAGTCGAAACTGGGACCTGGAAAATAACTCAAGTCACTTTGCGAGAATACGCCAAATTGAAACACAGGAATTTCGGCAACCTCTACGTTGCGGATTAAACGCGCTTCGTCACCCGCCGGGCTGTCGGCAGTTACCTGCAGGTTCATGCGAACGATCTCTGCTTGTAGTCCGCTGTTGGGTCCGCTGCTGATCGTCTGCACGTTCGTGGCGGGCGGTGCACATCCGCCGCCGGGCGGAGGTGGAACATTGAAAATATACTCGCGGTAAGTGGTGCCCACCGCGCCTGCGTTCGGCGGCGTGGCTTCGAGGGCTACGATGTCGCAATTGGTGGGTGCTGCTTTCTGCGTGTACAGAAGCGACAGATCCGCCATCATTTTTTCCATTCCCGCTTCAGCGCCGTAGTACGCCACCGTGTTTCCGGAGTCCGCACCCTGCAAATGTTGTTCGTGGTTGACCTTATAAACGAGCGCCACCGCGATCGCCGATAGGAGAGTCAGCAGCAAGAGCGTGGTTATCAGCGCCACGCCTTTGTCGGATCGGTCCACTCTTTCACAGATTCGTGGGGTCTTCATGGACTGGCTCCTCCATCGACCGATTCTCATTGGTATCGATCGCGGAAACTCAGGTTTCGTGGACCGATCGACGTGGTCAGATTGACTCGCTGCGTCGTCGCGGCGGCGGTAAGGTCCGCGCGGACCGCCTTGCTCGTGACGTTGATATTGATTTTTCGGATCTGGTTCGGCTGCGGAACCGCGGGGTTTCCCAGCACCGCGTCGGGCGAATTCGCAGTCAGCGCATTGGAGACGGGATCAATAACGTCGTACGTGAACTTCAGATCTTCGATGTGTTCGGCCACCGGCACTGGCGAATGGGCTCCGCTCTGACGCATCAAACGTGCATCCGGTCCGTTAGGCCCAACAAAAGGTGCAATAAAGTAGCTGATCATCATTAAACGAGAAACTTGGGTTGGGGGATAGGTCACAGGATTGGAGCCCGGCGTAGCGAGAGACTTGATGTTTCCGGCGGCGGCGCCCAGCTGGTTGATGTTGAGTGGATCCGCTCCGAAAGTAATCGATTGACCGGCCACCGACGTGGCGATACCGATCGCCGAGCCGTAAACGTTTTGCAGGAGAATGACATCACCCGGCGTCACGCCCACGGCTGCATCGTTTACGGCGGGAATGGTCGCCGGCGGCATGGTCAGGCTGCTCCCATTTGCTGCGATGGTGGCCGCCTGAAATGCCGACCAGTCCAGATTGGGGTCCACGTAGGTTATCTTTATCGCGTCACTCGGCTCGGAAATCGTGGGGCCGATGGTGTAGCCCGGAGTCACCTTGTACAGAAGCCCTTGCGTGTAGGCGGGGTCGACGCCGGTGTAGCACTGTGATGCGTCGCACGCAAAATTAGGATTCGCGCCGCCAGTTCCCAACGAAGGGATGGCAATGCCGTTCAAGGGCACGGCGGTACCAGCCTGTGACAAATCGCGAGAGATTTGGCTGAGCGCTGCTCGGGCTTCGGTCTGCACTTCGGAGCGTTTCAGGGTCAGGTTCGATGTTTGCACCGAGTGCGTAAACACGAGGACGGCCGCTCCCACGACTGTGACGGTGAGAGCCGTAGCCATGATGAGCTCAATTAGCGTGAAACCCGACGTTTGTGCTTGCTGGCGGCAACGAGCCATAACGATGTCCTCACTGAAAGCGCGAAATATATCCGGTGACGGTGTAATTGCGGGCCGCCCGGCCCGGGGACGTCACTTGCACGGTCACGCTGATTTGGCGGATGTCGGGACTAACGTTTCCGGTGGAATCGATGAGCGGGGTAATCAGGATCTGGCGCTGAAAGTTAACCAGTGGGATGATTTCGTCGTCTGCGGTCCCTATGATGCCGTCTGGTCCGGGCAAGATCTGACGGTCAAGAATTCCAGATTGCCCTTGAGATCCCACGATACCGTTTGCTCCAGCCAAAAAGAGCGGCTGGAATCCGTCGAGAAAAATTCCCCCGTTGCTTACGTTTTGGATTCCGGCGAACCCGACAGTGGCATCGTTTCGTGCGCTGTACACCGCTTCCAGGCTTTCGCGCGCCTTTTGTTTTGCGATCAGGTCCTCGCGTGTGTATTGAAGAGAAGTCAGCGACTGGCTGAACAGTCCAGCGAGCGCAACCAGGCCAACTACCAGAATGACGGCCGCGATCACCGCCTCAATAAGTCCGAAGCCGCTCTGCGGCGGTCGAAGTTGCGCTTTGTAGTCACGCGCTCTGTTCATTGGTTCCAACCAGTAACGCCGGCATTCGATGTCAGGTACCAACCTTTGACGCGGCCCGTGGACCCGAAGAGAGAAACCGCCCTGCTGGAAAAAAGATTGGTTGGTTCGGCCATGTACACGACTCCGTCGTTCAACCGGTTGGCACCGTCTAGCGCACTCCCGTCTGGTTGAAAATAGATTTGCGTCCCTCCACCGCCATTCTCGACGTCAAAATCGATGGCATTGGCTCCTGAGCCAAACCCGTCTGGTGTCGCCGCTGCGCTCGTCGGAATGCCTGGCACGACGATGAATTGGATACCGGTTGGGAGCGTAAGTGGGCCTTGTGCCTGCACGAATGTCGGTGAGCTGCGACTAATCGTGGTAGCGACGTTTGGCACTTGCCCAACGTCGACCTGAATGCTCTGCGGTGGCACAAACGTAACGCGATAGATTCGGCGCTCATCGATCGCCCGCTCATGCGCTCGCCGCAATTCGCCCATGACGAGTTCCATCGCCGAGTTGGACTTTGAATTCTTGATGGACGGCACCATGTTGATTAGCGCCGCGGCAATAACGATCAAAATAATGGTCACCACGACGGCCAATTCCGTCATGGAGAACCCACATTCAGTCCGGCTCTGTTTTGGAATCGTTCCAGTCATGAGTCCTTCGGAAGCATTCTTCCTTCCGGGGAGGGACGGGATTGCGGCAGGAAGAATTTGCAGTTAGATAGAGCACGTGACACTCCCTGCCGATATGGAACATAAGCCCTTCCAGTTCAATGGCTTAGGGCACAAAGACCATCATGAGTTTCGGGGGGCCCACAGAGGCGGGGATAATTTGTTACAAACCGCTCCATCCAAGGAGCAGCCTACTACTTAGGGGATGAGCGAAGTTTTTTCTTGGGTAACCGAGCGAGTACTTAGCTTGATTATATCCACTTCGAACAATAACAGAAGGTTTGACTGCCAACCGTTGTGGATTGTTCCGCCGCCAACTGGCAGTTCCAGACGTGCCCCCAAACGGCTAAGTCCTGACTAACACCCTCACCGGACAATTGAAGTCCTGGTACGACACTTGATTGCATAACAAATGTCGGCTCCTCGACCCGAGTAGACTGTGGTTTATCGACGACCATAGGCTCGGGAGAAAGGAGCCGAACATGATGATTATAGGCGTAGATTACCACCCGAGCTTTCAGACGATTGCATTTTTAATGGAAGAGACCGGTGAGTGTGGTGAACAGGAACTGAACCACAGTGATGGACAAGCAGAGAAATTCTATCGAGACCTGAAGCAACGAAGAATCTGCGTGCGGGTAGGCATGGAGGCTACCGGATATTCACGCTGGTTCGAGCGGCTACTCGCGGAATTAGGTTTCGAGCTGTGGATCGGCGATCCCGCAGAGATCAAGGCCAAGCGAGTGAAAAAGCAGAAGTACGATCGCAATGATGCTCGACTCCTACGCAGGCTGATGCTGGAACATAACTTCCCGCAAATCTGGGTACCGAGCCCGGAGAATCGAGATTTGCGGCAACGGTTGTGGCACCGGCATCGGTTGGTGCAAATGCGCACGCGGATCATGAATCAACTGCAGGCATTGGCCATGAACGAAGGCTATCGCTGGAAGAAAAAACTGTTCAGGGAACAGGGACGAGCACAGTTGGAGAAGCTCACGTTGGCTCCTTGGGCCAGTCGGCGCCGGCGAGAGTTGTTGGAGTTGCTGGACCGCATGAATCCGACGATTGAGGAGTTAACCGCCGCCGTCGAGCGGGAAGCCAGGAAGCGACCCGAGGTGTTGCGACTGATGACGCATCCTGGCGTGGGTCCGCTTACGGCACTGGCCTTCGTGCTGATTATTGGAACTTGGGAACGTTTTCCACGCGGCAAGCAGATCGGCACCTACGTGGGGATGATTCCGAGTGAGGACTCCCGTGCTGGCAAGCAACGGCTGGGGCACATCAGCAAACAGGGCAATTCCTTGTTGCGCTTCTTGCTGGTGGAGGCGGCCCAAGCAGCAGCGCGTATCCATCCTGGCTGGCGACGTCGGTACATGCACCTGGCGATGCGTCGACACCAGAGCATTGCCAAGGTAGCGATGGGGCGCAGGCTGGCGATCCGGTTGTATTGGATGCGGCGGAATAGCTGTGAGTATTCACCGTCGTTAGAGTTCGGTTCGTACGCGGGACAGCTCGGAACCGGACATGGTGTGAAGTAGGACACCGTCCACTTGATGGGGCATCCCGCTCCCTGCAAAGGGAGTTTGAAGAAGTAATCATGGTCGAGGTTTTGATCGAAGAGATGTTTGGGTCGGACTGAAACCGACCGCTAGATTTACGAACGAGCCGTGGTCGTCGATGCAGGAAAAAAAAGCGAAAGAGAACGAGAACGAAAGAGAAAAACTCTTTTAGGTGAAAAGAAAGAAGTGTGTTCAAAAAGAGTTTGACAGGGCCGACATTGTTAGAGATGTCCGGTAATGCGACTACACATCCAAGTGAAAACTATTGGCGCGACGACGTCACCAAAACTATGCTTCCGCGCGGAGAACTATTTGTTCGTGGAGGCTTTGAAGCTCTCCTGAAGAAGTGCTCTGATTTCTTGCTGGGTGGCTGCTTTATCCACTAAACCAGGGTGCACGTCGGCTAGTCTGCCTTCGCGGTCAACCAGCGCCGTTAGGGGCATTCCATCGAGTCCGTACTGCTTCCCCAGTCCCTCGTTGCCAATCACGATAGGGTAGTTCACCTTTTTCTCTTTGAGCCAAGGCCGCACCGACTTCCAGCCGTCATCGTCCATTGAGATACCGACCACCACTAGTCCTCCGTCTGCATACTCTTTCTGAAACTCGATGAACCAGGGAATCTCCGTTTGGCAGCCGTGGCACCAAGTCGCCCAAAAATTCACTAGAACCACTTTCCCTTTGAGGTCAGTGAGCTTGACATCCCTGCCGTTCGCATCTTTCAAATTGAAATCTGGTGCCAGAGTGCGCCCGCTCGGTGGTTTGAGATTGGCCTGGACGGGAGCCGACGGCAACAGGCTTTGCCAAACTGCGACGGAGCATTCCAGACACCGGTGCGCGAGCACTTTTGGCGAAGGGAGAACCATAAGGCAGAGGCAAACGCCGACTGCTCCTGTCGCTGCTAACATCCACCTTCTGCTAGTCCAGCTTCCCCGGCCCCGCAACTCTCTAAGCCGCAACAATCCGGCAGTCACATCTGGTTCCCATTCGACGCCAGAGTCGAGCGTGGCTAATCGTTGATCCACCCAACCGCCACTTCGAGACGAGCTATTCTTGTCCATATCTCTTGATGTACTCCTTTCGGAACGATTCCTCCGCCCGGCTCACGAGAGTCCCAATTGATGCTGGATTTATGTTGAGAACAGAAGCCACTTCTTGGTACGTAAAATCCTGACTACGCAAGATCAAGAATTGTGCCTGCCGTGGTGCGAGGACGCTCAGCACCAAACGAACCTTATCCTGCTTTTGGGACACAGAGTGGATATCCTCGGGTGTTGCGGCAGCGGGCCGGGGTTGGACCCACGCGAGCATGCGTTCATAGTGTCCCCGACGCGTTCGCCGTCTGAGCTCGTCTAAACCGGCGCGAACTGCGACCCGATAGAGCCAACCTTCTACGTTCTCACTCTGAGCTTTGTGATTACGCCATAACTTCAGAAACACTTCTACAGCGAGGTCCTCAGAGCGTACGCGGTCTCCGACGACCCGTGCAATGATGCGGGCGACTCGCCCATAGTGGGCGCGGAAGAGCGCCTCAATATCGAAGTGCGTTTCAGTGGCACTCGAATCAGCGACCGCTTCGCTTGAGGTGTTCACAGTGTACATAACGCCGCTCGAAACAAAATTGTGACAGGTCCCTCGGTTCTTTCTATTTACGATGGCATTTTCAACTGTTTGCCGCTGCTCTGGCCATAACCATCACTTTGCCATGTTCACATGCCTGGTAAGCGCTGTTATCGGAAACTTGAAGTACTGGGACTGGACTTGATTGCATAACAATGTCGGCTCCTCTCGACATGAGCAGTCTTTGGTTGTTAGGCTCAGGAAGGAGCCGGAGTTCGGTTCGTACGCGGGACAGCTCGGTACCGGACATGGCGTGCAGTAAAGCGTCGTCCACTTGATAGGGCATCCCGCTCCCTCGTGAGAGGGAGTTCGAAGAACTAATCATGGTCGAAGTTTTGATCGAAGAGATGTTTGGGTCGGACTGAAACCGACCGCTAGATTACGAACGAACCGTACTTGTCAGGGCCGACCGGAAAGACACCGAAGGAAGCGGAAGAAAAAACTCTTTTAAGTGAATGGAGAAGTGTGCCCAAAAAGTGTTTGACAGGGCCGACATTGTTAGAGATGTCCGGTAACCCGACGCAATATAAAGGGCGCCCCTTGTGGAGTAAGGTTTGAGTGCTCGCTCAACCGCTCCAGAGGAGGAACGCCCTTATGACCAGCACTAAATATATCGGCATGGATGTGCACAAAGAAAGTATTTCGATTGCCGTCAGGAATGCCGCCGGCAAGGTGGTGATGGAATGCGTCATCGAAACCAAAGCCAGCATGATTCTGCAGTTCATCGACGGGCTGCGCGGAGATGTACAGGTCACCTTTGAAGAAGGCACCTCAGCCGCCTGGTTGTACGACTTGTTGAAACCGCACGTCACAAAACTGGTGGTGTGCGATCCACGAAAAAACAAGTCCATGCGAGAAGGCAACCAGAACGACAAGATTGATGCCCGCCGATTGGCGGAGCTGCTACGCCTCAATCATCTCACTCCCGTTTATCACGGTGAGCATGGCCTACGAACCCTGAAGGAGCTGGTACGGAGTTATCTGACCATCACGAAAGATCTCGGACGGGTGATGAGCCGCGTGAAAGCCATTTATCGCAGTTGGGCCATTCCTTGTACCGGCAAACAGGTCTATGCCCCTCGGCATCGGGCCGAATGGCTCGCGAAGATCGACGAACCGGGAGTACGCCGGCGGGCCGAGTTTTATTACCAACAACTCGATGCGCTGCGAGTGGTGCGCCAGCAAGTGCGGCGGGATCTGCTGGCGGAGAGCAAGAAGCACAAAGCCTGGAAACACCTCTGTGAGATTCCCTCGATCGGGCCGATCCGCGCGGCGGTGTTGCTGGGCATTCTGCAGACCCCGCATCGTTTCCGCACGAAACGCCCGCTGTGGAATTACGGCGGTTTAGCCATCGAGATGCACAGCAGCGCCGATCACCGTAGTGTCGACGGACAACTGCAACGATCCCGGAAGAACGTCTTGGTGCGGGGCCTCAACCGCAACTGCAATCACGATCTGAAGAACCTATTTAAGGGCGCGGCCGCCGTGGCTTCCAGCAAGCCGGGCCCCTTTCAGGAGTTCTACACGGGTTTAGTGGCCAAGGGTATGAGGCCAGAGATGGCGCGACTGACCTTGGCCAGAAAGATTGCCACCATTGTTTTGCTGGTGTGGAAGAAAGGGGTGTGCTTCGACGCCCAATATCTGAAACCACAAACAGCTTGAGTGTCTTGATCGAATCCGCTCCATCCCGGGGATTCTCTCTGGCGGTGGCCGTGGGTTCTCGAGACACTCTGGTTCGAGAGCGAGTCTCAGCCGATTAGTTAGGCGCTGCGTGCTTCGGGCACCCAGTCTCACACCCGACTCTAGCCTGGATTATGCACGATTTTTCTGGCGGAAAAAGAAAAGGTGCTCTAAAAGATTGATGAACACTGGGTTTTAGCAGAACCCGGCGTTCTCTTTCGGAGCACCCAGAGATGACAGTTTGTTGTATACCACAGCTTTCCTTTTCCTTCTACCGACACCGACCCATTCGAGCTGATTTTTCCGGCGGGCAGATCAGTTCTGACGCTGGTCTTCTTCCGTTGCGGGCCTTTGATCAGCGGCATGGGCTTACTCGCGGGCTAGCCGAACGCCTCTGTGATCCTCGCGAAGAGGAACGTATTCGCCATTCGGTATTGTCGTTGTTCCGCCAGCGCCTCTACCAGATCATCGCTGGCTACGAAGATGCCAACGACGCGGACCGACTGCGACACGATCCGGCTTTTCAGATTCTTGCCGATCACCCGCTGGGGGAACCGCTCGGATCACAACCGACTCTCAGTCGCTGGGAGAATTCACCCTCACCTCGCGACCTTCTCAAGCTGCAGGATGCCCTTCTCGATGGGTTTGTGAAGATCTGTGGGAAACAAGTCCGGAAACGAGGAGAGATTCTGCTCGATGTCGATTCCACCGACGATCCCACGTACGGGCAGCAGCAGCTGAGCTTCTTCAATGGTGGTTATGACCAGCACATGTATCACCCCTTGCTGATCTTTGAGCGGCACACCGGTTGTTTGTTGGCCGCCCGATTACGTGCGGGCACGGTTGCTAGTCACGCCCGCATCATCTCTTTGCTGTTGCGCATCGTTCCGCGACTCCAGCGTGAATTTCCTAAGGTCCGAATCAAGTTACGTGCCGACGCTGGTTTCGCCACGCCGATGCTCTATGAATTCTGCGAGTTTTTCGGCTTGCAGTATGCCATCGGCATAGGCACCAACGCGCGGTTGCAAAGTGCTGCGCAGCGGCTGCAGCATCGTCTCGCGAAACGATATCGTCGAACCGGCGAGCCGCAGCGCTCCTTCTCCAGCTTTCGCTACCGCGCTCACCCCTGGTCTCATCAACGGCGCATCGTCTACAAAGCCGAACACACCGCCGCTGGTAGCAACCTGCGTTTCCTGGTCACCAACCTGCTAGGCCGCAGCCGTTCCGTTTTTTCCTTTTATAACGATCGCGGGGAATGCGAGAACCGCATTGAAGAGTTCAAAAATGGTTTTGCCGCTGACCGCTTGAGCTGCCACCGCTTTCGGGCCAATGCGTTTCGCCTGTTGCTCCATAGTTTCGCCTATAACCTGGTCAACCTGTTTCGCCTGCAATTGCCTTCCTCGATGCGCTCAGCGCAAATCGAAACTCTGCGTATTCAGTTGTTCAAGATCGGCGCACGCATCCGCGAAACAGCTCGCTGTATCCACGTGCACATGGCCAGCGGCTGGCCTTTTCAAGATCTCTTCCTAGCCGCCTCGCTCTGCAACTCCTCGTAGCTGGTCTCGCCTGTTCGACAACACCTTCCCGAAACGACAAGGCGGAGCTATCTCGAAAAACGGGCTCTGAGCAGGAATTCGTAGCGGGCCAATAGGAGAGCGGGTTTCCGCAATGAGGCAGGTTCGGCTAGACTCGGCGGAATGCGCGACAACGAGTTCACGAGAATCTTGGATTGGCCAGGTTACCGAGTGTTTCGGCACGAAATCGATGAAACCGCCAAGACGTTGCGTTTGTGGGTGCGACGGAAGCGTGGGAACCGCAAACTGATCTGTTCAGGATGCGGAAGGAAGTTTACTGACGCCCATGACTATTACCAGCGCGAGGTGCGCGACTTACCCTGGAGGAAGTATCAGACCACGGTGATCCTCGAGCTGTACCGGGTGTGCTGTCCGCAGTGTGGGGTGCGCGTCGAGAAAGTACCGCAATTGCCGAGCAAAGCGCCGTTTAGCAAGGACTTTGAGGATGCCGTGGGGTTGGCGTGTGAAAGCGCGTCGGTTCGACAGGTGGCCAGGCAGTTTGGACTGGCGGCCAGCACGGTGCGCGCGATCGACCTGCGGTATCTGCAGCGTTGGAGTGCGACGCGTCGCAAGGATCCCCTGATACAAATGGGCGTGGATGAGATTTACTTCGGCAAGCAGATGAAGTTCATCACCGTGGTCAGTAATTTGGAGACCGGAGAGCCCCTGTGGTTCGGGCAGGATCGTAAGCAGGAAACGCTCGATGAGTTTTTTCGAACGCAACTGAAGGAAAGCCAGCGGAAGCGCATCGAGGCGGCGTGCGTGGATATGTGGCGGCCATTCACCAACAGCATTGCGCAATGGGCGCAGAACGGCCGCATCGTGTTCGACAAGTTTCACGTTTTGCAGCACGCCAACAAAGCCATCGATGAAGTGCGCCGGGCGGAGTTTTTCCGCAAAGGCGGGCGCATGCGCGGGGTAGTGAAAGGCAAACGTTGGCTGCTGTTGACGCGCTGGATGAATCTGGACAGCCAGAAACGGCAGCAGTTAAACGATCTGTTCGCCCTCAACCGGCGGGTGATGAAAGCCTACCTTCTAAAGGAAAGCTTGGAGCGGTTGTGGACCTACTGCTATGAAGGAGCCATGCTGCGGTACTTGCAAAGTTGGATCGATCAACTGCGTTGGCAACGCCTGGAACCCTTTCAAAAGCTCGCTTACATGCTGTTGGATCACCTCGACGGCATCCTCAACTACTGCCGCACCAAGGTCCGCTTCGGAGTGGTGGAAGCCATCAACGGCAACATCAAAACCCTTCTTCGAAGGGGCCGCGGCTACAAGAATCTCGGCTATCTGCTGCTCAAGGCCCAACGCATGGCGGTCACCAAGACCGAATTCATCGTTCTTCAGAAAGCAGCCTAAAATGCGGGCCTCCACGAATTCTTGTGCAGAGCCGAAAAACGATTGGTGATGCCAATGGGGCCGCTTGCAAACCGATATGAGGATCGCCAACCGAGACGCCAACCCATCTTGCGTTAGCCGCGGACTTTTTGAGCAGCGATTTCAGCTTGTGATGAATTAACCAGGCTAGGCCCTCTCGGATAACCAGAAAAAGCTATGGGCCACGAGTCCCGGATAGAACTATGGTCGCCACTTGACCGCCGTTCTGCTTTGCTGGTTTCGGAACTGACAGGCTTCGTTGCGGACAGGCAATGAAAACCGCTGGTAGAGGAAACCCAAACCGTTGGGTCACAGTGCCCAACAACCGAGCACATGGCGCGGAAGGTCAGAACAGATCCTGCTCCATCACGTGGGCTGAGAAACAAGAAAAGTTCCAGCCAACGCAGGAGTGTTTTTTCTTGACTTCTACCTTTATAGAACTAATCAGGACTTGAGAATCTATTGGCGAAAATCCGCTATAAGATAGCTACTGCCCATGCCTGTTTCACTAGGGCGGTCAGTCAATCTGCAATCGGTTGCGGCTTGCCGCTTGGCGTCAGAGGGGCTGCGCCATCGTTAGGTGAGGACGCGCAAAAGAGGTCATCTATGGATCCCGGAATCGTCAATAATTGGCGCTTGGACTGGGTGTGGGGCCTCCCACTTATCGTACTGACTGTGGTTTTCCACGCTTACTGCCTCGGACTCATCAGCAAAGGAGTCATGTCGACGTTAAGCGGTGCCGAACGGCTCGGGAATCGCTCCGCCGGTGCGATCTTCACCATGGGAGGAACGGCCCTTTCGGCTACAGTTTTGCATGGTTTCGAGGGTATTATCTGGGCCGGGGCTTACCGTTTTCTTGGGGCCTTGCAGGACAACACTTCCGCTATGCTGTATTCACTTAGTGCCATGACGAGTTACGGCCACGAGACTCTTCAGCTGGCGCCACGTTGGCAAATGATGGGTGCCCTGGAAGCATTGAACGGCTGGATCTTGTTTGGTCTCACTACTGCATTTCTCTTCAATGTGATGCAGAAAGCGTGGCCGCATACTTAGAAACGAGCCGGTCATGGAAGCCCAGTCGCCGTTGTTGATGATTGCGGGCGTATCACGGGCAACCCGGAAGTTATCGGCTCGGGAGGCTAACTCCCGATAAAGCGCAAACCGGACATCAAGTGGCCTCATTGTCCGGTAACCCGAACTTATCGGGAGTTGGCAGTTAGAGCAGCCAGATAGCAAATGAAGAGCGGTTTCTCTCTTAACGTCTGCACTTCTTTTGACGCGGCCAGCGAGTATGTTTCCAACCCTCGAGCCTTCGAGTAAATCATTCCACTGTGAATCTTGGCGATGTCGGAGTGCGGGTAACCTGTTGGAAGATCAAAGAACTCAAAATTGAATTCGGTTCCGTACGAAAACGTAGCGCCGTCCTTCATTTGTAAGCGTCTGGTCTGAACCGTGTGGACGAAGTGTGAGTAATTAAGGATGCTGCCGGTTGTGGGCACATCGCTAAGTGTCCACGAGGGATAAGTGGACACTTCCGGGCAGATGGCCGTTGAGGTTGCGAGCCAGGTAAAGAGGCAGAAAAGATCAGTCGAAGAGAAACGACGAATCGTCGAAGAGACGTTAGAAGCTGGGGCGTCGGTGGCCCGCGTGGCGCGGCGGCATGCCGTCAACGCCAATCAGGTTTTTTACTGGCGCAAGAAGTATCGCGAAGGGCGGCTTGGTAAGGGCCCGTCCAGCAGGCTCCTGCCTGTAACCTTGTCAGATAGCACGTGCGGTAAATCCGCGTCTTCGTCACCCGCGGTCGGGTCGCTGGAGATCAAGCTCAGCAAAGGGACGGTTCGTGTAGCAGGGCACGTGGATTTGGTGGTGTTGCGTACGGCCATCGAGTGTTTGCTGGGATGATCGGGCTGCCCGCAGGAACGCGCATCTGGATTGCCGCAGGAGTTACGGATCTACGTCGAGGATTTACTGGTTTGAGCGGGATGGTACAGACGGCCCTTCAGGAGAATCCATTCTCAGGTCACGTTTTCGTTTTTCGTGGTCGGCGCGGTGACCTGATCAAAGTGCTGTGGTTCGATGGTGACGGGTTATGTCTGTTCGCGAAGAGACTGGAGCGCGGAAGATTCATCTGGCCGCAGGCCACGAGCGGAACGGTCGCACTGACACCCGCACAGCTATCGATGTTGCTCGAAGGCATCGATTGGCGACGTCCAGTGCGCAGCCACGATCCGCAGATGGCCGTGTGAAGAAAAGATTTTGCTATTTTTCTGATGTGTTTTAATCAAGCTGTAAAAGAGATGTGCTAGGTTCGCGGCAATGGATGCCGCCACCCTTCCTGATCTCGATCAACTCGATTCCCAAGCACTGAAGTCCCTGATCCTGGCGCAGCATGAGCAAGTCCTCGCGCAGCGCGAGCAGCTCGCTTCGCGCGATGTGGAAATCGAACACTTGAAGTTGCTGATCGCAAAACTACGCCGCATGCAGTTCGGCCGGTCGTCGGAGAAGCGGGAAAATCAGATCGAACAACTGGAACTGCGGCTGGAAGAGCTAGAGGTGCGGCGAAGAAGAGAAACAACTGCAACTCCAGGATCAACGGGAAGTGCTACCGTGGCGCGCCCTGCGCGGCGGCCATTGCCCGATCACTTGCCACGGGAAGTGCGAAAATGTCTTCCGAAGCAAGAAGCTTGTCCGGACTGTGGAGGAAAGCTGAAGCATCTTGGCGAGGATATTTCGGAGATCTTGGAATACGTGCCGGCCAGTCTCAAAGTCATCCAATACGTTCGCCCCAAGCTGGCTTGTGCCGGTTGCGACCGTATCGTGCAGGCGGAAGCCCCGAGCCGGCCCATCGATCGCGGTATTGCAGGTCCTGGGCTGCTGGCGCACGTGCTGGTATCGAAATATTGTGACCACCTACCGCTGTATCGTCAGTCGCAGATCTATGCGCGTTCCGGTGTGGAGTTGGATCGTTCCACCCTGGCGGAGTGGGTAGGCGGATCGCGTGAGCTACTGGCGCCGCTCGTAGAAGTGTTGCGCCGGCACGTTCTGTCTGCCGGGAAACTACACGCAGATGACATTCCGGTGCCGGTGTTGGCCCCCGGACTAGGCAAGACCAAAACCGGGCGGTTGTGGACTTACGTGCGCGATGATCGCCCTGCAGGAGACCGTACACCCGCTGCCGTGTGGTTCGCGTATTCACCGGATCGCAAGGGTCAACACCCGCAAGCGCACCTAAGCAACTTTACCGGCACACTGCAGGCCGATGGTTACGCCGGCTTTGATCAAATCTATGCAGCAGGCCGCGTTCAGGAAGCGGCGTGCTGGGCGCACGTACGGAGGAAGTTTTACGATCTCGAGGTGGCGCACAAATCTCCCGTTGCAGCTGAGGCGCTAGAACGCATCGCGGAGTTGTATGCCATCGAAAAAGAGATCCGAGGGCGTCCGCCCGACGAGCGGCACGAGGTTCGCAACACGCGCAGCAGGGCGTTGCTGCAATCGCTGAAGCAATGGTTCGAGGAGACCTTAGGGAAACTCTCGAGAAAATCCGATACAGCCATGGCGGTTCGTTACGCACTGGGACGGTGGCAAGCGCTGCTGCGCTTCGCTGATGACGGCCGCATCGAAATCGATAATAATGCAGCCGAACGAGCGTTGCGGGTCGTAGCTCTGGGCAGAAAGAATTTTCTTTTTGCAGGCTCCGATGGCGGTGGTGAAAGTGCCGCCGCGATTTACAGCCTGCTCGGTACGGCCAAGCTGAACGGAATCGATCCTGAAAGCTATCTGCGGAACGTGTTGTCCCGTATTGCGGATCATCCGATCAAGCGCATCGAGGAGTTGCTACCTTGGAACGTCGCCACAAATCTGTCACCCGGAATAGACGAAGCGGCGTAAACAAAGACGCAACCGGGAAAGTCGGTCTCTGCAGTTCCTCGGAGTTACCGCACATCGCAGAGCTGATCAGCGATGGCGAAATCACGGTGGGAACGCTCGTACCGGTCGGGTGTGTGGCCATAGCTACTGATGGGCACAATACTTTAGCGATGCTGGTACGCCGAGAAGGCGAAACCCTAGCCCAGTTGCTCACACGTCTCGATCTGGCGATTGGCAAAGCGTTCACCGAAGACGTCTTCACCGACGAGATCAACACGCCACTATAAAACTCGCACCGCCGATAGCATCTTGAGTGGACGGTAAGAAACGAACGCTTACCTTCATTTCAACCACGAACGCAGTCCATCCCATCGCTGTCTCTCCGTGAATTTGCTCTAGAACCGCGAGGGGCCAAGCAAACGGAGACACTTCAACACTCTTAATGTGATAGGCGGCAACACGGGAACCTGAGGAAACAAAAGACTCGACTACTGATTTGTATTGCGAAGGTTTCCGGCGTAGTTCCTTGAATCGGTGGAGAGCAAGGTCTACTTGAGATTGCTTGCTCTGCAGGACGACACAAGGCAGGTATGTTCCATCTGTTAAGCGGGCAGCAACTCTGTATCGGTTTCCGTAAATTCGATCCGTAAGAGGCCCCACATTTTGCACGACAATGCCGCTATTTCGTCCTGTGTCATGTTTGGCTCGCAATGAGTAAGTGCTGGCAAAAACAGAGCATACAACGGCTCGCCATGGTACTGAGCGGCCACAAGTCCTGGTAAACGCGGAAACCGGACATCTCTAACAATGTCGGCCCTGTCAAACTCTTTTTGAACACACTTCTTTCTTTTCACCTAAAAGAGTTTTTCTCTTTCGTTCTCGTTCTCTTTCGCTTTTTTTTCCTGCATCGACGACCACGGCTCGTTCGTAAATCTAGCGGTCGGTTTCAGTCCGACCCAAACATCTCTTCGATCAAAACCTCGACCATGATTACTTCTTCAAACTCCCTTTGCAGGGAGCGGGATGCCCAATCAAGTGGACGGTGTCCTACTTCACACCATGTCCGGTTCCGAGCTGTCCCGCGTACGAACCGAACTCTAACGACGGTGAATACTCACAGCTATTCCGCCACATCCAATACAACCGGATCGCCAGCCTGCGCCCCATCGCTACCTTGGCAATGCTCTGGTGTCGACGCATCGCCAGGTGCATGTACCGACGTCGCCAGCCAGGATGGATACGCGCTGCTGCTTGGGCCGCCTCCACCAGCAAGAAGCGCAACAAGGAATTGCCCTGTTTGCTGATGTGCCCCAGCCGTTGCTTGCCAGCACGGGAGTCCTCACTCGGAATCATCCCCACGTAGTTGCCGATCTGCTTGCCGCGTGGAAAACGTTCCCAAGTTCCAATAATCAGCACGAAGGCCAGTGCCGTAAGCGGACCCACGCCAGGATGCGTCATCAGTCGCAACACCTCGGGTCGCTTCCTGGCTTCCCGCTCGACGGCGGCGGTCAGCTCCTCGATCGTCGGATTCATGCGGTCCAACAGCTCCAACAACTCTCGCCGGCGCCGACTGGCCCAAGGAGCCAACGTGAGCTTCTCCAACTGTGCTCGTCCCTGTTCCCTGAACAGTTTTTTCTTCCAGCGATAGCCTTCGTTCATGGCCAATGCCTGCAGTTGATTCATGATCCGCGTGCGCATTTGCACCAACCGATGCCGGTGCCACAACCGTTGCCGCAAATCTCGATTCTCCGGGCTCGGTACCCAGATTTGCGGGAAGTTATGTTCCAGCATCAGCCTGCGTAGGAGTCGAGCATCATTGCGATCGTACTTCTGCTTTTTCACTCGCTTGGCCTTGATCTCTGCGGGATCGCCGATCCACAGCTCGAAACCTAATTCCGCGAGTAGCCGCTCGAACCAGCGTGAATATCCGGTAGCCTCCATGCCTACCCGCACGCAGATTCTTCGTTGTTTCAGGTCTCGATAGAATTTCTCTGCTTGTCCATCACTGTGGTTCAGTTCCTGTTCACCACACTCACCGGTCTCTTCCATTAAAAATGCAATCGTCTGAAAGCTCGGGTGGTAATCTACGCCTATAATCATCAGTAGGGTCGAGGACTGGCGCCAGGCGCCGTAGATTCAGCCTATCTGTTGCTCCCCGTTTCCTCTGGGAGTGCCTCACGAGCCGAATCGTACGCTGGTTTCCAGCCCCCGCCTCATCAAACCCAGCGTGCAGATTTCCTGCACTGGGCTTTCCTGTGTGTTTCACATCAAGGGTTATGGGACAGATTCGTGCCGGATGGCTTTCAGCTGACGGCTCGCGCGACTCGGTACTCGTCAAACAGTCCGAGTGTGTTGTAGAGCCATTGCTTATTCCACCGCTTCCAGCCGAATCCTGTGCGCTTCCGGGCGCGCATCAGATGTCGTCGAATCTTCTTCTCCACCCAGAGCTTAATGTAGGAAAAACACCGGCTCGAGTCCCCTACCGCAAAGTAGTGCACCCAACCCCGCAGAATCGGATTGATGAGTTCGATCACCCGTCCGACGGGCTGGCTGACGTATCGCTGGAAGATTTCCTTGATCTTCTGCAGGAGCGCCGTCCGCTTCTTCAGCTTAGGCACGTATTGAGCCCTCCACTTTCGCTTACGGCTACGAACGCGGCGATACTCAAACCCGAGAAAGCCGAAACTCCCTCCCTTTGCTAGGTCAACCTTCCGACTCTTCTCCTCATTGATTTCCACTCTGAGTTTTGTCATTTCCTCTCGCAGTCGTTTCTCTACCGCCCCAATTAGCCAATCATGTCGTGGTTGAGAATCGATCAATACCACCAGGTCATCCGCAAATCGCGCGTATTGAACATTGGGGTATTTTCCTCTTCGCGTGGTTGCAATCGCCTTTTCCAGCATACGATCTACCTCAGTGAGATAGAGGTTACTGAGCATTGGCGAGATCACCCCGCCCTGAGGAACTCCTTTCACCCCGGTTGATTTCAGGATCATCTTCAGGAGTCTCATCACCGATGTATCTTGGATCCGCCGTGCCACTTTCTCTAGCAGCAGTGAGTGCTGCACGTTATCGAAATAGGCTCGGAGATCTAAATCGATGATTCGTGTTAACCCTTGGACAATCGCCTGTGCCACCCGGTTTACTGCTTCATGAGCTGACCGTTTTGGTCGGTAGCCATACGACCCCGATTGAAAATCAGCATCGAAGATCGGCTCCAGGATGTGTTTAAGCGCACCCTGAACCACGCGGTCGCGGATTGTAGGGATCGAGAGAACGCGGACCTTGGTGCCCCCGTCCTTCGGAATCTCCTTCTTCCGCACCGGCATGGGCCGATACGTGTTGTGGACCAGCTCGTCCTGAATCTGTTTCAGAAAACTCTCCAATCCGCTTTCTTCGATGGCGTCGAACGTGATGCCATCGATCCCAGGTGCGCCCTTGTTGCTCTTGGCCATCTGGTAGGCTTCCTGGAGCGTTTCCATCTTGCAGACGTGAACGTAGAGTCCCCAAAAGCGCCAAGTTGGTTCTGCCTTCGCCTTGACGTATATCCTCCTCCTCAGGTCTTGCAAACTAATGGGTGTTTTTATCATTCACCCTTGCCTTCCTTCTTGTCGGAGTTCTTGCACCACAGCAGGGCCTCTTCGCTCCACGGGCATTACCCCGCTTCACTGCTACTGCTGGCCCCTCCGCCACCCTCTCGCCGTCCACCGTTTTCCCGGTGTCGCCGGTTATACAGTTTTCTGCTCCCTGGTCTTTCTCCACGGGACGAGGAGGGCTTCTCCAGTTGCTCAATGCGTCCTTGTCATCGTGCCGTCGCTATCGCCCCGCCAGAGCGTCTCTCCGCCTCAGTCAGTCTGCAGCGATCCGTATTGCCTTCACCCCCGAACAGTGAGTTCGGCCCCTGGATTTAAGGTTTTCGAGGTCACCTATGCGTTCACTTTCGTTACAGCCCGACGACTTGCTCACCATCCCATGGATGGCTTTGTCGATCGACTCCATGCGCTTCGTTTCCTCCGCGCATGCGATCCTAGCTACAAGGCTCTGACTTTTACCCTGGTGGGTCTATCTCCCACTGGATGCATCGGCCTTCTTCTGGACATACTGTTCGGCTCCTTTCTCCCGAGCCTATGGTCGTCGATAAACCACAGTCTACTCGGGTCGAGGAGCCGACATTGTTATGCAATCAAGTGGTTTTTGGCCGGTTTACTTGTCCGATTTCCGCGTTAACCAGGACTTTGGCGGGCGAACCGATTATGGATTTAGCCCAGAGAGAGGCTGGTTGTAAAGAAACGTAAGGCGTAGGTCGATATTCGGCCCCTTGAAGGCCTCAGGTAGATGCTCGAACGGTGCAGAGGCTCTAACGGCGGAAACCGCAGCTTCATCAAGAGCTTTGTTCCCGGAGCTAACTTCAACCTTTGGCACATTGCTCAGCTGCCCGTCCTTTTGAATTCCGAAGCCGACGACAACTCTTCCCTTTATATTCAGCTTCGCTTCCGACGGCACTTTGGCGTACCAATTCCGTTTGACTACCCGCACCAAATCAGCCGAAAAACCCGTGAAGTCCACGCCTTCGTGCGGGGTTATTATCTGCAAAAAGTCAGGCTGATGGTCGGTTTTGGCAGATTTGGAACCGGCATCTTGCGCGAGCATGACGACCGCAGCGATAGCGAGAGACATTGAACAAATGAGTATGCGAGCGAACATCGATTTGTGCATGTGGGCGCCTTTCGAATTCGGATGCGATATAGCGCCTAAAGGATTTCTATTCCTGCATTGAGAGTGTGGCTCCCGGCAAGTCGCGTCACCGGACATCTCTAACAATGTCGGCCCTGTCAAACACTTTTTGGGCACACTTCTCCATTCACTTAAAAGAGTTTTTTCTTCCGCTTCCTTCGGTGTCTTTCCGATCGGCCCTGACAAGTACGGTTCGTTCGTAATCTAGCGGTCGGTTTCAGTCCGACCCAAACATCTCTTCGATCAAAACTTCGACCATGATTAGTTCTTCGAACTCCCTCTCACGAGGGAGCGGGATGCCCTATCAAGTGGACGACGCTTTACTGCACGCCATGTCCGGTACCGAGCTGTCCCGCGTACGAACCGAACTCCGGCTCCTTCCTGAGCCTAACAACCAAAGACTGCTCATGTCGAGAGGAGCCGACATTGTTATGCAATCAAGTGGTTTTTAGGCCGATTTCAAGTTTCCAGTAACGGCGTTAATCGTCCAAGTGGATTATTTTCCGGCTGTAAGCGGGTCGCAAAAATTTTCAACTTCTCCGAAATGTGCTTTTCCCTCCCCGCCTCCCAAGTTCCTTTTATCTCTGCGTTTAGCAGCACCTCATCGGCCCTGAGTTTGATGTCAGATTCCGGATGGAAACAATTCTCCAGCGAGCGTTACATTGCCAATACGGTTCAAGCAAATCTAAACCGAATGGAGACAAACAATGCATTGGGTAATCGCGTTGATGATGAATTTGGTCTTACTTGCGGCTCCCGTTACCGAATCAACCAAGGCGCCTCGCGCATGGGACGCAAAAACAATTGTGTGGCAAAAAGTCGATTCTGATGGGACGAAGTGGTCGGTGCTCGAAGGGCGGAGCGACGTGGTAGGCGAAGCATTCACATACGCGGCTTTCGTTCCTGCGGGGTTCCATGACTTCCACTCGCATGCCACCGACGCCAGGGTTGCCGTCGTTCAAGGCGTATTGAAGGTCAGCTTCGGCGAAACGCTCGACCTTGAGCACCTCAAGCCTTATCCCGTTGGAAGCTTCCTGTTCGTTCCAGCGAACGTAAAGCACACCATGGCCGCGGACGAAGACACCATCATCATCGGAACCGCTGTCGGTCCCTGGCACACGCACCATCAGGAGGACCAACATCACCACTGAAATGGTGAGTCCGCGAACTATGCAGATAGATCTGCGCGGGGGGCGATCAGCGGTGGTCGTCCCTACCGCCACAGTAATCCTTAATTCAACCTTCGCACGCGAATGGAAGGTTGCAGCGAACGATTCCTCGGAGTAACGTCAATTCAGGAGCCAACTCCTATGAGTATCCATCACGTTACTGTTCCGGAGAATTCGCACGACCTGCCTCACCCGACGAAGGTGGTTCCATTCGGCAACTACGGCGGTGGACTTTTAACCGCTCATCCCATTGGCTTGGTCATCGTTATTGGGCTGCTTGTCATGGGCTTCGTAGGATTGCCCGAAGCCAGGTGGTTTTTTGCCCTCGCCGTTCCTGCCGGAGCCATTTGCGGATTCTTCATGTGGCTGTACCATCGAAATGGACTGGCAAGCCACTAAGCACTCACCTTCCGGCAAAGTCGCCTCGCAGAAAACTGCCTTTGTCCCAAAATCCACTTTGCCGGTAATGCGTTTATCGGGACTTTGGGCAAATTGGTGCCTCGCGAGCAAGCCAAATTGTTTCTGATTACTCTAATTACTAACGAATGTGCCAGCGAGATTCGATAGTTGGTGCGTAAGCCTGGAGACCCCTACTTCTTGTGCTTTTCCGGCGCTGGAGTAGAGTAACCGCGTCGAGCTTGAACCGTCAGGCCGGGCTCATTCACTTTGACTTTCAAGCTGTGATGAGCGCCCGGTTTTTTGTTTGCTGTGGAAAAGGCAAGAAGATAAGTGTAATCAGGACCGGAGATGAGTGTCCTGAACCCAGCTTCGAGGTCGTTGCTATTGTGGTAGAAGGTACCCCCTGTTCCGTCCGCCAGCTCTCCCATGACGTCAGCATTGGCATCCATTGAATCGCGACGATATCGGTCGATGAGGCGTTGTGAGGCTTCATCCACGCGTGTTGTGACCTCCGCGCCCACATTTGTCGTGTACAGCCCCCGCGCATCGAGAGCGTTGATAACCGTATTGGTGCGGGCGGCGATATCCAGGATTTCAGATTTAATAGTCACTGCCTCCGGTCCAGGCGCGAAAAATCCAGAAGACACCAGAATGATAACGTGCTGTCCGGGAAGCGGCGCCATCAGCTTGTTCAGAATTAACCGCAGGGAATACAGATTGGCTCGATAGTTCTGTTCGCCCAACCGCACGGCCCGCAGTGCGGCAGTCCGTGCGAAGGCTTCCGCAGCTTCCGGAGCAATATTTTTGAGACAGTGCATGACTTCGATGACGGCAACTTGAAAAGCCTGATCGTCACTTTTGTTTATGATCCGGTCGCTCTGGTAGTAATCGACGTTGGGGCAGTCGTGCTCGTTCGCGCGCAAGAGAGTCTTAACCCTTAAATCCTGAATCACTTGCTTTAATTTTGCGTGGTCGCGAGTCAGTCCGCTGTTGTCTCCAGAAGTAGAAAGCACGTCAGCGAAGTCCCCAGGTGCAAGAGAGGAATCTATCGCCTTTATCGCGGCCTGCTGTGCATTGGGGAGATCGCTGAGAGTCAAGTTGTAATCGTCAAACAGGAAGACGACAAATCGCTGCGTGGGAGAGGTCGGCTGTGAAACGGCGGGAGAGTCGGTAGCGTCCGGACTGGGAGCGGAAGAATCCGTTACGGAGGTCTCGGTAGCCCGCTTGACTATCGTGAAACCAGTGATCGTCTGCGGTTTACCATTGTCAAAAACCTGGAAATTGTCTTTCGAAAGGTTCCTAACCGCACGGCCTTGGGCGTCGCGGACCACGGCAGGGACGAGCACCTCATTCACACTCGCTTTGATGGCTGGGGAAGGAGTCGCAGCGGCTGTTTGTTGCGACTGCTGTGCCTGCACCTCAATAGAAATGACGAGACCCAGGCAAAAGAGGAAAACACCTCCTGCAACCGGGATTAGTACAGTTTGCTTGCTAACTGAGCCGACAGCGAGCATGGAGGTGAGAAACCAAAGGTTAATCTCAATGCTTTGAGCATGGGGCATTCTACGTGCTTTTCAGAAAATTTGCCCTTCGCCTTGAGATGAAACTCACTCTGCGCGACTTGAGCTTCGCAAGTACGGTCGCGCTGCCAGAGATTTATCCGATCCGAAGAAAAACTTCGGCCCACTGAATCCCGCGTTCAAGATTCAATTAGACGAGGCGAGAGCGGAATGGCGGAGGGCGGCATCCTAAGCGACGGCGTCGATCAGTCCAGCGCAGATTTACCGAGGTCCTTCCATATTAGAATGTAGCTTATACGCTGGTACAGCTTTGTTAACTGGGCTACACGACAATGAAGCCTTCGCGATCTGGTTGGAAGGCGTCGCGCTCGTCACCATCTTCTTTCTAGACTTTCTGGAGTATCAGGAGCAAGGTGAGGAACGACGAAAAGAAGATGACGAAACGACGTAAATTGGCTCACCGCGTTGATCGAGTTCCTGGGCAATCAGAGTCGCGCTAGGACCCGCAAATTGCTAGTTGGCCTGAACGAGCGCATCTTTCACAAGCGGATAGAGCCAACGCTCAGAACGAAATCCCGAAATAAAGTTCGTTACGATGCCTTGTCGATTTATTATAACTAGAACTGGTATTGCCCCAATCCCGAAATCCTGAAACGTTCTCTTTGCATCCACGAGAGTGCGGAATGACTGATGGTTCCCTTCTATCCAATTGCGTATTACAGACGCATCCTCATCTGAAACGCCCAGTAATACGAAGTCTGACGGATCATGATCGACTTGTATCTGCTCAAGAGCAGGGACTTCTTCCTCGCAGGAAGCACACCACGTCGCCCAAAAATCAAGAAGCACTATTCTGCCACGCAGATCGGCCAAATGAATTATCTTGCCGTCGCTTGTGGATAACCTGAAGTCTGGCGCTAACTTTCCGACCAGCAGTTGCCCTGGATTGGAAGATGAAGCGTCTTGTGCGAGCCAAGATGACGGCGATCCGCCCAGTTTGATTTTGTCAATCGTCACAATCCATGATTGTGTGCCGTGCGGACTGGCTTCGTGGAACTCAGCACGCCGGATTAAGTGACTGTCAACATCCACCCAGTACCGGATCGGACCACTGAGGCCTCTAATTTTCTGATTGTACTCATCATATTGAAGTTCAAGGATCATACAACGGACTTCCTGATGCGGCAGGTGCAAGATTTGCTGTGGTAGCTCTCGAATCTGACTCACGCCTGCGTCTATCGTGTTGAAATCGGCCCACGAAACGGGCGACTTTAAAGGCACGATACTTTTTATCTTATCAGCGCAGCCTGGTGACAGCCGGGGACTGTGGAACAAAACCGTCGGCGACAACTGAGCATTACCGGAGTGAGCGATTTGCAGGGGAAACTCTATATCGCAATCCGCAGACAAAGCCAGGACTTGCGTTCCCTCAAATTCATAAGTATGTAGAGAATCGTATTCTTCGAAAATCTCCCGAAGCAACTCATGCCCATCGTTTGCAGAGAGCAAAGTTATACAGAAGATTAAATTAATCACGGTCATATTGATTGGCCTTGACACGTATTTATCTTATTACTATGGTTGCTCGTCTGTATGGCCTTTAGAGAGGTAAAAAGGAGGATGCGCGATGTCTCTCAACAGATCGATTATCTTATTCCGTTTCAGCATGATAGCACTCCTCGGCTGGTTCGCTCAGGCTGCGCCGGTTGGGGCGCAGCAGCAGGGCAGATGTGGATATTGTGCCTGGTTCCCCTGCAATGGACAATTGGGCGCTGTTTGTGATTCAGGGGCACTCAGAACTAGTTGCTTAAGGTCTCAGAGTGACAATGGCTGTTACATTACGTATACTGAGACGCCGGACATAAGTTGTGGTGGTGACGCGGCCCAAGCATGTAAACCGTCGAGTACGTCCGTTCTGCCGGTTGGCTCGCAAGAGTCCGCGAAGAAAACCCAAGGTCAGACGATTATTGACGAAGAAATGCAAGCTGACCTCATCAAATCAGGCCGCGCTGCTGCCAAGACTGAGTGGCAACCAAGCGATCCGATAATGTTCACGTATAGCGAGCACCATTCAGACGATATGCTCGCGGTTTCGAAGGTGCTCAATTTGAGCAAGAAGACGATCAGCGCGATCCGAATAGGCTGGACGATAAAAACGCCAGGTGAAGCAAATGAGACAAAGCTCGGCGACTGGGTCGTAATAACCGGGGCCCTTCAACCTGATGGTCTACTGCCCGATGGCATCATCAGTATTCCCGCCCAGAAGATCGACACGGTTCCCCTGTGGAAAGTAGGTACTGTTGTGAAGCTTTACGTCGCTCAGGTCAGATTTGAAGACGGGTCAATCTGGCAACGGATTCAAGAGAATAAGGCGGACCAGAAGAAAGATACGAAAGTATCCATGGTCATTCCCGTCTTTCCCGGAAGAACCAGCCGCATAGTTGATTCGAAATAGACTACCGATCAACGACGCAAAACACGAAAGCCCGCTGACTTTCAAGTCGGTGGGCTTTCCTATTTTGTTTGTGACGTTCTTGAGAATTATGCGGTCTGTCAAGAGACAGGCGCAGATAATTTTAGCCCTAGCGCCAGCACACGTGTACCTCAATCGGCGACGCAATCAAAGGCCAGCGGTCAGCACTCGGATTCGGGTCGCTAGCCTACCTCGAAAACGGCCACTGCCGCCTGGTCTCGCGCCGCCGAAACACGTACAAGAGTTTTGAAGTCTTGAAGGAAGCTCTGCGAAGGCTACAAAGACCCCGACAATCAAGCGCTCTACTCATTCCGCCGAGGAAGATTGAATTGCCGCCGGCGTTTGACGTTGAACCGAGTGGTTCGCCTATTCTGACCCGGCCCGGTTCACCGAAGCCCAAAATTATGCCCTGAAACCCCAGGCTCCATCCGCCCCTCCGCAAAAAATCCCAATCCTGCGGGTGTAAGACTACAAAGAAGGTAGGATGGCAAACTGTAGACGAAGTTTTAACCCGATGAAAAAACGTGTAGTACTTCTTTAATCGCGTTAAATTACCAGCATGAAATTTCGAGTGGTGGTCGAACTTGATGGCCCAAATCTGTCGTCTCGCTTAAAGCAATACGAGCCTCCGCCATTCAACCTAGTCACTCCAATATTCATTCAGGCAACCATTTCTTGTGACCCTCCCGCACGGCATGAGCCTTCAAAATCAAAACTTGTGTTCTGCTCTTGCACGACGGAGGGCGAACTAAGCCAGAACAAATATGGCGAGTATCTACGTAATGGGTTTGAATCCCCTTTCGATAGGAAATGGGTAAATTTTAGTGCTGTCCCAAAGGATGAAGTTGAAAGAGTATATGAAGAGGCAGACAAATTCATTGTGCCGTTACGGGCGAGTACCCTCCGGCTAGTAAGGCTTCTCCGTTGGAGAGCCGGACTCGACTTTCAGGCGCTAACGTTAAGCCAAGACTATCTGTCCCTTGATGGAAATTCTTGGTTGTCCCTTTCCGCTGCACGAAGCATGACACTTGATCTTGTTCAAATTCTCCCTGCGATGTCGCAAGAAATCACAAAGGAAATCATCGACCAGTTCGAAACGAGCGGCGATGAACCATTAGCGCATCAACTGTTTAACGATGCTTGGAATCTGCGATACACGAACCCTAGAGCTTCGCTTGCGGTCGCGGTCTCCGCCGCCGAGGTCGGCTTGAAACAAGTCATAAGTTTAATTGTCCCCGACGCGCAGTGGCTGTTAGAGGAGATACAAGCACCACCAATCGGAAGGATGCTAAGGAGATATATTCCGCTCCTAAGAGTGAAGTCATCTATCAAGGGAAAACGGATTGTCCCGCCATCCAAACTCATTGAGAAACTGGAGGAAGCAGCGAAAGCGCGAAATAAAATCGTAAACGTCGGAGAAAAAGCACCCGGAAATAAGGAACTCGTGGAAATGCTGGAGGCTGTCCGAGACTTCCTCTGGGTTTGTGATTTATATCGAGGGCAATTGAAGAACGTCAGCTTTATCTCAGATCATGTATTGAAGGCATGGAAAAACGCAGAATAGCTTTTATGAGGCAGCACCTCCGACGGAAGAGTTGCAAAATTGTTTCGCCCAAAATTTGGCCCAAAAAGGGTTCCGCCTAGCCCCAATAACCCCAAAAAGCGCGTCCCATTACCCTTCTAAGCTGTTGATTCCACGTAAGGCGGACTGGGATTTCAGGTTTACGAATCGGCTGCTCTACCACTGAGCTACCTCGGCCAAACTGTTATAAACGGCGGCGATCTGCGGCTTGAGCCTGGGGCGTCCATATTTCGTCCAAAAATTCCCGAACACACCCTAATTAACGTCCAGGGATGCCAAGGTCTTCCACCGTTGCGCTGCAGTCATCGGCTGCTCTTTCGCCACGCTTTCGATAACCCACCTGCGTCGACCTTCTGCATAGCCTTCGGCGTCGCGTTGGATTTTATCACGATGTAGCTGTCCTGCGTAACACGACACCTAAGATCCCTCCCTGTGGGTTACACTCGCCTTCAAAGCATCGAGGTGGTACATGATCTTCATAAAACAACTCTTACATGCATGGCGAGTTGCTCGCATCCGAAATGCTCTTCTCACCGGCCTCGTACTTTGTTCTGCAAACTATGCGATCGATTTGCTATTGGATCGCCTCGGTACTACTGGGTCGAAGACTATCCTGAATGATGTGGCCATCGGATTTCTCGGTGCCCTAGCCGTATTCTTTTTTCTTTCGGCAAACCACGAAAAACAGAAATTTGATGGCGCGAAGCAGCGTATGGTTCTGATCTCGGAACTTAACTCGCGAATCCGTGAAGCTTTCGGAGTAGTCGCCGCTTCTGCTTTGTCGGACGATCGGTTGGCGCGATTACGGGGCATAGACGAGGCCACCGATCGCATCGACACTATCCTCTCTGAGTTCGTAGTTTCACGCGAACATCGCGTCCGCAGATCAGAAGAACGGAATTCTCTCGAAATACAAAGCTAGTTGGAATGGTTCGCCGCCCGGGCCCGGCATGGAACGGCTGAGGGGAATCCGATGCTCCAAAATCCAGGCGACGGTTTCAAGAACTCTATGGCCACCAGTCTTAGCCGTCTTCCGCCAAGGTGCATGGGACCCAGGTAGACAATTTGCGACTCCGCGCTTTCCCCGGTAGCCTGATTGACCAGCAATAGTTTTTGGTGTCGATTCACCGGTGCTCTGAGAGCGATAAGTCCACCCCAGAGGCTTACCTTCAGCGAATAAGCCTCTTCGACGAGAAAGCGCTTGTTTGTGTTCGGCTCAAAAATCTTCAGAGGAACACGCAGTGTCACACGACCACTGCGCCTGGTTTCTGTCCCATTTCGCCCAGACATATGTCCTCCTAGCGGTTTTGGCTGAGCGGGTACGAGTAGAATTAACCAGAGGTTCGGCAACTTCAATAGTACCTGGGAGCCGCATCGTGCCCGATGAGGCACAGCGAGTCGCCAGAAACGTTTGCACACCCGTGCCCAGATCTTTCACAGGAGTTCATTGCGAATTCGATTGACGACGATGAACGCCGAGATTATCTTGACGCCAGATTGAACCGGGAAGCATAAAAACTTTACGGCTCAATCAAAAGAGGGCGCGACAGCTTAACGGCTGATGCGCCCTTAATTTTTTTTGTGCAGCGATCTTGCGAGTCCTGCGGGTGAAACTTGGTCGAAAGTCAGGCGGAGAATGCTGAAGCCCACCAAGCCCCTGGAAGACGGGGGGAAGGACTGCCGCCCCAAAAGTTCTTCAAAAACCGAGTAAGCCCTCGACGGACTCTACCAGCTTGCCCATGCCATCTGGCTTCGAGAGTACAATGTCAACGCCGAGAGCGGAAGCCAGCGTGTCACCAAACCATTCGCTGTACATCGTGAATAGAATTATACGTACCTCTGGCATCTGGTCCTTCAGTATCGATGCCGCTTCCGCGCCATTCATCCGGGGCATGGACAAATCTAGAAGGATCAAATCAGGCTTGAGTTTCTTAGCTTTTTCGATGGCGTCTACGCCATCCACAGCTTCGCCGCAAATCTCACAGCCGGTTTGCCACTGAAGCAGGGTCCGAATTAGCCTGAGAATGGTTGCACTGTCATCCGCGATCAGGATAGATTTTGCTCTCGCGCTTACCTTGCTCGCGCTCTCCTCTTTGCTCCCTGAACTCTGTTGATTCTGCAAGGTTGGAGAGATAGCAGACATCGTGTCCTCGCCGATCAGACTTGACGACCCGGCTCCATTAGATCTTGAATCGACTCCAGCAGTGTATTCAGGCCGTCCGGTTTGCTAACCACCAAGTCTATGTAAGCGCCTCTCGCCATCGCCTTGCTTATCTCATTTTCGTACATTGTGAACAGAACGATCCGAACGTGTGGATACGCTCCCTTGATAATTGGGGCGGCCTCGATCCCGGTTAAGATGGGCATCCTAAAATCCAACAGAACTACGTCGGGTTTGAGGTCTTTGGCTTGCTGGATGACATCCAGCCCGTCCACGGCTTCGCCGCAGACTTCAAGCCCCAGTTTGGTTTCAATGAGCGTCCGAACAACTGCCCGGACGACAGCGTTGTCATCTGCAATGAGAACACGCTTTGCTGCAACAGATCGATTAGCTTCAGAAAGTGCCATACGTACTGGATAGTGCCTACGATCCTCTATTCAAAACAATACAGCGAAAGGTGTAGACGCCCTTCAACGACACCGCCGACGATTTCCTGCTTCTTCCGATCAGCCGAGAGGTTTAAAGCGTCAGCCACAGCGCGTATGACTTTGCTATGTCGTTTGTGATGCAACCAGCGCCCCAGAGTATTACAATACAAGCTCGCGCGATCCTCGCAGCTTCAATGCAGTAGGCCGCAAGGAAGGCAACTATGACGCGGTTTGTCCTTCGCGATTCGATTTTGAGAAAGATTCTGATTGTCGCCGCCTTCCTGCTGGCTTCTCCCTGGGTTCAGATCCCTGCGTTGGCACAACACGGCGGTCACGTTGGCGGAGGCGGGCGCTTCAGCGGCGGGGCGCGCGTGGGCGTCCCGCATGTGTTTGTTCCGCCGGCTTCACACACGATGATTTTGCGGCCCGTGGGATTTGGCACCGGTCGTTTCCTCTTTCGACGACGCCTGTTTTTCGTTTTCAGCAATCCTGTGTTCTTTGGCGCACCGTTTTTCAGGTTTGGCGCGGGGTTCAATTCCGTTTGGTGGCCGACCTGTGGTCCTTTCTGGGCCTGGGGATTTGGCTGCAATAATTCAGCCTTCTATGGGTATGGTTCTGGGGACTATGTCACCCCGCAGCCCTACCAGAGCCCTGTTTACCTCTATGGCGGAGAAGAACGCGCACTAATCGGGCTCTATCTGAAAGACGGCACCGCGTACGCTGTGCTCGACTACTGGTTCGTGAACGGCGACATACATTTCACCCTCGTTGAGGAGGGTGGCGATAGAGCCGTCGAGCATGTGATTCCATTCGACGATCTGGATTTGCAGAGAACCATCGACGTCAATACGAGGCGGGGGTTCCGAATGGTGATGCGCGACGAGCCCTGGCAGCAGTATTTGAAGGATCATCCGGACCTCACGCCGCCAGACCTGCGTCCTCCACAAAAGAACTAGCGGTCAGCGACACCTAGAATTGCCGCCGAGTGACGCCGCCTTGTTAAAATAAGAGGGTGCTTCCTGAGATTCCGACCGTCAGGCAGGTCCGGTCTTTACAGCCTTATTGAAGTTCGTGATATGCTGCGTTCCCGTTTTCCTCTGTTCTTGGGAGGTCCGCATGCCAGATACCCCGAAATGTCCGGTCCACAAAATTTCGATGGCGGCCGCAACACACTGGATAAAAACATCGAGTGGCCCGTTTCCAAAGCCTATTCACTGCTGCAACTATAGACGCTGTCCCTACGTTCACGATGCGACGCGAGGGTTTTACAAAGCCGATGAGAGCGAGCCCATCGGCCATCCCTTATCTCTTGGACTGCGCAGAATGCGATAGATTTATGCGTTCGCGTGTGGCTGAAAATTAGAAATTGTTTTGCCAATCCGTCGACTCGGCCTCGATCGATACCCGCTCTAGTTCCACTCTCGAAGAGTGTCTGAAGTCGTTTCTCGATTGCGGCACGGGGCCAATGCAATCAGGTGCATTCAGCGCAATCGGTGCGTTCGCGCGAACTCGACAGGCGGACTGCCGATGTCGCGCATCTCGGCGAGGCAACGCTGCACTAGTTTGATCGAGCTCGCAACCTGCCGCGCCGAATCTCTTCCACCCATTAACTTTCGATTGCCTAAGCGCTCCAGGGAGGCTTTCAACGACGGGCCGTACCTCCCTGTACAAGCGCGCAACTTTTTTGCCGCGCTGCGGTGCTCCTCGTCCTGCCAATGCAATCGTTGGATCACCAGCGCCGCGCCCTCCCGCTCAAACACTCGACCGAGTTGCACCCCAATGTCGCCGATCGCGCTGATCAGAGCTTCGTCCAGGGGCACGGCGGTCTCCGACGAGAACTCCAGGATTGCTCTTAGGGTGTTCCCTTCCAACACCGAAAAACCGACGGAGCGCGTGAGGCCAGCTTTTTTCCCTTGCCGCATAAGGTGGTCAAGTACGAATTTATTGGTCAAGTCCTGCTCGAACATTTCAGTGGCCTGACGAAAGCCCTCGAATCGATGGGCGTCGCTAAAATACCAGATCGGATTAGGAACAAACCTTGTTGCGGAATGTTCATCGACGAGAAACAGCCGGCCTACAGGCCACCCGATTTGCTGGCAGACCTCTGTGAGGCAAACCTGCGGCATCGGCGGCGATAGTCGAACCGTTGATTGCTATCGTAATTCTATGCAGTAATCGCAATGCCCCAACCTTGGTTTGCTCGCTCCTCTTGCGCTCCGTGATGTTTTCAAACACGGTACCGACACATTTGCCGGAAAGCGGAAAGCAATCGAAACCAAAATACGCTGTCTTGGTCACGGGAATCCGCACATCGCACTTCACCAATGCTTTCCGGTTTACCCGAAGCTATCACCGTGCGGCAGCGATCGGGAAGGTCAGTGCGCATCAGGGCAGGAAAGGCTTCGGCAATAACCTTACCGACCGCCCCGCGCGCGGACATTCCCAGCTCTCGCTCGGCGGCCCCATTCAGATCAAGCAACCGCAGGCTCCGGACGTCGCGAGGATCTTCCAGCCGCCACACCAGCACTCCCAGGTGGATATTGTGGAAGGTCTGCATTTGAGCGGAGAGGTCCACGCCCCTCGCCGGATGTGCTCTGGGGGCGACACCAATGTTGGGCTGGGACAGGAGCGACGGTCGCGGCCCTGCGCCTGGTTGCATGTCGTCTCCGTAAAACGGGTGGGTGCCAGAACTAAAGCCTAGATTAAGTAATATACTATTATCAGGAGTTAAAAATAGTTTTAGGGTAATGCAAGAGCCTCAGCACGCCGCCCAGCCATTCAATAAATATATATTGACCGTACCGCTAAATAACGTATAGCACTAAACCGATCTGTTAAGGTATACTCCTTGGTACGATACTCACTTAGGAGGTCCCATGATCGTCGCCGATCGTTTGCGTTCACTCCGGGAACAGAAAAAACTTTCGCAGGGAGACATTCAAGAGCGCACCGGGCTGCTGCGGTGCTATGTCTCGCGCGTGGAAAATGGTCATACCGTCCCCGCGGTAGAAACGCTTGAAAAATTTGCGCGGGCGCTCGAGGTGCCTCTTTATGAGCTCCTCTATGAAGGCGACGAACCTCCCCAGCGCCATCCCATCCTCGACGGCAAGGGATCGGGCGCCGGGTCCTGGGGCACGTCCGGTAAGGAAGCCCGATTTCTGCGCCAACTGATACGGTTCCTTTCGCGCATGAACGAAAAGGATCGTAAGTTACTCTTGTTCGTAACCGCGAAAATGGCCAAGGCCAAAGCCGCTAAGTAGACCGTCGGCGCGCAAATCGTAGGCCAAGGATCCGTCGCGCCGCGGCGGCATCCGGCAAAATCGCGACTCTGGCACACCCGCTCCTACCGTGAGAACGGGTACATCAACCATCCGATCCCAATGCCGATGAGCAGGAACAACAGCAGCGACCACCCGATGTACTTCAGGCGCTCCAGCGCGGGTCTGCGGCTCAAGAACCCGAACGCAATCGAAATTCCCAAAGCAAATAGGAACATCGCCTGAAAGTGGCTTAGCTCAAACGTCACGCCGCCCTCAAGCCTTCCGCCCGCGCGCCGCTTCGTAAGCATGCAACGCGGCCAGCAGATTTAGCACCCCCGCGGCCGCCAGGAATCGCGTGCCATAGTCGCCATCGGCGCGCGACACGTCCGGCCCTTCAACCTCAAGCGATTTCGCAAGCAGGTAAAAGCTTCCTGTACCCACGTCCGCGATATACCCCAGCGTAGCAAAGGCGTCGCCGCCATTGGCAATAAACAGGTTTCCGCGCATTCCCGCGCCAATTACGACCAGCACTCCTACGGTCAGGAAACACGCCACCGCCCTGCCCCACATCTTCAATAGGGCATGCCCGAGTCCCGGTAAAATCCACGCAGCGAGGCCCACCAGGCACGCTACTCCGCCGGACTTCGGCTTAACCTGCGCTGCGCCCGGCGGATGCACTGGCACATCGCCGGATAGCGTCAGTCTGCGCGGTCGATTGAGTTTCATCAGTCATGACTATCCTCGGAAAGCATTGAGTGCGCGTTGCGTCTACGCCAAGAGCGCCAGGATTTCTTGCTGAACCGTGCCAGTTACACGAGCTTCGCGCTCGCTAATGTACACGTTCACTTCCGTGCGGATGCCGAACTCCGGTAAATAGATCCCCGGCTCTATGGAGGTACATGTTCGCGCAATCAAGTGCCGCACGTCATGCGTTTCCAGCCCGTCCATATTCGCGCCGTTGCCATGCACCGATTCGCCAATGCTATGACCGGTGCGATGAAAAAAGTACTTCCCGTAACCCGCCTTCTCGATCACGTCGCGCGCCGCTTTGTCCACCTGCCAGCCTTGCAGCGGCTTTCCTCGAGCCACGCTCGAAAGAATAAGATCCACGGCTTTATCCCGCGCCTCTCGTGCGATCCGAAAAACCTTAGCGTACTTTTCGGGGACCTCAGCGCCAAGAAAGCCAATCCAGGTGATGTCGTAGTACACGCTGCCTGGCGCATTCATCTTGCCCCACACATCCAGCAGCAGCAGGTCTCCTTCCCGGATCGGCGAAGATTGCCCCGCTACCGGACCATAGTGCGGATCGCTCGCGTTGGCATTCACCGCGACGTCCGGCCCTTCTTCTCTTTGGATCCCCGCCGATGCAAACTCGCCGGCTATCCATTGCTGCAAATCGTACTCGGTGAAATTCTTCTTCTCGCGCACGTGCCTTGCTGCTTGTTGAAACGCCCCTTGTACGATTCTGTCGATCTTTTCGCCCGCGGCAAGGTGCGACTTCAGCTGTTCCGGAGTCCAGCACGCTTCATACTTCTGCACCAGATCCGCGGAACTCACGACCTTCACGCCTGCGCCGTGGACTAACTCGACCGTGCCGGCATCCACCATCGCCACATACGGAATCGCGGCCTTAGGGGAGTACTGCATGGCCACGGTTTTCGCATGCCCCAGAATCTTTGCCAGATTCTTGCGCAGTTCTTCCTGGCCCGCGTAGTAAAGGGTTTCGCCGGGCACTGCCGCCAAAGACTCTGACTCGATCTTGTGGACCAGTTTTCGCGGTTTACCCTTCGCAGGCACGAAGTAGAACCAGCGGCGCGTCCGCATGCCGGCGGGAAGGCTCAAAATGCGCTGCGCGATCGGATCGCGTCCGCGAAAATCGTAGAACAACCAACCGTCAAGCTTCGCTGCCCGCAAATCGCCCTGCATTTCCTGTAGGTCAAAGCCCATGCGGCTGACTGGTCCTCTCCGCTTCGCGCTGCTACCACCCTAGATCGTGGCTCGGCTCGCTAGAAGTCATCTCATAAATGCATCTCAGGGGGTCGGAGCTTTAGCTCCGACATTTAAAGACACGCAAAATCGGGCTTTAGCCCCTGAGGAAATTCTTCTCTTCCTGTCTCGGCCATTTATGAGCTGGCCTCTATGCTTCTCGCGTCCAAAGCCCCAGTATCTGCTGCTCGTGTATTCCACGAATTTCCACGCGTTTGATGCGGCTGCGCTCGCCGCTGAGGATTCTAACAGCCGACTTCGGCGTTTTCAAAAGTTCCGCCAGATATTCGCAAAGCGCCACATTCGCGCGATCCTCCAGGGCCGGCGCCTGCAGCCGTACTTTCAAGGCGCCATCGACAACTCCGGTAATTTCGTCGCGGCTGGCCCGCGGTTGCACGCGAACTTGAAAGACGACAGCTCCGCCGCGCGACACCATCTCCAGCTTCTGTCCACCCGGATTATTTTCCAATTTGTGAACTCCGCCACTCACCAGGCGCGTCCATACTGCGCGGGCCCCGTGATTTTTACACCGAGCGCATGGGCCGCGCGTCGCGGCCAGTATGGGTCGCGCAACATCTCGCGCGCAAGAAAGACCAGATCGGCTTGCCCCGTTGCCAGAATTGTGTCCGCCTGCGCGGGATCGGTGATCATGCCGACCGCGCCGGTCGCGATTCCCGCCTGCTTGCGAATCGCCTCCGCGAAACCCACCTGGTAGCCTGGCCCAACGGGAATCTTCTGATACGGCACAGCCCCGCCGCTCGACGTATCAATCAGATCGACACCCAGCGGCTTCAACCGTCTGCTCAACTCGATTGTTTGTTCCAGGTCCCATCCGCCCTCCGCCCAATCCGTTGCCGACACGCGGCAAAATAGAGGCAAGGTCGCAGGGCCACACTTCGCGAATGGCCTTCGCCACTTCCAGCGCAAAGCGAACTCGCTTGTCGAACGTTCCCCCGTACTCGTCGTCCCGTGTGTTGCACAGCGGCGACAAGAATTCGTGAATCAAGTAACCGTGCGCGGCGTGAATCTCCACGAGTTGGAATCCCGCGGCCAGCGCGCGTTCCGCCCCCTTCCGGAACGCCCCAACGATTCCACGTATTTCGTCAACTTCCAGAGCATGCGGCACGGTGTAACCCGCATCGAACGGCAGTGCGCTTGGTGCAACGGGCTCCCATCCACCGTTATCGATGGGCACTGGTTTGCCCCCTGCCCATGGTACCCCCGTGCTCGCTTTGCGTCCGGCATGCGCCAACTGCATCCCCACCTCGGCTCCCTGCCCCTTTCACAAACTCCACGATCGGCCGCCACGAGGCGATATGCGCGTCATCGTAAATTCCCGCATCCTCCGCCGAGATTCGCCCCCGCTCTTCCACCGCGCTGGCTTCGGTGATCACCAAGCCCGCGCCGCCCACCGCCCGGCTCCCCAAATGCACCATGTGCCACGGCTGCGGATGCCCCTCCTTCGCCGAGTATTCGCACATCGGCGAAACCGCAACCCGATTTTTCAATTCAATCTCACGCACTCGAAACGGCGTAAACAACTTCATCCCTATCCCCCGGAACTCTTAAACATTCGGCGCGGGCCGCGGTCCAAACAACGCCGTGCCCACCCGTACTTCCGTCGCACCCTCTTCAATCGCCACTTCGAAATCATGCGACATTCCCATAGACAAGACCGGCAACGGCAACCCCAGCCGGCACTCCAACTGATCGCGCAATTCCCGCAGCTTCCGAAAGTACGGCCGCACCAGCCCAGCATCCTCCAGAAAAGGCGGAATGCACATCAATCCGCCCAGCTGTAGCGCCGGCAGCGCACTCACTTTTCCTGCCAGTGCCGGGAGCTCCGTAACGCCGACACCATTCTTCGTCTCTTCGTCAGCCACGCGAACCTCCAGCAGCACCCGCAGCTTCACTCCACCGCCGGCCTCGCCGCGCGCGCGATCCAACCTCTGCGCCAACCCGAAATCGTCCACAGAATCCACGGAATGAAATAGTCCAGCCGCACGCACCGCCTTGTTGCTCTGCAAATGCCCGATCAGGTGCCACAAAGCATCAAGATCGCCAAGCCCACCGCGCTTCCCTTCCAACTCTTGCACGCGGTTCTCTCCAAAATCTCGCAAGCCGCCAGCATACGCCGCACGAATGGCCTCCGCCGGATGCGTCTTCGAGACGCCAATCAGCGTAATCTCTTCAGCCCGGCGACCCGCCCGGCGTGCCGCCGTTTCGATCCGCTCTCGTATCCTCACCAAATTTTCGACCACGACATTCGCACTCACGCCAGCCAGCAACCTCCACTTCCGTCGTTACCTCATTACTTCCTTACTTCGTTTTTCTCGCCTTCCTTCAATTCAAGATACCACGCGGTAAGTTGTGCCACGTTGCGGCCCTGCGCGTCTCTGGTTAAACTGTCTTTCAACGTGCCCACACCCCCTGGCAAACTCATTGCTCTGGAAGGCATCGACGGGAGCGGCAAGCGCACCCAGCTCGACCTGCTTCAGAAAGCCTTGACCGCTCGCGGCGCTCAGGTTCACGCGACCGGGTTTCCCCACTACGATTCGTGGTTCGGCAAGATGGTCGGCCAATTCCTCAATGGCGAATTTGGTCCGCTCGATAAGGTCGACCCTCGCTTCGCCGCACTTCTGTATGCCGGCGATCGCTTCGAAGCCAGGCAGGAGCTATCCGCGGCCCTCGAACAGGGCAAAGTGGTCTTCACCGACCGTTACATCGCGTCCAACCTCGCTCACCAAACCGCCCGCGTGCCACCTCACAAGCGCGACGAATTTATCGCCTGGCTCGAACATCTCGAGTATTCCATTTACGGTCTCCCCCGCGAAGACCGGGTGATCTACGTGCGCGTGCCCGCGGCCCAAGCCCAAGCGCTCGTCTCCCAAAAGTCGGCTCGCAGCTATACCTCCTCCAAGCAAGACATCCAGGAGAGCAGCCTGCGCCACCTCGAGGATGCCGCCGCGATGTACGACGTTCTATCGCGCCGCCCCCACTGGTCGACCGTAGAATGCTTCGACGACGTCCGCAATGAAATGCGCTCCCCGGACAGCATCGCCGCAGACGTCCTGGCTCTTGTCGAGCCATTGCTCGCCGCGCAGATCGCCGGGCAAGCCGCGAACGGGAGGCCATAGCCATGGGCTTCTCCGAATTTCTCGGCAACGAGCCCTTGGTGACCGCGCTCCGCGGCGCCCTCCGCAGCCAGCGTGTACCTCACGCCTTGCTCCTCACCGGCCCGCGCGGCGTCGGCAAATACACACTCGCTCGCATGTTCGCCCAAGCCGCCAATTGCGAGCGCCTCCCGGACGACTTCTGCGGCGAGTGCGAAACCTGCAAACGCATCAGCCTGCTGGCCGAGCCGCAAAAACTCATCGAGCAAGGCCTCGCCGAGCGCGGTGAGAGCGCCGACGCCGCAACTGTAGAGCGTGTCCCGCTAATTCTGCAATCGCATCCCGACGTGTGGGCCCTCGTTCCCGATCCCGTTCGCCTCAAGACTCCCGCCACTCGCCCTATGCTCCGGGTAGGCCAACTCCGCGCTGTCCAGCGCGCCGCCTACTTCCAGCCCATGGGCCGCCGGCGCGTCTTCATTCTCGATGGCGCCGAAACCATGCGCTGGGACGTCGCCAACGTCTTCCTGAAAATCCTCGAAGAACCTCCCGGCTCGGCCACATTGATCCTGACCGCCCCGTCGCCGCATGTCCTCTTGCCGACGATCATCTCCCGGTGTCTGCAATTTCACTTCGCACCCCTGCCGCAAGCCGAAGTCGAGGAGATCCTGAAGCAGAAAACCGACCGCAAGCCCGCCGACCGCAAACTCGCGGCACAACTCGCCGAGGGAAGCCCCGGTCTAGCCATGGAAATGGACGTCGAGGAAACCGTCCTGCGTCACCGCAACGCCCTGCGTGTCCTCGATCGCGCCGCCCGCGCCGAAGGCTTCGCCCAACTCTTCGCCGACACCAGCGCACTCGCCAAAGATCGCGAGTCTTCCTTCGAAGATCAGCTCCAGGTTTTCTACGCCCTGCTCGGCGACCTTCTCGAGCTGACCTCCGGCACAAAACAACCCCGTCTCCGCAACCTGCATCTGTCGAAGGAACTGGAAGTCCTCAGCAAAATTGTCGATTCTTCCTGGGTGATGCGCGCAATCGCCGGATTCGATGAACTTCACTCCGGCTTGCGACGTAATCTTAATCGACAGCTCGGTCTCGACGCGCTGGCGGCCTCCCTGGCGCCAATTTCGCCGCGAGCAAATGTGTCAAACCTATGACTAATCGATGTGGGTTAGCTTCCGCCGATAATTCTTACCGCAGCTGTAACCCGGCGCGTTGCGCATGCATCATACGAGTGAAACCACCCCTACCTGTAAGGAGCAGTCATGGTGAACCGCAGGATGTTCCGTCCTGGTTTTGCGGACGTGAAGGAACAGATGCCTCCTAGGACGCAGCACGGGAACAACGGTCCCGCGCCGAGCAAGAAGCCTGCTCCGCCGGAGATGACCCACGCCGAGAATTTCTACTGGGTCAAGCAAATGCAGGCCCGCACTCCCATGGCTGTGGTCCTCGATAGCGGCGAAACTCTGCGCGGCACGGTAGAGTGGTACGACCGCGATTGCATCAAGCTAACTCGCCAAGGCGCCCCAAACCTGCTCATCTTCAAGCGCGTAATCAAGTACGTCCACAAAGACGGCGAAGAGTCCGCCAACGGCGGCGACGAGTAATCGCGGTTCCGCAAGTCACGCGCCCAAATTTCTACCAGATACCCGCGACCTCAAATTTCTACTCCAGCGGCGACCTCAATTCTCTATCCGACCCACAATCTGAAATTTCTACCCGGCCCGCGACCTCAAATTCCATCCGATACGTTGTAGGGGCGGGCTTGTTTACCCTGAGCCTCGAAGGGCCCCGCCCGGCCGCTGCGTCTTGGCATCCGTCTTGGCATCCATGGTCCGCGCAAGACCCAACGCCACGTTGGACTCCAACGCCCACTACATCGACTCGAACGAATGCCCCCCAGCAGCCCCAAACGTAAGCAGCGCCTTAGCCGCAAGTTTTCCCTTCGCATCGAAAATCTCACACTCCGCCACCACAAAGTTTCTCCCCGCCCGCAACACTCGCGCCTCCGCTCGAATCCGCCCTCCCGGCACCGGCTCCAAATAGTTGATCTTCAGCTCAATCGTGGCCAGCGCCGCTCCCTTCCGCAGCACGGTTTGCGCCGCCATGGCTCCGGCAGTATCCGCCAATGCCGCCAATATCCCTCCGTGTACGACCCCGTGCAGTTGTTTGTGGCGCGAGCGCGCGTCCATTCGGAGCACCGCACACCCCGTCCCGATCGTCTCAAGTGAAAATCCCATGAGGCGGATCGCATGGCTCGCCCGCAAGCCCTTTCGCGCAGCAGCGGTGAGCCGTTTCGTATGTGTGGTCACTTTTCGCGCCTCGAACTCAGTCCCACTTGCTACTCTAAGCCGTCGCCTCAGTACGCGGAAAGCCCGCCATCCAGCGGAATCGCGACGCCGGTGACCCACGACGATTCCTTCGACGCCAGGTACACCGCCATCTCCGCCACATCCTCGGGTTGGCCGATGCGTCCGAGGGGAATCGAAGCGACCCGGGCGCGCCTTGCGGCCTCTCCCTCAGGACTCGCATCAAATAACCCGCGAACCAGTTCTGTCTCCACAATAGAAGGACAAATACAGTTCACCCGCACGCCCTCGTGCGCGTGATCCAGGGCCATAGCCTTGGTCAGCATGGTCACGCCACCCTTGCTGGCACAATACGCCGCGCGGTTTTTCATCGCTACCAACCCCAAAATCGACCCAATATTCACAATCGTGCCGCCACCGGCCTTGCGAAACTCCGGCAGCGCCGCCCGCGACATCAGATAAGGCCCCTTGAGATTCGCGGCCATCAACCGGTCCCACTCCTCCTCCGCAATCCCTTCCACGGTCGAAACGCTAAGGACTCCCGCATTGTTTACCAGGATATTCAGCTGCCCGAATCTCTCCGCCGCGAGTCTCACGGCCCGCTGCGCATCCGCCCCGCACGTGACATCGCATTCCACAGCCAGACCCTCGCCCTCGGACTCTTTGATCTCCCGCACCACCTCTTGGAGCTTCTCCATACGCCGGGCCGCCACCGCCACCTTCGCGCCTTCCCGGGCAAACACCAACGCGATGGCCCGTCCCATTCCGGTACCTCCACCGGTAATCAACGCAGTCAATCCCGCCAGCCTTGTCCCCGCCAGCTTTGTCACGTTTTCCCCGTTTCCCGCGTCTAACCGAGCCAGATCGCTTTTGCTTGCTAAGTCGGAACGGGCGCGACTCTAGCATCGGGTGCCTCGTCCCGCAAGGCATCCGGATCGTGCGCGTAAGGTAGTCGAACCGTGTAGGATGACGGAACCTATCATGCGAATCGGCATAACTTGCTATCCCACCTACGGCGGCTCCGGCGTCGTCGCCACCGAACTCGGCCAGGAGCTCGCCGCGCGCGGCCACGACATCCATTTCATCAGCTACGCCCCGCCCATCCGGATGAACCCCAACGATCCCCACATCCACTTCCACGAGGTCGAAGTCGCGTCCTACCCCCTGTTTGACCACCCACCCTACACGCTAGCGCTAGCCACAAAAATGCTCGAAGTGTTTGAGGCGGAGTCCCTTGACATCCTCCACGTGCACTATGCGATCCCGCATTCTGTCAGCGCGATGCTGGCGCGCTCCATGGCCGCTCCGCGCCGCCTCCCGTTCGTCACTACCCTGCACGGCACCGACATAACTCTGGTCGGCAGCAACCGCAGCTATCTCCCCATCACCCGCTTCTCCATCGAGCAAAGCGACGGCGTGACGGCCATCTCCGACTACCTCCTGAAGCAAACGCTTAAGGAGTTCGACATCAAGCGCCCCATCGAGGTCATCCCCAACTTCGTGAATTGCGACCTCTACACGCGCACACCCAACGAAGCCCAGCGCGCCCAATGGGCCCCGAACGGTGAGCCCATCCTCATGCACCTCTCCAATTTCCGCCCCGTCAAACGCGTAACCGATGTCGTCGAGATCTTCGGCATCGTTCGCGCCAAAATGCCCGCCAAGCTGGTTCTCATAGGCGATGGTCCCGACCGCGGCGCCGCCGAATACCTGGTCCGCAAGAAGCGCCTCCAAAAGGACGTCTTCTTCCTGGGCAAGCAAAACGCCGTCTACGAGAAACTAAGCTCCGCCGACCTGTTCCTGCTTCCCTCGGAGCTCGAATCTTTTGGCCTGGCGGCGCTGGAAGCCATGGCCTGTGAAGTTCCGGTCGTAGCCACGAACGTCGGCGGCCTACCCGAAGTGGTCCAGCACGGGGTCGATGGCTACTTAGTGGCACCCGGCGACGTAAAGGAAGCTGGTCGCTACGCCCTGGACATTCTTTCCCGCGCCGACCACGGCCGCGAAATGGGCCAGCGCGCCCGCGTCAACGCCAAAGCCAAATTCTGCGCCAACGACGTAATCCCCCGCTACGAAGCCTACTACCAGCGCGTGCTGTCGGAATCGAAGGCCGCGACCGCCTGAGTTTCGTTCCGGCGGTTTTTCCAGTCGCAAAACGCCGCTTCGGAAAGCGGCCACAGCAAGTGCCGCCTCCCTGAGTTCTAGTTAACCGTTCCGACCCTCCCCCCACCTTTTTTCGTAAGTGCGGATTCTAAAGGACTTTAAGTCTAATGAATTTGGAAGTGCGGATTCTAAACGAGTTACGGACGCGTTTTTTGGAAGTGCGGATTCTGAAGGACTTAGGGTTCTGCAGCAGGGAATAACGAAGTAACGAAATAACGAAGTAATGAGGTAAAGACGGGCGGGACGGGGATGGAGCCGAAGTGTCACGACCCACGATAGCACGGGATTGTTAACTATGTCAAACTATTTATTACTCGATACTATTCGAACGATTCAGCGCCGTGGTCACTCGGATTAAGAGTTATTCGTCTCTTTCTTTGAGCGATGAGGTAAACGCCCCGTTTATCCCCGGTTCCCCACAGAAGGTCGTCATCGCGCGAATCGCCTGTCTCATGACCCTCGAACCGCCCTAACCATCGCTGCTTTCGAATCTCGAACAAACCGCCTTTGCAGCCCCCTAGTAATCGGATATCCCAAACGCGCCAACGTCCGCGGTCTAGAAAATGCCCGAATGTCGTACCACACCTCCTGATGCTCAGGATTGAATTCGACCAGGAAGCGTTCCTCCCCGATCTCTGCGTGGTCCAACAACGTGCCGTAAGCAAAACCAAACCGTTCTGTTGTTCCTCGCTCCTCGATCAAATAAACGATTCGACAGCCATTCAAAGACCAAAAACCCAGATGTGACATGAGGGAAGCCACAACGGCACCAGGCTCGATATGCGTACCCGGCCAACATAAATTGACCCAGGAAAGATCGAACATTTTCCACAGCCGAATCGCAGACTTTGCTCGCTCAAAAACCTCGGCGCCAGTACCCAATCGGACCCGGTTGTGATCGACGGTGTAGCCGCTCGGCATTTCCCCGCGCGAACGCCCAACCTCGTCATACGAGAACCTCTGATTTTTTAGACCAGCAAGGAAGGCGGCAATTGCACTCGGACTCGGCCTTGACCAGAAGAACAAGAATCACCCCGCGGGAGATCATCCAAAACTAGTCGCGCTGACAACTCTGCACCGCGCACCGCCGCCGCGATGCAATCCAACAATATCCAGCCCGCAGCCATGACATCATCCCCGGAATTTTCGCCGCCAAGACCAGCGGGCGGGCCCACCAAATTTCACGCGCCAGCGCTACCGCTGCATCCGCGCCGCCATGCTGCCGCCCGTCCGTCAGCAACACACGCATTTCGCGCATCAGCTCCGCTTGCGGTAAGCCCAATAGTGCCCCTACTCGGACATCCTGCAACGGGGCAACCGCGAATCCGCGTCGCTCCAAGATCGGCGCGACCCACGAGGCAATCCGGGTGCAAAATCCGCAGTCGGCATCAAAGAACAGCCATCCCCGCGCATGGCGTCCCTTCCCATCCGTAAACTCCGAAGCCAGCGAGATCATGGGCCGATTCCTTCCTTACTTCCTTACTTCCTTACTTCCTTACTTCCTTACTTCCTTACTTCCTTACTTCCTTACTTCGTTAGTTCGTTTCTTCATTTCCTCATCGATTCGCGTTCTACCCAGCCTTCTTCCCTAACAACGTCACCACCTTCCCGCGCAGCTTCACCACGCTCTTCAAAGCCCCAGCCGGCATTCGCAAAACCTCCTCGAACAATCCCGTCATCGCTGTCAAAAACTCCAACATGCTCTCCAACCGCTCTCTCGCATAAGCGTCGCCCTCCGGATGCGCCTTCAATTCCGCCACGCATTCGCGGATCGCCTGCAGAGTGGGATCGATCTCCCGCCGCTTCCGCTCTTCCGACACAATCCGAAAAATCTCCCAAACGTCCTTGATCGACTCGAAGTGATCGCGGCGATCCCCCAAAATATGTACCGCGCGCACGATTCCCCATCCCTGCAACTCCCGCAAACTGGTGCTGACGTTCGACCGGGCCACCGCGAGGGTGCTGGCAATTTCATCCGCCGGCACCGGCTTCGGTGACAGAAACAGCAACGCATGTACCTGCGCCACAGTGCGGTTAATTCCCCACCGCGTGCCCATCTCGCCCCAATGCAAAATAAATTTCTGGGCGACCGGGGTCAGGGTGCTTTTCGTTGTCTCACTCATGTTCGATCCTCACTCGTTCGTGCGTAGGGCTTTGCATCGACAGAGTCGCCGGACGCCGGGCTAAAGCCCGGCGCCTACATCTCGAACTGGTCGTCGAATTTCTTGCATCCCGCAACGCTCATTCCGATTCCGCCACAGCTGTGCCAGATTCCGTGCCGCTCCACTCCATTCGGGAAACTCAAACTGAAATCCACGATCCAGCAGTCGACCTGGAACGACTCGGCGGCTCTTCAGGATCAATTCCGTCTCCGTTCGCAAGAATACGGCACCAACCTCCAACGCCCATTTGGGAGCAGCCAGCCCAAAATTCCCACCCCACGCCGCCCTCAGTTCGTGCATGAATTCACGGTTGGGCAGCGGGTTCGGCGCCGCGACGTTCATCACACCCTCGATGTCTTCATGGCGTATCAGATACTCAAGGGCCCGCACGAAATCGCTCCCGTGGACCCAGGAAATAAATTGCGTCCCTGCACCCGCCGCGCCTCCCATCCCAAGCTGCACCAGCCGCAACAACGCCTCGAACGGCCCACCGCGTTCCGCGCTCATCACCATCGCGCTCCGCAAGGCAATCTTGCGAGTCCCCGGCGTCTCAGCGCCAAAGAAACTTGCTTCCCAAGCTTTAGCGACCTCGATACTGAAGCGCCATATTGACGGCACTCCGCGCTCGTTGCCACCCAACTCCCCGGTACGCTCATCCATAGTGCGATCCAGTGAATGCCGGTAAATGGTAGCCGTGCTGGAGTTCATCCATAGGCGTGGTGGATTCCCCAGCTGCCGGATCGCTTCGCCTAAAATCCGCGTCGACCTTGTCCTCGAGTCCATAATTTCCCGGCGATGAACCGCACTGTACCTGCAATCCACGCTCCGTCCGGCGAGATTGATCACCACGTCCGCCCCATCTAACTCGTCGGTCCAATTGCCGATGTTCTCTCCGTCCCACTTCACGACGCGCCACGGCGTGGCGGTCGGTGTCCGGCTCAGCACCGTGACGCTGTGTCCCCGCGAGGTAAAATGACGGGCCAGAATCCCACCCAGGTGTCCGGAGCCTCCGGGCAACACGATACGAAGCCACTCACTTTTTGCCACCGAAGTATTAGTAGCGTCAGTCATTTCTGTTATTACAGAATGTACCGCAGATACAGCCACCGCGTCAACCCCTGACTGGAATTGGGCGCCTCCGGCCCATCAACTGATCTTGGTGCTGAGGGTTTAATGGCTCCCTAACGGAAGCCAGATCAACTCATGTTAATGAGTCAGATAGACTTACCATACGAGTAAGCGGCTCCAAGTCATCGTAGCGGATCTTGATTATCGCGAAATTCAGCGCAGTGCCAAATCGCGCGGCATTTCCATCGCCGAATGGGTCCGTCAGGCGTTGCACTTGGCGCGCCGCCGCGAACCCGCAAGCACTGCTGGCAAGAAGATTGACGTTGTTCGTGCCGCAATTCGACACGCCTATCCCACTGCGAACATTGACATCATGTTAGCGGAGATCGAGAGCGGATACGGCACCGGCGCGCATTCGTGATTTTCATAACATTCATCCGACCGTTTGCATCGTAGAGACAAGCTCGGGAATGTTGATGCGGATCAGCGTGCCTTCGCCGGGGTGGCTTTCGATTTCCAGGCGGAAATCGGCGCCGTACAAGACGCGGAGCCGTTCGCGCACATTGCTTAGGCCGATTCCTTCGACATAAACGTGCGGCATCTTCTCTTCCGAGATTCCCGCGCCGTTGTCTTCGATCTCGATGTGCAGGCGCCCGTCGTGGTTGGTGGTGCGCAGTTGGATGCGGCCGCCTTCGAGTTTCGACGCCAGGCCGTGCTTCAAGCAATTCTCGACGATCGGCTGCAGCAACATGCTGGGGACAAATGCTTCCAGAGCAGCGTCATCCACCTTGCGCAGAAATTCCAGATTGTCGCGTCCGAACCGCGCCACTTCGATGTCCAGATAGTCGTCGATGAAGTCCAGTTCCTCCTTCAGCGGCACGAAGGTTTCGTGTTTGCGCAGCAGCCGGCGCAAAATATTGCTCAGCTTGAGCACCACGCCGCGAGCCATGTCGGGATCGAACGCGGATCAGCGAAGACACGGTATTCAACGTGTTAAACAAAAAATGCGGATTGATCTGACTCGAGAGCGCGTCCATGCGCGCCTTCAGCAGCAACTGCTGATGGCGCTCCAGGTTCATCTCAATGCGGGTGTTGTTCCAAATTTTCAGCGGCGCGGCAACGGACATCACCGTCGCCAACACCGTGAGCATCAGCCACCAGTTCCAGTGCGGGTCGATCGCGAACAGCCATTTCGGCGTCGTCGCCATCACCAGCGCCACGCGTCCAAGTTCCAGCCCGACGCAGGCCAGCAGCGGAAACAGCTCCCACGACATTTTCGCCTGGCGCGCCAGCCGCAAGAGGTCGCGCGGAATATTCAAAAAGGTGAACGGCCCGAAGTTCCACAAATCCTCTTTATTCGGGATCGCTTGGCGCATCAATCCGCCGAGCAAGCCTGCCGTTGCCGCCGCCGGCATTCCGAGCCACTCGTGCCCCATCAGCGCGGGAATGGTGATGATCGCGCCACCGATCGGGACCCACGACGCGGCCGCCGAGCAAACCCATCAAGAACGCGCCTTCGAGAGACAGGTCCGCGAACCGGTAAGGAAATCCGACCATCCGCAGCGCCACGCCGACAATCAAGCGGCGGCGTCATGAACAGCATCAGCTTCAGCTTTTGGTCGGGATCGCGCTCTTCGGTGAACAACACGCGGCGAAACGTGTTCCAGCGCGCCAGCAACGCCGCAAACGAGGCGGCTACGCCTACCTTGAGCAGCAGCGTGAACAGCAAATCCTTGGCGGAGATGGACGTATCGGATGAGTATCATCATGGCATCGCGGTGCCTGCGGCCAGGGAACCGCTCGAAACGTTGGACAACATGTTGACAACGCTAGCCAATCGGCAGGCCGATGTAAAGCGTTCCGAGAATGTAAAGCATTCGTAAAATATGCAACGAAAAGCGGCGGAACGCATCGAATGAAATTGAGTGTGAGCTATAGTCGAAGATCATGGCACTCCTGCTAAACTCGTTGTCGCCGATGCGCACGAACAACTCGACGCAAACCGTTGTCCAAAAACGGCCGCCCATTCGGCGCGGAGTGTGGCGCACGCGGAACTTCCGACGCGCTACGGCCGGTTCACGATTTACGGTTTCCAAGGCGCAGGCCCGCAGGAAGAGGCGGTGGCGCTGGTCCGTGGCAATGTCAACGGCAAGACCGCGCCGCTGGTTCGCGTTCATTCGCAATGCCTAACCGGCGATGTTCTGGCGTCGCTGCGTTGCGATTGCCGCGCGCAGCTTGAACTATCACTCAAGAAAATCGGTCAGGCGCCCTCCGGCATCCTGCTGTATCTGCCGCAGGAAGGCCGCGGCATCGGCTTGATGAACAAACTGCGCGCCTACGAACTGCAAGACGGCGGCATGGATACGGTGGAGGCGAATCAGGAGCTGGGTTTCGCAGCCGACGCGCGGGACTACGATTTTTCGGCGCAGATCCTGAAACAACTCGGCGCGAGAAAAATTCGCCTGCTCTCCAACAACCCCGAGAAAGTCCGCCAGCTGGAACAAGCCGGCATTCGCGTAGTCGAGCGAGTTCCCTGCCAGCCGCGCGTCTCGAAAACTTCCCGCGCCTATCTGCAAACCAAGAAAAAGAAGATGGGTCACATCCTGGACGGCGTCTAATGCAGGCGGCGGGCGTTATTCCGGCCATCGTCCGGCAACCCGCTCCGCGTCGTGACGCGATCTTGGCAAAGGTTGCCCGACCTGCGCTAGACTAAGCGGGTCCGCGTCATCTTCGTCCTCTTGGAGCCCCGCATGACCTCCCAATGCACCGACGAAACCGCCACAAAGTCCGCGCTGCTCGTTCACTCCGGTGCTGACGTCGACGAACTGCTGGAAAGAGTCTTGACGAGTGAAGGCTGGGGCATCCGACACGTCGCTGACAACGAAGACGTGCTCGCCGCTGCCAGGAAGCATCCAGCCGACCTGATCATCACCAGTAAGAAAACTCGCGGCCCGGAGGATATCGAGCTTCTTCGCAAGATCCGGGGCGTTCGCCCTCACGTTCGCCTGATCATCCTCGCGGATGAGTGGACGCCCGGCGACGTGATCACCGCCATGCGCGAAGGCGCATTCAGCTATTTCTCGGCCCCGTTCGAGCCGTCCGCGTTGGCCGCAATGGTGCGCGCCGCCATGTCCGAACCTTGTTGGGACGATGGCATCGAGATTCTTTCCGCAACCCCATCCTGGGTGAGTCTCACGGCCCGTTGCGATATCGGGACCGCCGATCGCCTGGTCCAATTCCTGTACGGAGTCAAAGACCCAAGCATTCCCGAAGAGAATCGAGAAGAGATCATCACCGCGTTCCGGGAAATTCTAATCAATGCCATGGAGCATGGCGCGCATTTCGACCCCACCCAGCACGTGGAGATCTCGTTCCTTCACTCCCGGCGCGCCGTAGCCTGCCGCGTCAAAGACCCCGGGCAGGGATTTTCACTCGAGGAACTCCACCACGCCGCCAATGACAAGCCGGCCGAGGACTTATTCAGCCTCGTCGCGGTGCGTGAAGAAAAGGGACTGCGGCCGGGCGGCTTCGGTATGCTGCTGGCAAGAAAGTTCGTCGACGAACTGATCTATAACGAGAAGGGCAACGAAGTTCTGCTGGTGAAATACCTGGATCGGCAAGCGAAGTCCGCTGCTTGAGTTTTGCAGAGCGGTCGCACCGGTTCAATCTTTCGGCGGTAAGGCTTCCATCGCACGCAGATTCCACGAACACGAAGACGAATGCTAGCCGCCGCCGACGAATTGAACGATTTCGTAACGGTCGCCGGGCTGGACTTGCGTGTCCGGCCATTTTTGGCGCGGCAGGATTTCGAGATTGCGCTCGATAGCCACGCGGCCGCCTCCAAACCAAGCGCGCGCAACAGATCGACCACCGTGGCGCCGGCAACAGCGGGGCGCGTTTCTCCGTTAACAGATATTGTCGCGTCCATGGGCATCATCCTACCGCGGGCATCTTCGGTTTTGCGCGGAGCTGAAATCGCAACTGCCCGCTCGCTTCGCCGCAAACGGCCTCGATCACCAGCGCGGCGTCCTCACTGGCCAATCGCGGCATCTCGAATTCGAGGTGCGCGTGGCCATCGGCCGCGGTGTTGGTGACGACCTCCGTTGGCTCGGCGGCACCGGCGACCCGCGCTGTGACCCGCGCATTGCCCGCGGGAGCCCCGCCATCTTTGTGACGCGCCACCAGATACAGGGTAGCGTGTTTCCCCGCGAGCCACGTTCTGGGATTCAGCATTTCGATGGCGATTATTTTCGTCTGCGGCACCGACACCGGAGCCGCTGGATGAGCCTTCACCGGAATCTTCTCGGGCAGACCTGGACAGGAGCGGTGCGCTCCCGCCGACGGGCCGTGGCGGCGGCATGGGCGGCGCGGCGACTTGCAACGCGCCGTTACGAAGCTCCTCGACCACGGTGTGATGCTGATCGTCCAATCGTATCTTCAGCGCCTGCTCGCGATCGGCATCCAGCGGCAACAGGTCGTGATATTTGCTGGTGCGCCGGTGCAGCACGCGGCCCCGGCAGTGCACGGTGGTGTCAATGATCGCGGTGGTAACGCCGCGATCTTCGGTCTGTACGTGGAACACGGTTCCGTCGACCGTTACGTTTGTGTTGTGACCGAACAGCATGCGTACCCGCACCTCATCGATGACCGCGGCAAATATTGCCCGCAGATTATTTTTCGCCGCCGCATTTGACCCGGCGGCGGGTGACTCGCTATTATAACGCTTCGCCATGAGTCAATCAGGTCTACATGCGTACGCTCCGCTTCTCTTACACCTCATCATCGCGGTGGCGCTCGCCGGCGCCCTGACGGCGGTTTCCGTCCTGGTGGGATGGCGACGCCCGAATCGCGCCAAGCAGCAACCGTATGAGTGCGGCGTGGATCCCACCGGCGACGCGCGCCAGCCGTTCTCCGTAAAATTTTATCTCGTGGCCATGGTTTTTATTTTGTTCGATGTGGAAGCGATCTTCTTGTACCCTTGGGCCTACATTTACCGCGACATGTTCAAGATTTCACACAGCTTTGGAGTCTTCGGCTTCGTGGAGATGCTCATCTACATCGCCATCCTCTTGGTCGGATACATCTATCTGTGGAAAAAAGGCGCGCTCGACTGGCATACATAGTCGAGGCAAAGCGGGGTTTCAGAACCTGTGACGGAGAGCGGTAGTCAACCTACTAATGCTGTAGTCGCCGGGCTGCGCGCGTGGAGCGCCAACGCCATCGAGGAAGTCATCGAGTTTCGCGGCGAGACGACGGTCGTTGTCGCTCGAAAGAATCTGCGCAGTCTGGCGGAACGTTGTCGCGACGACCGGGCTTTGCAGTTCAACCTCCTCACGGATGCCACCTGCGTTGACCGTTTCCCGATGGAACCCCGCTACGAGCTGAACTATCAGCTGGTTTCCATCCCGTTGCGCCAGAAGGTTCGCATTCGAGTTCCCCTCGCCGGGCACGACCCGGTGGTGGACTCGCTGGTTCCCGTCTGGCCAGGCGCGAATTGGCTGGAGCGCGAAATTTTCGACCTGTTCGGGATTCAGTTCACCGGACACCCGGATTTGCGGCGCATTCTGCTTCCCGATGATTGGGAAGGCCATCCGCTGCGCAAGGACTTCCCTGTCGAGGGCTACCGCGACATCCCGGCCATCGCGACCCGCTACACCAGGAGTCGCCCATGACCACCGTCGAAACCGCTACCGGCCCGACAAAAACAATGGTTCTCAACATGGGGCCGCAGCACCCGTCCACTCACGGCGTGCTCCGTATTGTGTTGGAGCTGGACGGCGAAACCGTTCTCAAGGCCGTGCCGGACCTCGGCTATCTCCACACCGGCATTGAGAAATCCTGCGAAGACAAGACGTATTCGCAGGCGATCACGCTGACCGATCGCATGGACTACCTGAATCCGCTGGGCAATAACCTTGTCTACTGCCTCGCGGTCGAGAAACTCCTCGGCCTGGAAGTACCCAAGCGGGCGCAATACTTTCGCGTTCTGATGGTGGAGTTGCAGCGGATTTCGTCGCACCTGGTGTGGCTGGGAACGCACGCCATCGACATGGGCGCGATGTCCGTCTTTCTGTACTGCTTCCGCGAGCGCGAAGAGATCCTGAAAATTTTCGAGTTCGTTGCCGGGCAGCGCATGATGACCAGCTACATCCGCATCGGGGGATTGGCGCTGGAGCCGCCAACGGGCTGGGTCGAGCGCGTCGAGAAATTCCTGAAGATGATGCCCAGCCGCATCGACGAATACGAATCGCTGCTGACCGGAAACCGCATCTGGCTCGGACGCCTCAAGGGCGTCGGCTACATCTCGGCCGAAGACGCCGTCGCTTTAAGCATGACGGGGCCCATGCTGCGCGCCGCCGGACTTGCTTACGACAATCGCAAGATGTTCCCGTATTCCAGCTACGAAGAATTTGACTTCGACGTTCCTACGCACACCGATTCCGACTGCTTCGCGCGCTACATGGTGCGCGTCGCGGAAATGCGCGAAAGCCTGAAAATCGTGCGCCAGGCCATCGACAAGATGCCCGCCGAAGGCCCGATTCGTACCGACGCACCGGGCATCGTTCCCCCGGCTCGCGAAAAAATGAAGACGGAGATGGAAGCGCTCATCTACCACTTCAAGATTTTCACCGAGGGATTTGCGCCGCCGCCGGGCGAGGCCTTCGTGACCGTGGAATCTCCGCGCGGCGAACTGGGCTGCTTTATCGCCAGTGACGGTTCGCCGAAGCCGTTGCGTTGCCACTTCCGCTCTCCGTCGTTCATTAATTTGCAGGCTCTGCCAAAGTTGATGGAGGGGCAATTGATTTCCGACGTGATTGCCTGCATCGGAACAATCGATATTGTGCTGGGAGACGTCGACCGGTGAGGTCCATTTACGAGGTCAATGTAGGCACTGGGCTTAAGCCCGGCGCCTACAAGTGATCGGGCCGACGCTAGAGTAACTCAACACCACGGTGATTCGAAGACAATGGAACTTTCGCCACAACTCACAACGCGCTTCGAGACCCTGCAAAACCGCTACCCGTTCAAGCGCAGCGCGCTGATCCCGATGATGATGTACGCGCAGGACGAGTACGGCTATGTCAGCGACGAGATGATCGCGGAAATCGCCCGCCGCCTGGAACTCCACACCGTGGAGGTGGAAGAAACCCTGGCGTACTACTCCATGCTGCGTCGCAAGCCGATGGGCAAGCACCACGTGCAAATCTGCACCAACGTAGCGTGCATGTTGCGCGGCGGCACCGAACTGCTGGAATCGGCGAAAAAGCGGCTAGAAATTGGCAACAAAGAGACGACAGCTGACGGCGTCTTCTCTCTGGAAGAAGTCGAATGCATCGGCGCGTGCACCGGCGCGCCGGCGCTGCAAGTGAACTACGATTTCTTCGAGAATGTCACCGCGCTGAAATTCGATCGCCTGATCGAGGATCTGGACGCCGGCCGCAAGACTACTCCGGAGCCTGTCACCTCGGGCGCTCTTCACCCTCGCGATAAGACGGAAACGCCGGTCATCAGCCGCCGCTTTGGCATTAAGGACTCCCACAAGATCGATGTCTATTTACAACATGATGGCTACAAAGCACTCGAAAAAGCGCTGCGGGAGATGACGCCTGCGAGCATCATCGACGAAGTCAAGAAGTCGAATCTTCGCGGGCGTGGCGGCGCAGGCTTCCCTACCGGAATGAAGTGGTCCTTCGTGCCGAAGGATTCGCCGAAACCGAAATATGTGATCTGCAACGCCGACGAATCCGAGCCCGGCACTTGCAAAGACCGCCCGCTGATGGAACTCGATCCCCACCAGATGATCGAGGGCATCACCATTGCCGGACGCGCGATCGGCGCCCACATGGGCTTCATTTACATTCGCGGCGAGTATCGCTATGTGCTCGATATCGTGCAGACGGCACTCGACGAATCCTATGCGCGCAACTATCTCGGCAAAAATATTCTAGGCTCGGGATTTGACTTCGATCTCGTCGTGCACACCGGCGCGGGCGCTTACGAGTGCGGCGAAGAATCCGCGCTGATGGAATCGCTGGAAGGCAAGCGCGGCTATCCACGCATCAAGCCTCCCTTCCCTGCCGTCGTCGGCTTGTACGGATGCCCGACGATCATCAATAACGTCGAAACGCTCAGCACCGTTCCGGCCATTCTGCTGGAAGGAGGCGAAACCTACGCCAACCGCGGCACGCCGAAAAATGGGGGCACGCGCATGCTCTGCGTGGCGGGCCACGTGAACAAGCCCGGCATTTACGAAATTCCCCTCGGAATGAACATGAAAAAGTTCATTTACGAAGTTGCCGGCGGCATCCCTGGCGGCAAGAAATTAAAGGCCATCATTCCCGGCGGAAGTTCTTGCCCGCTGATGAAGGCCGACGAAATCGACATTCCCATGGATTATGATTCCGTCGCCAAAGCCGGATCGATGCTAGGCTCGGGCGGCATGGTGGTGATGGACGAAGACACCTGCATGGTTGACATGGCCCGCCGCATCATGCACTTCTATGCGCACGAGTCGTGCGGCTGGTGCATTCCGTGCCGTGAAGGCACAAGCTGGCTGCGTAAGATGCTCGATCGCTTCCACGCTGGTTACGGCCGGCCGGAAGACATCGACCTCATGAGCGACCTCTCGAAAAACATGCTGGGGCGCACCTTCTGCCCGCTCGGCGACGCCGCCGCGCTGCCGACCATCAGCATCGTGGCCAAGTGGCGCAATGAATTTGAAGAGCATTTGAACGGACGTTGCCCTTACAAATCCGCCGAAGCGCTTGTCGGCTCGCGGTAGGCCACAAGCCATTTAAACCAGGGCCCGAATAGACGAACAACGATGACAGACCAAAAGCTGGTTACGCTGAAGATCAACGACCGCGACGTGCAAGTTCCGCCGGGAACGCTTGTCATCGAAGCCACCCGCCGCATCGGCACCGAAGTTCCGTCGTTCTGCTACTACCCGGGGCTCTCTCTACAAGCCGCATGCCGCATGTGCCTCGTGGAAGTCGAAAAAATGCCCAAGCTGCAGACCGCGTGCACGCTGGTGGCTACCGAAGGTATGGTCGTGCGCACCAATACCGACCAGGTGCGCCAGGCGCGCAAGTACATGCTGGAATTTCTGCTCACCAACCACCCTCTCGATTGCCCGGTCTGTGACAAGGGCGGCGAGTGCGAGTTGCAGGACATGGTATTCCGCTACGGCGCCGACACCAGCCGCTTCATCGAGGAAAAAATTCATCGCCCCGAAGAAAAATGGTCCGAGCTCGTTTATTACGATGCGCCGCGCTGTATTCTCTGCTTCCGCTGCGTACGCGTCTGCGACGAGGGCATGGACGTTAAAGCTCTCGGCGTAGGCATGCGCGGCGCGAACAGTGTTATCATTCCCAACCGCGAAGATCATCTCGAGTGCGAAGAGTGCGGCATGTGCATCGACATCTGCCCGGTCGGCGCGCTCACCAGTGGCACCTATCGCTACAAAACACGCCCCTGGGAGATGCATTACGTCTCCACGGTATGCACGCACTGCTCGAACGGCTGCAAAACCACGCTGAGCGTGCGCAACCATGAAATTTTGCGCTCCAACAATCGCGATCTATCCGGAATTAATGGCGACTTCCTTTGCGTGAAGGGACGCTTCGGTTTCGATTTCGTCAAGCATCCCGACCGCATCAAGCAACCTCTGGTTCGCAAGGGTGACAAGCTCTATCCCGTTTCGTGGGAAGAGGCTTCGCAAACCGCGGCCACAAAGTTAAAGCAGATTGTCGAGGTCTACGGTCCGGATTCGATCGGATTCATCGGCTCGAACCGCACCTCCAACGAAGAAAACTATTTGTTCCAGCGGCTGGCACGCGCCACGTTCGGCACCAACAACGTCGATCATCACCGCACCGTGGATTACTCCGGCTTGTTCACCGCGCTTGGCGAGCGCGCCGCCGATTCGCTGCTGACCATGGAGCAGCTCTACAAGTCCGAGGCCGTGCTGCTGATCGGCAACGATCCGACCAACCAGAACCCCCTGGCAGCATGGCAGATTCGTACTGGCATCCGTCACCACAACTCCAAGCTGTTTATCGTGAACTCGCACGAAATCAAACTGCACAGGAAGGCCACGCAGTTTGTGAAGATCGCGGAAGGCCAGGAAGTTGCCGCGATACGCTGGATGGGCCGCGAAGAAGGCCAGCTTGCTCCAGACCTGGTAGAGAAACTTGTGCAGCTCAAGGCTGCGCTTGAAGCGGAACCGGAAGTCACCATCGTTTTTGGCGCCGAGATTTCCGGGGCGGCCATCGCCGAGCTTGTTACTTTCGGGTCAAGGCTTCAAGGAAAAGTCCGCTACATGGCTCTGGGCGACTACGCGAATTCCCGCGGCGCAGCGGACATGGGCGTTCTACCCGACCGCCTCCCCGGCTACGCGTACGCCGACAACGCTGGCGCTCGCGAAGCGTTCGAAAGGCTTTGGGGCGGCGTCATCCCCTCGAAGCCAGGACTCACCACGCCACAAATGGTGGAAGCCGCGCAATCCGGCAAGCTGCAAGCTCTTTACGTCATGGGCGCGAACCCGCTCACGCACTACGGCACGCTGGGCTTCGGGCGCGGCAATCTTAATTTGCTGATCGTTCACGAACTTTTCCCCACCGACACCTCGCGCCCCGCCGATATCGTTTTCCCGGCCGCCTCCGCCTACGAAAAAGACGGCACCGTTACCAACACCTCCGGCGAAATTCAGCTCCTGCACAAAGCCGCGGAAGTGATGGGCACGCGCAGCGACTTCGATCTCCTGCGTATTTTGTCGCACCAACTCGAAAAGGTGGGCGTCGGCAAAGCCTTTCACTACAAGGCGCCCGGAGCGGTCTTCGACGAAATTCGCAAAGCCGTGCAAGGTTACGACGTGCTGCCCGCGGGGCTGCTCACAGGTGGCGCCGAAGCCACGCGCGTACAAGTCGCCAGAAATGGCCACGCGCCCTACGATGTCCCCGCGGGCCTGATACGCTCGGCGCAAGACACCCTTTTCACCAGCGGCACTCTCGGCCGCTTCTGCACCATGATGGACTCTCTGCCGGAGGCCGACACCAAGCCGTGAGCGACTTCCTAGCCCAGCACGCCGAAATCCTCATCACGGTCGTCAAGATCGCGTTGCTGCTTTTTATTGTGCTCACCGTAAACGCCTATCTCACCTGGTTCGAGCGCAAAGTCGTCGCCCACATGCAAACGCGATGGGGCCCGCACCGCGTCGGCCCTCACGGTCTGCTGCAACCGTTAGCTGACGGTGCGAAATTTCTTTTGAAAGAAGACCCGACTCCCGCGGGTGTCGACAAATTTACGTATTTCCTTGCGCCGCTCATGGCCCTCGCGCTCGCGCTCACTTCCATCGCCATTCTGCCCTTTGGGCCCAATCCGATTCATATCTTCGGCCGCGACATTTTTCTCGGCATCGTCGACCTCAATATCGGCATCCTCGCTCTTTTCGCTATCACCGCCTTGAGCGTCTACGGCGTCGCTCTCGCCGGCTGGTCCTCCAACAGCAAGTATCCCCTGCTCGGTGGCCTGCGCAGCTCCGCCCAGATGGTTAGCTACGAACTTGCTCTGACGATGTCGGTCGTTGGCGTCCTCCTGATGGCCGGCAGTTTCAGCCTTCGCGAGATCATCAACGCCCAAGCCGCGCATCCCGAACGCGGCATTCTAGGCTGGAACGTTTTCCCCCAAATCCTCGGCTTTCTCTGCTTCTTCGTCGCCGCCATCGCGGAAACCAACCGCATCCCCTTCGATCTCGCCGAAGCCGAATCCGAACTCGTCGCCGGCTTTCACACCGAATATGCCAGCTTCAAGTTCGCCATGTTCTTCATCGCCGAATACACCAGCATGATCACCGTCTCGGCTCTCTGCGCGATCATGTTCTTCGGCGGCTGGCTGTCCCCTTTCCCCGCATCCTGGACGTTCGCGCACTACCTGCCCTCCGCGATTCTCATCCCCTTCGGCCTGTGGGTCATCTGGGATGGCATCCGCTACGAAACCATTTTCGGGCGGATCATTCTCCCCGGCCTGGGCGCCGTATTCGCCGTCATCGGCGTGGCTCTGATTGCTTTCCCGTTCATCAACGAATTCATTCAGGGCCCGTTCTGGCTGCTGGGCAAGATTCTCTTTTTCCTCTTCGTCTACGTCTGGATGCGCGGCACCTTGCCCCGCTTCCGCTATGACCAGCTAATGAACTTCGGCTGGAAATTGCTTCTCCCGGTTTCGCTCGCGAACGTCGTGATCACCGCGTTCGTGATTCTATTGAGGGGGCACTAGATGAACGCCCCTCTCCTGGTCTTTTTCTTTCTTGCGGCGATCGCCATCCTCGGAGCGATTAGCCTGATCCTTCAGCGCCACCCGATCCATAGCGCTCTTTCGCTGATTGTGGTCATGGTCGCACTCGCGGGCCTCTACCTTTTGATGGGCGCCGAATTCGTCGCCGCCGTGCAAATCATCGTCTACGGCGGCGCCATTATGGTGCTCTTCGTTTTCGTCATCATGCTCCTGAACGCAGGCGTCGAAGAGCGCACCAATATGTCCAAGATGGCAGGTTGGGCGGGACTCCCGCTGGCCATCGCGCTAATGGGATTTCTCGCCGCCGCCGTTGCGCGCTCCACCGACCGCGTGCAGGCCGTCGCTCAGAGCGGCGCCCCAGCTCCCACCAAAGTAGTGGCCGGCCTGCTCTTCCAGGAATTTGTCTATCCCTTTGAGCTGACCTCGTTCCTTATCCTCGTAGCGATAATTGGCGCGATCGTTCTCGCGCAACGGGAGAAACAATGATCCCTGCGCACTACTACCTTATTTTGAGCGCCATCCTGTTCGGCCTTGGCGTCGTTGCCTTCGTCTTTCGCCGCAACATCATCACCATCTTTATGTCTATCGAGTTGATGCTCAACGCTGTGAATCTCGCCTTCGTGGCCTTCAGTCAGGCATGGAACCGCCTCGACGGCCAGGTTTTTGTCCTGTTTGTGATCGTAGTGGCGGCCGCGGAAGCGGCTGTCGGGCTCGGAATCATCATTCTGATCCAGCGCAACCGCCAGTCACTCAACGTCGAACGCGTGGACTTGCTCAAACTCTAATGCCGATACTCGACAATCTCTGGATCATTCCGCTCCTGCCCTTGCTCGGCTCGGCCAGCAACGGGCTGTTCGGCGCCAAATGGCCGAACAACATCGTCAATTCCGTCGCGGTCGGCTCTACGGGACTCTCGTTCGCTTGCGCACTCGAGGCTGTCCGCGAATTCTCGCAACTTCCGCCCGACCAGATTCCCTTCGTGAAGCAGTTCTTCACCTGGATCGCCGCAGGCACCTTCCGCGCCGGCTTCGATCTTCAAGTCGACCAGCTCACTGTCGTCATGCTGCTCGTCGTCACGGGCGTCGGCTGGCTCATCCACATCTACGCGACCGGTTACATGGCCCACGAAGGCGGCTATTACCGCTTCTTCTCCTATCTCAATCTCTTCATGTTCTTCATGCTCCTCCTCGTGCTAGCCGCCAACTACGTGCTGCTCTTCGTCGGTTGGGAAGGCGTGGGCTTGTGCAGCTACTTGCTGGTCGGCTTCTACTTCCTCAGGAAGTCCGCTGCTGACGCCGGCAAGAAAGCATTCATTGTCAATCGCATCGGCGACTTCGGCTTCATGCTCGGAATGTTCCTGCTCTTCAAAACCTTTGGCACGCTCGACTTCGTGCCCATGTTCGCGAAAGCAGTTCCGATGCCTGCCGACGCGATGGGGCAAATGGGCACCCTCACGGTCGCTTGCCTTCTGCTGTTCGTCGGAGCCACCGGCAAATCCGCCCAGCTTCCTTTATATGTCTGGCTGCCAGACGCCATGGAAGGCCCGACGCCGGTCAGCGCCCTGATTCACGCGGCCACCATGGTCACCGCAGGCGTTTACGTTGTCGCCCGCTCGCATGTGCTCTTCATGCGCGCGCCCAGCGCCATGCTCGTCGTCGCCATCATCGGCTGCGCCACTGCTCTATTCGCCGCCACCATCGGCCTTGTGCAAACCGACATCAAAAAAGTTCTCGCCTACTCCACAGTAAGCCAGCTCGGCTACATGTTCCTGGCCTGCGGCGTCGGCGCATTTTCCGCGGGCATTTTCCACCTGATGACTCACGCCTTCTTCAAAGCCCTGCTGTTCCTTGCGGCCGGCAGCGTGATTCACGCCATGGGCGGCGAGCAGGACATGCTCAAAATGGGCGGCCTCAGCAAGAAAATCAAGTGGACCTTCATCACCATGCTTACGGCCACGCTGGCCATCAATGGCTTTCCGCCGCTGGCAGGGTTCTTCAGCAAAGATGCCATCCTCCTCAACACCTTCCAAAGTGAAAACGGCGGCCACTCTCTTTATGCGGTCGGCCTGTTCACCGCCCTGCTCACCTCGTTCTACATGTTCCGGCTGATCTTCCTGACCTTCTTCGGCAAGCAGCGCTATGACGAACATCACGTCCACGTGCACGAATCTCCGAAGAGCATGCTTGTGCCGCTGATGATCCTCGCGGCGCTATCGATCGTCGGCGGCTGGCTCGCCGCTCCGGAGTTCTGGGGCGCACCTGACTATTTTGCCAAGTTCCTCGAGCCAGTTTTCGCGCAAGGCAGCGCGGCCGAATCTGGCGCCGCCGAAGCCGCGGCCCACGCGCTCTTAACTCCACTGGCCATCGTCGCTATTATCACTGCCTCGGTCGGCTTCGGCATCGCCTACTGGCTCTATATCCGTAAGCCAGAGAAGCCCGGAGAACTCGCGAAGTCCATGAAGGGCGCTTACACCACGCTCTTCCACAAATATTACATTGACGAACTCTACGCGGCGGTCGTCGTCAAACCGCTGCTCTGGCTCTCCACGAAAGTTCTCTGGCAGACCGTCGACGTCCAGATGATCGACGGCGCCGTCAACGGCGTCGCCTACGGCGCCACCGAAGTCGGCGACAACGTTCGCCACGCGCAATCAGGAAACACCCGCAGCTATGCGGTGTGGGTCATCGTCGGCGCACTGGTCGTCATCGCCATTATCTTCTGGCCCTACCTGAAGCCCGTGGCCGTAGGGATGGTGCGCTGATGTTCCCCGGGAACCACCTGCTTTCCATACTGATTTTCCTGCCGGGCATTGGGTCCCTCGCGCTGTTGCTCCTCCGCGGAGACGATCACGTCTGGATTCGCCGCCTCGCCCTCACTATTTCTCTCGTGGAATTAGTTTTTTCGCTCTTCCTGATTCCACTTGTACCCATGGGCGTGGCCGGCTATAGCTTGGTCGAATATTACAATTGGATCGCCAACCCCCCGATCCACTACCATCTCGGCGTTGACGGCATCAGCCTCTTTCTCGTGATCCTGACCACGTTCCTCACGCCCATCTCCATCCTGGCGTCGTGGAGCAGCATCAACCACCGCGTAAAAGAATTCTTCATCATGCTCCTGATGCTCGAAGTCGGGGTCGTCGGCGTCTTCGTCTCGCTCGACATGTTCCTCTTCTTCCTTTTCTGGGAAGTCATGCTCATTCCCATGGCTTTCTTGATCGGCATCTGGGGCCACGAACGCCGCATCTACGCCGCGATCAAATTCGTCCTGTACACCATGGCCGGCTCGATCCTCATGCTGGTCGGCATCGTCTGGCTCTACAATCTTACCGGCACCTTCGACCTGCCCAAGATCCAGCAACTCCTGCAGGACGGCCACTTCGCGCTCACCTCACAGCAGGAATTGCTGCTGTTCCTGGCCTTTTTCGTGGCCTTTGCGATCAAAGTCCCGCTCTTTCCGCTGCACACCTGGCTGCCCGACGCCCACGTCGAAGCACCCACCGCGGGTTCCGTAATGCTCGCTGGCGTACTGCTGAAGATGGGTACCTACGGCATGATCCGCTTCTGCCTGCCGTTGTTCCCCAACGCCGCGCACCATTCTGCGCCCTGGGTAGCCGCGTTAGCGATCATCGGCATCATCTATGGCGCGCTCGTCTCATTGGTCCAGCCCAATCTGAAAAAACTCGTTGCCTATTCCAGCGTCAGCCACCTGGGCTTCGTCGTCCTCGGCATCTTCGCCTTCCATAACATTTCCATGCAAGGTGCCGTCTTCCAGATGCTCGCCCACGGCATCTCCACCGGCGCGCTGTTCTTGCTTGTCGGCATGTTGTACGACCGTCGGCACACCTTCGAGATTTCCGAGTACGGCGGCCTCGCCACTCCAATGCCGAAGCTGGCTGCCCTGTTCCTGTTCGTCGCGCTGTCCTCGATGGGCCTGCCCATGCTCAACGGCTTCGTCGGCGAATTCCTGATCCTCCTCGGCACGTTCCAGCCGCACGCCGACTGGGCCAGCTGGGCCGCGATCGGCGTAATCCTTTCCGCCTGCTACCTGCTGTGGGCCTATCAGCGCGTCTTCTTTGGCGAAATCACTCACGACAAAAACCGCACGCTCCCGGACGCCTCCGCGCGCGAAAAGTGGATTCTCGCAACCATGGCCGTCCTCATCCTCTGGATGGGCTTAGGCTCGACATTCTTTACCCATCGCTTCGCCGCCTCCAGCCAAAACGTTCTGGACCAGATGCAACGCAGCAACCCCCAGGAAGCCGCACGTCCCGCTTCGGCGCCAACAATTCATCGATCGATCCTGACCGTCGCGCATTTAAGCGATCCCAATCATCCACCGTCATTTCGAACGAAGCAGGCCGGCTTTTTCCTCCCCGTTCGCTTCCTGCGAACGGGCCGGCTTGCGCAGAGAGAAATCTCTCTTGTCTTTCGCGGCCTGAAGCCAAGTCCGCCACCACCACTTCTCCCGAAAGGCCGGCAACGCGCTAAATGATTCCCCGCCCCGAAGACCTGATCCGCGTCCTCCCGGAAACCATCTGGTGCATCTTCGGCGTCTTGCTGATGCTGCTCCAACCCTTCACCCGCAATCGCCACGTTCTAAGCTTCTTCGCGGTCCTGGGTACCATTTTTGGCGCGTCCTCCACGATCTACGCGTACACCACCATCGGCGCGGGCACCGCTTTCAACGGCCTGATCCAGTTCGATGCCTTCAGCATCTTTTTCCACTTGCTCATTGGCCTCGTCTCCATTCTCGTCGTGCTGATCTCTGGTCCCTACCTCGAGCGCGAAAATCTCGAGTCCGCCGAATTCTTCGCGCTGGTCCTCTTCGCCACCGCGGGCATGGGCGTCCTCTCCTCCGCCCAGGAACTCCTCACCGCCTTTATCGGGCTTGAGATGAGCTCGATCTCCAGTTACATCCTCGCCGGATATCGCCGCGACACCCTCAAGTCCAGCGAATCCGCCATGAAGTATTTCCTCCTCGGCTCCTTCGCCACCGCTTTCTTCCTCTACGGCATCGCCCTGGTATACGGCGTCACGGGCACAACAAACCTCGCGCAAATGGGCGCCGCCGACAGCACCAGCAATCTCCTCAAACTTGGCCTTTCGTTAATCCTGATCGGCCTCGGCTTCAAAGTGGCGGCCGCTCCGTTCCAACTCTGGACACCCGATGTTTACGAAGGCGCGCCCACGCCTGTAACCGCGCTGTTCTCCGCCGGGCCTAAAGCCGCCACGTTCGCCCTGCTCCTGCGGATCTTTGCGACCGTTCCGGCGGCCACTCATTTCTGGTTCTGGGCTTTCTGGATCCTGGCCGCGCTAACGATGTTCGTCGGCAACCTCGGCGCGCTGGTGCAAACCAACGTCAAGCGCATGCTCGCCTATAGCTCCATCGCCCAAGCCGGAAACATTCTGGTCGCCTTCGCCGCCGTAACCTATCTCGAAGGCAACTCCGACTCCGGCGGAGCCGCCGCCTTCGCCGCGGTCCTTTTCTACCTGCTCAGCTACGCGCTCGTAAAACTTGGCGCCTTCACCATCGTTTCCCAACTAGGTGGCGCGGGCGAAAAGCACCTCTCCTTGGATGACTACGCCGGCCTGGGCAGCCGTCAACCGGTGGTAGCTGCAGTTCTAAGCTTGTTCCTGCTTTCGTTGCTGGGCCTCCCCGTGACCGCGGGCTTCTTCGGCAAGTTCTACGTCTTTAAGGCCGCGGTCAACTCACACCTGATCTGGCTCGCCGTGCTGATGGCCGCGAACAGCATCATCGGCGCCTACTACTACTTCCGCCTGATCGTGGTCATGTACATGCGCGAACCCAACCTGGAGACCGGCCCCGCCCCCGCAGTCATCGGCTTCCCGCTTCCAGTCAACGTGGTCCTCGCAATAACCGCCGCAGGCACCGTCTACTTCGGCCTATTCCCCAACCAGGTCCTCAGCTTCGTCCTCCAATCCAATCTCCTCGGCCACTAAGTAGCAACAGACACTCCTGTCTACCGTGAGTCTCGAAGGGTCGGTGACCTCGTATTCCCAAGTGATGCTGATCCGTCTATCCCATCGCAACGGGCGCCCTCACGAACTACTTGCTTCGTACGCTAGATAGCATATAGTCCCTCCCAATACCACGCGTCGCCGTTGTCAAGACCGTAAGGCTTAACTCCTCGCTCGTCCTGATGCTGCGCGACCTCTGGTCGGCCAAGTCGGTTATCCCAATCCAACGTTTCACGAATTTCAACTAGGAGAGAATCTTGATGAATGCGAAGAAACTCGCGTCGATCCTCGGAATCACCCTGCTCACGGCCGTCTCTGGCCTGGCACAGGATAAACCGGGGAACATCGCCGCTCTGGAATTTCAAACACCGAAGAACGGCATGGTCAAGCAGTACGAAGAAGGCCGCAAACAAAAAGTGGAATGGCACAAGCAGCAGAAAGACACGCAACCTCTCTACGTCTGGGAAATCGTCAGCGGCGAGCACACCGGCACGTACATTGTCGGCAGATTGAGTCAGCACTGGGCCGATTTCGACAAACCCTCCGTTCCCGAGCAAGCTGACATTGACGAATACAACAAAGCCATCGGCGGCTCCGTACAATCCGTAACCACTCAATACTACGAGTTTATGCCGAAGGTCAGCAGTCCGGGCGATACCAAACCCACCTACAAATACAGCGAAATCATCACCTATCACGTACGTGGCGGCAAAGAAACAGAGTTCACCGCCGCCGTCGCCCGTGCCAACGAAGCCATCCAGAAAACAAAATGGCCCACCAACTACCTGTGGCTCTCGTTGGTCAACGGCGGCCCCGGCGGCACCTACGTTCTGGTCATCCCCCACAACAGCTGGGCCGATTTCGAGGACAAACCCGACATGAAGCCTTTTCGCCAAATGCTAACCGACGCCTTCGGCGCCGAAGAAGCCGATTCGCTCATGAAGCGCTTTGACGAGTCCGTCGAAAGCACAACCTCAGAGATCGACAAGTTTCGCGCCGACCTGAGCTACCTTCCCAACAAATAAGCTCAACAATAGGCCCAACAAATAAGGTCCGTCATGCATGTCAGCGGTTCGCCGCGCAACAAGCGCGGCGAACCCTGCTTGTAGGCGCCGGGCTTCAGCCCGGCGAGCAACTCGACAACTCGTAAGTAAGCATCGAACAATAGTCCCCGCGCCACGCAAGTAATCCTGAGCAACTCGCGCAAAGAATTGTGGGAATCGGTTTCATCCTCAACACTTGGGCCATCGTCGTCACCCTCGCCCCTAAGATGGTAGACTTCTCCAGCACATACCCTTGGGAAACTCCAATCCTCTGACGCGAGGTCCCCTCATGCGCAAACGCTGCAAGGTCGCTACAGGACTATTTATCTCCTTGGCCCTGTTCTGTGCCCCAATCTCTCACGCACAGTCCACAACCAAAAAGAAAGTCACCAGCCAAGCCGACCTCCCACGTTTCAGCTATCCGGTCTCGGGATCCGCTTCGGATCTGGTCCAGGCGGACGATGCCACCTTCAACGCTTTCGCTTCTAAAGTGCAAGCCGATCTCGACTCCATCTTTCGCGACTACGACATTGGCGATAAGTCGACTCTGCGCACACTGCTTGGCGCCAAGCTTGATCTCCAGGAACTCGCGGGCTACTACCCGTCCGCACTGAAAACCGTCGACGCCCTGCGCGACCTGGAGGAAAAGCCCGCCGCCAAGCTCACCACCGGTTTGTTCGCGCGCGCGCGCCTTCAGGCGGCCATCGATACTCAGAGCATCAGCGGCTCGGCGTATGAACAATCCTTCCGCAAGCATTACCGCGAGGCCATCGACCCGCTGCCGTGGGACGTTGTGCAGGACGGCATCAAGGCTTCCTATGCTGGCTCGCGTGTCTTCACCAAGGCCGTGGCCATCGGCCAGGTGAAAACGGATCTGGATCCAGCGGTCCAGAAATCCGGCGCGCTCGATAATTCCGAGGCCTGGGACCTGGTTTCCACCCGCAATCTGATCCGTTTCGCCATCCCGTTGGGACCCGCTCGCGCCGAGGTCCTGAAGCAATACATCGCGCTCCACAATGTCGTCAAACCCGATATCTGGGCGGCCCGCGAAGTCACGCTCTCGAAAGACCAAAAGCTCACACCGGTCCTGGTGGCCATTTGGGACTCCGGCATCGACGTATCCCTGTTCCCCGATCAGCTTTTCACCGACTCGAACCCCACCGCCAGCGGAACGCACGGGTTGGCCTTTGACGACCAGGGCGGCGCATCGACGACGTGGCTCTATCCTCTGACTGCGGAACAGCAGAAGGAATATCCCGATTTTCGCGGTCAAATCAAAGGATTTCTCGACCTCCAGAATGGAATCGACTCCACCGACGCGGAAGCGATGCAGAAAAAGTTCACTACGCTGTCTCCCGATCAATTGCACCAGATGTTCGAGTCGGACAAGGTCGTGGGTTTCTATATCCATGGCACCCATTGCGCAGGCATCGCCGTGCGTGGCAATCCCGCCGCGCGTCTGGTTGTCGCGCGCTTTAACGATCAGTTGGCCGACCTTCCGTTCCCTCCGACCGCGGAATGGGCACGTCAGCTCGGCGTCGCCTTTCAGCAGATGTCCGACTATTTCCGCACGCGCAACGTTCGCGTGGTCAACATGAGCTGGGGAGATGATCCCGGAGAGTTCGAGACCTGGCTGTCCAAAACGGGGGGTGGCGCAGATCCCGCCGAGCGGAAAAAGCGCGCCGCGGAACTCTACGCCATCTGGAAAGCCAATGTTGAAAATGCCATCAAAGGCGCACCGAACACCCTGTTTGTCACGGCTGCGGGAAACAGCGACTCCAACGCGGGGTTTATCGAAGATGTTCCGGCCTCGCTGCATCTGCCGAACCTCATCGCGGTCGGCGCCGTAAATCAGGCCGGCGACGAAACGTCGTTCACCAGTTACGGAGACACCGTCGTGGTCGACGCCGATGGCTACAACGTCGAAAGCTTCGTCCCCGGCGGCGCCAGGCTGCAACTCTCCGGCACGTCCATGGCATCGCCCAACGTCGTCAATCTCGCCGCCAAGCTCTTCGCGCTCGATCCTTCGCTCACCCCGCAACAAGTGATTGCTCTGATCAAGCAAGGCGCTACCACTAGCGAAGACGGCCGCCGCCACCTGATCGACGAAAAGCGCTCGGTAGCGCTGCTGCAGGTTCAAAGCAAAAAGTAACGGGGCGCTTGCCGGGCTGTTCGCGAGCAGAGCTGCCGGGCTGAAGCCCAGCGCCTACATGGTCCAAAACGGGAATGCTATAATTACCTTTGCGTTATTTTATCTTTGTGTTATCATGCCAACGAATGTCAAGGGAGGCATGCAAAGAGTTTGGGCCGCGCTAATAAATCAGAGAAGGACCCCTAACTCCTTCAGAATCAAGTCACTGCGCCATTCCGAACAACAACCCCTTTAGAATCAAATCACTGCACAAAAAACAGGGGGGAGGGTGTTGGGCGACAAGAAAAAAAGAAGGCCCGGGAGTTCTTGCACCCGGGCCTCTGAAATAGATTGAAACACTCTCGATGAAAGAGACTTACAGCTTCAAGTAGAGGAGGAAGCCCAGCGCAAAGGTGAACAGCGTGAGCGTTTCCACGAACACAAGACCCAAAATCATCGCCGCTCGGACGCCGCCTGCCGCTCCCGGATTGCGGGCGATACCTTCGCACGCTGCCGCCGCGATTCGTCCCTGACCGAGCCCGCCGCCAAACGCCGCGACCGCCACGCCGAAGCCGACCGCAATTACCAGCGTCGTCGTATTAATTGTCCCCTTTTCGGCAGGTGCACTACCCTGCGCGAACGCCGCTGGCGCGATCAACATCACCGCCAGCAGCACCATGCAAACTACCGCTGCTTTCTTCATGTACTTCCTCCTCTTGAATTGCCGCCAGGAGGTGGTTCCCGGACACCGTGCAGCCGGGCTCACGCTGGAACGGCTGATACAAACTCGATTAATGATCGTCCGCGGTCGCCAGACCGATATAAACCGCGGGCAGAATCGTGAAGACGTAGGCCTGCACCACCGAAACGAAAATGTGCAGGGCGATGAAGGCGATGGGGATCAACGCGGGAAGTATTCCCAGCACTAGGCCAATCGCCGGATGCTTGGTCCAACCCCATAACGCCGGCGCAGCGAAGAGGCCAAGGAAGAGGGCATAGATCAGATCACTGGCGAAAATGTTGGCCCAGAGACGGACCGTCAAAGACAGTAACCGCGCGCATGTGCTGATGATTTCCACCGGGAACAGCAGAAACGCGAGAAACCAAGAGCCTGTGTCCTTCGGAGATCCTGCAAACATCAACAGATAGTGACCAAGCCCATGATGGCGAATGCCCTGCCAGTTGAAATAGCAGAACACGATGATAGCGCACGCCAACGGAACGCTTACTTCAGCCGTCGGCGAACTGAATCCGGGGAAAACTCCAAACAGGTTGGCCAGCAGGATGAAAAGCGAAATAGTTCCCACCAGCGGTACGTAGTTTCGCCAGTCGTGCCCGGAATTCTCCGACAAAATGTCGCTGATTCCGAATCCCTCTTTGTTCGTCAGCAGGAGTTCCGCAACTTGCTGCGCCGCTCCCGGCCGCTCCACCGACAACCGCGATCGAACCAACAGCGCCAGCAAAGTGCCTGCAACGAGGACCAACAACCCCATGCAAACGTGCTCGGGGATCGGCATCTCCGGATGGCTCGGCTGGATGTGCAGCGCGGAAAGCAAAGCGAGCGCGATGCCTCCGAGGTAGTGATTGACGACCTGGCTGATCCAGCTTACGTGTTGTTCCATAATCCTATTTTAAGCCTCGGACGGCTCGGGTTTCGCTCTTGATCTCCACCGGGTGCCACACTTCGTACACACTGGCCGCGATTGCGGCGGCTCCTAAGGCCAACAAACCAAGCACCATGCTCACGAAGGGAATACCAAGAAGTTTAAAAATAACATAGACGATGAATGCTATCAACCCGTAGCGGAACAGCGCGCGGAAGTAGGTTCCTACCGGGACGTGGGTCTTTGTAGCACCGGCTTGGGCGTTCGCTGCTTCGACCAATGCGTCCATGCCGCGCCGCAACCAGCGGAAATTGAGCCAGGCGAGAATGGCGCCGATGAGCAGTCCTGCGGCCCAGATCCAGCGGTAGGAAAGGCCTGCGGCGAGGGCGGCAACGGCGCCGATTGCCAGCGTGAGCCAGGCGATGCGGCGTTCCGTGGCCAAACCCGTTGCGCTATCTGGGTCCGTTGTCGAAATAGGCTGAGGGTCAGTGTTCACGGATCAATTCCAGTTCAAAGGTCCAATTCAAGGATCCAATTTAATCAGCCTGCGTTCAACCGAGACGGCGGAGTACTTCTTTCAGACCGGCGGCGAACCCGACGCCACCGAGCAACAGCGTGAACACTACTTTCGTGCGCAACCAGTGGTCGAGAAAAAAACCGAGCAAGCCGCCGACAACTACCGCGCCTACGATGGTGAATGGCAGCTCCATCGCGAGAGCCGTGTTGGTCAAGTATTTCTTTGTTTTCGGAGTCTCGGGCGAGGACGATTTCGATTCGTTGGGTTGCTGGTCCAATGACTGTGCTCCGTGGTTCAAGTCGTCTGCGGACTGGAATCTAAACTTCGCCCTCTCGGAGAGGGCGGCTACAGGCGGATGCGGTCTGAGTCGATGGCACCGCTATTTTTCGAACAGCAGTTCGCCGGCGCGTTGGGTGGCTTTTACCACCGCTTTGATAAGCGTTACGCGCAACTTCCCTTCTTCGAGTTCGAGGATACCGTCGATGGTGCAGCCTGCTGGCGTCGTGACTGCGTCTTTCAGAAGTGCTGGATGGTCGCCTGTTTCTAACACGACGCTGGCGGCGCCCTTCATGGTTTGTGCGGCTAGCAATGTGGATACATCGCGGGGCAAGCCGACTTTTACTCCGGCCTCCGCGAGCGATTCCAAGATGATGTATACGAACGCAGGCCCGCTGGCTGAGAGACCAGTCACACCGTCCATGTGTTTTTCGTCCACGACCACGGTGCGACCCACGGCGTCGAACATCGCGCGCGCCACGTCCAGATGTGCGTCGCTGGTGTGCGAGCCGCGACAAATTCCAGTCATGCCACAGCCCACCGTCGAAGGCGTATTCGGCATCGCGCGAATCACAGGGACTTTGGCGCCCGCGTGCTGCTCGATGTAGCTGGTGGGGACGGAAGCGGCTACCGAAATCACCAGGGTCTTTTCGCTAAGGGCTGGGGCGATTTCTTTCAGGACTTCGCCTACCACCTGGGGCTTTACGCCCAGCAGCACGATGTCTGCGCCGTGCACGGCGCTGCGATTGTCGGTGGTTACTTTGACGCCTAGTTCCTTCGCGAGCGTGGCCGCTTTCTCCGCGTGCTTTACCGTTGCGGTTACGTGCTTCGGCGCGAAGAGGCTTTGCTTCAGATAGGCTCGCAGGAGGATGCCGCCTAGTTTTCCTGTGCCTAGGACTGCTAATTTTTTGTCGGAGAGCTTCTGGGTCATGGTGCAGACATTGTTGACGGGTTCGCGAAAGGGGTCAACTCAAGATTGTTGGCGTCAAGGTTGTTGGCGCGCGCATTCCGTCTTGGGATGGGAACTCGGCTGCGCTCAGCGACTGAAGCCGGTGTCGGTTGCTGACCGCGTCGGCGCGGCTGAACAGGCTGAAGAAAAATGCCAAGAGCATTTCCTCAGGGGCTGAAGCCCGCTGGTTGCTGCTGGCTTTGTGTCGGAGCTAAAGCTCCGACCCCTAAAGAAAGAACTCTTTCGCTACGCGGCGAGGCCCAGGCCTGGCGTTGCCGCGCACACATACCAAAGTTGCTGCGTGCACATACCAAAAGAGGCTACGGGCATCGCGGTGGCGGGTTAGTCGTGGCGGGCGCCGTGTAGGACTTGGACTGCGTGCGGTAGCAGATGCGCTATGGCTTCGAGGGATTCTACTGCGCCTGTGGGGCTGCCTGGAAGATTTACGATTAGGGATTTGTGGCGGACTGCGGTTACGGAGCGGGAGAGGATCGCTGTGAGGGTTTTCTCCAGGCCTTTGCGGCGCATTTCTTCGGCTATGCCGGGGATGATGCGGTCTGCGATCGCTTGCGTTGCTTCCGGCGTGTTGTCGCGTGGACCGATTCCGGTGCCACCCGTCGTGGCGATTACATCTACACGGCCGGAGTCTGCTAGTTCGCGGAGTTGCTGGCGGATGTCGGCGGGATCATCGGCGACGTGTAGGCCGGCGATGACTTCCCAGCCGAGGCCGCGGCAGAAGGCGACGACTGCGGGACCGGACAGGTCCTCGCGTTCGCCTTTCGCTACGGAATCACTGATGGTGAGGACCGCCACTCGCATCGTGGCAGTTTACTGCGTTTCGACCGTGGTATTTTCGCGGCTGGCTTCGTCCATCAGGCGCATCGCTTCCATAAGCAGACCGGTGGTGTTGCGCGTGGTCGTGGTGCGCGTCGAAGCATTGGCAGCGTTGAAATCGATTTCAAAGTCACCTTCGGCCCACAAGATTACCTTGTAAACGGCGTCGTCGCCTTCGATGTTTCCGATCTTGGCATCGCGACATTGCCCACTGGCGAAATAGAGCTCGCCTTGCTCGGCGCCTTTTCGGACTTTCAGGCGGCATGATTTTTGCCCCATTTCGAGCGATTGCAGCAGGTCGGTCATGTTCATCTCTTCGAGCCGGCCCTGGATCACGCCAGGACGCGATGCGCTCTTCTGGAGCTTCTCGAGGTGAAGGCGGTCGACAACCTTCTTGGTGACGCGCACGAGATCCTTGATCAGGAACGGCTTGGTGATGAACTCCTCGACGCCGTCCACTAGCGGGCGCAGCCGTTCTTCGATATCAGCGCGGCCGGCCATGAACAGAAACGGGATGTGGCGGGTTTTGTCGCGGCCGCGGAGTTTCTCGAAGAGCTGGCGGCCGTCGAGGCCTGGCATTTTGTAGTCGCAGAGAATTACGTCGGGAGGCTCGTCGATTACCTTCAACAGCGCGTCGGCGCCGTCCGCGGCAATTACGACCTCGCAGACGGGCTCCAGCCCCTTTTCGATGAGATCACGCACCAGGGGATTGTCATCGACCAGGAGGAGGGTAACGCTCTTTCCGCTGGCGGCCGCTGCGCTCATCGGGAACGACTCCGCCGCCGCACAGAGGCCCTCGGACTAGCGCTTCTCACACGCGCTTTCGTGCCACGGTGAAAGTCGCCGCTCTTCCCGCCGGTCTTGGTTAGCAGGTAGATGTCCGTAATCTCCATCCCTTTGTCGAGGGCTTTGCACATGTCGTAGACCGTGAGGGCTGCGGCAGTAACGGCGACCAAGGCTTCCATTTCAACGCCAGTCTGCGCGGTCGCCACGACTGTAGAGCGAAGTTCCACGCCATTCTGGCACAGGCGTGCGGTCACATCAATGTGCGTGAGCGGGAGCGGATGACAAAGAGGTATCCACTCGGCGGTGCGCTTGGCGGCGGCGATGCCGGCGATGCGGGCGACTTCTAACGGGCTGCCTTTGGGGTTTTTCAGGCGGCGTACGGCGGATACTACGCTTGGCTTCATTTTGACGAAGGCTTGGGCTACGGCGGTGCGGGTGGTGACTTGCTTTGCGGAGACGTCCACCATTTGAACCTGGCCCTTTTTGCCGTAGTGGGAGAATTTGGGCATGGGCTTAGTTTACTTTGAACGACGAGAGGCCGGAAAAGAAGGAATTAACACAGAGGGCACAGAGATCGGCGCACGGAGGGCACGGAGGGTACGGAGACACCTGGGTCACACGATGTCCTTGCGCAACAGGATGGAGACGGTTTCTCCCGCGGCGACTTCCTCGCGATCGGCGGGTATCACCAGGAAACAATTCGATCTCGCTAAGGCCGCCACATCGCCTGAGCCCTGCCAGGCAAGCGGTTTCACCTCTGGCACTGATCCTTGCCATTCAGCGCGGGCGGGTAAGAAATGCGTCAGTCCCGGTTTTTCTTTCAGGGCTACGCCTAGCTGTGCCTGGACTAGCGGCAACGGGCGGGCTTCCGCGCCATTCAGCAAATCGACGGCCGGGGTGACAAAGAGCTCGAAAGTCACCATCGTGGACACAGGATTTCCCGGCAAACCGAAGAAGAAGGTGTCACGGCAGCGCCCGAAAACCGCAGGTTTTCCGGGCCGGATATCCACCGCGTCAAAATAAAATTCTGCCTTCAGATCCTTCAGCACCGTTTCGACCAGATCATACTTCCCCATCGAGACGCCGCCGGACATTACCAGCACATCTTCCCGGAGGCCGCGCTCGATTTTGGCGCGTAGAACGTCCACACGATCGGGAGCGTTTCCCAGCAGAACCGGCTCACCGCCTGCGAGTTTGGTTTGCGCGGAGAGAGAGGCGCTGTTGCTGTTGCGAATCTGGAACGGGCCGGGCTTCTGATCGACCAGGACGACTTCATCGCCGGTGGAAAGGATGGCGATGCGGGGTTTCGTAGCGCAGAGCAATTCAGTCTGGCCTACCTGCGCGGCCAACGCGACTTCCGCGTAGCCGAGGCGCGTGCCCGGCGTCAGGATGGCTTGGTTGGCCTGCGCTTCGCTGCCGCGAGGGACGATGTTCTGGCCGTGCCGAGTGTCACGGTCAAAGCGTACCTTGTCGCCTTCGTGTTGGGTGTGCTCGCTCATGACGACGGCGTCGGCGCCTGCCGGGACCGCGGCGCCGGTCATGATTTGCACGCAGGTCCAGCGGGCTAGTGGAGCGGTGACGGTGTCGCCCGCTTTGATCTCGCCGGTGCAGCGGAGGTCGGCGCCCTGGTGGGCGTCTGCTGCGCGGACTGCGTAGCCGTCGCGAGTGGAGCGATCGAAGGGTGGATACTCGCGGTCGGTTTTTATTTGTTGCGCTAGGACGAAGCCCAGGGCCTCCCAGAGGTTTACGACCGTTGTCGAGCGGGGACCTTTTTTCTTGGCGATTTGATCGATTACCGTTTGGCGGGCTTGCTCGTAGGTGAGCATCGTGGTGGCCTAACAGTTCCTGGTAGCGCTGCCGTCTTGCGGACATGCGGCGCGCCCTTCGAAACTCAGGGTAAAGTGGTGCTGCGCCTCCACAAGTGAAACCGAAAGGCGCCCGGTTCCCTTCGAGGCTCAGGGTAAACAGAAAGCGGCCGCTACAACTTCGGCTACGCTTTCGCGCTACAGCCAGCGGGCAAACAGCGTGCCTTCTGGGATGATTGTTGCGTCGCGCTCTGGACCGGTGGAGATCATGCCGATCTCGACCCGCAAGAATTCACTGATAAAGCGCAGGTAATCGACCGCAGCCTTCGGCAATTTGCCGGCATCCTTTTCGCCGTACGTGGGTTGGCACCAACCGGGCAGCGATTTATATTCGGGTTTAACGTGCTCGTATTCTTCGGAGAGGGCAGGCATTTCATGGAGCGCCGTGCCCTTGTACTTGTAGCCAATGCAGACCTGAATTTCGCGTTGGGTATCGAAGACGTCGAGTTTGGTCACCACCAGCGAATCGATGCCGTTGATCATTTTTGAGTAGCGCAGCATGGCGAGGTCGAGCCAGCCGCAGCGCCGGGGACGTCCGGTTACCGCGCCGAATTCCTTCCCGCGCTCGCGGACTTCCTGCGCCTCGAGGTCGGGCATTTCGGTCGGGAACGGTCCACTGCCCACGCGCGTGGTATACGCTTTCGAGATGCCTAGTACGTTTTTGATCTTGGTTGGAGGAACGCCGACGCCTACGGTGGCGCCGCCGGAGATGGCGCTCGACGAGGTCACGTAGGGATAGGTGCCGTGGTCGATGTCCAGCATGGTGCCCTGCGCGCCTTCAAAGAGCACGGACTTACCGTGATCTAGCGCGTGATTGATGAGTTCCGCGGTGTCGCAGATATATTCGCGAATCTTTTCACCCTGGCGCAGCGTTTGTTCCACTTCATGAGAGAAATCGATGTCTGCGCCGTACGCGCCCTTGGCCAAGCGATTTTTCTCCGCCACGACGCGGGCGGCTTTTTCGCGGAACAGTGCGGGTTCGAGGAGGTCGCAGGTGCGCAGGCCGCGTCGCGCCATTTTGTCTTCGTAGGCGGGGCCAATGCCGCGCGAAGTCGTTCCGATTTTGTTTGCGCCACGGGCGGTTTCGGCGGCTTTGTCGAGTTCGCGATGATACGGAAAGATCAAATGTGCGCGATTGCTGATGTGCAGACGGCCTTTCACATCGATGTTCGCCTTCGCGAGTGTTTCGATTTCGGCCACGAGCGCGCCCGGATCGATCACTACACCAGTACCGATCACGGCGTGCTGCTGCGGCCTCAAAATTCCACAAGGAATAAGCTGGAGGACGTATTTGTCCTTGCCGATGATGACGGTGTGACCAGCATTGTGGCCGCCGGCGACGCGGGCGATGTAATCGAACGAGCCCGCGAGGTAGTCGACGACCTTACCCTTGCCTTCGTCGCCCCACTGCGCGCCTACGACCACCACCGATTTCATCGGGACGTTCTCCTTGACCGCACTTATCCGCGCACTTTGCACGGCGTATGACTACTGTTGGGAATAACCGGCTACGAGAATACTTCTAATCGTAAGCTGAGGCGATTTGCAACGCAAGGTGCAGCCTCCGGTGCGAAATACCCGGGGTTCCAAACTGACTCGGACCCGATTGACGAAGGTGAATGAGCAAGAGCAGAATTCGTCGCAGATCGATAGACGCCGCGGGAGGCAGCGCGGCTTGACGGCAGAAAACGGAGGGGCTATGCCTGTAAAACAGGGCGATCTTTCGTTGCTCGACCATCCCGCGGCGCAGGAATTGCTGGCGTCGCGTATTCCGGCGCGGTTGGCCTATATAGGACTCGACGGAACACCACGGGTGGTTCCGATCTGGTTTCAATGGGACGGACGAGAGTTCGTGATGGGCACAGCGCCGACCGCGCTAAAACTGAAGGCGCTGGCGAAAAATCCGAAGGTAGCGTTGACGATTGACGACAACAATTTCCCGCATAAGGTCCTGTTGGTGCGGGGTACGGCGCGGTTGCAAAAGGTGGATGGAGTCGTTCCCGAGTACGCCATGGCTGCGGAACGTTATCTTGGAGTGGAGCAGGGCAAGGCCTGGATCGAGAAAATGCGCGGGATGGGCGGTGGGATGATGCGTATCGGGATCACACCCGAGTGGGTGGGCCTGCTGGATTTTGAGACGCGGTTTCCGGGCACCTTGTCTACGTGAACGACTGAATTGCGGAATGGGAAGTCGATTGGATGACTGCCGGGAATCTCTGCGTGAGAGAAGATTTCGAGGCTCGTTGGCGGCGGAGCTATTTTTTTGTGGCGAGCTTCTTGTAGCGAAAGCATTCGACCAGGTGATCGTTCACCAAGCCGGTGGCTTGCATCAGGGCATAGCAGATTGTCGAGCCTACGAAGCGGAAGCCGCGTTTTTGCAGGTCTTTGCTGAGGGCGTCGGATAGGGTGGTGCGGGCCGGCAATTTATTGTGGGACTTCAGCGCGTTTTGTTTTGGTTTGCCGCTGACGAATTGCCAGATGTAGTTGTCGAACGAGCCGAATTCTTCTTGCACTTTCAGGAAAGCGCGGGCGTTGGTGATGGTTGCGTCGATTTTCAGGCGGTTGCGGATGATGCCGGGGTCGGCCAGGAGTGCTTTCTTTTTCTGGGCGTCGTAACGGGCGACTTTTTCGGGATCGAAGCCGGCGAAGACTTCGCGGTAGCGGGCGCGCTTTTTCAGGACGGTGTCCCAGCTTAGTCCGGCTTGGGCGCCTTCCAGGGTCAGGAACTCGAACCAGGTGTGGTCGTTGTGAACCGGGACGCCCCACTCTTCGTCGTGGTAGGGGATGTTGAGTTCGGTGGTGGCCCAGCGGCAGCGGGTGATTTTTGGTGGCGGTTCGGTCATCTGAAGCTTGTCTCCGCGGTTGGAAAGAAGCGCCCGCTTCCGAAAGCGGCCGCTACGACTGCGTCGGAAATTGTAACGCTTTGTTGCTTATTGGCGGATCGAATGAATGATCAGCGTGTTTCCACCCAAGAGGAGAGGGCCGGAGGCTAGCTCTTCGGTCCAGCGATCCTTTCGGCGTGGCGCACTCGTTAGCTTTGCCAGCAACTTGATCAGCGCTACGATTGGCCAGTAGAGCCACTGATTGGCTTTCTTGCGATCGCGGTAGACGCCCTGAATCGCGAAGCCATTTTTTTCGAGATAGTAGCGGAGTTCGCTGTAGCCGAGGGGATTGGCGTGGACCGCGATTTCGTCGAGGCCAGCGGAATCGTTGTGAATCTTCGCTTTGGACTGTGACGAAAGAGGCTTGAAGTGTGACGTGTAGCCGAACAGCAGCCACTTCAGGCGCTCCTCGACGTTCATGATATTGGGGACGCTGATGATCAGGTGCCCGCCCGCTTTCAAGAGGCGCTTGTACTCGCGGAAGGCTTGCGGCGGCGAATCGATGTGCTCGAGACCTTCGAGTGAGGTGATGTAGTCGAATGAACACGAAGAATAGGGGAGCGTGCCAGCCAGGTCGCCACTTTTGATCTCGACGCCTTTGAGACGGAACAACTGTGGGTACAGATCGCAACAGCGGACGGCGAATCCTTCGGCTAGCAAATCTTTGGCGAGGGCGCCTTCCCCAGCGGGACAATCGAGAATCGTACCGCGGGGTAGAGGCTTCAAAATTTGTAGGACGGTTTCGTTCAGACCGGGGCGCGACATCGGCTTGGGGCCGCGGTCTGGGACGGAAGACGGTGAACCGTTCGCAGGTGTCGGGGAGCGCGAAATGGTCGCTGCTTCTTCGGAGATGGCCAACTTTTACTCGCGCTGGATCGACCGAGATGGCCGCCCCACTAAAGGGGGGCGCCTACACTTGCTCGTCGCCGTCATTGTCGAACACAAAAACAGGGCGGTCGCATTCTACTGTACGACGCGCCCTGTTCGTTATTCCATTTTGCGGGCCTGCACGGAACGCTTACGAGGCAACGCAATGCTTACGATGCGAGATGGCGCTCCAGCGCCTTGGTGATCTGCTCTTTCGGCACGGCGCCGACGATCTGTTCGACCACTTGCCCATTCTTGAACACCAGCAACGTCGGGATGCCGCGAATGTTGTAGCGTCCCGCGGAATTCATCGCTTCATCGACGTTCAGCTTGGTCACTTTCAGTTTGCCCGCGTAGTCGTGGGCAATTTCGGCCACCGTGGGCGCCAGCATGTGGCACGGGCGGCACCATTCGGCCCAGAAATCCACCATGACCGGCTGGGTGTTGCTGGCCGTCAGTACCTCAGCTTCAAAGTTCCCATCGGTGATCGCCAAAATGTTGTTGTTGTCAGCCATATCGTTTGTCCTTAACGGCTTACTGTGAGCTCGCCGTCTAATCTCTCCTTGAGCAGCTTAATTAGATGTTGCAACAGGCATTTGGTTTCGTGCGGCGGGACCCGCGCTCGAAGCTGTTTGCCCTGAACCCCTTACTGCCCGCGCGGCCTCATAAAGTTTCGCGTACTCCACCGCGGACCCTTTCCAGGAAAAATCCTTGGCCATGCCGTTCAACTGGATGCGCTTCCAGATGCGCTCATCCTCATAGAGCTGGAGCGCGCGCTGCACACACCGCACCAGCGCCGCTCCGGAATACCCTTCAAACTTGAATCCGGTACCGGTGCCGGACTCTAAATCGAAGGACTCAATCGTATCATCAAGTCCGCCGGTGGCTCTCACAATTGGCACCGTACCATACTTCAAACTGTAGATCTGGTTCAAGCCGCAGGGCTCGTAACGCGAGGGCATCAGAAACATGTCGGCGCCGGCTTCGATTTCGTGGGCTATTGTTTCGTCGTAGGCGATTTTTACGCCCGCGCGACCCGGGTATGCCGCGGCCAGGGCCCGGAACAGCTCTTCATACTTTCGATCACCGGTTCCCAGCACCACGAGGTTCATGTTTTCCTGCATCAGCTCGTGAGCGCGTTCGGCGATCAGATCGAAGCCCTTTTGGTCGGCGAAGCGCGAGACGATGCCGATCAGTGGGCGGGTTGCGTCGTCTTGCGGCAGCGCGAATCGCTCGAGCAGCGCTTGCTTGCAGACTTGTTTGCCGCTCAGGTCTTTCACCGAATAACGGGCGGCGATCAGCTTGTCCGTTTCCGGGTTCCACGCGGTGTAGTCTACGCCGTTGACAATACCCACCAGCCGGTCGGCGCGGGTTCGCACCACCCCGTCGAGGCCGTTGCCGAACTCCGGGGTCTGAATTTCCTGCGCGTATTTGCGGCTGACGGTCGTTAAGTAATCGGAGTAAACCAGTCCGCCTTTCAGGAGATTCACATTCCCAAAAAATTCGATCCCACCCAGATGAAACGTGCTGGCCGGAATATCGGCGCGCGCGAGGACATCGCGGCGAAATAGACCTTGATATCCAATGTTGTGAATGGTGAAAACGACCGGCAAATTCTTCGCCACCGGATCTGCGGCATAGGCCGTGCGCAGCAACACCGGAACGAGCGCCGCCTGCCAGTCGTGACAGTGGATGAGGTCCGCGGGCCAGACATTTTTGGCGATTTCAATGGCGACGCGGCAGAACTCACTGTAGCGCTCGGCGTTGTCGGGATAATCGCCGCCCGGGCCGCCGTACAAGGCGTCGCGATTGAAATAGGCAGCATCATCGACGAAAAAATAGCGTACTCCGGCGATCACTCCCCCGTCGTCCACCGCGGGAAAATGGAGTTGGCCGCCCGTGGCAACCGTCAGACTGGGGATCAGCACTGACGCAACGATGGTTCCGCGATAGCGGGGCAGCACCACCGCTACATCGTGGCCTAGCGCTACGAGCGCCCTGGGCAGCGCCTCAATGACGTCTGCCAAGCCGCCGGTCTTGGAAAAAGGCAGCCCTTCCGATGCCACGAAGAGAATTCTCACAGTGTCGTCATCACGGAACTGTCCGTCATGGGATTGGCCATCATGCGATTGGCATCATGCGATTGTCAGTATGGGTTTGGCGATGCATTTACGCTATCCAACCCCCGAGAGCGCGTCAAGCATGGCGCATAGCATCGATTCCGCCGGCGAACCGCCCGTTTTTCAAGCTCTTGCCGAGCACAACTTTTCTTCGCAGCCCGTGTTTCACAAGTTTGTGAAGACGAATATCATCCCTACGAATGAGAGCGACTCGAAGGCTTCTCCGGCCAGGCCGGAGAGCTTTCTTGTCGTTCTATTCGTTCTATCGCCTACCTTGTGGCTGGTCGTCTTCCTAGCGTGCTACCTCTCCGCGCGGCTTTCGGGCGCGTTTCCCTATCTGTTCCGGGCGTCGCAATACTTTCAAGGTCTGCGTGTTGCTACACTGTTCCCGGATGGCTCGCCAACGTCTCGGCCAACATTTCCTCGCTGATCTGGACTGGCGCGAACAAATCGCGCGGGCGATACGCGTATCGCGGCAGTCGCTGGTTCCATCATCCAGCGACAAACCCTATTGCTGGATTGAGATCGGAGCGGGCCACGGTGAGATGACCGAGCACCTTGCGGCCGCCGGCGCTCCGGTCTACGCCATCGAACTTGATGCGTCGCTAGCCCGGCGGCTGCAGCATCTGGCGCAACAATTTCCAAATCTTACGGTTGTCGCGGGCGACATCCTGCAAACGGATATCGCCCAGATCGCCGCGGGCCGACGCGTTCGCATTTACGGCAATTTGCCCTACTACATTACGTCGCCGATCTTGCACCGCCTTTTCAGTTTCGCGGACTCGATCGACGAGATGCACATCGTCATTCAGGAGGAAGTCGCCGAGCGCCTGACCGCCCAACCGAACAGCAAGCCATATGGCTATTTGTCAGTTGCCACGCAGCTCTACGCGCGTCCCGAGCTTGTGTTTCATGTACCCCGCGAGGCCTTTAATCCGCCGCCGGAAGTGGGCTCAGCACTGGTCACCCTGCGATTTCCCGGTGAAGGCGCAACGCTCGGCGAAGCAGACGAATTGAAGTTCCTCGATTTCGTGAAATTGTGTTTCGGGCAAAAGCGCAAAACGCTGGTGAACAACCTCCGGTCGATGGCTAACCCTGATTATGTTCGCGAAGCTCTGGAGCGCCTGAATCTTCGGCCCGACGCCCGCGCCGAGCAACTCAGCCCTACTCTGCTTGCGGCGCTTCACAAACAACTTGAGTCCCAGCCGCACGGTTGAACGGGCGAAACGCAACCACGCTGAGGAGCCCGTCCATCCAGCGTGAAGAAGTGAACCGATGTTGACGAAAAATCCACGCGGGATTTGGAACTTCGACTACGGCGTGCTCTTTTCCTTTGGCCTTGCCGCGACCAGGCGATCGGGATAGTCGCTCATGATGCCGTCCACTCCGGCTTCGATGAGCAACCGCATGTGCGCGGGCTGATTCACAGTCCAGCACACAACCTGCAAGTCGCGCTTCCGCGCCTCGGCCAGCAACGCGGGCGTGACCAAATCGCCGCGCACCGCCAACTGCCGCGCTCCTACTTCCACAGCACGCTGCAAGGGAAGTTCGATCTGCCCGTCGAAAAGAAGCCCGGTCATCAAGGTAGGTTCGATTTTGCGCAGCGCTTCGAGAATTCCAGCGTCAAACGAAATCACGATAGTCCTGGCGATCTGTCCCGAACTGCGCAAAGCTCCGACCAACGCGTGTTCCCCGCCCCACGAACCGCTTGGCTTGAGCTCCAGGTAGAAAACCACGTCGTGTTTTCCGGCAAACTCTAGAATTTCGTTGAGCGTGGGAATGCGCTCGCCGGTGAATTCGCTGCCGAACCACGATCCGGCGTCCAGGCGCCGCAGATCCGCAAGCGAGAGGTCGTGCACCTTTCCCTGGCCGTTGGTGGTGCGGTTGACGGTGTCGTCGTGAATGGCGACAAAACGCGAGTCGCGCGAAAGCTGCAAATCCGTCTCGATGAACGTAGCTCCAAGCGTCAATGCGCGCTTAAAAGCCGCCAGCGTATTCTCGGGCGCGTGCCCGGAAGCTCCACGATGCGCAATGACCAGCACAGTCTTCGCTTTCCTCCTGTCGCGGAAGACGCCCACCCGAGGCATTCCCCGGGCGGAACTCCGCCACGAAACGCGCCTCGAAGGTACGTTACAGCACCAACACGCTACTGCACATCGAGCTATGCTAACATCCGCGCCCACGGGTCACCCGTGCAGTCCTTCGGTCTGCATCGTGAGTCTAAACGTGAGACTCATAAGAAAATCCCAATCTTAGGAGCAACCATGGTTGCCAACCGACGTCTTGTGTCTGCGGTCCTTCTCGTCCTAGCCATGTGGTTGGGCTCGGTATCTCGCGCGGCTGCAGCGCCACAAAAGCAAACCGAACCCAAAGCGCAACAAAACCTGATCAAAGAGGTGCGCCACCAGCTGGTTCTGTTGCCGTACTACTCGGTGTTCGACAACCTCGTGTTCCGGGTGCAAGGCAGCAAAGTGATCCTGATGGGCCAAGTGGTGCGCCCCACACTCAAGTCCGACGCGGAAGCCGCGGTGAAAAGCATCGAAGGCGTCACCAGCGTGGAGAACACCATTGATGTGCTGCCGACTTCGCCGATGGATGACCAAACACGTCGAGCTGTCTATCGCGCGATCTACGGGGATCCGGCATTGTCACGTTACGCGCTGTCCGCGGTGCCCTCCATTCACATCATCGTGAAAAATGGAAATGTAACTCTGGAGGGTGTGGCTGACAACGAGACCGACAAGAACATGGCTGGCCTTCGCGCGAATGGCGTGCCGAACGTCTTTTCCGTGAAGAACAATCTGGTCGTGAGCAGTTCGTAGCAATTGCCTCACCCTCGGCACGGACATTTGCGTCCAGTCGTGCGTGGTCGGAATCCCAACCAAGAATTCGGGGTGTTGGCGATCACGCACATGGTGGACCCGACGTACCATTAAAGTTCGCCGCGTTTCTGCCGATGATGACCCTGCCATGCCGAACCTCTATTTCTGCCAGCCCCACGCACAAAACCAGGGCATGTTGCGCGCCGTAATTACGCTGGCCGACTGCGAGGAATTGGTCGCGCCTGGCTCGGCCACCTACGTAGGAGAGGATTTTCCCAAGGTCTCGGACGAGAATGACCATAAGGGGGATTTCGCAGTCCTGGGTTTCACGGCCGCGGAAGCGAACGCGGAATGGCGCCGCGGCTACTACCGTTTTGCAGCAGACCTCATGGAACTGAATGCGCAGCTCCTGAAGCTGATCCGCTAGCTTCCGCCATTGGCATGCAACTGACCCCAGAATGGGGTCTAGAGCGGGCCAGCGATGCGCTCGTAAGCTCCGGCGGCTGTTCCGACTCCGATATCTGCGTGCTTCTACCGCAAGATTTGCAAGGCGATGCAAAAACGGGAGCTTTCCTGCTGTCGGTTAGCTGCTCCACGTCCTAAACAAACCCAGCTGGCCAGGCAAATCATCGATTGCACCGAAGCTCAGGCTTCATTTTCGTCCAAGATTGCATTCCTTTTGGCTGCAAGCGTTGCGACACACTCTTCGCGCCGGGAACTAATCGCAAGCGCTCGCCCTCCATACGTCCCGCTACTCACCCACTACTCACCCACTACTCAAACGGCTGCCTCTGCCACTATACTTTCGCGATGCGATGCTATCGCCTCCTCTCGGCAACTGCGCTGTTCTTGATTTATCTAGCCGTCAGCGCGACACCAGCTCTGGCTCAACTAGTTGCTGGGCAGCAGGATCTCGCCTCGTGGCGTGCGCAGCACGCCGCCGACCTTCAAAAACCCGACGGCTGGTTGTCGTTGGTAGGACTCGAGTGGCTGCTCCCCGGCGACAATACTGTGGGTTCCGCGATAGACAACACGATTCATCTGCCCGCCGGCGGCCCCGCGCACGCCGGCGTCCTGCATCTCGAAGGAACTGCGGTTACTCTGATTCCTCCGGCAGGCCGCTTCCCGCAGGGCCTACTGATTGACGGCAAGCCCGCGCAGTCGCAGGAATTACGCACGGGCGCCGATACCGACAAAGGCAATCCCCGTATAACCATTGGCACACTCAATTTCTACGTCGTGCGGCGCGCCGACCGCTTCGCCTTGCGCATCAAGGACGCGAAATCTCCGGCGATCACAGGATTCCACGGACTTAAGTGGTACCCGCCGGACGCCGGCTTTCGCGTCACAGCTCACTGGATTCCCTACACTCCTCCGAAAAGCGTGACCCTCGCGACGCTCATTGGCACCAGCTACAACCAGCCGGTTCCAGGTGCTGCGGAATTCACGTTGGGAGGAAAGACCTACGATCTTGAGCCTGTCGTTGAAGACAATCCTGCTGTGAAACTTTTCTTCATTCTCCGCGACACTACCAGCGCATCCACAACCTATGGCGCGTGCCGCTTCCTATACACGGGCCTTCCGTCGAACGGACTCGACAAGCCCGGCGAGCTCGTGCTGGATTTCAACCACCTCGAAAATCCGCCTTGCGCCTACACGCCATATGCTACTTGTCCGCTGCCACCGCCGGGTAATCGCCTGCCAATTCCCCTCCCGGTTGGCGAACAGCGCTACCATGACTGAGGCAGTCAGCGATTTTCCTGTCCTGTACGCCGCGGCTCGTACCCGATGCAGGTGTCCGGCCTTCCATTTGGCAATCGGCGCTATCCTGTCGCACAATAAACTGTCGCGCCAAGCGCCGCGGCATCTATGACTACTTCTGATCCGTATTCAGCCAACACCGGCGGACCTGCCAATCCCGCGCGCGAGAAACTTGTCACTCTGCGCCTCGCGCTGCTCCGCCTGCATAAGACACTCCTCGACATGGAACGCCGCGAGTACGAGCGCGTGCACGGCAAGGTCAACACCGGCGAACTATTCCGCCTGGTGATCGATCACGAGCAATTTGCGTGGCTTCACAATATTTCCGAATTCGTGGTTCGCCTGGACGAGAGCCTCGCGGGCGAAGTGCCGGTGAGTCCCGACGACACGCGCAGCGCGATCATGCTGGCTCGCAAAATGTTCGCGCCCTCCGAATCCGGCGACGGCTTTCAGAAGCGTTACTTCGACGCTATCCAGCGCGACCCTGCCGTGGTCATCGAACACGCGGAACTCGCTCGCCTTTTTGCCAACGAGCCCGCCGACCTGCCCGCGTCCTAGCTTTTGCGAAAAGCCGAATATTCAGCGGCAGCGCGCTCCGCCAAAAAATAATTCCCTCACTTTCACTCCGGCGGTGATCCCTGGGCCGCCCCCACTTTCATCGGATGCCACTCGAATTTATTCAGGCCCGCCAGCACGCTCGGATCATTCTCGGTAATCTCGCGAAGCTCAGCCTCGTCCGCCACTTCAAATACCGCCATGCCAAACGCGCCCTCGCGCGCCATCACCGGCCCAAATATCAGCACTTTCCCGGCAGCGAATTTCTCCTGCGTGTACTTCACATGCTCCATCATCACCGCCCGCTCCTCGGCCGTCATGTCGAACGGAAACGTCGGCCGCGGCGGAATCAGCCTCGCAAAATAGTGTTGTTTCGCCATAATGCCGGCCATCCTACCATGCTCGCCTGCCGCCACGCCGCCTCGCGTGTCCCTGCGCCTTTCAGCGGACCGAGGCCTTTCGCGCAAGCTCGCCCGCTCCACCCCCGGCCTCCTTGTTTGATCGCAACTTCCACGTGCGCGATGGGTTTCGACTCCTTATAATCCATCCACGCGGAAACGCCGCTCGATCACCGCGCGACAACTATGACCGGACCTCGTACGTCCATTCGCCTTCACGTCCAGCGCAGCGTGCTCTTCCTCGCGTTGGCAGCGGCTGCGGGTCTGCCCAGCAACTTTGCACAGTCGCCTCCATCCGCACCCTCGCAACGCACGGATTCCCCAAAATCGCGACGCCTGTCTCTGAAAGCCCGGAGGGAGATCTTCGAAACCGTCTGGAAGGACATTCGCGATCATTACTACGACCCGTCCTTCAATGGAGTGAACTGGGACGAGATTCACACGCGTTACCGACCGCTGGTCGAAGCCGCCGGCGACGATCAAGAGTTTTACTCCATGCTGAGCCGGATGACCGGCGAACTTCACGACGCGCACACGCGATTCAATTCACCGGAGCAGTGGAAGAAATACAAGAAACAACAAGGCGTCAGCTCGGGTATCAGCGTTGACGACGTGGATGGAAGGACTGTGGTCACCACGGTGCGACGCGATTCGAGTGCCGCACACGCCGGAATCGAGCCCGGCATGGTGGTCCTCAGCATCGACGGAAAACCTGTCGCGGAGCGCATTGCTGAAATTGAAAGCAACAAAGCGCCTTCGTCTTCCGAACGCGCTACGCGGCTCATCAGCTACGGTCGGTTGTTCGCAGGCCCGCCGGACACCGAGATACGCGTTGGAATGGAACGCGCGGATGGCTCGAAATTCGAGGTTACCCTCCAGCGCCAGCTTTATTCTTCCGCGCCGGATGTCATCACCGACGTTCTTCCCTCAGGGATCGCCTACATCCGCTTCGATGGCTTCCAGCCAGCCATTACCAAGGAATTCCGGCGGGCTCTCGAAAGGTTCAAAAATGCGCCGGGGATCGTGCTCGACTTGCGCAGAAACGGCGGCGGTGACCTGGGCGTGCTGCTCCCCATCGCGGGATTTTTCTTTGGCCAAAAAACGCTTTTCGCGAAGGACAAGACCCGATCCGGAAAACCTCTTTCGGAGTTCGCTGGGATCTTCCGGCTGCCGCTGGAGCTCTACGTTGGGAAGTCCGGCGATCAAATTTATTCCGGCCCGGTCGTGATTCTGGTGGACGCGCGCTCCGCGAGTTCCTCCGAGGTGTTTGCCGCAGGAATGCAGGACTCACAGCGTGCCAAGATCGTTGGAAGTCAGAGTTGCGGCTGCGTTCTGGGAATCGCCAAGCCGCGGGTGATGAAAGGCGGCGGTGTCTTGGAGATGAGCGAAGTGTTGTGGTTTTCGCCAAAAGGACGCAAGCTCGAAGGCACCGGAATTCTGCCCGACGAAACCGTCGTTCCCACTCTGAGCGATCTCCAACAAAAACATGATCCCGCGATCGAGACCGCGGAAAGGGTGCTGCGGGGATCGACGGCAACGTCGCGGCGGGCGTCCAACAAGCTGTAACTCCAGGAGAATACAACGATTGGCTCAAGCCTCCCTCATTGCGAAACGCGCCGTCCTCGCCCTGATTCTGCTGGTAGCTCTCGTGTATGCCGGCGACTATCTCGTGGTGCGCTGGAAAATGGCCCATCCCAAGACGGGCGACGCCTTCGGAACGGTAAAGATGGAACGGCTCTTGGCCATTCCACTGAAGGACGGCAAGACCGAGTACGAGTTTGACGCGCAGCAGCCCGAGGTCATCACACCGTGCGTGCATGCGCTGTTTCCGCACATGGGCGACAGCCCGTGCTGGTACCTGCAGCGCAACAGCCAGAAGCCCATCCCCATGTGAGCTTCTCCCGTGAGTTAGCGTAATGGCTAGTGTCAGCAGGCTCCCGAAGCGCTGGAGGTTATGCGTTTAACCTGGTAAGATCCGCTGAACAATTTTATCGGCGCGCTTTTTTGGATAAATCCTTCACCAAGAGGACAAATATGGACCGACGCGATTTCCTCAAGACCACCAGCACGGTGCTCGCCGGCGCGACCCTCGCGCCGCGCACTTTCGCAGGACGCGCACCGGCCGCTTCCAGCAGCGAAGGGCGCATAGTCCTTCCCATCAATCGGAACTGGCGCTACAGCAAGACTTTTGCGCAAGGGGCCCATGGGCGGGAGTTTGATGATTCCGGATTCGACCGCGTCGTTATTCCCCACACCAATATCCGCTTGCCTTGGCACAGCTTTGACGACAAGACCTATGAGTTTGTGTCCATCTACCGGCGGCGCTTCAAGTTGCCCCCGGAGGCCCGCGGAAAGCACGTGTTCGTCGATTTCGAAGGCGTGATGACCGCGTCCACGGTGTGGATCAACGGCGTGAGTCTTGGCGAGTACAAAGGCGGATACACCCCGTTTTCTTTTGACCTGACCCCGCACATCGATTTCGCACGGCGAGAATGTGTTGGCCGTTGATGTCGATTCCACCGAGCGGCCCGACATTCCTCCGTTTGGCTACCAGATCGATTACCTGACGTTTGGCGGAATCTACCGTGAGGTTTCCCTTCGCATTGTGCCGTCCACGTTCATCGAAAATATCTGCGCGAAGCCGAAAGACGTATTGAGCGGTAAACCCAGCGCTGGACGTGGACTGCTATCTTCAACACCTGGAAGCGTCGCGCGAGCCGCTGACGCTCGAAGTCGAGTTGCGAGAAGGCGATCGCACGGTAGCCAAGGCGACGCAGCGCGTGGCCGCATCAGAAGCTGCTACCGAACCAAGCGTGCACAGCGCCCATCTGGAAGGCTTGGGCGGAATCAAGTTGTGGGATCTCGAACATCCGAATCTGTATTCCGTGCACGTGCGACTGTTGAAAGGGACGCAACTACTCGACCGCGACCATCGCACCGTCGGTTTCCGCCAAGCGGAATTCACCGATCACGGCTTCGAGCTCAACGGTAAAGTCATCAAGCTCCGCGGCCTTGACCGTCATCAGACGTTCCCGTTCGTGGGCCAGGCAATGCCGGGGCGCGCCGCAGCGCAGCGACGCCAATATTCTTCGCAACAAATTGCATTGCAACATCGTGCGCACCTCGCACTATCCCCAGTCGCGGCACTTTCTGGACGCCTGCGACGAAATTGGCTTGCTCGTGCTGGAAGAAATTCCCGGCTGGCAGCACATCGGCGACCAGGCCTGGAAAGACATCTCCGTCGACAACGTCGGCCGCATGGTCCGCCGCGATTGGAATCACCCCAGCATCATTTTGTGGGGCGTGCGCATCAACGAATCGAAAGACGACCACGATTTCTACGTGCGCACCAACGCGCTGGCCCACAAACTCGATCCGACGCGCCAGACCGGCGGCATCCGCTACTTCCAGTCCTCGGAATTTCTCGAAGACGTCTTCACCATGAACGATTTCGGGTTCCCCCTGAAGCCGCCCAACCATCCGCGCTATCTAAACACGGAGTTCGTCGGCCACACCTATCCGACCAAGACCATCGATCAGATCGAACGTCTGCAGGAACACATGCTCCGCCACGCGCGCATCCACGATCAGCTGGCCTCCAACCCGCAATACGCAGGCGGTATCGGCTGGTGCGCGTTCGATTACAACACCCACGCCGACTTCGGCTCCGGCGACCGCATCTGCTACCACGGCGTCACCGACATGTTCCGCGAGCCCAAACCCGCCGCCTATTTTTACAAATCACAATGCGATCCCGCCGACGAAGTAGTCCTTGAGCCGGCCTTTCACTGGGCGCGCGGCGATGAATCCATCGGCTTCACGAAAGCGTGGGTCTGTTCCAACTGTGACCATCTGAAAATTTTTATCGGCGACAAATTGGTGGCCGAAGTTGATCCCAACAAAACCGAATTTGCCCACTTGCGCTATCCACCGTTCGTCGCCGACCTCGAGAAAGCCGTCTTCCAATGGGGCGATCTGCGGATTGAGGGCTACATCCAGGGCAAAAAGGTGATCTCGAAAACGATGTCCGGCCGCGGCGTTGATCAAAAATTCACGCTGCTCCCCGACGACACCACGTTGCTCGCCGACGGCGCCGACACCACTCGCGTCGTCTTGCGCGTAACCGACGAGTTCGGCGCCATCCGCCCATTCGCCAACGATGCCATCCAGTTTGAGCTGGAGGGCCCGGCCGAAATCATCGGCGACAACCCGTTCGCGCTGATCGGCGGCACCGGCGCGATCTGGATTCGCGCAAAAGAGCAGCCAGGCACGGTCACGCTGAAAGCCACCCATCCGCAACTCGGCAAGCAGCAACTACAATTCGAAATCACAGCCGCGCCTCCAGAAAGCGCGTAGATTCGAGCGGGCAGTCTCCGTACTCTCGGTGTTTCTATCTTTGCGCCCTCTGTGGTAAAGCTTTTCCTTAGTCCGTTTGTCCGCAGCGCCACGACCAAACTTGCCCAAAAGCGTTATAATCCACCCATGCGCGCCCGTAGCTCAGCTGGATAGAGCATCTGCCTTCGAAGCCTTCACGCACGAAGAATCAATGAGTTAGCCTCAAATCGCAGAAACTAGCTGAAGTAGGCAAGCAGCCTAATACAGACGAGGGTTTCTGGCATCGCCCCACTTCTCTAGCTTCCTTCTGCTGGTCCAAGGGTGGGCACAAAACTGGGCACGGTCATTTTTGCAGCCCTTTTTGGGCGTGGTTCTCAACTCTCGGACGTTGGTTCGATTCCCATCGCCCGCTCCATAAACCCTGTTGACGCAGTCGAGTTTGGCTGCGGCGTTTGGATTGGCTCTCGGTCTTGAATTTGATTTTGCTGCGACTCCTATGATGGTCCAATGATCCGATTCTAAGGGAGGTCGTCAGCGGACGTAATCACGCGGTAGTCAACGCCAAGCGCGGTAACGAAATGCCGCTCCCCGCAATGGTTCTTCTGATTCTCGGTACCCCGTAGCTCCGCAGCGACCGTTGTACTCTTCGTCTCCCGAATGAGATACATCAGCGGTCCTTTGTCTCCGAACGCATCAACCTCTTCCATAACAAGGCCCCAGTCGGGGTTGTAGTGTCCGACTGGCGTCCTCACCTTGAACCATCCCGGGAGCTTCACGAATAGCCGAACATCCGTGCGCTTTTTCAGTTTCTCGACGAACCTCTTTTCTGTTTCAGACTGCACGACAATATGGTCGTAGATCGAGTTGTCGACGGGCATCACGCGGTCGGAAACAGTCTCTTCTTCCTCGATCCATTCCGTCATGTCATACCACGTGCCATCCTTGAAATACTGGATGCCGTCGACCAGCTGCTCAATAGCCTTCTCGCGAATGATTCTGGCCGCCTGAAACGCAAACTCCTGAGGGTTCTCCAATGCTGCGTTGCGGTTCTTCGTCCGAACAACCATCTCGGCGATGGTCTTGCGCGTCAGCTTGATCGGCGGGGTGATGTGGGAAATGAGGTCCTCAATGACCCGCACGATATTCGGGGGGCCCTCATGCGCGGCAACTTTGGCGAGCGGGCCGTGACCGAATAGCTGGTAGTCCAGTTGATCCTTTTCGTTGTGGACGGTCACTCCCACTTTGGACGCCACGATCCGCGGCGGATCGATCTTGACACGATCAAGTTTCTCTACCACATCCGCGATGAGTTTTTCCGTGTCTACGGTGACTTGATAACGGGTTTTCGGACTGATCTTCTCCCACAGCGTGACGAATTCTGCGGGTAACTGGTCAAGCGGCTTGCGCTTTGCAATGTTCTTTTCCCGTGCATTCACCGGCTTCGGTGCGGCACCCGCCTGGCCAAACTCCTTTATCATTTCCGCCTGCAGCATGGCCACGAACTTTTCGTAACTCTCGTTGGCGATGACGGTGAGGATATTCGCCTTGTCATCGAACGATCGTTGTCCCTGCTGGTTGACGACCAAGCGCATGCCGCGCCCGACCTCTTGGCGCTTCTTTACTTCCGATACCGTCTGATTGAGCGTACAAATTTGGCAAACGTTCGGGTTGTCCCACCCTTCGCGTAGTGCGCTATGGGAGAAGATGAACGCCACCGACTCATCGAACGACAACAGCCGCTCTTTGTCCTTCATGATCAGGTTGTAGGCAGCGCGGTCCTCCGCTGTCTGTCCGCTGAGCGAATCAATCGCGTCCTCCGCTCCCCCGCGACGTTTCTTTTTCGCAAAATAACTTCCCCTCACTTCAACTACTTTCCTGCCTGCAAAATCCGGGTACTTTCCCTTGAGCGCCTCGAAGGCTTCGTCAAAAAGCTCACGGATAATGCCGGGGTACAAGCGGTCCACACTGAGACCGGTCTTTTCCGCCGGCGGTGTGCCAACGAAATTATCGACGCGGTCAATGAAGAAAAGCGAGAGGACCTTTATTCCCGCCGTCTTTAGTCGCGACTGCTTGCGAAAATGCTCTTCTACGGTGTAGCGGATCTGCTCGCGAAACAGCGCCGCCTGATCGCCGCCTTGCGTCTGGCCGACGACGATCTCGATACCGTTCTTGAAGCGCACGACCTGATCTCCGGGGTTGATCTCGTCGATGACAAAACTCGAATACTCTGGCCTTTCCGCTTTGGACTCCAGACAATCGCCCGGCTTGAACAGAAACGTTTTTTCCTTGATCGTTGCGTCCGCCATGCGCTTGTGCAAGGCGATCTTGGCTTGCACCGTCTTCGCGGCCGCACGGATTTCCTCGACTCGCACGAAGACCTGATTGAAATCGTCCTCTTTGACCACCGATGCAATCTGGGTTTTCTTAACGAGCGATTGCCGGTATGCCTCGAAAGGCGTCAGCCGATACACCAGGTTGTAGGGATTGCGGTGAGTCGCCGAGTAGCGCAGGGCGAATAGGGGATCGAGGGATGCGAGCGCGCGGATGCGGGCCTCGCTTTCCATGTTTTGCGGCTCATCGAGAATCAGAACGGGACGCACGGACTGCACCAGAAACAGCGGCGTAGCTCCCTGTAAACGGTCGGTGCTCTGCCGGATGACGTTTTCATCCCTGTTGAAGGAATCAATCGTCATCACCAGCAGTTCTACGCAATCGCTCTGCGCGAACTGCCGTACCTTGGCAATATTTTTCGAGTCGTACACGGAATGGCGATAGGGGATGTTGTCGTAGAGCGCGCGCAGATGCTCCTGCGTGATTTTCAGCGTCTTGATAACGCCTTCCCTCACCGCCACCGACGGCACGACGATGATGAACTTGCGTAGCCCGTAGCGGCGGTTCAGTTCGAGCGCGGTCCGCAGGTAGACATACGTCTTCCCGGTACCGGTTTCCATTTCAACTGAGAAGTTTGGAAAACGTGCTGCCTGGTCGCCGCCGGCCGCACGGATTTTCTCCTCAATCCATTCCAGCTCCTTGTCTAGCGCAATGCCGTTCGCGTCCTGCACAGCATGCAGGTTGTGGAGTAGCTGTTCTTCGCCCAAATCCAGCCTGTTCGTGATGGAACCAAACATGGGACCGAGCGCGACCGGCCCGAATTCGACCTCGGTCCGCGTCTGCCCATGCAGGAGGCCAGCGACAGACTCAATTGCCTTCAGCTGATATGTCTGGTTGGCATCAAATTGAAGTCGCACTAACGCTCCCCGTCAGATCGTCCTCAGTCGACACTGCAGCGCAAAATTGGCCGCCGCCGAATCGTCGAGCGCAACATCACGGCAGATGAACAGGGTGTCCGATTTCAACTCGATATTCTTGCTGAAATCCGAACGAATCTGGTCATCGAGGCAGATGATGAAAACCTGTCCCGTATCAGGATCGAAGACGTCGTAAACCTTGTTTCCGTTTGGCAGATCGCGCGCTTTGAACTGCGTATTGAGCCCAAAGCCTTCGCGCAGCGCCACTTCCCAGATGACGGCCTCAGGTTTCCATCCGGCAATTAGGGGATCATTGAAGAGCTCAAGTTCCTGCGCATACGCATCGGCATCGCGATCTTCTAGCGCTTTCCATTGCTGGATATTCGGCCCGGTAAGCTTGAACACCTTGAAGCCGACGTTATCTGTCCCGCCCTCGCCGAAATCCAGTTTTTCCGCTTTATCCGCGCGCAGTTTCGCAATGACGCGGCGGATGCGTTCCTTGCTGAGCTCCGCGATGTTCTTGAAGCCCTTTTTGTAGGCGAGAGTTTCTACGTATTTGCCATTTGCCTTTTTCCGCCGTGTGGGCTCGGGCAGCTGAACCATGATGAAGCGCCGGCGGCTCGCTCGATTCGTGTGGTTAAGTCGGAGGACCGCTTCAGCCGTGCTCGCCGCGCCGGCAAAGAAATCAAGAACCAGCGCGTCGTCGGGACTGCAGTAACTTATAATCCGGGCGAGGACCTCATGGTCCTTGGGATTGTCAAAGACCTTCGCGCCCATCAGGCTCTTCAGGTATTTGACCGCGACCTGCGATTGCTTGTAGATGTAGCTGCCCATGACCTGAAGCCCCACTTCCTTATCGTCATCGGTCTCCACTTCGTCCTCACCCGAAAGTGCTTCGTCAGGGGATTCCTCGTCCAGCTCCTCGTAACGCGGCTTCAGGCGCGCTTTCAGGAACGGCGGCTCGGTATGATCATCTCTGAACTCCACGAGCCCGAGGTCAATCTTCCGCTGCATCGCCTCGGCTGTTGCAAAACGCCATCCGGCCTCGGGCACTTTACAAGGTCTGTGCGTCTCCGGATGCGGGACGTCATAGCGCGGCCCGCTGCCGCCCGGCCATGAAATATCGCGGTCCCGCCAAGGGCCGTATTCGTCAACATGCTTGTAGCGGCTCAGTGATTTTGAAGGATGTACCTTCGGCAGGCTGTGATACCAGCGCACCAACTCCTTTTCGATTTCCTCGTTGTCGTTGCCGTGTATCTTCCGCAGGCGCAAGTATTCATCCCAGATTTCCTGCGCGCCTGGCTTGGGTTCCCGCCAAATAACCTTGTCCTCACGAAGCGCCACTTTCGACGCCGCGTAGATCACCATTTATTCGTGGCCTACGGAGAACAGCTTCGCGTCATTCTTCCGGCATTTCTCCCAGACCAGCTGCGCGACAAAGTTCTCCTCGCCGAAGATCTCGTTCATGAGTAGCCGCAGGTGGTGATCCTCAAAATCGTCAATACTGACGCAGATGACGCCCTTGTCATCTAGTAGTTGCCTTGCGAGAAAGAGCCGCGGGTACATCATCGACAGCCACGCGGAATGATAACGGCCACTCGTCTCCGGATTGCTGGTCAGCAGATTGCCTTCGGCATCGATCTGACCGGTGATTTCTAGATAATTCTTCAGCGGATCGGTGTAGTTGTCCGGATAAACGAAATCCTGCCCGGTGTTGTAGGGCGGATCAATATAAATGAGGTTCACGCGCCCGAAATAAGGCTTAAACAATAGCTTTAGAACTTCGAGATTTTCGCCTTCGATGAAGACATTGCTTGTTTTATCGAAATCCACAGACTCGTCAGGTGACGGGACGAGCGTCCCTCGGGTTGGCGTTTGCAGGAGGTTGATCGCATTGTCCTTGCCGGCCCAGCTGAAGTGAAAGCGTCCCGGCCCAGATTGTGCCGCCGCGCCGAGCGTGGCCTGCAGGCGGTCGAAATCGATCTTGCCTTCGATAAAACACTTCCGGAAATAGTTTCCGCAATTTTCCGATTTGTGCTTCGACGATGTCGCCGGAGGTCAACGCTACCTGTTCTTTTTGCACCTTCTCCAGCCCCCTCATTTCTTCGATTTCAGCCTTCGTTCTGTTGGCGACGTTCGGAAGCGCACCTGTCCCCGTGATCGGATTTCATGAAAGGTGGATTATCGCACACACACCATTTACGGCTCTCGCTGAGGTAGTTACACGGCTTCGGCCTGCCGCTCGAAGTTCAACCCGAAGGCAGGGTGCCTTAGACCCGCGCTCCAAGCCGGCACACATCTGCGGGTCCTTAGCCGTTGCGTGGACGATGAGATCCATAATTCGTGACCCGTCAACTCCCCAATGAAATCCTTCAAATTTACATGCAAAGATCTAACTCGCAATTCTATGTCTTCTTGCGTTTGAGGATCTCATCCGCAAGGGCCCGGCGGACTGCCCCAGGAGCAGAGTGCTGCTGTGCAGTGTAGTCTTTCTTCCCATCTTCTTTACATACCTTGCATTTAGTTGTTACTTGATATGTTACGTCCTATAGAGATACTTGAGAAACGATTTGAGAGGCATGGACCGATCTGAGAAGATGGAAAGCGTCAGGGCACGACTCGACCTGCCCGACAGCAAGCTCAATCTGGACACCACAGTCGGGCAACTCGGCATCGACGACGATCCGCCCCTCACTACGGAAGAGAAGAAGGCTACGGTCAGAATGCTTTTGGAAGCGAGATCGGGGGTCTACCATTCCGCTGTTGGTGGCACCCCGGCAATGTTGCAGACCAAACCTGAGCGGGGGTCGCATGCTCCGGGCACTTTCTTTTACTACAACAACTGGGATTTCAACGCCCTCGGAACGATATTCGAGCGGCAATCCCACACTGCTATCGGCCGGGAGTTCCGTGACAAGATTGCCCTTCCCACACAAATGGAAGACTTTCGCTTGGAAGACATGTACTACAAGCGCGCAGAACCTGATGATCCCGCTTACGTGAAGTCGTTGCATCCGGCTTATCTGTTTCGGCTAAGCGCCCGCGACTTGGCTAGATTCGGGTACCTCGTCTTACGGGATGGCGATTGGAACGGAACTAAAATCGTCCCGTCCGATTGGATCGAACAGAGCACGCACATCTATAGGGAAAACGCGAGAGACGGCGCTGGCTACGGCTATCTATGGTGGATCAACGGATTCGGTCTGCCCGTGAAGAGCTTCTATGCGCTCGGCGCTCTGGGAAAATTCATGGTCGTGATTCCGAATCGAGATTTGGTCGTCGTACTCCTGAACCACACCGAGTTCCCTCCTAACGGCTCTACGATGTCAGTGCCGGAGTACAACAAGCTTCCGAATGTGCCTATGGCGGACATGGGCCATTTGCTTGAGTTGCTTCTCGCCTCGCAGCAACCAAGAGAGTCTACCGACTCCAAAGACTGATGGGCGGATCGCTCGCCGCCCTCGTGCCGTCGCACGTAACGTTCGCAACAACAAAAGAATTACTCATGATCCTTCCTCGGCCTAGGTCGATTACTACGCGTGTTGTAAACAATTCGGGGCTGATCAAACCAGTCCGGTATCAGGACTTGTCCGGTGAGCGCGGCGGTCTTAATGGGTCGACGCAACACCTGCTCGAAGCCACCTTGTATTGAAAACAAAAGCTAAAATCGCTCGCTAGATTAGATCAGCCGGAACGTTACCCTGGCTAGGTTTTGACCGGGCACAGCCAAACAGACCGGTTCTTCAGGGGAAGTAGTGTCGGATCAACTGCTTAGATGGTGTTGCATCGACCTGTCGAATGCACCGCGTTTATCAGCCATGTAAACGAGACAGTCAAAATTCACTACTCATCAAGTTCACTGTGCAAGCAGTTGTACGACCTATTTCCGCACAGGTTTTCGTGACTTGCGTCAACAAAAGACCGTGGTTAACCCTGTCAATCTTGACAGTGGTGTACCGCAGAGCGGAAGGCTCATAAACGCAGGCGGCCTGGACTCAAAGAAAACCCCGCACTGCGGGACGCCATTGGCATTCAAACCACGTCCTCGAACTCACCAAGGACGACCTGAGGAGGAAACGAATGTCTAAGCACGAAGTGACCAAGGCCAATCTCCCGATCGAAAGGTTGCTGGAGGTCATGCGTTTAGCTGTTTTCTGCCTCTTAACGTCCGTCTTGCTCCCATCAACAAGTCGAGCACAAGTTCCAGTTTTCGCTATTGCGCAGGAAGGAAGCTCCGTTCAGTTCTCCGTCAAGGCATCGGTGGCACTTGAAGGTAAGTTCGACAAATGGGAAGCCACCGTCACATTTCCGTCCACGGATGTCACCACAGGCGTTACAGACATCAAGATTCAGGCAGCCACCGTGAATACCGGAAGTGGCATGAAGGATGACAAGCTGCGAAGCAAGGACTTCTTCAACGTCAAGGAAGACCCGTACATCACGTTTCATGCAACCAAGATTGTGGAGACCGGTCCCAACACTCTTAATATTCCTGGAACGTTTACCATTCGTGGTGTCTCTAAGCCCGAGACACTGACGTTTGTAATGACGGGCAAGGGGACTGGCGAGGGCAGCGTTACAGGGACAATGGCGTTCGACCGTAAGGAGTTCGGTATGAACAGTGGCATTCCGTTCATTAAGATAGCTGACCGCGTCGAGGTGACTGTGGACCTCAAGGGGAAGCGAGTCAGCGGGCCTCCATTGGTATTCAAGCAGTAGCCAGCCACGCTTTGCATAAATCATGAATGTCCGCCAGCTTGTTGTTTGTACCGTGCTTTGTATTGGAGGGGCGGCGATTGGACACGTAGCGATGGCGCAGACTCTGGCCCCTCGCGCGTATGTCATCACGCCGAAGAGTGCCAACGCGATTACGTTTTCCTGGTCCTATTTTAGCGGCGGCCTGGACTTCAACGGGGCGATTCCCATTACCGGAGCCACGGGAACCTACAGCGTACCGGTCGTCAGCTACTATCATTCGTTTGGTTTTTTGGGACGCTCGGCAAACGTCACCGCGCTTTTGCCCTACGGTGTGGGAACGTTTCAGGGGAATGTGCTTGGCACCGCGCGGCAGGTTTATCGCTCGGGCCTGCTGGATCTTACGTTGCGTCTCTCGGTCAACCTCAAGGGCGGGCCAGCGATGGCCCTGCCCCAATTCGTGAAGTGGAAACAAAAGACTCTTGTCGGAGCGAGCTTGACCGTCGTTGCTCCCACCGGCCAATACGATCCGACTCACCTCGTCAACTGGGGCATCAATCGCTGGGCGCTCAAACCGGAGTTGGGTATTTCGCGACGATGGGGGAATTGGGTTCTCGACGGCTATGGAGGTGCCTGGTTTTACAGCACGAACAATGCATTCTATTCCGTACCCAATCCTCAGCCGCAGACCCAAAGTCCGATCGGGTCCTTCGAGGGTCACTTGAGCTATGATTTTAGCAAGCTGCATTGTTGGGCTTCGCTGGATGGAAATTTCTGGTTCGGCGGCACCACGAGTTTAGGTGGCATTGCCAACACCGTTACTCGACAGACGAGCTCGCGGATCGGAGGGACGTTCTCCGTTCCTTTGAAAAAACACCAATCCCTCAAGATCAGTTACAGCGATGGAGCCTATGTGCGCTTCGGCGGCAACTATCAGAGTGTCTCTGTGGCTTGGCAGTATTCGTGGATTGGCTGGCCGAAATTTCGCGAACAGTAGCTAGCTAACTCCAAGCCCCAACTCCCCGATTAGTCGCATTGCCGGACAAGTCGAGTACTAGACCAGGGCACTTGTGTGGCAGCGTTAATCAGGACCTGACTCAACCAGTTGGGTAGAAACCAGGCGTGAATCCTTTTGGCCGAGCGCCCTAACTTTTAACAATTGTCCCAGGGCTGGGCAACAAACCAGTATGCTAGCTTCCGTCGTCATTGGACCGTCCTTGCCAATCGGGGGGGCACAAGGCTGGATTCAGTGAGAGGAGGATTGATTATGAGAAAGCTGAGACGCTTGGCAGTTTGCATATTCCTCGGGACAGTGATTTGTATGGCCCAGGATGTGGTGAGCATCTTCCATGGAACAGTCAAGAAAGTGGATCATGCCACCAAGACCATCGTGGTCAAGAGTGCCGATGGGACGGAACACACTATCAAAGTGACCGACCAGGCCACGGTGAAAGGAACTAAAGAAGGTTTTGACGGATTAAAGGAAGGAACGGAAGTCGTCGCACGGACCACAGGGAAAGGCCTTGATGAAAGTGCGGTAGAGGTAGGCAAGGTCAGCAAGGACGGCCTGAAAGCCACAAAGGGGACGATTACGAAATTCGACAAAGATACCAAGACGGTCGTGGTGAAGACGGGCGATGGAACGGAGAAAACGTTTGAATTGACCGGCGAAGCCGTCAAGGATGCCGGGAAAACGACGGGCGAAGGCGTGGCAAAAGGGACGAAGGTCACCGTGTATTACACGGAAGAGGGCGGTAAAAAGGTCGCACACTTTCTCGCCGACTAGTGTTCGCCCGAAAAATCGTGTTGGTTCAGGTGAATTGTTCCGACGTCCGGAGAAGTGAGTCATGCGGATAGTCCGCATTAGGCTGGTGACTACATTAGCGCTAGCCGCAGTGACACCACCACAGTTTGGGGTTATACGCAGTCAGGCGGTGGCGCAGGTCGAATCAAGACAGCAGCCCGCCGCGGAGAGTTCGCAGAAAACTGCTTCGCAATCCATTGCTTCGCTAGAATTGCCCATCACTTTCGAACGACATCTTGGCGATCTAGATGGCATGGTGCAAAGACGCCAGATTCGCGCACTCGTTGTGCCAAGCCATTCCGGCTTTTTCTACGATAAAGGTCACCCACAGGGCATCTTTTTCGAAGCGGTCGATGAATTTCAGCGCTTCATAAACCAGAAGCTCAAAACTGGCAGCATGAAGATTAATGTCGTGTTTATCCCGGTCAGACCTGAGCAGTTGGAGCAAGCTCTCTTGCAGGGGGTGGGTGACTTCGTAGCATACGGCGTGATTGTCACCCCGGACCGCGAAAAGCAGGTCTCGTTCACTATCCCCATCGATTCCGACGTGAAGCAGGTAGTTGTGACCGGGCCCAAGGCGCCGCCCGTGACAAGTCTTGAAGAGTTGAGTGGAAAAGAGATCTACGTCAATCCTCTCACTGTCTACTACGAAAACCTTCAGCATTTGAGTAACGCATTTCAAAAAACTGGGAAAGCGCCGATTACTATAAAAGCTGCGGATGCCAATCTAACGGATGAGGACTTCCTTGAGATGGTCAACGCCGGCTTGGTTCCGGCGACGATAACCCTCAACCTCCGGGCCGAATTCTGGTCGAAGGTGCTCCCCCATTTGACACTTCATCCGAACATTGTCTTGAAGGAGGAAGGCCAACTGGCTCTGGCGACGCGCAAGGATAGTCCACAACTGAATAGGCTTCTCGACGAGTTCATCCGGGGGCACGAAATCGGCACAAGTTTCGGGAACACCTTGCTCCGGCGCTATCTACAAAATACCAAGTGGGCCAAAGACGCCACATCGACCGAAGAGATGAAGAAATTTCAGGCGTACGTCCAGTATTTCAAAAAATATGCGGCTGAATATGACTTCGACTTTCTAATGCTTGTTGCACAAGGCTATCAGGAATCACTTCTGGACCAGAGCCGAAAGAATCCGAGTGGAGCGGTGGGCATCATGCAGGTGATTCCCAAGTACGCGGCGGCACCTCCCATCAGCATTTCAAATGTGGATAAGGCCGAGAACAACATCGAGGCCGGCGCAAAGATGCTGCGCAACATCGCCTATTTCAAAGACGACAAACTAGACCCAACCAACAAGACCCTCATGGTCTTCGCGGCATATAACGCGGGGCCTACCCGCATCGTGCGCCTACGCAAGAAGGCGGCCAGTGAAGGCCTGGATCCCAATCACTGGTTCGGGAATGTCGAGTTGGTGGTAGCCAAGGACGTGGGACAAGAAACCGTACAGTATGCCAGTAATATCTACAAATATTACGTGGCCTACAAGCTCACGTTAGAACAAGCGGCGACCTCAAAATGACAAAATGAATTGATCGGATCGCGGACTTATTGGCCTCGCACAACCTCAGGAATCGTCCCTCACATTGCCTCGAGAGGTACTCGACTCTGTCACTTGTGACAATAGAATCCGGTGACCGTGAGTGAAAGCATACGTCGCTGGAGTGTTGCCATAAGGTCTGTATTCAAGGAGGGATTTCACGCGATTAGCGGTTCTCTGCCTCGTAGCGTCAGCCGTGCTCCCGTCACCGGTTCGGGTACAAATTCCAGTTTTTGCGATTTCGCACGACGGAAGCAATGGAATAGGGTTAATCGGTTTTTGGCATTGGTTGGCCTTGCGCTTCTCACGGGTACGGCTCTTGCCGGAGTGATCCTGCTTGTTCTACTTGTCCTTTTCCCCATGACGATTTCTCCTCACGGTTTTCTCAGTCGATGTTTTGCGTTTCAAGATTATCGAGACCAACTCGTCCTCGCCGATAACGCGGGCGACCTCCGTAAAGGAAAAGAACGGTGTCAGCACGATGAACACCATAAGCCCGACCAGCAACATCCCCTCGACGCCTCCTCCGCCCAACGATGGCATGCTTTCGGTGATGGTTTTGTGGTGAAACACTCCGACAAGCACTTCTTCCAAAATTTCACAACAAACCAAAAGTACGGAGAACACGGCTGACTTAAATAGGATTGGGTACACAAGCGGCCTTTCCTTGAAACGCTCCCCGACGTGAAAGGCCTCTGCAATCAGGATTATCTTCCCCAGTATCAGCGCGTTGATAAGGGCGAATGCAAACCTGTAACCAAGTGAGGTCACCGAGTTCTGCCCTCGCAAAATCATGAGTTTATGAAGTTCAAACAGGACGAATAGCACCCAGAGGTATCTTACGATGAAGGAGAATTTCTTAGCTTCACTGATAGCCCGTTCTTTCAGCCCGAGTTGTTTGTTCACTCATAATCACAAACCAATGCTCAAAGAAATCGACATTTGAATCGTTCAGGCGACAGCAACCAGGATTTTCCCATCGACAACTTTGACGGGGTAAGCCGCGACGCCATACCCCGGAGACGCAAGTGTGCTCCCTGTAGTGACGTCATACTTCCATCTATGTCCGCGGCACGTGACGATCTTGCCCTCGAGTTTGGAAGTTCCTAACGACAACCCTTGATGCAGGCAGGAATCATCCATCGCATAGATTGTTCCGTCTACGTTGAAGATCGCGACGTCCTTGCCGGCGATTGTTACCATTGTGCTTCTGCCGGGGGGCAGATTGTCCAGCAGTTCGGCTTCGAGATATTCCGCCATTGGTTATGCAGTCGCTTTCTGGCTTGTTGAATTTCGCACCAATTCTTCAGCCAGGATCGGCACGCCCTTCGCGCACGCTTCCACACCCATGGAAACGCAAATCTGTAGAACCGTCATGATCTCTTCCGGGGTTGCTCCCGCCTTGAGGGCGCCCTTGATGTGCCGGCGTACGCCGGCGCATACATGTGCGTGATGGACGCGTCAAAGGCAATGCTAATCAACTCCATGAACTTCGGTGAAAAGAGTCCAGTCTTATAGACGCTGGCCCCGAAGGCAAAGTATTGATCGGTCCAGCTAGGGGAAAGCTCGAAGAACGGATCCGTGGAGGGGTCGTGAGCAATCGCGATCCCTACTCCGACGTAACGATTTCCTTAGCTGCGGATCGCGCAAATCAAATTGCCTGCTCAACACCCTTTACTTTAGTCCGCGTAGTGGCGCACTTCGTCGGCGGCAAAAGTCCGCAAGCTTCACCGCTCTTCGCCGTAAATCTCGAAGTGCGTCACTGCGTCGTTCAAAGTCTTCTCCCAGACTACAGGCTTCCCGATGAGGAGCAGTTATTTGGCAAAACTCCTAGTCAAAAATCAGCGCTCCCTCAGTGCGGAGCGAGCTTCCCCATGGATCATTGACATATACCCTTGAGCGGGATACCGGTCTATTGTCAAAAGTGACGGTACTGGAAGATCGGATGCTAGCCAACGCGCGTATCAGTTGACGCCCGAAGTGCCCTTCCAATCGAGCACATCTACCAGCTTCCACGCATTTTGGGTCAGTTGAATTTGCAATTGCCCTTGCTTGTCGATCACCAATTGGCACTCTGGATACAAGATTCCAGTGCTCTTGCTCTTGTCCGTATCGTCCAGGTCGAATTCGCCAGCCGTCAAGTTGAAGGCAGTTGACTGTGAATCCGCCCAAACCTCTCCGAACCTCAGTTGCCGATTGGTGACGAAACGAATCTTTCGGCCCGTTGATGTTGGGAGCATCCGGACGAACGCCAAGTCATAGCCCAACGTGCCAGTGATGGAAATATGCCCAACGGCATGCATTTTGGTGAGAGCGTTGACCAGACCTTGGTTCTGGCCCTTAGTGAATGCTTCAACTAGCACCTGCCTGTCTTCGGGCGTGGAGTATTCGTAGATTTCGACGGAAATACCAATCATCTGACCCATTTGGGTGCCCGTGCCCTGGGCAGTTGCTTCGATGGTTTCGTCCTTAACCCTCTTTGCGGAAAGAGCCGGAAAGACGGCCAAGGCGAGCAACCCAAAAAACATCAAGCCTATGAGGATCCCCTTGCAGGACTTACTGCTTATTTTCTTAACCGGCGGCATAAGATTCTCCTCCTAGCGACTGTCGAGAACCGATCTTCCACACCCGCTTTACATTTTGTGCTCCTGTGTAGGAAGCGAGGCTAGTGTCAAAACGAACAGGTGGTTGGCAGGAGCGAACGGTATCAAGTTTCAAGGACCTACATATACGCGCCAAATTGCCATTTTTGACTGTGTGCAGAGTCCTCCCAAGACCTGTTACTTTTGACAATTCCAAGCAGCGAAACCTTTATCCAACATGGACATTCTCCAATCGGCGGGGCCAGGAGGTCTCAGGGTCCTTTCCCTGCAAACTCTCCGAGCCCTACTGTTTTGCTCCGAGAGACATATGGGAGGAACACATGAAGAAATCAGTCTTGTGAGCCGGACTGCTTCTTGGTGCTGGCTTGCTCACGCTGAGCTTGGCGCAATCGCAGACCACTGCAGGAAATGCACCGAAGGTCAAGATCGGACCAACCGTCGCGGCCAAGGCAAATTCACCTGCCCCCAGCGCGACGGCAAAGAACCAAAGCCAGAAATCCAGCATTGGCAAGGGCTCGACATCTGTGAAGTCGTCCGCCCCAGCCTCATTTTGGACGGACCAGGTGGACATCGACGATGACGGTACCATCGAAGACAACCAGTTTTTGTGGGATGCCCAGCGCGGCGTGCTCTACACGTATCGCGAAGACGATTTTGCCTGCCCAAACGGCAAGCCGGAAAACGGCAGCATCCTGACGGCGATATATGCGAAGGGCAACAAAGGCGGACAACGCGCGGGGTCCGGGTGGTACGTGGTGGGCTTGAATGCTGGCCAGTGTGGCCTCGCAAAGGAAGGAACCTTTGGCTGCAAGTTCGACGCTTCCGGGAACTATACGGAATGTGGCGCAGCCGTGGTGAACAATAAGACGGGCGAACTCGATGTGGTGGTCGCGAAGCAGTGAGCGCGAGCAGGCATCAATGAAACCAAAGTCAGCAATACAGTAACAGTCGTGAGTCGTGGCGTATCGAGGTCTCGCGTATCATAGGCCCGTTGCACTCTTGATCTTGCCATTCCAGAGAGAGCGAGTATTGTACGCCGGCGACCAGATGCCGTGAGGTTCTCAGGGCACTTCAGTCCACGCCGACCGGTTCAGCCTGTTTTGATCGCTCGGACTCAACCATCTACGGAGTATCCCTCGAGGCCCCTCGATTTACCTTGAGAGGAACCAGAGTTCCAAGGCTGGTTTCTCGATTTAGCAGTTCAACCATGTATTTGGCACTGGCAGTATTAACAGTTTTCGCGACGCGCACCGGAAGCTCACGATCCTCTGTACGGAGAGGATCTCTTCAGGCAGAAGTTCCCAGTCTCCTCCAAATTCTGCGGGAAAGCGAAGAGCGTTTTTACCTAGTGGCAAACACGGCTCCCGTGCTGATCTGGATGTCGGGTACGGACAAACTCTGTACGTTCTTCAATCAGGGTTGGCTTAACTTCACAGGACGGTCCCTGAAACAAGAGTTGGGTAAGGGATGGGTCGCAGCGGTACGTGCGGACGACCGGGATCGCTATCTGGAAATCTACTCGTCGGCGTTTGACGCTCGGGTCGACTTCCAAATGGAATACCGTCTACGACGGTTTGACGAAGTTTACCGCTGGATCGTGGATTTTGGCGTTCCGCGGCTTGAATCCGACGGTTCTTTCTGGGGCTACGTCGGTTCGTGCATCGATATTACGGATCGCTTCGGAAAGTAGAAGTGGAGAGAATAAAATGATCAAGACCCTCACGAAACAAGTTTTATCGACAACGCTGTCCGTTCTGCTGCTCATGGGCGCCGCGCCATTCGGAGCCGGAGCTCAATCGGGTCAATCAGGGTATTCGGGACAAGGCGTGCCGCTAACCGCGGACGAGTTGCAGCAATTGGTAGCGCCCATCGCGCTCTACCCGGATGCCCTCGTAGCGCAGGTCCTTTCCTCCGCGACCTATCCGGACCAGGTTGCTGAGGCTGCCGGCTGGCTCCAGCAGCACAGTAATCTCACCGGACCAACCCTGATGCAGGCCGTCGATGCGCAGCGTTGGGACCCCAGCGTGAAGGCTCTTACACAGTTTCCATCCGTCCTCGGCAACCTGGCGGCGAACCTTACTTGGACTTCATCGCTGGGAGAGGCGTATCACACGCAGTCAGCCGACGTGATGGCGGCAGTTCAAGTGTTGCGGGCGAAAGCATTGGCCGCCGGCAATTTGAAATCAGGAGCCCAACTCTCTGTCGTGCAACAGTCGCCGCAAGTGATCGTGATTCAACCGGTGAACCCGCAGGTGGTTTACGTTCCGGTGTACAACCCCACTGTGGTCTATGGCTATCCCTACGTGACTCCTGCATACGTCGCGCCTCCCGTCGCTGCGACGGCGGTGGTCGCGTTTGGAGTTGGCATTGCAGTCGGCGCCATGATGGCCGGCGGCTCTTACGCCTGGGGATATAGCAGTTGGAATTGTGGCTGGCACGGCACGACGACAGTGGTCTATCACGGCGGAGCATACTACGGAAACAGTGCATGGCATGGCGGTTACTACGGCTCAAGTGGATCTGCGTATGGTCCCAACGGTTCCGCGCACTATAGCAACGGCTACAACCCGTCCACCGGCACTTATGCGCGTGGCGGCACAGTTTCAAACGGTTATGGCAGCGCCAGCGCTGGCCAGGCGTACAACCCAAAAACAGGAGCATACGGTTCCACTGTGCAAACTTCCAATGCCTATGGGAGCGCGGGAGCCTCGACGGCTTCGAAAAACGGCACCACCGTAGACAGCCAGCATCAAACCAACGCTAACGGAACCACGGGCCAGATGCACAGCTCGACCGGTGCCTCTGCATATGGCGCGACGGGCAAGAACGGCAACAGCGCCGCCGTGGGCCAAACCGCAAATGGCGACAAGTATGCGGCGGCAAACGGCAAAACCTACAGCAATACGGGCAGCGGTTGGGACCAGAAGAGCGGAAGCCCGAGCACGTCCAGTTACAACAAATCCAGTTCCAGCGGCTGGGGCGGGCAGGAAAAGAGCGGTGGCTCATCAGCCATGAACAGCGGGGGCGGCGGATGGCGGTCCAGGTCTGCCAGTGCTCGTGGTTGGTCAAGCATGGGACGCGGCGGTGGCTGGGGCGGTCGCAGGTGAAACTAACGCCGACGGGGGCCGCTGTAAACGAGATGAAGTCAGGTGCGTTAGTGAAGCGCTTGTAGTTCAAGTTTTTGGAGGATCGGCATGTCGCGAGGAACGCGCACAATCGATATTGGGAATCGTCTTCTTCTACTGGTATTGCTCATTCTGTTTGTTGGATGCAACAACGCCGCCAAGCCTCCGTACCAGGTGTTCGCTTCACCCGAGGACGTAGGTAACGGGCTGATAACTGCGGTGAAGTCAGGCGATCCAAACACGATACTCGCAGTGTTTGGTCCGAACTCGAAGGACATCATTCTCTCTGGCGATCCGGTGCAGGACAAAAATACCGCCGGCCAATTTGCGGCCGCCTATGGCGTGATGCATCGTTGGCGCAAGATGCCTGACGAATCCCAAATCCTACTGATCGGAGCAGACAATTTTGCCTTCCCGATCCCGCTGAAGAAAAATGGCGCGGGACAGTGGTACTTCGACGTGGCCGCGGGCAGCGAGGAGATTCTGGCCCGGCGTATCGGCCGAAATGAACTGGCTATCATGGACGTCTGTATGGCGCTGGCTGACGCTCAGTCTGAGTACTACTCAGAGCGTCACGATGACGGAAGCACGCACCAGTTCGCTGTGAAGTTCATCAGTGACGCCGGCAAGCAAAACGGTTTGTACTGGGAGTCGCCGGAAGGTCAGCCCAAAAGCCCGCTCGGACCACTGGCGGCATTCGCCACCGACGAAGGATATAACCTGAAGCCGGATTCGCATGCGCCGTTCCACGGCTACTACTTCCATATGCTCACTCGGCAGGGCAGTCACGCGCCCGGCGGCGCGAAGGACTACATGGCTGATGGAAAGATGACCGGCGGTTTTGCTTTCGTCGCCTATCCCGCGGAATACCGCAACTCCGGCGTGATGACGTTCATCATCAACCGGGATGGCGTGCTGCTCCAGAAGGACTTGGGCAGCGCCACTGCGCAAACCGGAGCCGCGATGACCGAGTTCGATCCCGATCCCAGCTGGACCCCGGCGCAGCAATAGCGGGTTTCCCTCCTCCGCGCAGCGCAGCGCACCAGCGGCATTTCCAATTCGCCCTCAGGAGAACCAGCAATTGAGCGGCACGACTGGAACTTTTCGCTCTACGGTAATTGGGACAATCGTCCTCCGCCTGGCTTCTCTGGCAGCGACTACGGCACAAGCTCTGGCCTCAGCTGGACGTTTGGGAGCCGTTGAGGACCGTAAATGTTTTTGCGTTCAGGGAAGAATGAGGATTCGTACCCAAGCAAATCTCGAAGTCGATCCGGATATTCCCTCCGACTGTCACTTTTGACACTGGAATATCTTCCGAACAAGGACTAGCGTTGCGATTAGTAGACGACCTGGAGTGATCCCGGGCCCAACGCGTTCCTCGTACCGTGGGACAGCTAAGAAAGCACCGAGGCGGATCTCCGGACAGGAGCAAACATGCGCCAAGCTCAGGAAGCCGCGAGACTCGAGGAAGCCCGCACAGCCAAAACTCCGTGGAGAAAGTGGGGCCCCTATCTTAGTGAACGTCAGTGGGGTACGGTTCGCGAGGACTACAGTCAGGATGGAAATGCCTGGGACTACTTCAGCCATGACCAGGCCCGATCCCGCGCGTATCACTGGGGCGAAGACGGTATCGCCGGTATCAGCGATGACAAACAACTGCTCTGCTTCAGCGTGGGTCTGTGGAACGGCAAGGATCCAATACTCAAAGAGCGCTTGTTTGGGTTGACCAACAGCGAAAGCAACCACGGCGAGGACGTTAAAGAGTACTACTTCTACCTCGATAGCACGCCGACCCATTCCTACATGAAGTACCTGTACAAGTATCCGCAAGCCGCCTTCCCCTATTATGATCTGGTCGCCACGAGCAAGCGGCGCAGCCGTAACGAGCTGGAATACGAACTCTTAGACACGGGCATCTTCGAGGGCGACCGCTACTTCGACGTGTTTGTGGAGTACGCCAAGCAGGCCGCGGAAGACATCCTGATCCAGATCAGTGTGTGCAATCGAGGGCCTGAGCCCGCCACGCTCCACGTCTTGCCCACCCTATGGTTCCGCAACACTTGGACGTGGTGGCCTGGGACCCCGAAACCGCTATTGACCGTCGTCGCTGACGGAAAAGGCTACCGTGCCGTTACCGCGTCCCATGCCCGACTGGGTGAGCGCTATTTGTACTGCGCAGGAGATGCTTCGTTCCTCTTTACCGAAAATGAGACAAACAATGAGCGTATCTTCGGTACGTTCAATGCGAGTCCCTATGTAAAGGACGCGATCAACGAATACGTCGTAAACGACAGACACAACGCCGTCAACCCAGAGAACAAGGGCACAAAAACTGCCGCCCACTATCAACTCAGCGTGGGGCCTGATCAGACCGCTACGATCCGCCTCAGGCTTAGCACCACGCCGCCCAGTGCCATCGGCGATCCCTTCATCATGTTCGCTGAAACTATGCAAACTCGTCAGCGCGAGGCGGATGAGTTCTATCGAAGCATCACACCCGAACGCGTAAGCGAAGATGAGGCCCGCGTCATGCGACAGGCGCTGGCTGGCATGCTCTGGACCAAGCAATATTTCGGTTTCGACCTGGACAAATGGCTTACTGAACACGGCGTGGATCCGATGCGTCCCGGCGGCAACCAAATTCGGAATAGCGAATGGTCCCACATGGTCAACGACAACATTATCTCGATGCCGGACAAATGGGAGTATCCCTGGTATGCGGCGTGGGACCTGGCATTCCACACCATCGCGCTCTCCATTGTCGATGTGGAATTCGCAAAAGAGCAGCTTGACTTGATGTTGCAAGAGTTCTTTCTGCATCCGACCGGCCAGATCCCGGCTTACGAATGGAATTTCAGCGATGTCAATCCGCCCGTGCACGCGTGGGCTACGCTCTTCCTGTACCGGACGGAGCAGGCGCTGAAGGGGCAAGGCGACCTCGAGTTTCTCAAACGGTCATTTGCGAAGCTGACGTTGAACTTCAGCTGGTGGGTGAACCGCAAAGACCGGTTTGGCAAGAACCTCTTTGAAGGTGGTTTCCTTGGCCTGGATAATATCGGCGTCTTTGACCGAAGCGCGCCGCTGCCCACTGGTGGCAACCTCGAACAGGCTGACGGAACTGCGTGGGTGGCATTGTTTTGCCAGAACATGCTCGAGATTGCCGTCGAGCTCGCATCCCATGACTCTTTCTTTGAAGACATGGCCATCAAGTTTGGTGACCATTTCCTGTGGATTGCCCGCGCAATGAATCAGACCGGGCCTGACGGCATGTGGGACGAGGAAGATGGGTTCTACTACGATGTGCTGCGAGTTCCCGACGGCAGTGCCACCCGGCTCAAGGTCCGCTCGATGGTGGGCCTGTTACCTCTTTGCGCCACTAGCGTCATCGAACCGTGGCAGCGCGAAGTGGTACCAAAAGTAATGGAAGTGCTGAGGGAGCGCTTGCAACGTAGGCCTGAACTGCTTGAAAGCGTTCATCCAACCGGCGCAGCCCATCTCGGCTATGGCGGTCGCGGCATCGCTGCTCTGGTCAATCCGCAACGCTTGCGGCGAATTCTGTCGCGTATGCTCGACGAGAAAGAATTCCTGAGTCCCTATGGCCTTCGAGCCATCTCCCGCTACCATGAGGACCATCCCTACGTCTTCAACACGGGTGGTCAGGAATATCGAGTGAATTATCTTCCTGCGGAGTCTGACACGGGCATGTTCGGCGGAAACTCCAATTGGCGTGGTCCGATTTGGATGCCAGTGAATGCATTGCTGATCCGAGGTTTGCTTTCCTTCTACCTATACTACGGCGACGACTTCAAAATTGAGTGTCCGACGGGCTCGGGCAATCAAATGAATCTGTTCGAGGTAGCCCGGGAAATCGCCAATCGGTTGACGCGGATTTTCCTGCGCGATAAGTCAGGCCGGCGGCCGGTCTATGGAGGCACCGAGAGATTCCAGACCGATCCTCAGTGGAGGGATTACCTTTTATTCCACGAATACTTCCATGGCGACAACGGCGCGGGTCTTGGGGCTAGCCACCAGACCGGTTGGACGGGTCTCGTTGCGAAGTTAATCGAACTGTTCGGTCGCCTTGATGCAGACCAATATCTGCAGTTGGGGAAGAAAGAGGCATTTGCGAAGAAAGCCGCAACTGCGTGACAAGCGTGTCGACCATAGAGCGCCAGCGGGCACCGATCTGCAAAGCCAACCAATACCACTACCGACACCAAAAGTGCTAGCCCCTTGGCCTCACCCTTCGCTGACGGCTACCTGCCAGAAGCTGAACGCTTCCTCAGAGATGCCGGGGAAGTCTTGGGTGGAGTCCTGTCGGTAGATATCGGCCATGCAATCGAAGAGCGCCCTCGCCTCAGTCTCAAGACCGAGAGTCCGCGTGGAACTTTAGGATTCGCGTAATCCTCAAGTGATTGTGATTGCTCGCTGTCAGCCAGTTTTTCGACCGTTCGGCGAATGAAGGTGCACGTCTAATCGCAGGCGGGCGGAATTCGACAATCTCCAGTCCACAGAAACCCTAGCATTCGGTGAAATTAGGCCTGCATGTTGCGCCGGAGGTCGGGGTGCGACCGAAATTCCTCAATTGTCTGCCAGTCCAGCGCAGGAGCTTCGACTGTCAGCTTCATCAAGAGCCTGCTTCTCTTCCGACGTTGTGCACGGCTTTTGATTTGCCGCGGCACTGAGCACATGCAAATGAGAGGAACAGAATCAAGCTGAAAACTACTTTGACCCTTCGTACCCTCAGCTTAGGCCAACATATAGAGTAAATTTAGGGCGCAATTTTGCCTGAGTGACCAAATCACAATTTCGCAATTCTGTGCCTGATCAGCGGTAACCGGGTGCTGGTGCGAGCAACCACGGAACTAGCCTCACCCGTTGACCAAGAAGAAAAGATGAGACAATCCGTGCTCATAAGTTGCAAAATAGCCCCAACGAACCATGCCTCCGAACCACTGGAATCCGACTCGCCGATACCTCGTGGTGTCGTCTATAGCTATCGTGGTATTTGCGGCGTTGAATTGGCTGATGTTCGCGGTGTTTCGCCCGACACCTCCGCGCTCGGTGACGATGGCAATCGATCCAGAAGGCAGTCTCAGTGCCGAAGTGGCGAAGCGCTACCACGATTTGCTGGCACGCGACGGAGTTGAGCTAAAACTTGTGCACTCCAGAGGTGCGATTGAAAGCGTAGCTTGGCTTCAGGACCCGAAATCAGCTGCCAGCATTGCGATAATTCCGAGTGGTATTACGAACGAACAGAAATCGCCCGAGCTGATTTCCCTAGGGATGCTGTTCTACGAACCGCTTTGGGCGTTCTCGCGTGGTAGACTCCTACGAAGTCATGAGAACCTTGTTGGCCTCCGCATCTCCATAGGTCCAGAAGGTAGCGGATCGCACGCGCTTGCCGAAGAATTTCTTGCACGTGTTGGGATCATTGACCAAAAATCCGCGACGCTACTGTCGCTTCCCGCGCGGGAGAGTGCTGCCAACTTGCAGAGTGGCGATATTGATGCTGCCATTCTATTGGACGGGTGGGAAACTCCGATCGTGCATGAACTTCTTACCGCCAAGGACGTGCGGGTGGACAGCGTTCCAAGGGCAGATGCCTTCGTCGCCTTATATCCCTTCCTACATAAGCTAACCTTACCGGCGGGTGTGGCGGACATGAAAGAGAATCGGCCACCAAACGATGTCGTGTTGCTGGCGACAAAGGCAAGTTTGGTGGTGCGCCATAATCTTCATCCTGCCATTCAGTACCTGTTGCTTGAGGCTGCATCGAAAGTCCACTCCAACCCGGGTTTATTCCACGCCGCAGGCCAATTCCCGGCTGCTGAAACAATAGACCTGCCGTTGGGCAGTCATGCCCGTCAATTCTACAAAACGGGATCACCGTTCTTGCAGCGTCATCTGCCCTTTTGGTTGGCTGTCCTCGCCCAGCAACTTCTGGTACTACTCATTCCCGTGGTGGGGGTAGTGTACCCGTTGTTACGATTCTCACCCGCAATGTATAGCTGGCTGCAGCACCGCCGGATCTACAAACTATATTCTGAATTGATGGTGCTCGAAGACGAGAGAGCCTCCTCTCCCTTCAATCCGATGAAGAATTACATCCATCGATTAGACCAGCTGGAAGACCGAGCGAGCCGTCTTTCGCTGCCGATGTCGTTTCAGCCGCTGGTCTATTCATTGAGAGTGCATATCGGCATTGTGCGGCAGAGGGCAGAAAAGCAGCCCGCACAAGTATATGAGACACCCACAGAGTCTTTGGATCAATCTGTCAAGTCTTGATTAACGCGGAATCAACCGTCCATGTGGGCACTGGGCCGAACTTCTCCGATTTCCGGACAAATCAGGACTTGACACAAAAAGAGGACTGTACGAAATCACACGCTACGATGCGATGGCGGCACGTTCAGCAGATGTCGCGAGCGGAAAAAGGCGCCGACTAACCTGTCTCCTCCGAAAACTCGCCGTAACTCGGTGAAGCCAAAAAACGGAATAAGCGTAACGAAGAACAAGGACGCGAGAATTAATTCCTCCTTCCAAGATGCTCCAGCGACTAGGACGGCGCTGTCGTGAAAGGACTTGCCGTGAAGTATTCCCATCGCGGTTTCTTCGACAATTTTGAAACAAACAAGAAGAATCGTGAACACAAAGGACTTCAAAAGTGTCGGATAGACCAGGGGCGCGTCCCGGTACTGGTCGCCCAAATGTAGCCCCTGAGCAACGAGCACTACCTTCGCGAGCGCGAGCGCGTTAAACAGAGCGAATCCATGCAGCGCAAAATCAATATGATCCTCGGCGAGAATCACCCATTTATAGATCACAAATAAGGAGAACACGACAAAGAGGTAAAGTGAGATGAGGAAGTACTCTCTCGCCTCGTGAAAGGCTTCTTGCTTTAGGGTTCGCTTGACTTCGCTCACGGTAACACCTCCTCGGGCCCGTTTCGGAGAATCGTCTTCATCCGGTTATAGATCTGGGTAATAGTCATCGTCACCTTAACAATTGGTTCCTTCACGTATACGACCCCAAAGCCAGGCCTATTGTTGACCGCATCGCTGAGGCTGGGCTACAGACAATTAGAAGGATACTCTCGAGTGCGGTAGGGAGGCTTTGTACTTCTTGTAGACCGCCACTCGTCCTGAGGTTGGGCCGCGAACCTCCGGGAAAGTAAAATGTCATGTGCGCATATGCGCTAAGGAATCGACCGCTGTCTGGGCCCGCTGTCCGCCCGATAGCCTTTCTAACTCCGACCTGGGGCACACCCTTAGTCTGTGACGACAAATCTCACACAGCAATTCGGGGAATGCATCTTTGAGCGGGATGGGCTCGGGCTTTTGCAAAGAGTCAAATACAGCTCAGAGTGGAAGCAAATTCAGCGAGACCCAAGGCGGGGGTCGATTGATCGTCGTGCAACCATTGAAAGACGAAAATTGCCCGAGTCGGTATGTGTGCCCGTTCGAGAGAAAAGGAAAGCACAACGTCGGGACCTGCGCCGATTGAGGTGTGACTTCTGCCGGAAGGACTTCACGGATGTTCCCTCGCTTGTGGATCATTTACCCTGCAAGGCCATTCACGAGCTCGTGCAGCTAGGGTTTTGGGATTTCATAGCAGGGATCGCGCGGAATGGCGGACCGTCAACTCAATCGCTATGTCTTCGCGCTACGTCCATCCGTCCGAGGATGCTGTGCTCACTGCGATGTCGCGGCTGGGTGGGCACAAATCTGGGCACACTCAAATGGGGTGAACCCCTCTGTTGAGACAGTTTGGAATTGGCACATATGCAGTTCAATGATTTTCCCTTCTCAAACTTCCTCGTCTCCTTCAGGATGACGCTCGGCTGGTGAAGCGGAGGCGAGCTCTGCTGGAGAGCAACTCGCCGAGGAATAGCCAGCTGGAGACTCATCGGAACGATGAGCCGGGGAGCGGCTCTTGGGTCGCTCCCCGCTACTGTTTCCTACATCGGACTGATAGATCTCCCCATGCCTGAAAAAACTCATTGTTGCTCCAGCAGGATTCACCCCGGTATTCGCCTCTCGCTCGAACTCTTCCGGCGACCGATAGCCCAGCGCCGAATGTAAACGGCACCGATTGTAGTACTGTTCGATGAAGGCCTCGATGTTACCAAGCAAGTGGTCTAAGTCTCGGTAGTCGTTCGCATAAATCTCCTCCCGTTTGAGCGTTTTCATAAAACTTTCGCAACTGGCGTTGTCATAGGGGTTCGCCGGCCGACTCATGCTCGGGATCATCTGGTGCTTTCGCAAGATCTTCACGTAGTCTCCGGAAGCGTACTGCACGCCACGGTCGGAATGATGCACCAAACCTGGTGGTGGCTGTCGTTGGGCCAGGGCCTGTTCCAGAGCTGTAATCGGCAATCGGCTCGCGAGTGTTCGGTCCAAAGCCCATCCCACCACCTTGCGTGAGAACGCGTCCAGAACGACCGCCAGGTAGACGAACTCCTTCTTCAAACGGATATAGGTAATGTCCGCTACCCAGAGCTGATTCATCCCCGTCAGTTTCATGCGACTGGCAAGATTCAGATAGACCTCGAACTCGTGGTCGGAATCCGTGGTCACCACGAACGCCCGCGGCTGCACGGCTAGCAGGTTATCTTCCCGTAGCATTCGCAACACACGTTTGTGATTCACCAGCATCCCGCGCCGCCGCAACTCAGCGCTGATCCGCCGATACCCGTAGCGGCGTCGATGCTCGATAGCGATCTGCTGAATCACGCTCCGCGCCTCCATATCTTCCTCGACCGGTGCTCGTTCCTGCAGAGAACGATAAAAACCGGCCCGGCTGACTCCGGCTAGCTGACACATTCGCTCGATGCTTAGGCTGCCTTGCAGCGGCATCACTTCTTGGATTTCGTCGTAGATGCCTTCTCGCCACTGATACCGCTCTTCTGGCGTCGAGCCTCGACTTTTTGCAAGGCACCTTTGAAAAAATCCAGCTCCAACGTCTTGTCAACCAACACGCGCTTCAGCTGATTGATTTCCTTGCGGAGCATGGACTCACGAGAGTTCTCTGGTGGCGACTCCTCACCGGGTTCGAACGGATCAAATTGATCTCGCCACTTGTAGAGAAGCCGTCGATGCACACCCAGTTCCTGTGACAATTCCACAATGTTGTCGCAGGTCTTCAATCGCTGGACAGCCATCCGGCGGAATTCTTTCGGGTACTTTCCCACTCGTCTCGTCGCCACTCGCAGTTCCTTTCCCTGCAGAGTGTGCCTTATCCGAGTGTCTCAAGTTAAGGGTTCAGTCCACAAAACGCGCAAGATGGCGCTGGCGTGCAAAGGCTGCTAACTCAGTGATAGAATGCGACTAAGCGACGCGCCCGTAGCTCAGCTGGATAGAGCATCTGCCTTCGAAGCAGAACGTCGGGAGTTCGAATCTCTCCGGGCGCGCCACTCTTCTGTTTTGGCCTTTTGGAAAATCAAATCGAATGGCTTCTTATAGACAGGACAAAGACTTACGGCATCTATGGAGCAGTTCCCGGCTCAGCGACATCTAGTCAAGACGATTCAAGCTGAACGCTAGTTTCCACGAGTCGCCATCTTTCACATAAACGGACGTGCCATAGATCGGAACCAGCGGGAGATTCTGCCCGTTGCAACTTCCCTCGGCAGTTCCCGTGCGGTTGAGGATGCCGATCGCCGGCGAGAGCAACTTGCCTTCACCATCGTTCACGCTGACGCTTTTGATATCGCAATATGTCGAGGTCCAGTTTTTCAGTGCGTCCGCCTTGTTGGCAAAAAAGGTTCCAAATATGTTTTGGAACGAAAGGTCTGGTGTCGTCAGTTCCTGGAGCCTCGCGGCGTCCTTTGCCATCCAGGCTTCCCAAACACTTTTTTCGACCGCCATCATAGCCACAACGCTCGGGTCGGCGGCGGCCTTCGCGATTGCAGCGGCTCTATCGTCCTTCTTCGATTCCTTTTTGCCCGCGGCCTTCGCGGGCGAAGGCGGGTTCTTGGGATCGAGAATCGGATCTTGGCCGTGGAACGCGGCTCGCCAAGTTTCATCGGCTCGAATCCAAACAGTCGCAGCGCGGATCGGGCTTGGGAGCTTTATCGGCTTGCCGTCCGGGCCAGTACAGCTTCCGTCAAACGTTCCTCGGTAACTAAGCACGTAGGTGTCCGCATCTATCTTGGCCGTCAGCGGGTCTTCCAGCTTCCAGTCTTTGACGTTGCAGGTGTTGCCGGCAATGAATTTTACGGCCGCCGCCTTGTCCATCTGTCGCCCGCCTTCGCGCATGACGAACTTGTCGTTTAGCATTCCCTCGAAGAACTTCGAATCACTCCTCAGGTAGGCTGCGTTGGCCTGCTTATCGAGTGCGAGCAGGATGTCAGGCGTCGGGGCCGCGGCGGCTGGCTTGGTGATGCCAGCACTCGTGTTAGTATCCGTCGACTTTTCTGGGTTGCCGCATGCCGCGAGCATGAGAGCCGCTAAGCCGAGACAGGCGTTCGTGAAGGCCGCTTTCATGTCCTCTCTCCTTAATCTTTTCGGGAAGGAACCGCCAGAGTCTAATACATTCGAATGAGCCACGCGATTTCCTGACAAGGAGACGAAGTGGACGAGTTCGGCACCGCCGAGATCAAAGAGGCATTGGAGTAGAATAGGCCGAGATCCGGGAATGTGGCAGGGCTGCCAGTAGTTCCGAAAGAAAAGTTCTAAAACAGTCCTCTTGGGCGCGCCACTTCCCAATAAAAATGACATTTTCTGAGGTACTGACATGTGGGGTCGACTCTCGCGTGCTACCAGATTGCTACCTTTAGAGTCCAGCTTATCGCTCCTTTAACGAGGTAACCATCTCCCACCGCCCTTCGGGTCTGCGAATAGTTCGGATTTCTAATCTTTAACCATCCATCCTGTGAATAGACGCCATCCTTCGTTTGCAAACTATCCCCTCAAAGTTTCGATCGTAAACACCCCTGAAACCAACAGCTGTACGAGAGACCCGACAGATGGACCAACGAAATCAACATGCCCCGGCGGCACTCCCCGTCCCGAACAATAAGAGTTCGTTTGGCACATATCGCTGCCCGTACCTTCGAACAGTTAACCGATTCCGTACGAAATTGCGCCCGTAGAACCTTCGTACCACTGTGCCGTGTGCACGCCAAAGCTATTCTGTGCAGGAACGTCTGACAAATCCGATAGACCAGAGGAGCTCGGCATGTTCTTTTTATTTGGCACGAGACGCAAGGCCAAGGTGCTCGGGCAAATGGACCGGCACTGCGCAAAGTGCACCAGGCCTACGGTGCATAGCGTGATCGAATCGCGCCAGTGGTTCACGCTGTTCTTCATCCCCGTCATTCCACTAGGAAGCAACGACGCTATCCGCTGCAACCTCTGTGGCTTAGCGCAAAAGGCCTCGCCGGAGTTGAAGGAACAGCTTTCCGCCAAGCAGGCTGCCGCACTCGCATAGGAACTCGCGACGGCATTACGCTGCATCAACACTGGGTATCGGATCCGCTAGCCAGCGCCACCGAGAGCGGGGCTTGCGATTGCTTCCCTTTTCATTGACAGAACCTGTGGTGTTTCAGTCCAGGCGGACTCATCCTGGTGGACAACCTCAATAATTTGCTTCGAACTTACAAAGGATTAAGATCCACGCGCCTGAAGTGTTTTACCTGTCTGACTGACGCGTTAAATCGGGGCTTTGATTTTCTCGGAGCGGCTAGTCACCGCGACGTAGAATGTGGGGATATGTTCAGAGCGCGGCCTGAGTCATTTCGACCGATCCTTGGCGTGGGTTACGAAGTGCAGGTACGTCGCCAAGATCGCTAGGCCAACCCCTACCGACACGATAATCCCAAACGCCAATTCCATGCTGATGTCACTCCTATGATTAACGAGTCCTGAGTAAGTAAATCTACTCCCGGCACAAATCTCGAGTAAGCCCGAGCAAGTTGGGAAATCAAGATTCAGGATGATTTATCAAATAGGAGCGTCTGCCTCATGCCCGTGAATTGAATCCAAACCAGATTTCGCGATCCATCACCATTGCTTGTGAACGCATACGCACCTCGGTCGTATGGCGCATCGCGCTTCGCCCACTTCCCGTCGACTGTGGCAACGATGTCGTTGTTTTGCACAAATTCCACAACTACGAGGCTGCTGTAGGATTCCCATCGAATTGAGTAGTCTCCGACAGGTATGCGCGCACCGTTTAGCGTCAGCACATAGCTAAACGCAAAGCCTCGGGAGCCCCTCTCGAAAGCTCGCGGCTTAAAACCGCGAGATGTCAAGCTCTTACGAGCCGCTTTCGCCTCTCGGTCGTTGTCGTAAGGACCCACAAGCACATAGTAGGAATTTCCCCAAAAGCGGCCCTTCTGCGTGACCGACGTCTGAAAGCCGAGTGTCGCGAGTTTGTCCTTTACCTCATTGGCCGGGGGCTGATCCTTGAATTTACCCACCTCGAGATACATTTCCGATGGAGAGCCGGCGTCTTCTTTTCCGGAAACCACCGAATGGACATTGGGCTCGCTCGCCGGTGCGAGCGGTGGAGCTGGGCCGAGTTTACTCGGAACGAGGTACGACTTGGGCGCAACTACTATGGTTGGAAGAGATAGCGGTGGAGGTGTCTCAGAAATCAGAGTGGAGCCGTTGGCTGGGGGCGCCTTGGGTCTAGAGGAACCGACGGCGACCCGCCAAACGGTGTCTGGCACCAAGAGCTCGGACTTCGCTTGCTGCAGCGCTGGCAAGGACTGTGGAGCTGGCGCATTTCGGGAGGGCTGCGGTATGAGCGATTCGGACTGTTGTGCAATCGAAATTGGCGCGCCTGGAATCGATAGAGCAAGCGTCGGCGGCAGCTCCGGCTGCACAACTGGCGATGCCATTTGCGGCTGAACTTGAGGTTTCGCGGCTACGCGCTCTCCAAACCGGATGATCGACGCCCCAAACTGCCGGCGATAGCTGTGAAACGAGAATGCGGCCCCTACAAGAGCCGAAACGAGAACGCCGACGCCTAAACCGGCAGAGAACCCGCTCCACGATGACAGTCGTTTTCGCCCTGGTGAAGCGACCTCAAGCGGCGCAGCCTTACTCTCTGGCTGGACACCGATGTCCCCCGGAAATGCGCGTAATGTCGGCACGGGGTGCGAGGACGCATCGTCAAACGACAGTGCAGGTGCCGACTGACTTGTCCAATCACGAACTTGTTGGCGAGCCTCGGCGGACAGGCTGGTAAATCGCAAGCCTTCAGTCGTTTTCGTCCGGTTTATCGAGGCCAGTTCGCCAGTGGCTTGGATTCGCTGGTCGACCACCGGAGCGTTGGTTTCCTCTAACCACAGACGAATCTCCCGATGTGCTTCCGCGGGTAAATTCAAGAATCGCAAGCCACCCATGACGCCGGCGTCATCCGCCCACACGACCTCAGCATCGCCCGCTATTCGGCGCCCACCGTTAATCTGGAAACCGAAACGCGTCTCGCCGCACTTCACCGGTGTAATGGCCTGAAATCCACAACCATGCTCGGAAAGGTTCAGCATGACGCCGCCATTCTCTTCCCCGAGCTCGAGGTACACGAGCTGTTGCGTCCGTCTGCGTACGATCGAGCGCTTATGTTGTCTTGTCGCTTCCACTCTAATTCCGCCTTAACGACTGCGCAGGCGAAGGCAAGAGGGCCAGAATTTCCTTCGCATTGAATGGACCTACCAGGGCGGAAATATCGCAACAATAGTACTTCAGTACTCTTCCTGAGAATGAACCATTGGCCTTGCTGGCGACCGCGCGCGCGCCAATCAAAGATTCAGCAAGCGCCACCCCGCTAACTGCAGCGCCTTCGACCTGAAGTCGCTTAGTCTGCTTGGCCAACGGTTAAAGCGCCGGACTGGCGACCGTAAGCGCCACACCTGTCAGCGAGTAACGAATCACACCGGTCTGGTCCGAGTAGAAGCCCCGCTGGCCCGAGGTGCCTAAGGCGACCGGAACGGCGGTCTGCGTGTAACTATCATTCAGAGCGTCGCCGCCTGCGGTAGCTGTGTACGCGAACGTGTAACCGCTCTTGGCACCGAGAGACAGAACCGGGTCAATGATCCCCTTGCCGCTAACACAGACAATGCCGCTGTTCAGTTCCGCCAGCGTCGCCGAAAAGCCAACCAATGGGCAAGAAGCTGCATAACTCACTTCCCCCGGGTTGATCGTACGAACCGAACTAACCGCCGACGCTTCATTGGCGGCCATCTTGGACTTAACGAGGTTCGGGATGGCGATTGCCGCAATGATGAGAATGATGGCCACGACGATCAGGAGTTCGATTAAGGAGAAGCCCTTCTGGGTCTTCATCATTGTCCTTACGGAGCGCATTTGGTCTCTATCTGAGGAATGCACATCCCTGGCCACTGCCAACCGTCAGAGCGAGGCGATTTTTCAAGGGTAGAGTTCTAGACGCGCGGCAAACAAAGGGCTTATATTAACTTATTATAAATTCTTAACTTACTTATAAACGAACTGTGCCCCTTTATTCTACGAGGTGACCAAGACTGCCGACCGTCTTGTCCGTTACCGCATCAAATTGGGACGCTCGACTTCTTGGTCACCCAAGCGATACCTAGTGATAATAGGCCGTTCGGTGAATATGTCCCTTTCGATACAGACACCCCAGCTCCCCCGGTGCTATTCCTGGGCGTAACGCTTTTCACCTTCTCTGGCGCGTATCTGCGGCCATTCTCAATCGCATGATTGAACTTCGAGGTAAGGAGAATTTCACATGAAGACTCTAAGGGTCGTCTCTTTACTGACACTCATAGCGGGCTTGGGAGTGCTGTCACCGCCAGGAAAATCGCAGTTCGCCATCGACGCGGGAACCACCTCCAGCGTTAGCGACTCGTCCTCGAACAGTCCGACTCCACGGCCGCTGGACCCGACCTATCATCGCCTGTCGAACAAAGCCAAGCTCCGAAACTACTTCTTCGACACTTTCGGCCCCTATCCCATCGCTGGCGCTGCCATCGTGGCGGCCGTCAATCAGGGAAATCACACCCCTCCGGAGTGGGGGCAAGGCTTCGGAGCCTACGGCGAACGTGTCGGGTCCAACTTCGGCATCGCCATGGTATCGACGACTACGCGCTACGCGCTGGCGGCAGCCTTCCGGGAAGACACCATCTACTACCGCTGTGAGTGCAAAGGTTTGATCCCGGCTCGCTCACGCTGGCATTTCGACGGTTACCGCTCGCGTCGGTGAAGACGGTCACCGCCGGTTGTCATTTCCGGCCCTGATCGCTCCTTACGCAGGCACTATGGCGGCCGTCTATGGCTGGTACCCCAGCCGCTATGGCGCCAAAGATGGTCTGCGCATGGGCAATTACAACCTCCTCGCATTTGCAGGCCTGAACGTCGCGAAAGAGTTCATCTACGGCGGCCCGCATACCCTTTTTATGCGTCATGGCCACGCCGCGTCTTCCGGACCCGACCCTTCCGGTCGCTCGACTCCCTGACCCGCCCCGAGCCCACCGATGACCTACAACACCAAGCTTCCGCACTTTAGTCCAGCTGCGGATGAGCACGCGGCGCAATCCGCTTCCCTGTTGAGTTCCGCCCTCGCCGCGGTCTGGAATCCTATCAACGGCTTCTTCGAGTGGTTTGGGGAACTCGGCATCTTCGTAGCGCAAGTGACGCGCTCAGCGTTCCGTCGTCCCTTTGAAGGTCGCGAACTAATCCGCCAGCTCGACGAGATCGGCTCCAAATCATTTCCGCTGGTGTCCATGGCCGGTGCCGCCGTCGGAGCCGTCTTAGCGCTGGAAAGCCGTTACAGCCTGGTTCGCTTCGGCGCCAAATCCATGCTTCCGGCCGCGGTCGTGTTCTCCATCATTCATGAAACAGGTCCTATCGTCACGGGGCTGGTCGTGAGCGGGCGCGTCGGCGCGGGAATCGGCGCGGAATTAGGTTCGATGAAAGTGACCGAGCAGATCGATGCCATCGAAGCCTCCGGCGTGAATCCCTACAAGCTGCTGGCCTTCACGCGCATCCTGGCGTGCATCTTGATGCTCCCGCTGTTAACGCTGGCGGCCGACTGCTGTGGAGTCTGTGTCGGTTGGATCGCGGACACTCTGGCCGACCCGATTTCCTTCCAAAAATTTCTGCATTCCGGGCTGCACGGAACCACCTTCAGCGATTTTCTCGCGCCCACTTTCCGCACCGCGGTCTTCGGTTTGATCATCGGCGTGATCGCCTGTTTTCAGGGCATGAGCATTTCCGGTGGTACCGAAGGCATGGGCCGTTCAGCGACCAGCTCCGTCGTCCTGTCTTCCCTCTTCGTTATCCTGGCCGACGTCCTTCTCGTAAAATTAATCCTGGTGTTCTTTCCATGACGCCTGCGGACCAGGCCGTTACGCTGCGGGTGACCCCGGACGGCGATGAACTCCTGACGGAGAGCGCGGAGCAACACGACGCAGCCCCTCCCATCGTCCTGCAAGGCTTGCACAAATCTTTCGGCTCCCAACATGTCCTGGACGGGATTGATCTGACCGTCGGCCGCGGCAAGACCCTGGCGGTGCTGGGCCGCAGTGGCACCGGAAAAAGCGTCCTGCTGAAGCTGATCATCGGATTGCAGCAACCAGACTCTGGATCGATTCGCATTCACAGTCAAGAACTCCCTAGCTCGGATGTCGAGGCCCTGAACGAAATCCGCAAGTCGATGGGCTTCCTGTTCCAACACGCGGCGCTCTACGATTCCCTGACCGTCGCGGAAAACGTTGCGTTTCCCCTATGGCGCCATACAAAAATGACGCCCTCAGAACGCGCCGACCGCGTTGCGCAGCTTCTCAGCGCCGTGGGGATGGAAAATGACTTGCAGAAATTCCCCAGCAACATTTCCGGCGGCATGCAAAAGCGCGTGGGCCTCGCGCGCGCCCTGGCCCTCGACCCCGGCATTTTGCTGCTCGACGAGCCCACCGCCGGCCTCGATCCCATCACCTCCCGTGAGATCGACGAACTCATCCTGAAGCTGCAGGAAGAGCGCGAAGTCGCCTCCATCGTGGTCACCCACGACTTGCACAGCGCCAAGCTCATTGCCGACCGCATCGTCCTGCTGCACCAAGGACGCGCCGTGATCGAGGGCACCTTCGACGTACTCGACCAGAGCGACGATCCTTTTGTCGCGGAATTTTTCAAACGGGATACCTAGGGAGCATTTATGTCAAGAGCCGCCAGGCTGGGAGCTTTTATCCTCACGACGCTGCTGATTCTCGCGGCGGGAATCTTCATCATCGGCGACCGGCAGTATCTATTCAGCTCCACCTATCGGCTAAAGACGCAGTTCGCCTCCGTCGCGGGCCTGGATGCGGGCGCGGAAGTACGCGTAGGCGGAGTCCATAGCGGCAGCGTGCGGCGCATCGAATTACCCGACAAGCCCACTGGAAAAATCACCGTGTGGATGGATCTCCAGCGATCAACCCACACCATTATCAAGAAGGACTCGGTAGCCGCCATCCAGACCGAGGGCCTGTTGGGCAATGAATTCGTCTCCGTATCGTTTGGCTCCGCGCAAGGTGTGAATGTCCAGGATGGCGACACCATCGCCAGCGAGCCTCCCCTCGCGATCGCCGACCTCATCAAGAAGACCGACGCCATCCTGGACAGCAGTCAGGAAGTTCTCGGGAACGTCACCGTAGCCACGGCCAACCTCAGCGCCATCAGCGTCAAGATCAACCAGGGCCAAGGCACCATCGGAGCCCTCGTCAACGATAAGAAAATGTACAACCAGCTGGATCAGACGACCGCAGGTCTACACGAAGCAGTCGTCCACGCGCAGGCGGGCATCACCGACTTCCAGGAAAACATGGAAGCGCTGAAGCAAAATTTCCTGCTCCGCGGTTACTTCAAGAAACGCGGCTATGAAAGCTCCGCCGACCTCGCGAAAAACGAGATTCCCGCCTTGCCCGAGAATCAACCGCTGAAAACCTTCACCTACGATCCGAAACGCCTTTTCGACAAGATCGACACCGCCAAGCTGAAGAACCAGAATTCCCTGCGCGACGCCGGCCAGTTTCTCGCCTCCAACGAATTCGGAATCGCCGTGGTCGTCGTCTACACCGGTATGACCGGAGAAGCCCAGAAAGACCTGGTGCTGACGCAAGCCCGCGCCGCGATCATCCGCGCCTACCTGATCGACAACTTCGGGTTCGACGACACCCAGCTCAAGACACTGGGCGGAGGCAAGAAGATCAATGCAAGCGCCGACGCCGGTTGGGGCGCCATCGAAATTATCGTCTACCCGGCCGGCACCTCTCTCGCACCGCCCGCCGTCCAGTCGCTGACGACTGCACCGCAGTAATCGTCAGCAAGTCGGATCCAACGGCCGGAACATTGCGGTGACCCGCAGGCCGACATGCTGGTACGGGCGTCGTAAAACCTCTGTTCACTCGATGTGCCGCACCGACACGTCCCAATAGGCTCTGCCCCGAAGTCGTGCAAGACAAGATGGAATCCCCTGGTGGGGAGCCACAGGGTTGATTGAACCGGCACAGATGGGACATCTCTTGCTGCCCCGAGACCACCCATTCTGTACCCTAGAAATAGCTTTGACCCTCATAAACAAGGAGATTAGCAATGAAAAAGGCCCTTACCGTAGCCGCCCTCGGTGTGTCGTTTGTCGCTGGCGCATTGATTGCCCGCCCCGTCCACGATTGGCATGATCTCGATGAAGTCCACAAACACGTCCTGGAATCGATTCACGAAATGGACAGAGCCCGCGCTGCCAACCACTACGATATGGACGGTCACGGTGCTAAAGCCGAAGAGCACCTGCACGCGGCGGAACATGAACTAGGCCTGGCCATCGCATCGGCAAAAGCTCACTAAGCCGCCGTCGCCAATCCAACGCCCACCCAACACCGACGATTCCCAAGCCGGCTGAATATCCGGCTACCACCGGTTCAATCCGCAGGCTGGCGCTTCGAGAAGCGCCAGCCTGCGGCATAACTCGTTCGCGTCCGCGGCATGCGGCCTGCGTCGTCCCAGGCGGCGCAACCCCATCTAAGTAACAAACTTCCCCCCGATCCAACTAAGTCTCGCTACACGAAAGTCCGGAGCCCCGATTACCAGATTCGGGGTATGGCTATGACTTTAAGCGTCTGACAGTATGCTCACGCGGGCTACCAAGTTCGCTAAGTTGGGGGAGGAGGGGCGGCGTGGTACGCTTCGAAAAACGAGGCGGTAGGGCTGGGACGCGACGCTTCTCCTTCTTCTAACGAATTCTCTGACAAATTCTTCCAGCGAAACCTGCCGCACACAGATACTCGTGCGAGGGAATCCTTAATCCCGTCCGGCTTCTCCTGTCGTAATTCTGGCGGTTCAATTTCCTTAGAAAACACCCAGTATGTGCAGCTACCCGTGCGGACTTATAATTCGCCACGTGAGAAGAAGAACTCCTCAACCGGCGGATCGGCGAGACCCCGCTCCTCGCACGCAAGCGGGCCGCGCCAAAAAAGTAGGCCTCGCCCGAGCCCTCTCCAAAATGGGCATCTGCTCGAGGTCCGGAGCGGCCCGCATGATTCAAGCGGGACGTGTGCAGCTGAATGGCGCCGTGAAACGCAACCCGGAAACGCCGGTAAATTTCGGTTCCGATCGGATCGAAGTCGATGGAAGCGCTGCCGTCGCCGCCACCAAGATCTATCTGGTACTCAACAAACCGCGCGGCACCATCACCACCGCGTCGGACGAGAAAGGACGCGAGACCGTCTACGATCTCCTTCCGCCACATCCCGCCTCGCCGAAAAATCCCATCCCCGCACCGGGACCAGACACGGTAGCAAGCTCGGTATCAGGCCCGGTAAACGACCGTGAAATTCCATGGATTGCGCCGGTAGGGCGGCTCGATAAAGCGAGCGAGGGTCTCCTGTTGCTAACCAACGATTCCGAGTGGGCCGCCCGCGTCCTTGCGCCAGACACTCACCTGGACAAAACCTATCACGTGCAGATCGGCCGGATCGCCGATGACGAACTGCTCTCCGCGCTGCAAAAAGGAGTTCCCAGCGAAGGTGAATGGCTGCGCGTCAAGCGCGCGAACCGTCTCCGCTCCGGTGAAAAAAATTCCTGGCTCGAAATCGTGCTGGACGAAGGAAAAAACCGCCACATCCGCCGCATGTTGGAGGCCCTGGGAGCCGAAGTGCTGCGCCTGGTCCGCGTAGCGATCGGTCCGTTGTCGCTGGGCGATTTGTCCAAGGGTGCCTCCCGACCGATCACGCCGAACGAGAAGACCGCGCTCGACCTCGCGCTGTCGCGCCGGTGATGCGCCGCCTCTATCCGGTCGCCTGCCTTAGCGGATCGAATGCGGCAGCGTGACCGATGGCAAGTGACGGTTTCCACCCCGTAGATCCCTCCAACGAGGCCAGCAACACGGGCCCAAGCGGGCTCTATAGCGCTGCGCTACCTGCATCCTTTGGAACGACCTTGCCAGTCAGCTTGCAAATAATCGCGCCAGACCCTACGCTCGTACGTCGATGCCTGAACTCACACCCGAATTCCTCGTCTACGGCTTCATCTCTTACATCGTTTTTCTTTTTTCCACGACCTGCCACGAAGCCGCGCACGCCTTTGTCGCCAAACTGGGCGGGGACAGCACCGCCGCCATGGGCGGGCAGGTGACCCTCAACCCGGTCCCGCATATCCGCCGCGAGGTATGGGGTATGGTGATCGTCCCGATCCTCGCATTTCTCTTCATGCAGGGGCGCATGATTGGCTGGGCCAGCGCTCCGTTCGACCCTCTCTGGGAAAGACAGCACCCACGCCGCGCCGCACTGATGGCCCTTGCTGGCCCCGCCGCCAATTTCACGCTCATGCTGATTGCGGCCGCGGGGTTGCATCTGGGAACCTGGATGGGCTGGCTGCAGTGGAATCGTGGTGAGCGGCCGGGCTTTGCGATCGTTACGCTACTAGTGTTGTTCTCGCTGAACCTGCTACTCGGCACCTTCAATTTGCTGCCGGTGCCGCCGCTCGACGGGAGCACCGGAATCATGCTGTTGATGAGCGAAAATGCCGCGCAGCGCTACCTGGCTTGGCTTCGCGGGAGCAGTTATGCATCGCTGGGACTCTTGATCGGGTTGCTCGCCTTTCGGTATTTCTACGAGCCGGTGCAGAATTTCGCGACCAACGTCCTGCTCCGCAGCCATTTCTAGGGTCTTGGCCTGGGTGTCCGAACCCGAGCGAGTGCTTCCGGTCACACTCGGTTCCCTACGGAGTAGAGTTCGTCGTAGTGACCGCGGAAGGTCGGCGGCAGTTCTGGTTGCACGCGGTCAGTTCGCGCATGGTCGAGGGCTGTTTCGTCAACTAGCTCTTCGCAGCGGACATCTTTGCGGCTCGCCTGCTGTTCCGCGCGCGGTCTTCCCATGCCGGGGAGAATCTGAAACGGAACAGCGGCTCGAAATTGACCTGAGATTCCCGTCCCGTTATCGCCTCGACATCGTCAACGACGGATCCCAATAGACTCTCGGTCGGCTGCCGCGCTCGCCGTTAGATTGATGAAATCGCACGCGCTTAGCGGCCGGTAAGCGGTTCGCGCGTACGCCCCGCATCCGCACCGGCCTATGCGCCGATTAGCGCGACCCCCATGGCCACCGCGTTGCTTGCGGATACCTGGCATATGGCCCACGCCTACACCAAGGCCCCGGAAATCGTCGCGCCCAGCAGCACGCTGACTCCCTGCATTTTGGACGATGATCCGGCGCAACTGGAAGCGCTGGCGGCGCTGGTGGAAGAGCTTGGGTACCAATCCATCTTGACCTCGGATCCCGAAGAAGCCCTGCGGTGTGTGCGCTACGGACGCAGCCGCGTGCTCCTCGCCGATGCCGGAATCCACGGGTACGATTTTCTCGACCGCGCACTGCGGACCGATCCGGGCGTGCATGTTCTCGTGATGACCGCACAATACACGCTGGACTCCGCGCTCGAAGCCATCCGCCGCGGGGCCACCGACTTCCTGCCCAAACCGATCGACCGCCACCGCCTCAAGCGCGCCCTGGGCGAGGTCGCGGCGCTCCACGATCAGCGCCGGCGGGTGCGCTCGCTCGAAGAGCAACTGCTCAAAGACCTTGAGTTTCACGGCATCGTCGGAAAAAGCCCTGCCATGCTCGAGGTTTTTGACTTTGCGCGCAAGGTCGCTCGGCACTACACCAACGTTCTCGTGACCGGACCTACCGGAACCGGGAAAGAGCTGGTGGCGCGGGCCATCCACCAGATCAGCCCGGTCAGCTCGCAGCGCCTGGCGGTCTGTAACTGCTCCGCCATGGTGGATACCCTGCTCGAAAGCCAGCTTTTCGGACACGTGCGCGGCGCCTTCACCGGCGCGACCGATACGCGCCCGGGACTGTTCGAATACGCGGACGGCGGCACGGTATTCCTGGACGAGGTCGGCGAAACCTCGCTGGCGATGCAGGCCAAGCTTCTGCGCGTCATTCAGAACCGCGAAATCCAGCGCGTAGGCTCCCCCGAAGTGAAGCAGATCAATGTGCGTTTGATCGCGGCCACCAACCGGGATTTGCGCGCCGAGGTCCTGGCGGGCCGTTTTCGCGAGGACCTGTTCTACCGTTTGAGCTCCATCCAGATCCGCATTCCCTCTTTAAGCGAACGGCTGGAAGACATTCCGCTGCTGGTTCAGTTTTTTCTGAAAAAGTACAACGACGCCTATGGCAAAAAAATACCGGGGCTGACGCGGCGGGCCCAGGCGGTGTTGCTGCAGCATCCCTGGCCGGGCAACGTACGCGAGCTCGAAAATGTCATTTCCAGCGCGTGCATTACTGCCTCCGGAGACTTCATCGACCTGGCAGACCTGCCCGAGCACCTGCAACATCGCGCGCCGCGCACGCCACAGGGAGACCCATGGCGGCCACTGGCGCTCGACGAGGTCCGCAAGCTGCACATCCAGCGGGTGCTGGACCTGTGCCAGGGGAACCGCTTACGGGCGGCGCAGGTTCTAGGAATCGGGCGCACCAGCTCGTACCGCTACTTGAAGCGCGACGAACAGGAGCGTGGTGCACCGGAGCGCGACGAACACGGGAAATCTGGCGGCGCGACGGCTTGATCCCTAGATCTCGTCAAGGACTGCGCCTCGAGGATTTGCAGCCAGGGTTTGCGTCCCAGATTGGGAATCTGCGCCATGGGGTTGCTCTACCAACCAGCAACCTCAATCGCTCGATGGTTCGATCCTACGCTAATCGAGTAACTCGTCTCGTTCGTGCGCGAACTTGCGCGGGGGTCACTGACTGGTCTCGTTTGTGCGTGAACCTTCGGTTGAGAGACTTCTCCCGAGAGAGCCGTTCCGCGGAGGGACAGATTCCGGCGTTAATACAAAAATGGATTTGCGCGCTTCCGGCAAACGACACAAAAGGCGAACGTTACGTTTTTCGAGTTTGGCACGATCCCTGCACTGAGTAACCGTGCCCGATCGATAGGTTACAAAAGCATTAGAACGAAACGCGAACTGGAGCGCTGGATTGCTGAGCTGAGCCCGGTGCATTCGCGCGATCGACCGAGCAAATTCTTGAAAGGATTCCCGCGAAGGTGCCGAGCCCAAGCGCGTCAAATACCACGGGCGCGTTGAGCGCGTCGGATACGACAGCGCGTTGAGCGGCCAGTGCGTCAGTGCGTTTAGCGCGGCAAGTGCGTCGATCACGACCTGCGGCACTCGCGGAAAGGTTCCCGCCAACTGTAAGTACTTCAGCACCCCGAGCGCCGTGTAACTGTCCTTCTTGGTTGCGCGGCGCTCTTTCCTCGTAATGCAGTAATGCAGAAATTAGAGATTGGACGTTGGAAGTAAAAAAAAAGACGAGACCGCGCGCTGCTGAATTGCTCCTGAGCGCGCCGATCCTCAAAACCATCGGCGTCTCCCGCTTCCAATTTCCGGCTCGCCCAATCTTCAACATCCAACCTCTGAATTTGCAGAAACCAGAGATTGGACGTTGGAAGCTAGAAAAAGAAAGAAGCAAGATCGCGCGCTATCGGATTGATTCTGAGCGCGGCGATCTTCAAAACCATCGGCGTCTCGCGCTTCCAATCACCGGCTCGCTCGACCTTCTATCTCCAATTTTTAATCTCCAAGCTCCAGGCTTTAACCTCCAGGCTTCAACCTTTAACAGGTAACATCCAACCTCTAATTTCTGAGTTTGCGATATAAATCGAGGCACGTTTTTGCGGTGTCCAGCTCGGAGAGGCGGCTGCCTTCCTGCTCGATCAAGTAGTATTCGACTCCACCTCCGCTTTCCGCAGCCTGGAAGATGGCTTTCCAGTCGGCTACGCCTTCGCCGAACAGCACGGTGTAGCCTTTTCCCGAATCGGGTGACCAATCCTTGCAGTGCAGCGAGTGGATACGCCCGGGGTTGGCGCGGATCCAGGCGACTGGATCGGCGCCGGCCTCAAGGCACGTGCCTACGTCGAGCTGGAGCATCACCGTTGGCTTGGTGTTCTTGGCGAGGACTTCCATGGGGCGCACGCCGTCGATGGGAACGAACTCCACTTTGTGATTGTGGTAGCCGGCTTTCAGACCCGTGGGTTCCAACTGCTCGGCGGCGGAGTTGAGGGTTCCGGCGAAGGTCTTCCAACCATCGAGGCCCGTATAGGGGTGCGTGGAGGCGATTACCACGTACTTGCAGCCGAGGATCTGGTTGCGATCGCGCGTCTTGGAGAAATTGTCCTTGCTCAGGTAGTCCGCGTTGTTGTGCGTGGAGTAGCAACGGACGCCGAGGTCGTCGAGGAGTTTTCTCATCTCCTTGGTCTGGGTCTCGGTCCAGTCGAAATAGGGCGCGTAGAATTCGACGCATTGGTAGCCCATCTGCGCGACCGCGCGCACTGTGCCTTCGAGATCCTGCTTCAAGGCGGCGCGCACAGAGTAGAGTTCAAGGCCGACTGGAATGGATGAGGCTGCGGGAGTGCGCAGCGCCAACGGCAACATTGCGGACAGCGCTATGAACGAGCGACGTGAAAGAGCAGCAGAGTTTGTCATACGCCGAATGCTACGACGAAACCCGCCCGATTTCATTGGTTAACCGTTTGGACCCCCTCCCCCCCGCCTTTTTTGTAAGTGCGGATTCTAAAGGACTTTAAGTCTAATGATTGTGGAAGTGCGGATTCTAAAGGAGTTACGCGTTGATTTTTCGTAAGCGCGGATTTTGTTGCTGGTGTGACAACCGCAGAATCAAGTCTTCAGCGGCTAAAGCCGTAGTGCCAGTGCGGGGCTTATGTCGGACCTAAAGGTCCGACCCCTTGTTGCCACTCCGACCCCCTAGGTGCCACTCCGATGCCCCGGGGTGTTACTCCGACGCCCTGGTTGCCGCATGGATGCCGAAGATGTCCGCACAGCATCAGTCTCTTAGGAATCCGGTTGATTCGCGGAGGAACAGGTCGAGCTGGTCGTGGTGCACCCAATGGCCTGCGCCTGGGACGGTGATCAGGCGGCGATTGGGGATGGCCTGGAAGCGAGGGTCCGTTTCGGGAACGGGTAGGAAACTTTCCAGGCCCCAGAAGAACAGCGTGGGGCTGGTGATCTGGCTGAGGGTTTCGACGGCGTCTTCGATGTTGTGGCCGTAGGGCGGGAAGACGCGAGCGAAATTGTCGAACTTCCAGAGCAGCGAGCCGTCGGATTCCCAATTGGTGCCGTGAAGGGTTAAGTGGCGTGCTACTTCGTCGGAGAGCCGGGGATTGACTTCGCGCATGCGAGCCATGGCGGCGTCGAGGCTAGGGTAACTCTTGGGGCGGCGCTTCTCAAGGTTGCGGATGTTTTCGATCCAGTGACGGGCGCGGGCGGAGGCTGGGCCGTGGACGGGATGATTCAGCGGGAAGCCCAAGCCTTCGATCGAGACCAGCTTGCGGACGCGATTGGGGTAGATGCCGGCGTAGCTTAGGGTTATGCCGCCGCCGAGCGAGTGGCCTACCAGGCGGATGGGGAAATCGTTGATGATGTCGAGGAGGGCCGAGAGGTCGAGGACGTGTTCGGCTACCGAGTAGGCGGCACCTTCGGCCCAGGCACTGTTGCCGTGGCCGCGGAGGTCGAGGGCGTAAACATGGTAGTAGTGGCAGAGAGATTGGGCGACCCAGTCCCAGTTGCGGGCGTGGTCAAGTGCGCCGTGGACGAGGACTACCGAGGGCTTGTGGTCCTGGCCGTAGTCCCAGAATTGGAGTTTGAGGCGGTCGGAGTAGAAGAAGTGCGAGATGGGTTCCACGGTCTGAGATTCCTTCTTTCGGTCCCGAGTCAGGAATTTTAAAGGTGGTCCTCAAGACCGCAAAAACGGCGGGCTGGGCCAGCAGGCATCTTAGCGCAGAGAGTCACGGTTGCCGAGCGAACGCAGCCTTATTTTGAACGTGGAGATGGGATTGTTTTGTGGCGGAGCTAGCTCTAAACCCCGCCGTCGCGGAGACGGCGGCTACAGGGTGGTAGTCGCTGAAAACCTGCCGAGATGGGGCGCAGCAGTGCTGCGCCCGTACAAGGATATCGACACGATTTAGAACGAGTTAGTCGGCTTCGACTTGGAAGACTTCGCCGGGTAGGCGGAACATTTTGGATTTGGCGGCGACGGCTACGGCTGCGGATTCGACGTTGTTGGCGGATGAGTGGCGTGGCGTCGATTCGTTATGGCTCGCGGATTGGCGATGGGCTGGTTGATAGCGACGTGTGTCGCGAAAAGAGGATTCGCGTGGGTTGCTGGCGTATTCGTGGAGGCGGCCGGTTTGTTCGGCAGCGGCCTGCGGAGCGCTGGTTTCGGCGTTGAGGCGCTCCATCTTGATGCCAAGCGTGCGCTCTAGTTGGAAGAGTTCGGAGCGTTGTTCGCGGGCGAAGAGGGTGGAGGCTACGCCGTGTTTGCCGGCTCGGCCGGTGCGGCCTACGCGGTGAATGAAATTTTCGGCGACTTCGGGCAGGTCAAAATTGATGACGTGCGCGATGTCCTGGACGTGGATGCCGCGGCTGGCGATGTCAGTGGCTACTAAAACGCGGTAGCGGCCTTGCTGGAATCCGGCCAAGGCGGAGTTGCGTTGCGATTGCGAGCGGTCGCCGTGAATCATGGCGGCGGAGAAGCCGTCGCGGTTGAGATTTTTGGCGATGCGGTCGGTGGCGCGCTTGGTGCGGGCGAAGACCAGGCAACGACCGGTCTCTTTGGCGAGCAGGCGGTTTAGCAGCTGCTGCTTGTGGTCGGTGCTGACTTCAAAGGCTTGCATGCGGACGTTTTCGGACGGCTTCAGGACCGAGCCGAAGCTCAGGCGGACCGGGTTGCGCATGTAGTCTTTTACAAGATGGACGACCGAGGCTTCCAGCGTTGCTGAGAAGCACATGGTTTGGCGTTCTTTCGGGAGGATCGCAGCGATGCGGCGGATGGCTGGGAGGAAGCCCATGTCAAGCATGCGGTCGGCTTCGTCGAGAACCAGGATGCGGAGATCCTTGAAGTTGAAAAGGCGGCGATCGAGGAAGTCCTCGAGGCGGCCGGGAGTGGCGACGATCAGGCGCGCGCCTTTACGGATGGCGCTGAGTTGCGCGCCTTCGGAGAGGCCGCCTACTACGCAGGCTGCGGGTTGAAGCTGTCTGCCGCGGAGCAGGTTGTAAACTTCGACGACCTGCATGGCTAGTTCGCGGGTTGGGACGAGAACCAGGGCTGCGATTCCGGGAGTGCTGCCTTGCAGCAGACGCTCCATGACCGGGATGATGAACGCTAACGTCTTGCCGGTGCCGGTCTGCGCGGTGGCTAGAACATCTTTGCCCTCAAGCGCTTGCGGGATCGCGGCGGCCTGCACCGGAGTGGGTGTCGTGAACTTCGCTGCGGACAGGCGCTCCTTGGTATAGGCGGAAATCATTGATTCCGAAAAACTTTGCATTTCGATAGTGCTTTCTTGCTGGCTGAAGGATGGCGGCGCGCACACGTTAAGCGGTGCGACTCGGCAGAATTCATTGCCAGTCTTATTGGTGTCACCTAAGACGAACGGAGGAAACTGGAGGCGGGTATTCTCGGTATTGCAGTTTACTTCCCAGAGCAGCCGCACTACACAACCGCGGTATTAAGCGCAACGACAGTATAGCACAGGTGGGATGCGACGCGGCTTATATTTGCGATACTCGCGCCCGTTGTATTCAACTCGCCAAGCTGGGGTGCAGTAGTCCTGCGCCCCTACAATCCCCCTTGAACCCTTGGACGAGAGCGTATCGGCTGGAGCAAAGGGTGCGGTAAACTGCGGCAAAGCCATGCGGAACTATCACTACAAGCCTGGGCCGCCTCTCGATCGGTTTGTCGAAGTGATTTGGGTGTTGGAGAATGATGCGGCGCCGCACCCGAGGGAGCGATTGCTGCCGGATGGGTCAGTAGAGCTGGTTTTTAGTCTTCAAGAAGAAGCGTTCCCGGTTTATAGCCGAGAGGATTTGGATCGTTGCGACATTTTTCGCGGGAATGTGGTGTGTGGACCGCACTCGCAGCCCTTCGCAATCGATACCTCGACCACGGTAAAAGTGGCGGGGGCGCATTTCAAAGCCGGCGGAGCGTATCCGTTTTTGAAACTGCCCGCCGGCGAGTTGCACAACACCCACGTAGGTTTGGATGCGTTGTGGGGCGCAGCGGCCGCGGAGCGGGTGCGTCAGCAACTGTTGGAGGCTGCTACTCCTGCCGCCAAGGCGCGGGTGATTGAAAGGGCTTTGCTGGACGCGACTCGCGGTGTGCCGGAGCGGCATCCGGCGGTGGCGTTTGCGTTGAATGAGTTTCGAGGGGTGCCGGAAGGACAGAAGATTGCCGATGTGACCGGGCAGATCGGACTCAGCTCGCGACGATTCATCGAAGTGTTTCGAAACGAAGTGGGATTGGCGCCGAAACTATTTTGCCGTGTGCGGCGGTTTCAAAAAGTGGTGCGGATGATTTCGGCTGGGCAGCCGGTGGACTGGGCGGAGGTTGCGTTGACGTGCGGGTACTTCGATCAGGCTCACTTCATTCACGATTTTCGGGCGTTTTCCGGAATTAATCCTTCGAGTTATCTCGCGGATTATATCGAGCATTTGAATCATGTGCCGATTCATAGCTAGGCCGATTCATAGCTCGTTTGAGATCGCACGGTTCGTACTTCTTTTCGTTGATTGTGCTCCTAGGCCTCAGGCTCGCCCGGGTTGACGCCGGGCGGGGCAAGCCCCGCCCCTACAAAGTTGAGGAACTGGTTGCGCAGGGGATGTCACGTGGTGACGCGTTCCTTGCGGGTCAATTTTTTACAATACGGCGCGTTGGCGGCTCCGCCATTATGGTGGCTGAAGAGTGCGCAGTTACGCCGAATGTACATTAACCGCGCACGTATATTTCGATACTTGGAGGCTGGCGATGGCGAAGAGCAAAGGTCCGATTCCGGAAGGGTTTCACACGGTCACACCTTATCTGGTGATGCCGGGGATTGCTGGATTGATGGAATTTCTGAAGCAGGCGTTCGATGCGCAGGAACTGGAACGCATGGCGCGGCCAGACGGAAGCATTGCGCACGCGGCAATGAGGATCGGCGATTCGATGGTCGAAATGGGTGAAGCGCCCGAGGGCCGCGCGATGCCGGCGGCGCTGCATCTGTACGTGAAGAATTCGGATGAGACCTATCAGCGGGCGTTGCAGGCGGGGGCGACGTCTCTGTACGAGCCGCGGGACATGGACTACGGCGACCACGAAGGCAGCGTTACCGACCCGCGCGGCAATCACTGGTACATCGCGACGCACAAGGTTGGGCAGCACTTTGCTCCGGAGGGGCTACGCAGTGTGACGCCCGGATTCAGTGTGAAAGGGGCTGCGGAGTTTCTGACGTTCCTGGCGAAAGCTTTTGCTGCACAGATCGTATTCAAGAAAGAGACTCTTAACGGAACCGTCGGCTACGCGAAGGTGCGTATCGGGGACTCCATCATCGAATGCAGCGAGGCGCGCGGCGAGGGAGGCCTGCGGCCAGCGACTCTGCACTTATACGGTCCGGACGTCGATGGAATGTATAAGGATTCTATTGCGGCTGGGGCCAAGTCATTGAGCGAGCCGAAGGATCAGTTTTACGGCGAGCGGAGTGGCGGCGTCGTAGACGCTTGGGGGAACCACTGGTACATTGCTACGCATACGGAAGATTTGACTAGCGATGAATTAATGTCTCGTGGTGCGTCGCAAGGAAAGCCGGCGTAGTGGGGACCTTGTTGGTTCAGTGCGGGCACGTTCCAGGTCGAACAGAAAAGCGAGGACATGCGAATGAGAAGAGTTCTGAAGGGCGGGTTGGCCATGTTGTTGGTGATGTGTAGTGCGGCGACCTTGCGAGCGCAGGATGTTTCGCAGGCGGACAAAGATCGCGCGCTGGCGTATCTGGAATCGACCAAGAAGGGCGTGGTGGATGCGACCAAGGGATTGTCGGACGCGCAGTGGAACTTCAAGCCGGCGCCGGATCGCTGGTCAATCGCTGAGGTCATGGAGCATCTGGCCGCGGCCGAAGACATGATTCGAGGTCTGGACCAGGAGCAGGTGATGAAGAGCCCAGCAATCGCGCCGCGCGACCCCGAGGAGTTAAAGAAGATCGACGCCAGCGTGCTCGCGCAGGTGCCGGATCGCTCGCACAAAATCTCAGCTCCCGAACCGCTGAAGCCGACGAACCGCTTTGGCTCACCTGCTGATGCCGAAAAGCATTTCCTGGAGAGCCGCCTGGTGACCGAGGAATATTTGAAAACGACTCCCGATTTGCGCGCGCACGCTATCGACAGCCCGATGGGAGTGAAGCTGGACGGCTACGAGTGGATCTTACTAATCGCTGGGCACAGCGAGCGGCACACCAAGCAGATACTAGAAGTGAAAGCCGATCCTAACTTTCCGAAACAGTAGCTGTCCGGCACGAGGGCTGGGCGAAGTTGTGTCTAAACTTGTCCTTCCGGAAAGCGCGGCTACAAACGCGGGAACGCGTTCGTGAATGTTCGCAGCTACATCTAAATTTTCGTGGACCATGCCGCAATTGAAACCGTGAGCGCGTCTGTGTGTTAGACTGAACTTCGCAGTGCGAGAAATCGCGCGACTGCCAGAGCGTGGAGCTTCGGGCTCTGTGCAACGAGGTCCCGCGAACCCCGCCAGGCCCGGAAGGGAGCAACGGTATCGGGAACGCCTCGGGTGCCGCAGATCACCCGAAGTTCCTCGCGATGGCAGGGCGCGCATCGCAGTATATTGGAAAAGGAAAACCGCCAGGGTCCTGCAGAACGAATGGCCTATCAAGTTATAGCCCGCAAGTGGCGCCCCCAAACTTTTCGTGATCTTGTGGGTCAAGGTCACGTCACCGAAACACTCGCCAACGCTATCAACAACGATCGTGTAGCTCATGCTTACATTTTTTCCGGTGCGCGTGGCGTTGGTAAAACTACCGCCGCGCGAATTCTGGCGAAGGCGTTGAACTGCGTGAAGGGGCCTACCGCCGAGCCGTGCGGCGTATGCGATTCCTGCACGGAAATTGCGGCGGGAACTTCGCTCGACGTCATCGAGATCGACGCGGCCTCCAATCGTGGAATCGACCAGATTCGCGAATTGCGCGAGATGGTGCGCTACGCTCCGGCGGCAAGCCGCAGCAAAGTGGTGATCCTCGACGAAGCGCACATGCTGACCGGCGAAGCGTCCAACGCTTTATTGAAGACGCTGGAAGAACCTCCCGACCGCGTGATCTTTGTAATGGCAACGACCGAGCCGGAAAATTTGGTCGACACCATACGCTCACGATCGCAGCACTTTCATTTCCGGGCGCTAACGTTCGCGGAAATCACCGGCCGCCTTGAAGAAATTGCCGCGAAAGAAAATTTAGAGATCGAACCAGGCGCGTTGGCGGTGATTGCGCGAATGGCGGAAGGTAGCTTGCGGGACGCGCTTTCTCTTCTGGAACAAGCGCGCGCTTATTGCGGCGACACCATTCCCGCCGACCAGGTGCGCGCGCTGCTCGGCGTCGTACCCGATGATGCGCTGGAAGAATTAGTCGGAGCGATCGCGGCAGGCTCGGCGGACCGCGCGCTATCACTCGTTCACACGTTTCAGAAGGAAGGCCGCAACCTCCAACATTTTTGCCGCGAGGCCATTCGCCACATGCGCAACCTCTTGATCGCGCGGGTGTGCGGAGCTGATTCCGAACTGATTGCAGCGACGCCCGATCAGCGGCCAGCGCTCGCTCGCGCCGCAGCCGAATTCAGCGAAGAAGACCTGACGCGCTTCTTTCAAATATTGCTGCAGACCGATGAGGACCTGCGCCGCAAGCCGGACCCGCGCGTGCATCTGGAAATGGGCCTCCTGCGCCTGATCAACGCATCTCGCCTCGCCCCGCTCGAGGAATTGCTCGCAGAAGTTCGCAGCGGCGTTCCAGCGTCAGCGGGAGTTGTTGCTGGAGCGACACGCACTGCGCCAGCCACGACGCCGGTCGCGGTAGCGCCTCGCCGCGAAGCATCACCCGCTTTGGCTACGCCAGTTCCCTTCACCGCCGCTCCGCGGACTTTCGTGACGCCCACGCCCAACGCCCCCGTACCGATTCGCGCAGAGCGAGCGCCACAGCCGGCAGCGGCGCCAGCGATCGTTCCCATCGCCACGGAAACGCCTTTTCCGAAAAACGCCGAAGTCATCGCCGATTCATCTCCCGCAGCCTCGGCCACGTCGACACCAGCGAGCGGCCTCAGCGAAGAACAAGTCGCCGAAATCAAATCCGCAATCCAGTCGCAGCAAAAATTCCTCAGCGAATTGCTGGAGCGCGGCAATCGCTGGGAGCTGGAAGGCGCCGAGCTGCGCATTTATTTTTCTCCCGCCGACCGCGCCTACGCGGAAATGCTCGAAGGCCGTGACTCGCTCGAGAAGCTGCGTGGCGTTTCGAGCAAGGTGCTCGGACGACCGGTGCGCGTCTGTGCTAAACTCGAAGCAGTTGCAGCCGCGGCTGCGTCGGCGGCACGCGGAGGATCGGGCACGCAGGAGTTGCGAGCTCAGTTCGAGCGTGATCCAATGGTAAAGTCGATGCTACAGCGCTTCGGTGGTAAGATTACTGAAGTGAAACGCAACCCAGAGGAATCCTGATGGAAGTCAACGCGCTCCAACAGATGCTCTCCAGGTTCAAGCAGCTGCAGGAAGACCTGCAACGGCAAGTAAACTCCGTAACCGTGGAAGCCTCGGCCGGCGGCGGCATGGTTACCGTAAAAATGAATGGGCAGAAGCAGCTTGTCGATGTGCGCATCGAGCCCGACGTTTTCGCCAACAAAGACCAAGAGATGCTGCAGGATCTGGTCCGAGCCGCGGTCAACGAAGCCTCCCGGCGGGTCGATGAAGAACTCACGAACCAGATGAAGAACCTGTCCGGCGGGATTCCTGGCATGGCGGGTCTCAAGATTCCCGGACTCTTCTAGTTCCTTTCCGTGGTTCCGATCGCTAGTTGAGATCGCTCCAGACAAAATTGAAGGTCAAAGATCCTCGTGTGGGCGGCGCCGCATGTCGGTAACCCATATCTCGGTAAAATAGTTTGATCAGCTCTGATCAGCGGCGGCGCCATTACGACGCCAGCAAGTTTTCCGGTAAACTAGCTCCATGCCCCGTCGCATTTGCCTCGCCGCGTGCCTTCTGGCTATTCCCCTTTCCTTCATCCGGGCGCAAACTCCGTCCACCCCTTCCAGCAGTAAAGCGGTGCTCCGCGAAATTCGCACCGAAGGGCTGAAATCGCTGACCGAACCGCAAGTCGCGACGACGAGCGGGCTGCAAACCGGCATGGAAATCGGCCGCGACGACCTGCAAACCGCCGCCGACAAACTGGTGCAAAGCGGCCTCTTCGCGCACGTTAAATACAATTTCCAATCCCGCGCCGATGGTCTGGTCGTGATTTTCCACCTGGATGAAGCCGAGCGCATTCCCGCCTATTTCGACAACCTTCCGTGGTTTACCGACGGCGAACTCAACGACGCCATCCGCGCGAAGCTTCCGTTCTATGACGGCACGCTGCCCACCGCAGGCGCCGTAGTCGATCAAGCCTCCGAGATAGCGGGAGAATTCCTGGCCGCACATGGTCTGCAAGCGGCAATCGAACATCAAGTCGCCGCGAATCCGAATGGCGAGGGCAACATCCAGGAATTTCGGATCGATGGGGCGGCGCTCAAAATCTCCAGTTTGGAATTCAGCGACGCCTCCCTCAACACGTCCAAGGTGGTGCAGCAGGAACTCGCCGAATTGAAAGGCAAGCCATACTCGCGGATGGCCATCGATCTTTTTCTCACCGAACAAGTTCGGCCGATTTATCAGAAGCAGGGATACCTGCGCGCCAAGCTCGGACCACCGGAAATTCGCCTGACGGGAAATCCCAATCAGAAGCTTCCCGAACAGATTCCCGTATTCGTTCCGGTAACACCTGGCGCCGTCTACAAATGGAAAGGCGCCGAGTTTTCCGGCAATTCGCTGTTGTCCACAGTGACGCTAAACGCCGACCTCGGTCTCAAACCCGATGATGTCGCGGATGGCATGGCCATCGAAGCAGGGTTCGAACGCATTCGCGAGGAGTACGCGCACGTCGGTTACCTCGATGCGAAGATTGATCCCGTTGGCTCCTACGACGATCAGGCCCACACGATTCGCTACAAGGTTCGCATCGACGAAGGCAAATCCTACAAGTTCAATGTGCTAACCATCACCGGCTTGTCACCGACTGCGGAGAAACGCCTCCGCGACGCGTGGGCCATCCCTCAAGGCGAAGTCTTTGACAAAGCCATCTTTGAGGAGTTCCTGACCAAGCTGGAAACCAAGCCCTCCGAGATTTTTCATAATCTTCCAGTCCACTACGAAAATGTGGGCCATTGGATCCAGCCTGACGAAGCCAACCGCACCGTTGACGTCCTGCTCGACTTCAAGTAGAAGCAAAATCAGTTCGGCAGCAGTCAAATCCAGGCGCGCGAGCATCCAAGACCCGGTGAGCGCAACATGAATTCGCGCCTCGAAGTTGGGGCGCGAAACGTCCTACGCAAGCGCACGCACGGATTGGCTTTGCGCTATACTCACGACAGAAATGGCCGCTTTCATCCGAATTCGCACAGGGGAATCCTCCCCGGGAACTGCCGAAGAAAAGGAACGCCAACTTTTCGAGAGGTTGGCCGAAATTCCCTCCCTGATCGTCGCTCTTTCCGGCGGCGCCGATTCCGCCTACCTCGCCTGGGCCGCGCAGCGTGCGCTCGGTACACGCGCCCTTTCGGTCACTGCACTTTCGCCGAGCTACTCCGCGCATGACCGCAACATCGTCGAAGACTTTGTCCGCGCCCAGAACATCCATCACGCATTCGTCGAAACTCGCGAGATGGAAAACCCCGCCTACCGGGCCAATGCCGCGGATCGCTGTTTTTATTGCAAGGACGAACTCTTTTCGGTCCTCGACGCGCTGGCTCTAGAGCGGGGCTCCACCGCTACGGCCTACGGCGTGAACGCGGACGACACGCTCGACTTCCGCCCCGGCCATCGTGCGGCCAAAGAACATCGCGTGCTCGCTCCGCTGCTGGACGTCGGGATGCGCAAGTCCGAAATCCGCGCACTCTCGCAACGAGCCGGCTTGCCGACGTGGGACCGCCCCGCATCCGCTTGCCTTGCTTCGCGCGTGCCTTACGGAACGGAAGTGACGCCCGAGCGGCTATCGCTGGTCGAGCGAGGGGAAGCGGCACTCCGCAGTCTGGGCTTCCGCCAATTTCGCGTGCGCCTGCACGACAAGCTTGCGCGAGTCGAAATCGCACCGGACGAAATGCCTCGCGCGCTTTCTCCCGACATGGCCGCCGCGATCGCGAAGGAGCTGAAAGTCGCCGGCTTCGCGTACGTGTCACTCGATCTCGAAGGATATCGGCAAGGTTCGCTTAACGAGACCCTTTCGCCTCGAGAACAGGCTTGAGCGAACGGCGTTCCCGGAACATAATCTGCTCACCATGCGTATCTTTATCTGAGCCGGTAGAACGCGGTTCGCTGGGCTAAAGCCCGGCGCCTCCATAGCGCTCGTCGCGATTCGTCTGATCCGGTTCACTGCAGGGGAGGAACGATGCGTCAACAACTTGCGGCACCGCTTGCATTGGCGCTCGCATCTTTCGCCGGCGCGGGCTGCGCCGCGGGCCCTTCCGTCAGTGGCAGCTTTGATCGCACGCTCACCGTTACCGCGCCGATTCGCCTGGAACTCGCCAATGCCGCCGGCGACGTTTCCATCACGGGTAGCGGCGACAACCAGGTCCACGTACATGCGCAGGTGCGTTCATCCGGCATGGGCTTTGACAACCCGCAAAAGCGGCTGGACGATGTGGTGAATAATCCCCCGATCGAGCAAAGAGGCGACACCATCCGCATTGGCAAAGATCTCAGCCGCACACACAACGTTTCGATCTCCTACGTCATTGAGGTTCCGCACGACACGGAGGTCGATGCGTCGGTTGCTTCCGGCTCGCAGACCATCGTCAACGTGCGCGGCCCTGTGAAAGTCAATTCCGCGTCAGGATCGATCCGAGTGGACCATATTGATCGTCAGACGCAACTCACCACGCTCAGTGGTTCGATCGAGGCGCAAAATATCGGCGACGACCTGCGCGCCTCCAGTGCGTCGGGAAGCGTCACGGTCGCGAAGATCAAGGGAGACGTGAGAATCAGCGCGCTGTCTGGCACCACGCAGATCTCTGGGCCCGGTGGCCGAGTCGACGCCGACACCGCCACCGGCACCGTGGAAGTGCAAGGGGCCACGCGCGACGTCAAAGCCCACGCCGCTTCCGGGCGCGTGGATGTGCAGGGCAATCCTGGCGAGAGCAGCTACTGGGATCTGAAAACCGTCTCAGGCGTAGTGGAGCTCGGAGTCCCTTCCAACGCAAACTTTCATCTGACCGCTGAAGCCAACTCCGGCCAAATCAAGACGGACGTCCCGATCGTTATCGAGGAGCAAGGCAAGCATTCCCTGCGCGCCCGCATGGGCAACGGCGGAGGTCGCGTCGAAGTCCACACCATCTCGGGCGAAATCCGCGTGCGCGCCTCATAAGGCGTTCCGAAACATCGTTTATCCTGAGCATCCTCGTGGCGCAGTCTTTCGACCGTGGACCTCGATGTGTGCGACATGCGCAGACGCACAAATTTGCATAAGATAGAGGCTGATGCCTCTCCTGCACACGGCGCTGGCGCTGGCTTGCGCGGCTACCGTCGTCCTCGGCGCCACGCGTCCCTGCATCGCGCCTAACACTGACGACGACCCAAAAGCCGCCAAGTCTCCTTCCAAGCAGGGTGCGCAACCCTCGCAAAAGCCTCCGTCACCTGACGAAGAACTCCAGCAGGCCATCGATGCCGCAGGCAACGATCGCGCCGCCCTGGTCCGCAACCTGGAAGCGTTCCTGAAGAAATATCCGGAAGCGCCGCAGCGCGTACGAATCTATCGAGCGCTGGTTGAAGCAACTCTGCAACTCCGCGACACGACACACGCGGCCGACTACGCCGAGCGTATCGTCGCGCTGACTCCCGAAGATATGTCCATGACCCTGCTCGCGATTCAATTGCTCGAGCGCAACGGCGACGAGGCCGGCCTTCGCCGCGCCACCAGTTACTCCACTCGAGTTTTGGAATATATCGGGAGCGACGAGAAGTCGCCGAAGATTTCGAAAGAAGACTGGGAGGCCAGCAAGAACCACGACCGGATGACCGTCCTGCTGCTTCGCGGCCGGTTGTATTTGAAGCTTCATGAAACTGCAAAAGCGCAAAAAGATTTCGAGGACAGCTATGCGTTCGATCCCAGCGCGGGAGCAGCGGAAAAACTCGGCGAGATTGCCGAACTAAACAAAGATCTGCCGCGAGCCATTCAACAGTACGCTCGCGCGTTCGCTCTCGCCGATACCACAAAAAACAGCCCCGGCCGCCGCGCCATCCGCCAGAAGCTGGGCAACGTGTGGCGCCTGGCTCACGGCTCCGACGAGGGATTAGGCGAGTATGTGCTCCACACCTATGATGAAGTGAGCGCCTCGCCGGGAAAATCGAACGCAGCGCGAAACGCCGGCGCGAAGGAGCCCTTCGAATTCACGCTGCGCCGCGTGCCCGATGGTGCCGCTCTTCCATTGGCGAATGAAAAGGGAAAAATTCTCGTGGTGAATTTCTGGGCCACGTGGTGCGGTCCCTGCCGCGCCCTAGAACCGGTGTTCGACCGCGTGGCCATGGACTTCCAGCAAAATCACGGCGTACTGTTTCTGGCCGCCGACTGCGACGAAGACGAAACGCTGGTCCCGCCCTACGTAAAGGAAGTGAAGCCGCAAACAACGGTCGTTTTTGCCGACGGGCTGGACCGGCTATTCGCGGTCAACTCTTTCCCTACCGTAGTCATCATCGATCGCGACGGAAAAATCGTTTACCGTGCCGAAGGGTATGGCGAAGACAGTTTTCAGCAGTCGCTAACCGCCGCAATTCATCACGCTCTGGAGCCAACCATAGCAGCTAGCAAGCCTGGGATGTAGCGGCCGCTTTCCGTTTACTCTGAGCCTCGAAGGGAAACGGGCGCCGTTAGGCAGCACACGCTTGTCCGAGACAAATATTTCCCGCGCGATCGCAACCCTCCACCCGTAGGATCGCCTCTCAAGGCGTCATATCCGCGCTGTAGGTGTCCACGAAATCGACAAAGTCCGAGACTTCCGCCATATCCTTTCCCACGAATCGAACCGTGTGCGAGTCCACGCGCTCCACAATCCGCAGATAGGTGAGCATTTCGGCTGGAGTGTAATTCTTGAAAGTAATCTCCAGAGTGATGGGCGGTTTCACGACGTACGGTTTGAAATCGTGCACGCGCGCGAATGCGGCTTCGGCGCCAGCCTGAATCCTGTTACTGGACGCTTCTGGAGTTAAAGTCTCCGCGGAGTGAAATCCCAACGCTTTTTTCGTCTCCACCGTTTCCAGGTTGCCCAGACGCGATTTCAGCTCGGCCATCGCGACGTCGTCACCCGAAGCGAAAATGATCGGCACGCCCAGCGTGCCTGCGTATGCGGCATTAAACTCGCCTTCGGTAACGGCGTTGCCATTCAGCGTGACCTTGGCAAGATGTGCGCTTGAGAATGTGTGTGCGCGTACGCCGTGCGGATTGGTGGTGGAGGCGTGATAGCCGACGAATAGCGCCGCGTCGAAGCTCGCGTCCAGGCCCGCCATCATACTCCCGTGGCGCGGCCACGAGCGCACGATCTTGACGTCCGCGGGGAACAGTTCGATCAACAGGTTTTCTCCGTTGCCATGAGAATCGCTTACCACGATTTCCGTGGCGCCGGCGTGCTTCGCGGCTTGGACCGCGGCGAGCGCTTCGTTGGTCATGAAGCGCCGGAACCTCTCGTATTCGAATCCCGTCGGCGCCAACTGGTCCGCGGTGACCGTGCCAGCGACGCCTTCCATATCGACGGAGATATAGACCTTGAGCTTGCCGGACGGTTTCGCGCCGGCGTGAGCCGAGCGGAAAGACGCCGCGCCAATCGCCACGAGACAACATGCGACCGCGAGCACGCGCACAGATTTGGATATCCGGAGAAACATTAGCCCTCCCGGGCAGTTCGAAATCGAGATTTCAGAACGGGGAGTGTATCAGTTTGAGGCTGCGCTCGCGGCAGGAAACGCAAGTGCAACTTCGCGGGCCGCCAGGATGGTGTTGACGTGGATGCGCACGGTATCTTCGACGCGCCGGGCGTAGCCGCCGGCCAGCGTCGTAGCGACGGGAATCCCGCGCCGGCGGACCTCTTCAAAGATTTTGCGGTCGCGTTCGCTCAATCCCCTTTTCGTGAGCGACAGACCGCCAAGTTGATCTTCGCAAAACGGATCGGCGCCGCCGACGTAGAACACGATCTCGGGGCGGAAATCATCGAGCGATTTTTGCACCACGGGAATTAGCTCGCCGAGATATTCCACGTCGTCTGCGCGATCCCACATGTTCAGATCGATGTTGGAGGGCGGCTTGTGCGGCGGATAGTTGTTTTCCTGGTGGATGGAAATCGTGAAGACCGATTCGTCGCCGGCAAAAATAGCGGCGGTGCCGTTGCCATGGTGCACGTCGGTGTCGATAACCATCGCCTTGCGGACGGCCTTGTCAGCTTGCAACCGGCGGATTGCAACGGCTACGTCGTGAATGGCGCAAAAACCCTCGCCGTGGCCAGGATATGCGTGGTGGAATCCACCGCCGAGGTTGGCGCCGAATCCGTCGCGCAGCGCGGATTGGGCCGCGAGGATGGTTCCGCCTGCGGCTAACCACACGGCTTCGACGAGTTCGGGCGAGTACGGTACTTCGAGCTTCATGACTTCGCTGGCGGTGAGCGTGCCGGTTTTTAGTTTGCCGACCCAGGCGGCAGTGTGGACCCGCAAGATGTCTTCGTCGCCGGCAGGTTCGGGACGGAGGAAGTCCGCCTTCATCGCGATGCCTTCCGCTAGGAGCGCCTCCGCGATTAAGCGGAATTTCTGCGAGGGAAAGACGTGCGCCCCCAGGTTGAGATCGTAACGTTCGTGGTAAACCAGTTTGAACGGAAGCATGACTTACAGCGCGGCTAGTTCTCCCGCTCGAGGATGAAATCGGGAAGAGTGAGCAACGCGCGGGCGTACTCGGAGTCGTTGCGGCCGTCCAGGCTGGCTTTGGCGCGGCTGGCATAGTCGTGGGCCAGGTTGCGGACTCGATCCAGCGCTCCGGATTCGTGGACTAACGCCACCAATGTTTCCGGGCGCACGGAGTCGAATTCCTTTTCCTTCAGGATGCGGGCCACGAGTGCGCGCGCATCGCGATGGCCGTTCTCCATGGCGTAGATCAGCGGAAGCGTGACCTTGCCTTCCTTGAGGTCGCTGAGCACTGGCTTGCCCAGTTGCTGGGCAGAGGCCGTGAAATCGAGGAGGTCGTCGACCAGCTGAAACGCGAGCCCTGCATAGCGGCCGTATTCGGCGAGGGCTAGTTCGTCAGCGCCTTCCAGGCCGCCTAGAACCGCGCCCAGCCGCGCGCAGCCCCTAAATAGACACGCCGTCTTATAGGTCGCCAGTTGAATCGCGTCGTCCTCGGTCACGTCCATGCGTCCGATTTTTGCGAGTTGCAGGAGCTCGCCTTCCACCATCTTTTGGGTCAGGTCGATGAGCACATCGAGAATGCGAAAGTTGCGCTCTTCAAGCGCCATCTGGAACGACTGCATGTAGAGCCAGTCCCCTGCCAGGACGCTGCGATGATTGCCCCAGCGGGAATTCGCGGACGGGCGGCCGCGGCGCGTGTCGGCGCTGTCAATTACATCGTCGTGGATCAGCGTGGCGCTGTGCAGGAGTTCGACTACAGCGGCGAGCTTGATCGCGCTGGGGCCGCGATGACCCGCGTAGCGTGCGGAAAGAAGTAGGAGCGCGGGGCGAAGGCGCTTGCCGCCACCACCCAAGAGATACGAGGTGATTTCGGAGACGGGCTCGAAGGCGGTGGCGCTTTGTCGCGTCAGTTCGTCTTCCACGAGGACGAGATCATCTCTGACGAGATCGAAAATCTCCCTGGCTGTGAGCAGCGCGATGGCCTTCCTCCTGGCCTGCATGAACGACGTTGTGCTTGCGAGGCGCACAGTATCCTGTGCGACCGCGCAGCCGTCAATCTATTTAAAGTCGACTCAAAGCCCAACTATTTAGCCTGGGCTTTCAGCAGGCTCGGCAAGGCCCCGTCAAAGCCCACTTCCAGTTGAAGAACGCAGCTTGAAAAAACGCTGGAAGTTCGCAGTCGTCGCGGCAGCAATGTCTTCAGCGGATAAGTTTCTCACACTCGCGATGGCCTTTGCTACCTCGGCTACGTAGGCGGGCTCGTTGCGCTTGCCGCGATAGCCTTGCGGCGCGAGAAATGGAGAGTCTGTCTCGATCAAAATGTTCTCGAGCGGCAGAGCTTTTGCAACGTCGCGAATGTTTGCCGCTTTCGGATAAGTTGAATTACCTGCAAAGGAGATCAGGAAACCCATGTCCAGGCCGCGCTGGGCGTCTTCGAGGGTGCCGGTGAAGCAGTGGAGGATGCCGCCGAGGCCGGTGGGGCGCCAGGCTTCGTCGAGGACTCGGAGCGTGTCGGGCCAAGCATCACGGCAATGGATGATGATGGGGAGCTTCGCTTGATGGGCAGAGCGAGCTGATCGCGGAAGACGCGATCTTGCACGTCGCGGGGTGAGTGATCGTAGAAATAGTCGAGTCCGATTTCACCCCAGGCGATGACTTTCGGGTGCTTGGCCAGCTCTGTGAGCTGTTGCAAATGGTGCGGCGTAGCCAACTTCGCTTCGTGCGGATGGACACCGATGCTGGCGTAGATCCAGTCGTGTTGTTCGGCGTAGGGGATGGCAGCGTCGAGCTTTTCCGGACCGGGTCCCGAGCCGATAGCCAGGATCGTTTCGACGCCTGCAGCGCGCGCACGATCCAAGGCAGCTTCGCGATCGTCGGCGAATTGAGGAAAGTCGATGTGAGCGTGAGAGTCGATGAGCTGCATGTTTTCGTGGCACAGGCATTCCTGCCTGTGTGGTTTTCGCCCAGCGCTACCCACACCGACACAGGCTGAAGGCCTGCGCTACCTACTTCAGTCTGGCCCCGACTTCCACTTCTTCGGCGAAACCAGCCAGGACAGGGCGGCCTTCGGGGCCTACGCTGGCGGCTACGATCATGCCGTTGGATTCAACGCCGCGCAGTTTGCGCGGGGCCAGATTCACCACCACCACGACCTTGCGGCCGACCAGGGATTCGGGTTCGTAGTATTGGGCTATGCCGGCGCAGATTTGGCGCACTTCGGTGCCGATGTCTACGGTCAGCTTCAGGAGTTTGTCGGCGCCGACGATGCGCTCGGCGGTCTTCACCTGGCCAACGCGCATTTCCACTTTGGCGAAATCTTCGATGCCGATTTTCTGGACGCCTTCGGGCGCGGCGGCCGCACCGGCGGCAGACGCTGCGCCTGTTGCCGCCGGCATCGTTGCGGGTGCCGCGGCCGGCGTGGTTGCTGCACTTGGGTGCGGTTTCTGCTGTTCTTCCTTCTCCATGATTTCCATCCTCTCTATGGCTTCAGCTTTGTCGATGCGTGGGAACAACGCTTGCGACTTTCCTAACGTCGTGCCGGGCTTTAAATCGCCAAAGCGCAGGCTCTCCAGACTTACGTGACCTAGCGGTTCGGACTGGCCTAGCAGCGTCCAGACCTTCGCGGTGCTCTCTGGCAGAACTGGATGCGTCAGGGCGGTCACGACGCGTAAGACTTCCGCGGTGGTCCACAGGATCGTGGCGCGACGTTGCTGATCGGCTTCGGAGTCACTGAGCGCCCAAGGTTGTTCGGTGGTCAGGTATTTGTCTGTAGCTGCGATCACCGACCAGATTTCCTCGAGGGCTTTCGAAAAGCCGAGGTTGTTGTATTGCTCCAAGACTTCGCCAATGGCTTCTTGAGTTTGCTTGGCCAGCGCGTTGTCCTGCGGCTGGAGCGCACCTGGCTTGGGAATTTTTCCGGCGCAATCTTTCGCGATCATAGCGGCGGTGCGACTCGCTAGATTGCCGAGACCGTTGGCCAAGTCGCTGTTGTAGCGCTGGACTAGCGAGTCGTAGCTGAAGTTACCGTCCTGCGCCGAAGACCGTTTCGCGCAGCAGGTAGTAACGCAGCGCGTCGAGGCCAAGGACATTGACGATGGGGCGCGGCTTCACGACGTTGCCCAGCGACTTGCTCATCTTGGCGCTGTCCATCAATAGCCAGCCGTGCGCCCAGATTTGTTTGGGAACCGGCAGTCCGCGCGGCCATCAGGAGCGCGGGCCAGATGACCGCGTGGAAGCGGATGATTTCCTTGCCAACCAGATGCAGGTCGGCGGGCCAGAAACCGCGGCGTTCGTATTCCGGGCCACCTACAGCGCTGAGGTAAGCGGTGAGGGCGTCGAACCAGACGTAGAAGACGTGAGGCTCTTCGCCGGGAACCGGAATGCCCCAGCGGATCGGAGGTGCGCGTGATGCTGAGATCGCGCAAGCCGCCTTCGACGAAGGCGAATACTTCATTGCGGCGGGCTTCCGGCTGAATGAAGTTGGGATACTTTTTGTAGAAATCGAGCAGGACGTTTTGGAACGCGGAGAGCTTGAAGAAATAGTTCGCTTCCGTGACGGTTTCCGTCGGCCGTCCGCAATCGGGGCAGGGCTCTCCAGGCTTCACGTCAACGTACGAGTTGTCGTAAATGCAGTATTGGCCGCTGTAGTGACCGGGATAGATGTAGCCGTTTTCGCGGCAGAGTTTGAACAAGCCATTGGACCGTGCGCGCGTGGCGGACTTCCGTGGTGCGGATGAATTCGTCGCCCTGAATGCCAAGTTCATCCCAGAGTGCTTTCCATTCGGCGGCCATTTTGGCTACGAATTCGGATTCCGGGACGCCGGCTTTCTTGGCGGAGCGCTCGACGTTGACGCCGTGTTCGTCGGTACCGGTGGTGAGGATGACCTCGTAGCCCAGCATGCGCTTGTAGCGGCGGATGGCGTCGCACACGATCGTGGAGTACGTATGGCCGATGTGCGGGAGGCCGTTCGTGTAATAGATCGGCGTCGTCAGATAGTATTTTGGTTTTGTTGGTGGCATTTTTTAAGCTTTGGCACCTTGCCCAGAGTCCTTCCCGCAACCCTCGCATAACCCTGTCATCCCGAGAGCATCCGACAAGGATGCTCGAAGGATCTCAACGGAAGCCACACCCACCAACGCTCCAAAGGCTCCTGTAAATGTCATTGGCCTCCTTGGTAGCGGCGGAGGGCTTCGTTGATTACCTCCTGGAGCGGGACGTTTTTTTCTACGGCTAGTTTGCGGCAATCGTCAAATTCCGGAGAAACGTGCAGGATGCGGCCGTTTACTCGCGAGAGTTTTATGCGGACGTCGCCGAAAGTTGTAGTCACACTGACGTGTTCGCGGGGCAGGATACGGCGTTGCGCGTTCGTCGTGCGCACGCCGAACGTTGTCGTTTCCGCGAAAATCATCGAGGTCAGGGCGTTCGTGTCTTGAGGTTTGCAGAGAACCGTCAGCAGCGTGCCGGGGCGATTCTTTTTCATTTGGACGGGCGTGGTATAGACGTCGAGCGCGCCCGCGGCCAGCGCTCTTTCCAGGAAGTAACCGTAGATCTGCGGATTCATGTCGTCGAGGTTAGCTTCGATGACGGAAATTTCCTCGTCGTAGCCGGCAACGGCCTTTTCGGCGGACTCACCGATCATGATGCGGAGAACGTTCGGCTGGCCTTCCAGGTCGGCGGTGCCCGCGCCGTAGCCGATGGCGGAGACGGTCATGGGCGGCTGCGGTCCGAAACGAATCACAGAGCGTGGCCACGATCGCGGCGCCAGTGGGCGTGACCAGTTCGCGCTGCACGCCGTTGGAGTATGTCGGCTTGCCTTGCAGCAAGTTCGCCGTAGCCGGAGCCGGGACCGGCAGAACTCCGTGCGCCATTTTTGCCGATGCCGCCACCTACGTTCAGCGGCGAGCAGGCGAATTTGTCGATGCCCAGCGATTGGAAGCCGATGCAGGCTCCGACGATGTCTACGATGGCGTCGACCGCGCCAACCTCGTGGAAATGGATTTTTTCAACCGGCACGTCGTGTACGCGTGCTTCCGCTTCACCGAGTCTCTGAAAGATCGAACTGGCGCGATCACGCACCTGCGGTACAAGCTCCGATTTTTCCAGGATTTCCAGGATGTCGGTCAGCGAGCGATGCTTTTTCTGGTCCTCGGTTTTGACCTTGGCATACGTGGCGGCCATGCCGTTTTTCCAGACTTTTTCGGCGCTAATCTCCCATCCAGGAACCTGCAGGCTTCTGTAGTTCGCTGCGCAGACGCGCGACATCGCAGCCGGCGTCGATAAGCGCGCCCAGCGTCATATCTCCGCTGATGCCCGAGAAACAATCGAAATACACAAGATTCATCAGGATCCGCCCGCCATGCGTAGGGACATTTTGTTCGGAAAGAATCTCTGCGCCGGGTACAGAACTGATACTATCGGCGCACCTTAGGACTGTCAAACCACCCAGAAATTGAGTGGTGGTCAGTTTCCGATTGCCCGACTAATCGAGAGTTGAGTCTCCGAATCGAGATCGTGCTGTTGCCTTTTAGGGCGGGTTGAGCAAATCGGTACAGTCGATCTTATGACTCTCGTTAGACTGAAGGTTCCATAGCGACAGATTGTTAGGCTTTCCAATCGGCTGGCGGGAACGCAATACGCCAGAAGCTCGGTGCGGGTCGTGTAAATTCCACCGCAACCGTAGGAGGTCCAATCAGTTCTTTCTTCACTGTGACCACGCGACACTCTAGATGTTCCTCGCAGTCTGTGTTTTGCAGGAGGGGCTTTTGTCTACGTACTACCATGTCCGCTAAAGCCGGCCAGTGCGCTATGCGCGCTGCCCACAAGTGTTTGCGTTCTTCCGTAAAACTCGCGACCTTCGCTTGAGGGTCGGTGCACGACAACCGGTACCAAATCAATCTGTTGGCTACGTCGTCTTGTATTGGTGAGCTTTGGTCGTGCATGAAAATTAGTACTGCTACTCCGAGACTTGCCTAGCCTCGAGGACTGGCTGCGTTTTGGGAGTACGAACTTTCTCCATTTCATGCGCCAGCCCGATCATATCGAACTGTGCTGTGACCCCCGGTTCCACCTCCAAAAGCATCGTGTTGTGCTTCATCATTTCCTGAATCAGGAGTTGGTCGCCTCCGACTGAATCATTTGCGGAGCTATTCGGCGCCGGACCAATGGGAGCATCTGCCTTTGCGGGGTATGACCATAAGACGCTATATAAATTCTCAGTGGCGAATCCCAATTCGTCCCACTCGATTCGCTTCTCCTGTCCGTCGTCAAACTTCGCACGGAGGTACATTAGCTTGCCTTTGGCCGGATGGTTATGGACGGCATTCCAATGCGCGTGCCTGACGAAAGACAAAAAGGAATGCGTGCCCTCCTGGAGAATGACCAAATCAAATTTGCCGTCCGTCGAAGTCACCTTCAGCGTAATGACATTGCCAAGGGGGTCCGCGACGTTTTCAGAGCGCCACGATTGTCGATTTGCCTGTCCGACTGACGGGAGGGGAAGCTGAGCCGCGGTCGGCTCTACGGTGAGAGATAGAGTGGCTGGCGCAGCTGATCCCTGGCCGACTGCCGGTGCATTCTTCGATATGGTTTTCTGAGAATCTACTGAGCAGCCGGCAATGATGAGCAGTATGCCTGTGGAAACCAATAGAGAGACCTTCTTCATTTTTGTCTCCTCGCAAAGCGTTGGTCGACAGTCGAAGGGGCAGCGTTCTCAAAGTCTGAGGTTCTTTCTGTGAACCTTAAATAGTCCGAAGGTACAGGTGTGCTCATCGACTAAACCGCCTGATGCGTTACGCTCTGGAAGGTTCGCTATGGAGACAACCGCGTTGCCCCTGCGCCTCGCTGCCATCGCATCGGAACAAATCTTCTGTAGATGTCTATCGGATTCACTCGCAGAACAGGAGACCGTTTTCACGGACCGATTGAAACTCGGAAGCCGTCGCGCTGGCACCGATCGTCCCAGCGCTCTCAAGTCCCGATAAACGCGGTTGCCGAACAAGTAGAAATCGGGGCCAAAAGGCACATGTCCGGTTTCGCGGCCAATCAATAGTTGCGTCTTTTCTGCGACACTTGGCATCTAAGCGCATCGAGCGTTCCTGCCGGACGCAAATATAGCTTCGAGGTGTAACCAATGAATGCCACTTCTGATCTGCGGACGTCGAGGATTCCACTGAGCCACGGTGCTGGCCATATGCCCGCCCTCGGATTTGGCACGCTGATCCCCGACCCAGCCGAGACGATAACTGCGACCAGAGACGCACTGGAAGCCGGATTTCGACACTTCGATTGCGCTGAACGATACGGAAACGAGCGCGAGGTAGGCAAGGCGTTGCAGGAAGGATTTGCCGGTGGAGGGCCCGGTGGAGGAATAACGCGCGAAGACATTTTTGTCACCACAAAGCTGTGGAACTCCAATCACCGGCCCGAGCGCGTCGAACCCGCATTCGAGGCGAGTCTGGTCAGACTTGGGCTCAAGTATCTGGATCTCTATCTCATTCACACTCCATTTGCATTTCAACCCGGGGACAACCAGGATCCGCGGGATCAAAACGGTAATGTCCTCTACGATCACGACATAACCTTGTTTGACACCTGGAAAGCGCTGGAAACTCTCGTGGATCACGGCAAGTGCCGGGCCATCGGACTTTCAGACATCACGCTAGACATCCTGAAGCCAATCTATGAATCCGCAAGAATCAAGCCAGCCGTGGTCCAGGTAGAATCACATCCGTATCTCCCGGAAACCGAGCTGCTGGAGTTCTGCAAGCAGAGGGGCATTGTGCTTTTGGCTTTTGCACCGTTAGGTCACGGGATGAAGCCGGGACTCCTCGAGGATCCAGTCATTTCTGCGGTCGCCGCTCGAGTTGGACGGACGCCGGCACAGGTTCTGCTGGCTTGGGCAGTGCAGCGCGGCACGGCTTTGCTCACCACGCCCAGGAGCGCGGCCCGCGCCAGAGAGAATTTCGATATCTCGCGCCTTCCGGAAGACGCGCTCGACGAAATCAATCGAATTCAGATCAGACAGCGGCTGAATCCAGTGGTGAACACCGGCGTTCCGGGTTTTATTCCACAAAGCAAGTCGACTGCACAAGGTAAATGAAAGCGATTGGTCCCGATTAACGCGGTTACCCCAGAAGTGGAAACTTAGTGGCCCGCCAGTCCATTTCGGTGCAGAAGCCACATGAAGAATCCGCAGATGGCTCCGCATGGAACCGCAAGCGCGAGAAACCACCGAGCTTCCAGTAATCCTACGATTCCCATCGTAAGCAGGCCAATTACAATCACTAGCCCAATTGGATGGCCTGTCCCAAGCCCCGCCCCGTAGTAACCGAACGGAACAAGTTTCGCGGGATTAGGCAAGTCGTGCGAACTCTGTTGAATAGCTCGGCGATGAATGTCCATCATGGCGCTCACACTCTATGGAATATATACGCCCTAAAAGCGTCTACGGCAGGAATCTGGCACGCAGTTGAACGGCACGCACTCTTGCCTGCTAAACGCTCACCGCACAAACCCGCAGAGGTGTACCTCACGCCCGCATGCCTTCGTGTATTGCACCCTCGCACCGGCCTTAGGACTGCGCATGGCCAAAGAGTTCTTGGTAATGCTTCCAGTAGCCCTCGACTTCGTCCATGATGCGCTGGAATTCGGCATCTCCCCGCAGCTTGTCCCAGTTCTTGTCGCGCTGGAACCAGGGAAAATTATGATTTCCAACTTGAACGGCCCGTCGCAGCCAGGCAAGAGCTGGTTGCTTCTCTCCCAATAGCGCATACACCGCGCCAATCCATTCCGCCAGATCGCCGTCCACCACTTCGTGCGGCTTGTATCGAAAGATGCCCGGATCAATGCGTTCGCGTTCGCCGCGGGAAGCGTGGACGATGGCGGAAAATACCACGGGTTCTTCTTGCGGGCCCTCTAGTTTTGATGCGCGGTCCAGGACCTGTTCTGCTTCTTCCGTCTTTCCCTGGTAGGAGAGGAAAGCGCCCAGGAACGTCAAGAGCTTAAACTGGTCCGGGTAGCGCTCCAGGGCCCGGCGCACCTCCTCTTCTGCCTCATGCGGCTTGCCCTGATACAACAGCATTCGCCCGTGCATCCAGTAGGGCTGGGGCGGCGTGGGATCCAGGTCACGATCACGGCGAAAAGCGGCTTCCGCCAAGTCGATCAGTCCAGCGTAGTGATAGATGTGGCCGAGACGTCTCCATGCTATGGGCGAATTTGGGGCCAGCGCCACGGTTTCCCGCAAGATGCGCAGTGAATCCTCGTTCTTGCCCTGCTCGCCAAGAATCCCTCCCAGCGCCGTGTTCGCTTCGAAGGAATGCGGGTTCAGGGCCAACGCTTTGCGGGCTGCCTGCTCCGCCAACGCCAGATGGCTCGCCCCATTTTCCTGGAAATCTGTCGCTTCGAGCGAGTAGGCGTCCGCCAGCGAGGAATACGCATCAACAAATTCAGGATCTTTCTCAATCGAGCGCTCCGCTGCGCGTTGTGCGTTCTCCAAAGCCTCCTTCCGGGAGTTCACAAAGTAGTCCGCGTAGTAGGCCCGCGCCTGTAGCAACAGGTTGTAAGCCTCCGCGGATTTTGTTGATGAAGTCTTCAAGGTTGCCTGCTCTGCCCCGGAAAGCTGCACGCTCAAACCATCCACCACCTTCTGCGCGATGTCATCCTCAAAGCGCAGCAGGTTTTGACCCTGCAGGTCGTAGTGGCCCGCCCGGCGGGCAGCGCCGTGATCAATCAACTGCACGGAAACGCGCTTGACTCCGCCCACTCGCTGGTAGGTGCCCGCCAGCACGGAATTCACTTCCAGCTCCCGGGCAGCCTGCGCCGGATCATCAGCACCTTTCGCATACTTGAGGACCGAATTGGTGGGGCGCACCGCGAGATTTTGCAGCGCGGCCAGGCGGCTGATGATGGCGTCGGCTATGCCGATGCCCCACGGCTCACTTCCGCTTTGCGCGGAAAGGTCGCGAAAAGGCAATACTGCGAGCGTTCGTACCGACGGCACTACCGCGGCAGGAGCCGGGGCAGGCGCAGGGACAGGCTCCGAGGTTGGCCGCGAACGATAGTGCTCGAAGGCTCCTATCGCGGCCGCACCATCACCGCTGCCACGGCGACACCCGCGACCATCTTTCGACTCGGCGGCTTGGTCCGCTCGTCCGCGACCATGGCGTGTCCGGATTCGGTGTCCCGCTTCAGCCGCTGCAAATCCGTCCGCATTTCAGCGGCGTGCTGGTAGCGCAAATTGCGGTCTTTCTCCAGAGCTTTATTGATGATCTCTTCTAGCTTGGGCGGCACCTCGGGATTTAGCCGTACCGCAGGAGCAGGAGCCCGGTTCAGGATGGATTCGAAAATCGTGGCTGTACTGTCCCCACGGAAGGGCAATTGACCGGTGGCCATCTCATAGAGCACCGTTCCGAAGGAGAACAGATCCGTGCGGGCGTCCAGTTCCTTCGCCCGGGCCTGCTCCGGCGACATGTATGCAATTGGGCCGAGAGTCAATCCAGGGCTGGTCAGTTTCTGGTCATCCGTCGTGGCAGTCATCGTGTTCGCCGAGGTGACCTAGTTTGAAGAACTGCCGGTAGCCGCGACCTTGGCCAGACCGAAATCCAGCAACTTGGCGTGGCCGCGCTTGGTCACAAATATGTTAGCTGGCTTGACGTCGCGATGAACGATCCCTTGGGAGTGCGCGGCGTCCAGTCCGTCGGCTATGTCAATGGCCAGCGACAGGACGGTTTCGTTCTCTAACGGCTTCCCCGCAATACGATGCTTCAGCGTCGCGCCGTCCAGGAACTCCATAGCAATGAAAGACTCGTCGGCGTACTTGCCGATTTCATAGATGGTGCAAATATTGGGATGATTAAGAGCCGATGCCGCGCGCGCCTCTCGGCGGAATCGTTCGAGAGCTTGAGCGTCCCGCGACAGTTCGTCGGGAAGGAATTTGAGAGCGACGAACCGGCCAAGCTCGGTGTCCTCAGCCTTATAGACCACACCCATCCCGCCGCCGCCCAATTTCTCGACGACCCGGTAGTGTGAGATGACTTGGTCGATCATTCAGCAGGTGTGTGGTCTTTCAGCGGTCCCATCTTAAGGGCAGGGTGTCCGCCCGTTCAAGGAACGTCGGTTCTGCCTCGACTGCGCCGAACGGAACGCCTTTGTAACGAGTATCCGCGGAGGCGGCCTGACCCGATCCAGACCGGAAAAAGTCCCATTTTGGTGCTCGACATTTGCTTACCAATATGTTACCCTCTTGTGTGTTATCGCAAATGCAAATTCGAACGTCCCGGATGCGTCCCTGCCCCTCGGACGCTCGTCCTCCCAAGGCCCGCAAAGGCCTAAACCCTGTAGAATCCGCACTTACGAAAAATACGCCCGTAACTCCCGTACAATCCGCACTTCCGCATTTATTGGACTTAAAACCCTTTAGAATCCGCACTTACGAAAATAGGGGGGAGGGGGGATATTGTTAACTGGACTTTCCATTCTTGCCGCACTTCAGGCCTTGGACCGGAACCAGGCCGCGACTGCCCTTCAACGTCAACGTAGTGGCCGATCTTCAGATCGGTCTCCGAAGCCCCGAGGGCTAAGCTTCGAGTCACTGCCTGCGCAAACAGCGGGCGCCGGTCGGTCTATACTGGTGTGATTTTGTGGGCTTGAGACGGAAAGAGGGCGCGTGTATCTGACACTTTCAAATCGATTGCGTGAGGCGCTCGCCGCGCATATTCACGAGAAGTATGGCGTGGAATTGACCGTAGTGCTCGAGCGGCCGCCGAAGATCGAGATGGGCGAGGCCGCTTCCCCAGTCTGTTTTGAGTTGGCGAAGAGACTGAAGCGGGCGCCGCGGCAGATTGCCCAGGAGATCGCGAATGGATTGGCGCCGGTCGCGGGCATCGCTCGGGTGGAGGTGGCTGGCGGCGGGTACTTGAATGCTTATTTTGATCGAGCCGCGTTTTGGGCGGCGGTACAGGCGCAGAAAGACTCCGCTGAACATAAGCCCGAGAAAATTATCGTTGAGCACACAAGCATTAATCCCAATAAGGCGGCGCATATTGGGCATGTGCGGAACGCGGTGTTGGGCGACACCATGGCGCGGACTTTGCGGGGAGCCGGGTACAACGTGCAGGTGCAGAATTATATTGATAACACCGGAGTGCAGGTCGCGGATGTGGTGATTGCGTTCCTGGTGATGGAGAAGCGGACTCCCGTTAGCGTCAAGATGATGGCTATGGAGCCGCGGTTCGATTATTTGTGCTGGGATTTGTATGCCGCGGCTACCGCTTTTTTTGCGGAGGATAAGGTCCGGGCGGCTGCTCTGCGGGGCGCTACCCTGCGGGCGATTGAAGAAGGAAGAGGCGAGGAGGCTGAGGTTGCGGAAGTAGTCGCGGATTCGATTGTGGGATTTCATTTGCGGACGATGGCGCGATTGGGGATTCACTACGAGTTGCTGGCGAGAGAGAGCGAGATTTTGCATTTGCATTTTTGGGATGCGGCGTTTGCGAAGTTGAAGGAGTCTGGGGCGATTTACCTGGCCACCAGCGGGAAGATGGCTGGGTGTTGGGTTATGCCGTGGAACGACGAAGAAAAGGAAGGAATTAACACAGAGGCCACAGAGGCTGGGAGCTCAGAGGACACAGAGAAGGCAGAAAACGAGAACGAGCAGGACAAGATTATTGTGCGGTCGAATGGGACTGTTACTTATGTGGGGAAGGATATTGCGTATCAGCTGTGGAAATTTGGGCTCTTGGGGAAGGATTTTCACTATCGAAAGTGGCCTAAGGCGCCCGCGGGGGATACGGTTTGGGCCACTACCAGTTTCAAGAACGATCCTGGGGCACCGGATTTCGGCGCGCCAGCGGCTACCGTCTACAACGTGATCGATGCGCGGCAGGCTTATTTGCAGCAGGTGGTGGCGGCGGGTTTGCAGAGATTGGGGCATCCGGAGGCGGCTGAGCAGTCGATTCATTTATCTTACGAGATTGTGGCTTTGACTCCCCGGTGCGCAGCGGAGATGGGTTATGAGTTGGGGCCAGAGGAGACCAGGAAGCCTTACGTGGAGGTTAGCGGGCGGAAGGGGCTAGGCGTTAAGGCCGACGATTTGATCGATAAGCTGGAGGGGGCGACTCTGGCGGAGGTGGCGCAGCGGCATCCGGAAATGAGCGAGGAGGAGCGGGTTAGGACGGCTCATGAGATCGCCGTGGGGGCTCTGCGATTTTTTCTTTTGAAGTTTACGCGGAACGCGATTATTGCGTTTGATTTTGCGGATGCGTTGAGTTTCGAGGGAGAGACCGGACCTTATTGTCAGTACGCGGTGGTGCGGATTCGTGGGATACGGCGCAAGGGCGTGGAAGCCGGGGCCGGCCGCGCGGAATTGACTGCGGAGACGGTGCGCACGATTTTGGGTGGTCCCGACGGCAGCGGCTTGTGGGAATTATTGCTGCTTGCGGGATCGGCGGATACTGCTGTGGATGCAACGATTGCGGCGCAGGAGCCGGCGTTCTTGGCAAAGTATGCGTTTCAGTTGGCGCAGGGATTCAACAATTTTTATCACAAGCACCATATTTTGTCGGAAGCGGATGAGCAGAAGCGTGCGTTTTTGTTGGGCCTGACGGAAGTTGTGGAGAAAGAGTTGGTGCGCGTCTTGGATTTGTTGGGGATTGAAGCACCGGAAAAGATGTAGAGGGACGACGGATAGGTTGCGTCAAGACGCAGGGCCCGGGCGGGGCAAGCCCCGCCCCTACAAGAACTGGCGCTGCGCGGTTAGTAGGACATTACGAGATTGACTAGCGTGCGGAGGGCTACGCCTGTTGGACCTTTCGCTAACCAGGGTTTGGCGTCGTCGTTCCAGGCTGTGCCTGCTATGTCGAGGTGGATCCAGGGGGTGTCGCCGGCGAATTCGCGGATGAACCAGGCTCCCGTTATGCTGCCGCCGCCTTTGCCGCTGCCGATGTTTTGGATGTCGGCGAAGCTGCCCTTTATGAATTCGCGGTATTCGTCGTCCATGGGCATTTGCCACATTTTTTCGCCTACGGCTTTGGCGGAGGCTAGGAGCTTGTCGGTCCAGGATTGGTCGGACCCGCCGAACACGCCTACGTTGATGTTGGCCAACGCTACTACGATCGCGCCGGTTAGCGTGGCGGCGTCTACCAGATGCGTCGCGCCTAGTTGCTTGGCGTAGTGAACTCCGTCGGCCAGGATCAGGCGGCCTTCGGCGTCGGTGTTTAGCACTTCGATGGTTTTGCCGGACATCGCGGTCTGGATGTCGCCGGGCTTTTGGGCTTTGCCGCCGGGCATGTTTTCGGTGCTGGGAACCACGCAGATGACTTTGACGTTGGGCTTTAGAGCGGCTAGAGCGTGCATCACTCCAAGCATGGTGGCGCCGCCGGCCATGTCATACTTCATCTTTTCCATGCCGTCGGCGGGCTTGATGGAAATTCCGCCCGTGTCGAAGGTGACCGCTTTGCCGACCAGGCCGATAACCGGTGCCCCGGGCTTGGGATTCGCGGGCGTGTAGGTGACTACGATCATGCGCGGTGGCTCGGGGCCGCCCTGCGCTACGCTTAGGAGGGCGCCCATTTTCAGGTCGGCGATGCGCTTCTCGTCGAGAATGTCTACAACCAGGCCGGACTCTTTGGCCATGGCTTCGGCTTTTTCGGCCAGGATCTTGGGGGTGAGCTTGTTGGAAGGCTCGTTGACCAGGTCGCGGGCGAAGTTTTGGGCTTCGGCGATGATGCGGCCGCGGGTTAAGCCCTTTTCGCCGGCGGATTTGTCTTTGTCGGAGTAGCCAGCGAGTACGACGGAGTCGATCGATTTGTCGTTTTTCTTGTCGGACTTGTATTTGTCGGTCTCGAAGTCGGCGGTGATGGCGCCTTCGGCGATGGCTTGGGCGGAGTCTTCGTTTAGGTCGTTCTCGCGGACCAAAAAGGCTAGTTGCTTGACGGAGCGGGACTTGAGGTAACGGAGCGCGGCGCCGGCGATCTTGCGGAGAGCGGCGACATCGAATTTTTCGCGCTTCCCTGCCCCGACAAGCAGTAGGCGAGTGGCTTTCAGGCCCGCGGGAGCGTGGATCAGGGTCATTTCCAGAGGTTTGCCGGTAAATTCGGCGCCGGTGGATAGTTTACTCAGCAGGTTATTGACGGATTTATCAATTTCAGCTAAGGTGCCTTGGATGGGGTTGGCATCTTCAAAAACGTAGGAGACCAGGGATCCGGTCTCGAGTGTGGCGTAAGGCTTGGTTTCCAGGGTGATCTGCATGATGAGTCTTATCGCCTCCGATTGCGATACATGGCTTGGTCAACGTCGCGGCGGGCTTCCTTGGTGCGCTCGTCCTGGCGGCGGTCCCACGTCTTCTTGCCTTGGGCCAGGGCAATTTCGCATTTCGCAATGCCGTCACGGAAGTATATCCGTAGCGGGATGACAGTTAAACCTTTGGACTGGACACGGCCGGCCAGTTTGTAAATTTCGTTTTTGTGGAGGAGGAGCTTGCGGGAGCCGAGAGGCTCATGGTTCCAGGGGCCGCCGGGATTGTATTGAGCAATATGGGCGTTGACGAGCCAGGGGCCGCTGGGCTTGAAGTCGACAAAGGCGTCGCGGATGTTTGCTTTTCCTTCGCGAAGGGCTTTAACCTCGGTGCCGTGAAGGACCATGCCAGCCTCGAGCCTCTCCAGCAAGTGGTAGTTGTAGGAGGCGGCGCGGTTTTGGGCGACGATCTGGTCCTTTTCCTTCTCCTTGGATTTTTCGGGCTTCTTGGGCGGCTTGGGCACTCGTTAATCCTACGTGACACTGAGGTTAAATGTTAGATGGGCGGGGTATCATATGCAAGACAGCCAACCTTCCGTCGCTTGTCCGGCCTCTAACCCGATGCTAGACTTCGACCGAATCTGCGCCCGAGCCATGGAGAGTACATGCGAGGATGGAGCAAGACGATTTTATGTGTGAGTGTAGGGCTACTGGCCGCGGGCTGCCCGAAGGGAAAAGAAGACTACCAGCAAGGACGCAAGGCCGAAAACCTGCAGGATTACGATGCGGCGTATGACTTTTACCAAAAAGCGCTGAAGAACGAGCCGGAGAACGCCGAATATCAGATCAAGTTCGGCCAGGCGAGGTTTGAGGCATCCGCTTTCCACGTCAAGGCGGGGGTCAAACTACGCGAACGGGGCGACCTGCAAGGGGCGGCGGGAGAGTTCCAGAGGGCGATCGCGATCGATCCGTCTAGCCCTATCGCGGAACAAGAACTTCGGAAGACCGTGGAGTCCATGGGCGAGCGAAATCAAGCGGAGGAGACCGCCGCTGAGGCGGCCGCAGGTCCGGCACCGCCGCGGCTGGCTTCCGAGCCGCCCGAGATCAAGCCGCTATCACGCGCGCCCATTAGCCTGCACATGTCAAACGACGCCAAGATCGTGTTCGATACGATCGGGAAGCTGGCGGGATTAACGATCGTATACGACCCCGACTTCCCTGCCCGGCGAATTCCGGTGGACCTGACCAACGTCACGCTGGAGCAAGCGCTGGAGATCGTGTCGCTGGAGAGCAAGGCGTTCTGGAAGCCGGTCACGGAAAACATTATTTATGTGATTCCGGACCAGCCGCAGAAACGACGGGACTACGAAGAGCAAGTGGTACGGACATTTTATTTGTCGAATACGGTGCAAGCGCAGGACTTGACCGAAATTGTGACGGGCCTGCGGCAATTGCTGGATTTGAAGCGCATCCAACAGCTCAACGCGCAGAACGCGATTATCATACGGGCTTCGCCGGACCAGTTGGCGATCGCGGAAAAGATGATCCGGGACATCGACAAGGCCAAGCCGGAGGTTGTAATCCAGGTGCAAGTGCTGGAGGCGCGGCTGGATAAGATGCGAAACCTGGGCATCCTGCCGCCGCAGTCGGCGTCAATTACAATCGTGCCGCCGGGAACGACAACTTTGACCAACGGTACGAATACGAACACCGGTACTTCTACCTCGAGCACAACGAATGTCTTGACGCTGCAAAATCTTGCGCACCTGAACGGGTCGAGTTACAGCATTTCGACGCTCAGCCTCACGGCAAACGCCTTGCTGAATGATTCGTCGACGAAGATCATTCAAAATCCCGAGGTGCGGTCGGTGGATGGGCAGCCCGCGAAGTTGCGCATCGGTGACCGCGTGCCGGTGGCGACGGGCAGCTTCCAGGCGGGCGTGGGCGTGGGTTCGACGGCGGGAAGCGGGTTCGTGAACCCGTTGGTGAACACGCAATTTCAATACATCGACGTCGGCGTCAACGTGGACATTACGCCGCGCGTACACCCGAATCACGAAGTAAGTTTGAAGGTGAGCGTGGAAGTTTCCTCGGTGACCGGTCAATCGAACATCGGCGGCATTCAGCAGCCGATCATCAGTCAGCGCAAGCTCGATCATGAAATTCGCCTGAAGGAAGGCGAAGCGAGCATCCTGGGCGGCTTGGTGGAAAAGACGGACACGAAGAGCATCAACGGGTGGCCGGGATTAGCGCATGTGCCGCTATTGAGGTACCTGTTCTCGGAAGACAGCAAGAGCTACGAGGATGACGAAATTCTGATCATCTTGACGCCGCGCATCGTGCGCATGCCTGACTGGACGAAGGCGAACCTGCGAGCGCTGTATTCCGGATCCGAAACAAACGTGCAAGTGCGCCGTGAGAGTGACGTGCGCGGCCCGTCGCAAGAGTTGCCGCAGGGCCCTGGAAATCCGGCGACGCCACCGACTGGGGTGACCCCGCCGGCAGCTAGTGCGGCGCAGGGCGGACAGTCGGCGCAGATGCGATTCGAGCCGCGGAGTATGTCGCTGAAGACCGGACAGACGACGACGATCGGAGTGGTGGTCGACAATGTGAACGATCTGTTCTCGATTCCCTTCTTGGTGCAGTACAACCCGGCAGTGATCAGCGTGGAAGAAGTGCAACACGGCGGGTTTCTGCAGGGCGGAAATCAGGAAATAGCCATCGTCACCAACATCAACAAAGAACATGGACAAGCAATCATCTCCGCGACGCGGCAGCCGAATACCATGGGCGTTAGCGGCACGGGCACGATCATGGGCATTGTGGTGAAGGCGATTGCGCCGGGCACGTCGACTTTGTCAATTGTGCAGGTGAATGCGAAGGACTCGCAGCAGAAGGCCATTCCGTTGGTGACCAGCGAGGCCACATTGCAGGTGCAGCCTTAGTGGAAGCTAGAGTTAGAAGGTAAGGCCACGGGAGAAAATGTTACGACGGAAACGATCTGGGAATCGAGGGACCGCACAGCAAGCGGGCATGACGCTACTGGAGTTGATCCTGGCATGCTCGATTCTGCTGGTTTTGACATCGGCGGCTTTGCCGATAGCGCGGTATACGATCGTGCACAAACGGGAAGCGGAGTTGCACTACGACCTGCGACAGATCCGCGATGCCATCGACCGGTATAAGGATTTGGCGGACCGGAACTTAATTCGGATCGAAGTGGGAAGCGAGGGGTATCCTCCTGATATGGAGACGCTCGTGAAGGGCGTTCAGCTGGGGGCAGGCAATGACCGCAAGATCCGATTTCTGCGCAGGATTCCGAAGGATCCGATGACGGGTCAGACCGAATGGGGCCTACGTGCGGTTCAGGATGATCCGGACTCGACGAGCTGGGGCGGAAAGAATATTTTCGACGTATACTCGAAATCACAGGGGACTGCCAGCGACGGGACCAAGTATTCGGATTGGTAGTCGATATAGGGTGCAGGATGGATGGAATCTTTAAGGTCTGTGGGTTAGGGTCTGGGCGCCAACGGCGGGAGGAGCCGGGCGCCGGGTTCACGTTGATCGAGTTGATGATCGTGATCACCATCATTTTTATTTTGGTGGGGATTGCGGCGGCGCGCTACGACCGATCTGTGCAGCGCGCGAAGGAAGCAACGCTGAAGACCGATCTGCAGGTAATGAGGCAGGCTATCGACAACTACACTTTGGATAAAGAGGCAGCGCCGCAATCGCTGGAGGATCTAGTCAATCCACAGGCGCCGTACCTGCGGGAAGTTCCTGTGGATCCGATGACCCGGGCGAAGGACTGGCACCTGGACTTTGGGGATTTGGTGCTGAGTCCGGATCAAACGAACAACGGAATCGTCGATGTACATTCGAGTTCGCCGTTGCCTTCGTCGATCGATGGGACGCCGTACAGTAGCTGGTGAGAGCTTGTGCGGTTTGGTGGCCGCTTTCCGCCGCAAGGCCGATTTGACGGGAGACTGCTGCTCCGCTATAGTCGAGTTGCGGGGTGGAGCAGCCTGGTAGCTCGTCGGGCTCATAACCCGAAGGTCGTCAGTTCAAATCTGACCCCCGCAACCATGGGCGCTTGAGAGGAAAATCCTCTAAGCGCCCTTCTTATTTATGGTTACGAGCTGAGCCGTAACAATTCCTTCGCCTAATTTAACGCCACAGAGTTGTTCCTGTTCTCGATATTGGGAACAACTGGGAACAAATCGCCGTAGATTGCCCGTTCCAGAGCGATTGCAGCGCCGCGTTCCGCTTCCGCAGAAGTGTGCGTGTAGATGTCTGCGGTCATCTTGATTGTGGAGTGCCCGAGGAACCTTTGCGCCAGCTTCAGGTTTCCAGTCTGCTCGTTAACGATACTCGCAGCCGAATGCCTGAATGTATGAAAGCCTGACGCGCCCTTCTTTCGCGGAATGCCTAGCCTGTCCAAAATTGGATAGAGGGCGTCCTTTCGAAGCATGTCCGGGTCAAGCGCCGACCCGTCCTTTTTGCAGAACACGAAGTCATCCGGCCCCCGATGCAACGAGCTTTCACGGTGATTCCTAAGAATCTCGTTAAGGGCACTTCCCAAAGGGATGTCTCGCGTGCTTGCCGTCGTCTTGGGCGAGAGAAGCTGGCCTCGCCATAGACTATGTTCGATTCGGAGTATTCTTCGCTCCAAATCTACGTGCTTCCATTTCAGCGCCAGTACCTCGCCCAACCTAGTTCCAGTTAGGGCCACACAGTCGAAAAATGCCCGAAGGCCCGTTGGAGCCGCGCTCAGAATATTCAGCAATTGAGCGGGAGACCAAATCGGCTTCTCGTGCTTATCGACTGTTGGTTTGTGTCTATTCCGAATCGGCGAACGGTCGATCAAGTCATTGTCCAAAGCAAGCGACATGATCCCCTGTAAGACCAAAAGCAAATTGCGGACAGTCTTTCCTGAGAGCCCGCTCTCAACTTTTGTTTGGATGAATCTCTCGATGTGCAGTGGGACGATTTCCTCAATACGAAGCTCGCCAAAAACAGGCAAGATGTGCAGCTTGATCTGAATTCTGGCCGTTGGTGTGTTGGCCTAGCCAGGCTTTGAACTCGTCATCGCGTTTGAATAAGACTTTCAGAGCCTCCGTAATGACGTAGGACGGAGTGGAGTCGATGAACTTTGCGTATTGATCGAGCTGCGCTTTCACCGACTACTCCTCCACTCGCGCCTGGATCGTCACTGACTTTGGTTGTTTGGGTGGTGCCTTGATGATTGCCATGTCGCTCTTCCTCTCTTCCTAGTTGGTTTGTCTTACATCCCGCATTACGCTTTGCATTCTCTGATTCCTGCACGCGGCCAAAACACGGTCACGCTTCTTGCGTGACGGGCGGGAGCGATCCCACGAATCTTTGGGCGGCTGAAAGCCGCACAAAGTGGGGTCGCTCCCGCCCATCTTAGTGTTTTGGCCGCGTGCATCTGTCACCTCCTTCCTTCATGCATCTGCCGTTCTCTGAGGACTTTGGACTGATCTTGATAGTGACCCGCGAGGTGAAGTCGCTCGTGAACAACCTCGTATCTGCCAGCCGTCACCCCATCGTTTTGTGCTGTCGCCGAATATTGCTTCGTGACCCGGCACGACGACAGCTCGGAATAAGATTTTTTGTTTGGTCGGTACCGGCGGTGCTGAGTCTGCTCGCAAGTCGATTGGCAGTTGGTTCCGCCGCCACAGGCCATAAAGGGTCTCGAAAATTGGTTCGCTGAAGTGTTTTTTAGCTTCGTTCAAAAAGATCAGGTCGGCTTCCGTAACGAGTGTGTATTGCTTGGTGTTCCACTTTGTCCGCACGTCGAAATAGCGGCTCAAATCCGAGAGGCCCGTTCCCTCCGCGAGGAGTGCAAACAGTTTTGCGACTTCGTTCTGGAAGCCCGATGCGCTTGAGACATAGACGAATTGGAACGTAGGCAACTGTCTGAACAAAACCCGGTAGGTCCGCAAATGGGAGATGTAGGGGCCGAGTTCTCGGTGCTCGGGATCAACGTAGGTGAACGTAAGCATAGGCATGTATTCGGGCGCGGGATAGGCAATGCATAGAGGGAATCTGTCGGTAAAGGTGATGCCCTGGTGGCCATTCGATCGCGAAAACAAACTCTCGTTGAGGCCAAGCCGCTCCATAAAGTAGGTCCGCTTTTGCTGGGCCGTCTCGAAGTAGTTATCGTCGGGGTGAGCAAGAATGTAATCGAGAGCCAAGAGCCGGATCTTGATGTGGGCAAGTTCATGGTCCCGACGATTTCGGAGATGAGCTTTGCCAATCGCGTCATAAATTTCGCGAGACCCGAGATGGTAAAGAACGCTTCGCCGCGTATAGCGCTGCCCCCTAGCATGACCCAGGCGGAACAGTTTCTCGACAAGCTGAGCGTTCCACTTGCCGCTCTTGGCACGGGCAAAAGTCAAGAACTGCGGCACGGTGAAATAGCCGGAATGCGTTGCCACAAGGTAGAGGAACCGAGCTTCCACTTCGGTATAGCCGAAGCCACGAAGGTTGGCGAGTTGGGATTCGTAGATGGTCATGGGCTAGAGGCTGAAGATGGCGGTACTCAGCTCCCGGTCATCACGGATGCGGCGGAGCCGGTCTGTCTCTCCCCTTCGGGCATAGATTTGAAAGCCGGCGCGAGCCTTTTGGGAAAGTCCGCGCGGGCGGTAGTGGTCCGTAGCTAATTCGAGGTCGCGCCGCTGGAGTTCGCCGCCATCCTCACGGACATACTCGATGCGCAGATCGGGAATCGGAATCTGACCGTCCACAACCTTGAGGTGATACCGCTGGGCGGTTTCCTCCTTGATGGCGTCGGGGTCCTTTGTCTTGTCTTCGGAGGCATGGGCGAGGCGCTCGTAAAGTTCTCGTTTCAGCTCGTAGTCAAGCTTGACGCGCACGACTCTGCCGCCACGTCCTTCGATCTCATCGCTGGCCTTGTGATAGAGACGATAGAGTTCCGCATCATGGAGAGCTTCTTTGGGTTTCTTCAGTCCGTGGTACGTGGCTTGATCTTGGGAGACAACTTTGCCCCGAGAAAGAAACTTGTGACCTTCCTTTGTTAACGTCACGACCTGGGCCGGCTTGTGCTCGGTATCGGCGATACCAGTTTTCCGCATAAGGCCCTGCCGAACGAGGCTCTCAACGTCGCTCTCCATGCGCGAGCGATCACCGTTGAAGGCAAACTCGGCCAGGTCGCCCGTGCCTACGACCCGGAACTTGCCAACTTCGGATAGCGTGTGAATCTCCGAATCTCGCAGTGAATGGTTTCTGTCGCGGTCCGTATACGTGGTGCGTGTGCGTTGAGAGAGGATCGCTTCGACTCGTTCTTCTCGGGCCAGCGGCGGGTGCTCCCTGCCGGAGCGTTCCTGCCCTTCGCGGTCGAGTTTGTCGGCGCGCTCCTCGTCCCTATGGATGTTTTGGAGTTCGATCCGAGTCTTTAAAGAAGAAGAAGAACTCCGGCTCACATCGCGCCCCGAATCGGAATCCCATCCCCGAGAGTCGTCAATTTCGAAACTGTCAAAGCCCCGGGACATGAAACCAGCTCCTAACACTTGAGAGGATTTGTCTACTCGGGTACAACCGGCGAACAGGGAAAACCGGAGGCCGGGCCCTGGTGTGGCTCGATGAAAGAAAGCCGAAGGTATGCACTGCGGTACATCGTGTTGCTCGTCTTGAGACTAAAAGTCGAGATTCGTTGGTGCTGGCTCGGTCTCCTGATAGAGAAATATCTCTTCGACATGCTTACCGAAGAGACGCGCAATCTTGATAGCCAGGGGCAGGCTAGGATCGTATTTGCCCGTCTCAATGGCATTGATGGTCTGGCGCGTGACGCCGACCCTGGTGGCCAACTCCGCCTGCGACCACTCCACTTCCGCCCGCAGCACACGAAGCCGGGTCTTCATCGGTACCGCCAGGAAAAGAGAATCAGGCCAACGCTCCAAGCAATGAGTTGCAGGGCCAGAATGCCGCCCCACGATACGAGCGAGACTCCAAAACCTTGGACGAAGCCGCCGAGAAGAGAAAGAAGCAGAGTGGCCGTGAAGCCGAATCTCAGAGCTTGGTAGTTGGTGCGTCTTTGGCGTTCGTCGGTGAGATTGAGAAGACGGAAGAAACTCCACACGGAAAATGCAGCGATGACGAACGTCAAAATGCGGATCGCCTCGTGCCAAGGCGAATGCACACGATTCGTTAAGACGAGGGCAACGGAAAAGGCAGCTGCGGACAGGTAAAACGCCAAGAACGGATGGCGTTGTTTGAGGTCGATCTCACTGAGGTTTTGTTCTGTAGACTTTGGGCACATCGGACCCTCCAACCACTAAAGAGGTCCGAAAGATTAAAGCATTGCAGTCTATATGTCAAGCATTATTGTCTTATAGATTGGCGAGCTTGTCTCCAAATACGATCAGAATATTTGCTATTCGCGAATAGCGAATGTACAATGGACGCATGCAATTGAAACCACAAGACGTGGTCGTCCTGATAAAGCTCCTCGAGTATGGGGATAAGAGACCCCCGTACGCTCAGATTGCCAAGGACCTCTTCCTGAGCGCTTCGGAAGTACACGCCGCAGTCCAGCGCGCACGCTCGGCTAGATTGCTTAATATTGACGATCTCGGCGACGCCCCCAACAAAACCGCTTTGGAAGAGTTTCTAATTCACGGGTTGAAGTATGCCTTCCCGCCGGAACGTGGTGAACTCACGCGCGGCGTGCCTACCGGATATGCAGCGGAGCCTCTTAAGAGCCGTATTTCCGCCGGTAACGATCCTCCCCCTGTTTGGCCATCTTCTCTGGGGAAAACTCGCGGGTATTCGTTCGCTCCTCTGTACAAGACCGTCCCGCAGGCGGCATTGCGCGATCCTCGTCTCTATGAGGTACTTGCGCTAATCGACGCGATTCGTGACGGAAGATCTCGCGAACGGCAAATCGCGGAACAAGAACTCAAGACCAGATTGCAGTCCCCGGAATATGCAGAACTCAAATCTTGAACTTTTGAAAAAGGTCGCTAGGCGACTCCGCCCCCTCCTCAGTGAAGTCGTGTTTGTCGGAGGGTGCACTACAGGCTTGTTCATCACCGATGAGGCTGCGGCGGAAGTCCGTCCCACGTTCGATGTTGATGTGATTGCTGAAATTACCTCCTACGCCGACTACGCCACTTTTTCTGAGCGGTTGCGAGCGCTATCTTTTCGAGAAGACACGAGCAAAGGTGCGCCTCTATGCCGTTGGCTGATTGACGAAATGAAACTCGACGTGATGCCCATCGACGAAAAGATTCTCGGCTTTACGAATCGATGATACCGGGCCGCTATGGATGCGGCACAACAGACTCATCTCGAACCGGCGCTTCGTATTCGTCTAATCACTCCGCCATATTTCATCGCGACAAAGCTTGAGGCATTCAGGAGCCGCGGGGGCGGCGACTACACCAACAGCCACGACTTAGAGGATCTCCTCACTGTCATTGATGGCCGCGAGGTAATCGTTGAGGAGATAGCTGCCGCGCCTGAAGTGCAACCCTACATCGCCGAGCAATTCCTAACTTTTCTCCAAGCCCGAGCCTTCCTCGATGCTCTGCCCGGTTATCTCTTGCCAGATTCCACTAGTCAAGCGCGTTTTCCAATTCTCATGGATAGAATCAAACAAATCTCTGCCACACCCATCTGCTAGGCACGGTATGTGCGAGCCGAGGACGAACTCGGTTTTCTTCGTTCACACCACTACACTACCGTCGTGTTTTCGAAGACTACTGCGTTTCGGTAACTGTGACTGCGATCTCTTGATGTTCCTCGCCTCTACCTAGGACTTGCTGACGGTAACGTTCCCCACGTCTGTCTTTGTGAGGTACTCGATGTCGTAGAACGTGCGTTTGCCAATTCCCATGCGGACGGGCACACCCCACTTGATGAATCGGCGCATTAAATTCCTCGCGACCTGCACGGCCCGCACCGAGTTGTCAAACACGAGGAAGGCGCAATCGGAAAAAAGCATCGCTTGAATCCCACCATAGTTGCTCTCTTCAAACACGCACTGGTCCAATACCGTGTTGAAGCGGTTGATTCGTCCCTGCATCTCGGTCGTTGATGCACCGGAGAAACCACTCTCTTCATCTCGGAAATGTCTTACGCGGACCTTGTACTGGTTCGTGGTCGCTGCGAACCCAAGGATGTCCACATAAATCAGAGACCTCGGTTGATCTTCAGACGCCTGTATCTCGTTCATCGAAACCGAGCTTTGCTCCTCTGGAGTAAGGAAGTCGTGGCAAAGAGTTCCTTAGAATACCGATGACGGGCTGTCAGCGCCATTGAGTTTCACTAAGTTCCAGCAAACTGCCACTCTGTAACGGCAACATCCTCTCATCAACTTCGCGCGACCTGGGCAACCGTATAGCCGAGCGCAGAGTACCCGGCAAGCCGCTTCTTGTACATGCGAGCCAGCATAGGCACCATCACATCCGCATAGTCATAGACATGGACTTCGCTCTTGTTATCGTGGAGACGATGCAGGCGGCCCACGTACTGCTGCAACGTACCTTTCCACGAAATCGGCATTGCAAGAAGAAGCGTATCAAGACGTGGGTCGTCAAATCCCTCGCCGAGGTAACTTCCAGTCGCCAGGATCACGCGTGGTTCATCGCGAGGAACGGCTGCTAGTGATTCGGCCAATTTCTTCCTTTGCTTCGCGCCCATCCCTCCCTTCAAAATGAAAATGTGCGGACAGATTCCACCCAAACGCCCAGCCAAATAATCTAGATGTCCCGTCCGACTTGTCAGAACAAGCGGCGAGCGCCCGCAGGACAAAGCCTGCTGAAGGTCTCGAATGATTAGGTCATTCCTCTCCTGGCTAACGATGAGAGCCGCATAAATATCTTGAATGGCCGTCTCATTGTCAGGCCGGCTCCAACTGAAATCGGTGATCCTTGGGAAAACCTTATGTTGGAGCGGTGAAGACTCGGCAGCCTTCTTCGGGCTGAGATGAAATCGAATTGGACCACATTGCATGTAGATGATCGGTTGATGCCCATCTTTTCGAGTCGGTGTCGCCGTCAATCCCAGAACGTATTTTGCTTTGACTTCCCGAAGGATTCGTTCAAACGTGACCGCCGAAAGATGATGACATTCATCCACAACCACGTGTCCGTAGTCCGCGACGAAGTCTTCGACTGTCCCTTTATGCTGCAAGCTTTGGATCACAGCAACATCAATCAAACCGGTTCTCTTGGTTTTCCCTCCCCCGTACTGCCCCACGTGCTCAATCGGCATAGCTAGAAACACCGCCAAACGCTCACGCCACTGGTCCATCAATTGACGCCGATGCACGAGGATCAGGGTATTGACCGCTCGTTTGGCGATAAGGCAAGCCCCCACCACTGTTTTTCCGAACGCCGTTGGCGCACAGAGTATGCCTTGGTCAAACGCAAGCACTTGCTCGATGGCGTCTCGTTGCTCAGGCCGCAATTCGCCCTGGAAGGAGACATCGATTTGCCTGCCTGCGGTTCGTTCATCACGAACCTCGACATTGACGTGATGTGATTTGAAAAGACGGACTACCTCTTCCATACATCCTCTTGGAAGGCCAATGTGCTCCGGGAACATTCCACCGCAGGATATAACCCGCGGCTTACCGTAGGTTGAGAGCCGCATCGATTGAGCTTTGTAGAATTCGGGATTTTGAAAAGCGGCGACGCGAATCAAACGATCTACCATCCCGGACGGCAAGCTCTTCTTCTCGATATAGATAAGATTGCTGGTCACCACATTGACGTTCGGCGGCATTGAACCCGTGATTTGTCTTTCCTTTCGTTTCCGAGATGGGCGCCAGAGCCATGGCGCCTCGCCGTCGTCTTCATCGGGCAAGTGGAGGTGCACTCCGATGGGATTTCCCTCCGGGGCTATCGCGTAAGTTATTCTAGCGAGCTGATCGATTGGCATTCTCGCAAGGGAGTCTAAAAACCTCCACTGATCAGGATGCGGCTGAAACAGTTCATCCAAGAACACGCTATTGCCTTGTTCTCTGGGGCGCTTTTGCAATGGCAACGCAATCAAATTTCCAAAGCCGCCCTTGGGCGTCGTGTCCTGGCTAGGGAAAAGGCGGTCGTATGAATCAAGGCCAATTTCATGCCTATTTTCCATGGTGCGGGTCAACAAGGCACATCCCAGCCTTCGAGCATCGGCAGCGGACACTGGACGGTCAAAGAATATCCATACGTGCGCGCCATTTCCTGATCGCGAGCGCTCGACAGCCATAGGAACCTGAAATCGCCTGCACGTTGCAACAAACGCGGCTGCATCGGCTAGCCAGGACTTCTTGTCGAAATCCACCGCAAGAAACCAGCAAGTGTCGTCAGGCAGAAGTGGATAAATGCCGACCGTCTGCTTTCCAGTAAGATGATTGCGAATCGCATCATCCGTCAGTGGCTGGAGCATCCGTGTTTTGCGGGCAACCTTCTTTCTTTCTTCTGGTCTCGATGTATGAATGGCACGCCAGTCCATAAGGCTAGCTGGCGAATAGCCAGATTTGCCGTTTTTCCCTTCCCATCGAATGGCGAAAACGTCTTCACGCCCCCGGAATAGATTTCGAAAGAACGTAATCTTTTCTTCAGGCGTGGAAACTCCGCTTGTGCTGGTGGACAAAGTCTTTGTGACTAGGCCCGCTTGGGAAGCCGGGTCGTTGGTGGGCGAATGATCAATCCCGAGCATTGCACGGAGACGCACATTCTCTTCACGGAGCCGTCGAGATTCCTCTTGCGCTGTTTTCAGATGCTCTTGAATATTGTCCTGATCAGGCATACCGCTGCTCATTACCTTAGGCTCCGCGGAAGATCTTATCCGAGGAACGAAAGGATCAAACAGGCAATCTTGCTCACAAACTGGGGACAAATCGAGAACAAATTGGGAACAAACTACCAAAGAACAGCAGTGAATCAGGTAGACCAACACATGCGTAAGTCGTTGAGAAGCAAAGACGGGCTAGTATTTTACCCGGCTCATAACCCGAAGGTCGTCAGTTCAAATCTGACCCCCGCAACCAATTAAAGTAATAAGCAGCAAGGGCTTCCGATTCTCCAGTCGGAGGCCCTTTTCCTTTGCGAAAGCAGAATGTCCGTGAATTGTCCGTGTTCGCTCCTACAATCGCACTCCTGGCTTGAATGTTCGCCGTCGGCAATACCGGAGCGGCGGGTACCTGTGAGAATTGCCAGTTGCGCGGCATTTGGCTTTCGCGTCACACTCACCTGCAAGTTTGACCTCTCCTTTTCCGAACATTTAGGGACCCGGACTCGCATCTCGGGTCCCTTCATTTTTGCGTGTCTGTTAATTGCCCGTGTTCGAACTATCTTTTTGCGTTTCATAGCCCTTCATCGCGATGCCGAGCAACTCCCTTGATCTCCTCGTGCTCCGTCGCTTTCAAAGGCGCGGTTCTGTCAGTTCTGACAGTTGTGGCCTCTTGCGGGGTGACTTTAGGCTTACGTCTCCCACAATCCGCTGGCGGGGAGTTCACACCCCTTGTGGTGCTCGAGCACACCACCGAACTCCCCGCTTCCTTATTTGATTTCACAACCCGCACGCATCGCCAAACCAACCCGGTGCAGCCGTTGAAATCGAAATGATGCGCGCCATTGACGGTATGACGGCATTTAGGCTTTCCTCGCCTTCGGGTATGTGCGCGGCCTCGTCTTGGATAAAAGAGCGACGGGTGAAAGCTACGAATTGCGTCTGCTCCGCCTGGAACCGCGTCCAAGGCGCCGCCATGTTCCCATACGATGGAGAAGGCGTTTTGCTTCCTGATCGGATGCAGGCGCGAAAGCCCCGGCTCTTGGTATCTCAGGAGCTGGCTGGCGTAGTCGATCAGATGCAGCGCCTTGTCCTCGTTCATGGTCTGGATCGCCTGCCGTACCGCGCCATTAAGACCAACATCGCAGATTCGCTAAATATCATCGTTCAGATCGAACGCCGGCCCGGAAACAGGTTTGTATCGGAGGTTTTGGAGATTCGCGGGTATGACCTGTCCACCGATCAATATCACTTTCATCAGGTAGCAGCCGCAGTAGAAGGATAACTGCGAGTACGCACTCAACTCTCCGTTCCGGGTGATAGACATTTGGCGACGCTAAATTTAGTCAGCGAAGAAACCTGTACAGACCTGCGGAAATCAGCTCAAACTCTCGGTAGCGTTCCACAGGGGGCCCCAGCACCCCGAAAGGCGCAAGCCTATGATTAGACTGCCCTTGACAGTATCGTCAGAACTATGTATATTAATTCTGACAAGGAGAATAACCATGACGACGGTAGAGGTCATCCGTAATCGAATCAATGAGATAGGACTGGGAGAGCCCTTCACTTCCAGTCAATTCAACGCTCTTGGCACTCGTGCTGCTGTTGACCAAACTCTCTCTCGCTTCGTGAAACAGGGCGAAATCGCCCGCATCTCCCGAGGCGTGTTTGTTCGCCCCAAAAGGAGCCGTTATGTCGGTGAAGTGATGCCCGAGCCGTCGAAAGTCGCTCAGGCCATTGCGAGCGCTCACGGAGAAACCATTCAGGTCCAGGGTGCGGAGGCGGCGCGTCTGCTCGGCCTTACGACTCAGATGCCGCTACAGGCTGTCTTCTACACCAGCGGTCCGAACAGAGCGCTTAAACTCGGCAACCTGCAGCTCACCTTCAAACACGTCGCGCAACGAAAGCTCGCGCTGGCTGGGAAGCCGTCCGGCCTTGCTCTCTCAGCACTTTGGTATCTAGGCAAAGAACAGGTCAGCCCGGGCACGATTAAAACCATCCGAGAGAAGTTGACTCCCGAAGCTTTCGAGGAGTTCAGAGCGGAAACATCCGCAATGCCCGCTTGGATGGCGGACACACTGCATCGCTTCGAACAAGAGGCCGCACGTGCTTGAGGCTTTCCTACAACTATCGCCCGACGAGCAGGCCAGCATACTGCAAACGTCTGCTGGAAAGCTCGGGAGAAGACCGGAGCACCTGGAGAAGGACGTTTGGATCTGCTGGGTGCTCCAAGCCCTCTTCACGATGCCCGGACGTCTTCCGATGGCCTTTAAGGGCGGCACTTCTCTTTCCAAAGTCTATGGCGCGATCCGACGTTTTTCCGAGGACGTTGATGTCACAGTCGATTACAAATCCCTCGACGACAGCATCGATCCTTTCGACGTCAAGACATCGCGGACAGCGAGAGAGAAATTCACAGAACTCCTCAGAACAAAACTCGCAGACCATACAAAGAATGTGATTCGGCCTCACTTCGAAAATCTTGTCGCCCAGCTCGCCGAAAAACCACCCAAGCCCATTACCATCTCCGAGGACGGCGAGAAATTATTCATTCCGTACCCATCGCGCTTCGGCTCAGACGAAAGCGTTTTCCTCGAATTTGGAGGGCGCAATGTCATCGCGCCCGGCGAGGAACATCACCCTCAAACCGTACATTGCCGCTAAAATCCCTGACTTGCAGTTTCCCGAAGCCACGGTTCGTGTTCTCTCCGCCTCTAGGACCTTTTGGGAGAAGGCTACTCTGATTCACGTTGCCTGCAATCAGTCCGATACGAAACTTGACGCGGACCGCCAGTCACGCCATTGGCATGACCTCGCAGTCCTGGCCGAACACAAAATCGGTGAAGCCTCCCTCGCTGACCGGGCACTTCTCGAAGATGTCGTTAGGCATAAGAGTGTTTTCTTTCGCGCCTCCTACGCCAACTACGACGCCTGCCTTTCGGGCGGCCTACGCTTGATTCCGCGAACACCTCTCCTGCAATCGCTTGCAGCCGACTACGAAAAGATGATTGCGGATGGCATGTTTGAGGGCGAGCCACCCAGTTTCGACTCCATTATCGCCCGCCTTAAAGAACTCGAGAAGCAGATCAACGGATCAACGCAAGGTAAGCCTTAAATCGAGAGACGTCTCTTCCTGCCTAGTCGGACTGTCGAGCAACTGTTTCCCTAAGGCGTTCCTTTCTAAGGTGCTACCCCTTCACAGTGCTCGAATCTGCCGAAGTTGCGATCCACATTGAATCGACGTAAATTGCTTCTTGTAAATGTGGTCTCCTCTCAGATTCGCGAACGCAGTTCGGATACATTGGGGCGGCATTGTCACCAGCGGGGCCATCATTGGCGCGTTGGGTATCTGGCAATCGACAGGGCACATCGTTAAGCCGAACGTGTATTGGGCGATCGCTCTGTTTGGCCTTCTTTTCGCGACATATCGTGCGTGGAACGATCAATACCAGCAATTTGAAGACCGAGACACGGAAGCTCGGAAAAAGGAGGAGGAACTCCAGGGCAAATTAGAAGAATTGAAACGCTGGTCATTTGAAGTCGAATTTTTGAAGGCGTCTCGTGCCGTCTACATCCACGACAATGGCAATTCACCATTTGTGGCCGTCTTCGTCTCGGCTAGAGTCCACAACACGAATCGCGAATCCACCACCGTTTATCCGCGTGGTGTGTCAGTCAAATTGAAGAACGAGATTGATCGAGATTTTCAGGCTACATCCATCACACCGGGTGGCCAATTCAGCTTTGACAACCCCGAAGAGTACGCACGCTACGATATTGCTGGTTCGAGCTCCATCGAGTTACTTTTCTACACGCGGAGATACAATCCGCCAAGAATCGACGAATACTCCCAAGACAGTCCTTTAATCGTCACTCTCGAGTTAGGCGAGACGTTCAGCGAAGGCCGCACCCTAACGGGCCCTTTGATTCTTGACGGAGTCACAAGACAGTGAGGATTTAGCGACCGCTACTTTAGTCCCCTTAGTTCGTGGAGTGAAGTGCAACTTGAGCCCGTTCATTCCGCTATTGGGTTTGGCGTAGCGCGTTCACCTCGTTTGAGGATCGTTCTGCCGCGTGATAACGTTGGCCTACGCGAATTCGCAGGGCTCTGGGCAGTTCACCTCGCTCGGGTACTTCTCGCAGCTTCTCAGGAATGGGAGGAGACCGACATCACGGCCTGGCGTGTGTACAAACGTCAGAGCGACAACACCTACAATGTCACTGTTACGAGCGCGCGGACCGTTAGAAAGATGCTGTGACAAGCAATGCTCCGACCAGAATTTTCTGACCTAGGTCGGGCGAACGACCCTACTTCCACCGGAATCTAAGTCTGACGCGTGAGAGGAACGGGATTTGAAGAAATCACATGCAGTGCCTGGCCATTTTCTGATGGTGCTCCAAGAGGCTCTCGGAAGTATTTGCGAGGAGCGGTTTTTTCAGGACGAGCGCGGGTATCAAGGGGAGCTACTGCGGGAGCTTGGCAGAAGGCTTGAACGGGGTTCTCTACCCGGAGATCCGATTATTCAACAGGAATACCAAAAGCGCCTGCCCATGCACAAAATAAGGATCAGGCCGGATATCATCGTGCACGTTCCGTTTGAGCGCGGCCTTGTGGAAAGGCGGAATCAAGAAAATTTCGTTGCGATCGAACTGAAGCGTCGAGCCACAGTGAGAACCGCAAGAAAAGCATTCCGAAATCTTGGACAAATGAAAAAAGTTCTGAACTACCCTTTGACGATCTTTATTAATGTGGATTCGCACGAAACCCAGGCAGCGCCGTGCCCCAAGGGTATTGCCGGGCAGACCGTCGCTCACCATAAGGATGGGTGATACGCGCCGGGCGCCAAATTCCAATCGGAGCGGATGACGGGCAATCCAGAAGTAACCCGCGTCATGGGCCCAAACCTTTTGTGACAGTTGAGGGGGTCACCTCACCAACTGGGAACAAATCGAGAACAAATTGGGAACAAACTATCGAGGAACACCCGTGAAATAAGTCGATCAACATATACATAAGTCGTTGAGAAGCAAAGACGGGCTAGTATTTCATCCGGCTCATAACCCGAAGGGTCGTCAGTTCAAATCTGCCCCCCGCAACCGTTTTTGACTGAATCAAGGCCGGGCACAGGCGCCCGGCCTTTCTTATTTACTTCGAGCCGTCTGCTCTGAAAAGTCGCGCTCAACCGCTGCTTCGCTCATGGGCGAACTTGCTGGCAAGATTGTTCTGCAAATTTTCGCGTGTGAGTTCGCCCTCCCAGCGCGCGACGACGAGAGTGGCTACACCGTTGCCGATCATATTGACGAGGGCGCGGAACATACTCATGAAGCGGTCGATGCCCAGAATCAATGCCATGCCAGCAACGGGGATGGTGGGAATTACGGTGAGGGTCGCAACCAGAGCAATGAAGGCCGCTCCTTGCACACCGCTGGCGCCCTTTGAGGTGAGAGTGGCAACGGCAAAAATCGTAAGTTGCTGGCTAAGTGAAAGAGGAGTGTTGGTGGCTTGCGCGACGAAGAGGGCGGCGAGAGTCATGTAGATGCTCGTGCCGTCGGTATTAAAAGTATAGCCGGTGGGAACGACGAGGCCGACGAGCGCTTTCGAGCAGCCGAGCTTTTCGAGTTTTTCCATCAGCGTGGGAATGGCGGGTTCTGAAGAGCTGATCGCTAACACTAGAAGAATTTCTTCTTTGATATAGGCGAGAAATCTAAAGATGCTGAAACCAACAAGCCACGCGACGATACCGAGAATCACAAGAACAAAAAGAATCGATGTGAGATAAAAGGCGGCGATGAGCTTGACCAGCGGACCGAGCGACGCAATCCCGTACTTGCCGACGGTGAAGGCCATGGCTCCAAAAGCTCCGACGGGGGCGAAGCGCATGAGCATGTTCACAATGCGGAAGACCGTCTGCGTGAGCGAATCGAGCAGCGTGACCAAGGGTTTGCCACGATCGCCGAGAGCGGACAGCGCCAAACCAAACAGAATCGCTACAAACACCACTTGCAGGATGTCGCCCTTAGCAAATGCGTCCACGACCGTCGTTGGAATGACGTGCAGCAGGAAGTCCGTAATACTCTGCGCTTTGGCCTGACCGGCATAGTCCGCGACTGCCTTTGCGTCAAGATTAGCGGCACTTACGTTGAAACCTGAGCCCGGGTGCGCGACGTTCCCGACAACCAGGCCAATGAACAGCGCGACTGTGGAGACCGCCTCAAAATAAACGAGGGCCTTGCCGCCCACACGGCCAACTTTTTTCATGTCCTGCATGCTGGCTATGCCGGAGACCACGGTGCAAAAGATGATCAGCGAAATGATCATCGTGATGAGCCGGATGAAACCATCGCCAAGCGGCTTCATAGCGATGGCTTTGGCGGGGCTCAGATAACCGAACACCACCGCAGCCGCAATGGCGATAAGGACTTGCACCCAGAGATTCGCGTAGAACGGCTTCTTGAGTGGGCGCTCAGTGGTGGGCATTAGAGAGGGAGCAACAAGCCTTGAGAGTTGCGGAGTGCGTCGATAAGGGCGTTCAGGAAGTGAGGCACGTTCGTCGAGATCTTCGTGGTCGAAGTCGTCATTTCGTCTGCCGCCGTTGGACTAAGCTTTGCATCGCCATACGTTTTGAGAGCTTCGGGAGTATCGCTAATCTGACGCCGCCACTCCTTCGCTTTTTGCGCTGGCCTCGATCATCTCGACGACTCGCTGGCTGGGCGGCGCTTCATGTTCGCGCGTGGTTGGCAGCGGGCCATCGACGGTCACATAGTGCGCTCCGGCGACCATCAACTTTTCAGCGGGAAAACGGGTGATGACCTCGTGCCCGGTCTGGGTCACGACGATTTCCTCTTCGATGCGCGCCGCACTCCAGCCATCTTTAGAAGGCCAGAAAGTTTCGAGAGCGAAGACCATCCCCGGTTTGATTTCGTGCGAATGCTCGAGCGAAACCATGCGGCTGATAACAGGTTTTTCCCAAATGGCGAGACCAATGCCGTGTCCGAATTGAAGCGCGAATGCGGCTTCTTCATCGGGGAAGCCGAATTCCTGCGCCTTCGGCCAAACCGAGGCAATTTCCGCGGTCGTTCGACCCGGCTGCACGAGCGATATCGCAGCATCGAGATATTCGCGGCAGCGCTTGTAGGCGTCGATCATGGCGTGGGACGCGTAGCCGATCGTGAAGCAGCGGTAATAGCAAGTGCGGTAGCCCATGTAGGAATGGAGAATGTCGTAATAAACGGGGTCACCCGGGCGCAGGACACGATCGGAAAAAACGTGCGGGTGAGGACTGCACCGCTCGCCGGAGATGGCATTCACCGCTTCAACATACTCGGAACCCAAGTCATAGAGGACCTTGCTCGCGAGTCCGACTGCCTGATTCTCGCCCATGCCGGGCTTCATGGCACGGTAGAGTTCATCGTAGGCGGCATCCACCATCATCGCGGAGTGATTGAGGAGGGAAATTTCGTCCTGTGTTTTAATCACGCGAGCATCGGACATTAGCTGCTGTCCATCGACGATTTTGATTCCTTCCTTCTGCAGGGCAAAGAGGATTGGGGGCTCAACGACGTCGATGCCGAGTGGCTCGTTCAATAGACCGCGCATTTCGAGTTCCACTTTGATTTTCTTCGCGACGTTTTCGGCACGTCCCATTTCCGGCGACATGGCGCCACGCAAGAGAGGAATTCCGGGACGCGAGCGTTCGCCCAGCCACGGGCAGTGCAACTGATGGTGCCGCGCCGCCGAGCCGAAATCCCACAAGATCGGCTCGTCATTTTGCGGCAACAGCGCGAAGCGGCTTATTTTGTCCTGTGCCCACGAGCCGATGTGCGTCGCCGTCAAATAACGGACATTGTTCATATCGAAGCAAAGGAGCGCTCCCATTTCGGACTTGACCAGCAGCGCTTTGGCGCGCTCGAGGCGCTCGCGACGCAGGCGGTCAAAATCAATACGATTCTCCCAGTCCACTGCCATCGACCCGTACGTTTTCAACGCCATGACGCCGTTCTCCTTTTCGAATCTGCTTCAGGGCTTGCCATAGGACCCGAGGCGCTTCAAGAGATCTCGCCGTTCATCGTTTCACTCCACTCATGTTCGCCAAGACATCAAACAACACCGCGAAATCCTCCTGTACGAGGCCCATTCCCCGTGCTGCTGTCAGGAATTCATTGGTGATGGCGGTAGTTGGCATAGGCACATCCAGAGCCCGACCCAGATCCAGAGCCAGCAGCATGTCCTTTTGCATCATGTTGACATTGAACCAGGCTTCCGCAGGGAGTTTGAGCACAAAAGGTCCTCGATATTTCACCATGGGCGACGCAATGGCGCTGTTGGTGAGAACCTCTACGGCAACTTCGCGGGAGATGCCACTTTTTTCCGCGAGCAGAATGCCTTCTGAGAACGCCAACATCTGAACCGCGAGGCTTAGGTTCGCGGCGATCTTCATGACCAGCGCGAGGCCGTTGTCTCCGACGTAGGTAACTTTCGGTCCGATATCGAGCAGCAGCGGCATAATCCGATCGAAGGTGTCTTTGCGACCGCCGACCATCACGGAAAGCTTGCCCTCTTGCAAGGTGATGACGCTACCGGAAACCGGCGCGTCAACCATGTCGGCAGCCTTTGCGCGGACCTTCGCTGCAACAGAGCGGCTGAACTCGGGGTTTACGGTGCTCATATCAATGAGTACCTTGCCTGGCGCCATGCCAGCAAGGATGCCGTCTCGGCCTTCGACGATCATTTCGAGCGCAGGCGAATTCGTAACCATGGAAAACGTGAAATCTGACGCAGCGGCAACCTCTCTTGGACTTCCAGCCCACTTCATGCCTTTATCAAGGAGGCGCGCCGCCTTTGATCGCGTGCGGTTGTAGCCAGTAAGGGTGTGTCCCTTTGCGAGCAGTCGCAAAACCATTTCGCTGCCCATTACTCCAAGTCCGACAAAACCGAGATTAGCCATCTGCGTTCTTTCTCCGTCCTGCATCTCAAATCTGAGATTCTCACTGCTGTTGCTTTACGTCTTCTGCGAATCCTCTCGAACCTGGCGAAGGTGAGCACACATGGCCTGGCGTGCGCTTTGCGGATCGCGGCGCTCGATGGCCTCCAGGATTCGCTTGTGGTGATATTGGCCGCGCTCCGGACCGCCGTCAACGTAGTAAGTGCGCATCCGTTGTTCGCGGAGCAATCCTACGATTGAATCGATCAAGGAGAGAATAAGAGGATTGCCGGCCGCTTCCGCGAGGGCCAGGTGAAAATCGAGGTCGCCTTCGATGAACGCTTGCGCATCATGGCGCGCCGCATCCATTGCAGCGATGGATTCGCGCATCGCGGAGCGCGCGTCTTCGTCTGAACGTTGCGCGGCCAGCGCGGCAATTTCCGGCTCGAGGATCTCTCGAACTTCTGCCAAATGCACGGCGCCTTCGGAAGGGCCGCTGCGCATCATGCGATCAAGAGTCTGGCGCATCGAACGAGCGGTTTCATTCGTCACGAAGGTGCCGCGCCCCGCGTAAGCCTCCACCAGACCCTTTTCGCGCAGGGTCTTCATCGCTTCACGAACCGCGGTGCGGCTTACACCAAATTGCTGCGCGAGATCCCTTTCGGCGGGCAGCTGTTCGCCCCCCTTCAATTCGCCCTTGAGTATGGAATCTTCTATTTGCTGAACGATCTGTTCGTACAACCGCAGCGCTTGAACAACTTTATACATAAACGTTCCTGGGCACACCCCTTTGCGAGGCGTGTTTGCCGGACGCGATCTGGTCATTTGGTCGGACCACCATACAGCAGACCGCTGTTTACGCCGCAAGGTTGTCGCCATCTCGAGGCTCGAATCCTAAACAATCTAGAGCACAACGGCGAAATTATTAACTGATATTTGTTGACACCCCCAAATGCACGGTGGTAACACCATCAGACCATCAAGGTTCCGGGGTTAAAACTGGAGGGGTGTCCCTATGTTTCCTTTGTTCAAAAAGGCCATTCCGCGCCTGCGAAAAATTGCTGTTGGACTCGTAGCTCTGACATTGGTTGCCGCCAGCGCTGTGCACGCTCAATCGGTAAATGGCCGCATTCTCGGCAGCGTTCATGACCAGCAAGACTCCGCCGTCGCGGGTGCGAGGGTAACGGTCACAGACATGTTACGGAACATTAGTCATGCCACAGTCACCGACGATGCCGGCGACTATGTCGTCGACGACTTGCAACCCAGCACCTATAAGGTTGTCGTCGAAGCCCAAGGATTCAACGGGTTTCAAGCGCAGAGTGTTCCGGTCGAGGTCGGCAAGGACGTGCGGGTGGACGCCACCTTGAAGGCCGGCGATTCCAACGTCATCGTCACGATTACCGCGGAGATTCCTTTGCTCGACAGCACGAGCTCTTCGCTGGGCGGAACGCTGAGCAACGCAGAAATTAACGAACTTCCATTAAACGGCCGGAACTACGAAAATCTCTTGCAGCTCCGTCCTGGAGTGGTTCGATACCCGGGCGGCGGATTTTCCACGACCAGCACCAACGGTTTGCGCGCGGAAGACAACGCCTACCTCATCGACGGGCTCTTCAATAGCGAGCCATTTTCCGGACAGAGCATCATTAACGGAGCCGGAATCGCGGGTGATTCCGCTACGATTCTACCGATCGACGCCATCCAGGAATTTAACGTAATCCAGAATCCGCCCGCGGAATACGGATGGAAGCCCGGCACGATCGTTAGCGTCGGCCTGAAGTCCGGCACCAATACCCTGCACGGAACGGCCTATGGATTTGGACGCACGACATCTCTTGATGCTCGAAATTATTACGATCCAGTCGGTACGGAAAAGTCTCCACGAAATTTGAAGCAGTTCGGCGCAACCGGGGGCGGCGCGATCATCAAGGATAAGTTGTTTTACTTCGGCGCCTACGAAGGACAGCGCTATACCGTGGGAAATGTCGGCCAAATCGCGACTCCGGCCACGGTTGGCCTGGCCGCTCCCGGGAGCGGTTCCGATTGCGCCTTCACGGGCGTTGCCGGCGGAGATTGCGCCAATAGCGCAATCAACGCCATTGCCGATGTTCACGCCGCATTTCTGGCAGGCGCAATTCCTAATGATGTGAGCACCGCCAGTCTGATGATTGCCGGTTGCACTCTTGGCCCCCCGATTTCCTGCAACGGTTCAGGCATACCGCTCAACAACGGCACGAATCCCGCCGGAAACACGATCATCAATTACGGGCTGCCCAACAGTGTCAGCGTCGACAACGCCCTGGGGAAGATCGACTATCAAATAAACAAAAACAATACCTTCAGTGGACTCTACTTTTTCGGGAACAACAACGGAACGGTTTCGGACGCGTCGCAACTTCAGACGAAATGGCTCACACAGATTCATACTCGCGCACAAGTTTTCGGCTTGAACTGGGTCTGGACTCCGGCTCCCCTATGGATCAATGAAGCTCGCTTCGGCTACAACCGCCTCTACCAGCCGACTTTTCCCAATGACCATGACGTCCTGGCATCCTCTTATGGTCTCAACACCGGCGTAACCAACCCGCTGTATGGCGGATTGCCGCGCATCAACGTCCTGGGTTTCTTCGGATTTCCGGTGTCTGGAATTGGTGGATTCAATTGGCCGAAAGTTCAAGGCCCGGATGACCGGTATCAATTTGTAGATCACATCTCCCGCACAATTGGAAAGCACGCCATCAAATTCGGAATCGAAGAGCATCGCGATAGTTTCAGCGGCGGAGCCTATGGCGGAACTCGTGGACGTTTCAAATTTCTCGGTGGCAACGCCTTCACGTCCCCTGACGGCAGCATTGCTTCTTCTCCGATTGAGGATTTCTTCGCGGGCTCTCCCACAAACGGCAGCCTTCTCAGCGGTGACCCAACCCGCCACATTCACAACTGGGGGACGGCGCTGTTCGTTCAGGACGATTGGCGTGTCACCAACCATCTGACGCTCAATCTCGGCTTACGCTACGAACTCAATACGGTCATCAAGGATTCGAACGATCAGCTCGCGAATTTCGATCCGAGCGTGGGGCTCGTACAAGTGGGCAAGGGCATCAGCGGCCCGTATAACCTCGATCCTTACAACCTCGCTCCGCGCGCTGGCTTTGCCTGGGACATCGCCGGTAACAATAAGACCGTGATCCGCGGCGGCGCTGGCATCATCTATGAAACGATCAATTGGGAGTCGTTCCTTGCTCTGAACAATACTCTTGGCCTCGGGACCATTCCTACTGGCGGCATTGGAGTAACCCCCGGTACGGGCAACATCGCCACGGGGCAGATCACTTATCCTGGGTCAGCACTGAACTGGGACAACGTTGGCGGCGGCACGGTGTTCCCGACTGGCACCATCGATTGCAGTCCGACGACCGGCAGTCCTTGCACGATTATGGGAATCACGCAAAATTTCAAAACGCCATATGTTTACGTGTGGAACCTGGACGTGCAACACGCTTTCAATTCGAAGGTCACTCTGGAAGCGGCCTATGTGGGCAACCACGGGTCGAAGCTCGCCGGTATCCGCGATGTCAATCAAAACGTTCCGGCGTTGGATACCTTAGGAGATGAGCAGTCGGGCAGGCCGTTCAACGCAGCATTCCCGTACCTCAGCTTCATCTACCAGATGGGGAATATTTATAAATCGAACTATGATGGCCTGCAGGTGACTTTCACCGGCAGGGACTACCACGGCTTTACGTTCCTTGCGGGATATACATATTCGCATGCGCTGGATGACGTGGGAGCCAATTGGGATTTCGGCGCCGGTTCGGGTCTGCCGATGGATAGCTATCATCCGCAACGCGAATATGCCAGCAGCGACTTCGACATGAGGCACAGGTTTACACTCTCCGCCACTTACGCGATACCCGGCGTGAAGGGATATGCGCAACTGCTGGAAGGATGGCAGCTCAATTCCATAGTCAGCCTGTTTGGTGCGCAACCCTGGGGCGTCATCGACACCGGAACAGATCTGAGCGAGACCGGTGAGGGCGTGGATCGCTGGGATTTCACCGGGAGTCCTTCGGACTTCAAAGCCACAAAGTCCACCGGCATCCCGTGGATCGCCAACACGAATTTCGTTACCGACACGGGCGGAAACGTAATCGGAGTGGCGCCGGGTGCACCCGCCGCAGCTGCGACGTGCATCGCAGACGCGGGTAGCCAAGCGGCTGCTAACCAGCTCGCGAACTGGGGCTGCTACGCGGAAGGAAAGTCCGTAATGACTCCGCCCGCTCCGGGTACGTTCGGCACCATGGGTCGCAACACCTTCCGAGATTTCGGGTTTCGGAATGTGGACTTCTCCACCGTGAAGATGTTCCGCTTCGGTGAGCGCGTCAACATGCAATTCCGCGCGGAATTCTTCAATATCTTCAACCATCCGAATTTCGCCAACCCGTTCGGCGGCCAAAACGGCTGGGGTCACAACGATCCTTCGGTACCGGGCGCCGGCGGTTTCGGCTGCTCGTGCGCGACACCGGACGTAGCGGCTTCGAACCCGGTAATCGGCTCCGGCGGGAGCCGCGCCGTACAACTCGGCTTGAAATTTGTTTTCTAGAAATGCGCAGCTTCATTTCCTGACGGAGTTGAGTGCTCGGAGCCGTTTCCGGAACGACGGAGCTCAGGGAAGCGCCCGCATAGCGATTCACGGCAATCATCCACGAACAAAAGGGACAAAGGGGACATGCTAAACATACAGACGGAACTTCAGCGTTTGTCGGTTGCTGCAGCTCTGCTCAGTTCATTTTTCGTTCCAAGGCCCGCGTTCGCGCAGGAGAGGGCGGAACGCACCATTGAAGAAATCAAGGTCGAAGCGGTCAAGCGCGCGCAGAACGGCATGTATCCGATGATCGGTCTCGATCCTTCCGATGTGGAAGAGGCGTTCACGTCGATCAAGACGCGCGACAAAGATGAATGGGCCACTGCGTTCATGCATGTAGCAGACCGCTACATGGTTGAAGGTAAATCGTTGGAGAAGTCAGACCCGGCCAAGGCCAATGCCGACTTCGTCCGCGCCTGGCGCGTCTACTCGTTTGGTCGGTGGCCGATCCCTTCATCGCCGAAAAAGAAAGAGTCCTACGCAAAAGCGATCGAAGCATTTTTGGCCCACGCAAAGTTTTGGGATCCGCCGCTCGAAGTCGTGCGCATTCCCTTTGAAGGCTCCGAAATTGTCGGCTATATGCGCCTGCCGAAGGACGCAAAAGGCCCTGTTCCCATGGTCATCGCGGTAAATGGACTCGACAGCCGGAAAGAGGATTTGACCGAAAGCTTCGGCGCCATACTCCCTTACGGCATCGGTTTCCTCGCAGTAGACGGACCCGGCACCGGGCAATGCCCGATCAAAGCTAGCCCGACCGCGGACCGCTTGCTTTCCAAAGTGATCGATTATTTGCAAGCTCGGCCAGAAGTAGACAAATCGCGAATTGCCTTCCACGGTGTGAGTTGGGGAGCATATTGGGGCACGAAGATGTCCGTTGTGGAACATGACCGGCTGAAGGCCGTCAGCGTCCAGTCGCCCCCGACGGATCTGTTTTTCACCAGAAAGTTTCTAACGGAATCGCTGCTGGGAAATCGCGAGTATCTTTTTGATCAGGTCCCGGCATTGATGGCGATTTTCGACAACGTGAACAGCGTGGACGACATCGCGGCGGTCTTCGAGAAAATGTCGCTGGCGAAACAGGGAATACTTGGCAAGCCCACCACACCGATGCTGATCATTGCCGGTGTAAAAGATACGCAGGTACCCGTCTCGGATATCTATGAGCTCATGAATGCCGGCGACATTCCTAAGGAAGCGTGGATCAATCCTTCCGGCGGACATCTTGGCCGCCAGGTGAAAGTGTGGCCTGACCCGATCATTTTCCGGCGAGTTCTCCTACCCTGGCTCGCACGCAATCTGGATGTGCCGCCCCTTCCTGCAGAGAAAAAATCCGGAGACTAATGGACAGATTGCGGGTAGTTGTTTCACTCCCTAACGACAATGCTTACCAACATGAACAGGGGCTAGTGGCGAAGTCGGCGGCGACAAGGTTAGGGCTCGATCTGCAAGTCATGCACGCACAGGATGACTCTATTACACAAAGCCAGCAGTTGCTGGAAATCATCCAATCCCGTTCGGTGCCCCAACCCGATGCATTCTTAGTTGAACCGGTCACCAGGACGGGGCTCCCCCGCGTCGCTGAGGCGGCGGTTGCGAAGGGGATTGCATGGGTGATCAGCAACAGCGATGTGGATTATGTCAAAAACCTCCGCAAAGACCCCAAAGTACCTGTATTCGTCGTGACCCAGGGACAACATGAAATTGGGCGCATTCAAGGCAAACAGATCGCCGCGCTCCTGCCTCGCGGTGGGTCCGTCTTGTACATCGAGGGACCCAGCACTAGTTCCGTTGCGATGCAGCGACACGAGGGCGTTGAAGATGCAAAGGCGCGGAGCGTCCAGATCACTGTGCTCCGTAGCAAATGGAGCGAGGAAAGCGCCTGTCAAAGTGCCGGGGCCTGGTTACGGCTGGCAACCTCGCGCGCAGAAAAGTTTGACTTGGTTGCCGGTCAAACTCATGAGCTCGCGTTAGGTGCCAGAAAGGCATCGCAGAATGTCGACAACGAAGTGCAAAGGAAGAGGTGGCTCGAAGTGCCGTTCCTCGGCGTCGGCATCGCGAGCCATGTGAAACCCTTGGTTGAAGAGCGCGTACTGACCGCCGCTGTGATTACCTCAGTGACCATAGACTTTGCCTTAGAAATGTTGGTTCGTGCGTTGCAGGCACAAGTCCAGCCGCCGGAGCGCAGCATCGTTGAAGCGTCGTCGTTTCCCAATTTGGATAAACTGGCGGCGAAGCAATCAAAAGTCTTGTAGGTATAGTGTGGGACCGATAAGTTCCAGACCGGGCCCAACCCGCGATTGAACACGCAATCTCTACAGGGGTTTCGGGTGGGCGGCCAGAGCCTCCCGATACACCTTGAGATTGTTCTTGTCCACGACCAGAGTGCCAGTATCGACGGACGTCGGCATCGGTGGTGCGAGGGCCGTGCGCCAGTCTTTGAATTGATGTACAGCGTTGTGGTGCAAATCATCTAGGAATTTCAGTCCGTAATAACTCATTACATAGGGCTTTTGCGTGATCGTTGCCGCAATTACGCCGCGGTCGATCCAGTCAAGGGTCTCCGGATCGCCGTCGAACGCAACAATCGGCGGCTTCCCTTCCCTGTTGAACCGGTGCAGCGCTTCGGCAGCGCCAGAGCCCCCTGTGGCCTCCAAGCAAATGATTCCGTCTAGTTTTTCTTTCTTCTGTATCAGCTCGGAGACCTGGTCAAACGCGCTTCGCGCATCGCCCTTGTCATCGAGTATCTTTGTCAGCTTGATGGCCGGGAAATTCTTCAGCGCGTCCGCCACGCCCGCCACTCGATCGTCGAGGTTGCGCTGTCCCGTAATGGTTATAACTGCGACGCTCCCACCACCCGGAACGAGTGCCGCGATCTGCTTCAGGGCCTCTGTGCCCGCCTTGAAGTTATCCGTTCCGATGTACAGCACGCGCTTCGAATCCGCGACGTCTGAATCCACGCAGATGACTGGGATGCCCTGGGCCACCGCCTTGTCAATCTCCGCCTTAAAAATCTCGGGTCGCGCAGCGGACAGACAGATTCCAGCTGGGTGCTGTTCCACGATGTCGCGGAACATTCCGAGTTCCGCGTTCGGTTGGTAGCCCGTGGGGCCAACGAGCTCGCCCTTCACTCCGAGGGCACCGGCCGCGTCCAAAAATCCTGCCTCAGCCTCCTGCCAGTATGGCAGCTTAATGTTCGTGGCCACGAACATGTAGCGTTCGTTTTCCTCGTGGTAGGGCTTGGCACATGCCGCAATCAGAACTGCCCCAACGAAAATTAAACTAGGAATCAGCTTCGTCCCATTTCTCTTCATTGCAATTCTCCTTTCGCGCTACGGCTGGCCAGAGGGGCTCGCACCGTCGGGAATTCGCGCACCTGCCTTGTCGGGAAAGTTCGAGGACGGCGGGCAATTCCCGACCTTCCACTGCTTTCGCCTTGTTCGGATTTTCGCTTCTGATTTGTCGCCAATGGGACCATAGAGCGGCCGGGCCTTGGCTGTCAATCGGGTGGTTGTTACTGGATAGCCTTGGCTGTCAGGATCATTAAACCGGCAAAGGTCACCGTGTCAAAGCTAAGATCCCGACACGCCGCCGAAGACGAGTAGGCTTGGCCATGGAAGCGCCAAAAAAGCCCACTAATAAGGCAAGGTTCTAAGCTTCACAAGGGCTTGTCCACCACGGACAGGCCCTTTGTTTTTCCGGAAGGGTCCAGAATTTCTCCCAACCCGTAAATCGCTTCCTGCGCGCACATCCGGCCAATAGAAGTACTACTACCGGCGGTACCCCCTAAACGAAGTACGTTTGTACCTTTTTCCCGGGACGTGAGGCCCATTGGCCGAACGGACAGGGGAGCGCAATCTTCTCCTGTCCGAACGTACAGTGTCCATCCGGCGGTCTGTGTAACGGCTTCTCTCCCCCGGATACGGACGACGTAAACCGCGGCAAGGTCACAGGGACCTTACCTTCGGGCAAAGGCTCACCTTAAGAGCTAAAGGCATTTAACGAGGTCGGAATGAGTCAAAGGCCAACAAGTCTTGCAGGGAAACACGAGGAGGTAGGAATCATCATGAGGTTCGCAGTCCTGTTCCTGCTATGCGCATCGGTGGCTAGCGCTCAGGAGGTCATGGCGCCACAGGTCATCACCAGCCACGACACCACTCCAAGGATCACGGGTATGGCACCGTCGGGCCAAGGCAGCATGTGGATTGATTCGGGCGGAACTAGTCCGCTGGAAAAGGACTTCGCGGTACGGACGTTCGTAGAACAGAGCCTGGTCTTCCGCACGGTCGGCCCATTTGACCTAGGTGCTTACGTCAATACTACCGACAGCGTTGACCAGCACAGTCTGGACTGGAACCGTTTTGTTCGGGCCAGTGGTGGCCTGAAGTTGGCGAAGACTTTTGCATACAAGAGTATTGGCGCCCTCGTAAGGGCCGACGTGGGGTACACCGCTGAACATCGCTTCGTCAGCGGCGTGACGGCGGCGGCTCCCACTACCGATATCAACTATTGGGTAGGTTGGGGTCAGGGAGGACGCCTCCCGGGAAGCAGTTGGGGTATCGCCGCATTGAACATAAGCCCTACCGAACTCCACAACACGTTGTTCGTGGACTACGCCAAGCAAGGCGTGACGGTATGGAAGGATAAGGACCACGGTGCGAAAAAACTCCTGCCCAACGTGATTGTCTTCGGGCAGATCACGGCCTCCAAGGACGCCAAGCACTACGACTGGAACAACTTTACCCGCGAGGGCGGCGGCGTAGAAGTGATGGTGCCGACGGAGCATTCGACCTTCGAAGTGGGTGCGATGTACCTCTATGAAACGCGCACAGTCCTGCCGCGATCCGGCGCAGGAGCGGAAATATTCATAAGGTTCTGGCACGGTTGGCAAGACAAACACTGAGAAGCGAGAACGTCGCTTTGATCGGATTTAGGTGGTACCGGTTTGAGGCTTTCGCCTGCGAGCTAGGGACGTCGTTAGCTCGGGGCCGCATGCCAAGCACTAAAGGACGGAAAAACGTTTGGGGCTGTTCTGTCGAGGAGGAAGGGTGAGCATGAAGGCGAGCATGAAGAAGATATCAATCGCGGTGACGATCTTGGCCTTTACTGCGACGCTGTACGGTTGCAGCTACTACGGCGGTCAACAACGGGTCACGCCTACTGCCAGCACTCCGACTCCAACGCCGACCCCAACGCCGACTCCGACTCCAACGCCAACGCCAACGCCAACTCCAACTCCTACGCCAACTCCCACCCCAACGCCAACGCCAGCCCCGACGCCGACTCCAACTCCCACGCCTACGCCAACGCCAACGCCAACGCCGACTCCCACCCCAACGCCGACGCCCGCCCCCGTACCTATTCCGCCACCTGGGACGAGCGTTACGCAGAATCCTGCCACTCCGGCAGGTCAGGGAGTTTGGACGACCGCGGCGAACCTGATGCCCATCAATCCGGTGCACGGGATCCTGCTGAACACAGGCAACGTCCTTTACATCGCTGGATCAGGCAACTGCCCGCCGGGCCTTGCGGGCTGCCCGACAGGCGCTGGATCGGCCACGATTTGGACACCTTCTACCGGCACATTCAATACGATACCCGTTCCGTTCGACGTTTTCTGTAACGGTGCGACGCAGATGGCCGACGGCAAGGTCTTCATCAACGGCGGGACCGATACTTATGCAACGGGCCCAGCGGCGGCCATCATGCGAGCCATGGGCCACGGCACTAAGGTTCCGGGCGGCAGGGCGACCAGTGCCATGGAAAACACGCCTGGACACAAAGCGCCTCGGGACATTACTACCGCGCAAGATCAAGGATTCGGCGGGAGTAATTTGTCTGCGATTTTCGATCCAGCTACCTCAACGTTCACGGTTACTCCACCGATGGTGGCGGGGCGTTGGTATCCAACCACGACCTCACTCGGTGACGGTCGTGTGATGACCTACGGCGGGCAGGACGAGAAGGCAGATGACAACGCGCTGATCGAATACTGGAATGGCTCGTGGAGCACCCCGGTCATCCCGACCTGCTCGATTGGCGGTGGCCCAGTGGGAGATTGCCGCACCCTGACATATTCCGACGGTAGCCTTCCGGTACCGGGAGCGCCCGCGCTGTACCCTCGCATGATTTTGCTTCCCAATGGCAAGTTGGTTCACGCCGGACCCGAACCGGAGACTTGGGTGTTTGACCCGAATGCCGCCGCGGGCACCGCGAATTGGACCTACCTGGCGACAACACTTGACTCACAATACCGCTCCTACGGCTCGACTGTTCTCCTGCCCCTTTTGCCGCAAACCAACTATCAACCGGTGATCCTGGCACTCGGTGGCATGGGTAGCTCGGTCGTCGCCACCAACAGCACAGAACTGATTGATATGTCGCAAACAACCCCAATGTGGGTATCCGGTCCGGCGATGTCCCGTCCGCGTGTTGAGATGAATGCTGTTTTGCTTCCAACCGGGAAGGTTCTGACGGTGGGCGGGAGCGCTAATGACGAAGACGGTACGACTGCGAGTCTGACGGCCGACCTTTATGACCCGACGACGAACTCCTTCTCTTCGGCAGCTCCAAACGTCTACCCGCACCTGTACCACAGCACGGCGTTGTTGCTACCCGATGCAACCGTGGTCCTAAGCGGCGGCAATCCGCAACAGGGCACCTTCGAGCCGCACATCGAAATTTACCAGCCCGCATACCTGTTCAATGCGGATGGCTCGCTGGCAACGCGGCCTTCACTGACGGCGGCTCCGGCCGCCGTCGGGTATGGGCAGACGTTCACGGTGACATCGAATGGAACGATCGCAGGCGCGGTGCTTATCCGCGAGGGTGCTCCGACCCACGCTTTCGATATGTCTCAGCGCCTAGTGGGATTGTCTTTCGCCACGAGCGGCCAGACGCTCACGTTGACTGGTCCTCCAAACGGTAACGTCGCGCCTCCGGGGATGTATCTTCTGTTTTTGGTGAACACGAACGGCGTTCCCTCAGTGGGACAAGTAGTAACCGTTCAATGAGGGTCTGCGCACTCATCGCCGCTAAGAACGAAGCGGTAGCGATCGTATCCACCATTGACAGCATCATCTCAGCGGGCGTCGACAAGCAGGACATCTATCTCGTTAGCGACGGCTCGACCGATGACACAGCGCCGCTGGCAGCAGAGCGAGGCATTAACGTCCTGGAGCTTTCTGTAAACGGCGGAAAGTCATTGGCGATAGCCAAGGGCATCAAGCACTTCAATCTTGCCAGCTATGACTTGCTTGCGCTGGCCGATGCAGACACGACGTTCGAACCCGGCTACTTCGCGGCCATGGTGCGTGCTTTTGAAAAGTTCCCGAACGCAGCGATTGCTTGCGGCAAGGTCAAGTCTCGTCCCAAGAACTGGCTGACAGCGTGGCGCGCTCTACAGTACGCGGTCGGGCATTGGTTAATTAAGGAGGGACAGCACGCGCTAGGAACGATCAACGTCGCAGCGGGCTGCTGCTCCGTTTTCCGCATGAGCCTGTTCGATCAGGTTTGGGAAAGCAGACCAAGCATTGTCGAAGACATGATGGCAACGCTTCGCGCCCATGACCTTGGCTACGATGTGATCTACGTTCGCGACGCAGTGGTCATCACAGCTGATCCTCAGGATTTGCTCCGCTCTTACAGCCGCCAACTGATCCGCTGGAACGGCGGCGCGTGGACTTGCACCCGGCAGCTCAAGATGTGGGGCAGCAGACGCAAGATTGCTCTCGAGACCCAATTGGTTATGGGCGAGGGATTGATCGCATCCCTCTTACTCTTGCTCGTACCAATTTGGTTCTACTTCTACCCTAGGACCGTGGCGACATGGGCCAGCATTGACGGCGGGTTCATGCTTGTCAGTGCCGTCGTGGTCAGCTTCCGGCACAAACGCTGGGACATTCTGTTCTACGCGCCCACTTTTGTTTTCCTAAGATTCGTGGACAGTTACCTCTTCCTTAGAGCCTTTCACAATGCGTTCTTTGGCCCCAGGTCTGGGAAGCTCTCGTGGCAAAGTTCGACTCGCTACAAGCTGAATTAGCGGAGTTCAGTAAAGATCCGTTCCAGTTTGTATCTTTCCCGGCATCTCCGGCTCTACTTAGAGTGGTCCGCTCTTTCACTCTGCTGGACAAGTTCGATCGTCACGGGGAGGTTCCATTGTCAGTACCGGACGTTAGTACCAGTCGAACGAGAGCATTACGGAGAATCAGTACTACAAAGAGAATAGGCCGCTGGTGATATCCGAACGGGGCTGACGTACCGTTGTCGAATTTACGGGACACTTTAAAATTGCAGAAGTGCCGCATTTTTCGGGCTCTGGAAGTTGGCGCCATAGGTCGCGATGGCAAGGAGAAAGTATGTTTTATGGCGGGTGGTATATCTCGGGTCCCAGTTCGATGATACATCTGTGCGCCAAGTATGTACTGCCGTTCTGGCGTAAATTTCGATGAAGAGCGGCTCTTCTCGAGAATCCGAATCTTCTCGAAGCATCGAGACGCCAGGATATGCGCCTCTGCGTTTTCGAGTGCTTTCGCGCTCTATCAAGTGTTTACTGTAAGGTGACGACCTTTATGCGCATACGTCGAGTCCTGGAAGTGTCCTTTATTGCGTTGGTCATTTTTGTCTGCGGTTGTGCTAGTGGCCCGGGCACCTCGACGAAACTGACACCCACGCCTACAGCTCCGACGGCAGCCCCTGTCCCAACTCCTGCTCCCGCGCCAACGCCGACTCCGACTCCGACCCCGACTCCAGCTCCAACTCCGACTCCGACTCCAACGCCAACCCCGAGTCCGACGCCAACCCCGACTCCAACGCCAACCCCGACTCCAACCCCCGCCCCGGTCCCTACCCCAGCGCCGCCCCCCACCCCGGCGCCTTCGCAGCTGGACCATATTTCCATTTCGCCTTCAACACTGACGATTGCGCCGGGGGCATCGTTCGCGTTCACCGCTACCGCGTTCGATCAGTACAACAATGTTTTTGTCGCTCCCATCACGTGGTCTTCGGACGGCAACCCAATAACTGGCGGCGCAGGAACCGGCGTCAACACAACACAGAACGCCATTAGCTCGCATATCGTGGCTTCCTCGGGCGGCGTGAGCAGCAACCCGGCGACTCTAACGGTAACGGGCGCTCCCTCAGTCCTAGTTTCCGTCGTGCTAAGGCCTCACAAACCAACCCCGATTCTTACAGGTCAGACGCAACAGTTTTCTGCAATGGGATTCGACCAGTTTGGTAACCCGATGACGGGCCTCGCTTTCACCTATTCTTCAAGTGATACGAGTGTCGCCACGATTGACGCGACTGGTAAAGCAACAGCTTCGTTCACGCATCCCGGCACCACCGTTATCAGCGCGACGGTGAACGGCATGCCCACGAACACGGTTACCCTGGTAACGAATGCAGCGCCTTCCGTGCTGTATTCGGTGATCATCACACCGAACGCCACAACCACTCCGGCGATCCCCATCATCCCGGCATTGACGGCCTTCAAGTTCGTCGCCACCGAATTTGACCAGTTTAACCAGCCTCTCGCAATTCCATTGTCGTGGGCAACCGACAATGGCAACGCTACGGTGACCGCCAACAATTCCGAAGGAGAATTGAGCGGCACGGTCAACGGTGTAACGCCCGGTGTGGTTCACATCACCGTTATCGTACCGACGGTACCGTCCTTTGCCATCCCGTCATTCCCGGTGACCATTGCGAACCCGCCTCCTCCGGTGTTGACCTCTATCAGCGTTACGCCGTCCAACGCCAGCTTCAATGTTGGTGCCACCCAGCAATTCACGGTCGCCGGAGTCGATCAATACGGCAATCCGTTCCCGATTTCGAACGCTATGTGGGCGCCCCCGGCAGACGGCTCATCCTCAGTGTCTTCCACGGGTCTCGTCACGGGCAATATCGCAGGTCCTTCGAGCGTAACCGCAACGGTGGCGGGAATTACAGGGTCGGTCTTCTTCACACTGACGGCGCCTCCGCCTCCGCCACCAACGCCTCCGTCACTCTCATCTCTTTCGCCACCCATCGCGATCACGGGAAGCGCGGACTTACAGTACCTGACCATTGCCGGCACGAACTTCGCTTCGAACTCGATGGTCAATTTTGGCTCTAACATTTTAAGTCCAGTCAACGTCACGGCCACGTCGATCACGGTACAGGTTCCAGCTGCTGATTTAGTCTCCCCAGCGACCGTCGCAGTCACGGTGACCAACCCGGGTGCGGTCTCAGCTACGTCCAATCCGCTGAATTTCGTTGTCAGCCAGTACGGCTTTGTTTCGATCGATTTTGACGATGGTTATCAGTCCATGTATGACAACGGCTTGCCCATACTGGACGCGGCAGGCATCCCGACCACCCAATACATCATCACCGGGAGCCCCAACAACGCTATCGTGAATCCAGGTTTGGGTCCTGTAGGTATCGCAGACGTCTCCGGAAACCCGGACTTCTTGACCTGGGCTGAAGTACAAACCATGGCCGCCAATGGCCATGAGATTGGCGCTCACACACGCACTCACCAGGGCCTATCTACGCTGTGCGGCGTCACCCAGACCGGAGGAGCCACCAAGACTCCCTGCATCGACGTCTACGGAAACCCGACCACGGCGGACGACTCGCTCAGCCTCGAGATTGCTGGCTCTAAATCCGACCTGATTGCTCAGGGATTGAATCCGCTCACCTTTGCCTATCCTTACGGAGACTACGGCTATCCCAACGCCACGGTGGGACAGGCGGTTCAGGCTGCCGGGTATCTTGGGGCGCGCGACTCTGACCTGGGCTACAACGGCCTCACAGAATGTAGTGCTGGCAGGACTATTGCCGACTGTAATCACCTCTATCCCTACTATTTGTGGAGCCAGAGCGCTGAAAACGATATGAACACCACGCAGAGTCAAGCCAATGCGTGGATTCAGTATGCTCATGACAACAAGGTCTGGCTCATTATTTTGCTTCATCGTGTTGATGACAATAGTCCAGGAAACTCCGCAATCAGCATTGACTCGACTCCGGCAACCGCCGCCGCGGCGGGTCATCCCGACGGTGTAGTGACGCTGCAAGGTATCGTGGATTACATCCAGCAGAGTGGTATTACGACGGTCACAAACTCGCAGGGTCTAGTGATTGAAAATCTCAATGGCCAAAATGCGACAACGTTTCAGTTCCCGCAGTAAGAGGTTGCCTCAAATTCCTGGATAGCTCATAGTCCTTGGGCATAACCTCCGGTCTGTATTTCTTTCGGCATGTCTAGATCTCCATCGAGTGCTTCGCTCTGTCACGCGCTTTCGGCACACCCAACTCGGTCCCGCTGCAGTCTTCCGTTGCAAGTACCATTCTTTAGTACCAGGCCCGGAGTGGTATTACTAATACCTAGTACTATAAAGCGAATAGGCCTGGCGAAGTAATTGGCACAGAGCCGACGTACTGTTGGTTTAAATCGCGAGAGGCTCTACGATTACCGAGGTTGCACTTCTTTGTGTGCTATTCGAAGCGCTCGAAAGTGACAGACTTTGCCGGTGAGGAGAAAGTATGTTTTATGGCGGGTGGTATCTCTCGGGTCCTAGTTCGATCGTGCATCTGTGCGCCAAGTACGTACTTCCGTTCTGGCGCAAATTTCGATGAAAAAAGGCCTGGATGCCAGATATCTTAATCGGCATAAAGGAAAAGCTCTGATGAGATCAGCGACCTTACTTGTAACACTCCTGCTGCTGTTGGTCACAGCCAAAGCGCAGCCTGTTTCGTACGACTTCACGAACGGCCTTGGCAAGAACTGGCGTATAGCCTCGTGGCAATCTCCGGATTCGAAGCCTGGCTTGAATCACGGCGTTTACGTCCCGCAGAATGTTGACTTCGTTGACGGTGTCCTTCGCCTTAAGGTCGAGCAGACGCAGGGACCCGATGGTGTCATCTCCAAAGGCGCCGCGATATGGACCAGGGAGAAGTTCGGGTACGGCACCTATGAATTTGTCATGAGGATGGCGTCAGAATCTCCTACACCAAACGGTCCCGGCAAATCAGACTCCGGCACAATCTCATCGGCATTCCTGTATTTTCAGAATTCTGAAACTGAGATGGACATCGAGTTTCTCGGGAACAAGAATTCCATCTGGGCGACAAACTGGCACAACCTCAATTTGAATGTGCAACCCGGCTATTCCCCGGATGTGCGCACAACCGATGAGGTTCAGAATTCGTCTCTGGCGAACCACTTTCACAATTACAAACTTGTCTGGCAACCCGAAGGCGTCAAGTGGTACATCAACGGAGTGTTGGTCGCAAACCATCACACCAATGTGCCCGTCGCACCTGCGTATATCATTCTTCAGATCCGAGGCACGAACAGCGATCAGTGGGGCGGTAAGGCGACGTTGGACGTGACCCGATACGCGTACGTCAAGAGCATCAGGTTTTATCCTGCTTAGATCAGAACGTCAGAGCACGCCAGCACGGATACTAATCGCAGACGCGCCACGGCGTTCCTTTCCGTCGCCTTATCCCCTACTTCCGAAAACCCCACTTCACGCCATCAGCGGTCAACGTCCTAGTTCTCGGTATTGAGCCCATTCACGACGGTACTCAATAGCAGACCGTCGGAGAGATCCTGGCTCAGGTTCCACACCATGACGCCGGCTAGATTATGGCTACGGACGTAATTCATCTTGAATTGGATGGAGGTGGTGTCGTCGTAGGTCCAAAAATTGTTGCCGTCATACAGGTAGGGTGCGTCGGTGATCGAATCACGATGCAGCTTAAACTTGGATTCAATGTTGACGATGGAGTTGTAAGCAGCGCCTTGCCCTTTAGGAGCACCCGGTTCGAACAGCCCATTGTCGAGATTTGGAACGTTGGTCCATTCGTAGCCGTAAAACGGCACACCGAAGAGGAGTTTTCCAGGCTCGACACCGGCTTCGAGATACCCTTCGACAGTCGCGCTCGCATTGTTGTTCGGGTCGGGGTCTTTGGACGAGCGGTAAAGCGGTGCGACCAAACCGGTGTTGTCCTTCCATGGCCCGTCATAGTCGTAGGTCATCAAACCGAAGTAGGTCAGATACTGCTGCACACTATTCAAATCAATATATTGGTAAGCCCATCGACCATTTGGGCCCGCAATGGAAAGCACTAGTCCCGGGCGAACCGCATCCAGCTGATGACGAAAATCCGCGAGCAGCGAGGTGAAGTTTGACCGGTCCGCGGCGGAAGCGGGGAATTCCCAATCCACATCGAAACCATCGAAAATGCCAGGCTGATGCAAGCCCGATCCAAAATTTCCTTGAATGTACATGTCTACGCAACTCTTTACGAAAGCCTCTCGATTTTGCGGGAGCGACGCGCTGCGGAATGCATTCGGGTCTGAGCTTCCGCCCCCAATGGAAATGATGATCTTGATGTTCGGATACAGTTTCTTGAGTTCTTGGAGTTGGCGAAAATTGCCTGCAAACCCGCCATGGCTATCGGATAAGCCGTTCACAGCGTTCTGGGCCGAGACCGGAGCTTGGTAGTCAGCATAGGTGTCAAAGCTGACGCATCGATTGTTGACGACGTTGGTGAAGGCATAGTTGATATGGGTCAGACGTTTGGCGGAGCCGTTGGTGATCAGATTTTTGACGAAAAAGCCATCATAGATCCCATACCGTGGAAAGTAGCCGATAACTTTCATTGAGTTCCCCGTAGTTTGCGCTTCTACTAGCAACTGCGACGCAAACACCATAGCTGTGAAAAAAAACAGTATCGCCGTAAGCATGCGGACAGCTTTCATTTTCTCTCCGATTTTAGAATTTAGATAGAAACGACCACTCAGTGTGGATCGCGCGGGGGTGTTCATTTAACAAACGCAAATGCGGAGTGTCAAGCTATTTCGCCCCAAAACTTTTTGAGCTCGTTCCGCGATGACTCGTTCAACGAACTTAATAGTTCGAGTTTTGGCCGTCTGAGACGACCAACGCGAAAAAAAGACATGCACTAGCTGACATTTTAAAGCGGGTGGTTTTTCGCAGCTGTGACACAATCCGCAAATATCGATCTGGCGTCTTGCTGCTGCGAGACGCTCCACAATGGCAACCTGATTTGAGAAGATCGGTGCTGCAATGGGACCGGGCCGTCTATTCGCCGCGGGCTTGATTTACCTAACGCTTCTGGCGTCGGAGCCCATCTACGCCACTGACTCGGCCGAGTGCACTGGAGTTGTTCTGGACGAAAACCGCGTACCAATCGTAGCTGCTCAGGTATCGCTCGCACTCGCCAGCGAACCGCCGCATCGAGCCGAGACCGACGGGGCCGGGCGTTTCACTTTCCGCGACCTTCCTCCTGGCGACTACAAAGCGGAGGTTCGCAAGGAAGGCTTCTTTCTTCTTTCGGGCAAGGAGGTTGCCCTCCATGCCGGGCTCAATGACATCATCTTCACTCTTAACCACGCCCAGGAGCTCCACGAGCAAGTGCAGGTTGTCGCTCCCGCGAATCAGATCGACGTCCAGGATACCGCCCAGCGTTCCACGCTCACGGCGGAGGACATTCGCGATATTCCCGTCCCGAGCACCCATAGCCTGCAGCAGAGCCTGATTGCGCTGCCGCAAATTGTTCAAGATAACCTCGACAACTTGCACATCGCCGGTGCGCGCTCCGCGGACACTCAGTATCTCCTCGACGGCTTTGAAATTGGCGATCCGGCCAACGGCACGCTATCTTCCCGCTTCAACGTCGATGCCACACGAGTCGCGGAGGTGGAAACGGGCCGCATCGGAGCCGGCTACGCTCATTCCGGCGCCGGCATTCTAAATCTGGAAACGCCCGACGGCGACGATCGCTGGCGTTTCGGCACCACCGATCCCATTCCTGGCATCAACATCCAAGAAGGCGCGCACCTTGGAAACTGGTACCCGCGATTCACGTTTTCCGGTCCTCTCGAGCGAGGCCGATTTTGGTTCTCGGACTCGATCAGCCTCCAGCACACGTTCGCAGTGGTCAAACAGCAGCCCGCTGGCGCGAATACATCGGAACAATGGGCAGGCGACAACCTTCTGCGCCTGCAATACAACCTCACGCCAAAGAACATACTGCACGGGAGTTTTCTCTATAACCGCGCGCAAGACACTGGCCTCGGCCTGGACGCGCTCGATCCCGAATCTACGACGCTGGATGCGAGCGAACGGCGCGCTTTCGTCTCGCTGAAAGATCAAGTGTGGCTTCACGATACGCTCTTTGAGCTCGGCGTCGCCGCCGACAGCGGCGTGCTGGATTTCACGCCGCAAGGCGAAGCGCCCTACGTGCTGCTCATCAATGGCTCCGGCAACAACACCGGCGGCAATTTCTTCGAGAGCTTGCACCAGCGTGGACGCCGGCTGCAGGCGATGGGCAGTGTGACGGCTGCTTCACGGCGCTGGCACGGAACGCACCAACTGACCGCGGGCGCCAACGTCGCCGGCCTGAGATATTCGCAATCCGCGGACCGCACGGAAATCCAGGCTCTGCGTGTTGACGGAACGCTGATCCGTCAATCCACGTTTGCGGGTACAGCAACGCCACAAGTCTCGAACACGCAGGCTGGCGGCTACGTGCAGGACACCTGGTCGATCTCGAAACGCTTCATTTTTCAGGCCGGAGTGCGCACCGACTGGGATCGCTTCACCCAGAGCGCCATGGCTGAGCCCCGCGTTTCCGGGAACTTTCTGCCTTTTGGCAGCGACCGATCAAAACTTTCCGTCGGCTGGGGGATTTACAACGCGCCATTGAATCTGGCGTTGATCGCGCAGGCCTACGATCAGCGGCAGGTGGATACCTTCTACGACAGCTCCAGCACGGTACCCGTCTTACCACCCGTCGTGAGCCAGTTCCTGCTTCCCTCCGGCGGGCTTCAGCAACCGCGCTTCACCATTTCCAGCCTCGGCTGGCAGCAAAGGATCAAACGAAATACGCTGCTGGGCATCGAACTGCTCGCGCGCAACGGCTACCATCAATTCGCGTACGTCGACCAGCAGCCTGCCGAGCCCGGTGGAATTTTCCTGCTTCAGGATCATCGCAAGGATCGCTACCGCTCCGCGACATTTTCCGCGCGGCATATCTTCTCCGAAAGCACGCAAATCTACGCGGCGTACACGCGTTCACGTGCGCGTTCGGATGAACTGCTTAGCCCCGCACTCGGCTCGATCTTTTATGCCCCGCAGCAGTCCGGCCCGCTGTCATGGGACGCTCCGAACCGCTTTCTGACCTGGGGCTGGACGCCCACTCATATCTGGGGCGTGCTACTTAGCTATTTTTTGGAATACCGGACAGGCTATCCGTTCAGTGTGGTCAACCTGGAACAGCAACTGGTGGGTCCGCCGAACTCCATGCGGTTCCCGGCGTACGTGAGCCTGAATCTGGGACTGGAAAAGAAATTCGGTTTCCGCGGCTATCTGTGGGCCGTCCGAATCGAAGGAGTGAACGTTCTGGGCCGACAAAATCCCGACACCGTGGTCAGCAACATCGATGCCCCCAACTTCGGTGCTTTTTCGGGTGGACAGAGTCGGGCCCTCACCGTCCGGGTGCGGTTCGTAGGAAGAAAATAGCCAGCCCGTCGCGCGGCGTCATTCTTGGTACCGCAGCCGGCGGTCTGTCCTCATCTCACCGAATGCCGTTGTGCTGAACTAGACGCGATTTTCCGTGTTTTGGTGGCTTATCGCGTAAAGGAGTAGCTCGAGGCGAGTCGATACTCCTAACTTATCGAAGATTCGATAGAGATAGTTGCTGACGGTATGTTCGGCAAGACGAAGATGTTGAGCAATTTCCCGGTTCTTCATCCCCTCCCCAATCAAGGTAACGACATGCTGCTCGCTCGGAGTGAGCATGGCCATACCGGAATTTGTGCTGATTTGCACGGGCTTCAGGCGGGTTAGCGCATCCAGAATATATTCGAGTTCCTGGGTGCCGGCCCAGATTTTCCCCTCGTGCACCGTGCGGATACACCTCGACAGCGCTTTGAATGAGTCGGCTCGGCAAAAAATCCCGCGAGCTCCGGCTCGAAACAAAGCGATGACGGACTCTCGCATAATGGAGTGAAGCATCATAATCCCGGCGGTTTCCGGATGATTCGCGCGAAGCGTTTGAAGTACTTTAAATCCGGTCTGAGATCCATCCTCGAGATCCGGGCTGACCAGGGCAACGTGCGGTTTGTAGATATTCAGGCTTCCAATGGCCTCGCCGGAGTTGGTGGTTACGACTACCACATCGAACTGGTTGCGGCACCGCCTCAAAGCAGTGGCCATCAATTGCCCTGCCATGTGATCGCGATCCGCAATGAGAACGTCAATTCGCGTGCCGGCCAAATTCATCGAGTAACACCTTTCGAGGGACTAACTTTGGGACAAGCCACCCAACTCGCTGCTGATGTGGATTCATCATCCTGACGAGTCGCCACACTTCAAACCGACCATCGATATGCGATTTCCCGTTCCGAGATTTCCAAGCATCGTACAGAAACAATGTGAATGGAAATTGTTCCGACTTGAGGGTCCGAGAGGGGCGGTCTGGGAACACCTTCTCTCAGGATCCATCGGCAGGTATCTCGCAAACTTTAGACTCCTTTGAAGAAAAACTGGACTGCAACTGGCAGACGCGCTGATCAGACATCAGATTCCCCGGAGAGCAATTCCCCGCAAAGGCCTGTTTGATTCCCAAATTGGCGTGATTCACGAGCCACTGGACTCTTCGAGGAATTAGAAAAGACCACGAGACTTGCTGATTATCCGCACGGAGCGCAGACAGGGTTATGCAACCCGACGATGCCGTCCGCGAGACGCCATCGCCGGGCCTAATCTATCGGGAGTTAAATAGCCAAGTCAGGCGCGGGCGCTCTTCGCCTTGCGACCGGGAATGGTTTCGTCGGACTGTTCCTCTTCTTCTTCCCCAGAGCCTTTCGCCTCGACAGTGATTTCTTCTGCGAGCTGGGTCAGTTTCTGGTCTGTTTCCTTTTCTTCTTCTAGGGTCTTTTCCAACAGCGCATTAGCTTCGGACTCGCCTAGCAACTGTGCCCAGGCGCTGACGCAGCCATACGCGGCGATTTCATAGTGCTCGACGCGTTGGGCGGCGGAGATCAGCGCGGCGTCCATTACTTCCGCGCTGAAGTCCTCGTCCATGATTTCCTCGCCTTCTTTGACCAACCCGGCCATCCCGGCGCATTTCTTACCGGTGGGCTTTTCGTCAAGACCCTCGAAGATTTCCTCAAGGCGCTCGACGTGTCCACGAGTTTGCTCCAGGTGCTCTTCGAACCCGGCGCGAAGCTTGTCCGAGCTAGCGGCCTTGGCGAGTTTCGGCAAAGCCTTCAGCAATTTGTTTTCGGCATCGAACAAATCCCTTAGCTCATCGATGTAAAGTTCCTTCAATTCGTTGTGCTCCATATGTGTGTCCCTTTCCGATCCGTTAGAAATCAATTCCCGTCGCATCGCTGGGCTGGTGTGAAGTTAGGAGTTCAGCGGAACCGCGTCCATACATTGAACGGCTTACGGATGGCGTTACGAAAACGTAGAAGGGCGTACGTCTGTCCCTCGCCGGCGCGGAATAGAAAAACGTTTACAAATTCGCCGTGGTAATTCACGGACGGCCTGCCGTCGACACTCCGGGTCCGGTGGAACACCCACCAACTGACAGTCGCTGACGCACTAAATCGGGACGAGGCCTACGAGGAGTTCCAAGCGGGTAGGTCTCGTCTGCCCAATAAGACTTGTGCTGCCCACGCCCCCAGGTAAACGGAGAGAGCGACGCCGTGGCCACTGTACGCACCGAGGACGACGGCCAACTCGCTCCGAGGATGGCGAGCGAACACTGGCTGCCATCGCTCGGCGATCAAAATGGGCCCGCCCCATTCGTGACTGAAGCGAATGTCAGCGAGCACGGGATGAAGCTCGTGGACTCGCTTCTTGAGGCGGACGAGAAGGTCAAAGGCTTCGCCCTCGCGTATGTCGACGTCCGCCAAGTCCCGCCAATCTTTGAGATGGACCAGCCCGCTGCCGAAAATAACCTGATTTCCGTGAAGCAAGCGTCCCCACAAATAAGGCAAGTCTACAGTGTAAAAAGGTTTGCTCGAAGCTAGGCCGAGCGCCTCTAATTTAGGAAGTGGGATGGGCTCTGTAGCCACGGCCAGAGTAAATTTCGGCTCGGCTCGGCGGGCTAACCCGCTGAGCTCGAGCGATTCGGAGTTCGTAGCGATCAGAGCGCGCGAAGCCTGAATTTGCCTGCCGCGCACATGCAGTGTCAGTTGGTCGCCGACGTCCATCCGATCGACGCCTGCGTGCTCCAAGACGAGCGCTCCGCGCCGTTCTGCGGCTCGAGCAAGTCCACTGACAACCTTCCCGGGATCTGCTGTGCCGCCAGGCACCTCTCGGGCGACCCGCAGTTGCCCGGAATCGCTCCAGTGGATGGGTGAGCTTACGGGACGTGATGTACGGTCCAATTCCCAGGCGCCACGCAAGGCAAGGTCTCCGTCAACCTCCAGATTCTTAAGCACATCGGTATAACCCGATAAGACGTCTCCTAGTCCCGGCATATCCCCCGCTGCTGTTTCGGCTAGAACCAGCCCCCCGGCGTGGCTGCTCGACCGTGCCCCAACCGATTCGGGGTCGAAGACCGCTACGGTCTTGCTCGGATCCAAGCGTCGCAGCTCAGCGGCTGCCGACAAACCTGTAAAACCGGCGCCGACCACAGCGAAATCCACACTCCTGGGCAAGGAAGTCGCGAGCGGGTGAAAATCGATCTTCCAAGGGGGCTTTCCCCAGTGAGGTTGCTTCGATCCGTTTGTCATACCTTGCCCTAAAATGCGCCCATAAATGATACGTACCGCGGCGACGTTTGCCCATGCGCTTTACACGTCTATTTCATGACCCTCTCGAGCACAGGAACATCACCTTCGTTGGAGATTCCTATTAGAGTCTTTAGTCTCTAGTATAGAGTCTTAGGACTTTATGTGGCTACACGCTCATAGGGAGGTCCACAGACCTCTAAGTTTGGCGACGCTCGTCCTCTTTACTATCCCCGTCGCGGGAGTAGATTTGGTATGACGGATGGGTGTCGCACGTTTTGGTTGTTCCCCATACGCAGGTGGGAGGTACAGATGTTCGCGCGTTCAAGTCCATCGAGCCGGGTCGCGGAACGAAGAACAGCACTACGCTACCCGTTGCGGCTTCCTGTGGTGTTTTCCTGGCAGGATGACGCCGGCCATGTGCAAGGATGCGACGGCTACTGCCGAGACTTGGGCAGTCGCGGTATCTATGTGCAGGCGGAGTTTGTGCCGCCGCTAGGCGTGTCCGTCGAGATGAATGTTTTCTTGCCTAGGCCCGAGCATTCAGCTCGCCCGTCGGAAATTCATGCGATCGGGAGAGTCGTCCGATCGGAACGTCGGGTCACAGGATCTGATAGCTGCGGGTTCGCTGCGATGAACCACACTACGCACCTACGTGAAACTCGCGCGCAGAAGGCCGACCAGGAAGATTCCGCCATCGATGAACTCCGATTGGAAGAAACGGGAGAGGACGGCGGGAGGGCAAGTGGTGAATAAGGAAGCCCTGGGCCGAACCAAAAAGTCGCAAGACATTGAGGGGGCAGCATGGGTTCCTGTCAATAGTACGGCGGCGCTGCTTGGATGGGTGGGGCGTACCTCCTTTCCTGCCCGGTACTTCGGTACTGCGATTGAGGAACGTGAGGCCCATTGGCCGAAAGGACAGGTCATGGCAGAGTTGTCGAGTCACACCACCGTGTCACCTGTATATGTGTGCAATGCCCAGCTGTCTGGATCTTATTGAGGATGCACTAGATTCTGGCGCTCGCAACGTAAGGCGCGCCGACGGGTTGGATGAGTTTGAGAGACAGATGTGACTCAAAGGGCGGTAGTTTGTCTCAACAGCAGGGATCGGGCAGATATAGGATGAGAGAATCAGAAATTGGCGGAGCGGACGGACATCTTGGGCACTCAGGTGAGTCCGACCTCGATGCCGACGTCGGGCGGAGCGACCTTGGAGAGCTTGAGCCCGGACCGAGCGATGAGAATGACACAATAATGTCTCTGCCACCTTGGTTTGCATTGCGCGTCCGTCCGAACTACGAGAAACCAGTGGCTGCAGCGCTCCGGGGTAAGGGATTTCAAGAATTTCTCCCGTTGGTCCGTAGCCGTAGGCAGTGGTCCGATCGGGTGAAGGTGATGGATCTCCCGCTTTTCCCGGGATACCTGTTCTGCCGCCTCAATCTCGAAGAGCGTCTGCCACTGCTGACGACGCCTGGCTTTCTGTATCTGGTGGGCGTTGGCAAGAATCCGGAGCCGGTGGATCAGAGCGAGATCGAGGCGATACAATCGGTACTGCGATCCGGGCTGCCCGTTACGCCGTGGCCGTCACTGATGGTAGGCCAGAAGGTGCGACTGAAACACGGGCCGTTGCGGGGACTGGAAGGGGTGCTGACAAAGATCGCAAATCAGCATCGGATCTACGTCGCGGTTACGCTTCTCAAGCGGTCGATCTCAGTGGAAGTGGCTCCCGAGTGGATCGATCCGATGAATGTATCGAGTGAGCCGGCACCAAGCTCGAACAACCCCGCTGCAACCGAAAATTCGTCGGGGCGGATCTAAAATGCAGACGGACTATGAGGACAGCAAGTGAAAATTGAAATTCATAAGGTGAGGGAAGTTCGGAGAGGAGGGTCGATGATTACTTTACGAGGCTTCTCGATCGGCCTGGTGGTTCTCTTCATGGCTGTGAGTGGAGACGGACAGGCGACCTCGCCAGCGGCAACGGATTCCCAAAAGATGGGCTGCAGCAGCCAGGTACGCTCAACCTACTTGCTTGGTCCGGAGGACGAACTCCAAATCTCGGGCCCTGAGCTTGAGGAATTAACCACCAAGACCGTGCGCGTCGACGGTGAAGGTGACATTCAGGTGCCGTTGGTAGGGCGAGTGCATGTGGCGGGCTTGACGGTCCAGCAAGCCGAACAAGAATTGAACAAGAGATTGAGCACCTACATTCGGCATCCGCAGGCGGCTCTTGATGTTAAAGAGTTGCGCAGCCAACCCGCCTCGGTTCTGGGAGCGGTCAATAGTCCGGGTGTACATCAGGTGGAAGGACACAAGACCCTGCTAGAAATGCTCTCCATGGCTGGAGGCGTGCGGCCGGATGCAGGCTACAGTATCCGTATCACGCGGCAAGTGGAATGGGGATGCATACCCTTGGCCGGCGCGACGTTGGACGCTTCGGGACGGTTTAGCGTGGCCCAGGTGAATTACCAGGAGATCATGGAAGCAAAGACACCTGAGGATAACATTCAGATCTTCCCGCACGACGTCATCTCGGTGCCCAAAGCCGAATTGATCTACGTGACCGGCGACGTAAAGAAGTCGGGAGGCTTTATTCTCGGCGAAAAACAGACCATGTCGGTGCTGCAAGCGGTGTCCCTAGCGGAGGGGCTAGGGCCAGCACCCGACCCGAAACATGCAAAGATCTTGCGCCTGGCCCCCGGAGCAGACCAACGCACGGAAATTCCCGTGGACTTGAAGAGCATCTTGCAAGGCAAGGGTGGAGACGTCCCCATGCAAGGCAACGACATTCTATTTATCCCCGACAGTACGGGTAAGAAGGTCGCTTTGCGTGTCATCGAAGCAGCCATTTCCACCGGTACGGGTCTGGCGATTTATCGCCCGTAAGCGCCGTTTAAAGAAACAGAGTGCGATCTAGGGTCATGTCAATTTTAGCCGCAGGGCAGAACGGCAGGTAATAAATGTCTAAGCATTTCGATCGAGTAAACAATCGGACGCGAGCCGTACAACTCAGTACCTATACGGATAATCGCCCCACTGTGTATCGGATGGATGAGCCTGCCCAGGCGGATAACGGAGAGGCTCAGGGCTACGATAGCCTGCTCGGTTATTGGCATATCCTCGTCCGCAACAAAGTTACGCTGCTGTGCTTCGCCTTGGCGGGGCTCGCTGTGGCGGTTTTGTTCAGCTTACTGCAGACGCCTGTCTATCGGGCGCGCACCTCGCTGGAAATTCAGGACTTTAACTCGGAGTTCATGGATCTAAAGAACGTCGATCCGACCAATGCCGGTCCGGGTGCTACCTCAGACTCCTATTTCCAGACGCAAATCAAAATCTTGCAGAGCGATTCTCTGCTGGAACGTGTCGCCAATAAGATTGATCTGCAGCAAGAACGTCCGAATAGCGGTTGGGCAGCGTTCTCGGACCGCGTGCAGCGGATGCTAGGTTTCTCGGAACCCAGCCAGGAAGTGAATAAAGATGCGTTCGTCGCGAGAGCCCGCGGCAACTTGACCGTGCGCGCTTCCGGCCAGACCCGCCTGGTGGAAGTGATGTATGACTCGGAAGATCCGAAGTTCGCGGCGCTATTTGCCAACACGCTGGTGTCCGAATTCATCGAACAAAGCCAGGAAATGCGCTGGAAATCTAGCCAACGGACCGGGGAATGGCTGACTGGTCATTTGAGCCAAATGAAGGCCGACTTGGAAAAGTCCGAGGCGGCGCTCCAAGCCTACGCACGCCAGTCCGGGCTAACGATGACCGAAAAGGAAAACGTCACCGAAGGCAGACTCAAGGAACTCCAGGATGAGTTGGATAAGGCGCAGGCCGACCGCGTCGACAAACAGGCGAAATTCGAAGAAGCAAAGAGCAAACCGGCCGAGTCTCTCCCGGAAACAATCGACGACCCGACCCTACGCGAATACAGCTTGAAGCTGACGGACTTGCATCGGCAATTCGTGGAATTGAGCGCAACGCTGACACCGGAGCACTACAAGGTTCAGCGTGTGCAGGCGCAGATAAACGAACTGCAAAGCGCTCTCGAGAAACAACGCACGAACGTTCTTCGCCGCGTGGGCAACGAATATGCGGCGGCAGCACGTCGCGAGAAATTGTTGCAGCAATCCTACATCGAGCAACAGAAGACGGTTGCCAATCAATCCGACAAGGCCATCCATTACGACACGCTGCGCCGTGAGGTAGACTCGAGCCGGCAACTGTACGACACCCTCCTCAATCGCGTTAAGCAAGCCTCGCTGGCGTCCGCGATGCGGGCGAGCAATGTCCTGGTTGTTGACGAAGCCAAACCTCCCTTTCTGCCGGCGAAGCCGAACGTGCCGGTGAATTCAGCGCTAGGATTGTTCTGCGGCGTGTTCCTGGGACTCGCTTTCGTAGTGTTCCGCACGCGCTTTGATCGCAGCATTCAAGCTCCCGGGGATTTGCAGGTCTACCTGAATCTTCCGGAACTGGGCGTCATTCCTATGGCGGAGGTGTGCGACACGCCTGCGGTGCGCAGCCAACGGGCACTCGGACCTGCCGATCCCAGCGATTGCCTTGAGCTAGTGACCTGGAAGCACAAACCGTCCGCGGTAGCGGAATCTTTCCGAGCGATGCTCACTTCCATTTTGCTTCCGGGACAGAATTCCGAGGGACCCCAGGTGATTGTGGTCACTAGCCCTGGTCCCGCAGAGGGCAAGACCACAGTAGCCAGCAATCTCAGCATTGCGATTGCAGAAATGGGACGCCGGGTACTGTTAATCGACGGCGACTTGCGACAACCGAAATTGCACAAGATCTTCGGGGCCGCAAACACGCGTGGAGTGAGCGATGTTCTGCTATCGGAGGCGCCGCTGGAAACGGTACCCCTAAACCAGTTGGTAATCGAGACGCGGATCACGGGTGTGTCGCTGCTTCCAAGCGGCACGCGCACGACGAACATCTCGCAACTGCTGCACTCACCACGGGTTGAAGCGCTCATGGCGCGAATGCGCACCGAATTCGACATGGTAATCATTGACGCTCCGCCGATGATGCACTTGGCCGATGCACGCCTGCTTGGAGGCCTTTCGGACGGTGTCGTTCTCGTTGTCCGCGCCGGCCACACCATGCGTGAGGCGGCCCTGATTGCAACCCAACGGCTATCCGAAGACGGCACGCGAATCCTCGGTACCGTCCTCAATAGCTGGGATCCACGCAAAACACCCGGCCGTACCTATGGCTACGGCTACGGCTATGGCTACGGGTATGGCTACGGTTATGGCCAGACTGCGGACGCCAAGCACCCTCCAACTCCCAACGCCTGACGCAAAAGCAACCACGTTTCGGGCCAAAACTATCTCATTCAATTGACCTTGCAAACCGCAGCAGATAGGTGACTCTCTACAAATGTCCTCTGCCAGAGTGCCCAACCAGCAAATGCCCTGGACGAACAGGGATAACCGAACAAGCGGTAGTCGTCTGGCAGCGCCAGCAGGCGGCCAGCTGCTCACGTCCACGGCGTTCGCGTTGCTGCTCGTGTTCGTGTTCGCGGTTCCGCTGGAAAATGCGCTGATCCTTCCGGGGGTAGGGACGTTCGGGCGACTGGTTGGTTTAGCGGCGTTTGCCGTCGGAATATTTTCAGTAATAGAAAAGGGCAAGTTGCGATCGCCCCTGCCCGTACATCTCGTGATGCTGGCCTTTGTAATCTGGGCGGGTTTGACATACTTCTGGACGATGTCTCCCGACGATACCGTAGAGGAAGTTCTTAGCTACGTCCAGTTCCTCGCGATGGTGTGGCTGATCTGGGAATTGGCCCCGCTACCCCGCCAGCGAGTTAACTTGATGCAAGCGTATCTGGTCGGGACGGGCGTGTCCGCAATCGGAGCGCTACTTCACGTCGGCGCAGCCGCTGGCGGCGGGCGTAATGCCACGTTCAACATGAACCCCAACGACATTGGGTTGCGCCTTGCTTTGGGCATTCCGATGGCGCTCTATCTGGCGACGTCGGAAAAGCCGGACTTCCGGGTATGGCTCTACCGCTTGCACGTAGTCTTGGCCGTCAGTGCATTGTTAATGACGGGTTCGCGAGGCGCGCTGATCGCGCTTTGCGGAGGCTTGCTGATCATCCCCCTGACGTTCCGAAAGTGGACGTTCCGCCAGAAAGTGGTTATGGGTGTTGTCGTGGTTGCCGCGGTTTTTACCGCGATCGCTATGGTGCCGGCTTCTACTTGGGAGCGCATGAGCACTACGGGCACGGAGATCAGCCAGGGAACCATGGATGCCCGGACGGTGATCTGGCGGGCCGGCATCGATATCTTCCTTGAGCATCCGTTCTTCGGCGTGGGAGCTGGCGCGTTTCAAACGGCCATCGAGCGGAACGTGGTAACCGCATGGGTCGCGCACAATACCTTCCTATCGATTTTGGTAGAACAAGGCGTAGTCGGTTTTGCTGTGTTCGTCCTTTTGCTGGTGCTGCTAATTCACTCGACATTGCAACTGCCCGTGCTGCGCCGCAGCTTATGGTTGGCGATGTTGCTGACTTGGGGTTTGGGCGCCTCGGGAATGACTTGGGAGAACGAGAAACCGACCTGGCTACTTTTTGGTTTGCTTGCCGCAGACGCAATGGGAGTCCAGGTGGCTGCGGCGAAGAGGCATTTTGCCGCGCGCACCTTCTCGTCCGCCGCAATGGCCCAGGCAGCACACAATCCAGCGCGATCAAGGATGCTTCGCGAGTTGCATGTGAAGTTGCGAAAAGCTGGGCTGGAAAAGCCGTCAACTTTGGAGCGCCAATGAGTTCGGCACCCAACTCTATATCTTCCCCGGAGCCTGGCTTGGTGGGGACAACATCGTTCGCAAACAGCGAACGCCAGCAGGAACCGAGTGAAGGAAGCCAACAAGTGAATGCCGCTACTCCGGAATCGGCGGAACTTTCGGCCGCAGCGCGCGCGAGCGTTTCACAGAACCCGGTGCTGGGCGCCTCTCTTCGATGGAACTTCAGTTGGACCTTTGTTGGTAACGTCGTTTATTCCGCTTGCCAATGGGCAATGCTCGTCGTACTGGCCAAGATTGGAAATCCGGAAATGGTCGGGCAGTACGGACTGGCGATGGCGATCGCGACGCCCGTTCTGGCATTGTCGACCTTGCAGTTACGCGCGGTGCTCACTACCGACGTTCGGAAGCGGGTCCATTTCGGTGAATACCTGGGCTTTCGGCTGCTGACGACGGTGTTGTCTCTAGTGGTGATCGGGAGCATCGCGCTGGTGATGCGTTATCCCGGACTCCTCGGCGGCATGTTCGCAGGGCGTGCACACTATTCCAGGGACTCGACGTGGGTGATTCTGATTATCGGCGTTGCGCAAGCCCTAGAGATCGTCAGCGACCTCTACTACGCCCGGATGCAGTTCTATGAGCACATGGACCGCATCGCGAAGTCCATGATCGTCCGTGGGGCCTTGGGGCTTGCGGCGATGGGCGCGTGCATCTATATGACCCGGAGCGTGATCTGGGGCGCGCTGGGATTGACACTAGCCCGGGCCTTGGTCACGTTAACGTACGATATTCGCAAACGCACACACGTTCTGCCTCGCGGCGTCTCTGATCCAAAGCAAGTGAGAGAGGTCCTCGCAGCAGACAAAGAGTCGCTGCGCCCGATGTGGAATGCCGGCGTACAAATGGAACTGCTGCGCACGTCCATCACGCTCGGAGTGATTGCGATGCTGGTATCGCTGCTGCCCAACATTCCGCGTTATTTCATCGCCGGCTCACAAGGTGAACGGGCATTGGGCATCTTTACGGCAACTGCGTTCCTGGTATCGTCAGGAAACCTGATCATCAACTCACTGGGACAGTCGGCATTCGTCCGGTTGGCGAAGCACTACGCCGCGGGAGACGTACGCGAGTTTAATTCCCTGCTGCTGAAGCTTGTGGGGATTGCCGCGGTGCTGGGCCTCGGTGGCATTGGGGTCGCTGTGCTGTTCGGGCGGGTGCTGCTGACATTGCTGTACCGCCCAGAATATGCGGAACACACAGACGTGCTGATCGCGATGATGGTGGGCGGGGCGGTGACCTATGTGGCGGGGTTGATGGCGTCGGCTGTGACAGCGGCGCGCTGCTTCGGCCGCCAGATTCCACTGCTCCTCACTGCGGTCGCAAGCGCTGCGATCGCTAGCAAATCTCTGGTCCCTACACACGGGCTGCTGGGCGCGGCGTTTGCTGTGATCATCACATCGACGGTGCTGTGCGCGGGAGAAGTTGTGCTGCTATGGACCGTGCTGAGGGACGCTAACCGGCCGGCAGCAGCAGAGGGTTGATTGCGGACCTCGCTGTCGGAGCCGACGTAGGCGTCCTAGACTTTGCAAGGAAGGATGGGGGAAATCGTGAGCCAAAATCTACTCGAGCTCGAAAGCCACTTCTCGTTCGGCGAGAACTGGGCGGAGTACGCCCAGAAGATTGACGAAAAAAGAATTGAGGAAGCAGAGAAATCTATCGTCCGTTTGGTGGGAAAAGAAGCGATCGAGGGACGAACGTTTCTCGACATCGGATGCGGATCGGGCCTGTTTTCTCTTGCTGCGGTGCGACTCGGGGCCCGACAGCTTCTAGCCGTCGACCTCGATCCGCAGTCAGTCGAAACCACGCGGAGGACCCTGTCGCGGCACGTACCTGGCGCAAATTGGGATTGCCGGCAGATCAGCGTGTTCGATCTGGACCCATCCACCGTGGGAACCTTCGACGTAGTTTATTCCTTTGGCGTACTGCATCACACCGGGGCGATGTACGACGCGATTACCAAGGCTTCCAAGTTAGTCGCGCCGAACGGGATGTTGACCCTGGGACTATATGGTAAGACACCATTTTGCGGCATGTGGCGCGTGGAGAAGCGGATTTACTCGCGCTCTCCGAAATGGGTGCAGAAAGTCATCGCCAAGGTGTACGTCGAGGTGGTGCGCTTGCGGCTGGCACTGAAGGGCGAGAGCCTCAAGAAAAAACGCGAAGAGTACTGGAAACAGCGCGGAATGGAGATGGCCAACGACACGCACGATTGGCTGGGGGGCTATCCTTACGAATCCATTTCGCCAAAAGAGATTATGGGCTTTATGCACGGCTTAGGATTCGAAGCGGTTCGCTCCTTTGTCTATCCCTGCATCGGACTGCTGGGTGCAGGTTGCGACGAATATTCGTTCACAAGAAAGCCGGTCTCGAATTCCACCTCAGAAAACGCCCACAGCTGAGCTGAATCATGGCGCATTTTCGGAGGTTTGGGCAGTCCCTCCCGACTAGGATCGACATTGAAAATTCTCTTTCTGGCAAGGCAACTGAACATCGGCGGCGCGGAACGTCAGCTAGTCACTCTGGCGAACGAGCTCGCGGCCCGGGGTCACGAGATCGTTATCGCTAGTTACTATCCTGGCGGGGCGCTTGCGAAAAAACTGCACTCCAATCGCGTCCGCCTAATTTCACTCGAGAAGCGTTCGCGCTGGGACTTGCTAACGCTGTTCGTGAAGACCCTGAAGGTCGTACGCGAGGAACGCCCGACAGTGTTGCATGGGTGGATGTATACCCAAAATATAGTCGCGACCCTGGCGAAAGTGTTCAATCCCAAAGTCAAACTTGTCTGGTGCGTGCGCAATTCGAACCTCGAACTGGTGATGGACTGGCCCGAGCGCGTCGCCGTTTGGTTGCAGGCAAAGTTGTCTCGCTTCGCCGACCGGGTCGTCGTCAATTCCCTGGCGGGCTTGGAACAGGCTGTCGCTGACGGCCTTCCGCGCGAAAAGATGCTATTCATTCCGAATGGGATCGACACCAACGTTTTCTATCCGAATCACGACGAACGCGATCGGGTCCGCGCAGAATGGGGTATTGGCGATGACCAGAAGGTAGTCGGTAACGTCGCGCGATTCGACCCGATTAAGAATCATCCGATGTTTTTGAAAGCAGCGGCACGAATCGCGGCGCAGCGCCCGGACGTTCGTTTTGTCTGCGTCGGCCACGGCAAGGCCTCGTATTTACAGCAGCTGAAAAAGCAAACTCGCGAACTCGGAATCGAGGATCGCGTTCGCTGGATCCAGGGACATTCCGACGTGCGAGCCGCATACAATGCTATCGATGTTTTCTGCTCGTCATCACTCAGCGAAGGGTTTCCCAACGTTGTAGGGGAAGCGATGGCTTGCGGTCGCCACTGTGTGGTAACAGATGTGGGAGATTCGGCTCTGGTCGTGGGTGAAACGGGAACAGTTGTGCCGTCCGACGATGCCGAGAAGCTCGCGGAGGGACTCCTGGGAAAGCTTGATCTCAAGACGCTGAACCCGCGAGCACGGCAACGGATTTTGGAAAATTTTGCCGTCACTCAACTCGGTGATAAAACCGAGCATGCGCTTTTACAATGTTTGGGGCGCGGAGGTTCGCTGCGTGGTGCGCCCGGTCTGGGGCGCGCAGAAAAGGTCGCACCGTCGCTGGACGCTTAGTCGCTGGAAGTCAGAAGAATAATTCTTATGTGCGGAATAACCGGGTTCCTAGATACGTCAGAAAGCAAAGGGCACGAAGAGCTGTGCGCAATCGCGCAGCGGATGGCGACGAGCTTGCGCCATCGAGGTCCCGAGGACGAGGGTGTGTGGGCCGATCCGGCGTGCGGAATCGCGTTCGGTCACCGGCGCCTGTCGATTATCGATCTTTCCTCGGCGGGACATCAGCCGATGCATTCGTCCTGCGGACGCTACGTCATTACCTATAACGGCGAGATTTACAATTTCAAAGCGTTGCGACAAGAACTGGAATCACTGGGGCAAACGTTCCGAGGGCATTCGGACACCGAGGTCGTGTTGGCAGGCATCGCACATTGGGGCGTCGAAAACTCCATAAAAAAGTTCAACGGCATGTTTGCTCTGGGGCTTTGGGATCGCCAAGAGAAGACATTGTATCTGTCCCGCGATCGTGCAGGCGAAAAGCCACTTTACTATGGCTGGGCAGGCAAGACTTTGCTATTCAGCTCTGAACTCAAGGCTCTGCATCATCACCCTGCATTTCGCGCCGAGATTGATCGTGGAGCCTTGGCGACTTACGCTCGTCACAACTATATCCCTGCGCCACACTCGATTTACAAAGGAATTTTCAAGCTCGCCCCAGGGACGCTTCTTGCGATTCGTGGATTTGGGGCCGACGCTTCGCCGAAGCCGTACTGGTCAGCCAAACGCGCCGCAGAAGATGGGCTTGGTCAACCATTTGAAGGGAGTGAAGCCGATGCTGTCAATCAACTGGACGCTCTACTAAACGATGCCGTAAGTATGCGCATGGAGGCGGACGTCCCGCTCGGGGCTTTCCTCTCTGGTGGGATCGATTCATCGCTGGTTGTCGCCATCATGCAGGCCAATAGTGGCCGACCGGTGAAGACGTTCACGATCGGATTCGAAAGCTCCGCGTTCAACGAAGCGGAATCGGCAAAGGCCGTCGCGAAATACCTTGGAACCGAGCACACGGAGTTGTATGTGACCCCCGCGGAAGCGATGGGTGTCATTCCCCTCCTCCCCACTCTGTACGACGAACCTTTCGCCGACTCGTCGCAGATTCCGACCTTTTTGGTCTCGCAACTCGCGAGACGCAAGGTTACGGTCAGCCTGTCGGGCGATGGCGGAGACGAACTCTTCGGTGGTTACGACACCTATCTCTGGGGGCGAAGGGTTCAGCAAAACATCGGCTGGATGCCCCGCCCCTTGAAGGCCGGCCTAGCAAAATCGCTGAATCCGTTGTCGCGATTCGACTGGAATTCGTTGCTGGGTGGAAGCCCATCGGTGCTTCCGCAAAACCTGAGGCGCAAAGACCTGAATCGGGTTTTGCAGAAGCTGGCAGGAATTCTGAACGTGAATCAACGCGAGGCGCTCTACCGGGTGCTCTGCTCTTACTGGATGGACCCAGCATCGGTGGTAATCGGCGCAAAAGAACCTCTAACACCTCTCACCGATCCAAGCAGGCGGGCCCAGATCGAGGATTTCGTGCACGTCATGATGTACCTCGACACCTTAATGTACTTGCCTGACGACATTCTTGTGAAGGTCGATCGCGCATCGATGGGCGTCAGCCTGGAGTCTCGGGTTCCTTTGTTGGATCATCGGGTCATTGAGTTCGCTTGGAGGCTGCCGCTGGCGATGAAGGTCAAAGGCAACAAGGGAAAGCGCCCGCTCCGTCAGTTGCTCCATCGCTACGTCCCCAAGGAATTCGTCGAGCGACCAAAACGAGGGTTCAGCGTACCCATTCACGACTGGTTGCGGGGCCCGATGCGACCTTGGGCCGAGGACTTGCTGAACGAATCACGCTTAAAGCAGGAAGGTTACTTCTTCCCCGCCCCAATTCGACAGAAATGGTCGGAGCACGTGAGCGGCCGCCGCAATTGGCAACCGCAGATGTGGGGCGCACTGATGTTCCAGTCGTGGCTGGAGCAGCACAAGAGTCTGGTCTCAGGCAAAGTCGAAGATGCGGCCGTTGCGGATACGCCAGTGTTGGGTATATCTTCCCGCATGGCTCGAGCGGGATCCGTTCAGCCGGGTATCACGTAAATCTCACAGACGTATGTTGTATCCGTTTCACCCTCTCCGGATGTTGGGCAGTTGACTAAAAAAGGCAGGGCTCGAACATGGGTGTCAAGTTCTTGCTGCGGTTCGATGACATGTGCCCGACGATTAATTGGGACGTCTGGCAGAAACTGGAAGACATCATGGTTGAAGAGGATGTCCGGCCGATTCTTTCGGTCATCCCCGATAATCAGGATCCCGTTCTTCACGAATGTGAACCAAATGAGCGCTTCTGGGAGCGCGTACGGGCGTGGCAAGCACGCGGCTGGACGATCGGTCTGCACGGTTATCAACATCGCTATGTCACCAGAGACTCAGGCATCATCGGGTTGAAGCCCTATAGCGAGTTTGCCGGCGTTCCTCTGGAAGAGCAGCAGGTCAAATTGAAGCAGGCGCTCGATATCTTCGCCCGTGAGGGCGTACGCGCGGATTGTTGGGTCGCACCCGCACATTCATTCGATGAGAATACCGTTTCGACTCTCATTGGTTTGGGTATTCGCACGATCAGCGACGGATTGGCTCTCTACCCCTACCGCGACTCTCAGAATGTGATGTGGGTTCCGCAGCAGCTGTGGAGATTCCGCGCTGTGCCTTTCGGCGTATGGACGATTTGCATTCACTCAACGGACGATCTTTACCTCGATTCAGAGCACTTCCGGCGATGCCTCCGGGAACGCAAGCACTCGATCACGAGTCTACCGGCCATGGTTGACGCCTACGATCAACGAAAAAGCACCTGGACGGATGGAGCTTTTGGCGGACTATGGCATCTTGCGATTCGCGCCAAAGTCGCCCTGGCAGCGGCCGGCTCACCGGCGCCCCATTTCCCGGTTGAGGCCAGTGCAGATGCCGACGCCAGACAACGCGTCAAAGCGGTTTTATAAGATCAACGGTAGCGTGAAAGCCCACGCACCCGGCCAAGTTGACTTGCGTAGCAGCGCTGAAAACCACTCCAAATGAACTCGCACTTAGCACATAACCCAGATTTTGGCGCGCTCGTGATTTCTCTCGACTTCGAGCTGCACTGGGGCGTGCGTGACAAATGTTCTTCAGGCGGGCCGTACCGCGACAACCTCCTGGGAGCGCGCAAGGCTATCCCTCAGATTCTTGATTTGTTCGAGGAGTTCGACGTCGCGGCCACTTGGGCAACGGTCGGGTTTCTTTTTGCGGAGTCGCGCCGCGAGCGCGAAGATTTCTCTCCGGCTGTGCGGCCACAATATGCGGATCAGCGTCTGGATCCCTACGTTGAACCGACGGGTGAAGACGAGGACGCCGACCCTTTGCACTTCGCCGCCGGTTTGATCGCGCGGATTGCGAAACACCGGAAACAAGAAATCGCCACACATACATTTTCGCACTACTACTGCCAGGAGCCTGGCGAAACACGCGAAGCATTCGCCGCTGACTTGTCCAGCGCAGTGGCGATCGCTGAAAGTCATGGAATCCACTTGCATTCCATCGTGTTCCCTCGCAATCAGTTCCGCCTTGGGTACGAGGAGATTCTGAAGAAAGCCGGCATATTGGCGTATCGGGGAAACGAGCCGCACTGGATGTACCGGCCGCGCAAGCGTAGCGAGGAGACGCTGGCTGTGCGCGCACCGCGCTTGTTGGACCACTACGTTTCGCTTTCGGGATCTAAGGTCGTGGGCTGGGATGAAGTTCTACAGCCGAATGGCCTTTGCGACGTCCGATCGAGCATGTTTCTACGTCCCTACTCGGTCCAGCGAAGGGGCCTTGAACCAGTAAGACTACGACGGATCTGTTCCGGGATTCGGGAGGCGGCCGAGCGTCGCGGAATCTTCCACTTGTGGTGGCACCCACACAATTTCGGTGCACACACCCGGGAAAATTTGGATTTCTTGAGAAATGTCCTGGAAGTTTTCTCGGAGTGCCGCCTGACGCACGGGATGAAATCGCTGTCTATGGCCGGAGTTGCTAACATTGCAACCGGCAATCCATCTGCCGCTGACGAAACACAGTCGTACGAAGCCACGACCTCTGCCTGGGAGCAGGTACTGTGATCAAGGTCACGCACATTATTACGGGCCTTCAGGCCGATGGCGCCGAAACCTTCCTGCACTCTCTTACTTCTCGAATGGATGCGAATAGGTTCGAGAACGAGGTAATTTCGCTCACCGACTTGGGACCAATCGCGGCGCGGCTCGCTACGTCTGGAACACCGGTGCGCGCTCTGGGGATGCGGCGCGGCGCCGCCAATCCCTTTCGGATTTTGCAATTGGCGGAGTGGCTGAAGAAATCGAAGCCCCAGGTGATTCAAACCTGCATGTATCACGCCGATCTGATTGGTGGCACGGCAGCTTACTTGGCTGGGAAGCTACCTGTCGTTTGGGGAATTCACCATACGAATCTCGATCCGGACCAGAACAAGCGTTCGACCATCTGGACCGCTCGCGCCTGCGCACTGCTGTCTCGCCGTCTACCGGAACGCATCGTTTGTTGTTCGGAGGCTTCGCGCGAGGCACATGCGCGATTCGGCTATTCCGAACAAAAGATGAAAGTCATTCCGAACGGATTCGATGTACGGCGATTTCATCCCGACGCGGAAGCGCGACTTGGGCTGCGGCAGGAATTGGGAATCGCCGCCGACACCCTGCTGATTGGCATGGCCGCCCGTTTCCATATCCAGAAAGGCCATCGAAACTTTATTAGGGCCGCCACTTCGCTGCACGCGCGAGTTCCGGATGTTCATTTTGTGCTTTGCGGGAAAGACGTAGACGAGAATAATTCCGAGCTGACTGCCTGGGTCAACGAGGCTGGCCTCAGCGGTGTTTGTCACCTGCAGGGCCGTCGCGAAGACATGCCGCGATTTTTCGCCGCGCTCGACATTGCGACTTCCTCGTCCCTCAGTGAAGCATTCCCGATGGCGGTGGGCGAAGCCATGGCCTGCGGGACACCATGTGTCGTCACGGATGTAGGGGATTCGGCGTCGATCGTCGGCGACACCGGCAAGGTCGTTCCCGCCAGCGACCCTGAAGCGTTGGCCGCAGCATGGCAAGAAATGCTCGCGGGCGATCCTGCGGTCCGCCAACAAATGGGAAGAGCCGCGCGAAATCGGGTCGAACTGCGATTTAACATCGGCAGTATCGTCGAACGCTATCAGGAACTCTACTGCCAGATCGCAGCGGCCCAAAGCTCGAAACGTCACGTCGGTAGTGGCACGAATCAAGCTGTCCCGTTGCGAGACCACTTGGAAGCTCAATCCAGACTCCTGTTCGTCGACAACGATGTGAACTCTTTCTATTCCTACCGCATCGAGATGGCGCGAGCCGCTCGAGAGGCCGGCTTCGATGTTCACGTTGCTGCTCCCGACGGAAAAGCGGCCGCAACCCTGCTGAGTGAAGGCTTTCGGTTTCACTCGGTACCCATGACGCGTAGCGGCTTGCATCCGTGGAAAGAACTAGCAACCATCGCGGCGCTCTTCCGGCTTTATCGAAAGCTCCGTCCTGACCTTGTACACCATCTTCGGCTGAAGCCCGTTCTCTATGGGGGCTTGGCCGCCTATGGCGCACGGGTTCCTGCCGTCGTGGGACTCCTCACAGGTTTGGGTTACGTATTCATCGCCGAAACCCGCAAAGCCGCGGTGATTCGGAAGCTCGTGACGCTGAGCTGCAAGGTGGCGTTCCGTCATGGCAATCAACGCATCATTTTCCAAAATCCGGATGACCAGTTTGTCTTTATTCAAAACAAGATTCTGCCGGCGCGCCAGACGGCCCTGATCAAGGGTTCCGGCGTCGATGTAAATACCTATATCCCAACACCCGAACGCGATGGAGTGCCGGTGGTAGTCCTCGCCTCCCGGATGTTGCGCGACAAAGGTGTGGACGAGTTTGTGGACGCAGCCCGCAGCCTCCGTGACTCGGGCGTGCACGCGCGCTTCGTTCTCGTTGGCGAAACCGATCCCGGCAATCCCACAGCAATCACCGCGTCGCAATTGCAGCAATGGGCAGACTCCGGCGTCGTCGAGTGGTGGGGTCACCAGGGCAACATGAAAGACGTCCTGGCGCAGGCTCACATCGTGTGCCTCCCTTCCCTGCGGGAAGGCGTTCCGAAAGTCTTGATCGAAGCTGCAGCCTGCGGCCGTGCCATCGTCACGACCGATGCTCCGGGTTGCCGGGAAATCGTGCGTAACGGTGAAAATGGTTTGCTCGTGCCGGTGCGCAACACCCGCGCGCTGGCCGAAGCTCTGCGCTTGCTGATCGAGAACCCGTCGCTTCGCGCCAGCATGGGTTTGAAAGGCCGCGACATTGTGGTACAGGAATTTTCGATCGAACGCGTGGTAAGCGAGACCCTTGGAGTCTATCGCGAGTTATTGGCTGCCGGGCAAAAGGGTTCGCGCGAACTCAACATCGTGGAGCAGCAAGCGAGATGAATCCGCAAGCGAATGGCTTTTCGGAAATGTTGAAACGCAGCTTCGACTTTCTCGTCGCGCTGACCGCTTTGCTGGTGCTCTCCCCGATCCTGCTTGTTGTCGCGCTGATCATCAAAATTGGGTCTCCCGGTCCAGTCTTCTATCGCGGCGTTCGCATCGGCTTGCGTGGGGTACCCTTTCGCATTTACAAGTTTCGAACCATGGTGATCAACGCTGAAAATCTTGGCGGCTCGGCCACCGCCGAAGATGATCCACGCATCACCCCCATCGGCAAATTCCTCCGGCGCCACAAGCTGGACGAGTTTCCGCAATTTCTGAACGTTCTCGTCGGCGACATGAGCCTCGTCGGCCCGCGGCCCGAAGTGCAGAAGTATGTGGACATGTATTCCGACGAAGAACGCGCGATCCTGGAACTCCGGCCGGGGATCACCGACTGGGCATCAATCTGGAATTCGAATGAAGCGGCGGTGCTGGAAGGCAGTAAAGATCCGGAAAGGACTTACGAAGAATTGATTCGCCCAACGAAACTTGCCCTTCAGCTATTTTACGCGCGGAATCATTCGTTGATCGCCGACGTCAAGATTCTGTTCCACACATTCTGCAAGCTGGTTTTTGAGGACTGGACTCCTCGCGAACTGGTGCCCTACGGCAAAGTTCGCCAGTACAAAATGATCTCACAGCTTCCAACGTAGTGCTCAAAGCGCCTTAGCAATCCAGCACCAACATCCGGCAGAAATTTGTGGGCGGTCCCTAACCGCCATTTTCTGCATCTACATCAAAGGAGAACTCATGTCACCGAGTGAAAGACTGGGAGAGAATGACCTGCCGGCAATTCACGGGGGTCGCCCTCTCTTCTCTCAGCGCTTCCGCTTTATCCGGCCCTCTCTTCCGTCGTTGGACACTGTGCTGGGGACGTATGGTGCGGCGTACGAAAACGGCTTGATCACCAACGCCGACATCGTCGGAAGGTTCGAAGCGGCAGTCGCTGAACGACTGCAAGTGAAGCACTGCGTGGCCGTTTCCAGCTGCACGAGCGGCCTGATGATGACCTTTCGCGCACTAGGAGTCACTGGCGAGGTCATCATTCCAAGCTTCACTTTCTTCGCCACCGGCCACTCGGCTCGCTGGAATGGCTTGACCCCGGTCTTCGCCGACTGCCTGCCCGATACCTGGAACGTCGATCCAGCAGACATCGAGCGCAAAATCACCGAGCGCACCAAAGCGCTGCTGATCGTGCATCTGTACGGCAATCCGGCGAACGTCGACGCGCTCTCCAAGATTGCGACCCGCCATAATCTGAAACTGATTTTTGACGGCGCGCACGCTTTCGGCAGCCAATACCGAGGCCGTCCCATCGGTCAATTCGGCGACGCCGAAGTCTTTTCGCTCTCACCGACCAAGTTATTGGTCGCCGGAGAAGGTGGCCTGGTCACCACCAACGACGCCACGCTTGCCAAAGCCATCCGCGCCATGCGCAACTACGGCGACACTGGCTCCTACGATCCGGAATGGCTGGGAATGAATGCACGGATGTCTGAATTCAACGCCGCATTGGCGCTGGCAGGACTCGCCGCACGTCGACGAGCGCGTCGCCCGCCGAAACCAGATTGCCAAGATGTATATCGATCAGCTTGCTTCCCTTCCGGGACTTCGCTTCCAGTCCGTGCATCTAAGTGATGTGAACACCTACAAGGACTACTCGATCCACGTCACGCCCCGCCAATTCGGCATGAACCGTGACGAACTCGCCGAAGGTTTGCTGGCCGAAAACATCGAGACCAAGAAATATTTCTACCCGCCCATGCATATGCAAAAGCTATACAAGTCCTTTCACGACGCCGGACGAAACGATCTCAAAACCACCGAAGAAGTCACCGGCGGAATTCTCAGCTTGCCGATCTACGAATCGCTTCCGGACTCGACCATCGAGACCGTCTCGCGCGCGATTCGCCGATTGGCTCAGTCAGCCACCACACGTAAAGAAGTGTCACTCTCGGGGAGGCAGTAAATGTTAACGTCGGTTCGAAACTTCAAAACATCACAAGCCCTGCCGCGCATGCTGGCCGATTTCGCGCTGGTCCAGATCTGCATGATCATCGCGCTCGGTATTCCCGTGGTCTTCCTGCTTTCGCGCGGGGACTCGACCGCGGCCACCGCACGGCTTGAGGAGGCGCTTTCCTACTACGTCCCCTACTTCCTCTGCATCTCGGTTGTCTTCCCGCTGGTGTTCCTGCTGAACGGTTTCTACACGCGTTCACGCGCTTATAGTGGCCGCTACAAGATGGTCGTTGTGATGCGTGGTGCGGGGGTTGGCATCCTCACGCTTCTTGCCGTCAACTACCTTTTCTTCCGCAGCAACCTCGTTCCTCGCCTCGCACTTCTGTTCTTCGCGGTCCTTACTGTGCTAGCGCTGTCCTTGACCCGGCTCGCCAAGGCTCTGCTTACGGAGCGTTACGAAATCCGCGCGCGCGATAACCAGAATTCAGAAGGCACAGTCCTGGTCCTTGGCGGCGCCGGATACATAGGCTCAAGCCTCGTTCGCAAACTCCTCGAATCAGGGCGCAAAGTCCGCGTCGTCGACAGCCTGGTTTACGGAGACGAACCGCTCCGCGGCGTTTTCGGCCATCCCAACCTGGAGATGCGCATCGGCGACTGCCGCAATATTCAAGACATGGTCGCGGCCGTCCGCGGGGTCGATTCCATTATCGACCTCGCTGCCATCGTCGGCGACCCGGCATGCGAGCAAGACAAACAAACCGCGCTGGAGATCAACTACGCTGCGACGCGTATGCTGATCGAAGTAGCCAAAGGCCATGGCATCCAGCGCTTCATCTTTGCCTCCAGCTGCAGCGTGTATGGCGCTACCGACGTGATGATGGACGAAAACTCCGCCGTCCGTCCCATCTCCCTCTATGGGCAAACCAAGCTCGATTCCGAGCACGCCTTGCTGCACGCACGGTCCGAAACCTTCCACCCAACCATTCTTCGCCTGGCGACAGTTTTCGGCCTCTCCTACCGCCCGCGCTTCGACTTGGTAGTGAATCTTCTGATGGCCAAAGCCTACAACGAGGGCGTCATCACCATCTTCAACGGCGAACAGTGGCGCCCGTTCATTCACGTCCACGACGTAGCGGCCGGCATTATTCGCACCCTGAATGCCCCTCTGCCCATCGTGAGCGGCCAAATCTTCAACTTGGGCGACACTCGCCTCAACTACACGCTCACGCAAGTCTCACAAATGATCCTGAAGATGTTCCCGAGCACCCGCGTCCAACACATTGAGGACACCGACCGCCGTAACTATCGTGTGTCTTTCGACAAAATCCAAACCCAGCTCGGATTCACCGCTTCCTGGCAGCTCGAAGACGGCATGCGCCAACTTCGCCAGGCCTTCGAAGACAAAGAAATCACCGACTATACCGACACGCGCTACTACAACCAGAAATTCCTCAAGATCGCCGGAAGCCCGTCACGCAACTTGCTCGACGAACACCTGATGGCCGCATTCGCGAGCGCGCCCCGAGGTCCAGTCCCATCGGAAAAGATCATCGTGAACAAGCCCAACGGGCACACGGAAACGATTCATCTCACAAAGGGAGCCGCAGATTGAACTCGCCGGTTCGGCGAGTTCAGAACCGGTAGGCGTAGTCGGTATCGAGATAGCTCAAAGGCCACAGCTCTGGGACGGGCTCGCCCGTCTTCCTGCTGGTGATAATATGTAACGGTCGCCGCCGCGGCGCAGCAACAAAACTCTTGCTACGTAGCAGTTCGATCACGGCCTGATCGAGTCGCGACACTACAAAGGAAAGCAAGAATCCTTTGTGATCGTAGACACGCCGGATGGCACTGGACAGGAGTACTTCGGTCTCCTTCTCAGCTCCTTCGCGAGACCACAACGCAAAGCGCCAGAAGTCGGGCGTATCTCTGTGCCTCCAGATCAAGGCCGCGGCACGCGGTTCGGATCCGTCTGCAATAGTGCAGGTCTCCGAAATTACGAAAGGGCAATCACCGATCTGCCACTGGATGTATTCAAAATCGTAGCGGGAATAGATCGCGCCACGTTGCGCAGGCTCCAATAGAGTTTCCAGGACTCTGGAGACTCCGGGCTCAAAGATCACCGAGGCAGGTCCTGCGGAACGCCGCGGAATCCGCAAGGGCACTTGGTTGACGAACTCAAGCGCGTCCACCGGAAGTCTCGGAAATTTGCGCCGAGCCACTCGCAGGGCCGCCCCCAGGCGCAGCGGAAGGTGGAACACGATTCCGGCGTCATTCACCGTCTTTGAAGAAAGCCGCGAGATGATGCGCTGCGTCGCTTCGTTCCCGCCCAGCTGCGTCAGGAACTCATATTTGTCCTGCGCCTGCCGGATCAGCAAAATTCCAATTCCTCGAGCTGTCGGGTCCTGTACCGACCAATCGCAGGTCCATGCCGCATCAACCACGCGGTCCCCGACGACCACTTGAAAAGGAATCAGGCCCAGGAAACCCCCGATCTTTCCGTCTTTGACCCACGCGTAGCCCCGCTCGCGGTTGCGGTTGAAGCGCGAATCAAAATACTTCCAGCGCACCGCTTCCGCAGCGTGGCCTTCCCGGCCGAGATATTCAACAAGGGAATCTGGATCAAGCGCACTCAACGGCTGGAAGCCCGACGCCATACCCCAGAACTTATACTAGGAACGTAACTCTTTCAAATTTCGATGCCGCAAACGACCGCCCTTCCCTCTTTCGACGACGTTAGTCTCGAGTCCCTGCTCTCGGGGAGTTCGATAGAGCACGCCACCTATTGCGGCCAGACATCTGGATCGAGCTGGATCATTCCCTCGGCCGACACGCGGAAATCTCCGGCGATGGCGCCAGTAACCGGAATCCACGATGTCTAGACGATCTTTGTACCTGCAAATCCCCTATCTGTGTTTCTTCCTGCTCCTGTCAGTTTGGGCCATCCGGCAGCCGCACTATACCTGGGATCTGGTCGGCTATGTGGGTTGTGCGGTCAACAGCACCGACCCGAAGGTCATCCACGACGTAGCTTTCGACGCGATCCGAGATGCTCCTTCCGACGAAGATATCCGCGCCGATAACCCCTACCGCGCGGACGTCGCGGCAAATCCGTACCACTTCGCAGAGCAATTGCCTTTCTATTCCATCAAGCCGGTTTACGTAGCATTGATTAAGGTGCTGCACCAAGCGGGAATGCCGTTCCAGAAGTCAGCCGTCGCGATTTCGGCGGCATCCAATTTCCTCCTTGCCGTGCTTCTGTGGCAGTGGCTTGCAGCTTATCTGAGTGGCTGGTCGTTAGCCGCGGCCTGCACGCTCATCATGCTTTCGCCGAACATTCTCGTGTTATCCAGGTGGGCCACGCCCGACTGCTTGGCAACCCTCGTCGCCGCGGTCGCCTTCTACCTGATTCTTGAGCGAAAGTCACACTTCTGGGGATCCGCGCTTCTTCTTCTGGATGTCTGGGTACGGACGGACGCGCTGGTTCTTGCGGGGATTGTATTCGCCGTGTTGCTCATCACCCGCAAGCTGGACATCATGCAGTTTGCCGCACTCTCGTTGCTCGCCCTGGGTAGCTACTTCACCATTAACCATTTTTCTGGCAACTACGGCTGGCCTGCCTTGTTCTACAACTCGTTCCTGGGGGGGTTGACCGCACCGGGTGAGGCGGTCATTCACTTCTCTTGGTCCGCATATGTCCACCAATGGGTGCGGGGAGCTTTTCTTTGGCTTATCTCCGGAAGCTTCGCGCTCTACGCCTTGCTTGGCGGGCTGGCCATCTCGCTCAACAGGTCTTCGATGTACTCCTTTATGTGCGCGGCGGTTCTCGTTGCCCGCGCGGTTTCCTATTTACTTTATCCCAATGGTGACCAGCGCTACACTGCCGTTCTTTTTGTGCTCATACCCGTATTCCTTGTTATTGAGATTCGCTCGAAGATTTCCGGGCAGTCAGAAAATAGCCAATGGCGGCAAACACTGCAAACTAACCGGGAACCGCTACTCCAGATGAGCGGTTCTGCCAAGCCGTAGATTAGCCACGGGGTTCAACGAACTGCAGAAAATCGAGTTCACCGCGACTTTCCTTAAAGAAGGGGAAAGCAACCGCCTTGGAGTAGACTGCGCGGGCTGCTCCCGGGCGGATTCGGTCATGTAGTTCTATGCATAGAAGTCCAACTCTCGGCAGCCAGTCGCTCGCGGTATTCTCGAAGATTTCTCTTTCCGCCCCTTCTACGTCCATTTTTAGAATATCGACCTTCAGGATGCCGAATTCATTGAGCAATGTGGATAGTGTCACGGCCTTCACGTTCCCGCTTTTGTTGCCCTCATCCACCCGAAACGCCCAACTGGTTCCGTCAGGATTCGATAATCCAACCTGCGTGTCTTCGCACCACAGTGCGGCGTTGATGGGAATGATGTTTTCATAGCCTTTCGTGTTCAGTTTGAGGAGTTCGAAATTCTTCGCGTCTGGCTCAATCGCGATGATCCGAGCGTCCGGAAATCTCGCGGCGAACAATATCGAGACGCTCCCAATGTGGGCCCCCGCGTCGATGATCTGTTTGGGGTGAATTCCAGCGAGCATCGGGTGGTCATACTCGCGATCAACAAACACCTGGCGGAATACTCCGACATCCGCGGTATTGGTTCTTAGCGTAAAGGGTGACTTGAGGCCGCGTGGTTCTAGTGTTGTGCGGTCATGCTTCCCAAACTGCAGGCGAACACTGTTCCTGAAGCCTTGACGGAACCAACAGCGCAGAAATGCGGCAAGTCTTTGCAGCACCGCTAAATGCTAGCCTAACGCTACGGCCTGCGCAAATGCGGGGAAATGCTTACGCTAGTCCTTAAAATGGCCTTAGACGCAGCGGTCGTCACTCGACAGAGAGCTGCGGGACTTCCTTTCATGCCTTTGCGAATCTAGCGCGTCGGGGTCGCGCCATTCAGATAGTTTTCGAGATACGTATAGCCATTGGGAGCCTTTCGCGACCATAGCCCATCATCCGTTAGGCTGTACCCATGAGCCCTCTTCCAGGCGTCGGGAATTCCATCATGCAACGATGAAGGACATGGAATTCCGGCCGGAATCGCCGGTGACGAAAACTGACCCAGGAAAGGGGCTCCGTCGCCACGCGTTGTGTACTGTTCGACGATCCGCGCATCGTGAACATCACGATTGCTCACCCAATTGCCATCACAATCGAGACGCCGCGAATTCCCGACCGTGGCGAGCAGCACCGCGTCCAGGTCAGTCACCGCATCGACGTGGATTGGAAACTCCTCTGCGGGCAATGGCTCCTTTCGGAACCAGTTGTTCGGCATCGGTCCGATGCTATTGCGGTCACCTGTTTCGCCGTGCTCCCAGCCCTGACGCGTCATGGCAATTTGCCCGGCGTCGTTCGGAACCATCGTAGGGGTCCCGTTGTGACGTCCGACGTTGTTCAGGAAATACAGACCAGGGGGTCCCGGATTGTCGCAAGGATTTGCGTCAATACAATTATCGGACAGGTCTTTCGGATCGTCGTTGTTTCCGTTGGCAAGAAACTCACGGACCCTGCCGCTGGATAGATTCCCGTCAACGTATTTGTTCCCGATATAATCGATCTGCGCCCCGCCATTAGAAAGCGCCGCGTACTCGTTCCAATTGTAGACCACATTATTGATCCAGCGAATATTGCGCCCGCCGTTTATAAACGGCAGACGATGGTCGATGTTAGCGAATAGGTTGTGATGAAAATCGATTTCCGTCGTTAGAAACGCCGAGCCCGACGTTGCGTCTGAACCCACTCCGACCGGGTGGGCTATATGAGGTTCATACAGCAGTAGCCACTGGTAGGTAATGTTGTGGTCGTTGCCGGCATCGTTGGACAATTGCGCGAACGCCTTGTTTCCCCACCAACGCGCCGAAATATGGTCAAGAACGATGTTATACGCACTGCCGCTGGCGATCTCGAATCCAACCGTTCCAGTTCTCGGACCCGTTGGGGTATTCGGATTATTTCCGTCATAGGTTACGTAACGCACAACGACATCGTGGGTAGCGATGAATATGACTTCGCCGCGCTGATTCGCACCGCCGAGAACAATTCCACCAACCGGCGCGGTCTGGCCTGCAATCGTTATATATGGATTGTGAATCGCTAATCGCGACTGCGGGCTAATAAGCCCGGACACACGGAATACGCAGGTGCGCGGACCGGATCCTTCTAGGCAGAAACGCAGGGAACCAGTGCATTTATCTCCATCGCAAGTTCCACCCTCGTCTTCGAGATTTATGATTTCGTAGACCTTGGGGGCGCCTCCAGCCCTGCCGCTTCCGCCGACTGACCTCGCGCCGGCGCCTTGTACCCCTGGAAAGGCCGGAAGCTCGTCGCCCTGCGAATCACCACCAGGACTGCCGCCAGAACCTTCCGGCGTAATGAACTCGCCAACCTTTGACACCGCTCGTGTGGCGCCGTCGAACGACCGCGTGATGAAAGTGTACGAGGTTGCAGCTGTGAGACCATCGAGAACCACCAAATGCGACCTCGTCGCAGTTGGGTCGCAACACGTCGTAAACGAGTACGTCGGCGATGTGCTTGCCGCGAAACCCACTTGCGAATTGGACGGGTTGTTCGTCGCCCAATGAATCACCACTTGCGTCGAGGTGATGCTCGAAACCGTCACTCCCGAAATCTTCAGCGGGCCCCGCTCACGCCCGCCGCACCCGATTAGCAGGGCGAGACAAAGCCATAGCGGTACTGTCCTCATCTACAGCATCCTTTTTTCAAGTCGGCTTGCCTTCTCTTGGATATATCTCTATGACTCAATTCTCTTCCAACACCTTTAGCAAGGTATTCAGCACAAGATTCTCCGGCCTCAGGTGATTGTTATAGTAACTATAGTTTTCGCGCATCATTCTAAAAAGAGCTGACCTGTCTCTGCGAAGCGCGTTTATGCCCGCTATTAAATCGCCCGCATTCGTAAATTCCAGATAGTTTTGCTCTTTCTTAAAGCCGCCAGGTGCTTCGTATTGCAAGGGCTCGGACAATATGGCTCGGGAAGCAGCTACATATTCGGAGAACTTCCATCCTATCGAACCATGTAACCCGGTGGTGGCGATGCAGATTGCATGCGACTTCACCAGTTCCAGGTAGCGCTTCTTGTTTGTTGACGCCACCGGTGCTACCAGGGATTTCGCATGACTCCGTGCGAACCCGTCGTCACTCAGTCCGCCATAAAATATTTCGCCAAACTCTTTTTGGCAGATTGTAATTGCCGAGATTCTGGACTTGTTGAGGATTTCAATCTCCGCCTTGGTGCGGTCGTTGGGAAAGTCGTCTGGATTCCATATTCTTGTCAGACAGAGAATTCTCGTATCTTTGCTGGGAAGCGGATAGTATTCATAGTCTTCGGACGGTAACGCCATTTCCTCGTTTGTCAGTCGCAGAATTCTGGAAGCGAAACTATTTCTTCTTACCATCGCCTGCAGATTGTCTTTTATCGACGCTCTTACCAGGGAATGTTGCGGCCTAATGTGGTAATTGAGTCCCAATGACAAAACCTTGCACCCGTCCGGTGCCTTGTCTGCAAGCCGTCGATTGAAGCTTCGTTTGAAGTAGTAATCGGCCTTGAATGTCGTTTGAAAAAAAGACAGATTTTCTTCAATTGTTCCGGGTATCCAGTTGAATCCGTCTAGCGCGTCGTAGATAACTTTGAATTTATCATTGACCGTGACATACAGGATCGGCAGATGTGACAGTCGGTTATCAGGGAACTGTGTGTCGACGAGTAGCTCTACAATGCCCAGGGATTGCAAGCGGACAAGCCCCGCGTAAAGCTGCTGCAGGTGCGGACTCTTGTTGTAGACCAGCCTGCATCGGATCAAGGGCTTCATTTCGCTCAAATATTATGAACGCATTTCGCGCAGTTCGAACCTATCCGATGTTAGCATGGCCTCGAAACGGGGTAATTCTTCAGAACGCACAAGTTGCCCATTTTCAATGGGACATCACGTGCCGGCGCGGGGCATCGACATACGGAACAACACTGCGGCCTGATCGAGCGGTTGAAAGGCGGGACATACTTGTCCGCGAACTATAGGAACGACCCGGAACGGCGAAGTGGCGCGCCCCCCAGGGTCGCGCCACCGACTACCTCCTTTGTTGCGGGTAGACTCCCAAAATCTGGGTCGCCGTCCCTCGCTGTCCCCTCAAAACTAGTTCGGGTTTGTGCCGTTCAGATAGTTCTCCAGATAGGTGAAGCCGTTCGGCGCGACCTCGCTGCTCAGGTTCGTATCGGTCGTGCTCAGGCCATTCGCCGACTTCCATTGATCCGGAATACCATCGTGCAGTGATTCCGTGCACGCCGTTCCCGCCGGAATCGCCGGAGCGGTGTGTTGGCCGATAAAGAGGTCGTCCGCTAGATTGTTCTGGTAGACGTTGATGATGCGGGCGTCCTGCGAGTCACGGTTACTCACCCACTTTCCAGTGCAGTCGAGATGCTGTGAGTTACCCACCGTCGGCAGCAAAACGCTATCCAGATTCGTAACCGGATCGGCAACGATTGGGAACTGCTCGGCTGGCAGCGGTGAGCTGCGGAACCAGCTTGACGGCCACGGTCCGGTCGCGTTCGGGTCGCAACCCTCTCCGCATTCCGAACCCTGCTGCGTCATTGACTTTTGGCCACTGTCGTTCATCACGTTTGTCGGTGTGACCATCGGGCTGCCACGCGTAGCTCCGGTTCGGCCGGTGTTGTTTAGCATGTACATCGACGGAGCCTGCTTGTTGTCGTCTGCGCCGCCTTCGTCAGGACAGTCGCCGGTTTCATCGTTCGGGTCGCAGTTGTTGCCGTTGGCGGTAAATACATGCGTGTTGCTGTAATTCAGGCAGCCCGCCGAGGACAGGCAGCCGTTTCCATCGACATATTTGTTGCCGATATAATCCGTCTGCACTCCTCCCATGGAGAGCGCCGCGAACTGGCCCCAGTTATAGACGATGTTGTTGACCCAACGGACATGATTGCCGGATTGATTCAACGGTAGCCGATGATCAACGGTGATGAACATATTGTGGTGCGCATCATCGTCCGTTGTCGCCATGCCAGAACCTCCTTGGTCAACATACACAGTACCAATGCCCACCGCGTGGGTCACATTCGGTTCGTATACCAGGCTCCACTGAATGTTCATGTTGTGGATGTTGTTGTTCGCACTGTTGGACACCAGCGGAAAAGCCTTGTTGCCCATCCAGCGAGCGGAGATATGGTCCCAGATGACGTTATAGACGTCGCCGGAAGCCATCTCGCAACACACCGTTCCGGTATCTGGCCCTGTCGGGGTATTCGGATTGTTGCCGTCGTAGGTCAGATAGCGCACCACCACATCGTGCGTGGACACGAAGATTTGCTCGCCTTTCTGGTTCGGACCGCCAATCACGATCCCGCCACCTGGCGCGGTCTGTCCCGCAATGGTGATGTACGGATTGGAAATCTGTGCGCGCGACAGAAAGGTAATCATCCCGGATACTCGGAAGACGCATGTCCGCGGACCGGAAGCCTCGATGCACGCCCGCAAGCTGCCCGTTCCGGAGTCGTTCAAGTTGGTCACTTCCATGACCACCCCACCACGTCCGCCCGCGGCCGCCGCGCCCCCGCCCTGCGCGCCAGGAAACGACGGGCAATTCGAGCCGCTGCAGGTCACGTTCGAGGAGGGGTTGGATGAAGGCGGCGCTGGCGCTGGCGTTTGCGCCGGCGCGGTAACTGTTACTGTGGCGGACGCAGACTTGTTCGACTGCGCGTTGCTGGTTGCCGTAACCGTGTCGGTGCCGGCCTTCGCGGGCGCGGTATACAGCCCCGACGAATTGATCGTGCCTAGCGCGGCGGTCCACGTCACGGAAGTATCTGTAACCGTTCCTTGTACCGATGCTGAGAATTGCTTCGTGCCGCCTGTGCTTATGCTGGCAGTGCTCGGGGAAACCGAGATCGAGGTGACCACTGGCGCTGCTCCGGGTGCCGTTACCGTCACGGTGGCGGAGCCGGATTTGGTGCTGTCCGCAACGCTGGTCGCTGTTACGGTGTCGGCGCCAGCCTTGGCTGGTGCCGTATAACTGCCGGCAGAAGTAATGGTGCCGAGTAGAGCCTTCCACGTCACTGCCGTATTTGAGGTCGTGCCCGCGACAGTGGCCTTAAATTGGAGCGTGCCGCCGGTAGCCGACGAAGCCGTTCCAGGTGTTACCGTCACTGCAGTCACGCCCGATCCCGAAGCCGGCGGAGTCGCACCGGCCACGGCGACCGTGGCCGTAGCTGATTTCGTTGGATCAGCAACGCTAGTAGCGACGATCGTCCCGATGCCATTTACCGGTGGTGCCGTAAAAACTCCCGTCGCGGAAATGGTACCGATGGACGCTGCCCAAGTTACTGCATCATTTGTAGTTGCCCCTTGAATCGCGGCTGTAAACTGCACCTTCGCGCTAGGCGCTGGCGTCGCTACCGGCGGTGACACCACAATCGAAGCAACTACCGGATTCTGCGAGGAACCTGTGCCATGCAAAGGAAGCGTATGGGGGGCGTGCCGAGAGTCGGTCATGAATTCGACATTCCCGTTTACGACTCCAACCTGGGATGCCGCAAATTTGACCGTGAAAGTCGCACTCTGCCCCCCAGGGAGCGTTACAGGCGTCGCCAAGCCGCTCATGCTAAAGCCCGTACCCGACAATACCGCTTGTGTGACGCTTAGAGGCGTTGTCCCTGTGTTCGTTATGGTTACGGGAAGCGCGCTAGTAGAGCCCACCTTCGCGCTCACCGTCAGACTAGCGGGAGCAACAGCCAGCGAAGGTAGGGGCTCAGCCATGCCAGCGCACCCAGCCCAAATCAAACTCGGACCAACCAAAGTCAGTAGTACTAGAACTAGCTTCCTATGGCGCGAATTCATTTCGGTGAATCTCCCTTTTCCCAACTCGGCTGTTCTCTAGCGTTTGCGGCGAGTTCCGACCGCGAGGCGGGAGGGCCGCCAAGCTAAGCGCATTCTATTTAGGGGTCTGGGGGGTCATAACTGGCGTGACGGTCAGATTAAGGGCGAGTGTTCGATCACACGTGGTACTGGTACGTATCCTGTACGCGGCCTGTACTAAGGCACACTCGAAGGGCAAGTAGAGGGGTCAGATCGTCGGTAACGTTACAACTCAGATAAAATTTTGTAGATCGGATTCGCTGGATCGCCATTCGGCGACCTTAATGTTTACTTAGCGTTCGCATGCTTCAGGAATTTTTGACGGAGGAAACAAACCACGATGGACACCTTCGATAGAACTCAAATCGAAATCTTCTCGACCACGCCTCAATCGAAAGATTTTCCACGCGAAACTTACGTACAACAGGTCATCGATGTCGCTACGTGGAGCGAACAAGCCGGATGCACAGCGATTCTCGTGTACACCGACAACTCAATCGTCGACCCTTGGCTGGTCTCGAATATCATTCTTCAGAACACCCAGAAGTTGTGCCCGCTCGTCGCTATTCAACCCGTTTACATGCATCCGTATTCAGTCGCAAAAATGGTAGCTAGCTTCGGCCATTTATACGGTAGGCGCATGTATCTCAACATGGTCGCCGGCGGTTTTAAAAACGATCTCATCGCGCTCAACGACACCACGCCGCACGACGACCGTTACACGCGATTGATCGAATACACCACGATCATCAAATTACTTTTGTCCAGTTCCGCGCCGGTCACCTTCGAAGGCAAATACTATAAAGTTGACAATCTCAAGATGACCCCGCCGCTTGCCCCCGAGCTTTTCCCTGGCATCTTGATGTCTGGCTCATCCGAGGCAGGTTTGGCCGCCGCGCGTGCGGTGGGAGCAACAGCCGTCAAATATCCGAAGCCCGCGAAAGATTGCGAGCCTGGTGCTCTACTGGATGGCGAAAAGTCCGGTGTCCGCGTGGGGGTCATCGCGCGCCCCGCAAGCGCGGACGCTTGGAGCGTCGCAAATCAGCGCTTCCCAGGCGACCGAAAGGGGCAGCTCGCACATCAACTGGCTATGCGCGTTTCCGACTCTGTCTGGCACAAGCAGCTCTCGAAGATGATCGAGGAAGTGGGCGAGGTGCAGGGCGTGTATTGGATGTGGCCCTTTCAGAATTACCAGACGTTCTGTCCCTATTTGGTGGGCAGCTATGAAGAGGTCGCCGACGAGATTGCCCGTTATATTCGGGGCGGTTTCAAATCCTTCATTTTGGACATCCCGCCTGATCGCGAAGAGTTACACCACACTCAAGCGGTTTTCGATTGTGCTCTGCGAGGTGTCGCTAATTGAGCGGCTGGTTGAGCATCCAACAGCGAAATGGAGGAACGTGCTTGACGATGACGTCAACACGCCGCGCTCTTCGGTTCGTGCAGGCGCGGTAGATTCCCATCCGCTTGCTCTTTCTGTTATCGCGGCTCGATCTACGGAATCATAGAATTTAGCGACGTAGCAATGTGATGTAGCGATGTATTGATACGACACGATATTATTTTCAGCTCCGTTCTTTGCGATTGTGCTGCACTGGAGCCGAGTGTTAGTTTTGTGAACAGTGTTGTCGCCACCCAACAACGGAAACTCTCGAAAATGATCCAAACCAGTGCCAACGACCCGCTGACGGACGCGAATGCGGGCCCCAAAAGTCCAGCTGTGCCAACAGACACGAGCGCGCAATCCGCCCCTACGCAAAGGACACGGCTGATTATTCCGGCGTTCCTCTGCCTGCTTTACGTGGCACAGTGCGCGTGGTTCGTCGGGACACAATCTCTCACCAACGATGAACCGCTGCACATTATTGCCGGCTTGGAGGCCTGGCGCGAAGGCCGTTTTCAGCGCTGGAACGACCATCCGCCATTGGTCTACCTTCTCTTCACTCTTCCATTGCTTCCTGCTGGTACGCAGATTGATCTCCCCACGGAACCTTCCAAGAATGACATAACCGGAATTCCCCGCGCCGAACGTATGACTCCGAGCCCCGAAGCGATCGCTTGGCGCGCGCGCTCACTCAATGTTGTCCTTGGCGTTATGCTGGGCTTGCTCTTGTGGACGGCGGCGCGACGTTACTATTCCGAGAGCGCGGCAAATTTCGTCTTGGCCCTGTTTGCCTTTTCACCATCGCTGATCGCCCACTTCTCCGTCGCCATCAATGATGGAGCAGTGGCCTTGTTGACGTTTGCCGCTGCGCTCCAACTGGTCACCTGGAGGCGAGATCCCTCGTGGCGGCGAGCGATAATCCTGGGCTTGATTCTGGGCGCCCTGCTCGTGGCCAAGTTCAGTACCCCGATGCTTTTTGCCCTCACGATGGTTCTCGTTCTGGTGCTCAAACCCGACAAGGTTGCTCTGAATCCCCTTCATTGGAACTGGCGCCAGGCGGTGGCCATCTTTGTGGTCGGCTTCGTGGTCGTTTGGGCGACTTATTTCTTTCACTGGACCAAAGTCACTTTGAAAGACGGCACCATCACCACCACGTCAGCGAATCGCTCCAAACCCGTCATCGAGAAGTTTCCGCTTCATGTGAACGCGGTAATCTATGTGCCTGGTGGCGAATATATCGAAGGGCTGCTTAAGCAGGTCGTGCACATGAAGTCTGGGCATCCTAGCTTCTTCCTAGGCCAGATCTCCCAAACCGGCTGGAAAATGTACTTTCCCGTCGTTCTCGTGCTGAAGTGGCCGACCGTGATATTTGCACTCTTTCTGGCCGCTCTGGTGACCGCACTTTTAAAGTTCACACCGGTGCCCCCAGAATGGCGCGTACTCGCCATTCTCCCAGGCGCTTATTTTCTGCTTTCTATTTTCGCCAACGTGGATATTGGAGAGAGACATATTCTGCTCGTCTATCCGTTCGTCTTGCTTTTCATCGCCGGACTCTGGCAGTTTGCGCAGCCCAGGCGCCTCGCACAACTGCTGCTGGTCGCATTGGTGTTCGTGAACGCAGCCGACTGCCTGCGCTACGCCCCCGGTTACCTTTCCTACTTCCCCATCTTCGTGGATCCCGCCACCAGCTACAAATTGTTGAGTGATAGCAATCTGGATTGGGGGCAGGGATTGATCGCGCTTCACAAGTATCAAGAGCAGCATCCCACGGAAACAATCCATTTGGCTTACTTCGGCGAGGTCGATCCCGCTCTGTATGGCATTCGCTACGAACCCTTGTTTCCCAACCAAAGGGCTTCCGGGACCATCGTAGTAAGTGCGATGCACCTGTCCGGTCAGCTTCTCGAGGATCCAAAGGCTTACGCCTGGACCTCAAGCCTCGAGAAAAAAGAGATCTTAGACCATTGTTTGCACGTGTTTGAAGCTGCTCCACAAGCCACACTCTCTGATGGGGCCCGACGAGTTCAGCCCCCAAACCAATAGGCAATTCATACGCACGCTAGCTATTCGGCGAAGTGTGTTCGAAAGCTCAAACCGCCAGGCTTGGGAAATTGCCGCAAAACTCTTAGCCAACGAACGGCGGACGGACCGCAAGACAAGCATTGCGTCAGCTTCATAGATTCATAGAAAGGAGGAGGGTCGTGCAGCGAGTTTCCGGGGTTCGCGTGGAAGAAGCCATCGAAGAAGCTGCAATGCCAGCGGTGGATCGTCCGGTCGTCTGGTGGATCGCTATGGCGCTGCTGTTCGCAGCGCTAGCAGTTCCACTGTTGGCTGCGCAGGTTCCGCCCCTGACGGACTATCCCAATCATCTGGCGCGGTGCTACGTACTGGCTTTCGCGGGCAGCGACCCGGTACTCGGCCGCATGTTTTCCACGCATTGGCAAATCATTCCAAACATTGCGATGGACTTGATTCTGCCGCCTCTGATGAATGTCTTCTCCCCGTTTACGGCGGGCCGTATCGCGCTCAGCCTTTGCCTGTTCGTGCCGGTGAGCGGCGCTATTGCTCTCAGTTGTGCATATTTCCGCCGGCGTTCGCTCTGGCAACTGACTCCGGGCTTCGCTGCGTTCAACTCGCTGTTCCTCATGGGCTTCATGAACTTCGAAATCGCCATAGGAATTGCGATGTGGGGAGCGGCAGCATGGATTCGCTATCGGGAACAAAGCCCGTGGTCGGCGATCGCCGTCGGACTAGTCGTCGCGCCGCTAGTATTTTTCTTTCACCTGATGGGCTTCTTCTTTTACGCGTTGCTGGTGGGATGCTACGAGTTGTTCGCAATTCTGGATGGCGGCCTCCGAGAGCGCGGCGGGTCGATCAATGCCGTGAAGCGCGCTTCTCTCGCTGCGATTCCATTTCTGGCACCCGCTTGCTTGTATCTGTCCTCCTCCCTGAACAAACTGAGCAGCGCTCCCATATGGGGATCTCGTTCCACCCGAGTATGGAGTCTGCTCATCCCATTTCTCGACTATTCGCTCATATTCGATCTCTTGGTGATCGCACCGGTGATCGGTTTCCTCGCATGGTGCGTGATTAGCTCCAGAGTCGAGGTCTCGCGCCCCGGGTTGCTGGCGGCCTCGATTTTGGCGCTGGGTTTTCTCGTGCTGCCCGTTTCGATCAAGACCGTATGGTGGGTCAATACGCGAATGATTGTCATGCTGGGCTTCCTCGTCTTTGCCGTGTTTATGCCACGCGGGCTGAGTTCGCGGCAACGCACCATATCTGAGTTCGTTTTCGCGATTTTACTGCTTGCCAAGATCGCCTTCATCACCGGCGTCTGGATACATTCGCAGCAGGATGTACACGACGTGCGCCAGGTCATCGCGCCCGTCGAGGCAGGCAGCCGCGTGCTCGATGTCCAGGTATTTAAGAATGACAATCCAGCGTGGTTTGACGCCATGCCCATCGGACGCCGTATCCCGCATCTGAATCCGACCTTTTGGCATCTGGCTTCCTTCGTCTTGCTGGATCGCCGGGCTTTTTGGCCGTCCATTTTTGCGAATGACACCCAGCAGCCCATCCGCGTGCGAGAGCCTTACACCGAGTCTTTGGGAACCGGCGCCGCTCCGTCGGACTATCAACTCTTGGGGTCGTTGCAAATGTCAGCCGACGAGGCGGAACGATTTCCATTTCTACCCCATTGGGACCAAAAATTCGATTACGTGCTGTTGCTGAACGCGGAAGGCGCGGGAAATCTGGACGAGATTTTCCCAGACAAACTTGAACTCCTCGACCACCGTGGAATTGCCGCACTCTTCAGGATCAGAAAATAGGCCGTCGCTCTTTAGGCGCAGCCTACACGCGGACCGTCAGTCACGGTAATTTAATGAAACTCGGCTCGACACGTTTCTGGATTCACTCTAAAATGATCAAACATTCTTATTCTCGGCCTGACTCGGAGACTTTTCCCGGGAAAACACCTTCATGAACCGATTGCTCCAGAGTTGGGTTACTCAACAAGCCGAAACCCGCCCTGATTCAACCGCCATCGTCATGGGCAGCGAGGCGCTGACTTATGGCCAACTCGAAAACTCCAGCAACCGTCTCGCGCACTTGCTTCAGGACGCGGGCTGCAAAAAGGGCGACCGCGTCTGCATTTTGATGCCTAAGTCGCCGGCCGCCATTGTCAGCATGATTGGCATACTCAAGGCTGGCTGCCTGCACGTCCCCATCGACTCCGCCACCCCTGCCGCGCGCATACGCCACATTTTCGATTCCTGCGAAAATCGCTGGATTCTGGCGGCAGGCCGCGTCAGCTCGCTCCTGGACGAGTTATTGGCCGACGAACAATTGCGCCATCGTACCTCCGTGGGCTGGCTCGATCCGCAGGCGCCCTCTGGAACAAATTTCGCACCCGCGTTTTCCTCCGCTGATTTGGACGCAGCCGACTCCCACGCGATGCCGCAGGAATGCACCGCCGATGATGGTTCTCACATCCTCTTTACTTCTGGTTCGACGGGTGTGCCCAAAGGTGTGGTTATCACCCACTCCAACGTCGCCGCCTTCGTTGCTTGGGCCCTCAAGCATTACGAAATCGATCACACCGATCGCTTTTCCGGCCATACTCCTTTTCATTTTGATTTGTCGACCTTCGATATTTTCGGCTCCATCACTGCTGGCTCCCAACTGCACTTGGTGCCGGCAGAGATCGCTCTGCTGCCCCCAAAGCTCGTCGAATTCATTCGCGAATCTGAACTCACGCAATGGTTCTCTGTTCCTTCCGTCTTGAACTACCTGGCCAAATTCAACGCCGTTCGCCAAAACGACTTTCCTTCCCTTCGCAGAGTGCTATGGTGTGGTGAAGTTCTGCCAACTCCTGCCCTCATCTATTGGATGGAACGCCTCCCCAAGGTCCGCTTCTCGAATCTCTACGGCCCCACCGAGGCGACCATCGCCAGCAGCTACTATGACGTCACCGTTTGCCCCGCCGATCCCAAGTCCCCCATCCCTATCGGCACCGCTTGTGATGGCGAAAGACTCTTGGTCCTCGACGACAAACTCCAACCCGTACCCGCTCGCGAAATTGGCGACCTCTACATCGCCGGCGTGGGGCTTAGCCCTGGCTACTGGCGTGATCCCCAAAAGACCGCTGCGGCCTTCATCCGCAACCCACACAGCACCGATCCTCATAGTCCTAGTCCTCCGGACCGCCTGTACCGTACCGGCGATCTCGCGTACCAAGACGAGCAGGGACTCGCATACTTCGTCGGCCGCGCGGATTCCCAGATCAAAGTGCGCGGATATCGCATCGAACTCGGTGAGATCGAGACCGCCTTAAATTCTCTCGGCAAGCTTCAGGAGTGCGCCGTAGTCGCCATTCCAACCGACAATTTCGGCGGCTGGATGATTTGCTGCGCCTACGTCCTCCGCTCCGACGACGAAGTCAGCCTGGCCGCCTTACGCGACCATTTGAAAAAGACGGTTCCAAGTTACATGTTCCCCGCCCGCTGGATGGCATATGACGTGCTCCCCAAGAACGCCAATGGAAAGATCGACCGCCCACGCCTTAAAGAACGCTTCACCCAAGCGGAATCCGCACCTTCGAATCCGCAACATTCAGACATCAATGGTGTTAATGCCCCTGGAAGCAGCGCCGCTGCTGAAGAATCTTTTCCTTCCCCTACCGGCACGCTTCCCAGGTATAATCAACTGTAAATATTAGCGTTGCGATTCTTTTCCCAGAAAATCGCTCGTGCTGTTACGGGGTATATTTCCAGCGCATCTAAGAGAGATAAGATTAGCCCGGCCCGAGTGAGTGACGATGCCCATGTTTCTCTACATTTTGGTGCTGACCGCCTCCGTCGCCATGTCGGCGCTCTTGACGTATTGGGTGCGCACCACCGCCGTGGCCTACGGTCTCAAGGCCACGCCTGTCTACGGCCGCCATTTGCACACCAAGCCGTTGCCTAGGTTGGGCGGAATCGCCATTTGTGTGACCTTCATGGCCGCCGCACTGGCCTACATTCCTATCTCCGGCGCTCTGCACTTCGGCGTCTCCACGAAAAGCTACCTTGGCATTCTCGTTCCGGTTCTGCTCATTTTCCTGATGGGCGCTTATGACGACATCAAACCTCTTAAGCCCAAATCGAAGATCGCCGTCCAGGCGTCCGCGGCGATTCTTCTTTATCTTGCGGGATTCGGGATCCACTACTTTGGTCCCATCTTCCGTTCCCTCTTCGCCGGACATCCCATCGGCGCCGCCATCGATCTCCTGCTCACCATATTTTGGGTTCTTCTCATCACCAATGCCTTTAACCTGATCGACGGACTCGACGGCTTGGCCGCCGGTTCCGCCTTAATTTCCGTGGTCGCGATCCTCGCACTTTGCCTCCTGGGCCATAACACTCTGATCACTTATCTCGTCGTCGTGCTCTTAGGCGCCGTCCTCGGCTTTTTGCCGTTTAACTTCTACCCTGCCAGCATCTTCATGGGCGACTCCGGCAGCCTGTTCATCGGCTTTCTGTTGAGTGCGCTGGCCATGGCTGCCAGCCAAGAGGTTACTGCAATATCCGGGATCGCCATTCCCATATTGGCTTTCGGCCTCCCTATTCTCGACGTTGCCCTTGCCGTGATGCGCCGCTCGCTCCGCGGGCATCCCGTTTTCCGCGGCGATACCGACCACATACACCACAAGCTTCTGCGCCTTGGGCTATCTCATCGTCAAGCGGTCTTCGTCCTCTATTCCGTCACGTCCGCCTTTGTCCTGGCAAGCCTCGCGCTCGTCTTGGACGAAAAATTCCTATTGCCTATCTTGTTCGCCCTGGTTATCGGAGTCGTTGTCGGCGTGCAGCAGCTCCATTATCCCGAGTTTTCCGGACTTTTCCGGCCAGGCGGACGCCGCCGTCAGATCGTGACCGACGCTCCAAGTCTCCGCCGCGCCACCGATGCACTAGCTGCTAGCCCGGACTTTCGTTCGATTTGTCAAGTTTTGCAGGAAACCCTGCAACCCGATGGCTTCGAAGGCCTTCGTTTGAAGAACCTGGGCAAAGATGGCTTTCCCATGGCTCTCTTTCAGACCCTTCATTACGACTCGGAAGGCAAGTGGTTCCTCGAATGGTCCGAGCGAAAGACGGACGACGCGCCGTGGGAATACTCATTTCAATTGATCAAAAACCCTCAGCCCACGCTCGGATATGCCTCGTTTTTCCACATGCCGCCTAGCGAAGATTTCCGCCTCAATGCGGATCTGCTGGCCGCTGATTTCCGGGCCGCTCTCTCCGACGCCGTCGCCCGAGCCATCCAGCGCAACGCAGCCCTCCACCAAACAGAACAGAACGCCGAGTTGAACCTGGTGCGCGCCGCCTGCCGCGCCGCCGACTAACTCAACTCCGCCATCTCCGTTCGCCCACACGCTCCCGACCTCGCGTTCGCTGCACACGCCACGGTTTTCCGTCCGCCGCCAACCCTCCGGCCTTACGCTCGTCGCGCACCCTCCGGGATTGCGTTCGTCGCGCATTTGTAGGGGCGGAGCTTGCCCCGCCCGGCCGATGCGTCTTGCTGTGACCGTGCAAGCAGGCCGTGGCACCCCTACATCAAGCTAGGCAAAGCCGAACGAACGTTTCAAATGGCCAAAACAACGAAGAAGCCAGAAAGAACGCACACGTCCCTCCATTGTTCAAAACGCGCCAGGCGGGAATTGCTGATCACAATGGAGGGAATCGATGAGTTCCAGGAAGAGGTAAAAGCTGTTTCCGAGCTACGCGCTGCTAGATGCCCGCGCCGGCAGGCAATATGTTGCCGCGGTCGGTCTCGCGCTGTCCGGCACCGGTCCCATGGGCGCTCGTTGCCAGGTTCCACAATCCGCTCACCGTCGAAAACTGGTTGGGATCCGCGACAGAAAGATCAATCTTCGTTGCCATCTTAGACTCGATGTGTACGATCAAGTCTAGAAAATCGAATGAATCCAACAGGCCCGATCCCAGCAACTCGGTGTCCGGAGAAACCTGCAGGTTTGCCGAAAACTGTTTATTCGCTCGAAGCCAGTTGGTAAGCAATTCGATGAATTGATCTTGCGTCATCTGTTTGTGCATATCCTATATTGGTGCATATTTTGTGTTTGACAGCACGGTAAGTTCAGGGGTTGTCGCGAAATCGCTACAATCTCTTGCGACGCTCTTACGACGCGACCGCGGCGACCGTTACCTCTTCACGCGCAACTTCTTCCTGTCGCAAACACGACAGGACCAACTCCACGCGATTGGACACTCCCAGCTTGTCAAACACGCGGAACAAATAATTCTTCACGGTATGCTCCGTTAGACCCAGTTCCCGTGCAATCTCGCGATTCGACAGGCCCTCAACCGCAAGCCGGACTACGTCGCCTTCGCGCTTGGTCATGCGGTTCTCGACCGTCGGATCTACCTTGCGCTGCTTTGGCGCCCTCGTAAACTCGTTCAGAACGTAGCGCAATTCCGTGGCATTCGCCCAAATCTGTCCTTGTGACAACGCATCCACCGACTTACACAGCATCTCAAACGGGCTCTTCCTGCAGAATACCCCGTCGGCGCCAAACCGAAAGGCCTCAATCACGAGTTCCTTGTCGGATGAACCCATGGCCACCAAAATCCTGGTTTCTGGATTCGCACGGCTCACTTCCGGCAATATCCGAAGTCCGGCGAGTGGCCCCTCTTCCAGATTATCGCTGATAATCGCAACCTGCGGCCTATGCTGCTGCACCAGCGCTAATACTTCGGAGGTCTTGGACGCACAAGCCACCACCTGAAAACGCTCGGGCACCGCAAGAAATGCCATCTTCAAGAGGTCGCAGTACATCATGCTGGCCTCCGAGATAAGCACGCTGGTGCGCTTTCCCACGCGCGAGACTTGGTCTGCAGCCTGGTTTGTCATAAAGGTAAGGGCCTCACTGCGTTCGTTTCGGAGGCCAAAGACAAGGCAGAAACCAAAGCCGGCGAACGAAATTCCCGAACATTTCGCATCAATCGTCGGTCCCCAGTACCACGGGAGGAAAGAGAGCATGTTCGATGCCAAGTCGATCTTGGTCCAATCTCCCGTAACTGCATTAAGAATGCGCTACTTACAGATGGCCAACCATGGACTCCTACGCCCCCGGGGCCAACTGTCTCCAAGTAGGGACATACGGGTTCCGCAAGTGTGCAAATCTCAAGACGATAGCGTGGGTCGTTCACAGTCACCTTTCGGCTACGCCGTGCGATCAATCAACGACAGATCGTGCAGCAGGAAGGAGGGGGGCGCGTCCCGCTTTCAGATTGTGAGTTCCCGACTATTAGAGATGCCCGCGGGGACTCGGGCAATACAGCATACCATTTAGACCTCAGACCTTCCTACGGTACTAGGCGTTAACCTCTTCACTTTGCGTAACTCACGGGCGTTATCCGATGCGTACTCAGAGACAAACACACCGCCCCGTTCGCCCGAGAAACGATGCAGCTAACGATACAACACCAGTAGAAAGCAGAAGTTACGGCAGCGGAATGCCGCAAAATAATAGGCACCGAAATTGCATCCTATATAGGGCTTACGCAATAAGAGACACCGGTGGTGCGCTTTTCCGCCGTAACGAGCCAGGGGAGACACGGGATCATGGCGAAAGTGCTGGGCATTAGTGGGTTTCAGAATTCCATTCCGTTCAAGAAGGCCCACTGGCCCGGCCTTGAGGAACGCGAGTATCGCATTTCGCAGGGACACGATTCCGCGGCGGTCTTGCTGGTTGATGGCGAAGTTGTGGCTGGCGCCGCCGAGGAACGCTTCAGCCGCAAAAAGCATACCGGCGACTTCCCGATCGGCGCGATTCAGTATTGCCTCGACGCGGCCGGAATCACCGCCGATGAGGTCGACGAGATCGCCCACGGTTTTGACTACTCGCCTTATCGCGCAGCTTTCCTTCTCGACGCCACCAGCGCGGATCAATACGATCAGGTCTTCTCGCGAGAAAAATTACTTGCAGAGGTCCAGCAGCATCTCCCCGGCTTTCGCGCCGACAAAGTTCATCAGGTAAATCATCACCTGGCGCACGCGGCCAGCGCGTTCTACACGTCTGGCTGGGACGAATGCCTGGTCGTGGTCATTGACGGCATGGGCGAAGCTCACAGCGCCACCGCATACCATGCGTACGGCAACCAGATCGACAAGCTGCGCGAAATCACCGCAAAAGACTCCATCGGCATCCTGTATTCCGTCATCACGCTGCACCTGGGCTTCGACTTCAATTCCGACGAATACAAGATCATGGGTCTGGCGCCCTATGGAAATCCCGCGCGTTATCGTCATTTCTTCGAGCAAGCCGTCGAACTCCTCGACAACGGCACGATCAAGATTCCCATCCTGCGCCTGAACGAACAGCGCGAAGACCGCGAGACCTACGGAGCGACGCGCCGCTATCTGGAAGAGCACCTGATTCCGAAGCGCGCTCCCGACTCTGAAATCACCGACGATCATCGCGACGTCGCGGCTGCTCTTCAGGAGTGCCTCGACAAAGTGATGCTGCACATTTGCGGGCACTTCGGCCGCGCGACCGGCTTGCGAAAACTCGCTATGGCCGGCGGCGTCGCCCTGAACTGCACGGCCAACGGCAGGCTGCTGCAATCCGGCATTTTCGACGACATCTACGTGCAGCCGGCAGCCGGCGACGACGGCACGGCGCTTGGCGCGGCGCTGTGGCGAGGTTCACGCAACGGCGGCGTCCGCAACTACCGGTTCCCTGTTCCGTTCTACGGCCCCGCCGCAACGCAGGCCGAAATCGACGCCGCCATTGCCCAGACCGGCAACCGCATCGAGATCACGCGCTTCGCCAGTCTGCAAGACACCTGCGCCGAAGCCGCCAAGCTCATCAAAGACGGCCGCGTTCTGGGCTGGTATCGCGGCCGCATGGAGTTCGGCCCTCGCGCGCTGGGCCACCGCAGCATCCTCGCCGATCCCGGCCACGTGGAAATGCGCGACCGCATCAACGCCATGGTCAAAATGCGCGAAGCCTTCCGCCCCTTTGCTCCCGCGGTTTCCCTCGAGCAAGTCCAAGACTGGTTCGAGGTGCCGCGCGGCATGGAATTGCCGTACATGATCATGACCGCCGACGTCCGCCCGCAATTCCGCGCGGCGCTGCCAGCCATCACCCACGTGAATGGGTCGGCGCGCGTGCAAACCGTGTCCGCAAAAGACAACTGCGAATTCCACGAACTCCTCAAGGCCGTCGGCAAAGCAACCGGCCGCGAAATGGTCCTGAACACCAGCTTCAACGTAAAGGGCCAGCCCATCGTGAACACGCCGCGGGAAGCGATCGACACTTTCCTGGGGACAGGCATCGAATACCTGTTCCTCGAGAACACGCTCGTGCGCCGCGCTTCGCGTAAATAATTCTTGTGCCTGCATTGGCACGCGTGCGTTATCACCGCGAAGAAGCCTACGCTGCCCCCTCCCCCCGCCATATTTTGTAAGTGCGGATTCTAAAGGGCCTTAAGTGCTGTGTTTTTGGATCTGCGGATTCTACAGGGGGTTAGCGTTGGAATGGAATTTGGCTGTAGGAATTGCGAAGCGACCGACCAAGGGCGATGCGTTCGAATTGTTAGCTGAGGTAATACGGGTTAAGATAACGTATTGGTAACTCTTTGTCAAGGACCATTTTGGGAATGAAGTGTCAGGACATGAACGCGTGGAGCTAGTCGATTTGGACGGATGTGGGGGGGAGGAAAAGTCGACACCAAGAGCCCACCCTTGCAAAAGCCGCAAGGATAGGCCACCCGTCTACGCGGGTGGCGCGCCTTGATACGGCGGTACTCCCTCATCGATAGATTTCCTTGCGATGTCCGACGCGCAGGACCAGCACGATCAGGCGGTCGTCCTCGATCTTGCAGATGAGCCGGTAATCACCCACGCGATATTTCCAGAACTCCCCCAGCCGCGAGCCGTGCGGCGCCTTCCCGATGCTGCGTGGATCATCCAACTTGGCTACTCGCTCTAGAAGGAATTTCAAGATGCGCTTGGCTTGCTGCCGGTCGAGTTTACCGAGTTCGCGGGCAACCTCGGCAGATAACTCAACCCTGTAGGCCATGACGTTTCAGGGCGTTTTTCAACGGGATGGCCCGCTCTTCGCCGCTGCGGATCCGTTCTAACGCGCCTTCCGCCAGATACATGTCCTCGAGATCTTCCAAGTGTTCGAGGATGGCTTCGCGGACATAAAAGGTCTTGGTGCGCCCAGTGCGCCGAGCTAGCTTCTCCAGGCGTTTTTCAATGGACTGCGGGAGTCGAATGGCCAGCATAATCCACCTCGCTATACAAGTATAGCAGACCCGGGCCACCCGCCTGATCGTTTTATGAGAAGGGCGAATTTGGATTGATACGCGTGGACATTGAGGAGTGAGAGAGAAAGTCAAACCCAAGATCCAGGTTTCAAAGACCGAACCTGGGGAGGCTCCTCGTTACGGTGACGGTCAAGAGCGCAAGACTTTCTGGCCCGATCGGCACTCAGGTTGAGATGATGGGTTCATTGTCCGGGGCACCCGGCGAATCCCATGCAGACTGGATCGTTCGTCAAAACAGTCCGCTCTCCGTTGTAACTTTAATCCCCAGATCTGCGGCGAATGCAAGACACATTGTTTACGTCTGATTGCGTTACTTGGCTCTGAAAAGCGCGTCTCATCATGTGTACACGTTCTGAGAATGACTTTTGCTAAGCGTACTTTGTGGAATAAGCAGCTCGATGCGGCAGTCATTAACGGTGACGCTCAAAGAAAGGAGGTACGGTCCATGAGGAAACCTAGCCCGGGTCATGCAGGCCGAGCCATTGAACGAGTACTCGAACTGTCAGCGGACGCCCAAATAACGAGACGCCAAACGCCCAAGAACTCGCCAATGTTCTACAGTCTGACGGGAGCGATAGAAGCCTACGGCAAAGCACTGGCCCTTCTCACAGCACTTCAGCAGCGGGAAGAGTTCTACAGAATAATCTCTCAAAGTGAATTGACCGAACACGCGGTCACGGTTAGCTGAAGGGCAAAAAGCACAACAGCGCGGCTCAGTCTTAGTCGTCGAACACACAGCGTACTAATCGTCCGCGGCAGTTTCTTAGGTTGTTCAATACGTTTGTAAACATTCAAAGGAGACATGATGAAAAAGCAGTATTTGCGTATTTTATTGGCGGTGGTCGGCTTCGCCGGGTTAGGTGTTGCCGCCAAAGCCCAGGAACTTGACCAAGTCGTTGTGACTATACCCTTCGAGTTTGTGGTCGGTGGTAAGACACTTCCAGCGGGCACATACAGAACGAATCGTATTTCTAACGATAAGTATGAAGGCCTAATCCTCAGCAGCGTTGAAAATCATGTCAGCGTGATACTCCATCCAACTAAGGTGGAAAGCAGGTATGACGACAAGGCCCAGGCAAGCTTCCAGGAAACTGGCGATCAGCGATTCCTCAGCACAATTGAGACCGGCGACAACATATTCACCATTCCAGAGCCCTCTGTGGCGATCCAAGTAGCCTCTGCAAGATCGCACACCGGCACGACGCCTGGACTTTCCTCAGTAAGTAAGTAGGAATTTCCTATCAGGATGGGCGGCCTTCAGGTCGCCCTTTTTGTTTCCACGAGGCGCGCAGAGCGCGCTGGTCATTGAGCTGCGCTGCCAGGAATTATCGACGTACCGTTACTCCTTTGGTTCCTATTCATCGCGTTCCTAAATTTGCACAACCAGCTCAGAATCATACGGTTATGTTGCGGCCAGAATAGTGCTGTTGAAGGCGAGTAGGATTGCCGGAGGATGGCAACAGCCCTCACTTTCTCCCGCGCGCCTAGGGATTTGGTCCCTTTCGGCGATCATCCAAGGGAGGAATCATGGGCACAAAGTCGTCAGTACAGGTGTTCTGCCCGGACTATCAAAGATTGCTCAAGGAATCTCAGATCGCTTTAACGATTTGGAATAACGGGCGTGCCGACATTCATAACGCCGGGCGTCGAGGACGAGACGTCGATAACACTCTTCGCACACTGCAAGGGAATTTCGCGAGAGCTTGGGCCGCGCTACAGAGGCACGATCAGTACTGCGAAGTTTGTCAACGTGTCTCGATCATCGAGGGGCGTGCGTTCCCTGGGCGAGCCTCGCACGAGCCATTCGCTGCCTCAATGCATAACGAGATCTGAATACTCCGGGTGCTTGCCACACACACTGTTGCACCGTCGGACAAACAATGTCGACCTTAAGGTTGACGCGGCACGAATAAACGTTTCGTCTGCCCACTACTCACGTCCCAGATTTCCCTAGTGTGAATTGCCTCCAGCAATCACACGCCAAACCAGCAGGGCAATGCAGGATAGCGTCGCCAGCAAATTTGAAAGGACCGCCGGGAAGATGCTCTGGGAGCGCACAAAGAGCAGGCCTGATGTCAGGCCAATGCAGAGTGCGCTTGGAACACCCGCCAGTGGCCAAGTGAGGGCGAACGCGACAGAGGTTGCTAGGATTGCTAACGGAGTCCCTATTTTCATGCGCCAAGCGGAAAGAACGATTCGTCGGAAAACGATCTCTGAGAGAATTGGAAGTGCTATGACGAGCGCTATTGGGATCAGGACTTTCAGCGAGAACATTAGGTTGTCGATGACGAGATTTGCCAACATGAACGGTTGGAGCTGAATAGGAGTGAAGAGAACCGCGAGTGCACTAAGGCTGATTCCGATCGCTGCGATCAAAGCCTTTGTCAAAGGTGAATCGTTCCGGAGGGCGTCGTCTTCCTGTGACGGTCTAGGACGCAAAATCAAGTACGCGAGAAGGAACTCCACAAGAATAACAATTGACAATCCTATATCGGAATACTCGAGGTAAAAGTGGGAAAGTGCGAATTGTTTGGTTGCATGAGGTGCGCCGCGTAACTGCCGATTAGCCATGAGCAGGAAAAGCGCGACACGATGAGAACTACGGTGATGGCTAGGCCGTAAGAAGCCGCTCGCTGGTGCCCAGGCGCCATGCTATTGGATTTGCTCATGGGAAACGTGGGGACAGACGGCCCGTTTTTGCTTTTTGTGCTTGATGGCGCCAGCATATATCGTAGTTGCGAACATACCACAAGGACAACGCGGCGGATCAGCGAGTACCGGCCGAGCCTGGATTCTGGGACTGGCTGGGGTCGGGAATAACGGTGGCGGGGTTGATAGGGAGCACTTGCGGCACGGCTGAAGCCGTGCCCCGACGTCGAGGGTGCGGATTTTGGGCTTCTACACTTCGAGATTACTAATTCTTTTTTTACCGCCGTCCTCATTTGCAAAGAATCCAAGTCCTACATTTCGATTAAGTGAGAGAATTCCCTATGCGAAGAAACGCCGTGTTGCTCGCGATCCGACTCTTGGTCGCACTGAATTTTCTTCCCGCCATCTTTTTTAAGCTCACTGGTGCCCCGCTCTCCGTCGCACTGTTCACCGCCATGTCGAATGCGTTCCATGGACTGGTTTCGCAGCCAGCATTTCGGCTTGGATCAGGGATCGTTGAGACTATATTGGTACTGTTGTTGCTGATTCCGGGAACGGCCAGACTGGGCGCCGCCCTGACTGCGGTTTGGATGGTGGGCGCCATTCTGAGCCACATTTTTGTGCTGGGCTATGGCGTGTTTTTTGTTAGTGCGCTGGCAATCTTTTTTCTTTCGTGTCTCTACCTCTTTCTCACCCGCAAGCAATTAAACTCCGCCGCTTTCGATGGCTCGGCCGCACAGGTCAAATAGCGAACCTGGGCGCACTGCTTCAGGGGCTAATGCCCATTGATGGCGCGTGGCTACGTCGGGGCTGAAGCCCCGACCTCCTAAGGAGCGAGACCTCAAACGTGGACCCTTAAGAGACCGAAGGGTGCGGCATCCCGGCACTGTTCAAACGCACGTTGTTGTAACGCTCTAGTGGTACATCCTATCGGCGGGTCGTTGATTCCTTGCGTTTTCTACAAAGAGTGGCTCCGGTTGGTCACTTTGCACCGGCATACCGTTCCGCTATACACTCCACCGAGATTTTTATAGACGAACAACTACAAAGTTCAGTCCAAGGCAACCTCCTGGCTGAAAGAGGATCGTCCTGATGGAACCTCCAAAGTTTAGCCAGTCCGAACTGGCGGCCTTGGTTGGCGAAGCCGCTGCCTGGGTCCGGCAGCAGCGGGAGAAATTTCGGCCTTCCGCGATCGCCCTCACCGTCGATCAATCAGCCGCGCTGCAGCCCTTCTTCCCGTCCGATATCCTTACCAGCTTAAGAGTCCTCGACATCTCCAAGACCGGAGAAACGATTCCGTACCCTCCTTTCTACGAGCGCGTCCGTGCGGGGGGTTCGCGCGTCGTCCCCGACGCCAAGCACATGACCGCCATGCCCTTTGTCGACGTCGCTGTCTTCAATCGCGAACCCACTCTGCGCACGTTGTTCCACAATCTGGTCCACGTCGCCCAGTTTTCCACGTTGGGAGTCGAGGCAGTGATGGAGAGTTATTTTCACGTCCTCAACGAATCGGGCCTGTGGATGGTTGCTCCAGTGGAAGAGCAGGCCTATCAACTCGATGGCCGCTACACCAAGGATCCCACCGCTGTCTTTTCCGTCGCCGACGAAATCCAGGAATGGCTCCGCTCCGGAAAATACTGAATTGGCCCCGCTCCCGCCAGGAGCATCCCCTACCGGTTCACCCGATTCTGCCGCCACGCACCATGCAGCTCGACGCCCAGGTCCTCGACGCCGATCTCAGTTCCGCCTTTGGCGACGAGCCCATCGACTTGTGCTTCGCCGCGTAGACGCAAGTGAAGGACCAAGTACGCGACTCATTAGTTGCGAAACGGAGCTTCAGGGGCTTAAGCCCATTGATGGCACATCGCTTACGTCGGGGCTGAAGGCCCGACCTCCTAAACAACGGAACGGGCGTCAGCGCGGCGATTCGAGGACTAACTTTTGCACGCGCCAGTTCAGGATTTCGGCGACGTAGAGGTCGTTTTCGGTCGGGCATGCGATTTGGTGAATCCAGCCGAATTGGCCAGGTTGCTTGCCGGCTTTGCCGAACATACCGAGGATTTTTCCATCGAGGCTGAGCTTGTAGATGCGGCCGGGGAAGGCGTCGGAGGTGTAGAGCACCTGGTTTGGGCCTGGCGTGATGCAAACCGTCCACGGAGCGCCGGGCGACATCGTTCCGGTGGCTTGCGTGGGCTTGTCGCCGATGGCGGGACGCGCGTCGAGGGGAGCGGGGACGTTGATGGTGATCTCTCGCAAAGGTTTTCCGTCGGTGTCGAAGACCTGGATGCGGTGGTTGCCGCGGTCGGCAACGTAGATGTTTCCTGCGGCGTCGAGCGCGATGCTGTGAGGAACGTTGAATTGTCCGGGGCCGCTGCCGGGTTCGCCCCAGGACATGAGCCAGTTGCCGTCTTTGTCGACTTTGGCGATGCGCGAGTTGATGTAGCCGTCGCTGATGTAGGTGTTGCCGGCGGCGTCCCAGGCCATGTCGGTGACCTGGCGGAACAAGCCGTCGACCGCAGGCAGCGGCGGATGCGCATGTTTCAGCGGGCCGGTGCCTTCGTCGGAGGCTTCCTGCTTGCGGCCAAAAACCATTGCGACGCGGCCGTCGGGGGTGAATTTGATGATCATGTCGGAGCCTTTGTCGGCGACCCAGATGTTGTCCTGGCGGTCGATCTTTACCGAGTGCGCGTAGGACCAGGCGTAGAGATTGTGGCCGATTTCGCGGACGAAGCTTCCGTCGGGTGCGAATTCGAGGAGTTGCGCGCCGGCTGCGGCGTATGCGGGACCTGTGGTGTTGCCGCGCGAGAAAACGAAGATGTGTCCTTTGGAGTTGACGGCTACGCCGGCGACTTCGCCGAAGTAGAGATCGGGCGGGAGCTTCAGGAAGTCGGGGACGGAGTGGTAGCGGATTTCGGGTGGCTGCTGAGCGAGTAGCGTTGCTGGCAGAAGGCAGAAGAGGACAAGGATCAAGACAGAGATTGCGGGCTTCATCGGAATCTCCTTGCGGACGCGAAAACGCCGATGAGTGTACACGATCTTGTCGTGGGTGATGGAGGTACTGACGCGGTCCGCTGTGTGAGGGGGCGCTTCGCCACGTTGCGACTCTCGAGTGATCGGGCTGGGCGTTTGGGGCGCAGCGTGCTGCGCCCCAACAAGTTTGGAGACGTTACGTCGTGACCGTCCGTTGGACGTGCGATCCGCTAATTTACGGTCAGCGAGACGGTGGCTGAACTCGTGAGGGTTCCGGACGTGCCGGTTACCGACACCGTGCTGGTGCCTTTGGGGGTGCCGCCCGTTGGCGTATGGCCGCCGCCGCAGCCTCCTAATGCCAGGAAGCCAACCATTGCTGCCGCCATACTCAGGCGGATGGCGAATCTCTGCCTGCGAACCAGGAAGAGCAGGAGCGAAAACGCCAAGAACAAAGGTACGGTTCGCCATAGGAGCATGCGCGTGTCCGGTGTCGACGTTGGCGGAGTAATTAGGGCGGACTTGTAGTAGCAACCGTCACCATGGCGGAGACGGGCGTCACGCCATCGGTCGGCGTCACCGACGTTGGTGCGGCAGTGCAGGTGGAATTGGCCGGTAGGCCGGTGCAAGCCAGGGCGACGGCCTGGTTGAAGCCGCCTGTCGGCGTCACGGTTACCTTAAAGCTGCCGCTCATGCCCTGAGGGATGCTCAGGGTGGTCGGCGACGCAGCGAGGCTGAAATTTGGGGTGGTGGTGCTTGTGCCGGTGCCACTCAGGGTTACGGTTTGAGGGCTGCCTGAAGCCGCGTCTGTGAGGACGAGGTTTGCGGTCTCGGCGGCAGCCACGGATGGCTTGAAAATCACGCTGACTGTGCAGGTGCCGTTGGCGGCGATGCTCGTGCCGCAGGTATTTGTGGCGGTGAAGTCGTTGTTGGCTGCGGTGGGAGCGCCTCCCATGATGAGCTGCGCTTGTGAAGGCGATCGCGGCGTTGGTGCTGTTCGTCAGCGTTACCATTTTCGCGGCAGTTGCGGTGCCGACAGGCTGATTGCCGAAGGCCAAGGTAGTGGGGGCAACCGTCAGAGTGCCGCCGGCGGTGTTAGTGCCGGTTCCCGTCAGAGTTACGGTCTGCGGACTGGTTGAGTCGCCATCGGTGATGACTAGGTTGGCGGTCTCCACGGCTGCAACCGAGGGCGTAAAGACGACGCTGATCGTGCAGGAGGCGCCCGCGGCAATGCTGGTTCCGCAGGTGTTCGCGGTCGGCGCGAAATCGGTGTTGGCCGCTGCCGGTGAGCCGCCGGAAATGGCTACGCTCGTGAACGCGACTGCAGTGATGTTGTTGTTCGTCAGCGTCACCATTTGCGCGGCGGTAGGTGTGCCAACTAGCTGCGGTCCGAACGTGAGGGTCAGAGGAGAAACCGTCAACGTGGGCTGGAAAGTCAGCTCCGCGATGAAAGCGTCGGACGTGCCATTGAGCGCCGTCTGGAAGGCGCCGGGATTCGGAAACACTGGAAATGTGGCCGCTGTGGAAGCCGTCACACCTGTGATGTAGCCGTTGTTCGTGAGCGAGTTGACGGCAATCGCATCGACCTCGTCGAAATTCGGCCCGGCGCCGCTTCCTCCGAAGTACGTCGAATAGACCAAGTCAGCAGTACCTGTTCCCGCTGGATTCAACTTGGTGACAAAACCTTCGCCCTGCGAGCCGGCGACGGGACTCGTTTGGAGGGCTCCCTTGGTTACGGGGAAATCGGATCCCTGCGTTGCCCCGGCAATGTAGGCGTTCCCTGCGGTATCGGCGGCGATGCCGAACGCGCTATTTGTTTGGGAACCGCCGACGAATGTCGAATACTTGAGCGAAGCACTGCCGGTCAGGCTGGTATCCACCAAGGTGATGAACGCGATGCCTGCGGCATTTCCCGTTGTTTGGAATGCTCCCGGAAGTCGCCGGAAAAAGAAGCGAGTTTGTCGAACCCGTGACGTACGCCACGTTCGAGGGCCCCAGTGCGATGGCGTCGCCAAATTCGGCGGTGTCGCCTCCGAGGTACGTCGAATAGAGTAAGGATACCGCCCCGACTTTGGTGGTGTCGAACCGCGAGACGAACGCGGTCCCGCCCGTATTGCCGGCCAGCGTGGTTTGCTGAAATGCGGTTGTGGTTGTCGGGAAATTTGTAGAGGCGGTGGTGCCGGCCACGTAGGTGTTCCCGGTTGAATCCTCAATTACTCCAAAGGCCGCATCGCCGAAACCACCTTAGCGTAGTCGCCGCGTTCACACCGTTGCCGCCCAAGTACGTAGAATAGATCAGAGACGCGGCGCCTGTCTTGGTGGTATCGAGCTTGGTCGAGGAATCCCGTTCCGGTGGTGTTGGCGGGATCGGGCGTGGCTTGAAACGCGGTGGATGCCGTGACCGGAAAGTTCGCCAGGGCCGCACCGGGCTGGGACGCGGTCAGCCCGACGACATAGACCAGACCGTTCGCGTCCGTCGCGATGCCATTTCCAAATTCGGTTACGGTGCTCTGCGTTCCGCCGAGATAAGACGAATAGACGAGGGAGGATGCCCCCGACAACGTCGGATTAATTTTGAAGACGAAGCTGGTGCCGTTGGCATTTCCGGCATTCGGGCCTGGCTTCAAAGCGTTCGTAGTCGTGGGGAAATCGGTCGAAAAAGTTTCTCCGGTGACGCAAATATTGCCGGAACCGTCGATGGCAACGCCGAGTCCGGAATCTCCTCCGGAGCCGCCCACATACGAGGAATAGAGTAGACTTGTTCCGGCGGGATTCATCTTGGTCACGAAAACCACGCCGTTCGCGTTGCTCGCGAGCGGGCTTGGCGTGAATGCTCCGGTGGTCGTGGGAAATTGCAAGGAGAGGGTAGTACCGGCGACAACAGCGTCGCCGAGCGAATCCACCGCGATCGCCTGCCCGGTGTCGTCGAGTTCGCCTCCCAGGTACGTTGAATAGATCAGTACAGGGTCGACAATCAGCGGCTTGCTGGAATCGTACTTCGCGACCGCGAAAGTTACCTGGTGATCGCCGATGATGGCATAGTTTCCGGCAATTTCGCGTCGCTCACCGCCAATCTGCTGGTACACCAATGGCTTTTGGAATTGCACTTCCCCGCCGGAAACGGTTACCAGCAAATCGCCGCGCGAGTTCACACGCAGCTTCCGCGATCCTTCCACATTCAACGCGATCGCTTTCGGATCGGCTCCCGGAGCAACGATGAAGTCATACTCCAACCGCCGCTGATTGCCGTAGAAGACGAGATCCACACCTGGATAAACATCCGCGTACTTCACGCGAGCATAGGAAGGGATATTGGTCCGCCACTTCGACGGATCTTGGCCGAGGAAGTAGTCGACCCTGCCGGGCAACGGATCGATTCCGGCAATCTTGGTAGCCTTGTTGGCATTGGCGAGTCGCATCCGAAGCACCGCCGTCTTTGTGGCCTTCCGAGCTTCGCGTTGTGCTTTAAAGTAAGCCGTCCGATGCGTGGGAGAGAGATCCAACCGGCGCGCAGGGTGCAGCGCCAGCACGGCTTCCTGGGGGGTTAAGAAGAGTTCGTATCCGCCCCCGTGAGAAACGAAAGCGAACTTCGCGGGCCGTCTGACCCTGATTTTCCTCGAACCGTAGCGGCGAGTTGGAGTCAGTCGCACGGCGAGCAGGAACGTCGGCCGCAAGATTAGCCCGAGTGCTGACACCCGAACCAGTTAGGGTCGTTGCGAACCAGTGCCTAGCCTCGGGGCAAGAGCCCAGAAGAATGACGGCGGAAACAAAGAGGGCAAAACCTGAATAGAAAGCGATCCGAGCGTTTCGGGATTGCGTCGTCATGGGGACAACCCTCCTGGAGGCTCGAGCGCGGCTGGCCCACGGAACGAGTTGATCGGAAGACGAGGTCTGTTCTTACAGCGTGCCGTGGCTCGAGGGTTGGGATCGAGGGCGCAGCACAGAAGTCTACCTGTCAACGACGACCATTGAGTTACCGGTGCGAGGACTATATGTACAAAAAGGATGCTAGCACAATGTTCCGAAATGGGAGGAGTTGTTGCGAATTATGAGAATGTTTTGTACCCGATCAAGCAGTGGGCTGACGGGTACAGTTCCAAAGCGGCACACCAACTACTCTTTGTGAGTCTCGAAGTCCGACTGGATTAAGCGGCAGAGATCTCCAATTCGACTCGGATCGTCACTGGGATGCACCGTGCGCACGGGAACGCTGGAGACCAAGCGGCTGAGAAGGTCGAATTCCTCTCCGCGCATGGTTCGGTCAATCAAGTTCGTCGCGTAGGTATTGGCTACCAGAGACAACAGCACTTCGCGATCTAGGACGTCGAGTTCACCGAAGGAGCAGTGTCTGGGAGCCGTTCTTCCAGGATGTAGATCGCACTCAGAGGAAGAGTGCGCTGCTCGAAACGGGTGCCATTTTCGCCGAGCGCGAGTTGGCGCTTTTCCCAATCGTGGACGAGTAGCGGGAGCGCGTCGGGGGAACCGTAGAGCATGTCTGACGGATTCCGGCCACAGGCAAAGATGCGGATAAGCGGGCAGAACGTAGAAGCTTCCATCTCGCTCGACAAGTCCAACAATGTCGTCGGAAACGATGCCGTAGCCTTGCCGCGCAAAGGCGGCGGCGGTGGTCGATTTCCCTGCCCCTGCCGAACCCACGAACGCCACGCAACTATCGTCAAACGCCACAGCGCTTGCGTGCAGGCAAACAACTCCCCGCAAGCCGCAACACGAGTCCCAGCACCGGACCTAGCAAATACGAAACGGCGTTCTCCAGCGAGGATCGCTCCGGCCATACGGCCCAGATCGCGGTGCCGTTTCGATCCAGCCAAAACTGGGTGCCATCGCTGTATGCGAGATGTAACAAAGCACCGCCGGCGGCCTCCGACGCGCGCAACGCAGGTTGTCCGATCTCGTCGGTATAAGAGCTGACGTATATCAATTTGTTGGGAGTGCGGGCGGCGTTTGAATAATGATCGAGATCCGGGAAAACGCCCAAGTGGAGTTGAACTTCAGGAGCATCGTTTGGAGCATTCGAGAGGGGAGCGCTGGGATGGATAGATTGGAGCACAGCGATAATCCGAAAACAGGGTAGCGAATAGCTTTTCACGGCAGGCGCGTGCACTCTAAACGTTGGTCTTGTTGTGACCTGGATTCCTCGTGGGATGGTCCGTTCTGCCCCTCGTTCCCTATGTGCAAGGTCAACTCGCGCACTGTTCCGTAAACCGTTACTTTGGGCGGCGAATAGGGCTTCTTTGGTTCCGGCTTAACCGGTTTATCCATTACCTGGTCTCCAAGTGCGACGTACTTTGGGGACTTCGAACGGACTTTAGCCAAAAGTTGAGGCAGTGTGGCCGGGTGCCGAGGATTACCTGCTCAGCAGCCATATTACCATGCAACGTCAAAAGCTGCTGAACGATTGATGTACCTATCCAACTCTTCACTGAGAGCAGTCTGATTGACCCAGTCTATCTGATTCCTCCGAAAATGTGCATGCAGCGGATCGCCTTTAAACGGGGTCTTTGGTCTGATGCGCACGCGTTCCGGGAGTTTGCCCGCCATCGCTTTGCGCAAAAGCGCCTTTTGGAAGAACCAAGGGAACGGTGGAAGGGCGAGTAAGTAGTCGACGAGCCTTAGATCGAGGAAGGGATAGCGCACGTCGACGGGATAACGGGCCACGCCGGCGTTTTCGCTTTCGAACATGCTGGTCCAATGGGGCAGCGCGAGCGAAGCGTGCGCTTTTGGGCGGACGGCATGCGACGCGGCGGGCATTAGTAATTCGCTGCATTCACGCCAGCGATCTTTCAAATTCAGGCGACGGGCGAAGTCGGGTGCGATCCATGGTGGAAACGGATCGGAGCCAGAGGTGTTGCCGAACATGCTTGCCAAACGCGCGCGAATTCCCCGCCACGGGAAAGGCCGGATCCACAGATAGCGGAGTGCTTCGCTCGACAGTCGCGACCATTGCTTGTTGCGGCGAAGATCTTGCAGGTACGGCCACATCTGGAAGTACATCAGGTTGTCGTTGCCCTCGCCCGAGAACAGCACGCGGCAATCTTGCGCAACCGCACGGAACTGATTGAAGAGTGCGCTGAAGAATGGATTGTCTGGCGGCTCGGGCAGCCTGCAGCTGGGATCGTCAGGCCACACGAACGGTCGCAACTCGTCCATGGGGATACGGCGGTTCGGAACGCCTAGAAATTTTGCGGCGTCGCTCGCGTAGTCTATTTCGCGGTCGGGAATCAGGGACTCGTAGAGGGCCGTATACGTGTGGATGTGGGGAACGCCGCCGTTGTTCGCGGAAATTTCTTTCGTGGTTGCGGCGAGGGATGTTGAATCCAGCCCGCCGCTCAGGAGGATGCCGACGTGATCGGTGCGCAGACGGTCGTTCACGGCGGACTGCAGCAGAGCCTGGAAATGCTCGACGTATTCCGCGTCGCGGCGGTAGCGGATGCGTTCCTTCGTTGGCGGACGTCCAGTACTGCCGTAACTCGACGCTGCCGCGCGACACGGTCATGCAGTGAGCAGGAGGCAGGCGCTGAACGTCGCGAAAGGTGGTTATGGCTTCGTTGTAGTTCAGCCCGAACAGCAAGAAGTCGGCGATGGCGGAATCGTTGAGTTCGCCGGAAACATCGGGATGGGCTCTTACGCAATTGAGGGTGTTGCTGAACAGAAAGAGATTCTTCAGTTGCGCGTAGTAGAACGGTTTGACGCCGAAGTGATCGCGGGCGCAGAACAGCAACTCATTGGGCGCATCCCAAATGGCGAACGCGAAATCGCCGCGAAGATGGTCGACGCAATTCGCGCCCCAAGCGGCGTAACTCCTCAGGATCAATTCGGAATCGGGCGCGGATTCGCCGACGTTGCTATTCGAAGCGCTGAGCTGACGGACCAAGTCCGCTCGCTCATCGAGGCGCGCGTCAGCGGTCAGCCACAGCCGATCGTCAAGCCTCGCCGGCTGCCGCTCTCCACCCATCTCCGACGTTGTCTGCAGCAGCGTGTGCCCGAGGCCAACTTCGCCGTGGTGCCAGATTCCGCTCGCGTCAGGCCCGCGGTACGATATGTCATCGGTAAGCGCTTGCAGGAGCCGCGGATCGACCGGCGCGCCGTCTTGGCGGAACATTCCGACAATGCCGCTCAATGAGTCCGTGCCTCCCAGGGAAGCCCGCATTGTGAAAACGCGGGCAGCCCTTAGGATGCTACTTGTTCGCGGCTGCGTTTCACAACCGACGGCGGTCAGCGCTGCAGCACCCACAAGGAGATGGCGTCGTTTTCTCGCGCGGGCACGAACAGGCGTTGCGTCTTGCGATCCAGCGTCATCGTCTTCGAGCCCTGTACCGTCGGAATCACATCCAAGGCGGTGTATTTGTCGGCGGAGTCTTGATGGAAGGCGAAAACGTTTCCGTCGCCTGTAGAATTGAAGACGACCTTAGCGGCCGGATCGAAGGCCGACGCGTCCACATGGTCGCCGATGGGATAGGTGGCGATCACTTTGCCGTTATCGGCATCGAGGACCGCCATTACCTTGCTGCGGCAACCGAGAAAGAGCCGACGATTCTGGGCGTCCAGCGCCAAACTAGAGGGAGCCTTGCACGGAGCGACCTGCCAACGGTCCTTCACGGACAACGTACTTGCATCGATGCGCAGCAACTGACTCCGGTCTTCGAGATTTACGTAGACGTTGCCCTTCCCGTCCGCGACCGTAAATTCCGGCCCGCCCTTTAGCTCCACCGTGCCGGCGATGCTGTTGTCCTTGGCCTCGATGACGGTCGAGCTTCCGCTGTCGCCGTTCATCGCAAAAATGCGTTTTGTGGTGGGGTCATAGACGATCGCGTCAGGTTTCTTTCCTACTTTGACTTCACCCATTTTTGAAAGGGACTTGAGATCGAAGACGATTACGCGATCCATTTGCCCTGCGGTAATGAAGCCGCGGCCAAATTCCGGGGCAACGGCAATTCCATGTACGCCGGACAAATCGGGTATCTTGCCGACGATCTCGAGCGAGTCTGCATCCAGCACAACAACCTGCGTCGCGTGAGAGACGTATAGCCGGCGCGCCGACTCGTCCACGGTAAGGTAGTCCCAGCCGCCGGCGCCCGGCAGCGCAACCTTTTTGAATACGTGATAGCCCGTGGAGTTCGCAGCGAGAGTTGCGAGAGCGAGCAGTGCTGCCAGGATGATTTTTCCGCGTTGCATTTTTCTCTTTCCTCCGTCGCAATTGAATCGGCGGACGCTTAACTGAAACGGTCAACCGGGTACGTCGTGATGCGATCGCCCATGGTGATCTAAACCCCGCCGTCTCGGAGACGGCGGCTACAGGGGCGAGAACATTAATGACAGCTCCCGGTGCCTGAATCGGTGAAAGTCTTGCCCGCTTCGGGAATGAATTGCCAATCATAGGCTCCGGGCCGCAGGGTCAGTTTCAACACGCCGAAAGTGTCGGTATTGCGGACTTCGCTGTTCGCGTGAGGCGGGGCAAAAGGACGGTGACTCTTTCCACCAGTGCCCACAACAAATTCGCGAATCCCGCGCGCGGCATCCGGCTTCGCTAGAGGAGTCTGTGGCGCAAATCGCTCGTAGTCGTGATCGTGCCCGCCCACCACCACGTCCGCATTCGCGTCGTACAACGCTTGCCAGAGCGGCACGATTTCCGGATCGTCGCCGTGCGCGCCACCCGAGCTGAACAGAGGCTTGTGAAAATAGGCTAACGTACACGCGGCTGGGTGCGCCGCGAGGTCGGCGCGGAGCCACTTTTCTTCCGCGGAGCCTGCGTTGCAGCCGCCTACCTGGAGGCATTCGCTATTGAGAACGATGATGTGCCAAGTGCCGAGTTCGTAGCTGTAGTAGCCGGTTTTGGGATCGCCGGCGGCGTCGCCGAAGTAGGAGAAGTAGTAGGTCGCCCCTTGGGAGTGGAATTCGTGATTTCCGACGGATGGGCGCGTGCGCGATTTGACGCGGCCCCACGTACGCTCATAGCACTGGAAATTCTCCTTGGTGCCGTCGGGATAAGCCAGGTCGCCGATGGCCATAACTGTGCCGGGAATTGTCTCGAGGAGTCTCGCTGTCGCTTCCGCTCCGGTGAGATTCGTGCAGTCGGCGATGTCGCCGGCGCCTACCAGAATCGCTGACGGGTCGTTTTGTGCGGACGGGAGCGGCGATTTTCCACCGCCCCGCCGTAGGCCACCGAGCAGAACCAAGCAGAGAAATAGAATTGTGGTCGGAACTTTCTTCATTTTCTTCATCACGCTTTGGATCCGATTCGCTCCTTCCGGAATACGAATAAAAACTCACCAATTCAGCCTGCCTAGTCCGGCTTGGAACGCCTTAAGACAAACCGTCAGGAGAAACGGCCGGAGCAGTGACAACAGGGGTGGTCGCGCTCCGGCCGGGCGAGTCGCTAGTCTCGGCGACCCGAACTCAATCCGCGCTTATTTTTCGCGTACCGGCGACCAGCGGAAACCCGCCGCATACGTGGGCTTATAGTATTCGCGCTGGATCATGTATTGCGAACTGCCCTGGTAAAAACCGAAAACTTCGTTGTTGAGATTGAGGCCGTACGCTACAAACGTCAGGCCGTGCGCCAAGCGAATGCTGCCCTGCGCATCGATTTCAAGGTGAGAATAAAGATAGACGTCGCTATCGGGCCCCTTGATGCCGCCAGGTGTTGGGGTCGAAGGAGTGCCGTCGAGGGTGGGCGTGCCATCCTGATATTGGTACTGGAAGATGTTGGCTTGGTTGTAGGACAAACCGACGCGGATGGAGACGCGACCGCGATCGTAGGTCGGGCTGATGTTCCAGGTGTTCGGCGCAGAACGCACCAGCCTCGGTTTATCCGATCGCCCCGGCAAACCGCTCGCTTGCGATGCGGTGTAGCCATAGTTGGCCGAGAAGCCCAGGCCTTTCAGAATACCCGGCATAAACGAAAAGTGTTGCGAGATAAGCAGCTTCGAAGCCACTTACCCAGCCGCTTCCAGCGTTGATAGGCTGTGAGACTCTGTAGAGCTTCCAACGGCGCCGATGATGTGGGCTGAAAAGTTTTGTTGAACTCTTGATCGACGATGGGGTCGGTCAGATTCTTATAGAAATAGCCGACCTGTATCTCTCCGAAGGGATTGAGGTAATGCTCCAACAAGAACGTCAAAATTCTGGGCGGTTTCGGCTTTCAGATTTGGATTGCCTAGCGTCGCGGTGTTGGGCGGCCCCAAGGTGAAGGTCACCGCCTGAGCGATGTCCGAAGGTTGGGGCGGGAGAGGCCGCGGCCGTAAATGACGCGCACATCCGTATCGTTCGTAATACCGAAACGGACGGAAACGCTTGGCAGCACCTTTACATACGAACCGTTGGCCGTTGGTGTTGCCGATGAAGTTCCCGTTCGAGTCAAACGTGGGACCCGAAGTATCGAGATTGGTGCCCTCGAAGCGCACACCCGCGATGAAGCGGATACGGCTGTTGAAGTCGATCGTATTCATCAGGTAGCCGGCCGAAACCTTTTCGATCAGATTATAGTTGTTGCCTGTAGGAGGATGTTGGCTGTCGAACAGGGCGCCGGGCATGAGGGCGTTGAAGGCCGCCAAGACGTCCTGATAGTCCCGGTTGGGACCCAATGGATACGACCCGCCATAGTAGCTGCTGTTGGATAGGACGCTCGGAAATTGGTTCATCGGGAGAAGGATCGTACCCGAAGGCACCTGGTAATCGGTGCTGAACGAGTTATCAAACTTGTGCGAGTTTCGGAACCTGCCTCCGAATTCGAAGGTGGCCAGACTGCCGACCCAGGTGATAGTTTTTCGCCATTGCGCCGCCGTGAACTGGAGATTCAATTGCGCGGTCAGGCCGACAGCGGCACTGTTGATATCGGTCAAAGGAAATTCGAGGGATTGTGGGCTTCCGTGTAGCAAGGTTGCGACCACTGCGGACGATAGATCGATGGATTCGCCGCGGGGTCATATTGACAGTTGCTGGTGGCGAGGTTGGTGCCGAAAGTCGCGGTTGGGTCGTTTTCTCCGAGTTGGCGCGATCGGGAAACCGAAACATCCCACGCGTACCACGTTGTTGTACGCACGTGTTTGCCGCCGAGCACAAAGCTGGCAATCGCGTAGTCTGGAAGCCGAATCGAAGTGTTGAATGCTTGGCGGGTTGGAGGTTGGACTCCCACTGCCTACTCCATTGGGATCCTTGAGTAGAGTAAATGCCTGGATTTACGAGTTCCGAGTTGTCGTTCAGCGTGTAGACCCAGCGGTCGCCGTAGTTTTTGAAATCGGAATACGAACCCTCGAAAGTAGACGTTGGAACCTTCGCCGAGTTTGTAGTCGGTGCTGCCCGCCAGGCCCCATCGGCTGCGATAGTACCGATACTCGCGCTGATCGATGCTATCGAACCAGCGTTGATTTCCTGGGAGACTGGTCGCGATGTCCGGAACGGGTTCAATGTCATCGATTCCGCGGCCGTTCCAGTCGTACGAGAAGCCGACCAAGGCGCCGAGGCGCTTCTCTTCGCCGAAACGCTGACCGATGGTGCCGGTAGTCTCGACGAGGCCTCGTCCGTTCAAGATCGGGGTATAACCACCCATCCCACTGAGGGCGATCGTTGGCCGCTCCGCAGCGGTCTTCGTGACCAGGTTCACGGAACCGCCGATGCCGTCTGCGTCCATGTTGGCTTGCAGGGTCTTGTTGATTTCGACCGACTCGACGATGTCTGCGGGAATCGCATCGAGCTTGATCTGGCGCGCGTTATTTTCGGGCGAAGGAACATTGATGCCGTTGATGGTGAGGTTGGTGAGGCGCGGCTCTGTGCCGCGCACCTGCACGTACTTGCCTTCGCCTTCGTCGCGCTCCAGCGTGACGCTTGGCAGGCGGCCGAGGGCGTCAGCCATATTCGCGTTGGGTAAGCTGCGGATCACGTCGGAGGGGAGTACCTGCACGATCGTTGTCGGCCGTGCGCTGACGATTGATCGCCTCCGCTTCACCCGCTGCGCGGTCCGCGGTGACGAGAACCTGCTCGCTCTGCGCGGACGGTGCCAACTTGGGGTCGACGTTGACCGCTTGACCGCCCACAACGGTTACGGTCTTGGTGAAAGGCGTGAAGCCGAGGTACGTGACGGTGACGGTGTAGTCTCCCGGATCAAGATCGTTAAGGAAAAATTGGCCTTGAGCGTCGGATACTGCGCTAACACCCTTTGGTTGCAACACAATTTGTGCGGCTTGGAGAATCGAATCCGAGCTGTCTGTCACTCGACCGGTAACTATTCCCTTGCCACCCTGGGCGTAGGTCGCGGTTACGACAACGGTGTTCAAGACCACGGCGAAAACAACCGCGAGAATCTGGCTCTTTGTGATTCTTAAGATCATGAATGACCCTCCGCTTCCGAGAAAACTGTTTTGAAATCGCACGTCGACGGGAAAATGCCGCTTGCAAAGAACTTATTTGTTAGTGGGTATTTAGCTCGGACACTGCGAACGGACGATGAACGGGGACGAAGGAATGGTTAAAATAAGGGTGAAAAACTTTCAGATTCGGGGAACTTCCGCTTGCATCTCATTCACATCATTAGCTTTGTGCGATTCCTGCAAGACGGGAAGACTCACCCGGAAGACAGACCCCACGCCTACCTGGCTTTCCACGCCAATGGTGCCTCCGTGCACTTCCGTGATCCAGCGGGCTATGGCCAAGCCCAAACCAGCCCCAGGGGTTTCGCGGGAACGCGTGCGGTCTGCGCGCACGAAGCGCTCAAAAATTGACGGAAGATCCATTTCGGAGATTCCGATGCCGGTATCGCGGACGGTAATCACGGCTCGCGCGTGGTCGCGGGATAGTTCGATCTCGCAGTAGCCACCCGGCGGGGTGTACTTCACGGCGTTATCTACCAAAATTAGGAGAAGCCGGTCGATCGCGATGGCATCCGCTTTGACCCATACCGGCTCAGCCGGCGTCCGAACCGTGACACAGAGCGCCATGTCGGCGGACAGAACGGCGGCGCGATCTCTCGCCTTGCAGACATATTTGCCGAGATCGACCCGCTGCATGGTCATGGCGGCTGCACTGGCGTCGGCTCTCGCCAGCGTCAGGAGATTCTCCAGAAGGTCAGAGGTCTCCACAGAGGTTTCCAAAATCTTGGACAGAGCGGTGCGGTACTCACCGTCGGTTCGCCGCCTTCTCAATGTGATCTCCGCGGTGGCCCGGATTACCGCCACCGGCGTGCGCAGATCGTGGGACGCGTCTGCCGTGAACTGCGTAACGCGGTTCACTGAACTCTCGATGCGCGCGAGCATGGCGTTGAGGGTTTCTGTCAGGTGCCGCAATTCATCGCGGGCCTTGGGGACTTCCAGGCGGCGCGAAAGGTTTTGCCCGCCAATGGATTGCGCGGTCTCAATGATGCGCTTAACGGGGGCCAGCGAGGAGCCACTCAACCAGTAGCCGAGTAGCGAGGCCAGTAAAACCAGCAGAGGCAAGGCTTCCTTTTCGATCAGCCGGAAATGATCCAAGGCCTGATCGAACGGCTCGGTGGGAACCGCGGCGTGGATTTCGTAGACTCTGCCGGCTACATGAACTTGCTGGAGCGCGATCCGATACTGGAGGGAATCAAGATTGGCGGTAAAGAACGAGATACTCTGGCTCTGCGCTCGCGGCAGAGGAGGGTAGGCGAGCGTGAACCGTGCTGGGCGAAAAATCCAGTTTCCGTTTGCGTCAGCGACCTCGAAGAGCGCGCCGTTCGCCCACACTTCGGAAAGGTCTCGAAGTTGGGCCTGAATCTTTTCGTCTCCCAGCTCCGCACGGTGCGTGAGTAGCCGCTGTATAGTCTCGAGATTGGTCCGCGAGGCATCGTTGACCGTGACTTCGATGCTGCGCTGGAAGCCGATATCACTGATCCAAAAAAAAGCGGCGAACGATACGGCCAAAACAACGCAGTACAACGCGGTGAGGCGCGCCCGGATTGGGAGACGGGAAGTCAGTTCAGAACTCCCACGGAATATCCAAACCCGCGATGTGTTTGAATCAGCTTCGTTTGCGTTCCGCCGTCCAATTTTTTCCTCAACAAGCGAATGAAGGCATCAATCGTGTTTTCCCCAATATCGCGCCGGTTGCCCCATAGCGTCTCCAGAATGGCGTGGCGCGAGACGACGGCTCCGCGGTTCCTGATGAGCAACTCCAGTAGCCGGAATTCCGTCAGGGATAAGTGGATCTCGCGGCCGCTCCGGAAGGTGCGGTACGTGGTGGTGTCCAAGACCACATCTTCCACTTCCAGCACGTTCCGCGGCCTCTCCGCGCGCCGCCGCCCTAGAGCACGCACACGGGCGAGCAGCTCCTCGAAAGAAAACGGCTTGGTCATGTAATCGTCCGCTCCGGCATCGAGACCTTTGACGATGTCGGAAAGCGCGTCGCGCGCCGTGAGCATGAGCACCGGAACTTGCTCGCGGCGGAGGCGCAGATGCCTTGCGACTTCCAGCCCGTCCATTCCCGGGAGCATAATATCGAGTAGGATCACGTCAAAAGTACTGTTATTGGAAAGTGCTAGAGCAGCCGAGCCGTCACGCGCCAAGTTCACTTCGTGGGCCTCTTCGCGCAGGCCCCGCACCAACAGCTCCGCCATCTCCTTGTCATCTTCTACGACCAAAACATTCATGGACATTTTCCCCAGCGGATTCTAGGTCAGCGGTTATGAACGTCGTGTGAATCGAGTGTTACCAAAGGATTTCTTCTAGGGGATCGCGGTCTTTCTCGATTGCAGGAAGAACTGAATTGCAGGCGTGAAGATCAGCGATAAGACCATGGAACTCAGCAGGCCGCCAATGACGGCGATGGCCAGCGGCTGCAGCATCTGCGAGCCCGCGCCGATGGCGAAGGCGAGCGGAAGCATTCCGGCGATGGTAGCGAGCGCGGTCATGGCGATCGGCCGCAGCCTTCGGCGCCCAGCTTGCACCAGCGCCTCTTCCAGTGGAGCGCCCAACGCGCGAAAACGGTTCTCTGCGTCGAGCAACAAGATGCCGTTCTTCGCCACGATTCCGACTACCATGATCATGCCCATGAAGGACGCAACGTTGAACGTGGTCCGCGTGATCAGCAGTGCGAAGAAAGTCCCGAAGGTCGAGAGCAAGGCGGAGGCCAGAATCGCCAGCGGCGCCGAAAATGTTCGAAACTCGAACAGCAACACGATAAAAAGCAGCACCAGCGCCATGATCAGCACCATCGAGAGATCGCGAAACGAACTCTGCTGTTCCTGGTACGTGCCGCCGTACTCGATGCGGATCGCTGAAGGCAAATGCAAGTCGCTGACGGCCTTTTGAACCCCCGCGATTCCCTTTCCCAAATCAACCCCTTCCAGGCGTCCCGTCACCTGGACCAATCGCTGCAAATTCTCACGAGTGATCTCCGTCTGTCCCGGTTCGGACGCCATGGCCGCCAGGGAACCTAGCGTCGCGGACTTCCCCGATGCGCTGGTCAGCAGCGTGTTGCTCATGCGGTCCAATGAAGAACGATTCGCGTCCGGAAACCGCACGCGTATCGGATAGACGCGGTCGTTCAGCACCATAGGAGTCGCCGCCGGCGCGCCTTCCAGAATCGCGGCCGCGTCCACGCTCACTTCTTCAGGCGTGAATCCGGCGCGCGCCGCCACCGTGGGATTCACCTGAAACGTTACTGCCGGCCCGCTGATCGTATTCTCGATACCATCCAGCACGTCCACGACGCCAGGCACCTTCTGAATGGCCTCCGCCACCCGCGGCGCGTTCTGCATCAATACCTTCGGGTCCTGGCAAAACATCTTGATCACAATCGGCTCGGGCTCATTGGACAGGTCGCCAATCATGTCCTGCAGGACTTGCACGAATTCCACTTTCGCGGAAGGCTCGCTTTGTTCCACCTGGCCGCGGACATCTTCGATGATCTCGTCGATGTCGCGACTCCGTTTGCGTTTCAGTCTTACGGTGAAGTCGCCGCGATTCGCTTCGGTCACCGCCGCCAAGCCGAGCTGCAGTCCGGTTCGCCGGGAGGTGTTCTCCACTTCGGGAACGGATCGAAGGATCTCTTCGATGTGACGCAAGATTCGGTCCGACTCCGTCAATGAGCTGCCCGCGGGCGTGTAGTAATCCAGAATGAATCCGCCTTCGTCCATAGCCGGCAATAGGTCGGTGCCAAGAAATCGGTAGCAGCCATAAGACAGCGCCATAATCACGACCGAGCTCGCCAGCAAGACCCACGGCCGGTGCAACACGCTCTTCAAAATGCGGCTGTAGAACTCCACGATTCGTCCGAAGAATCCCGAGATATGTTTCTCCTCGGCGGCATGAATGGCGGCCGCGTCTGGTTTGCTAGGCTCATCGGATTCGCTCTCTGCCTTCGCAGACTTGACTCTGCGCATTACGAAATACTGGCTGAGCGTCGGGGTCCAGGTCAGCGCCAGCAGCAGTGAACTGAACAGCGACACGGTCATGGTGACGGCAAGGGCCCGAAAGAACGAACCAGTCACTCCCGTGATGGCAATGAGCGGAAGAAAGACGACGATGGGCGTCACCGTCGAACCGATCAGCGGCACGGTTATCTCGCGCAGAGCGCTCCGGATCGCCTGCAAGCGCCCCTCTCCCGCGTCACGGTGCAGGACGATGTTCTCCAGCACCACGATGGCGTCGTCAATCACCAGCCCGACAGCCGCCGCGAGGCCGCCGAGTGTCATTAGATTGAAGCTCTGCCCCGTAAACCTCAGCACGATGAAGGTGAGTAACAAGGTGGCGGGAATCACCAGGGCCGCAACGATCGACGTTCCCCAGTCCCGCAAGAACAGCACGAGAATCGCGGACGACAGAAGCAATCCCAAAAGCACGGCATCCCGCACGCTGGCAATGGAATCGTGCACAATCGTCGATTGGTCGTAGAAGGGCTTCAGTCCGATTCCCGGCGGGAGCGACGCGCTTAACTCGGCAATCTGCGCGTGCACTTCGTCAGCCACGGCGACGGTGTTGCTGTACGGCTGCCGGTTCACACTGACCAGCACAGCGGGCTTTCCGTTCGCCGTCACGATCGTGTAAACGGGCTGGACCGAGGAGCTGACTTTCGCCACGTCTCCCACGCGCACCGGGACGCCCGCGGTCGTCGTTTTCACGACAACTTGACCGATATCTTCTGGCGAATGCACCTGGCCACTCACCAATCCCAGAACAAGGTGGTGTTCGTGCTCGATCAATCCGGGCGATTCAATGAGGTTGGTGCGACGGATCGCCTCCAGCAAATCCGTCACGGTTACGCCGGACGATAACAATTGCGCGGGTTCCGGCGTAACCTGAAACTCCGGCACCCGGCCGCCTTGCACTAGAGACGGTGGCCACGCCATCCAACCGGTTCAAACGCGGCTTGATGTCGTAAGTGGCGATTTCCCAGAGTTTCGCTTGCGGCACCGCTTCGGACGTCAAGCTGTATCCGATGATCGGGAATGTCGCGAAAGTCAGGCGATGCGTTTCGACCTTTGCGGTCGGGGGAAGTTCACTTTCCGCTCTCGCCACCACCGCGTCGACGAACTGAAGCGTCTGGATCATGTCCACGTTCCAGTCGAAGAACAAATCCACTTCGGCTGACCCGCGGCTAGTGATCGATTTCACTTTCTGCAAGCCGGGTACGCTGTTCACCGCTTCTTCGAGTGGGCGCGTGATGGTGACCAGCATCTGGTCGATCGGCATTACCCCGTTGTCCACGCCAATTACGATGCGCGGGAAATCCGTGCTCGGAAAAACCGACACGGGAATGGAAAATGCCAGATAAGCCCCAACCAGCGCCAGGCTGATCGTCAAGAAAAAAATCGGACGCGACATCCGCTGGAACCAGGGGAACTTGTTTTCGTTGTTTTCGAACGACTGGTCCGCGGCACGGCTCGCGTGCGAATCCGGCGGCATCGGGTTCACTCCTTACCCGGAGTTTCCGGCTTCGCCCGGCCGCCTGTGCTATCTGCCTTGTCGTCGCCGCTGTCTTTCGAGGGTGCAGCTTCCTGCAGTTTGATTTGCGTCTTGTCCGGCAGTCCGTAGCCGCCGGAAACAATCACCTTTTCGGCAGCGTCCAAGCCACTCACAATTTGAACGTCGTCGCCATTCCGGATTCCCACCTTCACGACCTTCTGATGTGCATGCTCGTCCGAGCCCGCCACCATCACGTAGTCGGCGCCTTCCGCATTTTTGAACACTGCTGCCGCCGGCACCACGAGGGCGTCCTTCAGCGTTTTCGCTACCATCGAGACTTGCGCGGTCATGCCCGGCTTGAGTCTCGCGTCGGGCTTCGCCACTTCCGCCCAGACTTCCACCGTCGTGCTGCCAGGGTCGAGCGCCGGACTTACGAGACTCACTCGTCCGTGAATGGGATCGTCGGATCCCGGCACCCGTACATCCGCTGCGTCTCCCACCTTCAAGGACGCCGCCTCCGCGCGTGAGATATGCGCTTTCGCAATCAGCTTCGAAAGATCCATTAGGGTCATCAACGGCTGGTTTGCTGCCGCGAGTTCGCCGGCGTATTGAGGCCGCTCGGTCACCACGCCATCAAGCGGGCTTCGAATCTCCGAGTAGCTGAGCTGCGCTGCTGACCCCATCAATTTGCCCTTCGCAGCGCCCAGTTGTCCTTTCGCAGACTTTAGTGCTTGCTGTTCGCCGAGCCGCTTCAAGTCTACGAGTTGCCGCTCCGCGACGTCTGACTGCGTTTTCGCTTGTGCCAGCGCAACTTGCGCCGCGTCCAAGTCTCTTCGCGGCAACGCTCCCTGCTGAAATAAGTCCTTGCGGCTGTCGTAGACCTTTTGCGCCGCTTCGTATCCGGCCTTAGCCGACGCCGCGTCCAGTTCGGCCTTCTGCATTTGCTGTGGAACTCCAGCCTCGACCGTTGTCGCGTAACTCGCCTCGGCCTGTTCAAACTCGCCTTTGCTCTGTTCCGCCGCAGCCGCGAGATCCGCGTTTTCGAGAACCGCGAGAAGTTGTCCCTTGTGGACTCGGCTGCCGCGTTGCACCTTGAACTCACGTATCGTGGACGTGATCTTCGGAGTGATCACGGATTGCTGCACCGGAAACACCACCGCTTCCGCCGTGACCACTTCCGAAATTGCGGCGCGTTCCGCCGGCGCCGCTTCGACGGTAACTACCGGCTCCTTTTCCTTCTCGCTTGCGCTGCAACCCACTACGCTCATCGCAACGATCAGCATCAGCGACGCCGTTACCGGTGCAATCGCCACTGGTCCTCGCCTTTGCATGGAGATCCAACTGGCCGTCATTGCGTTTTCAACACTCCTGTCAACGTCTGCAAATTCGCGAGCGCTACCTGATATCTCACCGCTCCGTCTTGGTATGCCGCATTTGCTTGCGCGTTCACCGCCTGTGCATCACTGACCTCCAGAATCGTTCCCTCCGAGTTCCGGTAGCGCAGCGTCGTCAATTTTAGGCTCTCTGCGGCAAGCTCCACCGAGCGCCGCAGTCCGCTCAGCTCGTTCAACGCCGCCTCAGCCTCCGCATAGAGCGATTGAATTTCAGCCAGCAGTTTCCGTTGCGTCAAAGAGAGCTCGCGCTTGGCCTGCGTCCTTCGCAGTTCCGCTTGCCGCACGCGGCTCTGCGTCGCACCCCAATTCCAAATTGGGATACTCAGAGTGGCGATGGCTGACGAGCCGAGGTTGTTCACTCCATCGGTCTTCGTGGCAAAACGCACTGCGTCAATCCCGTAGAAATAATCAACGCTCAGAGACGGCAAGTACCCCCCTCGCTCGCCATTCACCTCCGCGTTTGTAACCTGTACGGTTTCCAACGCCGCTCGTACGTCCGGATTATTTTGGGCCGCCTGCTGTTGAAATTCTGGGAATAACGGCAGCGGTATGTCGCGGTGCAAATCATCCGTCAGCTCGAAGTCGTCGCGAAGATTGGGGAAAACCAACACGGCAAAATCCAGCCGCGCGTTCACCAACGCCAATTGCGCTTCGCGCAGTTGCCGTCGCCGGTCGTTAGCCAATAACTCTGCCTTTATCTCATCGGCGTGCGCGACCTCGCCGCCGTGTTCCAGGTCCTGCGTCAGCTTCAGAAACTTCTCACCTTCGTCGGCTGCCCGGGCCGCGGCATCCAGTTTCTCTTTTGCGGCTTCCACTCCGTAGTAGCTCTGCACCACCGTGACAATCAATCCACGCGACGCAATCTCCGCTCGAGCTTTCGCCAGAGCCGCCGCCGCCGACGCCCTCCGGTAGTTCATCAACGTTGCAGCGTCCAGTGCTTCATGAACGTTGCCCTGGCTGATATATTCGTGCACCGCGTTGTTGGCGATGAAGATGACTCCGACAGGCCCGTGATTGGCCTGCGTATAGATCACGCTGTTGTTGTAATCGACGCCCGGAAGCAATACGTCGCGCGCTTGGACGCGGTCTTCCTTCGCGATGCCGGCATCGGTCAGCGCGGACTGAAATTGCGGGTCATTCCGGCGGGCTCTTTCGATTGCATCCTGCAGGCTCAAGCGTTCCAGGTTCGCCTTCGTTGCGCTATCTGGCGCACTCTGCTGCGGACTTTGCTGAGCAAGACTCGGGGTGACCGCCAGCAAAAGGGCCGCAAAAATACAAGTCCCCAATGCGATGAAAGCATCGCCATTCACACCACGGAAAACCTTGGATCGTCTTTCGGGCAGGCGCATAGCTCCAGCTCCGAGCGTATGCGGCGGAAGATAAACGGGGGATTAACCGCGAGAAATGGGCAAAAATGCTGTAAACACGCTGCCTTTGGCACCAGAGCCAGTCAACTCCAAACTGCCTCCATGCGCTTCGGCAATCCACCGAGCGATCGACAACCCCAAACCAGCGCCGCCTTTGTCTCCATCCTCGCGAGATCTGGCGGAGTCCACGCGAAAAAACCGATCGAATATGCGCGCTTGTAACTCGGCTGGAATTCCAGCTCCTGAGTCGGAGACCTTCAGCTCATAGCAATTGGCGGCGGCGCGGCAGGACACGGTCACGCTTCCCCCGCGCGGTGTGTACTTGATCGCGTTGCTGACCAGATTCATCACCATGCGTCGGAGCAGTCCTTCGTCGCCGAAAAACAAACACTCTTGCGAGGTTTCGCACACCTGCACGATTTCCTTCTCAACTGCCAGTGCGCGCGCGGCGTGCACAGTCTCCGCCACAAGCTCATCCAAGTAGAACTCACGCTTCACCAGCGGGTACTGCCCCGCATCCGCCCGCGCCAGCGTGAACAAATCTTCTACGATTTGCGAAAGCCGCCCCGCTTCGGCTCGCACAATCCCGAGGGATTCCCGATAGTCTTCCTGCGATCGCGCTTCTCGCGACAACGAAACTTCGGCCTCACCTCGCAAGATCGCGACCGGCGTCCTCAATTCGTGCGATGCATCCGCCATAAACCGGTGTTGTTGCTCAAACGAGGCGTCCAGCCGGTCCAGCAACTCGTTGAATGACTTTGCTAAATGCCCAAGCTCATCGCTTTCATTCCGGATCTTCAACCGATCGTGCAGATTCGATGCGCTGATCTTCCCGGCCTGTTTGCTCATGGCCACAACCGGCGCCAAACTCTTCTTCGCGAGAAAATATCCCCCAGCGGTAGCCAGAACCACCGCGAACGGTATAACGATCGCAAATGTCCTCACGATTCCTTCGAACGCTTCCTGCTGCCGGTGAAGCGATTGCAGAACCACAAGCGTGAATTCCCGGCTGCCTACCGGAAACGTGCGAACCACCCCGCGATATCCGTCTCTTCGTCCGGCTACATTTCCAAACGTGCGCGTCCCGTGCCCGCCGGCGCCTGCCAGCTTTCGAAACGATTCCGAAGTAAACACCTCGAGCGGAAATTCCCGTCGAGCGCCTTCGTCACCCGGCAGATCCTCGGAAGTAATGACGATTCCCCCGCCCGCGTCGAGGACCACGAACGCGTCGTCTCGAAACCTGTGCTCCGCGATTGCTTCCTTCGAGGCCTGCACCAATCCCGGTACGCTCGTGTCGCTTTCCAGTTCCGCATCCACGGTTGTCAGAAACGCGTCCGCCAACTCCGACAGATTGCTGTCGGTGCTCCGCAGAGCGTTCCGCGCCAACAACAAATACATCGCGCCGGCTAGCGCCAGCAGCACCAACGCAAGCACCGCGGAATACCATAGCGTCAAGCGGACGCGCACCGAATCAAGCATGGTCCTTGCCTGAGCCCCCGACGGACTTGGTCGAAGCGTTTCGCTTTGCGTCTTGTTTTCCCGTCTCGTCACGGTGCGAGTCCGCGACGTCGCCGAGGATGTAACCCGCCCCACGCCGCGTTTGCAGCAACGGCGTCGGCCGGCCCGCATCCATCTTCCGGCGCAGCCGATTCACATAGACCTCAATCAAATTTGAGAACGGATCAAACGTCTCCTCCCACACATGCTCGGCAATCTCCGCTCGCCCCACCACGCGCCCCAGGTTCCGCGCGAGGTATTCCAGAAGCGCATACTCCTTCGTGGTCATAGGCACATCCGCGCCCGCACGCGAAACGCTCCGCGCCGCGGTGTCCAGCACGAGATCAGCGACAGCAATGCGCGGTGGCCGCAACTCACCCGAGCGCCGCAGGAGCGCCCGCAACCGCGCCAGCAACTCGCGAAACTCAAAAGGTTTTGTCAGGTAGTCGTCAGCGCCGAAATCGAGTCCCGCGATGCGGTCCTCGACTGCATCTTTCGCCGTGAGCATCAGTATCGGAATCTTCTGGCCGGCGGCGCGCAACTCCCGGCACACCGCAAACCCATCTCGCCCAGGAATCATCACATCCAGCACGATCAAGTCATAGGTATTGATCGCTGCCTGGTACAACGCGTCGTCGCCGTTCGCAACCACATCGACGGCATAAGCCTGTTCCCGCAACCCCTTGGCCACAAATCGCGCAATCCGCGCATCATCTTCCACCAGCAACAATCGCATCCTGTAGCCGCCCTCTTCAGAGGGCTGGGTTTAGAGCCAACCCCGCCCAAGTCTCCCCGTTCGACTCCTTTTCACCCGCGCAACCATCTATTTAGAAGGCGCCGCGCCCGCTAACCGGAATGAAATTCACTCAAACAGGAAGCTGCTTTGACGGATCGACGACGGCATGACGGCTGGCTTCGGCTTGCCAATCTCGCCGCCAGCTATGACCTTCCACAGCTTGCGGAACTGCTCCACCGAATCAGGCGCGTGCCCGCTGTAATGGTTATTTGCGTACGCGAACACCATCACGCCGCGTCTCACCACCGGGTAACAATACTTCACCCATTCGCTCATCTCCGCAGTGCGGTCAACAATAACCTTATCCCAACTCAAAGCTTGCCGTTCGATCTCCTTGCGGTCGCCCAACCATCGGACGTAAGCAAAATCCGTCGTAATCGGATCGAATTTAAGCTCCATAGGCTTCGGCATGTACGACAGATCCTGAAGAACCAGTGCAACCTTGTATTCCCGTGGGAGATCCGCAAGTTCAGCATCCAACCATTCTCGGTTGCGAATCTCGATTGCAAATCGATACTCGCTCGGCAGTTTCTTCAGAAACGGAATCAGCCGGTCAGTAAATTCATGCCGGTCCCTGATTTTCCATTTATCGAAGACGGGAAACTGCAGAACTATCGGCCCGAGTTTCTCTCCGAGGATTTTCATCGTGCTTAGAAATTCCTCGAGCTCAGCGCCGCAGTCCATCAAAGCCTTGTCATGGGTGATGCTCTGCGGAACCTTCACCGAGAAAACGAACCCAGCAGGGGTCTTCGCGGCCCAGCCGCTCACTGTCCGCGCGGAGGGGCAGCCATAAAACGTCGAATCCACGTCGACCGTCTCAAAGTGGTCGGCATAGAAGCTCAGGTAGTCCGCAGCCTTCAGCCCAGCCGGGTAAAACGATCCAACCCAGCCTGCGGCGGTAAACCCGGAAGTCCCCAGATATGAGGGCTTGCTCACGGGCAGGATTATACCCCCGGGCATCCGGCTGTGAACGAAATGAGCCGCGTTACACGGCAACACAAATCTCGTACACCTGCGTTACATCCGCTCGCAGGGGCAATCGCCACAGCACGTTTCAGGGGAAAAATTCTGGCGGAGGCGTGTGGAAGTCGAATCCACACGGTAGCGCGGCGAACCTACCTGAATCACTTCCGTTTATGGCTTCTGGTTGAGGCCATTTGAGGCCAGAATCGACGCCACTTTATCCACTGCTTCCCTGTGCGCGTCACCAATCACATGCCCGTAGATTCCGAGTGTGATCCGTGGATCGTCGTGACGGAGCTGCGCCTGTGCAACGGTAGGCGCCGCGCCGCTGGCGAGAAGCAGGCTGGGGTGAGCGTGACGGAAAGCGTGAAAACCGCAGCGGGGAATCTTCAGCGCATCGAGATTTGGAATGAGATGGTTCCGAACAACGTTCTCTGCGATGAAGATGCGGCCACGCGAATTGACGAAGAGAAATTCTTGCCTGGGTTCACGTTGACGATGTGAGCCCTCACAATGTCGGCCAAGGGCGCCGGTATGGGAAGCATTGCCTCGCTATTCACGTTCTTGGTCGTCCGGAGCTTGCCGCGCCAGACCGATCGACGGATGTGCAGAACCCGGCGCTCGAAGTCAAAGTCGCCGGCCTGCAACCCGAGGATCTCACCGACGCGAAGCCCTGTTGTCGCTAACGCTTGGCTGTGCATGAGTTCCCCTTATAGAACTTTTGTAGAGGATTGGGCGGGATGCGAATGCGTCAAACTTGGAAACGAAGTATGCGAGTGAGCCCCCTTGCTTGAGGGTGAACGGCTCGGTTGAGGCGAAGTAGTTGCCTACGCGAAACCGCCATTCGGCGTCTGTGATGGCGGGTTGCTCTTTCAGGAGATTGCGTAGGGTGGTTTGATCTTTGCCTCCCCAGACAGGGGGTTGACCATGCTTTTGGCGGAAAGCTTCATAGGTGGTTGCGAAGAATGGCTGGAATCGAGGGTCGGCAGCGGCGCGGCTTTTGCCGCCGGCGGGCGTTTTACAGCTTGCTTACTGGGTGTTGCATTTTGAATAGGTGCGCGTTTAGCGTCACGTTCAGCGTCACTCTCAGCGCAAACCTCGTATGCCGGACTGCGTGGCTTACCTCGCTCAGAAACGCCCTCCTGGCCTGCCCAAAAACCCTTGCGGGCCCATCTCTCCGAGCGCTTGAGAGATCTGGCTTCGGGTTTCCGATCGGCTGGGTTTTCATTTTTTGATGTGCGGAGTATCTGACCAAAGCTATATGAATTAAAGGCAGGCGCCTCGTAGGCCAGAATTGCCTCATTTCGCAGCAGTTACCTTATTCCTGACTGGTTTGTGGGTAGGCACTCGATCTAGGTCGCCTATTGTGGGCGTTAGGCTCGATCCCTACCGTGTTCCATCGTCCCCGGAGCAATTTGGCTCGCCAAGTAACCACTAACCAAAGTTGCTGAACTCTCTCGATTGGAAAGGCCAGAGAAGGGCCTTCCGTTGCGTTCTCATCCACCCAGCGGCAGATGAAAGTAACGAACAGCTACCTCCTGCTCCACCAGACGATGGTGACACCGAGGCAGACGACGGCGATTCCAATCCACCGATTTCGACTGACGCTTTCACCCAAGAAAGCTTTTGCTCCAAAGGCTCCCGCAGCATAGCTCAGGGCACTGACTGGCACGACAAAACTCACTTGTTGAAATGAGAGAATAGCGAGAAGGGAAAAGAATCCCAAGCTCATCAGTGCGATTCCTAGCCACATCCACGGCAACCGTAAGGATTGCAGAACGAAACTCAGAATGGATTTGGGACTGAAGTCGTGGACTTCTCCGATACTCTTCATGGCCCGACTTACGCATAGTTCTCCTGCTGTTCCTGCCACAACAATGAAAAAGAAGAGGACCGCTTCACGCACGTTCAGCTGCTCCTGTTGTGCTTGGCGGGGTCCGACCTACGACAAAAACACCCAAACAGATCACAGCGACACCAAGCCAGCGCAACGGGGAGATCGCTTCTCCGAGAATGAGATAACTCAGCATGGTGACCGAAGCGTAGGACAGGGACGTAGCAGGTTGTACATAACTGTAATCCGCCCAGGTCAACAACAGCATGTGAACGATAAAAAAACCTAGTAAGCAGGCAACACCCAACCAGATATAACTGGACATCAGTACCCTAGGGGCGATTGGGAGGAGATCAAGAATTCTCTCCGAAGGGAGCGGCCCGATGCGTTTCATGGCCTTACCAAGAAATACGTTTCCAAGAGGTCCCAAAATGATGCTGATCACAATCAGGGGAATTGTTTTCAGTTGGAGTCTGCGAGTATGCGTCACGCGGCTACTTCATTGAAGAGTTCAGAATTGCAAAAAACCAGCACACCAAAACGTCCCATAGATTGGCAAAATCCTCCCGAAGATTCGAGCAAAATTCAAGTCCGGCGAAAAGCAGTGCCCTCCTACTTTAATGGACCTTTCCGCGAAGTGCCACGATCGCATGTGCTAGTATCCGGGATGTCAGATTCCTCGTAAAGAAGGCCGGTGGCATTCGTGAATTCTAATGATCAGGATAGAATCTTAGGGCGGAGCCGGAATCTAGGATAAGGGCAGTTCGCCTGCTGTTCTGCTGTATGGCAGAGCTCAGATTCAATTTCCACGGGTCGCACTATAGTCAGGAATGAGGCGCCGTGCCCTCAAAGGTCTTAGAGTACATCATCCTTTTCGCGGCGGCGATTCCCTTTATCTTCTATCTTTTGGCAATCTATAGTTCCAGCCGATATTTCTGGCAGTCAAGAAGCCAATTCAGAAAAAATCTCGATTTCACTCCTCCGTTAAGCAATCTCAAACCGGTTCGCGGTTTAGATCCTGACGCTTATGAAAACTTTGCTAGCTTCTGTCGCCAGGACTATCCAGAGTACGAGCTCATTTTCTGCGTGACAGACCAGACCGATCCTTCGGTGCCGATAATCCAGAAATTGATGCAGGACTTCCCGGAGCGAAAGATCCGGCTGCTGTACAGCGCCGGCCACACCGTCATTAACGACAAAGTCGCCAAATTGCGACTGATGGAACGCGAAGCCCAATACGAGTACCTTGTCATCAACGACTCCGACGTGCGCGTAGATCCCGGATATCTACGAAGAGTGGTTGAGCCGTTGCGCGATTCCCATGTCGGAGGGGTAACTTGTTTTTACGTATCACCGCGGGAAAAATCATTCATCGATAAAATTCAGACGATTGGGATGATTTCGGACTTTTATGCGGGCGTACTGGTTGCATGGCAGCTTGACGGCGTACATTTCGCGCTTGGGCCAACAATGGTGTCGACGAAGCAGCGCGTCTCCGGCTTCGGGGGTTTTCAGGTGTTGGAAAACCGACCAGCAGACGATCTGCTCTTTGGGCGCCTGATTGCCGAACAAGGAGTTGAAGTAAAGCTGTTGCCGTACGTAGTGGAAACGGTTCCTGATTTCAAGGGAGTGCGTGAGTTTCTGGCGAAACGCGTGCGATGGATGACCGTGATGAGAGCCATGCGGCCCTGGGGGCACTTTGGCCTGCTTTTTACCTGGGGTCTGCCCTGGACAACGCTCGCGGTTTTGGCCCACCCCACGATAGGCGTTGCCGCGGCCTACTGGGGTTCATATCTAGTCTTTCGCGTAGCGATAACATGGCTCATCGGAATCCAAGGGCTAAAACAAGCAGGACTTTGGGGAAAAATGCCCTTAATCCCAGTTTGGGATGCCATGGCATTCTTAATCTGGCTGGTAAGCTTCACACGGACGTCCATCCGGTGGCGTGGCGTTGACTATGAGCTCCGAGACGGCCAATTTGTTTCGACCGCAGATACGTTCGTTCCGGATTCCGCGACCAAAAGCGATTCCTAGAGCACAACACACACGATCACTCTCGCGGCGGTGCGGGTGAACCGTCCGGTGTAGGTTTCAGCGGTTCTTTCCTTTACCTGACGCCACGCGGGACTCACCCGCCTGCGCCGCGCTCACAGACATTCCAGTGGCGACATTTGATTGTAGCCGGCGCTCATTACGTGGTTCACGCCAGTTCACTTGCGGGAGCATGATCGTGGGATCGACACGATCGCGATACTTCAGGGCGATATTCATCAGTGAATCGAGAAGAGATTCCGAGAGAAAGTGAGGGTGCAGGCCCAGATCAAGAAGCTTGGAGTGCTTCGCGTTGTAATAATGATGTTCGGCCTCGACACGCGGATCTGGAATGTGATCGATTTCCACCTTCATCCCAAGATCCTTCCCCGCTTCCTGCACATTCTTTGCGAGATCGAGAACGGAGAATTGCTCTGTAAATTGGTTATACACTCGACATTCGCCCCTAGCCGCAGGATTCAGACACGCCAGTTCAATGCACCGAACGGTGTCTCGGATATCCAGAAATCCTCGGGTCTGGCCGCCCTTCCCGTAGACGGTTAATGGCTGGCCGATGGCCGCCTGCACGCAAAAGCGGTTCAGAACCGTGCCAAACACTTCGTCGTAATCCAGACGATTGATCAACGCTTCGTCCAAGCCTATTTCGTCCGTCATGGTGCCATAGACGACGCCTTGATTCAGATCTGTTGCGCGAATTCCCCAGACATTGCAGGCAAACATCATGTTGTGGCTGTCGTGCACCTTGGAGAGATGATAGAAAGAACCGGGTTGTTTGGGGAACGGTAAGAGATCGCTCCGCCCGTTGTGTTCGATACGGATGTATCCTTCTTCGATGTCAATGTTTGGCGTCCCGTATTCCCCCATCGTGCCCAGCTTGATTAAGTGGCAATCCCGTTGCACCTCCCGAATTGCGAACAGCACATTCAATGTGCCCACAACATTGTTCATTTGCGTGAACACAGCGTGCTTTCGGTCAATCATTGAATAGGGAGCCGATCGCTGTTCCGCAAAATGAATGATTGCCTCCGGCTCAAACTGCTTGGCCGTGGAGAGCAAAAAGTCATAGTCGGTTACATCTCCCCCAAAAAGCTCGATGGATTTGCCTGTCAGGCGAGTCCAGGCCCTCAGACGGTCGCTCAGAGGGAGGATGGGCGTTAGAGTTTGCGCGCCCAGTTCGTGGTCCCACTGGCGGCGTACGAAATTATCCACGATTGCGACAGAGTGCCCTTTCGCTGAAAGATAAAGGGCAGTGGCCCAGCCGCAGTATCCGTCCCCACCGAGAACGATTATTTTCATACCTTCCCTTCCAAGAAAGCTCTATCACCATTCCAGATCGCATCAATTCGTTTCCGAACTTAGTTCCCAGTGAGCGCGAATTAAGTTCAGGTGCCCAGAAATCCATTCGCCAGGGCCATTCCTATTTGAAGCAGCGGCGAGCTTATTCGTTTCAATTTAATTTGCCGATTCTATCTCAACATACCCGACTTCTGCTTCCTCAGGCATTTCTTCGTGGGGATACACGACGCGACGCATCCCAAGTAGGTAGATAACCAGGCCCAGTGAGCCTACAAGAACATTCCATAAACGGAGGCAGAGTAGGGCCTCCGCTCCGCCGCTCATTCCTGTCAATTTAAATAGTGTATTAAATGCCGTCTCTCCAACGCCGATTCCCCCGGGAGTTAAAGGCAGGCTATTCACCAAATGGCCGATCGGAGCAACCAGCGCAAGTCGCATCGAGAAAGAACCGGGATTGACGGCATACAGACCCAAGGCCGTTACCAGGATGAGCGCCAGATTTGCCAGAAGCGAAAGAAGGAGTGCCGAGAACAACGCACCTTGACCCTTGCCGTGCACTGCCATTGCGTCCAGCACGCGAAGAGCAAGGCTCTTGACTCCCGGCCATCTGCCCAATAGCCAGGCGACCCAGGAACGTGTGGGCACAAAAAACATGACCAGGCCCGCGCCCACAAGCATCAATCCTGCCAGCAGTGCATCGAGATACAGAAGGCGCCTGAGCACGGAAACGGAGCGCAGTAGATCGGGAAAGAAAGGGGCAAACAAAAGAGGGAGCAGAACGAGTGAAAATAATCCGACGAGGCGATCCAAAATCAGAACTGTTGCGACCTCTGCACGCCTACCGTGATTCTCTCGGGTCGCATACACAAGCTTGGCAATATCTCCTCCCGCCGCACCGGGGAGAAAAGTGGAGAAGAGAAACCCTATCAGGTTTAGTTGTATGGAATTCCCCAGCGAGAGGGACAGCCGCGCATTACGGAACAACAGGGATGCTCGAATGGACATCATGAAAATGTCCAGCAGCAAGAGTCCGACCGCAACCACGGTTATTGGCCACGCATGAAAAAGCCGGATCAGGGAGGAAAAATTAATCTGGCCCGATTTCGCAAGATAAACAAGGATTCCTACACCGATGGCCAGCCGCAGAACCAGAAAACCTGTCTTCCGCAGGGTGCCGCAGCGAGAATTTGCGGCAGGTTTCTGCAAGGCGTCAGTGAGGAACATCGGTTCCTGTGGACGAAACAGGGGATTTGGACGCGACCGGTTGGGTGGGTAGAGTCACCTTAGTGCTGGAAGGACTCTCCGAGGCTATGTTGGTCAAAAGAAATTTTCCTCCGCTGGTTGAAACCGTCTCAAACTGGTCTCGGCCGACAACATCTTCGATGCGATCTACTCCCTTCTGTGATGCTACCAAATAGTATCGCTTCTTGCTGCTCCACAAGGTTTTGAATTCCGAATCGTTCAGAAATACCGCTGGAGCGCCCGGCGCGGCCGCGCCATACTCCAAATTATTGAACTTGCCGTTCAGGAGCCAGGGGTCCTGATTCGTGTAGAAAATAACGGAAGAGAAACTATAGTAGTGATGATCAACGATGAGTTTCCCCGGGGGCGCAGAAAGGAAGGCATTCGCGAGCTGGCGGGAAGAGAGGTAGGGATCGAAAACGACGAGGGCCAGCCGGGCAGCATGAAAAAACAGAATCATCATCAGACCTGTCGTCAAAAAGGCACGGATGCCTGACCAACGCAGATTACCCACGCCTCCCAGCAAAAAAGCAGCCCCTGCCAAGTATAGCGGCAACCGAAGATAGGCGAAGGAATCATACGTGAGATCTAGCATGTGCCCGAGCGATAGAGTGTAGGCCGAAGGATGGTGCGATAGGGCGGAGGAAATATCTCCCGGAGTGGGCAGATTGCGCACGGCAAAAGCAATGCCGATAACCGTTAGTGCAGCGAGAGCGGTGATTCCTCCCAAAACGCGTGTTCCTCGATGGATCCACTTGCCTTCGGCAGCCATTGCCGAACCAAGCAGAAGTGCTAAGGCCGGATAGCATGGCATCGAGTAATATTCCTGAGTCGTTGAAAAAGTGAAAAAGACGAGAATGAAGCCTGTCCAGCAGAGCAACAGAAGTCTGGTTTGCCCTGCACGATCCACGGGTTTAGAAGATAGCTGTTCGATCGCTGGCAAGTACACACTCCAAGGAAAGAGCCAAAGGAGGTGGAACAGCCAGAAGTACAGCCGTGGAACCGTGTTGTAATCGCGCGGATATCTTAGGTTGAGAAACCGTAGCAGTTGTTCATTCACAAAATAGAACCACAAAAATCCGTGGTACAAGCCAGGACCGCTCTTCAGGGTCCAGGCAAAATAGGGAGGATTCCGCAGCATGGCCAACACATGCCAAGGCGCAGCGATAACTAGCACGATCAGAAAGCCACTCATGGGCCGCAGCCGCTGCCAGGTTCTGCGGGAAAACAGTTGTTTGGAAATGTAAAGATAGGTCAAAGCCGCCGCGATGGGAAACACAATGCCAACCAGGCTTTTGAGCAAAAGCCCTGAGCCCAGACTTGCTGCAAGAATGGCCGCCCAGAGTCGCGGCTGTCTTTCGTCCTCATCCAGGGCGCGCAAGAACGCCCACAGGGCGAGGGTGATGGTGAACGTGAGCATCACATCGGGGATCTGGATGCGCGTGAAGAGAAATAGTCCAACACACGTGGACATGCACAATCCCGCATAAAAGCCCGCTCGTTTTCCAAAAGCCCACATGCCGAAAACGGATGACAAAAGCGCGAGAGCGATCGAGGCGAGTGCCACCGGAAGCCGAGCGACCCAATCCGCCACTCCAAAAATCTTATAGAAGATTGCCATCAACCAATAAATTAACGGAGCCTTTTCCAGGTAGAGGACCCCATCCAGTCGCGCCGTCACCCAGTCGCCGCTCGCCAGCATGGTTCTGGCGATTTGCGCCTGCACGGCATCAACATCATCCATAAGAGAGGGCGGCGAGAGCACACAACCGAGATAGATCGCGGCTGCGAATAGAAAAACAAGGAGAAGCAAAAACCAACGGCGATTAAAGAGATCGTTCATTTCTCAGCAGGCAGCTAAATCTTGACTTGCCATCTTTTCATCCATAAGAACAGTATGAGCAGACCCCACAGGTGATACCCAACGTTAATTTCCCGTTGAGAGTGGCGTTTCTTAAGTAGTTCGATGCCATCTCGACGGAAGAGTTGGCCATACTCCGATAACCCCCATTGCAAAGAGTCTTCAAGCAATCCGCGAAGGGGACCGCGAAGCCATTGGTGTGCCGGGATATCAAAACCGATCTTTTTTCGGTTGAGGATGGCGGGGGACAGCTTGTCTTTCATCAATTCCCTCAAAACAACCTTTTGCTGTGAACCTCGGACCTTGAGCTTGGCAGGCAGGGCGGCGGCGAATTCGACGATTCGATGATCCAGGAATGGCGGCCGAACTTCCACAGAATGAGCCATACTCATGCGGTCGCTTTTCGTCAGGATGTCGTCTGCAAGATAGTATTTCTGGTCCAGCCAAAGGAACGGGGCCAGATCATCATCGACTGTTGGGAGATTTGCTAGCTGACTGAGAATCTGGTCCAGAGTTCTTGGCAGCGGTTCATATAGTAGAGCGCTCATTTCCTCGTCCGCAAATGTTCCATTCCAATAAACGTGTGCCCGCTCGGGCGACATGAGAGATCCGTCGAGCAAACGCTTCACTTTGTAGTCGAATCCGATCTTTTCGTCGGAAACTGGCCAGTGTCGCATCATGGAGAGACCCATGGATACCGCCGCGCGCGGCAGTCTCCGAAGGTGCCGAGCAATTCGGTTGGCACGATAGGTCAGATACCCGCCAAAGAGCTCATCCGCACCTTCACCACTCAGGGCTACCGTCGTTTTCGTCTTACAAAGTTTCGCCAGAAACCAGACTGGCAACGCGCCGGCGTCTGCACTCGGTTCATCGGAATAATAAGCGAACTCTTCAATTGCCCCCCTCAGATCAACACCGGGATTCAAATCCAGTTCGTCGTGGTCCGTGCCATATTCTTGTACAACCCTCTGAACGTAGGACGATTCATCAAAGCTGCGGCCCTTGAACGAAATTGAAAACGATTTCAATCGGGAGGAATTTGCGGCGGCGTAATGCAAAATCGAAGTGGAATCGATTCCACCGCTGAGCCAGACCCCGAGCGGCACATCGGAAAGCAGATGTTCTCGAATGGACTCCGTCAGAAGTGTGTTCAGCTGTTCTTCGGCATCTTCCAGCGATATCTCATGGATTTTCCCGTACGGCAGTTGCCAATAGCTCTTGGTTGTAGTCTCTCCGTCTCTCCACTCAAGCCAAGTGCCCGGCGGAACCTTTCGAATGCCGTCGATGAGCGTCCAAGGACATGGGATGTAATTTAGCGAGAGGTAACAGCCGAGCGCTTCACGACTCAAGGTTCGCTCGATTTCGGGATGGATAAGGATGGCTTTAAGTTCAGACCCGAAATATAGATCCTCGCCCCTTTGTGAAAAATATAGCGGTTTGATCCCCATTCGGTCGCGCGCCAGAACAACGCGTTTCTGAGGCACATTCCATACTGCGAAGGCAAACATACCCCGGAGGCGTGCGAAACACTCGGTATCCCATTGCACAAATGCTCTGAGGACGGTCTCCGTATCCGAGTGCGAGGTAAACTGGTGCCCTAATTTCTCAAGTTCCGCTCTCAATTCGAGATGATTGTAAATTTCTCCATTGAAGACGATTCCACATTCCCCGTCATTCTCAAGAATGGGCTGATTTCCAAATTCAAGATCGATGATTTTCAGACGGGTAGCGCCAAAGGAAAACAGGTTCGAGGAGAAAATGCCCTGCTGATCAGGACCCCGGTGGAAGAGAGTTGCCACCATGTCCCGAGTCCTTTCTTGTGACGGCTTCGAGTTCTTATGTGTAAATCCGGCTATCCCGCACAATTCGAGGCACCCTTCAAACAGTAGAGGTCTTCAAAACTTCCAGCTTCTCAATAGACACGCTTTGCGACATCCTGCCGCAAGCCAGGAATTCACGAGAACGATTCGCCCGCTCTCCCACCTCATCGATGGATTCGAATGGAGTGTAGTTTGGGAGCTTGGACCGCGTTCGCGCCGGAAATGCGCCGCGCGTGTATCCACAACGAGGCGTCGCCGCCAGAATGGGAAGGCACCCCGCGTCAGCCCGCTTACAGATGGATCGCCGCCAAAGCCGCGTGCATCCTCAGATCATCCCTTCGCGCCGCGGTTCGGCGCCGTCAATTTGGGTGCTTCCCGCCCGCCACTGGCACGAGCATCCGCCTCTTTACACGATACTCCAGGCCGCGCCACCTAATCTTGTCGGAGAAAAATCCGACTAGCCAAACCGCAGCACTGATCGCGTCTCGCAACGGCACGAGCCAAAGTCTCGGCGTGACCATCTTGTCTCCGAGGCCCCAGCTTCCGGCGGCCCAGGCGACGCTCAAACGCAGAACCACATACGCCGCCAAATAGAACGTCGCGACGCCCATCCATCCCGCGGCTCCTGCCACCACCGCCGCCAGCACCGCCCACGGCAGACCGTGCGTTAGAATCATCCCGGCATATCCCGAGGGCCGCACATTCCGCAACCCAATAGACCAACGCAGCTCATGAGTCAAAAACTCTCTGAGATTCTCCTCGGGGAAAACCATCCACACAGGTTCTCGCATCAACTCCACGCGATATCCTTTGCGGGCGAGACGGTTTCCCAGCTCGAAATCGTCCGAGTGATAGTTCACCATTGCTTCCCAACCGCCGATTTCCGCCAGGTGCTTTTTGGTCGTCGCCATCGTCCAGCCGAACGCGAATCGCACGTTCCCTTCGAGTTTCCGAGCGACCAGCGCGCTGGGCACCGAGTCGGTGCTCATTCCGAGCATATCCAAGTCTGCGGCAAGCGTGCCGCCGCCCATGCAGCGATAAAATGACGTTACCCCTCCCACCGCGGGGTCCGCGAACGGCCCCGCCACTTCATGCAGGTAGTCACGCCCCGCGCGGACGTCGGTGTCCGTCATGACCAGCAAGTCGTACTTGGCCTCCTTCACCAGCCGGCAAAAACTGTTTATCTTGTTGTTTTCCCCGAGCCGCTCCACGGAAGTCAGCAGGCGAATCTGCCGCTCCGGAAAGTCTTGCTGCAATTTCTTGATTACCGGAATGGCCGGATCATTCAGATCAGCCACCGCGAAGATCATCTCGTATTCCGGATAGTTCAACCCACAATAGCTCGCAAAGTTCTCGTACGCATCCCGGTCCACTCCTCGAACCGGCTTCAGGATGCTCGCCGGAGGCGTAAAAGCATCATTTCGTGCCGGAAGCTTCCGCACCGCCCGGAAGTAATCCACAACGCAGTACAGCGAAATAAGGTAGTACACCATGGGTCCAGCCGCGAGGATGAGCACGATCAGACGCAGAGCCGGCAGCACGGTTTTTCCTTTGTTCGAGCTTCCACAAACGTCTTCATGTCTGTTGCATATCGAGATGTTTCCGCTTCGCGTCTTTCTCAGCGACTATAACCCGAATGATACACTCTCTTCTTACGGGAGCAGAAATCCAATCTGATTCCCAATTCCCATCTCGATGGCATTGATTGTCTGCGAGTGACGCCGACCCTGCCTCTCCAATGCACGAAAGCCCTGACGATGATGGTAGAAGGGGATACGGAAGTTTTTGCGATCCTCGTGTGGCAGGGGCGGAGGAAATCATCAGATCAGCCGGAAAATCAGGCTATCCCGAGGCTCAGAGAAGAGCAGAAGACTTAGTAGATCTACTCGATAGTCGCCGCTATTTCCTGTTCGGAGAGCTTCTGAAGGAGCCGGTCGAATAGGAGCCAGCACACCTTACCGGATCGTGTCCAGAAAGCGTAGTTCGTCCATCTTTGTCGTCGATTTCCCAAAAACATGTGATTCTGTTGAAAAAGTCAGGGCCGATTTTTCTGGAGTGACTAGAAGCCATCTCATAAATGCCTCAGGAGGATGACGGCGCAGGCGAGTTGCACCATCCCGAGGAAATTTTCTGGGTCGTACTCCCAGCGAGTGACGATGCGACGATAATTATGGAGCCAAGCAAAAAGACGCTCGATTTTCCAGCGGCGACGGTAGCGGCGCAACGCGCGACCATCTTGCGTGACGGGTTTGCTGCGGTTCCAGCGGTGCGGCGCGATCAGTTCCACGCGCAGATGTTCGCGGACCCGCTGATCCAACGGATCGCTGTCGTAGGCTTTGTCGCCGATCAATCGCTGCGGTGCTTCGCGCAGGAATCGTCGCTCGAGCGTGGCTTCGACAAGAGTGGCTTCATTCGGCGAAGCGCTGACCACGTGCAGGGCGACAGGAAGACCATGGCGGTCTGCGATTGCCATGATTTTGCTGCCTTTGCCGCGTTTTGTAGGGCCAACACCAGAGCCCCTTTTTTCGCCGAACTGAAGCTGGCGTCGATGAAGGCTTCGCGCAGATCCAGCTTGCCGCGATCGCGTAAGTCTTCGGCCAATTTCTGCAGCAGACGGGTGAGCAGCCCGGAACGCTGCCATTGTTGGAAGCGACGATGACAAGTTTGGTAGGGCGGATAGCGAGCCGGCAGATCGTGCCAGGGAGCACCGGTGCGTAAAATCCAGAACACTCCGTTCAACACCGCACGCGTGTCTTGCCACGGTCGGCCTCGCCCATCTTCCCGCCGCGTCGGGCGGAACAGCGGTTCCAGAAACGCCCACTGGGCGTCGGTGAGGTCCATGCATCTGATTTACTCTGTTTCCCATAACTCGCAATCGCGCAATCGCTTGAATGTGTTTATGAGATAACTTCTAGGCACTGCTGTGCTACTTGGGCGGCAAGGAGGAACACCGCCAATGATGGGCCTGCAGCCACGGACCGATTCACTGTTCTATTATTTTCGGTTGGAAGATCAGATCCTCGATGATCATCTCCTGAAGCGCCTTGATCGCTTCATCGATTTCGGATTCGTCCGAGAACGGTTGCGAGATACATACAGTGCCATTGGCCGTCCTTCGATTGACCCGGAAGTGCTCTTGCGCCTTTTGCTGGTGGGCTATCTGTACGGAATTACCAGTGAAAGACGCTTGATAGAAGAGGTGCGTATGCATTTGGCTGCTCAACGGTTCGCCCTACATACGCGACTGGATCGGGAAAGAGCGAAATTAAAGGAATAGGAGAAAAACCATGCCTACGAAACCGGAACGAAAGGTTGCACTTGTTACGGGCGCCCTGACCGGCATCGGTCGCGCCGCTGCAATAGCCTTTGCGCAAGAAGGTGCAAGAGTCGTCGTGTCAGGTCGCCGTGAAAAAGAAGGACAAGAGTTGGCTGCCGAGCTCCAGGCGCTCAGGGCAGAAGCCATTTTTGTTCGTACTGACGTCCGCAATGACGACGACGTGCGTAAGCTCGTCGATCAAACGGTTAGCCGATTCGGGCGCCTGGATATTGCAGTCAATAACGCTGGGACGGAAGGCACACCCGGCCCGGTGACGGAACAAACTGCCGAGAGCTACGCCGAGACGTTCGACACAAATGTACTCGGCACGTCGTTGAGCATGAAGCACGAGCTGCGGGTGATGCTGCGACAGGGGAGCGGCAGCATCGTCAATGTCTCGTCCGCCTCTGGAAGCATCGGCGCTGCTGGGGCATCCGTTTATGTAGCCAGCAAACATGCAATCGAAGGACTGACAAAATCCGCCGCACTGGAAGTCGCGGGCACTGGGGTTCGGGTAAATGTAGTGGCTCCGGGCACTACCGACACGGGCATGCTCACCCGCTTCACCAGCACGGACAAAAATAAAGCGGCGCTCGTCTCAACCGTACTGCTCAAGCGTTTGGCAACACCGGAGGAGATTGCTCATGTGATCGCCTTTGTGGCTTCGGCAAATGCGTCGTACATGACTGGCGCCTCGATCCCGGTGGAGGGAGGGATGATCGCGGACTAGTTCTAGGGCTGTCTTGATTGCGCGAAGTACGGGGATGATCAACACGCAATACATATCAAGTGGAGGAGGTATCCAATGGCGTACGCGGTGAAGAAAACTTAGCATCTCTTCTGAGCTAGCGCAGAAAATGGTGAATGCAGCGGTGGCGAATTTGATTGTAGGAATCCCCGAGCAGTCATCGCAAACGTTTCGCTGTCCAGCTCCGGACGACACAAATGTGCAAAAACGACAACGATCGGGAGAACTCTCAGAGTCGGGCGGCTTGGTCTAGGAGCGTTCGACCTTGGGCGTCGACTGAGCTCCTAGCGGCTCGCGGAAAGAATCCATCGGAATCGCGGCGTACTCGACCTCGACGATCTCGAGATGCTCCGTCTTCGCTGGCGCGCGCAGTTTCACACGGTCGCCGGGGCTCGCCTTCATCAACGCATTGGCGAGAGGCGAGCGCCAACTGATGTAGCCGCGAGCGAGGTCCACCTCGTCGATGCCGACGATCGAGACGACGTGTTCGAGGCCGGCGGCGTCCTTGTAGGTCACGGTTGCGCCGAAGAAGACGCGCGTAGCGGCTGACCCTGGCCGTGGAGCGACGGGATCGACGACCACGGCCGTGTCAATGCGTTTCGTGAGAAAGCGAATCCGCGAATCGATCTGGCCTAACCGTCGCTTGCCGTAGAGGTAGTCGGCGTTTTCACTGCGGTCCCCGTTACTAGCAGCCCACGCGACGACCTCCACCACCGCGGGCCGCTCGCGACTCAGTAGGAACACGTGCTCGTCTTTCAGTCGCTGCAACCCGGCGGGCGTGATGTAGTTTTTGAGTGGCGGCCCCGGTGCCTCGCGCACCGGTCCTCGGAGCGACCGCTTTTCTCGCATTTGCCAATCTGCCATAGGATTCGTGTACTTGTGGGTGACCCAATCTCGGAGGATTCGCGCCTCGGTCTCGATAATTCCTCGCACGTTGAACGTGACGTACGCAGGCTAGATGTCGAATGATACATCGGTTTTTCCTGTGGCACTCTTAGAATATACGGTGCCCCGTCCGATTGCATATCAAGGCGAAGAAGTATGCGCTTCACCTAAGCGATGAGCCGATGAGCTGCCCATTTCCAATGAATTGTTTGTGTTCGACCTGTAGGCTCACACTGATTCCCGGCGGATGGTCGGCTATATGGAAGTAATCCACGATGGGCACCCGTGCGGATCAGTACCCGGAAGTCCTAGTGTTGTATCGGAAGCGCGAGCGGGCAAGGCGCAGGCACGAGCACGGTGTGTTTGCGCGCTTTCGATACAACCACTTGAAGGTAGCCGCCCGCGGTTGCGGCGGACGCGGGCCCTATGCAAATTCAATGGTGGGACAGAGCGGTGTGGAGGTGCGCGGAGACTGTGCCGCAGCGCGCCATACAAGGCCCCATGCGCCAATAAGTTGGCTACCGCGAAAAAGTATCTCCAAGAGCGTGGTTGAAGAGGCTGAAAAAAGAGATCTGTTCGACGGCAAGGCGCAGAAGTCCGGAGCGTGCGGAGGCACGCGAAGGTTTCGGGTTAGAGAGAGTCGGTTCATGCCGCAGCCGTGATCCCAGGTGGAGAACGAAGCTGAATTTCAGACGCGGTGAGCCTTTCGATGATCTTCATCGGGCCACCACACTGGGGACAGCGCCAAAGATCGGGGAAGTCTTCGGTGGAGGCAGCGTGTTGTTCGGCTTGCGGCTCTTGTACCGCGCCGAGCAACTGAAAACAAAGCGGCAGAAGAGTGGCACGCTTGCGGTTGGCCAGGAATCCGAAGTTACGGATGCGCACGAAGCCTTCCGGAAGTAGGTGCAACAGGAAGCGGCGCAAGAACTCATCGACAGGTAGGGTCAGCAACTTCTGTTTGTGGTGGTCTGCGGAATCGCGCCAGCGAAAAGTGACTTGGCCATCGGTGAAGGAAACCAGGCGATGGTTGGAGATGGCTACCCGATGGGTATAGCGGCCGAGATATTTCAGCACATGCTCGGGGCCACCGAAGGGGCGTTTTAAGTGCACCACCCAGGCTTGTCGATAGAGTGGCCGCAGCCAGGCAGCGAAGGTCTTGGGCTGAGCGAGGAACTTCAGGTCTGCATGGAAGTTGAGTTGGCCGTTCTGAAAAGCTTGCTTGAGCGCGTCCACGAATTTGCCGCGAAAGACTTTCCGCAGCACCGGTTTGGGAAGGAAGTAGTTCTCTCGTGAGCGAACCCAGTGGGTGTGATCGAGCGAGAGGCCGCCGGCGGGAACGACGCAATGGACATGCGGGTGAATATTGAGCTTCTGACTCCAGGTGTGCAGCACACTGAAGAAACCAATTTCCGCGCCGAGGTGTTTCGGATCGCGAGCGACTTCGAGAAGTGTTTCCGCGCTGGTGCGAAACAGGAGATCGTAGAAGATCTTTTTGTTCTGCAGGACCAGTGGCGCCAACCGGTGGGGCAGTGTGAAGACGACATGGAGGTAGCGTGTCGGGAGAAGTTCTCGCCGACGCGCAGCGATCCACCGTTCCCGAGCACCCGCCTGACACTTGGGGCAGTGGCGATTTCTGCACGAATTAAAAGAGATGGCGCGATGCCCGCAGCGGGTGCACTCATCGAGATGACCGCCGAGGGCGGCGGTACGGCACCGCCGAATGGCCAGCAGCACTTTGACATGCATCCACCGGAGCCACTTGCGGTTTCGTTCGATGAAGGTATCTCCCGCAGCGCGGACGATATCGGCCACCTCGAGGGGTGGCCGGTCCATCTACTCTTCCTGCGGTGACTCGCTTCTTAGGGACAGTGAGTCCAGTGGACTGGCTGTCGCGTTCAGGCGAAGTTCAGAAACATGGAGGTAGATAGTGGTCTGTTCCAGATCGCTATGGCCTAACAGCATTTGGATGTTGCGCAGATCCGCACCCTGTTCGAGCAGATGCGTGGCAAAGCAATGCCTAAGCGTATGGGGGTGTACCTGTTTTTTGATACCCGCTCGCTTGGCAGCGTTCCGGCACGCATGCCAAACCGCTTTCGTAGAAATCGGCCGATCGTTGGTATGCTGCTGGTTGCCTGGAAACAGCCACTCGCTTGGCTTTCGCCTTAACCGCCGCCAGTGCTCCCGCAGTTCCTTGAGCAGCTTTGGGCTAAGCATCACGTCGCGATCTTTGCGCCCTTTGCCACCCCGGACGTGAATGACCATGCGCTGGCTGTCGACGTCTGAAATTTTCAGGTGGGTTAACTCGGCACGTCGCACTCCGGTGGCGTAGAGGGTCATCAGCAGAGTGCGATGGAAGGAACTGTCAGCCGCATCGATCAGTCGCGCCACTTCTTGCGGGCTCAGAATCGAGGGAACGTGCTCGGCTCTTTTCGGATAGGGAGTCTCGACTGCGCTCCAGCTTTTCTTGAGAGTTTTGCCATAGAAGAACCGCAGAGCTGCAAGATAGACCGTAACGGTGCTCGCCGCCAACTTTCGCTTCTTGAAAAGTTCCGATTGGTATTCACGAATGTGCTTGGGGCCCAGACAGTCTGGAGGACGCTGGAAGCGTCGTGAGAAATCTTCCACTATACGGATGTAACTGCTTATGGTAGTTTCAGCGTAATTACGACGCTGGAGTTCCTCCAGCATCATTTTTCTGAGATGGGTCACGGGGACACCTCCTGTGACCCAAATTTATCTCTACCGATAGGCAATCACTGTTGAGTTACCTCACGCGAAGCGTCCGCCGCCGGGCGGCTGCGTTCAAGTCGGCTTGTAGGAAGTGATCGCGATTACTCCCGGTTTGGCTACTCGGAAACTATTCCAACCAGAAGTCCCGTTCGAGGAGATGACGGCTCAAGCTGTTAACCAGGGTGCACAAACCGATGTGATCTCACGCAAGGCGTTTCTGGGTAGCTTCCGAATTTGCGACCGTGGTCCAGAACGATGCCCCAGGTCTCTCTCGACCCGCGATCGCTCGTAAAATGAATTGGGTTCTTCTCGGGCATAAAATGACGCCGGCCGCCCGCGATTATGAAGCGTCTGACCGTATTGGTATGATGCATAGCGTCCGCCCGCATTATCTCCAAACTGCTCGCGCGCAAGTGGCGGTGAATTAATCTAATTTCGTTGGCTTTCTGATCATCGGGAGAAGCTATGAACGGATTTTGGAAACGAGTAGCGTTTGCCTTCCAGTGTTTCTTTTCAATCCTGTTCCATGCTGGCATTCCAAGCGATATCGCACAGGCGCTTGTCAAGCCTACCGGTCCGGTTCCTCAGGTGCCAGGAGCTGCTGTACCTTCCGTCTCTCGTCTGAAGGAAGTTGAACGGCCGGCCTCTGAAGCGTTCGATCGCGCCGTGCAGGTGCTTGCGCTGCTGCAACGCGACGGGCGGCTTATCGATTTCCTAGCGGAGGACGTTTCCGTCTATCCCGATGCGCAACTGGGAGCCGCTGTTCGCACAATTCACGAAACTTGCCGACAGGCACTCGAACACTATGTAAAACTGGAGCCGATTCTGAACTCCGAAGAGGACCAACCAGTGACGGTGCAAGCGGGTTTTGATCCAGCAACCATCAAATTGATCGGCAACGTAGCCGGAGAACCGCCAGTTCGCGGCGTGTTACGACACAAAGGCTGGCGCGTCAAGGAAGTAAACCTGCCCCCGCTGCCGCAGGCCGCCGGACGCATGGTGGTTGCGCTTGCTGAGGTCGAACTTTCATAACGGATTATCCACAGTCACGCAACAGATGTGGGGTTGAAGAGGAGATTTTCGTTGGCGGCTAAATACATCGTTGGCATCGACCTAGGGACCACAAATTCCGCGCTGGCGTGCTCCGACGCCACCGCTCCCGAAGAGGAAAGACGCATCGAGATCCACAGCATTCCGCAGCTCGTAAATCCGAGCGAAATGGCAGAACGCACGTTGCTGCCGTCGTTTCTCTACATCCCCGGCGAATTCGATTTTCCCAAGGGCAGCCTCGCCTTGCCATGGGACCCCGAGCCGAGGTTCGTAATCGGCGAACTAGCGCGCAAACGCGGCGCCGAGAGCCCAAACCGACTGATCGCTTCCGCCAAATCTTGGCTCTCTTACGCTGCGGTGAACCGCACGGCGCCGATTTTGCCTTGGCAAGCGCCCGACGAAGTGCCCAAGCTATCGCCGGTGGAAGCATCATCGCAGTTCTTGCAATATTTGCGCACCGTGTGGGACAGCGGCGAGGCAGGGGAGCAACGGGAACTGGCTCTTGCGGAACAGGACGTACTCCTCACTGTGCCCGCTTCATTCGACGAAGAAGCACGCGAGCTGACCAGGCGAGCCGCCGAACAGGCCGGCTATCAGCACGTTACGTTGCTGGAAGAGCCACAGGCAGCCTTTTATGCGTGGCTTGAAACCCAGGGCGATGCCTGGCGCCGCCGAATTAAGGTCGGCGACCTTGTTCTAGTGTGCGACGTCGGCGGAGGCACCACGGATTTCAGCCTCATTATGGTTTCCGAAGAGGGCGGCGAACTGGCGCTGAAACGCGTTGCCGTCGGCGACCACATCCTGCTGGGCGGCGACAACATGGACTTGGCGCTGGCGCGCGTTCTGCAACAGCGCCTTGAAGACTCTGGCAACAGCGTCGATATCTGGCAGTTACACGGCTTGTGGCATCAGTGCCGCATCGCGAAGGAAAAATTGTTCGAATCGCCCAAGACGCAGAGTCGCCCAATCACGTTGCTGGGCAAGGGGACGAAACTCGTTGGCGGTACGATCAAGACGGAACTCGCTCGCGAGGACCTAGACAAAGTTCTGATAGAAGGATTCTTTCCCAAAGTCGCGAGCAGCGAATTACCTGCCCGGCAACGTCGTGTTGGCTTTCAGGAGTTGGGCCTGCCATACGCGGCCGATCCAGCAATCACCAAGCACCTCGCGCGGTTCCTGTCGGAGCAAATTCGCAACAGTCCCGAGGCGGCGGGTATCCGGCGCGGCCGTAGCGGATTGGCATGCCCAACGCACATCCTGTTCAACGGCGGAGTGATGAAAGCGGCGGTGCTGCGCAACCGGGTGGGCGAGGTCCTGAACAGCTGGTTGCGGCAGGAAGGATTCGACGCGCTCGGATCAGAGCAGATCCTGGAAGCTCCCGATTTGGAGCACGCCGTCGCGCGTGGCGCCGTCTATTACGGGAAGGCGCGGCGCGGTGATGGCGTGCGAATCCGCAGTGGCGCTTCGCGCACGTATTACCTGGGGATCGAAAGCGCAATGCCTGCAGTGCCCGGTATGGAAGCTCCGCTCAAGGCGCTCTGTGTCGTTCCCTTTGGCATGGAGGAGGGCACCGAAGCCACAATTCCCGACAGAGAGTTCGGGCTAGTCGTGGGCGAACCTGCCGAGTTTCGCTTCCTGAGTTCCAGCGTCCGTAAGCAAGACAAAATCGGCAGCTTGTTGGAGGACTGGGGTGCCGACATCGAGGAACGCAGCCCGCTGGAGGTCACGCTCAAACTGGATGGCCAGCAGGGGACGGTAGTACCGGTGCGGCTCGAGACTCGCATCACCGAACTCGGCACGCTCGAGGTCTGGTGCGTATCCCGCGACAGTGCACACCGCTGGAAGCTCGAGTTGAACATTCGCGAAAAAACCCGGAGCTGAGGTCGTCGGTGCCTTCTCGCTATCTGATCGGCATCGATCTGGGCACGACAAACTCTGTCGTAGCGTATATCGACACTGAAGAAATTGCTGACGCGGGCTCACCTGTTCGTGTGTTTGCTGTGCCGCAGTTGGTGGGACCGGGGGAAGTCGGCACGCTTCCCGCACTTCCTTCCTTTCTTTACTTCCCGACCGAAGATGAACTGTCTGCTGGAGGTGTGAGCGCCACCTGGGACGAGACTCCGCCAATGGTTACAGGTGTGCTCGCGCGCGAACGGGGAGCTCTTGTACCCAGCCGCCAAGTGTCATCGGCCAAGTCGTGGCTTTCCTATCCTGGCGCGCATCGCCGCTCCAGAATTCTCCCGACGCAAGCTAAACCCCCACAGCCGATGATTTCCCCTGTTGACGCATCCGCGCGTTACCTCATGCATCTGCGCGATGCCTGGAACGCCGCGATTGGAACTGACGGAGAAACGCGCTTTGAGCAGCAGGAAATCGTCCTTACCGTACCTGGTTCGTTCGACGAGGAAGCGCGTGAGCTGACGGTCGAAGCCGCCCGCCGTGCCGGGCTCGACAACCTCACACTGCTCGAAGAACCGTTGGCGGCATTTTACGCGTGGATCGCTACGAATCGACACGCCCATGCGAGTAGCCCATCCTCGCACCCATATTTGGAGCCGCTTCGGAACGGTGAAGACCTCACCGATGGCGAACTGATTCTGATCTGCGACATCGGCGGCGGCACGACCGACTTCAGCCTGGTTCGCGCTCGCTTGGTCCATGGAGAGATGCAGTTCGAGCGAACCGCCATCGGCGAGCACCTTTTGCTCGGCGGCGACAATCTCGATTTAGCGTTGGCCCGCCACGCGGAAAAGAATCTCAAAGGCATCAAGCTGACGCTGCGACAACGTTATGCGTTACGCCTGGCGTGCTGTTCCGCTAAAGAGCGGTTGCTGAGTGATTCGTGTTTGGAGCGCGTGCCGGTTACGGTCCTGGGTAGCGGTCGCGCCGTCATCGGACAGGCGCTCAGCGTTGACTTGACACGGCAGGAAGTGCTGCAGACTCTGATGGCCGGGTTCCTGCCAATTACGGCGCCGGACGAGATGCCCAATTCTAGTCGGCAAACAGGTTTGCGCGAACTAGGCCTGCCCTACGCCGTCGATCCCGGCATCACTAAGCACCTTGCCGCATTTCTGACGCAAGCCGCTGTCGCGATGAATGGTTCGTCCGCAAGCCAGCACATGACTCGACCCAATGCTGTGCTCTTCAATGGCGGCTTCTGTACGCCATCGGTGACTCGGGAGAGGATTGTCGAGGCAATTTCCGCCTGGTTCGGCACCCCCCAAACCGACTGGCGACCCAAGCTCCTCAACAACGAAGCTGTGGACAGTGCGGTTGCTCGGGGCGCCGCTTACTACGGTCGCGTACGCCGCGGAATAGGTGTGCGCATCAGAGCGGGCAATGCGCGCACGTACTACATTGGGTGGCGCTCGGACGACGGCTTGCAGGGCATTTGTGTTTTGCCTGCCGGGGTCGAAGAGGGCACCACGCTTCCGCTGCTCAACCGCGAATTCTCGGTACTGGCTAACCGTCCGGTGTCATTCACGCTGTACAGTTCGCGCACAAGGCACGACGCACACGGCGAAGTTGCTGCATTGGACGAAAAAGACGTACATCGTCATCCTCCCCTGGTGACTTTGTTGCGATACGGCAAGAAAATGCGCGACGTCTACCTCACTATAGGTCTCAGAGTCATTTTCACGGAGGTTGGTACGCTTGAACTCTGGTGTGAATCGCGGGCCACGCCGCATCGGTGGCGGCTGCAATTCGAACTGCGCGGTGAAGAGACACAACCCCAGCAGCTTGATACGGCGAAATTAGAACCCGTGCCGACACATTCATCGGCTGTTACGACTTCCGATGCGACTGTAGAATCTGCTGCGCAATTGATCGGCAGGGTCTTTGGCGGTTCCTCTGGTAGCGATCCTTTGGCGCCCGAGACCCTTGTCAGCCAAATGGAAGCAGAGCTCGGGGCGAGAAGAGACTTGTGGCCTACCTCGGCCATTCGCCAGTTCAGCGATGTCCTCATCGAGGTTGGCGACGGCCGTAAAAAGTCTCCGCGTCATGAGGCACGTTGGCTGAACCTATCCGGCTTCTGCTTGCGGCCGGGCTTCGGTGTGCCGGGCGATGATGCGCGCGTTAACGCCTTGCGAACGATCGTGTCAAGCGAGCTCGCCTTTGCGGACGATCTCCAGTGTCAGGTCGGAGTGCTGGTGCTATTGCGTCGGATCGCCGGTGGCATCAATGCTAGCGAACAGCAAGCCCTCTACCGCGAGCATACTAGTCGTCTTGGTGGCAAGCACAAGGGCCGCGTGAATCGGCAACTCGAGTACGAAGAAGGACGTCTGGTCGCGAGTCTTGAGCACGTTCTAGCCAGCAGGCGGGCCTTGTTGGGTCAAGAGCTGATGGCCAAGATCAAAAAAGAACCTGAAGACGCAATTTGGCTGTGGTCACTGGGCCGACTGGGTACCCGCATTCCACTGTACGGGCCACTGCACTCTGTCGTGAACCCCGAAATTGCCGGCCAGTGGTTGAAAGCCCTGCTGGACTTATCCACGTTTACGGAAGAAACGAGCTCCGCCATCGTACAGATCGCGCGGCGCACCGGCGATCGCGCGCGTGACATCGATGATGCAATTCGTGAAAAAGCGATCTCCCGCTTGGTGACGACTGGGATGGGCGAAGAAGCAAGCGAGCTTCTGTCAAGGTACGTTCCGCCTGAGTGGGTGGACGCGGTCCGCACCTTCGGGGAATCGCTACCGCTCGGATTGCAGGTTGTCAGCTCTTCGAATTGCTTACTATCGCTACCGGCGTTGCACAATTCTGGGTCCGACTTCTGAAACCGGCGTGAACAGCAAGGAACCCATTTCTTCGCGTCCAATTGAAAAAAATGCGCGAATTCGCGTCCAACTGGCATCCAAAATGCTACATTTTAAAGATCAAACCGAGGGTAGGAAGCCAGTAAAGCCAACTGCATCAACAGGGTTTATGGAGCGGGCGATGGGAATCGAACCCACGTCCGAAGCTTGGAAAACGGGCTAAGAGTTGAGGCCAGAATGAGGCCAAAACCCCGGCTCACTCTGGCCTTTTTCTTATTCGCCGCCCTACAAAGGCAATTGAATCAATGAGACTTTGGCGGAGGCGTGTGGAAGTCGGATCCATAAGACCTACTGAAAACGCGTAAGTTATTGATTATAAGTGGGACAAAAGGGACAGAATGGACAAAGGGGATAGCCTCGGTACAATTTGGTACAAAAACTTGGAGATGAACGGAGTGATCTCAATGCGATTTGCGTCGTCTCGGCGCATGCGGCTTCCTGAAGCGACAACCGTTCACGATCTCATCTTCTTTTTCGTCTAACTATCGCCCTTCGTCATTCTCGACTGCGAAGACGTACCAGCCTGCACCCGTTGGCATCGCGCACTGAGCAGCCTCAATCAGCGTCTGGTGTTTGCTTGCAGGACTCAGGATGAGCCAACAGGTATTCCTTGGCGATGTTCAGGGCTTGGCAGTTCTATCGACTTGAGCGGTACGTAACGCAAGTTTTCTCCTGAGCGTTGGGAGGCCGGCGATGTCAAACGAAGAAGAGCCATTGTCGGCGTGGCAGCAATGCAAGAAAATTCAAGAATCACTCTCGCCTAAGCCTTTGAGCACCGAAGAAACAAAACAGAAGCTTCGCGGCATCCTGTTGGCACAACTCGCAGCGACCGGCGAGCATGGCGCGGCGATGGCTGCAAGACTGGCGAATGCAAGTGGTCCGATTCCGATGGAAGCCGGTGACATGGAAGCACTAGAAGCGATGAGGCAGCGCATCGCTGAGAAGACGGGCATCAAGGACATTGATGGTCACACCGCAATTAGCATCTCTCTGTTGGAGTAGTCGCGTGACCTGCTTCCAAAACGAAAAGGAGGGACCGAAGCCCCTCCTCTGATTTACTTCCTGACTTCTTTTAGACCGTCGCTGCCGCGAGTTCTCCTTCTGCCGCGGACTCAGGGAACGCCAGGTCTACGTCTAGCCCCTCGCAGATGTCGTCGCCGTAGGGCGCCAGTCTCTTTGATCGCCGCGCCCAGGTAATCTTGCCATCAGGTGCCTGCGCTTTGACAGCGTAGGAGAGTGTGGCTGATTCGGGCCTCGAAATCTCGTCTTCTTGGTTTTGGTTCAGGACTGTCCAACGGTTAAGACGGCGTAGATTCGGGTCGCGTTTGTCCGCAACGGTCATAGACTAGTTCAAAGAACGGACGAAGCTTATCTGCTGCTTTGTCTCCCTCCGCTAACGTGCCTTCGTCTTCGACCACATTTGAGACGCACCGTCCGAGGGAGCGGCTGCGAACGACTAGTTGCCGCCCTTTAATGCCTTCGAACCCGACCACCCATTGATAGGGCTTATTGCACCCGATGAGTTTGAGGAACGTAGCGCCGCCGTCCAAAGTCCGTGCAAATCCCTCCTCGTCAAGCTCAAAAAACTCAGCGACTCGGCTCATCGCGGAGTTCGTGATCCATACTTCGCCCGTATTAAAGACGTACGCAACGGCGTAGGTCTGCGAGTTTTGGAAGGTCGCCCAGTAGCCGCAGCCGTCCTCCGCCTCCAAAAAATCAAAACTACTTCCGGCGTTCTGCATCATGGGCAGCATGACCAGATTCGTCGCGGGTTGCTTTAGTTCCAGATTCCTCCACCGTCTGCCGGGATCGTTTCCTGGGATTAGGCGCAGCCACACCGCTGCACCCTCGGCCAAGTAAACAGGGCTTGCATCAGCGGCTCCCATCCTTCGTAACATCGAATCGCGCACAACTTCTATAGGTTCACCTGCCGCTCGGAATCGTGCTTTGCCATTTCCCGCAGAGGCACGGGGAAAGGGAGGTGGCACGACAGCCTTTGGCATTTTGGTTTTGAAGCCGTCGCTGTCGAGAATATCCCGCAAAGCCTTTTTAAGGGCCTTGGCCAATTTCTCTCGCTCTGCTTTTCTTTCATCGTTAGTCGCACCGTCTCGGAGGTTGTATGTCAACGGGTAGGCTTTTTTTATTTTTGAGTTCCGCAGGACCGCGGTGGTGCGTTGGGCGGTCCAGGTACGTTCATAGTGCTCCAATTTAGTGTTGCTGGTGGTGGCGAGCGAATGTGAAGAGAAAGCCATCGTTTCACCGTGACTCCAAGAGTTCTTGCACGATCCAGATGTGATCGGTTAGCCCCGCCTTCATCGCGGGCGTGGCACGGAGCGTCTGATGTACGCGAACGAAGTTGAAGAAAGCCATATAGAGCGAGATCGCGGCCTTGAGATGATCCAGCGTTTTGCTGAATCACAAACTCAGGTGGGTAAATGCACCGATGGTCTACGGCTACAGCATTCCCAAATGTGATTCGGTCAGGCGAGAGGTGTTCTTCTATCCAAGAGAAGGCGGAAGAAGAAATGGGACGGAGGAGAAATTGGAGCCTTGGTTCTCACAGAGAAAATCAACCGTTGGCGAACTACCTGAAGCCGCAAACGAATCGGAATGCGAGGACATCGATCCTCCAAACAAAGATGCCCGCGAAAGTTTAGTTGGGAAACGTCTTAGGTGGGTTTTTGCCCCCTACAGGCCGTATCCCTTCTTTCGAAGCCGTGATCGATGGAGTCATCCGCAATACGCACGATCCAAGTCGGCGTGGAAAAAGATGTGCCTACGGATATTGGCAATGCAGAGATGCGACGGATTTGCAGCAATAAGACTTGAAAGAAAGTAGTGACGGTAAAGAGCGAGTAAAAACAGTCATCCGCGCAAAGCGCTACTCGTATCGCAGCGCCACCATGGGATCGACGCGGGTTGCGCGGCGGGCGGGCAGGTAGCAGGCGGCGAGCGCGATCAGTAGCAATAGGACGGCTACGCTAACGAAAGTTGCAGGATCGACGGGTTGGACGCCGAATAGCTGGCTGGACAGAAAGCGCGTCAAACCGAGGGCCAGGGCGGTTCCGATTGCAACACCGGCGATTGCTAGCACGAGTCCCTGGCGCAGGATAAGGCTCAGGACTTGTGATTGCTGGGCGCCGAGGGCGACGCGAATGCCAATCTCATTCGTTCGATGGAGAACAGAGTAGGACATTAGTCCGTAGATGCCGATGCAGGCGAGAAATACCGCAACCAGGCTGAAGAAGCTGGAGAGTTTCGCGGTCAACCTTTGATCCACCACGGAATGATCAACCTGTTCGGCGAGCGTACCCACGCTGGAGACTGGGAGGCGCGGATCGATTTCGCGGATGGCCTGCCGGACCGCTGCAACAGTTGATCCGGCATCGCCGGAGAAGCGCACCTCGAAATCCCAAAGATAGCCAGGGTCCTGAGAGTAAGGCAAGTACGCGGCGGGCCATGCCCTTTCCTTCAGGGCCATGTACTTGGCGTCCTTCACAAGTCCGATGACCGTACGGTCGTTTTCGGGTTTTGCGTCCGGCCCACCAAATCGGAACGTGCGGCCGAGCGGGGACTCGTTAGGAAAGAAGCGGCGCGCCATCGTTTCATTGATCAAAGCCACTTTCGGCGAATTCTCCGTATCTTGGGAATTGAATAAGCGCCCGGCCACGAGCTGCAGACCCATGGTCGAGAAAAATCGCGAGCCAACTTTGTTGTACAGAATCTCGCGATTGCTTTTTGCCTCTGGAGATTCTTCGCGCGACCAAGCGTCCTCGGACCACGAACCTTGATTGAACGTGAACATGGAGAAGCTGGCCGCAGTGACGCCGGGATCGGCGCTAACGCGCTCCTCAATCTGTTCGTAGAGCCTTGTGAGGCGGGCGTCTTCCTTATAGCCGACCGATGCCGGTTCGACTCCAAAAAGGAGCACGTTATTTTTATTGAAGCCGGTATCCACCCTGCTCAGATTGACAAGCGTGCGGAGGAATAGTCCAGCGCCTATGAGAAGGACGAGGCAAAGCGCAACTTGGGAAACGACGAGCGCTTTGGCAAGCGGAGTGTGCACGGCGGCGGTGGTTCGTCCTTGTTTAAGAGATGAGTTGAGCTCGACACGCGTGGCGCGCCAGGCGGGAGCGATGCCAAACAAGAGAGGAGTGGCGAGCGAGAGAAGCAGCGTGAACAGCAGAACATGCGTGTCCGGAGCGATGTCAATCGGGGGCGCTTGTGGACCGGAAGAAACCATAAGGACGAGCAGTTTGATGGTCCAGGTTGCGAGCGCGATTCCGAGGATTGCACCGGAAATCGCGAGCAGAAAGCTTTCCGTCAAGAGTTGGCGAATGACGCGTGAACGTCCGGCGCCGATGGACATGCGGACGGCGATTTCGCGCTGCCGGTTGGTGGCGCGCGCTAATAGCAGATTGGCGATGTTGGTGCAGGCGATCAGCAAAACCAGTCCAACCGCGGCCATGAGAATGCGAAGAGGCTTCGAGAACTGTGCGCGGAGCTGCGAGATTCCTGCTGCTGCGGAAGTCAGCTCGACGGAAGCGTGCTGGATGTCATCGAGTTGTTTGTTGGTCGGCTGAGAGCCCACTAGTTCGTGCACCGCTTGCTTGAACAGTAGGTTCACGTTGGCTTGTGCCTGCTCGACACTCACACCTGGTTTGCAACGGGCAATGATGTAAAGCGATTGAAAGAGTTTGTCGTGCAAGCCCTTCCAGCCGGGCGGAAGCCGTTCCTCCATGGAGAGCGGGATCCACACGTCCGGCGACTCGCCTACGGTGGTGCCAAGGAATTTTTCGGGTGCGACGCCGATGATGGTGTAGACGGTCGCGCCGATGCTCATTTTCTTACCGATGATGGATGGATCGCCGCCGAAGCGACGTCTCCACCAGGAATAACTGGCCACGGCTATGGGGCTGCCGCCCGGGATGCGATCGTCGTCTTCGCTGAAGGCTCGGCCCAGGACGGGGTTTACTCCGAGCGTCGCGAAATATGTGCCAGAAACCAGGCGCGCGTCGATCGCCTCTGCTTCCGAGGTTTCGCCGATTGTTCCGTGGACTCCGTTGGGCATACTGGAAACCGCGGTGACGCCGGAGAAGACACGGCGATCCTGCTGAACCTGGCGATAGAAGGGATAGGAGAAGAGCTGCCACGCGCGACTCGGCACTTCGTCCATAATGCCGCCCCACTTGCCCGCACCGAAGAGAACCAGTTGGGAGGGATTTTGAACGGGAAGGGAGCGTAGCAGGACGGCATTCATCAAGCTGAAAATCGCGGTATTCGCGCCGATGCCGAGTGCCAGGGTGAGCACTGCGACGGCGGTGAACGCTGGGTTCTTTGCCAGCATGCGAGCAGCGAACCGCAAATCCTGCCACAGCGTGTCGACGACCGATTCCCAACGCGCGGACCAGAGGACTTCCTTTGTAATTTCAACGCTCCCTCGCTCCAAACGCACCGCGCGAAGGGCATCCTTTGGGCTCATCCCCTGCTTCATCTTTTCTTCCGCTGCCATCTCCAGGAAGTCGTTTAGTTCTTCGTCCAGTTCCTGGCTGACCTGTTTCTTTCGGAACAGCGATCGCAATCCGCCTGATAGGCTTCGCAGTAGTGACATGGACCTTTACTCGTAACGCAAGGCCACCAAGGGATCGACACGGGTGGCGCGACGAGCGGGCAGGTAGCCCGCCACAAGTGCGGTTGCGCACATCACGAGGATGGCCGTGGAAACCGTTGCCGCGTCCGTCGTTTTTACGCCGAACAGCATGGTCGAAAGCAAACGTGCGGCAGCCAGGGCCACGGGCACTCCGATCGCCAGGCCGATTGCCGCCAGCGACATCGTTTCGCGCAGCACCATCCTCAGCACTTCGCCTCTCTGCGCGCCGAGTGCGAAACGAATTCCCAGCTCTCTCGTTCTCCGCCCAACCGCATATGACATCGTCCCGTACAGGCCGATCGTGACCAGCGCCAGCGCCAGGGCCGCAAAAAAACTCAGCAGCGTAGCCATGGACCGCTGATCGCCGAGATATTCATCAACCTCTGCTTCTTGCGTCTCGACGCCGACCAGCGGAAGGCTTTTGTCCACCGATCGAGCTTGCTCCCGCAGCGCGGGAATCACGCTGGCGGGATCGGTGGTGGTTCGAACCAGGAAGTTCATCTGCCCGTACATTTCGGTTGTCGCCTGGGTGTACGGAATCCAGGCAGACTCCGCTAACCGCCTGTCCTCCAAGTGGTGTTTGACATCTTTCACGACCCCAATGACCTCGATGTCTCCGCTGGACTGAGCGGAGTCGAAACCAAAGCGTCGTCCCAAGGGATTCACGATGGGGAAAAACTTGCGCGCCAGGCTCTCGCTGATGATCGCCACCCTGGGCGACGTCTCCGTGTCCGCGGCGGAGAACTCACGTCCGAGCAAGAGCGGGATGCCCATCGTTGCGAAGAAGCGCGGGCCGACCGGATCGCAATACACTTGGCGTGTTTCGGCGGGGTCTACTGCCGCGCCCTGCACCCATGCGTGGCGGTACCAATTGCCGAAGATCATGCGCAACCGCGACAAGCTGGCTGACTGCACTCCGGGTGTGGCGTTGAATTTTTCGAGCAGCTCACCGTAGAGCCGCATTTCTGTCGCGTGATCGTATCCCTCGAGCGCCGGAAAGACCCACGCCTGTACAACCTTTTCGCGCTCGAATCCTGTATCCACGGCGTAGAACTGGTGTAGGGCGCGGAGCAAAAGCCCAGCGCCGATCAGCAACGAGAGCGATAACGCAACCTGGGAAATCATGAGAGATTTCGTGAGCCTGCCATGCGTGGCGCGAGCTGCCGAGTGCCCGCCCGCTCCCTTCAAAGCCGGATTCAACTCGACACGAGTGCAGGCAAGAGCCGGAGCGAGTCCGAACAGAACGCCTGCCAACAGCGAGACGCCAGCGGTGAAAGTCAGAACTCTTGGGTCAGGGCTGAGTTGAAATGGAATCGTGGAGCCGCCGCCCGAGAGAACCGCAAGAAGAAGGCTGCTACCCCAGTTGGCGAACAGGAGTCCCAAGGCTCCGCCGAGGCCGGCCAGCAACACGCTTTCGGTGAGCAATTGGCGAATCAACCGGGCTCGCCCGGCTCCCAGGGCAAGACGCATACCGATCTCTTTTTGCCTCGCCGAAGCGCGCGCCAGCAGTAGACTCGCCACGTTCACGGATGCGATGAGCAACGCGATGCCAACCACTCCCGCGAGGATGCGCATCTCGGTCGCAAAATTTTCGGTTGGTTGTGATTCTCCGCGGAAGCCGGGACTCAAGACAATTTTTTGCGCGCGAATCTCCTGCTGCATCCGCGGGGAAATCAGCGAACCCGCTTCCCGAGTGAGGAACTGCTGAAAACCGACATCCAGGTCGGCACACGCCAGTTCAGCAGTCATGCCTGGTTTGAGGCGCGCCATTATTTCGAAGGTATCGTGGTCGTTCAGCCCGAGCTGACGATGAAACGCCATCGGCAGAACCACGTCCGCGGACCTTCCGGCCACATTTCTGCCAAAAAAACGGGGCGAAGTCACGCCAACCACCATAAAAGGAATGCGCCCCAGGTAGAGTGTCTTGCCCACCGCCGCCGGGTCTCGAGCAAACCTGCGCTGCCAAAAGTCGTAGCTGATTACCGCGACCGGATTTTTCCCCGGCTGATCATCATCCGCAGTGAAAGTCCGGCCGAGAAGTGCTGCGACGCCCAAGACATCCCAGTAGTTGCCGGAAACGAAATCGGCGTCGATAAGCTCCGCCTGGCCGTTAAGGACCGCGCTGACGCGCGAACCTTCCCACGCGAACATCCCTGAGAAAGAGTTGTTGTGGCCGCGCAGGGTCTCGAACGTTGCATAGGGGAAATCGCCGCGAGTGCCGCCGTTCGGCCGAGTGGCACGAACGAAGACGAGTTGCTGCGGATCTTTCACGGGCAGCACCCGCAGCAGGAACGTATCGACCAGGCTGAAGATGGCGGTGTTGGCGCCGATGCCGAGAGCAAGCGTGAGGACGGCGACAGCAGTGAAGCCGGGGGTCTTGCGCAGCGTGCGGGCTGCGAAGCGTAAGTCCTGCCAACTTGTGTCCACAAAAGATTCCCAGCCGCTAGAACGCACGACTTCCTTCGTAACTTCGAGACTTCCTCGCTCTAAGCGAACGGCGCGAAGTGCATCCTTGCGGCTCATACCCTGCTTCATCTTTTCTTCGGCTGCCATCTCCAAGAAGTCGTTTAGTTCTTCGTCCAGTTCCTGGCTGACCTGTTCCTTTCGGAACAGCGATCGCAATCCGTCTGATAGGCTTCGCCGTAGTGACATGGGCCTTTACTCGTAACGCAAGGCCACCAAGGGATCGACACGGGTGGCGCGACGAGCGGGCAAGTAGCTGGCAATCAGCGCAACAACCAGCAAAATGAAAGACACTGCAGCAAACGTGACTGCGTCGGTGGGGCGCACGCCATAGAGCAACGACGAGAGCAAGCGCGTGGCGGCCAATGCGGCGGCGAGGCCGACAGCCAGTCCGATGCCGGCAAGGCGCACTCCAAAGCCGAGAACGTCCCAAACAATCTGCGCTTGCGATGCGCCGAGGGCCATGCGAATACCAATGTCGCGAGTGCGCTGCGCCACCATGTATGACAGGACTCCGTAAATTCCGACTGAGGAAAGCAGAAGCGCAGTGCTGGCAAATATGGCCAGTAGGAAGGTGTCAAAGTGCGAGCGTTCGAGGGTGCTGGAGATTTTCTGCTGCATGGTTGAGAGCCGGTAAATCGGCACGGCGGGGGCGACGGAGGCTACTGTGCTTTGCAACTCGCGAATGGGGACCACACCACCGCGGGTCCGTACGACCAAGTCCATTGTGCGCCCGATCCAATCCCAGGCGCTGGCCGGCATTTGCGCAAGGGGAATGTAAAACTCCGGTTGAACCTGGCGGTCGAGTCCCCAGGCACGAACATCTGCAACCACGCCGACGACCTCGTGCCACACGGGGTCCATGCGGCCTTTGGGTCCTGCTTCACAACAAGCAAAGCGCTTCCCGACTGGGTTTTCGCCGGGCCACATGGTGCGAGCAAGAGCTTCGTTGACGATAGTGACGAGAGTGCGGTCGCGCGTATCTTGGGGAGTGAAGTCGCGGCCGGCTTTCAGAGGCACGCGGGCCGTCGAGAGATAGCTGGGCGAGATGATTTGCAATTGCGAATTGACGAGATTCGCCATGTCGAGCGGCTTTCCTTCCGCGAGCAAGCCATTGCTGCTGCCTCCGCCAGCAAGCGGAGCACGCGAAACCACGGCAACCGAGTTCACACCAGGCAAAGCGGCGGTGGCTGTGATCATCCGTTCGAACGTTTGCCGCGCAAGGGCGGGATCGTGATAGCCAGGATCGGGGAGACCGACGCGCCCGACAACGACGTTGGAAGTATCAAAGCCCGGATTCAAATGCGATACCAGCAGAGCGCTGCGGATCAACAGGCCGGCGCCAGCCATCAGAATCAAAGCGAGGGAAACTTCTCCGACTACGAGGAGACTACGGACGCGGTCGCGGCTGCCACCGGAAATGCCTGAGCTCGACTGGAATACTTCACTGAGACGAGTCGAAGCGGAGCGGAAAGCGGGAGCCAGTCCAAACAGAAAGCTGGAGAGAAGAGCAAGGGCGCAAGCGAAACCGAGCGTCCTGGCGTCGATGCGCGATTGGTCCAGCCGGGGCATTTCAGCCGGACCGTGAGCGATGATCCAAGCCACGGTCCAATACGCAAGCAAAACGCCAACAACGGCGCCGGCAAACCCAAGCACAACATTTTCCGCGAGAAGTTGGCGCACGATACGGTTCGGCGAAGCTCCGAGTGCTGCCCGCATGGCAACCTCTTTTTGGCGCGTGCGAGAGCGCGCCAACTGCAAATTCGCAATATTCGCGCACGCAATCAGCAAAAGGAAACCGACCGCAGCGAGCATCGTACGCAAGCCTACGCGCTGGTCTCCCAAGAGGGCCGTCGTAAGCGGCTGGAGGCGAAAGCCACGGTCCTGGTCATCGATTGGGTACTGCTTTTGCAACCATTGGGCGATTACGTTGAGCTCAGATTGGGCTTGCGCCTGCGACGTGCCTGGCTTGAGCCGACCTATCACATTCAGATAGTGGTTATCGTGATCGGCAAGCTTCTCCGCGCCATACGCCGCTGGAACCCAAAGATCACTCCTGCTGAGTAATGGATCGAAGCTCTTGGGCATAATTCCGACCACAGTAGTGGGCAGACCGTTGATTCGCATTGGCTGGCCTATTATTGAGGGATCGGCGTGAAGTTTCGTGCGCCAAAGGCGCTCGCTGATGACCACCACCTTCGGCTGGCCAGGCTTGTCCTCTTCGGTGGTGAAGACACGCCCAGCGATGGGTTGCACGCCGAACGTCGTGAAATAATTCGCTGTGGCGATTTCGCCGTCCACGCGCTCAGGGAGTTCCCGAGCCTCAAGATTGAAGCTGGCATCATTCGAAGCGCAAAGGTCCGCAAAAGAGCTGCTCTGCCTTTTGAGATCGGCGAAGTTGCCGACAGACAGGCCGGGGAAAATATCCCGCCACGTCTCCTGCACAAACACGACATGCGATGGGTCTTCCATGGCCAAGGGCCGCAGCAAAACGGCATTGACGACGCTGAATATCGCGGTCGTGGCGCCGATGCCGAGTGCCAGTGTGAGCACTGCGACAGCCGCGAAGCCAGGACTCTTGCGCAGGACACGCTGTCCGTGGCGCAGATCCTGCCACAACGTCTCCACAACAGATTCCCAGCCGGCGGAGCGGACGACTTCCTTTGTAACTTCGGGACTTCCTCGCTCCAAGCGAACGGCGCGAAGCGCATCCGCGCGACTCATCCCCTGGTTGATCTTTTCCTGGGCTGCCATCTCCAGGAAACCGTTTAGTTCCTCGTCCAGATCCTGCCCGACGCGCTCTTTTCGGAACAGCGAGCGGAGCCCGACCATCATGCTTCGCAGCAATGACATGGAACCTCCCTACGATGCCTCCAAGATTCTGGCGATCGCCGCCACTTGCCTTCCCCATTCTCGTTTTTCGCTGTTGAGCCTCTTCCGTCCCTGCTCTGTTAGGACGTAATACTTTGCCCGCCGGCTATTCTCGGTGGCCTTCCATTCGCTTCTGATCAGGCTCGCTCGTTGTAGCCGCTGAAGAGCAACGAACAGCGAACCCGCATTGACCCGGAAAACGCCCTTGCTTGTCTGTTCGATGCGGAGCGCAATCCCGTATCCATGCATGGGTTCCAGAGCTACCGTCCTGAGGATGAGCATGTCCAGCGTGCCTTGGACGAGATCACTCGATTTGTCCGCCATAAACCCACTCCCCCTGACGATCAAAAGGAAGAATAGCCCTCCTCCTCCTGAGTGTCAAGAGGAGCAGATTAGCCAACAGAGGGTTAAAAATTGGAGCCAACTCACTTTCTTCGCTTGCTTCCTAACCTTCGCCCACCGATTCTTCGCCGCCTTCACAATCGCCGCTCTGCCACAGCCGACGGGACGGGCAGCTCGAACGTCTAAGCAAAGTCTAGCAACCATATGTTGACTCAACCTCTACGTCACCTCTAACATCGCCCCACACAGTGGCGCTCCAGCCATGATTGGCCAAACCATCTCGCATTACCGCATCCTCGAGAAGCTCGGTGGCGGCGGAATGGGTGTGGTCTACAAGGCCGAGGACACCGAACTGGGGCGCTTCGTGGCGTTGAAGTTCCTGCCTGAGGAATTGGCCCGAGACTCCCAGGCGCTGGAGCGCTTCCGCCGAGAGGCGCGTGCCGCTTCCGCCTTGAACCATCCTAATATCTGCACCATCTACGAGATAGGCAAGCACGACGGGCAGTCGTTCATCGTCATGGAGTATTTAGATGGAGTGACCCTGAAGCACACCATTATGGGTCGCCCAATCGAGCTGGAGCAACTACTGCACATTGGAATTGAGGTCGCTGATGCTCTGGATGCGGCTCATGCTCAAGGCATCATTCACCGCGACATCAAACCCGCCAACATGTTCGTAACAAAACGAGGCCACGCCAAGATTCTGGATTTTGGTTTGGCGAAAGTGAAGTTGGAAGGCTGTTCTTCTGTTGAGGGCGATTCCTCACAGGCAACAATGGAGGCGCCGGAACATCTGACAAGTCCAGGGACGGCTTTGGGAACGGCAGCCTACATGTCGCCGGAGCAGGCGCTGGGCAAGGCTTTGGATCAGCGGACAGATCTATTCTCGTTTGGAATCGTGTTGTATGAGATGGCCACGGGAACACTGCCATTCCGAGGTGATACCTCGGCAGCATTGTTCCACTCGATCCTTCACAAGGCGCCGGTTGCGCCAGTGCGGTTGAACCCGGATTTGCCGTTGCGCTTGGAAGAGATTCTCAACCGAGCGCTCGAGAAAGACCGCGAACTGCGCTACCAGCACGCCTCGGATTTACGGGCCGAGCTGCAGCGACTCAAGCGGGACACCGATTCGGGCCGCTCGGCTGCAGTGACGGCCTTTGAACTTGAAGAGGTCGAGCCCGGAACGAGCGCGCAGCGGACAGCCCACCCGTCGACCGGGAAACAGCGCGCGGCAGCATCGCCGAGCCAAACGGTTGTGAGCGAGACGCTGCGCCGCTCACAGTGGAAAATTGTGGTTCCCTCGGCGGCTCTTGTCGTCGCTCTCCTGGCAGGCGGCTTCTACTGGCGTTCGCATCATTCCGCGAAGCTCACCGACAAAGACACCATCGTGCTCGCGGACTTCGCCAATACCACCGGCGATCCGGTCTTCGATGAGTCACTGAAGCGCGCGCTGGCGGTTTCCTTGCAGCAGTCGCCCTTTCTGAGCTTGCTATCGGACCAACAGGTGCAGCAGACCCTCCGCCTGATGAACCGGCCTGTCAACACATCGCTGAGCCGGGATATCGCCAGCGAAATCTGCCAACGCAACGGTGCCAAAGCGATGCTAGCTGGCGCGATTTCCGCGGTGGGCAGTCAATACCCGATAACCTTGGAGGCGGTCAATTGCGTCACGGGCGCCGCCCTAGCCCAAGCTGGCGCCAATGCCCAGAGTAAGGACAAAGTGCTGCAGGCCATGGGCGAAGCGGCTTCCGAACTTCGCACAAAGCTCGGCGAATCCCTGTCGTCAGTTCAAAAATATGACACGCCACTCGAAGAGGCTACTACCAGCTCTCTGGACGCGCTAAGAGCGTACAGTCTCGGGCTCAAAGCTCTGGACGAACAGGGGAACAATGCGGCCATTCCCTTTTTTAAGCGAGCTGTCGACCTGGATCCCAACTTTGAGACTGCCTACGGACTCCTGGCGGTGACTTACGCCAATATCGGCGAAACCTCGCTAGCCACGGAAAATGTCCAACGTGCCTACGCCCTGCGGGACCGCGGGACCGCCCGCGAACGCCTTTACCTCCAATCGCTCTACAGTTCCTACGTCACCGGCAATCTGCCCCAAGATGAGCAAAACGTAGATCTGCTCATCCGTACATACCCCCGCGATACCGGTCCCTATGTCGATGCCAGCGCCGATAAGCTGGCAAGAGGTGACTATCAAAACAGTATTTCCGACTCTCAACGCGCATTGCAACTCGATCGTACTCACTCGATCGCGGCGGGAAATCTTTGGGAAGCTTATGTGGCCCTGAACCGCTTCGACGCGGCGAAAGCGGTTTTGGACCAGGGCATCGCCAGCGGCATCGATCCCGCGGCCTTCGCCACAAGTTATTACATGTCGGCGTTTCTGCGGAACGATGTCGACGCCATGCAGAAGCAAATTGCTTTGGTGACAGGCAAGGCTGGCTTGGAGGATGCCATGTTCTCGACGCAATCGGATACCGAGGCGTATCACGGCCGCTTGAAGCAGGCGCGGGAGTATTCGCGCCGCGCTGTGGAATCGGCGCGGCAGAACGGCACCCTGGAAGTGGCCGCAGGATGGGCCGTGAACGAGGCGCTGCGCGAAGCGGAATTCGGCAATCCTGCCGAAGCACGTTCCGCCGCGGCTTCCACTATGCGACTCTCTCCGGGCGGCCGCTACACCCGCAGCCCGGCCTCTTTGGCACTCGCGCGGGCCGGAGACGTCTCGCAGGCGCAAAACATCGCCGACAGACTTGCGAACGAGTTTCCTCACGACACTTTCGTGAACTCTTACTGGCTGCCGATGGAGCGTGCGGCGGCCGAACTAAACCACCACAATCCAGCCAAAGCCATGGAAGAGTTGCGTGCCGCGCGAGGGCTTGAGCTTGGCCAGGCTCCTCCGATGATTGCGCCGCTGATCGTTCTGTACTTGCGTGGGTACGCCTTGCTCGCAGGAGGCCAGTCCAAGGAGGCTGCCGCCGAATTTCAGAGAATCATTGGCCTCCCGGGAATCGTGCTGAATACACCGGTCGGCCCACTAGCACATCTGGGGCTCGGCCGGGCACTAGCCGCCAGAGGCGATCCGGCGACGGCACGCACCGCATACCAGGATTTCTTCGCGCTGTGGAAAGACGCCGACCCGGACATTCCCATCCTGAAGCAAGCCAAAGTCGAGTACGCAAAGTTGCAATAGAGCCTTGCGTTCTTAAACGCAATAGCAGGATCGAAAATCAGACTATCCTGCTACCTTCTTCGCCTGCTTCCTCACTCGTGCCCATCTCCCCCTCGCCGCCTTCGCAATCGCCGCTCTGCCAGCAGCGGACAGAACGCGCTTCTTCACGCCGACGACTTCACGCTCCGCAGAGCCGCCCAATGCTTTTGCAGCCGCTCGTACTCCGCTTAGTTGGTGATTCAGCTTGCCTAGCTGCTTTTCGAGCTTTCGTTCTTCGCGCTTGATCGCTGCAAGAATGTCCATGAATCCTCCGCAAAGAAGCTATCTCAAACGGAAGTCTCAAGGCTAGATATGACGGCTGAGACAAGTGACTTCGCCGTGAGCCTAGGATACCGGCGAGCCTATTCGCTACGTAAGATGATGGCCGGATCAACGTTAGTTGCAGCGCGAGTTGGCACATCTCTCCTTACGGAGACCGTGCTAGAGTCGTTCTGCTGGAGGTTCACATGAAGAGACTCTGGTTCATCACATTTTGTGGATTGGTTCTTTGGGTAGCACCGACTCGCAGTCTACCCCAGGCGAAAGAGGACTTTCCGTCCGAAGCGATACGCGTGGTCGGAACAATGCGGACACACTGCGGAATACGCGTACAAATACGCCAATGCGAATCACAAGTTCGGTAGTAAAGAGGAGATCACTGAAATCATTGCTCCTCAGTGAATGCACACTGCGCCAACCTCGGCTGCGACGGGCCCGGAGAGAGTGGCGTTGATGATTACCCAAGCAATGCTTGGTCGGCTTCGGACGCGGTACCACCCATAGAGGCGATACCGCGGAAGCGCCTGTAGAAACTAGGACGTACAGTACTATTCTAGATTATACTCGAATAAGGTCAATAACTCTCTTTATTATTCGTGCCCAGTTAAGTACTCTTGTCTACTATATGCAGCGCTTGCCACGTAAGCATACGGATAGGGGACAGGTTGAATACTAAAAGGGTAGATGTTCGGCAATTATGGGTTTATCGGGGGGTCTGGGCCTAACCTCGGACATTTGGGTTAAGTGTTGGAAAAAGAAGAAAACGGTCACGTTGATCGACGAACCATCGGGTCCCGGATTAGCCTCACTACGAAACATTTTCGCCCCCAGGGGTTACGACTCGCTGGGACCGGTAGAATTGAACAGATTAAAAATAACTTCAATAGGACTTGAGGACGTTTGGTGCTTAATGTGCACCGAGCCAGACCTCGGTGACTTTACGTCAACGCTATCCCGCCACTTTCTTTGCCTTCTTCCTCACCTTCGCCCACCGCTTCTTCGCCGCCTTCACCATCGCCGTTCTACCAGCAGCCGACAAGACGCGCTTCTTCACGCCGACGACTTCGCGCTCCGCAGAGCCGCCCAGTGCGCCAGAGCCTCCGAGAGCCCACTTATCAGGCGAGGTGTCATGCAGTCTTTAACTTCCGCACTGTCCTATTCGTAGCGGAGCGCGGCCATAGGATCGACGCGCATGGCGCGGCGCGCGGGGATATATCCGGCGAGAATTGCCACAGCGGTGAGGGAAAATGCAACGGCGGCGAGCGTGGCCGGGTCGTTGGCCGAGACGCTGAAGAGCATGTGGCCGATGAGGTGAGAAGCCGCGAGCGCGCTGGGGAGCCCGAGGGCCAAGCCGGCGAACGTCAGCACTAAAGTTTCGCGCAAGATCATGCTCAGAATTGTGTTGCGCGACGCGCCGAGTGCAACACGGATGCCGATCTCGTTCGTCCGGCGCGAGACTGAATAGGAAATCACACCAAAAACTCCGGTAGCGGCAAGCACCAGCGCCATAACCGCGAAGAGGCCGAGCAAGAATGTGCGAAACCTGGGCTGCGCGACCGAAGCGTCGATAAGGTCTGACATGTTTGCGACATCAGTCACGGGGAGATCCTTATCCATTCTCTGTACTTCCTGGCGAATCGCGGCGGCCACACTCGAGGTGCTCAAAGCGCTCTTTACGACCAGATTCGCGCCCCAAAAGGGAGCTTGGACATACGGTACGTACATCATCGCGCCGGGATTCTGACTTAAGGCAACGTCGCGCACATCACCGACGATTCCGACGATTTCGCGAACGGCTGCACCACTCCCCGGAGAAAAGCCAAACGCAATCTGCTTTCCGAGGGGATCTTGATTTGGGAAATAAAGCCGCGCCATTGCTTCGCTGATAATCGAAACGCGGGGCGCCGATGAGCTGTCGTGCTGATTGAAGAATCGTCCGGCCAGCAGCGGAATCCCCATGACACGAAAATAATCCGGACTAACCGAAACATAGCTCGCAGCCCTAGATGCGCCCGCAGAAGAAGGCGGGTTACCGACGATATCGAACGGAAGATTGACTCTGGTGTCCGCAATTGGTCGGGGAACAACCACTGCCGAATCCTGCAATCCAGGATCTGATTGGATTCGCGCAAGCAATTCCTCGGAGAAAGCGGACCACTGCTGCGGAGTGGAATACTGAAATTGTGGAAGCGAGATATCCGCCTTTACGATGTGCTGGGCGTCAAACCCCGGAGTGACCGAGGTGAGCCTGGCAAAGCTGCGCAAGAGCAAACCCGCTGACACCAGCAAAACCATGGCGAGCGAAATTTCCGCGACAGCTAGGAAACTGCGCGCGCGCCGGCGGTTGCGGCTTTCGCCCGAGCGGGCGCCTTCGCGAAGGGCGTTCTGTACATCGGCATTGGCCGCGAACATGGCAGGGACCAGGCCGAAGGCTACGCCTGCGATAGCAGAAAGGAAGAGCGCAAACCCCAAGACAAGATAGTCGACGCGAATGGGGTTCATCTGCGGCAAACTCGACGGCAAGAGCGAGCTCAAGGCCTTAACGCCCCAATGGGCGAGGGCTATTCCTGCAGCTCCGCCAAGCAGACCCAGCACCGCCGTCTCGCTGAGCAACTGGCGAATGATGCGAGCGCGCCCGGCGCCCAGCGCAGTCCGAACGGCAATCTCTTTCGAGCGGGAGGTCGCGCGGGTAAGAAGCAAGTTGGCGATATTGGCGCAAGCGATTAGGAGCACCAGGCCTACAGCTCCCAGGAGCACCAGTAGTCCGGTTCTTACGTCTCCCACAATTTCTTTCTGCAGCGGCACCAGGCGGACCGTCCAACCGTTGTTCTCGGCCGGAAATTCTCCAGCCAGCCTCGCGCTGATGGCGTCCATTTCCGCCTGAGCCTGCGCTACAGAAACGCCCGGCTTCAGCCGCCCAATAACTGGTAATAAATGCGATCCGCGCTGAGGCATAAAAGTACTAAAGAGAGGGTCCTGAACGAGCGGGATCCACACTTCCCGCTTGCTGAAAAAAGGGGTGCGAAAAGCGTCGGATATGATTCCAATCACGGTGAATGGACGCTGGTCCAGGTTAATCGAAGTTCCTATGATCTTGGGATCCGCGCCGAACCGGCCCCGCCACAGCTCTTCGCTCATGAGAACCACGGGCGGCGCACCCTGTTTGCCGTCCTGGGGGGAAAAAATGCGGCCCGCGACTGGCTTAGCATCCAGAAGTGCGAAGAACTCCGGAGTCACGACGGAGGTGTTCACAACGGTAGGCAAGACGCGGCCCGTCAGCGTGAGCTGGTGCCCGACGGCTCCCGCCAGTTCGCTAAAAACATGATTCTGCGCCCTCCACTCTTCGAAATTCAGGTACGAACACCCCGTCTCCGCGATTCCCTGTTGCTTGTTCGCCTGAAACGCGGTGAACAGCTGATTGGGGTTTGTATAAGGTAGCGGCTTCAAGAGCACCGCATAAACGACGCTGAAAATAGCCGTGTTGGCGCCGATACCGAGGGCAAGCGTCAGCACCGCGACGGCCGTGAAGCCGGGGTTCTTCCGCAACATGCGGAACGCATAGCGCGTGTCCTGCAAGAACGTTTCGATTGCGGGTAAGCCGTGGAGTTCGCGATTGGTTTCTTTCAGTTGTGTGAGGCCTCCCAACCGCAGGCGAGCGGTTCGCTCGGCTTCTTCTGGCGCCATCCCTCGCCGGACATTTTCGTTCGTGAGCATTTCAAGGTGGGCTTCAAGCTCATGTTCGAAGTCTTGATCCACCTGGCGGGGTGAAAACCACGTGCGAGTTCGGGAGACAAGCGCCCTTATCCCGGCAAACATCGGCTTACCCTCGCTCCGCGATGCGCAGCACGCGACCAATCACAGCGGAAATCCGTTCCCAATTCTTCGCTTCGGTATTGAGCTGTTTACGCCCGGCTTTCGTAATGGAATAAAATTTTGCTTTTCGGTTGTTGTCCGACGTGCCCCAAGCACCCGAAATCCAGCGTCTCTGCATGAGGCGAACCAGAGATGCGTAAATTGTGCCCTGATTGATCCGCAAAGCTTCTTCGCTGACCTGTTCGATGCGGCGGGCGATTCCGTAGCCATGCAACGGCCCCATGGCCGCGAGGGTCTTTAAGACCATCAAATCGAGAGTGCCCTGGAGAATTTCTGACTTGTCGCCCGCCAAGTAACCTCCTGTGGCATATCAACAGGAGTATTGCTAAACACCTGTGGGATGTCAACAGGGCAAATGCTCTGCATTGCCAATTATTCGTTTGTTGGCCAGAATCGAATCGGTGAGAATTGATAGGAGGCGAGTAACGCACCCGGTGCCGAGCACAGTTGTCAATGTCCTTCCTGTGCTTCATCTCGTATGCGGATGATTAACACCGTCCGATCATCACGCTGTTCCCCGAAGTTTGAAACCGCATGCATCAAGGCTTCGTAGATTTCGGGCAAACCTTCCGTGGCGTGAGCCACGACTGATTCTCCCAGGCGTCCCAAGCCAAATTCTTCGTCGTCTGCATTCACTGTTTCGATCAAACCGTCGCTCACCACAACAAATAAATCCCCTGGAACGCAGCTAACTTGTGCGCTTACGTAACCAGGCTCCGCGACCAGTCCCAAAGGGTATTGCTGCATCGCGCAGCGACTTATCTCCTGCGATTTCCCGTGATAATGCAACATTGGCGGATGACCTGCGAGTGCGATCTCGACTTGTGAGGATGCGTCAAATCGCAGCGCCGCCAACGTTGCATACATTTCCGGCTCTTTAACCGCAGGTAGCACGGCGTTGACGCTCTTGAGAAGTGCGGGGAGCGGCGGTTGTGTAAGCCAAGCTTGGCGTATCGCGGTTTTCAGCATCCCCATCAAAATGCCGGCGGAAATCCCATGGCCGGAAACGTCAGCGAGATAGGCAAACACTCTATCGCCGTCGGCGACTAGGTCCACCAAGTCACCTCCCACCTTCGCGCTGGGGACGGTACATCCAAAGACGTCGAAACCGCGCCCGCAATACGAGATAGGCGGGACGAGGGTGCTTTGAATGGCATGCGCGAATGACAATTCCGTTTGCAGGGCTACGTGCGCGATTCCTTCAGTGGTGGCGAAACTCAGAAACAAACGATAGCCGAGCATCATCGTCAAAAAGAGATATGTGCCGTCCGTGGCCATGCGCTGCCGAGTAAATTCGGGGGACCGTTCTTGCCGCGGAAGGCGCGCGAACAACAAAAAGGCAGCGAGAATCAGAAGCATCGGCACAATCATGAAACGAGGTCTCCGTAGCTCGGTCTGGATCGTGACGAGGCGCAATCCCCCCATCATCACCGCCACTAGTATGACCCCCCACAATGGATAGACGCCGCCGGCGAGCAGGTCGAGGAAAAATGCGACTCCGCTGAGAACAAAAAATAACGCCACAAACAATTTTGCAGCTCGCCGAGCCGGTAGACGTTGCCAATATCGTTTCCGCTCCCGCGTCAATCCAAAGGTGTAGTGGGAATAGCAGATCTAGGAGCCATTGTCCTGTGCGTCGCAAACTAATCCGGTTGTGGGTTACCGAAGATGGCGCCATTGTGTGATCACTTTACAGGAATTCTAGTATCCTGCCAGCGATTCCAGAACGACCACCGTGATCTCGAATACCAATCCTGCTGGGCTTAACAACAACAGTAAGCGGTAAACGCGGTTACCGTACGAGTGAAATCGGCCCTAATTCTCCATGTCCGGTTACCCGACTTCCATGATAGGTCTTTGTCAAGAGGGCAAAAGCTCTCCGACGCGCTACGGAGGAGCGCGGGTGTAATTCTTTTCTGATTCTTCGCCGCGTGTGTTGGCCTCTCGTGCCACGGCCATCTTTTACGCAGTAGCTGATCTTCCGCTTGTGAACATCCAGTCCGATGTAATACATAGGTTCCATGGGAGCGCTTGGTGTACAAAAGCTGAACGAGCCTCGAGTCGAGGGGGGCCGACACTGTTATGCAATTATGTGGCTGGCCGACTACTCTTCAGTGGAGCAGAACATCAAACTCAGAAACCTGTAGATCTTCTTCTTGAGAGCAGAGCAAATTCCTTGGCCATTTTTCGTCGTGGTGTGGGCAGCGTTTTCCAGCGTATTTCGCGCACGACTTCCGGCTCGAACCCAGTTTGTCGAAAGAGTCGCAAGAGCTCCATGTAACGGAGACGATTAGTGTAGAAGCGAGAGTTCGCCATAAACGAAGACTCCCAAATTCGCTTGCTAAATCGCAGGTCGTTCAGCTTCCCGCCGATGATGTCTTTGATGGGAATACAGTGCGAACCTACCCCGTCCAGACGCTGAACCCGTCGCAGTTCCTGCAGGATAAGTAGAAACTCCTTGCGCCGCACATAGGGCAGAACGGCGTTCGACCAAACAAAATCCACGGACGCCGACGGGATCTTCCTTAGCGAGGTCAGGCCTTCGGTCAGGTATTCCGCCCCGCAAGACTCGGCCACGTCGTCGATCGTTCTGCAATGATCAAGGTTGGGAGGGTACATGCCCAGCTGGCGCAGGTGGGATTCCATCCGGCGGTAAACCCTGAGGTCAGTCGACGCGCAGGACTCGACATCTACCAGGAAGATCTTTGAAGCTCCAAACGTTTTGGCAATCAATGCCGAGTCCAGCGAATCTCCGGGCCCTAACTCCAGGCCCACAAAGCCATCGGCTTTTCCCGTCAGGCTGGCAGCGTCAAAATGCCGGCGAAATATCCGCAGGGCGTATTCCGGGCGATCCATCCCTCCCTGCTTGAAAAGACCGATTTTTTCCCAGAAATGATACGGTAGGGGCAGGCGTGCCAGCACGATCTTGGCAGCGATCTTCACCTGCCACGGAACGCTCTGCATATGGCGCATACTATTGCACCTGGCTGGGGACGCCCTTGAGTCAAACTCAGTTGGCCAAGGGTAAATTCAGGCTAGACTGGCGCATGGTTTTACTAAGTTTAGGCTCACCCGGGCTGTCCCAATACGCACACATTAGATGTATTCCTTCAAGTCGGTTTTGGACGCCGTTGCGAGTCAGTTTGGTACTCGTGCATCGGCCCGTCCACCCTCTTTAGCGCGAGGGAAGGGAAAATATAGGCTTTCGCGTTGGCGTCCCAGCGGTAGCCCACCCGGAACCGCCACAATCTTCGGGATCGCGCGGGCCACTCGATCAACAGGTGAGGATGCTTAGGATCAAACTTCACCGAAACCTTCAAGAGTTGAAAATGCCAAATCGTTCGGGGAGGGCGAGCGTCCTCAATGGTCAACTTTCGCTGGACCGGACAGCCTAGGTGACCAAGCAGTCGGTGATCGGAGCCTTCGTGCGGGCAGCCTTGACCCGTCAGAGGAAAGGCCAGCAACAAGGCGATGAGTAGAACCATGAGCAACCTGACGGGGGCATTAGCAGAATAGTGGAACGCACGGAGTCTTTCCATAGACCGAAAGCGTCAAAGATTTGGTACCCACGTAGTAGGACTAGCAAGTAACCAGTCTCTGGCGCAAAGGTTGACCGGCAGCGTCAGGAAGATAGAGTTTCAAGCCAACCCGCGAATCGCGCCCGATGTCCGTGTTCCATCGCGATGAACTTCACGCCCCTACCTTGTTTGGGGCTACTTCTTTGCACCGCGGCACGAGCGCGTATCTCACCTGTAGGCGCATCAATAAGTAACTGAATGAAGGTTCCAACAGGCGGCGGATCCGGTGTACGGATGAACAATCCGCCCAAGCCGAGGTTGTCCACTACCGAAACCGCTCTTTTGTTGAACCTGTGCCAGGCGACGATCGTCCCTTTCGGCGCGGCAAAGCGAGGATAAACACGACGTTCGCTATCTTGGTCTAACATTCAGGCGGCGGGCCGTTTCTGTGACGGTGATCCTATCACTGACACCCCTGGAACGTGCGAAAGCATGACCTCAAATGAGCGTAGAATCATTCCAGGATGGAAAAACGACCCCCGCCGGAAGCCCGCTGCACGCACTGCGGTGCGGTCGCAGCGATTAAGTTCGCCAATTTACCCTGTGGTCGTAAGGGTTGTAAGGGCGTCTTTGAAAGCGCGACTGGCGAAAAGGATTGGGACGAGTGTGCCTCATGCCATGCGACCGGTTGGGAAGGCCGGAGTATATGCAGTCGGTGTAAGGGTAATGGTTGGTTGTTTGGTCGCCGTCTATAACTTTCGCTTTTTGACCTTCAATTCAAAACACCCGTCGTCAAACTCCCGTCACCAATTCTTCAACATCGCAACCGTCGCGCAAACGCAACAAGACGCGGAATGTGGATTTCGGTGCGGTGAGCTTGAATTTTCAGCGCCGTCTACGATGTTTCTCTTTCTCGGCTACAGGCATAGCCGTATAGGCCCTCATGCATCCTCTCTTCTAATATCCAGAGCCGAAGTCGGACCCCAAGAAAATTCACGCACCTGATCCGCGCCCCAGTCCCCGAAATGAGCGGGCAAAAGGAAGAAACAATGCGCGTCGTACTTCGCTCGTTGCTGTTCGCGTTTGTTTTACTGGTCTCGTCTCATGCCGTATTTGGCCAAGTCCTTATTTCCGTCAGCTTCGGCCCTCCTGCTCTCCCTGTTTATGAGCAGCCTGTCTGTCCCGAGGACGGCTATATCTGGACTCCTGGCTATTGGGCCTATGACGATGACGACGGATATTACTGGGTGCCTGGCACTTGGGTGGAGGCACCCCAGCCTGGCTACTTATGGACGCCCGGGTATTGGGGTTGGGACGGCGGCGTGTTCATCTTCCACGAAGGATATTGGGGAGAGCATGTCGGCTACTATGGTGGCATTAATTACGGCTACGGCTACGGCGGGCGCGGTTACGAGGGTGGCCGCTGGGACAACGGGCACTTCTTCTACAACAGATCCGTGAACCGTGTGAACGAAACGATCATCCACAACACCTACAACACCAGAATCGTTGAAAATAACACCACTCGTGTCAGCTACAACGGTGGCACTGGTGGCATCGAAGCGCGTCCGACGGCGCAGGAAGAAACGTATAGTAAGGAGCGACATGTCGGCCGCGTCGCTGCGCAAAATGAGCACATCCAACAAGCTCGTTCGAATCCCGAACTGCGTGCCTCCACCAATCAAGGCAAGCCGCCCATCGCAGCCACTGCCAAGCCCACAGACTTCAGGAGCGGCGTAGTACCCGCAAGACAAGCTGGAGGCGCGTACAAAGCTCCTCCTCCCAATACCGCCCGCAACGGCAACGCCCGCCCAGCAACTGAAGCACGATCCGAAAACCGCCCGCCCGCCAACTCGGAAGCGCGACCCGAGAATCGGCCCGCAACCCCTGAACCGAAAGCGAACAACCACGCTAGCGAAGTACAGCCGCATACCTACACGACGCCCAATACCGGCAGCGCCGCGGCCAACAAGAAATACCAACAACAGCAAGAACAGCTAGCCGCCAAACAGAATCAGGAACACCAGAAACTCCAGCAACAACAGGAAAAGGAACACGAGCAGGCTGCCAAGAAAAACGCCAACGACGTGCAAAAACAACAGATGGAACAGCGGCACACTCAGCAGACGCAACAGCTTGAGCAAAAGCATGCGACTCAACAGCAAAAGGCAGAGCAGCGTCAGCCACCACCGAAGGAATCCAAACCCGAGGAGAAACGTCCAGAAAAGCCGAATTGATACAAATCGGATGCGCGTTTTACCGAGCGGTATTTTCTCCCATAGATTTCTTACGACTTTCGGCCAGCGCAGCGAGAGTTCCCGGAGCGCGACCATGCGGTGACTTGCTAAGATTCTTGGCTCTGACACGTGCTCGGTCACGGCACTTGGCAAGATGCTCTTCGCAGTAGCGCACGCTGTTCGGGGCGAGAGGATTGGGACACATGCGGTACTCTCCGTCCTCAATGTTTTAGCTTTTGATAGGTTACGAATGCGGTGCGGTGCGCTTGACCTCTCCCGTGCGAGTGTGTGCCCTTAGCCGGTATATTTGCCAAAGAAGTATCGAAGTGGCCGCCCAGGCCAGAATGGCACTCAGAAGTATCAACCATTCCGCCCCGCCGGGCAGGAACCGCCACACGACGATGGCAAAACAAATGAGTCCGATGCCACCCATTGTGGCTCCGCGTGCTTCGAGCGCAACCGCATACCTAGCGCGGTCAACTCCATCAATGCCTTCCACTCGTTTCTTTTCTTTCACGTGTTTTTCGACAAGTGTAGCGGTCGCAGGAAAGATTGCGGGAAACGCGAGAAAAAGACCGCCTACAACTGGACCGAATGACTTTGCAATCATGCCTGTCACAACGGTTGCAAGTCCTCCAAAGAGAAATCGGAGAACAATTTCGTACCATTTCGTCTGTCTGATTGCCGAGAGATTGAGTCTAACTGCCATGCTACTTGAGGAATAAAGACCAAATGCCAAAGGCGGTCGCAAACCAAACAGAAAGAAGGCCCGTCGCGGCAAGGTGAGCGGACGGTTTGTATCTGGACATCACCCACATCACCGACCACGTATAGGCGAATAGCGCTATAGCGCCTCCGATCATGGAACGGGCTTCCAGAGCGGCGTATGCAGTGCCATTACTGGCAATCGTCAGTCCTAATGTAGCCAATGCGACAGAAGGCGCAGCGCCGAATAGTCCAGCAAAGCTCTTGGGTTTCAATACGTCTCCCAGGGCGGAAAACAGTGCAACGACAACACCGCCGACCAAGAAACGAAAGAACATTTCCCTCAATGGCATCACCCGTCTGCACGCCGCATTAGCTCTTCTTTAGGGCTCGCATTCCATCCTTGATCCTTCGACGCGCTTCCTTCGGGCCTTTCACGTCCAGGATCCGGTACTCTTTGCCGGTCAGTTCATGATAGTGGACAAAAAACTCTTCCAATTCCTTGACGAATTTTTTGCCGAGGTCATCGACGTGTTTTACATGCGCGTAGCTGTGGTTCATCTGCTCTATGGCCACGATGCGATCATTGCGTTCCGTCTTATTCTTTTTTCCTTGTTCGCCCTCAATGACGCCAATTGTCCGGCATTTTAGAAGACAGCCGGGAAAGGCAGGTTCATCCATCAGCACGAGCACATCGGTGGGGTCACCGTCTTCCGCCAGAGTGGAGGGAATGAATCCAAAGTCATACGGAAACACCATCCCGGCCGGGAGCACCTTCGTAAGCTCGAATACCTTTTGTTCTACATCGAGCGCATATTTGTTGCGGCTTCCCTTAGGCGTTTCGATGACTACCTGAATGATATCCGCATCCTCTGGGTCTTTAGGCGCGAGACGAATAGGGTTCGCGAGGCTGTCACGCTTCCGCTTTGGCATTGTTGGACCTTTCAAGCGCGATCAGGTCAATCGCGATCAGGCGGAAGTTAGATGCAAGGGAGAGCGTTGTGGGTCCGAGTTGATCGGAGCCAGTATACTGACGAAACGGATTACAGCGTGGGCTCCGAATGGGTTCAAAACAAAACATCTTCCAGATGGAGTGCATCACTCCGTGGATTGTCCTTGCGGCAAAGACTTCAGATAGGCGGCAATAGCTTTCGCATCGGAGTGGTTCATGTGGTAGATGTGCATTGGAGGATGCAACTCTTCGCCATTTGGGCCGGTACCGTTTTCCAGAACGTACTCGACCTGTCGTTCCGTAAAGCTTGGAAGACCCGCTAGCGCTGGGGCTCGGTCTGCCCAGTTGGGGATTGATTTCACTGGTTGTATCCAAATCCGCGCGCCTCGCAGCCAGGCGTCGCGTCGAAGTTCGCCTCGTTCGTTGCGCGGAGAATGGCACTCGCCACACTCTGCGATCTGTTCTACCAGATACTCACCACGCTTGATGTCAGTCCCCGACGCTACAGCGTCTTTTTTCTGTGCGGCGCTGCGTGAAACCGCCAGCGTTGCGACCATGCTCAGCGAAAGAAGAGTCACCGCTAACCCACTATGTGCCATAGTCTTGCTCCTCGGTGATTGGTCGGCATCGGTGCCGAAATCGGGGCGTATCGTCGCGGAACTGCTGAAAGGGACGGCGAGGGTCCTACTGATTGGATAGAGACGTCGTCTTTGCGCGACGGCCACGACCCCGCGGCTTTTCGCGCATCTATTTGCTATGATGTATCGTATTACGATATGGTTGCCCGCTCTTGAATTTCCTATACGGGATCCTCACAGCTGGCACCTGGGCCTCTGCGGCGCGGCTCTAGGGCATTCCCCGTATTGTCAAACCCTGCTCGACCTACCATGATTTCCTCAGTTCGTGCCGATGTCGACGGAGCTCCCATTGCCTCTTCCTACTGCAGCCACCCGGAGCCGACTATCCCGCATTCGCTACCTCGTGCATATTTCACTTTTTGCTGCAGCTCTTGCCGCGTAGGGCGTTTTAGAAGGTTCCTCGACAAGTGCCGACGCGGTCCACCCACAACAGCTGCCTTCCAGCGCTAACCAGTTCGTCAACGAAGTATCGCACCACGAAGTTGAGGCCCAACAGCAGGATCATGCGCTATGGACCTATCTCGAACGTAAGCGGGTTGACGGTGTGTGGAAGCTTTTCCACGTCTACCAGACGCAGGAAGGGCAGATTGATCGCCTGGTCGAGATGAACGGACAGCCTCTCACTCCGGCGCAGGTTGAAGATGAAGATCAACGCATCCAGCGCGTGATCTCACGACCGTCACAAGTGCGGCTGCGTCAGAAAAAGGAGCAAGACGACGGAGTACAAGCTCAAAATCTGCTAAGAATGTTTCCGGCAGCCTTTCGCTTTCAATACGATGGCGCGCAAGGATCGTTAGTCCGGCTGCGATTCTCACCGAATCCGCAATTTCAACCAGCCGACCACACCGCCCAAGTCTTCCATCATATGGAAGGAACGATGCTGCTCGATCCGGAGCAGAAGCGCCTAGCGGCCATCAACGGCACACTCACCAGTGAAGTGAAATTCTTTGCCGGTCTTCTGGGCCATCTGGATGAAGGGGGGACCTTCGCTGTGACGCAGCAAGAAGTCAGCCCGCATTTATGGGAAGTCACCACCATGCACGTGCATATGCGCGGGAAGGCGCTGTTCTTCAAAACCATCGGCGCCGAAGAAGACGAAACCTATTCCGATTTCGAGGTAGTGCCCAACGATACTACGCTCCGCCAAGCCGCAGAACTCCTCAAGCAGGCACCCATCGACCTCCCGCCAGCGCAAGACAAGACGCAAGCACAAGTCAAAAACTAACCACTGCGGCAGCCGATCGAGCGGAAGAAAAAACTTGGCAGATTGATCTAGTTGCTCTACGGTTTAGGAGGTGCTCCGAACCTTGCGCCATTCGTCAGCGCTCCGACTTCGGTTCCAACTGCCCACTCCACCATCCGCACCACCACTCACAGGTTCTACGCCACTTTGTCGTCACTGAGCTTCGGAATTTCTCGGGCATCAAGTGCTCTCTGTAGACGCAGGGTCAACCTGCGGCAAAAACTTCGGGTGGGTTGAAAAATCTTCTTACACACCCAGGGGAAAGCCCTACTAGCGGTTAACTGAGTCTTTTAGAGAGGCTTGCGTGGAGGGGCTTTACGAGATTTAACAATTTAATAGTCTGCATGGACTGCGATGTGCTCGAAGTTACGATCCGCCCAAACCTGTCTAGGAGGTTTCGTAATGATTCGAAAGCTTCTGTGCTGTGTTTCTCTAGCCGCTTTACTGTCACTTGGCGTTGCGGCACGAGCCCATCCGAACTTGATGCAATCGGATTCCGGTAAGCAAGCTGAGCCAACGACGAAAAGTGTCGCTGGTAAAGTTGCATCGATCGGAAATTCAGGCACAACGTTCGCGTTGCAAGTGGACGGGAACGACAAACAGGTGATGAACTTTGTCGTGGGTAAAGACACGCAACTGAAAGGCCACGTCACGACTGGAACCTTGGTGACGGTCGAATATCGGCCCGCCGATGACGGACAGAACGTCGCGTTGACCATAACAGTTCGTAGCTAAAATCTGAAGAATCACTGCCGGTCACCTGATGATAGGAGGGGCGGATGAACGTTCCTGAGGCTCTTGCTCGCCAAACATCCGCCCCGACGAAATATCGGTCTTGTCGCCGCAAGCAGTAGTACTTAGGTGGGTCCATTGTCGCTGCGGATTCTAATCGTGGATGACTCCGAGACCACGCGGCGTATTCTCCAGGGCGATGCGACTTTGCGGCACCCTCAAGGAGCAAAAGCTGACGATCGGGTTGGATCTCGTATCTGACCCTGCGCATCCCCCAGTCCGTCGCCGTTCGCGTCCACAAGAGGCTCTCGGAATAAATGCTCGTAATCTCTATCGTCGTCACAATCCGCAAAAGTGCAGATTCACGTCGCGGTCTGAATACCGGTGCAAGTGCCCGATCTGGGTCACCGGTACCAAAGACGGTCACCGTATCCGCGAAGCCTTGAAGTTGCGCGACTGGAACCGCGCACAGGATTTGGTGAGGGTCTGGGACGTTGACGGAACGCGCCCAAAGACCAAGACCCGAGCGACGATTGAGGAGTGGCGGGACCAGTTCTTGAAAGACGCCGAGGCGAGGAATTTAAGCGCAGGGACGCTGCGGCTCTACAAGCTGCTCTTCCGGCAGGTATTGGAGGTCACTATAGACCGTGGGATCAAGTTCGTGAATGAGCTGGAGTTGGATGCCCTGACGGAATTCCGAGCCGGCTGGAATATCGGCGCGCTGTCGGCTTCCAAGAAGCTGGAACGGCTGCGCGGCATCTTCAAGTTCGCGTTGCAGCGGAAGATGGTGGAAGAGAATTATGCGGCGAGTCTGGTAGGGCCGAAATTGAAACAAAACCCCACACTTCCCTTCCCAAAGGATGATGTGGCGAAGATTCTGAAGGGCAGCCCAGTCGGATGAAGTGGATCATCGGGTTGAGGCATTCATACTGACGATGCGCTATTCCGGCCTGCGAATTTCCGAGGTTGCTACGCTGGCGGTGGACAGCCTGAAGGGCAATCGGTTGAAACTGTATCAGGCGAAAACCGGGGAGCCTGTCAGCGTGCTGCTGCCACAGAACGTCGCTGACGCGCTGCGGTCGGTGAAGCATTCAAACCCGAAATACTTTTTCTGGACAGGGGACTCAAAGTTGGAGACGGTGACAGGTTTCTGGCGTGAAAGAATCGCCGAGGTACTGACGCTGGCGAAGGTCTCAGGACACCCCCACCGCTTTCGCGACACGTTCGCGGTGGCCCTGCTGGAGGGCGGAGCATCGATCGAGACAGTAAGCGTTTCGCTCGGCCATCAAAGCATCCGGGTGACCGAAAAACACTACAACCCGTGGGTTAAGACTCGACAGGAAGCCCTAGATCGTGCTGTTTTAAGTGCGACACCCCAGTGATTCTGTTGTACAATTTTGGTACAATTCTCTAAGAATCGCACAAGAGCCCAATAAAAAGTGGCGGGAGCGTGTGGAAGTCGAATCCACCATTCGACCCGCGAAGGGCCGAATCGCCGGCTTTGAAGGCCGGGAAGATCACCGGACCCTTTTCGCCCCCGGTGCCAAAACATCATAACAAAACTTGAAATCCCGCACCGATTCCAACCTATTCTCAAATTCTCAAAAATGTCCTATTCCCACGTTCCGCCGCATTTCGAGGGTGCTCATTCTACCGCCAACGCTGCAGTACCGCTCAGAAACGCATGTGTTTCGAATCTTTGCCTAACGCACTCGCCGCCAAGTGATTTACACTGTTGGGCTTATGAACACTCTCACACGCCGCCAGTTTACCCGCACTATCGCTGCGACTGCAGCCACCACTTTGGCCAGCGCTTCTCTGCCCCGGATCGCGCTCGCCCAAATGTCGAACGCCAGTTTGCTCCGATTCCCTGCCGGCTTTAAGTGGGGTTGCGCCACCGCCTCTTACCAGATTGAAGGGGCTGCAAACGAAGACGGGCGGAAGCCATCGGTCTGGGACACTTTCTCCCACACGCCGGGGAAAACCTTTCAGGGAGACACCGGCGATGTCGCTGACGATTCCTATCATCTCTATAAAGAAGATGTGCAGCTGCTCAAGAATTTGGGCGCGAAAGTCTACCGCTTCTCGATCTCCTGGTCGCGCATCTTTCCAGACGGCACCGGCCAGCCAAACGAAAAAGGCCTTGCCCATTACCAACGCGTGGTTGACGAACTGCTGGCAAACGATATTCAGCCATACATCACGCTCTTTCACTGGGATCTGCCTCAGGCCTTGCCTGGCGGCTGGGAATCCCGCGACACCTCAAAGGCTCTTGCCGACTACGCCGCGTATGTCTCGAAACATCTGTCCGATCGCGTGAATCACTTTTTCACCACCAACGAATTTGTGTGCTTCACCGATCTGAGCTACAAGACCGGCCAGTTTGCGCCGGGCAAAAAGCTCCCTCCCGCACAAGTCAACCAGGTCCGCCACCACGCAATACTTGCCCACGGACTGGCAGTGCAAGCCATCCGCGCCAGCGCGAAGAGCGGAACGCTAGTGGGCCTCGCCGAAAATTCCAACGTCTACGTCCCGGTCATCGAAACCCGCGAGCACATCGAAGCCGCCCAGCGTGCCACTCGCGAAGGCAACGCTCAGTTTCTCACCGCCATCATGGAAGGAAAGTACACCGACGGATATCTTCAGCGCGAAGGAGCGAACGCTCCGAAGGTCGAGCCCGGCGATCTCAAAGCCATCGGCAGCCCGCTCGATTTCATCGGTTTCAACGTCTATACCCCGGACTATGTTCGCGCGGACGGCTCGCCGGCGGGCTATGCAATCGAGCCCCGGCCGGCTTCGTATCCGCACATGGCCTCACCGTGGATCAACATCGGTCCGGAGGTGCTGTACTGGGCCATCCGTAATCCCAGCGACATCTGGAAGCCGAAGGAGCTATACATCACAGAGAACGGCTGTTCGTCTGACGATGTAATCGCCGCAAACGGGCACATCGAAGACACCGACCGCGTGATGTATCTGCGCAATCACCTGACGCACCTGCACCGCGCCGCCTCCGAGAACTACCCGATCAAGGGCTACTTCCTATGGAGCCTGCTCGACAACTTCGAATGGGCCGACGGCTACAGCAAGCGCTTCGGCCTTCATTACGTAGACTTCAAGACCCAAAAGCGCACTCCCAAGCTGAGCGCAGAGTGGTACCGCGAAGTAATCCAGCGCAACGCGGTCGTGTGACGTTCGGACGCTTCTCCGGCAGAGAGATAAGATGCAGGCGCACTCGCTCCGATCGAAAATGCCGCTGTGCGTGAACTATTCGCAATAACCGTTCCGCACCCTTCTGCGTGATAACAAAAGCCGCTTCGCTGCGTCCGAAATATAGTGGCGGTGGAACCTTGGACTCCGGTATCCTGAGCGCGCGGTTGTTGACCGATCCTCCGGGCATGAATGAAGCGCCAGCCTCGCCCGATCCCCACGTTGTCTTGATACTCCGGCCATGACCAACACAATCCGCGCAGTTCTTCTCGGCGGAGGCGTCGCCGCACTCCTGGACGGCATTTCAGCGACCGTTACTTTCGCGATGCGAGGCGTTTCCTTCACTCGATTGTGGCAAGGTGTCGCTAGCGGCCTATTGGGCCCGCCCAGTTTTCGTCATGGCGCGGCGTCAGCGGCGCTCGGGTTGTCTTGTCACATCTTGATCGCGATGGTTGCGGCGCTGATCTTCAATCTTGCCATCCGCTACTTGCCGGCGCTGGTCGAACACTATCTGTTGTCGGGCGCATTTTACGGCGTGCTCGTGTTCTTCTTCATGAATCTGGTCGTAATTCCCTTGTCAGCACTCCCGAAGAGGCACTTTACTCTGAGCGGCACCCTTGTTCCCATCATCGTGCACATTTTCTGCGTAGGTCTCCCGATTTCGATCGCGGCCAGCCGATTTCCAAATAGGTAAGGTCCAGGATTCCTTTGTAGGGGCGGGGCTCGCTCCGCCCGGCGCTGCCCGCACTAGAGAGTCTCTCCGTCACCACAAAGCAATGAATCGGCGAAGCCCAAACGGACCTGCAACAAGGATGGTGGACTGGCGGCAGGCCTTCAGGCCCGAGTCGCTTCCAACGCCGCACTTTGCGTGCGGATAAGAGCGGCGACCAGATCGTAAAGAGCGCCGCTTGTGCAAACTTCGTAATACGGATGGCTCGAGGCGATTCCGATCGCCCCGTCGGGACGCAGTTCCCGCGCAAGCCCTTTGCGAAGTACGAGCAGTTCCACCGAATCTCCCATCGGCACTTCACCGTAGTGCAAGATCACATTTTCCTTGCCCCACGGCATATCCAGCTTGGTCTCGATCGAGTCCAGCGAAATCTCTTCGGATAATTTCTGAAAGCCTTCTTCGTTCAATTCAATCCCGTTCATGTTAAAACGCACCAGGAATTCGTCCAACTCCTCGGCAGACGCTCCTTCCATGGCGGTCAGAAATTGGAATACGGAGAAATGCGTCTTCTGCCCCGTCATCAGCCGCTTGGCGATCTTCGCGCATCCCGACAGCCGGTCCGACAAATTCAGCGCCTTGGAGATCATGATGCGCGAATCCCCGTCAGTCCAGTAGGTAGGCGCCGACCCTTGAAACGCCACGCCGATCCCGAGTTCCAGCGAGGGCAGGTCCGTGGTCGCCGCGCGGTCATTATATGAGTTGCAGACCGCGAGGATCTGCCGCGACAAGATGCAGGCCTTGGCAACCGCTCGCGCATAGGCGCGATTCGATTCCGTCTCGAAAATCGCAAGAATGATTGCGTCTCCCTCGATAAACACTTTCTTTGCCGCGTAGCGATCCAGCAGCTTTTTCACCGGCTCGTGCAAATTCAGGCTGAAGTGCGACGCCGGGCTGAGCCCCCGCGACAACAGGTCCTGCGTCATCTTGGTCGAACCGCGCACGTCCGCTTTGATGATCACGTGCGACACCACCTGGTCCTGATTCGGCTTGGCCTCCTCTTGCAGCACGCACTCGTACAAGCGATTGTTCAATCGCGAAAGCTCGCGCGCCTGTTCGGTAGTAACCAGGTTGACCCGCTCCATGCAGGTCGTCAGGTGCTCGGCGTTCCGTACGTCTCGTCGAAGTCGCAGGAAATCACCCGCGAAGCGCACCACGAAACTCAGTTTTTCTTCACGAGAGAAACGCCGGATCTTGCGGGACATATCCTCGATCGGCTTTAGCGACAACTGCCGCGCGGGCACTTGCTTGAGTACGCCCTCAACGCGCTTCATCTCTTCTTTCGAAACCAGGGCCTTCCGAAGCTGCTGCAAATGCACCGGAGGACTGTATTCTGCCGAAATCGCGCGAATCTCGTAACTTGCCAGCACGTGATAAATGATTTCCTGCTGCTCCAGCCGCTCCAGCAATTCCGACAGCAGTTTCCCCCGAGGCGAGCTGTCGCCCGCGTTTACGGATGTCTGATCGAAGAGCCTTTTGGCGTTTTCCGGATCGTTCAGATAATCGCCCAGACGGCCTTTGTAGTCTTTCGTTAAAAACTCCAGCTTTTGTTTCGATGCCTCAATCTGCGGCCCAAACTCTTCCAGTTTCACTTCCTGATGCTTCAACCGGGCTTCAATATCGCTCAGCGACGCTTTCAAATCCGAGGGATCACCCGAACTCAAGAACTTGTTCAAGAAGCTGTCGCCGCGCTCCAGCTTTTTCTGCAGACTCTCGCGTTGCCCTTCGAGGTTGGCGATCTCGTTGCGCATTCCCTGCGCCGCTTCCATCAGAGCTCTGTGGCTTTGACTCGCTTCGGTATACGCCGAATCCTGGCTGATCGCCAATCCCGCATCTCGCAGGAAATCCTGAAACAACTCGTCCATGGCCTCAAAGCGGTCGGGATCGCGGACGTAGTTCCCAAGCAGGACGTAGTGCTCCAGAAAGAACACGTCGTCCTTGCCGCCATCCAGAAACACCAGCCGGTTTTTCAGCAGGTCATAGTACGCGGCGAAGTCCTCCCCAAACAGCGCGCGCCGCGCCTTCGACACCACATTATCCTCGGCGTCGGCCACCATCTGGGCGATCTGCTGTCCCACCCCTCGTACCACCACACGCCGCGAGGACTGCAACTCCGACAAGCGCGACTTGATCACGTGCGCTTGTTGGCTGCGCTCGAAATGCTCGCCACGCTGGCGAATCCACTCCTTGCCTTCCAGGATCAAATTCGCAAACTGGTTGCCGATCTCGACGGTCAAAAATTTCAGCAGCGCCAGCCGGAACAACAAGTCGATCTCGATATTTTTCTGAAATTTGGCCTGCGTCAGCGCACTCTGCAGCAGATCGGTAAGTAGCTTCCGGTAGGCGGCGTTGTCCGGAGCTTTGACGGTGCGCAGCTCGATCCCGGAAAAATACGTCGCCTTGGTACTCTGGCGAATCAGGTCGAACAAATAGTCGCGCGAGGCCTGGACGAACTTCGGGCTCAGGAACACATCGTGGTGGATGTTATCCACACCAATGGCCAGCGATCCCATCGGGATCGTGGTGTTATAACTCTTAAGCTCGATCCGGGCCTCTTCCGTCGCGATAGGCGTAAGGATCTCGTAGGCCATGTAGTCTCGCCAGAAGGGCTTTTTCCAAGCTAGCAGTGGCACGCGAAGCGGGCAATAGCCACCGGTACCATCGTTGGCGAGACAGTTAGCCAGTAAGAGGTCGGGGCGCCCTGTAGCCGTGGTCTCCGAGACCGCGGAGTTTAGACTCCAATCAACCCACGCGTACCCGTAATCCGGGCTGTTCTCAGCGCCCGCTGTCGGCACGCTGGTCAGTAAACCTCAACCCACCAAAATCCGCCGCGAATCCCCTCCCATATGCTCCAGCCGCACCCGAACCTGCGGCCAAGGCGACTCCAAGGGAAACTTCTCCGACCATTCCAAAATCATCACCGCCGGCGCAGCAAAAACATCCTCCAGCCCCAAAGTCTCAAAATCATGAAAACTCTCAATCCGGTACAGGTCCCCGTGATAAACCTTCGCTGCCCCCCCATAGACATGCACCAACGTAAACGTCGGGCTAGTCACCTCATCCTCAGCCGCCGCCCCCAGCCCCGCAACAATCCCCTTAGTCAACGTAGTCTTCCCGCTCCCAAGCTCGCCCGTCAGCAACACGAGAACGGGCGCCTGCAGTCGCCCCGCGAATTTCCTGCCCCACGCGATGGTCTCTTCCGCCGACCGCGTAATCACCTCTTCACCCACGCCGCTGCAGCTCCCGCAAAAGTCTCAGCCGCGCCGCCGGCACCGCCCGAGCCACGTCTCCGGCCACGAGCCCCGACAGGTCCGTGCCCGTCGTCGCAACCTCCGCAGCCGCCCCATGCAAATAAACCCCCAGCGCCAAAACCCGCAACCAATCATCCGTCTTGAACTGCCCGGTCATCGCCGCCAGAACTCCCGTCAACACGTCACCCGAGCCACCCTTGGCCAGCCCCGCATTCCCGGTCGTGTTGACAAAGGTCCGCCCATCCGGCGCAGCCACAATCGTATGCGACCCCTTCAAAATCACGTGCGCATCCCATCGCTTCGCCGCATCCTGCGCAGTCTTCACGCGATCCGCCTGCACCTCTTTGATCGAGCAATTCAGCAACCGCGCCATCTCTCCCGGATGCGGCGTAATCGCCACAAATTTGCTTCCGCGTTCCCGAAGATCATCGGCCCGGCCCGCAAACGCGTTCAAGCCGTCGGCATCCAGAATCACCGGCAGCTTCGTTTTCAGCACGATCGACCGAACAAATTCCTGCGTCTCCGGGTCCTGTCCAAGCCCCGGCCCGACGGCGAGAACGGTCTTCCCTTTTTCGATCGCGGCAAAACGGCCGCCCGCCAGATTCGCTTTCGACGCCATCCCATCAATGGTCGACACCAGCGCCTCAGTCATATATTCCGGGTGCGCCGCCGCCACAATCGGAAGCACGACGTCCGGCGTCGCCACCGTCACCAGCCCCGCCCCGGCAAACAACGCCGCGCTCCCCGACATGACCGCCGCGCCGCTCTTCCCTTGCGAGCCCGCCACAACCAATATGTGACCGTACGAACCCTTGTGCCCGTCCGTAGCCCGCACCAGCGGCAGCTCCGCAAACTCCCCCGGCTCACTCCACCGCAGCAAACCCTTGCCAACCTCTTCCACCAGCGCAACCGGCGATCCTATATTCACAACACGCAGCGACCCCGCGGCCTCACAATCCCGCGACACCAACTGCCCCACCTTCGGCGCCGTAAACGTCACCGTATGATGCGCCCATAGAACCGGCCCCTCAGCCGCTCCTCCATCCGAAGGCAACCCCGACGGCGTATCCACCGCAAAAATCACCGCAGGCCGCGCCGCCGTCGCATCCCGCGACATCCGGTTGATGTCCGCAATCGCCTGCCCCACAGCTCCAGATGCCACCCCACGAAATCCAGTGCCAAATATCGCGTCAACAGTCACATCGGCGCTACCAACCTCACCCCGCACCGCTTCCCATGACTTTTCGTCCGGAACGGAAATGACGTCGCCGCCCAGATTGCGCCAGCGATGAAAATTCGTCGCGGCATCGCCTCGCAAATCGTCCAGTCCGGCAAACAAATACACGCGCACGCGTTCCGCCGCCGGATACAAATGCCGCGCCACAACGAACCCGTCCCCGCCGTTATTTCCCTTCCCGCAAAGCACCGCAATCTTGGGCGTATGCAATCCAGCCTCGCGCATCCACGCGGCAAGACAGTTCGCCGCGAGAGTCCCCGCGGTCTCCATCAATTGCAAGCTGGCAATTCCGAGCCGCTCGACAGTCAGGCGGTCAACTTCACGCATCTCTTCCGAAGTAAGAACTTTCATGGCAGGTTTAAAGAACGCGTAGCGCAGGCGTGGTTGGTTGCGCCGGCTTGCCCTGAGTCTCGAAGGCCATCCTGCCGGCTACGCGCGCGCCAAATCCGCCGACCCGCGACTACCCCGCCTCCCCCGAAATACGGGACCCTGAAGCCGCCCTCTCCGAGAGGGCGGGGTTTAGATGCCGCGCCACCAAAACCCAACGCGTGAAAGGTAAGCTGCGAAGGGCGGCCTTTCCGAAGCTCTGACAGAATCAGCGTGTCCCACCCACAATCTCACAGCATCCAGCCGCCGCTGACATTCACGACTTGACCGGTCACATACTCCGCCTCTTCCGAAGCAAAAAACGCCACAGTATTCGCCACATCCTCAACGGTAGGCGGCCGCCCAATCGGAAATCGCGCATCCCGAATCCGCCGCGCCTCATTCAAAGTCAATTCATTCTCATCAATGCTCGAAGGGTTCACCACGTTGACGGTAATCCCATTCTTCGCCTCTTCCAGCGCCAATGACCTCGACAAAGCCACAACCGCCGCCTTCGCCGCCGCATAAGCCGAAATCTTCGCCTGACCAAACGCCCTCTCTGCCCCCACCGCACCCAAATTAATGATCCGTCCCCACCGCCCACGCCGCAAATGCGGAAGCGCCGCCCGGCTAACATAAAGCACCGTCATCAAGTTCGACGAAATGATATTTCGCCAATCTTCCAGCGAAGACTCCGCCAGCGTCCCCCACCGGAAATCGCCCACATTGTTCACCACGATATCAATCCGCCCGAAGCGATCCACCACCGTGCGCAGCAAATCCTCGGAGCGCGCCGCATCATTAATATCCGTCTCCACCGCCACGCAGTCCGCGCCCTTCTCCTGCAACAGACGCAGAGTCTGCTGCGCCGCCACTTTATTCGAGCGATACGCAATCGCCACTCGCGCCCCATCCTGCGCAAGCTTCACCGCAATCCCGCGCCCGATCCCGCGGCTCCCGCCAGTAACTAAAGCCACTCGATTCTGCAGCGTCATCCCTCTCCCCGCACCAACGTCGTAAAGGCGATTCAGTATAGCCCAGCCGACAGCACTCCAGCATTCCGACTCCATCTTCGACACCAGGTCGGTTTCCGGTAACCTGACGAATCAGGGCTCAGACGCTTCGACGCGGTGTAGACTCTGGGGTGATCGAAGAAACAGCGCGACTTGACGAGTCGTACACTCTGATTCCGCTAAAGCATTTAGCTTCGTGTCAAATTGGAGGCTCAAGATGAACGGTCAACAAAAGAAAGAGCAGTATTCTGGAGTGCGAGATCAAGAGATCCGTGCGGCACTGGATCAGCATTGGGCGGCGTCCGATGCCAACGATTTTGAAACGGAGCACCTCATCTATCACGAGGATGCGGTGCTGGAATACCCGCAGTCAGGCGAGCGAACCCGCGGTCGACGCAACATACAGGGCCAACGCGCCAGTCAGCCGAACAAAAAGCGGTTTTCTATCCGGCGTATCATTGGGGGCGGTGGCCTTTGGGTCACTGAATTCATCCTGACCTATGACGGCAAGCCGTCCTACACCGTGAGCATCATGGAGTTCACGGGCGACAAGGTTGCGCGGGAAACCCAATACTTTGCCGATCCATTCGTGGCTCCCGCATCGCGCGCTCAATGGGTCGAACGGATGGACACATAATCTCGAGGCGCGAGAATTCGCTAGCGACGCCTCCATTTGCGGTTTGCAGCACAATTGTCCAGAACAGAGATCAACGCCAGAGACCCGCTAAGTCCTGATCAACGCGACTACCGGAGAAGTCGAACTTTGTGATATGGGGTATCGTCACAGCATATTCTCCGATGGAGGGACAAGAGATGGATTGGAAAGGGTTGGTCCACTTTGCGCTGTTGGGTAGCAGTGATTTGGAACAATACGCCATCCTGCTGGTACGCGTTTCGATCGGACTGTTCTTCGCCATCTCTGGGGCAAACAAATTGTTTGTCGCCGGAGGCACGAAACCTGTTTACGATACGCTCGTCAAGGCCAAAGTCCCGTTTCCCCGCCAGACCGCTTATTTCGTGGCGGGCGTGGAGTTCGTGTGCGGATCCTTGGTGACCCTGGGGTTTCTTTCGAGCCCGGCCTGCGCGGCTTTATTGATCGATATGATTGTCGCCACCCTGACCAGCTCGCTTTCCACCATCCCTAAAGGACTCTCGCCTCTTAGCTGGCTCGACGATTTGCTCTACCTTCCAGAAGTCCTGTACGTGCTCTTCTTTATCTGGCTGATCTGCTCTGGTCCGGGAAAGTTCAGTGTCGATTACTGGCTCGCCGGCAGGTTACTAGGGTGATCGATCGACGAAGCAGCTGGGTGCTAGACAAGAGCTTGATGGTCAATACCAGAGTTCTTCAGCAGCAGGACTGGCGCTAAATCTTGACTAACGCGCTACTCGCCCACGTGGAACTTGACCGAAACCTGTTGGCTAGGCAAGGCGAAGTCGCCTCCACGACACTTCAGCAAAGAGCGAGAGTCAATCCCGCAAGGCCCGCGCCGGATCCGTCCGAGTCGCCCGCCAAGCCGGCCAGAAACACGCCGCCAGCGAAGCAACCGCCATCACCACCAGCGCAGAACCAAACGCCGCCGGGTCACGCGGACTCACCCGGTACAGCAAGTTCCCCAATAGCCGAGTCGTTCCGAGCGCCACCCCAATCCCAAGAAGCACGCCAACCCCTGTCAAAGCCAAGCCACGTGACAAGACCTGCCGCAACAAAGTCCACGCCCCCGCTCCCAGTGCCATGCGCAATCCGAATTCGCGAGTGCCCTGCGAGATCGTATACGACATCACCGCGTAGAGCCCCACCGTCGCCAGCAATAACGCCAATCCGCCAAGGATTCCCAGTAGTGTCACCGCGACGCGCTGCGGCGATGTCGACCGATCCATCTGCTCTTGCAGGCTGATGACTTCATAGGGCGCGAGATTCGCGTCGAGAGTATGCACCTCCCGCGCTACCTCCGTGGCTATCGTTTCTGCAGGCATACGCGTTCGAATATTCAGCGCCGCTCCGACTGAAAAATCCTGCCGCAGCGGAACATAAAAAAAAGGCTTCGGATTTTCGCGAACGCTCTGGTATTTCGAAACCTTGGCCACACCGACGACCTGCAGCCATTGCCCCTTAACCTGCAACCGCTTGCCCACAGGATCGTCCCCTCGCCAATACCGAGCGGCCATAACATCGTTCACCACCGCGACCCGCGCAGCAGTTTCGTTGTCGGCCCGAGTAAATTCGCGGCCGGACAGCACCGGGATCCCCACCGTCGCGAAATAGCCCGGCCCAACCTGGTTGTATTCCACCTCGGCCTGCTCCTCAAGCGGCGCCTGATAACCATCAACGGCAATCGCCGAGGAAGAAAAGCTCCCGTAGCTCAGGGGTACGTCTCGCGCAAGCGCTGCCGACTCCACCCCAGGGAAGGCTTGCACCCGCCCAAGCAGCTCATCGTCAAAGGTCTTCGCGCGTATCGCGTCGTATCCAGCACCTCGCAAGTCCACAGCGGTAAAGAGCACGCCCCGTGTCGTAAAACCAGGGTCGAGGTTGCGAATTCGCTGCAGGCTGAGCATTAAAAGACCTGCCCCAACCAGCAGAAGGAAACTGAGCGACACCTGAAGCACAACGAGACTCGACCGAAGCCACGACTTTCCACGACCGCCACCAACGACACCCGACATTTCCGATTTCATCGCTCCGGCAAGATCGATCTTTCCAGTCTGCATGGCGGGCACCAACCCCAGCAGCAAGGTAGTGACGAGGCAAACGCCGGCGCTGAGCGCGAGCACCCGCCAATCGATCTCGCCTGGCAGCGTCATGGCCACGCCCCCGCGCGCCGGAAACAGCAGAACCAGCGCATGCCGGCACCAGTGCGCAAAAAGCAGTCCACCCGTCGCCGCCGCCGCCGACAGAATCAGTCCCTCGGTAACAAGCTGCTGCAACAACCGGCCACGGTTCGCCCCGACCGCCACCCGCACCGTCATTTCGTGCCGCCGAGTGAAGGCCCGCACCAGAAGCAAATTCCCGACATTCGCGCAGGCGATCAACAAAACGAAAACCACGACAGCAAGCATGATCCCGAGCGTCGGAAGCAAAGTCCCTGCATTATTGAACGGCGTTTGCCACAACGGCCAAAGCCTGATGCCGCGCCCCCGGTTCGTCGCCGGGAAATCAGATTCCAATCGCGAAGCAACAGCGGACATCTCTTGCTGGGCCTGTCCAATGGTCACGCCAGGCTTCAGGCGCGCATAAGATTCAATCCAACGCGCGTCACGATCTTCCAGCTTGTACGGGCCGCCTTCGAATGCTTCCTCCATCGATGCCGGGACCCAGAACTGCATCCCCCAGCCCACGAAGGTCCCCAGGAATCCCTCGGGCGCCACACCCACGATAGTGTGCTCGATGCCGTTCAAGCGCTGCGTCTTGCCAATGATTGCAGGATCACCTTTGAAGCGGCTCCGCCACAGCTGATAGCTGATCACCGTTACAGGGTGCGCGTTGCTGCCCACATCTTCCCCGCGCGCGAAACCCCGCCCCAGAATCGGATGCACTCCGATCGCGTCAAAGTAATTCGCCGATACAATGCTTCCGATCGTACGCTCGGCGCGATCGCCAAGGCTGAGCGTCGTGCCCATGATCTTGGTCACGATGAACGAATCGACCAGCGTGCAGCTCTTCTGCAAGTCCAGAAAATCGGGCCACGAAAGAGGGGTACCACGGGCCTCCCCGCGCGCCGTTCCACCCAGCGCAACAAGCCTCTCCTGATGCACCACGAGCGGGTACGGCCGGAACAGTATTCCCTCGATCCAGCTGAACACCGCGGCATTCGCCCCGATTCCCAGCGTCAAACAAAGGATCGCCAGCATCGAAAATCCCGGACTGCGCCGCAGCATCCGCAAACCAAACCGCAGATCTTGAACGAAGTTCTCGATCACGGGCACACCTCTCTGGTCGCGATAGATCTCCTTGGTTTGCTCCACGCCGCCGAGGTCGGCAAGCGCCGCGCGCTGCGCCTCCTCGCCATTCATGCCGCGGTGAAGATTGCGATCGACGGCCATCCCCAGGTGAGATCTCAACTCCTCGTCGAAATCCTGCTCAAGCCGTCGTCGCGAAAAGAGCGCCGCGATGCGTTGGCAAACGCCATGGAGAAATTCGCCCATCGCTTAAGTCGTCCTCAATACCCGATGGATCATCGCAGACATGCGATCCCAGCTTTCTACTTCTTCCACCAGCCTCTTGCGCCCCGCGCGCGTCAGTGAATAAAACTTGGCCTTGCGATTGTTCTCGGAAACGCCCCACTTCGACGCAATCCACCCGCGCTGTTCCAGCCGCAACAACGCCGGATACAGCGTTCCCTGATTCAGTCGCAGCAAATCTTCAGAAACCTGTTGGATGCGTATCGCGATCCCGAACCCATGCATCGGGCCCATCGACTCAAGCGTCTTCAGCACCAGCAAATCCAGTGTCCCCTGCAGCACTTCCGATTTCGGAGACGGCATACACTCCTTTAGGACATCAACAGGAGTCTAGCACAAACCTGTTGACGTTCAACAGAAGCTTCTTTTAGCTGAGGGTTTCGCCACAACCAACGGAAAGACGTTCCCGGAGCCCTCGAAGTCGAAATCCGAACTCTTTCGCGAACCGGCCGCCGTCGCAGGCGGGGCCACCGTGAGAGCCGTCCGCAAGCTCGACCCGCACGCCCCTCGCTTCCTCCACTATTTCTTTCAAACGTCTCACTTCCCACGTCTCCGCTGGCGTGTTGTAAGCGCTGTTTCGCACATAAGGCGCTACGGCCAGGGTCACCAGCATGCGCGCGACATCCTCGGCATGCACCAGGGATAGCTTCGTCTTTGGCTCGAACGGAATCTGGATCGGGCCCTGTGGTGAGGGCACTTCGAAGATCTGAGCGCGCCAGGGAGAGGATGTCTTCTTGATCCCGAGTCCAATCACTCTGGCGATACGCAAAGACACGAACTCCATCGCTTGGCTGTGCGCGAGATTTTCCCCAACCAACTCGACAACGCGCTTCGACGCTCCATAAGGATCGTCCGGCACCGCAGTATCATCTTCCGTCAGCAAATCGGAAGTGCGGGAAGACCCGTAAACACTCATGGAACTAGCGAAGACGAACCGTTTGACGCCCGCCTGAACCGCTTGCCGCATCAATTCGAAACAGCCGCTTAGATTGACGTCAACGCCAGCAAAGGGATCGCGATGGAACGCGCTCGGTAAAGCGCCCGCAAGATGAATCACCGCGCGCACCGTATGAGCCCGAAACAGACGCGATATGTCATCCTTCAACCTGAGATCGCACGCCAAGATCCCTTGATTCGCGTCGGGATCAACATCAACGGGCAAGAACTCGAACTCAGCGATTGCTAACAGACGACAAACTTCTCGCCCGATGTGTCCCCCCGCACCCGTCACAATTACCAGCGCTCGATCGCCGACCATCGCCATAGTGTTCTTCTCGCCGCTACTGCAACCGCGCCACAATCACCGTCATATCATCCGCCTGCTCCGGCGTCCCGGCCCACTCTTCGGCAGCATTCATCAGCGCCGCGGCTACGACGCGTGGCGCCGATTCCTGAACGTACACCGCCGCCTGCTGCAATCTCTTGATCCCAAACTCCTCGCCGTACACATTCTCCGGTTCCACCAACCCGTCGCTGTATCCCACCAAAAGCGAATCCCTCGGCACCGAGACCCGGCCTTCGTCATAACAACAGTCTTCGTCAACTCCCAGCACCATTCCACCGATATCCAGATGCAGCGCCGCATCTTTCGAAATCAGGAACGATGGCAAGTGCCCAGCATTCGTGTACCGCAGCGTCCGCGTAGCGCTGTCGTACACCGCGATAAAGAACGTCGCAAATCGATCGTCACCCGTATTCCGCACCAGATGCTTGTTCAACCGCGACACCAGCTCCGCTGTGCTCATGCTCTCGCTGCCGGGAGCCAGCATCTGGCTCCGCAGCGCCGCCTGCAAGCTGGCCATCAGCAGCGCAGCGGAAATTCCCTTCCCCGATATATCCGCCACCGCAATCGCCAGATGCGTCGGGCTCAGTTGGATAAAATCGTAATAGTCCCCGCTGACCGACCGCGCCGCCTTGCAGATCGCCTCCAGTTCCACCCCAGGCACCACCGGCATTTTCTGCGGGAACAGCTGGTTCTGAACCTCCCGCGCGATGGAAATCTCATTCTCCAGCCGCTGCCGTTTCTTTTGTTCCTCGATCAATCCGCTGATCGACCCGGTCATCAGGTTGAACGACTCCGCCAGAACGCCCAGCTGATCCCGCCGCTCGATGCGCACCCGGTGCGTCAAATCCCCACCCTGCACGTATTGCGTCGCGTGATAAAGGTCCGCTACCGCCTTCGTAATCTGCCGCGTCAGCACCACCCCGGTGATAAACGCGGCGATCCAGATCAAAACGAAAAATGTCCCCAGCACCGCAAACAAGATCAGGTAGGAGTCGCGCAGTTCCCCCAGCGTGCTGAACATTCTGCCGCTCAAGCTCGAAGGTCGCGCGCTGAACACCGCAAATACTGGCCTGGGCCTCCCCACCGTGCCATCCCGAGCCACAAACACCGCGTCTTCCAGTCTCGACACTACGTTGACAGACGGCTCGAGCCAGAATGCAGCCGGCTGCAGCGCCCGGTTAGTCGCTACGATGGGTTTATCCGTCTCATACTGCACTCCCGCCGTCGTGTAAATTACCCCTCTCGGCGTACCCCCGTTATATGGCCGCGTTACGTTCAATTGGATTTCGCCCAGGTCCGGCGCGATCGTCGCAAGAAAGTCCGGCGTCACCGGAAGGCGCAACCGCACGACCCGCTTGCCCGTCGGCGGGTCCAACTCTCGCAGCGCCACCATGGCCAGGCCACCCTCATCTTGCAGCAACCCCGCGAAAAACACTCGCCCGGACGCCAGGTTCCGCAACACGCTCACGTCATTCGAAAACTCGATGGTCAGCCCTGGCAGTTCGCGATCGTGAACTACATGCGATTGCGCGGCCAAAACTCGCTCGGAATCCTGCTCGCTTACCCCAGGCGGCAGAAAATCATGGGCCGCAGCGATATGGTGCGAAATGTCCGTGATCATCTCGATGCGCCGGTGCAGATCCTCGTAAAGCAGAAATGCACCGAGCTGCGAATACAAAAACCTCCCCGCCAGAAGCACAAACGTCATGATCAGCAGGATGGGCACAACCGCGATGAACAAATAGGCGACGATCAACCGGTTGCGCAGGCTCCAAAGCAGCCGGCTCCGTCCCCACCCAATCACCCGAAAAACGAGATAAAATCCCGAAAGGATCGCCAGAAACTTGACGAAGCTCAGAATCCCATTATGGAATTGGACAGCTGCCGCGGTCACACCCGCCAGCAGCACCACCAACGCAGCCACATCCAGCCGCGAACACCGCCGCCAAGCCCCTCGACACGAATCAAGGAAAGAAGTCATCAGTTCCCGGACGATCCAACAGAAGCACTACTCTACCTGAAGACCACTCCCAATCCGAACCAAAGCACCCCACGCAATCCCCCACCAACTCACTCCACCGCAACCCCGATCCAAAACACTCGACCACAACCCCGATCCACCGCCCGCGCGATTCCTTTGTACGCGATTCCCCGGTGGCGATTCCTCTGTACATGATTCCTTTGCCCGCGGTTACTCCGTACGCGATTCCCTTGTAGGGGAGGGGCTCGCCCCTCCCGCTCCCGGTGCACACTCGTAGTGGCCGATCTTCAGATCGGTCCCGCCCACAAAATCAAGTGGACAGTCAAGAGCGCTCAGCCTGCCCCAAATTCCAGTTGACGGACGCCATTCCAAATGATATAAGTACTTCATTGATTACTACGTCCGCGCAACTTTCCAACCCACGCGGGGCGCGCGAGCCGAGCAAAAGCCACCAGCACTAACTCCTCTGGAATCAACGCTTACCCAAGTCTATCAAAACAAACCGCTTTAACCATGCCTGGAATGATAGACTTACAGAAAACAGCGGTAGTGGGAGTAACCAACCAGCCAACACGCTAACGCAGCTCCGCAAATGGCCTCAGTCTCTACTTCGCAGCAATGTTCCGAACCCGGCTGTGATGCTGGCTATACGCGAAATAAACCACCAACCCGATGACCAGCCAGATGATCAACCGCGCCCAATTCACCCAACCCAGCTTGTACATCATGTAGCCGTTGAACAGGATTCCCAGGATCGGCACCACCGGCACCCATGGCGTCCGAAACGGCCGCGGCTGCTCCGGGTTCGTATTGCGCAAAACCATCACCGCAATGCACACGATCACAAACGCCAGCAGCGTCCCGATATTCACCATGCGCCCGATATCGTCGATCGGCGTAATGCTCCCGACGATCGCCGCGAGCAAGCCCACCGCGATCGTGTTCTTGTAAGGAGTCCGCCACTTCGGATGCACCGCCGCAAAGAATTTCCTCGGCAACAATCCGTCGTTGGCCATGGAATACAACACGCGCGTTTGCCCCAGCAGCATCACCAGCATTACGCTGGTCAGCCCGGCAAGCGCGCCCAAAGTAATAATGTGTGACGCCAGCGGTCAGCCCGCGATCCAGGAAAGCTCTCGCGACGGGCGCTTCGATGTTGATGTCCTGCCAGCGCACCATGCCGGTCAGCACGCCCGCTACCATGATGTACAGCGCGGTGCAAACCAGCAGCGACACGATGATTCCAATCGGCAAGTCCCGCTGCGGATTCTTCGCCTCCTGCGCCGTAGTCGAAACCGCATCGAAGCCGATGTAAGCGAAGAATATGTAAGCCGCTCCGGCACCGATTCCCGAAAATCCGTAAGGCGCGAAGCTGTGCCAGTCCGTTCCCCAGTTCGCAGTGGAAATGTACCGCGCCCCCAACCCGATCACGAACAAAACCACCGAAACTTTGATTACCACAATCGTCGCGTTAAAGCTGGCGCTCTCTTTGATCCCGATGCACAAGATAAACGTGATCACCAGCGCGATGATAAATGCCGGCAGGTTAAACCCGATCTCTACCCCGAAAATCCTAGGAGCTGCCATCAAGTCGTGCGCCCGTGAACCAATTCAGGCGAATGCGCCGACATGATCATCATGTACGTCGATCCAGAAACGCCTGCGTCCCAGGCACTAAATACGGATCAAACGCCTGCGCCATCTGCCGCGCCACCAGGTTTTCCGCCGTCCGCAACGCCGTCCAGTGGTCGTAAGCCAGCCACAAAGGCATCTTGACGTGAAAAATATTCAGCAACTCAATGAAGTGATTCGACCAGCCCGAAGAAACCGTGCTGGCGCCCATGGCATACTCGAGCGTCAAATCCCATCCGATAATCCAGGCAAAAATCTCGCCGAGCGTAGCGTAAGCATAGGTGTAAGCGCTGCCCGCCAGCGGAATCATGGCCGCGAACTCCGCATAACACAGCGCCGCAAATGCGCAACCCAGGCCCGACAGCACGAACGACAGCATCAGTCCCGGCCCAGCGTAGTGCGCCCCAAGCCCCGACAACACGAAAATTCCCGCGCCGATCACCGCGCCAACGCCCAAAGCCGTCAATTGAAACGGGCCCCAGCGTGCGCTTCAGGCTGTGCGCCCCAGTCTCTCTCGCTTCTTCCATCAACGCGCTGATCGGCTTCTTGGCAAATAGCGAATCGTCACCGGCCGTGCGCGGTCTCCCTGGAATCGCGGTTGTCAGGTCATTCGGCCTGCTGCGTCATGAAGCACCTCAATCACCAGGGTGCACCCACCGCACCCCGCACCGTCTTAGTCTAAACCGAGCTCTTCGCCGCCGAAGATCGGCGTGACCAAAGCAGATATACCGGCACGCCGCACAACACAATCACCAACCCCGGCCAAGCCGTTTGCGTTCTGTACAGCAACAGCACGAACATAATCGCCAAAGCCGCCACTATATACATGCAGCGGCACGAAAGGGTAGCCAAACGCGCGATATGGTCTTTCCAAGTCAGGACGTTTCGCGCGCAAGACAAAAATGCCAGCGATGGTCAGCGTGTAAAAAATCAAGACCGAAAACACCACGTAGTCCAGCAGATCGCTATAGAGATTGCCGTAGGTGACCAGACCCGTCGGCCCAACGCGCTGCGTGCGCAGCAAAATCAGCACAATGATCCACACGCATTGGTACATAAGCGCGCTTGCCAGGAACGCCTTTCTTGTTCAAGGTTGCCGGTCGAACGAAAGAACAATCCCGTCCTTCGCCATCGCGTAAGAAACGCGCGCACCCGCCAGGATCAAACCGTTATTGCAGCCAAAAGTGGAAATGATGATGGCCACTGCCATGATCAGCGCCCCAGGCGGACCAAATACCGCCTGAAGCGCCGCCGTCGCCACGCGATCGTCAGGCGCGTTCTGAATCTGCGAAAGCGGCAGCGCGCACAAATAAGCGAGGTTCGCCAGGCAATATAGCGTGATCACGATGATGGTGCCGAAGGCCATCGACAACGCCACGTCGCGCTTGGGATTCTTCACTTCAGCCGCAGTAAACCCGATATTGTTCCAGGCGTCCGCCGAAAACAGCGATCCGACCTGCGCCACCCCGAACGCCACGAACAGACCGAAGGCGCCACTCGCCGCCGTAACCGTAGGAATCCACGACCGCAAGAAATTCGCGCCAGGCTCAATCGGCTGCGCATCTCGAATCGCCCACAGATGGCTGAAATTATCGGAAATCGCCGCAGCATTCCTCGCCACAAACACACAAAGAAAAATCAGCCCCAGCAGAGACAAAGTCTTCGCGCTGGTAAAAATATTCTGAATCAGCTTACCCAGCCGCACGCCCTGCAGATTTAAAAATGTCAAAAACACAATCATCAACACGCCAACCAGCTGCTGCACCGACAAGCTGATGGCATACCGGGAACCCAGCGCAATCGGCCGCACCACCCAGGTATTCCCAGAGATCGCGGGAAAGATCACGCCAAGGTAGCGAGCGAATCCCACCGCCACCGCCGCGATCGTGCCGGTTTGAATTACCAGGAACAGAGTCCAACCGTAGAGAAATCCCCAAAGCGGCGAATACGCCTCCCGCAAATAAATGTATTGTCCGCCGGCATGCGGAAACAACGCCGCTAATTCTCCGTAAGAAAGCGCCGCCGCGACCGTCAGCAAACCGGTGATGATCCAGGTGAGCAGCAAACCACCCGACGATCCGGTCTGCCGCGTAATGTCCGCGGCCACAAGGAAAATCCCCGAGCCGATCATCGACCCGATCACGATCATGGTCCCGTCGAACAACCCGATCGCCCGCACAAATCCAGGCTGCGGCGTGGCGGCCGCTGCTTGACCTCGAACCGAGTTTTGTGCTTCCGTCCGCCATGCGCAAAAGGTTTAAGCCGTCGCGGTGCGATCCACGCCGCCTAAGGTCTCCAGATATTGCTTCGCGCGTTGCCCGCGATTCGGCGCCCGCAAAATATCGCTGATCACCGCAACGGAATCAGCGCCGGCTTGTATCACCGAAGCTGCGTTTTCCAGAGTGATCCCGCCGATGGCCACAATCGGCTTGTCGCTCAAGTCGCGGACCCGGCGAAGGAACTCCGTGCCAATCACCGGATCGGGATTCGCTTTCGATGTAGTCGCAAACACAGGTCCCACGGCGATGTAGTCCGCCGAAGTGGCCGCCAGCCGCTCGAAACTGCTCGAGGTTGTGGGTGGATACACCGACCCACCTTTCTTTCGTCACCAGCGCGCGCGCCTGCTCCACTTCCAAGTCGTCTTGCCCGACATGCACGCCGGTGGCTCCCGCCAACACTGCGACATCCGCCCGATCATTCACTATGAAGGTAATTCCTTGAGGAGTGAGAAGCGATGCGAGGCTTCGTGACGAATGCAACAAGTCCCGCGAGAACCCCTTTTTGTCGCGGTATTGCAGCAAGCGGACGCCAGCATCCGCTAATTCTTGGGCGCAATCTTGTGCAGGAATGGTCAGCAATGCTGAGTCTAGTATCACATACAGCTTGGGCAGAACAAGCCGCATCGACACCTATTTTCCGTTTGTTCCCAGCAATTTTTCGATGAAGTGGGTGTCGAACTTTCCGGCCGCAAAGTCGGGGTCGGCGAGAATCCTCCGGTGCAGCGGAATGGAGGTCTTGATTCCTTCGATCACGAACATTTCCAGCGCGCGCTTCATGCGGCCAATGGCTTCGGCACGGTCGCGGCCCTTGACGATGAGTTTCGCGATCATCGAATCGTAGTACGGCGGAATGACAGCATCGGCATAAGCCGCGGAATCAACGCGCACGCCGGTGCCGCCCGGCGCTTGAAACGTAGTGATGCGCCCCGCGGAAGGAACGAACGTGTCGGGGTCCTCAGCGTTGATCCGGCATTCAATCGCGTGCCCGGAAAAGGTCATCTCTCCGACAGCGTCCTCGAGCCGTTCCCCGGCGGCGATGCGGATTTGCGCTTTGACCAGGTCCACGCCGGTTACGAGTTCCGTGACCGGATGTTCCACCTGAATCCGCGTATTCATTTCGATGAAGTAGATGGAGCCGTCTTCGTCCATCAGAAATTCGACGGTGCCAGCGTTGGTGTAGCCGATCTTCTCCAGCGCGCGCACGACTTTGGCCCCAAGTTCCTTCCGGCGCTTGGGATCCATGGCCGGCGACGGAGACTCTTCCAGCAGTTTTTGGTGCCGCCGCTGAATCGTGCATTCGCGTTCGCCCAGATGGATGACCTTGCCATGCTGGTCGCCCAGCACCTGGAACTCGATGTGCCGCGGATGCTCGATGAATTTCTCGGCGTAAACGTCCGGCGTTCCGAAAGCCTGCTGCGCTTCGCTGCGGGCGGTCTGGTACATGGACAGCAGCTCGTCCTGCTTGCGAACAATGCGCATGCCACGTCCGCCGCCGCCTGCTGAGGCCTTCAGAATCAGCGGATATCCGATCTTCGCGGCCTCCTTTGCCAGCTGATCTTCCCCTTCCACAATTCCGTCGCTGCCGGGGACCGTCGGCAGCCCGGCGGCCTTAACCTCGCGCCGCGCGCGGTCCTTCTCTCCCATGATCTCGATCACTTCGGCGGTGGGACCAATGAAGGTGATCTCCGACGCTTCGCAGACCTTGGCAAAGTTGGCGTTCTCGGACAGAAATCCGTATCCGGGATGGATCGCGTCCACGTTGGTAATTTCGGCGGCGCTGATTACTTGTGGAATGTTGAGATAGCTTTCGCTACTCCGCGGAGGGCCGATGCAAACGGCTTCATCCGCAAAGCGCACGTGCAACGAATTGCGGTCCGCCTCGGAATAAACGGCGACCGTCGAGATACCCAGCTCTTTGCACGCACAGATGATCCGCAGGGCAATTTCCCCGCGATTGGCGACTAGGATTTTCTGGAACATAGGCAGGCGGGGCTACTTCTTCCGGCTCGGACGGATGCCGAACAGCGGCTGCCCGTACTCCACGGGCTGTCCGTTTTCGACGAAGGTACGCAGCACTTCGCCGCTGATGTCGGATTCAATCTCGTTCATAAGCTTCATGGCTTCCACGATGCACAGAGTCTGCCCGGTTTCGACGTATCCGCCGATCTTCACGAAGGGCTCGGCGCCAGGACTGGGCGATCCGTAATACGTTCCCACGATCGGCGACTTCACCAAATGCAAGTCTTCGGCTGAACGCCCTTCCGGTGCCTGCGCTGGCGGCGCCGCTGGAGGATTTGGAGGCGCTTGCGATGCCCCTCCACTCGCGACAATGATCTCTGGCGCAGCCATGTGCCGGGGAACACTAATCACGGTTCCTGCGGAAGGCTTCTTCAGCCGAATCTTCAGATCGCCGTGCGAGTACTCGAATTCCTCGAGGTTGTGCTCGCTCATATGGCGAAGCAACTGCTCGATAATCTGGAGTTCAGGGTTCCCTATCGCGGGGCTAGCAGTCGGTTTCGAGGGCTGTTTGCGTTTCATGCCTTTTATTAAATCTCAATGAGATCCCGTGGAATACGGGTGAGTACTTCGGTGTTCGATGCGTGAACCGCGACGTCGTCTTCGATGCGGATTCCCCCAATGCCCGGCACGTAAACGCCCGGCTCAATGGTGACCACGTTCCCCGGCTCCAGGGTTTGCTTCTGTCCCTTGGCCACCCGGGGATCCTCGTGCACTTCCAGCCCAAGCCCGTGCCCGGTGCTGTGCACGAAATAGCGGTCGAGGCGATGTTTCGCCAAAACCGTCCTGGCCGCGGCGTCCACTTCACCGCAGCTGGCCCCCGCCCTGACCGCTCCGATGGCCGCAGTCTGCGCTTCCTGGACCGACTTGTGCCACTGGCGAATTTTTGTTGACGCTCGCCCAACCACCACGGTGCGCGTAATGTCGCTGCAATAGTGGGCGAGTATAGCACCCAGGTCCAAGACGACCAATTCATTTTTCCTCAATCGCTTGGTGGTAGCGCGCGCATGCGGATATGCGGAACGCTCGCCAAAAGCCACGATGGTCTCGAAGGCCGGGCCGGAAGCGCCCAGGTGGCGCATCTGGTATTCAATCTCCGCAGCAATTTCCAGCTCGCGAACTCCGGGCTTGAGCATTTTCAACGCGCCCTCCAGAACCTTGCCCGCCAGAATGGCCGCCAGCCGCATCTTGCCGAGTTCCTGCGGATCCTTCCGGCTGCGCAACTCCTCCACGTGACCCGCCGAAGGCACCCAACTGACGCGGCGCCCGCCAGCCCTTCGCAAGGCGGAAAGCTGGGCGACGGTGACATGCGAGGCGTCAAAGCCCACGCTGCCCGCACCTTTCAAAAGCTCTCCGACCGCAGCGACCAGGGAGCCTTTCTGCTGGACGATGCGAACTCCGGATATCTCCCCGCGAGCCTGAGAGGTAAAGCGGCCGTCGGTGATCAACGTGGTCCCGCGCCGGGAAACGACCAGGGCGCCTGACTCGCCAGTGAAACCGGTCAGGTAGTACCAGTTTGCCGGGCGAGTGACCAACAAGCAGCCGAGACGATTCTTAGCTAACCGCGATAAAAGCGCCCGCCTGCGTTGCGCGAAAGGAGTGTTCATTAACGAATCGAGGAGACCGGAGTCTCCTCGATGTGGCCCTCGATGGGAAGTCCGCTACCTGAGAACTACACCATTATCAAGTATCAAGCCGATGGAATAATGCGCGGCGTCAGGAAGAAGAGCAGTTCGCCGGTAGTGACGCTGGTGCTGTTGCGCTTGAACAGGTTTCCGATCAAAGGCAGGCTGCCCAAGACGGGCACTTGCGTGATGTTGACCTGGCTCTGGGTAATGATCACTCCACCGACAACGATGGTGGCGCCATCGGCAACGGTTACCTTGCTTTCCGCGGACTCTGTGTCCAACGCCGGAACGCCCTGAATTCGGGGAATACCGTTGTCGATCTGGGTGTTTTCGACGAGCACGTCCATGTAGATCGTACCTTCGGCGGTGATCTGCGGAGTGACCTCCAGCTTGAGCACGGCGTCGATGTATTGCACGGAAATGGTGTTGTTGATGGTCGTTTGGATCGGAATCTTGACACCCTGCTTTACCGTGGCCTTTTCGTTGTTCTGGGTCACGATGCGGGGTTTGGAGAGCAGCTTACCAACGCCCTTGGCCTCCGCGGCAGTGATAAAGAAGTCCACCGCAAAGTTCGGGGAACGGTGAGAGAAACCGAAACCGCTGGTCGGGACGCCCGCACCGAGGTTGACGTTGAGCGGGATACCGGCGGTCGCGCCATTGCCGGTGGTTTGACCGGCGGTAACTCCCACAGGCGACGGAGGAACACCGGTTGTGGTTACGCCGCTGGCCCCGACTGCCGGGGAGCCGCTATAGAACGAACGACCGCCGGTGGTGGTGCCTGCGAAGCCCCATTCCGTACCGATGTCCTGCGCAAAAGAGCGCGTCGCGGATACGACTCGCGCTTCAATCTCGACCTGCTGGGATTTGCGATCGAGCTGGTGAATCAGGTTGTCAATAGCCGGAATCACCGCTGGAATATCGCGGATGATGAGCTGGTTGGAGCGGGAATCGGCAAGGATATCGCCACGTCCGGTCAAAAACTTTTTCAGCGTATCCTTGAGAGTGTCGGCCTTTGCATAGCTGAGAACGCGGGTTACGGTGATCATTTCCTGCGCGTCGTTTTCCGCTTTCCTCACATCGCGGGCGGTTTCCGCTTCCTTCTTGATGGTGTCCAAAGTCGCGATGCGCAGAACGTTGCCGTGCAATTGCTTGTCGAGACCATTGTTCTGCAACACGATATCGAGTGCCTGATCCCAGGGAACTTCGTCGAGAACGATGGTTAGGGTGCCCTTCACCTGCGGGTCCAGCACGACGTTGAGTCCGCTGATCTCATGAATCAAGCGGAAGAAATCGCGCAAATCCACGTCTTTCAAGTTTACGGAGATGGGTTCGCCGGTGTATCTCGATGGGGCCGCCGGCGCAGCTGCCTGGGGCGTGGCGGCAACGGTGGCCGCGGCATTGCCTGCCTGGGCCATCGCCTGTTGGGCCGCTTCCTGGGCGGCGACCGGACGTGCGGGTTCGTCTTTCGCGCTAAACGATGCCAGAACGAATGAGGGCTGGGTCAGTTCGCCAGGCAACGCGAAACGAGGAACTCGATTGGAAACTTTCTTAGACGTACGCACGGGTAGGACGCGCGGCGCGGACAGATCATAGTGAAAATTGGGTCGCTGCTGGGCGACGTCTTGCGATGCGATCGTCGTGGTGGCCACCGGCGCATCCACGGGGGATTCCGGCTGCATGTCGAACGAAATCACCACTGCAGGGCCTTCCCGCAAAATCTGGTAGGGTGCGGCAGCCGTCAAATCGACCACCACACGCGCAACATCGGGCCGGAACTGACCCAAGCGCACGCCTCGGACCGGAGCGGCAACGCCGGGAATCACGGATTTCTGGGTCGCGAGCCGAGTGGAGCTGAAGTCCAAGACCAGGCGTTCGGGATTCTGCATGCGCGACGCGCGGACCTCCAAGCGGCCGGTGCCTTCGACACGCACGCTGGAGCGCTGGGACGCCTGGCTGACGGCCACGCTGGAGATCACGCCCGCGGCCGCGGTGGCGCCGGCGGGCTCCTGGGTCTGAGCGAACGACGGGGTCACGGTCAACGTAGTCGCCGCGAATATCAGGCAGCCAATTCGAAAGGCCGGCCGGTTCGTCATCATTGCTGTTCTCCTGCACTGGCGTAGATTCTCTTATTTACCTGGCGTTCCACGGGCTTTCCAAAAGCGTCTTTGCCCAGTTCGTGGAAGGAAACTCCATCCATGGCAATCTTTTCCACGCGACCGTCGTAGAGCTGGTCGCCCTCGCGCAAGAAGTAGGTGCGCGCTTGCGGATTGGAAACCACCGCGATCATGCCGTTCGACGAACGCACGATCCCGTCCAGCCGCAGCGTGCTTACCTGCAAGCCCGCTTTTCCGGGCGGCAGATTCTTGCCGGCGTTGTTGTCTTTATTGCGGTTGACGAGGGACTCAAAAGGGTCGCGCCGCGCGGTTTTGTCGGTCTCGCCGGCAGCTTGCACCTCGGCGGGCGACGCCGCGCTTTCCACGGGTTTTCGCGCAGGCGATTTGGCCTTGGGCTTGGCGGAGGTCTTCGAAGCGTGGGGCGTGGTCTTTGCCGCCGGCGGAGCTACGGCTGCCGCGCCCGCGGAATTGGCCTGCGCCAACAAGCTGGAAGAGCTGGCCGCCAGCAAGATCGCTACTACGAGAGTGTTCACAGAACGCATAGTTCGCTCATTCCGCTTACATCTTTCCAGCTGGCTGTGGCTTCGCGCCCGCAGCTGCAGCGGGAGCGGCACCGGTATCGGCCGGCTTGGTGAAAAATGTAGTTGCTGTAAAGACCCCGGAAACGGAGGTGCCTGGGCGAAGCGGGTATTTCGCGGCCTTCGTGCCAGTGGCATCCTCGAAGTCCAAATCACCCACGTTGATAATTCGAGACAAACGACTCAAGCGCCCGAAAAAGTCGAGAATGTTGAAATAGGGACCGTCCGCCTGCACTTCAAAAGGCATGTCGTAGTGATATTCGCGCGCGACCACCGGCTGCGCGGTGAGCCGCCGAATCTGAACGTTGGAAGCGGACGCCGCGCCTTGTACGAGGCGGATAAATTCATCGACATCCTTTTCGTCCGGCACAATGGTCTTCAGGGTCTCCAGTTGCTTGGAAAGCGCATCCATCTGGGACTTCAACTCACCGTAGCGCTGCCGGTAAACCTGGAGTTGGGTGACTTCCTGGTTGAGCTGCGAACGTTGCCGGACAGCCTTGTCGACTTCATCGCGCTCTTGCGCGACCGGGGACAGCGGCACGTATACCCCGACGACAACGAGCACGACGGTAATGGCGACCGCCAGCAGGCCCTGCATGATCACGGACATATCGCGAAGTGGATTGGCCATATCTTTACCCTACCTTCGGCTTAGCCGCTGAGGCTGGCGCGGGCTGCGTCGGAGCGCTGGCCGGCCTGGCTTGCGCATGCGGCGCAGGAACGCCCGCAGGCGGTGGAGTGATTTCGGCGGAGAGCTCGAACATGAACGTCTGTACCGCCGTGTTCCGGTCGTCCTGCTTGGATTCCTTGATCTCGATCTTGGAGAAATATCCCGAACGCTTCAGCGCGGTAATGAAGTTCGCGACGCCGTTGACCGATGCCGAAGCGCCGTCGATGGTCAGATTGTTGCCTTTGCGAATCATGGAAGTGAGCCACAAATTTTCGGTGCGCGCCACAGTGCTGGCGATTTCGTCGAGCAATTCCTGGCCGCCGGTGCGATCGCGCTGCAACTGTTCGATGGTGGAGACGCGCTGCTGTAAAACGGTTTTCTGCTTCTCGAAAGCCTCAACCTGCTGTTTGACCTGCTCGAGGTCGGTTTTCTGCGCCTGGAGTTGCTTGATGCGCGTATTCTCATCGTTCAACTGGCGCTGCCAGGAGTAATAGAGGTAACCCAGGATGAGGGCGCCGAACAGAACGCCGGCGCCGACGAATAGCGCAGGGAGAGCTGCCCCGGTATCGACGGGCCGCCGAGAGGCCTTGGGTTTGGCTTGTCCGAGAAGATTTATTCGGATCATGGCTAGTCAAAGCTCCTCAGCGCCAGCCCGACGGCAATCGCGAGCCGCGGCGCCATTTCGCGAATGGTGTCGTCGCTGTGCCTGCCCGGATTCACCAGCACTTTACGGAACGGATTGAGTTCTTCGACCGGCATCGCGAATTCTTCGCGGAGCAGGTCGACCAGCCCCGGAACGCGTGCGGTGCCGCCGGCGACGACGATGCGCTGAATGTTTTCGCCGCTCGCGGTGGCGCGGAAAAAGTCAAAGGTCTTCTGAATTTCCAGAGTCAAAATGTCGGAAACGCTGCGCAGAATCTGCTGCTTTTGCTCGTCGGTGACGCTGGGGAGGGTTTCGCCCTTCTTGAGGCGCTCGGCGTCCTCGTAGCTCAGATCGAGCTCTTTTTGCAGCGCGTCGGTAAATTGATTGCCGCCGACGCTGACGTCGCGAGTGAACAGTGGAATGCCGCCGCGCACGATATTGATGTTCATTACGCTGGCGCCAATGTTGAGCAGAGCCACGGTCTGGCCGGCGTCGGGTTCGTAGTTCATTTCGAAACAGTTCTGCAGGCCGAAGGCGTCAATATCCACGACCACAGGAGTCTTGCCGGCCTGGGCAAGCACGTTGGTGTGATTCAGAATCTTGTCTTTCTTGACGGCTACCAGCAGGACGTCCATCTGGGCGTCCATCGATTCCAGAAGTTGATAACTCAGGTTCACGTCCGCGATGTCGAATGGAATGTGCTGGCTGGCTTCCGAGGGGATGCGGTCGTAAAGCTCTTCTTCGGTCATAAGTGGCAGAGGGACGCGCTTGACGATGACCGAATGCCCGGAAACGGAGGTGGCCACATTCTTGGTCTTGATCTTTTCCGCGTCGAAAATTTTACTGATGGCGTTGGCCACCTGGGGCGCATCCATGATCGCGCCATCGACCACGGTGTCCTGCGCCAGCGGCTCCATACCGAAACTCACCAGTTCATAGCCGGCTTTGGTGGAACGCAACTCGACCGCTTTGATCGAGCTGGAGCCGATGTCCAGTCCCACGAGCTGCCTATTTTTTCGTCCGCCCAGTAACCACATATTCGCGGCCTCTTTCCCTGTCGCCCTCGCCAGACTAGCGGCGCCGAACGTGCGCCTGGCTCATCTTGCGTTCCATCCAGCGATCCAGGATGGTCTTGCGTAGTTTCCAACGATTGCCCAGCTTGAATGCGGGAATCTCGCCCTCGGTGATGTAACGGTACAGCGTATCCGGGGAGATACCCAGATACTGCGACGCTTGCCGCACATTCATCACTTCACGCGATTCATTCACTAGGAACGCTACCCCGGCGCCCGAACACGCCCGAACTGCAACCCACTGGTGCACCCCACCCGACACAGCAGAACCACGAGGGCGCGCCCTGTGCTAGCGTTTATGACATCGCAGGAGTTCGGGGGTCAAAGGGATTTTGTGCGCGAGTTGTCCTATGTATATGGGTTCTTTCCGGTAGTTGTTGGGTATTTATGGTATAGGGCCCTATATATAGCGTAGCTTTACCATCAGTACTACAATATGTTGAAGTTTTGAGGGCTTTCGACCTGTTCCATAGGACGGTTATTGTTTGCGATCATGTGTTCCGCGAGCGCAGGCGCCAGGCATACGATTTCTTCCAGTTCTCCGCAATTTGCCGGATCTACGCCGCGCTGATTTCCGTGAATTCGAAACCACAGTGTAGTCCGAGTTTGTGGCGCACTCTGACCTGAACGGGGGCACCCGCTACCGGATAGACTTCCGCAGCGTCGCCCACTTGTAGTAACCCGTTCACCTTCGCGGACATGCCGCCTTGGCTGATTTCGACGCTGATTCCCGTCATTAGCGTGCCGCCTGGGCACTGGACGGCCATGGCTTCGCTGAAGCGATAACGAGGGCTGCGCCTGCGCTCGGTGCCGTGTGGAGCGTCCGCCTTTAGAACTGGGAAGCCATGCTGACCGTTCATCGTCGAACCTCACGCCGTACGTATCGGCAGGATTTGGATTTGCTTGAGTGTCGGTTGCTTGGCTCTAAAGCTTTGGAATATTTCTAAGCTTCAGAAAAATGAGTCGGAACAGTTCTGGAGTGATTTTAGGCTGACACAGATAGGAGTGTCTGCGCTACTGGGCGGCTACAAGCCTAGCGTTTTCCAAAGCGCTGCGACGCGCGCCTTTGTCGCTTCGTCCATGAGGATTTCGTCGGGCCACGGGCGCGTGAATCCCTCGGTTGCCCATTTTCGCGTGGCATCGATTCCCATTTTCGAGCCGTAGTCCTGCATGCGCTGCGCGTGATCCAGAGTGTCTGCCGGACCCATTGTGAATTGCACGTCGCGCTCGGGGTCGATGGCGCACAACGCTTTCCAAACGACTTCGCGATAGTTGTGCACATGCACGTCGTGATCGACCACCACGATTACTTTGGTGAACATGGCTTGGCCCAGCGACCAAATCGCATTCATTATTTTGCGCGCGTGGCCTGGATACGACTTGCGGATCGCTACAATCATCAGATTGTGAAAAATGCCTTCGGCGGGCATGGCTACGTCGACGATTTCCGGATACTGCATTTTCATGACTGGCAGGAATATGCGTTCCACGGCGTAACCCATGAAATAGTCTTCCTGCGGTGGAGGTCCGACGACGGTGGTCAAATAGATCGGATCCTTGCGGTGCGTGATGCACTCCACGTGGAACACGGGAAACTCGCCTTCCAAGGAATAAAATCCCGTGTGATCGCCGAACGGGCCTTCGGTGCGCATTTCGTTGAGGCTTACGTAGCCTTCGAGGATGATTTCTGCATTCGCGGGGACTTCCAGATCGTTGGTCTCGCACTTGACCATCTCGACGGGCTCGCGCCGTAAAAATCCCGCGAACATCATTTCGTCGAGGTCGGGGGGAATTGGCAGCATGCCGGCTAGGGCTGTCGCGGGATCGGCGCCGATGGCCACCGAAACGGGAATGCGGCCGTCGGGATTGGCTGCGCGCGCGCGGCGGAAATGTTCCGCGCCATGCTTTTGCGTCTGCCAATGCATCCCGGTGGTGCGCTCGTCGTAAACTTGCATGCGGTACATTCCGACGTTGCGCTTCCCTGTTTCCGGATTGCGCGTAAACACCAACGGGAAAGTGATGAATCGCCCGCCATCCTGCGGCCAACATTTCAAAATCGGAAAATGGAACAAGTTGATGTCCGCGCCGGTGCGCACGACTTCTTTGCAGTCGCCATCTTTCACGCTCTTTGGAAAGAACGATCCCAACTCCGCCAATTTCGGCAACATCTTGATTTTGTCGAACAAGCCCTGTGGCGACTCCATCGCCAAAAAACCCTTGATGCGGTCTGCCACCTCTTCAAGCCTGCCAACCTCAAATGCCAATTCCATGCGCCGCACACTGCCGAATGTATTCACCAGCAGCGGCACGCGCGAGCCCTTCGGCTTTTCAAACAGCAACGCGGGCCCGACGCTATTGGCCTTGCGCTTGGCGATCGCGGGCGACCCGTTGCGTGATTTCGGTAATCTCCAGAACGGGGTCCACCTCGGTGCGCACACGCGTCAGTTCGCCCTCCTTCTCCAGCTTGCGCACAAATTCCCGCAAATCCCGATACGCCACGCTTTCCTCCTGAACGCATGCAAACGGCGGGTGCTTGAAAGCAAAACTGTAGCATGAACGCTTGCGGGTCAGTCGAAGTGAGCCGTTCTTGAAAGTTAAGCGCGGGATCGTAGTGTGGGGCCGGGTGTTCGGGGTATGGGGCTGCGCGTTCGGGGCGCAGCAGTGCTGCGCCCGTACAAGAGTAAGTCTGCGAACGCTGGTGCAAAGTTCCTCTTCGCTTCTTTTCCAAGCTTCCATTCCTTCTGCCTAACCGATCGAAGCTGCTTCGCATCTAATCCGGGCAATCTCAAAATTGAGAGCCGCAAGGAAGAGCGCCAATGCCAAAGATGAGAGTTGCCGTAGTCCCGAAACCGGGTGCCGACTTCGAACTGGTGGAACGCGAAATCCCCACGCCCGGCCAAGGACAAGTCCGCATCAAGGTTACCGCCTGTGGTGTCTGTTTCAGCGATCACATCGTGAAAGACGGCCTGATGCCCTGGATTCAATACCCGCGCTCGCCCGGCCATGAAGTTGCCGGAATCATCGACGAAGTCGGCCCCGGCGTTACCAGCTGGAAAAAGGGCCAACATGTCGGCGTGGGCTGGCACGGCGGACACGACTTCACTTGCCTCCAATGCCGCCGCGGCGACTTCATTAACTGCATCAACGAAAAATGGACCGGTACGCACTACGATGGCGGGTACGCCGAATACATGATCGCGCCGTGGGAAGCGGTGGCGTCCATGCCGGATTCGCTGGATCCCGTCGAAGCCGCTCCCCTGCTTTGCGCCGGCATCACTACGTTCAACGCGTTGCGACATAGCGGCGCAATCCCCGGCGACCTCGTCGCGGTTCTCGGCGTCGGCGGCCTCGGGCACCTCGGCATTCAGTTCGCAAATAAATCTGGGTATCAGGTCGTCGGCATCAGCCGAGGCAAAGAGAGTGAAGCGCTGGCTAAGAAGCTCGGCGCACACTTTTACATCGATAGCTCTGCGACCGACGCGGCCGCTGAACTGAAAAAACTCGGGGGCGCGAGAGTCATTCTCTCCACCGCACCGAGCGGCAAAGCCATGGCCTCGCTCATCAACGGCCTCGGCGCAAACGGCACCATGATGGTCCTCGGCGCAGGCCCCGATCCCATCGAAGTGCAAACCGGCCAACTGATCTTCGGTAACAAAGACCTAAAGGGCTGGGCCTCTGGCATCGCCCCCGACTCCGAAGATACTTTGCGCTTCGCCGGATATACCGGCGTGCGCCCGATGATCGAAAAATTTCCGTTGGAAAAGGTAAACGAAGCCTACAACCGCATGACCAGCGGCAAGGCCCAATTCCGCGTCGTCCTGGCAATGTAGATTTGGGTAGATTTTGCCGACCGCCTATACAGGCTGCGGAAAAACGAGGAAGAAGCTTCCTTCAGGGGCTGAAGCCCGATGAGAGCACGCAGTTTACGTCTGCGCTAAAGCACCGACCTCCTGAAGAAAAGGACTTTTCCGCAGCTTGCATGTCCGTTTAGAGCGGGTCCCGTCTGCATTCTCCAGCGAGCTTTGACATCGACTAACGCAACCCTTAACATCGCTGGCCAGCATGATCGGCGAAACCATTTCTCACTATCGAATCGTTGGAAAGCTTGGAGGCGGTGGCATGGGCGTGGTTTACAACGCCCAGGACACACGGCTGGGCCGCAACGTCGCGCTGAAATTTCTGCCGCCTGAGACCGTGGGTGATCGCCAGGCGTTGGATCGGTTCCAACGTGAGGCGCGAGCTTCCTCGGCGTTAAACCATCCGAACATTTGCACGGTGTATGACGTGGGTGAGGTAGACGGCAAGCCGTTTATTGCCATGGAGTTGCTTGAGGGACAAACTCTGAAGCACCGCATGGCGGGCAAGCCCATGGCGGCAGCACAAGTGATCGAGTTTGGGATTCAGATCGCCGACGCGCTGGATGCTGCGCATCGAAAAGGCATCGTGCATAGGGACATCAAACCGGCGAACATTTTTGTCACCGAACGGGGGCAGGCGAAAATCCTCGATTTCGGCTTGGCCAAGCTGGAGAGCAAACGAGGGGCGGGGGACGAGACGGTCAACAAGTCCGCGATGCGAACCGTGGGTCACGACATTACCGAGGAGAACTTGACGAGCCCGGGGAGTTCGATCGGTACGGTCGCTTACATGAGCCCGGAGCAAGCGCGTGGCGAGGAATTGGACAGTCGCACGGATTTGTTCTCGCTGGGCGTTGTTCTTTTCGAGATGGCCACGGGTGAACTGCCATTTAGCGGGAGTACCGCGGCGATCATTTTCAATGGCATCCTGAACGACACGCCCAAGCCGGTCAACAGCATCAATGCCAAGATCCCTGGGGAAATGGACCGCATCATCGCCAAGGCTCTGGAGAAGGATCGCGACCTGCGCTGCCAGACGGCGACGGAATTTCGCGCGGACCTCAAACGGCTGAAGCGCGATCTGGATTCCTCGGTTCGGAGCGATTCTGATGCGCGCATTTCTTCGACAAGCGCGCCGGCGGCGGCGGTGACGCGTCCGGTTGCTCCAGCGAAAAAAAGTATTGCAGTGCTGTATTTCGAAAACCTGAGCGGCGCAAAAGAGGATGAATATTTCCGCGATGGGATGACCGAGGACATCATCACGGAGCTTTCGAAAATCGCGCGGATTGAGATTTTCCCGCGCTCGGAAATGCTGGCCTTTCGCGACAAGCCGGTAACCGCACCGCAGGTCGGGGAAAAGCTAAATGCCATGTACGTGCTTGAGGGATCCATCCGCCGCGCCGGGAACCGTTTGCGCATTACGACGCAACTCGTTGAGAGCGCCACACGGCATTCGATCTGGGCCGAGCGCTACGACCGCCAGATGGAAGACGTGTTTGCGATTCAAGAGGAAATCTCTCTGAGCATCGCCAAAGCGCTGGAGATCAAGCTTTCGCCGCAAGAAGAAAAGGTGATCGCCAAGAAGCCGACCGCGAATCCGGTGGCTTACGATTTCTATCTGCGTGGCCGCAGTTATCTGCGGCAGCGTCAGTTCGAGTACGCCCTGGCGATGTACGAGGAGGCGGTGAAGCTGGACCCGAATTTTGCGTTGTCTTATGCGGGCATCGCGCATGTCTGGGGTGGAATGCACGAATTCCGGAGTCCGAACCCGGAGTTCGTCGAAAAGGGCCTGGCCGCTTGTGCGAAAGCGGAGTGGCTGGCGGCCGACCTTCCGGAAGTACTTTCCGCCAGAGCGCGCATCCAATACGCCCAGCACAACTACGATGAGAGTATCCGCTTGGCGCGGCGAGCCATCGAACTGCGGTCCGAGTGCGAAGGGGCCCACGACGTACTTGGGCGCTCTTATTTTGCTTCCCGGCGATACGAAGAGGCCGTCGAGCTCGCGGAAAGCGCGCTGGAAATTGTGAGTAGTGACTACAATGCGTTGATTCCGCTGATCAACTCCTTCGAGCTTCTGGGGCGCATGGCGGACGCGGAGCGCCTGCGCCGGCGCGAAAAGGAAGTGCTGGAGCTACAGCTGAGACAATTTCCAGATGACGTGCGGGCGCGTATTCTGTTGGCGGCGGATCTGGCAAATCTTGGTCAACCGGAAGAGGCGGTGTTGCACGTGCGCATTGCCGTGGCCATGCGCCCCACCGACTCGAACGTGCTCTACAACGCCGCGTGCACCTACGGCTCACTTGCGATGAAGGCGGACGCGTTGGAGATGTTCCAGCGTTGCATTAAATCGGGCTACTCCAACTCTGCCTGGGCGATTAATGACCCTGACCTGAAGATCCTGCAAGACGACCCCGAGTTCAAGAAGCTGGTGGGCGCTAAGAGCGGCACCTCAGCCTAGGGCGCGGGTAGAGATTGCTAGCGCTGCCGGTCCAATTGGAACGCCGCCGCCTGATAGTCGCCGCGTAAGTCGAGCTGCACTCCGTAGCGCATCCACCAATCGCCCGATGCGAGTTCCGGCGTTCCCGGGAGTGCTTTGCCTTCGATCCAGGCGAGTTTATATTCCGCGGTGGGATCGAGTCCTTGCAATTGCAGCAGGGGAAATCCCCGGCCTTCTGTTGTGGCATTCGCGAACGCAAACACGACCGCTTGATTCTTGTCAGCTGAGACCGTTTCGGTGGCGGAAAACTTGCTGTCGTCGCGCGGGCTGATGAGGCGGTAGAGATCACCGCGTACGATCGTTTTCTGCACCTCGTGGTATGCGGCGATCAGCCGCTTCGCGGTCGCAAAATCTTCCGCGCTCCACTTGTTCAGATTCGCTCCGATGCCCAGCGATCCCTGCATGGAGCTGAGCATGCGGTAAGTGAGAGAAGTGGAGCGGTGATTTTGCCAGTGCGGCGAGTCGGTGACCCACGCCATCATGATTTGCGGCGTGTAGGCGTAGGTGAAACCATCCTGCATGGACAGGCGATCGTAAGGGTCGGTGTTGTCGGATGGCCAGACCTCGTCGGTGTAGCGCAGGATGCCGAGATCGACGCGGCCGCCTCCGCCGGAACAACTTTCGATTTCGATCTTGGGATGTTTCTTTCGGAGGTCCGCGAGAATCGCGTAGAGATTGCGGATGAACTCGACGTATACGCGCTTCTGTTCGTCGATGGGAACGGCGTCCCAGCCGGGCTCGGACCAGTTGCGGTTGTAGTCCCACTTGAGAAAAGCGATATCGTTTTCCGACAGCAGCTTGTCGAGAAATCCTTCGATGTAGTCGCGCACATCGGGCCGAGCCAGATTCAGGACCAGCTGGTTGCGGGACTCCGAGCGCGGGCGTGCCGGAAAATTCAAAACCCAGTCGGGATGCTTGCGATATAGATCGGAATTCGGATTCACCATTTCCGGCTCGACCCACAAACCAAAATCCATTCCCAGCGAATGGACTTTGTCGATCAACGGCTTCAGACCGTGGGGGAATTTTTCCGCGTTCACGTACCAGTCGCCCAGGCCCGCGTGATCGTCTTTGCGCTGGCCGAACCAGCCGTCGTCCATGACAAAACGATCGATGCCGATGGTGGCGGCTTTTTCGGCGAGCGCCATTTGGCCGGACTCATCGACTCGAAATTCTGTTGCTTCCCAGGAATTGTAAATTACCGGGCGCGGCTTGGGATTTGGCGCGTGCGGCAGAATGTGAGCGATTTCGAAGTGATGCAGCAACCTGGACGCACCGCCCAAACCATGATTTGTGTAACCGCCGTAGAAAACCGGAGTCTCCAGATGCTCGCCGGGCTTCAACTTGTAGCCAAAATCAAAGGGATTGAATCCGCCGGTGACACGAATCGCGTCGAGTTGCGTTTTTTCCACGGTGATCCGCCAGGAACCTGACCATGCCAGCGCGCCGAACCAAACCTCGCCGTGCTCTTCGCCGGCGTCGAACGGTCCGATGCTTTTTTGGCTATCGTCCCGCGAAATTGCAAACCAAGGGTTGTCTTGATGCGAGGTCGTGCCGCGGCGGCTTTCGATGACGCGCGCTGCGCCCTGGATGGGTTCCTGATTCAGCGTCCACTCACCGGCCCAGCGGCCGGTCAAATAGCTCAACGTGTAGCGCGCCGGGGGCAACGTCCATTGCGCCGCCGCGGCCTGCTCGATCACAACGGGTTGTTTCTCGCGATTTTCGATCACCGCCGACCGCGCCAGAATTCCGCTCTCAGGGTCGACCGAATAATGCAGCGTGACATAAATCTCACGGGAAATATCTTTCATCAAGATGTCAAACGCTCCCGAGCCAGCTGGCTTGCCGCTCACAAAATGCAAGACTAGGTCGCGATTTCCATCGGCAAATGTCACTTTGAGGGCAGGCTCTGTAAACAGGCCCGCGCCCCAACTTGCATACTCCTGCGGCGTGGTGGTGTACGGCGAATCGAACGAGGCCACCTCTGGTAATGAATGCGCAGCGGGGAGGGTGTCGTGCGGGCCCAACCGCCCACCCCAATACAGGGGCTGCAACTCTCCGCGTTCGTTCACGCCAAAAGCATAGGTCGAGTTGCCGCCATCAAGGCGGAACACCTGCACGCTCTGCCCGAAGCACGAACTCGTGGCAAGCAAGCTGAGGGAAATGAAGCTGGAGAAACTCGCTAGCGTCCAGTAAACGCGTACTCGTAAACGGTTTTTCATGGCGGCGGTATCCTAGCACTCACCGGGCAGAACTGTTCTCGAAAATTTCCTGTGCGGGATTTGCTTAGTGCCCACAGGTAGAAGACTGTCCGATCGCGGTTCGAACTTAAGCTGCCGCGATAAGCAGACATCCCCTGGCCAAAATCATATGAAATTTTTCTGCTCGCTCGCGCGTATCATGGAATGATCCCAATACCCATGCCTTCGTCCGATCCCGCCATCCAGCTCGACCACGTCTCCCGTCACTACTCCATGGGCGGTACCAACGTTCGAGCTGTCGATGACCTCTCTCTCTTCGTCAGCCAAAATGAATTCCTCGCCCTCCTCGGCTCTTCCGGATCGGGTAAGTCCACGCTTCTGAATCTCATCGGCGGCCTCGATCGCCCCACCTCCGGCTCCATCGTTACCAACGGCCAGAATATCGCCGCGCTCTCCCCGCTCGAACTGGCGCGCTATCGTCGTGACAGCATTGGCATGATCTTCCAATCCTTTAACCTGCTCCCGCGGATGACGCTTGAGGAGAATATCGAGCTGCCTCTTCGACTTGCCGAAATCGATCGCGCAGAACGTCCCGCCCGTGTGCGCGAAGCCTTGGAACGTGTGCGTCTCACGCACCGCATGGGCCACCGTCCAGCCGAACTTTCTGGCGGGGAGCAGCAACGCGTCGCCATTGCTCGCGCACTGGTCAATCGTCCGAAAATTCTTCTCGCCGATGAGCCCACGGGCAATCTTGATTCCGCCACAGGCGAAGCCATCCTCGGCCTGCTTCGCGAGCAATCACAACTCGGGATGACCATTATTATGGTCACGCACGAGCGTTCGCTCGCTGAGAAATTTGCGGACCGCATCGCAATCATGGGCGACGGCAAGCTTCTCAGTACTTTTGGGGCAACGGGCCTTCCTCAATGAAGACTCGCGATCTCACCGACCTCGCTCTCCGCAACCTGGGCGAAGCAATGTTTCGCAATGCTCTCACGACCCTCGGCGTCGCAGTAGGAGTGGCATCCCTCGTTGCCATGCTCTCTCTCGGCGTCGGTCTCCAGCAGCTCGCCTCCAAGCGCCTTTCGCAAAGCGGTCTGTTCGACACCATTTTTGTGACGCCCAAAAATAGTTTTCGTGGCATGGGCCGCCCGCAGCGCGAAGTCCAACCTGACAAACCTGCCCGTGGGCTCGATGAAGATGCCCGCAAGGAGATCGAAGAGCTTCCCAACGTCATTGAAGTCTATCCCCAGGTCCGGTTCTTCACGGAAGTGCGCTTTAACAATAAGCCTTACGCCACGGTGGTCGCGGGTATGCCGGACTCGTCTAAAAATTCGGGTTCCTTCGACGGCATGCAGGGCCACTTTTTCTCTTCGCCTACCGCAATCGAAGCAATCTTGCAGGTCGAATTCGCAAAAGACCTTTCCGAGAAGCCGGATTCCCTGCTTGGGCAGGAACTCATCCTTCGTTACGCGGAGCGTCAAGCTCTCGCTCCAAACGCGGCCGATCCTCCTGGCAACACGGGGGAGCCGTCCGGGGGCTTTTCCGTCGTGCCGAGAGAGTTGCGGTTGAAAATTGTCGGCGTGGTGGAAACCGAACCGGCCGCAGGCTACGGCGGATATGGCAATGCGCGCCTGCTCATGCCGCTGGAAACCGCCGCAACGCTTCGCGCCGCGCAGGTCAACGACCTGCGCGATATTGTCCGCGATTCGAAGGCCAACAAAACCACGTATCCATCTCTTTCCGTTCGCGCGAAATCTCCTTCGCTCGTCGAAGCCCTCGAGGCCTCCATCAAAGCTCTCGGCTTCAACACATTCTCTCTTCTAGACGCTTCCAAATCCTTGCGCACGTTTTTTTCAGTTTTCGATCTACTTCTGGGCATATTCGGTAGTCTGGCACTCGCGGTCGCTACACTCGGGATCGTCAACACACTAGTTATGGCTATCCTTGAGCGACGTCGGGAGATCGGCATATTGAAAGCTCTTGGGGCCGCTGATACCGACGTCCAGCAACTGTTCTTTGTCGAAGCCGGCGTGATGGGTTTCCTGGGTGGAATTCTTGGGGTGCTCTTCGGGTGGCTCCTGGGCCGGGCGCTCACGTATGGCACCAACGTTTATCTTCATCGCCAGAATCTCAATTCCATCGAGCTTTCTTCCGTGCCCTGGTGGCTTGTGCTGTCGGCTCTCGTCTTTGCTGTCCTTGTGAGTCTCGCGGCTGGCCTCTATCCTGCATCTCGTGCCGCCAAGCTCAATCCCGTCGATGCCCTGCGCTATGAGTAGGTCGGCACGTGCGTTTCTATATTTCCTTTTACTGCTCTGCCTACTTTGGCTCCCGAGTTCTCTACTTGCCAGTGGCCGTGTCGAGTGCAACTCCATTCCAAGCAAAATCCTGAACCGCCGCGTTCCCTACTGCGTCATTCTTCCGCCCTCGTTCGATGCGAACAAGGCGCGGCACTTCCCGATTCTGTATTTCTTCCATGGCCTGGGGGACAACGAACAGTTTTTCGTCCATTCCGGTGCCTGGAATCTCGTGGAAGACATGCGCGACACTGGTGAGTTGAAGGAGTTTCTGATTGCAACGCCGGATGCCCGGTCCACCTTTTATATCAACGCGAGAGACGGAAAAGAGCGCTACGAAGATTTTCTGGTGCAGGAATTTTTCCCGTACATCGAAAGCCGCTATCGTGCCGCGCCAGGCCGTGCCAATCGGGCCATTTCCGGCATTTCCATGGGCGGCTATGGAGCGCTGCATCTTGCGTTTCGCCATCCGCAGCTTTTTTCGTCCGTCAGCGCCCACAGCGCCGCGCTGATCGACAAGCTGCCCACTTTTCTCGCTGGTACGGCGCCTAATTCACCGCGCTCGCGCGTGCTCGGAGGCGTCTTCGGCAATCCGCCGGATCCATCCTTCTGGGATCAGAACAGCCCCATTGCCATGGCCCGCACTACAAATTTGGCCGGCCTGAAAATCTATTTCGATTGTGGTGACGAAGACGACTTTGGCTTTGATTCCGGCGCCACGGCGCTCGACAAAGTCCTCACCTCGCGCCACGTCCCGCATGAATTCCACATCTACCCTGGGCGCCATGATGCCACGTACTTCGCCGCGCATCTTCCCGCTTCATTGGTCTTTCACTCGAGTCTATTTCCAAAGTAGCGCAGTAAGTCTTCCGCTCGGGGGCCACCGGGAAAGTTGCCTACAAACGGAAGCAGATGTCTGGGTCCTCGATTTTTGAACAGGACGGACTCTCGGGACGCGGGCTAGAAGTCTGCTCCTGGGAAGTCGCGGTGGTCTCAACGACGCTCAGTACCCGATTAGCGTCTTAGCGGAAACTTGGGCATCAGAACGCACTGTACTGGTGAACAGTTGCTGAATAGGACCTCGTGTAACGTGGACATTTTCCGACAATGCGGCTGTTTTCTGGGCGCTTGTTAGGATGCTCTCGGCAGTGTTTCGAGCGCCCGCACGACCAAGATGCTTCGATCCCGATAAATTATTGTACATACTACTATACAACTGGTATCGTCCCATGTAATTTAAGGCGCGCTCCGCAGCTGTGGACTGGTTTCCGGCCCGAGAGAGTTGCGCGGAGGCTCCCATGAAGCTCATCAATCCGAAATTCGCGGCAACTACATGTCTTTTTGCTTTGCTGGCAACGCCCGCTGTCGTACCCGCTGAACACCATGGCGACGACGGAAAAAGGGAAAGACTGGTACAAAGGCCGCAAACTTCAGGCAGTTCCTGAGCCCAGCACGTTGGCGATGACCCCCGCTGGAATGGGTCTCGTTCTCGGGCTAGCTATCGTGGGGCTTCGCCGCAATCGCAGTCGCAGCGTCGCCGCCTAATACGTCTTCGCGCGGTCGTCTGTGAGCGTCCGGCGCCTTGGAAATGCCCCGAGCTACGCTCTCCCGTCTGAGCTTTTAGCTGCAAGATCCGAGACCATCCCTCGCGCCTCTAGTTGAACCGGCACCGCTCACTTCACGTGAGCGTCAAAGACGCCGGTCTCGACGCGACCGGCGCGCTTGATCTGCACAAAAATGCGATAGTTGCCGGGCTGTGGGAACCCGTAGGGGAATCGGACTTCGGGCGGAAGCGGGCCGGACTCGGGCATTGCCATGGGCATATTGGCGTCCGGTCTGGAGGCCGTAGCGTTCGTGAGTCCAGCTTGCGCAAGCTCCAACGCGGCCATGGAAACCGATCCGGCTGGATGGAGGTGGGCGAAAACGCTCAAATCGGAGCGCACAAATTCGGCGTGTCCCGCCATGCCCATGTAGGGTTGCATATCTTGGACGGGTTTGCCGTCCTTATCTTGCACGGCGAATATAAATTCCAGGGGAACGTTGGCTTTCAGCTTGCCTGCCGGGCGTTGCCAAACGATGTGGCCACTGTCTGGGAGCGGCGAAGTCGTGGAATCCTCGGCGAGCGCCAACAGCGGTGCGCCGGACCATGTGGAGTCGTCACCCGTGAGAGGTTTGCCGGCAATTTGCGGAAGGTCGATGCTCCCGACCAATGTCCATGGATAACCGCGTGGGTCGACAACGTCGGCGAAGGCTTCATAGTGACCAGCGGGAAGGTCGGGCAAATCCACCGCGAAACCTCCTCCTTTGGCGGGGTCAGGATGAAGGTGCCACATGCGGTTCAGTTCCGGAACGCGGAGGAGAAACAAGTGCATCAGGTGACCGTGATCGGGAAGGATGTCTCCCAGACGAATGTAGGCAGGCGATTTGATGTCGGTGCGTTGCGCGCGAATCTCGAGGCGGTGGCCATCAACGAGCTGTAGTGCGGCGACTGGGGGCTTGAAGAAATCTACCTTGTGTTGAAACTCAGTTGCATCGGAACCCCACCACGCTTTGCCGAGATAAAGGATGGCGGCGACGAAAATTGCGGTTGCCAGCATGACCACGTAGGCGCGGCGTTGATGCGACCGATCTGGGATTTCGCCTGCTTCTAGGTTGCCTTCGCGCGCGATGGCGCCGACGATGCAAACCACCCCGATAGCTAGAAATAACATCAGCGCAAGTAGTAGTCCGACGAGGGGTTTCTCCATTGGGAGAGTGCGCTGCGCGGACGCGGGCACCGGAACAGAGAGCTCCCCTCGCCCCTGGGTTCCGTCCACCAGGACGCGCACCTGCAATGCCCCGGACTCCATCAGCCAAAGACTGGCGGTGAAGAATTGTGGATCGTCGTTGGACCCCTGGGCGAGGTCAGGTGTGGGAGGCAGGTTGGAGCCCGGACCTGCGAGGCGCAAGGGGACGACTCGAATCGCGCGAACATCACCTGATTCGCAACGAATCTGAATTTCGGCCACGCCGGGAATGACTTGAGGTACGCGTACGGTGACAACAAGACGGTATGGACCCGCACTGCCTTCGTAAAAGACGTCCGGGCTTCCGACATGCGCGCTAACCGGGAGAACGGCGGCCAGGAGAAAGGTTAAGAATGCGAAGAGTTGTGTGCGTGATCGCATGAAGTTTTGAGAAAGAACGGTTTCGAGCGCCGATTCGCAGGAACTCGCACTCAAACTAAGGCTCTGTCACTTGTCCTGACTGTTCACCTACGAATCCGCCGCATCCATTGGCCCCAGCCGAAGCCCACTCTGGTCATGAGGATCGCTGTGACCAGCGCGATGCCCATGCGCGTCCAGAATGCGGCGAGGGTTGGTTCCGTGGGAACGAAGATGTTGAGTGCCCACGGAGACCCAGGACGTACGAAATAAGGAAAGTTGTTAGTTGCGAAAATCCAGTTGCGCGAAGCCGGCGACATTAGAAAATTCGCGAAAGGCCACTGCACCGCAAGAAAGCTGGCAAGGAACGCCGCGCCGAGCGCCGCTGCTTTGGCCCATCTGTTCCATTCTCCAACTCGGCGGCGTACCAGATCGAAAACGATCGCGGGCACGATCAGAAGCAACGGAAAATCGGGCGGGACGAGATGCGTGATTTTTTGATAGACCGGGCCGAGCTTGGGTTCCGCCGGTGAAAGAGGCAGCAGCCAAGTGAGGCACAGATGCATGGCGGTGTACATGGTCGTCATGATGGTCGCGGCCCAGGGATGCTTTGACGCGGCCGCTACCGTGGCCATCCAAATCGGCGCCACTAGCGCGACCACCAAGTAGAACGTCGCTCCGTGCATCAGGAATCGGAAGGTGTACTCCTGTGCGATGCCGATGGTCATGCCCATCATAAAAATGAACGCCAAAAACACGAGGCGCTCGAGCTTGGCGCGGTACTCGCCTTGAGCGCGATTCATCTCAGACAGAATCATGACCAGCGTGCCGAAACGGATGGCCGTCATGCCCAGCGCCAGCAAAACGTGCGGCGGGCTAAGGATCTTGACGTCCAGGCCGTAGGCCGCATGCCACCAGTTATCGAATGGCGCCGAGGTGATCATGGCCACGCCGCCCCACGCGCACATAAACGCGCCCATGGGCCCGCGAAAACCCCATAGCGAAATGGAGTGATCGCGCAAAGGCGAATTCTTCTGGAAGGTGATCGAGAGGATCAAATAGCCGCAGGAAATGCCGGACAAGATGCCGCACAACTGGATGAGAATGTGCGGCGTGGTCCAAAATGTGTCACGGCCAACACTCTCGTGCCAGGAAATGTCCCATGCGCCGCCGATTACACTACAGATTACCGCGATGAGGCAGGACCAGATGTACCAGGGGATCGATTCCGTGCTCGCAATAGCTTGGACGGTCGTTCGAGTCTGCACCTGAGACGCTAGAGGAATTGAATCTGCCATGGCGCTTCTCTCGAGGGTGCCTTCAACTTCTATACGCACAAAACTGTCGGAAGTTGCAGTCTACACTGGCTCCGACTGGGAGGCGCCCCGGGCCGACGACTGATCGCACCATCCATGCCTGTGGGCGTCGAGTAGCGGTTCCCAGGAGTCACGCCTTTGGGCCAACTCAGCGGCTGACTTCCGTGCGGCCGCTACGAATCAGCTCTCGCCCAAACGAGAAATACTCAAAATCAAGCTCCTGCATGTGTGCGGGTGAGCATAGGTTGCGTCCATCAATTACGAGGCGCCGAGCCATGAGTTTGCCTGCGCGCTCCCAATCGAGCTCACGAAATTCTTCCCATTCTGTACAGATCAGGACTGCTTCGGCGTCGCACAGAGCGTCGTAGGGGTCGTGGTGGTAAGTAATTTGGGGCAGGATGGCTTGCGCTCGCGAGATGGCTTCGGGGTCGGTGGCGTGAACGTCAGCACCTTCCGCGTGCATCCGCCTGGCGACCTCCAGAGCGGGCGAGAAACGAATGTCGTCGGTGTTGGCTTTGAACGCGAGCCCGAGGATGGCAACACGCTTCCCTTTCACAACCCATAGAGCCTGGTGGACCTTTTCGAGGAAGCGGTCGATGCGCTGTTTGTTGACGCGCTCGGCGGCTTTGAGGATTTCAAAGTCGACGCCGACAGTTCCTGCGAGGTGCACGAAGGCCTGGAGATCTTTCGGGAAACAGAAGCCGCCGAAGCCCAGTCCGGCACGAAGGAATTGGCCGCCAATGCGGGGATCGAGCCCCATGGCTTGCGTGACTTCCTCCACATCCGCGCCGATTTTTTCGCAGAGGTCGGCGATGACGTTGGCGTAGCTGATTTTCAGGGCGAGGAACGAATTCGAGGCATGCTTGATTAACTCCGCGCTGTTGATGGTGGTAACCAGGAGGTGGGCTGCAGAGCCATCCGGGCAAGAATGTTCGTGAACTGGGCAGCGGAACTTGCGTTCGAGAATCGGGCGATAGATTTCGCGCATCTGAGCAGCGGCGGACTCGTCTTCCACGCCGACGACGATGCGGTCAGGATGAAAGAAATCGCCGACGGCGGTGCCTTCGCGAAGAAACTCCGGGTTCGAGACGACGCGAAAGGTCAAACCGCTATTGCGCGAGTACGCGTTCAGCGCGCGGCGCAACTCCAAACCGGTGCGAGCGGGAACCGTGCTCTTTTCGATGATGAGTTTCGGGGAGCGCGCTTCGGTAGCGATCTGGCGGGCAACGTTGTCGATGGCGGAAAGATCGGCTTCGCCGTTTTCTTTCGGCGGCGTGCCAACGCAGATGAAAATGGCATTGCTAGCGCGGATGGCTTCTCCAGCGTCGGCGGTGAAGGAGATTTTTCCGGATTTTCGCGCGGAGTCGAGCACTTTGTCCAAGTGCTGCTCGTAGATGGGCACCTTACCGGCAAGGAGTTGCGCGATGCGCCCGGCGTCGACGTCCGTGCAAACGACGTTGTGGCCAGCCTCGGCAAGACATGCTCCTGTTACGAGACCTACGTAACCGCAACCGATCACCGCGAGATTCAAGGTGTTTCTCCTAAGATACTGAAAGGGTATCTATTTTGACTGAATTAGTGTTTCAAGCAAAGCGGTTGCTGAAGATCGAAGAGCGTTTCGCAGCACCCTCAGGTCCACACGTGAAGTTTCGCTCTGTGGCAGCGAGTTTTCAGTGCGTGAAGCACGAAGTGCAGATCACTCAAAGCCGCTCTGGCCCATCGCGCATCAGCGCGGCCTATGTCTCGTAAAACTGGAAGCAACGTGTTGTCGTCACGACCGTGAGGTTAGTCGAGCAAATCCGGCTGTTCGCGCGTGATCATCTCCCACAGCGGCTGAAACTGGAACCAGCCCGTTTCGTGTTTGCCCACTTGTTGTCGGGTCGCCAGCGCGCATTCCCGAGTGATCAGCACCGGTTTCCCCGCGGCCGACGCCAGGAGTTGCGCATGGCAGCTCCGGTCCATGGTGATGAACCACCAAGCCGCTTCATCTACTGTGTGTCCCACGGTCAGCAGCCCGTGATTTCGCAGGATAGCTGCCTTATGATTGCTGAGCGCCTTCGCAATTCGCTCCCCCTCGCTCGTCTCGTACACGACCCCAGTAAAATCGTCGAAGACGACGTGGTCCTCGAAGAACGCGCACGCATCCTGCGTAATGGGATCTAATGCCCGGCCGAGCGATGCCCACGCCTTGCCGTAGAGCGAATGCGAATGCGCCGCGGCAATTACATCCGCCCGGGCATGGTGAATGCTCGAATGGATTGCAAAGGCGGCAATGTTCACCGGGTGCTTGCCTTCGACAACTTCCCCGTTCTTGTTCACCAGGATCAGGTCAGAGACGCGGATATGACGGAAATGCACACCGAAGGGATTGACCCAGAAATGATCCGGTCGTTCCGGATCTCGCGCGGTAATGTGTCCGGCTACGCCTTCGTCGAAACCGAACTTGGCGAAAAGACGGAAGGCCGCGGCAAGACGCTCTTTGCGGTGTCGTTGTTCCTCTTCCACGGTTGCAAACTTAGGAATCGAGGGGATTTTGAAAACACTTGCGGGTGCGGCGCCCACAGAACACCTCGTGCGAAAATCAGACGGATTATAACACCAAGACGCCAGCATCAGACGCTTGGCCACCAGAAGCACCGCAGTCACTGGCAGGTGCCATCGGAATGAAGATCGAAGAATCATGAAGAACTCCCACGAGTAGGCTCGACGCCTGAGCGAGTCGGCCATGCTTGCTCTTTCGAGCAGAAATCCACTCGTGGACGGAAGCGATGTGATCTGGCGGTGCTGTTTAAGGGGTGGCAGCCTATTCTGAGCAGTTCACTTCATGACTGCTCGCCTGAGAACAGGGGGACGAACAGGTGAACAACGAAAATCTAGAAAAAGGAGCGCCGCATCGCTTTAAGACGGGCCAGTCCGGCAATCCCGGCGGCCGGCCAAAGAGGCGGCCAGTCTCCGACCGGTATGCGGAGATGGCTGAGCTTCCACTGCCCGAAGAGGAGAGGATTAAGTACGGCCTACCTGAGGGCGCAAGCTATGGAGATGCGCTCGTGGCCCGCACGTTTAAGGATGCCCTCGAGGGCAATCCATATGCAGCGCGCGAGATCCGCGAAGCCATCGAAGGCAAGACTGGGCAGCGACAAGAAATCATCGGCCTGCAGGTCCACCACCTAGAAGTATCCTACGCGGAACCGAGTCTTCCTCGTGCTCCTCTGGCTGCGGTGGATGCTTCCTCGGACAGCTCTGATTCGAGCAAGAAGATCGCGTAGCGCGATTCTCACTGGAGTCCGACCGCGGCCATCCGATCGCGGGTTCGAGGGATATTACTGCAAGTACGTTCGTTAGGTTGCTGAAGTTCGTTTTGTAATTTTCGTGTGAAACTGGGAAAGAGTGGCTTCCCGCTGAAGCAGCATCGACTGAACCAATCCTTGTTTTACTCATAAGTTTACCTCTGCAGGGGGTCGCGACCGCGGAACACCAGTGGTGTTTATGGCCAAAATCTATGCGGGCCTTCAGGGGGCACTTGCGCCGGCCGGGCAAGCGTCACCGCTCGTCCAAAATTTTTCGCCGGCAGCGAGGATACGAGAGCGGTCAATCCAACTGTCTTCTCTAAAACATACGCCGCGAAAAAGAAGTCCTAACCGCTCGAAGCCATAGGCTTCGCCGGTGTGCGTTGAATCTTTGCGATCTCGGTCAGGAGAAACAGATCCGTGAGGAGCGCGCGCAGATGAATGGAAGCGTTCAGGTTGTCGATCAACGGAGAGCCGATGACGGGTTGCGCCAGGACCAGCTCGACGGCGGCGAGCGAATCGCTCGCGTCGCGTTGGAGCACCGCGAAGAATGCGCTATATTTTTCCGCCGGATCGAGGCGTTCTTGTTTCACTGCCGTCGCACAGCTATCGGCCAGACCGGAGATGGCTTTCACGGCGCGGCCCAGATATTCGCGAATTTGTCCGCCAGACCGGCTTCCTTCATCGCTGGGTAGCCCTTGCGCCGCATAAGCCAGCATGAACTCGTAACATTCTTCGATCGTGTTGGAGCGTTCCGAGAGATCAGCCAGCATCTCTTAATCCCTCTGGGGCTTCTCCCCGGGATGCCGGCGATGAAGTGGGAGATTCGACGGGCCAGCGCTGCGGATCGTGTTCCTTCAGATAGAAGTCGCGGCTCATCCACCCGAAGATCATGGATTTCGTGATCGCGAGCTTTTCCGGACGAAGCCCAAAATAGACATGCACCATGATCAAGGCGATCAGTCCCACGCCCGCTAGGCCGTGCAGCACATACATCATGCCCCAAGTCATGTCGCTGAATAGATAGGGATTGCGGGGAAAAAAGATCGTTCGCACGCGAAACATCATGAACACACCGGTTACGATTGCAGAGAGACCCGCGGCCATGATCGCGCCGTGATAGAGCTTGTTCTCGAGGGGATACTTGGCAAATTTATCCGGCGGCGGCGCAGCCTTGCCCAGGAAACGCAGTGTTCTTCTGTATGCGTCGCGCAGATCAATTTTGTCTGGCCAGATCGACCAGAAGTCCATGAAGAAGGAGGCGTGGATGATATGGAAGAGGATAGAAACGGTCAGGATGGAGCCAGCTATCCAGTGGTAAGTGACCCAGTCGAACGGCATGCCCACCTTAGGGAGAAAAGCGGTAAATAGCAGGGCGAACATGGAGGCTGCCATGATCCAGTGAAAAAACCGCGCGGTCAGCGAATGTCTGGGCACCTGCTCGGGTATGCGCGCGGCGATCAGAGGCGATCCGCTGGTCGCGAACTCCTTGGGTTTGGCGAAATATCGAAGGTACGTGGCGTGAACGATAAAAAACAGAAATCCGACAATAACTGCGACCCAAATCAGGAACCAAGCAATGTGAATCGGGACACGCTGTCCCCACGGACTGATGGCCCACTTCAGGAAGTCCATGTAGCCTCCTCGACTCCTCCGATGGCACGCTTCACCAGATTCCGCATCAGCGGGATCTTGTACGCGTTGAACTGCAAGGGGACAGCGCCTTGCACTGCCAGTTTCCCGGCCATTTCGCCAGTTGCGGCGTTTGCCGGTTTGCCGCGGACGGCGTCCTCAACGGCTTTTAATCGCAGGGGACGAGCGGCCGCGCCGTTTACGGCGATGCGGATGCGTTCGATATTGTTACCCGAGACGACCCTCGCTGATGCCACGTTCAGAAGAGGAAAGTCCCACACATTGCGGTCACGCACTTTTTCAAAATAGAAATGCGCGCCGGCCCATGTAGACGGGATGCGAACGGCCGTCAGCAGGTCTCCGGGTTGCAAGATATGCAAGCTCGTGATGTCGATGTCCGGACCGATGAAATAGTCTTCGGCGTCGATGACGCGCTCACCTTTGTGAGTGCGGATCACGAATTTAGCGTCGAGTGCGATGAGGGCCGGGGCGGTGTCCGAGGGATTCACGGCCACGCATCGTTCCGCATGCAGAATCGCGTGCTCGCGGTTGCGGCCTTCCGGTGTGTCGGCATAGCAGATGTTTCCCCCGGCGCGGTAGCAAGGCCAGCCGGCGCGGTAATACCAGCAGCGCGCGTCCTGCGAAACATTGCCGCCGATGGTGCCCTGGTTTCTGATCTGCGGCGAGGCAACCAGTTCCGCGCTATCCGCCAGCAGCTTGTACTTCTCTTTGATGATGGGATGCTCGACTACTTCCGTAAGCGTGGTCATCGCGCCGATCTCGATGCCGTCGGCTGTGCTGCGAATTCCCTTGAGCTCGGCGATTCCGCTCAAATCGACCACGACCTTGGGTTTTTTGATGCGGTCCTTGAGCCAGTCGAAGCTATCCATGCCTCCGGCGAGCACCCAGCCGTCGCTACCCTGCTGCTGGAGCAATTTTTGCGCATCCGCAATCGAGTCCGGCTGAAGCAAATCAAAAGCCGGCATGACGTCTCGGATTACAGCCATGAGTTCTCCTTTCGCGTCTCGCTAAATGCGCGCCATCTAAATGTGCGCCATCAGGGGATGCTGCATGGGCCGTCCCGCCTCCAACGAGGTTAGAATCGTGTCCGCGTTGACGGGCGCTCGCCTGAAGATTTCATCGCCGAGAGCGTCCGAGAGCGCGTTCAAGATAGAGGCACATCCTCCTCCTACGGGCGGTTCGCCTACACCGCGAGCGCCGACCGGCGTTTCCGGATCGGGAATGTCGAGCGCCGACCACTGCATATTGACGGGCACATCCAGAATCGTTGGCGGTTTGCTCTGACTGAACCTAGTCGAGAGCATGGCGCCATAGCGAGGGTCGAATACCCACTTCTGTCCAATCGCATGCCCGATGCCCAGAACGGAGCGGCCCAGCACTTGGCCTCCAAGTGCGCGGGGATGAATCACGGAGCCAACATCCGCGGAAGCGAGGAAATCCACGATGTGGTACTTGCCGGTCTCGACGTCGACCTCGACTTCAGCAAAGCTGGCAACATAGGAAAATGTCGCGCCGTCACGGGGGTATTTGTCCTTGGCAGCGGCTATCAGGCCTTGGCCCGCGATCGCGGCCACGGAAGCCTTCGTCACTTTATTCAGGTCGGGGGAAACTTCGTGGCCATCGTAGATGCCACCCACTTGAATGGCGTAGTTCGCGGCTTGCGCCAAAGTCATACCTGCGCCCCCGCCTTTGCGAAATACGCGTTCGTTGGCAACGTCATAATTCTCCGGCTTTCCGCCGAGCTTTTTGGCGGCGAGCTCCTGCAATTTTTTCCGGGCGTCCATCGCGGTGGCGTGCGCCGCGCGCGTCATGGCATGGGTCGTTTGGCTTCCGCCGGAAACGCAGGTGAAGGGAAGGTTCTTCGACGAGTCGCCCCAGGTAATGTCGCACTTCTCCCACCGCACTCCCAGCACCTCGGCAGCTACTCGATGAACGTCGATTACGGACTCCGTTCCCAAGTTGCCTATTCCGGAGAGGATGGACACTCGTCCATCAGGCTTGATGATCAGGATCCCATCGAAACCGATCGTGCCACCGACATAGCAACTGAGCGAAACGCCAACGCCGCGCACCCTGGAACCAATGCGCTTCGGCGTCCGCGAAACCCGTTCGCTCCATTTGAATTGTTCCGCACCGCGGTCGAGCGCTTCCTTGAGGAACGCACTCGTCGCGTACGGACGCTTGCCCTGCGCTGCCGGTCCGAAGGGCGCTTTGCCCTCGGGACAGTTGATACGGCGAATGGCCACTTGGTCGAGCCCGAGTTTGCGCGCAGCTTTGGCGATGACCGGCTCCATTATCACAATCCCCTGCATGCCACCGGGCGAGCTTTGCGCACTTCTCGGCGGCGTATTCGTCAGCAGTGTGGCTCCGCGCCAGCGCATGGCTTGTGGTTGGTAGAGAAGAGATACGATGCGGCCTGAGGAGGGGGAATCGCCGACCGCATCATAAGGACCATTGTTCGCAATCACAAACATATCTAGCGCGATGATCCGACCATCCTTGGAAAACCCGGCTTTCATCCGCCCGAGCATACTGGGCCGCGCACGGCCGATGAAGGTTTCCTCCTCGCGGCTAATCCGCATCATCACCGGCGCATTCGCCTTCTTCGATAAGAGCGCCGGAATAACCAACGTAACTCCGCCGGTGATCTTGCTGCCGAACCCACCCCCCGTGTATTCGCTGATGAGCACGACTTTGCCCGGGTCAATGTTCAGCCAGCGCCCGATAGCAGGCACGGTCTGCGCAGTGCTCTGCGTGCCCGTGTGGACATAGACTTTTCCGTTTTGCCAGTAAGCCATCGCAGTGCGGGTCTCGAGCGTCTGGTGGCTCGTATCCGGCGTGACGAACGTTTCATCGAGGACTAGCGCGGCACTTTGAAAGCCCGCTTGAAGATCACCGTAAGACCATTCGTCGGGAGTTTTTCCAGTAGGCAGACGGCCTTTTTTTTCGTCGGCGAAGTCCGCCTCGGTCCACTTGAGTACTCCGATCGTCGGAGGTGGCGGAGCCGCGGGCCGGGCTCCCGCCGCGGTCGCCGGGGCCGGGTGCTGCACCCAGATGTTCCCTTCCGCTCTTGGGTTGGGCCCGCCAGGTCGCAAGGTATCGAGCGGGTCGATAACGAAGGGGAGCGGTTCAAACTCGATGCGAATTTTTTCGATGGCTTCCGCAGCAGTGTATTCATCAACAGCGGCCACGGCGAGAATCGGCTCACCTTGGTAGAGCGGCTCCATAGTGAGGGCCTTCTCACTCTTTGGGTTGGCCCGAATCACGGTGCCATTGTCGGTGAGGGTATCGGCCGGAGGCGGAAGTTCGTCGGCGGTGAGAATCGCCTTCACGCCAGGCATGGCGAGCGCTTGGCGAACGTCAAGATGCTTCACGCGGGCGTGTGGCAAGGGGCTGAGTAGCAGTTTGCAGTAGAGCATGCCGTCGGCGTGATAATCCTCGGCGTACTTTGCCAGTCCCGTGACCTTGGCATAGAGGTCAGCGGTTTCGTAGTCCTTGCCAATCAGTTTATGTCCGGCCCCATACACACGCGGTGTAGCTTCGCCAGCTCCTGTATCGCCCTTAGGCATGGCTCGCCCTCCTCATGTTCTCCGCTCCGCGCATCATCGCAGTCAGTATCTTGTCGTAGTCCTGGCAGCGACACAGGTTTCCCGAGAGGCCCTGCGCGAGTTCGCTTCGGGTGGGATTGGGATTTGTCTTCAGGAATCCTACCGAGGCCATGATGAAACCCGGCATGCAGAAGGCACATTGGAAGCCTTGCTCGTCGATGACACCCTGCTGAACGGGATGCAACTTTCCTTCGGGGCTCGCCAGGCCTTCGATGGTCAGAATCTTGCGGTCGCGCACGGTGTGTGTCAGAACCGAACAGGCGTAGTACGGCACGTCATCGATCAACACGGTGCAAGAGCCGCATTCGGCGCGGTCGCAGCCCAACTTTGTGCCGGTGAGGCCAAGTTTGTGGCGCAGAGTCCAGGCGAGCGTCTCTTGCCGCATAACGTCGGCTCGCCGCAACTGGCCGTTTACATTGATGGTGAGAAGTCTTTCACCCGCGCCGCGAGTAGACTGGCCTAGCAGAGTGGAAGCGCGGAAAAGATAGCTTGCGGAGGAGACTGCCACGCCACCCGCAATCACTCCCTTGATTAAATTGCGTCTCGAGAGCTTGTTCGGCAAGACCGCATCCAACTCTTTATCGTCGGTGTTACCCATCTCCTGCTTCCTCCTCTAGTCGCAGCTCCAGTTCGACAGCCGACAGCTGTACGCGGCGAAGAATTCGCTGGCTGGAGCCGGACGTCCATGCTCGCATTGTCGATGAACTCTTACCCATGAGCAACAAAACGTTTCACGAGCTTGCGGGGTTCACGGGCGAATCGGCAGAGCGATTCCCTTTCGGTCTTGGCGTACGTAGGAAATGGCCTTCTCGTTCTTGAAGCGCATCCGAAAGTACCCGTAGTAGGTGACGCCGAAAGCGGTCGTAGCTCAACTTCCGGATAGACCGTTCACTCACTAACGGAAAGCGCCCTCTCTCCATTTCAGGCTGAACCGACACTAAATCATGGAGCGGTTAGTTTGGTTTGGTTTTTATGACGACGTAACGTTGACGTCGACCCGGGGAGCCACGGGCTGACTCAGCCGGATCCGCTGGGCGCGTTCAAGCTGGCTGAGGGTGCGCTCGAATCGACGGTCCAGAGTGGTTGCATATCTTAGAAGCTGATCTAATCTCGGAGAGTCGGGCGGACGTCGGCGACCCAACAACACGCGAATTTGCGCCTGATCTTAAACAGGAGGTCGGTTCCCCATTCGGTGGAGTGGCGTCGGAAGAGCGCCGAGGCCAAGGCAATAGTGATCGATGTCAAGCCAACCGTGGGTATGGGTTTGGCATTTCGCGATCTTAGACCCAATTTTCGGGAGGTCTTACAGAAGTGGACTCTCGCTGCAATGCATAACCACAAAAAATCCGAGGAAGAGATCTAGGTGAGTATCCTGCTCCCGGTATTTGTCCGATCAACGTTAATCAGGCATGTGCCGGGATAGCACTGTTGTCTCAAAAGCTCAGGGATTCAGGATTCCTCTTAAGTCTCCTCACTCTTCAAGAGTTTCACTGCGCGATGCCGCAATTTGCCTAGCTTCCGGTTCAGAAAGTGATCCCTGGAAAAAAAAGGTAGCAGGGGGGAACTGCGCTTTTCTAGCTTGCCATGTGCCTGCCGTAGTCGTTCATCTTCTCCGAATATTTCGAGCGCCGCGTCCAGTGTATCGAACGCTCTTTCGCGTCGCTTGGCTAATGTAAAGACCTCTGCCAAATTAAGATAGAACTGGATCTCTTCATTTTTGAGATGTATTGCTAATTCACACAACTCCGACGCTTGCTCCCACTTACGTTCTGCACGCGCGACCGACAAACCAAAATACGACAGATAGTACGGGTTGTGCTTCTCGCATTCGAACAAAAGCCGGAAAAGTGCGAGGGCCTTTTGGGGGTAGCCTTCCTTGAGCAACCGAATCCCTTGCTTAAAATTCGCAACGGGGTCCATTTCAGCCGTGCTCGTTGCTGTCCCCGTCAATTTCAAGCTTTTAGTTACGGACATATGTAGCTACCAGTCTAAATAGGCGTCCCTTGGCGGTCTACTGGCCGAGAGGGCAATGTTGCGAGTTTGAGTGGTCGAAATAGGGCTACGAAATCAGGCACTGCATCAGTCGGCCGTTAATTAGGCGCTATTTCTTCGCCGGCGATTTCACACCATAGGTGTAGTAAGCGGTTGTAGAGAACTATTTACGCGAAGAACGGCAAAATAGGTTAACGCCTTGCCGCAATTTGGCACAGTTATTGAGCGCCGTGTCACTTGGTTTCCGAGCTCTGCATCTGCAGTCCAGCCTTGGCAAGCATCGGCGCAATCTCTGGATTAGACATGAACAACTTCCAAATTAGCCCAGTCCGGTAATTCTCAGCCATTACCGTAATGGGAGCCTGGTTCAGTCCCATGTAAATCGGCGAAACCCAGTTCTCCCGTGCGTCAAACGCATCGCGTGGTCCATAAATGCCCCAGAGCCAACTGCCCTCATCGCGGTAAAAATGTTTCAACGCAGCCATGGAGGCCTCCGGGGTATACGGAAAGGATGACAAGGCTCCGGTGGGCGCAATAAGCCCGCGATCATCATGTTCATTCGGCGCGCTCGGATTGTACCCTTCCGGGCCATCACTGGCCGTCAGCCCCCAGGACTCGGCGGAGTAACCCTTAAAATGTTTGGGGTTGGCGATGCAGTACGCCCGATTGATTCTGGCGATGTTGATGTTATTCTCAAAATAATTCGTGAAGCGGTCGGTAGACGCGTGCGGATCAAATCCCATATACGAATAGTGAATAAAAAACAGCGGGCCGCCCGTTCCCCACCCCACGTCCAGCTTGATCCCAAAATGAGTTTCGCCATTGGTGTAGCGAGGCCCCGGACGCGGATCATCCATTCTTGAACCGATGGCCGTATGCTCTTGATTAGCCCAACCGGTGTAGTACAAGTCGGGAGAAATGGCATGCGTCGGTGAAGCCATCGCCAACAAATACACGATCATCGTTTCGTTGAAGCCCGTCAGACGGTTGCTGATGTGCCAGGCAAAGTTTGGCGACCAGTGCCAATAAAGCGACGACTTGTCAGGACTATTTGCATACCAATCCCACTCGACTCCCTCCCACAATCTGGTGATGCGCGAAACAAGGTGCGCCCGCTTGGAGGCATTGTCGCCATCGCTGGCGCTAAATGGACGCTGCGTTTCGTGAATACCGTGATTCGCGAAATATTGCCGCGCGGCCAGCAATCCTTCCATCAGGAAGCCGGTCTCGACCAGGTCTCCACCGTCATCGACCATGCTAAAAACCGGCAACGTCTGGCCGGTGTGACCGTCCATGAAGTGAGACCAAACGCCGTGGTAGCGGGGTGCCTTCTCCAGGAAGGTCACGATCCTCAGCAATCGCTCCAGACCCTGCTCGCGCGAAATGAACCCACGCTCGATCCCGACAATCAACGCCATAATTCCAAATCCGCTGGCGCCGGTGGCCACGATGCGATCATCGCCCGGAACATTTTCCAGCGAAGTTCCGGAATCCGGGTGCGCGCTCTCCCAGTAATAGAGAAACGATTCTTCCTGCAGCATGGTCAACAATTCATCGTCCGTAAAAGGCCGGTCCGCTGTGCGCGCGGCAGCGCTGACTACCTCGGATGGCGTTGACTCGCGATATTGGACGTTCGAGGCCGTCACGCGGTAGTAGAACTTCTTCCCTCCGAGTCCGACAAAATCCGTGTAACGCGTGATTCCCCGCACTTGCATGCCAATCGGCTGAAAAGTACGACCATCCTCCGAACGATAGATAATGTAGCGTTCGAACCCGGCCTCTGCCCCAGAATCCACACAGCTGGTAGCCGTCGCACCACCGGAAGTGGAGTCAGGCAGTTGCCAATGCAGAGAGATGTGCCGCTCGTAGCCCTTTGCCGAAAGATTGCTCGGCGTAGGAAGCGCCGAACTTGCTTTCCATTGTTCGGCGGCATTGTCAGGCGCCGCGGCAAGCGGGAAAGACGTGGCTGCTGCTTCCGCGGAATCAATGCGAATTTCGTCGATGACCAGCGTATGTTTCGCGCCATCGGCGGCATTTTGTGAAAAAACTATAATTCTCAAGTTTTGTGCGGAAAAATCGTGGATCGAAGCGCTCACAAATCGCGATAGCGGAATCTTTACTTGCAACGAGCGTCCCGCGGGCAAGTCTCCCGCGAACTCCCCTAAGGGCAGAGGCCCCGAGAAGTTTCTGCCTGCATCTTCCAGTCGCACCAGAGGTAAATCAGTTGCAGCAATGCCTTGCTGCGAATAACACCAGAAATAAAGTGTGTCGCCCTGGAACTGAATCCGGCGGTTGCGAAAATTGACCGCCCGAATTTCCGCGTCCCATCCGCCGTTGGCGACCGATTGCCAAGCCATTTGGAGCGCATTCGGAGGAGTGATGAAGATTTTGGTGTTGACCGGCAGATGGCCGTGAACCAATTCCAGCGTGCTAGGCGCTGACGGTTTACCGGAACTATAAAAATAAGCGTCCGGCATCGTGCTGTTATCGAAAAAGGAGTGCCCATAGTACTGCGTATCGCCAAGCAGTGCGGGCGCGACGGCGCAAAGCGAGACGGCGAGCAATCCCGCCAAGACCAAACGCCGTACTCTCAAAGACTTATCTACCTGCATAGCCACCGCATCTCTCATTTCGCAAAATCGTCCTAAGGGTCTCTGATGAACTCCTGATGACGCCCGCCGCGGCAATATCGTCCGTGATTCGGAGAAATGTGCCGCGGATAAACGGTTTCGATGGGCAATATCAGTAATATCCATTATTGACTATTGACGCGAAAAAAATCGATACTTATGCTGCTAAGTTATAGAGGTTGGGCCATTTACTTGTCGAGGGCGCTGTAAATTCTATACAGGAGTACTACATGCCCTCTGGCAAGTTCGTTTTTCGCCTCGCTTTTTCTCTCCTTTGCCTATCCGTCATCACTTCAGGGGCTTACGCACAATATCGCGCTTCCCTTCGGGGAACGGTAATTGACCCCCAGAGCAATGCGGTTTCCGGCGCCACGGTGACTCTAACGAATAAGGACACGGGCGCTAGCCAAGTTTCGACCAGCGACGACAACGGCATCTACGAATTTAACGCCCTGCCGCTAGCAGCCTATCGGCTCACCGCGGAGCATCCAGGATTCAAGAAGAAGGTGCTGGAGCAGGTGCAGATTATCCCCGAGCAAGCCAATTCACTGGACCTGCCACTGGAGGTCGGCGCAGTTCAAGAGACCGTAACTGTCACGGAAACAACCCAGGCGCTGGATACGGAAACAGCCAACCTGAGCGGCACGGTCAGTAGCAACCAGATCCAGCACATGCCGTCCTTTGGGCGCGACGTTCTGAAGCTCGCACAATTGGCTCCCGGTTCATTCTCTGACGGTTCGCAGGGGAGCGGCAATGACAACTATAACCTGCCAGGCACCCAGTCAGGTGCAGGGCAGTCCGGTGGTGCGGATGGCATATTCAAGACCGAAAACGGAGCACAGGTCATTGCCAATGGGCAGCAGACTGAGAGTAACGGCATTTCGATTGACGGCATTAGCACCACGAGCGCGGTCTGGGGCGGTGCCACGGTCGTCACGCCCTCTGAGGATTCCGTTGAAAGCGTAAAGATTCTTTCCAATAGCTATGACGCCGAGGATGGCCGCTTCAGCGGCGCTCAGATTCAAATCATTTCCAAGAGCGGCACGAACGACATTCATGGCAGTCTCTTCATTACGACCCATCAGCCGAACCTAAACGCCTATCAACGGTTCAACGGCGCAGGTCTGGCAGTGACGCGCGACGACAATAAGTTCGAACAGTTCGGTGGCAGCGTCGGTGGCCCGATCTGGAAGAATAAGATCTTCGCGTTCTTCAACTATGAGACCGTTCGTGAACCCGTCACCAATCTGCAGGGCAACAGTTGGTACGATACCCCGGCTTTGGGGGCTTTGGCCCCTTCGGGAAGCATCGCCGCGAAATATCTCTCCTTCCCCGGTAACGCGGTAGTTGGCACCCTTAATACTGCCGCCACTTGCGCAACTGCCGGTCTTACGGAAGGAGTCAATTGCAGAACGATTCCAGGTCAGGGCCTGAACGTCGGCTCGCCACTCACAACGCCTCTGGGTACGCAGGATACCACTTGGCAGAGTTCGGCTAATCCTGGCATTGGAAGCGGCCTAACGGATATCGCCGACATTGCGAACTACAACACCCTCAACCCCACCAAGTTTACCGCCGTACAGTACAATGGCCGTCTCGATGCGAATGTGACTGAAAAAGACCGCATCGCATTTGCCATCTACTACGTTCCGCTCTCGAAAGACAACTTCAACGGCAACCGCGGCTACGACATCTTCCACCACTCACAAATCAACGAAGCCATCTCGGCGATCTGGGATCATACATTCTCGACGAATTTCCTCAACGAAGCTCGTGTCAATGCCGCCAGTTGGCGCTGGAACGAGGTCAATTCCAACCCGCAATCTCCGGTCGGATTTCCCGTGGACAATATTGATGTGACCGGCGGAATAACCCTCAATTCTTTTGGGCCAAACGTCGGGAGCATTCTGGACCAGTGGACTTACGGTTTCAAGGACGTGGCTACCTGGATTCATGGGCGCCACACTGTTAAGTTTGGCGCAGAAGTCACCCGCCTTCAATACCTGCAAGAATGTGCCGGTTGCGGCGTGCCCAGCTATAATTTCTTCAATATCTGGGACTTCCTCAACGATGCTCCGCAGAAGGAGTCCGGGAACTTCGATCCTACAACGGGGATCCCGACCACGATTCGCCAGGACGACCGCGAAAACATCCTGGGCTTTTTCGTGCAGGATGATTTCAAACTTCGACAGAATCTGACTATTAATGTGGGTCTTCGCTGGTCCTATTTTGGTCCGTTATATGAGAAGAACAACAACATGTTCCGGGCCGTTCCCGGCGCTGGGCCGGACTTCCTGACTGGCTTGGTCGTCCAGAGGGGCAATTCATGGGACGCGCAGAAGGACAACTTCGGACCTCAGATCGGTCTTGCCTGGAGTCCGGGCCGATTTCATAACAGACTCGTGGTGCGCGGCGGCTACGGACTAAACTATAACGGCGAACAAATCGCTATTTCGGCCAACATCGTCAATAATCCCGGGTTAGCGGTAAGCCCGACTTTCATCATTCCAACGCCTACATCGCCCAATCCAGGCATCGTCTATGCCCTTTCATCGGGTGTGAACGACCTCGAGGGCTTTCCAGCAAATCCCAACGCGATCGCAGCATTTGGGCCGAATGGGCTGCCCACGACCGGCTCCGTTAACGTTCAGATTTTCCCCGGCACTTTGCCGACGACCCGTGTCCATCACTACTCGACGGACTTGCAATACGATCTGGGTCACCAATTCATAGCGTCGTTGGGATATCAGGGAAGCTTGTCGCGGGACATCTACTTCCATCAGAACCCACTAGCCGTCCCCGCAACCCTGGGTGACGCCCTGAACCCGCAGATCGGTGGCGGGGACTACTGGAATCTGAACGGTCGCGCGAATTACAACGCGATGCTGGCGGAACTAAAGCATCAGTACTCGCGACAGTTCTCTGCCGATGCTCAATTCACCTGGTCGAAGTGCATGGACACGAGCTCCGCGCCATTTTCGTTGCAGCCCTACCCGTTCGACCCCGGACTGAATTACGGGCGCTGTGATTACAACGTAGGCAAGGCCTTCAAGATCTTCGGCGTGTGGCAGCCGGTCTTCTTTCACGGCAGCAACGCCTGGGTCGAAAAGATTGCCGGTGGCTGGACCCTCAGCGGCATCTTCAATATCCACTCGGGATTCCCCTGGACTCCCATGGTGAGCGTCAATGGCGGGAACACGTATTGCACACAATGCGGCTACGGGTCGCTGTTCCCAGCCGCCTACCTGGGCGGCGCGGGTCAGAGCACCAGCAACAGTGCATTCGAGACGGTTGCTAACTCAAATTTCCCTAACGGCGGCGCCGCGTATTTTTCCCCCACAGCCTACACTGCTTCGCTCGGCACCACGCTTCCGCCGGCCCCTGGTGTCCAACGCAATTCGCTCAACCTTCCCGGATATAAGGGAGTTGACATGACGCTGGCCAAGGCCTTTGGCCTGCCCAAAGCGCGGATACTCGGCGAAAATGCCAGGATTGAGTTGCGGGTGGATGCCTACAACCTGTTCAACAATTTAAACCTTAACCCAAACATGATCTCCAATAACACCGGCAGCTCAAATTTCGGCACCATTACCGGCGCTCTTGCGGGCCGTGTCATTACCCTGGGAGCCCGCTTCAGCTTCTAACCAAACCGCAGAGCCAACAGTAGTATCGAAGAGCGGCCGGAACCAGAAAATCCAGCCGCTCTTTTTTTGCTATCTCAATCGGAGGTAAGGCACCAGACGAACTCTCTATAAGCTCGCCGCCGAGTGGCAAGTTCAAACGGAGGGGCTAGCGCTGGTGCGCTCCGATTCCAAGGCTTCCATGACCTTGCTTGACAGAGTGTCGCGCGTAAACGGCTTCTGAAGGAAGAAGCCGTCCTCCAAGAACTCCCCACTGCCTCCGTTGTAATCGAGGTAGCCGGACATATAAATGATCTTGATGTCGGGCCGAAGGGACTTCAATCGCTTTGCGAGATCGGGACCTCGCATGTTGGGCATCACCACGTCCGTGACCACCACATCTATTTGCCTCTTCGATGACTGCACAGCCGCGAGTGCATCCACCCCGTCTCGCGCAGTCAGGACCGTATAGCCAGCCGATTTCATGAATAAAGCGGCGAGCTCTCGAACCTCTGCTTCATCTTCTACAATCAGAACAGTCTCAGATCGATCGGTGCGTACATTGGCGATGCCTACGGGACGCGGTTGTTCCTCAGCCTCGTGCACACTGGGAAGGTAAACCTCGAATCGAGTTCCTTTTCCTGGTTCCGACTCGACCCAGATACAGCCGCCGCTTTGCTTCACCACACCATATACGGTCGCGAGGCCTAAGCCCGTTCCTTTCCCCTGTTCCTTCGTCGTGAAGAAAGGTTCAAAAATACGGGCCTTCGTTGCCGCGTCCATTCCTTGGCCGGTATCGGCGACCGTCAATCGAACGTACTGGCCCGGCAGCATGGGCGGTCGCGCTTGCGCAAACGCATCATCCACTGTGACGTTGCGCGTATCAATCGTTAGTCGGCCTCCATCTGCCATGGCGTCGCCCGCGTTCACAACCAGATTCATGACCACTTGTTCGATTTGCCCGGGATCAGCCTTCACGCGTCCCAGCGGTTCTCCCCGCAGAAATGTGAACACTACATCCTCTCGGACCAGGCGCCTGAGCAGGCTAGACATGTCCGTAACGAGCGAATTCAAATCCAGCACCTTCGGCTGGAGCACCTGCATGCGGCAGAAGGCCAGCAACTGGCCTGTGAGCGATGCAGCGCGCTCGGCCGCTTTATCTATTTGGCAAGCGCTGCGGTGGCTGGGATCTACCGGTTCCAGCCGATCGATGAGCAAATTGCTGTGTCCCTTTATAACCGTCAGCAGATTGTTGAAATCATGGGCGACCCCGCCGGCTAACCGACCCATCGCTTCCATCTTCTGCGCCTGGCGAAGCTGATCTTCGAGTTGCTGCCTCTGGGTTTCGTTCCGTTTCAGAGTTTGCCGCATACGATCAAAGGCGCGGGTTACCTGCGCCACTTCGTCTCCGCCTTGTGCCACCAGGGGATATTCGAAGTTCCCTTGTTCGAGCGCGCTAACACCTTCGACCAAGCTGGCTAGAGGCTTGGTAAATCTATCCGAAATCACGAACACTATTAAACCGCCCGCCAGCACCGCCAAAACGAATAGGCCGCCGAGCAGATGGTTGAGTTTCTGAAGAGATGCGCGAGCTTCGTTGTAGGATTTCAGAATCGTCAGGCTTAAGACCGGATTTGAGCCGGGAGTCAACTCGAACGAATTCGCAAGAAACGGCTCCCCGTTAATCTGGATCTGTTCCTCAGAGTTGGTCTCTTGCAACTGGCGCGCCACGTCCCGCTCCTGTGCCGAAGAGAGCGTGCTGGCCACGATATCCGGGCCATATCGGAACGCCAACTGGCCGGTGGAGATTGGCTTAAGATCGCCTGCAGTCGGATCAATACCACGACCAACAATCACCGTGCCGAGGAGGGGGCTATGGGCAGGAACTCCCTCGTAGTACGGTTGCAAAACTACTTGGTACAGACGCTTGCCGCTGTACCACCACGCAGAATTATTCCTCTCCTTAAGGGAGCGATGAAGCAAATCCTCAGCAATTGCGACCGGAAACTCAAAGGCGGTCGTGTGCAAGGCAACGATCTTGCCAGTGCCATCGGCAAGGGCAAACAAATCACAGTCGTCTGATTGCCACGGATCCTCGCTGACATCCTGGATCGTCGTTGCGTCCCCATTTCTCATGAACGCCAGCGACGCCAGCAGGTCCGCCTTGCGGCTAAGCGCAAGTTGACGTTGTTGCTGAACGACCTGAAATGTGAGGATGACATTGACGGCGTGCTCATGCATTTCCCGCTGTTCCCGCTCCTGGGCATTGTGACGAACCAGCAGTAAGGTGCTGCAAGTCAGTCCGGCGGTGACCAAGACGAGCGACAGCAGGAATTTGGTACGTAGCCGCAATTCGCCTCACAAGTCGGGGAATCTCTCCGACACGCAGATCAGATGGAAACTAGCATCTATTTTCGATATGCGGGAATAGGCCGACGGTACAGGTGTGCCGGAATCGCAATCTTATTGCGGATAAAAACACGAATGCTGGTGACGTACATCGGAGTGCGTAGGCGCGCACTAGAAACTCCCCCGTCAATCACACGCGTGAAGACAGAGTTTTAAGCCATCCCGCTAATCGCGCACGATGTTCGTGTTCCATCGCGATGAACTTCACTCCCATACCTTGTTTGGGGCTACTTCGTTGGACAGCGGCACGAGAGCGTACCTCACCTGAAGGCGCATCAATAAGCAACTGAATGAAGGTTCCGACAGGCGGCGGATCCGGTGTACGGATGAACAGTCCGCCTAAGCCAAGGTTGTCCACTGCCGAAACCGCTCTTTTGTTGAACCTGTGCCAAGCGACGATCGTCCCTTTCGAGGCGGCAAAGCGAGGATAAACACGACGTTCGCTATTTTGGCCTGACATTGGCGAGGCTGCAGCCGTTCTGTACGGTGATCCTATCACTAGCTTCTGGTGAGACCTTACAGGAACGGCCAGTAGTTTTCGGTTTTGGTTCTGGTGACAATGTTATGGAGACTTACTTGACGTCGAGCAATTGCTGCGCTCCGACCACGTTATTGCTTTTTGGCTCTCTGAGATGTTGGAACAACCTTGAATTTTCATTGCCGTCTACGGCCTTCCTCATTCTCGGCTACAGGCATAACCGTATAGGTCTCATGTATCCTCTCTTCTAATATCCAGAGCCGAAGTCGGACCCCAAGAAAATTCACGCACCTGATCCGCGCCCCAGTCCCCGAAATGAGCGGGCAAAAGGAAGAAACAATGCGCGTCGTACTTCGCTCGTTGCTGTTCGCGTTTGCTTTACTGGTCTCGTCTCATGCCGTATTTGGCCAAGTCGTTATTTCCGTCAGCTTCGGCCCTCCTGCTCTCCCTGTTTATGAGCAGCCTGTCTGTCCCGAGGACGGCTATATCTGGACTCCTGGCTATTGGGCCTATGACGATGACGACGGATATTACTGGGTGCCTGGCACTTGGGTGGAGGCACCCCAGCCTGGCTACTTATGGACGCCCGGGTATTGGGGTTGGGACGGCGGCGTGTTCATCTTCCACGAAGGATATTGGGGAGAGCATGTCGGCTACTATGGTGGCATTAACTACGGCTACGGCTACGGCGGGCGCGGTTACGAGGGTGGCCGCTGGGACAACGGGCACTTCTTCTACAACAGATCCGTGAATCGTGTGAACGAAACGATCATCCACAACACCTACAACACCAGAATCGTTGAAAATAACACCACTCGTGTCAGCTACAACGGTGGCACTGGTGGCATCGAAGCGCGTCCGACGGCGCAGGAAGAAACGTATAGTAAGGAGCGACATGTCGGCCGCGTCGCTGCGCAAAATGAGCACATCCAACAAGCCCGTTCGAATCCCGAACTGCGTGCCTCCACCAACCAAGGCAAGCCGCCCATCGCAGCCACTGCCAAGCCCGCAGACTTTAGGAGCGGCGTAGAACCCGCAAGACAAGCTGGAGGCGCGTACAAGGCTCCTCCTCCCAATACCGCCCGCAACGGCAACGCCCGCCCAGCAACTGAAGCACGATCCGAAAACCGCCCGCCCGCCAACTCGGAAGCGCGACCCGAGAATCGGCCCGCAACCCCTGAACCGAAAGCGAACAACCACGCTAGCGAAGTACAGCCGCATACCTACACGACGCCCAATACCGGCAGCGCCGCGGCCAACAAGAAATACCAACAACAGCAAGAACAGCTAGCCGCCAAACAGAATCAGGAACACCAGAAACTCCAGCAACAACAGGAAAAGGAACACGAGCAGGCTGCCAAGAAAAACGCCAACGACGTGCAAAAACAACAGATGGAACAGCGGCACACTCAGCAAACGCAACAGCTTGAGCAAAAGCATGCGGCGCAACAGCAAAAGGTAGAGCAGCATCAGCCGCCACCGAAGGAATCCAAACCCGAGGAGAAACGTCCAGAAAAGCCGAATTGATACAAATCGGATCCGGAGGATTTCTTCGACGTGTGGCCCTGTCGGTGAAGCCTTGGACTCAACACCGCCGAATTCCTCTCAGCTCCTCCCGTTGCATTCGGATAAATGAAATTGATGGTGTACTTTGCGCCTAAGAACGGCGGCGTCTCGAACCTGGCGACGTCGCTGTTCTTGTGATCCCAGTGTTTCCGAACCCTTGGATTCGTCCTCTTGCAATTGCTACACTCGGCAGCGCAAACCCAAGTGCCGCACTTCACAAGGGAGATGTCTCCAATGTCGAAACAAGAAGAAGCCGGACTCATCCTGAAGCTCTACGAACTGCGCCGCGAAGAGACGATGCGCAAAGCACGCGACTGGTTTTTTCGCGATTTCAATCCTCAGACGATGGCGGATTTCAATAACGCGATGTTCAATGACCACAGCGGTCACTTGCGCATGGTCGTCACGTATTGGGACATGGCGGCAGCCTTGGTGAACGACGGCGCGATTCGTCCGGAGCTTTTCAATGACTGCAACGGCGAGCACATCAGCGTCTTTGCCAAAGTTGAGGAACTGCTGCCCGAGATCCGGGCAGCCTACGCACCGAACTTTGCCGCAAGTCTCGAAAAATTAATCGATGCCACGCCGAACGGACGCCAGAGGTGTGCGATGACTCGCGAACGGATGAAAGGGATCCGCGCGAACCTCGCAAAGCAACAGGCGAAAACAGTTTAACTCCGCGAATCGCGCACGATGTTCGTGTTCCATCGCGATGAACTTCACTCCCATACCTTCTTTGGCGCTACTTCGTTGGATAGCGTCACGAGAGCGTACCTCGCGGAATCGGACTTGCCGGGGGGTTGGCACAGTTCCCTACAAACCTTTAGGGGGGTACCCGAACACGCAGAACTAGTTCGGAGGCCAATCGATGGACAAAACGCTTGATATCGTGGTTTTGGTCCACCCGCTTATTATCGGCGTGGCTCTGGCCCTGTTCCTCGTCGGAGTCTCAATTCAACCGACAAATGGCGTCTACGACGATGCTGAGGATGAAATCCAGACACTCACAAACGGCATCACAGCAATCTCAGACCAAGTGGATGCGGCTTACAAAGTCATCTATGACAAATCTGAACTCAAGTCCGCAACACGCACGTGGTTGCAGAGACACAACGGCACGGAGCAGAACTTCGACATTAAGGTGGTAAGCCCTGCGGACTTCGCTGTTCCGGACTCGTCCCGAGATCCTCTTGTGATGCTGGATGCTCAAGTAAAGTGGGCCGATCGGATATATCGCGACCTAGATTTCCCGTTCCTTCTTTGCGACGTCGGTCGCTCTCAACTCTTCCATTCCCTGGACAAACTGTTGGGCGTCTCAGCTACACAAACATTGCAAGCAAACATGACCCGTGAAAATAGGCCTTGATAGTGGCAGCGGTAAACAGCTTTTCGCCCGGCATCCGCACGTCTATCAGAACTACATCAGTAGTGGTCGCGTTAAATATCTTCAGCCGTTCTGCATAATTGCCAGCTTCGCCACAGACCGCGATGTCGGTTTGAGCTTGAAGCAGCGAACAGATGGTGCGGCGAATGGTTGCAGAGTCATCAGCGATTAGAAGTCGAATCAGGGCTCCCATCGACAAATGGCATAACCCAGCCAACTTGCTCTGTCTACGCGGCATGAACACCACAGTTGAATTCCGGGGCATCACCCGTAGAGGCGGGCGCGCAGGTCTCAGCAGACGTCGATGAGAAGGAATTACAAAATATCACCGAGAAGAAAGCCCGCTAGATTCATTCAGCGTTGCAGACACGCTTGCCTACGGTAAGACTCTAATGCACTCGGTTCGCACGCGGCCCACCACATGAAAACCATCGTTGGTTCATCGATCCTAGGAAGCGCTCGTCAATCGAAAACCCCGAAGCCGAACCGATCACGGAGTCGATTCCACATTTTGGGCACATGGCGGTCTGCCCATCGTCTAACCATTCCTCAATCTCGCCGGGAGGAAAGGTTGTCAGGCAATGAAAGCATCCGCAGATTTCACTGCCATCACCTCTTTACGACACTTGTAGCAGTGTCTGTGCGCAGCCTCGAGATCCGGTTTCCTGGTCGTCATTTTAGCGACAATCTTAGCCCGGAGCGATACGCGATGACTATACGCCCTTTAGTCGAGCACGAAACCCAAACAGATCGGTTCTCCATGGGGAGTAGTGTCGGATCAACTGATTAGATAATATTGCATCGACCGGTGGAGCTGGCAGCGTTTATCTGCCACTTTGCCTACAATCGCGTATTTCCCTGGCGAACCGAGACACCCGCTCTGCAACCTCGTAAGTCGCCCACACATCGTAGTAACCGGAGTCAGCAGCGGCATTTTTTAGTTTCGAGCCTTAAAGTTTCTCGCAGACTTTTTGTCTTCCAGCCCAACGCGAAAACGGGACCTGTACCATCGGGCGGTGTTGTCTTCGCAGCATGGCCAGTTCGGCTTTCGCCGTGGTCTGCGAGACTTACACAATGACGTGTCGATTCATTTTCGTAGCGTTGTGCCTCGCGACGGCCTCGGCGGCGCTCGGCCAGAATGTCCGGCCAGCCCCTGCGGACACGCTCGGACCACGTCCCATCGCCAGAACAGAGGGTCGCAAGATTCTGGCTACCATTCCCACAGTAGACGCCAACTCCGAATCCGAAACGGACTGTTCCCACCTAGTTCACGACGTTTACGAACAAGCCGGCTTTCCATACGACTATGCCAGTTCGCGCGAACTCTACATCGGCAACACAAATTTCACGCGCGTGCGTGCGCCCCAAGCTGGCGACCTAGTTGTTTGGCACGGCCATGTCGGCATCGTCATCGATCCCAAAGAACACTCCTTCTTCAGCTCCGTGCGTTCCGGTCCCGACACGCAGTTTTATGACTCGCCCTACTGGCGGTCGCGTGGTACCGCTCGTTTCTTCCGCTATTTGACCGAGAAGCCGCTCCGTTCCGGACAACCGCTCGAAGCTACGCGTCATGCGGACCAGCAACCTCTTCAGGCCGCCAGCCGCAGCTCGCAGAATCGACCACCTTTCAGACTGCCCAAGCCGGTGCCTGCGTCTGCGTCGAACACTGCTCCCGCAGCTGAAACCTCCAGTTCAGCAACAGTCGAAACTCCTGGAGAAATCGTTCTGCAAGTGGCTCGAAAAAACCCTTCGCCAGACGAGATCGCAGCCGCATTTGTCGAAATGAATCAGGATTCCGGTGAATCCCTCCGTACGCGCGGTCTGGACAGTCTCGGCAAACCCATAATCGTTTACCGCGAGGTACGCGTCTCAGCGATGCAAATCAAGGGCAAGCACGGAACCGCAGTCGTTCGGATCGAATCGTTAGGCGGTCCTCCGAATGCGCAAACGGGCTCCCAGTTTCGCTGGAAAGAACAGTCTGTGGACTTCGAGAAGACGAAGAGAGGCTGGGTGATGAGTCCCATCCCGGAAGCTGCTTACGTCAAGCGTGAAATTGCGTTGCAAGTGCTGTCGGCCCGGCTCGCGGAGCTCGCGCAAAACACGGACGCCACTCCCGAACAGGAACGCGAGCAGAAACAAATCATTCGCCTCCTGAATTTGCTGGTTAGCGACGATCCCATCGCCACATCAACGCAAAGTAATTAAAACACGAAAGCATGCTGGCCTTCGCGCTCTCTTCCCTTTTTCTCATCAGCTACATCATGAACGCACAAATCCAATAGAAGGTGGACAGGCCTCCTCCGGCAAGATGTATCGAAACTGGGGCCGTCGGTCCTCGGTCAAGCCAGTTTTCACTCGCTCGACGGCGTAGATGATTCGGGACCATGGAGCGTAGACTCCGTGTGCTCCTCGCCGGTGCTGACCGTGCCAACCAGAGAGGATAGTAGTGAGTTGAGCCCATTGCGAAACTGTTCGGTTGAATGGTCAGCTGCACGGGCGAGTTCGTCCTCCAGCTTTCGGATTCGCTCTTGGCACGCAACACGGTTTTCCGCATCCAGAGCAGCAACGGAAGAAATAATCCGTTCGTTTGCTTCGGAGACAATTTTCAACTGCGCATCCGCCTGGCGTTGCAACTCCTGCAGTCTGTTGGCAGCACTCTCCATGAGCAATCGTGCTTCGGCGGCGCGGGCCTCTAGTTGCGACGAAGTTTCTCGCGTCACAGTCAGCGCACTTTCGGCCAGCTGCGCCAACTGGTGATCCGAAACCAGGGCGACCGCGGCCTCAAATTCCCGGCTGCCACGTTCCACGGAGGCCGTGATTTGGTCGCGCATCCGAGGTTCAAGTTCCCCGGCTGCCCTTTCGACGAATGCCTTCGTCTCGGCCAGGTCGCGCTGCGTATCCGCCCCCAGCTTCTCGAGGCCATCAGCAATTTCTTCTGTCCTATTCCGATACGCGTCTTGCTGTTCTTTCCAGCGTTGTTGATCTTCTGCAAGCCGGGAATCGAGACGGCTAACGACTTCGGCGCGTGAGGTGTACACGATCATCTCGATCCGCCGCTCAAGGGATTCCTCCGCCTGCTGCATTCTCGCCCGAGAGACTTCATCAAACTTCCAGAAGGCGTCTTTGAGAGATTCATCGAGCTGTTTTGCTACCGCCGTTCGCACGGCCTTCTGCAGTATGGGAATAAATTGGGTGGGAAGTACTTGTTCCGCTGGCGTAGGTGTCGTTACCGCTGCTGGCTCACGCTCCGCGGTTGCCGCCGTGGGCAGTGGGGTCGGCAGATCATTACCTCGTCGTACTTTCAACCAAGCTTCGAATGTTCGTTCCCAATCGGAAGGTGGCGCGGGAATGCCCCAAACGTTTGCCGGCGATTCAAGCTCTACTCCGATTTGGTAGAGTTCGTTTGGATTCTTGGGGGCGCGGACGGACCGGACCTGTGCGCGCAGAACCGCTGACTCCGCTTCGCCGCCCGGCTCGGTGAGGCGCAAGGTTACCCACATTCCGATGGAATAGTCATGCCGCGATCGATATCGGCACCCGTGGAGATTCAGGCTTACAGCGGATGTTTTTTCTTGAAATGGCTGTCCCATTTTATTCTTTGCTTCTATAACGAGACGGACTGGACTGTTGATACGCGAGCTTCGCCGCGCCTCAACGCCCGAAAACGAATGACCGTTGTCAACCGAAGTAGATAGGCCCATGGCTGATTCCTCCAGTTCTAGTACCAGAGCCTAAGCACCGAGCCCGCGCTCCTCAAGAAGAAATTCCATCGTTGAATCCAGTAAGATACTGTCCAAGTCGGTAGAGTGTTCGCCGTATTGCTGCACATTCTTCCCCACTCAACTCCCGCGAGCCTCGGCCCTTCCAGCCATCCGGCCGGACTGTCGACGCAACTTCCACAAACTGAGCGCACCCCCTAGCAGATTGGTCTAAGCGGATTTGATTGAACTGTCTGGATCGGCCAATTTCTTCACGTTTTGCAATCTTGCATCTACAACGCGCTGCCGCGGTTGGCTAATGGAAACACTGCATGTCTTCCGCGAATCGTCAGTTCATCAAACGATACGAACATGGGCCACGAGAAAGCCCAAGGAGGGTCACCAATGTCCGAGTCCAAGAAATGCCATCAGTGTGGGCAGAGCATTGATCACTTCCACGCCTTCGCCCGCCTGAAGAACCCCGTTGTTGGAGAGATAGACTATCTCTATTTCCAGCAGCGCGGTCGTGGCGACTGCTATTGGCAGTACCTCCGCGACACTATCATTAAGGTCCGGGTCGCCCGAGCAGCTGAGACGATGCAGGGAGCCGAACTCGAAATACAAGCCACGTAATTCAAAATCATTTAGTTCCACGCCACCTTATTCTTGTGCGCGGCGAATCATCTATGTGTCGATGTCAGGTATGACGGCAGCGTGCGCCGTATTGAGCCGTATTCGCTTCGACAGACGGCCGAGGGATATTTTGTGCTGAACGTTGCAAATTTAAGTTTCCTGTCTCGTGCATGCTGATCATCCATCGTCAGCATGCTTTACCCCTTCAAGCTCATCTTGGTTGGAAAAGATTGGCGATTGCGGCCAGGGTGAATGGGAATAGAGTATCTGTCATATGGCTAACCAAGAAAAACCTGAAATGGCGGAGCGCGGCGCGTTCGGTGGACAGCCTTCTCGAGCGGTACTCCCGCACAGCGGCAGCCCTTCACTTAAATGGCGGGCCAAGGCGTCATCGGGCTTAGCGGAGCAAATAGCTGCAACAGACCCGCCCCTGGAAGAGGGCGACACTTCCAAGAGATCCGGTGCTCCAGTTTCTACCCAGGCAAGTGCAAAGGCCGCCGCAAACAGTCCCGATACGACTCCGCTTGCCAAGCGTTTCAGAGGGCTGGACGAGTAACGAACCGGAGATTTATGCAAATCCACTTTCAAAATGGTTATTCGTCTCGAGTTTACGTCGCTATCGCGCTCTACAAAACGAGCTGTCAACCACCGTGGGACAGCCAAGGATGGTGGACTATCGATCCAGGTAATACGGTCTATGTTGCCAATACTTGTAACCGGTACCTGTACTTCTACGCTGAGGCCGTAGATGGAGCCTACTGGGCCGGACCTTACCAGTTCGAGGTGGCCGAGGGTGTGTTCGATTTCTGCCCACGTCCGGCATTGGCTTCTCAGGCGCGACGGCCGGCACGCGGCAGATCGACGACAATATTGGGGATGTCTGTTGGCCTTGGGATAGTTACACGTTGGAACTGATCGCTTGAGCTGCGCTGGCTAGATTTTTGCTCTTCACTGGCGCACTCGTGTCTGTCATCAACCTCTACGAAGCAATCGAATATCACGGGTGGGACAGCAGCCCGGCCGGTTCCGACCATTAGACGTTTCCTTAGTGCGAGCGTCGCCTGTGATCTCGTACCACCAGCGAAAATCCGAATCGAGCGGTGCGAATTGTGAATCGGGCTCCGGCATCATCCGATCGGACGCCGAGCGGACGATTACGCTAGGCTTGCAGGGCAATTAAGACGGGCTATAATTGAATCCCCCATCGAAGTAAAGGGCGAGCTGATCTCGCGATTGATCCACAATGAGTCCCCACAGCTTAGCTGACAGCATTTGAGGATACGGATGCACAAAAGGTTCATCGACCGGTTGTTGTTACCAGCCATCTTTGGCTTGAGCACAATCATAGTGGCACTGGTCCTTTGGCAAATGCTGGTCACCCATCGGCTCGCCGAGATCCAGGCTGCGGCGAAAGAGCAAGCTTCGTTCGTGAAGACTAAAACGGAGTCAGAGTTGAGCGCGCGCATTCTGCCGTTAGAGCGCTTGGCCGGGCGCTGGCATACCCATGGTTCCTCAGACGAGCAGGACGTCAAGGCGGATGCAAGCCTGTTGATGAGCGGCTACCCCACGTACCAGGCGATCGAGTGGGTAGACCCGAAGTTCCACGTACTCTGGGTGGCACCCGAGAATGGAAATGAAGCTGAAATCGGCGCGGACCTGAGTGCCGCACCCGGGCTGCGCGCGACGCTCGAAGACGCTGCCCGCAATAATAGAACGATGGTTGCACCGCATGTTGATCTGCGACAGGGCGGCCGAGGTTTCTTGATTTGCGTACCCGCGTACTCGGAGAAAAGGCTCAGCGGTTTTCTAGTTGGTGTATTTCGCTATCAGGAGGTGTTTTCCTCGATTCTTCAAGGTGTCGGGCCGGACTACTGGGTCGCAGTTTTCGACGGGAATGAGGGTGTCTATAATCGCGCGGGGGTCAACCCGCCAGAAGGGCCATATGTCCAGGAGGCAAATATTGAGTTTCAGCAGCTAACGTGGCGAGCGCTGGCCTGGCCGAAGACGGGGGCAGTTGCTTACACAAGATCGCCGCTGCCAACGCTGGTCTTCGGCGGCGGCATTCTGATGGCTTTAATACTCGCGTTTGCTGTTTATATGGCGGAGACAGCACAGCTAAACGTCAAGAAATTGGAAGCCACCAATCGTGAATTGGAAAGAGAGATCGCCGGGCGCGCGCAAGCAGAAGAAGCATTACGCCAGGCGCAGAAGATGGAGGCCGTCGGCCGATTGGCTGGTGGCGTGGCCCACGACTTCAATAACTTGCTCATGGTCATCCGCGGCCAAGCGGCGCTTTCGCAGAACAACGTTAGCGCTGGTAGTACGCTGCGCCGCGAGTTAAGCGAAATTGTGAAGGCTGTGGATCGAGCTTCGTCATTGACGAGGAAGCTCTTAGCCCTTGGGCGCAAGCAGGTGCTCCAGCCGCGGGTGCTGGACCTCAATGCCCTGGTCACTCAAGTAGCGGAAATGTTGCCCCACGTGGTTGGCGAAGACATTAAGCTGAGTATGGATCTCCAACCTGAGCTCGGGCGTGTAAGGGCCGACACGGCGCAATTGGAACAGGTCATCATGAATTTGGTATTTAACGCCCGGGACGCTATGCCGCGCGGCGGCGAGTTGACGATTCAGACTGCGAATTGCGACATGAATGTTGCTTGGAGGCGCAGTCACCCGGGTGTTCAAGCCGGCCCTCACGTGATGCTCGCTGTGCGCGATACTGGCCACGGTATGGACGAGAACACCCAATCGCATCTTTTCGAACCCTTTTTCACCACCAAGGATAGCAGCAAAGGGACTGGACTGGGATTGGCCACTGTTTACGGGACAGTGCAACAGAGCGGAGGTTGCGTCACCGTTTCTAGCAAACTTGGTTTGGGGACAACAATTCAAATCTATCTCCCGCGCGTTGAGGAACCCGTCGAGGTCGTTGAAACACCACAGCCAATCCTTCGGTCTCTGCAAGGAGAGGAAAGGATTCTCGTGGTGGAAGATGACGATGCCGTGCGCCGTATGACGCGACGGTTCCTAGAGATTAGAGGGTATACCGTGATCGAAGCAACGAGCGCCGCGAATGCAATTCAGTTCGTGGAGTCCCACGACGAAACGATCGATTTGGTGCTTACAGACGTGGTCATGCCTGGCATGAAAGGACGCGAGTTGGTCGAGCGGCTGGCTAAGCTGCGCCCAACTTTAAAAGTACTTTACATGTCGGCCCATACCGAAGATGACGCGATTAATATCGGGATTCTCAGCCCAGGAACGGCCTTTATCGGTAAGCCGTTCAGTCCGGATGAATTGGCGGGCAAGGTGCGCGACGTCCTGATGGGAAATAGAGTTAGCCCCGGTGAAGAGCCCCTGCAATACAGCTCTGAGGCCTGAAAGTGGTTAAGCATCCCCTCGCGGCGCGTTGCATAACCGCTCGTAAGGTGAGCGTTACCGCTTGCGTTTGAACGCGAAGGCTCCCCGGATGACGAAGGTAATGGCATAGTGTCCAGCAACGCGGGTGGTCTCACCCCCTTCGCCTGCAGGCAAGCCCGCAAAATAGCCTCAGTTCACTTGTGCTAAACCAAATAGAGTACAGTTGGCTTTATGAAAGTTGCTTTACAATTCGGCCTTGCATTCCTGTTGCTTGCTTCTTCGGTGAGCCCGCTGTCCGGGAACACGCATAAGTCGCCATCCAGGCACTCGATTACCTTTACTTTTGACTACGACTTCAGACTTACTCCCGCTTGTTCTCCGAAAGCGACGCAGGAATGTGTGCAGCAGTTCAACTTTTATGAAATCTCTCCGGGGATACCGAATCGTGTGAGACTGGGTTCGATTCCCGCTCCTGTGGGCGCCACGGGATATGTCAAAGGTATTTCTGCTACGACTAAGCCATTTCTATGGGTCCCTGCGAAACACAGGCTTGCTGTTTCGGCGCAGACCCCGGACGGACGGGAATCAGATTTGAGCGCGTGCACCGCTCTCGTCAAAATCGGCTAAGTCCCTTGCCCCAGATCGCGGGTAGTTTTCTCCTCGACCGCAAACTCTCGTGTGAATAGACAGCACATAACTTGCGTTTGGAGCACGCGTTCAGTTGCAGGCGGAGCAAACAAGGGAACGTGGCCTCATTCACCACCGCGGGGTGAAATAAGGCGAATGCAAATATGCTGTGTTTTCATGGCCCGAAGAGCAAACCATCGAAATATCAGGTCGCCCGGCAAACCCCCTTCACGGTGCGAGTCTCGCAGCCTCGCGCGCCAGCTCCATCCGGCCGCGCACTCGGAATTTCGTGAGCAGCGATGAGACGTGGAACTTTACAGTGCGCTCGGAAAGATTCAGCGACGCGGCGATCTCTTTGTTGACGAGACTTCGCGTGACTCCGGCGAGCACTTCTCCTTCCCGGCGCGTCAGCTTCACAGAGATGCCGACCGAATGCCCGGCCTGCAGCAGCTTTTCGGCCTTCTCGGTGAGGCCTTCCAGGGCTTCATGCCCGGCTTCCACCATCACTACATAGTCCCTCGGTGACGACCCGCGGACCATACAGTGCATTGCCAACAGACCGGCTGCTTCCTCGACCGGAAACTGCCCGTCCGGCGCCGCTTCAATGTGAAAGTGGGATACTCCGGTATTCTTCTCGTAAAAGAAGTATGGTTTGCCTAAAGGACCTGCAGCGAAACTTAACTGATGAGGTTTTTGATCGCGCGGCGGATCATCTCTGCGGATTACCTTCACGTGCGCCCCCTCAATACGCAGCCAGAATGAGCCAAGTGCCAATCGGGGTCTACGAAAGCGAACACTATTGTCAGTTAATCGTAACCTGTCCGGAAGGACAGTAAGAATTTCGGTAGTATACGAGGACCGGTATCGAACTCGCTGCTATGGTAGCTTCGCGAGCCCGCCCCGACCCGCGGATGTCACGGCCCCTCGCCGCGTTCGGAAAAACCATCCAACGTTGCCGGCAAGTCGAGCAGAATCAGTGGACGTAGTTCGGTCGCACGAGGGTCCAGTCTCGGCAAGACATGCTCCCGTTACGAGACCTACCTAGCCGCAACCGATCACCGCGAGATTCAAGGTGTTTCTCCTAAGATACTGAAGGGTATCTATTTTGACTGAATTAGTGTTTCAAGCAAAGCGGTTGCTGAAGATCGAAGAGCGTTTCGGGCACCTTCACGTCAACACGTGAAGTTTCGCCCTGTGGCAGCGAGTTTTCATTGCGTGAAGCACGAAGTGCAGATCACTCAAAGCCGCTCTGGCCCATCGCGCATCAGCTCGGCCTATGTCTCGTAAAACTGGAAGCAACGCGTTGTCGTCATGACCGTGAGGTTAGTCGAGCAAATCCGGCTGTTCGCGCGTGATCATCTCCCACAGCGGCTGGAACTGGAACCAGCCTGTTTCGTGGGTCCCGACTTGTTGTCGGGTCGCCAGCGCACACTCGCGATTGATGAGTACGGGTTGCCCCGCGGCTTCCGCCAAGAGCTGCGCATGGCAGCTCCGGTCCATGGTGATAAACCACCAAGCCGCTTCATCGACGGTATGACCTACGGTTAGAAGCCCGTGATTTCGGAGAATGGCGGCCTTGTGATTCCGGAGCGCCTTCGCAATCCTTTCGCCCTCGCTCGTTTCGTACACCACCCCGGTAAAATCGTCGAAGACGACATGGTCCTCAAAGAACGCGCACGCATCCTGCGTAATGGGATCTAATGGCCGGCCGAGCGATGCCCACGCCTTGCCGTATAGCGAATGCGAATGCGCCGCGGCAATTACATCCGCCCGGGCATGGTGAATGCTCGAATGGATTGCAAAGGCGGCAATGTTCACCGGGTGCTTGCCTTCGACAACTTCCCCGTTCTTGTTCACCAGGATCAGGTCAGAGACGCGGATATGACGGAAATGCACACCGAAGGGATTGACCCAGAAATAATCCGGTCGTTCCGGATCGCGCGCGGTAATATGCCCGGCCACACCTTCGTCGAAACCGAACTTGGCAAAAAGACGGAAAGCGGAGGCCAAGCGTTCTTTGCGGTGCCGACGTTCTTCCTCCACGGTCGCGAACTTCGGAATCGATGGGATTTTGAACACGCTGGCGGATGCGGCGCTCATGCGACACCTCGTGCGGAAGATGCCAAGGATTATACCACTGCGCCGCACCAGCACTTCGCACCAGGGCGTCACCATGATGCAGTACGCAGGAACCCTTCCGCGGCGTCGCTGCCTCATCGCAAGCGGCGACCGAGATGTACGCCGGCGGGCACGGGGGCTAAACGTGTGCCCACCCTGGCTTGGCTACCGAAGCTGAATGTCTACTGCGAACCGTTGCTAAATTAGCGGCCGACTTCCGTGCGAGTCGTTCTGGGTGCGTGTCCCACCGTCGCCCAGATGTTGGCGGATCACCTGGACGGAATCCTCAACTACTGCCGCACCAAGGCACGCTTCGGAGTGGTGGAAGCCATCAACGGCAACGTCAAAGCCCTTCTTAGAAGGGGCCGCGGCTACAAAAATCTCGCCTACCTGTTGCTCAAAGCACAGCGCATGGCAGTCACAAAAACGGAATTTATCGTTCTTCAGAAAGCGGCTTAAAATCCAGGCCGGGTCGAATTCTTGTGCAGAGCCGGAAATTCGAACTGAGACGCACCCCGGAGAGCATACTTATTGACATTTAACGGATAGCAGTATACTTTCGAGTTGTGATCCGGTCTTTCCGCTCCGCCGAAACCGAGCGCCTGTTCCGTCGAGAACCCGTACGTCGGTTCAAGGCCATCGAGCGCCAGGCCCTTCGCAAACTGGACATGCTTGACGCAGCGCCGGACATCCGAACCCTCTCAACTTTGCCCGGTAATCGCTTGAAACGTTTGAAGGGTGATCGGAAGGAGCAGTACGGCATCCGCATCAACGACCAATGGCGCATTTGTTTTGAGTGGCGCGACGGGCTCGCCTACAAGGCCGAAATTGTGGATTATCACTAGGAGAAGATTATGGCAAGGAGACTGAAGCCGGTGCATCCGGGAGAGATTCTCCGCGAGGAGTTCATGGTCCCTCTCGGCTTGAGTATGAACAAGATGGCGATGGATTTGCGCGTGCCGGTGACGCGAATCGCCGATATCGCCAACGAGCGGCGTGGTATCAGCGCTGACACGGCGCTGCGCTTCGCTCGTTACTTCAAGAACAGCCCTACGTTCTGGATGAACCTCCAGACTCGCTACGACCTCGAAGTCGCCGAAGACGAGATTGCCGCAAAGGTGGAGCGCGATGTTCAACCCTTGGAAGTCGTGTCCGGGCGATAGGCTTCGTGATTCGCGACCCACACCAGATCAAAGGTCTTAGAGCCACGGTCTGTCAGTGGTGCGGGCAGCACGAAGTTTGATGAGTTCTTCGATCTGGAGGAGTTTCCGAACTCGTGGCGAGTTCCTCGCCAAGGCTGTCTGAGGACAGACCATCCACGCTGCAAGTTGTGGCGCGGCGTTCTGTTGGGTCGGACAGAGCTCCCGATTCCGAGGTATTTGTCGGACACCAACTTCACACTTGAGCTCTCTCTTCGGCTATTGGTTTACTCGGAAGGACCTAGGATATATAAAGATGCTATTCTCGCGGTCAAGACGGAAATCCCGGCTGGCACATGATTTGCCTAACTTCCCGCTCTCTTACACCGTCTCAAGCCGTGGCCTGCATTATGCGCGATCCTTTTCACATGGGTCTTCGCAAGCGCGTTCGCGACCCCGTTGCAAACACCGACGAACCCTCCGGCGGACGACAAGCACACGATTACCGTCAATTTTAATTACGATTTCTCCAAAACTCCCTCATGCTCTGAGCAAATAAGGAAGGCATGTATTGTGCAGTTCAATGTCTACGATATCTCCGCCGGAGCGAAATCTCCCACCAAGCTGTTTTCTGTACCGGTTCCGCCCGGGGAAACAAAGCCTGCCCATGGCATTTCGATGAGCCCGCGTCTCTTGTTTGAGCCCGGCAAGCACGAGTTGGCGGTGACCGCCCAGCTGCCCGATGGCAAGGAATCGAAGGTTGAGGCCACGTCGACCTGGGTAGATATCCCTGATGATCCTAAATAAAAGGCCGCTTTGCAATGAGACATCGGGAATTCCTGTTGAAGACAACTCGTGTCGGAGTGTGGCTTCCTGGATCACATCTGCGGTTCGGTAGTCGGCCACCTCGGAAGCATCGCCTGCACGATAACTCCTCAAACCGGAACTGACCCACGACCCCAGCACCCTGCTCGACGTTTCCACTGTTTTTTGCTACAGTTTAGTGCTCGTACTGCACTTCTCCAGCCCCTAGGTTATTTGTGACTTCAGCGCCTCTAGCCGCCAGAGGCCTTTCACAATTAAGTTGCACCGAAAGGAGGGGTTCTGCCGTGATACCAATCTTCGTGAAGCAGGCCACGCGATGTGTCGCTGTTTCTACCTTGGCCCTCCTTTTTGCCATTATATTCCTCTTCCTCTCCAATTGCGCCAGAGTCGCGGCCGCTCCAGCGTCCATTGTGGTTACCATGTCACGCGCGTCTGTTGATATCGAAACCAGCGGCAGTCAAAGCTTCGCTGCGACGGTCCGAAATGACCCGCAGAACAAAGGCGTGAACTGGACCCTGTCCGGTACAGGCTGCGATGGTGTTACCTGCGGGACGCTTTCAGCAATCTCCAGCGCTTCCGGTGTCGCCATCACCTACACGGCGCCCGCGGCCCTTCCGTCGTTGACGGAAGTCACCCTCACCGCCACGTCCGTTGCCGACTTCACGAAGTCTGCCGCCGCCACGATTATCGTGACGTCGCCGTCCCTTTCGGTGACCGTTTCCCCGAACGCTTCGTCCGTGGAGTTGGGCCAAGAGCTGACAGTTGCCGCGACGGTCGCGAACAATGCTGAAAGTAAAGGCGTTGTTTGGAGGCTGAGCGGCGCAGGTTGCGGTGGCCGTTCTTGTGGCCGGCTTTCGGCAACTTTCAGCAAATCTGAGGCCCCCGTTACGTATACGGCCCCGGCCAACGTCCCATTGCCGGCTGACGTCACCCTCACGGCCACGTCCGTTGCCGACTTCACGAAGTCTGCCGCCGCCACGATTACGGTTACCCCCGCCCCAGGGGCTATTGTCGTGACCGCGTCGGCCACATCTGCGAGCGTAACAGCTGGCGCCAGCCAAAATTTTACTGCAACGGTTCAAAATGATTCGCAGAACAAAGGGGTCACATGGATGCTGTTGGGCGCAAGTTGCAGCGAGGGAATTTGCGGCTCGCTGTCAGCCTCATCCAGTGCATCGAGTGTAGCGATTATCTACACAGCGCCAGCCGCCAAGCCTGATCCCCCTGCGATAGCTCTCCGAGCTACGTCTGTTACCGATTCCACCAAGTCCGTGGCCATCACCATCACGATCATGTAGACCCCGGTTTTACGCCAAGCATTTCTCGCGACGGATGCCACCATGCATCGCCGGAGGCAATCACGCCTGTCGCTTCTAGTACTTCGTCTTTCACAGCCTGGAAGTTCCCATAGAGGAAAATGGCGTAGCATTATCAATCTTCGGAGACCTAAGAACGTTTTCGTGTGGTGGCGGCAGAGTGGAATCGACAAGCAAATATTGCATGAAACTTATCCTGTCGTTGCGTTCAGGCCGCCCTTCTTGCTTCAGTATTGTCAATCTTCTTTGGCGCGGGGTTCATCAGACGGGTGTAGCGTCGCATGTGCATTCTCCTACAAGCCCCGCCGAGCTGAGTCTGTTCATTGGGACTGAGCATGCCGTCATTTTCTGTTGGTTTCTATCGGTTTAACAAAAAACGTTTAACAGAATTTCGTCAGGTACATACCCGATTGTCACGAACACTGACTTGTGATGGATTAAGGTTATGATGCCTTCCGCGCAAGCGTCATCGCGCTAGCCCGACATGAAATGCTGCCCCATCTGCGGTGGCTCCACGACTCTCCACTTTAGGATTCGGGACGTCCCCATCCGGCACTGTGCTTACTGCGGTCATAGGTTCGCCGATTATCGCGCCGATGAGCGACATCTTGCCACGGTCTATGGCGATGATTACTTCTCCGCTGTCGGGCCCGGGTACCGCGATTACTTGAGCGAAGCAGAATTGTTGCAAAGGCAGGGGCTTCGCTACGGAGCCCTCATCAGCCGCTATGCGCCGCACGGACTGGTTCTCGACATCGGAAGCGCAGCCGGCTTCGTAGCGGCCGGGATGCGCGACAGAGGGCTAGCCGTCACGGGGCTCGAGCCCAACAAGCGGATGGCGTCGTATGCGTCGGATTGCCTTCGACTTCCTACGCGCAATGAGGCTCTCGAGAACCTCGATCTCGTAGGAGCGTACGACGTTGTCAGCATGATCCAAGTCGTCGCGCATTTCTTCGATCCGCGCCGAGCGTTCGTCGCGGCTGCCCGCGCGACGCGTTCTGCGGGGTACTGGCTCATCGAAGGCTGGAATGCGGACAGCGCCGTGGCTCGCACACTTGGGCGCAGATGGCATGTCTACAATCCCCCGTCGGTGCTGAATTACTTCACGACGAAGTCGCTCGACCTGTTGGCGGCGGAGTTTCGCTTCGTGCGAATCGCGACCGGACGCCCGCGGAAGCTGATTACCGCTGCCCATGCAGCCGCGCTCCTTGAGTTTTTGGCACCACGATCGAAAGCGCTCCGCTTCGCCGCGAGCGTCGCGGATCGGATGCCACGGTCGTTCGTCTTGCCGTATCCGGGGGACGACATCTTCTGGGCGGTCTACCAGGGCGGTGCTTGAGCTGCGCTTTTGAGCCACGGTCGCGCGCTTACCCCGATTTGTTCCGTTTGCGCCTAGAAATCGAAAGTGCAGTTGATCCAGCGACGATTCAAGCCGCGCTGGTGATCAGCTTGAGGTCTATGCAGGCTCGTAGCACGGGGGATGGCCCTACTCACACCGCGTGAGCGGGATGTTGTGCGACTGGCTGTTGAAGGGATGAGGAACCAAGAGATCTCAGCTAGGCTTAGCGTGAGCGAACACACCGTGCGGAACTATCTATTCCGGATTTTTGACAGTTGGGGATATCGAGCCGCGTGGAACTAGTTTTGTATGCGTTCAGCGGTGTGGAGGGAATTTCGGCTCCGTCGCGTTCAAGTGAAGATTTTGCTCAGGGATGACAGCGTCTCCCAGAGTCGGCTGCAATTCTTCGGTTAAGCCGATCCAAGTCACCGTTGCGGGCAATGTAGCAAAAAACTGCTTTCAGCCTACTGAAAACAAACCGCTTTCAGACGCAACTTGTGCGTCCCAGTGGGCGGGGGCTAAGAAGGTCAAAACGGAAGCTGAAAACGGGCGGTCGCCGTCATTGGCGTTCCGAATCAGCGCTTTCTAGCCGCGATAAGCACCGCTAAACAAAAATAGCAATAGCAGTGAGAGAACGAAGAGGAGTGCCCCAGCGATGACCCACACTCTGGTCGGCGTGGGCTTGTCGCTAAGTAGCTGGGCGGACTTGGCCGCTGTCCGGGATGTTTCTCGGCCGGACTGGTATTCTATTACTTCGGGGCTTGGATCGGCAACTAGCGTTAGCTCTTCATCAGCGGTCGGACCTGGCAAGACGACCGGCTGTTCGAGTGATCCGCCGACAATGGGTTGCCCGCCGTTGTCAGCGTCGAAAATCATCATGACAGCAAATGAGTTAGCGACTGCCTTCAAAGCAGCGATGGCGATGGGGTCAATGGAGGAAGGCCGAGAGCAAAATAATTCTATGACGGCCACAACTTCTCCTCGGGCTTGTATCGGTATCCCCACTGCCGAACGAAAGCTCCAGCGAGTTGCGACTGATGGATGAATTCTTGGATCGCCCTCGGTGTCCTTACAAAGGACGACTTCACCAGTTTCAACACATTGTTTTGTGAAAGCAGAGTCTTTTGGAAGCCGGGAGCCCACGGCAAGCGCGTTGCCGAAACTAACTGTGCAGAGCATACCCGCCAGATCGCGCACCGCAATGATTGCTCCGCTGGCGGGCATTGCCACACAAATCTGCTCAAAATCACTCAGCACTCTACCCGGAGTTATCCTCTCTTCCCTGACGGTATCAACGGGGTTCACGGGCTCAGATCTCTGCTGCTTTGTCCCGACTCCGGGCATTCTGATTGCCTCCGCGTGGTCAAAGCCGCCGCTTAAATCAAGAGGGCTGCGGCAGCCGCCCGCCTGAGCGACTTCCTTGCGGGACCATTTCGCTCAACTTAGCACACCTCGAGTTATACTGCTTCGGTATGCGCGCACAGATGCCGCGCAAGAGCCGATGGATCAGATTTGCTCTGAAGTCGAGCCGCAATCAACACGCCACTGGGTAACAAATGGCCTTCATCGGAATGCATAGCGTTCCTCGTGCCGCCGCTGTTTTAATAAAACCGGCCTTGGTCAGCCTGGAAAAGGTACCCGTGAGCAGGAAACTGTCGATCTTCTTCGGGTCAAGAAGGCTGGGGGGGTTGATGAGCACAGCAAACGCATTTCGTAAATGCTCCACCACAGCACCGGACTCTCCGGACTCGGAGTAAGCCCGAGCAAGTTGGAAAATCAAGATTCAGGATGATTTATCAAATATGAGCGTCTGCCTCATGCCCGCGAATTGAATCCAAACCAGATTTCGCGAACCATCACCATACCTTGTGAACGCATACGCGCTTCGGTCGTAAGGCGTATCGCGCTTCGCCCACTTCCCGTCGACTGTGGCAACGATGTCATTGTTTTGCACAAATTCCACAATTACGAGGCTGCTGTAGGATTCCCATCGAATGGAGTAATCTCCGACAGGCATACGCGCACCGTTTAGGGTCAGCACATAACTAAACGCAAAGGCTCGGGAGCCCCTCTCGAAAGCTCGCGGCTTAAAACCGCGAGAAGTCAGGCTCTTGTGAGCCGCCTTCGCCTCTCGGTCATTGTCGTAAGGACCCACAAGTACGTAGTAGGAATTTCCCCAAAAACGCCCCTTCTGAGTGACCGACGCCGGAAAACCGAGGGTCGCGAGTTTGTCCTTTACCTCGCTGGCCGGGGGCTGATCCTTGAATCTGCCCACCTCGAGATACATTTCCGATGGAGAGCCGGTGTCCTCTTTCCCAGAAACCACCGAGTGGACATTGGGCTCGCTCGCCGGTGCGAGCGGCGGAGCTGGGCCGAGATTACTCGGAACTAGGTACGACCTGGACGCAACTATTATGGTTGGAAAAGATACCGGCGGAGGTGTCTCTGAAATCAGAGTGGAGCTGTTGGCTGTGGGCGCCTCGGGTCTAGAGGAACCGACAGCAACGAGCCAAGCGGTGTCTGGCGCCAAGGGCTCGGACTTCGCTTGGTGCGGCGCTGGCCAGGGCTGTGGAGCTGGCGCATTTTGAGAGGGCTGCGATATGAGCGATTCGGACTGTTGTGCAATCGAAATTGGCGCGGCTGGAGCCGATACGGCAAGCGTCGCCGGCAGCTCCGGCTGCACAACTGGCGATGCCATTTGCGGCTGAACCTGAGGTTTCGCGGCTACGCGCTCTCCAAACTGGATGATCGACGCACCAAACTGCCGGCGATAGGTGTGAAACGAGAATGCGGCCCCTACAAGAGCCGAAACGAGAACGCCGACGCCTAAACCGGCAGAGAACCCGCTCCACGATGCCAGTCGTTTTCGCCCTGGTGAAGCGACCTCAAGCGGTGCAGCCTTACTCTCTGGCTGGACACCGATGTCCCCCGGAAATGCGCGTAATGTCGGCACGGGGCGCGAGGACGCATCGTCAAACGACAGCGCAGGTGCCGATTGGCTTGTCCAATCACGACCTTGTTGGCGAGCCTCGGCGGACAGGCTGGTAAATCGCAAGCCTCCAGTCGTTTTCGTCCGGTTTATCGAGGCCAGTTCGCCAGTGGCTTGGATTCGCTGGTCGACCACCGGAGCGTTGGTTTCCTCTAACCACAGACGAATCTCCCGATGTGCTTCCGCGGGGAGATTCAAAAATCGCAAGCCGCCCATGACGCCAGCGTCATCCGCCCAGACTACCTCAGCGTCGCCGGCTATCCGGCGCCCACCACCGTTAATCTGGAAACCGAACGTCTCGCCGCACTTCACCGGTGTAATGGCCTGAAATCCGCAACCATGCTCGGAAAGGTTCAGCATGACGCCGCCGTTCTCTTTCCCGAGCTCCAGGTACACGAGCTGTTGCGTTCGTCTCCGTACGATCGAGCGCTTACCTTGTCTTGTCGCTTCCACTTTAGTTCCGCCTTAACGACTGCGCAGGCGAAGGCAAGAGGGGGGCAGAAAATCTTTGCCTATTGGGGCAGCAGGCACGGCCGTCAATTCTATCCGACCGGGCCTGATCTGACATTGATAATTTTTTCTCCAGAAGGTCGAATCGGGAATCTTGTCTCCGCCTGTGGAAATCTATACCCTTAGCGCTCAGGAATCAATTTTAGGGCTTTCGTCGTTCCGCGGCAAACCCCGACAGCCTTGCCTCCAGCTTACACCCCTTCGCTCGGCTGCCTCAAATACTGGCGCGTGGATTACAACACGAAGCGGCCGCACTCTGCACTCGGCTACAGGCCGCCTGCCCCCGCGGCCGGTAGCCCCTGGGGGGTAAATCCAACTTCACAGCCATGGCTGTGATATAAAAACCTTCTCACTTCCTTTGGACTAACAAATCAGGCCGGTCAATCTCCGAGTTGTTGCAGCAGCCGGTTCAGAATAGCCGTGATCATCGTCGAGTCGCTGAAGACTGATTTCGAGTCGCCATAACTCTTGTTCGATGCTAGTTGGAGCTAATACTAATAGAGACACGCCGCCCTGGCACGAAATTCTTAGCTAACGAGCGCCGCTAAGGTATTGTCGCTGACGCTTGAGTGGAATCCACGCTTTCATTGCCACTGGAGTCTACTGCCATGGCCACATAAAAATAGGTCGTTCCGTTTTGCACGGTCGTGTCCGTGTAGGTCAGGGTTGTAATCAGTGACAAATTCAGTTTTGTGAATCCACTTCCGCTCACAGTACTGCGATATACGTTATACCCCGCGACCGTCGACGTGCTGGCATCCCACGATAGAACAACAGAATGCGTCGGCGGAGGGGCAGCGGTAGTGACCTTCACCACCGTGGAATCCGACTTGGTTGGATCGGCGTTGCTGACCGCGGTCACGGTATCGGTTCCCGCCTTCGACGGCGCCGTGTACAAGCCCGAGGCGTTGATATGGCCTAACACAACCTTCCACGTCACACTCTTGTTTGTAGTCGTGCCCTGCACTGTTGCCGTGAACGGAAGCGTTCCGGCTGTAATCGAGGATGCTGTGTCAGGTGAAACGGTAACCGAGGTGACAGTGGAAGACGCTGGAGCTTCTGGCGTCGCACTAACCTGGGCCGAGTTGGCGCTTTCCCCCGCGGCGTTTACCGCCGAGACTGCGAAATAATATGTCGTCCCATTCGTGAGGCCAAGGCTGGTGGCACAGAGACAGGTTGGCGATGAGATCGTCAAGTAAGGTCCACCACTCGTCGTGCTGCGCTTCAGGTGATAGCTAGTGGCACCACTGCTGGCCTTCCAGACTAGAACTGCCTGCCCGTTTCCCGCCATCGTCTTCAGTCCGCTCGGAACTGCCGGCTCTGCCGCGCCAGTCGGCGTAGCACTCACCTGGGCTGAGTTGGCACTTTCCCCCGCCGAGTTTACCGCCGAGACCACGAAATAATAGGTGGTTCCGTTGGCGAGGCCGAGGCTGGTGGAGCAGAGGCAGGTTGGGGAGGCGATCGTCGTGTAAGGACCGCCGCTCGTCGTTGAGCGCTTCAGGTGGTAGCTCGTGGCACCGCTGCTAGCCTTCCAGACGAGGACTACCCGACCGTCTTCCCCCAGAGCCTTCACTCCGCTCGGAGCTCCTGGCTTTGCCGGAGCAGTCGGCTTAGCGCTAACCTGGGCCGAGTTGGCACTTTCCCCCGCTGAGTTTACCGCCGAGACCACGAAATAATATGTCGTCCCATTCGTGAGGCCAAGGCTGGTGGCACAGAGACAGGTTGGGGAGGCGATCGTCAAGTAAGGTCCACCACTCGTCGTGCTGCGCTTCAGGTGATAGCTAGTGGCACCGCTGCTGGCCTTCCAGACTAGAACTGCCTGCCCGTTTCCCGCCATCGTCTTCAGTCCGCTCGGAACTGCCGGCTCTGCCGCGCCAGTCGGCGTAGCACTCACCTGGGCTGAGTTGGCACTTTCCCCCGCTGAGTTTACCGCCGAGACCACGAAATAATATGTAGTCCCGTTCGTGAGGCCGAGGCTGGTGGAGCAGAGACAGGTTGGGGAGGCGATTGTCGTGTAAGGCCCGCCGCTCGTTGTCGCACGCTTCAGGTGGTAGCTCGTGGCACCGTTCGCGGACTTCCATGTGAGGACAATCTTCCCGTTCCCAGGCGTCACCACGATGCCGCCCGGCGGCGCTGGAACACTGGCTGGCGGTTCAGGCGTTGCTCCCCAGGTAGCCGCTACACCGACCATCAACTGTGCAGACGACAACGCCATCAGCACGCACAACCAGCTTTTCATAATACGGAACTGCAATTTCATTCCCGACCTCCGACCGTTTGCTGCAGGGGAACTGCTAGCGGCGCAAGGTTATAGGAGGCCTAGTAGGTAAGAAACTGCCCTCGGGTACAGAATATGGACACGTCGGAGGTCTAAGTGGGCAGAAAGCATACAAAAATCTGGTTGCTATCGGACCCTGAATATCCTGCTCAGGGCGGAGAAGGCCTGATCGAGGCCGGGACGTGATTCCAGACAATCTTGTGTACGTTCTTAACGGCTTAGAGAGTGGAATAGGTCCAATTCGAGATCTCTTGGGTCGCCGTTTGGCCACCGGTCCCCCCTGTAAAACCGACGAAAGCGACATCTCCTCCCACCGTGCCGGGAATATTGATAGGAAAGGACGTCGTGAACGTGTTCGCCGGAACTGTGAGATCTGTAATGGTCATGGTCAACGTCGAAACGCTATAGCTCATCTGGACCTGGAAAATATCTCCGCTGTGAAGCTTGATGCCACCGGTAAAGGTAGTCGCAGGCACCGTCGGCTGACCTGGCTGGCTCAAGCAACGGCCAACCCCGGTTGCGCGATCAGCTCTGCCTTCTGATCCGCGAGTACAATCTCGATCCGAATTTGGTGAAAGCGTACGCCGCAGATTTTTGCGGCACGCAAACCCTCAGCGGAGCCAGCCGCGAGCTGGTTGAATCCTTCATTTCTCATCTGTCTGCGTCCGCTAAGGAAAATCGGGACACCTTGGTCTGCAAGCTCAATTCGTATTCCCTGCCTCAGGAGGCCAAGTCATGAGGAGACAAGTTCCGGGTCTTCATTCGAATCAGCTGGATCCTGAAGGCAGTCTCGAAGGATTGTTTCTGGTCCGTGTGGAAAGAGCCGCTTACCGCTGGCATCGGCAGAAGTCCTTTCTAGAGCTGCGATTCATCGTCTTGGAGCCAAAAGCCATCGCTTCGCGCTCCTTCTCTGGACGGCTGTACTGCACCGACCGAGCCCTTTGGAAACTCAATTGGTTTCTTCGCGACTTTGGCTATGACACGGAACTCCTCAGCCGCGACCAAGTGGACGAGAAATCTCTGCTCAACCTACAAGGGGTCGTTCGCACCTCCCATACCACCGTGAATGGACGTTCTTATCAGAACCTCGACGCATTCGCGCCTGCCGCCGAATGGGAAACTCTGCCCTGCCCCGTGATCGATCCTTCGGGGGACCGGAGAGACGCCGATGGTCTATAGCTACACACAGATCAGCCAGTATCTCCGCTGCCCTCACAGCTATCGCTACCGCTACCTCGACGGCTGGCGCGAAAAGGAGACCCGTCCGGCCATGGCTTTCGGCCGATGCTTTGAGAGTGCTCTTGGCGCTTACTTCCGTGGGGAGGATTGCGGGGCGGCACCATTCAAGGAGTGGGGAACCTATCGAGACGATCCCTTTGAATACAAAAAAGCGGACACCTGGGATCGTATGGTGCACCAGGGCGTTCATATGCTCCAGAGGTTTGCCCAGGATGACCGCGTTCGCGTCCATGAGCCTGGCAAGAATCTACAGATCAAGATCTCACGATCCCTTCCCGGAGACGGCGAGTTTGTGGCCTACATGGATGCCATCGGCGAAATCGACGGCGTACGCTGCTTGATCGACTGGAAGACGACAGGCAGCCGCTACCCAGAGGGACCCGATGGCTTGCTGTCACTAGACCCACAGCTCATCTGCTATTCGTGGATCAGTGGAATTTCCGAGGTAGCGCTCGTTGTCTTTGTGCGAAAGCATGCCCCGGAGATCCAATACTTGAGGACATCGATTTCGGACGAGCAGCGGCGTGAATTTGGCCGGCTCGTGGAAACAACCATAAACCAGATCGAGTCGGGTCACTTTGATTCGCACAGCGGTATCCGCTTTCCTCAGAACGGCTGCGTGAGTTGCTCGCATCTAGGGCTTTGCCTGAACAACGAGCAGCTCATAGCTGCCAACCTTATCCGCAAACCAGGAGCCAGCGACCTTGATTGGCTTGACGAGCTTGTGGATTAACGGACGACCGACCGTGTCACCGGAACTCGACCCCCGAAGGGCCCGATTCGTCTTAGGCAGGATCGACGAGATCTTGGCCTGGGAAAAGACCAAAGAGAAGGAACGAGACGTGCGATTTGTGGAGCTTGGCGAGCATCTGTGTGAGGTGAGGTCAAGGCAGTACTGGAGAGCGGAGAAATTAAGCTCGTTCGAGGAATTCCTAGCGAGGCGGTTTCCGGAATCGCGCCGAAAGGCTTATTACCTGATGGCGATTCACGAGAATCTGACACGGATTCCAAAGCCCCAGCTTCGAGAGGTGGGATGGAGCAAAGCGGTAGAACTAGTCAAAGTAGCGAGGAGGGATGGAGAACGGTTTGAATGTGCAACCTGGTTGCACAAGGCCAAGGAGATGCCGAAGGAAGGATTCAAGAGCGAGGTCGAGCGGCACCTCACGGGAAAGGAGACCGAGCCATGGGAGATCATCTATTTCAAACTTTACAAGAGCCAGCTGCCAGTCGTCGAGAAAGCCGTCGAAACAGCGGCCCTTATGCTCGGAAGCGATAAGTCTCGGGGATACTGTCTAGAGATGATCTGTGCGGATTTTCTCGCTGGGGCGAACGTTCGAGAGGACGATTCTTAGAAGGAATGCGTAAACCGTACCGGAAGCGACCTCGACTGAAGGTCAGCTTTGAAGAATACAGTTTACTTCGCCATAGAGTGCTGGAACGAGACTCGTGGCGGTGCCAAAATTGCGGCTCACTCCGAGATCTACACGTACATCACCTGGTGAAGCGAAGCAAACTCGGCGACGATGTATTGGACAACCTGATCACGCTGTGTTCCTGCTGTCACAAGCGGCAGCATGGAGGATGCCTTCGGATTTAGCATCTCGGCCATTTCTTGCAGAATCTCCCGCGTTGGCATCACTCCTGCCTCTGAATCTTTGTTCGCCTTAACGAAAACCATGACCTTCATGTTTGTCTCCTCGTTTTTGGTCCGGACCGGCTGCAAGCCGACTCGGTCAGACTAAACCCGCCCCTGTTTAGACGTCGAACGAAAGATGAGAAGTTCGACATTCGGGCTTGCAGTTTTTTGGGCAACAAATTCCACAGGGCATGTAGTATCGGGGCGTACCTAGTTTGAGGCGAGGATTCCGTTTCAGAGTGACGGGAAACTGCTTTAAAATGAGATGAACCCTCGTGGGCGTGTAGCTCAGTTGGGAGAGCACCTGCTTTGCCGGCTTGCTCCTCGGCAGGCACTTTGAACTTATCCAGCGTCTGCTGAAAGGTGGGTACCGAAACTCATTCTGGTTGCCGACAACAGCGACGCCTTCCTAAAGTGACTGGCTCTTTTCCGAGAGCCAATTGGACCTTGGAATTTGCAATGAAGCCGTTAAGAGGCGTACACACCACCGAAAAAACGAACGGATTCAAGCCGGATTTCAGTCCTAATTGGTCCAGACTGGCACAAAAGCTCGGGCTGGTTGGAAGCAGCTTTCGCTTGGGAGGAAGAATTGCTTGATCATCTTAGTAAGGCGCTGCGTCAGCGAGTTGATGGAATTCCACGGACTGTAAGTGAGGTCAACTATTCTCTCCAAATGCTTTCGTGGATGAGAAAGCAGGGCTGGCACAATTCTATTTGCAAACGAGAGCCGATTGACGACAAGGGAAAGCCAATCCCGTGGTACACATATGCCGCGCTTGAGTGGCTGACCCCTCGCGTGAGCGAGACGGACGTTGTCTTTGAATATGGGGCCGGAAACTCGACGATATGGTACGGTCAGCACGCAAAGAAGGTAATCACCGTGGAGCACGCTCCCGAATGGGTAGATAAAGTCAGAACCATGGTGGGAACCAATGTCACTGTTTTGCTACGGACCGCGGTCGGGGACGAAGAGATCATCGACCGTGCGTCTCCCTACTCAAGCTCCTTGGAAGAATACTCACCAGGAAGTTTTGATATTATTGTCATCGATGGGATGGAACGCGTACGATGTGCGCAAGTCGCGCCGTCACGTTTACGCGATGATGGCATCATCATCTTCGACAACAGTGACAGGACTGCGTTCAAGCCGGGGATTGCTCACCTTCACGAACAAGGGTTCGGCCGTATCGATTTTTACGGGGGGATTGCGCAGCTCGGAATACGGAGTTGCACCTCGGTTTTCTCGAAGTTTGGCACGAGATGGACTACCGCAAACGTGCCGCTGGTCTTTCAGGGCTGGTAGCCAAGGCCAAGTACTCACCCAGCTTTCTGTTGTACGACGTGAATCCGTCTGCCTTAGTCGCACCAAGTTCGGCGATTTGTGACGGAGGACGGCGGGTGGTTGTTTCCTCCTTCGGTTTTCCACAACAAAGGTTGGACAGACGCCAAACAGGATTTGGTGCGCGATCTGGTGCACACCTGCTACCCGCCTTGAGACGGTAGAATCCGTCGCTCATGCCGAGGTTGTGTTCCCAGACATAGAGCCAGTCCATACCGGCGAGAGGATCGGCGGCGTTTACTTTTTCGAGACTCTGAGCCATCTCGGCAGCGAGGCGCTGCACCGCCAGGCCTCCCGGAAACTCCCCGGGGGTCTTGATTCCGCGCGCCCGATATTAAGGATGGCGCCGACGAAAATTGCGGTTGCAAGCATGATCACGTAGGCGCGGCGCTGATGGGTCCGATCCGGGATTTCGCCTGCCTCCAGGTTGCCTTCGCGCGCAGCAAGCCTACCTTAACGTGAAATCCGAACCTCACTGTGTAACTCCCGTCTAATCGTGGGTAACTTCTTATGTACATATATTATCAACTAATAATTGATAAACTTCGAACTGGCACCTTCTGTGCGACCGGACCTGTCTTCCGCCACGGTCGTGCCAAGCGGCCAAATGAGTGTATGGAGTTGCTGTCAGGGTTAAGCGTTGATCACACAAGCTAATCAATCAGCCGCGTATGGCGCATCGGCTTCAGGTCTGCAGACCCCGGCGCTGTGCTTGACAAGCGCTGTGCGTCGACGTTGACGGCGCGCTCATCAGTCAGATACCTTGCTGGATGCGATGTTCACCTTGTTCCGCCGCGAACCGATCACGGCCTTGCTCTCATCCCGTTCTTTGTTGCAGGGGAAGGCGGCGTTCGAAGCTGAGATTGCTCGCCAAGTCTACAACCAACCCTTGCTCAACCACTTGTGCGCAGAGCACGCGGCGGGGCGCGACATCTACCTGGCAACAGCGGCGAATGAAAAACAGGCGCGAGGAATTGCAGACTACCTCGGCATCGTCGCGGGCGTCTTCGCCAGCCGAGAAAATGTGAGCTTTCGAAGGAGCGCAAAACTGGATGCCCTGCAGCGCCAATTCTCCGAACGCGGCTTCGACTACGTCGGAAACGCTGGCCCAGACATCCCGGTGCTCGCGCATGCAAATACCGGCATGCTGGCGAACCCGTCGCCGAGCTTGGCAGCGCGGTTAAAGTCGCAACAAATTAAGATTCACCGAATCTTTGGGGATCGCGCGCCGTGGTTCAAAAGTTTCTCGCTCGTCGCCTCTACCGCTTATATTTTGAATGACATGCTCGATGTGGAAGCGGACCGCAACCACCCGAAGAAACGCAACTGGCCGTTCGCGGCGGGTGACCTTACGCCGCAGACCGGGATCGCCACGATGTGCATTCTGGTTGCCGTTGAGGCCGCGCTTGCCTGGAAATTGCCGCCTCAGTTTGCTTTCTGGCTTGGCGCTTATTTCGTAACCACCGTCGCCTATTCGTTGCTGCTAAAGAAGGTCGCCCTGCTGGACGTGCTTACGTTGGCTGGCCTGTACACGGTACGGCTGATTGCAAGTGGCGCAGCAAGCCAGGTACTGTTGTCTACTTGGCTTGGCGGCTTCTCAATCTTCTTTTTTCTGAGCTTGGCGATGGTCAAACGATATGCGGAGCTCTACAGTCTTCGAAGGGCAGGCTACATGCCCGCGAACGAACGCGGGTATTTTTTGGAGGATATGGAGCAATTACGTAGCTTTGGAACGGCAAGCGGCTATGCTTGCATCGTGGTTTTTACGCTGTATATAAATAACCCCGAAATTAGTCATCTCTATGCAAACGCCCACAGGCTTTGGATGTTGATCCCCATGCTGATCTTATGGATCAGTCGAATCTGGCTGCTTGCCCACCGTGGCAAACTCGATGAAGATCCCGTGGTTTTTGCGCTGACAGACCGCTTAAGCCCGGCCTTCGGCCTTGTCGCACTCTTGATTGTCCGCGGCGCGGTATAGCAATGGATAGCTTCGAATCCTGGGGGCGTTATCCGAGGACAGAACAGAGGGTCGATCAGCTTTTTTGGTCCTCGGACTTTCCCGTAAACGACACCTCGAGTTTCTCTCAATTGCCGGTCGGCGCGGGCCGAAGTTACGGCGACGTTTGTCTGAACGACAGAAACGTTTTGCTTCTGGCCCGCGGCCTCGATCGCCTGCTCGCGTTCGATTCAAAAGCCGGAATTTTGCGTTGTGAAGCCGGCGTTACGCTGGCCGAAATATTGGACTTCGCGGTGCCCCTTGGCTGGTTCCTGCCGGTGACGCCAGGCACGAAATTCGTGACCCTCGGCGGCGCCATCGCCAACGATGTGCACGGAAAGAATCATCATGTGGCAGGGACGTTTGGCAGACATGTTCTGCGTTTCGGGCTGTCGCGCAGTGACGGCACGCTAATGGAGTGCTCTTCGGCGCAGAACCCCGAATGGTATTCCGCAACGATCGGAGGGCTTGGGCTTACTGGTCTGATCTCTTGGGCCGAAATTCAGCTTAAACCGATAGTTTCGCGCAAAATTGAGTACCAAGCAGTCCAATTTAACGGCTTGGAAGAGTTCATGGCTTTGTCCGAGGCCAACAGCCATTGCGAATACACGGTATCATGGCTTGATTCCGCCGCCCGCGGCCGCAACGCTATGCGTGGCATCTTCATGTGCGGGGATCATGATGGCAGTTTCGAACCCCGCAATGGCAGCTCTGGGGCGAAATTCACCGTTCCTATCGACCTGCCAGCCTTTGCCTTAAACCGGACTACCGTAAGGGCGTTCAATGCGCTTTATTTTCACAAGCAATTCAGGAAGCGTGTAGCAACAATCGTCGATTACGAACCATTCTTTTACCCGCTCGACGCAGTGCTGCACTGGAACCGAATGTACGGGAAAGACGGCTTGCTGCAATTTCAATGTGTAGTGCCGCCTTCGGACGGTTTGCATGCGATCACCGAGATGCTGACGGCCGCCGCCGAATCGGGCCTAGCCTCGTTCCTCACGGTACTCAAGATTTTCGGCAATGTCCGGTCGCCCGGAATGATGTCATTTCCGATGCCCGGAATCACACTTACCCTCGATTTTCCGATCAGGTCTAATCGAAGTTTCTCCCTGGTTGACCGGCTGGGAGAGGTAACGCTGGCGGCTAAGGGGCGCATCTACCCGGCAAAGGATGCACGCATGACGCCTTCGCAATTCCAAACCTTTTACCCGCAATACCAAGACTTCTCCCGCTACATCGATCCGAAATTTTCGTCGAGCTTTTGGAGAAGAGTGAACGGAGAATGAACAGAGGCGAAGGCCCACGGAACATTCTGGTTCTGGGCGCTACCTCCGCTGTCGCACAAGCGACCATACGCATATATGCGGCGAGGGGCGCATCCTTTTACCTTGTGGCGCGCAATCCTGAAAAGCTGTCAGCGATCGCCGCCGATGCGCAGGTTCGTGGAGCCTCCAAGGTTCTTACCCGGACATGCGATCTTGACCACATCAACGAACACGCCGGGCTGCTCGCCGATGTCCGGCAGCAATTCGCACACCTAGACATTGCGCTGCTTGCCCACGGAGTATTGGGTGATCAGGTCGAGGCGGAGCGGGACTTTGCCGTCGCGGAAGCGATTCTTCGTACCAACTTTTTGAGCGTGGTTTCGTTAGCCACGCACCTAGCGAACGAGTTCGAGCAACAGAAGAAGGGATCGCTTGCCGTAATTTCTTCGGTTGCGGGTGACCGAGGTCGAAAGAGCAACTATATCTACGGGACGTCGAAGGCCGCCGTCACGGTCTTCCTACAAGGCCTGCGCAATCGACTTGACCGCCAAGGCGTCCAAGTACTCACGATCAAGCCTGGGTTTGTCGCCACTCCCATGACTGCGCACCTCAAGAAAGGGTTGCTGTTCGCGAGCCCGCACCAGATTGCCAGTGGCATCGTGGCCGCCGTCGAGCGCCGTAAGGACGTGGTATACCTTCCTTGGTTTTGGCGTCCGATCATGTTCATAATTCGCTTGGTGCCGGAGCGAATATTCAAAGGATTGAACTTGTGAGTTGGGAACGCAGCTTCTTGTGGCGAATGATCTCCTCCAGCAACACCGGGCTGGGTCGAGTTCTGTAGGTTATAGACAGCTCAATCAGGTGTTCCTATAGACGTACGCTATTTTCTGCTCTAACAACCGATGCCAGCACCTCAAAAACTAAACCTACCGTCCAACTCCGCGTCCCAGGCGAAAGTGAGCTGGGCGCTCCGGGATTGGTGCTTTGCGCTGGCCTGATCGTAGTCGTTCCGGCAATCTATCTTCCCTACGCTCTCCACAACCTTCCCGTCGCCGCCCACGTCCATGAGCGGACGTCCTTGTTGGTTCTCAAGCACTTCCATGATGGAAGTTTGAATCCGCAGTTTTTCATGTATCCAATGCTGTACTATTACGTAACCTATTTCGTTACCGCGGCGTTCCCTTTTTCCAAAGTCCTGTTGTACGGCAGGCTGCTCAATCTATCTTTCGTCGGACTGACGGCAGCAATAATGTACTGTCTTTGTGAGCGACATCTGGAGTCTCGTGCGGCGGGGGTTGTAGCTGTGTTATGCATCGTGAGCAGTACCACGATTACAGATAGCGCAGCCTATATCTGCACGGATGTCCTATTGGCTGCGACAAGCATCGCTGCTCTGTTTTACCTCGTGGAGTTCTTTCATTACAAAGGACGTCGAGAGTGGTTGGTTGGGATGCTCCTGTGGATGCACCGTCGGCTGCAAGTACACGGCGTTTCTGCTCGTTATCTCCTACTGCATGACAGAAACGTTCCTCCGGATTCAGAATCGGCGCTAGGAGAAAGAAAATGACGCGTGGCTGGACGCCAAGGTTCCACGAAAAGTGTTTGTTTGTATCCTGCTCGGCTGTGGCTTGATAGCTCTTGCAGCCGCATTGGTGTTTCCAACTACGGCTGCGATGAACTTTATCGCCAAGACTCGCACCAATCCGAATCTCAAGGACCCGGCGTTATACCTTGCGTTCTTCCACCACATCCGCCTGCTGCTGGCAAAAATCGCGATTCTCTCTGTGGCCGTCGCGATTCTGATCGGATGGGTGATCTACGACTGCGTTGCACTCAGGCGCCTCTACTACGGATTGGGAATAATCGTCCTCGTTTCTATCATCGCCACACCTTACAGCCTGATAACCTTAAGACGCTTCCGTTATGACCTCGGCGCGCTCGCGCGAGCGAACGTCATAGTCACCTCGAATCGTGCGCAGCGGGGAAGCTACGCCTCCTGGCTGGCCCAAGACGAGAACTTGGTTCTCTTGGTCCTGTCCGCGACGGCCTCGGAATCGCTGCATTCAAAAAGGAATCAAAGTTTTTGGTCGTGGCCGTCTATCTTGTCGTGTCAGCTTGTGACCGGTTCGGCTCACCTGGGTTACCCATGGTATCTCACGCCGTTGCTTCCGATCGCTTATTGCGGAGCCGGCGTAGCGCTGATGCATCTCTGGGATCGCGAGTCGGGCCGGCTCGCCATTCTTGCCAGATTGGCGATGATCGCTTTGGTCGTCATCGTTTTGAAGCAGGTGGGAACCAGAATAGTCGCCGAGAGACAACAAGCCAGGGGCAGCGACGCGGATTTTGCGAGCTACCAGGCAATTGTTTCTCTATCCTAACTCTGTTCTCTATGCGGGGAACGCCCCAGGTGTTGAATTGGGACTTGCAGGTATCCCAACGAAGCGAGTAAGTTGGGCGACACTGGCGCCAAAAGGCGCTCAGCGCGCAGATCGGGTGTAATCAGGCACTAGTTTTCGACACAGCGGGCGCCGCTCGAAACCAGTTGAACTTGCGGCCGGACGCAGGAGTCGTTACCGTCCTCGACGATCCGAGAGGACATGGCCAGCAAGTCTTCAAACGATCGGATTGCCAGTAGCAGATAACCCCTTTTTGCTCCCGAATTGGCGTTGTGACCGCCTGGCGAGAGTAATCACCACCCGAAGAGCTTGCCGTAGACGGCCAAGATACGCAACACAGCGTTGTTTTTCGAGCTTTAAGAGGTTATAGTACTCGCCCCGGCTTTCAAATTGTCAGCCGTAGCTGGTTCTGTCCCCCCTGCAGGCCTTTGAGAGGATAGCGCATGAACAGCCGACACCTGTTCTTACCGGCAATTTTGTTATTGGCTCTTGGCATTTTCACGCTACTCGCACCTGCGGCCATGGGCCAAGCGAACGTACAGGGACAGTGGCAGACTTTGCCGTACACTATGCCTTTCAATCCTATTCATGCCGCGTTGCTGAACAACGGCAAGGTTCTGATCGTGTCCGGCTCGGGTAATGTGCCTTCCAATACGGATTTCGAGTCGGTCCTCTGGGACCCTCAGGCTGGCACCCTCACCGCTCAAAAACTGGGATGGGACATGTTTTGCAATGGCATGGTGATTCTCCCGGATGGGCGTGCCTTCATCAGCGGCGGCACCTTGCAGTACGACCCCTTTTTTGGCCAGCCGCGGATGACCATCTACGACGCAACTACAAGTACGTTTACAAATGAGCAGAGCATGGCCCATGGTCGGTGGTATCCGACTGCTACCGTCCTTAGTGACGGTAGAGTCATGGTCTTCTCAGGCACAAATGAGACCGGCAGCACCAATACTGCCGTTGAGATTTACACGGTTGGATCCGGTTGGAGTGCTGCCACTACCGCACCATGGACGCCGCCGCTGTATCCGCGCCTTCACGTCTTGCCGAGCGGGAATGTCTTCTATTCCGGTTCGACCACGACATCGAGTATTTTCAATCCCACCACCAACGCTTGGACCACCAACGTCGCAGTGACCAATTACAGTGGTACGCGGACCTATGGTTCGTCGGTGCTGCTTCCATTGACCCCAGCGAACGGCTACAAACCGGAAGTCATGATCATGGGCGGGGGCAACCCAGCGACGGCCACCACGGAAATCATCGACCTCTCGGCGGCCACTCCAAAGTGGGTGCTTGGTCCGAACATGTCTGCGCCACGCATCGAAATGAATGCGACGCTCCTCCCCACCGGCAAAATTCTTGCCTTGGGAGGCTCACTGAATGACGAGGATCTCACCACGGCTGCACTGGGCGCCGACCTGTACGATCCAAACACGAACACGTTCACTTCCGCCGGCACAGAAGCTTTCGCGCGCTTGTATCACTCGGTGAGCCTGCTGATGCCTGATGCCACGGTGTGGGTCGCCGGCGGCAATCCGCAACGCGGCACATATGAACCTCACATGGAGATTTATTCTCCCGCGTATTTGTTTAATTCCGACGGTAGCTTGGCAACACGGCCCACGATCACAAGCGTGTCGACTCCGGTAGTCGGTTACAACGGCACCTTTACAGTCCAAACACCGGATGCGGCCAGCATTTCGACGGTCGTGTTGATGAAGAACGGAGCGGTGACCCACGCATTCAATATGGACCAGCGCTATGTTGGCTTGTCGTTCACCGCGGGCTCCGGTGTGTTGAATGTAACGGCGCCACCGAACGGGTCTATCGCCCCACCGGGCTATTACATGCTGTTTCTTGTGAACAATGCAGGGGTGCCATCGGTAGCTAGCATGGTCCAGGTTTCGCTGGCCCCCGGAGATACCCCTCCAACCGGGACGATCACGGCACCCACAGACAACGTGAGCATACCCATAGGGGGTTCTGTCTCCTATGCAGGAACAGCAACCCCCGGGTCAGGGTCAACTATTTCAAGCTATTTCTGGAGCTTCGAGGGCGGGACCCCAAGCACAAGCACCCTTGCGAATCCCGGCAGTGTGACCTATCCCAACTCGGGCACGTTTGCGACTACCCTGACCGTAACGGATAACCATGGTATTAGTGATCCACATCCGCCGACCCGCACCATTACTGTTCTCGGCCCGCCCGATTTCTCCGTAGGTGCATCCCCAAGTTCGCAATCGATCAACCAGGGGGCGGCTGCTTCCTATACGGTTACGATAACTCCGAACAATAACTTCACTGGCAACGTATCGTTGAATGTCAGCGGAGTTCCGACAGGCGCGACCGTTTCGTTCAACCCCACCTCCGTCGTGACCTCAGGTGTCTCTACTCTGACGGTGACGACTGGCACTTCCACGCCCACAGGCGTTTACAGACTCACAATTACGGCAACCAGCGGGACACTTATGCACACCACGACGGCTACGCTCGTCGTTACTCAAGCCGGCTCAACGACCCCTGTTAATTTCGGCTCGGGGTTTTCTGGCACCGGTTTGCAGCTCAATGGTCACGCAACTCTGAATGAGGGCAGGTTGCAACTAACCGACGCGTCCACACCCAGCGAAAAGGCCAGCGCCTTCTGGACTACCCTCGTCAATGTCCAGAGCTTTACCAACGTCTTTACCTTCCAGCTGACCAATCCCAACGCCGACGGCTTTACCTTCACGATTCAGAAGACTGGTGTTACCGCCATCGGTGCTGTGGGGGGTGGATTGGGCTATGGCGCAATTGTGCCTGGTCAGGCCCCGGGTATCGGCAAGAGTGTCGCCGTCAAGTTCGACCTCTTCAGCAACCAAGGCGAAGGCAACAATTCCACCGGTCTGTATACCAACGGTGCGTCCCCGACGATTCCGGCGACCACCATCGGCGGCGGAGTGAATCTGCACAGCGGGGACATCTTCCAGGTGCAGATGACCTACGACGGCACCACACTGAGCATGACCATCACCGACACCACCACCCCCACAGATACCTTCACGATGTCATGGCCCATCGACATCCCGGGCACGGTGGGAGCAAACTCCGCCTTCGTCGGCTTCACCGGAGGCACCGGAGGCCAGTCCGCCGTCCAGGAGATCCTGAACTGGACTTATACCCTTGGTTCGCCTCAGACTGCTGCGGCGACTCCCACATTCAGTCCGGTAGCCGGAACTTATTCCAATGCGCAAATGGTTTCCATCTCGGATTCGACATCGGGTGCAAGCATCTTCTACACGCTGGATGGCACACAACCCGGGACCGCCGTCGGTGGTTCTACCCAGCTGTATTCCAACACCCCGATCAATGTGGCCTCGACAGAAACGATCAATGCCCTTGCCACGGCTTCGGGTTTCTCCACCAGCGCCATCGCCACTGCCGCTTATACGATCAACGCAGCTCCTCCGCCTGATTTCTCACTGGCGGTGTCCGGCTCGCAATCAGTAGTAGCGGGCGCCAACGCTGTATACACGGCTACGATAACTCCAGTGAATGGCTTTAATGGGGCCGTGACCCTGAGTGTGAGCGCCGGCTTGCCCACGGGCGCGACCGCTTCATTCAACCCCGCTTCGATCACTACCTCCGGATCGTCAACTCTAACGGTAACGACCAGCACCTCGACGGCTGTCGGCACTTACACGTTAACAATTACCGCCAAGACGGCAACGCTGACTCACACCACCACGGTTTCCCTGGTGGTGACCCCGAGTGGTGGAGCGCCGGCGATCAATTTTGGTTCGGGCTTTACTGCCGCGGGCATGCAGTTCAATGGGCATACCCAGCTGAACGGTACTCGGCTGCAACTCACCGATGCTTCCGCGCCCAGCGAAAAGGCCAGCGCCTTCTGGACTACCCTCGTCAATGTCCAGAGCTTTACCAACGTCTTTACCTTCCAGCTGACCAATCCCAACGCCGACGGCTTTACCTTCACGATTCAGAAGACTGGTGTTACCGCCATCGGTGCTGTGGGGGGTGGATTGGGCTATGGCGCAATTGCGCCTGGTCAGGCCCCGGGTATCGGCAAGAGTGTCGCCGTCAAGTTCGACCTCTTCAGCAACCAAGGCGAAGGCAACAATTCCACCGGTCTGTATACCAACGGTGCGTCCCCGACGATTCCGGCGACCACCATCGGCGGCGGAGTGAATCTGCACAGCGGGGACATCTTCCAGGTGCAGATGACCTACGACGGCACCACACTGAGCATGACCATCACCGACACCACCACCCCCACAGATACCTTCACGATGTCATGGCCCATCGACATCCCGGGCACGGTGGGAGCAAACTCCGCCTTCGTCGGCTTCACCGGAGGCACCGGAGGCCAGTCCGCCGTCCAGGAGATCCTGAACTGGACCTTTGGGAACGCTGTTCCTAACTTCGTACTGGGGGCGTCGCCGGGCTCACAATCCGTGGCACCGGGCGGCAGTGTGCCGTTCACCACGACTGTGAGTCCATCCAACGGCTTCACCGGTGCCGTAACCTTGAGTGTGAGTGCCGGCTTGCCTGCAGGCGCGACGGCTACATTCAACCCCACTTTCGTCACTACCTCCGGGTCTTCGACCCTGACCGTAACGACTAGCCCCTCAACGCCTGTCGGCACCTACTCTCTGACAATTTCGGGTACCAGTGGCACTCTGGCGCGCACTACGACAACGTCCTTGGTCGTGACCCAAGGAGGCGCTCCTGCGATTAATCTTGCGTCAGGATTCTCGTCCACCGGTATGCAGTTCAATGGGCATACCCAGCTGAACGGTACTCGGCTGCAACTCACCGATGCGTCCACACCCAGCGAAAAGGCCAGCGCCTTCTGGACTACCCTCGTCAATGTCCAGAGCTTTACCAACGTCTTTACCTTCCAGCTGACCAATCCCAACGCCGACGGCTTTACCTTCACGATTCAGAAGACTGGTGTTACCGCCATCGGTGCTGTGGGGGGTGGATTGGGCTATGGCGCAATTGTGCCTGGTCAGGCCCCGGGTATCGGCAAGAGTGTCGCCGTCAAGTTCGACCTCTTCAGCAACCAGGGCGAAGGCAACAATTCCACCGGTCTGTATACCAACGGTGCGTCCCCGACGATTCCGGCGACCACCATCGGCGGCGGAGTGAATCTGCACAGCGGAGACATCTTCCAGGTGCAGATGACCTACGACGGCACCACACTGAGCATGACCATCACCGACACCACCACCCCCACAGATACCTTCACGATGTCATGGCCCATCGACATCCCGGGCACGGTGGGAGCAAACTCCGCCTTCGTCGGCTTCACCGGAGGCACCGGAGGCCAGTCCGCCGTCCAGGAGATCCTGAACTGGACCTACTCGACTCCTTAGCTCTGTCACGGTTAGAACTACAAAAAAATAGCCTCTACTCGAGCCCAACGGGGTTAGGTAGAGGCTTTTTTTTGCTCAAAACGCCCAGGTTTTCCACAATTTCGGCGAGCCATCGATTGCCTTGTGCGGTTGACTTAGAACTAGGTGCGGGGTAAGTTGCACCGGTCTACTTGGTCTAATCCTGTACATCAGGGTAATTGCGTCAATACTTGGAAGACCCTAATCTTGCAAAGATTACCAGCGACGGTTGCGGTCGGAGGGGTCCCCAATGGGTCTTGGCTTTCAAAACAGAGCATTCTTGGTGTGCGCGCTAGTCGGTTTATCAGTTGTCCAGTTGTTCTGTGGCACGAAGATTTCGAAAGGAGCCGAGCCTGTTCCAGCAGCACCTGTCACGGTCAAACCCAGTGTTCCGACCGGAGTAAAGGCCGTAGGGGGAAACGGCAAAGTGTTACTCGTCTGGAAAGCCGTTAGCGGTGCGACCGGCTACCACGTGAAGCGCTCGGCAAAGAGCGGCGGGCCCTTCGCCGCAGTCGCTGCCGGAACCTGCCTCTGCGCCACCAACACCGGCCTCACAAACGGCACTACGTATTACTTCGTGGTGACGGCGGTAAACGCCGCCGGGGAAAGTGCCAACTCGGTGCAGGTCAGCGCCAAACCCGTAGCTTCAGCTTCAGCAGCAAAGCCGGGAGTTCCGACTGGATTGAAAACGCAGGCGGGAAACGGCCAGGCAATTTTCGTCTGGAAAGCCGTTAGCGGCGCCACTGGTTATCACTTGAAGCGCGCGACGAAGAGCGGCGGGCCCTACGCCGCAGTCGCTGCCGGAACCTGTCTCTGCGCCACCAACACCGGCCTCACAAACGGCACTACTTATTATTACGTAGTCTCGGCGGTAAACGCCGCGGGGGAGGGTGCCAACTCGGCCCAGGTTAGCGTCACGCCAGAAGGCCCAGCATCGGCCGGCGTCACTTCGGTCACCATTTCACCCGGTTCGGCTTCCTCGATTACTACTGGAACTCTGCCGTTCACGGCAACCGTGCAGGGTACCACTTCCAATAAGGCAGTGACGTGGAAAGCCGCTCTGGGTACGATCACTTCTGCCGGATACTACACCGCGCCCGCGAAGGCTGGCACCGACACCGTTACGGCCACCAGCAGCGCGGACCCGACCAAGTCGGGCTCCGCTTCGGTCAAGGTCACCACTGCTGCATCCAATCCTCCTCCGACCTCGACTCCACCGCCGACGACGACCTCAACCGCGTCGGGACTTCCGACCGCTTTCTTCTCTCAGAGCTTGCGAGAAGCTTCGGAGTCGCATTTCCCGACTGTTCCCTTCGGAGGACTTCGCCTCTGTGGCACCAACACGACATGGGCGCAGATCGAATTGAGCCGTGGAAACTATGACTGGCGGGAACTGGATGAGTGGACCGAGTTCGCGTCCAGTCATGGTAAGGATTCCATGTACACCTTCGGCCGAGTCCCTGCCTGGGCTGGTCCGGCACAAGATCTCGCACCTTCCGATATCGCATCCGGCGATACGCAGTGGAAGGAGTTCGTCACCGCACTGGTCAAGCACTCTCTGGCTTCGTCAGAGCACCATATCGCTTTCTACGAGATGTGGAACGAACCGGACTTGGCTTCGAACTGGGCCGGAACTCCGGCGCAGATGGTCACGATGGTGAAGGATGCTTACGCCATCATCCACGCGTTGGACCCCAGCGCGAAGGTGGTTGGACCGAGCCCAGGGACTGCCAACCAATACGGAGTCCACTTCTTGCCCGCCTACTACGCTGCTGGCGGTGCAACGGCGCAGGACATCGTCGGCTTGCATGCCTACCTGTACAGCGGCCCCACGTTTACGACGACGCCTAATCTAATCACCTTGTCCATTTCGCAGATGCAAGCCCTGATGGCAAAGTACAATATCAGCAGCAAACCGCTCTGGTTAACGGAAGGAAACTGGAACGGATCGGGGATCGACACACTGAACGACGCTCAGCAAGCTGCCTACCTGGCCCAGGAATACATGCTGATCTGGTCGACCAATGCCGTCGCTCGCTACTACTGGTATTCCTGGGACAACATGAAAATCGGTACCCTCTGGGATGACACAAACGGTATCCATCCAGCCGGCACCGCTTATGGGTTGCTGGCAAAGTGGCTCATCGGCTCGACTCATGACGCCAACCAGTGCAGCGAAGCGTCGGATGGCACTCGGACTTGCGCTCTGACTCTGGCTACCAAATACCCGGCGGAAATCGTCTGGAACGCATCGTTGTCCAAGACGATTACGGTTGATCCATCGTTTGCTACCTACGAGACCCTTTCCAACACCACCGTGCACTCCATCGCTTCCCACCAGGTCGTGATTGGTCCCTTGCCCGTCCTCATTATCAAGAGTCAGGCTGTTCAGTAGCCTGACCAGCAGAGCTTCGGCTCGGCAACAGTCTGCAGTTGTGCCGAGCCGATCGCGCTGGCCGCCCCGACTTCGATGATGGAATTTCACTTGGACGGCTAGACGCGTTTGCCGGACATCAAGCGCCTATCGCACAGCGAAGTCTAATCGGCCGAACGCAGCCACTGGGCGGGATTCTCGTACTGTATTCCGAATCCCCCAAGGCCCTTCTGCTCGAACTCCGCATGCTCTGCTCGCCTGGCCGTCCAGCACTCGTAACTAGGACAGGTGCCCTTGCACAGAAGTACCAGCCCATATACCGCTCGCGCGAGCAGTTGTGCATCACTTCACCGATCCGTAACCTATGCGGCCAGCGGGTCGGGATCGTTCAATGAGGGTCTGGCTGAAATTCAAGGTAGGTGTGTTGCCGGTTCTTATCGGCATATTTTCCGTTTATCAGGCGGGCTGCGCTGGGACGATCGGCGGCGGCACCAAAACCTCTAGCACTCCTGCAAACGCGTTGACTATGCCACTGGCGCCTAGCAACGTGGCAGCCACGGGAGGCAATGCCCAAGTCACCCTGACTTGGAACCCTAGCGCAGGTGCGACCAGCTACTATGTCAAGCGCAGCACGACCAGCGGAGGGGCCTATACTCAGGTCGCCGTTCCTTCCGGGACCGGCTACGTTGACACCGCTGTTGAGAATGAGACAACTTATTTCTACGCGATCTCAGCGGTAAACTCGGCGGGAGAAAGCGCCAACTCGGCTCAGGTTAGCGCCAAGCCAGAAGCGCCGACGTCGTCCACCGTTACCTCCGTCACCATTTCGCCTGGGACAGCTTCCTCAATCACAGCTGGAACGCTGCCGTTCACGGCGAGCGTGCAGGGTACCTCTTCCAACAAGGCAGTGACATGGAAAGCCGCTCTGGGTACGATCACTTCTGCCGGATACTACACCGCGCCCGCGAAGGCTGGCACCGACACCGTTACGGCCACCAGCAGCGCGGACCCGACCAAGTCGGGCTCCGCTTCGGTCAAGGTCACCACTGCTGCATCCAATCCTCCTCCGACCTCGACTCCACCGCCGACGACGACCTCAACCGCGTCGGGACTTCCGACCGCTTTCTTCTCTCAGAGCTTGCGAGAAGCTTCGGAGTCGCATTTCCCGACTGTTCCCTTCGGAGGACTTCGCCTCTGTGGCACCAACACGACATGGGCGCAGATCGAATTGAGCCGTGGAAACTATGACTGGCGGGAACTGGATGAGTGGACCGAGTTCGCGTCCAGTCATGGTAAGGATTCCATGTACACCTTCGGCCGAGTCCCTGCCTGGGCTGGTCCGGCACAAGATCTCGCACCTTCCGATATCGCATCCGGCGATACGCAGTGGAAGGAGTTCGTCACCGCACTGGTCAAGCACTCTCTGGCTTCGTCAGAGCACCATATCGCTTTCTACGAGATGTGGAACGAACCGGACTTGGCTTCGAACTGGGCCGGAACTCCGGCGCAGATGGTCACGATGGTGAAGGATGCTTACGCCATCATCCACGCGTTGGACCCCAGCGCGAAGGTGGTTGGACCGAGCCCAGGGACTGCCAACCAATACGGAGTCCACTTCTTGCCCGCCTACTACGCTGCTGGCGGTGCAACGGCGCAGGACATCGTCGGCTTGCATGCCTACCTGTACAGCGGCCCCACGTTTACGACGACGCCTAATCTAATCACCTTGTCCATTTCGCAGATGCAAGCCCTGATGGCAAAGTACAATATCAGCAGCAAACCGCTCTGGTTAACGGAAGGAAACTGGAACGGATCGGGGATCGACACACTGAACGACGCTCAGCAAGCTGCCTACCTGGCCCAGGAATACATGCTGATCTGGTCGACCAATGCCGTCGCTCGCTACTACTGGTATTCCTGGGACAACATGAAAATCGGTACCCTCTGGGATGACACAAACGGTATCCATCCAGCCGGCACCGCTTATGGGTTGCTGGCAAAGTGGCTCATCGGCTCGACTCATGACGCCAACCAGTGCAGCGAAGCGTCGGATGGCACTTGGACTTGCGCTCTGACTCTGGCTACCAAATACCCGGCGGAAATCGTCTGGAACGCATCGTTGTCCAAGACGATTACGGTTGATCCATCGTTTGCTACCTACGAGACCCTTTCCAACACCACCGTGCACTCCATCGCTTCTCACCAGGTCGTGATTGGTCCCTTGCCCGTCCTCATTATCAAGAGTCAGGCTGACTAGAGCACCACGCCTTCACGACCAACCTGCGTTCTCCAGGAACGAAGGTCTGATAACATTCCCGCCGCACGCGGGAAAGGCAGAACAAGTCGCAAGTAAACTCAAAGAGATGAAACTGACGGATGCTGCCCGAGCTAGGGCGGCCAGGATTCGATGAGAGCTGTCCTACTACGCGGTCCCGCGAGAGCACTGGCGCTCACCAACAACGTACGAAAAGTCTGGACACTTCTCTACAACTGGATCGATCCTCACCAAAATGTGCGGGGAACTCTGGACGCAACGACTACGCCCTGTACTTGGCGGTGAATCATTGCAATAATCTAACATCGAAAATGTTCATCAAACGATTACAAGTTTGATCTGCGTTCAAAAGTCGATCTAAAGAGTGTGAAAGACCACACCAAGGAGGATTTCATGACGGCGAACAGCACTCCCGACTTCCTTTTTCGGTGCCCCGATTTGAAGGAGCTCTATTCCCAAAAGTATGACGAAAAGATGACCCACTGGAGAGCGCTATGTGCAATCGAGAAAGCTAGCAATGTTGAGTCCATGGTCAGTAACATGCGAGGTTCGATCGAACACGTTCTCGACGTCGGTTGTGGCACCGGGGCCGTCCTTGAGCAGCTTGCAGCGAAGAAGGTCGGAACTTCTTTCACCGGCATAGAAATTGGAACGGAGCGTTCTCAGCGTCAAGGAAGCAACGACATCCAGATTCGTGGCTACGACGGAAAGAAAATTCCTTATGACGACAAAAGTTTTGATTTGGTGTACGCGACCCACGTGCTTGAACACGTCACCGATGAGCGCGGATTTCTGTCCGAACTACGACGCGTTTCGCGACGATACATTTATGTAGAAGTCCCTTGTGAATTGCATTTGAGAAGTTCGCGCCGGACACTCCAACAAGGTCTGGACATCGGACATATCAACTTTTATACGCCTGGTTCCTTCGCTCTGCAGCTCGAGACGTCTGGGCTCATCGTCAAGGATTTCAAAGTCTTTGATCACTCCTATGCAATCCATCGTTTTTCTTCTCCGGCCTGGCGGGCCCTCCTCAAATTCGCCGCGCGAAGAGCACTGTTGAGTTTTAGCAAGTCCATGGCCTGCCGCATGATCACTTACCATTGCGGCGCTCTGTGCGAACCCGGGCCGCTGCTCAATATCTAGCTCGAACCCGAAGATTTGATCGTCAAAGAGTTTGAACCTTTCTGTACATCATCATTAAATTTCTGAACGAACGGACGCGACCCCTTTCTCCATTCACTCCGCTGATCGTTCGGCCTATGGCTGTTATCGTAGACAGGCTCATTCACACGGAAGAGCACCAGCCCAAATACTGGCCGGCGGAGCAGTTGTTTGCTACCTCCCCGGTTCGTAATCTGACTCCCGGTTGTCGTTCCCGATAGAGCGGCTTCCGGGGGGGGCGCATAATGGGTTTCGGATTTCGCGCCAAGGTATGGTTGCTATTCGCTCTGATGGGCTTGCTGGCAATTAGGTCGGCTGCACAGACGCAGGCACCGGTAGCTCCGAGCGGAGTGAAGGCTCTGGGGGAAGACGGTCGGGTAGTCCTCGTCTGGAAGGCTAGCAGCGGTGCCACGAGCTACCACCTGAAGCGCTCAACGACGAGCGGCGGTCCTTACACGACGATCGCCTCCCCAACCTGCCTCTGCTCCACCAGCCTCGGCCTCGCCAACGGAACCACCTATTATTTCGTGGTCTCGGCGGTAAACTCGGCGGGGGAAAGTGCCAACTCAGCCCAGGTGAGTGCTACGCCGACTGGCGCGGCAGAGCCGGCAGTTCCGAGCGGACTGAAGACGATGGCGGGAAACGGGCAGGCAGTTCTAGTCTGGAAGGCCAGCAGCGGTGCCACTAGCTACCACCTGAAGCGCAGCACGACGAGTGGTGGACCTTACTTGACGATCTCATCGCCAACCTGTCTCTGTGCCACCAGCCTTGGCCTCACGAATGGGACGACATATTATTTCGTAGTCTCGGCGGTAAACGCCGCGGGGGAAAGCGCCAACTCGGCCCAGGTTAGTGCGACGCCAGAAGCTCCAGCGTCTTCCACTGTCACCTCGGTTACCGTTTCACCTGGCACAGCATCCTCGATTACAGCCGGAACGCTGCCGTTCACGGCAACCGTGCAGGGTACCACTTCCAATAAGGCAGTGACATGGAAAGCCGCTCTGGGCAAGATCTCTTCTACTGGGTACTACACCGCGCCCGCTACGGCCGGAACCGATACGGTCACGGCAATCAGCACTGCGGACCCGACCAAGTCGGACTCCGCTTCGGTCAAGGTGACCACTGCCGCTTCCAATCCTCCTCCGACTCAGGCTCCTCCACCGACTACCTCAACTTCATCAGGACTTCCCGTCGCTTTCTTCTCTCAGAGCCTGCGAGAAGCTTCGGAGTCGCATTTCCCGACTGTTCCCTTCGGAGGACTTCGCCTCTGTGGCACCAACACGACATGGGCGCAGATCGAATTGAGCCGTGGAAACTATGACTGGCGGGAACTGGATGAGTGGACCGAGTTCGCGTCCAGTCATGGTAAGGATTCCATGTACACCTTCGGCCGAGTCCCTGCCTGGGCTGGTCCGGCACAAGATCTCGCACCTTCCGATATCGCATCCGGCGATACGCAGTGGAAGGAGTTCGTCACCGCACTGGTCAAGCACTCTCTGGCTTCGTCAGAGCACCATATCGCTTTCTACGAGATGTGGAACGAACCGGACTTGGCTTCGAACTGGGCCGGAACTCCGGCGCAGATGGTCACGATGGTGAAGGATGCTTACGCCATCATCCACGCGTTGGACCCCAGCGCGAAGGTGGTTGGACCGAGCCCAGGGACTGCCAACCAATACGGAGTCCACTTCTTGCCCGCCTACTACGCTGCTGGCGGTGCAACGGCGCAGGACATCGTCGGCTTGCATGCCTACCTGTACAGCGGCCCCACGTTTACGACGACGCCTAATCTAATCACCTTGTCCATTTCGCAGATGCAAGCCCTGATGGCAAAGTACAATATCAGCAGCAAACCGCTCTGGTTAACGGAAGGAAACTGGAACGGATCGGGGATCGACACACTGAACGACGCTCAGCAAGCTGCCTACCTGGCCCAGGAATACATGCTGATCTGGTCGACCAATGCCGTCGCTCGCTACTACTGGTATTCCTGGGACAACATGAAAATCGGTACCCTCTGGGATGACACAAACGGTATCCATCCAGCCGGCACCGCTTATGGGTTGCTGGCAAAGTGGCTCATCGGCTCGACTCATGACGCCAACCAGTGCAGCGAAGCGTCGGATGGCACTTGGACTTGCGCTCTGACTCTGGCTACCAAATACCCGGCGGAAATCGTCTGGAACGCATCGTTGTCCAAGACGATTACGGTTGATCCATCGTTTGCTACCTACGAGACCCTTTCCAACACCACCGTGCACTCCATCGCTTCCCACCAGGTCGTGATTGGTCCCTTGCCCGTCCTCATTATCAACAGCCAGGCTACTCAGTAAGGCTGAGCGAAGCCCAGCTCATCGGGCCAACTTGTACTCGGCAAAATCATCTCTGAGGGCTGGCGACTACGCCAGCCCTCAGAGTTTTTATAGCCGATCGTTTGAAGCCAACAACACGAGCGCCTGACTTCAGAATCAAATCTTCGGCTTGTCCCGTATATGTGCCCTAGATTGGACAAGCGAGTCGCAGCCTGCGAAGGCGCTTGCAAGCCGCTCGGGGCCAATTTTCACTCTTACCGTAAGTGCGAACCCTCATTAACTTTCTACACGACATCAGGCCTCTACGTCGGGTACTCTGGCTAAAGTTGACGGCCGTCGGCTTACAGCCAATGACATCGTGGGGGAGCAGGGTGCCTATCTCACGCAGGAGTCTTCTTCGAGGATTGGGGATTGGCGCTGTGGGTGGGGCCGCGGCGCAGTCCCTAAGCCCCCTTTCGTACGCTGAAGCTCAACAGGCGCCGCAGGGAAATAGCCAACTCGCGGGGCCAATCCTTTTAGATCACAACGAAAACGCCTATGGGCCTTCCGAGAAAGTTCTCGCTGTTCTGCGAGAGGCTCAATCCTTCAGTAACCGCTATCCGCGCCAAGAATATGAGATCCTGCGCGGAAAGATAGCGACTTTGCACGCAGTCAAAGAAGAACAAATTCTCGTCGGCTGTGGCTCAACGGAAATCTTGCGCATGGCTGCTACTGCCCTTCTAGGTTCCGACCGGGGTCTCGTGCAAGCCTTGCCAACGTACGGCGCGCTTGGCGACTTTGCCCGGACTGTCGGGGCCGAAGTTGTCGACGTCCCTCTCACGAAGATGTATGAGCACGACCTGTGTGCGATGCAAGCTCGAATGGGTAAATCAACCGGCCTGGTCTACATCTGCAATCCGAACAATCCCACAGCCTCGCTGACTCGCCGCAAAGATATCGAGGCTTTTCTTCGCAACTTGCCCGGAAACGTAACAGTATTGATTGATGAAGCCTTTAGTCACTTCGTCAGTCCCCATTTGGGCTATGCGTCGTTCTTGGATCGACCCTTCGATGATCCGCGTCTGATCGTTTGCCGGACGTTTTCGAATGTCTATGGTCTCGCTGGAATGCGGGTTGGTTACGCCGTGGGCTCGCCAGGTCTGTTGCGCAAACTCTCTGCGAGTCAGATGCAATACAGCATCAGCGTCATCTCTGCCAAAGCTGCAGCTGCGGCCCTCGACGACGGCGACTACCTTCGCGTCGCCATTCAACGCAACGCCGACGATCGGCAAGAATTCATGAACCAAGTCAACATCCGGATGCTTCGCGCGATCGATTCGCATGCCAACTTTGCAATGCTGAATCCGGGCCGCCCAGCTGACATGGTCACCGACCATTTGAAACAGAACAACGTGCTGGTTGGCCCCGACATCCCATCAATGGCAAAGTACGTCCGCGTATCTTTCGGCACATCCGCCGAAATGAAAGAGTTCTGGAGGGTCATGGATTTGCTGCCACCGACCGGCAAAATGGCAATGTAAGCAGGTGGCCGAACGACAGCAAAGTAGGAGGTCAGATTGCCGGGTGCTCTCAATTGTGGGCCTGGCGGACTTAAATCACCGGCGCCTGTGGCTACGGGGTCCGTCAGAGGTCATCCAGACCCGCCCACCTTTTGAAAATGGAAGCACATAAGATTCTAAACTGCGAGTCATCCGTTGGCAGATTATGATCAGAAAATACTGGGATCACTGTAGTAGTATTATTGAATAAAAAACAGGACACGTTTACGCTAAATGCTGCTAAAACACACACAATAACAACAACTTCAGATGAACATCCACGACGCTTACGCCCCATTTTTGAAGTTCTTCAGAGCACAGCGAAATCGCCAGTGCGTTGAGATGTTGAAGCTGACTCCAGAAATGACTGTCCTGGATGTTGGCGGGACGGCCAGCTATTGGCGTTCAATGCCTGTTCGGCCACAGGTCACGTTGCTCGATATCCGCAAGATGGAAGAAAGCGAATTTCGTCAAATTGTAGCCTCGGCGTGCGATATACCGTTTCCCGATAAATCCTTTGACGTTGTTTTCTGTAACTCGGTGATCGAGCATCTTGGAACGTGGGAGCACCAACTTCAGGCCGCCAAGGAAATCCTTCGCGTTGGGAAGAAGGTCTGGGTTCAAACACCGTATCGATGGTTCCCTGTTGAACCGCATCTGCTTACTCCGTTCATACACTGGCTACCAAAAAGTTGGCAGAAGGGGCTGATGCCATTTACGGTGTGGGCGTTGATCGGCAAACCGTCGAGAGAAAAGTGCGACAGTATGTGGGCCGAAATCCGGTTGTTAAATGTCCGGGAAATGAAGCATTTGTTCCCAACGTGCAAACTCATTTATGAAAGATATGGTGTGATTAAGTCCCTCGTAGCCGTCAAGGCCGAGTAACGTTCCTAACGCCCTGGGGCGGTCACATCTGCATTTTGAAATTCCGCCCAACTCGAATTTCTGGATGCAGTCACCTCATTAACTGTTACTTGCAGTCCGATCGTTTGAATACCTGCTGTCCGTGACCTCTCGGATCATCAAGAACTGAAACAACGAGAGGGTCTTCTTGCAGCGTTATTTGATTTCGAACCACTCCAGCTTTGTCGAAGACCAGAACCTGGTCGCACCTAATTTGACCGCTAAGCGGCTTTTGCCCAACCTCAGCCCAACTGATTTGTTTCGTCGTGATTCCTACTCGTTGTAACTCAACGTACGGAGCAACACCGGCAAAAATGACTGACTTGGGCGCTAGCGAGATAATCGCCTGATAGCTCGCATAATCTGAATCTGTGGTGCGTCCGAGTTCTCTAGCAGCGACGATGCCAGTTCTGAGCTGCATCAGGGCTATCGCGCACAATACGATCGTAATTCCCTTCGCCAGTAAGCCGACTTTCGCCCTCTGGCTCCATAAATACATCAACGAAATACCTGCTCCACAGTAAATGAGTGGAAGCAGAGGGTCGACGTAACGGGCAAACCCAATGTGCGCTGAACCAATAATGAATGAGAAAACCAGAAGGTAAACGGCAACGATTAAGAACTGCGACTTCCTTCCCAGCGCCCATATCACGAGACCAATTACACAGAGTGCCAGGATCAAGTCATTTTCATTCTGGATGAGCCATGAAATATAGTCCCTCCACTGCGCATGACTTGACACAACGATGATGTTCGTTCGTGCCAGCGCTCCCAGGTCGTAGATGAAACGTCGCGGAGTTATCATGCTGTAGGGCGTGCATAATGCACACACCACAACCACTAATCCTAATCCGTAATAAATACGTCTGAGTGCAATCCATTCGTAGGCCGATTTGAATCGGCCGATGACGATTGCTCCAATGACCGAAACGATCGCTATTTTTGCCATCAACAGGCGAATGTGATGGAAAAAGTCCAGGTACTCCGCCGTACTCTTGAGGTCCGGATTCGTGCGGGTTGAGGCGATAAAAGTGATCGCAGCGTTGGCGGGAAAGGCCAAGGCGACGACAAGAGCTACCGCAGCTACGCCCAAGAGCGTACAGACGATGATTTTCCGGGAAACCTTCGCGGAAAGAAATGGATCCTGAACAGACTCATCGGATCGATTCATGATCCGGTAAAGGATTTCCGTGATGAAGTAGGCGATGTAGACCACAAATGCGGTGTATTTGCAGCTGATGGCACACCCGAGGGTTAGCATTGCCAATATCCAATCGCGGCGGCGATGGTAGTGAAAGAACTCCACGAGATAGAAGAGGCTGGCTAAGGTAGCCGCAGTTAAAAGGACATCTGTGCACAAGTAAGCAGCGCTGCTCGCGAGGGTTGCGCTCGTGGCTACGCAAAGCGCAGCAATAACGCCGACCGACCGAGATTCGAGATGGCGCTGACAAAAGCGGTAGGTAATTGCAGCGGTCACCCCTACAAAGGAAAGATTCAGTAATCTGCCGCAAAACAGAATCTTCGAAAATGGAAACGCGATTGTGAGGAAATATGTCACGTAATAGTAGAGCGTTGGATACATGAAAAATTTTGGATCCAAACTGCCATCATGGAAGCGAGTGAGAACTTCCAATGATGTGCGCTCGTCGACGTGACTCACGACCGGGAGATTGTGAGTGGCGAAGGGAAAATAAAACATTGGAACGAGCACTAGCAGAGCAAGGACAAAACACCAATCCCAAATCATCCGATTCGCTGTTGTCGGAGTCGAGGAGACCTCGGAGGATGAACTTTCATTGCCGGATACGACTTGGACCGACGACATGTACGCTCCTTCAAATTTAGGCAGCAGTTAAAAATGGCGAACGCGTTACTGGCATCTGGGGCGGACAAGAGTTCGCGTTCAGGCAGACGTCACCGTAGCATCGGCCCGTGGCCACGAGCAACAACGACAGATCACATTCTCATTTAGTGGAAACTTGGAAAGCAAAAAATGAATGAGCCTTCCGTTTTGCGTACGGCTCCATCTCTAAGAGCCGAGGCTTCTTATCGCTAGATTGCACTGCGAACAATCAGGAGGGCGACTAGGCCAAAGGCCGGGCTCAGCCGATCCGTCAGAGCAAAAACCACGGGGTCCTCATCGAGCTTACCCCGATGGGCAAGCAGCCAGATTCGACTAATCCACAAGATTAACACGGGGATCAGCATCCAGAGCCTATGAGCCCGCGTGTAGAGATGGGTTATTTCAGAGTTGTTGATATACAGCGTGAAAATCACAATAGAGGCGTAGGCACTCGCGGTTCCGAAGCTCCGCAATTGCTCCAGATCTTCCAGGAAGTAGCCACGCTCATTCGCAGGAGAGCGCCCTACACGTCTCAGGTTGTCCAGCTCCGCGTACCGTTTAGCCATAGCTAGGCTCAAAAAGAAAAAAATGGAGAAGCCACCGAGCCATGGTGATAGCGGCACTTCGCTCGCCGCACCGCCGACAATCAAGCGCACTGTGTACAGACCAGCCAATGTAACAACATCCAGAAGAGCAAGTTTTTTCAGCAAAATGGAATAGGAGATTGTGGTTACGAAGTAAGCGCTCAGCCAGAATGCAAATTGCAGCGGTAGCGTCCATGCGAGTGCCCCGGCGACACCGACAAGGATAAACATCAATACAATTCCAGCTTGCGGCGAGATATCTCCCGCTGCAAACGGCCGCTCACGCTTCTTGGAGTGATTGCGGTCTGCTTCTACATCCAGCATGTCGTTCAAAATGTATGCGGTGGACGCAACCAGCGAAAAACCAAGGAAGGCGACAAACGTAGCCAGCAACTTGTGCCGATCCGAAATCATGTGCGCAAGGATTAGCGGAAGAAAGATTAGAAAGTTTTTGGGCCATTGTCTGACGCGGGTCACCCTCAGCAGAGTTTTGAGCAACGGCGCGCGATCCTCAAAGGTTCCGTGAATCTCGATCCCTTGCAATTTAAGTCTCGCCGCCAGACCAGGCGACGGATTGGCCAACATTCCGGTCTTCGCTTGCGCAAGTACCGGGATGTCTGGGGTTGCGTTCCCAACGTAATCAAAACCCTCGGGAAATTGACGCTGGAGTTCCTCCAGCTTGGCATATTGTCGAAGATTGACGTTTTCCTGGCTGGCAAAAACGCCGGAGATGATGCCCAGATGGGTGGCTATACCTCGGGCCTGTTTTTCATTTGCCGCAGTCGCCAGATAAATATCGCGTCCGGCGGCGTACTCAGCACGAAGATAATTGAGCAACGGCCGGTTATAAGGAAGTGTGGCCGGGTCCAGCGTAACGTGACGTGCGACCTCGGCTTTGAAAGCCGCCTTGCCACGGAATAAGGAGAGCGTGGATAGCAAAGCCGTGCCCGGATTACGGCGGAACAAAGTAAGAATCGCGTCCAGCAACGTGTCGGATTTGATCAGGCTGCCGTCAACATCAACGCACAGCGCCCGACCCTTCGGACCTGAGGCCGACGCTGCATAAGCTGCTCGTGGCTGATTAGCTTCTGTGATCAACATCTAACTCCCTGAAGTTTACGTCTCGGAGATGAATACAACTGGATTGCGTCAGTATGCGGATATTGAAGGAGGCATTTACTTCAATCCTTCGCGTATATCGTCGGAAGACTTCGTTTCAGTTATCGTGGGATCTAATACTCTGCCCTAAGCTTGTCCTAGCGTGATGATTCGCTCAAGAGTTGAGGAGTCGGACCAACTTGGATCTGAGATCCACTCAGAGGTTGTGGCTGTCCGAGCAACGGCGTAACCGTACTTGCGTGCCATGAGGAGGGCACCGAGAGATTTTTGACTCCGATGGCATTCCACACGATCCATTCTTTCGCACCGTCACGCTCCAACTGGCAGGCATAGGTGCCGTCGCCACCTTTGTTGCACGAATCCATACGAGCTCCGATCAACCACTGCTCGATGATTCCAAATGCTCGCCCGGCCAGTTTCGGCGTTTGATTATCGGCTTCCATCGTTTCCAACGAAACCCATTTGTGGTCGTACCACGAATACCAATAAAGTCGTGTGACTCCGCTTGCCCAGCCCAGTGTGTAGGCTCTCGCGATATATGCCGCACCCGTCTCATCTGATGGCAACGGCTTCGGTGCCGCCCATCCTTGTTCAGTCCCCCATATTGGCTTATCGCTGGCCCCATTGTTTGCCAATGTCTGCTTGACCTTTTGAATGAGGTCTACCATCGCCTCGGGCGCTTGCGGAAATACGTAGAAATGGTACCCAATTACGTCGACATATTTGCCACCCCCTTTACGTAGAAAATCATCAAGCCAGGGTACACCGGGGCCTCCCGTTGGAGCCGGTGAAACGATGAGAGCTGAAGGATCTATTCCCTTAATGATGTCGTGGGCCTCTCGCACCTGTGCAACGAGTTGATCCGTGTTTCCGACCCAGTATTGCTTGAGGTTCGGCTCGTTCCATATCTCATACGCCTGGATGCGTCCTTTGTATCGAGTTGCCACCTGCCTGACAAAAGCACGCCAGTCTTCCATGTCGAGCGGCTCGGATGTCCGGCCAGCCCTTTGCCAACCGGACTTGATCTCAGGATGCGCGGATGCCCACTCCGGTGTAACGGCAAGCGTAAGAAGAACTTCAACATTGTGTTGCTGCGCCATTGCCAGGTCTTTGTCCAGAGTGTCGAACCGCCAAGTACCCTTACTCGGCTCAATATCCGGCCATTCGGTTTGAGAGCTCCACAAGCGCCATGATCCAAACGGCACACTTGGCCAAGGGTATTGGGTCTGGAAGTGCATTCCGAAGAATGTGGGTGGAATCGGCTGAGACGACGGTTTCAATTGAGCTGTCGCTGTCAGCAGGCTGACCAACACTAGTGAGAGCAACATGATCGCGGGGACGGTTTTTAGTTTCATCATTTATTTCCTTGCTTGCGCCGCGTTGACTGTACCAACCTGCCTGCGTGTCGACGATTCCTCGATTGCGAAGATCATTCGATTGACGATTTCGGGCGTGGTCCTAATTCGCGACGGGTCTGGTTTTGGGAGCCTGCCGAGGACAGCGTTGCGCAATTTCTCAACGAACTCTCCGGCATCCTCAGGATCAAAAACACTATCTTCGGTAAATAGTTCTTTTGCGCACCCCGCGTATTTCGAGCAAAGCACGGGGATCCCAGACAGCACCGCCTCATTCGCCACGACTCCCCACACATCGGAAAGCGTGGGAAGAATCAATACATCTCCGCTCCGATAAACGCCTGGCATCTTGTCCGATTTGCGTGATCGGTGGAAATGCACGTTTATCAATTGCAAGTCCTTTACAAGTTGTTGTAATGCCTCTTGGTCAGATCCACCACCGACCAAAAGCAACGAAAACTCGAGCCCCTCCTTTTGCAGAACCCCGCACGCCTTGAGAAGCAGATCGACGCCCTTACGCCCGATCAGCTGTCCCGCGTGCAGTAGCACCGGCCTTGGCTGGATCTGAAATTCAGGCGCCGCGTCCGTGCTGAAACGTGTTTCATCAACGCTGTTCTGTATTTGGACAATGGAATCACGAGTGATCCCGATGCTTGTTAGATACTCGCTGGACGTTTCACCGTAACTGAACCAATGACGGGCCCAGCGGGACACCACAAAACGCAACATCCGGCGAATGATACCAATCTGGTGTTCCGTATGAAGCGTGCCACCCCACCAAACCCAAACAGGTTTCCTGAACAGAGTCCCGTAAGACAACGCCAGAACAGTGCGCAGTCCCATTTCGCTCGCCACGATTACATCCGGGCGGAAACGATATAAGTGCCAGAGAAAACCTGGGGAAATATGAAGGTGACGTCGATCACTGATCTTGCCGTCCATCTTTTTGAGTGGAATCTGCCAACCGAGTACCCGTTTGACCGTTGCTCCGGAGATTTGCTGTTCTGAGTCGGACCAAGTATCGCGATTGCTTTCCATTCCGCCATGCAACAACAGCAAATCAAAGCGGTCCGCTAGACCAGAAAACACGGGCATCTTGGCTGGTGCGATGATGTTCACCAGGAGCGCCACTTTTAGACGGCCACCGTTTATGCTCATGCTCGGTCAGTCTCGGCCTGGAAGTCCAATGGCCTTCTGGAACAGCGGCGGTCCGAGCCCCTTGAGGTCGATTTCATAGCATTCATTGACGCCGATGAGATTCCTGAACCAACCTCTAGTGGCGCTTAAGCCGAGCAGTAAGAGCGGAAAACGAGGCTGGTGGCAGTTTGCTGCCTGAAGATCAATCTGACGTAGCGGTCACGGGAACGTCGACAATGACGTTCCGTGATTGACGATTAAGAATGAACAAGGCCAAGCCGATTCCGCAAGCCAACAATCCATCCGAAGCCAGGCTGGCCCACGCAGCGCCCCGCCAGGAATACTGAGGAATTAACCAAAAGTTAATCAACACATTAAAGACCGCCACACTGGCTTGGATGCTACAGCGAATCCCCTGGTAACCAGCACCCGTCAACGCATCCGAGAAAAAATAGTGCAATGTCCTCAATGCTGGAATAAAGGCGAGCCATCGAAGGGCTTCCACGCTGCGTTCGTATTCCGCGCCGATAACATAGGGCACCAACCCGGCAAATAAGAGGATTCCGACGGTTACCAGAACAGCGTAGATTACGCCTCTCGTCGTGAGGCGTTTTGCGTAATGGATGGTGGCCGAAATGCCATCGGCGCCCTTTCTAAAGAAACTTGGATTGGCCGCAGCCAGCAAGGAAGAAATCGGCACAAAACTAACGTCGATCAAACGATAGGCGGCTCCGTATATACCGGTGGCCTCCAAGGTTCCAATGCGCGCCAGCATCATTTTGTCGATATCGTTGTAAATAGTTTGCGCGCTGACACTCGAAGAGAAATAGAAGCCTTCGCGAAACTCGTAGGCGGAACGATGCAGATTAAAATGGGGCCGACCCAGCTTGACAGTAACCAACGTAAGAGCTGTAACCGCAACTGCGACTGTCGCGAAGCAATAAATTTGTCCCCACTGCAGAGCAGTGGGATGCCGATGCATCGAAACGAGAACCAGCGCACCGATGAGACGACCGGCGCTCATCAACACGCTGATTGTCGCGGTCCATTTGAACTGCTCCACCGCTTGAAAGGCGAAGATGGATAACGTAATTAGACAGAATCCAAAGAGGTCCGCGCCGCCCACCAGGATGACGAGAGCAACTGGAATCGAGGCCGGCAACAAAATCTGAGACAAGAAGACCATTGCCGTAAAGAGAACCGAAGTGCTCATGAGCGTGATCAGAAGGGCTTGTCCCCAGTATTTGGCGAAGACCGACTTATCACGCGATATGTTCTTGACGAGGAGGTTGCCGCTGCCCAGCGTTCCGAATGGACCGGCGATGGCGACTAACGCCACCGCGCCGACAAAGGCACCGTAGTTATTTGCGCCAAGAGAACGAGCGATCACCGTGAAATACACGGCTTGGATGATGAGCCTCAATCCTTGGCCCATAATCACCCAAAGTGTGTTCCGCGCTAGCACGCTCCCGAGGTATCGTTTCATTGAAATTCACAGCTAAAAATCAGCAAGAATGACCCTTCGATGACTTATCAGAGCTGAGACCATCGTCTATAGTACAGTTCTTGCATTTTAATTTACTAGTAATACCATAAGAAATCTCATAAATGCCTCAGGAGGATGATGGCGGAAGCTAAGTGAATCATCCCGAGGAAGTTTTCTGGGCAGCGTTCCCAGCGGACCACGATACGGCGATAGTTATGCAACCACGCAAACAAGCGTTCGACTTTCCATCGACCGAGCCGTCTTTTCAGACGACGATCTGCGGGGAAGTAGGGTTCTTCGCACTGTCTGCATTGAAAGACTTCTTTGCGCCCTTGTGGGCCACGCCCGGATTCTTGACAGCCCTGGAAGTGGCTGCATCGGAGTCGACCGCCAATTCCGGGCGTCCCTGAGATTGCACGACTCCCTCGTAAACCCGCATCAGCATTTCGTAGTTTTTCTTGGCCGTATAGCGCTCTTCATATTCGCGACGGCCTTCGCGCCCCATGGCTTCAATTTCCAACGGATTGTTCCAAGCCCAATCCACCTTTTGGGCCAAATCCGTTGAATCTCCCGGTGTAAAGTGCAGCCCAGTGACCCGATCGCGCACGATTTCCTGCATTGCCCCTAGTCGCGAAGATAGTGCAGGGATGCCGCATGCAAAGGCCTCAACAATGACCATGCCAAAGGTCTCATATCCGAGGCTTGGCATGACTAGGAATCGGGCATGCTTCAGCGTCGAGATGCTCTCTTGGCGAGAGAGGTGCCCACGGAAGGTAACGTTAAGACCGCGTTCTTGCACTTTTGCTTCCAATTCTTCACGCTGGACGCCATCGCCGATGATCTGAAGCGGATACTGCTTGGGCAGTTGTTCCCAGGCCTGAAGAAGCGTAGACACTCCCTTGTCTAGAGAAAGGCGCCCTATGAAGACTGCATAATCACTCGATTGCTCTCGGGGACCGGGGTCCGACTCGAGAAAATTTGGCTTCACGACGATCCTGTCTGCCGGAAAGCCTGCAGCGATGAATTTCTCGCGAGCGAAGTTGGTCAGCGCTATGTAGCTACTGACGCAGTTCTCCCATGTCTTGAAGCTCCGGTGCCAGGCAAGCATCAAAACAACCGCGGCTGTTGCTGTTCTGGAATCTCGATAACAAGCATGCTGAATGGAGCGCCACAAACCGTCGTCGACGCATTCTTCGCATACGTGGTTGTCCCGGAAAAGATTGGAGTTCGGGCACAACAGCCGGAAATTGTGAAGTGTCTGCACAACAGGGACGCCCCGCTCTCGACACACGCTGTAGATCGAAGGGGAAATCAACATGAAGGTGTTGTGGATATGCACGACATCGGGTCTTTCGCTAGCCAGAAGCTTGTCAAATTCCAGCCGCGTATCACTCGCCCACACCGTTCGTTTCGCTATGCCGATTCGTCCCAAAATGTTGAGGTTTCCGATCTCGTGATTGCTGCGACTGTAGGTGACGACGTGGTGGCCAGCGAGCTCCAGCATTCGCTTTTCCTGGTCGAAGACGATGTCCTCGCCACCAGGCCGCTGATAGGTATTGTGAACCAGGATAATTTTCATCGCTCAGGCTGCCATGTTCTGAACTGTTTTCTGATCCTTTTGTGAAAGGTAATGTGCAATCTTGCTATGCAAATCTCCAATGAGCAATACCCGTGAGCTTGATCGGTCCCAGTACGATCAAGGAACCGATCAACTACTTGTATCTGGATTCGTAGAATCAAGCGAGTTCGTCGAGAACGCACTTCTGGGTGTCGCTGATTTCAGACTGCCACTGAAGCGTTTGTAAAGAAGGTGGGCTTAGCTAGCTGTCTCCGACGACGCAAAAATTCGGCGACACCCATGATAGTCAGGAAAGCGAGCATCGGATGGGTGATGAGGTTTGACGATTCGAAGGACCGGATCAATACGACCGTAAAGACAACGAACATCTCGAGCGCCAGATAGTTCTCTGATTCCAGGAGCTTCGGATCCCGGATCGAACGATATAACAAAGTACCGACCAAGATTAGAACAACCAGCAAAATGGCCAGTCCGAATACCCCGAGGTCTAGGAGGCTGTCGAAGTAGCTGCTTAAAGTACTGGATCCTTCGCTGGTCCTTGAGAGGATAACGAATTTGCCCCCCGCAAATCCCCCGTATCCGCTCCACGGACGTTGCGCTATTTTGTCAAGGGACACCTGCCACATCTCTAGGCGTCCTGACATGCCGTTGGCTCCCTCGACTGTTTCTCCTCTAAGTAGAAAGTCTTGCACGATCGCGCCCAGTCTTGTGAAGAACAGCAAAGGAACAGCAATAACACATGAGGTCACCCCTCCCACCATAACGAGGGTATATCGGCGTATGAGAATTAGGAGCGAGACTAAACCAACCAAGAAAGCGAGGAATGATCCGCGCGTCTGTGTTATCACCAGCGTCACGGAGGCTGCGCCGAATAGGCACCAGTATCGGGCTTTTCTGGGCTGCGACTCTTCGTCGGAGAAGATGCGACACAGTGCTACCAAGGCCAGTACCGCAGCCACTTCGCTAAGGTCGTTACAAGAGACGACGGGCACGAGCCCGAGAAGTCTCATAGGAAGAGCGGCGAGGCGCTGAAGACCGGGACCTCCGAAAAGTGCGTCTGACGGATCAACGACGGCACCGATCCAGGCAGTCACAATCAGCAGTCCGAGCAGCGTCCACGACCAGTTCACAAGTCTTCTGTATTCGCCCGCCGATTGAACCGTGGCCGTGACCGCTGCCACCATACTGAGATCAATCAAGAATTCAACGGACTTGTAGATCGTCCATGGAGGATTGACCGACCACACCATCGAAACAAGAGAAAAGAGGGGATAGAGTGCGAACAGTCCGATGACGCCCGAGAAAAGGAAAGGCAGCCACTTCGTTCTTCTTAAGGTCAGGCGCACAAACAGGATTAGTGCAACAATACCAACGCACGCGATCCGATACAGGGCCCACGCGTCGACGGGTGAATCGCTAATCTCAGCTGCCGTTCGGGCTCGAAAAACTCAGCCCGCTCAGAAACAGCACAAGCCAAGCCGCCTGCCACCAGGTGAATGACAACCTCCTCATTCGTTAGCTCCTACGCCTATCCATAGAGCAATTCCTTGGTTGGGCTTTCTCCCTCAGGAGCGAAGCGTGACAGTCGGAGTGCTTGTAACGACACCAGGACCAGGTATGCCGGATTCAAGTAGAGATACCGCCGCCAAAGCCGCCGTGGCTCTGAGACAAGTCTGAAGAGCCACTCCAGGCCGGTGTCTTGCATCCATGACGGTGCTTGGGGAACCTTGCCCGCCATGAATTGAAATGCAGCGCCAACTGCAAGAATCGGCATCTTCAACATTTCCCGGGATTCAAATGCGAAGATTTCCTGCCTTGGGCAGCCTAACCCAACAAACGCGATGGCCGCCCCCGAGCTATTGATGCGGTCGGCGAGCTCCTCTTTCTCCAAGGTTGTCACGCGACGAAATTTCGATGGCTCCATTCCAGCTACCTGAAGTGCAGGATACGTTTTTTTTAACTCCTTGTGTAGGGCGTTGAGTATCTCTTGCGTGCTGCCGTAAAAATACACCGGGATACCTTCGGCCTCGGCACGCGCGCATATCTTTCGGGTCAGACTTGGCCCGTAGACTCGATCGGTAAGCCCCGTCTTGTAGAGTAAATTGAGAGCCCATCGAACCGGTTGACCGTCCGGCACCAGAAGATCGAAATGGTTCAGACGGAATTTCTGTTCGCGATTAAGAACGCCGGTCATGAGCCCGTGAACGGCTAACGCCGAAATGGCGGCGCTTCGCCTTTCTCGGGCCGCACGAAACACGAACTCCGTCGCGGCCTCGTAATCAACCGCGTCGATCAGGACACCGAGGACATTTCGTTTGCCTGCGTTACGCATGCACGCCTCCAGCGTTCCTTATTGAACTCGAATATTTCTGCCAGGATTTGCGGCACGTTGTACTGAGGCTTCCATTCCGGGTAGTGCTCTTGAAAATGAGAGAGGTCGCTGATCCACCAGATGTGATCTCCCCGCCGGTTTTCGTCGACATATCGAGAATTGAGGGGCTTTCCCGATAGTCGTTCGCAAATCCCGATGGCTTCCAGCATCGAGCAGTTGCTGAACCGGCCGCCACCAATGTTGTACACCTCGCCCTGTCTGGGTTTTTTGAAGAATTCATGAAAAGCACGTATCAGATCAACGCTATGAATGTTGTCTCGCACCTGCTTTTTTTTGTACCCGAAAATCGTGTAGGGCGTTCCCGTTACTGCACACTTCATTAGATATGCGAGAAATCCATGCAGCTGCGTACCCGAGTGATTCGGACCCGTCAGGCAGCCTCCACGGAAACATCCCGTTTTCATTCCGAAATAGCGGCCATATTCCTGCGTCAGAACGTCCGCCGCGACCTTCGACACCCCAAACAGGCTATGCATCGTTCGATCGATGGACATACTCTCGGGAATGCCGTGTTTCGCATATGGATGGCTCGGGTCGATCTCCCAGCGGCTTTCCTGCTCGACGAGTGGCAGATAGTTGGGCGAATCGCCATAAACCTTGTTCGTCGACATGAAAATGAAGACGGCATCGGGAGCGAACTCCCGCGTCGACTCGAGCAAAACCGAGGTCCCGTTTGCATTCACAGTAAAATCGACAGTAGGGTTGGTTGCTGCCCAATCATGGGATGGCTGAGCCGCAGTGTGGATGATAAGCGAGATATCTTTCGAGTATTGCTTGAAAACCTTCGCAACGCCTTGCGCATCCCGGATGTCCACTTCATGATGCACGTAGGTCGGAATGTCCCGAGCTAACTGGTCGCGGACCCACTTGGTGGATGCGTCCGGACCAAAAAATTCGGCGCGCATGCCATTGTCAATCCCGACGACCTCCATTCCTAACGATGCAAAATAAGCGACGGCTTCGGAGCCGACTAATCCTGCCGAACCCGTAATGATGGCGATGCTCAAGTTAGCTTCCTCCTGTATGGGAACAAGTTTTGCTAGGCCGGTCGCGCACTCTGCGGCGGACAGCATCTGAGGCCGGGATGTTCCGGGCCGTCCAAATGAGGCTCGCAAAAAAAGATGCAAAGGTCTTATGCTACGCAAACCATGCGGTCTACCCTTCGTCCATCCAAAAACTTTGGTTAGTAATCGCCAGACCGTTATCGAGAACACCAGCAAAGTCAAAACCCGGGTTAGCAGGTCAACTCTGATGTGTTGTTTGACTGGCATCTGGAAGGACGCCTGCTGATGGTCGGCCACCCGTACTCACGACTTGAAGTGGCCATCTAGTGTTCCAACTCACTCTCGGCGTTTACGCTCACGCTTGCTGTCGGCGCCGGATCAGAAGAACTGTACTCCAGGGTCTTTCCGTGAGAAGCCTCCGCCACATGGCGAGCATGTTCTCTTAGACTGACTACCTGAAACTCCTCGCAATAGGCTGCAATGACGTCGCCAACTAGGAGTAGTTTCTCATTCGCGCGAGCCTTCATCGCCGGGAAGAAATCCAGACCTACTTTGTCGTCCGCACCCAAAAAGTCCAGCGGATGCAGCAGCAAGGATGGAGACACGCCCATCAAACGGCACAACGCAAGAGCGGCTCGAAAATACCCCAGCGCCAGAGCTGGGGAAAACGTGCTGAGATACAACACATAGCTCATGTGGATTGGCACGCGGAAGATCGGCATCGTCGTGACCGGGATCTCCAGCAATCCGTCTTTTCCGCCCCAACGGTACGGCTTCAGTGGCCGGAATCCGTTCCGGAAAGAACCAAACAGCGACCGCCGGCGCTCGAGCTCATCCGCATTCAGGTGCGCGTTGAAGAAATAATAGAGGCGCGCCAGCGGGCCCAAATAAGTCGGTAGCGTCGATGCATCGTACAGATAGCCGCGCCTCCGCAGGACATCGAGGATCGCGTCCGAGAAACTAAAGCCGGGACCCCGGAATCCCAACGGGCGCTGCCCCGTAACTCGCGTAATGTGCTCTTCCGCTTTCCTGATTTCGTCTTCAATCTTTTCGCGATCGTAAAGATGCATCCATGGCTCATGCGAAAAGGAATGATTTCCGATTTCATGCCCGTCCGCCGGCAATCGCAGTCAGCGCATCATGGTTTTTGTCCAGAGCGGCATCCTGACCCACCACGAAGAAGGTAATCAAGAGCTTTCGTTGTGCCAGAAAATTCAATACGCGCGGAACTAGCACATCCAGGTAAGAAGGGAAGCTTTCCCATCCAGGATCGCCGTGGGTCTTCAAGTAAGACCACTTATTGTCGGCATCCAGCGAGAGGCTAGCGAGTGGCTTCTGCGAGCTCATGGTCGATGACTTTGGGAACTACGTTAGGAGCAATGGACTGTTTTGCGAATCTCTTTGCGGCCGACTCGGCTAGCTGGACCGTCTCGTTTACGTTCAACGTGCCGTTCACGATGTGAGTCGAATTCACAATGTGCAGGCCCCCCACGGACGTCGAAACATTCGGGAGATTGTCCGAATAGTTCAGCGTCGGAATCGGCAGAAGGTACTTCACGCGGGAGATCTGGAAGCACAGCAGATCTTCCCGCTTAAACCGAGGGTACATTCGCTCAAGCGCAGACACGAAAGTTTCCTGTATCTGGTCGTCCGTCAGATTGAAGTCCGCAGAGGCCGAAGCGACATACTTTGGAAGGTAGACCAGTGCTCGGCCCCCGAACTGACTGCGGTCCACGATAGCCGACATCTCAATCACCGCCGTGTAGGGCACATTGCTATCGGTGATGTTCGTGATATAGAAATCTGAAAGCGACTTTTTCAGGAGTAACGAAGCGCAAATGATTCCTTGATGCCGGATGCCCTTCAGTTGGCTTTTCTCCACCTCGGTCAGTTCTGGGCACATCTGCGCGGCCAGAGGGGCGGCGGTTGTCACTACCACTTGGTCAAAAGCTTCGGCGCCGCTATCTCCGAGTTCGATTCGTACCTGCCCCAAGCTAGTTGACCTGATCGCTCTCACCGGCTGGCCGAGTCGACATTTCACGTGTTCCTGCAGCAGGGCGTGCTCGAAGCGCTCAATGATTCGCGCGTAGCCACCCGATACGTAACCAAAGAGTTCGGTCTTCATTCCAGTGCGTCGCGCCGCATACATTCGCGCGATCACGGCCCAGATGAAGGCGGCGGAAGTATCGCGGTAGTTTTCTCCCAGCTTCGCGCGCAGAAGCGGTAGCCAAACCTTTTCGGTTACACGTGGCCCAGACCACTTCTCCAGCCAATCCTTGACGGGAATTTTCTCGAGCGACTTCCAGTCTTTGATTCTAGAAGCACGCAGGATGGTCGCCCCTAAGCGGATCTTATCGATCAGGCTTAACGGCGGAAACTTCACGAATTCCAAGGTGTTGGACATTGAATAGAGCTGGGAATCGACGTAGAAACCGCTGCGCGCTCGGGCCCATTGCATCTCATCTTCTAGCCCAAGCTCCCGCAAGAGCGAGCGAAGGCGGGAATCGGAAGACAACGTCACGTGGTAGTGCCGATCCCACACGATGTCTCCGAGTCGCCATGCGCTTGCCAGGCCACCGAACGACCGTGCAGCCTCAAACAAAGTGACGGCTTTTCCTTGCTGGGCCAGACGCAATGCCAGCGTCATGCCCAGAAATCCGCCACCGACGACTCCCCAACGTTCCTGTGATTGGACTTGGATCATCATCTTGTTACGGCTGTCTATCAATGTCCGATGTCAGCGTTAGCGACTGGCTCAGAAATTACTCCGTCTTTCGAATCGTAAAATCGTCCGCATGCATCACAGTGCAACGCCGTGGAGCTGAGCGCTGATCCATGGTCAAACCTCAACAACGGCTCACCGCAGCGGCAAACATATCCAACGGCGCGCGCTGGAGACCCGAGCACCAGGGTAAAATCCGGCACCGATTTCGTGACCACCGAACCCATCCCTATCATTGCGAAACGCCCTATCACCAGGTCGCAGCCGATTCTGCTGCCCGCGCCGATGGTCGCTCCTTCGCTGACTAAGGTGGGCAAGGTGTGTTCGTCCGGTTCAGAGGTTCGCAATTGCTGCAAATCAGGAGTGGTAGCTCGCGGATAACGATCGTTCGTAAAAATAGTCCCGGCACTAATCATCACGCCATCTTCGATCGTCACCGCGCTGCAAATGTAGACGAAGGCGTTGATCTTGACCCGGTTTCCGATGCGCACGCCCGGAGCGATGTAAGTCTTTTCCCCGACGATGCACTCCGCCCCGATCTGTGCTGCATGCCGAATATGGACGTTGTCCCACACCGAAGTGCCTTCGCCTATCTGTACATCGCTCTCCACAATCGCTGTGGAATGAACGTGTACCGAGGAAGGTATGGTTGAAGTGCCTGCCGTCATGGTTTTCTTTCCGGATGACTACGCCGGCTGGACCTCGAACTGGCTCTCCAAGGAACCTGATACCGGAACCCACTGGTTCTGACGAAGCGCTCTGTACGCGGATTCGATGATATTCACGGAAGCCATTGCATCCTCTCCCGTGATTAAAAGCGGCTCTTCGCCACGAATCGCTTTCGAGAAATTCTCAATCTGGCTTCGGAACGCTTGGACCTTGTTGTAACCGTTTCCGAAGGCAACCCACTCGCCCAAAGCAAAATCGAGATAGGAGGAAGTCTTCCAACCGATGGAAATGGCTCCCAGCGAACCATAGATATCCAGGAAGCTGTCTCTGTGCTTGGAAATGCTCCACGACAGATCGATGCTGCAGATGACGCCGCTAAGACTTCGCACGAATACCGTCGCCGTTTCTTCTACCATCAGGCCTTGACTGCGGCGACCTTCGAGCGCGTGGACTTCTGCCAGCGGTCCGAGAAAATATCGCATCAGGTCGACGGAATGGGTTCCATTGTCGATCAAAACGCCCCCGCCGCTGATCTCAGGATTCGAGTTCCAACGGGAGTTCATGTCGACGCGTGATGCAAAAACATTTTCAAAGAGAACAAGGTCGCCCAAAATCCCTGAAGCAACCATGCTTTTGGCCCTGGTCACATCTTCCACGTAGCGGAATTTGGAACCCATCGTCAGCTTTACGCCCGCCCTGCGGGCGGCGTCCAACATACGTCGAGCGGACTCCTCGTCGATGCTGAAGGGCTTCTCGCACAAAACGTTGATACCGCTGTGAGCGAGATGAATGCAGATTTCGGGATGGCTCGCCGGCGGCGTGCAGACCATGGCGGCATCCAGATCTGTGGCCGCAACCATGCGGTGGACGCTGTCGAAACTGGCGCATCCGATTCTCTCCGCAACAACTTGGGCGGCTCCCTTGCGACAGTCGGCGACCGCTACCAGCGTTGCCTCGTCGCAATTTTCGAATGCCTGCACGTAGGCCTGGGCAATCGCCCCAGCGCCAACTAGGCCGAAACGAATTTTCTTACTGCCTGACTTAGTTAGTGAGTTGGTGAGCGGCGTCATGAATGGCATCCGAGATGAGATTTACGTGAGCTTCCATATAGTTTTCGTTCCAAGGTAGAACAAGAATTTCCTGCAGCGACTGCATTGTTAACGGGAAGCGAGCCGCGTCGTATCGCAAAACCTCAGGCCGAGCGAGGGTGAACGGAAAACGGCTGTTCCCAAAAGTTTTCTGATCCTGAAAAATCTTGCACGCGAAAGCCGGCTTTTGAATGTATCGGGGCACACTGGAAATCTGGCGCGCCTTCAGTTCTTTTCCTAAGGCCACCGAACCGCCGGGGATAACTTTGCTATCCACTCTCAGGCAATACTTCCAGTAGGTATGCACATCCCCCGGCCGAACATAAGGGGTCTGCACGCCCTTCAGTCCTGCAAGTTTTTTGTTCAAGGACTCTGCCATTGCGGCCCGACGTTGCGCTACCTCTTCCAACTTCGGCAACTGAGCGAGCGCGACCGCACCTTGCAGCTCGCTCATTCGGTAATTCATCGCCAAGAAATAGTGGTCGGGATTTGGATCTCCGTAGCCCCACGCCTTTATTGATAAAAAGATACAGGCGCCGAGCAAGTTCCGGGTCATCGGTCACGACGAGGCCGCCTTCTCCCGTCGTGATGTGCTTTCCTTGCTGCAGGCTGAAGCAAGAGACCTTCCCCAGAGTACCGACGTTCCGCCCCTGGCTCTTGGCTAGGAAAGCTTGAGCGCAATCCTCGATGATGGGTATGCCTCTTGACTCTGCCAACCGATTGATCGCGTCCATTTCGCACGGATTGCCAAAGAGGTGCGTAACGATGATCGCCTTGGTGCGCGAGCTCAGCATGGGCTCAATCGTTTTGGCGGTCACGTTCCATGTCGCGGGATCAACTTCGGCGAAGACAGGAATCGCAGCTTGGTAAAGAATTGGGGTGAGCGCCCCCATGTCCGTGATTGGGCTCGTTACGATCTCGTCGCCCGGTTCCGGGTCCAGCGCCGCAATGGCGGTGTGGATTGCTGCCGTCCCCGATGCAGCACGCGTAAGCGAATTTGACACCGAGTTTCTTCGCAAACTCCTCTTCAAACTTCTTCACAAACCTTCCTTTGGTGCTTGTGAGAGTGCCGCTGGCGATTACTTCTGCCAGATAATTCAATTCCTCGTGGCCCAAGGTGCGGCCGGAAGCTTCCTGATCCGAAGGTAACTGCATTCCGACATTCGTCAATAATGTACTCAAGCTCTCTGGCTCCCCTTTTGGATTAGGCTGGATGATGCGGAAACGTGGAACTACCGAAACAACTTTTGATGGCCTCGGGTGGCAAGCAGTTGACCGAGCAGGTAAAGATGTCCGACCAGAACACGCGCAGTACGCATCTTCGACACACCTTGGACACGCACGCCCAGGGTTGTGGGGCATTCCACAATCTTTGACCCTTGCATCTCTAGTTTTCCGAGCAACTCTGCAGTTCCCAGAAATCCATTCTGCTTCAGATCCAAGCTCAAGATTGCACTGCGACGATAAACGCGGAAGCAGCTCGTATACGTATATAGCTTATGTTTTAGTACCTGGCGGTACAGCGAAGATGCGGTCTTCGATAGCGCCAATCGCCATTGCGGCACATCGCGAACCTCACCGAGAGGATGGTAGGGCGAACCGGTCACGAGGTCGACGCCGTCGGTCAGCATGGGCACAAGTTTGTGAAGCTCTTGCGGGTCGTAGGTGCAGTCGCTGTCGATGGAGCAGACAATCTCGGTCTTAGCTTGTCGAATACCTCGCAGTATCGCTGCGGCTAGACCCAAATTCCTCGGTTGCCGAAGCAGGACGCAATCCGGATCACTTCCAAACAACTCATGCATCAACTTCCCTGTCTTATCCGTGCTGCCATCATCTACAAGGATGATATTGACGTTATAGGTCTGACCTAAAGACTCCTTCACCGTCCCCAGACGATCGCGAAGGTTTCGCAGCGCCAATTCCTCATTGAAACAAGGTACCACGATGGTAATACCGGTCTTTTCGATTAAAAGTTGTGCGCCAGCCGATTCATACACAAGGCCTGGCGAGACGGTCCCGTGCTTGGCAGGAGTCTTCTTCCCTCCAGATTGCCTGACGAACTTTGTCACCTTCCCACCTTCTTGTACTTCGCCGCGGGTACTTCGGTGAGCAATGCGCTGATGTATTGCACAATGCGCTCGCCGCTGTCCCCACGTCCGAACGGGTTGGTAACGTTCGGGACGCAATCAACCCAGCTGCCCTTTTGATAGGCCTCTTCGAGCATGGGCATCAACGCTTCCGGGCGGCCACCAACAAGCTTTGCCATTCCGGCATCGATACATTCAGAACGTTCGGTGTTTTCACGCAGAATCAGCAAAGGTTTGCCGAGGCTTGGAACTTCCTCCTGCACGCCGCCTGAATCCGAGACGATCAACCAGCTCTTGGAGAGCACTTGAATGAAGTTGCGATAATCGAGCGGTGCGGTAATAAAAATCCTCGGGTGACCGCCACAGATTTTTCTTGCTGGACCCTGCACGTTCGGATTTGGATGGATCGGAAACACAAGAACGACGTCTTCGTGCTCTTCCACAAATCGGGTCAAGACCTTCAGGTTTTCCTGAAGGACCTCTCCGAACGATTCGCGTCGGTGCGTCGTAAGCACGATGCACTTGCGGCCTGCGACCTTCTTCAGCAACTTCGCTGCCGATCGCCCCTCGTCGCCGTCGCGCACCATTTGAAGAGCATCGACAACCGGGTTTCCCGTGACAAAAATTGAGCCGTCGCTTATGCCTTCGGAGAGCAATGTTTCGCGATTTTTTGGCGTTGCGGCAAAGTGGAACGTGGCCAGTTGCGTGATGAATTGCCGATTTATCTCCTCCGGATAAGGACTCAACAAGTTACCCGATCGGAGACCGGCCTCGACGTGGGCTACGGGAATTCCGCGATGCCGGCCGACGAGAGCGCCTGCCAGCGCGGTGGTCGTATCTCCCTGCACGATGATCAAGTCCGGTAACTCGCGTTGAGCAATCGCATCCACCGCGGCAAAGATGCGATCGCAAAGCTCGCTCGGATCCTGGTTCGGGGTCATCAGCCGCAAATTTTCATCAACCCTGATCCCGAACATTTCGATGAGCGGATACAGCAGGTCCGTGTGCTGCCCTGACGCGACGTTGATGGTTCGAATCACGTCTCGCCGTTGCTCCAGTTGCTGTATTACGGGAGCCAGCTTGATGATTTCAGGCCTGGTTCCGAAAAGCGTTAAAACGCTTTCGCGATCTGTCTTTCGACCAGTGCCATATTTCGGAAGTATTTTTATTTTTTCGGTGGCCATGAGTTCCGCTTGCTATCGCAACCTTCGTTTTCCGAGGTCGGAGTGAGCAAAAACCTAACGGACACTTCCTTGAGCGCTAGGCCCCTACTGTGGCCGAAAGCGCATCGCCAACGGCGACGGGACGCAGCCTCAGTTCCCCACTGGTTGCGGCCGACAGATGCTCTGGGACGCCAACTGCGCGACCCACGCTGTGATAGATGAATCCCGCATCCGCCATTTGTTGCGCGGAGTACAGATTCCGGCCGTCGATCACAATGGGATGCTTCAGTGCCGCTCGCACTTTCGCCAAGTCGAGCTCCGCAAATTCACGCCATTCGGTCAGAATGAGAAGCGCGTCACAACCTTTCGCCGCTTCGTACGCGTCTTTTGCGTAATCGACTTCAGAGTCGGTCAGGATCGTTTTTGCTTTTTCCATTGCTGCCGGGTCATAGACCTGGACTCGCGCGCCCTCTGCGAGCAGCGCCTCCACAATGCTCAGCGCGGGGGATTCGCGGACATCGTCCGTGTCTCCCTTGAACGCCAATCCCAAGATGCCGACTCTCTTGCCTCGCAGAGTCCACAACGCGCTTTTTATTTTCTTCAGGAATCGCCGTCGCTGGTCTGCGTTGATTCGCATCACTTCGGTCAACAAACCAAATTCGTAGTTCACCTGCCTGGCGACGACATGGAAAGCCTGCACGTCTTTCGGGAAGCACGAACCTCCGTAACCGATCCCCGCATTCAGGAACTTGGAACCAATCCTTGAATCTGAACCGATGCCTTTGCAAATCTCTTCGATGTCAGCTCCCACGCCTTCTGCGATATTCGCTACCGCGTTGATGAAGGAGATTTTCATCGCCAGAAATGCGTTGGAGGCATGCTTGATCAATTCCGCACTCTTGGTATCGGTCATGATGATCGGTGCCTGCGAGTGCGAATATCGTTCGAATGGAACGCGGTGCTCTTGTTCGTAGTAGGTCCCCTTGGTCAAAGGGCGATAAATGAACGCCATCATTTCCGCGCTCACCTCATCATCCGCTCCGACCACAATGCGGTCCGGGTAGAGGAAGTCCGTAACCGCTGTCCCTTCGCGCAGGAATTCCGGATTCGAAACGACGGAGAACGTTCCGGGTTTCGCGCCGCTGAGAAGAAGCGTTCGCCGCAGCGATTCAGCCGTTTTTACCGGAACCGTGCTCTTTTCTACGATGACTTTCGATTCTCGAATCGCCGGCCCCATCTCGCGCGCTACCGCTTCCACATAGGACAGGTCAGCTTCACCGGTCTCAGACTGTGGCGTTCCTACCGTAATGAAAATCACTTCCGACTCTTCGACAGCATCCGATACGGAGGTCGAAAACCTCAGTCGCCCTGCCCCGATGGCGAACAAGGAGTTCGGGAAGATACTCTTCGTGTATTGGCGTCTCACCGCGCTCGAGGGCTGCAATTTTTGCTGCGTCGCTGTCCACGGAAATCACTTCGTGGCCAATTTCCGCGAAGCACGCGGCAGACACCAATCCGACATATCCCGAGCCGATAACTGCGATTCGCATAATATTTATTCCCCCCGAAGTAGCTAAAATAAAATATTCACTAACTTGACTAAGCTGCTCCCGAACCTTTCAAGACCGCGGGAACGGTGCGAGCGAGAATCTTGAGGTCCAACCACAAAGACCATTCGTCCATATACTGAAGATCGAGCTCCATCCATTTATCAAACGAAATGTCGCTGCGCCCGTGAACTTGCCACAAGCAGGTGATACCGGGACGAATGCTGAAACGCCGACGCTGCCAGTCCACGCTGAAGCCTTCGTAGTCGCGAACCGGCAACGGTCGCGGCCCCACGAGACTCATGTCACCCAGGACAACGTTGAGCAATTGCGGCAGTTCGTCGATGCTGGTGCGCCTGCAAAAATCCGCCTACGCGTGTGCGTCGAGGATCGTTTTTGATTTTGAAAACTGGGCCGCTTACTTCGTTCATGGCTTCCAGTTCAACCATCAATTTTTCCGCGTTCATAACCATGGTGCGAAACTTGAAGATGCGGAATCTTCGTTTGTTCAGTCCGATCCGTTCCTGCCGGAATAGAACTGGGCCTTGGGAATCCAATTTAATTAGAAGAGCGACGACGGCAATGGCCGGCGCCAGCAGGAAGAGCAGGATCGATGAGACGATCACATCGAGTGCGCGCTTTGCCAGCAAAGCCCAAGTATCACTGGACCCGGAATGCGCGGTGATGTGCGCAATTCCATCCAGATCCGTCGCACGCGGGCGCGCGATCTTCAAGTTGAAGATGTCCGACGGGAATCGGACCAAGATTCCATGCTGTTCGCAAAGAGCTGCGCTTTGCGAAGCTTGCTCGTAGTAAGACCGTAGCGGCAGATAAATCGCGACCTCGTCTACGACGTTGTGTCGCAGAAATTCCGACAATTCGCTCAGTTCGCAACTCCGCCGGTATCCGCTCTCCTGGAATTCCTTTGAACCATCCCAGGTGTCATCCGCAAAACCCAGAACGCGATATCCCAATTCTGGTTTGCTCTCGATTTTTCGAGCGAATTCGATCGCCCTTGGATTAGTTCCCAGAATCAGGACATGCCGCAGGTTATGGCCGCGTGTTCGAATCTCGCGCAAGATGTAGCGCACACCGATGCGGGCCAATGAAATGACCGCGGAGCTCAGCAGCCAGAATGTCAGCCCGAAAATCGGCGTGAGCATTTTGATTTCGAACAGCTTGCCCATAAATGCCAGAACAATGGCCGACAGCGTGGTCGCCTTGGCGGCGTCAAAGGCCAACATGACCGGGCTGGTCATTCGCTTGGACTCGTAGAACCCAAAAATCGAAAACACGAGATGCCATAGAAGCAAAATCGAAGCGACAACCAGGAGATTCCCGATCTTGATGCGCATCGACAAAAATGACCCAAGACTACTCGTGCCTCCGGGCATGCGGGCGATCAACATAGCCGTAGCCAGCCCGAAACACACCACCATCAGTGCCGGGTAAAACATCTTTAGCAGGCCCAGTGCAAAGTTGCGTTTTGCTGTATTCACAAAGGGGCTCCAGGAGGAAGTCTCTACCTAGACCTCGCCGGATAGAGTTGCAAACCGGCTAGCGCTAGGTTGTCGATGATTCTGAATAGAGTTCGCTGGGTGGGAACTCTGTCGATCTTGGTCACGCGCGCGACGTGGCGCAGTTCACAACTTATGTGCTCTGCTTCGGCACGGATGCGAGAACCGGGACCCGCAATGTCTCAAGTACCTCTGCGGGTGTGCGGAAGGAGGAGTCGAGATAGTCCCTGAAGAAGACTAGCCCGATGCTCATGAAGACGGCTACAAAAAGCCCGACGGCCAAAACCAGAAATGGGCTGTAAGCCGGTAAAATCGGCAGGACCGGTGGTACGGCGATGGATACGTTACCAATCCTCTTCTGATCGAGAGCATCCGACGTCCGCTCTTGCTCTCTCTTGGAGAGGTAGAGCAGGTAGTTTGCTTCGTCAGCCTTCACTTCACGAAGCAGATCCTGCTGTTTCAGAGCCTGTTTGTCGACCTTGACCATTTCCGCTTGCACGCTGTCCAAACTCTGCTTCAAAGCTGCCGCAGTCGCCTTCTGTGAGGCCAGCTCTGTCTTGGCTCTCGCGATGTCTTCCCTTAAAAATTCGAAAGTAGGATCGCGATCTGTCGTCTCGTTCACATACTGAACCTTTTTTGCGTCCGCGATGGCGGCTTCGGTTTGGGCGATTTCCTTGTCCGCTTCCTGCACCAGCGGATAGTTCGCGTCATACTTCATCGTAAGCTGCGTGCGCTTGACCTGCGCCGCCAGCAAACTGGCTTGAAGCTGTTGCAGCAAAACGTCGGCAGACGTCGAAACTTGCTGGGTCGTGGACCTCGCCGGCGTTGCGTTCATCTGCCTTTCGTCGGTCGCGATCCGCTCTTTTGCCGCGGCGATTGCCTGTTGGGCAGTGTGGTAGGAAGCCAGCGTGTTCATCGCCACTTGGGCAAGATTTGTACGCTGTACGTCCGGAACTACCATCCCTTCTGTGCTGCCGAATTCTGAAAGCTCCCCTTCAGACTTTGCCAGTGCGGTCTTGTATCGCTCGGTCTCCTTCGAAAAAAAATCAAACGACCCTGTGGGGCGGTGGACCGTAAGATGCTTCTCCATGTACAGGTTCGACAGCTTATCCATAACTCCATACGCAAGCTTGGGATCCGTCGACTTGTAAGTCACTCCAATCATGTTGGTCTTTTTAACTACCTCGATATTCAGACCCTTTCGCAAGGTGATCGACTGCGCGCGAAATAAACCAATCCTCATCTTTTGGATTCAAGATCCAGGCGACGATGGACTTCCTCTCGCGATCCTGAAGATTGTTCGCGAGCACGACCTCCTTCAAGAGGTCTGGACTCACGAGTAGTTCGGCTTCTGAATTGATCTCTTCCTCAGTAAGTGGCAGCTGACCGGCCGGAGCTTGAGTCGTCGTCTGCGATGTCACCGAAGGATCGACGCGTTCGCGGTTTACCAGAATTTCCATCTTGCATTTATAGGTACTCGACATCAAGTAAGCAGCCAGCGACGCCAGGATGGCGAAGGCTACGAAAGACCCGATCAATGCACGCTTCTGTCGGAACAGCGGCGCTACCAAATCTCGCAACGTAATATCGCCGAATTCGCTCGCCTGTCCGCTTTGACGACTAAATTGATTCATCGTAACCCTCCTGGCTTTCTGGCGTCCCCTATGAGATCAATTCGAACTACAACAGAAGGATGCTGGGTTCGCGTAAATACCCATCGTGTAGGGCACGTACTTCTTGAAATTCGCAATGAACTTTTCGGGCACGAAAACCATATCCCCTGGCTGCATTTCTATGTCTTCGTTGACGTTCTTCCCGTTCAGAATATCTTTTAAATTGAGCTTCTTCACTTCCATCCAACTTGGGGAGATGCGGTGATAGACAAACACCTGAGTCTTCGCCGTAGGCAGGAAACCCCCTGCCACCGCAATCGCTTCGGCGACATTCGTGTCATGGCGAAGGTCATACTGGCCGGGCTTGCCGACTTGTCCCGTAACTGTGAAATAAGCTCTCTGGAAATCCACCAGATCTACGTCGATGATCGGGTCGTGCAAAATGTTTGCAGAAGCCTTCTTGAGGGCGGCCACAACTTCGGGCACCGTCATACCCGCGATGTATACGCTGCCAATGTTCTGAAGCGTGATGTAACCGTCGGGATGAATAGTGACCTTTTGATCCAATTCCGGCGAAAGCGGAAACGAAATCTGCAGCACATCATCTCGGTTCACCCGATATCTCGGATTCCGATGTTGCAGTACTGGATGATCCGGACTCCCTTCGCCCGAATCTTGCTGTACAACTTCGGGAGGCGGTTGATCCGCCTTGACCGCCGTTGTAGTTGCCGTCTTCTTCTCCTGGCCCAAGGTCGCGGTCCCGGCTCCCCAGAGCGCAATCGCCAACCATAGTACTGGCCTATATCGACGCATGTATCCTCCACATCTAAATGCTTTGCACTACGTGATTCAATCGTGGCCCGCGCCTTTCAGAACGAACACCTGTCAGATCGCTTCGACGCGAAACCCCTCTACCCTCATCGCAATCGACCGCTGGATCAGGTTGACCGAAATTACCAGACTCTTGTCCCCATTGACAGCTTTCAGTACACCGCTGACGCCATCCAGCGGTCCGCCGCGAATACAAACCTTTTCGCCAATTGTCAGGTATGGATTGGGCTCAAATGCCACCCCTTGGTCGACAATCGACCGCACCGAATCGATTTCTTCATCCCCGATGGGAATTCCCATGTTTCGCGGGCCAACGAAATTCAGCACTCCGTTTGTGCGCAACACAGACACGCGATTGGCAATCGAAGCGGCGATGCGTACGAAGACGTATCCAGGAAAAATTGGGAGCTGCACGAGTCTCCGCCGGTCACTCCACTGGCGCATCGTCGAATGCAGCGGCAGAAAGGTCTCCACTTCCTTTTGCGCAAGTTCCCCCACAACCTTCTTTTCGAAACGCGGGCGCGTTCGGACCGCATACCAGGACAACCCGTCATACAGCTCGGGGTTGCCGGCCAACAATCCGATGTTCGTCGCTTGTGTAATGCTCACAGACGACGGCTCCGCCATTCTCAGCCACAGTAAACTTTAAGTTTTTAGAGGGACCGATCTGGTCCGCCCACCACGTTACCTCTACAACAAACCGTAAACGGACTCGGGAATCGGAAAGGTTCGCTTATTCAAAACCGCTCCGACAATCCTGACGTTCGACGCTCGCAGCGTGTCGGCAACCCTGACCGCTGCTTCACGTCGAGTCGCGTTGGCTTCGAGCACCAGCACCAAACCGTCGGCCAACTGTCCCAACATCACCCCATCGACATGTGCGCTCAGCGGGGCGGAATCGATGAGCACATAGTCGAATTCGTTTCGTAATTCCGAAATCCTGACTTTCATGGTTTCGGAGTTCAGAAGACTCGCGGACTCAACTTGATCGGCGGCAAGCGATCCGCTAGAGAGCAACCAGAGATTTTCGCCCATGACGGGTTTCGCGAAATCTCGAACAGGGCCGTCCTGAGAGAGCGCATCGGACAACCCGTGATGATTGCTGGTTCCAAAAAGATCGGTCATCGCCGGCTTTCGCAAATTTGCATCGACAACGCAAACGCGGCCCAGCCCCTGACTCGCCAGAATGTCGGCGATGTGCGCGCAGAGCCAACTGCACCCGCTGCCCGCATCGACTCCCGCAAAAGTCACAACACGAGGGCTCTGAACGTTGCCTTGCAGAAAAATGCTTTGGGCCAACTTGAGCGTTTCTTGCCGAATGAGTTTGTCTTTAATATTAAAAAACGAACCAGTCCGTTCGCCGCTGCCCTTCCGACTGAGCGAACCCTCAATGCGCGGGCCCTCGAAAGTCGGTAGTTCGAAACTCGTTCCGACACTTTGCATCAATTCGAAATTCTTACTCACGATACCGCCCCCAAACCCAGCGCGTCAGGAGATGCAACGACAAGTTCTACGACAGACAAATTCGGTTTCACGTAACCCAGAACAGCGGCATTTGTTCCGGCTGCCGGTTGCATCCTGAAGACGCCCGTCGAAGTGTTGGGCGCCCGGTGAGCTTCCGCCCGACGCTTCGCCTGCGTCGCGAGCCAGCTAAGCGTTACGAATAACACGATGGCTAAAACGATCCGGGGGCCCAGCGAGCGCCAGTTCGAAGTCCTTCGGGGTGAGTGCTTGCGGCCCCAGGTCCCTCTAGGAGCGGAGATCGATGCACCCGCACCCGCAGTAGCCGCTGAACTCAGCGGCGGGACGGTTTTCTGCGGCGCAGGCGTAGCAGGTTTATCCACCTTCGGAGTCTGGGGCGGAATCGGTGCTGTCGGCTTCTCGCCTGTTTGTTTTGAACCCTTTAACGAATCCATGGTCGAAGGACTAATCTCCACGATCCATTCGTCGGAACCTGTCGCAGCCGCATGCTGTTCAACCTGAGTCGGCGAAGATTGAGCTTGTGAAGTCTGCACCTTCGGCGACGCTTGCACCCCGGGCAAATCGGGGATTTCCTGCGCTACCTGGGACCTCATTTCCGCGGGAACTCCAACACCTGCATGCGGTCGAATTTTCAAATCCAGATCGTCGATGACTTCCAAAATAATCCGCTCGTCGATCGTTCTCTGCTTTGCGACAAATCCAATCGACATGGCATTGAAGCAGACGTTGTTTATATTTCTGGGAATTCCTTGTGTATATTTCCTGATGAATCGAACCGCCGCGGACGAAAACAGCGGGACCGCAAATTTATAACCAGCCACGCGCAGTCTGTGATCGATATATTGTTGCGTTTCCTCGACAGTGAAAGGATTGAGCTGCGAAATCATCGAAATACGCTGTCGTAACTGTACGAGTTCGGGACTGGCAAGCTTGTCCGCGAGTTGAGGCTGGCCTGCCAGAACCAAGTGAATCAACTTCTCGCGCGGCGTTTCATAATTCGACAGCATCCTCACCGCTTCAAGAACGTTGTTGTCCAAATTCTGCGCTTCATCCAATACCACCACGAGCCTTCTGCCGCGCTGCGCCTCGGTCAGCAAGAACTCGTTTAACTTTCGGTGCATTCGAACGAAGTCTGTGCCGTCGTCATCGATCCCGATGTCGGCCAGCAGACATCTCATCAAGTCGCGAGCATCGCTCTGCGGCTGAAACAGAAAAACAGTCCTGGTGTAGTCCTTGATCTTTGACAAGAAATCAAACAACAAAGTGGTCTTGCCCATTCCAGGATGGGCAATGATCGCTGTAAAACCACGACCGGTCGAAACCCCATACAGGGCCGACGCCATCGCCTCACGGTGCGCCGAGCTAAAAAACAGGTAGCGAGGGTCCGGACTGACCCCAAATGGCTGCTCCGCTAGCTTGAAAAAATTCAGAACCATATTTCGACGACCTTGCCCCCTATGTTTGAAGCAGTTCAGAAACTGGAGCTCTCAAAAAACAATTATCAGAAACAACCACGCGATGTGCTACTGGGTAATCTACCAGGCGGAAGTATTCCGCCAAAGCCCCACCCTTGCTAGTACCGAAGTCATGTCCTAGTACCAAAGCCATATCCTAGTCCTAGTACCTAGTTACGCTATGGGCAAATACTACTTGAATTCCCTGTCCTGCAAGAACTGAATTTTGGATCGCATTAATCGATTCGACACTTCTGTTCGCTTCTTGATATTCGAAGGGGGGACCAAGAACTGTACACTCCGTTTGGGGGCAAAATCAATACATATATTCCCTGATACGCAGCAATGTCCGGTACCGAAAGTACTAGCAGGACCTAACCATGGCGCCGTCCGTTACGTACAAATAACCAGCGTGTTTGTAACGACATACGCGGAAGCTAGGCTATTTCCACAACCCCTGGGCAGAAGACCGGAAAATTTCCTATCGCAGGCTTCGCCTCAGTTACGCTACTGCCCGCCCGAGGCCTCATCTCTTGATACCTACATCCTCGAGGTTGACCGGAGGATCGATGCCATTTTCTCGAAGAGATTTCGTCCAGAGTTCTCTTGCGGCCGCCATCCCGGGCGCCGCGATTCGCAAAACCTGGATGGACCGCTTCGCATCTACCTCGCTCCGGAGGCTCGAATTACCCTCCCCGGACTCGCCCATCCTTCTGGATCACAATGAGAATGCCTACGGCCCCTCGGAGCGGGTCCGTGCCGTTTTGGCATCGTCTTCGGAAACAAAAGGCAACCGCTATCCTCGCAATCAGTATGATGCGCTACGAAACCAGCTGGCTACCTTGCACGCCGTTGACGAAAAACAGGTCCTGCTTGGCTGTGGATCCTCCGAAATCCTGCGCATGGCAGCCACAAGGCTGGTTGCTGATTCGCCGACACGGAAATGCCTGATACAGGCGCTACCTACTTATCCTTCTCTCGGGAAGTTCGCACGAAGCATCGGCGCAAACGTATTCGATGTACCTCTGGAAAAAAATTTCGAACACGATCTGGACGCGATGCTGAAGTACGCCAGCAAGGAACACGCATCCGGTCTTCTCTATATCTGCAATCCAAACAATCCCACCGGCACGCTAACCGAACGCGCCGACATGGAGACGTTCGTTCGCAAACTCCCCCGCAGCTTTATGGTTCTGATCGATGAAGCGTACAGTCATTTTGTCAGCCCTCACACCGCATACGCATCGTTCCTGGACAAACCGCTGCATGATCCAAGAATCATCGTCTGCCGGACATTTTCCAAGGTCTACGGACTAGCGGGAATGCGCATAGGATATGCCGTGGGGCATCCTGACGTTCTCCAAACTCTGGCGGCGAGTCAACTGCGTTATGGCATCGCAACTCTGGCGGCGAAAACAGCCCTTGCGGCATTGGAAGACGCGGATTATGTTCGCGCGGCAATTGCGCGCAACGCTGACGATCGGCAGGAATTCATGAACCAGACCAACATTCGAATGCTTCGAGCGATCAATTCGCACGCGAATTTCGTGATGCTCGATCCGCTCCGACCGTCAGAAATGGTCCTAGAACACCTAAACGCTCACTATATTTTGGTCGCGCCCGTCATGGCGCCAATGAATAAGTACATCCGCGTCTCGCTCGGCACTCCCGACGAAATGCGAGAGTTTTGGAGAGTGATGGATTTACTTCCTCCGACCGGAAAGATGGCCATGTAGCCGCCTGCCAGCCGATTAGCCGCAGCCGTGGCACGAGGGCACTCCCCGAACGTCCCCTTTTCTCCGTCCGAGGCCGTCGGGCTTCGGAGCGCATCCCCGCCAGCTTTTCCACATTGTTTCGATTAATATGGCCATGCCGCCTTGACAATCTCATCCTGCATGTTCAGTCTGAGTTGGTTAGCTATTTAGCCGATTCCTTGGGGCTGTCGTTTGTCATGTTAGGCTGCGGGCCGAGCAAGAGTTGATCACACCGGGATTCAAGATACATCGGGTTCATTGAGCCTGCTGCCGGAACAAGCCCTTCTTGCCACAAGTGGAGTGGATCACGCCGAATGGAACTATCGGCCGGTCCTCGGTCGCATCCAAAGGCTGCGTTTTGAGCTCGTCCGGTCGATTTTGCGCGGCACGCATGCCACCCGGCTGCTCGAAATTGGTTACGGCAGCGGAGTCTTTTTCCCTGAATTGGCAAAACATGCGGACCAGCTCCACGGCGTCGATCCGCACCCTTTCCCGGTGGAAGTGACGCATCTTCTTGCCCAGCATGGCGTGAAGGCAAATCTCGTGCAGGGGACCGCAACAGAATTGCCGTTTGCGAATGGTTTCTTTCAGACGGTCGTAGCCGTCAGCGTCCTGGAATTTATCGACGATCTCGCGAAAGTTTGTTGCGAAGTGAAGCGCGTCCTCGAACCCGGAGGCAGCTTCGTGATCGTCACGCCGGCAAACTCACCGATTTTGGATCTGGGCGTTCGGGTGATGACCGGCGTTTCGCCAAAGTCCGATTTCCGGAATCGTCGACAGGGCATTCTCCCGTGCCTCTATCGTGAGTTTGTTGTGGATCAACGAGTAGACTATCCATCGTTTGCCCACGGCGCTCGCCTCTACACCGCGCTGCGTCTTTCTGCAGCCCTTCCAAAGAGCTAAAGGGCGACCCTGGAATTCAAGATCGCGCCCGCCTCTTTCTGTTTCCGTCAATTATTCGGCTTGGCCTTTAACGATGAGCACCGGCAGCGGTCCAATCTCAACCTCATGGTTCGAGATGGAGTGCACCGTGCCGTTAGCCAGCGTCTTGCTGGTGAGGAATGATGCGTCGACTGTGGTCTTCGACGTGTTGGCGTTCCGGATGATTTCCGCTGGATACCCCGTGGACAGTGTCAAAGAGCAGGTCCACGTCCCGCTGGAATGTGGCTGTTATCGGACCCTGAATGTCCTGCTCAGGGCGGAGAAGGCCTGATCGAGGCTGGGACGTGATTCCAGACAATCTCGTGTAGGTTCTATTAAGGCTTAGGGAGTCGAATAGGTCCAATTCAAAATCTCTTGGGTCGCCGTTTGGCCACCGGTCCCGCCTGTAAAACCGACGAAGGCGACATTTCCTCCCACCGTGGCGGGAATATTGATAGGAAAGGACGTCGTGAACGTGTTCGCCGGAACTGTGAGATCGGTAACGGTCATGGTCAACGTAGAAGCGCTATAGCCCATCCGGACCTGGAAAATATCTCCGCTATGAAGATTGATGCCACCGGTAAAGGTAGTCGCAGGAACTGTCTGGTGATGCCCTCATTTATGTACAAGCCGGTCGAATTGTTCCCTTCGCCGCTGTTGTTATAAAGGTCGAACTTGATCGCCACGCTCATGGGAATGAACGCCGTCAGCGTCGAAAACTTTCCGTAGCCCAAGCCTGCTCCGTACGAACCGAGTGCGGTCACGTTGGAATTTTGAATCGTGAACGTAAACCCGTCCGCGTTCGGATTGGTCAGTTGGAAGGTGAATGTATTGGTGAAGCTCTGCACATTCACCGGAGTCGTCCAAGATGCGGCCGCTTCATCGGTGGAGGTCGTGTCCGTCAATTGCAATCTCGTTCCGTTTAGTTGCGTGTGTCCGTTGAATTGCAACCCTGCGGCGGCGAATCCTGAACCAAAGCTGATTCCGCCACCGCCGTTTTGGGCAACCGCCAGCGACGCGGTCGCGGTGTGACTTAGAGATCCGCTCACACCCGTTACCGTCAGCGTGTAGGTACCTGGCGCAGTCGCAGCGCTGGTAGTAACGGTCATCGTTGAAGTGCCCGAGCTGGTGATCGATGTCGGACTAAATGATGCTGTTACACCCGACGGAAGTCCGCTAGCACTGAGAGCCACCGCGCCGGTAAATCCATTCGTCGCGGTAACCGTCGCCGTGTACGTGCTGCCGCTTCCCTGAATCACCGAACGCGAGGAAGGTGTGAGTCCTACGGAAAAGTCAGCCGTCGCGGCTGTCGACGCGTTGTAGGTCCAATTCAAAATTTCCTGTTTCGCTGTCTGCCCACCTGTGCCCGCCGTAAAGCCCACAAATGCCGTGTTGCCCCCCACCGTCGCAGGAATATTGATCGGGAAGGAAGTGGTGAATGTATCGGCTGGCGAGAGGGCGTCCGTGATGGTTAACGTCAACGTGGTGCCGTCGTAATTCATTTGCACCGGAAATACATCTCCGCTGTGCAGGTTTACTCCGCCGCCTAACGTGGTCGCGGGAACCGTCGGTGATGCTCCATCCGAATACAAGCCGGTCGAATTGTTCCCTTCGCCGCTGTTGTTGTAAAGGTCGAACTTGACGCATACGCTGTTGGTGATGGCAGCGGTACCCATAGCGAACTTGCCATACCCCAAACCACCGCCCGGCGACCCGATCGCAGTGATCCCTTGGTTTCGACGGTGAAGGCGAAGCTGTTGGCGGCTGGACTCGTCAGTTGAAACGAAAATTCGTTGGTAAAGCTCTGCACATTTACAGGAGCTGTCCAGAACGCGCTGGCAACCTGATTTGTCGACGTCGTATCGGTGAGCAGCAGCCTTGTTCCGTCGAGTTCGGTATGCC
>CAWIAI010000014.1:0-16018 GCA_963834025.1 uncultured Acidobacteriota bacterium | reverse complement strand
CGGGCGACGGCAAGAAGAAGTTGCGTAGCTGTAGCAAATCAGTGTTTCGAAGCCAGTCGGCGGAGTTGCCAGGCGGTCGGTTCTGAATCGCCACGGCTACGACATTCATCCGGTGGACTCCCGCTGCTGGGAAGATCAGAGAGCATTGCTGGGCAATCATCAGGACACGTTAATCTTCGATGTGGGCGCGAACTGCGGACAAACGGCGTGGCAATACAGAAATTTGTTCCCGAACGCTCAAATTTATTGTTTTGAGCCGCAGCCAGATTTGTGTCGCGGACTCGAAAACCGTTTTCGAGACGATCCTAAGATAGCGGTATACGCCTGCGCTGTCGGAGCGACCGAAGGAACGGCCGATTTTTATTTGAATGCGAAGCGCGCGACAAGTTCACTGCTTGCTCCCGATGTTGCTCACCTATCGCCCAGTTATCTCCCGATGTTGCGAAATGAAGAGATATGCCCTGTGAGAGTCATAACGGTCGACTCCTTGCCTCTTCCAAGAACCTGCGGCACATTGATTTGCTGAAGATGGATATTCAGGGAGGGGAGTACGAGGCTCTGCACGGTGCGACAGAGCTGCTGGCGAACAGCGCAATCGACCTGATTTATTCCGAAGCATTTTTCGTCCCGATGTACGCTAACCAGCCTCTCTTCGGAGACCTGGTGAGCTATCTAGCTACTTTCCGTCGCAAAATTAAAACATTGTAGCCAGTATTTACGGATTTTCGGTTTGTAGAGCGCTGTCGAAGTGTAGCTTTTTGTTTTGATGCTGCGTCTGAAGAAATTAAGGAGGCAGCGTGATCCAACTTCGACATCGGCAACCAAGTTTGTGGCACAGCGGACTAGCGAAAGACATCGAAGACTTGTGGGAACCATGGATGAAAGAAGTAGACCAACTGCTGGAAGACGCCGCACTGGTGGAGAGTGTGTACGATGCACAAGGAAAGCGACATCGGAAGAGCCGGACGCATGGGCGCACGCAAACTCCGGCAGAAGTGGCTCTTCGGCTGTTGATTTTGAAGCACGTGCGGAACTGGAGTTACGACACGCTGGAGCGAGAAGTACGAGCGAATCTGGTCTATCGCGCGTTCACCCGCATTGGAGACGAGAAAGTACCGGATGCCAAGACGCTGGCACGACTGGGACAAGTCATCGGGCCCGAAGTGATCGGTGAGCTACACGAACGATTGATGGAGTTGGCGCGAGAACGAGGCGTGGTGCAAGGACGGAAGATGCGGGTAGACACCACGGTGGTGGAAACGAATATCCACTATCCGACCGACAGCGCTTTACTAGGAGATGGAGCGCGTGTGCTCACGCGCACCATGAAGAAGGTAGAGAAGGCTACTGGTGGACTGAAGAAGCGGATTCGTGACCGGATGCGCAGTGTGAACAAGAAGGTGATAGCGATTGCCTTGGCAGGGCGGTGGAAGGGGCCGGAAGGTGAGGAACGGCGCGTCGAGCGGTATCGGGAACTGCTGAGTTTAACGCGAAAGATTGTGCAGCAAGCGGAGGATGTGTTGGAGGAAATGCAGCACATTCCTCGGCGCCGACAAGCGCGGCTGCAACGACTACGAGAGATCCTGGAAACGATGTCTGGGCGGGTGCGCCAGGTGGTGCGGCAAACCAAGGCGCGAGTGTTTCAAGGGATTACCCAGTATCCCCACAAGATCGTGAGTCTTTTCGAGCCGCACACCGAAATCATTCGCAAGGGAAAAACAGCAAAACCAAACGAGTTTGGCAAACTGCTTAAGGTGCAGGAAGCTGAGAACCAGATCATCACGCACTATGAAGTGTTCGCCGAACGTCCAGAGGATACCCAACTACTGGTTCCCGCGGTCGAACAACACCAGCGCCGGTTCGGGCGCGCACCACGAATGGTGGCCGCCGACACGGGGTTCTACAGTCTAAAGAATGAGAAGACCATCCAGGCAATGGGAGTAACGCGAGTCGCGGTGCCAAGTCGGAGCACCAAAAGCAGCGAGCGGAGAAAACTTCAGAAAACGCGTTGGTTCCGGGCCGGGCAGCGCTGGCGGATTGGATGTGAAGGCCGCATCAGCGTGTTGAAGCGGCGCCACGGAATGAATCGCTGCCGGTACCGAGGGTTCGAAGGGATCCGGCGATGGGTTGGCCTTGGGGTGCTTGCGGACAACGTTATCCAGATCGGTCGCTGCCTGGCACGGCAACGGGCCTGAGATCCCAACTGCCATGACTCGGGACGCAAACGGGTCGAGCGGCAAAATTCAAGCGTGCAAGCAGAATCAGACGGTCCCTAGCAACGAATAGCTCATTCAAAGCGAGCTATTTTGCGACGGAAAGTAGCTAAATGGAACTATCGGCTTCACTTGATCTACAACCAAAACATTAACGGGATCTCCGGACGACCCCTTCAAGCGGATACTGTCTTTGTCTCGCCACAATTGCAAGAGTCCTCTGTAGAACGCTTACGAACCTCCTGGATAAGCTAGCTCCTGCCGATCGGATGTGAGGCTTTGTGATCTGGCGGAGTGTGGTACTTTCTCGCCTGCGTTGTCAGCTGGAGGACATGCGATGAGGCGAAAGAGGTCGTGGCGGTTTGTGACGACCGTGGCGCTGCTATTTTGTGGGGGCGTTTGCGTTGCGGCGGAGCAGTACCCGGTCATCTACGAGCATGACGTCAAGGTGGCTATGCGCGACCCCTCCAGGGCTCAGGGTGCTGGCGCGCCTGCGGGCCAGGCCAATGATTGGCTGGTGGCCTTTCCGGCGCATCGCGTGGTGGGCGACGTTTACTACGTGGGAAGCGCAGGGTTGGCGTCTTACCTGATTACGACGCCCGCGGGGCACATCCTGATCAACAGCAGCCTGGAGGCGAGCGTGCCGTTGATCCAGGCGAGTGTGGAGAAGCTGGGGTTCAAGTTCAGCGACATCAAGATTTTGCTGATCAGCCATGCGCATGGGGATCATTGCGCGGGCAGTGCGCGAGTGAAGGAATTGACCGGCGCGAAATATATGGTGATGGATGGGGATGTGCCGGTGGTGGAGTCAGGCGGGAAGGCGGACTTTCAGTACGGCGGGACACCGGAGAATTTGTATCCCACGACGAAAGTGGATCGCGTGCTGCACGACGGCGATGAAGTGAAGCTCGGAGGCGTGGTGCTGGTGGCGCACAAGACGCCGGGTCATACGAAGGGCTGCACGACATGGACGATGAAGGCACGCGATGGGGTGGACGGGAAAACGTACGACGTAGTGATTGTCGGCAGCCCGAATGTGAATCCGGGATACAAGCTGGTGAATAATGCGGCGTACCCAGAGATCGCCCAGGACTACGAGCGCGCGTTTCGCGTATGGAAAGCGTTGCCGTGCGACGTGTTTTTGGGGGCGCATGGGGCTTACTACGGGATGGCGGAGAAATTCGCGCGGATGAAGGATGGCGCGGCGAATCCGTTTGTTGATCCGGAGGGATATAAGAGTTATATCGCCGAACGGGAGTCGGCGTTCCGGGCGGAGTGGAAGACGCAGCAGGGAAAATAATTCGCCAAGGGCGGGCGGCCGATGCCTAGCGGAGAGGGCGTGGAGTCTTAGCAGGCTGCGGAAAAATAGGACAAAACGAAGAAAAAGCTTCCTTCAGGGGCCCTACGTTCCTCAGGATAAACTGAAGCCCGTTGAGAGCACGCAGTTTATGTCGGCGCTAAAGCACCGACCTCCTGAAGAAAAAGACTTTTTCCGCAGCCTGCTAGACCGTCTGAGCTTTTGTGCGGCGGGAATGGAGAATCGCGCCGAGCCCCAGCCAGAAGGTTAGGGCAATGTATTCGGCGGTGGTGAAGTGCCCGGGCGAGATCGGGAGAAATTTCATCAGAACCAGCGCGAAAGCGGCGATGGCGCCGAACGTGGCGATGATGCGGAGTTTGACGGGAGGGCTCGGAGCCGGCTGGAAGCCGGCGCTACCAGTGCTGCGACTGTGGTTAGCTTCCCGACGAAGTACGAGGAGCAAGGAGACGCAGGAGGCTAGCCAGCCATAGGCTGCCGCTGCGGAACCAACTTCGGTTACGGGGACGAGCATGGCATCGCCGAGGAAGAGGGCCACGAGCGTGCCCGCGCCGATGATGAGGATCGCGTTGCTGGGAGTTTGAAAGCGCGGATGGATGTGGGCTAGCGGCGCCGGGACCGAGCCGTTGCGACCGAAGGCGAAGATCATGCGAGTAGCGGCGGCGAAGTTGCCGTTAAAGCATTGGAAGAGGCCGAACATGGCCATGACGAGGATGAGTTGGACGGGCCAGTGCTTGCCGAGGCCGTGCTCGAAGGCAATGGCCGTGGCGAAACGCTTGCCTAAGAGGCTTTGCCACGGGGCAATGTAGGAGACCGCAGCGAGCGAGAACGCGTAGAAAAAGACACCGACTCCCAGAGCCATGGCTATCGCGGTCATATAGGTTTTCCCGCGGAGGTCGGGGTTGGCTTCTTCGGCGTACTTGGGCACGGATTCGAACCCGGTTAGGAAATACGGGACGATCTGCAGCGTTAGCAGGATCGAAACTAACGGGGTAGCGTGAAAGACGGGATGAAGATTCGCGGGCGAGCCTCGGACAGCGCTGATGCCTACGAGAGCTAGAAAGATCAGCAGGACGATCGTCGTCATGCCCTTCTGGAAGTTGGCGCTCAGGCGGATGCCGCGGTAGTTGATCGTGGTCAGGAAAATGGTGAGCGCGATGCCCAAAACCAAGCGGAGCAGGAAAACCGGCTGGCCCGCAACACGATAGACCTCAATCGAATCGAGTCGCGGGAAAATGTAAGCGGCGATTTTGCCCAGCGCGATGGCTTCCCACGGGCAAACAATGAAGTAGGCGAGCAGCATGATCCAACCGGTGAAATAGCTGACAATCGGTGGAAAGACTTGGGCTGTGTACGCGGCTTCGCCTGCGGCGTCGGGTAGGCGGAGTACCCATTGTCCGTAGACGTAGCCTACTGGCAGCAGAATGATTCCGCCCAGGACGAAACCCAGGATTCCGCCCAGCGGGCCGCCTCTCCCCAGCCAGTCGTCCATGAGGACGAGCCAGCCTGTGCCGATCATGGTTCCAAAAGCTAAGGCGAAATAATCGTGGAGGCGGAGCTTGCGGGCTAGGGTGGGCATTTAGAGGACGCAGAGTAGTTCGTAGAGTAGGTTGGCGGCTAGGAGGCTTGTGAGCTCGCCGGTATCGAACGCTGGAGAGACTTCGACTAGGTCGCAGCCAATGATGTTCAGGCCTTGCAGGGCGCGGACTAGTTGGAGAATTTGGATGCTGGTGAAACCGCCAATTTGCGGCGTACCGGTGCCCGGCGCGTAAGCTGGATCGACTGAATCAATGTCGAGGGTGACATAGACGGGTTTGTTGCGGAAGGTTTTCAGGTGGCGGAGAACTTGCGCCATTCCCTTTTCGTGGAATTCCTCGGCGGTGACCATGCGGACTTTGTGTTCGCGGGCGAAATCGAAATCGTCTTGGCCGTAGACCTGGCCGCGCAGACCTATTTGCAGAACGCCACCGTCTTGCAGCAAGCCTTCTTCGAAGGCGCGGCGGAATGGCGTGCCGTGCGAATACTTGCTGCCGAAATATTCGTCCCAGAGATCGTTGTGGGCGTCGAACTGGATGAGGGTCACCGGGCCGCCGTGTTTTTTCGCGATAGCGCGAAGAATCGGCAGGCTGATGGAGTGGTCGCCGCCTACACAGGCGGTGCGGGCTCCGGCGGCCAGGATCGGAGCGATGCCTTGCTCGATGCGGCGGAAGGTGTCTTCAATCGAGAGAGGATTTACGGGGAGGTCGCCGAAGTCGGCGATGCGATATTTTTCGAAGGGATTCAGTTTGAGGACCGGATTCCAGGGACGGATGATCGCGGATTGGACTCGGACGTAGCGCGGGCCGAAGCGCGGGCCGGGTCGATAGGTTGTGCCGCCGTCGAAGGGCACGCCAATGATGGCAATGTCGAGTTCTTCGGCTTGCGTGATGTGCGGGAGACGCATGAAGGTGGGGATACCCGTGAAGCGCGCGTATTCCAGGGCGTCGACGGGTTGCGGATGCGGGAGGCTGTAGGCACGAGTGGGCTTTTGTTTTGGCATGAACCGGGCATGTTAGGAGCGGAGTGCGGTGAAGTCAACGCGCGCCGGCGCCGACGCGGCGTTCACGCGGCTTTCACCTGGGAGTAACAAAGTTCGCGTAATTGTGGAGTGCGGGAATTTCTGGGGATTCGATTCTGATTGGCCATCCTGGGACGGGTTTTCCTGTCGCGATTCTGAACAGAGTGGAGGCTGGACTTTGCGGCGTGTGGTGTTGTTGTGTTTGGTGTGCGTGATTGGCGCCAGCTGCTGTGTGGGGCAGGACGCGGCAACGAGGGTCGGTGCGAACGGGGGATCGGAGATTGCGAGGAGGACCGATCTAAAGATCGGCCACTACGGTGCTTCGGCTGCGACGGGATGTGTTCGCCCGGCGGAGGGGGCCGAAGTTCCGGAGCCTGAGGATTTGCGCAGCGTTGATGGCCAGCTCAAGGTGGACTTGGCGTTTCGCAGTTATGTCAGTTCGAAAGGGGAGAAACGATATTGCTACGTCACGATAGGCGGGGAGATATCTCCGACGCTGCGGGTAAAACCGGGCGATACGGTAATTCTGAACTTCAAGAACGAGGCCGCGGTCGAATCGGGGGGCACCGGACGCGGAGCGCGAGCGGATGCTGCAGCGGGAGCGGCGCCTCACGGGAAGATGAACAGGAGCGGCCGGACGAGTGGAGCGGCGGGAGACTCTTGCGCGAACGGCGCGATGAAGCCGGCGTCGACTAATCTCCACTTCCATGGCCTGACGGTGCCCGCGGTTTGTCATCAAGACGATGTTTTACACACCGTAATCCAGCCGGGCGATGCTGCGTTCCAATATCGCTTTCAGATTCCCCAGGACGAACCGCCAGGATTGTACTGGTATCATCCTCACATTCATGGCTTTACCAAGGCTCAGGTTCTCGGCGGAGCTTCCGGAGCGCTGATCGTCGAAGGAATCGAGAGGGCCATCCCGGATCTCGCGGGACTTCCTGAACGTGTGCTGATTGTTCGCGATCAGAACTTGCTGAATCCGCAAGCCGTGCCGTCCGCGGACGCGGGCAAGTCGTTGCCGCCGGTCGTTCTGGATGCGGACGGCGATGTGACGAATACGGGAACGGGGACCGGCAAGCCTGCCGAGGATCTGACTCTAAATTTCGTTCCGGTTCCGTATCCGGACTATCCACCCGCGACGATCACGATGAAACCGGGCGAGCGGCAACTGTGGCGTGTGCTCAACGCGTCGGCGATCACCTACTTGAGTCTGCAATTGCTGTTTGATGGACAGGCGCAGGCCGTTGAAGTCGTGGCGCTGGACGGCGTGCCGATCCGTGACAAGGGCACGGCAGGAAACCACTTCATCTTGTTGAGTCATCTCGGCGTCCCGCCCGGGGGGCGAATCGAGTTTGTCATGAAGGGCCCACCGCAAGGCTCTCACGCAACCCTGGTGACGCGCAGCGTGAACACCGGCGCTGTTGGCGAGAACGACCCGTCGCGCCCAATCGCAACTATTATCTCCAAGCCGGAGGCACCGGAGCCGCGGTCGGTACTCGCAAGATCGCTCGTTCCGCTCCCGCCATCACAAACCGCGTGGCTGCGAGATGTGACACCGACGCGCGTTCGAAAGCTGTATTTTACGGAGACGCCTCTCGATCCCCATGACCCCAACAGCCCGACGACATTTTATCTGACGGTTGACGGTCAAGCTCCCAAACCTTTCGATCCGGCATCCGACGTGCCCAACATCGTTGCGCATCAGGGTGACGTGGAAGACTGGATCATCGAAAACCGAAGCCAGGAACTACACGCGTTTCATATTCACCAGGTGCATTTCGCGCTTCTTGAGTGGTTTGGACTTCCGATCAACGAACCGTTTCTGCGCGACACCGTCAACGTTCCTTATTGGGATGGAAAAAATCCCGTGTTTCCCAGAGTAAAGCTGCGCGTGGACTTCCGAGATGCGAACTCGATCGGATTGTTTCCGTATCACTGTCATCTTCTGGAACACGAAGACTCCGGCATGATGGGCCTGATCCAAGTTGAGCCGCGACTCCCGTCGCAATGACTCGAGCGGAAATTTTTACAATTCGTGAAAAAGAGTTCATCGGAATGTCATCTGCCAATAACAACGGAAGCGTATCAACCTGATGCACGTTTGCTTCCGACCGCCAATCGCGCAGCTACAGGCCCCCGCCCCGTGAGGCCGCGCGACTTCAGGCGTTACGTCGCTCAAAATCAATAAGGAGAGTTCATGATCCGCAAGAATTTACGTTGGATGGCGGCTGTCCTTCTGGCCACGAATCTGGCAACGGTTACACCGGGTCCGGTATTCGCAGGCGGCAATGGAAAGGGAAACGGCGGTGGCACCACGACAACGCCAATCAAGCACGTCGTCGTGATATTTCAGGAAAACATCTCGTTCGACCACTACTTCGCGACATATCCGAAGGCTACGAATCCGAGCGAAGAATTGCAGTTTCACCCCAAGTCCACCACCCCAAGCGTGAATGGACTCATCCAGGGGCAGCTGGAACATAACCTCAACCAGGACAAGAACGCCGTCCTGTACCAGCCGGTGAGGCTTGACCCCAGTCAGAACTACACCTGCGACCAGAACCATGACTACACGCCGGAGCAGCAGGCGTTCGACAGCGGACTGATGGACAAGTTCCCGGAGTTCACCGCGACTCCTTGCTCTGCTGCGACATGGCCGGATGTGTCGACGCTGGGCGCGGGCATCGTGATGGGCTATTACGACGGGAATACGGTAACCGGGCTATGGAACTACGCGCAGAACTTCGCGATGAACGATAACTCCTTCGGTACCAACTTTGGGCCGTCAACCCCAGGCGCCATTAACGTGGTATCCGGCATGACCGGCGGAGCGGACCTGGCCACAGACATGGGAGCCGTGGCAGCCGGCGATGTAATCACAACGACGATGAATGGCGTCGCCAGCGCCAGCGTGATCGGCGACTCCGATCCGTTCTACGATGATTGCAGCGGTTCCGAGAGGATTGGAATGCTCAGCACGAACCAGAACGTCGGCACTTTGTTGAGCGCCAAGGGTATTTCATGGGGATGGTTCCAGGGCGGTTTCACACCGTCGACCGCTTTTGTCCCTGCGAGCGGGAATGCACCAGCTGTCCCGGCAAAATGCACGACCACGACAAACCGTATCGACGGAACACCCGAAACGGCCTATAGCCCGCACCACAATCCGTTTCAGTACTACAAGGCGACCTCGAATCAACATCATCTTCCTCCGGCTAACCTCAGCGAGGTCGGGCATGACGGCCAAGCGAATCACATTTACGATCTGGGCTGGTTCCAAAAGTCAGCCCTGGCGAATGGGCTCCCAGCGGTTAGCTATCTGAAGGCGAACCGCGCACAGGATGGTCACCCGGGCAATTCGTCGCCCCTCGATGAGCAAGTCTTCATCACCAGCACGATCAACTTCCTCCAGACGCTTCCAGACTGGGAAACGACAGCGGTCATTATCGCCTGGGATGACTCCGACGGCTGGTACGATCACGTCATGCCGCCAATCGTCAATCAGTCGACCAGCACCGCTGATGCTCTCACGGCTCCTGGCGCTTGCGGCAATGGGTCTGGCTCGCTGGAAGCTCAACAGGCGCGTTGCGGATACGGGCCACGGCTTCCGTTCCTGGTCATTTCCCCCTACGCGAAGAAAAACTTCGTGGATCACACGTTGACCGACCAAAGCTCCGTTGTTCGTTTTATCGAAGAGAACTGGGAGCTGCCGCAAATCGGAAATGGCTCGTTCGACCAAGTTGCCGGCACGATTGAGAACATGTTCAATTTCAACAATCAGCGGACCGATAAGGTCGTCCTCAATCCTTCGACCGGACAGGTCGTATTCGATAAGTGATGCGGTAATTCCACAATCCAAAAGCAAGCTCACGCTGGCTCGTCCCGTTTCCGGGGCGAGCCAGTTTGCTTTTGACGAGCTCATCTCGCCATTTTGGCTCGCGATTTGTCGCGCCCACCACGATAGACAACCCCGCAACGATGCGCGTCATCCGTTAGCGTGTAGTCATCCTCCTTGGTGCGAGGAGAGATGCGCAAACGCCAAGTCATGGTAACAACGGTAGTGGTGTCGCTGCTGGGGGGCGCCACACTCGCGGCGCGAACGGAAGATCCTCCACGCGACGTGGAGCTTGCCTCTCCATCGGTCCAGACTGACGACGCTCCTATAGTCGACGAAATTGCGTTCGCCGGCCTTCGGCGAATTTCTCCCCATGCAGTGCGGATGCAAATTGCAAGCCGCGCAGGTGAGCGGTTTGACGATCAACGGATTGCACGCGACGTTCGTGCTTTAGCGAGACTCGGGTGGTTCGCGGCCATCCGTGTGAGTGTCGAGGGCGCGGACAGACTGCCGGGTCATCCTGAAGCAGGCCCCCAACACATACGGCTGGTATTCGACCTTCAAGAAAACCCCTTCCTGACCGGCGTTGAATACTCGGGTTCGCGGCTGCTCTCACAAGAACAGATCGCGAAGCTGGCCGCGGAGAAGAAGCTGACACCCAAGTTGGGTGAACCGGAAAATCTGGTAACGACGCAGCAGATCGGCCGCGCGATCAGGGCGGCTCTTGCTGGGCTTGGGCATCCCGAATCACGCGTGGAAATACGACGAGTCGAGACTGCCAACTCGACGGTTCGCGTGCGCTTCGAGATTGCCGATGGGCCGCATCTTTCGGTCAGCCAGGTAACTTTCGAGGGTGACCCCGAAGTGTCCGCGAAATTATTGCAGCGGCAGATGCGCCGAATAGACCCTGACGCTCTCTTTGGCGCTCTGCAGGGGAAGAATTCCTACACGCGGGAAGCGTTTGAGGGGGATCGGGAACGGCTCCTGGCGTACTACGAAAATCATGGCTATCCGGACGCGCGGATTGGAGACGCGCAGGTATCGAAGTACCCGGAGTCTTCGCAGCGCTGGATTCCGTGGCCGCGAAAGACGATGGATGTGCGGCTTGCCGTCGGAATCCCGATCGAAGCTGGCCCAATGTACCGAGTTGAATCGGTCAGGGCCAACGAGGACCTTGTGCAGGCCGTTACGGCTGCCCACAAATCCCCGGTCGCTTCCACCGAGGCGCCGCTTGGGCGCCCATATTCGGCGCGAACGGTCGAGAATCTTCGCCGGGCCTGGCAGGCGCGAGCGCAACCGAAGGCACGTCGCAACCAGGAGGCAAACTTTTTCAACGTAGAAGCGATTCGCACGCTGGATCCGAACTCTCGTTCGGTGCGAATCCTGCTCGATCGGAACCCCACGCCGCCTTATATGGTGCGTCGCTTGGAATTTCGCGGCATTCATCGTTTCCCGGACCGGTATTTTCGCAGTCGCATTCTCCTGAAGGAGGGAGCGCCATTCGATGATCGGTTGCTCGAAGCCGGATTGGCGCGTTTGGCACGAACCGGCTATTTCAAGCCAATCAAGAAAGAAGACATTCATGTGAAGACCGACGAAACCTCTCATACGGCCGACGTGACTATAAGCGTGGAGGAACTTGGGCAACAGCGCGCATTTCTGACGGGAGGGCGCGGGCAATTCGGCAGCACTCTCGGTATTGCGTATACGGTTTTCAATCTTCTCGACCGCGAAGAACTTCTTTCGTCGCACATCGAGGGCGGGCCTGAAAGCTTGCAATTGGCCCTCGGATTCGCGAAGGAGGGCTTCCTCGGTTCGCGTGGATCGTTGGCACTTTCCGCTTTCAATGCGTTTCTTCGGCCACGTCTTTCCGGGAGCGTGAAAGGGCCATTTTTCAAGCAGGAGAGTGAAGGGTTCAACGCCGCATGGAACTACGCGCTGACGAATACGGACACGTTCACCGTCAAGTACGATTTGTCACACGCAAATACGCAATATTCACCGGCGGTATCGACTGGTGTTACGGGCGGTGTTACGGGATTAACCGCGAGCAGCGTGGGAACCGAAACATCGAGCCACGCGGCAGGTCTCGGATGGACGCGCGATACCAGCGATGAACGAATCACTCTCGCGGATTCGGTTTCCGGAGGCTGGCTGGGCGGAAGCGAGAGCCTGGTGCGGTCGAAGGCGGAGTGGGCACGGGTGGTGCCTGACCCGATCTTCCGTCACGAAAACTCCTGGGCCTTCCGGACGAGCTTTTCCGGCGTAGCAAGCTATTTGGGCCAACTCCCTGCTTATGCGCGCCTGTTCGCTGGCGATGATTTTGTGAGGGGCTTGCGTCCAGGAGCGCTGGGTCCGGATGCGGTCGTATCTTCCGTTTCACCGGGCGGCGAAACGAAATATTCGGCAACGCCCGCAGGGGCCGACCTGGTGGGTGCCGCTAACGCCGAGTACCGCATGCACGTGGCCGCCGGTACTGAGGCAACGGGCTTTTTCGATGTAGGATCGGGAGCGCTGCTTCTGAATTGGCTGGGCCCATCTCGACCAAAGCTCGCAGATTCCACGAATGAGATCGTGCATGCATCCGTAGGCGTGCAACTGAACTGGACGGTGCCGGGAGTCGGCGTGCCCATTCGCTTCTACTATGCGATTAATGTGCTGCGACTGAACCGCTGGCTGCCCATGCCGGACGGTTCCTTGTTTCACGTGCAAGACCGGTTTTTCGCGTTTGGCTGGGGATTGGGCTCACTGTTCTGACCTCATCCGTTTTCCTTGTCCCAGCGAGCCTGCTTCATCTCTTCACCCAGGCGGAGCCCCAGGCCCAACAAAGCTGCGTCCCTACAAAACTTGAGCAGCTGTACTACACTGCAGTGCTTATGAACGACCGAAAACTGATCAAAGAAGCGACTCGACTTGCCGAACCTTTTTGCATCACGAAGGGTAGCAAGTTCCATCTGAAAGACTTCGACCCCGGGGAAACCAAGGGAGTGAAATCCAAGAAGCACGCCGAGAAACTAACTGAACAGAACAGCGCCTTGGCTAGCGAGATGCAAGAGAAGCTCTACGCCCAGGATCGTTGGGCGCTGCTGCTGATCTTTCAAGGGATGGACGCGGCGGGCAAGGACGGCGCCATCAAGCACGTGATGTCCGGCGTAAATCCACAAGGCTGCGACGTCCATGCGTTTAAGACGCCGACCAGCGAAGAACTGGATCATGATTTTCTGTGGCGCTGCCACAATGTAATGCCCGAGCGCGGAAAGATCGGGATTTTTAATCGCTCGTACTACGAGGAGATGTTGATCGTTCGCGTGCACCCCACACTGTTGAGGAACGAGCGTCTGCCGGACCAACTGGTGAGCGAGCACATCTGGACCGAAAGGTACGAGGATATCAACGCCTTCGAGCGGTATTTGACGCGGAACGGGGTGGTGATTCGGAAGTTCTTCTTTCACATCTCGAAGGAAGAACAGAAGAAGAGGTTTCTGGCGCGGCTGGAAGACTCCCAAAAGAATTGGAAATTCTCGATGGATGACATCAAGGAGCGCGCTTTCTGGAAAGACTACAGAGAAGTATATGAGGAGGTGGTTCAGAACACAGCCACAAAGCATGCGCCGTGGTACGTCGTTCCCTCCGATAATAAGTGGTTTACGCGACTGGTGGTGGCGTCGGCGATCGTGGAGGCGCTTAGCGAACTGAATTTGGCGTTTCCGGACGTCGACAAAAAGAAGAAAAAAGGAACTCAACGAAATACGCGATACGCTGCTCGCAGAGAAGGACTGATCGCGCGGCAACAATCGCTGCAGAAAATTCGGAGCCGCGTGGCGTTTATTTTGATGAATAGTGGTAACGCAGATCCAGTGGCAGCCGATCGGAGCGCTGCCTGGTGTTGTAGTCCAACTGATACTGCTGGTGTTCGGCGTCAGCGGGATAGTCTTTGCCCGCAGGATAGGGATAAGAAAGCAGTGAGTGGCGCGGAAGTGGTTCGACCGTAAAGGCGTGCGCCGCGTAAAAGTCCAGATCTTTCTCGAAGCCATCAGCATAAAAGAAATAATCGCGTACCCAACCCGCGGGCAATCCCGGAAGCTTCCGCGGATCGAAGTCGAGCTTCACTCCTTCGCCGGAACCAAAAACCACAAAGCGGTCATCGGAGCCGCTTAGCAGATCGCGCACGTCTCCGTAACGCGTGTAATTGCCGGCGGCGTGCGCGTACGGACCGGTCATACTGCGCTGCGTGTAGGAGTAGGTGGTATCGCTGGCGGGCGTCAGCCGGATCTCGCGTGGGTATCCCAGATACTCAAGAGCGGCGTTTGCGAGCGGGACTTCCGCGACCCGCACGTCACGTGCATCGGGAGTTTGATCGATACGAATCGCGTCCCAATAAATTTTCAAATTGTTGACGATGCGAATGCGCCGCGTCTCAGCCGGTAGTTTTCCAGTCAAGTCCGTGACCATCGTTCGTTCGAGGCCCGCAGGGAAGCCCATGTCGTCGACCACGCGGATCCATTTTCCGTGAGCGTCCTGCGCTTCGACATAAGGCGCAATCACCTTAATGCCAGCTTGATCGGCGGAATACATGGAGGTCGCGGTGAAATAGTCGGTGTAGCCGTCGAGGATCAGGCGAAGCGGCTTGCTCGCGTCCCAGATGCCGAGATCGAGCTCAAGATAGTGAAGCTTTGCAAAGCCGGCGAAGGGCAATCCTTCGAAATCGGTGACATACTTGCGATCACGCTTGGCAATCAGTGCCAGTACATCGTTGCCATGATCGTCCCACGCACCTACCGGCGCATGAGCGTCTTTGGTAGCGATCACACGGAATTCCGGAAACGGCGGAGCGCTGACAAATCTTTCGTTCGGGTAAACGTCGTAGGCCGCCGGGTGATCGATGGCCAGAAGTCGAACTTGATCGAGATAAACGGTTTCCTCCATCGGCTCCATGAAGCGGAAGCTGAGCAGACCGTTGCGAGGACGAACACTGTGCGCATCAACCTTTAAATACTCATCGGGATCGGGAACATCGCGTTCACCCGGTGCGACCCAATGGCCGACAACGCCGGGACCTATCATGTCCGCGATGAATTCAAATTCGCGACCATTCCAGGAAAATAGAACCGGGCAGGAGCTGCCGCGGCGATCCAGCTCCGCGATGCTCTGCTCCTTTTTCGCCGCGAGATTGATTTCGTCCTGGGGTACGCCGGTGGGCCACAACAAACGCACGACTTCTGCATTCTTCTCGTTGTCCAGACCAGCGAGAATCGACGGTGCGTTTTGGCCGAGATAGCCGGACGCGCCCGCCACTTCCCACTTTTGATAGAGGGCTCCCGCGTACAGTTCAACTTTTGTGCCAATCGCGCTCTTGTTGTCGTTGAGCGCCTTCAGGTCGATGCGCATCCATGAGTGTTGCGTGGCGCCTTCGCTCCGAAGCAAAAGCGGAGACCCACCCAGCTGCGTGACGATCAGATCCGGATTGCCGTCGCCCGCAACGTCAGCAACAGCAACGGCTCGTGGCCGCGTCAGGTTCACAGCGTCCAGACGCACATCCTTCGTTACATCAGCCCAGCCGCTGGTGCCGAGATTCCGAAGCAAGTGCAACTCCCCACCGCTCGCAGTTTCCCCTACCGCGACAAGATCGAGCCAGCCGTCATTGTCGTAATCAATCGCGGAAATTCCCCAGCCGCGTTCCCACGACACATCAGGCAACTTCACTCGCTCAAGGCGTTTTCCTTCGATGTTGCGCCACAAACTGATACCCGGCGCGCCTGCATGCGTGAAAGCCAAATCCATCCAGCCATCCTTGTCGAAGTCCAAGGCGACCACGCCGACCGCTGGCGGAAGATTTTCCTTCTTGAAGTCGATCGCGGCCGAGGGCGTGAATTTCCCCTCGCGCGGGTTCAAGTAAATCGAGGCGCCCGCCATTCCTCCAGCGAACACAAAATCGATGGCGCGATCGTTATTGAAGTCGGTGGTGACGAGCCCGGCGCCCGTGGCGTCGAAGTTGAGGCCCGTCTCTGCTGAGACGTCGGTGAAAGTGCTATTGCCGTTGTTACGCCACAGTGTGTTGTGAGCGACTGCCTCGGATGCCCCCGAGGCCGTGGGCT
>CAWIAI010000013.1:0-12537 GCA_963834025.1 uncultured Acidobacteriota bacterium | reverse complement strand
TACCCGCACCGTCATTCCGACCGGAGCAGACCGACTTTTTTCTTCCGCGTTCGCTTCCTGCGAACGCGTCGGTCTGCGTCGTGGAGGAATCTCTCTTCGATCGCGCACCTGACCCACTTCCACGTCACACCGTCTCTCTCTTGCTCGTGCCCTACGCTAAAGACCCGGTTGCCGTGTTCTTGTATGCTGTCGCGGCCGCGTCCCCACGCGACCTTCGCGTATAACGTCTTTCGGCTCCTTTATGGTGTAAACGAAACCCGCACATGTTTCGCACTTTTGCACCACAGGTAATCAATCGACACCGTCAAATCCAGAACTCTCGCAGCAGGTTAAAATGCACATACACCCAAAATGAAGTTTTCGCAGGACCAGAAATGACCACAGAAACGCCACCAAAACCTCCATGGACGCGGCTGCTATTAATGTTCATGGTCCTTTTTACCGGCCTATGCACGATCTTCGCATTGGTAGTAACGACAGCAGTAGCTTGGACGGAGCAAGCCGAATCCCAATGGCCGCAAGCAACGGCGCGCGTGGACACATGCGACCTAACTCAAACCAGCGGCGGTGATGAAGAAAGGTACTACATCCGTTGCCGCCTCATCTACGAGGTGGGCGCCGAACAAAACACGGCGACCGTCTTTTCGGTGAATGCTCCTTCGCGCGCAGTTTGGCAATACCCGCCCAACCAGATTGGCCCGCTCGAAGACTGGGTGGCGGAGCACCCCGCAGGAACGCCAATCGTCGTGCACTACGATCCCGCTCACAACACGAAAGCAGTGCTGGTCACCACCGACATGCCCCGCGGCGGGCCGCGAACGCCGGCCAATGTGAAAATGCTGAAAGTCTGTGCGGGAAGCTTCGTAGTCCTGCTGATAATCGCGCGAATCACAAAGCCGCGGTCCCCTCAGCAAAACGGAGCCTAGAGGCGCTTCAAAATCCTGATAACTTTGGCCAGTGCCTTCGTCAAAATAACGAATTGAAGTCTAAGGCGTTGAACTTCATTTTCCAGAAGTCCAATTCTCAGCTCTAAGCTCGTTTCGCGACTCACAGTTTTTCCTCCCTCATCAAGCCTCCCACTGGAGCGCACGTTGCTAGCGTTGAAACACTCTACAATTGGAGTAGTCAACGTCGAAGCAAAAGGCTTCATATTCATCATGGAGCAAAGCCCATTGATGGAGAAGAACTTGTGGCCCGTCTCGCTCGGTTCGTAGGTTTTCTTGGCGCGATTTCGCTGTTTCTGATTCCACCTCTCATGGATGGCATGCCAGGGAAGCCTCAGTCCGCGCCAGCTCATACCGATAGTTATGACTTGCTGCTCCATTCTCAGTCGTTACCAGAGCAACGCGCCGCTCTAAACCAGATCCTCCTGGACCCAAAGCAATATGTTCAACGCATTCAACAAAATCTGCGCGATTATCCCGGATTGCTTCGAACCGACCCGATTGCCGCAAAGCGAGCTGTTTACCTTTCAGCGTTAGTGCGCGATCCCTCGTTTCCCCCAATTCTGGTCAAAAGCATTGGCCGTCCAGACGTTCTTGATGACTGTATTTATTCATGCCCGGCCGTATTCGCGTTAACCATCCAAGCGTGCTTCGGTGGTTGGAATCCACCGCAAGACCTCGATAAAGAACTAACAACCGTGGGCGATCCACTTGCCGAAATCCACAGAGTGCCCCTTATCCAGCTCAAGGTGGGATCGATTGCAGACGTGATACAGGAGCGGGAACGGACAAGCTTCGAGAGGAATTCGACCACAAGAGCGAAGAGCAGCTCATCCAAATGGCTGGCCCGATGACGCCGTCAAAGGAGACTAGGGGGAACGCAGCCTTTCGGCTTCAGACGCTTGTTACAGGCAGCAAGAACCGGATTGACCTCTACTTGCTTGCTTTGAACGACTTTGAAGACGGTTCAGGCGAATACAAAGGTGCTGTATACGAATCGATCTATCGAGCCGAACTGGCAAAATCTCACGGCCAGTAGTCGATCCTGATCCGCCGGGTGCCGCACCCTCGTGACCTTCGAGGGTGCGGGTTTAGACGCAACTCCGCCACCCTCGATCCGCGCTACAGGAAATCGCCACCCAAGGAAGCCTCGATCTCGTACGCCATAGCCGGATCTAAATGGCACCGCCTTGGTGCGCTGCGCCCACCCGCCCAGCATGATCCGAACCGCTCGGCTACCCCCTCGAATTGCATTGCCCCACCACCACAATTCATAATACCCATCGCTCAACTCGCCAAACTCCATGCCCAACTTCCTCGAAAACCTCTTCGCACAACTTCACCGTAACTCCGCCCGCACCATCCTTCGTGAAATCCACGGCGATCAATTTACAAACGTAACCGGCGGCCAACTCCTCGCTCAAATCCAGCAGGCCCGCGAAGCCCTGCGCCGGCACCATCTCCAGCCCGGCGATCGCTGTGCCCTGCTCGCTTCCAACTCCATCCGCTGGATCGCCATTGACCTGGCTCTGATGGCCGAGGGCCTGATCGTCGTCCCCCTCTATTCGCGCCAGGCTCCCGCCGAATTAGGCGCCGTGATGCAAGACTGCCAGCCGCAATTACTCGTCGTAGGCGACGCGTCGCTAGGCGATGCCATCACAAAGGGTTGGCCCGGCGATTCTTTTGCCGTCCCCAAACAAGTCCTATTCGACGAACTGCTGCCTCCCACGAGCGCGTCCGCACATCCAACGCTCGTGGCCCCGAATCCGCGCCAGGATGCCGATCTCGTCACCATCGTCTACACTTCCGGCACGTCCGGCGAACCAAAAGGCGTCTGCCTCACCACCGCCAACGTCTCCTTCATCCTTTCCCGTACCACCGAGCGCTTCGACAAACTCATGCGCGGGTCGCAAGGTCCAGACAGCGTCTTCCACTACCTCCCGCTGAATTTCGCCGCGTCCTGGATTGCCACGCTTTCGTTCCTCTCCCGCGAAAGCACCGTTACACTCTCGACCGATCTCAATCACCTGGCCGATGAGATTCGCCTCGCTGCTCCGCACTATTTCCTGAACGTGCCCACGCTGCTCGAACGCGTCCGTCGCGGCGTCGACGACGCCATCGCAAAACGTCCAGCCCCAATTCGCTCGCTCTACGCAAAAGCCCGCGATGCCGCGCAACGCCAACAGGCAAAAGCCACGCGAGGTCTCGACACCCTCTGGCTTGCTCTCGGTCGCAAACTCATCTTCAGCAAAATTAGAGAGCGCTTCGGCCCCAACCTGCGCGCACTGATCTGCGGCTCCGCACCGCTAGCTCCGGAAACACAACATTTCTTCCTAATGCTCGGCGTCCGAGTCCTCCAGGTCTACGGTCTAACCGAGACGACCGGCATTTGCACCATGGACGATCCCGACGGCACCGTAGACACCGGTCACGTCGGCGTCACCACCACTGGCGTCGAAATGAAAATCGCCGAAAACGAAGAGATCGTAGTTCGCGGGCCAAACGTCTTCCCCGGCTACTGGAACCGCCAGGAAGAAACCGCGACCGTCCTGCGCGACGGCTGGTTCCACACCGGCGACCAAGGCGAAAAGAACGCTCACGGCAACTGGCGCATCATCGGCCGCTTAAAAAATCTGATCATCTTGAATTCCGGCCACAAAATCCCACCGGAGCCCATCGAAGACAAACTAGCCCAGCTCCTCCCCGCCGCCCAGCACATCGTCATCGTAGGGAACGCCCGCGGCTACCTCTGCGCCCTCGTCACCGGACCAGTCGAGCCCGCCACAGTGCAATCCGCCGTGGACGCCATCAATCCGGATCTCCCCCACTACCGCCAAATCCGCAACTTCACCCTGCTCAGCGAAACGCTAACGCCAGACAACGGCCTCCTAACCGCGATGGGCAAACTTCGCCGCGCCGCCATAAACTCTCGCTTCGCCAAAGAAATCGACGCAATGTATGCAGCAAGGAACAACTAAATGCTGATGGATCTCCAATCCCTCGCGAAAATACTTGCGGTGACGTGCTGCGGTATTTTTTCCGGTGCTGCCCTCTACGTCACGCTAGTTGAACATCCGGCCCGGATGGAATGTGGAACGCAACTCGCCGCAACCCAATTCGGCCCCAGCTATCGTCGTGGAGCGATTATGCAAGCTTTGCTGGACGTCGTCGGCTCCTTGCTGGCTGCGTTGGTCTGGGTTCGAGGCCGCAGCGTAGCCTGGCTGGCAGGTGCGGCCTTGTTCGTTTCGATCGTTCCCTACACCCTGCTCGTCATCCTGCCCACCAACAAACAACTTCTCGACGCATCGTTGGATCGAAGCTCTGACCATGCCCGCGAGCTTCTGGTGCGCTGGAGTTATCTCCACGCCGTCCGCACGGTAGTCGGCTTAGTCGTCTTCGTGCTCTTCGTATACTTAATCGCAATGGGAAAATGAATTCGAGCGCCGCGCCCCCAGACCGCGCAACATTGGCGCCCCCTCACCTCTCGATCTAGTGGGGCGTTACGGAGTCGATGTCCGAATCTGGGACATTGGCTGCCCAAAACCGACCACACCCTACTACGCAGCCCATGGTAAGTGATCTACAATGTGGGTCATCCTATTGGCACGCGTGGTGCTGATAAACGCCGAAGGGATAACAAACATGTCATTTTTCAGCGATATAAGAGTTGCGTTCCACTCGCTGATGCGCAGCAAAGGGCTCGCGACCATTGTGATCCTCACGCTGGCGCTTGGCATCGGGGCCAACGCGGCCATCTTCACGCTCGTGCGGGGAGTGCTGCTCAAGCCGCTCGTCAACCGTGACGAGAACCGGCTCATGTACATCCGCCAGAGCGCCCCCAGCATGGGAGAAGACAACACAACGTTCTCCGTGCCCGAAATCAAGGACATCGAAACCAGCGTCCACTCCGTGAGCGAGTTCGGCGATTTCTCGACGATGAGCTTTACGATGATCGGACTCGGTGAACCTCGCGGAGTTCAAGGTGGCGTCGTCGGCGGCAGCTACTTCGAAGTCATGGGTCTGCGTCCCGTTCTCGGCCGCCTCATCGGACCTCAAGACGACGGTCCCAACGCCGCCGGCGTCATCGTGCTCACGTATCGCTTCTGGTCCACCGTTTTCAAAAAAGATCCTGATGTGATCGGCAAAACGGTTCGCCTCAGCAGCATTGGCGATCGTTCCGCCACCGTCATCGGCGTCCTCGAACCCTCTGTCCCTTATCCCGCGGATACAGAAATCATCGCCAACATCGTTACCAGCCCGCATCATCTTTCCGCCACGATGGTCACCGGCCGCATCCATCGCATGACCGAAATCTTCGGTAAACTTGCTCCCGGCGTCACTCTCGACCAGGCTCGCACCGAGTTAGGCACCGTCTACGCCTCCATGCGGAAAGACCACCCCGAAGCGTATCCCGATAACGGCGGCTACCGCATTGATGCCAGGATGCTCCGGGACCAGATTACTTCCGGCGCGCGCACGGTTCTCCTCGTCCTTCTCGCTGCCTCCGGCCTCGTCTTCATCATCGCCTGCTCCAACGTTGCCAACCTGATTCTCGCGCGCACGGTTCGCCGCGAGGGCGAACTCTCGATCCGCGCCGCGCTCGGCGCAAGTTCCGCCGCGTTGCGGCGCATGTTGCTGGCTGAAAGCCTTCTCCTCTGCGGTGCTGGCGCGGCGCTCGGCGTCATTAGCGCGCAGCCATTGGTCACCATCCTGGCTCGATACGCCTCGCGCTTCTCTGTCCGCGCGCTGGATTTGACGGTTGATTCCAGCATGCTTTGGGTCGGAGCGGCCCTGGCCGTGGTCGCTGCGGTAATTTTGGCGTTTGTGCCGCGACTCCCTTCCGCTACCGCGGCTAACGGCATGAACTTGGCCGGTGGCGGCGTCCGCATCACCAGCAGCACCGGCCGCCGCCAGCGCATCTTCGCGGTGACGCAAATCGCCGCATCCTTCGTTCTGCTGGCTGGCGCAACCATGCTGGTCACCACTCTAATTGCTCTGCAGCAGGCGCAAACCGGTCTCGACACGCGACACGTCCTCACCGTTGACGTTCCTGCCCTCTCCTACGGGAAAACGCCTCAACAAGTGATCGATTTCTACAAAGAATCAATGCGCCGTATCGACGCCCTGCCTGGCGTCTCTACCACCGCTTTCAGCACGATTGCGCCGTGGCGCGATGCCGATACCGTCGGTGTGGGTCTCCAATTCTCCGCGGATGGTCACGCCCATGGCAAAGATGATCCTCGCGCTCTGTGGCGCACCATCTCTCCGGGATATTTCGCCGCGCTCGGCGTGCCCATTCTTGACGGCCGCGACCTCAACGACCTCGATGACCACAATCGAGAGCCTGTAGCTATCGTCAGTGAGACTCTTGCGCGCCGGATGTTCCCTGCCGGGGATGCCGTCGGCCAGCATGTCTATTGGACCGATCCCGTGCTCGAATTCCTCCCTGGCACCGACGCCGAAAAGGCCCGATTCAAGGGGCCGCACCGCATCATTGGCGTCGTCGCCGACATTGACGACCTGCATGTCGTTCCGCAGCCCATTACCACCATTTATGGCACTTTTGCAGACTCTCCAATGTTCGGCGGGCACCTCTTCATCCACACCACCGCAAATCCTTATTCGCTTGTAACGCCGGTAACGAAAATTATCCGGGAGATGTCCGCTGATGAACCCGTTGAGCACGCCGCCACTCTCGAAGACATCCGTGCAAAAGTGCTTGCGCCAGATCGCTTGAACTCCCTGGTCTTTGGCGTGTTCGCAGGGGTCGCGTTGCTGATTGCCGTCGTGGGCGTCGCGGGCGTACTGGCGTTTTCTGTCAGCGCGCGGACGCGCGAATTCGGCATCCGTTTGGCGCTTGGGTCACCGCCGGAAAATCTCCTCAGAGGTGTTGTCGCGGAAGGCGTCGTGATGGCTGCCGTTGGCGTTCTGGCGGGCGCGGCGTTCGGGTTCGTCGTTGCGCGCGTGGCAGGCAGTTATTTCGGCGACTTAAAAATGCCGGGCGCATTGCCCGTGATCGTTTCTGCGTTTGTACTATTAGGCGCGGCGGTAGTCGCTTCGATGCTCCCAGCCGCACGCGCCGCACGCGTCGACGTCATACAAGCCCTTCGCTCGGAATGATTTCCCCGGGCGCGCCGGTCCGCGCCACCTCCAACCGGGTTTAGCAACTCGGTTCCGGACAGGTCCCCGTAGGGGCGGGGCTTGCCCCGCCCGGCGTCAAACCCGCGACACCTCAAACCCGCAACCTGGAATCGCTCGCATTTTTCCGCAAACCCCCGTGGCACAGCCATTCCTGGCTGTGCGCGTCGACCAAGTCCCACAGCTTCAACGCACGTACGGAATGCTTCTGCCGAGCGAAGGACTCTTTCCGCAGCCTCTGCAGCCGTGCCGTAACCGAAGCCGAACGCACAAGGCTTTAGCCGGTAAGGACTGCTTCTCTCAGTCTCCCACAGACTCTTTAAGTCCCAGCAAGGACCGCGCTTCTTCATCAGGGCACCGCTTCATCCGTGCCGCAGTCGGACGCAGAATGCCAAACCTATTCGCAACGATGAGAATAGCTTTCGCAGTCGCGGACGCGGCTGTCGAACTTTGATCCGGCACCCCGCCGCACACCAATCCCAAAAATATCTTGACCGTTAAATATTATCTTGGTAACATTAGTCTGTTGAGAATTACGCCCAAACGTCAAGCCACCTGACGTGCTCTCCTTTTGAGGTTGGCTCAGCCGGCTGCTGTACATGGCCCTGCCACTTAGCCTAAAGACCTTCCTGCAGGGTGCCGGGCAACCAGCCCCATACGTCTTTTAAAATGAATACTTGCAGAACTCTATCAAAACAAGCTGCTTGAAGTGCCTTTGGAACGATAGACTTACAAAAAACAGAGGGGGAGGTGGGTAACTCACTTATAACCACCCGCAGCTCATCTCAGCGTCCTTCCGGACTATAGTAAGCTTGATCGGCTTCTTCTCTCCCGGGGCCCACTGGATTTCTCGAGAATGACTTCCTTCACGGGCAAAACGCTGCGCTGGGACCTGCGCGACTCCGTCCTCGAACTAACCCTCGACCGCGAGCCCGCCAACGAAATCGGTACCGCCATGCTCGCCGAACTCGAGCAGTTCGTAGCCGCATTCCCGTCACTAGCCCCCGAAACCTCCGCGTGCATCATCACCAGTGCTCGCAAACACGGTTTTTCCGCCGGCGCCGATTTGCGCGAACTCTACGAGGCTGCCGCACCGCTTTCCGCCAAAGAGCGCCTCACCGGCGTCCGCCAGTTCCTCGAACGCATCCACGCGGTTTTGAACGCCATCGACGCCGCGCCCTTCGTGACCATCGCCGCGGTCCATGGAGTCTGTTTCGGCGGTGGACTGGAACTCGCGCTCGCGTGCGACATCGTCGTCGCCGACAAAATGGCGCGCTTCGCCTTTCCCGAGCTTCGCCTCGGACTCATCCCAGGATTCGGCGGCATACCCCGCCTGAAGCGCGATCTCGGCAACGCCTTCGTCCGCGACCTGCTGCTCACTGGCCGCAGCGTCAACGCCACACGGGCCCAGGCTGTCGGTCTCGTCGCGCAACTGGCCGCCGAAGGCGAAGCCCGCAAGATCGCGTTAGCTACCGCGGCTCAAATCACAAAATTCGACGCCGTAACCCGCGCCGCCGCCAAAAAATTTATCAAGCCCATTCCCCACGAAGAACTCCGCCACGAAATCGACCTCTTCTGCCGGCTGTTTACCCGCAAAGAGGTCATGGCCGCCCTGAAAAAGTTCGTCGAGTCCACCGAAGCCATGCCCTACCTACCCTGAGTAACCGAGCGTCTGCGGATCGAATCCAATGAACGTATCCCGGTGAAATGAGCGTGCCGCTGTGAAACGCCGAAACCTTCATCTCGTAGCGCTGCTTGTCCTGGCCGCACTCATGTTCCTGGCATCCGGCGTCCATGGGAGCTACTTCTGCGTTTCTCCCTGGGCAGGCGACGGCCCAGTGCAGGCACCAGAGACTCATGACAATCCTTAGCCTCGACCACGTGCAGATCGCTATTCCCGTCGGCGGCGAAACGCGGGCCCGCGACTTCTACACCGGAATCCTCGGTTTAACTGAAGTCGAGAAGCCTGCCGAAATGGCGGGACGCAATAGCATATGGTTCGTCGCCGGCCCCGTGAATCTCCACGTCGGCATCGAGCCCGATTTCCATCCGGCAAAACGCGCCCATCCAGCGCTTGTTGTCGATGATCTCGACAATATCGTCGCGGCTTGCGAGCGCGCCGGCCTTCCCGCTAAACCCGACACCTCGTTCAACAATTTTCGCCGCGTTCACATCTTCGATCCCTTCGGCAACCGCCTCGAACTGATGGAGAGCATAGCTCCGTAAACCCGGATCGCATCGAATCGGCCGTTTTTCTCACAGTCTTGCGTTGAAAGCTCATCTGAAGCCGCAATACCTACCCATCCTTCCAGGCTTCGAACCTAGCCAATTGGCGGATGTAGACGCCCCTGCGACTCCGGCATCTTGTTCAAGGAGGTTGTATATGTCTTCACAACTTATTGAACTTTCAGATGCACTGGCGCAAGCCACGGATCGCGCTGCAAAGAACACTGTTGCCGTTCATGCCGAAGCGCGCGGCTCGTCCAGCGGCGTCATCTGGCGCTCGGGTATTGTCGTCACGTCCGAACACGCGCTGCGCCGCGACGACGAGATTCACGTCACACTCGCCGACGGCCGCGTCGTCCCCGCGATACTCGCCGGTCGCGATCCTTCGACCGATCTCGCGGTCCTGAAATGCGCGGAAGCCGTGACGCCCGTAACCGAATTTGGTGATGCGGGCGCGATCAAGCCCGGAAGTCTCACGCTCGTCGTCGGCCGCACGCGCGCCAGCGGCCCAGTCGCCGCGCTCGGCGTAGTGAGTCTCGCAGCAATCGAACGCAAGACCTGGACCGGCGCATCACTTGCTCCTTACATCCGTCTTGACGTTGCGCTATCGCCGACCGCCGCGGGAGCCGCCGCGGTTGACGCGCAAGGCCGCATCTTCGGCATCGCCACGCCACGCTTCGCACGTTTCGGCGCAATCGCCGTCCCGGCGTCCACCGTCAACACCGTGGTCGACACGCTCCTGCAGAAAGGGCGCATCCCGCGCGGCTATCTCGGCGTCGGCCTCCAACCCGTGCGCCTGCCCGAAGCCCTGCGCCAATCCTTGCATCGCGAGCAAAAGACTGCCGCCATCATTCTCGAGGTGGAATCCGAAAGCCCGGCCCACAAAGCGGGCCTGGTGATTGGCGACATCATTGTGTCTCTCTCCGGCCAACCGGTCGCTCGCCTTGAGGACGTTCACTCCCAGCTCCAGGGCGCCGCGATCGGCAAATCACTGCCACTTGGCTTCGTCCGCGGCGGTAAATTTCAGGAAACCCAGGTTGTAGTCGGCGAACGCACTCACGGAGCCGCGTAACATGGCCGTCGCGAGCTTCGGCGAAATCGCGGAGAGTCTCCGCCGTTCCACGGTACTCATCCAAGCGGGCCCGCGTGGTAACGGCTCCGGCGTAATTTGGTCGAGCGGCGGCGTCATCGTCACCAACGCGCATGTCGCCCGCCGTGCGCAACTCTGCGTCCAACTCTGGGATGGTCGCGAACTCGACGCGACGCTGGTGTCCTCCGATCCAGTTCGCGACATTGCGACGCTCCGCGTGAATGCCAAGAATCTCCAAGCGGCAACTCCCGCGGATTCTTCGCGTGTGCGGCCCGGCGAACTCGCGATCGCCATCGGCAATCCTCTGGGGTTTGTCGGGGCACTCACCACGGGAGTGGTCCACGCGGTCGGCCCGCTTCCGGGTCTCGGCCCGCAATCGTGGGTGCAGGCCGGCGTTCGCCTGGCGCCCGGAAACTCCGGCGGCCCGCTCGCCGATGCTGCCGGTCGCGTCATCGGAATCAACACGATGGTTGCGGGACGGCTGGCGCTCGCGATCCCCAGTAACGCCGTCTCCGACTTTCTCTCCGGCGCGCGTTCAAATCATGATGCACGGGACGGCTGGCTGGGAGTCACGCTCTATCCCGTACAAGTCCCCAATTCCGGTAGCCGTGCGGCAAAGCGATTCGGACTGGTTGTGCTCGAAGTCGAGGCTGGGAGTCCCGCAGCCCGGGCCTCGCTCTTGCCCGGCGACATCCTGCTGGGAACCGAAGGTCACCCATTCACGCTGCTTGACGATTTATCCCGAGCTCTGCGTGGGGAAGGCCCGCGTCTGCTCCGTCTCGAATTTCTACGTGGCGACTACACCCGCATCCGCCGAGTAACGATTCAGCTGGGTCGCCTGGATACAGGTCGCGAGGCTTCGAGGAGCGGCGTCGCGGCGTGACTCGCGTCTTCATCGTCGGAGCTTCCTCGCTGGCGCGTGCCGGGTTGCAGAATCTCCTCGCAGATCGCGGCGTTGAAGTGGCTGGGAGCTTCTCGGACCTCGATGGTCTCGCTGATGCGTTCCCTGACAGCGAGGCCGATGCGCTGGTTGTCGACGCTTCGGGCGAAAGCACCGAATCCATGCTCGATTCCTTGGCGCGGTCTGACCTCGCGTCGGAAATTCCCGTCGTCCTACTCGCTGGGAATCGCTGGCCGGCGGAAGCTCCCAACGCCGAATCTCATTCCGCGTCTCGCGACGCGTTTCGCTCAGGAGTCCGCGCGGTTCTGCCCGCCGACGTCACGCCCAATCAATTGTTCGCCGCGCTCCAAGCGGTCACCGCGGGGCTTCTGGTGCTGCATCCCGCGGAAATCGACACCCTCGCACCCGCTGCGACGCCTGCCTCCCAACCAATAAGCGAACTCGCTGAACCATTAACCCGGCGCGAGCGCGAAGTCCTGCAAATGCTAGCCGCGGGCCTGGGCAACAAAGAAATCGCGGCGCGACTCAACATTTCCGATCACACGGCAAAATTTCACGTCGGTTCGATACTCGGCAAACTCGGCGCCGCGAGTCGCACCGAGGCCGTGGCCCTGGGCATTCGCCGCGGCCTTGTACTTCTATAGGCCGAGGGTAGGCCGAGTCGTCTAGCGCGGTAATGGATCAGTTCCGGTTAGGGCGTTTATCAGGAGTTGAGAATTACTTCCGGGTTGCCCGTCACGCGGACACAATCATGGCTGACGTCAGCTAAGGGGCACGAGGTGGAGAAACAATGCCGGATCAGCAATGGAATTGTCTGGGACGTCCATATGCGGAGCATTGTAGGGAGCCACATACTCCGACTGAGTTGTCGGCTACTCGGAAGTTATCTTCGGACCATGCGGTAAGTCCCGATGAGTCGGATAATCGGAAACTGACCACTACCTCTAGGGCGAGTCGTTTCCTTCCAGCCGCGAGAGTGATAAATTGATTTATCCACATGCGGACTATTGATCAAACGACACAGGAAATTCTGGATCTGGCGTCCAAGCACTTCAACGTGCCTGCAGGCACGCTTTCGCCGGACGACGACTTCTTCAAAAAGTTAGGGATCGACAGCCTGCAAACGCTCGAACTTCTGAGTCGCATCGAAAACCACTTCAACATCGAGCTGCCCGATTACGAAGTCCAAGGCGTCAGCGACTTTCGCACGCTGGCCTCGCGGATCCAATCCCGCCTGT
>CAWIAI010000012.1:0-32067 GCA_963834025.1 uncultured Acidobacteriota bacterium | reverse complement strand
CTTATCAGGGGCGCGCTCTAGCCACCTGAGCTACAGGCCCATTCGAGGTAGGACTCACGAATTCTAGCATGGTGGGGCAGGTGGCGCGCAATGCGGCTCTGCCTTCTTTTTCCCTCTGTTGTGCCTTTACTGCACGAAACCCACGGTCGGCGGAACGACTTCCGGGGCTTCCTTGATCGATCCGAACTGCGACTCGTAGCGCGCGATATTTTCTCCCAGTGCCCGCCAGATGCGCTTGGCGTGGCCCGGGCTGACGATCATGCTCTTCAGCAGCTTTCCCTGGGCGCCATTCGGGAAAATATAAATAAAGTTCAGGGTGAACTCTTCCAGATTGTGGTGAATCATCAGCAAGTTGCTGTATTCGCCTTGCAATTCCTTCTCGTCCGCCTTGATTTGAACTTGCCCTTGCGCGGGCCGCTGCTCATCCATTTGGTTTCTCCGATCGGTTGTTTTCGCGGTGAGGAACTCGTTCAAGGTATCACAGCGGCGTGGAGGTGCGCTCGCAGCGTGAGCTGCGAAAATTTCAGTAAACAAATGGCGCCCGAGTCGGCGCTCAATTCGCTCTTAGCGTATGCAGTGCCGGACAGAGCAAGCACCGCCTTCACAAGGGAAAAGGGACCTGTACGTGATGGTCGCGTTGCGGCAGGCGAAAATGAGATGCCTTTCCTCCTTTCCTATTGACACTATCCGATGTTAATTGTAGTTTAGAAGTGATATTTACCGTAATTAACTCGCGCAATGCAGAGACTGAACGCTCCGCAACTCGAAACCGAACCAGCGCTCAACGCGGAAACGGCCCCTGCGAACCCGGCCCGAACCGTGCATATAAGCACGCTTCCATCGCTGCCGGAAGCCCACCGTACTATCCCCATCGTCGCGGGGGCGACCTGGTTCCGTAAGGCCTTGGCTTTCGCCGGGCCGGGCTATCTTGTCGCGGTCGGCTACATGGACCCCGGCAACTGGGCTACGGACATCGCCGGCGGCTCGAAATTCGGGTACACGCTGCTCAGCGTGATCGTTCTGAGCAACTTCATGGCGATGATTTTGCAAGCGCTTTCCGCGAAGCTGGGCATCGCCACGGGCCGCGATCTGGCGCAGGCTTGCCGCGAACACTATTCCCGGCGGACGTCCTTCATTCTGTGGGTGCTTTGCGAAATCGCCATTGCCGCATGCGACCTTGCTGAAGTTTTGGGGTCTGCGGTCGCGCTGAAACTTCTATTCGGATTGCCGCTTCTTGCCGGCGTGCTGATCACGGCGCTGGACGTGCTGATCGTTCTTGCACTGCAGGGACGCGGCTTCCGGCTGATCGAAGCGTTCGTGGTCACTTTGATCGCCAGCATCGCCGCGTGTTTTGCCTACGAAATATTCTTTGCGCAACCGCTGTGGCGGGAGGCCGCACGCGGAGTGATTCCGAGCGCCGAAATTCTTCGCAATAAGGAGATGCTGTACATCGCCATCGGCATCCTCGGCGCCACGGTCATGCCGCATAATCTTTATCTGCACTCGAGCATCGTGCAAACACGTGCCTTTGGGGCCTCGGTTCGCGATCGCCGCGAGGCTTTGCACTACGCCGTCTTCGACTCGACGCTGGCGCTTGGATTTGCGCTTTTCGTGAACGCTGCCATTCTTGTCCTGGGTGCGGCGGCGTTCCATACGCACGGGCTCCATGACGTGGCGGAAATTGCCGATGCGTACAAACTTCTCAGTCCCGTTCTTGGGGCCAGCTTTGCCAGCACGCTGTTCGCCTGCGCGCTCCTGGCTTCCGGGCAAAACTCGACGCTCACCGGCACGCTCGCGGGACAAATAGTCATGGAAGGGTTTCTGGATATTCGCCTGAAGCCCTGGGTGCGCCGCTTGATCACTCGGGCGATCGCGATCATTCCCGCGGTGCTGGTGATCGGCATTGCGGGTGAAGGGAAAGTCACTTCGCTGCTCATCGTCAGTCAGGTGGTGCTGAGTTTTCAACTGCCATTCGCGGTGATTCCGCTAATTCAGTTCACGGGCAATCGCGCCAAGATGGGCGAGTTCGTCAACTCTCGCCTAACATCGATCATCGGCTGGACGGTTGCTGTCATCATCCTCTTCCTCAACTTCGAATACGTTTGGCTGATTCTCCGCGTGTAGCGGCTATTTCAGCATATTCCCGCGTTCTGCCTTCGAATTCTGAGCACACTGGTTCCCGTTCGTCTTTGACCACTATTGCGGATATGCGAAGATTTCTTCGCGTCCCATGCCGACCAGCGCGCCGCAAAATCTCAGAGCACGCAAGCTTCTGTTCGCGCTTCTCCTCGTCTTCATCATCGCGGCCATTGGCTGGACCATTCTGCAAAATCGTCCGTGGACCGTTCCCGAGCAGGCCAAGCGACGTGAAAATCCCCTGACGAGCTCGGACTCCATCCTGCAATCCGTGCGCCCGCTCTATCACGAAAAATGCGCGTCGTGTCACGGGGACTCCGGCAAAGGCGACGGCCACGACGCCTCGTTGTACGATCCCGCGCCCACAAATTTCACCGACACAAAGCGTATGACCGCGGTGACCGACGGCGAACTTTTTTACAAGCTGAGCCAGGGCCGCAAGCCCATGCCCTCTTTTAAAAAGCGCCTGACCGAAGACCAGCGATGGCGGCTCATTCTACTACTTCGTTCTTTCGCAGGCGCACCGGCCGGCAGCACGGCCGCGGCATCGGACAATCTCGCCGGGACCTCGAACCCGCAGCAATAGAATTTCTCTATTCACAGGTGCGCTCGTTTTGGTTATCGCCGTTGCCATGACTAGGATTTCTGGAATCCAGGTTGATCAACGACGGGCGAAATTGTGCACTCCCAGAATGGGAACAAAACCATTTCTTACATGAATCAAAATTAGTTTTCCGCGCGCCCTATCAACATCAAATCGTTCTATTTTTCTCTTGTATTCTTTGCGTTGGACAAGATGCTGACGCGCCCGCAAGATTGCTCGTGAAGATAGCAAGTTCGCAACGCAGGCAAAGTTCGATGAGAACCCCGAAGTTCTTTCGCTAGCCTCTCCGGTTCCGCTGTTGGACCGACCCCGTGACCTCGCGGTGTGAAACGAAATGTTGAGCTGTGTGGGCGAAGCCTGCCCACTGAGTAAAAACTAAATTTAAGGAAGGTATTAAATGACTCAATCTAAGAAAACACGCTACGGCAGTTTCTCAATCGTGAAGCTGTTCCTGTTCACGCTCTTGCTGGCGGGCGGCGTAACGAGCTTGGCTGACGCCCAGGATCTGGTGAGGGGCACGTTCATCCTGAACGCGGAGACACGCTTCGGCACGACGTTGCTCCCCGCCGGACACTACACGGTCTCGGTCGCGCCCCTGACAACCGTCACCGGCCCGGCATCTCGTGTATTGGTCTTCGTCCGGCCGGATGCCAAGTCCGGACCAGTGGCCTCTCTTTTTGCGATGGCATCGGCAGAGGCGTGCGACACTCCGTCGGGGCTTACGCTGGCTTCCGATGGCGTTGGCTTAGCCGCTCGCTCGCTTTGCTTGTCGAAGCAGGGGCTCATGATTGACTTCGACTTGGCACGGTTCAACGAAACTTCCAAAGTCAAGGCGGTAGCCTCGGTTCGACCGTAAGTTCAATGCTCGGGCGGGCTCTCACCGGGCCCGCCCATTTTCTCCTGGAAGTGATCTCATAAATTACATCTCAGGGGGTCGGAGCTTTCTTGCCCTGAGGCACGGAGGGAGCTCCGACATTTAAAGACGCGCATAATCGGGCTTTAGCCCCTGAGGAAATTCCTCTCTTCCTGTTCCAGCCATAATGAGATGGCCTCTGGTTGGATCGCTGGCTGCGCAAACGGCGGGTAATCCACCGGCCGTTCACGGAGTCATTCACAAGCCTGTGTTCCTTCCTCTCGCCCGTGTAGAATAATCTTCCATCGTGGCCTCTCAATCCCGCATGTTCGAACCCGCGCGCTCCGGCGAACTGGTAGAGACGTCGCCGCCACGCGTGACGCTGCGCAGTAACTTCGCCCATCCCTTCGATTCCGCCATCGCCGCCGCGCGCACCTGCTACGCGACGCGCCTGATCGGTCCGGAGGAAGTCACCGACAAGCAGCGCATCAACATCGGCGCCGCTACCTTCTACAGCGGCCATCACACCGTCTACCAGCACGCCCATTTCGAATTTGGCCTGGAAAATATCAGCCGCCAGTTTGTCTGGTCGTTTCTTCACGCGCATCCTTTCTACAATTCGGAGCAGCAGAGCCAGCGGTACGTTCGTTTGGACCGCGCACACGCCTACGTTCCCGCCGAATCGCTGTTTTTCAACGAAGGCAGCCACGCGATCTACGAGCGTTCCATCGCTCGTTCGTGGAATTACTATCGCGAACTGTCCGCGCTCCTTGCCGGCGACACGCGCGCCATCCTCAACGACATCTGGCATGTCGGCCCGATGTCTCACGTGAATCGCATCCAGAAGATCGAGCGCTCGGCCGAAAAGCGCTCCATCGAAATCGCGCGATATGTTCTGCCACTTGCGGCATTCACAACCATGGTGCACACCATCTCCGGAATCGTGCTGCATCGGCTGTGGCGGATGTGCAATGCGTCGGACACGCCCACCGAAGCCCGCGAGGTGATCGGCCAGATGGTGGCGCTGGCCCGCGACATCGATCCGCAGTTTTTTGAACGGTTTGGCACGGAGCCTTTGGGAGAATTGCCGGAGTGGGCCAACCGCTCTGCGGTTGCGCAACAAAATGACCACGCGATGACTGCGAATGAAAACGATCGCTCTCATTCAAATGACACTGGAGCGGTAGCAACTTCCACCGGTCAAGCCTTCGCTCGCGAATTCGACACTAAGCTCGCAGGAAGAGCCTCCAAGCTCATAGACTATTCTCCCAACGCACCGCGCGTCGCCGCCGAAGCTTACCGCGCCGTCCTAGGCCAGACCGAATCGCAGTGCGGCGACGCCGAAGCCATCGACCGGCTGCTCAATCCGGCGCGCAATCTCTATCGACTCGAAACTCTAAACGTCGGCGTCCACGCCCCAGCGATGCGCGCGCTCCAGCATGTCAATTACACCTTCGCTAAAAAAATCAGCCACACCGCCGACAGCCAGGACCAGCGCCACCGCATGGTCCCCGGCTCGCGCCCACTACTGACACTCTCCGACACGCGCGAGCCCGACTACATCATGCCCATGCTGCTCGACGGCAATCCGCGCGCCAAGGACGTTTATGAACGCGCCATGCATGACGCGTGGAACGCCAAAAACGAACTCCTCGATCGCGGCGTCCCCGCGGAAATCGCGCTTTATGTTCTTCCCAACGCCAAAGCCATCCGGCTGGTCGAGTCCGGTTCCCTTCTCCATCTTCTCCACAAATGGACCATGCGCACCTGCTTCAACGCGCAGGAAGAAATCTACCGCGCGTCGATGGACGAAGTCGCACAACTCCGCGAAGTCCACCCGCAATTCGCGCGGTACGTCGGACCACCCTGCTACGTCCGTGCTGGAATCACCACACCAATCTGCACCGAAGGCTCGCACTTCTGCGGCGTAAAAGTCTGGCTCGACTTCCCCAACGTGGAACGCCGCCTCTGAGCCAGCCAACCCACGCCTGTCTGTGCCAGCATCAACCTAGCGCAACTTGGCGTCACCAACAAGGAACCCTTCGGAACCATCCCATCCTCCCAATTCAATCCTCTCAGTAAGCGGTAGTTCCGCCGACGAGCCGTTCACCATGATCACGTATTCCCCCGGCACGAGCTTCCTTCCGCGTCGCTACCCAAAAACCGTCATCCCGACCGAAGCGAGACGACTTTTTCCTTCGGCTCGCGAAGTGGAGGGATCTCTCTCCTTGATCGCCCACGGCTGGCCCAACGCTGTCACTATCGATCACTTAATCCACGAGCGGCTCGCCGACTCTGAAAAACCGACGCGTTTTCGGTAGACATTTTCCCAGTCTGTGGTACTCTGGACACTGGTGTTTGTTCGCCTCCGCGCCGAAACTTCGGCGCGTTTTTTGTTTTTTGAAGCAAATATCAGCCTAAGTTAACCCCCTTTAGAATCAACACTTACAGAAGCCTGTCATAACAAACAGCTTTAAGTATCTTTAGAATGAATACTTACGAGAAATGGGGTGGGGGCAGTTACGGTTAACTAGCCTTTTCTCGCCAGCAAGCTCAGTCCGTCCGTGCGACCGAATCCCTCTCGGTTAAGATCGCCAGTGCAGCGTAACCGGACCGCTCATCGGGTGCGCAACCTCTGCGCCTGTCCGCCGTGACTCCAGCAGGTTGGCTTTCAGCGCGAAGTACCACTTCGCCGGGCGGTCGGCGTCATCGATCAGCATTAGGTGCGGGTTGTGCTTCAATCCTTCCGCCTGCTGGATCATCGTCTCCTGATCCTGGCGTAGAAATATCTTCCCGAACGTCCGAAAGATTGACACCGGCAGGAAGAAGAGATTCCAAGCGGCGACGAAATCGATGCGGCACAGGTCTCGCCGCACTGGCGTCACCGTCGTTTGGCTTGTGAACCACAACTTGCCGCTGCGAATCTCTTCCAGTCGCCGATTAGGCAAAACGAAATCGATCGTCGTCGTTACCGGTTCGCCGGTCCGCTTCTTCAACAATTGATAGGGCAAGCTATTGGAGCTCGGGGAGTGCGGGCTCATGCGAAAACCGTTCGGAATCGGCTCAAACTGTTTCTGCTTTTCATGGATGCTGCCGCGGCTGCGCCAAAACCATGATTGGTGGACGAAGGGCCCGTGCGCCGGATCCATGAGCCCGATGATTCCGTGATCGACATGAGCCGGCAAATCGCAAGCCAGATGCGTGATCTTGTACTTCGCGCTGAAGGTCGCCAACTTCGGCGCCGCCGGCACTGTTTCCCCCAAGCGGGACCCTGGCGCGTGCATAAATACCCAGACGTAGCCATCATGCTCTTCGCAAGGGTAATGACCCGCAAAAATGCGATCGACTCTTAGTTTGTCCTGGCTGGTCAGCGAGGGAATTTCGACGCATTGCCCGCTGCACGCGTCGAAGCGCCAACCGTGATAGCTGCACTCCACCGTCTCGCCGTCGAAGCACCCGTAAGAAAGAGGAATGCCCCGATGAGGGCAGGAATCGCGCATCGCAAACGGCCTGCCGTCCGACGTGCGCCCTAGGACCAGCGGCACCTCGAGCAACATTGCGGTAGCCAACCGGTCGCCAACGATTTCGGTACTCCGAAGAGCCGGATACCAGAAATCCCAAAGGAAGCCGAGATCGGCTTCGCGTTCCGCCTCGTTGGCGGCCGTACCATTCGTCTGCTGCAAAATTGCGGGCGTCGCTTCGCTCATGGATTCAGCTGCATCGTAGTACACGCCAACGTATCTCAGCAACCGAGCCCAGTGCTGGATCACCAAAAGACGGGCTTGGTCGTTACAATTCGGGCTATGATCACGGATGTTGGCGACGCTGGGCTAAAGCCCAGCGCCTACACTTTGCCAAGAACGTGGGCGCACGTCGTCGGAATAGCCATGATCAAATTTCTGGCCAACATTTTCCGTGGATTCTCCCTGGTGTTCGGGGTTACCGCTCCGCCACCCGGACAGGATGAGCGACCCTTTGTCTTCATCTGGCTCGGCATCATTGCGGTGGTCATCGGATTCGCTGTGTTGCTTTTCTACGGGCTCTCGCATCTGCATGTAGGATAAGCGGTTGCGGGTATGGAATCGCGGCCACGGCTGGCGCATCCAATTGCGTGTTTCCGGATTCAAGCGTATTCTTGGTAGAGAAAGTCGATGTACGCCGCCTTCTATTAGCTGATCCCGCTCCGCTCGCCCCACGGCAAGCACGTCCTCCCACAGATGTTACTGGTCCTAAATTTTACTTTTTCGAGGCTCCTATGGGCGTACTGACGTTCACTGAAAAATTGAATCAGCTGGGCACCCGCTATGACGAGCTGACCCAGCAGCTTTCGACGGCGGAACTCACCTCCGATTCGTCGAAGTTCCAAAAGGTCGCTAAGCAACACGCGGAGCTCGAGCAGATCGTCGAGAAGCACCGGGAATTCAAGCAGATCGAAAAAGATCTTGCAGGCGCGCACCAGATGTTCCTGGAAGCGGAAGACGCCGAAATGAAGCAGATGGCGCATGACGAAGAAAAAGAACTCACGGCGCGTATGGAAATTGTCGAGCGTGATCTGAAACTGCTCCTGCTTCCCAAAGATCCCAATGACGATAAGAGCGTCATCGTCGAAATCCGCGCAGGGACCGGCGGCGACGAGGCAGCGCTGTTCGCCGGCGATCTGTTCCGCATGTATTCGCGATACGCCGAGACCCAGGGCTGGAAAGTGGAGGTGCTCGAAAGCTCTCCTTCGTCGCTTGGCGGATTGAAAGAAATCGTGGTCGCGATTCAGGGCGACAAGGTTTATTCCAAACTGAAGTATGAGAGCGGGGTTCACCGCGTACAGCGCGTCCCCGCCACCGAGACGCAGGGACGCATTCACACGTCGGCAGCCACTGTCGCGGTGCTGCCGGAAGCCGACGACATCGACATCAAAATCGAAGCGAAAGATTTGCGCATTGACACGTTTTGCTCCTCGGGTCCCGGCGGGCAGTCCGTCAATACCACGTACTCCGCGGTGCGTATCACGCACATCCCCAGCGGACTGGTTGTGTCGCAACAAGACGAGAAATCGCAGATCAAGAACCGCGCGAAGGCCATGCGCGTTCTCCGCACGCGGCTCTACGAATTGGAAATGGAAAAGCAGCAGGCCGCGATTGGCGCCGAACGCCGCGGACAAATCAAGACCGGCGACCGTTCCGAGAAAATCCGCACCTACAATTTCCGCGAGAATCGCGTCAGCGACCACCGCATCGGCCTGACGCTGCATCAATTGAACGAAGTCATCGACGGAAAGCTTGGCCCGCTTGTCGACGCTCTGATGTCACACTACGAATCCGAGCGCCTCCAGCAAGAGCTCTCCGAAGCGTGATGATCGGAGTGGCAAGACTTTTCACTCCGATGGACGTTCGCACCGCACTGAAGACCGGTATCGCGAAACTCCGTGGAGCGGGTGTGCCGTCATTCACGCTGTCCGCCGAACTTCTTCTGCTCCACGTCGCCACACGCGACCGCACCTGGCTGTACTCCCACCCCGAAGAAAATCTGCCACAAGAAATCACAGATCGTTTCTTTGCGTTGATTGCCCGACGGGCTGCGGGCGAACCCACGCAATACCTGACTGGAAAGCAGGAATTCTGGGGTTTGGAGTTTGAAGTCACACCCGCCGTCCTGATTCCCCGCCCCGAAACCGAACACGTTATCGAAGTCGCCCTCGATCGCCTGGCCCTGCGGGAACTCCGCGCCGGACGGCCGCAAAAAACAGTCGGCGAAGGCCTGCAAATCGCCGACATCGGCACGGGATCCGGCTGCATTGCGATAGCTCTGGCGAAAGAACTGCCGAAGGCCGAGTTTGTGGCGACGGATATTTCGCGAGCGGCGCTCGAAGTCGCGGGACGCAACGCGGTGCGACATGGCGTTGGCGAGCGCATACGCTTTGTTCAGGCTGATTTACTCAAGAGAAGTGGTGAGGAGCGGATGACGAGTGCTGAGAGAGCCGCGCCACTCCTTTTCGATCTGGTCGCGAGTAATCCGCCGTACATCGGCCGGCGCGAAGAGCCGACACTGGCCCACGAAGTCCGCGACCATGAACCGGAGATAGCGCTGTTCGGCGGCGAAGAGGGCTACGAACTCTACGGCGAACTAATCGCGCAAGCCGCGTCGAATCTCAAACCCGGTGGACTCCTGGTACTTGAACTCGGCCACGACAGCCTTCCCGCCGTGCAACCGCTCCTCGACGCCGCCAGTTGGTCTCGAGTGGGCATCACCAACGATCTAGCCGGCATTCCCCGCGTTACCGCCGCTGAGAAAACATAAAACAATTGGAACCATAGTCGTGTGTCATCTAAACCCCGACCTCTCGGAGAGGGCGGCTACAGGACGCTGGGCTCGGCATAGTCGCCGATTCAAGCTAATTGGCACCGCGGTGAATTCGGGCTAGGCTACGGGGATGCCGGAGCTGGCGCGGTTTCGGGCGATTCATGGGCCGGTGGTCGAACACTCGCTGCCCGCGGCCGCTTCGATTTTGCATGTGGACATGGATGCGTTTTTTGTTTCGGTGGAATTGCTGGAGCGGCCGGAATTGATTGGCAAGGCCGTTATCGTTGGCGGGCGACCGGATCAACGTGGCGTTGTTACCGCGGCCAGCTATGAGGCGCGCAAGTTTGGCGTGCATTCGGCGATGCCTTTAAGGACTGCGGGCAAGCTTTGCCCTCACGCTGTTTTTCTCGACGGGCACCATCACAAATATGGGGAATGGAGCGACCGCATCGCCACGATCCTCGCGAAATTTTCGCCGGTCGTGGAAATGGTTTCGATCGATGAAGCGTATCTCGACCTTGCGGGTACCGAACGCCTGTACGGGCCGCCGCTTGCGGCCACCGACAAACTCTTGCGCATGATCACCGGCAGTACTGGACTCCCCTGCTCCGGCGGACTCGCCGCCACGCGCTTGGTGGCGAAAGTCGCTTCGGAGCAGGCGAAGCCGCGTGGATTGGTTTGGATCGTGCCGGGTAGCGAGGCGCGCTTCCTGGCACCGCTTCCGGTGCGGAAGATTCCGGGGATTGGCGAGGTGACGGAACGGGCACTGCGTGCTTTAGGTCTCGAAACGGTGGGACAGCTTGCGGACGTGCCGCAGGAAAAACTCGAAAAGATATTTGGACAGTGGGGCACCGCGCTGTACCGCAAGGCTCGTGGAGGCGATTCGTATGAGTTCGTGATTGACGCCGAGCCGAAATCGATCTCGCACAATCATACGTTTGGTGAAGACACGAACGACACAGAGGTGCTGGTGTCCATGCTCAGCCACCTTTCGCAGAAAGCCTGCAAACGTCTGCGGGAATCGGGGTTGGCCACGCGCACGTTGACGCTGACCATTCGCTACGCGGGTTTCGACACCTACACGCGATCGAAAACGCTTTCCGAGCCTACGCTTCTCGACGGCGATATTTTCGCGGTCTTTCAGAGTCTCTTTCGCACCCACCGCAATATGAAGCGCAAAATTCGTCTTCTAGGTGTAGCCCTGAGTGGCTTCTCGCACGGGAATCAGCAACTCGATCTTCTGGAAGCAGAGCGGCGCAGCAAGCTCGAAAAGCTGACTCGCGCTGCGGACCAACTGCGCGACCGCTTCGGCTTCGATTCTGTGAAATTTGGCGGCTCGCTGCATTCCGATGGACCGAAGCGCGATCGCGATGAGTCCTGAGCCCGCCCGATACCGTATACTCTTCGACGATGAGCCCTGTCGCACCCCCCGCCGTCCCACACACGCCAGAACCCCGCTGGCCTGGCCGCTTTCGGCGAACCCGCGGATTCTGGCAACGCGTTAGCGAAGGCAAGGATATCGATGTTCTGTGGGCGCAGTTTACTGCCGATGCCCGCGCCAGCTACGGATTTTACGGAAAGGACGTGAACTGGGAGGAAGTGGAGGCGCTGCCCCGCTGGCGACGCCCGCTTTTCATCGCCAGGCAATTTTTCTGGGCCTTGATGATGAAACTGTCGCCGGCGCGGCGCGTACTGCTGCTGGTGGCGTTGACGCTTTTCATTTTGTCCAGCATGCGGTTTCAGCTCAGCAACGATTTCGTTCTGGACGCTAAGTTCGAATGGTTCTCGGCGCTGCTGTTGCTCCTGCTGCTTTCACTGGAGTTGGCCGACAAAGTGACCATGAAGCGGGACCTGGAAATCGCCCGAGAGATTCAAACCTGGCTGGTTCCATCACAGCCACCGGATGTGCCTGGCGGCGAAATTGCGTTCGCGACGCGGCCGCAGAACTCGGTGGCGGGTGATTACTACGATGCGTTTTACCCGACCGTGGGCGCGGCGGAGGGCGGCAAACTGATGCTGGTGATCGCGGACGTGGCCGGGAAGAGCGTGCCGGCGGCGTTGCTGATGGCTACGATGCAAGCTAGCCTTCGCACCGTGGCGGGGGAGGATGCGCCGCTGGGCGTGCTGGTGCCGCGGCTGAATCGCTACGCGAGCGCCTACAGCCTCGATGGGCGGCGGTTCACGACAGCGGTGCTGGCACAGTACGAGGGCGGTACAGGCAAACTTACCTATGTAAACGCCGGACACAACGCGCCGGTGTTGCGAAGAGCGGATGGAACGCTGGAAGAACTGGATAAAGGCGGATTGCCGCTGGGTATCGAAGCTAACTCGGCCTACGAGATCGGGAACGCCTGTCTTCGTCCGGGCGACGTGTTGATTTTCTTTACAGATGGTTGCATTGAAGCTTTCAATGCGGCCGGTGAGGAGTTTGGAAACCAGCGATGGCTGGCGGCGATACGCGCGCTGCCGAATGGGACTGCGCAGGAGTCATTGCACTACTTGATGCGAAATGTGGATCAATTTGTTGGGGCTACGCGGCAGGCTGATGACATTACCTGCATGATTTTCCGGTGCAAGTAAACTAAACCAGGAAGCTCACCGTTTTCGATACTAGCCCACGAGACACAGGCTCCCGCCAAGAGCGACAATCGCTCTATCCTAGAAGGATGCCGGCGAAGCAAGATTGGCGCATAGACAACTGCAAGGGACTTCGAGGGGTGGCTCTGCGCCGCAAGAAATACACTGCCCCCAGCGAACGTTGGGATCACGACCACTGCTCGGCGTGTTGGGCGAAATTTTCCGACATCGAGGGTCCGGAGATACTCCACGAGGGCTACGCGACCACCGCAGACTACAAGCTGGGAGCGGACTATGATTGGATTTGCCTTACGTGTTTCACCGAATTGCGCGATGTTATGAATTGGACCGAAGTGGATTGACAGCGGACAGCATTCCTTCACGATATCTCATCTAATGAGTATGGACAGCCGGGAACTAGCGAATTCGATTTGCGCGACACTGCGGCAGCATGGGTACCAGGCGCTGCTGGCCGGCGGATGTGTGCGCGATTTGCTGCTCCGGCGCTCGCCCGTGGACTATGACGTTGCCACCGACGCTACTCCTGAACAGGTGATGGCGCTGTTTCCAGACGCGCTGGCGGTGGGAGCGCAGTTTGGGGTCGTGGTCATTCTCCACGAGGGCTTCAAGGTGGAAGTGGCTACATTTCGCTCGGACGTCGGGTATTCGGATGGGCGTCGGCCCGATCAGGTTATTTACACCAAGTCGGCGGAAGAAGATGTAAAACGCCGGGACTTCACCATCAACGGACTGCTGATGCGGCCGGAAAACGGCGAAGTACTGGATTTTGTGGGCGGGCAATCCGATCTGAAGGCTGGCGTGATTCGAGCTATCGGTGAGCCTGACCGGCGATTCGCGGAAGACAAGCTACGGTTAATGCGCGCGGTGCGGTTTGCAGCGCGGTTTGGGTTTGCGATTGAGCCGGAAACGCTTGCGGCGATCCGCCGTCATGCTCATGAGATCACCACGGCGGTGTCCGCGGAGCGCTTGCGCGACGAATTGACGAAGTTATTGACCGAGGGAGCGGCTCGACAGGGTTTCGAGCTCCTGGACGAAACGGGACTGCTCGCAATGGTGTTACCAGAGGTGGCGGCGATGAAGGGGGTGGAGCAGCCGCCGCAATATCATCCAGAAGGAGATGTCTGGACGCACACGCTGCTGATGCTGGATGAGCTAGAGGCGGGCGCACCCGAGACATTGGCGTGGGGAGTGCTCCTGCACGATGTGGGCAAACCACCTACTTTCCGGTCGGTGGCGGAGACCGGAGATCGCATCCGGTTTGACGGGCATGTAAGTGTGGGGGAGCGCATAGGTGAAGAGATTTGCCGCCGGTTCCGGTTCTCGAATGAAGAAACGGAGCAAATTCTCGCGTTGATTGCGAACCATATGAAGTTTAAGGACGTCGAACAGATGCGTCCCGCCACGCTGAAGCGGTTTGTTCGGTTGCCACGATTCGAGGAGCACATGGAGTTGCACCGGCTGGACTGCACGTCGAGCCACCGGCGTTTGGACGCCTATAACTTTGTGAGGCAGCTCCTGGTGGAGACACCTCCGGAACAAATTCGGCCATCTAAGCTACTGACGGGCGATGATTTGCGCGAGATGGGCTACAAGCCGGGGCCAGTGTTCAGCCGGATCCTAAGTTCCTTGGAGGACGCGCAGTTGGAGGGGAAAGTGTCGACCCGGGACGAGGCTATGCGCTACGTAAGAAGTAAATTTAAGCCGAAGGACCGCGAAGAACCTGAAGAGGGGGAGCCTTTTGCCGATAAGGACGGCAGGGTTCTCCGACGAAGCGGGTCTCATTAGTGTCCATAAATTATTAAATAGATTGATTTTAGCTGCGATCCTAGAAAGAGGAACAAGGCAGGGTTATCTTTAGCACAAGACACTAAGATTTTCTGCTCTTTGATTATGCATCTGAGTAGATCGTTTCGGAACCTCGTGCATCTAAGTTGGAATAGCGTGGTTGTTTCATTGCTTCCCTGACCTTGGAGGGTAGCCGCGCTTAAGATTGGGGACATCATGGCTGAGAAGAAATTTGTGGTGCCACAGGTTCTACCGATCCTGCCCGTTAGGGACACGGTCCTGTTTCCCGGGGCGGTACTTCCGCTGACGGTTGGACGGGAAAGCTCGCTGGCACTGGTAAATGCCTTGGAGGGTGAAGAGAAGCAACTGGGCGTGGTCGCCCAGCTTGATCCGCGGGTGGAAGACCCTTCCGCGGCGGACCTCCACAAGGTAGGAACGCTGGCAAAGGTCCACAAGACCGTAAAAATGCCGAACGGTAATGTAGTGATTTTCCTGGAAGGACTGCAGCGCATTCAGATCGCGGAATTGATCACTTTGCGGCCGTATTTGCGGGCGCGGGTGGAAGCGCAGCCAGACATTTCCGGCGAACAGGATTCAGAGTTGGAAGCGCTACAACGTAACGCGCAGGATTTGTTCCGCGACGTGGTGAGCCATTCACCGCAGCTATCCGATGATTTGCAGTCGGTGGCAACGGCGATTGACGATCCAGGCCGCCTGGCCGACTTCATTGCGGGCACGCTGCCTTCGCTTTCGACACTTGTCCGGCAGGAATTGATCGAGACGCCGAATGTGCGAAAGCGGTTGGAAGCGTTGATTCGTGAGCTTTCCAAGGAATTGGAAGTGCTCGAGCTGCGCTCGAAGATTCACGAGCAGGTTCAGGAGCAGGTGAGCCAGAACCAGCGTGAGTATTTGCTGCGCGAGCAGATGAAGGCGATTCAGAAGGAACTCGGCGAATCTGACGATTCGATGCAGGAGATCGACGAGCTCCGCAAGAAGGTGGACGAAGCCGGAATGACGGCGGAAGCCAAGAAGGAGTGCGATCGCGAACTGAAGCGGCTGTCGAAGATGACGCCTGCTTCGGCCGAATACATGGTTTCGCGCACGTACCTGGAATGGATGACGTCGCTACCGTGGAGCAAGTCTTCCGGTGCGGAAGAGATCAACATCGCCAAGGCGCGGACGATTCTCGACGAGGACCACTATGACCTGGAGAAGGTCAAGGAACGCATCCTGGATTACCTGGCGGTGAAGAAACTCCAGCCAGGGATGAAGGGACCGATCCTGTGCTTCGTCGGGCCTCCGGGCGTGGGCAAGACTTCGCTCGGCAAATCGATTGCGCGGGCGCTTGGCCGCAAATTCGTGCGCATCGCTCTTGGCGGTATGCACGATGAAGCGGAAATTCGCGGGCATCGCCGGACGTACATCGGCGCGCTGCCGGGCCAGATTATTCAAGGCTTGAAGCGCGGTGAGACGAACGATCCGGTCATGATGCTCGACGAAGTCGATAAGCTCGGGCGCGATTTCCGCGGCGATCCTTCGTCGGCGCTGATGGAAGTGCTCGATCCGGAACAGAACAATGCGTTCCGCGATCACTATCTGGACGTTCCGTTCGATCTGTCGAAGGTGTTGTTCATCGCCACGGCAAACTGGATGGATCCAATTCCAGAGCCCTTGCGTGACCGCATGGAGATCATCGAGCTGCCCGGATATACGGGTGAAGAGAAGCTGCACATCGCGCACAAATACCTGATTCCGAAGCAGGCTGCGGAACACGGGGTGAAAGTGCCGGACCAGCTGGAATTCACCGACGAGGGGCTGCGCGAGATCATCCACAGCTTCACGCGTGAAGCCGGTGTGCGCAGCCTGGAGCGCGAGATCGCTACGATCACGCGAAAACAGGCGCGACGCATCGCGGAAGACAAACCGGAAAAGATGGTGGTTACGCCCGAAGTCGTAAAGGAATTTCTGGGCGTGCCGAAATTCCGCACCGAAAAGGAAGTCGAGGAACGCGTCAAGCGGCCGGGAGTTGCGGTCGGGTTGGTGTGGACCCCGGTGGGCGGAGACATCATCTTTATCGAAGCCACCAGAATGCGCGGCGGGAAGCAATTCACGATGACCGGGCATCTGGGAGAAGTGATGCAGGAGTCGATGACGGCGGCGCTGACGTGGACACGCGCGAACGGCGAACGCTACGGCATCGATCCGGACTTCTTCCGGAAGCAGGACATCCACATCCATGTGCCGTCCGGGGCAGTGCCGAAGGATGGACCTTCGGCGGGCGCGGCGATGGTGACGGCGCTGGTCAGCCTGCTGAGCGGGCGACCGGTGCGCGATCGACTGGCGATGACCGGCGAGATGACTTTGTCGGGAATCGTCCTGCCGATCGGCGGCGTGAAGGAGAAGGTGCTGGGGGCGAAACGCGCGGGCATCAAGGAAGTGCTGCTGCCTGCGGACAACGAGCCCAATGCTGTCGCGGATCTTACGCCGGATATTCTCGGCGATATGAAGATCACTTATGTTCGCACGCTGGACGAGGTGCTGGAGCATGCGCTGCAGAAGGATCCGGTAGCGACACCGATCGTGCCGCCGGAGCCTAAAGCGAAGCGCTTGCCTCCGGATGCGCCGCGGGCGATTCACTAAACATCGTTGACTCTGGCGCGGATCGTCCTCCGCGTCGGAACATTTCTCTCGGACCAGAGGGCTCGGCGTATTTCGCCGGGCCCTTTTTTGTTATGCATTGAGATGTTGCGCCTTGGGAGACTTTGACTCGCGCGTTGGGAAGATCGGTGGCTGCCTGACGGTTGCGGCTTGCATAGCGTTAAAGGCAGCACAGACAGGAGTGTCTGTGCTACTACTATGGCACCCATGGAGCGGGCCAGACACAACTTGAATGATCCGCCGGTGGAATTGCCGGGACGGCTGGCGGAGGCCCTTTTGCGCGAACGGATCGTGCCGCGATTCGTGGATACCTATGTGGAGGAGCACGGGCGGTACGGTTTGCAGGTGCACGCGGCGTTGTACCGCGATTTGTTGGGGTTGTTGCAACGCGAGGCGCTGATCGCAATGACCGTGCACGCACTGGAAGTGGCGACGACCGAGCCACCGCCGGCCCGGGGCCGAGCTAAGCCAAGACCGATGCCGCGAAAAGACGCTACCTTGTTCCGGCGGAAGTTCTTGAATGCGCTAACGCGGCAACAGAAGTGGAATTTGGGGGATGCGCTGGACTTTCAACGAGACCTGCAGATGTACGAGGTATTGATCGCGCGCAGCGGGACATCGCGCCGGCGCAAGCCGTTTGAGGCGGCGAACCATCCGTTCGTGGACCGCTGCGCGTTTTTGCTGGATTCGTCATTCATGGAGATGGCGCGGATGGCGGCGAGCCGGGCGCTCGCCGAGGTCGAAACGCTCAGCGCGAAAGTCACAGCCGACGTTTTACAGAACGATGGTAGCAATTCGTAGTCTTCGTCTGGAGCGCCGGAGACTTAGGAACTCGCTACTCGAAGAGTTCGTCCTTCCACAGCGGCTTACCAGCCAGCGAGAGATAAAATCCCCATGCGCCGAGCGCTACGTAGATCAGCACGATGATTAGACTAGTCGCGGCATACCAGTTGGAGAAATCGAGTGTGAACGGAACGTTCGCCAACACATTCGTGGTAAAGCAGCAGACTCCCAGCACGATCAAGCCAAAACGCACGAGCGCGATGGCGGCAATAATGTAAATCGTCAGCCACACGATGGTGTCCGAGACGACGTAATCGCTGACGAAAATTCTCGGCACCACGTGGAGCAGGACGAATGCCCCCGCCGCCAGCCAGCTATTCCGAAGCAGAACGCGTAGAAATACCAGCGTGAAAAAGAAGAGCGCGCTGCCAACCGAGGAGTTGACCACGATGCTCAGCCACATGGCGGCCACTTCGCGCGTCCCACGGAGAAAAGGGCTGGAAGGCAGTGCGAAGGGCGCGCCGTGACGGATATTGGACAGCACGCCTAGCTCATAGACCAAAACCCAAGCCATGCCCAGAAGTACGCCGAAAAGCACATCTCGACCAACCAATGGGTCGCGAAGCCGCCCCTCCATCAAACGTGTCCACGAAATGATCGTTTGCGGCCACGTACGCCGGACGTAAGGCTCGAGCGCGATATAGAGAACCCACATCGCGCCGGAGGCAAACAAGGCGGTGCTGATGGCCAGCACGACGGGGAGAAGCATGTCGATTATGGGTACGAAATGTGCGTGGAGCAGGAAGGCGGCAATTTCCACCGCGAACACGACACATGCCAACCTCCATGCGCCTTTGCGATCACCTCTGCCGCGTGCGATGTTCCGGACCGCGAACCACACTCCGCCGAGAGCCACTACGATTACTAATGTTAATGCGAAAATATTCGCGCCCCGTGCCTTACTGTCTTCGTCTTGTGCCGGCATACGGTCGGGCTTGGTCCAAGGGCCGATGAGCGAAAAGAAAACTGGTTTGCCGTGCCAGGCGGCTGCTTCCACGTGCAGAGGACGGCCACTTGCAGGCCACGTACCGTCCCATGCCTCGCGAAAGTCAGCAGCAGCGAGAGAGTTCCAGGCAGGAGCAACCGGATGAAGTGTTGCCGGATCGATTTCGGCGGCGGCGAATAGCGCGCTCCAATCGACGGTAGTTGCAGCGCCTTTCGCCGGAGATGTGGGAGACTCCACTTGAGGAGGAATCGCCTGGAGCCATTGCAGGCGACCCTCGGCGTCAGACCAGGTAGTGATCATTCCCGACAGGGTCGGCGGCGGCTCGTCAAAGGTCACGCCCCCGGGTGTTAGTCCGAATCCCCAAAAATCTTGCGAAACCATTTCATGCGGGCTTTGCCGATACCAAAATTCGACCAGCTCCGGGCGTTGCGCGACAATTTGATTCCAATTGGCGCGAGGCTTGTCATTCTTTGAAACGTAATTCACGAAATCATAGTTGTAATTCAAGCCCCATGCCCTATCGACGGGACGTTCGGGGTAGCCGATCTTTGCCAGTGTTTCGCTGGCCTTGTTGGCTAGGACCTCTGGAGACTTTGTCAGGTGAAGGCGCTCTAACGCGCTTTCTTTCACCCCGAGGTAGGTAAACAGGACAGCCGCCAGGATAACCGCTGCGAGGCACGCCAGCGCGATGCGCGGAGCCAGACTGGCGTTCTCTCCAGCGGCAGCGACCATTTGCGGTGAAGGGGTTTCACCAGCAGCGAGGGCGGCAGCCAGCGGGTCTCCGCCGGGCAGGGCTGCGGCCACCTGCAAGGCGGAAGAGGGACGCAGGGCCGGGTCTCGTTCCAGGCAGCGCATGATCACGCGCTCCAGCAAAGGATCGAGATCCCGAACGATCGAGGTGGGGCTGGTAGGCGCGGACTCTTCGCGCAGCCTCATCAATTCGGGCAATGTGGCCGCTTCGAAGGCGCGTTTGCCGGTCAGGATTTCATAGAGGACGAGGCCCAACGAATACAAATCGCTTTTTACCGTCACTTCTTTGCCGGCGAGTTGCTCCGGCGCCATGTAGGCGGGGGTACCGGCGCGGACCTCCGCGCCCTCGATACTGGCGGCGATGGCGGCCAAGCCGAAATCAGTGATGCGGATTTTTCCGGCGCTGTCGAGCATCAAGTTGGCGGGCTTCAGGTCGCGGTGGATCACCCCACGTTCGTGCGCGGCCGCGAGACCCGCGCAGGCTTGACGCGCGATCTCGATGGCTTTATCGGCGGGGAGCCGGCCGATGCGGCGCACCAATGACGCGAGGTCTTCGCCGTCGACATATTCCATCGTGAGAAAAGTGACGCCGTCCGCATCCCCGATGTCGAACACGCGGCAGACGTTGGGATGGGAAACCTGACGCGCGATGCGCACCTCGGAGTGAAAGCGCGAGAGCGCCGCAGCGTCTTTGGAAAGCGTTTCGGGTAGAAATTTGATGGCTACGATCTGGCTGAGCTTGAGATCTTCGGCGCGATAGACCTCGCCCATTCCGCCGCGGCCCGCCAGCGCGACGATGCGGTAGCGCTCGGCGACGATTTGGCCAGGGACGAATCGTCCGCCGCCGATAGGGTCCGAACTCAACAAAGATCCAGCGGAGCCTGACGGGGCGCGAGGCGCGCTGCGATGGGAGGGCGTCCGCGCCGCCGGGGTCCGCGGCGGAAGGGGCATCCGCGGTGTAGGATCGATCGTCAGACCTTCTGCAACCGAATCGTTGGCGAGGACGGTGGCTTCCGCGTCGTGGTTGAGGGCTGCACCACAGGCTGAGCAAAAGCGTCCTACAGGAGAGTTCTTGGCACCGCAGGAAGAGCAGAACATGGGAAGGCGGAATTCTACCACCAGCTGCGCTCAGGGACCTCAATTGCCTGATCGAAATACCGCGATCCGGCCCGCTTCCAGGGTCTCAATGGGCTCTAGCCACCGCTCTGCTCCAACGGTTGGCGTGCAGGGGCCAAATGTGCAGACTCGAATCTCGCGGCCGATTGCTTCCCGCCGCAGCAAGTCCAACACGGCGCGCAGAATAGTGCCGAGGAACGGCGTGTAAAGATAAAACACCGTACCGCTGGACAAGTCCACCTCTCGCGCGTCTTGCTGGATGAACGTTACATTCTTCAGGTTTAGCTCATAGGCACTTTGCCGGGCGCAATGCACATAAGCTCCCTCCACCTCGATCCCGACGCTGCGTCCGCTTGAACAGATAGAGACCAACAGTGGAACGTGACCCAGCCCAGAACCAAGGTCGATCAGCACGTCTCGGTCGGTGAGCTGCGTGAGGGCAATCAGGTCGAAGATGTGGCGCGCCGGCGTGGGCTGATAGGGCACCATCTCGGCTGGCAACTGGACGATCGGAGCAACGGGCTTCACAAACCGCAAAACTCCACTCACCAGTTCATCGAGATAGTCATAGCTGTCACCGGGAGCGGGACGGATCGCATCTCCAACCTTGTCCGATTTGACTGTCCACTGAAGCAACTTATTCGGATCGGCTCCGCGCTGAATCTCTTCACGGATGGTGTCGTAGAACTTCAAATTAGTGGCTTCCAGCTTGGCACGGAGTGCTCTTGCTCGGCGATAGAGGCTCGCCTCGATGGACTTGGAGTCCAGAGCCGGAAATTGCCTGTCCAGGGGATAAGCGTCAAGGCGGTCAAGCGCATCGACGCGCTCGCGAAATCTATCCAGTTCGCCCAGCGAACGATCTACTTCCAGCTCCCGGGTCGAGTTACGGAGCGCACTGATCACGCGTCTCAAATTCCTTTCGTGACGCAGAGCCCTGCCCGGGTTGGGTCTCTGAATTTTAAGAATTGGGTCAGACGGAGCGCTCTACCTGCACAGCGGTGCCGTAAGCCAGAACTTCGGTGACGCCCTGCATCACTTCGGTGGCGTCGTAGCGCATGGCGACGACGGCGTTTGCGCCATGCTGGGCCGCATGTTGCAACATCAATTCGAAGGCATCCTCGCGCGTTTTCTCGCAGAGGTTCGTGAGAATGGTGATATTGCCGCCGACCACGGTTTGGAGCGCCGCCGCGAAGTTCCCGACGATGCTGCGCGATCGCACGACGATCCCGCGGACGATCCCATAGTTCCTGACGACACGATAGCCCGACAAGTCATTTGCTGTCGTAACCATCGCAGTGTCCACGCGGCCATTCATAAGAAGTCTCCTCAGCGCTGACGTTTACCGGTGCGATTCTACCTCTACACGGAGTCAATGCGGATAGGTAAGTGTTCTGCTACGCTCGTTCCACAGTGGAAACTCTTTTCTATTTTCTCTCTGTCGTACAGATCGCGATGGGTCTGTATCTCGTATGGCAAGGCCTGCAATGGCTGGGATATGCGCGGCGGCGGGCGGCCACCGATCCGGGCTTCTACGCGCCCCGGACGGCGGTGCTCTGCTCCTGCAAGGGGCTCGAGCCGGGCCTGGAGCGGAATTTGACCACGCTGACGGAATTCGATCACCAAAACTACGAGACGTTTTTCGTGCTGGCATCGGAATCCGATCCAGCGTGCGCGATCGTGAAGCGTGTCGCGGCGACTGCGCGAACGAAGGCTCACGTGGTGATCGCGGACAAGGCCGAGGGCTGCGGCGAGAAAGTAAACAACTTGCGGTTCGTGATCGAGCAACTGCCGCCGGATTTTGAGTTCTTGGCCTTCGCCGATTCCGACGGGCGCCCTGGGAAATCGTGGTTGAAAAAACTGGTGGCTCCGCTTGCGGATGCCCGCGTGGGAGCAACCACCACGATGCGGTGGTTGATTCCAAACCGCAGCAACCTGCCGACCGTGTTGCTGGCCGCCTGGAACGCGCCGATCGTCACGATGCTCAGCGAGAAGGGCAAGAATTTTTGCTGGGGTGGCGGCATGGCCCTCCGCCGCGATGTGTTCGATAAAATCGGAGTCGCGGAGGACTGGAAAAATTCGGTTAGCGACGATTATTCAATGACGCGCGCCCTTCAGCGAGCGAACCGGCCAATCATGTTTTTACCGGAGTGCCTAACGCTCTCGTATGTGGAAACGGATTTCACGGGCCTGCTGGAATTTACGAACCGGCAGATTCTGATCACGCGCGTCTACGCTCAAGAAATGTGGACGTTCGGGTTCGCGACGCATTTGTTGTACTGCTTGACGCTGTTTCTCGGCGTGTCTCTGACTGTCGGAGATGTGATTGCGACCCTCCCGTCATTCCATCACGCGATTTTGACGTTTCTTCCAGTCTTGCTCGGAGTAATCCGTAGCAGCTTGCGCGTTGCGGGAGTAACGGAAGTGATGCCAGCGGCGCGCTCGCAGATCATGGGTCAGGCATGGATCTACATCCTCCTGACGATCTTCGTTCCGTTCCTGTACGTCGTGAATTTCGCGACTTCACTGGTGACGCGTAAGATAAAATGGCGGGATATCACCTACGAACTGATCTCTCCGGAACACACCCACATCGTCGCAAACTAAAGCGACTTCATTGCTCCCGCGCAACGAAAGGGGCGGGGATACTATGAAATCATAGCTCTGGAACGCAATTCGAATCGTTGCAAAACGAACGAGAAAGGAAACGGCCACAGGAAAGTTTTTGCGTATTGTCGTCATTATTTACTTGACGATACTATTTACTAGTATATTATAGACGTTGAGAAAGAGCAGTACTAAGGGTTTGCAGCGAATAAAAAGGGAACCGCTCCAGGCCCTGTGGAGAACCCCGCGCCATGCCGACCAACGCCTACGATAGAGCGAATCCTGTGGGAAAAATTTCGCAGACTGTGCAATTCCTACCGTTACAGGATAGCCCTAGGCTTTTCTACGGGAAAATAAGTACCACTGTTTTAGCAAGTTATAGTACTCGCGAGATTCGGCGGTCAGGTTGCATACAGTTGGCAGTTCGGTGGGTGGTAAAAACTAGAATAGCGAGCGAAGTGTCAGGGTGTACCTTCTCACGTCTCGGCGTGCCGTTTCTGAGGGTTTTAGACGCTGGGTCCCCACAACCCCCAAACTTGGCTTATCACCTGACTGCTTGCTGCAGAAGTGGAAAAATGCCTCGCCAAGAGGCTATCAATAAAAACCAACGGGTCTCGGTTGCCATTGCGAGGCTACGTACGGAGGGGTGCACGTGAAAGTAATCCGCAGAAATGAACAACCGCATCATTCCGACACACATCAGTCGCAGGACGGCTCTCATACTCCACGCGAAACCTATTTTTTCTATGAAAAGAACACCGGCGTTTCGCATTTTCACGTCGCCGCCGGGCCGGACGGGCAGTTTCCAGTCGAGGAAGCGGCCGGTCTGCTGGCGATGCATTGCATGGTCCGGGGCCAGTCGCCGCGGGACTATGTGGTAATGGTTGAAGCCGCGCATGACTCCCTGGAAGGTCTCACCGAGAAGGCCGAAAAACTGCTGCAGGCTGGGCATTCGGTGGGCAGTGCGGTGAAACTGACGCGCCGGGAAGAAGAAGTGCTTGGCGGGGTTATGCGCAGTTTGGCCAACAAGGAAATTGCCGCCACGCTGAATCTTTCAGAACGCACCGTAAAGTTCCACGTCTCGTCGCTGTTGACGAAGTTCCGAGTGCGTGGGCGAATGGAGTTGGTGCGCGAGGCGACACGCCGCACGCCGGCATCCATGGGCCCGCAAACGCTCGCGACGCGGGAAGCAAGGGCGTATGCCGCTTCGCCATCTAACTATCATGGCGCGCCGCGAGTCGGGCCGATTGCAATGGCCAAGCGCCACGCGATGGCCTGATCGCTTCCCAGTTGACAGTCTCTGAAAGAAGGAAAGGCCCGGTCCGAGATTCGGATCGGGCCTTTCACTTTAGTTGCGTACTGCTGGCCAGACTACTTCCTGGCCGCTGAATAGTGCTCCGAGGCCGAGTCCCAATTGACGACGTTCCACCACGCCGCGATGTAATCAGGCCGCCTGTTCTGGTACTTTAAGTAATATGCGTGCTCCCACACGTCCAAGCCGAGCACCGCTTTCGCTTTCAGCGAGATGGGCGTGTCTTGGTTCGGGGTAGAATCAATCGCCAGCTTGCCATCCCTGACCACCAGCCAGGCCCAGCCCGAGCCGAAGCGCCCAACGCCGGCAGCTGCGAACTTCGTCTGGAACTCCGCGAACGATCCGAACGTCGACTTGATGGCCTCGGCCAGATCGCCCTTAGGCTCACCGCCACCGCCCTTCTTCAGTTGCGTCCAAAATAGTGTGTGGTTCCAGTGGCCGCCGGCGTTGTTGCGGACGGCATTGCGGATGTTTTCGGGAATCGCATCAAGATTCCCGAGCAATTCCTCCAGCGACTTGGATTGCAGATCAGCATGGCCTTCGAGAGCCTTGTTGAGGTTCGTTACGTAAGCACCATGATGTTTGTCATGGTGGATTTCCATCGTCTTAGCGTCGATGTGAGGTTCGAGCGCGTCAAACGGGTACGGCAGCGGGGGCACTGTAAATGCCACGGGTTTATCCTCCAATTTTAGATTTGTTTGTTCCGAACTTGGTGTTGCTGTGCTTGCTTGCAAAAGGCTGGTTGCGGCGTTGCCAGTCCCAAACAATCCTGCGCTGACAATGCCGCCGCTGACAAGGAACTTGCGGCGATTCATCGAGTACTCCTGCGGCGCGGGGTGCAGATCGTGACGCCGAGGATTATACCGCCATTATCGCGCGGTGTCGTACTGTTGGGCCTCGTCGACGACGCCACCCAAAATTCCAGCGAGCACCTTCGGCCGTTTATTGGATGCGGCAGAGGGCCCAAAGGGCAGATTCGGAGATGGGTGGGTCTGGAGACGCGGCGAGGCGTTGGAGTAACGCGCTGACTCTGTCGCCTGCGCGCGTGCCCCGCACCAGTTTGGCATTTCCGAGCGCGATGCAGGCATTGCGAACCACGCCTCGCCATTTGGCGCGCTTGATGGCGCTGTTGCGGAAGGCTACTTTATAGTCGTCTTCGGTCATGGCGGCCATCCATTCCAGGCTTGGAAGCAGGAGCGACTGCGTCGTGGAAAGAGCGATACCGTCCGATGGCACCGACCCGCTTTTCACTCTGTCGCTTTCCACCGCGCGCTTGGGCAACGCGAAGGTTCGGGGCTGAAATGTTTCCGCCTGTGTCACCGGCGCACGACGGTTCCAGGGACACACGTCTTGGCAAATGTCGCAACCGAAAACATGCCGGCCGATCGGCTCGCGCAGGGCTTCCGGGACGCTGCCCTGAAGTTCGATGGTTAGGTAGGAGATGCAGCGACGCGCATCCAGGACATAAGGTTCCACCAGAGCGTCGGTAGGACATGCATCAATGCAGCGGGTGCAGCTGCCGCATAAGTCCGGTGGAAGGGATTCAGCCTCTCCGATCGAAGGAGTTAGATCGAGCGTGGTCAGGATTGCGCCCAGGAAAAACCAGGAACCTAACGCTTGGTTGAGGAGCAGCGTGTTCTTGCCAATCCAGCCGAGACCCGCGTGCTTGGCGAAGATACGCTCTTGCAAGGGACCTGTATCGGCATACGCAAGAGTCTCAAATGGTTCGTCGAATCGCTCCTTTAGAGCAGCCACCAGGCCGCTTAGGTTTCTTCGCAGCACGTCGTGGTAATCGTCACCCCAGGCGTAGCGCGAAATCCATCCATGCGGCTCGCCGGTGTGCGGTTCCATGGGTAGGTCGGTCGATTTTGGATGTTGAGTGTCGTAATTCAGCGCACAGACGATCACGCTGCGAACTCCGTGAAGCACGCTTTGCGGATCGCTGCGGCGCGGGTCCGCAAGATATTTCATCTCTCCCGCATATCCTTTTGCGAGCCAGACTTCCGTCTGTGCCATTTCAGGAAATCTCGTGGCTGCCGCTACGCCGCAGAGATCGAAGCCCAGCGCCTTGGCGCGCTCGGTGATCCAAATTGTGTCGGAGATCGGCCTCATCGTTACGCCTCATCGTTTACGATTGCTGACGCAGATGCGCTGATCTGGCGAGCGGGGCTTAGCGGAAGCTGCTTATGGCAGCGTTCTCATCCGAATAAACGTCGAAGACCGTGAACAATTTGGTGAGCTGCAGGAGGTCGTGGACTTTCTTTGTAAGGTACAGGAGCTTCAAGTCGCCGCCACTCTTCTTCACGGTCGTAAAGGCAGTGACCAGTTCACCGATTCCAGAGCTATCAATATAATTGACGTCGGCAAGGTTCAGAACGATTTTTGTGCGCCCTTCTTCCAGGAGTTCGCGTATCGTTTTGCGCAGCAGCGCGCTGCCTTCGCCGAGCGTAATCCGCCCGCCGATATCCACCACGGTCACGACGCCGGCATCTCGATAGGTGGCACGCAGATCCATAGTCTTACCTAGGCTTCCTGTTGCGGCGTCGCGTTTTGACCGCTCTGATTGTTCTCGGCGGGACCGTTTCCGGGAGGCAGCTTTTTCGACATGATAATTTCTGCGCCGCCCGTGCGGCCCGACACCACATTAAATTCATCCATAAAGGCGCGCATCAGGAAAATCCCACGTCCGGATGTGCTCAGCAGATTCTCCTGGGCGAGAGGATCCGGGACATTGCTCAAGTCGAAGCCCTTGCCCTCATCCAGAACGTGAATGATCATTTTGTCCGGCGTCAGATCCACCGCCAGGTGGATCTTCTTGTCGGGGCGCTCCTGATTCCCGTAATGGAATGCGTTGATCACGCCCTCGCGTACGGACATACCGATCCGGTAGCAATCGTCCTCGCCGAAGCCTGCCGACTCCGCTACGCGCAGACACATCTCTTCGGCTAAATTCACGCTTTCCACGTGTGTTTCCAGAGTGACTTCGAGGTGCTTGGTCTCAGGCGCCATGCGACCTATCACTGCGACCCAAATTGGGCTGTACTTGGGCGCACTATGGGTAACACACAGGTGGAAACCGAGTCAATGAGCAGAGTGCTCGGTGCCGACCATCTAGCCTGCGTGCTGGCCCAAAACTGGGATGCTAATGCCCGGCTACGAGATGCAGGCAGCCCTATTTAGGCCCAATAAGAGCGGTCCAGGGTGCGGTATTGGATGGCTTCGCTCAGGTGTCGGGGCTCGATGCTTTCGGTGGCGTCAAGGTCTGCAATCGTGCGGGCGACTTTCAAGATGCGGTCGTGTGCGCGCGCGGAAAGACCCAGCTTCGTAATGGCATTCTCCAGCAGCTTTTCGCCCTCGGCGGAAATCGCGCAGAACTTGCGGATCATTTTCGGCATCATCTGGGCGTTGGAATAGGTCCCCTTCTCCGTACGGTATCGCTCCGTCTGCCTGTCGCGCACAGCAATCACGCGAGCCCGTACGGCTGTGGAGTCTTCGGATGAGGAGGGCGCGCGCAGCTCCTTGTATTTCACCGCAGGCACTTCGATGTGGATGTCGATGCGGTCCAGCAACGGACCGGAGATCTTGGATACGTAGCGCTGGATCATCGGGGGCGTGCAATGACATTCCCGGGTAGGGTCGCCGAAGTACCCGCAGGGACAAGGGTTCATCGCGGCGGCCAACATGAATCGGGACGGAAACGTGACCGAGATGGCCGCACGGGCGATGGTAACTAACCCGTCTTCGAGAGGCTGGCGCATAACCTCCAGGACGTTCCGCTGAAACTCCGGCAGTTCGTCAAGGAAGAGCACCCGTTGTGGCCGAGTGAAACCTCTCCTGGGCGCGGCACGGCGCCACCCCCAATCAATCCGGCGCCGCTGATGGTGTGGTGCGGCGAGCGAAAAGGCCGGGTACCGACCAGTCCGCGGCTGTCTTCCAGGACACCGGCGACGCTGTGGATACGCGTGGTTTCGATGGCCTCGTCGAGGGACATCGGAGGCAGGATCGTCGGAATGCGCTTGGCCAGCATGGTCTTGCCGGCGCCCGGAGGACCAATGAACGAAGATGTTGTGCCCACCAGCGCAGGCTACTTCCAGGGCGCGCTTGGCGGCCTGCTGCCCGTGAACGTCGCGCATATCAACGGAGTATTGAGCGGCTTCGGAAAGCATCAGGTGTGCGTCGACGCGAACCGGGTGAAACGACTCCGGTGAATTGATCAGGTCGATGGCTTGCGGCAGAGACTTCACGGCGAAGACGTCTACGCCCTCCACCACAGCAGCTTCCCGGGCGTTCGACTCCGGGACGGCAATAGCCTTCAGGCCCACGTCCCGAGCAGCAATCGTCGCGGAAAGCGCTCCTCGGATGGAGCGCACGCTGCCGTCCAGAGAAAGCTCGCCCAGGAACATGCACTTGTCGAGTGGCTTGCCGAAAAAATGACCCATGCAGCCAGCCAGACCCAGTGCCATCGGCAAATCGAACGCCGAGCCTTCTTTACGAACATCGGCGGGAGCGAGGTTGATCGTAACGCCCTGGCCATGAGGAAACTCGAAAGAACAGTTTCGCAGTGCAGACTTGATGCGCTCGCGGCTTTCCTTCACGGCATTGTCGGGAAGACCCACCACATTGAAGTCCTGCATGCGCGCGGAGCCTACGTCTACTTCCACCTCCACAACATAGGCGTCAATTCCATACACGGAGGCGCTGAGTGTTTTGAAGAGCATAGTGAGGCAGGACGTGGAGGCGAGTAGCGTAGAGGTCAAACAGTTATTGTAAGCTAGGGTTATTAAGCGAGGACACGAAAAACCAGGCTTTATTGCATATTGCCAGATGCGGGGGCAGGGTGTTTTCGGGATGTCTCGAATCGGTTTGCGCCCTATCGCAATGAGCCACTCACATCGGGACCATACCGTTCGCCATCCAGATTCCCCCGCAGAGCCACGTCCACGAATCCAGCGCGCTCCAACCGGTCCCGCAACTCCAGCCCAGGATAGACGGTGTGCTGAAACTTGACTCTTCACTTTGCCGTTTCGTATGAGGAGCCATTCGTTCCGAACGCGCGTCCAATCATCAAAAAACTCGTGCCGCTCCACCAAAAGAGTACCGTCCGGCAGCAGCGTGGATACTGTCGGCTTAAGAATTCTTGCGAGACGTTCTTTCCCCAAGACGTCGATCAGGCAGACTCCTCCCGGCTGCAGCGACGTAATCATATTCTCTAAAACAGTCATATCCTCTCGCCTATCGTCGAAATACCCGAAGGAAGTAAACATGCTGAGCACGAGAGCAAAGGAATCTGGACGGACGAAATCCCGCATATCCTTCTGGACCCATTCGATGTTGACGCGTGCCGCGCGCGCTTTCGCCCGAGCCTTATCCAAAAGGTACTTCGTCCGGTCAACACCAGTGACCGAGAAGCCTCTTCTTGCAAGGGCAATGCTGCATCTGCCGGGACCGCAGCAGAGGTCGAGAACAGACTTGCCCGCGGGCTTGGTCAGTGCCACTGCCTTCGCGATCTGTGCGTCCGCATCGGCGATTCGCTTTTCTGGAAACATGAAGGAATACAGGTCCCGCCAGAATGAGTCGTCGTCAAACCACTCTTTTTTGCGCGCAGTTTTCATCTGATCTGTTGAACATACTAGCAAAGCCATGGGCCGCCGGGCCGTCCTTTGAATTCCGAACGGCCTCAATGCTGTTAGTCGGCAGCCGGAAACTGAACGAGAGCTGGATCATAAGCGCTCGCGGGTCGCAGGCTGGTCACGGAAGCATCGCTACGGAGACCCGCTAGTTCCTCCGAAGCCGTAAAACTTCAAGACTTCATGCAGGGTCACAACGCCTTCCAATTTGTGGACGTCGGCGCGGCTTACGACCGGGAGTACGTCCATGTGCGTCGTACCCATGCGTTCGAGCGCGACGCTGAGCGGATGGTCGGCGTGCAGGTGCGGGAATTCGCGCGCGTCGACAAACTCTTTGAGCGTGCGGCCCGCTCCGCCGTCGCCCCACGCATTCTGCAGCGCACTCAAGCTAACCACTCCAACGACACCGGAATCATCGATTACGGGCCAGGAATGAAAGGCACTGGCACGAACCTTTTCCATCGCCTCTTCCACGCTCATGTTGTCGCTGAGAATTTCCGTGGCCGGGCGCATCGCGCTGATCACGCGCCGCTGGCCTTCGACGGAACGCGATTCAGGACCGGGAAGGTGGATACCGTCCTGACGGGCGAGAACTTCATAAATGGGCTCGCGCTGCAGCCGGGACGAAATGAAGAGGCTGACCAGATTCGAGATCATCAGCGGAACGATGATGGCGTAGTCGCGCGTGGTCTCAAAAATCATGACTACCGAGGTCATAGGCGCGCGCACGATTCCCGCAAACGCTGCGCCCATACCCACCAACGCATAAACCCCGGGTGCGGCGACGTGAGCCGGTGCCAGGTGGTGTGCTACCGTGCCGACAACTCCCCCCAGCATCGCCCCGAGAAATAAGGCCGGACCGAAAATGCCGCCGGCATTCCCGGATGCGTAGCTGGCGGTTACTGCAAAGAACTTCAGCACCAGCAACAACACCATCAGCCTGACCGCCATCCCGCCGTTCAAGGCCGCCCCGACGTAGGTATAGCCGACACCCAAAATCTGCGGCACAAACCAGCCCATGACACCAACCAACAATCCGCCTGCGAGCGGCTGGAACCATACCGTCTTGCGAGGCAATCGAAGAAACCGTTCCCGCATGCCCACGAGAAGCTTCGTGAACGCCACCGACACCAAGCCGCCGAGCACGCCAAGCACGGCATAGACACCGAACTCCCACGGACTGACCAACTGGTATTGAGGAACCTTGAAGAGCGGATCGTTCCCAAGGAGCAATCGAAGCATGGCCCACGACGTCGCCGAGGCGAGCACCACCGATCCGAGCACCGGGGCGTGAAGATCGCCAACAACCTCCTCCAGCGCGAACAACACCGCAGCCAGAGGCGTATTGAACGCGGCCGCTACCGCCGCCGCCGCACCGACCGGCACCAGGGCTTTGACCTTTGCCGGGCTCAGCCCAAGCGCCCGCCCCAACACCGACGCAAGTCCCGCGCCCACCTGAACCGATGGACCCTCGCGCCCGAGCGGAATACCGCTGGCAAGCGTGGCGGAGGTGCAGAAGAATTTCCCAAACACGGTACCGAGCGAAATGCGTCCACCACGCGCGTAGAGCGCGGCTTTCGTCTGCGGCACTCCGCTGCCCCGAGCATCCGGAAAATATTTGAACAACAGGTAGCCCATCGACAGCGAACCCACCACCGGTGCAAGCACTCTGTGCCAGACAGCACCACCGGGAGGATAGATTCGCGCACCGACGTGTTCAGTCAGCACGATAAAAGCTACGACCGTAAGACCTACCAAAGCGCCGATCACCAGCGTTAAGACAAGGAAGATCTGATCCTCGCGGCGTTTCCAAAAATCGACCCATTGCCGCACGGGCACGTCCCACCATTTCACTGGAACCGCATTAAGTTGTGCTGTGTTTTCCGACATGCTTGACCATTTCAGTGCGCGACCGGAGTCTGGGGCTTTTTGGTTTCGCGG
>CAWIAI010000011.1:0-31840 GCA_963834025.1 uncultured Acidobacteriota bacterium | reverse complement strand
ATCGCTTCTCGCACGATCGGGCCCGGCCACAAGAGCCAATCCGAGCGCGACTGGGCTTACGCCAACCGTGCTCTTGAGCGCGGCGACGATCCTGAACTGGTGGTCAAGCGCATCGCCGATTACCGGGCGGAAGACAAGGCGAACCCGGAATATTACGCCCGCCGCACGGTGATGAAAGCACAAGCCCGGAACGAACAGGAACGACAAAGCACCAGCCGATCGAAGCTTCTCGATTCGGCGCCGGGCAGCGAGAGATAGAAGAGCAACGGCGAGAGAAGCAGTGTGTCTCAGGAACCATTGCGTCCGAATTCAAAACCCGATACCGTAATGACGGTTACGGTGCCGAATCAACGGGACAGGAGATCTATGTCTCGCAGATCCGGACAGAGTGGTTCCGTTTACAGAAAAGGCTCCAAGTACATTGGCAGATACCGCGTCGATGTGCCAGGCCAAAACAAAAGGATCAGACGTACGGTGATCATCGGAAACATCAGCCAGATCACAAAGCCGCAAGCCGAACGATGGCTGGCGAAGTTTGTCGAAGGGCAAGGGATCAACGATGCTCGTTATCTTGCCCGTTCGCAATCGCCCGTCTTGACCTTCGGTCTGGCAGCACGTGGCTGGTTAGATCGTCACCTCATCGTCAACAAGAAACGTTCGTCTCAACGCAGCATGTCTTGCGAGTTGAACAAGCACGTCCTTCCGCACTTGAAAGACACCCCGCTCGAGGAAGTCACATATCCCTCTCGTTCGGGGCTGATTCAGATGTGGCAGCGGGAAGGTCTCTCTCGCAAGTCCATCAGGAATCTCTTCGGCATTGTGCGCGCGATCTACAACTTTCAGTTGGATGAAATGGCGCAGAGCGGCAAGCCCGTCCTGTCGCCGTGGCTCGTCAAATGGAAGAAGGTCGCGCCCCCAAAAACTGTGCAGCAGGAGCCGCCACACTTCACGGTTGCGCAGATGGCGGCCATCGTGAACCAGCGAAAACTCAGATGTATCGCTCATTTTCGCGTTGGCGGCTGGCACCGGAGCACGGGCCGGAGAACTGTTCGCCTTGAGGGCTGAGACGGACGTTGATTTGGACGAGCAGACCATTACCATCCGCCGCTCGGTTTTTGAGGGGGAAGAAAACACCTCAAAAAACGACACGGGGGACGAAGACAGAACCCGGACGGTGCCCATCGACACCTCCGTAGCTGCGGAGCTCAAGAACCATTTGAAGGGCAGAACTTTCGGTTATCTCTTTCAGACGCGAAATGGCACGCCATTGCGGCTATCGAACGTGCGGGAAGACAAGCTCTATCCAATTTTGAATGAGTTAAATCTGATCCAACCCGGCGTTGGAATGCACGCTTTTCGAAGAGGGCGGATTTCTTATCTCGTTTATTCCGGGGTGAGCCGTCAAGTCATCCGAGACTGGTGCGGACACTCTTCGGACAGGATGGTGGACCACTACACGAAGCTGTTGCGTCAGCATCACGCGCCTGAAATGGCCAAGGTAAAACCGTTGTTGGACCCCAGTTGGACCCAAATCCACAGAGAGGAGAGTAGCGCTGTTCGCAAGTTGTTGTAAATTAAAAGTCTACTTGCCCGTTCCCCGGTAGCTCAATGGTAGAGCATTCGGCTGTTAACCGAAGGGTTGCTAGTTCGAATCTAGCCCGGGGAGCCAAATCGTTTTCTTTCAATGCCTTAAATTTTATCAAAGCTCGAATTTCGGCTGATTAACATTCGGTAGATTACCGAATGCTTTGGGAATCTTTTCGGGCTGCCGAGTCTATGGTCTGAAATCGGAAAGATTCAATTCTCATGGAATCTGGGGAACGAACCTCACAAGGTGGACTCGTGTTCGGGAGATGAAATAAACCAAAGTGACTCGCGCTCAGGAACGCGCAAATCTCAGAAGCAGTTCGAAGCCTCCGTGATCAGCCGCGCGTAAGGCCCGCAAGTACGCCTCCCTCGCCTCTCCCGGAGTAATGACGTCCTTACTGCCCCAAGAGAAACGACGATGCCCGTTTTTCACCGCAACGACGTCCGCAATTAGTCGCGCATGCCTGCCGTTTCCGTTGGGAAACGCGTGGATGACGACAAGCTCGTGATGAAATCGTACAGCGCACCCGTCCACCTCGTATGTTTTGTGATCCAGCCAGTACGCTGTATTTCCCAGGAGTTGGGCGAGTCTCTCGTGGATCTGATGGACCGGCACGCCGAGGTTCTTCTGTGTCTTGCGGTAGGTTCCGGCCCACTTCCATGTTTGGTCGAACATGCGCCGATGGAGTTCACGAACATAATCTTCGCAGGCCGGGTTCAACCGCGTTAGCTGTCGGTCCGTGAGCGCCCATTGTTGGGCCCGAAGAATGTTATCGCGCTCCCATTCGTTCAACTCTTCGCGTGTGGCGAGATTGGGAATAAGATCCGCCTGTTCATCGGGGCTGAGAGGAGTATTGGAATCGGATGTGGAAGCGTCGGGCATCTGGGTTTTTTTAGCGTTTCGTCGAGATGCGCTGAGTTTCGCGCCTAATCTTTTCCTGGATTCCAGTCGTGGCCTGATCTTCGAGCGCCATAGTATGCTCAACAGCGAGCACGTCGCTCTCGGCTCTCTTGCGAGCGCGGTTTTCCGCAAGTTTTTTTAGCGAACCGGTCTTCGGGACGATGGCGTAGACGAGTTCACAGTCCATGGCTTCTGCATAATGCCGGAGAGTTTGGAGGGTGATGCGGTGTGCTTCTTCGGACTTTTCAAACGAAGCGACAGTCTGGGGAGTCTTGCGCATTTTGCGGGCGACTTCTCTTATGGTGATTCCGAGCGCTTCCCTTAGGGCACGTAGCCAGCCACGTTTTGGCCGGGTGACGGAGTGAGTTTCGGCAAAGGATTCGAGGCTTCGATCAAGTTGTGTGAGCCTCAATTCGCGGAATTCAGGTTTCATATGCCACGCCCTCAGAGAAATAGTATAACCTGTTTCTGTATTCAGGCAAACATAGTATAGACTGTTATTGTGCTGTACTTAACAGCATATAAGCTGCTGTCTGATGACTGTCTCTACCAAGAACCTTATTCGTTCGGGTTTGACCTCGCGCGCCCGCATAAACTCTCTCACTCGCCATGGTACAAAAAGTCGGGCTGGTCAGGACGATTAACGCGCTAATCGTACATGTGGGGTCCTGATGCGGCTCATGTCCGGTAATCCGACTTATCCGGGGTTGCGGTCCGCTTCAGAATTCAGCTGATGAATCAACGAACCAACGATTCGCTGTGAGCGTTCGGAAGCAGAGTAGTAGACTGTCGCGCAATAGAGGTTCGATTGATGAGCGCCCTACGCACGGTTGGAAAGTGGTTCCTTCGCTTTTGTTTTTTAGTGATTTTGGTTGTCGCACTCACTTGGTCGAGCGTTCATGTCTCGCGTGCCTATTATCTCCGCCAGGCGCAACAGCCACCATCAGCTTTCATAGTCGAGAACGCGCCATTGATCGCTTTGATTCATGCACGCGTGATTGATGGCACCGGGGCGCGAGCCCAGGACGAACAAACGCTGATACTGGCCAACGGAACGATCGCGGATGTCGGCCCAACCGCCTCCCTCGCCGTGCCAGCCGGTGCGCGAGTGATCGATCTCTCGGGCAAGACTGTTTTTCCTGGTTTGGTTATGCTGCACGAGCACCTCTTCACCACGTCACCGGATAACACGCCTTCGAAGCGTCTCCTGGTCGAACAGCCCGTCTCATTTCCCCTCCTATATCTCGCATCCGGCGTCACCACCATGCGCACCACGGGGAGCATAGATCTGACCGCGGACATCGGCATCAAGCGCGCGATTGACTCTGGTCGCCAGCCGGGCCCGGATATCGTGCTCACCGCGCCCTATCTTGAAGGCCAGCCTCTGCTTTTCTCGCAGATGCATGCGCTCGCAAACGCAGACGAGGCTCGCAGCGCCGTGGACGCTGCCGCCGCGCAAGGCATCACCTGGTTCAAAGCCTACATGCACATCACGCCCGAAGAATTGCGGGCAGCCATTGACGAGGCGCACAGCAAAGGTCTCAAAGTCACCGGACATCTTTGTTCCGTCGGATTTACGGATGCCGCCGACATGGGCATAGATGGCCTCGAACACGGCATCATGGTGGACACCGAGTTTTTCCCCGGCAAACAGCCCGGCGTATGCCCCGAGAATAACGTCGCCATTGCCGACGAGGCTAAACGCGTGGACGTAGATAGTCCTGAAGTTCAGGCCGTCATTCGTCATCTGATCGAGCATCACGTCACAATCACTTCGACTCTCGCTGTAGACGAGGACTTCGGTGGCGACCCGCAGCCAATGTCAGGGCTGGAAGGCCGCGAGCAGCACGCGCTCTGTTGGCGATGTTGGATGGAATACCTCACTATCCGCCGATTCTTGCTGCCAAAAATCACCCTGCCAAATCTGTCCACAAAGCAGATGCGCTTCGAACGCGAGTTTGCCGCGGCCGGCGGAATGCTCGTCGCCGGCTCCGACCCTACCGGGGATGGTGGCACTGTCGCCGGATACGCCGACCAGCGCGAGATCGAGTTGCTGGTGAAGGCTGGTTTCTCGCCGGTTGAAGCGATTCACATCGCAACTCAAAACGGCGCCGAAGTGCTCGCCCGAAGTGATCAAATCGGTTCGATAGCAAGAGGTAAGCAGGCGGACTTGGTTGTCGTCACCGGCGACCCCTCGACAAATATTTCCGACATTCGAAATGTGGGTTTCGTCTTCCACAAAGGCATTGGGTACAGCTCGGCAAAACTTTTCGGCGCAACGAAAGGCCTCGTGGGTGTCGAGTGACGCCTGTCTGCTCGAGTCAGTGCCCGGTTAACGCGCTCACCGGAGATGTGAAGCGCTATTTCAAATGTCCGATATTCTCGGCGCTCCACGCATTTCAAGCCTTTGGGAATTCTGAAAAGCCCCCACGCAACAACGGCTTGCGGGGCGCCCTCGCGGTCGAGTGACCTCAACGGTCAGGGCCGCCCGCCCTTGCAAGGGGGGAGAAGGTGACCCAAAACCTCTAGTATCCGGTGTGACAGAGAATGGGAGCGGTTCAAAAGAATTAAACGTCGTATAATCTCGTGCGCGCAACTGGGGGAGCAGAACATATGAACGTACAAGAACAAATCAAGAAGTATATTACCAGCCAACCGGAGCCAAAACGCAGTGACATGCGAGAATTGCATCGGCTCACACTTCAAGTGTCACCAGAATGCAGATTATGGTTCTTCGGTGGTAAAGACAGCAAAGATCATCCTGTTTCCAACCCTACGATTGGATATGGATTTCATACAATAAAATACGCCAATGGAAAAAGTAGAGAGTTTTTTAAAATTGGTGTGAGCGGAAACAAAACCGGAATCTCTGTCTATATTCTTGGTCTCACAGATAAGAAGTACTTAGCCAAAACGTATGGAAAAAAACTAGGCAAGGCGAGCGTGACCGGATATTGCATTCGGTTCAAAGCTCTAAAGGATATAAACATCGAGACGCTTGAAGCGGCAGTACGATATGGGCTTGCAGCTCAGAATGAAAAAGGCAAGCTGACGAAATAATTCCACTGTTAAAGGCAAGCAGTTATCGATGTAAAGGCGCTCCAGTCTACGACCCCTACAGCCCTGACCCGCGCCACAAAGCCATTCTCTATAAAACGAGTCTCCCGCAATAGTCGTGCGGCTCTCTGTCAGCGCTCCTTGCCTTTCTCTGTTTGCCGTTGCCCACTGCGGAAGTATCACGGGCTAACCGGAAGTAATCCACTCGCCTGGATTAACGCGGTTACCGGACATGTTCGGTTATCCGACTAAATAGGGACTCAATGTGGTAACTTCCGAATTGCCAACAATACTTCCATAATTCTGGCCGAGCCCCGTTCAGGTCGTCTTGGGTTGGCGGTTCGTTCACCTGCGGCTACGCCAGCACCAGCTCATTTCTGGGCCAACAGAGAGCGTGCGTCTCGAAGTTCGGGCCGGTCTCCATCGGCATGCTGGCAGATGGCCAAGAGCTTCGCATAGTATGTTTTCGCCTTCTCTTGATCGCCCGAAAGCTTGGCCGCGCGCGCCGCGCCCGATAGGGCGTTGAAACGATTTGGCGCCGTGCGCAGCGTGGCTTCGAACTCAATCATCGCTTGCGCAGGCTGCTTCAGCTCCAGCAACATCTCCCCAAGCAGTTCGCGAGCTGGCAGGATGACTCCTGGGGTGACGTTGTTCTTGTCGGTCCGGTCCTCATGCTCAGCGGCAAAACGCATCTGGGTGAGAGCGTTTTCGGGATTACCCTTGGCCAGGGTGATCCATGCGGTGGCAGTCTGGCGTTGGATATCCACCTGGTCAGCCCAATAGCTGTCGTTGACTTGGGTAAGCGTGTCACGCAGGGATGCGAGCTGCTGTGCCTCTTTTTCGGCAACATCGATTTGCCCGGTATGTGAGGCGCCGAGGGCTCGCGCGAAATGGAGGTTCGCTTCCGTCCACGCTGCCCTTCCGCCGGGAAAAGTATTCGGCGGTATAAAAAGCGCGGCGGCTTCTGCCCAGCGATGCCGCTCCACAGCGTAGCGCGCAGGCGAAGCGCCCATGGCGTACAGCCAGTTCATGTATTGGGGATCATCGGAGCGCCCTGGCGCCGGGGATGCGAGCGCCTTTTTTGCCTCGCGATCCTGTGCGCCCTGGAGATAGGCATAGATCAGGTAGTCCTTCGCGTGGAGCTCGTTACCCGGTGCGTTGTTTTTTTGGGATGAAGCTGCCGAGGCCAGGTTGGAATCGATAGATTCTTGCCACAAGCCAAGCCGCGTGAAGATGTGAGACGGCATGTGGAGCGCGTGCGGTGAGTCTGGCGCAATCTGGGCGTAACGTCGCGCCGCATCCAAAGCCCTGTCAGCCAGCGGTGGATAATCGTAGGCATGAATCATGTAGTGAGCTATGCCGGGGTGTTTCGGTTGTTCTGCAAATAGTGGCTCAAGGATCGCGCCAGCCTTTTTCTGATTCACATACGTTTTGTCGGTTGGCGGCGCGGTGGCGAGGAGTGCCAGCGCATAAAAAATCGCGGCCTCGTGGTCGTCAGGGTAGCGCGCTTGCAGCTGATCCATGGCCTTTTCGTAAGCCAAGGCGCGAGTGCGGTAGTCGAGTTGCTCGGCGCCCTTGTAGAACGTCTCGATCGCCGCAATATAGTCGAGTTCGCGCTGTGTCTTGGCACCAGCTAACTTTGCTTTTTCTACCGCGGCAATTCCTGCTTCTAGATCAGCCGGGCCGGGCGCTTGCCAGACCTGGTGGTAGTACGTCATGGCGACTCCCCAGTAGGCCATGCCGCACGACGGGTCTTTCTGTGCAATAGCAGCGAAGGTGTCGCTAGCCTTCTCGTACCAAAAAGAATGGAGCATCGCTACAGCGCTGCTAAATTCCGGCTGAAGTGATGGTTCGCAGGAAACGGAGAAACTCACTTTGCCGAGTTTGCCCGGATCGCCTGCGGGATGCTCGTGTTGGGCAACCCCTGGTGGCACGAATGCGGCGCACACGCCCACAAGCAGCACCATGCAAATGAAGGTGAGTCGTTTCATGCTGGTCTCCCTGGTTGCTGATTGGCCTGAAATGAAGACGCCGATTAGTTAAGAATCCGTGCGACCCATTCTTGGTCGCGACCCCAATGAAGTCAAGCAAGGCATCAACACAGTTGCGCACCTGGTGTTCGCAGCGAGCATCTGATGTTTATTAGCCTGTCCGCAGAATTGACCACGTTCGCAACGGATCATAGCGTGTTCGCGGAATTCAGGTCCGGGTGACGGGCTAACCGGAAGTAATCTACATGCCTGATTGACGCGCGAACCAGAGGAGTGAAGCATTACTTCAAATCTCCGGTAATCTGACTAATCGTCCACTGACAGCCCGAGAGGCTCCCTGAGACTATCTCCTTGGGCTGTGACCCGGAACTAATGAAGCTTGGCGTATTCGGACTCGGCCGCGAATAGGATAGGAATGTCCGCATCGGCGTCTTTCCATAGAGTGAGGAAATCCTTGTAGGCAGCGAGTGCGCGAGTGCGGGTTCTTTTTCAATCATTTGCGTTTCTTCAAGCGACGACTTTTGGCCAATTAACATTCGGTTGTAAGCCGAAAGGTGTCTGCTCCAACTCTGATGGCAGAGTTAGCGGATCTTTCCTGGACTCAGTAAAATACGCAGCCTTGATTTCTGCAACCGCTCGCTGGCTGCAATGGGTGCAGCAGCAGGGCGGATTCCATGGCGAGCTCAAACACTCAATGCATCGATGAGGGTATAGCCCAGCGCGGCATAGCCTGCCAACCTTTTCTTGTACATTCGAGCCAGCATTGGCACCAGCACATCCGCGTAATCGTAAACTTGGACTTCCTTTTTATTCTCATGGAGTCGGTGGAGACGGCCCACATACTGCTGGAGAGTTCCTCTCCAGGAAACCGGCATCGCAAGTAGAAGTGTGTCGAGGCGCGCATCGTCAAAACCTTCGCCAAGGTAGCTTCCGGTTGCAAGAATGACGCGCGGCTCGTCGGAAGGCACGACAGCCAGGGACTCTGTCAGTTTCGTTCTCTGCTTTGCGCCCAGGCCACCTTTCAAGATGAAGACGTGCGAACATACCCCGTGCAATTGTCCGGCCAAGTAATCGAGATGATCCGTTCGGCTCGTCAGAACGAGCGGCGATCGCCCAGCCGATAAAGCACTCTGAAGATCCCGTAAGATCAATTCGTTTCTGTGTTGGTTTCCGACGAGTGCTGCGTAAAGATTCTGAATTGTGATTTCGATTTCTGTCTGTTCCCAAGCAAAGTTGGTAAAACGTGGGATGACCTTGTGTTCGAGGAGTGACGTCTGTGATGCTTTCTTCGCCGTGAGGTGGAACCGCATGGGACCACATTGCATGTAAATGATCGGATGATGCCCGTCTCTTCGGATCGGCGTGGCCGTCAAGCCCAACACATACTTTGCTTTTACTCGGCGAAGGACTCGTTCAAAAGTGACAGCGGACAAATGATGGCACTCGTCTACGACGACGTGGCCGTAGTCGGCGACGAAATCTTCGACATCTCCTTTGCGCTGCAAACTCTGGATCACAGCAACATCAATCACGCTGGTTCGCCTGATCTTTCCTCCTCCAATTTGACCGATGCTTCCAATTGGCATATCCAGGAAGGCTGACAATCGCTCACGCCACTGGTCCATTAGCTGGCGCCTATGCACCAGGATCAATGTGTTGACCCCCCTTCTGGCGATCAGGCAGGCACTAACGACGGTCTTGCCAAATGCTGTTGGAGCGCTGAGAACGCCTTGGTCATAATGAAGCACATGGTAGATGGCTTCCTTTTGTTCAGGCCGCAGCTCGGCGTTGAAGGAGCCTCTAATTTGCCGACCCATAGTTCGTTCATCCTGCAGCTCCACGTTCACGCCGTGGAATTTGAAAACGGCAAGCACCTCGTCGACACACCCTCTCGGAAGGCCAATGTGCTCTGGAAAGTCCTCGCTGCAGGATATGACGCGAGGCTTACCGTAGGTCGAGAGTCGCATCGCTTGGGCCCGGTAAAATTCAGGATTCTGAAAGGCGGCGATGCGAATTAATCGATCCAGCATGGAGGACGGCAGATCTTTCTTTTCGATGTAGACAAGATTGCCCACCACCACGCGGACTGTAGATGGCAATGGCTCTGCAATTGGCCCGCCTTTCCGCTTGTGCGATGGGCTCCACAGCCAGGGAGCCTCGTCCCTTCCTTCTTCGGGAAAGCTAAGATGCACTCCAATCGTGTTTCCATTGGGCGCTATTTCCTGAATCATGCGCGCCAGCCTATCCGTTAGTATTTTTTGAATCGACTCTAAGAATTTCCACTGATCGGCGTGGGGCCGGAAGAATTCATCCAAGAATACGCTGTTGCCTTGCTCTCGGGCAGGTTTTTGAAGCGGCAGAGCTATCAAATTCCCAAAACCACCCTTAGGCAGCGTGTCCTGGCTGGGGAAAAGACGATCATAAGAATCCAGTCCGATTTCGTGGCGGCTTTCCATCGTCCGCGTCAACAAGGCGCAACCAAGCTGTCTGGCATTGGCAGCGAGCACTGCGTGGTTGAAGAAAAGCCAAATGTGCGCACCGTTTCCTGATCGCGAGCGCTCGACGGACACGGGAACCTGAAACCTCCGACATGTGGAAGCAAAAGCTGCGGCGTCTGCCATCCAAGACTTCTTGTCGAAATCCACGGCGAGAAACCAACAGGTTTCGTCGGGAAGTAGAGGGTAGACGCCGATAGTCTGCTTCCCAGTGAGGTGATCGCGGATTGCGCTATCGGTGAGCGGTTGAAGCGTTCGTGTCTTCCGTGAAACTTTCTTTCGTTCTTCCGGTCTTGCAGCGTGAATCGCGCGCCAGTCCATGACACCAGCCGGAGAATAGCCAGACTTGCCGCTTTTTCCTTCCCAGCGTACTGCGTAAACGTCTTCTCGACCGCGAAACAAGCTTCGAAAAAGAGCAACTTTTTTCTCTGGGGTCAAACGCTCAATTGCGCGACTGTTAAGAGTCTCTACTGCCTTGACTTCTGGGGGAGAGCCTCTTTCGACAGCCGAATCCGGGATCCCGAGCATTACTCGGAGGTGTGCATTCTCCGCTCGAAGGCGCTCAGTTTCTCTGCGCGAGGATTTCAGTTGCTCCTCTGAACTGTTTTTATCCAGCATTAATCCGGCACCTAGCTCTGCGAACTTCTATATCTATAAGATATGACGGGTGGGGCGGACAAGCACCACGCCACAATTTAGCGGACCACCGTCCATTCCGTCACAATGACCGCGAAAGTGGAGGCCACGCGATTTGGTATTTGCACATGTCAGGTTCGACCAGATAGTCAAGGTTGTAAAGGCTTGACGAGGCAATATTGCAGGCAATATCCTAGTGCTGGATGAGGGTATATGTCTTAGACACGGATGTACTGGTGGCAGCCTTCCGTAGCGATGCTGGCGCATCGCGCCACGTGCTGGAGGCAGCCCGCGCTCACCGATTCGAATTGCTTTTGTCTGTGCCCTTGATGCTGGAATACGAATCAGTTCTGACTCGCCCAGAACACCTTGCTGCCTGCGGAGCGAGCAGAGACGATGTATCTGCTGTGCTCGACGAACTGGCCTTGGTCGGGAAGAGAGTCGAACTAATGATTCGCACACGGCCGATGCTACCAGATCCGAACGACGAGATGGTTCTGGAAACGGCCATCAATGGTCGCGCCGATGCCATCGTCACTTTCAACGCGCGGGATTTTAGACCTGTGGCGGCCCGTTTTCGATGTTCGGTGGTTCGGCCCGGGGAAATCGTTCGAGGACTAGTAGAGGAAGCCCAGTGATGGCAAGAGAAGGAGCGAATTCATGAGACGAAGCAATTTTGCTTTGCGTGTACCGCCCACGCTGTTGGCCGAAGCGCGAAAGGCCGCTGAATCGGAAGGCGTGGCTCTCAACCAACTGATCACTCTCGCACTCGCCGAAAAGGTTTCTGCTATGCGCACGGAAGAGTACTTTGAGGAACGCGCACAACGTGCCGATCCGGCAAGGGTCAACCGGATTCTAGCTCGCGTGGGCAGGGGAAATCCTCCTGTCGAAGGTGATGAACTCCCTTTGGAGTTTCCTGCTAGGAAGGTAAGGAAAAAGAAGTAAAGGGAGACATCATTTATCTTCGACGCGCGGCCTTATGCTCACCGTCGAGGCCCCGCAATCAATCTGAGGTTGGCTCCCCCGGGTAGGATTCGATCCGTCGAACAGTCATCTTTCTTCCCGTGGGTTAGTGATGGAACAACTTCGGAGCATTTGAGGGAGAAGATTGGCTTCCCAATAACCCTAAGCGACGGCTAAACAACGACTTATGGATTTGAAGTCGAAGCTGTTAACCGAAGGGCTGCTAGTTCGAATCTAGCCCGGGGAGCCAACCTTCTCAATCTGTTAGGGAGCGTGTTGGCTGGTGGCTTGTGAAACTGTGCCCAGTTTTGTGCCCCATGGCCCTGAACCGCGACCCGGTCCAGCGTGTCCATTGCCTGGCGTTGGGCGATCTGTCCGATGTGTCCGTAGCGTCGGGACATGCGTATTGTAGTGCTCCGCGCTTGATCCCATAATCGTCTAATCGTCGCAACCACTGAAAAGCGCACACCCGCCTCCAGCATCCGAGTACAACTCACCTAAGGCTATGGCAACGCCACGTCCATCTTCAGCGGTATGTCAATCGCGGGATTGGTCGGATCCAAGGCTTGCGTCGGCTCCGCGATGGCGAACGGCCTGCCTCATGCGAGGTCACCAACTTGAGAGCCATGCCGAGTAAGTCCCGCTGGACAGCGGGTGTGACGCGGGAAGGGCGAACCAGCACGGCGGTGTAGTGGAGATAGTGGTCCGTCACGTGGTAGACGTCCCGGGTCTGCTGCGAGCAGTTCAGCGCGGTCGTCGAAGTCAACGCGAACGGCAAGTGGACCCGGCTCGGCCGAACGATGAGCAGGTACCCATGCCACGAGTTTTCCGTGAACCTTGAGCGCGGGTGACCCGTAAGCTGTGCCCTCTTCACGCCGGGCAACGCCAAGGTTGACGGCCATGCCGCGTCCGAGCCGTGGTTACGGGTGTGACGGCAGAAGGTCCCAGATGGCGGGATCTTCGGTGCCCAGAACCCAGGAGCAGAAGCCTTGCAGGCCGCGTTCTTTGGCGAGGTTGTACCGCTCGCGGAACGTGCGCGCGTCGGTGTAGAAAATCCATTCGCGTTCGTCGTCGCGGTAGAAATAGAAATACGCGGTGCGATCGGTGGCGTCCCATTCGATGTGGCCGCCATAGGCGCGGGCGAGGTCGAGCGCGTCGGCGGTGGAGATGTAGGCGGCGGAAGGATTCGTCCGGTCGGTGGGTTTCGCGTTGGGAGGCAGCGGCGCGGCGGCGAACCAGTGGTAGCCGTAAAGCGGGATGCCGAGCGAAATCTTCTCACGCGGGACGAATTTGAGGGCGTAGTCGAGATTGCTGACGGTCCAGGACCAACCGGCCACGGGGCCGGGCGGGGTGAGGCGGGTGTGCTGGTCATAGGTCATCAAGCAGACTAAATCGACAGATTTGGCGAGAGCGGCTAGATCGTAAGCGCCGCGCCAGTTTTCGTAAATCCAGGCGGAGTAGTTGGTTTCGCCGGCGACGCCGGGAGCGTTGGGAACCGTGGCGATGGTGAGTTGCAGATTATTTTGGTGAAAGAGCGTGGCGGCCTCGGCAACCATCGCCGAGAAAATGTCGCGGTCGGTCCAATTTACGTTTTCAAAGTCGAACTGGAAGCCGGTGTAGCCGTTGGCTTTGCAGGCTTGGATTAGTTGCGTGAACATTTGGCGGTACGCGGTGGGGTTCGTGAGCAACTTGTGAAAATCATCCTGCAGGAAATTGAAGTCCACCACGATGGGCATCACCGGGACGTGATTTTGGCGCGCGGTTGCGAGTACCTCCGGGTTGGGGCCACCCGAAACCAGGCCGTTGGAATCGACCAAGTACCAGGTGGGGACGAGCGTATCTATTTTATTGGCGTGGGCGAGGAAAGAGCGGACGGAATTGGGATCGCGCGTCATGTAGAAGAGAGATTTTGGTTGCTGCGCGCTCGTGGGGAGCGCTGCGCAGAATATAAGGACGAGAAGACATCGCAGAATTTTCACGGCATTCGTATGTTATGCGGTTCCCTGCTTGGAGACAATGTTTCCCACTCACAATCATCTCAGAGATGACTGCCACCACTTCCGGCCCTCGCAGAAAGCAGCTACTGCGTGTGTGTCGGACGCTCTGTATTGAGCCCCATCACAAACTTCTGAGACTTATGGTCAATCGGTTCGAGAATTTGCTGGGGCATCGGCCCGCTGAAAAGGTGGACGGCCATGAAGCCCGAGCTGTCCGAGTTCTGGCATAGGCCTGCCAGGTGGTGGTGGTCGAGAAGCTGATCGCCGTATTCAGAGCCAAGCCAGGAGAAAGTGGGGTGGTGAGGTATTGCGGAAAGAACCAGGGAAGAACTTGCTGCATTCTTAGAATGGCATGCAACAGGAGCGTGCCGGCGAGGCCAAAGAGCACAAAACACGTCGCATATTCCTTGCCGGCCATCTCCACATCGGGATCGACGAAAGTAATGCGATAGATGAGCCGCTCAACGGGAAGGCATAATCGATCGAGAGCGGTGCGCTGCCGGGAAACAACCCGTTTCAAGTAGCCGCCCAAGGGCTTCACCAGGGCGGTGACGATCACGAGAAACAGCAAGTATTGAGCAGCGCTGTAGAAGTCTGGCATTCCTGTAACCGCTCAGCCCTTTGTCTCTTCGAATCGGAGCAGGCTCGCTGCTTCCACATCAGTGATTCCATCACAGAAGTCTGTAAAGTGCACATAAAAGAAATCCCGCAATCGGATGAGAAAAATCGTTACGAAAACCTTATGGACTCTTCACACGAACTTTATGCAGTTTGGTTTCTTATGTTCCGAGTCCATTCGTAGACCCACGAGAGCCATTCCAGAATTCGGCAGTCCTCTACTCGGTAGAGAATTACCGGGGGCAGAAGGAGGTCAATCGTGTTGAGGCGAACGAAGATCATATCAACGATCATGGTCATCGCAGTTTTCATCGCAACCTGGGCCACGGTGGGGACCGTGGTCGCACAGAAGGCATCCGTTCCGAAACCGCAGGATAAACTGGCGCTCGGAGAGGAACAAGCCGAACAACTGTTGCTCCTAATAGATACCGACAAGAACGGCAAGATTTCTAAGCAAGAATGGATGAACTTCATGGAAGCGGAGTTCGACAGGCTGGACAAGGATAAGAAAGGGCAGTTGGACGCTGAGGAACTAGAGCAATCGAAATTGCTTGTAAGCCACCCCGTGCATGTGGGCAAGTAGCGTCGGCTCCGTCCCTGCTGCCTCGTCGAAGCGAAACCGTTGTTCCATTTCAAGGAGGGAGTATCATGCGGATAACCATATGGAGTTAATGAGGACGGTGTGGGGCAATGCCCGAATCAATTGACTGGCCGCCGAACCATCCGCGGACGTATCCGCCGCGGCGTCGCCGTCGCTTCCTGCTCATTCTCGCCGTCTTTGCGGGTATCTTCTTCGGCGGTCGGACCGCGTTGTCGTGTTACGTGGACGTGCTCTGGTTCAGGTCGCTCGGCTACGGGGACGTATTCTGGAAAACACTGAGAATTCAGGGCGGAGTCTTCGCCGCCTTTGCAGCGGCCACATTTCTCATTCTGTACGGTTCCTTCCTGGCTCTGAAGCGGGCACATCTCTCCGATTTGCCGAGCGGTAACACGATTCTCATCGGCGGACGACCGGTGAAGCTGCCGGTTGAGTCTGTCCTGCACCTCATTGCATTCGGCGTTTCGCTCGCCATTGCCGCCGCAAGCGGCGTCATCATGATGGCTGAGTGGCCGGCGCTCGCGCTCTTTTGGTATGCACCCCGTGCAACCGGCAGCGACGTAGATCCGATTTTTGGCAAGCCGCTGAACTTCTTCCTGTTTGCCCTTCCCGCGTGGCAGCTCGTCGCCGGCTGGCTGCTTGCGCTAGCCGTGATTGCCTGTCTATTAGCCGTCTTCTTCGTCCTCATCACGGGCGGAAGCCGTGTGCTCGCCGGACGTCTTAGCCGCACCGTCACGTTACCTTGGCGAGGAGTGTCGATCACGTTGGTGTTTCTGTTCCTGATCCTCGCGATGCGCGTCTATATCGGGCGGTTCGAGCAATTGTTCGACGATCACACGATCTTTGGGGGTGTGACTTACACGGACGCGCACGTCACGATCACCGGGATGCTCGTCATCTGCGCAGCGCTTGTTCTCGGCGCGATAATCGCAGCCGCCAACGCTATGCGGGTGCCGCGGGGTCGCTGGCTGATCGCGGCGATCCTTCCGGCCGCACTCTGTTATATCGTCGTTCAAGTAGTCGCCTGGTACGTCAGCAGCTTTATCGTCAAGCCGAATGAACTGGTTCGCGAGAAGCCCTACATCGTCTACAACACCGATTTGACGCGCCAGGCCTACGGATTGAACCGGGTCGCGCAGCGCGAGTTTCCGGCCGAGACGACCGTTGAGGCTGCCGACCCGGCTAACAATCAAGCTACCCTTCAAAACATCCGGCTGTGGGACTGGCATGCATTGCAGGACACGCTGCGCCAGATTCAGGAAATTCGTACCTATTACGACTTTCCCGACATCGACATCGATCGCTATGAAATCGACGGCACGACTCGTGAGCTGATGCTCGCCGCGCGCGAGTTGAACGTCGATAAGCTTCCGGAGAGCAGCCGCAATTGGATTAACGAGAAACTGATCTACACGCATGGCTATGGCATCACGATGAACCCGGTCAATGGTTTCACGGCGGAAGGACTGCCCACGTTGATTCTGAGCAACATGCCGGTCCAGAGCACGGTGCGTAGTCTAGCGGTGACACGTCCAGAGATCTATTTCGGCGAGTTGACCAATACTGACGTCTATGTGAAGACGCGGCAGCAGGAATTCAACTACCCGCAAGGCGCGACTAACAACCTCACCTCGTACGAAGGCAACGGTGGCATCGCACTCGGTAGCTTCCTGCGCCGAATGATCATCGCACTCGATCAAAGCGATCTCGCGAAGCTGCCATTCAGCGATGACATAAACAAGGATAGCCGGCTGCTGATGCGCCGCAACATACGCGATCGCGTCTCGACGTTAGCGCCGTTCCTGACCTACGATCCAGATGCGTACATCGTGCTCGGCGACGACGGTCGTCTGTCGTGGATCATGGATGCGTTCACAGTTTCAGACAGCTATCCGTACTCGACCCATTACCAGCTCGACAGCAATCTCATCAACTACATGCGCAACAGCGTCAAGGTGGTTGTCGACGCCTACGATGGTACGACCACGTTTTACGTGTTCGATCCGGATGATCCGATCATCGCTGCCTATCGCCGCATCTTTCCGAGCCTGTTCAAGGATGCTGCGATGATGCCGCCAGGACTGCGCAAACACGTGCGCTACCCCGAGTTGTTGCTCAAACTGCAGGCGGAAGTTTACGGTCTGTATCACATGACGGATCCCGAAGCGTTCTACAATCGTGAGGATCTGTGGACTGTCGCCACCGAAGTTGGCATGAGCGAGGGCGGTCAGCAAGTAACGCAGGCGATGGAACCGAACTTCGTGCTGATGAAACTGCCGGGCGAAGCCGGCGTCGAGTTCGTGGAGATTCTGCCGTTCACTCCGGCCAACCGAAATAATCTGATCGGCTGGATCGCCGGGCGTAGCGACGGCGCACAGTACGGTACGTCAATAGTCTACAACTTTCCGAAAACGAAGCTGGTCGACGGACCGCTGCAAATCGAAGCGCGAATTGATCAGAACGCGCAGCTTTCCGGACAACTGACGCTGTGGAATCAGCAAGGCTCGCACGTGCGGCGCGGAGCATTGCTGGTGATTCCAACCGGTCGCGCGCTGTTGTATGCGGAACCGATTTACCTGCAGGCGGAGCGGAGTCCGATGCCGGAGTTGCGTCTCGTCGTGCTCGCGCTGCAAGATCGCCTGGCGTACGGACCAACCTTCGAGTCGGCGATGTCGGCTCTTTTTGGCGGAGGAGTGTCGTCGCTGAGCGCCACGGCGGTCACCGCGGAGCCGTCGCGAAGCACATCGGCATCCGCCGCTTCGCCCCAGCCCGCAGAGGATCGCAGCGCGCTCATCGCTGAAGCCGCCAAAGACCTTGCCGACTACCAGCGCCTGACGGCGGAAGGCAAGCTCGGTGAAGCCGGACAGAAGCTGGAAGAATTGAAGCGCGTGATCGACAAGCTGAACACACGCCAAAAATAGACTGGCTGCGGTGCTACGCTCTTGGCTCTCGCAGTCTTCAAGAACGACAAACCCGTGGTCGTCAGAGGAGCATTGCTTCTTCGTCGGGAACTCTTCCGACCGACGCTCTTGTGTTCGGGTGCTACCCACGACCTGCTTGATAGCGATGGTGGCCCTGAGCTGTCTTCCGGCCTTGGCTCTCGGTCCGGTACTGGAACGGTTGCTCATGGGAAGATGAGCGTCTGAATCGCTCGAAAGAGCTTACCAGCGGCTGGGCTCGTGATCCGAACGCGGAACCCCTCATTCGCGGCCGAACGCCTGAGATCGAAATGAGTAGCCGATCCCGATGAAATGATCCACTGCAGACGGGGTCAAGCCCACGCCGTAGTGGAAATCGAGCTGCTGCCGCTTGGCGAGCTTTGTTGCCGTTCCAACCTGCGGCAACTGACGGGATCCGCCGTTTTCTGGAAAGTCGCCAACGTATTCGACGAACGCATCCCAGGGAGCCTTCAATTGCCTATCCAAAAGGATGGTGGACTCGCCGGTCAGATTTCCTGTGTGGCAAGATCACTCGGGAGTCACACAGGGAACCACTTGGCGACTGTGGCGACGGTAAACTCGGAAATCTTGGTCGGTCGTGAGGATGATGGGATCGGCAAGCATCTCGGTCATGCGAACGAGGCAAGCATCGGCGAAGCCCATGGGAACGCTGGAATACTTCTCGATCAGCTTCACGACTGGCTCCACGTTCTCGGTAAGTGTGAACGCGACCAGCAGAGCGCCGCGGCGAAGTAGTACGCCAAGATTGGGGGTACCAAGCTCTCCGACAAGGTGGAAAGCCTCGGACAGAACGGCTTCGCACGTGGACCAAGGCGGAGGCAGTTCGGAGGCTTGCGTCACGGCCCATTGGTGGTGAGCGTCACGACTGCTAAGCAACGCTATAACAAATCCAGCGTCAACGAGGACGTTTCTGGCCATAACCAGTGGCTTGCAAATATTCCTTCTTCCGCGCGGTTAGGTCGATCGGTAGGCCATCCACCGATCCGATAAGGTCGGCGATCGCAGTGAGGGAGGCGGTGCGAGGCCGCTGGCGCGGCGCACGCTCGAGCCGTTCGCGAACTACATCCGACTTCGAGATCTTCCGTCCGCGCGATTCCGCCTCAATGTCCGCCAGCAGTGGCTCGGGCAATCGTACGGTGAGACTTTTCATGAGTAATTGTATTACAGCCCCGGCAAGTGTGCAAGACAGACGAAGGTAAAAGCAACCCAGGCGGCAAGTCAGTTCGAATAGGCTTCTCGCATAAGCCAACCTCCTGAATCAGAATCACTTACGTGACATGTGACAACAGCCCTTGTGGTGCAAGTTCGGGCTTTTCAATTGGAAGTTCAGACCCGATCCCTATCTGTTCGGCGACCTTTTTGCGAAACGTCTCGTCCTCCTTGAACTTGCTGTATAGGCCCGTGCGGACTGAGCCAGGTACCAGCCCGTTGGAGGAAACGCGCCCCCGCTCCGAAAGCATTACGCCGATGTTGCGCGTGATCATCGGTGGTAACCGGCCTTACGCGCCGTGTCGGATACCACTGGCCCTTCTCGCTTTTATCGCGGAATCGGCCTCATATATTCGCGGATCATCTCGAAGTCGCCGGTTTTCGCATCGCAGAAGTCAGCTCCGACAGCGAACATCTCGCAGGCGTAGCGGAGCGAGAAGTCCGTCTTATCCTTGAACCGGACAGTGAAGTACAACGTACCGTCCTCGAGGGAATGGCTGATGAAGTCCACGATCTTCCCGCGGACTTCGGGGTAACATCTGCGTAGCCGCTTGAGGTGTTTTGTTATGCTCTTGTCGATCTTCCTGCGTTCGTTCGCGCTGATTGAGGTTATTGGGCCGCCTCCTACGCAGACAACCTTGTGCTTCTTAGACATGATCGTCCTCCCCTCGGCACACACTGTCGTTCGGTGATTTCGGATGTTGGCCGCCCCCACTCGCGTTGTTCTTCTCCGCTAAGGAACCGTATCTTCGGAGCTTGTCCCTCCACTCGCCTGCGCTCCTCGACGGCCTGTACATCCTGATAAACCTGCACTTCATCCAAGGCTTGCTTTCGGTATTCACCATGTCTCTTATCAAAACGAGCTTCGTCTCGAACTTCACAACTCTCGACGTTGTTGCAGAAGGAAGCGTTGAGAAGCGCGCGATGAATTTCAAACAGCGTCAACTTTTCGTCGAAGTACGCGGGACTTAAGCCCGAGTCTTTGACACGTTTAAGTCGTTCCAAGCCGCGCACGGCTTCATCTATCCCTCGGTTCACCCAAAAGATTGCTTCATAGAGACTGGCTTTTTGCATTCGAGCCTTCCTTTCCTCCCGCGATACGCGGGGCATAACGGTTGGTAAGGCGCGAGCGCACACGTATCCCGCGAAATGGAAGAGCGATTCAAGCGGAACGCGCTATTGAGCGAGCTCGGCAGTCGGCGGAGAGTGCTCGAACAGGGAGGATGGTTTTAGAACGAGGGGTGAACGCACATCGCGCACCGCTTGCATGGAGAAACTGAACCGGATAACTTCTGTCGCAGCCATCGTTGCACCTCCAGTGCGACGCTGGTCAGGGGCGCGTTCGTGTTAGAAGCACGGACGCGTCCCGCTTGATCACGACTTGGTTTGTTTGACTGTCTTGCCTGTGCTCTTTCCCCTGCCATGGCCCCAGTAGCTAGTGCGCCTATACCGCTCGACCTTGGCGAAGTCAGTCTCTGTCCAGTATCTAAGCCGAGTACCAGCGATATTCTCTGCAATCGGCTCGGGAACCAGTCCTGCGTCAATCCATCTGTGTAACGTCGTTCGATGAACGCCTAGCCGACGCGCGGCTTCAGAAATCGAGTATTTGTTCATTTTTAAAATGCTACATACTGTCGTATTTGTCAAGGACAAAATGCTGGGGCCGGTGAGTGCTTCAAATGACTGACGGGCACCGTTCGTCAAAAAGAGTACCGCACTATGCGTACGAAAACCAAAGCTCTGTAGGAGAAATCTCTATCTGGGTCCGCGATTCACGCGTGAGAGAGGGGAGAGTTTTCAGACGGGTTTTGAAAGGGGGAAGGCGACACGACGCTGGCGTGACAGCCACCGTAGTCTGGTATGCGGTGAAGCGGTATACCTTTCAGGCCGGCATAGCCAACTTGGCACCCCACGATCTTCGTCGCACTTGCTCCCGGTTCTGCCCTAGTTGTGGAGCCGAATTCGAATAGATTCAGTTTCTGCTTGGGCGAGCTTCTGTCCAAACAACGGAACGGTACATCGAAAGCCGACATCGCCGAAGTGTTGAATGGTTTGTTCAGGCCCCCTTCAGTGAAACCGCGACACCTTGCTCCCATTCATGGAGCATTCGGTTGCCGATTTCCTCGAACGCCTGGTGATCTCTGATGTAGGCGCGAAGTTCTTGGGAAGTGTCCGCAATCGCGGCGTCGATGCGTTCGAAGATCTCCCGGACGCGGGCGGGGGATGCTCCCATGCGTGTCTCGCCCAGGCGCCGCAGTTCCTTTGCGCGCGCCCATTTTGTCGTGCCGTTAAGGGTAAGGGCCATGCTGTCATTGGGCAGATAGACGGAAGTCGTCACGAGATCGTAGACCGGGGCGAGCCTAGCTTCGCCCTGAACGTCGTCATAAACAATGCCGAAATTCTTCAGATGTGCATCGCCGTTGCGGAGCGCGCAATTAAGGACAATTAGGGTGAATAGCTTTTCCATATCCTCGTTGACATACGTCGAGTTTGCGAACTGCCCGAATCGCTTCACGACCGAGGTTTCATAGCTGCCGCGATATTTTTGATCGGTCCTGCGGCCATTCAGCACGCAGAAATCCTCAAATCCGCGATAGGTCCCGTCCATCCGCAGATCGAAGCGATCAATGACCAGCGCCATGCCGTCCTCGGCCAGCCGGTACGGGGGCACGTCGAGCCCGCAATTGCGCGCGACAGTAAGGCAGAAATACTCATTGGCCGCTAGCTGCTGATATTCGTTGGGCTCCCACAGCTTCACGATGTGGGTCGCGCCCTTGTAGCTTTGCGAGAGGCGGTGTCCCGGATGCTCCATCTCAATGAAAGCATTGTCGTCGCGCACGAGGATTTTGGGCTGTACGCCACTGATCCCGGAGAAGGACGCGAATTTTTCAAGCAGGTAGCGCAGCAAGTCGCCGCCGCGGCGGCGCTTCAAGATTTCGTCTACCGACTGGAAGGGCACGTCCTCGTGCAACACCTCCTTGTCGGCGGTATAGCGGATGCGGCCCACCTGCGAGCGGCCGACAATGGACAGCAGGTCGAACTCGTCAAAGGTGCCGGTGGCTTTCGCAAAGGCAAGGCGGAGGCGCTCGCGCAAGGCGCCTTCGGGCAGGTTCATCTCGAAGATCGGAATCAGGCCGAAGGGCACGCTCCAGGACTCAAGCCTGATGGGCATCGTGACGGAGGCCGCGCGCACGCGCGGCTCGCCCGGCAGGTAGGCGAACGTGCTGCCGCGCTCGCCATGGCGATCGAGCAGTCCCGCCTCAGCGGCGTCGGTCCAGACTTTGATCATCGCGATCCTCTTTGAGGAGTTCGTCCAGAGTGGGGCGGTGGGAGCTGGCCGCCTGCAGTGTCAGTTCAAGTCCGAGAGCGGAGAGCAGTTTGGTAAGTTTCGAGAAGCCCAGTTCGCCGGCGCGTCCGTTTTCAAGTGCCTCAAGCGTGGCACGGCTGATACCCGCCTTGCGCGCAAGCTCGGCCTGGCTGAGCTTGAGCTTCTTTCGGGTGTCGACGATCTGTTGCCCTATAGAGATCAGGTCCAACATCTGCCCAATATATTAGGCATTTGTTACTTTTACAAGCCATTTGCCTAATATACTAGGCAAAATATACATCCCTAAGCACCGACCTTCCAAGCCACAGCGTCAGCATCCAGGGCCTCTCGGCAAGGCTCAATCGACTCCGATTAGCAGGCAATCCGCAACTATCGGGAGTACTTCCTAGTTTTCCTACCTCAAGACACTTATTCCGCCCCGAGCCCTTTTACGGAAAAGTCCGGGAACATATCAGGTCGGCCCGACATTGTGCGTGGGGAACCGATTCTAACCCACAATCCAACCCACGGTCTTTGATGTCTTACGGCTGGCATCGTCAAAACGTAGCAAGGACGTACGTAATTCCGCTAGGATGGTTCTAGAAAGCAGCTGAACCGGCGCGTGAGTACGGGGAGTCGAGGAGAAAACCGGTCATGTTAAAAGACGTCACTCGTCGCGAATTTGTCGCTTCGACGCTTTCCGCTGCCGCGATCGCTTCTTTAGGCGGCGGCACGCGGGCGATTGCCAGCAGCTCGCGCAGTGTGGGCGACGCAGCCACCGCCGCATCCGGGGCGGGCCAGGGGGCTGCGATACCGTTCATCGATCAACCCTCGTGGAAGGATCAAGGCGTCTTGAATCTCGCCAATTCGCCATACGCCAAGCTTCGCAATGTTCCGGTTGGCGCGGTGACGATTGAAAATGGCTTCTGGGGCGCGCGGCGCGAGGTGAACCTCACGCAAACCATCCCGACCGTGCGCGATCAGCTGGAATCCCATGGTCGCATGAACAACTTTCGCCGATTGACCGGCCAGAGCACGGCTCCCCAGATGGGCGGTCCCGGCTGCGATTCTCATCTGTACAAATGGATTGAGGCGGTGGCCTTTGCTCTCCAGTCTGGGGATCGCCCGGAGCTGCACAGAACCGCTGAAGACGTTATCGGACTGGTGGTTGCCGCGCAAAAGCCAAACGGTTACCTCAACGCTTACTTCGTCGGCGACCGCGCGCCGCTCAGCATGACCCCTGAAGCGCAGCAAACCGGACACGAGCTTTACTGCCTGGGACACCTGTTGCAAGCCACGATTGCGTATTACCGCGCCACCGGCGATCGCAAAGGTCTGGACGCCGGAATCCGAATGCTGAACGATTTCGTTATGCCAACCTACGGCCCTGCGCCGAGGTTGCCAATTATTTCCGGGCATCCGGAAATTGAAATGTCGCTGGTCGAGCTCTATCGGGTGAGCGGCGACAAACGCTACCTGGATCTGGCCGGATACATTCTGCACGGCGACGATCGAATTCACGTTCCGCTCCAGGCAAGCATTTATATGTTCTCCGGCACGCCTTTTACGGCGCGCACTCAGGTGGAGGGCCACGCCGTGCGCGCGCTATACGCCTGCTGTGGCGCGACGGACTACTATCTGGAAACCGGAGATCCGGCCTATTGGAAGACGCTGAACACACTGTGGGACGGCATGGTGGGCACGAAGATGTACGTTACGGGAGGCGTCGGCTCGCGCGCTCAGGGAGAGTCGTTTGGCCCCGCCTACGATCTACCGAACGTGAGCGCTTACGCAGAAACCTGCGGCGCGATCGCCAGCATGATGTGGAGTTGGCGCATGCTGGCCGCCACCGGCGACGCCAAATTCACCGATGTTCTTGAGCGTGCGCTCTACAATGGCATCAATGCCGGAACGTCGCTGACGGGCACGCTGTTTTGTTACACTAACCCCCTGGCGTTCGATCCTTCCGCCGGTATCGTAATTCGCAATGCCTGGTACAGCACCCCCTGCTGCCCACCGAACTTCGCGCGGGCCATTGCCTCGCTTCCCGGCTATTTCTACAGCACCAGCAAAGATGGCCTGTATGTCCATCTGTACGACAATTCCACCCTCCACTGGCATCTCGAAAATGGCACAGCCCTCCAGGTCACCCAAAAAACGAATATGCCTTGGGATGGCGACGTCGAAATCACCGTCGCCCCAGGCCAACCATCCGAGTTTACTTTTTACTTGCGCATTCCCAGCTGGGCCGCCGACCGCACCGTGGTGGCGGTCAACGGCAAGCCTGTCGCGGGAGCAATAGCGGGTGCATATCTTGCTATCCATCGCCGCTGGTCTCGAGGTGACGTAGTTCAAATGCGGCTGGCCATGACGCCGCAGGCGCTCTCCGCCAATCGCCAGGTGGTCGATGATGCCGGGCGTGTCGCGGTGCAGCGCGGTCCGCTCGTTTATTGTCTCGAGCAGCCGGACCAACCGAGCGGCGTCGATCTGACCGATGCGTCGGTCGCGGTCAGCATGAAGCCGGGAGCGGAATTCACGACTGAATTCAAGAAGGATTTCCTGGGGGGGATTGTCGTGTTGCATCGAGACGGCGCGGTGCTGGAGACGCCGCAAGACTCGCCGAACTCTCCAGGTGGTCGCGGCGCGCTCTACGGGCCTTATCGGGATCAGGTTGAACCACGATCGGGCCGGAGTGTCCGGCTGACGTTCATTCCGTACTATGTGTGGGCCAACCGAGAACCCAGCGTGATGGAAGTCTGGACCCCGGTCACCAAGGTTTAGAATTCCTCAAAGCCATGGGTGCGCTACCGTTTGGCGCGGGCTCGCCGTTTCAGAAGAGAAAGATGATACCGGCGCGGACGCGCAAATTGTTCGGATGGTTGTTGGCTTGCGTAGTATTTCTATCCCGAGGCGAAACCAAATCTTTTCGTATTTGCCCGCTCCCTGGCACCTATCCGAACGGGCCCCGGTGCGGGCGGTGGCCATCGCCTGAATGCGCAAAACGCATAGCAGTTTGGGATATTATGGGTGCGGCAGGGAGGGACAAATTCCATGATTGAACCCAAGTATTTTTCTCGCAGGGATTTCGTTTCCGCCGCAATTTCAGCGGCCGCTATCTCGTTTTTACCCGCGCACGGCGTGCTCGCCGCTCTCGCCGCCAAACCAAGCCCAGCATCCGCAGCCAGACAAGCCCAAATAACGCTGGCGCCGAATCCCGATTGGAAAGACCAGGGTATTTTGAATCTCGCGCACTCCCCTTTCGCCAAGCTGAAAAATGTTCCGGTGCATGCGGTCACCATTCAAGACGGATTTTGGGGCAAGCGCCGCGAAATCAATGTGACCAAGAGCATTCCGTCGATGGAAAAGCTGCTGCTGGCCAACGGCCGGCTGGATAATTTTTTGCGGTTGGAGGGAAAGAGCACTGCCCCGCAGCACGGGCCGGTTTTCTCCGACTCCGATATTTACAAGTGGACCGAAGCGGTGGGTTTCGCTTTGCAATCCGGCGAGCAACCAGTCCTGCAAACGTCCATGGATCAAATTATTGACACCGTGCTGGCGGCCCAAGAGCCGACCGGCTACCTGGACACCTATTACCAGGACGACCGTAAGAATCTGCGCATGCAGCTGGCGACCCAGCAAACCGGACACGAGCTTTACTGTCTGGGCCATTTTCTGCAGGGCGCGATTGCCTACTACCGCGGCACCGGTGACCGTAGGTTGCTTGACGCCGGCATTCATTCCGTCGACGATTTTCTGATTCCGAATTTCGGCCCGGACCCCGGCAAAAAGCCGATCCTTTCCGGCCACCCGGAAATCGAAATGGGCCTGATCGAACTGTACCGCCTAACCGGCGACAAGCGCCAACTCGAGCTAGCAGGTTACATCCTGGGTGGCGATCCTCGCATTCAGACCGAGCTTCAGTTGCGGCCGCGAGACTACATCTACATGTTCAGCGGAACACCATTTACCGAACGCAAGCGCCTGGAAGGGCATGCGGTGCGCTCGATGTACGCCTGCTGCGGCGCCACGGATTATTACCTGGAGACCGGCGACCGAGCCTACTGGAGCACGCTCGAAACCCTGTGGCATGACCTGGTCAATGCGCAGATGTACGTTACGGGAGGAGTGGGCGCACGCGCCACCGGTGAAGCTTTCGGTGACGACTACGAATTGCCCAACCTGCGGGCCTACGGCGAAAGCTGCGCGGCGATCGGCAACATGATGTGGAACTGGCGCTTGCTGGCCGCCACCGGTGAAGCGCGGTTTGCCGACGTGATCGAGCGGGCTCTTTACAACGGCATCAATTCCGGAATGTCGCTCGACGGCACGCTCTACTGCTATCGCAATCCGCTGGAGTTCGAACCAGCCCTCGCCGACGACGACACCGTCGGTGGTCATAGCGAGCACGCGAGGAAGATCCGCAATCCATGGTACGACACCACCTGCTGCCCGCCCAATATCGAACGCACCTTGGCCGCGCTTCCCGGCTATTTCTACAGCACCAGCGCCGACGGGATTTACGTCCACCTCTACGACAACTCCGAACTCAACTGGCGCCTGGAAAACGGCACGGGACTGAAAGTCGCACAGAAGACAAACTACCCCTGGGATGGCAGCGTGGAGATCACCGTCACCCCTGACGCCGCGGCGGACTTCACATTTTTCCTGCGCATTCCTGGATGGACCGATCACCCGCAGGTCGAGGTAAACAAGCAGCCGTTGCTCGGAGCAAAGCCTGGCGAATACCTGGCCATCAAGCGCCGCTGGAATCCCGGCGATGTGATTCACTTGCAATTGGACATGACCTTGCAAGCCATTGCGGCCAACGAAAAAGTGGTGGACGACAACGGCCGCGTGGCGTTGCAGCGCGGCCCATTGGTTTATTGCATGGAACAAATCGATCAACCGCAGGGAGTGAAGCTGAGCGACGTGGTGCTGGATATCGGACCCCAGGGCCCCAGCGGTTTCCACGCGTCCTTCGAAAAGGATGTGCTGGGGGGTGTCAACGTCCTGCGCGGGAATGGAATAGCGCTAGAAGGCCAGCAGAGCAGCGCGCTCTATTACCGTTATGCTGGCGCCGATCACAAGTCGCACCGAGTAGCCCTCACCTTCATTCCCTACTTTGCATGGGCTAACCGCGAAGTGACTCCGATGCAAGTCTGGATGCCCTTGAAAACCTAAGCGCTAGGGAACCATGCCCGGTCACGCTTCCAAATGGGCTTCTAGCGGGCGCCCATCAAAATGAATCTCCCGATACTCTTTTGCCGGCCACACACGAACTGCGAATTTGCGGGGTGCAGGCTCGCGCAATTTTGAACCATCGGCCAGGCGCATCGCAAAGCGCCGCGCGTGGTCGTTCCACGACATCACCAAGCCGGTCCATTCGCCTTGCCGGTAGGCGAAAGAAGTCCCGTCGTCTTCATAGAGAGTGAATGCGGCATCAGCGCCCGGAAAGATGTTCAGGCTCACCGGCGCGTCGACGTGCTCGCCAGTGTGTTGCTTCACCGGGCCGAGCGGAATGATGGAACCCTCGCGAACGTATAGAGGCATGGTGGCCAGATCGACGTCGCGCGTGATTTCTCTTCCGCCCGCGAGACGCTCCTCGGTCCAGAAATCATACCAGTTGCCTCCCGGCAGATAGACCTTGCGGGTGGTCGCTCCCTTTTCGGTAACTGGCGCCACCAGAATGTCCCGTCCCCAAGTGAATTCGTCGCCTCGCGTCACCGCGATCGAGTCATTCGGATGGTGCAGCCAGAGCGCACGCATCACCGGGACACCGGTGGTACAGCACTCGCGCACCGCGCTGTAGAGATAGGGCATCAGGCGATAACGCAATTCCAGGTACTTTTTGCAGATGGGCTCCACTTGCGCGTTGTGCAGTTCGCTGGGATCGGGATCGGCGACTTCGTTGTAGCCACGAATTTCTTCTGGAGCCATGTCGCCGGTGTTCCATCCCCACGGCAGACGCAATTTCCAGGTGCGTCCGTGGGAACGAAACAAAGTGCAAAACGCCCCAAACTGGAACCAGCGCACGTACAGCTCGCCGGTGAGTTCCTTGGTTGGCACGAAGCCTCCGATGTCCGTACCCCAGTAGGGAATTCCCGTTAGCCCGGTATTGATCGCGATGGGAACGTGGGTGCGCAGAGTTTCCCAGGTGGAATACACATCCCCCGACCACAGGAAAGCGGCATAGCGCTGCATACCGGCGTAGCCATTGCGGTGCAGCGCGTAGGGCCGCTCGTTGGGTCGATCCATCTGCGCGCCGTCCCAATACATGCGGATGCGCGTGAGCCACGAAGGAACGTCCATAGGATCGCCTTCGTCTGGCCACCAGCCATCGACGCCGTCGGCGAACGCGGCGCGATGCATATCCCAGTAGCAACTGGCGGATTCCTCGTCGAATCGCGCCAGCTCGCAGGAATCCTTCACCGTGCCGTGCAGGCGATCGGCGAGGATCACCGCGTGCAACACCACCTTGAAGTGGCCGGCGTGTAGTTCGTCGATCATCACTTTCGGATCCGGGAACACGTGGCGGTTCCAAACAAAAGACCCGTTCTCGGTATTCCATCCCGACGGGCAAAATCCAGTGCCCAGGTAAATCAGCGCGTCGCACGGCAGTTGCTTTTCCCGGAACGTTTTCGCTTCTTGCAGCACTTCCTCGCGGCTCGCCAGGGTGCGGTGGGATTGCTGATAACCCAGACTCCACAGTGGCGGCAGCTCCGGATGACCGGTCAGTTCGGCGAACTCGCCCATGATCGTCTGCGGATCGCGGCTGCCGGTAACAAACAGGTCCAGCGGCAGCGCCGCTTCCGGACTCGGAGGCTGGAATTTGCCTTCGCTGCCGGTGAGATCGAACGTGCCAAACGGCGCATGAAAGAACATCGCCCAGCCGCTGGTGCCGACCAGCCACGGAACCGGAACGCGGGCGCCGTGGGTGTGCAGTTTGTATCCTCCCTGGCCGGGGTGCATGTTATCGGTGTTGCCGCGGCGGTCGAATTGCACTCCGCCTTGCCCCATCCCGAGAATCGGACCGGAACTGAGTGCGAACGAGACGATCCCCATTTCCTGGTCGAAGTGCAGAGTTTGTACCGGCGCGCCATCGGCAGCGGTGATGACCACGGTGAGCGGGTCAGAGGTTACCCGAATACGGAGATTTCCGGCGGTAATGACATCGGGGCTGGGGGCCGATAGCCCGGACACCCGCGTGGTTTTCCCTGGCCAACTCTCCTGGACCAGCGAACCATCAGATGGAATCGCGATGCCTCCGGCGGCATCTCCGGTGCGTGGCGTCGCGATCAAAGTGAGCCGCACGGTGTTCGCCGTAACCTGCGCGATTTGCAGTTCCACTTCTTCATTGGCGATGCGGATTGGGAAACGATGCAAGAGCGACGACGAGAGGGGAACGATACCGAGCGCGCCGGCGACTGCCCCGAACTTCAGCAAATCCCGCCGCGGAACCATCTGTTTTTCGAAAAGGGACGATTTTTTCATAGCCATCTTAGTTAGCAGAGTGTCGCGCGGGAGTCAAAATAAAACCAAGCAAAAACACGATCCGCACCGCGGTTGCCCGGAGATGTGCGGTGCGACACAGGAAACGGCGGCGCCGGACAATTGACGCCGTTAAAAGGACATAGGAGACTTCCTGGGACGGATCAGTACGTCGATAGGACGCTGACCAACCTGCCACCAAGGGTTGCGCGATGTTAAGGCCATCATGAAAATCTCCCGCCGGGCGTTGTTGCTTTCACTCGCCTCGGCCGCCGCCGCGCCGAACGCGTTGGCCCAAGGCGTCGCTTCGCGCGGCGTAAAGCCCCAGGCGCGTCCAGCCGCCTCCGGCCGGCCATTCAACGCACAATTCACTGACGTCGCACGCGCAGCGGGGCTCACCGCTCCCACCATCTACGGCCAGGCCGATCACGCCGACTACATTCTTGAATCGGTGGGGTGCGGCTGTGCATTTATCGATTTCGATAACGACGGATGGATGGACATCTTTATCTTGTGTGGGACGCGCATGGACGGCGCCCCGCCGGAGGCCACCAATCGACTGTATCGGAACAATCGCGACGGCACCTTTACCGACGTCACCCAGCAAGCCGGCCTCGAGAAAACCGGCTGGTCCTCCTCGGTCTGCATCGGCGACTACAATAATGACGGCTTTGAGGACTTGTTCTGCACCTACTTCGGCCAGAACGTTCTCTACCGCAACAACGGCGACGGCACCTTCACGGACGTAACCGAGGCCGCTGGGTTAGCGGGGGATCCCAAGCGCTGGAACTCCGGCTGCACCTTTTTTGATTACAACCGGGATGGGCATCTCGATCTCTTCGTTTCGAACTACCTGCAATTCGACGCTGCTCGAATCCCCAAGCCCGGGCAAAATTCCACCTGTAACTGGAAAGGGGTGCCCGTCGAGTGCGGCCCTCGCGGACTACCCTTTCCAACCCATGCTCTGTACCGCAACAACGGTGACGGCACCTTCAGCGACGTCAGCCGGGAAGCAGGCATTCTGGTAGCCCGCCAGAGCTACGGCATGACCGTGGTGGCCGCCGATTTCGATCGGGATGGCTGGCCGGATATCTACGTCGCCTGTGATTCCTCGCCCAGTTTGCTATTCATGAACAATCACGACGGCACTTTTCGCGAGGAAGGTGTGCTGCGCGGGGTGGCCCTGAATGAAGACGGTAACGAACAGGCGGGCATGGGCGTGGGTGTGGGCGACTACGCTCTCGATGGCCGCCTGGACATCTTCAAGACCCACTTCGCCGACGACACCAACGTGCTGTACCACAACGATGGCAAAGGCTATTTCGAAGACGTTACCAACGCCGCGCGCCTGGGCGTCGAGACTCGCTACATCTGCTGGGGCGCGGGAATTCAGGATCTCGACAACGATGGATACCCGGACATTTTTGCGGTCGCTGGGAGTGTGTACCCGGGCATGGAAAAAATGCTGCGGCAGTATCCCGACAAATGCCCGCGCCTTTTGTTTCGCAACCTCGGAAATGGAACCTTTGAAGAACTGGAACGAGCCGGGCCAGCGATCGCCGCAGTCCACTCCAGCCGTGGATGCGCATTCGGCGACTTCGACAATGATGGCGATCTGGACATTCTGGTTGTCAACCTCAACGAACCGCCGTCATTGCTGCGCAACGATATCCGGCCCGGAAATCATTGGCTGAAAGTGCGGCTGATCGGCTCCCCGTCGAATCGCAGCGCAATTGGAGCGAGAGTGCTGGCGAGATACGGCGGGAAAGTGCAGGCCCAGGAAGTGCTCAGCCAATCCAGTTTCTATTCTTGCAACGATCCGCGATTGCATTTCGGTCTAGGCACGGCGGTCGCCGCCGATTTAGAAATTTACTGGCCCAGCGGACAGACCGAGAAACTCAAGGCGGTTCGCGCCGGACACCTGGTCACCATTCGGGAAGGCTCCGGCATAGTTTCCAGCAAGAAATTATCCGCAGATCAGCGGCATTCAGAAAACGAGAGCACGTTTCGGTCTGGCGTAGTGAAAAAGTGAG
>CAWIAI010000010.1:0-219732 GCA_963834025.1 uncultured Acidobacteriota bacterium | reverse complement strand
AGTGATCCGTTGGATCAGCGGGTCCGCGAACATCTGCGCGTGGAACTGATCGCGCCGCACCGCTGGAACCGCAGCAAACCCGTCACGCAAGATGGTCGTGCGTTGCGCCGCTACCGTCGCCGCTGGAAAATCGAGCGTCTTTTTGCTTGGCTCCATAATTATCGTCGCATCGTCACTCGCTGGGAGTACGACCCAGAAAATTTCCTCGGAATGGTGCAACTTGCCTGCGCCTCTCCTCCTTAGCATTTATGAGATGGCTTCAGTCATTAGCGTTAACGCTGGAAGGAGACGGGCAGTGAACGCACAGTACGATTGGATTGCTCTACGAAGCCGCTGTCCTCGAACCGAACTCCGAAGTCCTGCTCGAGCGCATCAGAACTGCCCAAGCAGCAATAGGACAACGTGTGATGACGGTTGCGATTGATGAGGCCGAAAGACGGGCAATCGTTAAAACGCTCAATGCGCTGACCGTCCTGCAACGGAACGACGGCCCCGGCGTATCTGCCATCAGTGCCTCGATGCGCATGACCTCGTCGATCCCTTCAACGGCACAACATTTGTGGTGAGAACTGGGCTGGAGAAACTGTGGTGACGCTAACACGAGATGCCTAAATGCGTGGGCAGACGCAAACAGTTTTCAGGCGCTTATACCACTGCGAAGATCACACGCTGCGGCGCGGTGATGATCTCACTGATCAGACTTAATCTTTAGGCTTGTCTGGCGAGGCTTCGCCGTCCAAACGGCGTTGTTTACCTAACAGCAGGTCGTTTATTTGTCGCGTGAGTTCTAAGAGCTCTTGGGGTACTTGCTCGACAGCGGCTTGCTCACAAAGCTCTCGCCACCGTTCTTTGTTTCCGCATACCGCACCATATTACAGAAAACTAGCCCAGTTGTTCAGTGCGGAACCGCCTTCACCAGCAGCGGCTTTGCTGCGATATAGCAAATCCGTTCGTAGATAGGTCGCATTATGACCACAATTAGGGCATACGCATTCAGCGCCCGGTGGTAAATCTGGTTTCGCTGGCAACTCTAATCGAGACATTCCCGTGTCGTTAATTTGAGAGTGCTCAAATTCAAATTTACATTTAGCGCAAATCAGAATCCATCTAGGCATTTTGATTCCGTACGCTACCGTAACATATGGAGGTGAGAAGCAACCGGGTGCTAGGGTAGAACACTAGGCGGCATCCGAAAAAACCGGCGAACGGTTTTAGCCGCTTCCATCCTCAGTCAAGAAAGCAATATCAGGACCCATACCGAATCGACCGTATGGTATACCCACGCGAACGCATTACGATTGTCCTAACTCCGGAGGGCCATATGTTGACAGCTATTGTTTTAGGCCTTTTCGCGACAGTTGGAGTTGGGACGTTAGCTCTTATCTCCTACCTATTTTATTTGACTGACGGCTCCCCCGACCATTTGGAATAGTCTGTTAATCTCCGGTCCCGTTCCTGGCTCCCTATGCTATCCTGCCCTCCCATTTCCTCGTCGGAGGACAACATGATCCAAACCCACGATGAAGGTATTGAGCAAATCCGCGAACGCCTGCGTAAAATGTCCGACATCGAACTACGCCAGTATGGTCGCGCTGCCAGAGATTTATCCAATCCGAAGAAGCACTTGGGCCGCCGAATCCCTCGTTCCAGGTTCAGTTAGACGAGGCGAGGGCGGAGTGGCGATACGGCATCCTGCTCCGTCCCGTTGAAATCACGCATCACTAGTGAATAGCGTATCCAATCAACACTTTTTTTGGTGAGCGGGAACTACACTATTGACCCTATTGAAGCCCCTTCCGCCTCGTTGCTAACTTCCGTCGTATCGTTGAGGAGTAAGCGACTGGTGAGAACCGTCTGGACGAAGTGAGAGTAAATAAGGATGCTGCCCGATGTGGGCACATCGATAAGTGTCCACGAGGGGATAGTGGACACTTCCGAGCAGGCCATCCTTGATGAGACACCCAAGCGAATAGCGAGACGGCGGCGATCGATCGAAAGAAAGGACGAATCGTCGAAGAGACGTTAGAAACCGGCGTGTCGGTAGCACGCGTGCGCGGCGACATGGAGTCAATGCCAATGAGGTTTTTTACTGCGCAAGAAGTTTCGCGAAGGGCGGCTTGTAAGCGCCAGTCCAGCAAACTCCTGCCTGTAACGTTGTCAGGCATCTCACTGAGTAAATCCGGGCGAGCTGCTTGCACGTCTTCGCCATTCGCTGTCGGGTCGATGGAGATCAAGCTTGCCAAAGGGACTCTTCGCGTAGCAGGGAACGTGGATGTGGTGGTGCTGCGTACAGCGATCGAGTGTTTGCTCGGATGATCGGGCTGCCGACGGGAGCGCGGATCTGGATCGCCGCAGGGGTGACAGATCTTCGTCGAGGATTTACAGGCCTGAGTGGAATGGTGCAGACAACACTTCAGGAGAATCCATTCTCGGGTTACGTTTCGTTTTCCGTGGTCGGCGCGGTGACCTGATCAAGATTCTGTGGTTCGATGGGGACGGCTTGTGTCTTTTCGCGAAAAGATTGGAGCGCGGACGATTCATCTGGCCGCAAGTCACGAGCGGAACAGTGGCGCTGACACCCGCACAGTTGTCCATGTTGCTCGAGGGAATCGATTGGCGGGCCCGATACGCAGCTACGATCCACAAATGGCGGTGTGAAAGAAAAGATTTTTGTTATTTTCCGGCGCGTTTTCATCATGCTGTAAAAAAAGTGCGGTATGTTCGCGCGCAATGGATGCCGCCACACTGCGCGACCTCGATCAACTCGATTCCGAGGCATTAAAGGCCCTCATTTTGGCGCTGCGTGAGCAAGTCTTCTCGCATCAGAAACAGCTCACCACACAGCAAGAAGAAATCCTTTCTCAGCGTGAGCAGCTCGTTTCGCGCGACGCGGAAATCGAACACTTGAAGCTGCTGATCGCGAAACTGCGTCGCCTGCAGTTCGGCCGCTCGTCGGAGAAGCGGGAATACCAGATCGAACAACTGGAACTGCGGCTGGAAGAACTGGAAGCAAGACGAACGAAAGAAACAGCTGCAGTGGAAAAATCACCGTCGGCGAGCACCGCGGTAGTGCGGCCTGTGCGGCGACCGTTGCCCGATCACTTGCCACGGGAAGTGCGAAAGTATCTTCCGAAGCAAGAAGCTTGTCCGGACTGTGGAGGTAAGCTGAAACATCTTGGCGAAGATGTTTCGGAAATCTTGGAGTACGTTCCGGCCAGTCTCAAAGTCATTCAGTACATTCGTCCCAAGCTAGCTTGCGCGTGTTGCGATCGCATCGTGCAGGCCGAAGCGCCAAGCCGGCCGATCGAGCGAGGCATTGCTGGGCCAGGGCTCCTGGCGCATGTACTGGTATCGAAATACTGCGATCACTTGCCTCTCTATCGTCAGTCGCAGATCTTTGCGCGCACCGGCGTGGAGTTGGATCGCTCCACCCTGGCGGAGTGGGTAGGCGGATCCAGCCGGCTGCTTGCGCCGCTGGTCGAAGCGTTGCGACGTCACGTGATGGCTGCAGACAAACTACACGCGGATGACACGCCAGTTCCGGTGTTGGCTCCAGGTTTGGGTAAGACCAAAACGGGGCGGCTGTGGACCTACGTGCGCGACGATCGTCCCGCGGGAGACAGCACACCAGCTGCGGTGTGGTTCGCGTATTCACCGGATCGCAAGGGCGAACATCCGCAATCTCACCTGAGCAACTTTACCGGCACACTGCAAGCGGATGGTTACGCCGGTTTTGATCAGATCTACGAAGCGAGACGCATTCAGGAAGCGGCGTGCTGGGCGCACGTACGGAGAAAGTTCTACGATCTTGAGGTCGCGCACAAATCCCCGGTTGCGGCTGAGGCTCTGGAACGCATCGCGGGGTTGTATGCCATCGAGAAAGAAATCCGAGGACGTCCACCGGACGAGCGGCGTGAGGTTCGCAACACGCGCGGCAGGCCGTTGCTGGAATCGCTGAAACAATGGTTCGAAGAACCTTAGCAGGCTGCGGAAAAAATCGTTCTGAGCCAGCAATTTCTGGGTCGGTTTAAGTCACTCGGGAGTTTTCGAGCCTCTGCGGCGTGATTTGTCGTGCTACCGAGCGCCCGAAAGAGGTGTTTCAGCTCCGTTCAGAGACACTGCGGCCCGGTCGAACTACGTCGGAACTACGCTGTGCATCAGGTTCCGCATGCGCACCAGATTGTAAGCCGCGCACGCGAACGTAAAGATCCAATCGACCTTCAGCGTCCCGCGATGCCGCACTTTGCGCAACAGCGCAATCGTCTTCAGCCAGCCAAAACATTCTTCGATGCGCTTCCTCTTCTTCTGACTGATCGCATAGCCCGCGTGCCGCGCCGTGCGACTATCGATGGCGCTGCCACCTCTGCGCCCAAGGTTTTGCGCCACATGCGGCGTCACCCATAGGTTCCGACACTCGCGCACGAAATCCGCCGTGTCGAAGCCCTTGTCTCCAGCCACCGTCACCCGCTTGCTTCCCGGAAGTTCCTGCAGCATTTCCAGCGCCGCATAGCGCTCCGCCGTGCCCGTGGCTTCCCACACTCGGCTGTCCACAATCAACCCGTTGCGATTCTCCACCAGCAGATTCCCGCTGTAGCTCAACTTGGCCTCCTTGCCTGGACCTTTGCGCGCCATCTGCGCTTCCGGATCGCTTTTCGACTCATGCGTTTCGTTCGAGCGCTTCTCGCCGCGATAATCCACCGTGGGATTTCCGGGATCATCCGGCGGAGGCCCACTCTTCTTGTTCTTAGGCTGAAAACTCTTCACGCTGGCCCAGGCTTCCAGCAAACTTCCATCTACCGTGAAGTGCTCGTCCGAGGCCCAGCCCTGCCCTCGGGCTTGCTCCACCACCAGCGACAGAAACTCCTTGGCCACTTCGGCCTCAGCAAACGGTCGCGGTTCTTGGTGAACACCGTGGCATCCCATACTTCATCATCCAAATTCAGCCCCACGAACCAGCGAAACAATATGTTGTAGTCGATCTCCTCCATCAGCATCCGCTCGCTGCGCACCGAGTACAGCATCTGCAGCAACAGAGCGCGCAGCAACTGCTCCGGCGGAATCGACGGACGACCCACTTTGGAATACATCTTGTCGAACTCCGGCGAGAGTTCCTTGAGGACCTTATCTACCATCGTGCGGATCGGCCGCAGCGGATGATCTTTGCGTACCCGCCGCTCCGGTGAAATGTAGCTAAACACATGCCCCTGCTGCTGATCGTTTCCTCGCATGCCTAATCAGACGCACCGCGCGCCGCCTCGTTACAAAATTCCTGGCTTTTTCAGCATCCTGTTAGGGAAACTCTCGCGAAAATCCGATACGGCTATGGCCGTTCGTTACGCACTCGGACGGTGGGAAGCACTGCTGCGCTTCTGTGATGACGGCCGCATCGAAATCGATAATAATGCAGCGGAACGAGCGTTGCGGGTCGTAGCTCTGGGCAGAAAGAATTTTCTTTTTGCAGGCTCCGATGGTGGTGGAGAGAGTGCCGCGGCGATTTACAGTCTGCTGGGCACCGCCAAACTGAACGGAATCGATCCCGAAAGTTATCTACGAACGTGTTGTCTCGTATCGCGACTTATCCCATCAACCGAATCGAGGAGTTACTGCCATGGAACGTCGCCACAGTCTGTCACCCGGAATAGACGAAGCGGCGTAAACAAAGACGCAGCCGGGAAAATCGGCGTCGGCAGTTCCTCGGAATTACCTCACATCGCAGAGCTGATCAGCGACGGCGAAATCACGGTCGGCACGCTCGTACCGGTCGGGTGTGTGGCCATAGCCACTGACGGCCACAACAGTTTAGCTATGCTGAAACGCCGAAAAGGTGAAACCCTCGCCCAGTTGCTCACACGTCTCGATCTGGCGATTGGCAAAGCGTTCACCGAAGACGTCTTCACCGACGAGATCAACACGCCCTGAGAAACTCGCACCGCCGATAGCATCTTGAGACGGTAAGAAACGAACGCTTACGACCTCCGCGCTCGCGGCCACGTTCTACGAGGGTTGAAACATGATGCCGTCCGCTTGAGCGGCTGCTAGGTGTGGTCGTGGAAGTGCGGCGAAAGTACAAAGCCGTTGATTGAACGGGTTCGAAGGCACACGGTGCGGTAGCAGGCTCAAACGAAAACCAACGCCAACGCTGAAGGCACTGTGGGAGTGGGCGAAGCGCCGCGACGTGCGTCGAGAATGCGCAGAAACAGTAGTCTCAAGTTCGAAGTGCAAGAAGTCTCGATAGCACCCTTCGAATCTAAGGGTGCGCACCCAGAAACCGGCCCGATCACTCTTTGTGAGCGTCTTAGGAACCGGGATGTCGGGCGGCACGAGTAAACAGAAATCTCTGCGCATCCGTGGCAAGATGGCACGCTACCGACTGCCTGCCATTTCGGGAAATGGCAACCTCGAACTCAAACGTGATTCCGTATTCATGATTCTCTAACAGATCATTGCCCGCTTCTGTGTCGTGCCGTAAGTCAAATCGGGCCGCTGGTAATTTACGGCCTGGTGCGAGGACTTGTATGCTTCCGCTCAATTTCGGCGTGCTTCCTGCGGAGGCGCGTCCAGGCCCTGTGCCGCCTGACAGGATCACGTGAGACCCATCTTTGATAGGCTCTTCAATCTTCCATTGAAAGCCTGATTCGGGAACGCTGACCCTAACGCTGTCATTGCTGCGATTCTCTACGTAAATCCTCCAACCAGGCGTCGAACCAGTCGTGTGCATATCTTCTACTTTTGCAGCCATGCTAGAACAGGTGGGTTCTTGCGCCTCAGCCACTCCGTAACATCCACAACAAACGAAAAAGAACCATGCAATTCGATAGACCACGACCTATTCCTCCTTCGGTTTCTTTTCTTTGTCCGCGGGATTCTTCTCTTTGCAGGATGTACTGTTGTCGCAGACCTGGCGGCCCATTTGGTCCAGTTCTCGTTGGGTGAGTTCTGAGTCAGGGTTTCTCGGATCTCCCATTAGCGACCCCTCTTGGCCTGGAAGTGGCTTACCGGTCGCAGGATCGTACTGGTCTTCCAGGCCGCCAAAATGTAATGTCTCATGGCTCTGCACATTGGGGTCAGAAACGTCGCTTGGCCTACCTGTTCCTTGATTCGCACCCCTACCATCAGCTGTCGGAGTTACTTCTGTTTTTTTTGCGGCAGGGTCTATGTTCATTTCATTTCTGCCTTCACTGGGGAGGGCCTTCGGATTTGTGGTCACGTTGACCTTTATGTCGACGGTCAAACCGAAACTCGTCTTGTGCTTCCCACCAATCTTGTCATTTGTGTTCCTTTGCCAGTCAGCAGCCAACTGGTTGGTTGCTGCTGGACCAGTCAGAACGATATTGATCGTCACCGTTGCTGTGTTCGTTTTGGAGTTGTAAGCATACTTGTAATCTTTACCGTCGGGGTCAATGTATTTGTGCGGGTTGTTACGCGTGTAGCCGTATCGGTTCCAAGATTGTGGATCCTCTAATCTACCACTCGCAGGCTTTGGATCAACTGACATAAAGCGGCCCATCGTCGACGCGTAATGGCGGGCGCCAAAGTTATCTAGCCCGCTCTCGGCATCCCGTTCTTTGCCGGTGAATTTGTATTTGTTGACGGTGATTTGCGGATTCCACTCCTGTCCGAACGGCAGGAATGTGCTGGACCACAGCGGGTAGCCATTGTCGTTGGTCATGGCACGGGCCGACCCCAGATGGTCGCCATGATAGTAAGTGGTCGATTCCCCAGGTGCCTGCCAGGCGCCGGTGTAGTGGTTTACTTCGTATCCAACTCCGGTCATCCCGGGGTACGCGTTGACTGTGAGGCTGATCGTATTCTCCCGAGTGTAAAGGGGACGCACAGTGCCATCGGAACTGACCATGACTACGTCATCGTAAAAAATCTCCCACGAACCCGGTGAGGTGGAAGTGTCAGTGTTGAATGTCCAGTGATCGATAGTCTTTCCGGCAAACTGGGTGAGATCCACTCGACGGTAGTGCCAACTCAGCTGGGCAGCGTCGACACCACTAGGGTTTCCATCCTGGTCAACGGCACCCGTGAAGAAGGAACCATCCGAGAACCACATTGCGATGCCGCCATGTGCTCCCGACGTTTGCCACTGGCGCCAATAGAGCTTGTCCCCCGATTGAACAACGTGGCCGGCCAAGCCACCGCTGTTAGGTAGCTCGAATTCTGCTCCTGTAAACCCGCACGATGTGCAGCGAACTCCGTAAGTATGGAGGCGATCTTCGTAGGTGTCTGCGCGAGCCAGCATCCGGCCGTTGGCAAAAACGTAGTCGGACCAGTCCCCACTGACCCTGCGCTCGGCGATGATTTCACCGTTGAAGTAGATGTAGTCGGTATAGTCCGAACCCACCGTCTTGCGGATACGCTCTGCGACGGCAGAATAAGAGTAAGTGGTGGCGCCCGAATTGAGCGACGTGACACGGCTCTCGGCGTCAAACACATAGTTGTTCACGCCGTCCGAAAGTGTGTTGCCCGCCGCATCGTAAGAGAAACCAGCATTCGTGATCCGGTTGCTGACGCTGACACCGAGGTTGAGGCTGGTCATTGGGCAACCTGTCTGGGTAGGTGTTGCGGTTTTCAAGTTGCCCCACGGGTCGTAACCGAAGGTTTGGGCCCAGCAGTCTGATCCTGAAGTGGCGCTTGTATTCGCTGTCGCGATGCGATTCAAGGAGTCGTAGGAAAAATTCTGTGTGCGTCCCGGATTCAGATTGTCGGCGATGCTGATCACGTTGCCGTTGTTGTGATTGTTCGCGTCGTAAAAGCCGTACGAGCGATAAAATGGCGTCAACACGCTACTGGCCAGCTGCTGGTTGGTCGGCTGCAAACGCTTGTTATAGGCGGAAGTTTCGGTCAAACCGTTGCCCAGTGTTAGGGTTCCAGGCGCACCTTGTGGCGCGTAGGTCGCATTACTCAGATAGTTGTATCCGAACGAGGTGCCGCCGAAGCTCGCAAAAGTCACTTGTTTTGTTCTGCCGGCACCGTTGTATTGGTACGTGATATTACGACCGCTCGGATAGGCAAGCGATATCATGTCTCCCGCGAGGTCGTAGGTAGCAATTGGATCGTAACCGCCGCCCGACCTGCATTCACCGTAATGGATTACTCGGCCCATCGGGTCATAACCATATTGCCCGCAGAGCGTCGCAGCTAAATAGCGTGACATCCGCCCGATCGTGTTTGGGAGCGGCCATCCAAGCGGGTTGGCCTCGTCGTAGAAAAACTGCGCGGTTGGCGTTGTGCCATCGGAATAGGATTTCTGCGTGAGGCGGTTCAGCGCGTCATATGTGAGTGTCGTGACAATACCGCGGGCGTCGGTCTTGGTAGTGGGGTTGCCGTTGGCGTCGTAGCCGTAGGACACCATGCCGGATTCAGGGTTAGTCGAGCTGGTAAGCTGGGAAAGCGAATCGTAGCTGAATGAGCGATTTCGGGATCCGTTTTGGACGACAGTCGTCAGATTGCCAAGGATATCGTAGCCGTATGTAGTGAGGTAGTCTAGCATCGCGGGATCTTCCCACACATTGGTCAGCCTGCCGAGGGCGTCAGTCTGGCTCTTGCGAGATCTACCCGCCTCGTCTGTAACGGTAACCGTGTTGCCGGAGTACGTGGTGACTGCCACCTGGCCATCAGGGTCAGTCACCGCTGTCACTCTCGACAGTGGGTCGTAAGCGTATGTAGTACTGCCGTATGTCGGATCGCTCGCCGAGCGATAGGGGTTAGAGACACTTAGCTTCCTGCCCAGCGCATCGTAGGCAGTGTCCGAATACGTGACGCCGTCGGGATCGGTAGTGAGCTGAGTTTGAATGAGACGACCGAGGCCGTCGAAATCGGAAACGGTTGACACATTCGGAGACGGCGTAGCTGTCGCCGTCGTCGTCGTAGAAACCGGCACCGTGTCGATATAAGAGGTGGTAGTTGTTCCACCATCCGCGAAAGTCTTTTGGGTGACACGCCCCATGAGGTCGTAGGCGTAAGTCGTTCCGCTTCTGGAAGCATTGATGTCGTTCTGGTCCTGACGGTCCTGGGTGAGGCCGGTGCAGGGGAAGTAGGTGAACTGGACATTTTGAGACAAAGCGTTGGTGACGAGCGTCACATAAGCCTGGCCGTTTCCTGAGGCGGGCGGGCACGATGCGTTTGCCCATTTGTCGGTGTAGGAATAGCTCGTGCTATTGCCACGGGGATCCTGGATGGCGCGAATGTTGCCGAGGTCGTCGTAGGTGTAAGTTGAGGTGAGCAAAGCGCCATCGGTGTTGCGCCATTTCTTGACGCGAGTCGCGTTACCGCGATAGACGAGAGACGTAGAATAGTTTGTGTAGTCGTGCTGAGGCGCTTGCGCGCCGCTTGTGCTGATAAGCGCGTTTTGGCCGGCGACGTAGTTGTCGTATTCGAATTGAGTTTGCGCGCTCTGCGTGCCGCTCGTGTTATAGACCGTTTGTTGAGTGATCTTGTTCACGATGTTGCGCGAGAGATAGTTGGAACTCGAGTTCAGCCCATACACGTTGTCTGTACGGCGGATGAGCGGGCCGGGCGAACCCGGTGCCCAATCGTACTCGCGGATTTCGGTGACGTTGCCTCGGCTGGTGGTGTAAGTTTTGGCGACGTTTGAATCGGACCCCGCTAATTTGAAAGTGCAATGATTGGGGTGGTAGACGTAGCTAAAGGTCTCGTAGTCGAACTGTTTTTGCGATTGAAGGCCGTTCTCGAGAATGGTGGTTATGCTGGTGACGCGTTGTCCGACGGCTTGAGGCACGAGCGGGGGAACAATATTGCCAGCCTCGTTGAAGCACGCGTCATCCGCGTAAGGATCTGAGTCGGTGGCGATGTTGATTTGATATTCGCGAAGGGGCGTCCCGGTCGCTGAGCCGGCGTAGATCTTTGTGTCGCTAACCCCTGCTTCCGAGCTCACATAAACGGACTGATTGGTGACAGAGGGAGAACCAACAGGTGGGTAGGTGACCGTACTGGTATAAACGTCCTGGTTGAAATTCGGATCGCCTTGGACGGCAATCGCAAAATTCCAGGTAGAACTGACACCGTTCACGGTTTCCCTTCTGGAAGCGACGTAGCGTCTCGTCTTGCGGGCGTCCTGAAGGTTCGCATACGTATAGGTAATTACGCCGCCAGTCGGCAAATCGATCTCGGTTATTTCACCATATCCCGGATTATCGTACTTAAACACGTAGGTCTGGTTGTTTGGAAGCTGTATGGAAGATACGACGGGCCAGGAGAGCCCGGATATTTCCGTCACGGCTCCGTAACTGCCGCCGGACGTGTTTCCAAAAGCAGTATTCACGGTGATCACTTGCCAATTAACGACGTAATTTCGGGCGGTTCCCGAAGAGTCATAGGTGGTATACGTGGTTTTGATCGGGTTACCGTTTGCGTCTGACGTGGATTGGGACGTGAAAAAGGCCCGCCCTAAAGTATCCTTCACAGTATTGGTTTGAGTGCCAGTGCTACCCGAACCAATAAGCCAACTGTTTTCGTTACCGTTGCTATCTTCCCAGGTTCCACCCGAACTCGGGTTGGTGATGGCGGTGCCGTCCGCGGTAAGGACATTCGTCAGACTGCCGAGCATTCCTGCGCCAGAAAGCTCTGGATTGGGACTGTCGTTTGGGCCGGCGCAGAAACCTGATTGATTCTGTACGGCCAGCGGGTGTTTGCCGCCGTCGGAGTCGTAGTAGATGTAGCTGGAGTGGGTGGTGGCATTCCCCTCGTTTTGACCGTTGACCGGGTCACATTTGATAGTTGTGATGGCAGACGTCATGTATGTGTGATTCGTCTGCCAGCCGGAATTTGCGGCGATCGTCCAAATCCAGTAGGGATGCCCCAGGCCGTCGGTGCGAGGAGCGAGAAGCAGATAGTTGCTGTTGAACTGATAATAAAGCTGGGCGCTTGAGCCGCGGCCGGGATTGGAAACGAGAGGAATGCGGACATTGAGCGTACCCGTCGCAGCATCGACGTGCTCGATTGACGTGCCAATGTTCGTGGAAAAAGGAAGCTCCCCAGTGCGGTTTTGGTTTGTCACACGTGTGGGGATCTCACCCTGAGGACGGGCTGGAACAGCCGAGAGAAGGAGCGCGACAACTGGAAGCAGGATGAGAGGTGTGCGGTTCATGATTTCGTGTTCTCCTGAGCGATTCACTGGAAACTCGAGGCGCTGACTGCGGCGGTCAGGGAAATCGTCGAAAAAGCGATGTCGCATTGCTTCTGGTTCGCAATGAATCTGCTGAGGTGGAATGGAACCGTCGCTCCATCTTGTGCGCGGTAGTCACTGTAAAAGACGTCGACAGGCGTGCGATTCTGGATGGCTTCCGGGGAAAAATCGAAGTGGCGGCTTTTGACAACGGTCAATGACGATTGATCGATCCACACATGGAACTCGGACATGAGGTCTTCAACTTCAGGGTCGGAGTTACCGACGGGAAGCATGGAGAGACGCAAATGGTGAGCCGGATTGCCGTTTACATCTTCGATTCCTAGATAGCGGAGTTGGAGATTGGGATTCAAGTACTCGGTCATCAGCGACAGGGCCGGTAAATTCTCCGGTCGCGCATAGGCAGTCATCCAGTACCGGAGGCTGCTTCTCTGACCCTGCAGCAACAAGAACCCGTCGCCGGAGTTTGAAACGAAGGAAAAATCGCTTGTGCCTACGTCCTGACGCAAGCTCGTGGTCCCAATTGTTTCGATGTTGATTGAGGTTGTGGATCCGTCAGGGTACGAAATCGTTCCTTGAGAACGGGTCATTCGATTTGGCGAAGCGATCGCACCCATGGCCGTGAGAGACTGAGTAACTAGAGTTAGCGCCTGCGGGTCGCGAACAGAGGTGGCGGCAGCAGAGGAACCAGCTTGCTGGGCAGCGGAAGGCAGAAGAATTGAGAGTGAAAGAATGACAACGACCACGACGACGCGCATGAAGCCTCCACAAGATTAACCATCTAGATCTGTTTTTCTAACTTAATTACTTAATGACTTTAGATAGGGCGTTTTACTTGTCTTGACATTTATTATCAATAGCACTAAAGGACAGTAGTGCTTGGGTACAGGGATCGGACAGGTGGGAACCGTCAGGGCGATGTGACCGGCTTGAATCTGTCCAGCGGGAGTGAGAGAGAATCACTCAGCTCGTCTACAACAGCCACAAACCGCACAATAATATCAAGCGAGGATGGAACGACGTCTACGAAAGCGAGCCAATCAAGGGCTTGCGACAACAACTTCACGGGTTACAAGGACCTCAAGAAAAGAGGTAGGAACCTGTCGGCGGACGGAGGTGTCTTAAGAGACGGCCCTCTTCGCTTGCTTCCTAACCTTCGCCCACCTCTTCTTCGCCGCCTTCGCAATCGCCGCCCTGCCAGCAGCCGACAAGACGCGCTTCTTCACGCCGACGACCTCGCGCTCCGCAGAGCCGCCCAGTGCTTTGGCAGCCGCTCGTACTCCGCTGAGTTGGTGATTCAGCTTGCTTAGCTGCTTTTCGAGCTTTCTCTCTTCGCGCTTGATCGCTGCCAGAATGTTCATGAATCCTCCGAGTGAAAATCTATCTCAACCGAGGGCGAGGGACCAGATGTACTGCCGGAGGTAAGTAACTCCGGTGCAGTCTGAGGAACCGATGGCACTTTTGAGGTGCGATAGCGTACGGGCCGGGCACTTGTCCAGTAATACGAACTTACCAGGACTTATAAGAACCCTAGCGGAACTCTGTTCCGTTCTGTTATGTGGATTCATTTCTGACTCAGAAGATAGAGGTCCGCGTGACCGCCGGGACGCGCATAAACTATGGTGGAAAGGTCTCTGGAAAAATCGTAAGCGCTACCGCCGTAATTCATTGGAAAAGTAAAGGGAAGCTTCAACGCGACCTGGGGAGTCCCGATGGTTTTGCCATCCTTCCAAGGTTGACGGTAAATCGTGACTTCGGCGCGGGAAGCCACGGCATAGAAGAAGGATTTGCCATCGCGAGCAAAAATTGCACCGAAAGTTGCCACGCCGGGAAGCAATGAGATGCATTTCCTAGCGGAAGTAGACACGTCGTAGATTCCAGTCTTTTCCCCATATCTTCCGAAGCCAAGCAAGTACCCGCCGCCGGGGTCGATGTCCGAAATCAAAGTGCAGTTTTCCACGATCTTTTCCGGATTTGAACCGTCCATGGTCCATTTCCAAACGGTCGATATGGAAGTCGCCTTCTCCTCGACACTGACGTAAAGGGATTTCTGATCAGGACTCCATACCGGATTGTCGGGGATACCGCCCAATGGGGGCAGCTGACGAAGTCCGCTGCCATCGCTCCCTACGATGTAGGCTTTGGCTTCTGCGCTGGCTCCTGATTCACTAAACGTCACGTGAAAATTGTCTGGCGCCCAAGACCCAGTCCACAGACCCTCTCCCGTGGCGATCTTGAATTTGTTGCCACCATCGAGGTCCGACACCCAGAGTTGGGACCCGTGGGTTGAGGGAAACGTGACGTACATCACGCGCTTTCCATCTGGCGAGATGCTCGGCCCAGTTGCGTCCTCCGCAATATCTGTGGATTCCTTCGAATGAACGTGGTACGCGGTCAGGGACCCGGAGGATTTGCCATTCACAAAATAAATTCCTCTTCCTCCCGGATCCGGCATGGGAGCGTAGTCCGGTCCCGTTCCGAAAGTAACCTGCGTCAGACTCCGGTCGTTCAAGTTGTAACTCCAGATGTTCATGAGTCCATTTACCACCCGACCGAACAGCACGGTCTTCCCTGGTTCGGCCCACACGGCGTCAAACGCATTCGCGGACACCTCACCTAGATCAACCGCTGCGTGACTGGTCAGGTTTATTCGGTAAAAGCGGAATTTGGATTCAAAGGCCACTTGAAAACCACCTGCGAGCAGGTCGTTGCCGCCGGGAAATGGCAGTACCGGGATGAAGAACAGACCAGTGCCCTTGGCGTTGTAAACTAATTCTTCGTCTAGTCCGGATTTTCCTGCACGAAATATTCCGGAGCCTTCCGACTTCGCATAAAAAATGGAAGCACCATCGGAAGAGGGAACCATCCATCGCGCGGCTACCAAGAGCCGGGGACTGCCGCCGAGTGTTGGCACCGACCAAGTCTCGTCGCGGCCGAGATTCTTCTGGTAATAGATTTCTTTTCCGTCGGGCGAAAAATTGTCTATATCCTTGTCGCCTTCGTCATTCGTTAGCTGCAGAGGCTCCCCGCCAGAAGTGAGCATCAGGAACACTCGTGCGATGCCGCTAACCGGGGAAACAAACGCCACGGCGTGGCCATCGGGTGAAAGCCTCGCGTCGTCCAGCGGTTTGTTCCACTGGCTGATTTGCGTAATCTTTGCGGGGCCGCTGGAAATCTTAGTCCGCGGCCAAAGGTAATATGCCAGAAAGCATGCTACAAGTAGTGCGCCGCAAGCGGCCAAAGCAATGTTCCGTGCAAGCCCAGTTGACGGCTGCACTGCTACGGAGCGAGTTCGAGGCTCTTCGGCGACTTCCTGACCCGTTCGGCTCCCCGATGATAAAATTCGGCCAGAATCCGTATCTCGTCGGATACGCTTCAGGTCGGCGCTAAGTTCCGACGCGTGCTGATAGCGCAAGTCGCGGTCTTTCTCCAGAGCCTTGTTGATGACTTCCTCTAATTTCGGCGGGAGTACCGGGTTCAGCCGGACCACAGGAACGGGCGCTCGGTTAAGAATCGCCTCGTGCACGATGGCCGTTGTCTTGCCTGAAAACGCCATCCGGCCCGCCGCCATTTCATACAGGACTGCGCCGAAAGAGAACAAGTCCGTGCGTGCGTCCAGTTCTTCGCCTCGCGCCTGCTCAGGCGACATGTAAGCCATAGTGCCCATTGTCGTGCCGGGACTGGTCAAGAGTTCTCCCGTTATAGCGGTCGGCATCTTCGATACACCGACATTCGCACCAACAGGGACCAGTTTCGCCAGCCCAAAGTCCAGAATCTTGGCGTGACCGCGTTCGGTCACAAAGATGTTCGCTGGCTTGATGTCTCGGTGGACGATTCCTTTGGTATGTGCCGCATCAAGTGCATCCGCAATCTCAACTCCCAGTTCAAGGACCGTTTCAAGCGGTAAGGGCTGGCCATCGATGAGATGTCTGAGCGTATGCCCATCGAGAAACTCCATCGCAATGAAAGGTTGGCCGTCGTGTTCGCCGATCTCATAGATGGTGCAGATATTTGGATGGTTCAGAGCGGAGGCGGCTTGCGCTTCGCGGTCGAAGCGGCTCAGAGCTTGTGAGTCTGGCGCGAACCCATCAGGAAGAAATTTCAAGGCAACGAAGCGGCGGAGTTTGGTGTCCTCTGCCTTATAGACGATACCCATACCACCGCCACCGAGTTTCTCGATGATGCGGTAGTGCGAAACGGACTGGCCGATCAGAGATGACAAATCTGGCATTTCGCGCTCATCTTAGGTTGCGCCAGAAGGCAAGTCAACGAAGAGGGACAGTTCGCGTCCAGTCCTGATAAACGACTTATCAGAAGTTGGTGGTGTCATCTCATTTCTGCAAAATTGACACCCGCGCTTTCTCGAGTTTAGGACATCGATTTCGCACGGACGAATGTTGCGGCTAACTGGGGCCGTCTCCATATCCGAGGGGGCTTGGCCGCGCGGCTGAGTATCTCTTTCACCGACTGAAACGGTCGACTCGAAATGGACAGCTTTGAGCCACTTGAACAGAGTGGTAGAAACGATGCTCACACTCTGATCATCGTGCATTGTCCGAGGACCGCGGATTATTTTTGCCATTTCATCGCGTAGATTTGCGAGGAGCCTTGATCGCGTACAAGGAGGGGAGCGCCATCCAGTCCGATGCCCAGAAATGTAAATGCCTCCAGCGATGCCCCGAACGAAGAAAAAGTGCCCGGTATCTTCACTACGGATTTCAGTTGTCGGTTTGCAGGACGGTAACTTTGGAGCTCTCCCTCACGCGAGACCAGGTAAAGAGTGCCGGAGTCGCGAGCCCATGCAGGGCGGTAACCGGTGGCGGAGCTGAGAATATTCCATCTCGCCGCGTTGAAATCGTACACCGCGACCCGTGGGTCGCCAGAAGTATGCACTGCACACAGGTACTTTCCGTCCGGTGAGATTGAAGGCGCTAGGATGTCTTCCGAACCCGCTATTTCCGAAAGTTGGTGAGTATGAAGGTCGACTTTTTCCAACAGCGTTGGAAGGCTCTTACCACTTTCCAACCACGGCAATCTGCCAAAGATCATTGACTGGCCATCTGCTGACCACGTCGCGGCACCTTGATTTCGTGCTTCAGGAAAAACGTCCCGTGATGTTCCACCATCGGCGGAAACTATTTCGATCTGCAATGGTTCGCCAATACGGATTCGAGTGAACGCGATCTGTCTCCCATCGGGCGACCATTGCGGCGAAGAGGCCATCATTGGTGGATACGTAAGTTGCAGGCGATCGGAACCGTCGGCGCGGCTTCGCCACAGGACTCCGTCTGGATGAGTTACATATGCCATCCACTTCCCATCCCGGGAGTAGTCGAGCGCTTCCAACGACGGCATGGAGTTAAACGCGGTCATCTGGCCTGATGTAGGATCGAGCCGAACCATTTCATACCGTCGTTGCGAGCCGACGACGTAAAGCCAATCGCCGTCGAGCGAGGGTAGCGGCGATGCGAAACTCAACGGTCCGGCGGTGAGCTGAGATGGCTGGGACATGCCGAAGAGACCGTCTCTTACGACCCAGACGTCCGAGTGTGCGAATGTGCCGGTCTGAAACACGTAGTACCGCCCATCTCGGGTCCACTCGCCGCAGCACTCGATGGAAGGTTTGTTCCATCCCGGTAGCAGCAGGTGTGCGCCGCCGCCTTCCACGCCTAGTTCCCATAATGCGCTGGACGCTGTGGAGGCATCCTCTACAGTAAAACGCAATCGTTTGCCATCCGGCGACCAGCGCGGCCATAGCACGACGCCGCTGGCAGTGAATATTTTTCGTTTTCCGTTGTTGCTGTCCAACAGAAAGAGCCCATCACCGGTGGCGAATGCAACTAGTCGTTTATCGGGAGACCACGCTGCGTCGTGGGCCAACAGGTCGTCCAATCGGCGAGGTGATCCGCCCGTGATGGGAACAATCCATTGGTGGAGCTCGACCTCAGACGAATTGAAGCTCTCCACCAGGAGTTCGGAGCTGTCAGGCGAAATACCCATCAGTTCGAAGCCAGCATACGGAAGGGGCAAATGGATGGGCGCAATTTCGCCGCCCTTTACGGAAACTTGGGCGGGGGTAAGACCGGCTTCCAGGTTCACCGCTGTGAAATAGAGCCGTGCGCCATCGGTAGCTAGCGGGGAGTCGAACACCGGCGGCGGCCAATTGCTGTTGTTCTTGGCATAACTATCGTTTGTGAGTTGCAAGAACTTTACGACCGGTGCCGAATGTCGTAACCAGAGAGTGGGCGCAACCGCCAAAAGTAACCCCGCTGAGGCAGCGCACCACAAACGCCAGTTGCGCTCCCAGAAGGGCTGCTTTTCCTGGGCGGGGATCGCAAGCGCTTCGGTTCCCGAACTTCCCGACAGGGCCTCAATGGCGAATGCCAGATCGCGCGCAGACTGGAAGCGTTCCCCGGATGCCTTCTCCATGCATCGCCGCATCAACCGTTCCGTGCCCGGAGAAATCTTGCCTTCCGCGCTAAGGATTTGCGGGGGGTTTTCTTTGAGGATGGCGTGCAAGGTCTCGACCGACGAACCGCCCCGGAACGCACGGGTCCCGGTAAGCATTTCGTACAGAATTGCGCCAAAACTGAAGATGTCACTTCGCGAATCGGCAGACTCACCCCGTACCTGCTCAGGGGACATATATCCCACGGTGCCCAGCACCATCCCGGGTTCCGTCGCCAGCGTGACGGTTTTTTCCGACTCGCCGGGAACGTTCTGCTTGGCAAGCCCAAAGTCGAGAATTTTGATATGGCTTTCCTCGGTTACGAAAATGTTTTCCGGTTTGAGATCACGATGGACTACACCTTTGTCGTGTGCTGCCGCAAGTCCGTTTGCAATCTGCACCGCATAGTCCAGGGCCTTGCGTGTCGGAATCGTGCCGTCCTGCATGCGATGGCGCAGTGTTTCGCCGTCGAGTAGCTCGGACACCAAATAGTGAATGCTCTCCTGCGCACCCACGTCGTAGATGCTCAGAAGGTTGGAGTGATTGAGCGTGCTAAGAATGCGAGCCTCGCGCTCGAACCGGTCAAGACTCCGGGCGTCATCGGAGAAAGCCGCGGGCAAAATCTTAATTGCAACGGCACGGTCGAGCCGGGTGTCCCGCGCACGGTATACCTCTCCCATGCCGCCGGCGCCAAGCGCCGCAACAATTTCATAGGGGCCAAGTTTTGCGCCGGGAGCGAGGGCCATAAGTGACGGAGATTATAGCCTTGAGAGGACCGGCTCGATACCTTGGGCCCTCAAGTGCCTGGTAAACGCTGCGGTCTCAATGGGTCGACGCAACACCTGCTCGTAGCCCACGCGCAGGGCTTTCGGCAACTAAGAATCGTTCGGCCCAGGGGGAACCCGAATCGGGATCAAATTGCCGGTCTAGCCGTTCCAGCATTCTGAATGCGTCCCGATGGGCGGATAATTAGCGGGATTCCGCATCACGTTGTCTTGAGTGGACGGATATCGAGCCCGGTTGATCGAAGAAAATTCATGAAGTAACCACCAGACGCGGCAGACGAATTCCAGATTGTCTTGGAAGAGTTAACTTCTGCGATCAACTCGTATTCGGCCAGTATGCTGCTACAGACGGTCTGGCAGTCGCTCCTTGTGTATCCGTTAAATCCGATCGTCTTGAGCACATCAGGCCCTCGATAGACACCGCCGTGGAGTGTGACGAGGTACGAGAGAGTCCCAAAAAAGAATACCGCAGCGTGAGCACACCCTTTTCTACCGTCGCACGCGATAACCAAAGTAAACTGGTCGCGCTCAAGCGCTGTGCGTAGGGCGATGATTTTGTTGTGGAAGAGACGCGTCGATATCTTCCCAGTACCGGAAAGCAGGTGTTCTCTCACGCTGGCAAAAGTATCCGATTTCGCGAAAGCTGATCCGGCAACGAAGGCCAAGCCCGTATAGGCTATCTTCGCGACGGACCGCAACGCCGCGTTGCCTGTGAGAAATGTGAAATCTAGTGGCACCACTGCTTCGCCATTAATTTTGGTCTCTTCCGTGATTACGTTCTTGAGTTTCGAACTTTTTCTCGCTAAGCCCTTTGCCACCTGTTGATTTTGTTTGGCAGTGAAGGTCACGATTTTGAAAGGCTGACCATCCTCTGTACGATTCATGGGAATTTTCATCGTTGGGATAGACAACATCCCTTCCGAAGACACTCGTATCGGATGATCCACGCCGTGAATCTTGGCGGTTCCCCTCACATCGGGTGTATTGCCATATCGGTCTTTAATTCCGAGGAGGGTTCGCAAGGAGCCCGTCGATTTGATGAAGCTGCCTTCAAATTCTGAGTTGAATTGATTGTTGCACTTCCTGCAGACGGCGTGCTGGAGAACCCAAGGGCAACCGAACGCAGCTGGGAACACATGTTCCTGCGACAGCTGGGTGTTCGAGTCGCAATAGATACAGGTAGACACTAATTGCAATTGTACGCCGCCACGAATGGAGCCGTTCTAAAATCAAATCTTTGTGGGCAAACACGCAAAGTTGAAGTCAACGGATGATTTACCGTAGCTTGTCCGGGTCAGGAGGACAGAGTTTTAAGCCATCCCGCGAATCGTGCCCGATGTTCGTGTTCCATCGCGATGAACTTCACGCCCATACCTTGTTTGGGGCTACTTCGTTGGACAGCGGCACGAGCGCGTACCTCACCTGTAGGCGCATCGATAAGCAACTGAATGAAGGTTCCAACAGGCGGCGGATCCGGTGTACGGATGAACAGCCCGCCCAAGCCGAGGTTGTCCACTACCGACACCGCTCTTTTGTTGAACCTATGCCAAGTGACGATCGTCCATTTCGGCGCGGCAAAGCGAGGATAAACACGACGTTCGCTATCTTGGTCTGACATTGGCGAGCCTGCAGCCGTTCGGTGACGGTGATCCTATCACTGACACCCCTGGAACGTGCAAAAGCAGGACCTTAAATGAGCGTAGAATCATTCTAGGATGGAAAAACGACCCACGCCGGAAGCCCGCTGCCCGCACTGCGGTGCGGTCGCAGCGATTAAGTTCGCTAATTTACCCTGTGGTCGTAAGGGTTGTAAGGGCGTCTTTGAAAGCGCGACTGGCGAAAAGGATTGGGACGAGTGTCCCTCATGCCATGCGACCGGTTGGGAAGGCCGGAGTATATGCAATCGGTGTAAGGGTAATGGCTGGTTGTTTGGAGTTGTGCCGCAATAAAATAAAGGGACCCGAGCTCTCTGGTTAGGGATCGTCTCCGTGTCGGTCATTTCAGCGCCTTATGCGCTTCCACCAGGAAGACAATGTTCGACGCGGCCAGATGCAGGGTGTACGCCGCAAAATGGGCGGGCAGTTCCACCATAGTCGGACCCTGACCGTGCCCGCTGGTCTTGTTTCTGAGAGTCGGCACTCCAGATTCCATCGCGGCCCGGAGAGCGCTCCAGTGGGAACCTAACATCGGTGGGACCAATCCACTATCAAAAATTACTTCCATCAGTTGCTTGGCGGTTGCTGTCGGTGGATACGACCACTTGCGTACAGCACAGATTGATTTCATCGTGCTCTCGAACGCCTTCAATGCTTCAGCGACCGCTTCCTTATTCCTACCGTGCCTGTAGTGATCGAACGCCTGAATGAACTCGGCTGCGGGGCCGTCGAATCCGTGGGAATTGAGCAGCGACAGCGCGGGTTTTACCATCTCAACGTGAACGAATTCCGAATCCAATCGCACTAGTTTTCCATCGAGGTATTGGTATCCGATGCTGTGCTCCCTGAACCGTGCGTTCAACTCCCCAATGGCATCGTCAGCGTCTTGCTCGATTCCAGCATCGACTACATCGTATTGGTCGAGCTTACGAACGCCGACGTCGATGACACGGAAAGATAATTCGACAATGTCAAGCATGCCCAATGTGTCAGCTTCATAGAGATAGCGAATACAGCGATCTTTTGGATCACTGCCACGTCCCCCGGCCAGCATCGAAACTCCAAGTTCCCTGGCGAGGGTGTCATGTATGAAGCGCCAGACGACATTTGTTGGGGAGGCGGGTGCCGCGGAGTATGCTTCTGGTACGAAGTATCGACCTATGGCAGTTTGCCAGATGTGTACGACCTGGCCTCTGAAGATCACAGGCAGGTCATCGTACTGATAAATGTCCTGCTTTCCAGCATTCGCGATTCGCTTCTGACGTTTAGTGAACGTCTCCCAGATCATGTCCAACACCACGCATCAGGGACCTCATAGTTGAGGCATCCCATTTCTGTCTCTGGAATTGGTTCGGGGGGAAGAGTAGCGAGGGAGCGGAAGCCTTGGGCTTATTCTTCTCCCGTGCAAGTGCAGAGGTAATTCATTCTACCACGCGCGAATAAGAAATCGAGGATGTACCTGTGCATCGATGTGCCGGATTGAGGAAATCGTCAGAGGATTCGCGGACCCAGTAGATGCATGCATGTGGCGATCCAATCCTGGCACGACGCGATAGATCGATCCCCACCCGGCGCCGTGTGGCGAGGATACCGGAGCAGTACCCTAATTCTTCGAGAGAAGCTTGAACCGCTCACGGTCCGTATCCGAATAATCCTGAAAGACCAGTGTCCTTACCGTTTCAAACAATTCCGATTGTTTGAAAGGCATGACAGCTGAGGCATTGTCCGGCAACTGTTTCCGTATCGAAGAGAAGAGCTTTTCACGTGCATCATATGCCGTCGCATTCTTAAATTCCGTCAGCAACATAATGCTCTGGTCATTCTTTCGGCTATTTTGGTCAGCGATGCGGTAGTAGATTAGGACCGCACCTTGCCGCTTAGCCTCGGCGCGTACGCGCATCCAATCGTTGTCTAGATAGCCGAGCGTGGCACCGAACATTCCCGGTTGCACTTTGAGCACTTCCATCGTCCACACTGGCTTGTCGCCATCCAAGGGGCTCTGCGCTGCTGTGGCTACGATGAGGAGAGAAATAATGAAAAACCCTGGGAGTATGCTTCTAAGCATAAAACACCTCCACCGATACTCTAGACGTAAAGTATCAGCAAACGTTGTGCCGGTCCATCGCCCAAGGCGGGCGAGGCGTAGTGGTACCCGGCTGTCCGACCTGTAAAAAGGACTTGTTCGGCACGACTTATCGGGACTTGAATCGAAGTGCTACCATCCTCTTCACGAGGTCCGGATGAAACGAAATCTCTCCAGGTTGATCGTAGTTTGCTCGTTCCTGGCATTTGCCGCTCTCGCATCTCAACAACATAGCCCCGACCTTGGCGAACAATCCGCTCGTATATCCCGAATCGAAGCTGGCCTGCTTACTGCGGTCACAATTAAAGACCGACCGGCCCCTGCAATGACAATCGCCGACCGCATGTCGTACTACAAAGTGCCTGGCGTCAGCGTAAGTTATTTCGATCACGGTCGGATTCTTTGGACTCGCACCTACGGCTTGGCTGACATTGCAGCGAAGAAACCCATCACTTCTGAAACCCTTTTCCAAGCGGCATCGATCAGCAAACCTGTCGCGGCGCTCGCCATGATGCGTCTTGTACAGGACGGTAAACTTAGCTTGGATGAGGACGTGAACGCGAAATTGCGTACATGGAAGGTTCCCGAAAATGAATTCACTAAAGAAAACAAAGTCACCCTGCGTCGGGTCGCTAGCCACAGTGCAGGTCTCACGGTTCATGGATTTCCGGGCTATGCCTCGGACGAGCCTGTGCCCTCAATCATCCAAATTCTCAACGGGGAGGCACCTGCTAATACGCCCGCCATACGCGTTGATGCTGTGCCGGGTACGCTCTGGCGCTATTCTGGTGGGGGATACGTCATCATGCAGTTGCTCCTCACTGACGTTACGAACAAACCTTTCCCCAAGATCATTCACGACCTAGTTTTGGAGCCTGCGGGAATGGCTCACAGCACCTATGAACAACCTCTGCCGCAATCCCTCGCAGCAGGAGCAGCAACTCCCTATCGCGATTCTGGCGAGCCTGTAAAAGGGGGATGGCACACCTATCCGGAAATGGCCCCTGCCGGTTTGTGGACGACGCCATCCGATTTAGCGCGTTTCGCGATCGAAGTGCAAAACGAGTACGCTGGGAAATCATCCACGATTCTGTCGCAAGAAATGATGCGACAGATGCTCTCTGCACAAAAAGACGACTATGGGCTTGGCTTTGGTCTGGCTCACTCAGGCGAGGCGCTACGCTTCGGACATGGCGGGGCTAACGAAGGGTTTCGCTGCTCTCTTGATGCGTATGCCCGTACCGGTCAGGGTTTGGTGATAATGACGAACTCTGACGGTGGCGATCGATTAATTAATGAATACCGCCGAGCCGTCGCCAAGGAGTACGGTTGGCCCGATTTTAAGCCAATCGAGCGTTCCCTGGTGGTAGTCGATCCGAAAGTACTCTCTCACTATGCGGGAACCTATGAAATTCCTGGCATAGACACCTTCACCATAACTCTCAAGGATTCAAGTTTGCGTCTGAGCGTCGGCGGTGCCGCACCTGAAGAGCTTTTCTCGGAATCAGATACGCGGTTCTTTGTGCTTTCCCGCAACATCACATTCGACTTCCAAAAGAGCAACACGCAGGCGGCGAAACTTCTCTTCAACACAGGTACCCAAACGTACGAGGCACTAAGAATTCCCTAGCCGCACCAAACTCTCTGGTGTAAGCATATTTGATCTCGACACGCGCTAACGTTACGGCCAGTAGCTATTAACAAAGTCCGGATCGAGCAGTTGCATTGCCTGCTAAACGCTCGGAAAAGTGTCGCTTCTCTTTTGCTTTGCGCTCAAGCCTCGCGGTACATGGCCGATCCAAAGAACAACCATGGCAAGTCGAACCCGTCATTTCAAATTCAGCTAGATGAGGCTCGCCACGAATGGAAACGCAGACACTCGAAGTTGCCGTTGAGCGAGAGCGTCTGACTGTTCGTCGCCTCCGGGAGTTCACCGTCAACGGCTGGCAAGTTACGAAGTTTATGGCCTTCGTCGACCCGAGTTGGGATTCGCGATCCATCGGGGGCCCCGGCGAAGCGAGAGAATCCACCCACCGCCGTCATCAAGTTTCTGGCCGGTAGTGTAACCAGTGTTGCCAATAATCCGCGTTTTGACTCTCCCAGAGCCGTCTGGGTCCACCGTTGTCCACCGACTGATTAACTGGAAGGTCTTGAAAACACAGCTTTTCCCTGTATTCAGTGGGCTTCTTGTGAATCCTCAAGCAGAAGTGCGGATTCTAAAGGACTTTAAGTTCAAGCATTTTGTAAGTGCGGATTCTACAGCAGTTATGGGCGCGTTTTTCGGAAGTGCGGATTCTAAACGGTTTACAAGCGAATGGAGAACCGGACAACGGCGCGGCTGGTGAGTTGAGAATCGCGAACGCACAACTCATGATAGCATGGTGTTTTTACTAAGTCAATATATTTAGATATGGTTAGTATTCGAACGCCGGCGGGCTCTCACGACTTCAATCCTGGCCTGCCGCTAAAATCGGCGCCGGACCGCAGCCGGCGCACGAGAAGCCGTAGGATCAGGATCACAGTTCACAGATACGGTTCCAAGCTACGTCCTTGTCCACACCCCACATCTCTTGCCCTCGCCGACCGCACGGCCTATGCTGAAAGCAGCCCCATGAACCGCGTCTACCTCGATCACAACGCCACCACCCCCGTCGATCCCGAAGTTTTCGACGCCATGCTTCCCTATTTCTCTGGCGAGTACGGCAACGCCTCCTCCATCCACACCTTCGGCCAAAAGGCCCGTGCCGCCGTGGAAACCGCCCGGGAGCAGGTAGCCGGCCTGATCGGCGCCCGCCCTCAGGAAATCGTCTTCACCAGCGGCGGCACCGAAGCAGACAACCATGCCATTTTCGGTATCGCGGAGGCTTCGGTTTTGGCGTCCTCAAGAAGTCGCGGTATCGGCCGCAACGCGACGCCGACAGCACGAGACCTTCAGGCAATCAACGCTCCTCTCCCGCACATCGTCACTACCGCAATCGAGCACGAAGCCGTGCTCAATACCTGCCAGGCGCTTGAGAAGCGCGGAATCTCGGTCAATTATCTCCCTGTCGATCGCGACGGACAAATCGATCTCCAAGCCCTCCGCGACTCCTTGCGCAAGCATCCCGAGACTGTGCTGATCACCGTCATGCACGCCAACAATGAGCTCGGCACCGTGCAACCCCTCGAAGAAATCGGCCAAATCGCGGCCGAAGCGGACGTCCACTTCCACACCGACGCCGTACAATCCGCGGGCAAAATTCCGATCGATGTGAACGCTTTCAAACTCGACCTGCTCTCGCTTTCCGGGCACAAGCTCTACGCTCCAAAAGGCATCGGCGCTCTGTACATCCGCGGCGGCACACGCTTGCGCCAGCTCCTTTACGGTGGTCATCACCAGCGAGGCTTCCGGCCCGGCACCGAGAACGTTGCCGGAATCGTCGGCCTGGGAATGGCTGCGCAAATCGCGAAAGCATCGTTGGCAGAAGACGCCAAGCGCGTCACAGCGCTCCGCGATACCTTAGAGCGCAGGCTGCTGGAGCGCGTGACCGATTCCCGCGTCAACGGAGCCAGAGGGCAACGCACTCCCAACACTACGAACATCACCTTCCCCGGCATCGAAGGCGAAGCCCTCGTTATCGCGCTCGATCTAAAAGGCTTGGCCTGTTCCACCGGTGCGGCATGCTCCTCCGGCGCGGTCGAGCCATCTCACGTGCTCACGGGCATTGGACTGCCAGCCGAAGACGCCCGCGCCAGCCTGCGCTTTAGCCTGGGCCGCCACACCACCCCTGCCGACATCGACTTCGCCCTACAGGTCATCCCAACGGCGGTCGCCTATCTCCGCGAGCTGTCCCCGACATACCATAAAGGGGCGAAAGCCGAGGTCCGCTCATGACTACGGCGCCGACCTCCTCTTCTCTGCGCCAAGACGCAATGGCCGGGCGGGGCGAGCCCCGCCCTACAAGGACAAGGGAGCACAGGCCGTCTCTGTGTCTCTGCAATTAGTCCGCTCTTCATCTTTCGCCTACAATTGATCTTTCCGCTACAATTGAAATGTCCGTGAACACCGAAACTCACTTCGACACGCTACCCACCGCCTCCGATGTGCGCACCGGTCTGGTAGCGGTAGCGATGTCCGGCGGTGTAGACAGTTCCACGGTAGCCGTACTGCTTCAGGAACAAGACCGCCCGGTCATCGGCCTGACCATGCAGCTGTGGAACCAGCGCCGCCTGCCCGAGCTGCAAGGTGACGGCCCAGCGCAGCATCGCTGCTGCTCGCTCGACGATGTTTACGACGCCAAGCGTGTAGCGCAACACCTGAACTTTCCCCATTACGTCGTCAACTTCGAGCAGCAATTTGACGCGCGAGTCGTGCGTCCGTTTGTTGAGCAATATCTCTCTGGTCGTACACCCATCGCCTGCACCAACTGCAACACCGACGTCAAATTCGAGCCACTTCTGCGCATGGCCCGGCAAATCGGCGCCGAACACTTGGCCACCGGCCACTACGCCCGCATTCGCAAGAATGAGGAGACGGGCCGCTGGGAGCTCCTCCGCGCGCGCGACGACAGCAAAGATCAATCGTATTTTCTGTGGGGACTCACGCAGGAACAGCTCGCGCGCAGTGAGTTTCCTCTCGGCGAACTCACCAAGGAGGAAGTCCGCGACGCGGCCCGCCGGGTGAACCTTCCAGTTGCCGAAAAACCCGAGAGCATGGAGCTCTGCTTCGTTCCCAACGGCAACTACGTGCAATTCATCGAAGCGTATTCACGCGAAAGCGGTGCCCCGCTGTCGAACACCGGCGGAGAAATCGTCAACGAAGAAGGCACGGTCGTCGGCCGGCACAACGGCGTGCATAATTTCACGATTGGCCAACGCAAAGGCCTGGGATTTGCCGCAGGCAAACCCTACTATGTCCTGGCGATCGATCGGGAAAACAGTCGCGTGGTCGTGGGCGACGACGAATCGCTACGCACCACAACCTGCGAGATCGAGCAAGTAAACTGGATCGCGCTCGAATGTCCGAGCCAGCCATTTCGTGCAGCCGTCAAAATCCGCCGCAAGCACATTCCCGCAATGGCAAAAGTCGAGCCGCTTGATGCCACGCGCGCCCGCGTTACGTTTGACGCGCCACAACGAGCCATCACCTCCGGCCAAGGCGCTGTCTTCTATGACGGCGATCGCATCCTGGGCGGCGGCTGGATCCGCTAAGCGAGTAGCAATGTAGGGTGCGCGCGCTTCAGCACGTCCCAGCGCCTGCAAGAGGCGGCGGATTGGAGCAAGTCAACTTATTGGAAAAGAGCAGATATTAATTATCAGGCGGAAATGATGTTGCGGAGAAGATGGAGTGAGCGTCCCGATTGGAGCGAGCCGAGGTTGACGCCGGGCGGGGCAAGCCCCGCCCCTACAAAGTCGTTGGGGTGGGATTGGACGCTCGCACGGTTTAGACGGAACCTCAGATGAAGAGTTCTTCTTCGTGTTCGACGGGATCGTCGGAGGAACGTCGGCCCGGCGCGCGTCGCGAGCGCAAAAAGTCGAGCCCGACCTTGATTCCCGACACGACCGCGGAAACTCTCTGCACCGGCTTCCAGATGCCGCGCTTGAACTGTGAGCCAGCTTCCTCGACCGTTTCCAGAGCGCCGGTGAGAATTCGGTCCGCGGCCACCAGTTGGCCGCGCAAACGGTCGGATGCCTCGCTCACCACACGGTCCAGTTTTTGCGCTTGCCCGCGCGCCAGATAGACGACGTGAGCGGCGTCGGCAACCATTTCGGAAATTTTCGGCTGCGTGTCGTCGAGCAAGATCTGCACGCGCGTCAGAATCGGCCCGACGCGCGTTTCAAGATTGTCGGTGAGGCGCTCCACTCGTTCCATGGTGCGTTTCATTTGAAGAAACATCGCCGTCAGCATGCACGCCTGGAACACGATGGCGATGGCTGCGATGACAACCGATATGACTACCCAAGTTTCCATTCCTGCCTCACCCACGCCGAGGGACGAATCGCTACAACTTCACTTCGAGCACCGTTGCTTCAGAACTTCTACCAGGGTAGTTTCGGGTATTCCGGTGACTAGGCCTTCGATTCACGAAGGTAGGCTTCACGGCCGGCTTCGACGGCAGCCGCAATCGAATCCTTCTTGCGCGAGGCTACATCTTTGCTGCGCTCGACCAACTCATCGGCACGCTCGCGAAGTTCGCGTGCTTTGCGCTGCGCGTAATCCTTGCCTTCATCGGCCTTCTTGTTCAGATAGTCGCGCGTCTCTTCGCCCGACTTGGGAGCGAAAAGCACGCCAACCAACGCGCCGACACCCAGGCCGACGAGGAAATAACTAACCTTGGAACCCACATTGTCCGCCATAGTAACCTCCGCAAAAACCGTAACATAGGGGCTAATGCGGGTGCAATACGGGCTAACCGGTATGCACTAGCGGGACAGGTTATTAGGAACGGGAGCAGATTCGAGGTAGGTGAGGATTTTTTCGGCGCTTTTTCGGGATACGAGCTTGCTGAGCCCCTCGACACCCGCTCGCTGCATGTTGGCCACGCTGCCGAATTCGCGCAGGAGTTTTTGGGCGGTACGCGGACCGACGCCGGGAACTTCGCTCAAGGCCGTCTTGGTCTGGCGCTTGCCGCGGCGGAGCCGGTGGAAGGTTACGGCGAAGCGGTGGGTCTCATCCCGAATTTGCTGGATCAGATGGAGGACGGGCGAATGGCGGTCGAGTATGCAGGGTTCGCTTTCCTGGCCGTAGATGTAGAGGATTTCTTCTTTTTTGGCGATGGCTGCGAGAGGTTGATTGATGATTTGCAAAGACTCCAGGGCATCGGCGGCGGCATGCAGTTGGCCGATTCCCCCGTCGATCAGGATCAAGCTAGGGAGCGGCTTCTTCTCTTCCAGGACGCGGCGATACCGGCGAGTGACCGCTTCTTTCATGCTGGCGAAATCGTCGTTTTGCGTCCACGGAACGGAGGGGGCGCCGCCGAGCGCGCCGTTGCCGGCGAATTCTCCACGGATGATGAATTTGCGATAGTCGGATTTTTTCATGCGGCCATTTTCCCAGACGACCATGGACGCCACGGTGTCGGTGCCTTGCATGTGGGAGATGTCGAAGCTTTCAATGCGGCGGGGTTCTTCGAGAAGATTCAATGCGTTCTGGACGGCTTCGCCGATCATTTTTGAGGTGGGTTTCAGAACGCGGAAACGCTGCTCGAAGGCGTGCTTGGCGTTGTTCTCGACGAGGTCGAGAAAGGCGCGCTTGCTGCCGCGCTGCGGGGTGAAGATTTCCACTTTGTGGCCGGAACGCTCGGTGAGGGTTTCCTCGAGCAACGCGCGATCCTCAAAATCGACAGGGACGTGGATTGCTTTCGGCAGGTATGCCGCGTCGAGATAAAGCTGCTTGAGGAGCGAAGGGACGAATTCGTTGGGATCGAAGGTTTCGAGGTCCTCCCAGTAGAATTCGCGGCGATCGACAACGCGGCCACCCCGCAGGTGGAATAAGTTGGCGGCAACCAGCGGGGCTTCGGCGTAGTAGGCGAGCACATCGGTATCGTCGCCTTGCGCGGCGGCGATGCGCTGGCGTTCCTCAATGTCTTCGAGAGTTCGGAGGAGATCGCGATAGGCCGCGGCTTGCTCGAAGAGCTCTTTTTCGGCAGCGGCGGCCATGCGCTGTTCGAGGCTTTTGATCAGGTCGTGGCGCTTGCCATCGAGGAAGAGGCGCGCATCGCGGACGGCTTCCGCGTATTGCTCGTCGGTAGTGAGACCCGTGACGCACGGGCCGAGGCAGCGTTTAATGTAGTACTGCAAACAGGGGCGCGGATGATTGCGCGTCAGATCGACATTGCACGAAGGCACCATGAAGCGCTTGTGTACGAACGTAAGGATGCGGCGCGCGAGGCTGGCTGGAAAATAGGGGCCGAAATAGAGTGCGCCGTCTTTCTTCACTTTGCGAGTGAAGTAGACGCGGGGATATTTTTCGTAGGCCGTGAGCTTGATGTATGGGTAGGTTTTGTCGTCGAGAAGACGGATGTTGAATTTTGGCTGATACTTCTTGATGAGATTATTTTCGAGGGCGAGTGCTTCGCGCGGGTTGGCGAGGACGATGGTATCGAAATCGGCGATTTCGCGGGCGAGCGAGCCGGTTTTTGCGTCCATCCAGCGGGATTCGAGAAAGTAGGAACGGACACGGCTGCGGAGGGAGGTGGCTTTGCCGACGTACAAGATCGTGCCCGCGGCGTCTTTGAAGAGGTAGACACCAGGGCTCTCGGGGAGCAGCGCGGCTTTTTCGCGGGGTTCCATTTTGCAGAAGTGAGTAGCGAGTAGTCGTCAGTGAGTAGTACGCACTTCCCCACAACTCTTATGATACTTGAATTGGCCTGCGTGGATTTTGAAGAAGTGAGTAGCGAGTAGTAGTCAATGAAATGAATAGTGCGCACTTCCGCACAACTCTTAGGATGCTTGAATTGGCCTGCGTGACGAGAAAGAGGAGGTACTGAGGGTGACGGAATCGGAGCGGGTGCGGATTCGGGCGGTCAAGACTTTGTCGGACGATTGGTATGTGTTGAAGAAGACTACTTTTGATTTTCTGCGGCGCGATGGGACTTGGCAGACGCAGAACCGCGAGACATATGACCGAGGAAACGGGGCCGCGATCTTGCTTTATAACCGGGAGCACGGGACCGTGGTGCTGATTCGCCAGTTTCGATTCCCTGCTTTCGTGAATGGATTGGCGGACGGGATGTTGATCGAGGTGTGCGCCGGGTTGCTCGATAAGGACGATCCGGAGGCGTGCATCAAAAAGGAGGCGGAGGAAGAGGCTGGATTTGTAGTACGCAATCCACGAAAAGTGTTTGAGGCTTACATGAGCCCGGGGTCGGTGACGGAGAAGCTGTTCTTTTTTGTGGCGGAGTACGAGCACGAACATCGGATTTCGGCTGGCGGAGGGGATGAGAAGGAAGGCGAGGATATTGAGGTGTTGGAGATTCCGCTGGAGAAGGCGCTAGAGATGATTGCGCACGGGGAAATCAGGGACGCCAAGACGATCATGCTTTTGCAGTACGCGAAGCTGGAGAAATTGCTGGAGTGAGCGCGGGGGGTCGGACCGATCTCCGGACCGATCTAAAGATCGGCCACTACATTTGAGCGACGGTGGATGCCTTCGCGACGAAACCCTTTCGCCTTGGCCGACGTTGATTTCGTAATCTATGGTATTTACATTCGCTCGAAAAAGGCGCACGGTGCTGGAGGTTTGGGGGAGCAACCCGCCATGACGAACGCGACATCCCGTAGAACATTTCTGCAAATGACGACTGCTGGTCTGGCCGTTTCCCTTTTGGAGATCCCGACTATGAATGCGAACCCGCTCAACTTGCCGGTCGGCTTGCAGCTGTACACGGTCGGGAAGGAAATGGACAGCGATCCGGCGGGAACGCTGAAAGCGGTGGCAGCCGCGGGTTACAAGCAAGTCGAATTATCGCCGCTGGCCAATATGTCCGCGAAGGACCTGAAGAAGGCGCTCGATGAAGCGGGACTGAAGAATCCTTCCGGGCACTACATGCTGCCGGATTTGTTGAGCAAGCTGCCGGAGAAAGTCGAATTTGCGCACCAACTCGGTGAGGAGTTCATGGTGGTCACGGTGCCGTGGGTTGCGGATCCTTCGCGCTTCACACCCGACCCGCAGGGAGGCGAGTTTGCTCTTTTCCTTGCGATCATCGCCGGCTTGACGTTGGATGACTGGAAGTGGAATGCCGAGCAGTTCAACAAAGTGGGAGAGCAGGTCAAGAAGGAAGGCTTGCAGCTCGCGTATCACAATCACAATTTTGAGTGGAAGTCCTACGACGGCGTGACGGGCTACGATGAATTCCTGCGGCTGACCGATCCGGGGCTGGTGAAGCTGGAGCTGGATTGCGGGTGGGCGACTGTGGCGGGTCAGGATCCGGTGGCGTACCTGACCAAATATCCGGAGCGTTACAGCCTGCTGCACATCAAGGATTTTCGGAAGGGTTTTACACCGCGGACGACGCTACTGGGCAAGGATCCCGGCGCGCCCGTCGGAACCGAACTAGGACGAGGCGCGATCGACTATCGCAGAATCTTCGCCGCGGCGCAGAGGGCGAAAATTCGAGCAATGTTTGTCGAACAGGAACCACCCTTCACCGAGATGCCGGCGCTGGAGGCGATCAAAGTGGACTACGAGTACGTGAAGAACCTGAAGTCATGAGGCGGGGAAGAAACTGGATGCGCAATCGTTGCCTGGGTGCGGGCGTCGCGCTGCTGCTGTTGGCTTCAACGAGCCACGGGCAAGCGGATCAAGCCGCGGAGAAGCAGAAGGCGGCGAATGCCCAGCAGAAAGACGCTGCAAAGAAGGATGATTCGGCGGATCCGCTTGCGACGTTGATGGGGCCGAAAGTCGACAAGGAGGCGGCAGAGCGTGGCCGCAAGATCTTCGTGCCGACGTGCGGCTTCTGTCACGGCAATGATGCGCACGGCAAGAGCGGCCCCGACCTAGTTCGCTCCGCGCTGGTGCTGCACGACAACGGGGGTGACGTGATCGGTCCGGTGATTCGGAACGGGCGGCTGGATCGAGGCATGCCCGCTTTCGTGGCCCTTACAGCGGAGCAGATCGCCGATATTTCGACATTCTTGCATTCAAGGGCAGCCGACGTTTCGAATCGCTTTGCGTACAAGATCGGCGATGTGATTACCGGGGACGCGCAACGTGGCGCTGCGTTCTTTAACGGTGACGGGCATTGTGCGAGTTGTCATTCGCCAACGGGCGATTTGGCGCACGTGGCGACCAAGTATGATGCCGTCGAGTTGCAGCGGCGAATGCTGTATCCCGCGCCGAACCTGATTGACATCTTCATGGGAAAGGCTGTGACGCCTCCCGCGCCTCCCAAAGTTACGGTGCACCTTGCCAACGGTGAACAGGTGTCCGGAACACTCGACCATCTCGACGAGTTTACGGTGTCACTGCACGATGCTTCTGGCTGGCCGCGCTCGTTTTCGCGTGAAGACGTGACGATCGATGTGCAAGATCCGCGAGCCGCGCACGAGAGCCTGCTCACCAAGTACACCGATGAACAGATGCACGATGTGCTGGCCTTTCTGGAGACATTGAAATGAAGGCAGGGACTCTTGCGCTGTTTTTGTTGATGGCACCTGGCGTTTTTGGGCAGGGGCAGCATGGAGAGGGATTAACGCCGGCGGCGTTGCTGAAGCCCGCGGTCGACAGCTGGCCTACCTATAACGGTGACTACTCCGGGCGGCGCAACAGTCCGTTGAAGCAAATCACCACGTCCAATGTGGGTTCATTGACGACTACCTGGATTTATCGCGCCAGCAACTTCGGCGCAGGCGGATTCGGTTCAGTGATCAAGTCGACGCCGATCGCCGTGAATGGGGTACTTTATTTCACGATGCCCGATAACGTATGGGCAGTGGATGCGCGCAGCGGCCTCGAAATCTGGCATTACAAATATCCGCAGAATGAAGGGAGTCACATCGGGCAGCGTGGCGTGGCCATGTTGGGAGATTGGATCTACTTCGAAACTCCCGATTGCAATCTCGTTTCGCTGAACGCCAAGGACGGCAAGGAACGCTGGCGAAAACAGATCGCGGACGTGAAGCTGGAATACTTTTGCACGATGTCTCCGCTGGTCGTCGACAATCACATTATTACCGGGGTGGGCGGGGATTCGCTGGACAACCCCGGCTTTCTGGAGTCGCGCGATCCGGAAACAGGCGAGGCTCAGTGGCGTTGGAATACCGAGCCTAACGCGGGGGAACCCGGGGCCGAAACCTGGCCTGATGCGGAGGCTCGCGCGCATGGCGGCGGGATGACGTGGATGACCGGCACGTACGACCCAGAATTGCGGTTGATCTACTGGGGGATCGGCAATCCCAATCCAGTGCACGCGGGAGATGCGCGGAAGGGCGACAATCTGTGGACGTGTTCGATCGTGGCGCTGCACGTGGACACCGGCAAGATGGCGTGGGGCTACCAGGTCTCGCCACACGATACCCACGACTGGGATGCGACACAGACGCCGATTTTGTTCGATGGAGAGTTCAAAGGAAAGCAGCGCAAGATGGTGGCGCAGGCGAGCCGGAACGGATTTTTCTTTGTGCTAGACCGCAGCAATGGCGAGCATTTGCTGACAGCGCCATTCATCAACAGCAACTGGAGCCTGGGAATCAACGCGAAGGGCCAGCCGATTCTGAATCCCAAAAAAGAACCTTCGCGTAATGGCACGCTGGTCTCGCCCAGTTCCAACGGAGCGTCCAACTGGTTTGCTCCCAGCTTCAATCCCGCGACCGGTCTTTTCTACGTCGTGGCTTCGCAGAGTTACAGCGTCTTCTACTTAACTGCGGAAGGAAAGGCCGAGGGATTCGCGGGGCGTGATGATTTCCTGAATTATCCGGGAACCATAAGAGCGATCGATTACAAGACGGGAGAGATCCGCTGGACCCACGATATAGGAGCCATGGGTCCCGGTTTGCTGACCACGGCGGGTAATCTGCTGTTTACTGGCGACAACTCCGGGCACATCCTGGCGATGGATTCGACGACCGGCAAGACGCTGTGGCACACCACGGTTGGACTTAACCAGACGAACGGCGCCATTACTTATGAACTGGACGGCAAGCAATACGTGGTCGTCGGAGCGGGTGACTCGCTGTTCGCGTTCACTCTGGCCGCCAACCACTGACGCAATGGATACGCGGTGAGTTGAGAGAGTGCGCCCACTTCGGAAAGCGGCCGCTGCAAATTGCTAAAGACGTCCGGATGGCGCTTGAACAAGGTAGTTCGAACCGGGAGATGAATCGATGAACTGGAGATTGCGGTTTTTGTGTGTGGCCGGAGTTGGCTTGCTGGTTTGTGGCGCTGGTCGGGGGCAGGGGCAGACGCAGTGGAAGCCGCATGACATGAACCGCCCGGCCCCAACGGTTGTGGATCCAGGAGTGGCGAGCACGCAGGACGTGGTTGGGCGGGCGCCTTCAGACGCCGTGGTGCTATTCGACGGGAAGGATCTTTCCGAGTGGGCGCAGAAGGATGGGAGTGCGGCGAAGTGGAAAGTGGGTAGCGGATATTTCGAGACGGTGCCCAAGTCGGGATACATCTACACGAAGAAGGCTTTCGGTGACTGCCAGTTGCATGTGGAGTTTGCGACTCCGTCGCCGGCGGTTGGACAGGGCCAAGACCGCGGGAATAGCGGCGTGTTTCTGATGGGGCTTTACGAGATTCAGGTGCTGGATTCGTACAACAACAAGACGTATGCCGATGGGTCGGCCGCGGCGGTTTACGGGCAATATCCACCGCTGATGAATTCTTCGAGGCCGCCTGGGCAGTGGCAAACTTATGACATTGTCTTTCATGCGCCGAAGTTTGACGGCGACGGCAAGGTTCTGAAGAAGGCGCGCGTTACCGTGCTTCATAATGGCGTGCTCGTGCAGGACAACGTCGAGATTCAGGGTACGACTTCGACGGATAAGCCGGAATATAACGCTGGGCCGGAGAAACTGCCGCTGGCGTTGCAGGATCACAATCATCCCGTGAGATTTCGGAATATTTGGGTGCGGGAGTTGGGGGAGTGAGAAGGGACAGTCGACAGTTGAAATCCTCGGTGCAGAAGTTGATGGCGGGCTGAAAAATCACTATCCTTGGCGGGATTCAGCGGGCAAGATTTAGCGCGACCAGTCTTAAATCTGAGCAGATTCGGGGTGACTATGGGAGATCACGTGCACCATCCGGGTCCTATGCATTCGCATTCGCATTCGCATTCGCATTCGCATTCGCATTCGCATTCGCATTACTCCCATTCGCATTCACATTCTCACTCGAAAAAGGAGTTAGCTTCGCGGCGGGAGTTTTTGTGGTCGATGCTGGCGACGGGCGTCGTGGTGCCCTTCGCGTTCGGCCAGGAACAAACGCGCGCGGATATGGCGGAGCGCTTTCGGCAGATGTCCGAGGAATATGAGACCGAAGGGCTGGCCGCGCCGTTCCGTGGGATCACGACCAACGGCACGGTGCTGCCGAATCTTTTCGAGATCGCGCCGACCGGGGTTTCGACCGAGCCAGTGCGAAACGCCGCCGAAAAGTTCATCGCGTCGCTGACCAGTGTGCAACTTACGCGGGCAATGTATCCCGTGGATGACGTCAAGTGGCGGAAATGGATGAACCAGCATTTCTATGCGCGCCAGGGAATCAGCTTTCAGGAGATGACCGAGGCACAACGCGATTTGGCTTTCGGCCTGATGCGGGCGTCACTGAGTGAGAGCGGGTTTGCGCTGACGCGGAATGTCATGCGCTTGAACGAGACGCTTGCGGAACTCTCGGATGACCACGAGTTCCTGGGGGAATGGCTGTACTTCATCAGCATCATGGGAAAACCGTCCGCGACCGAGCCGTGGGGATGGCAGCTCGATGGGCATCACGCGATCATCAATTATTTCTTAGTCGGCGATCAGGTGGTGATGACGCCGCATTTTTTTGGCTCCGAGCCGGTGAAGGCGACGTCGGGCAAGTACAAGGGAGTCGAGATTCTGCAGAAGGAGCAAAACGACGGCTTGGTGTTGCTGGCCGCGCTGCCGGATGCGGCGCGCCGGAAGGCGGTTTTGAATTTTTCCAAGACGGGTAACAACAACCTGACCGAGGCGTTTAAAGACAACGTAGTGCTCGACTACGCGGGGATACGGGCAGCCGATTTAGAGGCGCCGGCGCGGAAGCGTCTAGTGGATCTGGTGCACTTGTATGTGAGCAACATGCCGGAGGGCCACGCTCGCGTAAAAATGAACGAGGTACAGCGGCACATCGACAACACCTGGTTCGCGTGGATTGGGGAGTCACAGGCAGACAGCGTTTTTTACTACCGCGTGCAGAGTCCGGTTCTGCTGATTGAGTTTGACCACCAGCGGCCTGCGAACCTGAGAAAGTTCGCGGCCGATGCCAATAAGCCGACGCAACAGCATATTCATTGCGTCGTGCGCACGCCGAACGGGAATGACTACGGAAAGGATCTGTTGCGGCAGCATTACCTCACGCACCCACACAAAGAGGCGTAAGTTTAGAGTGCCTCGCGCGAAACGGTTGAAAGTCAAAAGCTGAAGGCGCAAAGTAGGAAAAATGGGAAGTGCTGCTTCTGCCGGAAAGCGGACGCGGTAGTTTCGTAATTTTGCGCTTGTGATGGGTGAAATGAGATCTAGGGCTTACTTTTCGGGATTCCTGGCGGCGATTGGTGTTTTGGCGTTGGGGAACGGCGCGCTCGCGCGGGCGCAGGAACCACCGCCGCCTCCTCCGCAACAGCCTGACAGTCCTGCGGATGCGGCGCCTCCTCCGGCAACGAAGAAAACACCGCCGAAGACGAATAAGGATAATGCCGCGGAGTCGGCGCCGGATCAGCCTACCTGGGATCCTTTGCGAGCTGAGAAGGATTTGGAGGTTGGGCAGTATTACATGCACAAGGGTGATGTGGATGCGGCCATTGACCGGTTTCAGGATGCTACGCTCGCGAAGCCAGGGTATGCGGTGCCTTTTAAGTTTTTGGGGGAGGCGCAGGAGAAGAAGGGGTTGAAGAAGCCAGCGATTAAGTCGTATCAGAGATATTTGGATTTGTATCCGAAGGCGGAGGATGCGGAGAAGATTCGGAAGAGGATTGAGAAATTGTATAAGGACGTAGAGAAGGAGAAGAAGGAGATCAAGTGAGACGAGGCGGTCTCGCAGCAAATGATAAGAGGGGGAACTAAGACGTCGCGCTACGCGTGCATCGAAGAGAGATTCCTCCACTGCGCCCGCCGGCCCGTCCGCGGGAAGAGAACGGGAGGAAAAAAACCGGCGGACTCCGGTCGGAATGACGGGTTGTCCTTTTTACGGGCGCTGGCAACCGCAGACGCAACGGTGCAACTAGCGGGCCAGGTGGTCCAGGGCTTTGCGGGCTTGGTGGAATTGGGGGAATTGTTTTTCTTCGGCGCGGAATTCGGGGGAGTGAGAGATTAGCGAGCAGCCGGAGCGGCGGGTGGGGTGCTTGACGTGGAGCATCTCGTGGTAGAGAACGTATTCTACGGCGCATTGCGGAACGCTTGGGCGGTCCATGCGGCGATTGAGCAGGATGTGGCCGGGGCCGGGGTCATAGCAGCCGAATTGGCGGCGCCAGGTTTTTGTGCTCCAGCCGATGTGGGGACGGGATAGTTTTCCTTCGAAATACTTCTGGTTCAGTTCATCGAAAAGCTTTTCGAGATCAAAGTGGCGGCCCTGGGGTTGCGTGGCTGGACGTACGCGCCGGTGGCGCATTTGATTGATGCGGGTGCGAGTGCGGTGCGAGCGGGCATAGTCGAGATAGGGCACAGTTAAATCTTTCGGGGCTTTGCGGCGGTATACGCGGGAGAGCAGGAGGGCGGCGGCGCCTTCGAGTACGTTTAGGGGAGCGCGGTGGAGGAGGTCCGAGAAACGCACGTAGACGGTTTCTTCGCGGCGGCGGATGGTTAGGGTGAGGCTGCTGTAAGGGTAGAACTCAACGCGGAAGCGGGGTGGGCGGCCGTCGCAGTTCAGGCGCGTGAACATGCGTTGGAAGAGGGCGGAGCCACCGGGGACGTTGTGGGAATGTTTCGGCATTCGTCTGTTCTGGAGTAGTTTACGACGCGGGGTGGGGTGAGGCCAAATTTTGGTGGTCAAAGAGCGAAAGAGAAAAGCTTGAATCACCACAGAGGGCACAGAGTCCGCAGGGAGGCACAGAGAAAAGGCAAGACGCCGTGACCGGGCGGGGCAAGCCCCGCCCCTACAAGGGAGGTTAATTTTTGCGACGGACTGGGGGTGGGGCGACCGCTTTTTTGGCTTTTTCGGCGTCGTTCATGGCGTCGCGGGTGCCTTCGATGGCGTCGTCGAGGTTGTCTTTGTAGATGTCGATGTCGATTTTGTCGGCGGCGATTTTGTTCAGGGCTTCGAGGAATTCTTTGGCGCGAGTGGCGATCAGGTCTACGCCCTGGCGGATATTTTCCTGCTTTTCGATGCCTAGCTGCATCAGGTCGGCGGCGTCATCGAGGCAGCCGGAGTAGCCATTCATCAGGGCGTTCAGGAGTTCGCCGTGACGGTTCGAGGAGGGATGCTGGAGCTCGTACTGAAATTTTTTGAGGCGATCATCGGCAAAGGTGACGAACAGAATGATGCGCGCGTTGGTAGTTTCGGCGTCGCGAATTTTGTCGGACTCCATCGGCGAGAGGTAGTCCTTTTGGTCTTGTTGGGCGTAGAGCTGTGCGCAGGAAACGGCCAGGCCACAGGTAACGACCGCGGTGAGCAGGCAGTTTTGAATATTCATTTCGGTTTTCTCCTCGCTATTTTCGGCTGAAGTCCCCGGGGCGGGGTCATCAGGCTTGGATCCCGGCTTGTCTTCCGTTTTGTCTTCAGATTTCTCTGGCGTCTTCGCGGTGGGCGGGTCCAGTGCGCTATCTCCCGGGGCCGGTGGAGGTCCCCCGGTCGATGAACCGGAAGCTGGCTCCGGATTTTTCCTGCCAGGGCGCGGTGGAAACAGCATCCGGAGCAGCTCGTCATCCATGGACGCAAGATCGTGTTCCACCAGCTCCAACGGGGGTTTGACCTCGGGGGGCGCGAGCAAGAGAATCTCCTTCAAATCGCGCAGGCCCTTGCGGATGTGCATTTGCAGTTGCTTGTAGCCGTTCAACTGGCGGTCGGCGTCGGGATGCTGCTTTTTGAGGGCGTCTAAAGACTCGCGAGCATTGTCGCGATATTTCTCCATCACCTGGCCAACGGTCACAAAGTCACTGGCGCGGGACGCGCGGCGCGTTTCGGCAAGTTGCTCGTCGCCCAGCTTTTCGAAGAGCTTGGCTTTATGGACGGAATTGGATTCGTGATCGAAGCGGGCTTGCAGATCGTCCGAAATGCCGGCTCGCGAGACGAGCCAGGGCAAGCCAGCTAGAGCCACAATGACGAGTGCGCGTTGGTGCCAGACCCGCATCACTTCCCCTTCGCCTCGAGTTGATGCTTCAAAACCGCGCTGCGCTGCTGCGCCTGCCAAATCTGATCGGGATTTTTTCCCTCGTCCATGGTGAGAAATTTCTGATAGGCCTCGAGAGCCGGCTTGATCTGGTGCAACTTATCGTAGCAGAGGGCGCGAATAAACCAGACACCTGCGGCGGGGGGTTCGGCTTTGGCGATTACGTCGAGGCTTGCGATCGTAGAGACACAGTCGCCGGAGAGATAGTAAGAAGAGCTCATATCTTTCCAATAGGCGATGTTGTTTGGCTCGAGTTGGATCGCGATTTTCAGCTGCTTTTCGGCGTTGGCGTAGTCGTGCTTTTGCATGTAGGTGCGGCCGAGGCCCGCGATGAGTTGCGGATCGTTCGGAGTGAGGGCGATAGCGCGTTGGAGGGTGGCGATAGCGTCGTCGTATTTTTTCTGGGCGATCTGAATGTCGGCGCGAAGACGCAAGGAGTCGGAGGTCGGGGGTTTGCCCTCTTCGGCGCGGTCGAGTTCGGCCAGGGCTTCGTTGTTGTCTTTTTGCTCGACCAGGAAATGGACGAGGCGAGCGCGGGCCGCGGAGTCGGTGGGTTGGAGCGTCAGATATTTGCGATAGGCGTCGGCGGCTTCGGGCTTGCCTTGCGAGTCGAGAGTTTGCGCGAGGCCCAGCGCGGCCGCGGCGGAAGTTGGTTGGACTTCGAGGACGCCACGGAATTTTGATTCGGCGTCAGCGGGACGCTTGAGATGGAGGTAGAGCTTCGCGAGATGGAGTGCGGCTTCGGTGTCTCGTGGATCGAGATGCACGGCACCCTCGAAAGAAGCGGCGGCACCGGGGAAATCGTTCGAACGCTCCTGGGCGACACCCAGGAGGAGGCGCGGACGGCTTTGGCCAGGTTGCAACTCGACGACTTTGCGCAGCGGAGCAACGGCGGCGGCGGGATCGCCGTTTTCGGTGAGGAGGATGCCGAGGTTGAGATAGGCTTCCGTCATTTTTGGATCGATGGCGATGGTGCGTTCGTATTCGGCGCGAGCTTCGGGGACACGCTTGAGAGCCGTGTATGCGTACGCGAGTTGGAAGTGGGCGTAGGCTACGTCCGGTTTTTCGGCGAGAAATTTTTGCAGAGGAGGGATGGCGGCTTCGAAATCGTTTTTGTCGATGGCGTGTTGGGCTTCGTCGAGCAGGTCATTCAGCGGGTTCGAGAGTTTTTGTTTTTGGGATTGGGCGGATTGGAACTCGGCGATGGCGCTGAAGCGCGCCCCTACCATCGTCGGCGCATTCGCCGACAGATTTGCCACTACATTTGCCGCTACCAGGATTGTTGCGCAGACTGCGTATGGTGCTACCGTGCGCGAGCTCGCGGGCTTCATGGGTCAGCGGAGGGTGCGTTGGCTCCGGTTGCGATTGTAGCTGAAGGACTTGTTGATTTGGATGCGCCGTTGGGGAGGCGCTTTGCCTGACCGTTGGCGTTGAGGGCGCGAGCCAGGAAGCGACCTGTGTAGGACTGCGCGTTGCGGGCGACTTGCTCGGGCGTGCCCGTGGCAATGATTTTGCCGCCCTGGTCGCCGCCTTCGGGGCCGAGGTCGATCAGCCAATCGGCGGACTTGATGACGTCGAGGTTGTGCTCGATGACGACTAACGATGCGCCGGATTCGAGGAGCTTGCGGAAGGCGGCCAGGAGTTTGGCGATGTCGTCGAAGTGGAGGCCGGTGGTGGGCTCGTCGAGGATGTAGAGGATCTCTTTGTTTTCGCTGCGAGTCAGATGAGACGCGAGTTTGAGGCGCTGGGCTTCGCCTCCGGAGAGAGTTGTGGCCGATTGGCCCAGGCGGAGATAGCCGAGGCCGATTTCGTTGAGGACACGAAGCTTGGAAATTACCTTGGGGACGTTTATGAAAAACGTGAGCGCTTCGCGGACGGTGAGTTGCAGGACTTCGTGAACGTTTTTTCCGTGATAGCGAACCTCGAGAACGGAGCTCTTGAAGCGGGTGCCTCGGCATTCTTCGCAGATGAGTTCGACGTCGGCGAGGAACTGCATCTCGACAGTGACGGTGCCGTCGCCCTGGCAGGTTTCGCAGCGGCCGCCAGGGACATTGAAGGAAAAGTGGCCTGCGGTGTAGCCGCGGCGCTTGGCGTCGGGGGTTTCGGCGAAGACTTCGCGGATGGCGTCGAAAGCCTTCAGGTACGTGGCAGGATTCGATCGCGGCGTGCGGCCGATGGGAGACTGATCGACGATCACGACTTCGCGGATTTCGGAATCGCCTTCGATGCGATCGCAGAATTCCTTAACGCTCCCGCCATTGCGCTTGGCGGCGAGGGCTTTGTAGAGCACGTCGTGAACGATCGTGGATTTGCCGGAGCCGCTGACGCCGGTGACGACAGTGAAGGTGCCGAGCGGAACCATCAGATCGACATTCTGCAAATTGTGGACGTGCGCGCCAAAGATGCGTAGGAATTTGCCGTTGGGCTTGTGGCGGCTGTTAGGGACGGGGATACGGAGTTCGCCACTGAGGTAGCGGCCGGTGATGGATTTCGGCTCTCGAAGCATGGCTTCGTAGGTGCCAGAGAAGAGGAGTTTGCCGCCGAGTTCGCCCGCGCCCGGGCCCAGATCGATCACGGAGTCCGCGGCTTCGATGGTGTCGGGATCGTGTTCGACGACGAGAACGGTGTTGCCGAGATCGCGGAGGGACTTGAGGATGTCGATCAGGCGCTGCGTGTCGCGCGGATGCAGGCCGATGGAGGGTTCGTCGAGAACGTAAAGAGCGCCTACAAGATGAGAGCCGAGCGAAGTGGCCAGTTGAATGCGCTGCGATTCGCCGCCCGAAAGCGTGGAGGTGAGGCGGTCGAGCGTGAGGTAGTCGAGGCCAACTTCGTCGAGAAATTGGAGGCGGGAGCGGACCTCGTCGAGAATCTTGTCGGCGATTTTCGACTGGGCGGCAGTTAGCTCCAGCGTGGCGAAGAACGCGCGGGCTTCCTTTACGGTGAGCTTGCAGATTTCGGTGATGGATTTGCCGGCGACGCGGACGGCGCGGGCTTCGGGACGCAGGCGGGTGCCGCCGCAATCGGGGCACAACGCGTAACCCCGATAACGGCTCAGGAAAACGCGCACGTGGAGTTTGTATTTTTTGCGCTCGAGATAATTGAAGAAGCCCTTTACACCGCCGAAATCGCTGGCGGGATCGCCTTCGAGGAGCAGGCGACGCTGGTCGGGAGTGAGATGGCGCCAGGCGATGTTGGTGGGTATGCCTTGAGCGCGCGCGAATTTCTTGGCTTCCTGAAGCAGGACGCGGTAGCGGGGCTTGGTCCACGGCTCGATGGCGCCGTCGTCGAGAGACTTACTGGAATCGGGGACGACGAGATTGAGGTCGAAGTCGATCGTGTTCCCGAAGCCCTGGCAGCGCGGGCATGCGCCGTAAGGGTTGTTGAAGGAGAACAGGCGCGGCTCGGGCTCTTGGTAGACGATGCCGTCGTTCTTGCACTCGAAGCGGTCGTTGAAGACCAGACGCTGCGCGGGATTGCCCGCGGCGTCGGGAACAAATTCGAGGATGGCTTCGCCGTTACCTTCGCGGTAGCAGATTTCGATGGAATCAATCAGGCGCGAACGCGACTCGGCATTGACGGCAAGCCGATCGACTACGACCCAAACGGACTTCGCAAAATCGATCTCGAGGAGTGATTCCGGCGAGGAAAATTCGTGCAGTCGGCCGTCTTGATAGAGGCGGTTGAATCCCCGCTTCTGAATATCGCTTAAGGCCTGGCGCAGGGCGTCTTGATTGGGAGCGGCGATCTTTTTCTTCGCCAGGCGGCGGCCTGACGCGGGAGCCGCGGAGGCCGGAATCTTGAGTTGATAGACAACGTAAAAACGGCGCCCGGGGGTGAGCGATAGGACTTTTGTGGCGATCTCGTCGGGATTGTCGCGGCGGACCAGCGCGCCGCACTGGACGCAAAAGGTCTGGCCGCAGCGGGCGAAGAGCAAGCGAAGATAATCGTAGATTTCCGTGCTGGTGGCGACCGTCGAACGCGGGTTGCGCGTGGAGTTCTTCTGGCGGATGGCGACGGCCGGCGCGATGCCGGAGATTTCGTCAACGTCGGGCTTTTCCATGCGCTCGAGGAATTGCCGGGCGTACGCGGAAAGCGATTCGACGTAGCGGCGCTGGCCCTCGGCGTAAACGGTGTCAAAGGCCAGCGAGGACTTTCCGGAACCGCTGACGCCGGTTACCACCGTAATCGCGTTGTGCGGGATTTCGACGCTGACGTTCTTGAGGTTGTGGACGCGGGCTCCGCGGATGGAGATTACGTCTTGGCTCGTGTTAGCGTTGGCCGGGATGAGGTCGTTGGTTGCCAAAGGGAAGCCTAGACAGTGCGCTCCGACAGATGGGTTCGCTGGCGACTGCCTAAACTTTAAATTATACGGCGTGCGTGTCTTTGGGGCAAACGCGGCAATCCCTAACGCGGCAATCCGGGCAATCGGTTAGAAGCAGACTTTATGCTACGGCTCTGGGATCAGGTTGATTTGGCCTACGCCGCCTTCGACTTTCAGGCGGATTGTTGCGGTGGTTTTGCCGTAGACGTCGTTCGTGTATTCGTCGCCGTCGTGTTTGAGGCCGTGGGCGTTGATGGATCCCAGGCCGCCGGAAGCGTGTACGACCACGCCGACTTTCGAAGGAAGGCGGATGGTCGCCTGGCCGACGCCGCCTTCGATATCGGCGTCGAGGTCTTTCTGGCGATCGCCGCTTAGGTCAACGTCTACTTGACCGGCGCCCATGTTTACGGTGAGTCGAGTCAGGAGTAAATCGCGCAGGCGAAAGTTTCCGTGTCCGGCGCCCATATCCACTTTGAGTTCCAAGGGAACGTCGTTGCTGAAATGCAGATTCCAATCGTTGCGCGAAATGCCAAAAGAGGTGTCGTGGTCATCCTGAGAAATCGTGAGCTGGCCGACGCCGGAATCGATGTGATAGTTGACTTGGGGGATGGCGTAAGAATCGCTGAAAGCGAAATCCGCGTTGAGCAAACGATTCGAACCGCCGCTGATGTTTAATTGGCCCGCGGCGGCTTCCACAGACGCACGGACCGACCGGGCATCCTCGCGATCTACGGTGCGGTTTTGGTGATGCATCAGCGAAGAATCATGGCGGCCTTTTGAGAAGGCGCGGCCGTGCCAGAGGAGGATTGCCAGAACGCAAATAAATGCGACCACTGCGACCGTGGCGCCGATCGATGAGCCTGCGGGCGCGCCGGGATTTTGCCGGGCACGCATCGAATCGATCATTTTTCCTAAGCCGATGAAAATGAGGATCAGCGGCCAGTACGTTTTAAGAATGAGCCAGGGATCAAAACCGGGCCGATAATTGGCGTAAAGAAAGATCGCGCCGACGGCGATGAGGATGATGGGAACGGCGAGCGGCGGCCTTCGGGTTTGGGTGTCTGGGGGCATCGCGGACCTCGTCGTCTGTTAGTACGCACCCTTTGAGGTAAAAGTTTCCTGGGCACTGCGGGGACCAGCTGGGGCAGCATACCTCTTGCATCGTCACGGCAGCAACGTAGAGCCGCTCTCGGACAACGAGTTCACAAGTATGGCTATGCTAGAGTTTCCGTTGGACAGCGGCAGAGGTGATGCATGGGAGCGTTCGAGAGAGTTGTTTGGATTGTGCTGGATAGTGTCGGCATCGGAGCGTTGCCGGATGCGGCCGACTACGGCGACGTGGGACGCAACACCCTTGGACATATCGCCGAATCGCGTCCATTGAAGATACCGAATCTCGTGCGACTAGGATTGGCGAACATTGCGCCACTGAAACACCTTCCGCCTGCGGCGGCGCCGATTGGGGCGTTTGGAAAAGGCGTCACACGATCTCCGGGAAAAGACACGACCACGGGACACTGGGAGATGGCAGGCATTTGGCTCGATCAGGCATTCCCAACGTATCCGCATGGATTTCCGCGCGAAGTTGTCGACGCGTTCGAGAAGCAGATCGGGCGCGGAACGATCGGTAACAAACCGGCCTCTGGCACCGAGATCATCAAGGAGCTCGGCCAAGAACACGTCCGCACGGGCAAGCCGATTGTGTATACATCGGGAGACAGCGTCTTCCAGATCGCCACCCATGAAGACGTGATTCCCATCGCGGAGTTGTATCGCATGTGTGAAATCGCGCGAAAGCTGCTCGATGGACCGAATCGCGTGGGGCGCGTGATCGCGCGGCCTTTCACCGGGGCGATTGGGCATTTTGTGCGCACACCGCGAAGGCATGACTATGCGGTCGATCCGCCGAAGCCCATGCTGATGGACGTGCTGCGCGAACGGTCGGTGCCGGTTTTTGGCATCGGCAAGATTCACGACATTTACAACGGGCGTGGAGTTGAGGAATACGTCATGACGAAAAGCAACAGCGACGGTATGGAGAAACTGACAGCCGCGGTTCATGAACGGAAGCGTGGGCTTATTTTCTGCAATTTGGTGGATTTCGACATGTTATATGGACATCGCAAGGACGTCGAGGGATTTGCGAAGTCGTTGGAAGAGTTTGATGGATTGCTGGATGGGTTTTTGCCACTGCTAGCGGGGTCGGATCTGCTAATGATCACCGCGGACCATGGTTGCGATCCGGATTTACGTTGGGAGACTACGGATCATTCGCGGGAGTATGTGCCGATTTTGGCCTACTCGCCGGGCAATGGCGCGGGAGTCAATCTGGGTATACGCAATACGCTGGCGGACATGGGGCAAACAATCGCCCAGAGCTTTGGCGGCACAATCCCCCACGGTGCGAGTTTCCTGAGAGAAGTGGGGCAACACTCCGCACCATCAGCGCGATGATGGATGAGGTCACCCTGTAGCCGCCCTCTCCGAGAGGGCGGGGTTTAGACGCCGCATCCCACATGCGTGTCGGCTCCGTCGCGATCTGTAATTTCACGACAAATTCTGTGCACGTGCAATAAGGATGGGTAGTTTCTGTCTCTAAACCCGCGGTCTCGGAGACCGCGGCTACAGGTCGACGTCACGGTACGTTGCGAGAGAGCGCCCGTCAGTTGCCGGAGGTGGCGCCCGCGGGGCCGCCCGGGGCGTAGTAGCCATTGCGGGTGCGAGCGGTGAGCTTTCCGCGACCGCGTGGCGGGATGACGTCTACCTGCACGGTACGAAACGTGCCGTCGCGTTTCGTGTTCGTGGGATAGTACGCGAGCGTGTACTGATTGCGGATATCGTGGGCAACGTTTTCGCAAATGTCCTTCACGTCGGCTACGTTTTCAGGGAAAAAAGCCAAGCCGCCCGAGGCTTTTGCGATTTCTTCCAGTGCCCTCTTTGCGCGTTTCGCGTTTTTCTTGCTCTCTTCGCTCAGCAGGCCAATCGTGTAGATGACCGTATCCGTCTTCTGAATCTCGCGGATGGTCTTCTCTAGCGAATTGTGACTGGTGTTGTCTTCACCGTCGGTCACTACCAGCAAAACTTTCTTATCCTTCGCGCCCTTTTTTACGTGATCTAGAGAGCCGATAATGGCGTCGTAGAGAGCGGTACTGCCGCGAGAGTCGATGCGTTCCAATGCTTCTTTGAGTTCCGGGATGCTGTTGCTGAAATCCTTGTCCAGGTCGAGATAGAAATCATCATTGAAATTGACGACGAAGGCTTCGTCCTGGGGATTGCTGGCTTCCACCAACGTTAAGGCCGCGGCGTTCACTCGCGGACGCTTATCGCGCATGCTGCCGCTATTGTCGATCACCAGGCCCATGCTCACGGGAATGTCTTCGCGCTTGAAGACCGCCAGTTTTTGCTCAGCCTTGTCTTCCAGAACGCGGAAATTTTCTTCCTTCAGCCCATCGGCGAAGCGTCCACGGTCGTCTAGGACGGTGGTATGCAGCACCACCAGGTTTACATCGACCCGAATTTTCGGGTCTTGCGATCCCGAATTAGGGCTTTGGCCCGGCGGAAGGGGCTGCGCATTAGGAACCGGGATCTGAGCAGCCAACGGCAAGACGCTGAGCGCCAGCACGCACAGAACGAAGGTAGACAAAGAAAGGAGAGAAAGGCGGCGGGAGGCCGATCTAGTGACTGGGGGCGTAGTAGCCCGTTTTGGAGTACACGTTGAGGGGGGGAAGCCCCTTGGGCGCGCGGAGCTTGATCTTGATCTTCCTCCAACGCGCATCATGTGCTTTGTTGCTTGGCCGATATCCAAGGACATATTGATTTCGCAACTCCATGCCGATCTTTGACGCAATATCGGGCAAATCGTTAAGGTTTTCGACGGCAAAAACACGGCCGCCGGTCATTTCCGTTACTTCACTCAATAGCGACGGGCCGTTGAGCTCCTCAGGAGTACGGTTGCGATAGCCTAGCGGATCAAAAATGCCAATGGCGTAGAGTTGCGTATCCGCTTCCTTAACCAGCCGCTTGATATCGCTCTCGTTGTACCTACTATGATTATCGCCCCCGTCGGAGAGAATCAGCAAGGCGCGCTTGCCGTTCTTAGCACCCCTCATCTGGCTGAGGCCCAGATAAATCGCGTCCAGCAATGCCGTGCGCCCCTTGGGAGCCGTGAGCATCATGCGGCTCTGGAGGTCTTCGACGCTGTTGGTGAAGGCGCTCGTGAGCTCGGCGCGCTCGTTAAAACTTACCAAGAAAAATTCGTCCTGAGGATTAGCGGTCTTGAAGAATTCCACAGCAGCGTCGCGGGCTTTGCCGATTTTGTTAGCCATGCTGCCGCTGAAATCGAAAATCACGCCGATGGATATGGGCACATCTTCCGAGGAAAACGTCACGACTTCCTGCTCGATGTTGTCCTCGTACACGCGGAAATTGTCGGGATCCAGGCCAGTGACCAAGCGATTGTAAGGATCGGTGACCGTGACATTCACCAGCGCGAGGTCGACGTCGAGATGCAAGCCTTGCAAGGGCTTCAGCTTGGCCCCGGGAGTATTCTTCTTAACGTCGTCTTTGGCAAGTTGCGCGTCCGCAGGCTTTGCATCCTCTTTGGGTTTGACACTGGATTGTGGAGAGGACGAATCGGTGGCCTGGGCGGCCGCCCGCGTGGAACAAACCAGTAGTACGACCACAACGAGCGAAACGATAGCCAGCCAACAAGGCAAAACCCGAAGGAGGTGTACCTCGCGCTTCACGGCTCTCTCCCAAAGATCCCTGGCCTGCCGGGAACGGCCGCGCGGTTCAGGACTGAAACGGATTCTACCACTGCAGTAGAAGAAGACAAGTACAATTGCGTTCTTTCCATGCCGGTGTCTTGTCAAACATTTGTCAACGAACGTGTCAACGAACGGCAACTCGATACGCTGACCCGCGTAGTGTCAGTGCAACTGGTAGCCACCCTATGAGATGCCGAAACGCGCTGTGATAGCATCCGGCAGATACTGTAGGAAATCAGGTCCGCATGTGAAGAAGCCGTGCCGCCACACAACGATCTGAGGAAAGGCCCTGGCCATGAGTTCCGGTAAAGTCGTAGTGGTAATACCAGCGCGCTACGGTTCCACTCGTTTGCCCGGCAAGCCGTTGGTGTCTCTGAATGGGAAGCCGATGATTCAACGAGTGTACGAACGTGCTAAATCGGCACGCCGCGTCGATCGGGTGATCGTGGCCACCGACGACGACCGCATCGTAAAGACGGTGACTTCATTCGGCGGCGAGGCCTGTATGACCCGCCCCGACCATCGCACCGGCACCGAGCGGGTCGCGGAAGTAGCCGCCCATGTCGAGGGCGAAGTGTTCGTAAATGTGCAGGGTGACGAGCCTCTGCTTGATCCGGCGGCGGTAGACACCGCGGTATCGGCGCTGCTGGAGGAGCCGCAAGCGGCGGTGGCGACCGTGGCGACGCCGATCAAGGTCCCCGGAGACATCATGGACCCCAACGTCGTGAAGGTCGTTCTGGATTTCGACGACAACGCGCTCTATTTCTCGCGCGCCCCCATCCCGTGGGTCCGCGACACCGGGAGCACGATTCAAGTCCGGCACCTGAAGCATCTGGGTCTCTATGTCTTTCAGCGAGAGGCCTTGCTGGAGTACCCGACCCTGCCCCAGGGCGAACTGGAGCGGATTGAGCAACTCGAACAACTCCGCTGGCTGGAAAATGGCTCGAAAATTCGCGTGGCGAAAGTCGAGCACGATGCCATTAGCGTGGACGTCCCCGAAGACGTCGCGCGGGTGGAAAAACTGCTGCAAGAATGAAAACCGCCTGGCCAACTTGGGCCAGGCGGTCTCACTCACATCAGGAGTCGTTCGTTTAGAAGTTACGGAGTATGGACCCGGTGATGGTTCGATGGGTATCGACGCCCACAACGAATATTGTGTTAGCGTCCACCAGGTAAGCGGCGAAATTGAGGGTGCTCGACGGAGACGTAGCTAGCGTAATGCTGTACGTGTTGCGCAACGTCCCGTCTCCAACGACGGCCATGGTGCCGCTCATGGCTGCTCCGGTGACCACGCTATTCGCCGACAGCTCCGTGAAGTCCACCCCGCCGGAAATACTCCCTGAAGTGGTCTGAGTATACTGGCCGACGAAGTCTTCTTCGGCCAGAATTCCGGTGGTCCCGTTAATACTCTCTCCACTCCAGTTGAAGGCCCAGTTTCCGGCCTCCCCGGCGGTCGAGAACGGGTTGCCGGTTTGCATCTGCATCGAGCCATCCGCCGTGATAATCGGGAGGGTGCCTTTGCCGGTGCTGACGTCCTGGATGACCGCCTGCGTCGGCGAACTGAGATAAAAGATAAACGAGAAGGTTCCGGCGCTGGAATCGTTAAAGGTCAGCGTCCCTCGGCCGTCACCGCTGGGATCAATTGTGTACGTCGCAGCGCTGATCGTTCCGGCTGGAATCGCAGTATGGTTGCTGTTGCCAGAGCCGCTGGCGCTAGAATCGTCGTCGTCCAGCTGCACGTTGCTTGCGGTGCCGCTGCTCAAGCTCACACGGCCGGCGCGAACGTCCGAACCTGAGAGGCTGGATCCGGCCAGGATAAACGCAAAGCTCCCCGTCAAGCCGCTCGTAGCGGTGGGAATCGTACCGGTCTGCGCCACCGCATCACCGACGCTGGTGGCAGGGAAATTGGTCCTCAGCATCCGGATGCGCCCCGCGCCAACCGCGTAGAAAGCGAAATTGACCGTGGTCCCGTTGAGGATCAGAGTGGCCGTTCCGCGACCAAACGTCGAGCCGTAGGTAGGATCGGCGGTAAAGGTTCCGGTAACCGGTAACGGACCCGAAGCGGTGAAGTCGTCATTGACGTCCACTACTCCCGTCGTGATGCCACCCGCGCCGTTTGCCGTGAACTGACCGACGAAAGACTCACCGGCCCCGTTGGGATCCACGCCAGAAACATCGAAAACGTACGGTCCGGTCAAGTTGTTGGGAACGGAGGCAAACGTAGTCGCGTCCTGCACCGTGAAATTGCCGCTGGCCGTGGCGCTGCCGTCGGTTTCCGTGATCAGCCCGGCGGTTGTGGAAGTCATGACAATGCTGAGCCCGATCGTTTCGCCCGCCGAGTCCACCAGGCTTAAGGTTCCTTTGCCGTTCGTCCCGATCATGTAGGCTGCCGCTGGTGATCGTTACCGTTGCAACGCCGGGAACGATGCCGCTGCTGAGGTCCAGCACGCCGCCCGTGATCCCACCCGCACCATTCGCCGCGAAGCTGCCGACGCGCGCGAAAAAGCCTCCCTGGTCTTGCCCGCTCATCTCAAAAGCATACGTTCCAGCGAGGGTCGACGCCGAGTAAGGTCCACTAGTCGGCGGCGGAGCCGGATTGGCGCTAATCGTTCCGCCGCCTCCGCCGCATGCGCACGTAAACGCGGCCACGACAATCGCCGCGAATAGCGCGGAATACTTCATGATCGACCGGCTCACAGGGCACCTCCCTGCGATTGCGTCTTGGCGGTCGCCTGCAGTCGTGTCCCGTTGCGCCAGAGCGGCATGCCCTTCGGCGACCTCACCGCAACGGCGGTAGTTCCCTTTTGCACGATGCGCGCCACGAACACGGTGTTGGTCCCGGATGTGAAGTTCTCACCAATGATGCGCACACTGTCCCCGGAAGCCAGTTCCAGGTGATTCAACTTGAGGTAGCTGGCACTGCCCACATGAACGTCCACCAGACCAGAACCTGTCTGCACCATCACGTTCGTTCCTAGCGGACCCGTCTGCGAGTCTTCGACGATGCTCGAGACTGTTCCAACAAGGTTCACTTCGCGAGCTAGACTGTAGCCGGAGCGGAGCGAAGGCGCTTGCTGCGCGTTCGCGGATGCCGTTAACAGAAAGGCACTGGCGAGCCATACTGCGCCGATGCTCATTCGAATCATTTTCATTTTTTTGTCTTCCCCAGATCGAAAGCTCGCTAGCCGAGCCTTTGGAATACGCGGACCGAGCCTCCCCAAAACCGCATCCCGCGCTACTTTCTATTCCCTCATAGGATGAACTTAGTGCCCGCCGTGGTTTCCTTTGTGTAACTGTACTTGCTTAAAGACAAACTATTTACAACCGCGCACGGAATAGGACAAATTCCATCCACTGTTCTGAACACCAATTGTGGAAAAAGGTTTCGATGCGCCCCCGCTCCAGAGATCGCACGCATAAGATTTTTGATTCGAGGCACCCGTTGAGTTGCATTGACAGTTCCGCGAGTTCCGACCATAATTGTTTGTACGTCACTCCTGTGGAGGGCGAATAGGCCCGGCAAGCTAAATCATCTAGCGAGCCAACGGCTGCTAAGGATGGCGCCAAAATATATTTTTGTAACTGGCGGTGTTGTTTCCTCACTTGGAAAAGGCGTAGCTGCCTCCTCCATCGGTTGTCTCCTCGAAAGTCGCGGTTTCAAAGTCACCCTGCAAAAATGCGATCCGTACCTCAACGTTGATCCTGGCACCATGAGTCCGTTTCAACACGGCGAAGTTTTCGTCACCGAAGACGGCGCGGAGACCGATCTCGACCTCGGCCACTACGAGCGCTTCACCCACGCCAAGCTCAGCCGCGACAATAACTGGACCACCGGCCGCATCTACGAAACCATTCTGGGCAAAGAGCGCCGCGGCGATTATCTCGGCAAGACCGTGCAGGTAATTCCCCACGTCACCGACGAAATCAAAGCCACCATCAAAAAAGTTTCCGAAGGCGTCGACGTCGTCATCGTCGAAATCGGCGGCACCGTCGGCGATATCGAATCGCTTCCCTTCCTCGAAGCGATTCGGCAGATGCGCCTCGAACTTGGCAGCGAGAACACTCTGTTCGTCCACGTGACTCTGGTTCCCTACATCGCCGCCGCTGGCGAACTCAAAACCAAGCCTACGCAGCATAGCGTCAAAGAAATGTTGGGCATCGGTATTCAGCCCGACATCCTGCTCTGCCGCAGCGATCGCCACATTCCCTTCGGACCTCAAGAAAAAGATCGCGCTGTTCTGCAACGTCGCCGATTCCTGCGTAATCTCGATGGAAGACGTCGACACCATTTATGCTGTCCCGGTGGAACTCGGCCGCGAAGGTCTAGACGCACAAATCCTGCGACTCCTCAAGCTCGAAAGCATCACCCGCAAGATTTAGAGCCCTGGGTCGATCTCGTTCGCCGGCTGCATCATCCCGCCGGCGAAGTGCGCATCGCGATCGTCGGCAAATACGTGCAGCTGGAAGACGCCTACAAAAGCCTCCGCGAAGCGTTGCTCCATGGCGGGCTGGCGCACAACCACAAAACGGTTCTGGAGTGGATCGAGGCCGAAGAAATCGATTCCTTCGAGACCGCGGCTGCGCGGCTGCGCCAATACGACGGCATCCTGGTTCCCGGCGGTTTCGGCAAGCGCGGCATCGCAGGAATGGTTCACACCATCCACTACGCCCGCGAGCACAAAGTTCCCTTCTTCGGGATCTGCCTCGGCATGCAATGCGCCACCATCGAGTACGCCCGCGACGTGGCCGACCTGGAAAAAGCCGACAGCACGGAATTTGACCCGCAGACACCTCATCGCGTGATTTATAAACTGCGTGAATTGCTGGGCGTCGACGAAATGGGCGGCACCATGCGGTTGGGCGCATGGCCCTGCAAACTCGAACCCGGCTCCTTCGCCCATCGGGCCTACGGCAAGCTCGAAATCAGCGAGCGCCACCGCCATCGCTACGAATTCAACCGCGACTACGAAAAAATTCTAACCAACGCAGGTCTGCGCATCACCGGCCGCACCCCCGACGAAAACTACGTCGAAATCGTCGAAGCACCCGACCATCCGTGGTTTCTTGGCTGCCAGTTTCATCCTGAATTCAAATCCAAACCGCTCGAGCCGCATCCACTATTTGCAGCCTTCATCGGCGCGGCCCTCGAGCACAAAAAAAACAAGTCGCGTCCCACAGCCGAATCCCACCGTGCCCAAGCCGTAGCCGTGGCGCCGCACGCCACCGCGTGACCCGGATTCCTTGTAGGGGCCGGGCTTGCCCGCGCCCGGCGTCAACCCCGGCACACGTTTATCCGTACACCACAAGCCGCACCACGTCTATGCATCATCCATCCAGCTCCAAAATGACCACCACTCGCGAAATCCCACTCGGCTCCCTGCGCCTCGGCGCAAACAACCCTCTCTTCCTCATCGCCGGCCCCTGCGTAATCGAAAGCGAAGCCCACGCCCGCAAAATGGCCGAAACCATCGCCAAAATCGCCGCCGACGCCGGCATACCCTACATTTTCAAAGCCTCCTACGACAAAGCCAATCGCTCCTCGCCGAAATCCTTCCGCGGCCCCGGCCTAAAAGAAGGCCTCCGCATCCTGAGCAAAATAAAACACGACCTCGACCTGCCCGTCCTCTCCGACATTCACGAACCGTCGCAAGCCGCCCCGGCAGCAGTAGTCTGCGACATCCTGCAAATCCCCGCCTTCCTTTCCCGCCAAACCGATCTCCTCGAAGCCGCCGCCAAAACCAACCGCATCGTGAACGTAAAAAAAGCCCAATTCCTCTCACCCTGGGATATGAACAACGTAGTCGAAAAAGTTTCCGCCGCCGGCAACGATAAAATCATCCTCACCGAACGCGGCGCCTCCTTCGGCTATCAGAATCTCGTAGTCGACATGCGCTCGTTCCCCATCCTGAAAAAGCTAGGCTATCCCGGTAGTCTTCGACGTAACGCACTCCGTCCAACTCCCCGGCGGCCAAGGCCACGCCAGCGGAGGTCAACCCGAATTCATCGAACCCTTAGCCCGCGCCGCCGTAGCCGCAGGCGTAGACGGCATCTTCCTCGAAACCCACGATAACCCCGAAGCCGCGCTCTCCGACGGCGCCAACGCGCTCCCCCTCTCGCAACTACCCGCCCTTCTTGCCCGCCTAAAAGAACTCTCCACAGTAGTCCGCAACTGGAGCCCCAAATGACCTCCAAAGCGACCTCTCCCTGTAGCCGCCTGTCTCCGAGACGGCGGGGTTTAGACGCCAATGGTGGACCCCAACCAACGCGTCATCGGCCCCATAACCCCGCTCCAAAATCACGCTTCACCAGTCAACAATTCCGAGCCACCTCCCCATGAGCCTCGAAACCGCCCGTCGCGTCCTGCAAATCGAAGCCCAAGCCATCCAAGACGTCCTGACCCGCTTGGACGCCAGCTTCGAGAAAGCCGTCGATCTCCTCTTCGCCTGCAAAGGCCGAGTCGTAGTTACCGGCATGGGCAAGTCCGGCCTGGTGGCGCGAAAAATTTCAGCCACCTTCTCCAGCACCGGCACGCCATCCTTCTTCCTGCACCCAGCCGAAGCATTGCACGGCGATCTGGGAATGCTCGCCCGGGGCGATACGCTGTTAGCGGTTTCCTACAGCGGCGAAACCGAAGAAATCATCTCCCTGCTGGAAGCCCTGAAACGCCTCGAAATCCCGATGGTCACACTGACCGGCAAAGTCCATTCCACTCTCGCCGAAGCCAGCGACATAACTCTCGACGTCAGCGTAAAAGAAGAAGCCTGCTCCCTGAATCTCGCCCCGACCGCGAGCACCACGGTAGCGATGGCCGTAGGTGATGCACTCGCCGTCTCGCTGCTCGAGCGCCGCGATTTCCGCCACGACGATTTCGCCGCGCTTCATCCCGCAGGCCGCCTGGGCAAAAAACTCCTCCGCGTAGAGCACCTGATGCACGCAGGCGACGCCCTGCCGCGCGTCTCGCTAGACACCCGAATGCCCGACGTCTTCCACGAAATGAGCAAGAAAGGTCTCGGCATGACGACGGTGCTCCACCCCGACGGCCGCCTCGCCGGCATCATCACCGACGGCGACCTCCGCCGCCTGATGGAAAAGCAAGGCGGCGCAACGCTGGAGATGACCGCCGGAGCCTGCATGACGCGCAGCGCCCAAACCATCGGCCCGCACGTCCTGGCCAGCGAAGCCCTCAATCTCATGGAGAAACGGAAAATCACATCCATCGTAGTAGTCGATGAATCACAAGGAGTGCTGGGCGTAGTGCACCTGCACGATCTCTGGACCCTGGAACTGATTTAAAAATGTAGAGGCGGGCTTCAGCCCGTCCCTCTTTCTTTTAGGGGGTCGGAGCTTTAGCTCCGACTTCAACGCTCAACCCCAGACGGGCTTTAGCCCCTGAGGAAAGTCTTCGCGCTTTTATCTGGCCCGTCCGGCAGACATTCTTTCACCAACCCAAGGAGACCCTCGTTGCCAAAGTCCCAAGCCAAAAATCCCCGCCGCCGTAGCCAAACGCGCCAAACAAATCAAAGTCTTCCTGATGGATGTAGATGGCACCCTCACGACGGGAACCGTGTCTTTGCTCTCCCAGCCCGACGGCTCCGCCCTCGAAATCAAAACCTTCGACGCCCACGACGGCCAAGGTCTTTCTCTAGCTCACACCGCCGGTCTTCGTACCGGCGTCATCACCGGCCGCGAGAGTGCCGCCATGCGCCGCCGCGCCAGCGAGCTGAATATCGAGTTCGTCTACGAAAAGCAGCCCCAAAAAATCGCCGCCTACGAAGAAATCCTGAAAAAAACCGGCGCGCAAGAATCCGAGGTAGCCTACCTCGGCGACGATCTCCCAGACCTGACGGTCATGCGCCGCGTTGGCTTAGCGGTAGCCGTCGGAGACGCCGCCGTCGAAGTAAAATACGCCGCCCACTACGTAACCAAAGCCATCGGCGGCAAAGGCGCCGCCCGCGAAGTCGTCGAAGTCATCCTCAAAAGCAAAGGCATCTGGCAAGAAATGATCGACAAAGCCCGCGCCTGAATTGGATACAGAATCCTACGATGACTCCGTGGCCAGCCGAATCTCTTCGGCAGTGCATGGCTTCGACGCCGCGCACTATGCGCCTCACGGCCAGCAACCGTCATTCCGACCGAAGCATTTCCGCAGCGTTTTCTTCTGCGCCTCGGCGTCTCTGCGTTAACGCGTTCGGCCTGCGCAGCTGCGACGCCGAATCGCTCATGTGCGGATGGCTCGAAACGACAACGCCGTAGCCTTCTCAGATGCCCACCTTCTGTAGTGGCCACGTCTTTAGACCGGTGTTTTTGCGTTGACGCCGTCCAGAGGCGATAATGGTCAGCTACTCTTACACTGCGAGGCTCGCCCAATGATGCATGCGTGGCACGACGTATCCCCAGGCAACGATCTACCCCGCGATTTCCAAGCGGTAATCGAGATCCCCTTGGGTTCCAACGTGAAATACGAACTCGACAAGCCCACCGGCCTGCTCAAAGTCGACCGCATCATCCATTCCGCGGTCTTCTACCCTGCTAACTATGGCTTCATCCCGCAAACCTACGCCGAAGACAACGACCCCCTCGATGTCCTCGTCCTCTGCCAGGAACCGGTGCAACCCCTTGCCCTGATCAAAGCCCGCGCCATCGGCCTGATGACCATGATCGATTCTGGAGCCAGCGACGACAAAGTCATCGCCGTCGCCACCAACGACCCCGAATTCAGCGACTACGTCGAAGCCCGCGACCTGCCACCCCACCGTCTCCTGGTCCTGAAGCGCTTCTTCTCCGACTACAAGCAACTCGAAGGCAAAAAGGTCGAAGTCGAAGACATCCGCCCGGCCTACGCGGCCCTGACGGTGATCGAGCGATCCCTGGCCCGCTACCAGCAAGAACGCGAGAAGCTTCTACCGAAGATCAGTTGTCCGTAACCAGCAATCGCCACTGTAATCGTTGGAGCGCCGTCGCGCTGTTCGAAGCAAAGCTGGGAAAACACGCCCGTAAATGCATTATAATCAACACTTACAAAAGTCTATCAAAACAAGGCACTTAAAGGCCGTTTAGAATGAATACTTACAAAAAACAGTGGGGGAGGGTTCCTCATCCCGTAAGTAAAAATCGATAATGCATCCATACTATTTCGAGACGCTGCTTTGCCTGTTACCGTCGCGTGTTACGGTGTACGCACGAAAACCGCGAAAGACGCCTAATGAGAACAGTGGTCTTCGCTTAGTACGAACAATGGCCTTCGCTTAATGAGAACAATGGTCTTATGGTTGGCTGGAATCCTTGGCGTTCTCCTGCTTGCAGGGTTTGTCGGCCTTTCCTTCATGGCGGGCGGTCCGAAAGACGCGCTTTACATGCTCCGCTACGCACTTCCCCACATGCACCGCGGAAAGCTGCACCCTGGCGACGACGCGCCCGATGCGCGCCTCCTCGCGCTAAACGGCAAAGACTACTTCCACCTGCGGGAACGTACCGGCAACGGCCACTCATGGTCGTCTTCGGCAGCTACACTTGACCGCCGTTTCGTCGCCAGGTCGGCGACATCGTGAAGATTTACAACGACTATAAGCATCACGCTGACTTTCTAACCGTCTATGTGCGCGAAGCGCACCCCACCGATGAGTGGCAGATGAAATCGAACGTGAAAGAGGATGTGTGCTACGCGCAGCCGAAAACACTGGAGCAGCGTATCGCCATCGCTAACGATTTCGTCCAGCGGTTGAAGTACCCGGTACCCTTTGGAATCGATGACATGACGAATGCCGCGAACGACGCCTATTCCGCGTGGCCTGAACGCATTTACATCATCGACGAGCACGGCCGCATCGCCTACGCCGGCGGCATGGGTCCGTTCAACTACCATCCGGACGAGGCGCGCGCATGGCTGGCGTCGAGGTTTGGCGAAGTGGCGCACCCGGATGCGCCGGAAGCAACACCCGCTTACCGACGCGACGACGGCTAGACAGGCTGCGGAAAAATGCAACAAAATGAGGAAAAAGCTTCCTTCAGGGGCTGAAGCCCGTTGAGAGCACGCACTTTACGTCGGCGCTAAAGCACCGACCTCCTGAAGAAAAAGACTTTTCCGCAGCCTGAAGATCGGCGCTCGCCAGTCGGGGCTTGGCGCTTCCAGCGTGCATTGATCGCTAGGCCGTGGCCGGTAGATTGAGCCGGCGGCAAATCTCATCCACTATCTGCGCGGGCTCGCCGCTGATATCCACGACGACGGCATCGGTGGGTTCCTGCAAATCGGCGAATTGCGCCGCGAGAATATGGTCGTCTGCAAAATGGCCTTTGCGCTGTTCTAGGCGCTGATCTATCAATTCGTAGCTGCCCTTCAAATACACCAGGCGCGCGTCCAGCCCTTGAAAAAGCTGCTCCCGGTAACTCTGCTTGAGCGCAGAACAACCCAGCACGATGCTTCGATGCTCCGAGGCAGCGAGCGCGAGATAGTCGTGAATCGCTGCGAGCCACGGGATGCGATCCGCATCGGTCAACGGAATTCCACGATGCATTTTGTCTTTGTTGGCGGCGGAATGAAAATCGTCGGCGTCGGCAAACTCCCAGCCCAGCCGCTTCGCCAGGAGCGAGCCTACGGTGGTCTTGCCTGAGCCGGTCACGCCCATCACGGTGACGATCATGCCGTTCGCTCTCTCATTTGTTCCCGCGCAGCAGTAGAATTACGTCGAGTAAAACAAGGACCGCGACCACGACTTCCACTACGAACATGCGCCGCTCGTTGAACTGCGCGACCATGAACTCGTACAGTTCCCCGGCGGTCTTCAGTTTTTCCGCCACCAAAGTCTTGTAATCGTCGACGCCGATTCTTGCCGAGCTCACCCGGTACACGCGAGCGTAGTAGGTATCGCTGATAAATTTCACGGCATATTCGGTGCGTTCGGCCAGGTCCATGATGTCAAGGCGCAGGCCGTTCAAACGGCCCGCGCGCCGCGGTAACCGCCAGAGCGTCCGTAAACTCTCGTGGCCTTCCAGCGAGCTGTACACGTTGGACAGAAGATTGGTGAGCACTTCGTCGTAGTAGCGAAATTCCAGGAGCTGCGTGTTGGCGTATTCGAGAAGATCGATGACCGCTGACGTGGCGTCCGGCTTGTCATAGACCAGCGCAGCGGCCCAGCCGACAACCACAAGATCATTTGGATAGTAAGAGAGCGCGGCGCGGACTACCTCTTCTCGTTCCGGAGCGGAAAGCGACACAAGCTCGCCGCGAACCACGCGCGTGATCTGGTCGCCGCAGGATTGAAGCAATTCGGTCGCCAGCGCCGCGCGGCCATCGCTGTGCTTTGCGGACTGCACATCGATGATCAGGTAGTCTTCGTCCAGCCATTTCTGCAAAGGCTTAATCATTGCCGGACGAAAGTGCTCGAGTCGCGTATGCAGGAGATCCTCCGCGGCTTTCTCCACCTCCGGAGCGTTCATCCAGCGGTAGGAGTGCTGCGGCAAGGAGTCGAGATGACACTCGAACGGGGTGATGAATTCGACGCAGGCAACCCCGAACCAGTAATACTTGATCCGGCTGTCCAGCTTCTCGCCGGTTGGAAGCACGATTTGACCGGTTGCCTCGACAATCGGTGCGGTCTGCGCTTGGGCGTATTCCGGAGTGCGGTGCACGAAACCGGGCGAACGCGGCGCCGCCTCTGGGCCTAGCAGGGCGTTCAGCCGTTCCAACTCAAAACCTTCGCTGACGTCGAACAAACTCAGGATACGGAAGTAGCCTTGAACATTCATGGAGCGAAAACTGGGATCCTCTCGTGAGGTGAGCTGAAAAGCCCTACTTCTTCGTAGCCGGCGCGGATTTGGCGGGCGGCGTGGGCTCAGGTGCGAGCTTTACATCCGCGGCGGACTTTTGCAGTTCATCGACGGACTTGGAGTCGAGCTGGTATAACGACGGCTCGTTCTCGCGCTTCGCGATGTAGTTGTCGCCGCTCTTGGAGATTAGCACTTTCTCGGTGCGCTTGCCGTCGTTGGAGGCTACGGTGAGGTCGATCACCGGAGCAATGAACCCCGAATCGACAAATTTGCTGGCAGAGAGGTCGCGGACTTTATCGACTAGCGCCTGCACGCTGGAACTGTCCATTTTCTTCCCGTTCGACCACCAGTCCGGACCGCCTTTGGTCAGAAAATAGGCTTTTGATCCGTCGTGCATTTCCACTTTGTTGGGTTCATCGAATCCAAAATCAAAGAGCTTCTTGTTGCGGAAATCGTCCAGGCTCTTGTCGAGTCCGGTGCCCAAGTCGTTCGCCACTTTGTAGATGCCGGCAACGGCACTCGATTTTGCGTAGTAGTCGTCTTTGCTTTTGCGAATCTGCAGCTCTTGCGTGCCCGCGGCATCGGTGACTTTTGCGGTCGCGACCGGCGTCCCCGACGCGAAGGCTGAGGCGGCTTTTTTCTCATCGCCCGCGGCCGCCGCGGCCAAATCCATCTTCGCGTCCTTCAGCCTGCGCACTAGATCTTCGACGGTGAAGTTGTCCGCGCGGAGCGGCCTGGGCTTCAGAATCTGCCATGCGTCCTTGTTGCGGCCAAATTCGACCGATTGCTTCTTGGCGTCCAGCTGGACTTGGCTGATCTTGTCGAAGTCGGCAGTCAACAGACGCTTGTCGCGAAGATCGCTGGGGCCCTTGTAGATGCTGGTCTTGGTGTAACTGGCGATCGTGAACACGCGAGGATCGCCCGCGGTCGCCGCGAAGACCGCATTGCCGGCTGGCGTGTCATCGCCAAGGAGGAGTCTGTTGGACTTGCCGTCTTTGGTCGAGATGTCCACTTCGAGCGCAGGCTCGGTCAAGCCGTATTGCTTCAAATCCGAGGCTTTATCCTCGACCACGCGCTCCGAATTCAGCGACGACAGCGTAGAAACCATGGTAGCGATTGCGTCCTGATCAGCCGCAAGCGCGACAGGCGCGGTGATCTGCCATTTTCCCGCGTCGTTTTTGGCCAGCGCAACTTCCTCGGCGCCTTCCTTCTTGATTTCAATTTTGGAAAGGTCAGTCTCTTTGAACGTCAGTATTTTGGGCGCCGCATCGACGGGAGTCGCCGTCGTGTCCGCGGCTTTGCGGTGATCCGACCAGTACATGACTCCAGTGAGCGCCGCCAAGACGGCGGCCGCAATCAGCAATCCGGTGCTTTTCATGGATGATTTCCTGACATGATGAAAACCGGCATGGGCCGTTTTATCGGCGCCTCCACCAAACCGACACGCCGGCAACAATAACAATCAGCGGCAAAATGAACTGGCTGGTGATGCGCACCCAGCTCAATTGCGCTTGCGTCATGGTGATGCGGCGGTCTTCCTGTTCTTTCGGGCGAATAGAGATGAGGTCCTCGTCCGAGGAGAGCCAGTTCATGGTGTTCAGCGCCAGGTCGCGGTTGCCATTGAAATTCAGGAAGGAGTTGGCCGCCCAGGAAGAACTTCCGAAAACCACAAATCGGCCCTGAGAATTTTCCTTGCCGGTGTTGTAGCTCCCGGCCGCGGCAAGCGTCAGAGGTCCCTTCTTATTCTTGGGGTCGCTGGGGTCAATATCGGGAGAATTGAGCTTGGAGGTCGCCAGGCTGGAATCCGAGGAACTGAACAGTTTCTGTACCGTGGATTTGCCTTCATTCTTGACGTCCAGCGAACGCGACAACGGGAAACCCGTGGCTGTCCCTTTCATCTCGCTGACAATCGGCTGAGAATCGTAGGTGGTGACCAGCGCCACTTGGGGGCCGAGGCCGGCAAGCTGCCCGATCGGATTCATGTCCAGGATCAGGTCTTTCTGCGGCGTGACGCCCCAGCTTGCGAGCAGTCCGGTCAGCGCATCGTTGTCGGCGATCTCCGAACGCCCGATCTTCAGCGGCGGATCGAGCATGAAAAGAGCGCGCCCGCCATCTTCCACGAATTTCTTGATGGCATCGACTTCCGGCTGCTGGTAATCGCCGTTCGGACCGGCTACGACCAGAACCGTGCAGTCGGCGGGAATTTCCGCCTTCTGCAACAAGTCGATGGACTTCGCCTCATAGTCATCCTTGCCGAGCAGTTCCTTGAACCGTGAATAGCCGCCGCGCTCGGAATCGTCGATCCGGTGTTCGCCGCTGCCAGTCACGAAGCAAACGGTGCGCGTGTTGTTTTTCAGGTCGCGAATGAAGGCGCCGGTAATGCCCTCTTCGGTCAGGCTCTTGGCTTCTTCCTTCTTCATGCCGACTTGCACGATGGTCGTGCCGTAATTCTTGATTCCGGCTTCGCGGGCCAATTGCGGCTTCTTGTCGGGATCGACGTACTCGACATGCACCTTCGGCGAAAGATTCGCGTACTGGTCGAGCTGGTCTTTGGCCGGAGCGAATTGTGTGGACTGGTCGAAATAAGTGATCGTAGCTGGCTGCTTGAGTCCTCTGACAATTTTGGCGGTCTGGTCGGAAAGGCTGTAGCGCTTGTTCGAGGTTGAGTCGTACTGCTTGTTGTAGCGATCCGCCAACGCGTTGCCGTAACAAGGATGGCCACAATCACGACGATGTAGAGTGTGGCGTAAGCCACGTACTTTGTTTGCCTGGCCTTCAAAAACTCAGTGCCCAATTACGACCTCCACCGCAGGGATTCCAACGAGCGAGCCGTCAGGAATAGCCCCAGAAAAATCATACTGACGTAGAAGATAGCGTCCTTGGTAGCCAACAGCCCTTTCGCGAAGGACTCAAAATGGGTGATCACCGACATGTAGGAGAGCACCTTGGCCCACGTCGAAGTTTCGTACCCGCTGACCCATTCCAGAATCCACAACAACAAGCAGACGCTGAAAGTCGCGGCACCCGCGATGATCTGGTTCTTGGTCAGCGTGGAGATAAACGTGCCGATCGCCAGCAACGCGCCAGCCTGCAGCAGCAGGCCAAGATAGCCGATCACCAGCGGCTTCCAGTCGGGATGTCCATACTTGAAGATGAATGCGAAATTGAGCGCGGTGACCAGCAGCATCACCGAATACAGCGCCACGGCCGCGAGCCACTTGCCGAGGATCACTTCGATGTCGCGAATCGGCGAGGTGGCGAGGAGCTCGATCGTGCCAGTGCGCTTTTCTTCCGCGAACAACCGCATGGTGATCATCGGGATCAGAAACAGCCCGACCACGCTGATGTTCGACAGCAGCGGCCGAATCAGTTCCTCATTCACGTTCATCGGGAAGCTTTGGCCGCGCATTTGGGATTGAATGCCCATGTAGACGAAGTACCCGAGCGAGTTCCAAAAGAAAAACCCGAAGATAATCGCAAACATCGCGAGCAGCAGATAGGCCACCGGCGAAACAAAATAGCTGTGCAGCTCTTTGCGGTAAATGACCCAAACATTTCGCATTTAGTCGGCTCCCGCGACAACGGCTTCTTCCGCGGATACAGCAGCGGGTTCTCCGGTTAGCTGGAGGAAGATCTCTTCCAGGCTGACCGCGGTTGGCCGCAATTCATTCAAGTCCCAGCCGGATTCGACGATGGCGCGTGCCAGATCGCCACGCACGAAACTATCCTTGTGACTCTCGATTTCAAAGGCCGCCCGGTTCTGCACCTTTTCCTTGAACACGACGCGGGTCACGCCGGAAATCTGCTCGAGCCGTTTTTGCACCGCAGCGGAATCCACGTCGCCGCTGCGGGCGGCGACTTCAACCAACAGCGACTCGGCGCCGCGCGCGCGATTCTGCAGGTTGTTCACCGAATCTTTCGCTACCAACTTGCCCTTGTTAATGATCAGGACGTATTGGCAGGTCTGTTCCACTTCCGGCAGGATATGCGTGCTGAGAATGATGGTGTGGTCGCCTGCCAGGCTCTTGATCAGGTCGCGGGTCTCGTTGATCTGCTTGGGATCCAGGCCGGATGTGGGCTCGTCGAGAATGAGCACATCCGGATTGTGAATAATGGCTTGCGCCAGCCCGACGCGTTGGCGGTAGCCTTTCGACAGTTTGCCCAGCAGCTTGTCTCGCACATCGGCGATCGCGCATCGCTCGAGCACATACTCGACGCGCTTGTTCAGCTCGGAGCCTGACAATCCTTTGAGGCTCCCGACGAATGCCAGGTATTCCGCCGTGCGCATTTCGGGATAGAGCGGCGGCGTCTCCGGCAGATATCCAATGCGCTTCTTGACCTCGAACGGCTGTTCGAGAACGTCAAAGCCGGCCACCGTGGCTTGCCCCGACGTCGGCGGCAGAAAGCACGTCAGCATCCGCATCGTCGTGGTTTTGCCGGCGCCATTAGGGCCGAGAAAACCGACGATCTGACCTTTTTGGACTTCAAAGGAAACGTGGTCGACGGCCGTGTGCCGCGCATACCTCTTCGTTAGATCCGTAACTGTAATCATAGAAATTTGTTTTTGGAAATCAGACGCACAGCTTTCGAACTAACCCCGCATCATTCTTCAACAGATCAATTGTGAATCTCCATCCTAAGAGCCGAGAAGCCCCGCTGTCAATCCCTGGCGGGAATTGGTGGAAATGATCAGGGCTTCACTGGCGTTGGACTTCCCGTGGCGCGTGAACCAATAGGCAGCGGCCGGGCGGGGCAAGCCCCGCCCCTACAGGGGAGCGAATCGCGAATCGAGATTTGCCGGGCGCGGCTTATTGTGGTTGCTTGATGTCTGGTCCGGCCTGCTCGATGCTGCCCTTCACGAGTTCGGTTTTCACTTCCGACTTCTGGTTGACTAGCAGGTTGACTTCGGTTTCGAAGGTGCGATAGCCGGGCAGCTCGACCTTGATGCGGTGCTTGCCTGGGCTGATCAGCATGGAGTGCCCCACTCCGCCAAATTCACTGGCGTGGCCCACAAATTTGCCGTCTAGGAATACCGCGGCTCGACCGGGTTCGACGGTGAGCTTCAAGGTTGACGTGATGTCGGGAGTGACGGCTCGCGGGCTGAGGTTCAGCTTCACGGCAACCGCGTGCACCTGGCCGGGTTCGACGACGACCTGTTGCTGAAAGTCGTCGTAGCCGGACTGGCGCACGGCGATTTGATGCTCGCCCGGAATCAATAGGATCTTTTTATCGCCCTTAAGTTCCTTTAGGTAGCCGACATAGTTGCCGTCCACCCAAACGCCCGCCTCCTTCTCGACCTTGGAGGCACCTTCCAGCTTTACTTCGCCCAAAACTTTGCTGCCGCTGGTCGCCGGCGGAGGGGCGCTGTTTTGGGCCGCACAAAATGCGTTGGTCATGAATAGGCACAGGACAGCCAGAGACACGGCTCGTCCAAACACGGGGACTGTTGAAATTTGCTTCATTCGGCTTCTTTCCTCCAAAACTAGACTTGGGGGCCTTTTTGCAAAACAGGTGAGCCCAGCAGGGTTTCGCCTACATGATCACACCTTGGGGGACTGGGTCCAGAGCCAATGTACTCCAGTTAGCATAGATGGCCGAGTTGATTCGCCCAGTGTTCGCTTTTAGAGTTACCCAGCGTGCAGGCTCGGGTCAAGCACCGTTTCTGACATTCTTTGACGGAACTGACGGGCCAAGCGGTGCTCACACCCGCGCAATCCAGCCGTCTATGCCCACAGAAGTAGCCGTCCGCGAAGCGCCCGCTAACCGGGGGCGCCTTCGCGCACGCGGAAAAAAGGGAGGGGTGTGCATGTGCAAGATGTGTAGAGGTCTTCTTGGTCTGGTAGTAGGGTTCGGGCTCCTCGCGGGGAGCGCCCATGCTCAATTCAAAAACGGGTCGCAGGCTACCGAACTGAAGTTGCCGACGCTCAGCCAGCGCTCCATCATCACGCAACAGATCGGGCTCACAGACATCACCATAAACTATTGCAGGCCACTGGTGGGCGGAAGGACGCTTTTTGGTAAAGAGATTCCTTACGGACAGGTTTGGCGCGCGGGCGCGAACGAGAATACCGTCATTTCGTTCAGCGATGATGTTTCAATTGAAGGCCATGCGCTGCCAGCGGGGGCGTATGGACTGCACATGATTCCGACTGCGGACCAGTGGACGATCATCTTCTCGAAGAATTCGACATCATGGGGCAGCTTCAGCTACGACGAAAAAGAGGATGCGCTGCGGGTCACCACGAAGGCTCAGCCGGCGGAGTTGGAGGAGGCCCTTGCGTACACGTTCGAAGACGTGAAGCCGGACTCGACGGCAGTGACCTTGCGGTGGGCGAAGCTGGCGGTGCCCTTTCACGTTTCGGTCGATGTGAACGCCATCGTACTGCGCAGCATACAGAATCAGCTTCGTAGCGTCGGCGGATTTACCTGGGCGGGTTACGATGAGGCGGCGTTGTGGCTCCTCGACACCAACAACAACCTCGATCAGGCGATCAAGTGGGAAGACCGCTCGATACTGGCGGAAGAGCGCTTCGATAATCTGCTGACGAAATCGCAAATCCTGGAGGCTCAGGGGAAAAAACAGGAGGCTGAGGCCGCCAAGGCGAAGGCTTTCGAGATGGCCAACGGCGTCCAACTGCACGTCTACGGGCGAGGGCTGCAAATACAAAATAAACAAGACGAGGGCTTTGCGGTCTTTCAGATCAATATCAAAAAGCGGCCGAACGAGTGGTACACGCACGGCGAAATAGCGCGCATCGCGTCGGCGAAGGGAGACTTCGACACCGCCACGAAGGAAATGAAGCTGGCTAAGGCGAGTGCACCGGACGGCGCGAAGAATCAAATTCAAGGGCTGATCGACCGTTTGGAGAAGAAGCAGGATATAAATCCACGGTAACAGTCGCTGCCCGGTGCAGAAGCTCTAAGCAGTTTCTTCAACCCCGCCCTTGGGATGAAACCCGAGGGCGGGCTTTTTTTTGCCTCGGGTTTTTCTTGGCTTGGCCGTTCGGGCAAGATATAGGGAATACAGGAAGTTATCCCTTGTTGTTCGCGTCGCCAAACAGATATTGTTCAGGGCAATGAACTGGGTCGGTGTGGCGAATCCGGGCCGCCGGACGGGTGTCTGGCACGCGGGTTACAATCTTCTGGACGCGATCTCCAGCAGGAGGGCTGGGCTATGAAATTTGGCATTCGAAGGTCCGGTGTTGGCATTCGCAGGCGCTTTCAGGTCCTGGCGCCGGGCGCCTCCCTTCGACGTCGTGTGGCGTACAGTCTGGCAATCGTACGGCTCATCCTGGTTCCCGTGATCTTTCTGGCGGTCTACTATTTGCTTGAGATCGGGTGGATCGTGGATCGCATTGTGAGCTTCGACGCGCCAGCGGCAACGCTCTCGCAGCAGGCTTCGATCAAGATGCTGGAAGCGCGGCACAATGAACGGAATTACCTGCTGCTGTACGATCCGGCATCGCTACAGGCGGGTCGCGATGCTTTGCTGAGCACGGAACAGACTCTCGTCGCCATCCGGGACTTGCAGCCAACCGATGAGCTGCTGACCCAGCAGACCCTCGACGCCCTTCACCAGTACGAGCAGCGCTTCGAGGCGGCGGTTACCGCCATCGGGCAGCCTGGGCAAGCTCCTGCCGATCGCATTGATGCGGTGCTGATGACTTACGAGCGGGATCTCGACAGTTTGTTGAAGAGCGGGCGCTTTAAGACTCGGGCGCAACTGGTCGACGAGCTGCGGAATCGGGTGGGCTCCTTTGACGCGCAGATTACTAAGACGGTGCAGGAGGGAAATCCTGCTCTGCGGCACATCACCGTGGACCTGCAAAATTCAGGGCAGGAAGTTTTGGGCCTGACCGCGAAACTTGAAGCGAAGAGCTGGGACCGCGTCGAGCACGATCATCGCAAGGCGCGGCGGCTGATCGCTGCGGCGGAATGGTCGCTTACGGTCGTCAGCGCAATCACTCTGATCGTGAGTGTGTGGATCAGTTTCATCCTGCCGAAACAAGTGGTTAAGCCGCTGCTCAGCTTGAAGGAAGCCGTCGATCATGCGGCTGCCGGGAACTACGAAATTGAATTTGATATTCAGGGGGAAGGTGAAGTCGTGCAGTTGGCGAACAGCATCCGCTTGCTGATTGCGCACCTGCGCGAGGCTACGCGCTACACCTAGAGCGAGGTCGGACTGAACTGAGAACATCTAACGCCGGACTGAAGTCCGGCGCCTAATCTTGGGAGCCATACATTTCGGGAGCTTGACACCAACGTTTCGCCGCCGTATCGTCTGCGCGAAAGCAGGTCACCTTCGGAAGTCCGCGCCCATCGTGAGACTTTCCGATATGGAGGTGTTCGGTGCCATTAGACCTCATGACCCTGTCCCTGGTATCCCAACCTGTAACTATCGAAGAGGGCGTGCGCATTCTGGATCGCGACCAGTACCGTTGCCAGTATTGCGGTCTGGATGGCATGGCCAGCTTCGACAATGCTCTGGCCATGTCGGTGGATTTCGTGGTGCCGCGGGCCCGCAAAGGCAAGAAGGACCCAAAGAACCTCGTGGCGTGCTGCCGGGCCTGCAACATGATCAAGGGCCGTCGCGTCTACACCAATTTCGAAGAGGCCAAAGCGTACGTGCTCAAGTCGCGCGACGAACTCCGGAAGACGTGGGAGGCTAAGGCCGCCAAAGCGCTGGCCAAAACAGCCAAAACGTAGAGCTCCGTCCTCGACTGCCGATCGACACTCCTGAATCGTGGAGCGGGTCGGAAGTGCAACAGATCAGTCGGAACGCAACGCTTCCATCACATCGATGCGGGCGGCGCGCGCTGCGGGCCAGACCGAGGCGACGACCGCGGCGCACAAGAGCACGGCTGCGGAAACGATCACCGGAAGAACGCTGGGCATGCGCATGTCCAGAAAGTAGCTGCTCGCCAAACGCGCGAGCACGTACCCACTCGCGGCCCCAGCGATTACACCTATACCCGCCATCACCATGCCTTCACCGATAACGCTGGTCAGCAGGTGACGCGGCTGCGATCCCATTGCCAGGCGGATGCCGAACTCTCGGGTACGGCCACTGACCGAGAACGCCAGCACGCCTCCGACTCCAACTATAGCGATCAGTAGTGCGACAGCCGCGAAGCCGCCGAACACCAGGGTGTTCAGCCGGTCCGGCGTGAGCACTTCCGCGCGGATGTCTTCCAGCGTGGCGGCGTGCTCGACGGGTTGGTCGGAGGACATGTCACGGACGATGCGCGTGACGGGTGTCACCAGAGCGTAGGGATCCATGCGCGTGTGCACGAACAGGCGGCCTCCGAAGACGGGTATCTCGCCATTGCCATCGGGTACCTGGCCAAAGGGATGATAAACGGTCAGCGAAGCGCCCGGAATCACGTGCTCGTCGTCCACGTCAGCGGCGACGCCAACGATGCGGCGCGGCCCCTTGCTGACGTAGATGAAATCCATCACCGGATCAGTCCACATGATGTGCCGGTTCAGAGCGTCTTGGCCTGGGAACATGCGCTGCGCGACGCTCTGACTGATGATTACCACCGGCTCGCCGCCGCGGCGATCATCGTTGTTGAAATCGCGTCCTTCCACAATAGGTACGCCTAGCGAAGAGAAAAATCCCGGAGAAACAGCACGAAACTGCGCGCGAGGATCTTCTTCTTTTACCGCATTCACATGGCCCTCGCCGGAGAACGCGAAGCCGGCACCGAAGCTGCCGGCGTCACGCCAAGGAGTGGTGGTGCCCAGAGCGACGTGATCCACCCCGGGCAGCTCGTTGATGCGGCGCATGGCTTCCCGGTAAAAGTTGATGATCTCCTGGGAAGATTTTCCGTGAGACATCACCGGCACGTTCAAGGCGAGAACGCGATGCATGTCGAAGCCGGTCTGAGCGGATTGCAACGATAGGAGCGTTTTGATGAGCATGCTCGCGCCGGCGAGCAACACGAACGATGCGGCGATCTGGGTAACGGCGAAGATGCGCAGGCGGCGGCTGGTGCTGCCGGTGATGCGCACGCTGCCATTCGCCAAACCCATGCCTTGCGAAGACTCCGCCGACGGCAAGCGCGGAACAAATGCCAGGAGCACCGACGCGATGATGGCGAGTACCGCGCCGACGAGGAGCATGCTGGGGTCCACGGTAAGGTCTTGGGCGCGCACCGAGAAGCGCGACGCGTAGCGCGCAAGGATGGACACCATAGGCCCAGCACTAAGAACGCCCAGCAGTGCGCCGCCGACGCAAAGCAGCAGGCTTTCGGCCAACAGCGTCCGACGCAAAGCACTGGGGCTGGCGCCCAAAGCCGCACGGATCGCGAGTTCCCCTTCCCGGCGGACGCTACGCGAGAGAATCAGGTTGGCGACGTTGGAGCACGCAATAATGAAAATGAGCACGGACGCCGCCAGCAGCACCAGGAGCACGGTCTTAGCGCGCGACGTGATCTGGTCACGCAACCGCACCGCCTCGATGCGGCCGTCGGCTTTAGGGGAATACGCTTCGGGATGTTCTTTGACCATGCCGCTATAAACCGTCTGGAGCTCCGCTCGTGCGGCGTTCAGGTCGGAGCCGGGAGCGAGCCTGCCAAACAGCTCGGTCATGCGATGCACCCGTCCTTGCACCATAGTCGCGGAGAGATGATGCGGGCTGGTCACCACGTTGGCGATGATCTCGGTCTCGGCGGGATAGGGTACGGAAGGTTCCAGCACGCCAACGATGGTGGCAGAGCGCTCGCCGAGCTCTACGGTCTTGCCAATGACAGACGGATCACGATTGAAGGCGGTCTTCCAGAAGCGGTCCGTGAGAACGGCGGCGCCGGCGGCAGTCGGGCCATCATCGCGCATGTCGAGCAGGCGGCCGATCTCGGGGTGCAGCCCCATTACCTCGAAATAAGAGCCGCCCACGACGCCAGCGCGAACCTCGCGGGGGTCGCCAAGTCCGATCATCGTAAAGCCGATGACCGAGAAGTCGCCGAACTCGCTGATGGTTTTAACGCTTCGTTTTAGATCCTGGATCTCCGGCACGGAGAAGTTAGTGTTTTCCACGCCGATGCCCTTGGCAGTTTGTCGAATGTAGATGAGACGGTCCTCGTCGCGGTTGACCAGCGGACGGAGTAACACCCCACGCACCACGCTGAAGATGGCGGCGTTGGCGCCGATGCCGAGCGCCAGCGTCAGCACTACCGTGATCGCCAGCCCTTTGCTGCGCGCAAGCGATCGCAGCGCAATCTTAAGATCTTGAAGGAATAGCTCTGGCTTGAAGTTCATCGGTACTCCCCTCCCGTCAAGACGCCATAGCGTGGTGAGTGTTTCCGCAAAATTCGAGTTCGACAAGCAAAAGCACAGCGGCAAGCCCCCGGTTAGTTCGATTAGAAGGGTCTCTCATCCGCTGACGGACCGTAGAGCGCTGGTACTGGAACGTCGAGCGCCCGCAGATACATGGTTAATTGGCCGCGATGGTGAATGAGGTGGTTGAAACACATTCCCCGGAGCATATCGTAACGTGGCATGGTCATCAAAACCTTGTCCCCTTGCTTCAGCGACCATGGCTGGTTCAGCTGATCGTCGCTCAATCTGGCCAGTACCTCGCAGGCTTGGCTGCCAAGTTTGCCGTGCAGCTCCACCAAATCCGTGTCCTTCTCAATCTTTGGCGGACGGGCATTAGGACTTGCAATGTCCAATTCCGGCGCGGTGCTGACCGCGATTACGAATCCCGGCAAACTGGCAACGTGCCCGGCCATCCAGCCGAGCGTGCCGGATTTCTCATGGGGCTTCCAGTCCCATTTGTCTTTGGGGACGCGCTGCAGCGTCTTTTTGGTAGCGTCCAGGTCGCGCTTGAATTCACGGATCAGCAGTTCATTGATGGGCATCAGCGCCCTCCCGAAAGATTTGGCGGTTCGACGAGGCCAGTCTGCAGAATTTCACTTGTTAAATGCAAGTGATATATCGGCGTCCAGCGACCGCCGGCTTTGGCCCTCTCACGAATACGACGAGCGAAGTATCACGAAATCGACACCGTACGACCTTATTTTTGGGCTGTTGGGCACGGCCCGGCCGAGTTTGTTGCCCCTGATTAAACGTTGGTCCTAGACCTTCTCCATTCCAAGAGCGGGCCCCGCACCGCGTCGACCGGCCTACGCAATTCTCCTTGCTTTGTTCGACGTGCAACTTGGGGGTTGGTTATCCAGCAGCTTATGGCAGCAGCATCGTGGATGCCCTGTGGCCGGTCCGTCGTCTCATGACTTGGATCAGCTCGCTGTGTTCGCTTGGGAGACCAGAAGAATCGCAAGAATATAGAAGAGGAACATGAGACCGAGATAGGTCTTGGCCTGGCGGTTGGCGCCCTGGAATTCCTTCCAGGCCAGTACGCCCCAAAGAGCGGCGACCATCGGGGCCGATTGTCCGATCGCATAGGAAATTGCCACGCCGGAGAATTTCGCGGCCACGAGATTGAAGACCATCCCCAGCCCCCAAATGCAGCCGCCTAGTAGGCCGAGTAGATGTCCCGTGGCAGGCCCCCGGAAAAAGTCGCCGAAATGAACCGGCTCGCCCATTAGCGGTTTCTTCATGAAATAAATATTCCAGACGAAACACGAAAGCAGCGCGCCGAGGGTGAGGAAGACGCTGACGCTGTAAGGGCCGAGGGTATGTCCTTGGGACATGGAACGAGTGACGAAGGGCGCCCAGAGTCCCATCAGGACGCCCGACACGATACAAGTGATAATGCTCTTCTTCGAAACGGCGCGGTTCGTGTTGGAGAGGCTGCCGTAGGCTTTGCCATCCAATACGACCGCGATTACGGCGCAAACTACACCGGCGGCAAGCAACCCGGCATTTCCATTTGGCTGAAGAATATAGCTTGAGACAACGCCCACGACGAGGGCGATACCGATGGACACCGGGAAGGCGATGGCTAGTCCAGCCATGTCGATACCCGCGACCAGTAAAAGATTGGCCAGATTGAACACCGCGCCACCGATTAGCGTGGAGACGATGTTGGAGGTGTCCGCTTCGTGAACATTATTCAGAAAGCTGGAAGGATCGCCGGCGGTGCTGCCCATGGTGAACGCCAGTATCAGCGAGATCAGAAAGATTCCGAAAGCGTAGTCCCAATAAAATAACTCAAAGCGATAATTTCTTAACCCCTTTGTAGGTGTTGGCCCACGAACCCCAGCAGACCGCGCTGGTGATCATCATCAGCAGGGCCAATGTAAAACTGTGCGGAACGAACATCGGCTAGCGCTCCTTGCAAATGCGAGAAAGGGGCTCCGGAGACTGCGGCTAAAACAAAGCAGCCTCTTCGGGACGCTGCGACTTGATGAGGGCGACGACTTCGCCCCGTTTGCCCATCGCCCGGGCTCCCACTTGGGTGCAGCAGATGGCGGCACATGCGTTGGCGAACAAGCCGACCTGGCGATGCTCCCAGTTCTGCAACAAGGCGTAGGACAACCCGCCCATGAAAGCGTCGCCAGCGCCGGTGCTGTCTACAACCTTCACGTTGAACGCGGGAACATGAGCCATTTTTCCTGAGCTAGCAATCAGCGAGCCCTCGGCACCCATGGTAACCGCCACGACTTTCGGACCCAGAGCCAACAGCTTCGTTGCGATTTTTTCGTAGTCAGTCTCGCCGGTGATCTCGCGAGCGGCGGCTTTGCAAGGTTTCAGAACGTCCACCAACTGCAACGCAGCGATCAAATCCTTTTCGGTTCCAAGCTTGGCGTGCGCAAAGTAGCTTGGCGCTACATCGAGGTCGAAGATGACGCGGACGCCTGCTTCGCGCGCCACCTGCATTCCCTCTTTGATGGGCGGCAGAGGAAGCTGCGAAGCCTCGGTATGAAAATGCTTGGCCGTCTTGATCTGCGGCGCGAAGCGGCTGCGAACCTGCTCCACGGATAGTTTTCCGTTAATGTTGGGAAACATGTAGATGCAGCGATCGCCGTGTGCGTCGACCGGAATCCATGTAAAGGTGGACTTCTCGCCATTGACGGTTTCAATGCCGGAGAGGTCTAGCCCGTCGTAGGCAAACGCCGCGGTAATCAGTTGCCCGCTCTCATCGTCACCAATCAGCCCGAGCCAGCCTGCGCTGGCACCCAACCTCGCGACCTGCGTGAGATTGTTGCCGGTGACCCCGCCGGCGTGAATTTCAAGACGGTCCGCATTTATTTTCTCGTCCGCTCCCAACAAGCGAGGAACAATCGCGAAATAGTCGATCCCGCAGCTTCCGATTCCCACGACTTCGGTGGCTTGGGGCATGTGTCCCCTCAATCTCGCTCTTCCATCAATCACACAGGTTTATTCTACAGAGCGGGCAGTCCTGCGCAGCAATCTGCTTGTCCCCGTTTGGAGACGCAAAATGTGTGCCAGCTTATCACAGGCTTGCACCTCTCGAATCCATATCCGCGGCAAGGAAGCGGTTGACCGGTCATGTTGACGGGCCCTGGCGCGGGTGTTAGATTTTCGTTTCTACGCGAAAAAACACGGGAGCATCGCCTGAGGATCTCTAGGAAGAAACGCCGGCTTGTCGATCATAGCCGACGGGAATTCCTCCTCCGCTGCGGTCAGGGTGCTTCGCTCGCGTTCCTTCCCGCCGGGCTGGATTGGGCCCGTTTCCCCTCTTTCTCTCCGGAAAAATCCCCGTATCCATCGAACGAATTTCATGTGCATCCCCAATATCGGACGCCAAGAGGCCTCGACGCTGTCCTGCAGAAGGCCAACGCCAAATTCGATGATTTCCATACGGAGAAATATCACGATCAGGTCGCGGCCATCTTGAGCGAGTGGAGTTCGCAACTTCTGGAGTCTCCGCAAAAGACAGCTGCCATGGAAAAGGTGATCCCCTCGAACTTCTCGGGCGCATCGCCGAAGCCAATCTCGTCGCAATCAGTACGCGCCGAGTCCACCTTGCAGGCTTTTCGAATGAAGTTTTCGGACGAATCGCAGTTGGGGCGCGAAGCGTTTCTCGGTGAATGGCGCTCCGTGATGAACACGTTTTCGACGATGGTCACGGCGGAATTTCAAGTGACCAGTATCCGCGTCGAGGATTCTCCACCACCGGAGAGCCGGCTTGGGATTCCGCTCAAGACGCGCATACGTTTTGAGTTTGTGGGCACCGGAGCCGGTTTCTATCGTGAGCAGCGTGTGGGGAACTGGGAACTCCAGTGGGAGCTGCGCGGCTCTGGCAGCGTTCTTTTAACTAAATGGCAAATGCTCGACGAAACGCGCGCGAGATCGCTCGCGCCTGTCTTCGAGGACATTGCTTCGCAAACTTTCGCGGGGAATCCTTCCTACGCTTCCCAACTGATTCCTGGCACAGATTACTGGCGTACAGTTCTCGACGGAGCTTGCGGCATCGATATCTACGGACACAACGGCGTTTCGTTTGCCGACATCGATGGCGACGGGTTCGACGATCTCTACGTCTGCCAGCCAGCGGGGCTGCCCAACCGCCTTTTCCGAAACCGCGCTGACGGCACGTTCGAGGACATCACCGCGGCCTCTGGGCTCGGGATTCTGGAAAACACTGCTTGCGCGCTATTTGCAGATTTCGACAATGACGGGCGTCAGGACGTAGTCATTGTGCGCACGGGCGGTCCACAGCTCTTCCTGAACCAGGGCGGCGGCAAATTCCGCGGAAAGCCAGATGCATTCCACTTTGCCACGCCGCCGCAAGGCGCTTTTACCGGAGCGGCCGTCGCCGATTACGATCGCGACGGCTGGCTGGACATTTATTTTTGCCTCTACGTCTACTATCAAGGTGCCGATCAATACCGCTACCCGTCTCCCTACTACGATGCGGAGAACGGTCCGCCGAATTTCATGATGCGCAACAATCGCGACGGAACTTTTCGCGATGTCACCAAGGAATCCGGCCTCGATCGCAACAACACGCGCTTTAGCTTCTGCTGCGGATGGGGCGATCACAACGGCGATCAATACCCGGACCTGTATGTGGTCAACGACTTCGGTCGCAAGAATCTCTACCGCAACAATGGCGACGGCACCTTTACCGACATCGCTCGCGAAGCCGGCGTCGAGGACGTTGGAGCAGGGATGAGCGTCTGTTGGCTGGACTACGACAACGACGGCAAGCAGGATCTTTACGTTGCAGATATGTGGACCGCCGCCGGCAACCGCGTCTCCGAGCAGGAGTCGTTTCAGAAAAACGCAGGCGATCAAGCTCGGGCATTCTATCGGAAACATGCGATGGGTAATTCGATGTTTCACAATCGCGGCGGCGAGCATTTTGAGGATGCGGGCTCCCGCTCCGGGACGACGATGGGACGCTGGTCCTGGTGCAGCGACGCCTGGGACTTTGATCACGACGGGTTCTCGGATCTGTACATTGCCAATGGCATGATTTCCGGAACTTCGCGGGAAGACTTGAACAGTTTCTTTTGGCGGCAGGTGGTTGCAAATTCGCCGAAGGAACCGGGCCCTAACTATAACTACGACCAGGGTTGGAGCGCGATCAACGAATTGATTCGCTCGGATGGCACGTGGAGCGGATTTGAACGCAACGCTTTTTACGCAAACAACCGCGACGGAACATTTTCGGATGTTTCCGCAGTCGCCGGGTTGGATTTTGTCGAAGATGGCCGGTCCTTCGCGCTTGCCGATTTCGATCACGACGGGCGAGTGGAAATGATCCTGAAGAATCGCAACAAACCGCAGTTGCGCGTTCTGAAAAACGTAATGGTGGATCTCGCTCCTGCGATTGCGTTTCGCTTGACTGGCAAAAAGAGCAATCGTGACGCGATCGGGGCTGCCGTTACGGTCGAGACAGAAGCCGGCCGCCAAACTCGGTGGCTGCAAGCGGGATCGGGCTTTCTGGCACAGCACAGCAAGGAATTGTTTTTTGGCCTGGGGGAAACAAAAGGGCCGGTGGGCGCGACAATCCGTTGGCCCAGCGGACTCGAGCAGACTTTGCGCGACCTTCCCATCAATCATCGCATCTGGGTGGAAGAAGGCTTGCAACCTACACGCACGGAGCCTTTTAAGGCCGCGCTTCCGATTGCTGAAAGCGCGCCTGCGGCAACGGCTCCGCCATCCCAGCCCATGTCTTTCGCTACTTGGTTACTGGCGCCGGTCGCGGCGCCCGCTTTCTCGGTTCGCGATCTGGGCGGACAGGTTCAAGCACTAGCCTCGCGACGCGGCAAGCCGGTGCTTCTCTATTTTTGGTCCCTAGCCGTGCCTGGTTGCGAGAAGGAGTTGGATGAGTTCGATCGAGCTTACTCGCAATGGGCCAAGATAGGGCTGCAGCTCCTGGCCGTGAACACCGATGATCTCCCAATAGCCGATGGAAGCTCGGTGCTGGCGCCGTATCGGCGCTTTTCTTTTCCGATACTTGCTGACGTTCCGGACGTCGTTGCCGTTTACAATATTCTCTATCGCTCGCTTTTTGACCGTCACCGCGATCTGAGTGTTCCATCCTCGTTATTGCTCGACGAAAACGGAGCTGTCGTCAGGGTTTATGTAGGTTCCGTCCAGCCGGCCCAGATTGTAGAAGATAGCCGACAAATTCCGCGAACCGCTGCGGAACGTATGACCAAAGCTCTTCCATTTCCTGGAATCAGCGAGACGACCGACTTCAGCAGGAACTATCTTTCCTACGGCTCGGTATTTTTCGATCGCGGCTACCTGCCGGAAGCTGAAGTTTTTTTCCAATTGTCGTTGCGCGATGATCCGTCCAGCGCCGAGGCTCACTATGGGCTTGGCACCATCTATTTACAGCAAGAAGAGCCCGCGCCGGCACACATCCATTTCGAACGCGCGGTGCAACTCCAGGCTCGCTATCCGGGCACGCTGCCCAATGCCTGGAATAACCTCGGCATTTTGGCGGCACGCGGCGGCCATACCGACGAAGGAATACGCGACTTTCAGCGCGCACTCGAGATCGATCCCGATCACCTGATTGCCTTGCAAAATCTCGGCAACGCCTTCCGCCAGATCAAGCGTTGGGAGGACGCCAAGAGCGTGCTGCAACAAGCACTCCAGTTGAGCCCCGAGAACCCCGAAGCAAACTACGGCCTGGGCATGGTTTTTGCACAACTCAACGACACGCAGCAGGCGTACCAGTATTTGCAGAAGGCTCTGGCAGCGCGTCCTGCTTATCCCGAGGCCCTGAACAACCTGGGCATTCTTTACTTGCGCACGCAGCGGCGGGGCGAAGCCGAGAGCAGCTTTAGAGAGTCCATTCGCGTCGCTCCCTCTTTCGATCAGGCGTACTTAAACCTTGCCCGGCTTTATGCGATCGAGGGCGACACCCAGAAGGCGCGAACTGTTCTCCTGCAACTGCTCAAGCAGCACCCTGGCCACGCGCAAGCGGAAAAAGAATTGGAACAACTGCCACAATAATCCGGTGTGCTCGCTCGAGTGTGTAACCTCAAAAAGAAACCGGCCCACTGCATCCGCGGTGGACCGGTCAATCGCAAAAGTTCCTGTCAAAGCCCCAAGCTAGAAAGCAAGCTTCAGGCCGAATTGCACCAAACGCGGGTTGTTCACGGTGGAATTCACCGAGCCAAACCCCGGCGCGTTGATATCGGCCACCGGCGAACCGAATTGCGGGTGGTTGAAGAGGTTGAAGAACTCCGCCCGGAAATTCAAGCCAGTGCCTTCCCAAGGCAGCGCGAATTGTTTGATAACCGAGAAATCAGTGTTGACGAAACCCGGACCGGTGACCGGAACGCGATTCGCGTCTCCTAGAAGCCCCGGCGCTGGCGCAACAAAGCAGGCCGGGTTAATCCATTGGTTTGCGCCGTGGTTGGCCGCGTACGCGTTGCAACCAGAAACCTGGTCGGGACGGTTAAAGCTGTTCGCGTTGCCGCCGGCACTGAAGAACACTCCGGACTGGTTATTGCTGTCGATCAGCGGGATACCAAACCCCGAAGTGATTTTTTCGATGACCGTCAACTGCCAGTTTCCCAGCAGCGCGTTGGCCACGCCACTCCAATCGTTGCCGAACTTCTTGCCCCTGCCGATCGGCAAGTCGTAAATGATGCTACCCGTGAAGTTGTTGTCCAGGTTGATTTGCGACAAACCCCAATCCAGCTTGTTCCAATTCGGGAGCGGGAAATAGGGCGCACTCAGCAAGGAACCCAAACCATCGGATAGGCCGTTATCATAGGTCTTCGAATAGGTGTAACTAACCAGGGCGTAAAGGCCGTACTTGGGCGTCTTGGTCTCGGCTTTGATTTGCAGCGAGTCGTAGCTCGTCTTACCGACGTCGCCAAAAAGCAAGACGGGATTAAATGCGGGTACCACGACGTTTGGAAAGAATTGCGACCCATCGGGGTTGCACCCGATGGTATACGAGCCTCCGGGAACACAAGCAGCCGGGCCCGCGACGTTAATACTATTCCCGGCCACCAGGATGTGACGCCCGCGAGAGCCCGCATAGCCAGCGGTAAGCACAACGTCTCCAGGGAGCTGGCGTTCCACGTTCACATTGAACTGCTGCGACATACCGAGCTTGAAGTTTGTCGGTTGGGTAAAAAACGTTCCGGTAAATGTCGAAGCGTCGGGCGGAGTCGGGATAGCCGGAAATGCGGTGGCAAGACTGATGCCGGACGGCGATTGCCCAAGTACCGTGTGGCAATACGAGGTCATAAAGGCGCACCCAGGAGCCCCAAAGCCATCGGACTCGGCGAAAAACGGAGGATTCTGCCATAAGCCTTGAGCACCCATGCTCCAGGCCGAATCGTGATAGATGGAATAGCCTGCTCGCAAGACCGTCTTGTCGCTCCCAAACACCTTCCAGGCCGCGCCGATTCTTGGCTCAAAGGCCGTCCAATTCTTTTTTACGCCTGCTGACGTGTTCACACCATTCTGTCCGGCAATCAGAAGCTGGCCAGTAGTGGGATCAAAGTTTGCCAGGCGCCCATCGGATTCCGTAATCGGATTGGTGATGTCCCATGCCAGGCCCAGATTGAGCGTGAGGCTTCTGGAGATTCTCCAGTCATCCTGGACGAACGGGCGGTACATTTTCCAGCGGCGCCCGATGACCGGGCCGTTGAAAGTCTGATCGTGCTGAGCCAAGCCCGAGATGCCCAACAGAACATCGGCCTCAGAATTACCGGGAATACTCACGGCGCCGCTTGTAAGTCCGGTAAAAGCCCCAACAACACCCGGGATCAAGAATCCATCCTGAAACGCCTCGGTGCCTGTATTCATCTGGTTCGCGCGGAACCCAAGTCCTACCTTGAGATCATGCTTGCCGCGAATCAAGTCGAGTGAATCACTGAACGAGAAGATATTTGTTCCACCCTGGAACGGGGAGTAGCCGCGATCGCCAAGGGACCAGTACCCACCAGTTAGGTCCACGGATACCAGCCCGCAGCTAAACGCTCCCGGGGCGCACGTGGAGCCGCCCGGAGCGCAGCCCAGGTTCGCGTTGGGAATACCACCGGGTACGAGCGTAGCGGAGGCGCAACTCCCGGTGCCCTGCGAAGTGATGTAGTCGAAAATCCGGTTGTAGCCAAAGCTCGCCTGGTTCACCGTCGTCGAGGAAAACACGTGAGTCTCGCCGATGGCTACCTGCCGCGCGTGATTTTGAAAACCCTGGTTGCTGCCGAACGCGCTGGCCTCGGCAAAAGACCCGATCCCGCCTCCGCCCGGCACGTAGGAAACCGCTTGATCGTAGCTGAAGCGAGCAAACACCGTATCCGCGCTCGAGAAGTTGTGGTCCAAACGAATGTCAAACTTGGTTTCGTCCAACTTGCGCACCGGTTCGTTAACGAAGTTGAATCCGGAAGCGGCGTTGTTGGCGTTTGGCGTGGGGTAGAGGTCGATCAGGGCCTTTCCGATGGGGCTAAACAAGTTCGCGGGAATTTTGTTACACGGTGTTCCTGCCGCTTGGCTTCCGTTGGCGGCTGCCGGGAGCGGGTTCCCTGCTCCATCGCACTGGAAATACACATTCGGAGTCACCGCGGGATTCGTCGACGCCCCAATCATATTCGGATTGACGATCACCAGCCCGGAAACGGGATTGCCAAACGGGTCGGCGCTGAAGTCGCCCGCGCGCATGGCCTCCGACGGAAGCAAACCAGTAAAGGTAATTCCGCGACGCTGAGACTTTTGTTCGCCATCGAGGAAGAAGAACGTCTTGTTCTTGCGAATCGGCCCGCCCAGGGAACCTCCGAATTGGTTCAGATTGAACTTTTCTGGCGACGTCGCAAAGAAGCTCTTGGCATCGAGCGAAGTATTGCGCAGAAACTCATACAGCGATCCGTGAAAACCGTTGGATCCTGACTTCGTGGTCACCAGCACCGTGGGTCCCGCGCGGGTCCCGTATTCCGCTGAGTAGTTGTAGGTTAAAACCTTGAATTCTTGGATGGAATCGATCGATGAGAAAATCCCGATACCCCCGGCAGTCAATTCGTTGTTGTCTATGCCGTCCAGCAGCCAATCCGTACTGTTCGGTCGGGATCCGCCGACCGACAACGAGAACGACCCGCGCGCGGCCACCTCGCTGGCGGCCGAGGTTTCGTTGAAGAAGCTGCCAGGATTGGTTTCTGTGGTGGTGCCCGCCGTGAGCGTGGCAAGCTGGACGAAATCGCGTCCATTTAGAGGAAGCTGCGAAACTTGCTGGGAGGTGATCACCTGACCGAGCGACGGATTGGTGGTCTCCACGGCCACCGCGGTTGCTAGCACTTCTACCGTCGACGCAACGGCCGCGGGGGCCAGCGCAAAGTCCAGTTCACGGGCCTCATCGACTTGCAGCCGCAAGCCTTTTTGCTCGGTCGTCTGAAAACCAGCAAACTCGACGTGCAGTGTATAATTCCCTACCGCCAGCAAGGGAAGCAGGTAGTGGCCAGCATCATCGGTTTTCGCTTCGCGCGATTGTCCCGTACCCTCCGAGATCGCCTTAACCGTAGCCCCCGCGATAACGCTTCCCGATTTGTCCGTAACCGTTCCCGAGAAGCTCCCCGAGCCTTGGCCGTACATCTTCGGCGAGACCCATAGCCCGGCGATGCACAGCATCGCCAAAACAAATATTTTCTTGCTCATTGTGAACACTCCCCCGCTGCAAAGCATTGGCTGCAGCACCCTCAGTCCTGTACCCAGCTCAGCATTCTTCGAGGAAATGCCAAGGAACTCGTGGTCAGGCAAGTTACTTCTCAGGCCTCAATCTGTCAAGCTGGTGATCCGCTCCTGATCTTTACGGGCGCCCTCCTGTCAACAGACTCAATTAAGATGGACGGCTGCCGTTCCAATTTGACGCTAGGGCAGTACGCTTGGTACCCATTGCACGAAAAAATCCGGGGCTCTCCGCGCGCGGACAACTATCTTGGCCTGCCTGGGCCTCCAGTACTGGCAAAGTTTCACACTGGAGTCTTCGGCGGCCACGTGATCTGACCGCTGTGACGGTAGGCCAGATTGGCGATCTGCCCGGCGCGAGCTGCCGCAACTCCGGTTTCGACCGGCGCGTTTGGCTCTTTGCGGGTCTTGATGCAGTCGAAAAAGTTTTGCATGTGAGAAATGGTGCCGTCGCGGAAACTCTCTGCCTTAACGACAGGATTGTCTTTGCCCGCCACGCCTTCGTGATACACACCAAAGCCGCCCCGGTTAAGCTTCAGCGTTGCCTCCGTTCCGCGGAAATCGAGCCCCCCATCGTCGATCGAAGAGGCCATCATGCCCTCGTAGACGACGTCGAAGCCGGGATACCGAAAAGCCGCCTGGACCGTGTCGGGACAATCCCATTGCTCGAAGATGTATTTGTCCCCCAGCATTTGCGCCTCGCCCGGCTGGTCCGACCTCATCGCCCAGTGCGCGACGTCAATCCAGTGCGTGAACAGATCGGTCATGGCGCCACCGCCGAAGTCCCAAAACCAGCGCCAGCGATAGAATTTTTCTTCGCTGAAAGGCTGATCGGGCGCGCCACCCAGCCACTGCTTCCAATCCAGGGCTTGGGTGTCAACGGGCTTGGGCTGCCAGGAAGCCAGATAGTTCTGCCACCAATAGGTCCTGACCTGTGTGACCCGCCCAAGGCTACCTCCCTGAATGAGATCCACGGCGTCGCGAAAGTGGCTCCAACTGCGTTGCTGCATACCGCATTGCAGTATCCGGTTGCTCGAGCGCACCCCTCGCGTGAGGGTCGCGCCTTCCTCCAGCGTATGTGTCACCGGCTTTTCCAGATAGACGTCCTTACCTGCTGCCAACGCGTCCACCGCCATGCGCACATGCCAGTGGTCGGGAGCGGCGATCAACACGGCGTCGATCTGCTGCTCGAGAACTCCGTGATAATTCACGTGCGTTGTCGCCACACCGTTCGACCGTTGTTTGATGGCGTCGCGTCGCGGCCCATAGACGTCGCTCACCGCCACGATCTGGTAGTTGCCGACCTTGTCAGCGGCATTCAGCAGGTCACCCATGCGCCCCCCGGCGCCGATCACTCCGACGCGCAGGGTGTCGTTGGCTCCCAGCACTCGGCTCGACGCAAGAGCGGTCAGCCCAGAGGCGATTATGAAACTACGACGATCAAGTCGATAGGTCATGTCGGTCATCTTAGCGAGTCGCGCTCAAGGAGGAAAGTGGTCGGACTCGGATTCGCTCTTCGCGAGAGATGCGCGTCGATCGCTCTCCACATCCGACAATCATCGTCATCTGCGCGTAATCGACATTCGATTCATTGAGCGTATACTCATCTCTTCCGTGGGACCCCGTTTTCTCATTTTGCCACCCGTGGCTGCATCAACCGCAACATAAGCCAGTGCGTGGACGAGAGGATACCAATCACATGAATTCGCTACGCAATCTCTTGCTGGACGCGCAACAGACTGGTCTGGCGATCGGTCACTTCAATATTTCGGACCTGGTTCTATTGAAAGCAGTGTTCTCCGCTGCCCGCGAACTCAACGTCCCGGTCATAGTCGGTTTGTCCGAGGGCGAGCGTGAGTTTATGGGAGTTCGCGAGAGTGCCGCTTTAGTGCGCACCTTGCGCGAGGAATTCGACTTCCCCATTTTCCTGAACGCGGATCATACGCACTCCCTCGCAAAGGGGCTGGAGGCCGCCAAAGCCGGCTATGACTCCATCGTTTTTGATCTGTCAGCCTTGCCCTTCGAAGAAAACATCCGCCAAACCAAGCAAGCCGTGGAAGCCCTGAAATCGATCCATCCTGCCATGCTAGTCGAGGGAGAAATCGGCGACATCGGCACGGGCTCCGAAATACACGAAACCTCCCCCGACCTCAAAAAGGGGCTTTCCACTCCGGAGGAAGCCAAACAATTTGTGGACAGCACCGGAGTGGACATCCTGGCTCCCGCGGTTGGCAATATGCACGGAATGCTCCGCAGCATGGTAGACGGAGAAACCAAGAAGCATTTGGATATTCCGAGAATCGCTGCCATCAAGAAAGCCGCAGGAGTCTTCCTGACCCTCCACGGCGGCTCAGGAACCGACGACGGAGACTTTCTCAAAGCTATCGCCGCGGGAATCAACATTATCCACATCAACACGGAACTTCGGGTCGCGTGGAGACATGGGTTGGAAGAAGGCTTAGCCAAACATCCCGACGAAGTCGTACCCTACAAAATTCTGCCGCCCGCGGTGGATGCGGTAAAACAGGTCGTCCTCTCGCGCTTGAAACTGTTCAACGAGAAGCGCCACTTTGCCCAAGCAACATAGATTCCACTGGACCTTCGGCGTTGTACAGCGGCGCGAGATGGATTCCATGTCGCGCCGCGATTGCTTCGATCTCCGCAACCCGCTCCGGAGTGATGAACCCTCTCCCCTGCGAGAAGGGCTCGAACCGCCGCTCCAGCGCGAGGGCCATGCCTTCGAGCAGACATCCATGGACCACATCCGGGAATGGATGCCGATTCAGAATTCCATGAAAGTCTGGTGTGAACCTCATTCCGCCGGTGATCTGTCCCAGACCTCCGAAGAAGATTCTGGCGCCCGGCATCTCCGCGCTTGGCGACAGGTTCTTCGGATATCCCGCATCGCAAACGATCGCGTCGCGTGCGATCCGGCCCAACAGCAGCGAAGGACGCGCCAGACTCGCCGCGCAGATCACGACGTCGGCCCCCGCCGAAAATTGCTGGCGCTCCGTCGCGATTTCCACCTGAACTCCATCGGCCTCCAGCTCCGCGGCGAGCCTGCGCAGACGCTCCAGGTTGCGGGCGCTGAGCAGCACGCGTCTCACCAGAGGCGCCAGGCAACGGGCGCAGCCGGAGCCCACATCCCCGGTTGCTCCCACAATGAGCAGCGTCGATCTTCGGAGGTCTCGCTCCTCAAGCGCGCACATCTTGTGGATGCCCTGAACGATGAGCGCAACCGTCAACGTATTGCCCGTCGTGAACACCGTATCGTGTCGCGCGGGAAGTTGCTCGAAGTTCCCTTCAATCAGGATCGAACTGAATCCGCCGAGACTCACGATCCTCGCTCGGGCGTTGATCGCGCAGGCCGCCGCCCCTCGAACGCGAGCGATGTTGTCGTGCACGCTGCCGGCGTCCAGACGGTCAGGAGGAATAAAGGAGTCGATGTAGACACCGCGCGCTTTCCCACCAAGTGTGGACGCTACTTCGACGTGACACACCGCTCGGGGCGGAATCCACGGAAGGATGTCCTTAATCTCGTCGTCGGGCAGAGGCGTATGCTGAGGTCCACGCAGCACCGCGAGCACGTCCGCAGCCGCGCGCCAACTCTCCTGATGCCCGATCAGCGCGAAGTCCAGACCGAGATCGAGCTCGATCGTCCGCGTTCGTCCCGCTACGCTGGCAATTGAGTTACCCATGTAAGTGTCACCTCACCAGGCAGCCCCAGCATGTCCAGCGACTTCAGGTATTGTTGCAGCGAAGCTCCCCGCAATTCGGCCGGAGTCAGAGCGATTTCGGGCAGCGCAGGCTTGACGCAACTCTCGTGGCACACTTCGCAATGACCATGCTTGCATTCCTTGGCCAGCATCTCCGTAAGGGTAGTCATCACGTCGAGATGCAGCCGATGCACCTTGTCATCGAAGCGTCGTGGATCCAACGCTCGCTCCGTTCGAAGAATCTCCAGCGCGTGACCAATGTGCTCCTCTTCCTCCGCCGCGATTGCCGCAAAGGTCTTGCCAAGACTCCCCGGCCCCACCTTCCCGACGCGCGCATAGCTCGCCACCGCGAACGATTCAAGCATGATCTCCTGCACGATCAAACAGCCAACGAAGTCGCGCTCCGCAATGCAACGCATAAAAGCCTCGCGGAGCCGCTTCCAGTACTTAGCGTCAACATTGTTCGCGACCTCCACTCCAATCTTCTGCCCCTCCGCTGCGAACCGCGCAGCATGTCCCTGCTCCCCCTCCGCATGCTCCAAAGCGTCGGCCACTTCCGCCGGATCGTCACAGATCTCCGCCAGCGACGTGTAATTCATCGCGGCGATAAGCTCGCCGGTCATCGCCTGAGCCAGAACGTCTTGCCAAATCGGTGCACTCAGTAGCGAAGAAGCACATCCATTCGAAAGCGAGTCATTCACTTGAATAACGGGTTCCATAGTTCCTCCTGAACATCGAATTAAAACATCCGAAAATCTCAGGGCCACCACTGCCAATCAGATCGGCTCCCGATACCGGCGCAGCCGCGCCGCCGCGGCCAGAAATACCGCCGCGAAGATCAGTCCAATCCACAACCCAGGCGAACTCAAAAATCTCCCCGGAGTGAGCAGTGCCAGCGGAATAAAATGCGGATCGGCCTTGACGCCACCAGCCCCCTGGAACGCAAAAGCACACCCAGCAAATCCAATGAAACGCTCTCTCAGCAGCCAGCCAAAGAACGAGCCGTGGTACGCGACCCTCTCCACAGCGAAGAGCACCAGCGGCGGCAGCACGACCCACAGAAACGTAGCCCGCCGCGCCCACCCCGACACCAGCAACAGCCAGCCATAAATCGGCGCATGCCAAAGCGCCATCACGGTTAGCCCATAGAGCAGCACCAATTCCATCTGGAACAAAGGCCACACGGTTCGTTGCGCAGCAATCCCCAGACCGCTCATCGCAAGGACCAGGCTGCTGAACACCAGCATGATCAAATGCAACCCAACGATGATCACGAACGTGACCAGCGGCACAACCACCAGCGGAATGCTCGCCTTCGACAGCACCGTCGTGAGATCCGAAACCGGCAGCGACTTCCAGAACAAAATGCTGCGATCGCGGCGTTCGCCATGAAGTGCGTCGATCGAATAGAACACTCCGACAAGCATGCCCGTCACAAGCAGCAGCCATGCAACGTGCGCGTAAGGCATGACCAGCCCGACGTGCTGATGCACCGGCTCCATCCCCCCCAGTGAGCGTACGCTCCGCGCAAGACCATGCAGACTGACCAGAAAACCCAAAAAACTGACGGCGCGCTACGGCCAGCGGCGCGACATAAATCGATCGGTTCTCCCAAACTTCTCGCCGCACCGACCAGTAAAAAGGCCGCGTCTCCGCCACGACGACCGGTGCAGCCACCTGCCCCTCAAACGATTCGGGAGCGGCATTGGATGGAGTAGTCATCGAGCCGCTCCTCGTGGGGTCGCACCTTGCGCCGCGCCAGCCCCGTTGCTCATCACGCCGCCCATCACCGCCACGAACACGTCGGCGATGCTAGGCGTATGCACCTCGCCCAATTTGGACAATTGTTCGGCGACTTGCGCGCGATCCAGATGATCGAACAACAAAATGCTGCGCCCAAATACCTGCCGCTCGTGAATCGGCTTGAACGCCCGCGCCGCTGCAAGCTGCTCGGGAAGCACGATCACTTCCACATATCGCGCTTCGAACTGTTCCATGCTGCAATACAGCACGATGCGCCCGCGGTTGATGAACATCAGATCGGTCAGAACGTGCTGCACCTCTTCCACCTGATGCGTGGTCACCACAATCGTCCGGCTGTGATCGAAGTAGTCGTTGAGCAGCGAATCGTAAAACTGCTTCCGATACAAAATGTCCAGGCCGAGCGTCGGCTCGTCCAAAACCAGCAATCGCGCGTCAATCGCCATCACCAGCGCAAGGTGCAGCTGCACCACCATGCCCTTCGACAATTCCCGAACCTTGCTGGAACGCTTGATGGTCGTCTTGGCTAGAAATCCTTCCGCCTTCGCGCGATCGAATCGCGGATGCACCCCGGCGACGTAGTCCAGCGCCTGCGAAACCCGCATCCACCTCGGCATCACCGCCACATCTGCGATGAAGCACACATCGCGCACCAGCTCATCGCGCTCGTTCCAGGGATCGCGCCCAAGCACCTTCAGCTCCCCCTGATACTGCGTAAGCCCCAGAATCGCGTTAAGCGCGGTGCTCTTCCCCGCCCCATTCGGTCCAATCAGTCCCAGGATGCGCCCCTCTTCCACCCGCAAATCGACGCCGTCCAGTGCGACAGTGGCCCCGAAAACCTTGCGCAGCCCGCGTGCTTCGATGACGCTCATGGTTTCGGCTTCTCCCGTTCATCCTTCGATGAATCCTGCGACGATCCATTTCCCGCAGTCTCCTCAGCCGATGACGCCCTCTTATCCCCGGCTGGCGACGCGCTGGCCGGCGCCGCACCGTTCGCCGCATCCAGCAATTCCTGCGGCGTCAACCCCAGTCGCTGAATCGTCGCCCACACCCGAGGCCACTCCTCCGCCAGGAACCTCGCCCGTTCACCCTGCAGCAGCAGCTCGCGCGCCCCCACATTGATGAACATGCCCCGCCCCCGCCGGCTCTCCACCAACCCCTCGTCCACCAACTGCTGATAGCCCTTCAATACCGTCAGCGGATTCACCCGATACTCCGCCGCCACGGTGCGCACCGAAGGCAGCGGATCGCCTTCGGCGAGCACCCCGTCCAGAATCATCGCAACCACCCTGTCGCGAAGCTGGCGGTAAATCGGCTGACTGTCGTTGAACTCACGATCCATCCTGTTTTCCAAATGGTTGTTCCCGGAAATCCCTTCCGTTATTTCGTCCGCTGCAGCTCCATGTGCGCGTGCACCGGCTTGTCTCCGTCCATGAAAGTCCAGTCCTCCGTGTGATGGTTGGCATCGATCACCGTGAAGACCGCATGGTGCATGTGTCCGTACTGCAAGCTACCCGCGACGTCCAGAAAATCAAACTCCACCGTATTTCCGTCCGCCCCGACCTTGCCCACCATGCGCGGCCGGTTCCCCGCATCACAATAATGAGTCAGCATCAATCGGTCACCATCCATATACACCATGGTGATCGGATCGTCGGGTCTGCCCGCACCGGTCATCTCATGCATCAACGCATTCCCCATCGAAGTCACCCGAAGTGTGGCGTGCACGACCTTCCCTTCCATTTCGGCGCTCGGCGGGACGGTAGTCACGTGCCCTTCCCAAGTACCCGCCAGCGTCTTCATCTTGTCGAAAGACTTCTGCGCCTCCGACTGCGCAAATACCACGGCCGAGAGAGCCAGTGAAAAAACCCCGATTGTCATCAAACGATGGAATTTCATCTTCATTCTCCTTAATCCTTCCGTACCGCCAGAGGGTGTTCCCCTCCTTCACTGAGTCGTGAGCCAAGCCCAGCGCTTCAGTAGTGTTATACATAACTATAACACTATAACGTCTGTCAAGCCTTTTCTTTTCGGGCCAATTCTTGGCTCAGAGTGAGGCATTTAATCGTTTTTGTCGGAATAACAGCCGGGAGGAATGAATAGCCAGTGAGGTCTGTGGTGGCAGGCTCTTCGTTCGAGCCACTTCCGATCGCTGCCAATCCACTTCTGCTTTTCTCTCGCCTACAAGGTCACGGGCAGTTAACTACGGTCAGCGTTATCTGTTGCGTTTGGAAGGAAGGCGGCTGTGCGGAATCGCCAGCTGCCAGTTTGCCCGTGAAGGTACCCACCACGGATGTGCTGCCGCTAAAAATTCCTGTACTCGTGTCGGGATTGATTGCGATCCAGGCGCTCGAAGAAAAACCATAGTTAACCGGAGGTACCCCGCCGGATGTCTGAACCTGAAAGCTATAGGGCTTATTGACGCATGCGTTGGGAAAATAGAAGACGTGGTGATGACCAGGGGTTCCGCGATCTGCAACGTGAATTGCGCGACCGCAGTTTGCGCCGGATTCGCCGAATCGGTCGCTTTGATCGCGAAGGTATAGAACCCGTCGCTTGTAGCCGTTCCACTAAGCAATCCCGATGACGCAAGGGACCAGCCCGGAGGCAGTGCTCCGCCACTGAGAGTCCACGTAACGCTGCCGGTTCCACCCGTGGTGCTGAATTGCTGCTGGTAAGCGACGCCTCGCGTCGCGCCCGGCCCAAGGGTAGTCGGCGCGATACGCAAAGGTTCGATTACACCGCTGATGTTCAGGTAATAAAGCATGTCCGGACGCGCATCGCCACGCCAGTCGAAAACGTGAACGTAGAAGGTAGTATTCGTGTTCGCCGCGCCGGGCGCCTTGAAATCCAACGCGGAATCCTTCGTTGAGGTATCCAGATCATCGTTCAGGCACGACGATGTAAACGCCGGTAGAGTGCAGGAACTGAGGCGGCTTCCATTCTGGTCGAGAATCTCAATTACACTATCCAAGGGATCTATTGGCCAAGTTCGTTGCGCGGATGTCTCCACGTGAACGAGGCTGCCTGCGCTGGCAACGAGCTTGTAGAAATCGGTATCAGGATTGGCGACCGCGGCATTGATCGGATCAATATATGACGTTCAGACCCTGCACATGCGTGATGCCGTCGGAAAAGAAGACAAACCCGCTGATCGTGCCGTAGTTGGCCGCGAACGTGGCACCGGGATAAAGTTTGGAAATCCAGGCCGCATCATCGGGAGCCAGAATCGGCAGCCCTGCGGATTTTCGCGATTGGCAGAAAGACACCGGAAACATCAACGGCAAGCCGGCCAGTTCATCCACATCGCAATTGTTGACGTCCCCATCCTGATACATATCCACATTGATCTGGGAATGCCCTAAACCCGAAAAGTGCCCCATCTCGTGGGTGATCGCCTCGTCGAACTGGTCTGCGTTGAGTTCGAAATTGTTCGTGGTTGGATCCGAGACCAGATCCTGAAACCCTCCGTTCAAAACCACCATCGCGCCCACGATGTTCCCTGACTGCGGGTTCACCTTGCACGTGGGTGAGAATCCGATTACCAGCGGGCCGAGTCCCAGCCTCTGGATCAACGAACCGTTGGCGTCAAAAATGACCGGATTTTGCGTACCGCTATTGCAGTTGCCCTGAACGGCGTTGAAGTCCTGAATCGTCTTTACGTCACCCCCGGTTACTCCAGTGATCGGTCCCGCATACGCATAGGTGATGGAGGTGGTTGGAACCGATTGCCAATTTTGAAAAAGACTTTGCACCCGCGCCAAGCCCTGCGCGTTGGTGATTACCGTCTGGCCGGAAGGATTTACGCTGAGCGGCCCGGTATCCACGGTGTAACGAACCGCTGACCCCGTCGGCCACACGAAGGCCTGTCCAGGCTGAGTCGCTGCTGAACCCGTGACTGTGAGCGGGCCGCCCGCCGACGCCAGACCGCTGGTTAGCATCATCGAGACAAACGCAGCCAGCATCCGGCGCATCATTTGCTCGCTCCCGCCAGCGTGATGATCGCCTCCTCCAGAGCGTCGAGCGATGCCTGGCCAGGCGGCTTTGCCATCATGACTTCAGCCTGGCGTGAAAACGAAATGCCGCGCGAAGAAGCCTTGCTCGAGACTTGTTGGAACAGCCCAAAATTGGCGCGGCCGTTTACGGCGAAGCCTTTCCCCTTGGCATCGCGCACCACTCGAAATCGACCTTGGTTCAAGTCCAACGGGACTCGTCAGTCCGTATGGCGAAACCGGATTGAGAAGCAGCAGCAATTCCCCCGACTTACGATATCCGGCGGCATCGCTCGTAACGCCTCTGTCCCAGATGAATTGGCGGAATGTGAAGGTGCTCGCTGCTTCGCCCTTGAGCACTCTTGCCACGGAGATCGTAACCACCACAGTCTGAAGATTTGGAAATTGAGGGTGAGGTTCCACGTTGACCGAAATAACTTGCCCTCTCAGAATAGTTCCCGCGCTCCGAACGAGCTGGTCGAGATCGGCGGACACAGTTTGCGCACCCTGCTGCGCAAAGCCCGGCGATGCGCAGCACAGGAGGCAGATTAGAAGCAGGAGCGCCGCGGAGAAGCGCACCATCAAGAGAGATGACCTATCCAAGCTTGGAGAAACGGGCAGGGGGACACTCCTCGGCCGTAGGCCCAACCGGACCGTCGAAAGTCTATTCAGTTGAAATCGTGCAGCGAGACCATAAATGAGTACTAATCTAGTTATTAATATACTTCGGTAATAGAACGAACGACTAGGTTCTTTCCTGGTACCCCCTCGTCTCCTCCGTTAGGTGCGGAAAGAGAATCGCGCTTTACGCCTGCCCAGCTTCACCGAAATGTCCAGGTGTCCCACCCTCGAGGTCCGAAGGTGATTTTGGGTCCTGGCGGGGCCTTTTTCTAGACATCGTCCCGCCAGATCTCATTCGAATAGTCCCTAATCAGTTATCAGTTGTCATTAGGTAACTTCTATGCTATAGTCCTTTCAACGATTCGGGCCCGGCCCGAAGCCATCAGGTCCCCGATGGTAAAGCGCCACCCTTTTCGCCGCGCCCTGTCACGCAGCCCTCACGAAACTCCCACCGTGCCCGAACTTAGTGCCTCTACGTCTCCGTGGCAAATCCGCAAGTCCTTCAGAATCCGCACTTCCAAAATGCTTGAACTTAAAGTCCTTTAGAATCCGCACTTACGCGAAATGGCGGGGGGAGGGGTCGGAACGGTTAACTAGCAAGCATCCACTGCAAGGCGCGGCTCATGTCGTCCCGCTCGGGACCTTGCCTCAACCAGCGTCTCATGCCCTGTCTCGGCGGCGCGCCAAATCCATCGGCGCTTGGTGCATGCCAACCGCCTCAGGCGTCGCGAAGGGCGCACATCGGGTCTACTTTTGTCGCGCGCCGCGCCGGAATGTAAGTGGCAAGCATGGCGACACCCATCAGAAGCATGGCGACACCCAGAAACGTCAGAGGATCGGTCGGCCTCACGCCGTACAGAAGGCCGGCCATAAACTGCGACACGATCAAAGCACCGACGAGTCCAACCACCGCGCCCGTGAGGGCGAGACGCAATCCCTGGCGCAGCACCATGCGCACGATGTTCGCGCGTTGCGCACCGAGCGCGAGGCGAATCCCGATCTCGTGCGTGCGCTCGCTGACGATGTAGGAAATCACGCCGTAAATTCCGAGGCTGGCGAGAAGCAAAGCGGTGAGAGCGAACAGCGAAATCATTTGCATCGAGAAGCGCCTTTCGGCGAGAGAGGCCGAAACCGTTTCGTTCAGGGTCTGCGCGTCGAAAACGGTAAGCGTTGGATCGACGGACTGCACTTGTTGGCGCACTCCTACCGGAATCGCGGCGGCGTCCAGATGTCCGCGCAGAAATATCGCCAGACGGTGAGCCCCGTTCTGATACAGGTTCAGATAGATTTGCGGAACATCCGCTTGGGCCAGAGATTCTGTCCTCGCGTTCGCAACTACGCCGACAACCGTAATCCAGGGAGACTCGGCTCGAGTTGACCTGAAACGTTGGCCCAAGGGACTTTCGTTTGGCCAGTACGTTTGCGCGAAGGCCTCATTGATCACCGCTATTTGCGGGGCATTTTCGTTGTCCAGCTCGCTGAACAAGCGGCCGCGGAGCAGGGGTATTCCTAGCAGGTGAAAATAGCCTGGCGTGACCCTGGAGCGCTCGGCGACCGGAGGCTGGTCGCTCTGACTGTTGCGCCCAGCGATCGTAAAGAAGAAGTGGCCATCGGCGATCAGGTTTAGAGCGCGTTGACTCTGGTCCAAGGGAATAGACGCGCTATCTCCGATGGCAACTTCGTCGACACCGGGCAGCGTTGCGTTGCGGCGAAGCAGTTCGCGCAGGAAGGTGGCTTCCTGAGAAGGCGTCTTGTATTTGTCGGTGGCGGGATCATTGGGGTCGGGGAGGCGCGTGCGGAAGGACATCACATTGTGCGGATTGAATCCGAGGCGCGCGTTCAGTAAATCCCAAAAACTGTGCAGCAGGAGACTGGCAGCAATCATCAGCACCAAGGAAAGGGCAAATTCCGTAACTACGAGTACACGGCGGGTGCGCGCTTGCCGGCCGGAGCCTGTCGAGCCGCGCCCTTCCTGTTTGAGCGCATGAGTTAAATCCAACCCGCCGGCCTGCAAGGCGGGTGCGAGGCCGAAGATCACACCGGCGATGAGCGAGGCGACGATCGCGAATAGCAATACGCCCCAACTAATCGATATGTTATTAAGGCGCGGCAGATTTTCCGGCAAGATTCGCAGGAGAAATCCTTTTACGGAGAAGAGGATCGCCAAGCCAGCAAAGCCGCCGAGTAGCGCAAGGAGCAAGCTTTCGGTCAGCAGCTGCAGCATCAGCCGAGTGCGCGCGGCCCCGAGCGCCTGGCGAAGGGCCATTTCGCGCCCTCGCACGCTGGCGCGCGCGAGCAGGAGGTTCGCAACATTCACGCATGCGATCAGCAGGACCAAGCCGACGGCGCCAAGCAGTAGAATCAGTGACCGACGAACATTGCCGACCACGGTCTCCTTGAGCGGTACGAGGCGCACCGTCCATGCGCTCTGGGCTGAATAGTCGGTGGGAAACTGTTTCTGCAAAGATGCGACAAGGGCGTCTACCTGGCTCTGCGCCGCCGTAATGGTGAGTCCGGGCTTGAGCCGAGCGATCGCTGTGGGAAGATTCCGCCTATTGCGCGGTGGCTGGTCCGACATGGGCGCGCCGTAAAAGCTAGTTGCGGCCCAGACTTCGATATTCCTTTCTTCTGTCGTTCGCCCTGGAGCGTCAAAACCGGGTGGCATGACGCCCACGATCCGATACAAGTCGGTGTCGAGCCGCACACTTTTGCCCAGAATTTGCGGGTCGCCTCCGAAATCTCGTTTCCACAAGCCATCGCTGATGAGAACTTCCAGAATAAGTCCGGGCGAGTGATCGTCGGGGTTGAAGGCGCGACCCAACTGGGGTTTTACGCCCAGCAGCATAAAATAATTCGGGGCGCCGATCAGCAAGCGGACGCGCGCGGGTTGAGACGAGCCGGTGAGATTGTTTTCGTCGAACCAAGCCGGTGAAACATACTCGAAAATTCCGGAACGCTGAAGATCCTGCCACTCAGGCTGGGACATTCCTACATCCTGCGCACCCGCGCCGGGAAGATCATCCCGGATGCTTACGAGCTGATCTGGTTGTGGGTACGGCAAGGGGTGCAATAGGGTGGCATCTACGACGCTAAAAATCGCGGTTGTCGCTCCAATGCCTAAGGCAATCGTCAGGATGACGACGACGCTGAAGCCCGGGACTTGCGCAGCATGCGCGTGGCGTAGCGAACATCCTGCGCCAGGTTCTCGAACCATTCCCAGCCCCACGCAACGCGGCTTCGTTCCTTCAACGAGGTCACGTTGCCGAAACGCCGCCGGGCGGCGGCCTGCGCATCATATGGGGTCAGGCCGGACTGGAGCTGCTGCTGTTGGCGCAATTCCACGTGCAGCCGCATCTCCTCTTCGAGATCAGCATCAAACTGTCGCCGATGGATCAGCATGCTAAGCCGTCTGGTAAGTTCGCGCAGCCAGTGCATAACCGAGCTCCTTTCAGATAGCCTCGATCACACGGGTGATCGCTCCGATGACGCGTTCAAATTGGGACATTTCCACGTCCAATTGTTTCCGTCCGTCGGCAGTCAGTTGGTAGTAGCGAGCGCGGCGGTTTCCGGCCGTGGTGCCCCACTTGGAGGTCACCCAACCTTTGATCAGCATCCGCTGCAAGGCGGGGTACCGGGATCCCTCTTCGACCTGGAAGATGTCGTTGGAGATCCGCTGAATGGAATTGGCGATCTCATAGCCATGCATTTGTCCAGAGCGCGCCAAGTTTCGCAAGATGAGGAGATAGAGGGTGCCCGGGGGAATTTCGTGGGGATGCAAAGAGCACCTCTGGCATAGTTAGACTATGCCAGTGTCGAAGGGTTAGCAGCGGTTGTCAAGAGCGGGGTTCGGGTTTTGAATGGACGCCCTGCGGACGGTTTTCCAAGCGAGAGATCACAGGGTCCGGACGCGGGTCGGCGGCTTTTGTTGATGACGAATTTGTCTGGTGTGAGGGCCTACACCGCCATCGCGGCCTTTATGCGCTCGGCGATCTCGGGAGCCTCGTAGGCGCTACCCGGTTTCAACAAGTGCTGCACTTCCACCATCACTTTGTGAATCGCAGGATCTTCAGCAGCAACCTTCGCCAACGCAGCGCTGAATTTGAGCATCTTTCCGAGATCTGGGGGACGCGGGCCTTCGGTGAGTGGATCGAGGAAATCCGGGATAGCTGACGAAGACCAAGGGGTCTGAACGATGTTCTGGGCTTCAACGAAGAAAGTGGAAGCCAGGCCGTTGATCCCCTTGCCTTCACGGGAGGCTCCCGCAAGCAGACTCCGGAACAAGCAGGCTTCTTGCGCGGCGACGCTCATACCCTGGCCATAGACCGGGTTGAAACGGCAGATGGTGTCGCCGAACGGAAGCAATCCGCGCGGGAAGGCGGCAATGCCCTCGAAATGTCTGCGGCGGCTAGCCTTGAGGACGTACCGCGAGAACGCACTTTGTCGTTTGGCGTTTCTAAGGGCGGCGTAGGCGGTGGACGTGCGGAGGTTTTTTATGTAGGCAAAATAACCGGCTTCGTCGTCTGGCGGCTTATCGCTATACCTACCGGCGAGGGAACGGTTCAACGGCGGCCTTCGGCCGGGATGATGAACGCGCCGCGGCGGTTCCGCGGAGGGTCCGGAATGACGACCATAGCTTTCCAATCCGTAGGAGCATCATCGGGGATCTCGAACATGCTGGTGCAATATCCGATGTCCACGCCGATGGTGCTTTCGGAAGGCGCAGGGAGCCCCAGTGAAGCTAGCAAATTCAAACTGAGCAGGCCGTGACTCGAGGCGTCGACCACGAAATCGGCGGCAAGGTCCTCGGTTTTTCCGTCGGGGTCCGCGCAGCGGACGCCAGTCAACTCGCTGGGGGTGCCGCCGCTCCTGGAGGTGACTAGAAGTTCTTGTGCTTTACAGCAGTCGCGAACGGAAATATTCGCATGGAGCGCAATCTTTTTTCTTACCGTCGCTTCCACGAGCGGCCGGGTCATGCACAGAATGTGCAAACCGAGGTCACGTTGGGGGAATGGATCATAACCGGGCGGCTCGAAGCGAAGATCGGAACTCATTCGTACGGGCACAGCGCCAGCCTGCAGTAAAGATTGTTCGAGACTTGGGAAAAGACTTCCGAGGGCTTGCAGGCCTCCCATGAGCAGGCCATGCACATGCTTGCATTGGGGTGTTCCGCGCCTGGGCGCGACATCCACAGGCAGCGCGTCATTCTCAATGACGAGCACTCGTTCGAAGTGATCGGCGAGCGCCCGAGCGGCGCTCAATCCGCCTATGCCTGCTCCCACTACGACAGCTTGCCGACCAATGTAATTAGACATGCGATCTCCGCAGATGATTCGAAAGCTATTTGAATATCGGGAGCAGAAGTATCGCCGAGCATATCGCAAGGGCGGAAGATGCGGGTAGAGATTTTGGCGCGCAGCCAGCAAATGCCCTTCGCGCAATCGGGCTACAAATTCAAAGACCACAAAACTGTTCGGTGAGGTCTAATCTCGATAGAAAGCTTTGTGGGATCGTCGGACAACTGTAGAATTAAGCGCGTCCGGACCTTGTGGCAACGATGAATCGCAAGAGATCTCGCTGCAGCATCGCACCCATTGTAATGACCTTGCTCTGGTCGTCAGGAGACACTGCTCCTGGAACAAGCGGCGGCCAGACTCCCTCATGGTTCAATGATGCGATCCCGGAGTACAGTAATAAAACGCTCTTGTGGGCGGGTTCCACGGGACCTAGGGTACTCACTACGAAACAACCTTGGCGTCCAAAGAGAACATCGGGGTAAACTGAAAACCGAAATGGTAGGCAAGCACAAGACGAGGCGGAACTTGGTCAGGGTGTTTGCTCTTTCACTGGCCGTCTTGTTGGTTCTGTTTATTGGGCAAGCACTAAACCACTCACACCTAAAAGGACAGAATGAAGCTAGTTGCCAGGTGTGCCAAGCGGCGCATATTGGCTCCGGTCCGAGAGCGCTAACCGCATCGCAGTTTAGTCCTCTTCTTGCGATCGGATACGTTCAACCATTGGTCGCAACGATTCACCAAGAGTTTTTCTTCCACGATGCACCCTCCCGCGCTCCGCCCTCCGCATATTTCAGAAAGACCACAGCTGTTTCGTTCGTAATTGCGCTAGCCCCATCACCGGGTCGGCGCAACCGCCATATTTCCAGGAGTTCACTCGAACAAAAGCGAACACACATCGCCCAACTTACGGCTGATCCGGCACGAGCAAAGCAGCGTAGAAAACATCACTCGCCCGAAAGTTTGTGGAAAAACACAAGGAATTGGTTTTCAAATGAAAGACGCGTTTCAGCCTCTGTCGAAAGTCCTTGACGCGGCAACTCCGCGGACGGCACGGAATCCTGCTGATATGGTTCGCTTCCTTGTTTTTCTCACAACCGGAACATTGTTCTCGCCCGCGGTGGCAACTGCTACCAGCGTGGTCGCGTTAATCGATAACACGAATCACCGCGTGGTGATCGCAACCGATTGTCGCGTGAACCGCCAACTTGCTTCTCTTTCCCGGTGCAAGATCATTGACAAGCCTGGCTGTACAGCCGCAATGGCGGGTCTCTACGAAGAGAAAACAACGGGGTTCGATTTGCGGCAACTTGCCGAGGCCGCCTGCCAGTACCCAGGTGACCTACGAGCAAAGGCGGAAGCGTTTCTCCGGCTTTCAAGAATTCCATACGAACGAGCAATTCGTCATATTCGCGACGCAGATCCAAGCGACTTTGGCCGAACGATAGAGAACAAGGCAACCGAAGTGATTTTCGCGGGCATCCAAAATGGACAGATTGCGCTGATCGTCAGAGGCCTAGTGGTCAATTCAGCAGGTAGAATAAGTGTGGAGCGGTCCGAGAGCACTGCTCCGTCCTACGCGCGGGTCGGATATTTTCTCGGCCTCAATGGCCACATCCGCGCTCACGTCGAGTCTCATCCGGATTGGGCGAAGGGGGATTACGTTAAGCTCGCCTATCGATTCGTCGAGATGGAGGTGGAGGCACACCCGGATTTAGCGGGCCCTCCTATCTCAGAGCTGGAAATTAACAAACAAGGACATGTTCACTGGCTGGACAAAGGTGCCTGCGATAGTGATGAGTCGGACGGAACTACTCGCGAGATAGTTGGGAATTAGCCTCTGGCTAAACAAAACCATGAGCTTAGTCCGACCAATGCTTCCCCAAATCGCGCCTCTAACCCTTTTGGGCTTAAGCTCTCCCCGCTGGACAGGCGGTTGGTTTCGGCCGCTGGCAGCTGCGTGTGTGTTCATGCTTGCCGCGATTCCGGCGCTTGGGCAGGCGACGCAGACCGGCAACGAGAAGCAGCCCCTCGGGTCCATCCACGGGACGCTCACCACCACGCAAGAGGACGCCTCCAGCGGACTAGCAGGGATTGCCGTAAAGCTGACCACGGAGCCGCCCAATGGCAACCCTCTGACTGCCAACACGGATGATGCCGGACTGTATGAATTCAACGACCTTAAACCTGGAAGCTATACGATTTCCATCAACCAACCGGGATTCAAGCCCTTCACAAAGGCGCTCAGTCTCATTCCAGGACAAGCAGCCGTCGTGGACATCCGCGTCGAGCTCCAGACCGTCAACGAAGAGGTTGAGGTCAGCGAAACGACTCAGTCCATCGCGACCGAGGACGCGACGACTCCGAGCGTGACACTTACGCAGCGCCAGTTGATTTCCCTTCCGACCGCGCAGGAAAAAATCCGAGAAGTTCTCCCAGTGACCCCTGGTGTAGTGAAAACGCTGGACGGAAAACTGAACTTCAAAGGCGCGGACGAGAATCAGAGCTTGTTGATCGTCAATTCCGCGCGGACAACCGATCCGGTGACTGGAAGTTTCGCAGTGCCTGTGCCGACCGATGCCGTGCAGTCTTTCGCGGTTTACAAGACGCCTTATAACGCGACGCTGGGAAGCTTTACCGGCGGATTGACCGAAGTTGAAACCAAGCCACCTGACGATGGGTGGAGCTTCAGACTAAAGAGTTTTATCCCTTCCGTTCTTGGAAAGAATGGGAGTATGGTCGGACTCCAAGAGGCAACACCGGGAGTCGACTTCAGCGTTCCGCTAATCAAACACAAGCTGCTCTTTTCGGAAATTTTTCAGTACGACATGAAAAAGCGCACGGTGCGAGGCTTGCCCTGGCCGTATGACATCAGCAAGAAGCAAGGGTTTAGTACATTTTCGACCCTGGAGGCAATCCTCTCCAAGACACATGTGTTGACGCTCACGGTGAACGCGTACCCGTCGCGGATACAGCATGCGGACATCAATGCGCTGGTTCCTCAGCCTGCCTCGAACGACCTGAACCAAAAGGGTGTGACGGTGGGTCTAACGGATCGGTACGAGTTTAGCTCCGGTGCAATCTTGAGCACCATTGCGCAGTACACGCGGTTCGATAGCAACGCGCACGGCCAAGGACCTGAGGATATGCTGGTCACCCCGGAAGGCTGGGGTGGGAATTACTTCAATCAGTGGTCGCGCAGGGGCAAGGAATTTCAAGTGGTGCCCGCGTACCAATTTGCCGAGAAACACTGGCTCGGCCGCCATGAGCTGCACGTGGGCGTGGATTTCGATCATCGCTCCTACGTGGGGGTCAGCACTTCGAATCCAGTGCAAATTCTTCGTCAGGACGGGACGCTGGCGGAACAGATTACTTTTCTTGCAGCGCCGCCTCAGAATGTTTCGGACTCGGCGGTGGCCGAGTTCATTCAGGATCATTGGGTCATGGACTCGCACTGGGCCATGGATCTGGGAGCGCGTTTGTCGACCGAAACGAATGGTTGGTCCGCGGCGTTGGCTCCGCGTGCCGGTGTGGCTTATTCTCCCGGCAAAGAGGGCAAGACCGTAATTCGAGCGGGCGCGGGCTTGTTCTACAGTTTGCTGCCGCTCCTCGCCGGCGATTTCACAGCTAACCCTACTCAAGTGATTACGCCATTCGATACGGCGGGCTTGCCGAGTGGGCCCGCGTTGACCTACACGAATGCTTACGCGGGGGGGCTAAACCCACTGACAGCCAGCGGTTTGCCGACCCAGCCAGACACGACGCCTCGCAACCTGACGTGGAATGTCGAAGTGGAGCACGCGTTGCGGAAAAATCTGCTTTTGCGCGTCGGTTATATCGATAGCCACACAACGTACCTCTTTGCTGTCAATCCGTTCACCGCCGCGGCAGGTGGGGAATCGTTTTTGGCTCTTACCAACAACGGCTCATCGCATTATCGCGAGTTGGAAAGCACCGTGCATTTCACTTTTCGTCGAACCGATGAGGTAAATGCCTCCTACGTCTGGAGCCGCACGCGTGGAGATTTGAACAATCTTTCTGCTGTGCTCATTCCTTTCGAACAGCCGGTCATTCGACCAAATGTGTACGGCATCCTGCCCTACGACGTGCCCAACCGGGTGGTGACCTGGGGAATTATTTCTCTGCCGAAAAGCCTCAAGTTCAGTCCCATCTTAGACGTACACTCCGGCTATCCCTACTCCAATATCGATACGCTGCAAAACTATGTAGGGACACCCAACGGGCAGCGCTTTGCCGAATTTTTCACACTGGATGTCAAAATCTATCGCCAATTCCGCATTCCTTTTCTAGGTTCCGAGCATGGGAAGGGCAAGGGTCATCATGTGCGGCTTGGTTTCTACTCACTGAACGTGACAAATCACGGCAATTTCAACGCGGTGTACAACAACGTGACGGCGCCAAACTTTGGCCAGTTCGTCGGGTTCCTGGACCGCCGTGAAGGGGCCGTCATCGACTTTGTCGACTGAGCCATTTCCGAGACTGCCTGAAAACTTGATCGAACACGGACGCCACAACTCCCTCAACAGAATGGATTCAAGGTGCGTTGACGAAATCAGTCGGGGGGGTAGCAGCTCACCCGCGTTCTCGCCAGAGGGTTGCTGAAGCGGGATCAGCTCACAATCAGTGGGTGTATGGGCCTAACCGCATGACAGCAAGTTGCATTCCTGCGGCACTACAGTATTGTGGACCGCTGGAGAATTTGGCACGCTCCTGGCCCCTGAGCATCGAGAGGAGAGACCATGAATCGCAAAAAGTCTCGGTGCAGCATCGCATCCATTGTATTCACATTGCTCTGGTCGTTAGGAGATGCTGCCCCTGGAATAAGCGCCGGCCAAGGCCAGGAGATCACTCGGCTGGCAGAGTTGACCCAATGGAAGGCTGGGTCAATTGTGGCGGACGTTGGCGCTGGTGACGGAACGTACAGCTTCGTGGCTGCTCAGAAGGTAGGGCCGTCGGGGCGTGTGTATGCAACTGAAATTGACACGGAAAAATTGAAGAATCTGAGGGCGGAGGCTGCGAAACGCAAGGTCGAGAACATCGTCATAGTCGAGGGAACGGCTGATGACACAAAGCTTCCGTCGAGTTGCTGCGACACGATTTTTCTGCGCCACGTATATCACCATCTTACGCAACCGCAGGAATTTGATAGAAATCTGGTGCGCTCGCTAAAGCCGGGGGCTCATCTGGCAATCATTGATTTCCCGCCAAGCCCCAATTTGGCTCCAGTAGAAGGAGTCCCGAAGAATCGGGGTGGACACGGCATACCAGAAAAAGTGGTGGTCGAAGAACTAACAACTGCGGGACTGCAGGTAGAGAAGACTATCGACGATTGGTCGGCGAACGACTACTGCGTGCTGTTCGTGAAGCGCGGTCCGTGAGCTAATGAAACGGCCAATCACTGATGCATGAAGGCTATCGCCGCTGAGATGGGAGTTGGCTTCGGACTACCGTGACGCTGGTGAATGGTTACATGCATTGGGAAGACTTTGTTGAGCCGGAGTCCGCATCCGATTGGGAGTCGCGTGTGACGTTCGCCGCGTTCGCCAACTCCTCGTTAGTGATATGGAGTGCAACACCACCCGGTGCTTTCTTGCCAATCGTGCGGGCAAGGGTAAGAAGCACATTAGCAACCCGCTGTCGAGCAGTTTGGCAAGCCAGACCTATATGGGAAGTGAGATGCCAAGCCACGAAGTCTGATGCAGTTAACAACGCATTCTCCAGCAGTCTGGGATACCGTGCGATAAGCGCTCGGATTGTCGAGCGTTCCCACACCAGCACGGAGGCATCCGTCACCGCTTCTGTGCTGAAGAGATAAGGAGAATGGATCGACAAAGCAGTCCGACCACCGAATAAATCTCCTGGTCCGAGCCACTGAAAGAGAAGCTTCCTGCCCTGCTCTGTAATGACGAAATACCTGGTGAGGCCTCTTGTCAGCATGAAAAGATAATCGGCAGGGTGACCCTGGGTTGTGATCACAGAATTAGCGTGAAATCGGCGTGGTCTTGCGGCTCCAAGGATCGCCTGGCGTTCAAACGGAGCCAATCCATCGAGAAATTGTGATCTCGGCTCTGAGTATACGGCCGCAGCTGCCGATGCATTCATAGGCGCTTCTCCGTGAAGTGGAAATAGCCGAGTTCTCGCCCGAAATTCCGATTTGGACCTCTAACTCGCACATCGTACCTCTCCCCCGTTCCGGAGACAACGAACTATCAAGACCAGCGTCCGGCAAAGTCGGCCACGACACGCGGAGCGGGCTAACTCCGAGCTAGATTCGCATAACTCGACAAGTTGCTCCCGTACTTGGCATGTCCGGTTGAGTCGCAATTGTCCGGGCCAATCACGAACTTGCTCTAGAGCAACGACAACCAGAAGTCCGAATATTAAGCTCTTCAAAACAGATTTCTCGAAAATCGACCGCGCACTGTTTATGCATTCCTTGCAGAGCGCCCGGATGATCCCAGAGGAGAACACGGTGATCGGCAAGGTAAAGTGGTTTAATAATGCGAAGGGATTTGGTTTTATCGGTCGGAATGACGGTCCAGACGTTTTCGTTCATTACTCGGGAATTTTAGGCGAAGGATATCGGGCCTTGAAGGAAGGAGATTCGGTCGAATTTGAGATTGCAGAGGGTCGAGAGGGCCCGCAAGCTGCCAACGTAAGGAAGATTAACTCAAGAAAGAAGACAGAGTAAGCATTTCTGAATGCCTCGTCACGATTGCTCACCGCGAATGGGACGCTAATCGGTTCTCCTCAGGCGACCGTAGGAATTTGCCGAATTTCCACAACGATCGACTCTTGCGGTTATTAGCGGTGTGTCGTTTCCATCTGCCAAAGCCCTCTTCTACCGCGAATTTCGACTTGGCTCCTTGGCTAAATCCCCGTAAGTCGGGTACCGGACAAGTCCCGTAGAACCTGTGAAGAAACCTCAATTAAGTGGGCTGAGATTGAGTTTCAGTTAATTGAATTTGTGACTTGCTTGGGGAAGCGTCTCCGTCTTCTTCGATGTTTTCTTACTCTTTTAGGTACCTGCTGGGGTTGTGCGTAGCTTGCACAGGCGGATCCAAAACTGCAGGTTGTAGGTCAAGCAAGCCCACAGCATTTCCATCTGCACCTTCTTCAGGCCCCGCACATGGAACTGCCGCAATCCCAGCTTGCTCTTGATCCATGCGTGACAAGACTCCACGATTCGGCCACGACGACGATAGCGCTTCGGCACTTCCTCTCTGGCCATTTTTTGGCGAAACGCCATCACCACCGGGCTTTCTTCGAGTTGTGCTACGGAACGGCCGTTCTTCTTGTTGTCCGGACAACATTCCGGTTTGCGAGGGCAGGTTCGGCAATCCTCAAACCGGGCTTCATAGAGGTGATAAATCATCCCTGCCCCTGCCTGGCGCCGTGCCTGCGGGCGTAAGATTTTTCCTTCCGGGCAAACACAGTGGTCCTTATCCTCGTGGTAGAGAAATGCACTCGGCGGAAACCGGTTTTTCAGGTTGGCGCCGCGTGGTACATCTTCCTGCCGCATCGTTCCCAGAAAATCGATCTCTCGCCCGGCCATCTTCTCGATGTTCTCTCGCGTGGTGTAACCGCTATCGGCTACCATCTGTTGCGGCTTTCTCTCCAGTCGCTGTTCCATGCGGTCCACTGCAGGCAATAACTGTGCGCTGTCGTTGGCTTCCTGTGTCACCGCCACTCCCACAATTAGTCCATACGCTGCATCCGTGGAAATCTGCGCGTTGTAGCTGAGCGCGAATCCCTTATCAGCATGCTTCATCACTCGCGCTTGCGGATCGCTGGTACTTACCCGGGTCTCCCTCTTGGCCTTTTCTCCACTCTTGCGTGCCTGCCACTTCTCCAACGCTTCCAGCGCACTCTCCAGGCGCTCTTGTTGCTCGCGCTGTGCGCGGGCTTGGGCTTTCTTTGCTCTCGGACTGCTCTCGTCCTTCCGGGGATCACCCATCTCTGCCACGCGCCGTCGCGCCCGCTCCAGATGCTCACGAATCGTCTCCTCCTGGAGATAACTTTTGCTGCTAGCCTGCGCCTTAATCTTCGTGCCGTCCTGCATCACTTGCTCCAGGGTGATCAGTCCTTCTTTGCTGAGCGCCGCCAACACCTGGGTGAAGAGTTCATCCAGCTCCTGCTGCTTCTCCACGCGGAAATCCGCCAGCGTGTGGTAGTTCACTTCCGCTAACCCTGTCAGCCACTGGAACGCAGGATCGTATGCACAGCGCCGGGCCACTTCCCGTGCCGAACCAATTCCTCGGCTATAGGCATACACCCACAAACTGATCAGCAGTTGCGGATCGAACGCTGGCCGCCCGCCTTCTTCCACGCTGCTCTCGATGGCTCGATAAAAGGCCCTCAAGTTCAATCGCCCGACCAGTGCCCAAATAGCTCTCGCCGGGTGGTCCTCGCCGATGAGGTGCTCCACATCCACGGCTCGCCAACTCATCTGTTGGCGGTTCACGTAGCGGATCAAAGGCTGTTTACTGATGGTATTTTCTTGGCTCATGCCGCGAGCTTACGGCAGACTTTTTATATTACAACGCGGAAATTCGGAGGGTTTCTTCACAGCTTCCGTCCCAGTACTTCAAGTTTCCGATTGTGTTTACCAGAAGTTGGCAACGAAGACGCGAGCAGCTCAGTTCGTGAACTTTCGATTCGGCTTTATTCTCCGTGGTCCACTTTTGAAATATGTAGACTGTTACCGCGACTACGGCCACGGCAGCGGGTGTTAGAATCCACCAGGGCAGTGGGGAATGGACAAGGATGATCAGTACTACGGCCGACATGCCGCTGCAGGTATCGAGGTAGCGCTGGCTGAGAACACGTGGGGTATTGCATGAAGTCGAACTGGAGAACCCGGTTGATCCACTCACGGGTGAAGGTGCCGGGTGAATTTCGGTCACTTGTAACTCCCGTCTTTCGGGGGTCGACAACGCTTTTTCCCCGAGCGGCGTCGATCATTGATACATGGAATCATGATGACGTTCCCTACACCTACGGTTCACATGGAACCCCCACGACATTGGAGTTGGCAGCCCGGCTTGCAGAACTGGAACACGGGCATCGATGCTTTCTCACACCTGGCGGTCAGTCCGCACTCGTACTCGTTTATCTGGCCTGTCTAGGCTCGGGAGACCACGTGCTTGTGCCGGACAGCGTTTATGGGCCGAGTCGCGCCTTCGCAGACAATGTGCTGCGACGATATGGTGTCGAAGTTGAGTACTACCCAGCACTCGAAGGCGGCCTTATCACCTCCCGAATCCGAGGCAACACGCGACTGATCTGGTGCGAGAGCCCGGGTTCGAACACGATGGAGGTGCAGGACGTTCCAGCGATCGTCGAAGCGGCGCATCAGAGAGGCGTGTTAGTAGCCCTGGATAATACCTGGGCGGCTGGCATATTGTTTGACGCCTTTGCGCACGGCGTTGACATCTCGGTCCAAGCTCTCACCAAGTACATCGGAGGCCACAGTGATTTTTTGCTGGGCTCAGTGACGGTTCGGGACAAAAAACTGTATGAGCGTCTTGGCAATAATCTTCAAGACCTAGGAATGGCAGTTTCTCCGGATGACTGCTGGTTGGCTCTACGTGGACTTCAAACACTCCATGTACGCCTCAAAGCAATCGAGGAATCGGCACTGCGTGTAGCTTTTTGGCTTGCTGAAAGACCCAATGTAGAAGCGGTTCTTCATCCCGCGCTGCCAACTTGTCCGGGTCATCAAATCTGGAAGCGAGATTTCACCGGTTCGTCGGGATTGTTCTCGGTCGTGTTCCGGCCCCCACTCTCAGGCGAGGAACTTCATGGCAGCATGGATCGCCTGAAGCTATTTAAAATTGGCTACAGTTGGGGCGGTGTTTCAAGCTTGGTGGTCACTGTCGACCCGAAAGAAGCACCGAAAGCTCGTGTGTACGGAGGGAGATTACTTCGCTTTTACGTCGGTTTAGAGGACCCTGTGGATCTCATCGCTGATATCGAGCAGGCATTTCGGATTTAGCCAGTGATCTGATTTGACGTTGCATCGAGCATCGTCTTTTTCTTATCTACGCACCAGACCGACGGGATGATGATCGTCTCGCGCGGGGGGCTTCTCAAGACATTTCTTCGCCCCCGACTAAGTCCTCGGCTAGACAGAAGGCGATGATGCTGGAGTTGGAAGAGTCATGATGGTGCCCAGCATGGTCGCGATCAATTTCTCTCGGTCCCCATTGATGGCGAATGCGTCGGCGGCGCACACTGTGAGTGTCTTTCCACTACGCTTGACTTGCGCTTTGGCTGCGAACTTTTTTCCTATCGCCGGCACCAGCAGGCTGACCTTGAATTCTACGGTCAGGACGTTGAAACCTTCAGGCGCAACGCTGTAGGCAGCGTAACCACACGCTGAGTCCATGATGCTGGCGAGGACACCGGCATGCAAAAAGCCATCTTGTTGCGTGTGTCTCTGGTTGAACGGCACGCGAATCTCTACTGTTCCCGGCGCGATACAGTCGATTTCTGCGCCGAGCGTGGTCATGAACGCCTGGCGCCCGAAGCTTTCTCGAACCTTGCTCTCAAATGGTTCCACAATGCCTCCTGCGGCGTTTTTCAGGACTTGGGCCGACAACGTGATGGCTGCGCATCAGGAATTGCTCGGCCCGCGATGGATCGTCATATCTTCGCAACCTCGGAGTGGCTCGTGATTCCTTTCAGCAAAACGATAACTGACTTCGCTCCCGCCTTCCGGTCCTTCGCAATCTCCAAATAGTCCGGGGACTCGACCCAATTCCGAAACGACGCCTCATCCGGAAACGAAATCAGGACCACCTTATCACCATCCCATGCTCCTTCGATGATCAGCGGGCTTTCGTCTGCCGCCAGTACGCGCCCTTTATAGTTTTTGAATACCTCCATAAACCGGTCCACGTATCGCCCGTATTTCACCGGATCGTGAATCCACAACTGCGCGATCGCATAGACGCTCATCGGGCCTCCTCGCAACCAAACTCTTCTGCGCACTATCCTAACCGGGTTCCGCTTTTTGGCAGATCAATTCAATCGGTTCCGAAAGCACCTGTCCGATTAGGGCGTTTACCTGGACATCCGGGCCCATCCCGATGTAGACAGTGACAGGGAGCTAGGAAGAGGGCGTTATGAAACATTTCGTCGGTGTAGGGACGCTTGTGGCACTCGCCCTGATTGTGAGGCTTGGGGTGTTTCAAAGCATTGGTCTGGACATCCACTTACACGATACCTATCGGGTCATTCCGCTTCGAGCAGTTGGGTTCTGGGTCTTGATAGGGATAGCTGCCGCGTGGTCCCTAATTGCTGCATACAAGTTCCGTCGCCACAGGGCGTGGCGAGGTGGAGAGGCCCAGACAATCGGAAGCGATGTTCGGTGCTGGCTCTGTGGAAAGGTCGTCCGGTGCGAGCTTTGGCCCGCGAAGATCTAGTGCTGGGACGTCGTTTCGTAAACCGTGCGGCCGCCAACGACCGTTTCCAGTACGTGCACGTTCGCAATGTCTTCGGCTGGGATTTTCAAGGGGTTGCGGTCAAGGACGATGAGATCTGCGAATTTACCGACCTGTAAGGAGCCGGTGACGTCGTCTTCGTGGAGTTCATAGGCGGCGTCAATCGTGGCGGCTCTCAAAACCGCTTCGCGCGAGAGGCCAGGGTCTTCACCCAACTTGCCGTGGAATTCCGGTGGGGCGCTGGGCGCATTCGTGCGTGTCACACCGACCTTCAGGGCAAACCATTCGTCGAGCGCATCCACGGGCCAATCGCTGCCGAAGGTGATGCGCGCGCCAGCGGCTGCCAGCAACCCCGCAGGTTCGAGGATCTTCATGCGTTCCGGGCCGAAGTAGTTGGTTAAACCGATGGTGTCGCCGGCCGGCTTTTCCCACTGGAACGACAGAACCGGAATGGTGTCGAGCGCTTTGAATCGTGGAAAGTCGGCGGGGCTGACGATCTCGTCATGCGCAATGGCGGGACGAACATCCACACGACCAATTTGTTTGCGCATTACTTCCACGGCATCGAGGGCTGCACGCACCGCACCGTCGCCATCGGCGTGCATGTGGGGATCAATGCCAGCCCGGCCCAGCCGCACCAGAATTTCCGCGAGCGGCTGAGGTGGAAAATAAACAGACGGACCGCGACTTTGACCGGGCACCCAGTGAGGATTCTCCTGCGTTCCCATATTTACATGGTACGGTTCGAGCACGGCGCCCGTCAGTGCCGGCGCGGCGATCACTCCATCGAGGAACAGCTTGGCGTTCCGCACAGTAATGCCGGGCTTCGCCTTTATCGCGCCCTGGTCATGCTGTTTCTTATAACCAACCACCTTCGCCACCGCGCCGACCGGGTCGCTTCCCTCCGCAACCTCGATCAGCGGAGCGAAGTGCCCACGGACCGTAAGTTGCCCCTCAGCCTGTACCACCGTAAATGCTGACAGGTCCTCGGGAGCGGCATCGGCATCCAGGAACGAGGTGACGCCCTGACGGTTGACGGCCTCCTGAGCCACCTTCGCGGCAGAGACGTTCTCTTCGGGAGTAGGCTTTGGAACCAGATCGGAATACACCGCATAGGCAGAGTCCTCGAGCAACCCGGTAGGATTGCCGTTGGCATCGCGCCAGATCTTTCCGCCCGGGGGGTCGGGTGTAGCGTTCGCAATTTTTGCGAGGGCGAGCGCTCGCGAGTTCGCCAGCACGGTGTGTCCGAAGGAGGAGCGCACGATGATCGGGCGCGAAGTTTTTAACGCGTCGAGTGTGGCGCGGCTGGTCTTGACGCCCGCCGGACGCATGCTCTCTTGGAACCAATTGACCACCTCCAACCAGCCGTCGGGTTCCTGGCTCCGCGTCCTCTCGAGGCAAGCTTGGACGCGCTGTTGCAGTTCCTCCACGGAAAGTGACTCGTAATTCAGACTGCACTGCCGCAGCCTTAGTCCCCCTTCCAGGGGATGCAGGTGACCATCCACGAGTCCCGGCATAAGGAAACCGCTCTTGAGGTCCGTGAGTCTTGTCGCAGGACCGATGAAGCGAATGAGGCCTTCATTGCTGCCGACGTAAACGATCCGACCGTCGCGGATACCAACTGCTTCGGCGACGGGGTTCTGGGCGTCGGCGGTAAACACCGTACCGTTGCGGTACGCGCGATCGGCCGGGGTATCTGTAGCGAGGCACGAAGCCACAAGTAACGATATGCCGAACAGGTGGAAGGCGACGAATCGGGTCATGGTTGTGAGACCAAGCTTCAATGTACGGATTCTATCAAGCCTCGATACTTCATCATCGGCTCGACGCTGGGGTCTTTGCCGCGCCAGGCGGCATACATCTTCGCCAAATCCTCAGTATTTCCGCGTGACAATACCATCTGCCGGAACCGGTCGCCATTGGCGCGCGTCAAGCCGCCGTGTTCTTCAAACCATGCGTACGCGTCGTCATCAAGCATTTCCGACCACAAATAAGCATAGTAGCCGGCGGAGTAGCCGCTGCCCCAAATGTGGCTGAAATAGCTGGACCGGTAGCGGGGCGGCACGGCGGCCAGCAGCACATTCATTTTCTCAAGCGCCTGTTTCTCGAACGCATCCGGTTGCTGCAACGGCGCGCTGGCCGAGAGCGTGTGCCACTGCATGTCGAGCTCCGCGGCCGCGACTAACTCCGTCAACTTATATCCCTGGTTGAATTTCTCGGCCTTCTTGATTTTTGCCACCAAGTCGGCCGGCATGGCCGCTCCTGTCTTGTAATGCTCGGCGTAATGCGAGAAAACCGCGGGATAGAGGGCCCAATGTTCGTTGAATTGCGATGGAAACTCTACGAAATCTCGCGCCGTTGCGGTGCCGGACATACTTGGATACTCGGTGTTGGCAAATATGCCGTTCAGCGCATGGCCAAACTCGTGGAACATCGTCGTCACGTCCGTAAAGCTGATGAGCGCTGGCTCGCCCGCCGCAGGCTTCGGCAGATTCGCGACATTGTAGACCACTGGCAGCGTGCCCAGAAGCTTTGACTGTCGAACGAAACTGCCCATCCATGCGCCACCGTCTTTATTGTCGCGCTTAAAGTAATCACAATAGAAGAGCGCAAGTGGCTTGCCGTCGGCATCGGAAACCTCGAAGACGCGCACATCCGGTTGGTACACCGGGAGGTCCTTGCGTTCCTTAAAGGTGATCCCGTAGAGCTGATTGGCCGCGTAGAAGACGCCGTTTTCGAGCACGTTGTTTAACTCGAAGTAGGGTTTGATCTCCGCCTCGTTCAGATCGTACTTCGCCTTGCGCACCAGCTCGGCGTAGAAGTCCCAGTCCCAGGGTTGCAGCGTAAAACCGCCCTTCTGCGAGTCGATGACGTCTTGAATATCCTTGCCCTCACTCGTTGCTTTTGCGGTAGCGCCCGGCACCAGCGCGTCCATGAACTTCAAGGCAGCCTCCGGGGTCTTCGCCATCTGGTCTCCGAGCTTCCACGCCGCGTGGTTGGCGTAGCCGAGCAATTGCGCCCGCCTCGCACGTAGTTGCGCCAGGTGTGCGATGTCATCACGCGTATCGTTGGCATCGCCGCGCTCAGCTCGGTTCCAGGATTTCTCAAAAAGGGCCTCGCGCGACGCCCGGACACCGAGAAGGCCAAGGTCCGGCTGCTGTGTCGTGTTCTGCAGCGGGAGCACATAGCCTTCTTGCTTGCGACTCTGCGCGGCCTGCGCGGCAGCAGCGATCTGCGCGTCGCTCAAGCCGGCAAGCGCGTTCCTATCCGCGGTTGCGTAGGCCGCGTCCTTTGTAGCAGCAAGCAGTTTTGTCGAAAACGCATTCGAGCGTGTCGAGATTTCCTCGTTTAACTTCTTCAACTCGGTTTTATCTGTCTCCGAGAGTTTTGCACCAGCGCGGACAAAACCGTCGTAAGTGACCTCCAGCAGTCGCAGTGATTCAGGATCGAGTTTCAAACTTGCGCGCTGCTGGTAGACCGTGTCCACTCGAGCAAAAAGCTTCGCGTTCAAGTAGATGGCATCCTGATGCGCTGCCAGCCTTGGCGCCTCTTCGGTCCGCACTTTCTGCAACACGGGATTCGTATTTGCTCCGGTGACCCCACGGAACGCGGCCATCGTTCGCTGAAGGAGCTGCCCGGTCTTCTCCATGGCCACCAAGGTATCGTCAAACGTCGGCGCTGCCGGATTGTCCGCAATCGCCTCCATCTCAGAGAGTTCTTCGGCCATGCCCGCCTCGATCGCTGGCTGATAGTCCTCATCCTTGATCTTGTCGTAGGGAGGCACATGAAACGGCAACGTACTCGGCGCATAAAACGGGTTCGACGGCCCGAACTTCGCATCCGCGCCCAGGGCATGTGTGTAGATGGTACCCAACGCGATGGCACCCGACGAAATCAGAACCGTTATGTGTTTCAGCATAGTTTCCCTCGGCCGTTACCGCAGAGCGTGATTATTTCTGAAAATTCCCGAGGACCGATTGTAAGAGACATCCCGGGTCCGCCACAATGTGTGCGGGCCGGATATATCGACCTTGTTGGTGTGGATGTTGAGTTTCCGTCGCAGATATGGCCGGGCGTGGCAGGGGATATCGGTCGGCTCTGAAAAGAGAGTTGCACTAATCCACGATACGAAGCACTTGGCGACGCCAGTTCTGAAAAAGTGATTCGACGCTGGCCACCGCATTAACTGTGAATTAGAACTATACGGTTCGCAGCCTGATTTGGTGCTTCATTCCTGGCGCAAAGCGATGCGAGGTTCCACGCAGGTAACGCGCCGTGCCGGAATGTAACAAGCGAAAAGCGCGACGCTTGCGAGATTAGCGGAGACGAAAAGGAAGGTGACCGGGTCGGCTAGCCCAACCCCGAAAGAGCATGGACCGGAAAACTCGCGTCATGATCGCAGCTCCGACCAGCCCCGAAGCCAGTCCGATCACAACAATCCGCATGCCTTCTCCCAACCTGAAGAGTGATTTCAAGCCGAACGGAACAGGTCTAACAAGGAGACTTTCAGAGCCTTAGCAAGCTTTTCCAAGTTGACTAACGCTACGTTCCGCTCGCCTCGTTCGATACCTCCAACGTAGCTTCGGTCGAGTCCCCACAAATCTGCAAACTCCTCTTGCGACACGTAAGACCAGCCGCTCCGAATGCAACTTGTCATGGCCTCACTAAATCCTACGGTCGAACGTCAATACGTTCGACGCTGTTCTCAATGTGTTCGAAGCGAGCCGGCCCTATCACCAACACCGCCGGTGGGAGTACTTTCTCGCTATAAGTAGGAAGGGGTGGTGCGATGCAAACCCGACAATTCTTTGCGGTCTTGCTGCAAGACATTCGTTACGCCTGCCGGACGCTGCGTCGAAGCCCAGGCTTTGCAGGAATAGCGATTGCAGCGCTGGCGCTGGGTAACGGCGCCAACACCGCGATCTTTACGGTGGTTAATGCAGTGCTACTGCAGCCACTGTCGTATCCGGAACCCGATCGCCTCGTGCAACTTGAACTGAGTTCACCTCAAGGAAATGGGAACATTACGTCGATTCCGAAGTTTATGAATTGGCGGGAACAGACGCAAGTGTTTCAGGATGTGGCGGCGTACGACCTCGGGGGTCCCGGGGTCAATTTAACGGGCGGAGACCGTCCCGAACCCCTCAAAGGTGTTCACGTTTCGGAGGAGTTTTTTCGGTTGTTCGGAGCGCGCGTGGTAGCCGGACGTACCTTTTCGGCGGAGGAAGATCGCCCGGGAGGATCTCCCGTGGCGGTGATGACCGGCGGTCTCTGGCGACGCCGCTTCGGTTCGGATCCGAATCTGGTTGGCAAGAGTATCGACCTTGGCGGCGAACCATTCACGGTGTTTGGGATCCTGGATCCAGCCTTTTAAGTCCGACCCGCCCGCTGACACCATGGTCCCATCCACGGTCAGGCGCTTGCCTTCCACCAACCCGGCTTCCAAGCAGCGTCGTACGATCTCTTCAAAAACTTCCAGGAAGACCCCTACACCGCAGAATCGGCCATGCCGGTTCTTGGAGAAGGTGGAGTGGTCGGGAATCTCTCGCTCGAATCCAAGTCTGCTGAACCAGCGGTACGCCAAATGCATACGCACCTCTTCTATCAAGCGTCTTTCACTGGTGATTCCGTACAGATAGCCCACCAGCAAAAGGCGCAAGAGCACTTCCGGGTCAATCGAGGGACGGCCAATGGCACTGTATGTATCTCGCAACCGTTCTCGGACGAATCCGAAATCGATGAAGCGATCAAGGCGCTTCAGGAGATGATCATCGGGGATCTGATCTTCCAACCGAAAATAATAGAACAGTGAATCGGTCCGTGGCTGCAGGCCCATCATTGGCGGTGTTCCTCCTTGCCGCCCAAGTAGCACAGCAGTGCCTTGTCACTCCAGAAAAATCGGCCCTGACTTTTTCAACAGAATCACATGTTTTTGAGGCGGCGCTCCTTAAACGAATCGAGACCCCGATCCCCCAATTGGGGAATGAGGGCCTCGCACTGACTGGGACTGGTAAAGATTGTCTACCGATTCGGGCCTTGTTGTTGCGCTTGTTGCGGCTGATCTTGCTGTTGAGATTTCTTGGCGCGGTTCTGGCGAGCGGCGTCAGCAACCGACTGTTCTGTGGTGGAGGATTGATCCACGGCAGTGGTCTGAGCGACTGACTGCTGCTTTGGCGCCACCGGACCGTTTACCTGAGCCTGCCGGACAAACCTTGAACGGTCAAGAACATCGTCGCCCTGAACGAAAGCGGTGATTGCGGTTCCTTTGGGAATCGTGATGTCCTTACCGTGCATGAAGAGGAAGAAAGGCGCGGCAGGCCATACGATGAGGCTCGTGGCCACGATAGCTCCAGTCATCGCGCCGGTATGGCTGCCTCCTTTGGTATTTTTCACTGCGCTGAGCAGCGTCTTGCTCCCATCAACCAGGCGAACCTTGTCGATATTCAAGTCCAACTTCCCGCCGCGGCCCATTCGTCTCTTGGCCTGCGCGTCCGTCACGGTAGCCCAAGCGTTTCCACCCTTGGGAACCACAACGACGCCATCGACCAACACGTCTTCGACCACTTCGAAGGGGACTGTCTGACCAACAGTGGTATCAGCAGACGAGATCGTTTCGCTGAGCACCAGTTTGATCGGTGTACCGTCTTCCAAGACAAATCGAGACCCTGCCACAGTCTCTGCGGGTTCCTGCGAATTGGACTGCGCGGCCATAACCGGCATGACCAACGCCAGGCTGACCGTCAACGAGAGAATTTTCTTCATTTCGATAGCTCCTCAGTATGAGATCCAGGGTCGCCTGGGGGTGACTCACCTCCGGCATGATCGAGGCTAAATGCCGCAATCGTGCTAGGGCGCGGTACAGCGGTACTGATTACATAGATTTGGACGTGCTAGTTACGGTACTTTGGGGCAGGTGATCTTGTCGTAGCTTGCTCAAGAACCTCCGCCGGAATCTTCCGTGTCGGAGAACTATATTGCGGTACGAAACGCGATCGAGCTGTACCATGCTGGCACCCGCGAGCTGAGAACGCAAAGTTGGTACTACCAGATCGAACGTCCTATTGACCGCGAACGTACGTATCTCTACGATAGCCGTCGCCCATGCCCCTATTTCTGTTCTACGGCCTTGTGGCCGTTGCAATCCTGTGGACTGCTAGTGCCGTCCGCAAAGACGATCGCTACGACGACTTCTGCGTCGGCGCGGGTCTTCTGTTTTTCTTCCTGGGCGTATTAATTCCCATGACCGTCGTCGAGTCGTGGTTGCGGCCGCTGACGTGGGATGGCCGACTGCAGCACGTCGACCAGGCTTTGGGCCTCAACGGCTTCGGGCTTGGCCGGCTTTATACCAGTTCGCCCTGGTTTCATCTATTGATTCGGTCGGTCTACGAGGCCCTTCCCGTGGCCTTTGCGCTCGGCTGGATCGTCGATCGATCGAAAACGATGTTGAGAGCGGTCGTGATCGGCGGCATCTTGGCGTTTCCGCTTTACATCCTCGTACCGGCTTGCGGCCCGGCACATGTCTTTGCAGGCTATCCGGTCCACGCGATCGTGCCATCGGGACTGATCGCGGTCGATTTGGGAGTTCCGCGGAATTGCTTCCCCTCGCTGCATTGCACGTGGGCTCTTTTGCTGGCGCTCAATGCGAAACCTCGAGGGCTGAAGCTCGTCCTGACGATTTATGCTGTACTGGTAGCGATCTCGACGGTTGCGTGCGGCGAGCACTACTTTGCCGACGTGATCGCGGCCGTTCCGTTTACTTTTGGAGTTCAATCGATTGCTGTGCGAAAAGAACAAATCAGAGCCTGGCTCCAAAAGTCCCGGCTCTCGATGGCATCACAACGGTTTTCGAGCTCGCCGGCGGACTAACGACTGTTGGCTGATATCGTCGAGAGCCACACTCGCCGCAAATCGATCCCATCGCATGAAGTTTCCAGGACGGAATTCTGCGTCGGCGTGAGCGCCTCCACAAATCGAACCAGCATCTTCGACGCGCGCAGGAGCGAAAATGGGTCTAGGCGGCCATTCCGCAGCTTTCAACACGAGCTGCGGGTCTGCAAATGCCGGGACAAGGGATTGCGCAAATGTGGAAGTAATTTAGCCACTACCAGAGCAGCCGGATCGCGGTTATGAGGGCCAAAGCTACGCCTAGCAATGCCAGCCATTGAAAAGCGCCATTCACGGGCCGGTTTGATGAGAAACTCTGATTGGGGAGCTGGGAATCGGGGAGCATTTTCGGTTTCCTCACGGACTGAGGAAGCAATCTCATGGCCCTTGCACCTTGGAGGGTAGGTGCCTCTCTTCACGATATCTGTGCCCCGAAGGATACTGGCGCACGAGCAACGATTCGCCGTGAGTTGGGTCATCGATCGATGCCGGGCCTCCGAATCGAACTAGCGCTTGATTCTCCTAGGATCCCTCCCATCCAAAAATGATGCCGGCCACTCCAAGAGTCGAAGCGGCCGCTCTCTCAGCGTCCAATTTGGAAGGCTTGGCGTCCGACTAGCGTCCAAAACCCGCTACTTTGCGCGGTATTTTCAGCGACTCGACCACGTTAGGACAATTTAGTCGTCCGGACTGTACACGATGTGCGTTCGGATCTGCCCTTTACAGAACGTTCCGGAGACATGGTTTACACCTCCAGGCTGGATTAATCCAGCCTGGAGGTGTCCATGCCGTGGAAGGAACGGTCCATCGTGGAAGAACGCATGCGGTTCGTATTGCGGCTCAAGGATGGCGAGAGTATGGCCTCGCTGTGCCGCGAGTTCGGCATCTCTCGGGTCACCGGCTATAAGATCTATGAACGCTACAAAGAGTGCGGGCTAGCAGGATTAACGGACCGCGCACGAACTCCCTACCGCTACGCCAATAAGCTCCCAGCCCCGCTCGAAACCATGATTGTCACGATGCGGCGAGAAAAACCAACTTGGGGCGCTCGCAAGCTTAGGGAACGGCTGTTACGCAAGCTGCCAAACGATGTCCGTGTTCCCGCCTGCAGCACGATCCACGCGATCCTGGACCGCCATGGGCTGGTTACTCGGCAAAGGCGCTCTCGCACAAAAACCGAAGGCACCCCTTTATCCGCAGGACTCGCTCCGAATGCTTTGTGGTGCACCGACTACAAAGGCGAGTTCATGCTGGGGGACAAAAGATATTGCTACCCCCTCACCGTCTCGGACTACGCCAGCCGTTATCTTTTGCTCTGTGAAGCCATGGAGTCCGTCAAGGAACAGGGTGCATTTACCGCCTTTGAGCGCCTGTTCCAGGAACGAGGCCTGCCCCAAGCCATTCGCTCCGACAACGGCGTTCCCTTTGCTTCACCCAATGGTCTGTTCAACTTAAGTAGGCTGGCCGTTTGGTGGCTTCGGCTCGGCGTTACCATCGAGCGTATCCAGCCCGGCCATCCTCAGCAGAACGGTCGACATGAACGCATGCATCGAACCCTAAAGATGGAGGCTACCCGCCCGGCCGGTTCGAACTTCCTTCAGCAACAAGCCAAGTTCGACGCCTTCGTTCATGAGTTTAACAACCACCGCCCGCATGAAGCTCTTGATATGAAGTTCCCCGCCGACATCTATAAGTCTTCCACGCGACCGTATCGCGGCATCGGAGAACTCTCCTATCCTTTCCACGATCGGACAGTTCTGGTTACCTGCTGCGGAAGGATCTGCATCTTCAAAAAGAAAATCAATCTCAGCACCTCTCTCGCGGGTCAAGCTGTGGGCATCAAAGAAGTCGACGAGGGTATTTGGCTGGTCAGCTTTATGGACTATGATCTCGGTTACATCGATCTGGAGGAAAAGACCCTGCAACCCTTAGACAATCCTTTTGGCCCAAGGGTGTAAACCATCTCTTAGGAACGTTCTGTAAAGGATCTCTCCGAGACTTATGGAGCGGGCGATGGGAATCGAACCCACGTCCGAAGCTCATATACTTACAAAATTAGCTATTAATTTAACTACCTCTTACTCACCACCAAAACCCCATTTATTTCCTCGCCAAATAGAGTTTTACGCCCAAATTGCGCCCAAGTTTGGCCGGGGCAATATCGGGTTTCGCAGTGCCCTTCCCTAACCCGAAAGCTTTCCTCTCGCCGTCCTTCCTGGCCTAGAATAACTGAATTTGCCTCGCACGCGAATCCCAAAGGAGCGACACCATGATCGAACTCGGCGGTTCGGCTATTCCAGCTCATTCGACGCAAGACTTTGTGCTTGAAGTGCGGCCGTTGGCAATCGGGGAGGGCGTCGTCGTTCGTCCGATTGAGCCTCTGGACGACTCCTGGTCAGGAATTTTGTGGACGGCGTGGGTCGGCGCCGAAAACAGAGTCGTGATTCGCATCGCGAACGTATCCTCGCGGGCCGCCAATCCAACGCTTCGAAAGTTCACCGCAAACTAAGGAGCTCACGTCGACGGGCCCCCTGCGGGAAAACGCGGGAGAGAAAAGGACCTGAATGAGCACAATCAACATCTCGGAGCGCGCAAATAATCAGACGATCACGATCACGCTCGCGAGCCTGGCGAACAACGGGCAACGATCTTGCTTGGCGGTCGATAACTCGACCAATCTCGATCTCGACGAGCTTGTGCAAGTCGTCATTGCGACGGGATCAACCGGATTCGCCGCCGGCGGCTATGTGAACATCTACGCCTACGCTTCAGCCGATAGCGGCACAACCTATCCGGAAGGTGCGGGAACCGACACTGGCGTTACGCTGACTTTCCCGCCCAACGTGAGGTTGATTGGCCGCATCAATACGCCAGCGAATTCTACAACGTACAAATCTGAACCAATGAGCGTGGCCGCGGCATTTGCTGGCACCATGCCGACGCGTTGGGGAATCATCATCGAGAATAAAGGCGGCGGCGCGCTTGCCTCGACAGGCAACGCCGCTTTCTACGCCGGCATGCAAGCTACGGTGGGCGGCTCGGGCGGCTCGGGCAGCGCGGCACCATTCAACGACATGCTCGCGCCCACCGCAGTCACGCCGCCGCTGCTGGGGGCGCTCACGTGGGGCAACCAGGGCACCGCGACGGCCGTGGCGAACGCTGGTGGTGCGATTTACATGAGCGGCCTCGGAACCGGCTCGGATAACCTCAAACTTCTCTACAGGACTCCACCCCCGGCGCCGTGGTCGCTGACGATCGGGCTCGTGCCCGGTTCGACTTCCGTCGGCACATGGAACCTCGGAGGCCTCGTGTTGCGCGAGAGCGCTACTGGAAAGCTGATCGGCTTCTGGACCGGCACAAACGCGAGCGGGCTTCCCACACTGATCATCTAAAAATACAGCGGCTACGTCGGTTCGCCGGTCGCCGGCTACTTCAACGTACCCACCTGGCCCGGGCTCGTGATGTGGCTGAAGGTCACCAACGACGGAACCAACCTCACTTGGTACACGTCGATCGACGGACAGAACTTCAAGCAGCAATTGCAAAAGTCGGTGACTGACTACTTCACCACCGGCCCGGATGAAGCTGGCATCGGAATCGACACGATCAACGCGACCGTCAACACCGACGCAGTTTTCGTGCACTGGGCGGGCATATGAGCCAAGCCGCCGCAAATCGGAAGTTCACCGCAAATTAGGAGCTACAACATGAAAACGCACTAAGAACGCTTACAGGCAATCTTTCAGGAACTGCCCGACCTCAAATTGGCTGTCTACAAAGGGGATCTGCGCGTCTGAGTCGACTATGACCGCACGCATATGTCACTTCTCAGCAAGACGCGCGTGTCGAAGCGCGCGAAGCATGTGCACATCGAGACGACCAGCACTACGAGATTCAGAGTCGCGCCAAAGAATTGCACTATCTGATTCAAAAACATCCCTACCTCGCGGAGGCGATCGCGTACCGATACGCAAAGGTTCGTATTCAGGAAGATGAGAATCTCTGCATCGACTTCACGAACGCGCGTGCTGTGCATCTCGGAGTGTTTGGAGATAGTTTCGGCGAAAGTCGAGAACTCTCGCCCGCGATACAGCTTCCCTGATACAACAAGTATCAGGTCGACGCGCGCGTGCGACTCGCACTCATAAAACACGCTATCGCCTAATGGCCAAATTCCGTATAGCTGCGGTATCTGAGTTCGCTCTTCCAAAATTCGCCGTAGGAGATTTACATGGCAACCGCGACAGCAATTTCTAACAAACAGCTCGAGAACGAGATCGGACAGCTTCACAGCGAAGCGACATCGATCAAGAAAAAGATCGCGGATGACACGCGCGGGCTAGAGGCTGCACTGGCAGAGCGTGAGCGCGTCACCGACGGCATCGCACTCGGCACGGCAAAGGAATCCGAGGCGCCACCGATCAAAGCGGAGATCGAACGAATCACGCTGCGAATTGAAGGCAACAATCGCTTGCTCAAAACAAAGAGCGCACGGATCAATGAGCTAGGCACAGAGATAGCCCGGCGCCAGGCGAAGCTGCGGCCGTCGCACGACAGAACGAATTCGCCGAGGTCGTGAGGCAGAGCCAAAACGCGGCAATAGAAATCTTCGACTTGATGACGCTGCTCGTCGCCGACAAATTGACAGCCTTCGACGCCATCCGCAAAAAACTCGGTTCGGATTACGCGGACCTTGGCGGCGAGGCGGCCGCTATCAGACTTCGAGAGATGCTGTTCAAGTACCCGGGCCCGAACGACGCGGTACACGACCCAAACATGCATCTGCGAAGGCTTTTCGATCAGGGTTGGGTAATGGCCGGTGCGCCTGGAGATTCGTATAAAGCTTTCCGGAGCGCTAACGGCGGCTATTCGGCCGTTCCCGGCGGCGAGCTCTCGTTGACGGTTTGCAGCCTGCGCCCGAAGAAGTGATGCGAACGGTCGAATCTAAAAGGAGAATTGAAGTGGGCAAGCGAAAACCCGGTGTGCCGCGACTGGCCGAGATGGGCAGCGATCCGCCGCTGATTCGCCGTGACGCAAAAACCCCTCTCGCGTCGTCCCCGCAAGTAGTTGAATCCGCGCAACGAAATTCAGATGGATCGCGTGAGGCAGAAATAAGCGTATTCGCCCCGAAGGAGAGTCAACCATGGGCCGAGAAGGCAGAGGCAAATCCCGCCTTCGCGGTGACCGGTCGTCTCGGAACAGGCGGATAACAGGCGCAAAACGACTCGCAGAGATCGGAAAAGACACTCGATTCAAGCCGGGGAAATCTGGAAACCCAACCGGGCGCCCTCCGACTAAACTGCTTCGGAACATAGCGCGCTGAGATCGCCGAAGAGATCGATCCTAAAAAGAAATCGATAAAGGGCCGGATTCTCGTCGACGCACTTTACAAAAAAGCGGCAAAGGGGCATCTTGGCCACTTTCAGGAGTTTGCTCGCCTCCTCGAGGAGGATCACGGTACCGACTTAAGAATCTCTGGGCCCGGAGGAGGACCGATCGACTTGGATGTGGCAGCAAGGATGAAGGAATTCGCTCGTAAAGTCCGGGCGATCTACGGTGTTGGCGATCCCGATGAGTCCCTCGTGCCGAACGCTGGAAGCGATGAGAGGCAAATGGAATGAAGGAAAACGTCGACGAAGTGATTGTTGTGTCGTCCATGGATGTTGATGCGATCTACCACTCGATCGAACGCTTGCACGAAATCGCCAAGAGGCGAGCGTTGATTTGCCCTGCAACGGCGACGCTGGTCGATGGCGATAGCAGAAATGTGGCCCTGTTTGTACTCCTGAAATTTGAAATGTAGCCGGATGCTATTCAAGACGAGAAAATGGAAACTACCTCTGCTCAAGGCGAATTGCAGATGCCTGTCTTTTGGGTCCTAGAAGATCAGGCTGGTAATACCGTCAAAATCCGCGTTCAGCTCAAGTCTCAGGCGCTGCCGGCGTAGTCGCGTGTGGGAAGAACGCCTTCACAAGTTAACCGACGAGGATCGCGAGCGAATCGTTCAGTTTCACCACGACGGCATGACGAACCGCGCGATCGCCCAGCGGTTCCACGTGTCGGACGGCACGATCAGCCGAATCCTCGACGACGAGGGTAAGGCGGCGAAGTCGGGCGGTTGGGGCTACCGCGAAGGTTACGGCGAAGTCTGAAACCTTGGGTGATTGTCCTTCACGGCGTCGCTGAAAACACCAAACGGAAAATCTGGACACCCGAGGTCAAAGCCGAAGTGTTCGCGATTGATGGAACAAATTCGCAGAGGTCTCGCGAAGGCGCTTGCCCGAGCTTGATGCCGCGCGTGCCAAGGGACTAATATGAGGTGCCTATAATCGCCTATGCTGCCTGGCTGGACATCACCAGAAATTACATCGCTACTTTCAAAGTTATTTACATACCTCGGCTGGATAGCTCTATTTGCGCTCGGCGTATTTGAGATCTTTGCTCATGTGTACTCGGAACACGAAAAGACATTCGCAGACCAAGCACGAGATGCGGCCATCAGAAGTGCCGAAAACCGTGCTCTGGAGACTAGTAAACAAGAAGCAATTCGCGACATCCCTCCCGACGAGCAGAAGGCACTTTCGGATCGGTTGGCTACATTCACAGGCCAGAAAGCAGTCATCGACATATTCCCCGTGAGCTTCGAGCACCACTGGATCGCCTCAACGATTCTAGGAATCCTCACAAATGCGCATTGGAATGCACGCGACATAAACCTACTACCGACTCCACCACTCCATAATCTGGCTAGCAATGGCACCGGGACACCAACGCCTTTCCTCGTGCAAGGCATTTGGATTTCATCGACTGGGGATGACCGCAGCCAAGCAGCGGCGAAGGCACTATTTGAAGCCTTGAAATCTACGATCGCTCCGGGAAGTATGGACCACGTTCCACTTCCCATTCCAGAAGACCCGCGTGTCTGGATATTCGTTGGTGATAAGCCAACACCACTTCGCAGTTGGGTCAAATAATTCAGCTGACGGGCAGCGCGATCGCGAGAAGGTTTCACGTGTCGGTCGCGAATCTGAGTTCATGGATCAAGCAATAGGGGACCAGGGTCTAGCGGCGTCCAGGTTGCAAGAGGGCCCTTCCCCCTATCCTTCTTGATCCAGTCCCAGAATGCGGGAGGAAGATATGCGAACCCATCGCTCATGTCCATCGCCCAAACCATTACGCTAGCTCGCGCTAGGCCCGGGACGCGCAGGACTTTCCGGCACACTGTCTCAGTGTCGCTGGATGACCAAATCACGTAACTGAAGAAGGCGTAGCGCATCCAGTCGTAGGATTCAGACTCGATGGCCTCGTCAAGCTGCGCGACATCAATGTCCGGGACAATGGTGATCCCGACGTGCAAGAAGCGTGGTTCTCTCACGTCGGGTCTCCCTTCGAAGGTTTGATACCAATCCCTTCCAAGGTGGGTGGAGACTCAGGAATCTGCTTCTGGTTCTTTGTGGCGTAGGCCTGTATGTGATGCATCGCCACCACTTCGCCCCCCTCCATCGTTGCCTCTAGTGGGTGTTTGTTTGCATGACGCGCCATAAGCAGTAGTGCGACCAAGGTAATTAGCCATCGGCGCCCAGGCACCCCCAGAGCATGGACACTCCCTCTGCTTTGTAAGCGACCACGATCGCGACGACCATAAAACTTATGGCGACGAGAGCCATCTTGCCCACGACACCACCGAAACGGAGCTTCAACAGGGATTTCCTGCCAAAGCCTAAGTCCGACAACCACTCGGACAACTCCTTAGGAAGTTGCTTTTCTTTCATGCGAAGATTCCGACCCGCTGTGGGGAAATGCGGATCCGCAAGTCTAATCCAGGCACCGTCCGGAGATCAAAAATCTCATGATTTTGCCACGGTTAGAACTTCAATTCGTAGGCTTGGCGATTCAAGGACTTGCGGTGACCCGTACCGGAGGGTTTCTGGCCAGGGTACAGTCGGGAGTTCGACGCGTGGCCGCGACTCATTTCCGTCCAGCTAGCTATTACTTCATCACCACTGGAGGCCCACTGATTCGTTTTCCTTTGAAGTCGACGGTTACCGCGACGCGGTCGGCGATCGTGACGAAAGGGATACCCTTGTTCATTCCGTAGTCCTTACGGTCGAAGGCCATTGTCCCTGTGATCTCGCCTGCACCTGTCCCTTTGCCGGTAATGGTAAACGTAAGTTTTTCGGGCTTGGTCGCGCCACGAATCGTGAAATCGCCGTCGAACTCAACCGTGGTGGGACCGGTCTGCGTTAACCTTCGTTGAGTGAAAGGTGATCAACGGATCATGCTCGGCATCAAAGAAGTCTTTTCCCTTCAGCTTTCCGTCCTTCATGCCGCTTCCAGTATGTACACTGTCTGCCTGAATCTTGATATCCATCACGGCGGTCGCCAGTTCAGGAGACGTCAGCGTAACACTGGCGTCCCACTTGTCGAAGGTACCCTCTATGGCTACCGAAGCCTTTACGTCGAACTTGACTGAGCTGTCCGCATGATCGATCTCGAAAACGGGAACCTGCGCCTGCGCCCGACTTACAGACGGAAACACGGCAACTGCTAAGAGGCAGAGGACGGTCGGCTTCATGGCGGTGAGTCTGATTCTTTCCTGGCCAATTGTCAATCGTTCGAAGCCCGGCCAAGTCTTGATTGACGCAGTTACGGGACAAGTGGATTTGCCAAGACACTCAATCGGCAGCATCAGCGATTGAGACGCTGCCGGGTATTTGCACAGCAAGACCTCCGCCCCGCGTTGAGCCGATCCTCCGTGCCGTCCTAGCGGAACACCCCAACTGACGGGCGATCGTGCGCCAGGAACAGCCGCGCCCGCGAAGGCTGGCCAATCTAGCGCGATCCACGATCGCAGACGGCCGACCGAGCCGCTTACCCTTCGCCCTAGCGTTTCTGAGGCCAGCCTTGACGCGCTCGACGATCATCGACCGTTCCAGCTCGGCGACGCTGCCCAGAATGGTGAACACCATTTTCCCCATGGGCGTGCTCGTGTCGATCTGCTCCGACAGGCTCACGAACTCAATACCGAGCGCGCGGAAGGTTTCGAGCGCCCGTAGCAGATGGCTCACCGATCGCGCGAAACGGTCAAACTTCCACACCACTACGGCGTCAAAGCGGCGCCGGTGCGCGTCCTGCATGAGCCGATCCAGTTCGGGGCGTCGCTCTTTTGAGCCGCTGATGCCGACGTCAACGTATTCGCTAGCGACCGTCCAGCCGCGGCGTTCGCAGTACTCCCGAAGCTCGCGAGTCTGCATCGTCGGATCCTGGCCGTTGTTCGCTGTGCTCACGCGAGCGTACAGGGCGATTCTCATTCGTCACCTCCATTTAGAAGCAACTGCGCTATGTCGATCCGTCTGGTCAGGGCGGCAGTCTCTTCGCTGGCGTTTCGGCCTTCGCCCATTTTCTCGAGCTGCGCCTTAACTCGCCGGTAGTCGCGCGCCGCGCAGCGATTGCAAAATCCGCCGGCCCCGTAGGTGACTCTCTTTCGATGGCAGCTCTGACAGCCGTATCGCCGAAAAATCGCTTGCCTGGCTCGGCGCACGTGGACGAGCTTCGGGATTAGGCGCAACAACTCTTGCCTTTTAGCGACGTCGAGAAAACACGAATCGAAAAGCAGTAGCTCGTCTAGTTTCTCGGCGATGGTTCCGGGGGTGACGACTTCGACTTTCACCAGCTTGGACATAGGAAACTCATCCTCTCGGGTGGCAGCGTTCGAGCGTGCTGCGCAACGCCGCAGTTTGTAGATGTGTGTACCGCTGGGTGGCTTCAACGGAGCTATGTCCTAGCAGCTCCTGGACCGCGCGAAGATCCGCACCACTTTCAAGCAAATGCGTGGCGAAACAGTGCCGCAGAGTGTGCGGGTGAACGTCCGCCAGGTTTGCGCGCAAGGCCGCCCCGGCGAACGATCCTCCCAAGTGTCTTGCTGCAGATTTCGAAGACGCGGCCAGTTGCTCGATCGCCGACATGGGCTCGGACCGCATGTGCGGCTTTACCTCCGAAATAAATGACGCGCTCTTTGTCTCCCTTGCCGAGTACCTTTCCTGTCCTTCTGTGCAAACCAATATCCTCCACGCGGAGGCTGCGCATTTCCGCATTCCGACAGCCTGTGGCGTATAGCAATTCCAGGATTGCCCGATCCCGAGGCGTGACGGCGGCGTCGATGAGCTTCCCAACGTCGGCCACGCTGAGCACACGAGGCAAGCGCCGCGGAGCTTTGCCCGGGGGCACCTGGCGCGCTGGATTGATACGCACCAGGCTTCCGAGAAGCAGGAAATCGAAAAAGACGCGAAGGGCGAAGAGCGTGCCCTGCATTGTGACGCGACTGATCTTGCGATCGAGCTCGGCGGACAGAAAGGACTGGATGTCCGCGCGCGCGGCTAACACCAACGACCGTCCGTCGAGATGCTTCGCAAAATCGCGAACCGTGCGCACGTAGCCCACAATCGTTGTGCGCGACCGGCCGCGTGCGACGAGCGACGTAGCGAATTTCTCAACGAGCTGCGTGTTCGAGAAAAGTCGTCGCATCCCAACCCGCTCGCGACACTCAAAGACTACGGGCAATGCGCGTTTCATTTCGCCACCCGAACGCACACAGAACAAATCCATGACCATTGCGGCGCGCGCCGTCCGTACGTCCGCCAACACGGATTGTCCTCACACACGCGCGGCTTCCCGCACGAGGCGCAGACGTGGAGATGCAAGAGGGTGAAGATTTTCGGCGCGCTCATCGGGCTACGCTCCGAAGTTTTCGAAAGGGAACAATCTTTCGAGGCATCGGGGATACGAATTGCGGATCGTCACACAACCTGTAGAAGCGCAACCTGGCAAGAATTGCTGCTGCGGATTTTCGAGCGGGATTCGAGCGTGCTAAATTGCGTGTAGCCATCGTTGCACCTCCGTGCGACGTTTGGTCAGGGGCGTGTCGGTGTTCTTAGCACCGATGCGTCCCGTTTTTTTATTTCGTCTTCTTCGACCTCGGTTGAGGACCGCGCTTGAGCGAGCCTCTGAACTTTCGGGCGCGCTCGATATCCGCGTCGGTCCAGATGCGGATGGTGCTTCGGCCTCGCGTGAGCGGCGGCGGCGCATCGATCTGCTCACGCTCGATCCACGTGTACAACGTTTGAGGTGAAACACCGAGCGCCGCTGCTACTTCACGTGTCGTGTAGGTCTTGGCGATCATCCGAGTGGGACTCTAACAAATACTGGACACGCTGTCAATGGCCGTGTTAGTGTTCCCGAGGAGCGGGCTCGGTTGCAGGCAAAAACATATGTAAGCGCCCCGCGACGGAACCAAAGGACTTAGCGGAAATGGCTCGGAGAATGCATGAAGGAGGAATTTCAAAATGATCAGGTCAGCGTTGGTTCTTGGCGTTCGCGCACCAACTTCAGGGTCCTAACTTCGGAGGCTTCGTTGATGATCCTTCATTTCGCGGGCTTGCCAAGAGCAATATCACCGAGTCGGATATGGTTTTCGAGGAGGCCTCCGGCCGCGGACCTTCGATAGCGGAGGACTTTGCGAACAAAATTCTTGGATCTGGGCATTACGTTGACATCGATCCTGGGCCAAATGAACGAGCGGAACATGGAATTCCAGACGGATCTTCAGGTGGCAACAGGATCGATCCAATGAGGTCGCCCGACGACTACTATGAGTGGGTCGCCGTTGACGTTCAGAAAGTGCGAGAGGAGCTGTGGATTCGGAGAATTACGGAAAGCTCATTCCAGAATGCGTTCGTCATCGTAGGAATCGCGCACAACCTCAGCGTTGCGTTCCGCCTAGCTTCAGCGGGAATTCGGGTCGAGCAGGCATGGTCGTATACGCCACACCACAAACTGTGTCGACACGTTCCGGTCTGAGTGATCCAAAAAAAAAGGAGCGCCCTGGGCTGCTGAGACCCAGGGCGACAATGTTGAATTCGAGGTTTTTTATGGTCGATGAAGAGACTACACCGAATCCGGTTCACGTAAAGCGAAAGCGTCCTGGCCGCGCGCTCTTTTTCAAAACACCTGCCGGCCGAAAGCTCGCTAAGCGATTCAGGGAAGAGTATTCGGGCCGACCTCAGCCGACCAAACTTGGTTGGGCAGGATCGCGCGCGGTTACGGACTGGGAGCTTGCTAAGCGTGTAACTCGCGGGGAAATTGTTGAGGGAATGAAGCGAAGCGCTGTGGACATGCGCGCGAAGAGTCTCGGACTCGGATACGGCACGGCTTTTTTCTGCGATCAGGGCGAGCCCTTGCGAGATGCCAGCTTGCAGTCTTTGCGGGAGCGCCTCGGATTTACGACTGCAAGATTCGAGAAGCTAACCGGGCTCGGACCGAAAGTTGCTGACAAACGCGCAGCCGCTATGATCCGAGGCCCACGGGATGCTCGCATCGTCATCGAGTGGCGCGACAACACCCTGCGATCGCTTCTGGCAGCCACGTCGCCTGCTTACAAAAACCATCGAATCCTCAAAACGTTCCTTCCCGAGATCGCGGATCTAGACGGCTTACTTCGCGATCGCTTTGCGGAGATCCAGAAAACCATGCGCGATGACCTTACGCTTGCGCGCTTGGGCGACTTCGTTTGCGAACAAGTTCGACGCTCGGCGAAGAAATCCCCTCACGGGGGCTTGTGGGGCGAGATGCTCCGATGCCTGGTCGAGCTCGATGCGTGTCGCGAGAGTCGCGTTTTTCTCGAACGCAACCTCGGATCCCTTAGGCATTGCAAAGCCCTGGCTGATTTTGTGCGCGAGATCATTGGGGCCCGCTACGGTACATCCGCGTGGACTGTTAAAAGAACGCTGCCACGAAGTACGCAGACGTATTCAGACGCCGAGATGCGAGGCTTTGTGCTCGAAATCGCTCCCGCGCCAACAGCGGCTCAGATCGCGCCGGCCGTTGTCGCTCTGCCAAAGCCAAAGAAGATATCCGAGCGAACGATCGAGAAAGGCAGATTTTGTGCTCAGATCCAGAACGAGATGCGCAAAATAAAAGCCCTGTCAGTCGGCAGCGGCCTGACGATCGTCGAGATTCAAGTTGGCGCAGCCCGATTTTACGGTGTGGAAGTTGCGAGATACGTTGACGGAGGAAAATCGAGAGCATTTCAACCATCCACACCGCTGGTCTCCGGTGATTGGATACGCACGCGCGATCCTCGGAAAACACTTCGAAAGCCATCCGCTCACCGTTCGAGACTGGGTGAAGGCCTACCGAGCCGGCGCGCGCAAGGCTCGCGCGTAGCCGTTCACTCTCAAAATTACTCCCTTTCACTCCCTTTTTGAGCCGGTTTCACTCCCCTCTTACTCCCAAAATCATGTCTCAGAGTTGCTGATACCGGCCCGCGCGGAAGCTCGGATCCGGGGAAGTCAATCGGCGCACACCTGTCCGTCGAGTGGACAGGCCGCGTTTTTGGGGTTTTCGTCTGAGGGACTGATTGATCGCCACGATATCACAGCGCGCGCCGCACGCGGCGGATTCATTCGCTTTTGACCGCGAAGAACGCATAGCAACCGTTCTCACGCCAACGCGCGGTTTGGCGGCTAGCGAAAGCTGCAACCATTTTTGCCCCGGCTGTCGCCGGCATCGATCTTCCGCGCCCAACGCGGAAGCTAGCAAGCCCGTGAAGGCGGGCCGTTCGAGTATCGACGCACGGCTCGCCGATTACGGGAAGCAGCGCCTACGATCTTCGGACACAACCCCCGAAGCGGCGCCGTCCCTCAGCGGCGCTGTTCTCCCTGGAGCGGGACGCCAATCCGACCGGCGTTTCGCTCAAGGGTGCCCCGCTGATCGTCGGCTGCTCTTCAGTGCCCAATGTCGCTTGCTCGCGACGCGCGTCGAGAATGGCCTACGCGTTGACCTTCGGTCGCTGCTCAACCTGATTCGCCTCTATCGCGATATGGTTTTGGAGAAGGCAGCTTGAAGAAAAAGCTGGCTCACGTCGGCGACACGCCTCCGCAATACAGCGCCGAGGCCGAGCGAGCCTACCTCGCCGGAATCCTATGCCACCCCGATTTTGCCGCCTCGGGCGTGGACCTACTCAGCCCCAACGATTTTTTCGTCGACGATTACAGGGAAATATTCGCAAAGATGGCCCATCTCCATGCCCTAGGCATGCCGATGAACGACGCGGTTCTTTTGCTCGACAGCCTGTCGCTTGAGGGAAAAAACAAACTCGGCCCCGTGATCGCAAGCCTACTCGATCCGCTCAACGGAGCGGGCAATCTCGCCCATTACGCTGGAATCATCAAGAAAAAGAGAATTCTGCGCAGCCACATGGCTCTTTGTGACGACCTAGGAAAGAGGCTAGCGTCCGCGAACGGCGATGCGGCAGAGGTACTTCGACAGGTTTCTATTCTTTCTGCCCCCCTAAGGGAAGATGTTGGGCAGAAACGAGTCTTGGGGTTTAAAACCGGTCTGGATCTCGCATCAGAAGTAGCCCAGCAGATCGTGTGGATCGCGAGGGGATTAGTCGCGAAGGGCTCGATCACCGAACTCGGTGGCAAGGTAAAAACCGGCAAGACAACCGTAATCATGGCGCTGGTCGAAAGCGTGGTAGACGGACTAGATTTTCTCGGCCAGCCAACGTTCAAAACTCCTGTCGTGTATCTCACTGAGCAGCCACCTGTTTCGTTTCGCGAGGCGATGCAACGGGCAAAACTTCTAGGCCGCAAGGATTTTGTCGTTCTCTCGTTCACTGAAACGCGCAACGTGGAATGGCCTCAAGTCGCTGCAGCAGCGGCAGCGGAATGCAAGAATATCGGCGCTTCGCTTCTCGTGGTTGACACGCTTTCTCAATTCGCAAGACTGACAGGCGATCGCGAAAATAATTCGGGCGACGCGCTGGAAGCGATGCAACCGCTTCAGCAAGCGGCGAGTGACGGCATTGGCGTTGTCCTAGTTCGGCACGAGCGAAAATCCGGCGGGGACGTAGGCGATTCGGGAAGAGGAAGTTCTGCCTTCGCCGGCGCCGTCGACATCGTTCTTTCGCTTCGCAAGTCAGAAGGTAACTCAGGAAAAAACCGCCGAGTGCTTCAGTCTCTTTCGCGCTTTTCGGAAACACCAAACGATCTCGTCATCGAACTGACCGATTCCGGATACATCGCGATCGGCGAGCGACGCGAAACCACGCTGAAGGACGCCAAGGACAGCATCTTTCGCACGGCCCCGGAGGGCGAATCAAACGCCCTGGACCTGCAAGCGCTAGCGCTGGTCGCCGATCAGACCCGGCAAACCGCCCAACGCGCGATCGAGGAACTCGTCCGCGACGGCATGTTGATCAGAATCGGTAAAGGCAAAGAGGGGGGATCCGTTCCGGTATTTCATACCGGAAAAGCCTTTCTGCCCAACATCACACATAGAGAGGGCAGAAAAACAGAAACAGCAAAACCTGAACCTGTCAGGCCCTGAACCAGTGCCGTACCGGGATTCGGAATGAGGCTGCGATGACCACTTTCCTTCGCCGACCCACTTTCGCTAAGTCTTTTGTTTCCGTCACGGGGCTTTTTCAGTTGTTTTTGTCTTAGCTCTCAATGGCGACCGCAACAAAATTCGATGCGCTTCGCGACGTCGGTCGCTTGCCACTCACCGCGCATTCGAGTACCGTGCCCGTCGGGCAAGCCGAGTCAACGGACTGCGAGAACAGTTCGATGGCACGGCGAAGGTTCCAAAAAGGCAGGATCTTTATCCGTGGTAAAAAGCAGCCGGTTTTCGTCGGGCGTTGGAGAGCTGACGTGATTCAGGACGACGGATCGATCGTTCGCGTTGAACGTTCGATCGTGCTCGGCCCCGTATCCGAACTCAAAACCGCGAAGATGGCTGAGCGCAGCTTTGCTCCCATTCTCCGCGGCGTCAACTCCCTCGACTATCGGCCGGAAAAGTTCGCGAAGATTTCCGAGTTCGCGGACATCTGGGAAACGCAAGTTCTCATCCACCAAAAACCTTCGAGCGTCAAAGCCGCAAAGTCACATCTGAAAACCTACATTCGGAAGTGGCTGGGCAACGTTCGGCTCGAAGACTTCAGTTGCCAAGCTCAGCAAAATTTCGTGACGCGCCTTTCGCGAAGTGTCTCGCGGAAGACTGTGCTCAACGTCCTCGGCACGCTCGGATCGATGCTGCACAAAGCAAAGTCATGGGGCTACTGCTGCCACGTGATCAGCACGAAAGAGTTGGCACTGCCGGCGGACGAGATTCAGAAGTGCGCTCGATTCTTCAACGGTGACGAAGCGCGCAAAATTATCATGCTCGCGTCCGAACCGTACCGAACGATGTTTGCGATCGCGGCGATGACTGGATTGCGCGCCGGCGAAGTCATGGGACTGCAGAAAGGCGATCTCGATTTCGATCGCCAACTCATCCACGTCGAACGCGCGGCCTGGTACGGCCGAGTGCAGACGGTGAAGAGTAAGGCAAGCCGTGCGCCGGTATCGATGTCCGAAGTGTTGTCCGCGATGCTAAAAGAGTACCTAGTTACGTGGAAACCGAATGCGGAAGGCTTTCTCTTCCTCAACCGCAACGGCCGGCCGTACGCCGCAAACAAAGTCGTCGAATACGGGCTCTGGCCTGTGCTCGACAAGCTGAAGATCGAACGCGCCGGCATGCACGCATTTCGGCACTGCCACGCGAGTCTGTTCATGGACGTAGGAGCGAATCCGACGGTGACGAAAGATCAGATGCGCCACTCGGATGCGCGAGTCACGTTGGGGATCTACGGTCACGTGATCGGGGATTCGCAGCGCGATGCAGTAAACAAAGTGGGCGAGATTCTGCGCCCAGATTGCGCCCAAATCGGAGAAGACGGGTGAGTATATTCAATAACTTGCATGGAGCGGGCGATGGGAATCGAACCCACGTCCGAAGCTTGGGAAGCCTCAATTAAACTGCACAAACGTTCGAATTGGCGGCATTTTGACGTTTTTCGGGTTTCTCAAATGGATTCCAATTGGAGCAGCGGACGGAAAAACAGGAACTGGCAGAGGCGTGTGGAAGTCGAACGAGTGTCTTTGTTTCTAAGTCTTTGACACTCCGTAAGTTACTGTTTCTTATTAGGTTCTAGAACTGCCCAACCGGCTCAAACGGTTACACTGAGTACAAAAACAGGTACAATTTTTACACGTCTGTGAGTGTCGAGCCAAGCTCTTGCAGATAAGCTTGGTGTTGATTGGTCAGGGCAACCCAACTTACGTTTGCAGCTTGAATCGAAGTCCTTAATATCTCCACATGCTTCGTAAATATCGCGCCTTGCTCGCTGGGCGAAACGGCTCCACTTGAGGATACAGGGGGAACTTGGATTGGAGATGTGGTTAGAAAGGGACGCTTAAACAATGACGCGACCAAGACCGCGTGAGTACGCACCTCCGCGTCATATCGCATTCTCGCTTGCTGTAAATGATCCCCAAGTTTCAGTATCGCCGTGAATTCTTCGATGGTGGGCGGTAGTTGGACGGCCCTCAAACGATCTAGGACCTCTCGAAAGGCTACGTAAACTTCTTCCTGGTTTCCGATCGCCGCAGCGCATTCTTTCAATGCCTCGTAGCGTTTGTCGAAAAGGAATTTGCTTTTGTCACTTTTCCGCTGATAAGACGCTTGCGCAAAACTCAAGATAAGAGCCGGCACGAAACTTATTGCGGCGCCAAGAATCAATCCCGATGCTGTTACGGGCTCGATCACTGCCAAAGCCTATAATGGCCTTAGCTCCGATGTCCATGCTCGCTGGGTTTTGATCCCAACTTCGCGAACGCCGGCATCACATCACCACGCCAAATGACCGAAAACTGCCGACGTTCCTCCGTTACACGATAATCTCGCTGCAAACACCGGGTTAACCTCTACTGGAGATAACTAACCGTCACATCGGCCTTCACAGCCCGCGAGATCAACAGCGCAAATCGATTGTCGAAGACCAAGTAGTACGTGTCCGGCGAAGGCGGCAAGGACACGTTCAGAGAATCCTGCGTCACCCTTCCGCTGGTATAAAACTTCTTGTAGGAATTGCGGTTCTTGAGATTTGCGATCCCATCCTCGTCGGTCAGGAAGACTTGGATGGAGTTCCTCGCTCCCCCACTCGCCGCGAAGTGTCCATTGACCTTGACGTTCTTTGCGTTAGGCGGAACTTCAAACTTGTAGGCCGTCCATTTTCCGGACTCGATTGTGAAGGCGGTATCAACGATTGTGTCGCTATGCGGTTGAGCCACGGGTGCCGGAGGCTCTGGTTGCGCGGCAAGCACAGTCTTTGCCGGTTTCGGTGAGGGTTGAGCCTGGGTGAAGTAGACGGCTCCGGCGATGATTCCGGCAACGGCGAGGCCCGCGAGAAACACGAGCCCACTCTTCGCGCTCTTTGTGTTCCTCGTGCCCATCGGGGCCTGCGGAGGAGTGCCGCAGTGATTGCAAAACTTCGAACCGTCAGGTATGTCGTTGGCTCTAAGTCTTGCAAAGCGTGTGATACCGTCACTTTATGTGGGACGGGACATGAGCTACGCACAGCGCACACTCTTAGTCTTGCTGTTCTCACCAGTGTCATTTTCTATCGCATTTGCACAGGCCGGCGGAATCCGCGACGTAAACTTCAATGAGCTTTCCTATCGCGTTGGACCTCCATATTGCGACTATTTTGGCTCCGCCGTTAGAGTCCACCAAGGCAGGTTCGCCAATCAGAAAGCCTCGTTTGAGGTCTCCCGAGTGTTGTACGCCGATCTGACGGCGGGAGGTCAGGAAGAGGCGGTGGTCGTTGCTAACTGCATTCCGGCCGTGACGGCACATCCTGGATTCGAGAACGATCTCGTGTATGTCTACGGGATGAAGGACGGCCGACCAGCCTTGCTGGCGACCTTCGCTTTTGGTCAGCCCTGGAATTTCTCCGGATACGCAACAGAAACAAAAAGACAGGACCAGATGTTGCTCTTCGACGTTACCGGCGTTTCGGTGGGTAATCGCCTAATTTCATTCGAGCACATGGCGGGAAAAGCACGCTGTTGTCCAACAGCCTATGTGACGCAGACGTTTCGCTGGACTGAGGGCCGGTTTGTCCTGGCTGATGAGAAGCGAAGGCCATGGAAGTAAAGTAACGGCAGGGCCGCAATCCAGATAGTCTCGCCGCCCGACGGATCGTTTACCATGAATCATGGCCGATCCCGCCAACCCAAGTCTCGCCTCCCCGGCAGTGCCATCGATCGAAGGCATAACGAAGGCGGAACGCTATCTCGCCGAGCTCTGTAAGCGTTCGTTCCTTTCACTGTGGAGTTATCCAAGCGTTTACCGAGATCAAGGTCGCTTCGAAGGAAAGGTTGGGGACGGCAAGGAAGTCTGTGATTTGCTGGTGGTGTTTGAAAATCACGTCATTATTTTCAGCGATAAAGACTGCAAATTCGGAAACAAGAAACCCCTGGAAGTCGAATGGCCACGCTGGTACAGGAAGGCCGTTCAAGATTCTGCAAAGCAAATTTGGGGCGCCGAGCGGTGGATCAAGGAGGCTCCCAACAAGCTCTTTTTGGACAGGCGATGCACATTCCCGTTTCCAATCAAAATCCCGGAACCAGATAGAGCCATCTTCCATCGCATCGTCGTGGCTCACGACGCAGCGCGAGCCTGCGCGGAAGCCTTGGGTGGAAGTGGAAGTTTGATGATTCGCAGTGACCTGGAGGGCGAGCTTCATTTTCAAGTTCCATTCACAATCGGTCGAATCGAGTCAAGTAAGGGCTACGCTCACGTTTTCGATGACACGTCGCTGAACATCGTGATGTCCACGCTCGACACGATCACCGATTTTGTAACCTATCTCACGAAGAAGGAGCGATTCCTTACCGGAAAGAAGGTCATCGCGGCAGCCGGCGAGGAAGAGTTGCTGGCCATTTATCTTCGTGGCATGAATGCCAAAGGCGAGCGCGACTTCACTATCGAGGGAGAGAACGACAGGGACTACGATACGATCACGCTTGAAGAGGGCTTCTGGGAAGCATTCGCGCGAAATCATCAGCGGCTTGCTCAAATCGAGAGCGACAAAATAAGCTACTCCTGGGATGAGTTGGTCGAAAAGTTCTCATTCTATGCGATGGCAGGCACGCAGTACCACACCACTGGGCGGCCGCTGCGAGAACAAGAAGTTGCGTTCAGGTTTCTGGCAAAAGAGTCTAGATTCCGGCGCCGGATTTTGGCGACGGCATTGCACGACGCTTTAGCAAACGCTCTCAAATCAACGAACGGTTTCGGTGTTCGAGTGATGCCCCCTTCGGAGCCTGCAAAGTTTCCTTGTTATGTATTCTTGTTCCTGAAGCGCAGAGAGGGCATCTCGGATGAGAAATACCGGCGGGTTCGAATTCATCTGTTGTCGGAGTACTGCCAGGTAGCCAAATTAACGTTTCCGCAAGCGATACACATCGTCGGAATTGCAACCGAGGCTGGACTGGACGAGAGTCGGTCAGAAGATATGGTCTATATGGATACGACTCGTTGGTCTGCCAGAGATCAGGCCGCTGCTCAAAAAATCCAAGATGAACGAGGCTTTCTCAAGAAGCTAAAGCCTCACCGTGTCCATGAGTACGAATATCCGATAGACCACAAAGGCAGGCCACGGAATCGAGAGCCCGGACGCAACTCGCCTTGTCCATGCCGGTCCGGCAAACGCTATAAGCGTTGTCACGGTGACCCACGCAATGTCTGAGTTCGCTTCAAAGAACGAATATGCTCTTACGTTGCATCAGAACTTAGTGGCCTTAAAAGCTCGGATGCGCCAAGCGGGGCCGATTCCCTCCGGTTCCAAGCAAAAAAATGTCCTGTTTTATTTCGTAGGAAGGGCCGTTCAAATTGCGGACGCCTGCTTTTTGGCCCAGGATTTTGAAACTCCACTATTTATCCTTGCCCGTGTCCTGTGCGACGACATGTTCACTATGTATTGGGTCTCACTGTCGGGCAACAACGCGCTAGAATTTGAGAAGACCGCGTTTTCCGAAAAAGCTAGATACTTGAAAAGAAATTTGGCGAACAAGAGGGCATCCGTCCACCACAAAATAACCAAAGAAGATGCCACGGGAAAGGTGATCGCTGAGGCTACCAAGTACATTAAGGGGAAGAAAAGAATCGATCAGGTTGCGGAAGAATGCAAGTTGTCCGACGTTTATGACGTTCTCTTTGTTGCAAGCTCTTTGTATGTCCACGGCAATTCCTACGACTTTGATCCCAAATATCATTCGAGTGGTGCCCAAGTTGCGGCTCTCTCAATGGTCGTGTCTCTCTTGAGAGTGATGATGTTGATCTGGGACCGGTCAGAACAGGGACACTTAACCGCCGAAGAGATACGGACTTGTCTGAACATTCAACGATTGACTGGCTCGTGACCCGATCTCAGAGGTCAAGATTCAGAGGACAGACGATCCAACAACGCCGGCATCACATCGCCCGCCAGGTGATCCAAAAACTGAGGCATGGTTCCGAATTTCTTTTTGCATGCCGGACACCCCGAAAACGACGACGCCTCTCCCGCCCTGGGCAATCGACGGCGGTTCATCTACGAAATGCGAAAAATCGTGTTGATAAATTTCTTGTTGGTTCGCTCGGAGCAATTCGGATTTGAGCATTGGCCTCTCCTGAGATTGGAGAGGAAACGGGAGAGCAGGATAGCACGGCTTCGATATGCCTTGTGGGCAATGTGCGACATTCTGTAGCATGTGGAAATCAAGCTACATTGCGCTTTCAAGGAGATTACGAATGGTGATCGGCGACCGCTTGAAGGAACTGCGCGAAACGAAAGAACTATCGCAAGGCGATATTGAAAAGCGATCGGGCCTCCTCCGCTGCTACATCTCTCGCGTTGAAAACGGACACACCGTGCCCGCCGTCGAGACGCTGGAAAAGCTAGCGCGTGCCCTAGAAGTGCCGATGTACCAACTTTTCCATGACGGCGAAGCGGCAGCGTCAGTACGCAAGCTGAAACTTCCGAACGATAGCGAGGAATGGGGAACCACGGGCGCAACAGCCGATTACTTCGCCAAGTTGCGCAGGCTCCTTGCGAAAATGGAACCTGATAACCAAAAACTCTTGCTGCACATGGCCCAAAAAGTGGCGAGGCGTAGCTAACTCTGGCGAACCCAAGGGCATCGACCGAAACCGTTGACGGTCGTTCACCTCGCGTGGGGAGCTGCCCGTCCTGTCGAACCGCAACTCTATCCAGATCAACTGCTAATCGTGGCTTCAGCGGCGGAAAGCCGATTCAGTAGCGCAGGCATCGCATCGTCCGCGAGATGATTCAGAAATTGGCTCATCGTGTTAATGCGTTTCTTGCAGGCCGGACATCCTGGCACAACGACGCCCTTGCCGCCTTGCGCGACCCCTGGCGGCTCATCAGCGTTCGATTCCCTGGAAGCGCTGGCCAGCCGACGCGAAACGGCGAAGCAGATCGAGGACATTAAGTGACGAATGTTTCGCGAGGAAAGGGACATCAATTTTTCGCCGCTGTGTGTTTTGCCGCGATCTTATCAGCTAGCTTGACGAGCCATTGGTAATTTCTCGCACGTAGATCATCGGTTTTGCCGTGGGTATCGGCGGCTAAGTGCCGATAGTCGTCGGCAATCTCACGTAAAGTCTGAGATGTCGTTAGATTTCGTGTCTCCGCCTTGGGCAGCATTTCAACCTCGATAATTTGCGCGGGGTTGATGGTGGCAGTTACGCCGCCGTAGATAATGTGAATTTTCCGACCTGCGCGAAGTGATTTGATGGCCGTAATGTTCGCGTCTACGATCTGGCCGGAGTAGAGGCGAACGCGGACGAGGGAGCCGACACTGTAGTCCATGACGGAATTATACGCGTACTCTCACCCATTCAATTCCGAAACAGATTGTGCCGATCACAGGGTCGTTCGTGATCCTGGATTTCGCCGAACAGACGACTTCCCTGAACAGACAACTTCCCTGCATCATGCAGGCGCTATCGGAATCTGCCTGCCTCCCAGCGTTTCGTTCCGATGCCCGTGAAACCAGAGCCGCATGGCCGAGCTGTACCTGTCTCCGTCTATCTCAATCGGCGGCCAATCGTAACATTGGATTGAGGAGCTGTATGCCTCGGCCTCGAGCCGCGCTGAACTCCGAATAGACTGTACTTGCACGAAACTAGCGCCCATACTCTAGCCAGCAAATTGTCCGAGCCACTAGAATTAGTTGCCGGTCTTCCGCGCCAAGTCTTCACCTGAGCGTGACCACCTTTTTCCCTCCTTCAGTTTGCCGTACAGCACCATGCTACAGGAGGTATCCATGCATTCCCCGTTTGACATCCTGAAGAAAAAACCGGAGGGAAGTTTCTGCCGGTTCGAGGCGGTGAACGACCTTGCGTCTGCCAACATTCGCATTAAAGAACTGCTTGCACTGTCCCCGGGTGAATACGTTGTGTTTGACGAACGCACGAACAATGTCATTGCTGTCGGTCGATCAAGTTTCTGGGTCGATGCCAGAAGGGAGTGACCATTACGCGCAAGCAACAGGAGTAAAGCATGAGACGCGCCAAGCAAATAGTGTTTCGGTACAACGGCGATCCAACCACGGAAGAGAGCGATCTCGACATGGATGGTGACAAATCAGTTCCCGAGCAAGGGTCCCTTATTGAACGCAGAGGAGAGCGCTGGAAGGTAATCCAGGTCAACATGGAGACAAGTGCGGAAGAACCCTTCGCGGTTCCCATTTATAGGGTTTCCCTCGCCAACGAGTTGTGATGCATTAGGCTTGACTCTCTCCCGAGACGAGAAGCTGCATTCATCGAACCGATGGAGTGTCTCGCGACGGCTAAGTTAGCGGACGGCCCGCAGTGGGTCTGGGGGGACCGTCCGGCTTACGATTTCGGCAAAACCTCGCATCGTCGGCGCAAGTTCAATATCACCGTGCAGTCGGTGACTTCTACGCACGGCAGCCTCCGCCAGCCGAATCCAGTCCTTTACGGAATTCCATTCTTTGTCATCCCAAACGAGCAGATATTTCTGCAGGCAGTAAGGGCACTGGACCAGGCGTTCGCTGTTGGGGTTGATCAGGCTTACGGTTCGTCCGCAAGATTGGTTTCCGGCGCATCCAGCCAAACTCGCGCTTCAATACCTGGTGCAATTTCCTCCGCCCATGGAACACCCGGGCTTTCAACGCTCCGACCGACAGTCCCATCATGCGAGCAGCTTCTTCCGTGGATAACTCGCCAAGCTCTCGCAGCTCGATTGCTTTTCGTATCTTCGGCGTCAATTTATTCATGGCCGCCGATAGAATTCGTTTCTGCTCGCTCTTTAAAAAGACACCCTCGGGGCTTGGCCGTGAATCGTGCATCTCCGGCCCGCGTGTGGTTTCTTCCTTCCCGCCTAAATCATCGATCGATACCTCCCGCAGGCCGCGGCTTCTGCGCAGAAACATAAGCGCTTCGTTGATGACAATCCGCGTTAACCAAGTGGAGAAGGAAGATTTCCCTTCGAATCTGTGCAAGTGGACGAAAGCTTTTTGGAAGCTCTGCTGGACGATGTCTTCCGCGTCTTCTCGGATACGTGTGAAACGTCGCGCAACGGCGAGAATCGTTCGTTGGTAACGCTCGATGAGAATGTCGAATGCGTGTGCGTCTCCACTTTTGGCGGCAAGGACGAGCGCCACTTCTTCGTCTTGGCCCGCGAGGCTTTCTTGGAGGCGTTGCGACACGGTTTGGGAAGAGAATTCCGATTCCGGCACCGCCAAAGTGGTTCTGAATTCAGGGTCCGCAAACAAAATTAAGGTTTCACGCGGACCTTGCTGGATTCCGCGAAACTCGGCGCCAAGTTCGGCCAAGATCGCTTCGTAATGGGCGCTATTTTCATCCATTTCAATTATTGTCCGGCGGTGCGTGTTCTTCGAAGTGGTAGAAGCGCCTGAAAACTGTTTGCGTCCGTTCGCGTTGCAGGACGGTTAGCGCATTGAGCGTTTTAACGATTGCCCGTCTTTCGGCCTCATCAATCGCAACCGTAATCCCACATTGTCCTATTGCTGCTTGGGCAGTTCTGATGCGCTCGGGCAAGACTTCGGAGTTCGTTTCAAGGACAGCGGCTTCGTAGAATTTCATCCACTCGTAGGTTGCATTCACGTGTCGTCCCCTTTCCAAGCTGGAGAAAGGTATCAATGACGACTAGCCTGAGATGGTAGTCCGCGGGAATGAAAACTCAAGTGGTTTAATAGTCGGTGCGCTGGCGTACGTAGCCAAGCGCATTTTGGAAGTCCAGGCCGTTGAGCGCAGGTAGGCTGAAGATTGCCAGCGAACTCTCCTTTGTCGGGTTCGTTAATCATGTGTTTTCTGAACCATAACAACGCCATTCAGGTAGCTCATCGAATCAACACCTTGGACGCGGTGCTTTGAAGGGGTTTTCGGAACCCGATTCCGGGTACTGTCTTAATCTCGCTTCGACTCTGGGGGAATTTGGCGTTCTAACTTTTGGACAAGGTTATCAGCTTGCTCAAGAAGTTGCCGCATACGCCGCAACAGGAAGCGCCTCTGTTCTGGGTCTGAAGTCGCGCTGAGCTTTCGTTGGGTAATCTCCAAATCCTTGTTTATTGCACTAAACGTTCTTGGCATTGGAATAGGATTATGACACGCGCGTGCGTATGCCCGGATTGGTTGACAGTAATGGAATTCTCATCGGCTATCTGAGAAGTGAAAATGGAGCGAGTCTCTGAGGCTTTGCAATTCCCGGTAATAATAGAGTGAAGTGGGGCGTTTTCCGTTGAACCTTAGATTCCTTAGCAACTCCATTTCTTCCGTGGTGGCAGTCCCGCTGAGGGAACTATCACTAAGAAATTCTTGGAACCCCGGCTCTACCTCTGGTTGGTCAGGTCCCGTTTCAACAAACTCAAATCTCCTAGGATCCCCTGAGGCAATTCTCCGATTTAGCACAATCTCCATACCAAAGGTCGCTAGGTCGACGTCCCAGGATTCAATCAGCGGATCCAGGAAGGAAACACAGTTATCAGGCGACAAGTTGAAGACATCCGTGTCCAGGAACTGAAGGAGGGTAACCCGCATCTGTTCATAGCTTTTGCCGGCGAGTCGAGCCACCAAGTGGAGCCAGTTTTCGCTCTTCAGTTCTTCTCTGGCGACTTTCTTGATCACGTCCAAAAGCTTTTGTGTGACGAGGCGTTCGAGTTCACCGAAGGGCTGCTTCTCAAAAATCGCACGAACCTGTTTTTCCTTGTCGGGTACGCACTTACGGAGGATTACTTCTCGAACTTCCCTAAACAAGGGCGCGGGCGGATCCCCCAACTGTCTCTTCAATTCTTCCCTACGCTGGAGATCAGCCAGCTTCGAAAGCCTATCGGTCGGGAGCTTCAAAAACTTCGCCATTTTCTCGTAAATATCCGTTCGGTCAGGCGCCGGGGGCAGTTTTTTGCGCGTCAGCAGCTGGGAAATATAGGACTCGGTCACTTCGGCGGCGCTCGCCAGATCTTTCTGCTCAAGCTCCAATTCATCCAGCCGCTGTTTAATCACTAGGCAAACGTCCACAATGCCCCTCCACGTGGCTTAACGAGACAGGTTAACCATCAAAATAGTCTCAGATTCTACTTGACAAGTCAACTTAATTAACTAACCATGGTTAACAGACTGAGGGAGTCTTCAGAATTGCTAAACCAATGGTGGTTATCTGAATCGCCCCTTTGGCATCGAGAACCAAGGAGAGTGCCATGTTTGCACGCAGAGTTTACATGCATCTGAAGCCCAATAGCGTTTCGGAGTTTACCCAGAGGCTGGAGGAGGACATCCTCCCCCTGCTTCGAAAACAGAAAGGATTCCAGGACGAGATCACGTTCGTTGGACAGGGCGGTACGGAAGCGTTCGGAATCAGTTTGTGGGACAAAGCGGAGAATGCCGAGGCTTACAACCGCGGAAACTACCCAGAAGTGACAAAGATCCTTGCCACGGTAGTTGAGGGAGTTCCCCAGGTAGAAACCTTTGACGTCGCTAACTCGACGTTCCACAAGATCGCAGCTGCCGCAGCAGCCTGAAGCCAGCAGGTCCTTTCGTTTTGGAGGGGGCGGGCTAAGTCCGCCCCCCAGGTTTGCATGGAGCAATCAAATGTCAAGCATCCATCGAACGAGGACCGTTTTCATTAGGGAAGACATACAGTTGCCAACAATGCTTTCGATTGAAAGTGAAGCTTTCCTGCCTGGCTGGCGTGTCGTCAAGGATCTAGATCGTCAAGCGCTAACTCGAGAAGTTGAAGGCGCGAACTGGAACTTATTCTATTTGGCAGGCGAGATGAGGGCGACTGTTTTCGGGCGCGCGGGGCTAGGAGCTCTGCGCAGGGCAGTGAAGTGTGTTCTGGCGAAACAGGAGGGGCAGAAGTTTAATTCTCTGGAGATTACGAAAATCGCTTCGAAACGGTTCCTCGGCATTCCTTTTATGAGTGTTGCCGCACATTCCCGCCATATCCAACAAGGTGTTGGCCTAGTCCCTGCTAAGGATTTTGTCTTGAGAATACCTGCTGCTGCGCCAAAATCCAGGCTGGATAGCGGCGGCGAACAGCATCATGCAGACGCGGCAAAGCAATACGCGGCCGTGATTTAAAGTTCCTAGGAATTTGTGGGAGATATGAAAATGAAAACGATTCGCTGTTCAATTCTCTGTTTTGTTGTCCTGCTCCTAGCGGCGCCATTGCTTCGTGGACAGGATCTTTCCAAGTATCGGCACTTCACCTTTGGAATGAGCTTGACCAGAGTGTTGGAGCGTACTGACCAAAAAATGGCCGATGTAAAGGACATTCACGGTCGTCCAGAGCTGATTCAGGAACTGACTTGGTGGCCGCCGAACCTTCCCGGGACTTCGTTCCGATCTGATACCGTCGAACAGATTCTCTTCTCCTTTTACAACGCCGAGCTCTACAAGATTTCTGCGACTTACGATCGAACTTCCACAGAAGGGCTCACCGCGGAGGACATGGTGAAGTCCATCTCGGCGAAGTACGGCCCGCCGACAAATATTGCGCTGGAGGTCAATTCGGCGACGAACGAGCAATATGAAATGAGGCAAAAGCTCGTTGCTTCGTGGGAAGATTCACAATATTCCTTCCGTCTTGTCCGCTCTTCTTTCTCCGGTGGCTTTGAGCTTGTTATTTATTCCAAACGACTTAACGCCGAAGCTGAAGTTGCCCTTGCCGAAGCCGTGAAACTCGAGAAACAAGAGGAACCGCAAAGAGAGGCCGAACGTCAGAAAAAGGATGCGGACGACCTCGAAGTCACGCGGCAGAAGAACCAGAAGAGCTTTCGCCCGTAATTCTCAGGTTGTAACAAGCTACCTTTGGGTCTGTTAGAGAAATCGATCCTGTGGAGGTCAAAGAAATGACCATAAATGTTACCCCATTGCATGACCGCGTGCTGGTTCGAAGGCTGGCAGAGAAAGACACCGCCAAGGGCGGCATCATCATTCCCGATACGGCTAAAGAAAAGCCACAGGAGGGCGAAGTGATGGCCGTCGGAGCCGGCAAGATCGTAAAAGGCAAGAGAGTACCTCTCGACGTAAAGCCTGGCGATAGGATTTTGTTCGGGAAGTACACCGGCAGCGACATCAAGATCGACGATCAGGAATATCTAATCCTGCGCGAAGAGGAAATCCTGGCGAAGCTAAACGGCCTCGCCAGAGCAGCATCAGGCAAAAAGTAAGGCATTGATTTCCAGAATCTGAGTGGGGAAATAAGTCTCAATCACCCCAGGAGGGTGACGTCCAATGGCAAAACAAATCGTTTCAGGTGAGAACTCACGTCAGTCGATTCTCTGTGGCGTCAACATTCTGGCGGATGCAGTGAAGATCACCCTCGGTCCCAAGGGCCGCAATGCTGTCATCGAAAAGAAGTTCGGCGCGCCCATCATCACCAAGGACGGCGTGACCGTCGCGAAAGAGATTGAGTTGCAAGATCCGCTCGAAAACATGGGTGCACAGATGGTGCGCGAAGTTGCCTCCAAAACGTCGGATGTAGCCGGTGATGGTACGACCACTGCGACCGTGTTAGCCCAGGCGATCTTTCGCGAGGGAGTTCGAACGGTGGCGGCTGGTGCAAGCCCAATGGCGCTGAAGCGTGGTATCGAGAAAGCTGTGGAAATCGCGGTGCACGAGATCAAGAAGCTTTCTCGGGACGTGAAGGGCGACATGATCGCACAGGTGGGCACGATCAGCGCCAACACCGACAAGCAGGTGGGCAGCATCATTGCCGAAGCAATGAAAAAGGTTGGCAAGGACGGTGTCATCACCGTCGAGGAATCAAAGACGATGGAGACCACGCTTGAAGTCGTGGAAGGCATGCGATTTGATCGTGGTTACCTTTCGTCATACTTCGTCACCGACCCAGAGCGGATGGAGTGCGTTCTAGAAGACGCACTCATCCTGATTCACGAGAAGAAAATAAGTTCGATGAAGGACCTGTTGCCGTTACTCGAACAAACGGCTAAGGCGGGCAAACCGCTGCTGATCATCGCCGAAGACATTGATGGCGAAGCGCTAGCCACACTCGTGGTGAACAAGCTTCGCGGAACGTTGAAGTGTGCGGCGGTGAAAGCCCCGGGCTTTGGAGATCGCCGAAAGGCCATGCTGGAAGATATTGCCACGCTCACGCGTGGAAAGACGATCACTGAGGATCTTGGACTTAAACTCGAGAAGCTGACTTTGGAGGATCTTGGTAGCGCCAAAAAAATAATCATCGACAAAGATAACACCACAATAATCGATGGTGCTGGTAACGCCAGCGAGATCGAAAGCCGCATCAAGCAGCTCCGCATGCAGGTCGAAGAGGCCACTTCGGACTACGACAAAGAAAAGCTGCAAGAGCGTTTGGCTAAGCTCGTTGGTGGGGTAGCCGTAATTAACGTTGGTGCCGCGACCGAGATGGAATTGAAAGAAAAGAAGGCTCGCGTCGAGGACGCCATGCACGCGACTCGTGCAGCGGTCGAGGAGGGTATCGTGGCCGGGGGCGGAACCGCATACTTGCGCTGCATCCCAGCCTTGGAAAAGCTCAAGCTATACGGCGATGAGGCAACCGGAGTGAACATCGTCAAGCGCGCCCTTGAAGAGCCAATACGCCAGATCGCCCAGAACGCGGGGCACGAAGGCGCGGTGATCGTAGGACGTGTGCGCGAGTCGAAGGATCAAAACTTCGGCTTCAACGCGGAGACCGGCGAATTTGGGGACATGATCAAGGCTGGTGTGATCGATCCGGCCAAGGTGACCCGCCTGGCCTTGCAAAACGCTGCTTCTGTAGTCTCACTCATGCTGACTACCGAAGTTTTGATCGCGGACATAAAGGACGAAGAGCAGATGGCGACGGCGGGCGCGAGCCGTGGCGGCATGGGGGGAATGTACTAGCAGTCTGCGGAAAAATCGTGCGGAGCCAGCAATTTCTAGGTTGGTTTAAGTCACTCGGGAGTTTTCGAGCCTTTGCGGTGTGATTTGTCGTGCTACCGGGCGCCCGAAAGAGGTGTTTCAGCTCCGTTCAGAGACACTGCGGCCCGGTCGAACTACGTCGGAACTACGCTGTGCATCAGGTTCCGCATGCGCACCAGATTGTAAGCCGCGCACGCGAACGTAAAGATCCAATCGACCTTCAGCGTCCCGCGATGCCGCACTTTGCGCAACAGCGCAATAGTCTTCAGCCAGCCAAAACATTCTTCGATGCGCTTCCTCTTCTTCTGACTGATCGCATAGCCCGCGTGCCGCGCCGTGCGACTATCGATGGCGCTGCCACCTCTGCGCCCAAGGTTTTGCGCCACATGCGGCGTCACCCATAGGTTCCGACACTCGCGCACGAAATCCGCCGTGTCGAAGCCCTTGTCTCCAGCCACCGTCACCCGCTTGCTTCCCGGAAGTTCCTGCAGCATTTCCAGCGCCGCATAGCGCTCCGCCGTGCCCGTGGCTTCCCACACTCGGCTGTCCACAATCAACCCGTTGCGATTCTCCACCAGCAGATTCCCGCTGTAGCTCAACTTGGCCTCCTTGCCTGGACCTTTGCGCGCCAGCTGCGCTTCCGGATCGCTTTTCGACTCATGCGTTTCGTTCGAGCGCTTCTCGCCGCGATAATCCACCGTGGGATTTCCGGGATCATCCGGCGGAGGCCCACTCTTCTTGTTCTTAGGCTGAAAACTCTTCACGCTGGCCCAGGCTTCCAGCAAACTTCCATCTACCGTGAAGTGCTCGTCCGAGGCCCAGCCCTGCCCTCGGGCTTGCTCCACCACCAGCGACAGAAACTCCTTGGCCACTTCGGCCTCTAGCAAACGGTCGCGGTTCTTGGTGAACACCGTGGCATCCCATACTTCATCATCCAAATTCAGCCCCACGAACCAGCGAAACAATATGTTGTAGTCGATCTCCTCCATCAGCATCCGCTCGCTGCGCACCGAGTACAGCATCTGCAGCAACAGAGCGCGCAGCAACTGCTCCGGCGGAATCGACGGACGACCCACTTTGGAATACATCTTGTCGAACTCCGGCGAGAGTTCCTTGAGGACCTTATCTACCATCGTGCGGATCGGCCGCAGCGGATGATCTTTGCGTACCCGCCGCTCCGGTGAAATGTAGCTAAACACATGCCCCTGCTGCTGATCGTTTCCTCGCATGCCTAATCAGACGCACCGCGCGCCGCCTCGTTACAAAATTCCTGGCTTTTTCAGCATCCTGCTAGGCAGCGGCCGTTAGACGGACCGCAATGCCACAACGAGGCTATAGCGCTTTACCGATCCACCAGAGAACTCTAGCGACGATCTTCCAGGGGTTCTTGGCGCTCAGGGTAACGGCTTCGTATTCGGTATTCTCTGGTTGGAGAACGTCGGTGTGGTCGTAGCGCCGGAAGCGCGATATGGTCAGGCCCTTGTCTTTGTGCCAGGCGATGACGACTTTCCCATGAAGTTTGCTCACATCCGTATCGGAAGAATCGACGGCAACTACAAATCCATCCTGAATCAGCGGTGCCATCGAGTTCCCGCAAACGCGGAGGCAACTCGTGAAGGAAGGATTTGGGCACCAGTTTTTTGGCGCCGCAATCATGTCCTCGACAGGTGCTTCTGTGAGCAGTGGCAGGTTATCGCTCCTTTCGCCGCACCCCGCGACTGCAACTTTCAATAAAGGGATCGCCACTACCTGGAGTTTCTCCTCGACCCTCTGAGCACCGCTCCCAGCGGTAACGATTTCAATATTGTGCGGGGCAGAAGTGTGAGTAACTCGCTTGAGGATAGGCAAGACCCGGAGTACGTCTTCGCTTCGCAGCCCGGCGCGTTCCCAGAAGAACCAACAGGTCGCATCGCGAGAGAGATTGCCAAGTCCGATGTAGCCGTGCGAAGGAGGTTCCTGAGCGCCGCGCTCCCAGCGGGAGATGGTCATCGCCGAGAAGCCGATTCTGCCGCCAAGAGCCGACTGACTTAGCCTAAGACGTAGACGCAAATCACGGATGGCCTTCGCCCACGCAGGCCGGGAGATTTTCGATTTGCGTATTGGGTCTGCCATAGCTGGTCGTCAAAATTTGCAGTTTCAGAGCCTGCCTGTTGCGATTGCGGGTGTTCTAGGTCCCGCTCAACCCTACGCCAAAGAGTGCCGGTCGGATATCCCAAACATGCTTGGCGCGGTAGCGTACTCAGCTTGGTTTAGGTGTCTCTGTAGTTGAAAGGGATTTCCGCGGCGTACGGTAATTGCAGGTCTGAATATGACGAGATGGACCTTACAGTGCGAAAGCTGTAATTTCGTATTCACGCACTCCAAAGCGGCTTGCGGGCCAACTTTCTTGCATCGGATGGTGTTCACATGCGGCCGCTCGTATACTCCTCAAATAGGAGAAACGGATGTATCCAGGCTATCAGCCCAAACCGGACGATGTGTTTCATGCTGTGGGCTATACCACCCGAGACATTTCGGATAACACTCATTTCCACCTTCACGGAATTTCTGACCGCGTCAGGATGGAGAATGAAAACCTGTGGCGACAACTCGGTCCACTCGTACGCGCGATGCAGTCGGGCAAGGTCAAGCGCGAGTTCGTCGAAGTGTTATCTGTTGACCCGTTTCTGGGCAATTACGAAATGCCCTACACAGGGCCGCACAAGGAGATGTTCCTGTCTATTGAGTACCTAAGCGATGCCGCTTTTCGCCTTTGCGGCGAGTATGGGATACGGCACCCAGCCGTGATCGAGAAGGTCAAAAGAGCTGACATTCCAGGGAACCACGGAGTCAGCCTTCGTACCTTCCATTACAGCCGAATTTGAAACCTGCGCTTCGGCCTAGCCTCACATGCCAGTACCTGATGAGTCGTTAATCGGGCACTGAGTCCATTGCGAGGGGCATAGTGCTCATTCAAAAGCGGGAGATGGCTACCCCGGCCAGCGGAGGGCAGAGCCTGCTCAACTCGTTACAGAAAGTGTGCTTTTTCGGACAGAGTGGCATTCGCGTGAGTGCTCTACTTTGGGGTTCATCAGGTGGGCCTGTCATCGGCAACGAAGGAATAGCGCAACATGGGGCGTCTATCGAACGCGTTTCTGTCACAAACCCGGCTCGTTTTCGGAAGATCGTTCTTCCCTCTTTTTGCAATCGTGATCATCGCGGGCATGACGCTCTGGGGGCCCTGGGTGAGCTTTGGAGTCACAGTCCTGGCGATAATGGCCGCATTGAGGCTGTTATGAGTCGCGATGCACCCGATGCCCTAGCAGGATGCTGAAAAAGCCAGGAATTTTGTAACGAGGCAGCGCGCGGTGCGTCTGATTAGGCATGCGAGGAAACGATCAGCAGCAGGGGCATGTGTTTAGCTACATTTCACCGGAGCGGCGGGTACGCAAAGATCATCCGCTGCGGCCGATCCGCACGATGGTAGATAAGGTCCTCAAGGAACTCTCGCCGGAGTTCGACAAGATGTATTCCAAAGTGGGTCGTCCGTCGATTCCGCCGGAGCAGTTGCTGCGCGCTCTGTTGCTGCAGATGCTGTACTCGGTGCGCAGCGAGCGGATGCTGATGGAGGAGATCGACTACAACATATTGTTTCGCTGGTTCGTGGGGCTGAATTTGGATGATGAAGTATGGGATGCCACGGTGTTCACCAAGAACCGCGACCGTTTGCTAGAGGCCGAAGTGGCCAAGGAGTTTCTGTCGCTGGTGGTGGAGCAAGCCCGAGGGCAGGGCTGGGCCTCGGACGAGCACTTCACGGTAGATGGAAGTTTGCTGGAAGCCTGGGCCAGCGTGAAGAGTTTTCAGCCTAAGAACAAGAAGAGTGGGCCTCCGCCGGATGATCCCGGAAATCCCACGGTGGATTATCGCGGCGAGAAGCGCTCGAACGAAACGCATGAGTCGAAAAGCGATCCGGAAGCGCAGCTGGCGCGCAAAGGTCCAGGCAAGGAGGCCAAGTTGAGCTACAGCGGGAATCTGCTGGTGGAGAATCGCAACGGGTTGATTGTGGACAGCCGAGTGTGGGAAGCCACGGGCACGGCGGAGCGCTATGCGGCGCTGGAAATGCTGCAGGAACTTCCGGGAAGCAAGCGGGTGACGGTGGCTGGAGACAAGGGCTTCGACACGGCGGATTTCGTGCGCGAGTGTCGGAACCTATGGGTGACGCCGCATGTGGCGCAAAACCTTGGGCGCAGAGGTGGCAGCGCCATCGATAGTCGCACGGCGCGGCACGCGGGCTATGCGATCAGTCAGAAGAAGAGGAAGCGCATCGAAGAATGTTTTGGCTGGCTGAAGACTATTGCGCTGTTGCGCAAAGTGCGGCATCGCGGGACGCTGAAGGTCGATTGGATCTTTACGTTCGCGTGCGCGGCTTACAATCTGGTGCGCATGCGGAACCTGATGCACAGCGTAGTTCCGACGTAGTTCGACCGGGCCGCAGTGTCTCTGAACGGAGCTGAAACACCTCTTTCGGGCGCTCGGTAGCACGACAAATCACGCCGCAGAGGCTCGAAAACTCCCGAGTGACTTAAACCGACCCAGAAATTGCTGGCTCAGAACGATTTTTTCCGCAGCCTGCTAAGTCCTGATTAACGCGGTGGTCTCAATGGGTCAACGCAACACTCAACTCGAACCCACCTTGTATTGAAAACGAAGCTAAAATCGCTCGCTAGATTGGATCAGCCGGAACATTACCCTGCCTAGGTTTTGACCGCGTACAGGCAAACAGATCGGTTTATCCATGGGAAGTAGCGTCGGATCAACTGATTAGATGGTGCTGCATCGACCGGTTGAGCTGGCAGCGGTTATCGGAAAAGTGGAGTGGAGTCGTGGTACGACAGATGTGTCCGCATCGCCAACAAAGCACGATTTGTTCGCATGCGCACCAAGTCTTGCGGCGGTGAGCTGCTCAGATCGTCTTCGGCTCTGTTTCAGTATTGGCGGCTTCGAAAGTCAGATTGACGGACCGGCGGCCCAATGGACGAGTACGGTGACGAAGACCGCGAGGAACTGTTGTCATCTGACCTGGGGCGAGTTGGATTTCACCGTGCTCAAATTCGATGACAAGCCCGCCTTCGATAACAAGAAATGTTTCGTCTGAGTTCGGATGGGAGTGCCAATGATACGGCTGGGTCATTGTGCTGATGCGTACAACGTGGTCGTTTACATTGGCTACAGCGTGATTGTCATAGGTTTCCGCGTAGGACGCTTGCGAGGACAACGTTACGATTGCAGGTAGATTCTCTTTCATAGATCACTCTTCTCGCTAACCCGCTCGCCACAGCTACGCTTGCCAATCGTGAGCGGGTCTCCGCAATTATAGTCGGCTATCCGAAAATCGTGGCGAACAGTAAACCACCAAGCCGCTCAAGTCCTGAGTGATGTCTTAACGAGGCCGGCCTCGCGACGGCCCGAGTAGACTGTTCGGTGTTCACCCTACAGTGCTCGGACCGAAGGAGGCCGAGATGAGGATTATAGGATGTGATTTGCACAGTCGCCAGCAGACGTTGGCGATGCTGGACACCGCAACGGGAGAGATAGAGAAAACGACTCTGAAGCACGAAGAGAACATCGTGCGAGAGTTTTATTCCAAGCTTCCGCGGCCGGTGCGTGTGGGGATCGAAGCCACCGGATCGATGCAGTGGTTCTGTGAACCTCATGGAAGAACTGGGGATCGAATGTCTGGTGGGTCATCCGGCAGAGATTCGAGCGGCCGAGCCACGAAAACAAAAACATGATCGGCGAGATGCGGATTTGCTCCTGTCACTGCTGGTAGAAGAGCGCTTTCCGTCGATCTGGTTACCTACGAAAGAACTGTTAGACATTCGGGCCTTGTTGCGGCACCGCCATCAGTGGGTGGGGCTGCGGGTCAAAATACAAAATGCGCTGCAGGCGATTGCCTTGGCGAATGGCCTCCGACGTGGTTCCTCCCTGTGGACGCAAGCAGGGCAACAGCGCGATCGCGTCTTTGCCGTTGTCACCCCATGCCGCTTATCGGCGGAATGAGTTGCAGGCGATGTATGTGAAATTCGAGACGGAGATCGAAAAACTAAACCAGCGAGTCGAGCAGCAAGCCCGTGAACGTTCCGGAGCACGGCTGTTGATGACTCATCCTGGAGTAGGACCGATCACCGCCCTGGCGACCGACGTGTTCCTGGGCGATCCAGCTCGATTCGCAGACAGCAAGGCCCTGGCTAGTTATGTAGGGATGATCCCCGGAGAATATTCCAGTGGAGGGCGACAGCGACTGGGTGGCCTGACCAAACAAGGCAATCCGCTGTTGCGATTTCTCTGGAGTGAAGCAGTGATCCATGCGGTACGCCGGGATCCGCAGTTGAAACATTTTTACCGCCGCAAATTGATCCAGAAAGGTCTGGGAAAGGCGAGAGCCGCAGTGGCTCGCAAACTGGGAATCCGGATGTGGATCATGTTGCGGGATCGGATTGAGTACAACGAGTTCTGTCGTCGTGGACAGATGCAGCAGACAAGTGGTGATGCCTGTGCGGGGATGCCAGAACAGCGTTATGGTGCGAAAGTCACCGGCTGAGTGATTAGGCTACCCGCCTCCCTGAAAGGGGAGATCGAAAAACTCATCGTGGTCGATGGTGATCGAAGAGATGACTGGTGGGCAACACCAAGTTGATGAGCGCAAAAGGCTGAGCAACTTAGGGTGAACGCAGATGAACAGAAGCTCCAGAAACAGACGCAATTCGTGCGCCGACGAAGAAGTGTGCTCGATTCGAGCAAGAAGCGTAAGAAAAAACCCTTGCAACGGCCGGCCTCGTTAGAGATAACGCGCTTACCGGACATCTCTAACAATGTCGGCTCTGTCAAACTCTTTTTGAGCACACTGCTCCGCTCACTCCGAAGAGTGGTCTTCCTTGTTCTTTTTTGACCTCTGCTTCGACGACCACGGCTCGCTCGTAATCTGTCGGTCGGCTTCAGTCCGACCCAAACATCTCTTCGATCCGTACTTCGACCATGATTACTAATTCAAACTCCCTTTTCAGGGAGCGGGATGCCCCATCAAGTGCACGGCGTTCTACTTCACGCCATGTCCGGTACCGAGCTGTCCCGCGTACGAACCGAACTCTAACGACTGCGAATACTCACAACCATTCCGCCACATCCAGTACAAACGGACCGCCAGCCTGCGCCCCATCGCTACCTTGGCAATGCTTTTGAGTCGACGTATCGCCAGGTGGATGTACCGGCGTCTCCAGTCAGGATGAGTCCGCGCTGCCGCTTGCGCCGCCTCCACCAGCAAGAAGCGCAACAACGAATTGCCTTGCTTGCTGATGTGACCCAATCGCTGTTTGCCAGCACTGGAGTCCTCACTCGGAATCATCCCCACGTAGGTGCCGATCTGCTTGCCACGTTGAAACCGCGTCGGAGTTCCGATGATCAACACATAGGCGAGGGCCGTAAGCGAACCCACGCCGGGATGGGTCATCAGTCGCAACACCTCGGGTCGTTTCCTGGCTTCCCGCTCGACGGCAACCGTCAATTCTGCAATCGTCGGATTTATACGGTCCAGCAACTCCAACAACTCTTGCCGGCGCCGGCTGGCCCAAGGAGCCAACGTGAGCTTCTCTAACTGTGCTCGCCCTTGTTCGCTGAACAGTTTTTTCTTCCAGCGATAGCCCTCATTCATGGCCAATGCCTGCAACTGATTCATGATCCGCGTGCGCATCTGCACCAACCGATGTCGGTGCCACAACAGTTGTCGCAAATCTCGATTCTCCGGGCTCGGTACCCAGATTTGCGGGAAGTTGTTTTCCAGCATCAGCCGGCGCAGGAGTCGAGCATCATTGCGATCGTACTTCTGCTTTTTCACTCGCTTGGCCTTGATCTCTGCGGGATCGCCCATCCACAGCTCGAAACCTAATTCCGCGAGTAGCCGCTCGAACCAGCGTGAATATCCGGTAGCCTCCATGCCTACCCGCACACAGATTCCTCGCACCTTCAGGTCTCGATAGAATTTCTCTGCTTGTCCATCACTGTGGTTCAGTTCCTGTTCACCACACTCACCGGTCTCTTCCATTAAAAATGCAATCGTCTGAAAGCTCGGGTGGTAATCTACGCCTATAATCATCAGTAGGGTCGAGGACTGGCGCCAGGCGCCGTAGATTCAGCCTATCTGTTGCTCCCCGTTTCCTCTGGGAGTGCCTCACGAGCCGAATCGTACGCTGGTTTCCAGCCCCCGCCTCATCAAACCCAGCGTGCAGATTTCCTGCACTGGGCTTTCCTGTGTGTTTCACATCAAGGGTTATGGGACAGATTCGTGCCGGATGGCTTTCAGCTGACGGCTCGCGCGACTCGGTACTCGTCAAACAGTCCGAGTGTGTTGTAGAGCCATTGCTTATTCCACCGCTTCCAGCCGAATCCTGTGCGCTTCCGGGCGCGCATCAGATGTCGTCGAATCTTCTTCTCCACCCAGAGCTTAATGTAGGAAAAACACCGGCTCGAGTCCCCTACCGCAAAGTAGTGCACCCAACCCCGCAGAATCGGATTGATGAGTTCGATCACCCGTCCGACGGGCTGGCTGACGTATCGCTGGAAGATTTCCTTGATCTTCTGCAGGAGCGCCGTCCGCTTCTTCAGCTTAGGCACGTATTGAGCCCTCCACTTTCGCTTACGGCTACGAACGCGGCGATACTCAAACCCGAGAAAGCCGAAACTCCCTCCCTTTGCTAGGTCAACCTTCCGACTCTTCTCCTCATTGATTTCCACTCTGAGTTTTGTCATTTCCTCTCGCAGTCGTTTCTCTACCGCCCCAATTAGCCAATCATGTCGTGGTTGAGAATCGATCAATACCACCAGGTCATCCGCAAATCGCGCGTATTGAACATTGGGGTATTTTCCTCTTCGCGTGGTTGCAATCGCCTTTTCCAGCATACGATCTACCTCAGTGAGATAGAGGTTACTGAGCATTGGCGAGATCACCCCGCCCTGAGGAACTCCTTTCACCCCGGTTGATTTCAGGATCATCTTCAGGAGTCTCATCACCGATGTATCTTGGATCCGCCGTGCCACTTTCTCTAGCAGCAGTGAGTGCTGCACGTTATCGAAATAGGCTCGGAGATCTAAATCGATGATTCGTGTTAACCCTTGGACAATCGCCTGTGCCACCCGGTTTACTGCTTCATGAGCTGACCGTTTTGGTCGGTAGCCATACGACCCCGATTGAAAATCAGCATCGAAGATCGGCTCCAGGATGTGTTTAAGCGCACCCTGAACCACGCGGTCGCGGATTGTAGGGATCGAGAGAACGCGGACCTTGGTGCCCCCGTCCTTCGGAATCTCCTTCTTCCGCACCGGCATGGGCCGATACGTGTTGTGGACCAGCTCGTCCTGAATCTGTTTCAGAAAACTCTCCAATCCGCTTTCTTCGATGGCGTCGAACGTGATGCCATCGATCCCAGGTGCGCCCTTGTTGCTCTTGGCCATCTGGTAGGCTTCCTGGAGCGTTTCCATCTTGCAGACGTGAACGTAGAGTCCCCAAAAGCGCCAAGTTGGTTCTGCCTTCGCCTTGACGTATATCCTCCTCCTCAGGTCTTGCAAACTAATGGGTGTTTTTATCATTCACCCTTGCCTTCCTTCTTGTCGGAGTTCTTGCACCACAGCAGGGCCTCTTCGCTCCACGGGCATTACCCCGCTTCACTGCTACTGCTGGCCCCTCCGCCACCCTCTCGCCGTCCACCGTTTTCCCGGTGTCGCCGGTTATACAGTTTTCTGCTCCCTGGTCTTTCTCCACGGGACGAGGAGGGCTTCTCCAGTTGCTCAATGCGTCCTTGTCATCGTGCCGTCGCTATCGCCCCGCCAGAGCGTCTCTCCGCCTCAGTCAGTCTGCAGCGATCCGTATTGCCTTCACCCCCGAACAGTGAGTTCGGCCCCTGGATTTAAGGTTTTCGAGGTCACCTATGCGTTCACTTTTGTTACAGCCCGACGACTTGCTCACCATCCCATGGATGGCTTTGTCGATCGACTCCATGCGCTTCGTTTCCTCCGCGCATGCGATCCTAGCTACAAGGCTCTGACTTTTACCCTGGTGGGTCTATCTCCCACTGGATGCATCGGCCTTCTTCTGGACATACTGTTCGGCTCCTTTCTCCCGAGCCTATGGTCGTCAAGCAACCAAAGCTTACTCGGGTCGAGGAGCAGTCTTTGGTTGTTAGGCTCAGGAAGGAGCCGGAGTTCGGTTCGTACGCGGGACAGCTCGGTACCGGACATGGCGTGCAGTAAAGCGTCGTCCACTTGATAGGGCATCCCGCTCCCTCGTGAGAGGGAGTTCGAAGAACTAATCATGGTCGAAGTTTTGATCGAAGAGATGTTTGGGTCGGACTGAAACCGACCGCTAGATTACGAACGAACCGTACTTGTCAGGGCCGATCGGAAAGACACCGAAGGAAGCGGAAGAAAAAACTCTTTTAAGTGAATGGAGAAGTGTGCCCAAAAAGTGTTTGACAGGGCCGACATTGTTAGAGATGTCCGGTAATCCGACTTGAACGCAGCCGCCTGGCGGCGGACGCTTCGCGTGAGGTAACTCAACAGTGATTGCCTATCGGTAGAGATAAATTTGGGTCACAGGAGGTGTCCCCGTGACCCATCTCAGAAAAATGATGCTGGAGGAACTCCAGCGTCGTAATTACGCTGAAACTACCATAAGCAGTTACATCCGTATAGTGGAAGATTTCTCACGACGCTTCCAGCGTCCTCCAGACTGTCTGGGCCCCAAGCACATTCGTGAATACCAATCGGAACTTTTCAAGAAGCGAAAGTTGGCGGCGAGCACCGTTACGGTCTATCTTGCAGCTCTGCGGTTCTTCTATGGCAAAACTCTCAAGAAAAGCTGGAGCGCAGTCGAGACTCCCTATCCGAAAAGAGCCGAGCACGTTCCCTCGATTCTGAGCCCGCAAGAAGTGGCGCGACTGATCGATGCGGCTGACAGTTCCTTCCATCGCACTCTGCTGATGACGCTCTACGCCACCGGAGTGCGACGTGCCGAGTTAACCCACCTGAAAATTTCAGACGTCGACAGCCAGCGCATGGTCATTCACGTCCGGGGTGGCAAAGGGCGCAAAGATCGCGACGTGATGCTTAGCCCAAAGCTGCTCAAGGAACTGCGGGAGCACTGGCGGCGGTTAAGGCGAAAGCCAAGCGAGTGGCTGTTTCCAGGCAACCAGCAGCATACCAACGATCGGCCGATTTCTACGAAAGCGGTTTGGCATGCGTGCCGGAACGCTGCCAAGCGAGCGGGTATCAAAAAACAGGTACACCCCCATACGCTTAGGCATTGCTTTGCCACGCATCTGCTCGAACAGGGTGCGGATCTGCGCAACATCCAAATGCTGTTAGGCCATAGCGATCTGGAACAGACCACTATCTACCTCCATGTTTCTGAACTTCGCCTGAACGCGACAGCCAGTCCACTGGACTCACTGTCCCTAAGAAGCGAGTCACCGCAGGAAGAGTAGATGGACCGGCCACCCCTCGAGGTGGCCGATATCGTCCGCGCTGCGGGAGATACCTTCATCGAACGAAACCGCAAGTGGCTCCGGTGGATGCATGTCAAAGTGCTGCTGGCCATTCGGCGGTGCCGTACCGCCGCCCTCGGCGGTCATCTCGATGAGTGCACCCGCTGCCGGCATCGCGCCATCTCTTTTAATTCGTGCAGAAATCGCCACTGCCCCAAGTGTCAGGCGGGTGCTCGGGAACGGTGGATCGCTGCGCGTCGGCGAGAACTTCTCCCGACACGCTACCTCCATGTCGTCTTCACACTGCCCCACCGGTTGGCGCCACTGGTCCTGCAGAACAAAAAGATCTTCTACGATCTCCTGTTTCGCACCAGCGCGGAAACACTTCTCGAAGTCGCTCGCGATCCGAAACACCTCGGCGCGGAAATTGGTTTCTTCAGTGTGCTGCACACCTGGAGTCAGAAGCTCAATATTCACCCGCATGTCCATTGCGTCGTTCCCGCCGGCGGCCTCTCGCTCGATCACACCCACTGGGTTCGCTCACGAGAGAACTACTTCCTTCCCAAACCGGTGCTGCGGAAAGTCTTTCGCGGCAAATTCGTGGACGCGCTCAAGCAAGCTTTTCAGAACGGCCAACTCAACTTCCATGCAGACCTGAAGTTCCTAGCTCAGCCCAAGACCTTCGCTGCCTGGCTGCGGCCACTCTATCGACAAGCCTGGGTGGTGCACTTAAAACGCCCCTTCGGTGGCCCCGAGCATGTGCTGAAATATCTCGGCCGCTATACCCATCGGGTAGCCATCTCCAACCATCGCCTGGTTTCCTTCACCGATGGCCAAGTCACTTTTCGCTGGCGCGATTCCGCAGACCACCACAAACAGAAGTTGCTGACCCTACCTGTCGATGAGTTCTTGCGCCGCTTCCTGTTGCACCTACTTCCGGAAGGCTTCGTGCGCATCCGTAACTTCGGATTCCTGGCCAACCGCAAGCGTGCCACTCTTCTGCCGCTTTGTTTTCAGTTGCTCGGCGCGGTACAAGAGCCGCAAGCCGAACAACACGCTGCCTCCACCGAAGACTTCCCCGATCTTTGGCGCTGTCCCCAGTGTGGTGGCCCGATGAAGATCATCGAAAGGCTCACCGCGTCTGAAATTCAGCTTCGTTCTCCACCTGGGATCACGGCTGCGGCATGAACCGACTCTCTCTAACCCGAAACCTTCGCGTGCCTCCGCACGCTCCGGACTTCTGCGCCTTGCCGTCGAACAGATCTCTTTTTTCAGCCTCTTCAACCACGCTCTTGGAGATACTTTTTCGCGGTAGCCAACTTATTGGCGCATGGGGCCTTGTATGGCGCGCTGCGGCACAGTCTCCGCGCACCTCCACACCGCTCTGTCCCACCATTGAATTTGCATAGGGCCCGCGTCCGCCGCAACCGCGGGCGGCTACCTTCAAGTCGTTGTATCGAAAGCGCGCAAACACACCGTGCTCGTGCCTGCGCCTTGCCCGCTCGCGCTTCCGATACAACACTAGGACTTCTCGGGACTTGACGGGTCGTGCCTAGCATGATGCTGTTGTCCTGCCCTTGGGCGTCCCTAGGAGACCTCGATGAACATATCTTTTGAAAACAAGGTTGCACTGGTCACAGGCGCTGGCTCCGGAATGGGGCTGGCGACGGCGAAGGCTTTCGCGGAGTCGGGAGCCGCCGTCGTGCTGGCGGACTGGAATGAGAAATCGGTGCGCGCTGCCGCCGACGAATTCATCGCCCGGGGCCACAAGGCGCTTGCCGTCGCCTGCGATGTCTCGGATGACGCGCAGGTCGAGGCCATGGTCGAGAAAGCCGTGGCCACATTCGGGCACATGGATGCGGCTTTCAACAACGCAGGCGTCCAGAATATCCTCGCCGAGACGGCCGATACGACCCGGAAAGATTACGACCGGGTCATGGGTATCAATCTTCGCGGTGTATGGAGTTGCATGAAGTTTGAATTGCAGCAGATGCGCAAGCAAGGAAGCGGCGCCATCGTTAACTGTTCTTCACTTGGGGGGCTTGTGGGAGGCGCCGAGCGCGGGATCTACCACGCCAGCAAGCACGGAGTGCTCGGATTCACCAAGAGCGCGGCTCTCGAATATGCGCCCCGCGGCATCCGCGTCAACGCTGTATGTCCGGGCCTCATCTGGACACCGATGGTGGACCAGATGGTCGCGGGAGGGCAGGGTGAAGCCATGAAAGCCATGGAGAAGAGCGTACCTATGCAACGTGTCGGCCGCCCCGAGGAGATTGCGGATGCCGTTCTGTGGCTCTGCAGTGAGGCAGCCAGCTATGTGACCGGCCAGTCGATATCGGTGGACGGCGGCTACATCATGCACTGAGGGCAGTGCCTGATTGACGCTGCCAAACTGGACAACTGGCCTCAATGTCCGGTTACCCGACTTACCGGGACTTAGCCCGGATGCCCACGTGACCTGACGAACAGATGGCTCCAACAGCACGGCACGACAATGGTTACGTCGCACAGTCGGAATGATGCAGCAAAATCGAAGGTACCTTCGTCAAATGTGACGGCAATCAACTATGGTGCGGCTGCCTTCCGAGCCACTTCTTCGCGCACCAAATCGATGTGCAGCCTTAGTGAATATAGCAGAGGCCGAACGGAAGCAGGCGCGGATTGACGACTTACCCGGTCTTCCATCTGATCAAGTCGCTCGATGAAGTCCTTGCCGGTTCCAGCAGAAGGATCGGCAGCCAGTTGGTCTTCGAGGCGCTTCAATTCGGAGTAGAGCCTGTAGACCCGGGCGCGCCCCAGCCAGCCATAGATTGCCGGCGCGAATCGCAGTAAGGGGAATAGTACGCCGAATAGGGGAAGGGCCAGCACCAACAACTGATCGGCGAGGACTGCCAACCAAAAAGGCAGATGACGTTGCAAGAACGGAGATCCCGTTTTATAGAATTGACGCGCATAAGTGCTGAGTGGAAGGTCGATGGATTCTGGCGCTGGAAACTCGGCTGCCTTGTGGAATATACCGGGTTCCGAGTGGAACTGTTCTGCCGCCTCAAGCAATAGGTACTGAATTGCGGGATGAAGATCGCGGCGCACTACCATGCTGGCCTTTGGTGCAAGGAGTAGAACATCTGTGGGGGGACGGTTCCTGGCCAAGTCAGCTACGCCAGCGGGGAGCACCAGCTTATTTAAGTGTGGGTATAGGGCTACGAAAGCATCCGCTCTGCGAATACTCTGTATGCTTACGCCTTCGGCCGTGAGTAGTTCTTGAACAGACGGGCTATCCCAGGTATCGAGCAGAACTGCGCCGTCGAGTTCTCCGCTGTGAAGCCTTTGGATCGTTTCCGCTGGAGTGAACGGAAACAGGGTGGCAGACTTCTGATCGATGACGCCGACGCGACCGAAAAACTCCACCGAGAACTTGTGGGACGCACTGCCTTCTGGGCCGATGGAGAGGCGAAGACCCCGCACCTGATCAGCCCTTTGCAAACCTTGGCCGCGGACAAAGAACCAAAGAGGTTCGTAGAATAGTGTTCCCAGAGAGACTAAATGAGGTGAGTCGCGCTCAGTTGTCATCCCGTTCGGGATAATGGCAATGCTGACGCCTGATTTCGGGTCCTGCAGCCGAGCCAGACTTTCGACAGCGCCCGAAAGCGGGACCAGCTTCAGGTCAACTCCGTTTCGTGCAAAAAACTCACGATAGCGCCTTGCCAGATCTGCATTGGGGCTGCCCTCGGGATCCGTAGCCATAGTCACGGAACGTGGCGGCGTCGGACGCAAAATGGTGAACGCCAGCCAAATCAGCATCACCGCGAATGTGACGACAGCAATCGACGCGGTCGCTAGATATGGCCAACTTGCACGCTTGTCATTCAGAGCATTCATCGAGCGGGGTCTAACTGCAAGAATAGCACCCGGCAGGAGTCTGAAACGAACTGACCTCTGTCAGTGCTCCACGCTGAGCGTCGAAGCTTGGTGTCGAGCGCACGCACCCCACCATAGAGGGGCAGGGGTGGGGGTGCGTGCGCGGATGTTGCGGGGTTACGGTCACAACTTTGCGCGGCGATGGTTTACAGCGCGCGCCGATGAGGCGGAGCGGGAAGCGACCACGACAATTCTTTCTTTGGGTTTTGCGGTGAGGCCGCGCGTGGGATGCGCGTTTTTCAGCGCCCTAAGAATTGCCCGCGCGTGGCCGGGTCCGCGCCGCGTTCGTATCCGTCGACGTCATCACGTACACCTACCCTGGGCACTTGATTGCATAACAATGCCGGCCCTCCTCGACTCGAGTGGGCTCTTGTTGATAGGCTCGGGAAGACGGAGCCGGAATTCGGTTCGCACGCGGGACAGCTCGGTACCGGACATGGCGCGCGCACGAAAGCGCCGTCCACTTGATGGGGCATCCCGCTCCCTCGCGAGAGGGAGTTCGAAGAACTAATCATGGTCTGAAGTTTATGATCGAAGAGATGTATGGGTCGGACTGAAGCCGACCGCTAGATTACGAGCGAGCCGAAGTCGTCAAGGCCGAGGAGCAAGACAACTAAAGGAAGCGGAAGAAAAAACTCTTTTAAGTGAGTGGATAAGTCTGCTCAAAAAGTGTTTTGACAGGGCCGACATTGTTAGAGATGTCCGGTAACCCGACGTATCGGGACCTAGCCAAGCGTGGGGCAGTGGTCCAGCTACCGATTAGGCTCTTGTAAGCACCGATTTCCAGCCGCCAGCCGCTTGCGACCTTAGCGGCTGCTTGCCTAGGAGAAACACTGTAAGAAATGACAGTTGGGTCCTCGCGAACCATCCACCATCCTAGCGTTCTAAGGAAAATGGGTGAGTTCCGGGAAAGCTATGTCCGTCATGGACAATTCGAGCCGTATTGCCGGCTCATTTTTTATCTCTGTCCCGGTGCGTTTGGCTTGGCTCAGCCTGATCGTGCTGATTTGCAGCTCTCCCACTCCGGCACAAACGGAACAATCACCTGCCCGTCCGGTTGTGGTGAACGATCCACTCAATTCCCCCCCACCCAAGATGGCTATCGACGCGTCAGAAGATCTGCAGAAAGTGCCCGGAACTATTACCGGAAGCGTGGTTGGCCAGGATGGAATAGCTGTGGCCGGAGCCAATGTGAAGCTCTCGCAAGAGGGTCAGTCGGTCAGCCGGGAAGTTACGTCCAGCGAAGAGGGGCAATTCACGTTTACGAACGTAACGCCCGGATCGTTTCAGCTGGTGATCACCTCGGAGGGCTTCGCAGCTCATACTTCCACAGGGGAACTGCACTCTGGGGAAAACTTCACGGTGCCACAGGTCTCGATGGTTCTTGCGACAAACGCTACTGAAGTTCGTGTCGAAGTCTCGACCATCGAAATCGCGCAAGAACAGTTGAAGGATGAAGAGAAGCAGCGCGTGCTGGGCATCATTCCGAATTTTTATGTCACCTACGTCCCTAACGCTGCACCACTCACGCCCAAACAAAAATATAATCTGGCCTGGAGACTGAATATCGATCCCGTCTCATTCCTCTTGGCTGGACAGACAGCGGGAATTCAGCAAGCGCAAAATGAATTCAGTGGATATGGGCAAGGCGCAGAAGGCTATGCAAAACGCTATGCGGCAACCTACGCGAACTTCACCATCAGCAACTTCCTGGGCAGCGCGGTGTTCCCCTCCATTTTCAAACAAGACCCCCGTTATTTCTATAAGGGCACAGGTACTACGAAATCTCGAGTCCTATACGCGCTAGCGAATGCGGTGATTTGCAAAAGCGACGGCGGTCACTGGCAGGTGAATTATTCGGGCATCATCGGAAGCCTGGCCTCGGGTGGCATCTCCAATCTGTTCTACCCGGCAAGCGATCGCAATGGGCCCGCTTTAACATTCGAAAATACCGCGATGAGCATCGGGAGTACCGCAATTTTCAATCTGATGCAGGAATTTGTGCTGCGGAAGCTAACGCCCAAAGTTCCGAACACCCCCAACCCCACGAATCCGAACTTACCGTAAATTTGTAATTACTAGGCGCAGGATGATGCAAATTTCCGATCAAGGGGGCGAGGTTAAAATCAAGAGGATAGACCTGCAACTGGCTTCCCAAATCCCGCTGGTTCAGGAACAGCGCTAGTGTCTGATTCCGAAAGCAGCACTGTGTGGAATTGAAACGCGTCGCGAGTTACTCTTTACGATGTCTTGCTTACTGTCCCTGGTAAGGGCGTAGCGTTATAGAAATGTCGCCAACCCGCTCCCCGCTTCTCTATGATTATCCGCACTGTCCTGAAGATCGCCAGCTTGGAGATAACAACATGAGCGATTCCAATCTCACCCTAAAGCTGAAGGCCTATCATGAAATGAAAGAGTTCTTCGTTATTGCGTGGTATCTCTGGTTGGTCTTCGCACTACTTATTTTATACAAGTCGGTTATTTTGTCCGAGAATCATATCCCGTTCGCCGCGCATGGACTTGCCCTGCTCAACGCTCTGGCTCTCGCGAAAGTAATGCTGGTCGCCCAAGAACTTCACCTAGCGGATCAGTTCAAAGGAGCGCCGCTAATCTACCCGACGCTTTTCAAGTCCGCCGTGTTCGCCATTGTCCTAGGTTTTTTCAAAATCTTGGAGGAATGGGCCGTTGGGTGGTATCACGGCAAGTCTTTTAGTGAGAGTATGACCTCAATTGGAGGCGGCACCCTAATGGGAATTCTATCCCTAATCTTACTGTTGGCCGTTCTTCTAATTCCGTTCTTTGGATTTACCGAGCTGCGCAGAGTCTTCGGCGAAGACAAATTGGTGAAACTCTTTTTTACTTCGCGTGATCTCGCCGGCAGCTCCTCTTAAATGCGAACTACTTACTATCAAAGGGTCGGCCGCGATCAGTTTTGCGAAGAGTGCTAGCTCTTATAGAGGTCCGACTCTCAGACCGTCGGGCGGCTCGCGATGGCCGCCCACTGGAATTGGAGAGTTAGTCTGACTAACGGCGGGTGGGGGTTGTTGCATGGAAGTTCTTGACTTCGTACGCAAGCATCTCTTGGCTCTGCCGCCGCTCGCGAAATTCGCTATAGGCCTTGGTGTCATTGTTGGTCTTCCGCCGCTTTCTCGGCGGTTGCGCCTTCCCGCTGTGGTCGTCTTGTTGCTTGCTGGTGTCGTATTTGGACCTCACGGGCTTGATCTAATAGGAGAGCATAGACCCGTCGCAGATTTCTTTGCAGAGCTAGGCAAATTGCTACTGATGTTCTTCGCCGGTCTGGAGGTTGATCTCGGTCTCTTCCGCAAAGCAAAAAACAGGTCGATAGCGTTCGGCCTTCTGACCACCATCCTGCCTCTGCTGTTGGGTATTGGAGTGGCGGTAGTATTCGGATACCGGGCGATTCCAGCGGTTGTTATCGGATCGCTGCTGGCGTCGCATACGCTCCTGGGATTGCCGATCACGGCCCGACTGGGCGAGACGCGGCTCGAGCCTGTGACGATCACAGTGGGCGCGACGGTTATTTCCGACACGCTGTCAATGGTCATGTTCGCGATCTGTGTTTCTACCTTCCAGACTGGCTTTTCGCCGGTCTCGCTCGGTGTCCAGCTCCTAGAGATCGCCATTTTCATCCCCTTAATTCTGTTCGGCGTGAGCCGTCTGGGCGCCTGGCTGTTGAAAAAGGTGGAAGACCAGGAGGACGCGTATTTCATCGTCATGCTGGGTATCCTCGCGCTCGCGGGCGTACTCGCGGAAGCCATCAACTTGCCAGGCATAGTCGGCGCGTTCCTTGCTGGACTCGCGGTCAACGCCGCGGTTCAGAACAAGCCAGCCAAAGAGAAATTGGAATTCTTTGGAAATTCTCTTTTCATACCAATTTTCTTCGTGGTGACGGGATTCCTGATTAATCCGATCACTTTCTTCGACAGCATCACAAGCAATTCCGGATTGGTAATATCCATCATCCTCGCGCTGCTCGTTGGAAAGGGGATCGCATCAGAGGTTGCGGGCAGAGCCTTCCAGTACACGCCTGCGGCGCGCAAGACCATGTGGGCACTCACGCTGCCGCAGGTGGCTGCGACCCTGGCGAGCACCCTTGTCGCTTACGACACTTTCGACTCCGCTGGGCAGCGGCTGCTCGACGTCAAGATGCTGAACGTGGTTCTCGTGCTCATGCTTACCACCGCTATTCTTGGCCCGGTTCTCACCGAGCGCTTTGCGCCTCAAATGCTTCTTGAAGTGTCGCCGGCGGAGCCCAGCTAAGTCGCGTCGCGCGGTTAGTGGGAGGGGCAATGAGTCTCGCTGTGCTCATGGCCGAATCGTCCCATAGCTCTCGGTGCGCCAGTTGACCTGTCAATTCTGACAATAGCAACCGGTGACAGCATGAGTGAGCGCCATGTTGTTTGCGCCGGTTGATGTCTTAGGGAGGGATTCCATGCGATTAGTTGTCCTCTGCCTCGTAGCGTCCGCTGTGTTCCCGTCGGTAACCCACTGCCGGCTCTAACCCAGTAAAGGCGAGTACTCGTAAATTGGAAGCGAATTGAACGTGGGCATCGACTTCTGGCCATACTTCGGTCTCAGTAGTTTGCGAGGACGATTGTCCGGAAGTACTTGAGCAGGAGATAGCAAGTATGGCCCAAGCTAGAGCAACTCTGAAAGAAGCGGGTTTATAAAACATGCTTTTACTTGAGAACACCACTCGGTTCACCGACCCATTCCGTTCTTCGCACAATTCGTTTTTTGTTTTTTTTTTCAAAGGCGGCCGTCGATGGCCCAGAAGCACTCTTCATCCAAAGTGGATTTCGACAGGGCTTGAGTAATTCAAACACCTCATCGCCAGGCGGTTCGCCATGCTCCGTTAATTTTGATGAATACTTCATCGTCGGCCGACTGGTCCACCGCGGCATAGGAGGGTGACGGTTGTGAAGGTTCGGTGGGAAGATTATCGCGTCGCTCCCATCCATCAATCTTTAAGACATGCTGGGTAGCAGATTCGGCGAGAACCAAGTGTGTTGGTAATGGTCCAGAAACCTGCGAAGTTTGCGCAAGCACCTTCGACGAGAGTGACAGCAGATCAATAACGGCAAGAACTGCAGCACCCTGCAATAAAGTTCTACGGTCGATCAGCATGTGGCGTCTCCCTTTCTGTTTAGCAATGAGGTGTCTGAGCGCCAGCCTCTTCAGAATTGGTACCAGATACTGCGAAAGGAGAGAGGCCGAAAGCAAAAGTAGCTCCCCAGCGTTCTTCGGCAGCGGCGAGAATTGCGGATGCGAGTCCTAATTGTCCAGCGCCTAATGCCGTCTCATATGTCTGTTCGAAAGCGCGCAGCGTTGGACGGTTCACGAGATTGACGCTTGCAAGTTCAAGAGCTCGGCCGGGATTATGGCCGCTGCCAGAATAGAACTCAGCACCATGATCGGCAAAAGCAAGTAGATGTTTTTCTAGAAGAGCTTCGAATCCGGATCGTGCGGCTTGTAAGTACGCTTTCCCTTCAGCGAAATTTGACCCGGCGATCATCACGTCAGCAAGACGCCAATTCACTTCAGGATCGCCGGACGAAACCGCGAGGAGCAGCAGCTCTTCCGCATCTTCCAACTGGTCGTTATGCAAACAAATTTCGGCCAAGTGCACACGCGCTTTTACATAGCACGGCAGATACTCGATGGCCCTCCGATACCAATGAGCGGCCCGCCCCGATCGTGCTTCTGGCACAAGTTCTCCCCACAAGACACCCCGTTGAAAGCAAACCCATGCCAAGGCAAATGGGGAGACATCTTTGTACTCCCCGAGAGCTCGCTGATAAGTCCGGTCAGCCTCGTTGAAGTGGCGTAAATCGGCGAGCAATGCGCCCAGTGGCACCAGATCCTCTAATCGCCTCGACTCCTCGGCCATTTTGCGGCGAGTCTCCAGCACCGCTTCGAGTTGGTCGCCGCATGCCTGGGCGATGCTCAACAGCAGGCGGTGTGCGGCCACGGGAAGCGGTCCACGGACTTCAGCTTGCTGTAGGTAGCGTCGTGCGTCGGCGAAACGATGTGCTGTCGATGCGACCTGCGCTTGGATGAGTGCAGTTCGCATGGACTCCGAATCTACGCGGATGAGATGCTCTACTAAAGAATTAAGTCGATCGAGGGCTTCGGCGTCGCTCACAAACTGCAGCACCATCTGCTCTTGTTCAACGATGTATTCAGCGATCCCCTCGCGTTTCGGCGATTCCCAAAATCGGCTCCAAGATTGAAGACGAGCGCTCTCTAGGTTAGCGAGTGCTATGTCGCCCGCCGTCGCAAGCGGGAAATCAATACCGAGAGGCGGGGATTCGATCATTAAGCGGCACCAAAGCGAGTCTTTAGACTTTCAAGACTTGTCTTCAAAAGAGTGGTTATCACGGTCTTCACAAGAATGTCAGGTTGGCCGTCCGCCCAATATTGCACCTGCCATACAACGGAGCTGCCGCTGCCCTTTGGCGTGACGCTGAGCGTGCCGGTGTAGTCAGTGGCTTGAATACCGCTGATCATGGTGTATCGGTAGAATCTTTGGGAATTGTCGATCGCCTCCAATCGCTCAATGATCTGCTTGCCGTCGATTGTTTCGATCATGCGCAGTTGACCGACGCCCGTTCCCACCGTGCTGATCTTGGCAAGCAATGGCGCCCACGCACCGCCGAATGTTCCGATAAGCGCCCAGACCTGATCAGACGGAGCTTTCAGGTCGATGCTCTCCACAACGGTCTGGATCTGGGTGTTCGGCGAAGCCAGATAAGGGAATGTGTTAACGCCGGGCTTCGTTGCACCCATGGCTCCGCCCTGCAGAAATTCCTTATCGTTATTCACCATCCAGGTGATCATGATGTCGATCACGTTGGCGTTGACGGTGCGGCCGCCGCCGGTTTGATAGGGGCGTCCTTGAAGCGTACTCTTTTCGATCTCGAAAAAGCTTGTGTCGCTCATGGGCTTCGACGCGTCAAACAATAGGAAATCATCCAGGTAGATATCTATTACAGTGGCCAATTCCGCAGGCGTCCAATCCACCTTTTCATCACGCATGTCCCAATTCGTGAGGCTGTCCAGCAGGCGCTTGCGGAATGCAGGTTTGAACTCTTCTGCGATCGCGAATGGAGTTTGCTGATTCCATAGATCGCGCAAGTCGTCCCCAGGCACGGCCGGATTGTTCAGACGCATATTGGTCTGTTCCGGGCGGCCTACCCAATCGAAACGAGGAGGCTCATGCCCGATGAGAGTGGCACGGCCAGGTATCGCACTGGTCTCGGCGATGACCCCGAACAACGGGCCTCTCTCGGGGCTTAGCACGCGCTTCGTATCGAATTCGATCACGATGGCAAGCACGTTGTCGTGCTGCAACAGATTGGGAAACTTTTTCAATTTTGCGACAAGCCATGCAAGGAAAAATGGATCTGAGCGGAGGCCGGCAAATACGCGGAACACTCCGTCCGGACTCGTTGCCCCTTTTTCGTCATTCACAACAAACGTAAGTTCCTGTCCATCGGGAAAAGTAACCGTGCCCCGCTGAACAGGCTTTGAGCCATCAGTTCCTCGTTCCAACGCGGTGAATTTGCAGTTGAAGCGAAACTCCTGATCGTCCGGCTTGAATTTCGAAGCTTCGCCCAGAGCCGCCACAGTCATTCGACGCACCACAATCGAATGATTGACCACGTTCGAGAACATCGCACTGACTCCTGCCGAAGGGAATACGTTTGCGACAAGGACGGTGCGGCCAGGATTCTCTGGGCTGGTGAACGCGAATAGATCGGTGAGGTCAATCGACGGATCGCCAATCGACCTAGGCCCATCTACGTGGTCGGACATCAGCAGTCTCCGTTATGTAATGCATCGATTTGCACGAGCGCTGTGCATCTCATGGTTTTGCCCAGGGGCCATTCCCAGTTTTTGCGTCCGGCGGGCCACCAAACGGCGTGACGCGACCTGGCTCCTCGGGGATGGATTTCAGGTACTCGACAATCGCCCAGCGCTGTTCATCGGTTAACAGGGGGCCGATTATGCCGTTTCCCAGAGGTCCGTCCTCGAAGGAATGCCCGGCGTTCGAGTTTCCAAGCAACGACGTGTCCAGAAGGAATGTTCCGGACTTTCCGCTGGTATCCACTCCAACCTTGACAGGATCGAACTCGCGCCCCACGTAGAATTTCTTGGTACGTTCCTTGGCCGGGATCAGCATCTCATAAAGATTAGGCACTGACCCGTTATGCAGGAATGGCGGGGTAGCCCACACTCCATCGCGCGGAGCCGCCTTGTACACGTCCACTGGTGCGGGCGGCGACGGTAATTCCCGAAAACCATGCAGATCGGCAGTCTCCGCTTCGCTCATTTTGACTTGTTTTAGGGCCTTACCAATAACGTGCATCCCGATAGTGGGTTTGAAAACGCTCGCGGGTACGATGGCTTCGCCGGTATACGGCTGCGGCAGATAGGGGCTTAGCTGCCCGGTGATCATAAACTCCCTCACAGAAAAACTCTGCTGCATGTCGGTACCAACGAATTTCTTTGGCACGAGTCCAACTTCGATGAACCGCTTGCCGTACTTGTTCGGCTCCGTCCAGGTGTAGGGATAGGAATTGTGGCAGCTCACACAGTGAGTGGCGAACAGTGCCTTCCCCTTCAGTGCCTTCTCGTGGTCAATCTTTCCAAACACGTCCTCCGGCCACTTGGGAGGCGCCAAGCGCCACATCGTGTTCTCAACCTTTTGGAGATTAAGAATGGCAGCATTCGAATCAAAGAGGCCTTCTTCCGGCGTCTTGGATTGCAGGTCCATGGGAAGATACACACCCAAGGTCTCGCCCAGGTTTCGTGCGATGGGGTCTTGTATGCTTGCTCCCCACTGCGTCCATGACCCTTGTGCGGAATTCCAGATAAAGGGGATTTTGGTTGGCGCCGTAGGGGTAGACATGTTCTCGGGAATGTTAGGTGCGATCGCCATCATCCGATTGGCGATCATCGTGAGACAGTCTGCGCGTCCAGGCCCCCAAGGAAATGGGCTAGCTGCGGCGCGGGTGCGATAGACGTGCGCCCGCTCGGCATCAATCGCTAGCCGCTTGCGCAGTCGGCTCTTGGCGTCGGCACTTGAGGCTCCGATTCGCGCCACCATGCGATCGAACTTAGCCGAATCAGCCAAGGTCGCCTGAAATGCGTCATCAAGGGCTTGTATGTATTCAAAGAGATCAAACGAAATGGCGTGACCACCGTCGATGCGAACCTTCTTCCCCTTGTAACTCAGTTCTGCCGTATGGCAGGCCGCACAGTTCGGGCCGACTGTCTCGCCCTTCCATCGACCTTCCGTAACTACATTCTTTGCAAGACCGACTGGCAAGCCGTCAGGGTTGGTCCGTGGATTCGCGGCTTGCGGAATCATGCCCAAGCGCTCACTGTTTGCATCAGAACGGAAAAGCTCCTGGCTACCGGCAACCTCCAGATTTACGAAGATGTCGTACGAAGCGATGGCTGAGCCTTGCGAGATTTGATAGAACATTTCCCGATCAGCTTGAGACCATGCCTGATCGAGATAAATTACGTGCTCATTGTTAGCTGCTGCTCCTACTGACTTGAGATGGAAAATCCCCAAAACCCAAGCGAAGCAAACGATTGGCGCCATTGAACCGGTAGACCACAGTGCTATTCTTCCCCGTTTCATCAGACTCCTCCGAAAGTGACTTAACCAAAATTGCTTATCTTGCGAATGTGAAGACGACATGTCGTTCATTTGCCGCCTCATGTGAATTATTAGTTGTGCTCATCGCGCCGAGCACTAAAAGGCCCAAAACCGTAATTGCGATATTCGAAAATTCGGTCAACCGCGGTAAGAAGACAGCGGACCTTATCACCGTCACACCCAAGCGCGATATTGTCAAAAGTTACAGATGGTTCACGGCCAAGTCCCAGTCAATCCTTCAAAACCTTCATCACAAAGCGGGATTTGAAGGGGTCGGTCCCGGTACCCACGTTTCGGTTGCCTGACTTGCCAGGACTTAGCTAGAGTTTGGGAACTGCTAGAGCCAACCTCCACGCAGGTTGGGAACTAGCCTGATAAAGCCACCGCACATGAATCGCTTCGTCGTCGATAAGGGAGCGCCACCTAGTTGAGATTCACTTGGCCGACTTGTTCGGCATCCCGTACAGACTTATCACCGCAGCAGCAGCTGTCAGCTGCACTTCTTGTTTTTCATCGTTCAGGCCAAGTGTTACGTCCGGCAACACGGCACGATCACCGCGCCGCGCCAGCGCATCGAACGCCGCTGACCTCAGCAGCCACTCGTTTTCTGCCGTTGCTGCAACCAATGCTTTTGCACTGCGCGGATCTGGGTCCTTCGCAAGCATTTTGATTGACGTCGCTTTTACCATCACTTCGTTCGCCTCACCTTGATGGACAGCCTCGTAGACCTTGAGACCAGCTCCACCAAACGGCACGAATCCCATTCCCTGCTCGAAGGCCATCTCTTCCATCTGTTTGGGATTCCGTAGAAGGCGTTTCATTTCTTCCTCCTGACCACCGACCAGCCCTTCGCCGGACTTGCGCTGCCCCGTGAGAATAGCGTAGTAGACTTCATAACCTTTTTCGTCCCCAAGTTCGATCAGGGCTTTGGCCACGGCCATGACAACCGCACCTTCTTTGTCGGATTTTCCTGCTGCGATCAACTGCGGGATTGCACTCTTGGATTTCATGGCGCCGAGCGATAGAGCAGCCGCTCCGCGGACACCCGGGTCGTCATCGTGTAAGCCCTTTTCTGCGATGCCCACCGCTTTCGCTTCCCCCGGGATCAATTGCAGCACTCTCATGGTGGCGATTCGCTGCTCGCTGCTTTTGTCGGCGGCGCCAGCCTGGAGGATGTTCCAAGCCTGATCGAGTGGCGTTTGGGCTGATATGGGAAATGGGGCCAGGGTCAAGAATGCTCCAACACAAGCAGCTACCATCAGTTTCCAAAATTTCCGTCTCTGATTGCTAAAAGCCAACATCTCTTCCTCCCCTTCGAGAACAAACTGACGCGGTCGGAATCACTGGTTTCCGTCGATAACTTTCGAAGTTACTTAACAATTTCAATTACAAGGGAATCGGTCATGACCATGTCGACGCTTTCGCCGGGCTGAAGTTGATTGAGGTTGGTGACTTTTTTGCTGAGCTTGATGGTCTTCTCTTTCCCGTCTGGATCGAGCAAGGTGACGCGATGTCTTGCGGGGTCGACGGCAACAATCTTCGCGCTAATGGCCGAAGTTTCGACCATAACCATGCCGGGCTTGGCGCCCTTCGGTGCTACTCCGACTTCACCAGCGGAGCCTGCCGCTGGAGTTTCGTTGGACTTGCCGACGAGGATGATGATTTCTTCGGTGTACGAGAGCGACAAATGGTCACCGACCTTAACCCGATCAAGGTTTTGGACGCTTTTGTCGACCTTGAAGGTTTTTTTTCTGCCGGTGTCGAGGAGGAGAGTGACCTTGCGTTTTTCAAGATCAATTTTCTCGACGGTGGCGGTGGCCTTCATGACCTCCACGGCGTCCACCCCTTGATCGATGTCGGCAGTTTGCGCGCGTGAGGCACTCGAGGGGCCTAAGAGCATCGCCCCTGCCGCCAAAGCGAAACTAAACATTCTCATCCGCTTCATAAATGTTCTCCTATTTTTCGCTCGGTAGAAAACCAACGTGGCCGATTCCTTAGCTGAAACACCCTAGGCAAAATTCTAAGGCCCGTTCGCCGAGCACTGCGTGTCGCTGTCTCAAGCCCAGCGTCTCAATTGTCTCGGCTTGCGCTATTGCTGAAAAACCAGCCGAGGTCCGCTTGACTGATGGGCCTGGAGGGCAACATCGACTTCGACGCGGTCGGCTATCTTGATGAATGGGATCCCGCTGTTCATGCCAAATTCCTTGCGGTCAAAAGCCATGGTGCCCTTAACATGGCCGTTGCCCGTTCCCTTGCTCTTGGGGTCAATTGTTAGGTTTAGCGTTTCGGGCTTGGACGCGCCCCGGATTGTGAAAGTGCCTTGCACATCAAAGGTAATCGGGCGGGTCTGAACAACTTTGGTGGAGTGAAACGTGATGTACGGATCATCCTTGGCGTTGAAGAAGTCCTTGCTCTTCAGCTTGTCGTCCTTCATGCCGCTTCCGGTGTTAACGGAGTCTGCGTAAATCTTGAGATCGAGTACACCTGACGTGGGGTCGGTCGATGCAAAGGTAAGCGTCGATTCCCACTTTTTAAACGTACCGTCGATGGCCACCGAGGCCTTCACGAAGAACTTGACATCGCTTTCTTCCGGCGTGATCTCAAAGACGGGAACCCGGGCGCGGGTTACGGACGGGAGCATGGCGGACACCAAAAGGCAGAGAACAGTGAATCTCATGAAACCTCCAAAACATAAATTGCGGTGCTAGGTTTGAAGTTGCAGATGCTTTCAGCTTAAGGTGCCGATGACTACTGTTAGAAATAACAGGTTAGCGGGCAAGTCGGTAATAGGAGCAACATATCCGATTAGTTGAATCAACGAGAAAGTCAGTCTGCTGGGGTGCTAATTTCGCTTGCTCTTGTGCCCTCGTTTCCACGAAAAAACTTAGTTCCGGGTTTCTCAGGTCATGATTAACGCGGTTATCGAAAACTTGAAGTACTGGGACTGGACTTGATTGCATAACAATGTCGGCTCCTCTCGACATGAGCAGTCTTTGGTTGTTAGGCTCAGGAAGGAGCCGGAGTTCGGTTCGTACGCGGGACAGCTCGGTACCGGACATGGCGTGCAGTAAAGCGTCGTCCACTTGATAGGGCATCCCGCTCCCTCGTGAGAGGGAGTTCGAAGAACTAATCATGGTCGAAGTTTTGATCGAAGAGATGTTTGGGTCGGACTGAAACCGACCGCTAGATTACGAACGAACCGTACTTGTCAGGGCCGATCGGAAAGACACCGAAGGAAGCGGAAGAAAAAACTCTTTTAAGTGAATGGAGAAGTGTGCCCAAAAAGTGTTTGACAGGGCCGACATTGTTAGAGATGTCCGGTAACCCGACTTACCGGGACCTAGTTCCGCTGGGATGGATCGATTCCGAATGACCCGGACTCGCCCGGATTAGTCAAACTTTTTCATATTGTCTTCAGCCGTGATTTACAATACTGCCGCGAGATGACGCTCACGACCAGTGCCTACTTTCAACAGCCCGATTGGCTCCTCCAGATAGAGAACATTCTCGAAACGCTCAATGAGGGTGTGGTCATCGTTGACGATAACCTTCGTATCGTGTTCGCCAACGAGGCGGTACTCCGTTTAAGTGGACACGAGCGCGGGGCGTTGCTGAACCGCGCGCTCGACACCATCTTTGCACCGGAAGATCTCGCGTACCTGATGCAGCAGCACACGATCGCCCAGCAGGTTGGGCGACACCGTCATGAGTACCCAAGCGAGACGGGCCGTCCATTGCGAGCAGGCTTCTGGATAGCTAGTGATGCACTCTCAACAGTTATCTGGAAGTGCGAGAATCTCGCGCGGCTGCCAGGCGATACCGCTTCGCGACTCGGCGAGCCAAGAAGTGGTGTGGCTTGTCACGAGTTCAGCACAAGCAAATCTGATCGGGTGCGCGTGCGCGGCACAAAGGGGCGGGCGGTGATCTGGCCTTGAAACGCCGACGCCCATTTCCCAGGGACGCTGCTGCCGCATGATGGACAACACCCGTTCGACGTCAGGTGGTAGCCGAGAATCAGATAGCCAAAGCGCTCAATCAACAGCGTCTTGCACTTGGGACAGCGCGTGTTCTCCAAATCGCCAACCTCGCCCGGCAGGTTCCCTGCATAAACGTAGCGGAGTCCGGCTTTTTTTCCAATCTCCGCCGCGCGTATCAAAGTCTCCGCGCTGGTGTTTTCTGGATCAGTCATTTTATAGTCTTTGTGAAACGCAGTCACATGCCAAGGAATATCCGGCGACACGCCCGCCAAGAACCCGGCCAGTTGAGTCAGTTCGTCGTCGGAGTCGTTGAACCCTGGAATCACGAGTGTAACGATCTCCAGCCAGAAGCCCATCTCATGCAAGAGACGAATCGTATCTAGGATGGGCCGTAAGCGCCCGCCGAGCTGACGATAGTGGCGGTCATCAAAGCTCTTCAGGTCCACCTTGTAAAAATCCACCCACGGTCGGAGGTATTCGAGTACCCGTGGGGTGCCGTTCCCGTTGGAAACAAAGCCAGTCACCAATCCGGCCGCGCGCACCTCCTTAAAGACAGCCACGGCCCATTCACTCGTGATCAGCGGCTCGTTATACGTGCTGACGATGACCCTACCTCCCTGGCGGATGGCATCGAGAACAAGTTCGGCGGACGTGACGCGCATCGGGCCGACAACGGCGGCTGGGTCGCGTAGCGCTTGTGAGGTCACCCAATTCTGGCAGTAGGCGCAGTGCAGATCACAGCCGAGCATGCCGAAGCTGTAAGCCAGCGCCCCTGGATGAGCATGGAAGAAGGGTTTTTTCTCTATCGGGTCGCATTGGATGCCGCCGACATAGCCCCAAGGCACATAGAGGGTTCCGCCCCGGTTGTAGCGAACCTTGCAAACGCCGGGTTGCCCGTCAGGAATCTTGCAACAGTGTCCGCAGGCAAAACACCGCACCCAGTTGCGGTCGAGCTTTTCGTACAGTTCGCCCTCGCGAACGTTTTCATGAATGATTTCGCGCAGTGTACTCATACGTGCCAAAGCGTAGTGCCGCGGCGGCCTCAGCTGCTTGGTTTTTGATACTTGTCGGGCTGAAACTTACCACTGTCAACGTAATTTTTGTTGATCTCGATATACGCGTGCCACTTCTCCGGCAGATCATCCATCACGAAAATGGCGGTCACCGGGCAGACCGGCACACAGGCGCCGCAATCAATGCATTCAGTGGGATCGATGTACAGTTGAGGCACTTCATCGAACGCTGGTCGGCCATCGTCATAGCTTCGGCCTTTCGCCGGATGAATACAATCCACGGGGCACACATCCACACAGGCGGTGTCTTTGGTTCCAATGCAAGGTTCAGCGATGATGTATGCCATCGGCCAACTCCCGCGGGGGTCGGATCTCCCCGCTCCGAGTCTATGCTCATTTCTTTTCTTCAGGTAGAGGGGCGTTTCTTACAGAGCCGACGTTGAGGTGGACATTGCGCGACAGATCGTGCGCGGCCTGTAGATCGATCTGGGCATCGTGGTAGGCCTCGAAGCCCGGCTTCATCTTGTCCGATTATGCGACTAGCAGCTTGTTGAAAAATCTCCGATCCACTGCAACTTTAATTTAAAGAGGCTCGTCTGAGAGAAGGAAGGCCAAGGAGGCGAGCGAATGCGCGGAGACGATGACCAGCAAGAAGGAATGTTCAGCTACATTTCCCCGGAGAAACGGGTGCCAGCGGATCATCCGTTACGCCCAATCCGCAAGATCGTGGACGAGATTCTGAAAGAGATGTCGCCGAAGTTTCAGAAGCTGTACTCCGACGTGGGGCGTCCGTCGATTGCGCCGGAACGGCTGTTGAGATCGCTGCTGTTGCAGATCTTCTATTCGGTACGCAGCGAACGCATGCTGATCGAACAACTGCAGTACAACCTGTTGTTCCGGTGGTTTGTGGGGATGGAGATGGACGAGACGGTCTGGAACCACGCGGTGTACAGCAAGAATCGAGAGCGATTGCTAAATGAAGAGATCGCGGAGTCGTTTTTCAAGCGGGTGCTGGAACGAGCCAAGCCCTACATGACGGATGAACATTTCACCGTGGACGGAACGTTGATCGAGGCTTGGGCCAGTCATAAGAGTTTCCGACCAAAGGACGGAACCGGAAAGCCACCCGGGGCGGGAGGAGATGTCGACTTTCGCGGGGAAAAGCGAAAGAACCAGACCCATGAATCGACGACCGATCCGGATGCTCGGTTATTCACCAAGTCCCGAGGCAGTGAGGCGAAGCTAAGCTACATGGGACATGTCTTGATGGAAAACCGCAACGGGCTATTGGTGCAGACCTTTCTGACTGAGGCGAGTGGCCGAGCGGAGCGGGATGCTGCGATGCTCATGGCCGAAGCGATCCCAGCGGGAAAGCGCGTGACGTTGGGAGGAGACAAGAACTACGACACGCGGGAATTGGTACGAGAACTGCGGGGGATGAACATCACTCCGCATGTGGCGCAGAACACGACCAACCGCAGAAGCGCGGTGGACGAGCGGACCACGCGGCACACCGGGTATGAGGTGAGTCAGCGGAAACGCAAACGAGTGGAGCAGTCGTTCTGGCTGGATGAAAATGATCGGGATGCTGAAGAAAGTGAAATTGCGAGGGATCGCCAAAGTGGGGTGGCTGTTTACCTTTACCGGAGCTGCTTACAACCTCTGCCGATTACGAAACCTGATGGCCAGAACATGATGCGGAGTTTTGATTTCGGCCAGGCACAGTAAAGAGAGCAACCTAACCGTCACTTCAAGATGCAGCAAGATCCTAGAATTCAGAAGCCGAAGGACTAAAAATCAGATTATTCAACAAGCTGCTAATCGGGACTTGACTCTTGCGCGGTACAATCTTCGGGACGATGAGAGCCCTGACACCAATGATTCCTTGGTTTGTTGCAACTGCAAAATTCGACAAGACTGATGACACTTGGGCTAAATACATCGCTTGGTCCGGTCTTAGCAGCCTGTGGTGAAAATCGATTGGTAACCTGAAGTAACTTCCCTGCCTCGGAAATCTCTGTAGAATGCGGAACAGATTTGAGGAGAACTGCTGATGGGCATGGGAACGCGGCGGCGAAGACAGCGACAAGAGCAGATGTGGATCGCACAGCAGGAACTAGCGAAGGGGCCGGCACATCCTTTTTACAAGCGGGTGAATGAATTGTTGGAAGAGAGGAAGTTTGACGAGTTTGCCGAGAGGGAGTGCGCGAAGTTTTACGCGGAAAACATTGGACGACCCTCTTTGGCGCCAGGGATCTATTTTCGTTTGTTGTTGGTGGGCTATTTTGAGGGCCTCGATTCCGAGCGGGGAATCGCCTGGCGGGTGGCGGATTCGTTGGGCCTACGGAGATTTCTGGGAATCGGCATCGACGAGCCCACACCGGATCATTCGACCATTTCACGGACACGGCGGCTGATCGATGTGGAGACGCACCACAAAGTGTTCTTCTGGATTTTGGAAGTGCTGCGAGAGCAGGGGCTGGTGAAGGGCAAGACGGTGGGGATCGACGCGACCACGCTGGAGGCCAACGCGGCGATGCGTTCGATCGTGCGGCGCGATACGGGTGAGAGTTACGAGGAATTTTTGCAGGGCTTGGCCAAGGAATCGGGAATCGCGACGCCCACGCGGGAAGACCTAGCGCGAGTGGATCGCACGCGGAAGAACAAGGCCAGCAACGAAGATTGGGTGAATCCGCATGATGGCGATGCGCGCATCGCCAAGATGAAAGATGGGCGAACGCATCTGGCACACAAAGCCGAGCATGCCGTGGATCTGAAGACCGGTGCGGTGTTGGCGGTGACGCTGCAGGAAGCCGATTCGGGGGACACCACCACGGTGGTCGAGACTCTAGCGCAGGCCGGTGAGAACGTCGCGGAGTTGATTGGGACAGAAGAACCGAGCCAGAAACCGCAAGTGCATCTGAAGGGCATCGAAGAAGTGGTGGCCGACAAGGGCTACCACAGTGGAGCGGTGGTAGCGAATCTGCAGGGTGCGGAAGTGCGGGCTTACATTTCGGAGAAGAAGCAGCCCGGGCAACGGCATTGGGAAGGCAAAGCCCAGGAACAGCAAGCGGTCTATGCCAATCGGCGGCGAGTGAAGGGAGCCTATGGCCAAGGCCTGCTGCGGAAGAGGGGCGAGTTGATCGAGCGGAACTTCGCGCACTGCTACGATACGGGCGGAATGAGACGAACGCATCTACGAGGACACCGAAACATTCTCAAGCGACTGCTGATTCACGTTGGGGCATTCAATCTGAGTCTAATTTTTCGCTCGCTCTTGGGCTCGGGTACTCCACGGGAGCTGAGAAATCGTCAGTCCTCGTTTCTTTGTGTGCTGCTTTTTCTGTTCCGTCGCCCTTCCGTGGCCTCGAGTCCCAGAAAACATTGTGTTTCATCACCACCATTCGATCGGCGGAAAAATCATCGCTATCTCAGATACAGACTTCGCCACTCAGCAAAATGCGATTCCGCCACGGACTGTTAGACAGCTTGACGAGGTTGTTTCTCTCGACTCTAGTCTATGCCCAACTGTTCTCCCCGACATTAAGCCGGAGTACTGGAATCACATTGTTAACGAAGATTTCATGCTTCACTTTTTTACTGACTTTGATTATCTGCGCGGCGAAACAGCCGCCATTTCTCGAAAAAATCTTCTCTGCGTTTTTCGCGATCCCGCTGCCCACCCTAGTGCTGTACAAGTTCCCGAAGGGTTCGAGTTTATTGGATATGACCTGCTAGATAAGGATTCGGGGACAAGCGCACTAACCAACTGTGGTGGATTTCCGAAAGTATTCTCCAACAGCGAACTTTCGGAGAAAGGCCTTTTAATGGCGCACGAACGTTCCCTGACCGTGCAGGATTCCCTAGTTCGGAATACCCCAACGAACATCATGCGGACTGCCATCTTTGGGCTATTTTCCGCTGTCTGTAAATGCCAGATGGTCACCAAGTCCTGGTAAACGCACTTACCGGAGAAGTGGAAAATCGGGCCAAAAACCACTTGTACGATTACCCGACTTACCAGGAGCTAGCCGTTTCTATGGCTGGTTTTGAAATTTCTATTACCGAGATCCCCGATCGGACGTAGTAATTCTTTCGCCATCTATCCCCAGCATTACGCCACGGCAGCATAAACTTGCTTCATGCGCTCCGTCATCGCAATTCTCGTGACATTCCTTGCGGCACAAACTATTCCACAAAGAGCACGCGGTTATTATGAATACGAAGAGGTCCATGCGGCGGGTGAACAGCGAGAAATATCGAGCTTTGAGCGGGGCGAAGTCCACGACATGCTACACACCATTGCTGATGACGTAAGAAAACACTACTACGACCCTAAATACCACGGCGTTGATTGGGAAGCCAATGTCCGTGCAGCAGACCAAAGGATTGAGGCTGCCACTTCCTTAAACCACGCTCTCTCAGAAATCGCCGCAGCGCTAGATACGCTCAACGATTCGCATACATTCTTCCTCCCGCCCGCACGACCGTACAGGCACGATTACGGTTGGCAGATCGAGATGGCTGGGGAGAAATGCTTCGTCATGCAAATTCGTCCTCAGAGCGACGCTGATGCGAAGCAGATCAAGCCGGGAGATCAGATTCTGGGCGTCAACGGATTTCAGCCCACGCGAGAGAACTTGTGGAGAATGAACTACATCTTTGATGTACTCCGGCCGCAACCCGAATTGCGCGTCGCCCTCCGCTCTCCAGGCGGGCAACAGAAGGAAGTGCAAGTGATAGCGGCGATACGCCAAACGAAGAAAGTTACAAACCTGACGATGAATGGCGGGAGCGATATTTGGGACCTCCTTCGGGATTCAGAGATGCTAGCCCACCTGGCTCGGCCGAGGTGGGCGGAGGCTGGCGACGATGTCTCAATTCTTAAGTTCCCAGGGTTTTATTTCGACGAGGGCGAAATGGACGACATCATCCGGAAGGCGCGGAAGCGGAAGTCATTGATTGTTGATCTCCGCGGGAATGCTGGTGGCAGCATTGAAACGCTCAAATGGTTTCTCGGCGGCGTTTTCGACAAGGATGTGAAGGTGAGCGACCGGGTGACGCGCAATGACTCAAAGGTGTTGGTAGCCAAATCCAGGCGGCAAAATGCTTTCTCTGGAAAGCTTGTTGTTCTTGTAGACAGCAAGTCCGCATCGGCATCAGAGCTATTCGCCCGCGTGGTGCAACTGGAAAAACGCGGTATTGTCCTTGGCGACAAGACTGCAGGTGCAGTGATGGAGTCAAAACGCTTCAGCTACAAGCATGGGTTCGATACGGTTGTGTTTTATGGGGCGTCGATAACGGATGCGGATCTCGTTATGACAGATGGAAAGAGCCTAGAGCGAACGGGGGTTACGCCCGACGAACTCCTGTTGCCCAACGCGGAAGACTTGGCAAGCGGCCGCGACCCAGTGATGGCCCACGCCGTCGAATTGTGCGGATCGAAAATGACACCTGAAGCCGCCGGAGTGCTATTCCCGTTTCAATGGCCTCCGCTGTAAGAGAGCTGAAATCGTCGCAATTCTGCCGGATAATCCTCACTGCCTGATAAACGCGGTTATCGTACAAGTGGAATTTCGTCCAAAAGCACATGTCCGGTAACCCGACGCAATATAAAGGGCGCCCCTTGTGGAGTAAGGTTTGAGTGCTCGCTCAACCGCTCCAGAGGAGGAACGCCCTTATGACCAGCACTAAATATATCGGCATGGATGTGCACAAAGAAAGTATTTCGATTGCCGTCAGGAATGCCGCCGGCAAGGTGGTGATGGAATGCGTCATCGAAACCAAAGCCAGCATGATTCTGCAGTTCATCGACGGGCTGCGCGGAGATGTACAGGTCACCTTTGAAGAAGGCACCTCAGCCGCCTGGTTGTACGACTTGTTGAAACCGCACGTCACAAAACTGGTGGTGTGCGATCCACGAAAAAACAAGTCCATGCGAGAAGGCAACCAGAACGACAAGATTGATGCCCGCCGATTGGCGGAGCTGCTACGCCTCAATCATCTCACTCCCGTTTATCACGGTGAGCATGGCCTACGAACCCTGAAGGAGCTGGTACGGAGTTATCTGACCATCACGAAAGATCTCGGACGGGTGATGAGCCGCGTGAAAGCCATTTATCGCAGTTGGGCCATTCCTTGTACCGGCAAACAGGTCTATGCCCCTCGGCATCGGGCCGAATGGCTCGCGAAGATCGACGAACCGGGAGTACGCCGGCGGGCCGAGTTTTATTACCAACAACTCGATGCGCTGCGAGTGGTGCGCCAGCAAGTGCGGCGGGATCTGCTGGCGGAGAGCAAGAAGCACAAAGCCTGGAAACACCTCTGTGAGATTCCCTCGATCGGGCCGATCCGCGCGGCGGTGTTGCTGGGCATTCTGCAGACCCCGCATCGTTTCCGCACGAAACGCCCGCTGTGGAATTACGGCGGTTTAGCCATCGAGATGCACAGCAGCGCCGATCACCGTAGTGTCGACGGACAACTGCAACGATCCCGGAAGAACGTCTTGGTGCGGGGCCTCAACCGCAACTGCAATCACGATCTGAAGAACCTATTTAAGGGCGCGGCCGCCGTGGCTTCCAGCAAGCCGGGCCCCTTTCAGGAGTTCTACACGGGTTTAGTGGCCAAGGGTATGAGGCCAGAGATGGCGCGACTGACCTTGGCCAGAAAGATTGCCACCATTGTTTTGCTGGTGTGGAAGAAAGGGGTGTGCTTCGACGCCCAATATCTGAAACCACAAACAGCTTGAGTGTCTTGATCGAATCCGCTCCATCCCGGGGATTCTCTCTGGCGGTGGCCGTGGGTTCTCGAGACACTCTGGTTCGAGAGCGAGTCTCAGCCGATTAGTTAGGCGCTGCGTGCTTCGGGCACCCAGTCTCACACCCGACTCTAGGCCCTCTCGGATAACCAGAAAAAGCTATGGGCCACGAGTCCCGGATAGAACTATGGTCGCCACTTGACCGCCGTTCTGCTTTGCTGGTTTCGGAACTGACAGGCTTCGTTGCGGACAGGCAATGAAAACCGCTGGTAGAGGAAACCCAAACCGTTGGGTCACAGTGCCCAACAACCGAGCACATGGCGCGGAAGGTCAGAACAGATCCTGCTCCATCACGTGGGCTGAGAAACAAGAAAAGTTCCAGCCAACGCAGGAGTGTTTTTTCTTGACTTCTACCTTTATAGAACTAATCAGGAAGTGGCCTTCCTACCCGATAAGTTATTCCTGCAAGGCGCTGGGGCGGAATTTGCCAATCCGACCATGTGGGCCGACTACAAAAGGTAAAGAAATGGCGTTCCAGTCCCGGTCCGCTTCAGCAGGTTCGTGGATTGCCGTGTTAGGGAGAAGGGCACGCCAGTTTCGACCGTCGTCGGTGGAGACGTCCGTACCGTTCGGGCCGACCGAAATCCAAACCATCGCTCGGGCGTCGTAAACGACGGAGGAGCGATAACCGTGGGGAGGTTTTGTGGAGGCGGTCCAGTGCTGTCCACCATCTACAGTGAAGGCTGCGGTTCCCTTCGAGCGGTCTGGATGCTGGAAGTCTCCTCCGACCGCGACAAGGGTGACAGGCAGCCCATATACGCCACCAATCCATTTCTCCTTGTCGCGCAACGGTGCTTCACCCGCCAGGGACGTTGCCACTGAAAATGCTCCGGCTGCCTCGGAAATCGCAAGAGGAATGTCACCGCCCACGAACCTGTACGGAACATACGGATCATGCTGAAAATTGTATTGCTGTGTGCGGCTACGGCTTCCCGAAGGTCCTCCGGTAACGATCAGCGTCCCTGCCGGTCCGTAAAGGAGTGCCGAGTTGCTGGCCGCAAACAGCCCCTCGCCTGATCGAGCGCTGGCACGCTCTGGGGATCGACTCCAGCTTTCGCCGAAGTCATATGTTAGGTATTCGACGAACTCACCTCGTACTGGATCACCGAAGAGTACTCCGGTTCGATAAGGCCGAGCCTTCTCTCCAATCGTGAACTTGACACTGTCCCAGAACCCGTCGGGATCAGGGTTGGTGAGGATCAACCTCCACGAGCGGCAATCGTCGACTGTCTTGTAGAGCCGCGAGAGTGCTCCTATCCCGGACGACAATACTATTGCCGTGTGAGCATCGAAGCCTTGGATTCCGCGAAAGTCAAGATGTTCCGCACCTGCTGGCGTCGCACACGTCTGCCAGTGTTCTCCTCCATCAGTAGTTCGCAGCACGACGCCGTTCGTACCACTGGCCCACACGACTTCCTCGTTGACCGAGTCAATGCCGCGCAAATCAGCCGTCGTCTGCGACTCTTGAAGAACCCACTGGGCACTCGCGTTACACGAGAACAGGGTCACACACGCGACCATCAGTGCGAGTCGGAACACCTTAGCAGCCTGTGGTGAAAATCGATTGGTAACCTGAAGTAACTTCCCTGCCTCGGAAATCTCTGTAGAATGCGGAACAGATTTGAGGAGAACTGCTGATGGGCATGGGAACGCGGCGGCGAAGACAGCGACAAGAGCAGATGTGGATCGCACAGCAGGAACTAGCGAAGGGGCCGGCACATCCTTTTTACAAGCGGGTGAATGAATTGTTGGAAGAGAGGAAGTTTGACGAGTTTGCCGAGAGGGAGTGCGCGAAGTTTTACGCGGAAAACATTGGACGACCCTCTTTGGCGCCAGGGATCTATTTTCGTTTGTTGTTGGTGGGCTATTTTGAGGGCCTCGATTCCGAGCGGGGAATCGCCTGGCGGGTGGCGGATTCGTTGGGCCTACGGAGATTTCTGGGAATCGGCATCGACGAGCCCACACCGGATCATTCGACCATTTCACGGACACGGCGGCTGATCGATGTGGAGACGCACCACAAAGTGTTCTTCTGGATTTTGGAAGTGCTGCGAGAGCAGGGGCTGGTGAAGGGCAAGACGGTGGGGATCGACGCGACCACGCTGGAGGCCAACGCGGCGATGCGTTCGATCGTGCGGCGCGATACGGGTGAGAGTTACGAGGAATTTTTGCAGGGCTTGGCCAAGGAATCGGGAATCGCGACGCCCACGCGGGAAGACCTAGCGCGAGTGGATCGCACGCGGAAGAACAAGGCCAGCAACGAAGATTGGGTGAATCCGCATGATGGCGATGCGCGCATCGCCAAGATGAAAGATGGGCGAACGCATCTGGCACACAAAGCCGAGCATGCCGTGGATCTGAAGACCGGTGCGGTGTTGGCGGTGACGCTGCAGGAAGCCGATTCGGGGGACACCACCACGGTGGTCGAGACTCTAGCGCAGGCCGGTGAGAACGTCGCGGAGTTGATTGGGACAGAAGAACCGAGCCAGAAACCGCAAGTGCATCTGAAGGGCATCGAAGAAGTGGTGGCCGACAAGGGCTACCACAGTGGAGCGGTGGTAGCGAATCTGCAGGGTGCGGAAGTGCGGGCTTACATTTCGGAGAAGAAGCAGCCCGGGCAACGGCATTGGGAAGGCAAAGCCCAGGAACAGCAAGCGGTCTATGCCAATCGGCGGCGAGTGAAGGGAGCCTATGGCCAAGGCCTGCTGCGGAAGAGGGGCGAGTTGATCGAGCGGAACTTCGCGCACTGCTACGATACGGGCGGAATGAGACGAACGCATCTACGAGGACACCGAAACATTCTCAAGCGACTGCTGATTCACGTTGGGGCATTCAATCTGAGTCTAATTTTTCGCTCGCTCTTGGGCTCGGGTACTCCACGGGAGCTGAGAAATCGTCAGTCCTCGTTTCTTTGTGTGCTGCTTTTTCTGTTCCGTCGCCCTTCCGTGGCCTCGAGTCCCAGAAAACATTGTGTTTCATCACCACCATTCGATCGGCGGAAAAATCATCGCTATCTCAGATACAGACTTCGCCACTCAGCAAAATGCGATTCCGCCACGGACTGTTAGGAGTATATATGGCGTGATAAGTCCTGATAAACGCGGTAATCGGAAACTTGAAATTTTAGCAAAAACCACATGTCCGGTTACCCGACAGATCAGGAGTTGAGCGACTGCTCCCTGAGCTTGCCATCCAGCTCGCAGAAATGTCAGTTAATTGGTCCTTACCAGTGTGGTGCGGCCGGTTTATTGGAGGAAGGAGATGTTGTTCCTTCCACTCTCCCCCGAATCTTGATATCAAGAACTCCTGTCGTGACATCGGGAGACGAAAATACTATGGTGGCATCCCCCTTGTCGAAGGTGCCCTCAATAGGTACCGACGCCTTCACGGCGAACTTAATCGAACTCCCTTCCTTGACTATGCCAATATTCGCGAAGAGATCGGTCGCGATACACGGGTCCGTGGGATATGTGCAGCTGACGGTCGTCGCCGCCGATCAAGATGAGACACTGTTCGGCGAAGCGATGGAGAGGCGAAAACAGCTCGAAACCGAAATCAAGCTCCAAGTGCGGACGACATTAGGCGACGAATTCGAGGCTCTGACCGTCAATTTCAGTCGAGGAGGCTCCCCTTAATTGCATAAGATCGTGTGGTAGCGAGGTGTTCCTTGTACCGAGTTTTCGAGGCCGTAAAACTGGAAACAGCGGATACATCTGTATTTCCCTAGCTCAGGCGTTAAACACAGCGCGCTCGGCGTTGACGGCGGCACCGATGACACCGACCTCGTCGCCGGTGGGAATGACTTCGAAGCGGCTGCCTTGCAGCGGGCTCATCTTGACCATTTCGTGGACGAAGCGGTCTAGCAAACCGATGTCGATGAACTTGGCGTTGGGGCCGGTGATGTAGAACTGGCCTGGGCCCTCCATGTGGATGCTGGTAGCGGTGGCCGCGGCCAACGCGCGGTGGCACAGGGTCAGAAATTCGGAGCAACGCGGGTCCCCGTCGGCAGCGTTTGCGAAAACCTCTTCGGGCTCCAGATCCAGAAAGCGCATCCGCATGGAGCGGTGCCCGAGGATGCCTTCCAGGTGGCCGCGGCCACCGCAGCCGCAGAGATTTTCCTTAGGGTCCAGCGTCACCACCGAGTGCCCGCCTTCCCAAACTCCTTCGGTCCAAGGATAGCGACCGAAGCCAATGCCGTTGCCGAGGGTCCACACACGAATGAGTCTATGAAGCTTGTAACGCGCCGCCGCTATGCCCGCGGCCATGGCGTCGGCGTCGTTGAAAATCCGAACCGGCACCGATCCATGACCCGAATCGGCAGCGGAAGACAATGCCGCTTCGAGATGGAAGCCTTTCACCTGCTGGAGATTGGGAGAATCCTCGACCACGCCGTGGCGGATGACCCCCGGGAAACCCAAGCCGATCGCGTCGATCTTTTCTCCCTTGGCGACGATCTCGATTTGCTCCTTGATGCAGTCCCCGATGCTCTCCGCAGGCATCCCGGCGAGGACATCCAGCGCCCCTTGCGGATACACGCCAAGCGGGCCGACAACCTTGTTGTCTTCGACGAGCCCCACCGCGATGTGTTCCATCACCAGTACGCCGATTGTCCTGCGCATTCTTTACCTCAATTTGTTCAAGCCGTTGAAGGCGGCGGCCTTATAGCATTCGGCGAGTGTCGGATAATTGAAAACGGCTTCGGCGAAATACTCGACGGTGCCCTTCGACGCAAAGATTGCTTGACCGATATGAATAAGTTCGCAAGCGCCTTCTCCAACGATGTGCACGCCGAGAAGCTCTTTTGAGTCCGGATTGAAAATGAGTTTCAGCCGGCCCGTGGTGTCGCCGCGAATCTGGCCGCGGGCGATTTCGCGGAAAAAGGCGATGCCGACTTCATACGGCACGCCCTCCTCGGTAAGCTGCTCTTCGGTTTTGCCGACGAACGAGATCTCCGGGATCGTGTAGATGCCGTAGGGATAGTTCGCGCGATTGGAATGGATGGGAATGCCGAAGGCATTGGCGGCGGCCATGCGGCCTTGCTCCATGGAAACGGATCCGAGACTGGGGAACCCGATGACGTCGCCGACGGCGAAGATGTGCGGCTGAGGTGTGCGGTAGTGGTCATCGACGGGGATGCGGCCTCGCGCGTCAGCGGTGAGGCCCGCAGCGGCGAGGTTGAGGTCTTCGACGTTTCCCTGGCGGCCTACGGAGTAGAGCAGGGCGTCGCCGGAAACTTTCTTCTTACTCTTGAGAACGGCGGCAACGCCGTTTTCGGCGGTCTCTTCGACGCTCTCGACTTCTTCATTAAGGCGCAGGGTGACTCTGCGGTCGCGCAGGTGGTAGCAGAGCGCTTCGACCATCTCGGAATCGGCGAACTCCAGGAGGCGCGGGCGCTTTTCGATGAGCGTGACGCGAACACCGAGGGTCGCAAACATGCAGGTATATTCGAGGCCGATGACTCCGCCCCCGACGACAATGAGGGTCTTGGGAATCTGAGGCATACCGAGAATTTGATCGCTATTGATGATCGTGCGGTTGTTGAAGGGCACCAGCGCGGAAGTGGCGGCCTTGGTTCCCGTGGCGATGATGGTGGTGCCGGCTTCGTACTCGGATTGGTTGCGCGAGCCGACCACGCGGATGTGACACGGATCGAGAAAGCTGGCGGTTCCGGTAAAGATTTCGATGCCGTTGCGCGAAAGCTGCGCGCGAATGACGTCGATTTCGGTCTTAATGACATGCTGCGCGCGAAAGGAAAGATCGGCCATGGTGATCTGTTCCTTGACGCGATAGTTGACGCCGTAAATGTTCTGGTAGTAAAAGCCGGACAGGTGCAGGACCGCTTCGCGGATCGTCTTGCTGGGGATCGTTCCGGTGTTGATGGCGACTCCGCCGACGACCTCCAGCTTCTCGACCAGCGCTACATGTTTGCCGAATTTCGCTGCCTGAATGGCGGCGCGCTGGCCCGCGGGTCCGGAGCCGATGACGATGAGATCGTACTTTTCCATGGCGAGCCGCTAAACTGCTGCCTAGCGCCGGGGAGCGGCGGAAGTATATCACCGTCATTAGGGTGTCCGGCTCCGCGACACAGGCATCCCACAACCACGGGTCTTCGGAGGTTTGGCGCGTAAGTAACCTGCACGTGTGATCGCAGCGTTGCCCATTGTGGCGTGGTTCGCTCATGATCTAGAGTAATCCGTATGAGGACCGCACGAATGTTCGACGTCAAGCGGATCGTTGCCCACGGTGGGCTTGTTCGTTTCACCCACAAGAGTGCTTTGGCAACCCTCGTTTCAGTTGACGGATACTCGTTCTCTCAACTCGATAGGCGCACATACGATGCCTTTCTGAGGACAATCGCTCCCCAGCTATCGCGCACGGAATCGGGTTCGGTAGAAACCGGTGATTTGGTTATCTGGTGGAAGCAATGAATGTAGGCAGCCCGAAGCCCGCATAATTTCGCCCAAGGCCCCGTCCGAATTTTCAAGGGAAAAGCACCATCGGAGCTTAAATTTCAACCTGATCTACCACGAAGCAACGAATCTGGAAGCCCCAAGTACGCGCCGAGTGGGAGCGGCTGCGATGCGAGGTTGACTCCAGACTCGTGCGGCATGCTCAGTTGTCGGACAGCGGCCAGGACGAGATTACGGGAAGTGTCGCGTCCTGATTAACAGGACGTGAACTGGGACGCAACTGTTCACCTATCCCTGGTTCTGAAGAACTGCAACACACTATCGTACAGATGGAGTCCTAGTACGGGACTTGTCCGGTAATCCGACTTGAACGCAGCCGCCCGGCGGCGGACGCTTCGCGTGAGGTAACTCAACAGTGATTGCCTATCGGTAGAGATAAATTTGGGTCACAGGAGGTGTCCCCGTGACCCATCTCAGAAAAATGATGCTGGAGGAACTCCAGCGTCGTAATTACGCTGAAACTACCATAAGCAGTTACATCCGTATAGTGGAAGATTTCTCACGACGCTTCCAGCGTCCTCCAGACTGTCTGGGCCCCAAGCACATTCGTGAATACCAATCGGAACTTTTCAAGAAGCGAAAGTTGGCGGCGAGCACCGTTACGGTCTATCTTGCAGCTCTGCGGTTCTTCTATGGCAAAACTCTCAAGAAAAGCTGGAGCGCAGTCGAGACTCCCTATCCGAAAAGAGCCGAGCACGTTCCCTCGATTCTGAGCCCGCAAGAAGTGGCGCGACTGATCGATGCGGCTGACAGTTCCTTCCATCGCACTCTGCTGATGACCCTCTACGCCACCGGAGTGCGACGTGCCGAGTTAACCCACCTGAAAATTTCAGACGTCGACAGCCAGCGCATGGTCATTCACGTCCGGGGTGGCAAAGGGCGCAAAGATCGCGACGTGATGCTTAGCCCAAAGCTGCTCAAGGAACTGCGGGAGCACTGGCGGCGGTTAAGGCGAAAGCCAAGCGAGTGGCTGTTTCCAGGCAACCAGCAGCATACCAACGATCGGCCGATTTCTACGAAAGCGGTTTGGCATGCGTGCCGGAACGCTGCCAAGCGAGCGGGTATCAAAAAACAGGTACACCCCCATACGCTTAGGCATTGCTTTGCCACGCATCTGCTCGAACAGGGTGCGGATCTGCGCAACATCCAAATGCTGTTAGGCCATAGCGATCTGGAACAGACCACTATCTACCTCCATGTTTCTGAACTTCGCCTGAACGCGACAGCCAGTCCACTGGACTCACTGTCCCTAAGAAGCGAGTCACCGCAGGAAGAGTAGATGGACCGGCCACCCCTCGAGGTGGCCGATATCGTCCGCGCTGCGGGAGATACCTTCATCGAACGAAACCGCAAGTGGCTCCGGTGGATGCATGTCAAAGTGCTGCTGGCCATTCGGCGGTGCCGTACCGCCGCCCTCGGCGGTCATCTCGATGAGTGCACCCGCTGCGGGCATCGCGCCATCTCTTTTAATTCGTGCAGAAATCGCCACTGCCCCAAGTGTCAGGCGGGTGCTCGGGAACGGTGGATCGCTGCGCGTCGGCGAGAACTTCTCCCGACACGCTACCTCCATGTCGTCTTCACACTGCCCCACCGGTTGGCGCCACTGGTCCTGCAGAACAAAAAGATCCTCTACGATCTCCTGTTTCGCACCAGCGCGGAAACACTTCTCGAAGTCGCTCGCGATCCGAAACACCTCGGCGCGGAAATTGGTTTCTTCAGTGTGCTGCACACCTGGAGTCAGAAGCTCAATATTCACCCGCATGTCCATTGCGTCGTTCCCGCCGGCGGCCTCTCGCTCGATCACACCCACTGGGTTCGCTCACGAGAGAACTACTTCCTTCCCAAACCGGTGCTGCGGAAAGTCTTTCGCGGCAAATTCGTGGACGCGCTCAAGCAAGCTTTTCAGAACGGCCAACTCAACTTCCATGCAGACCTGAAGTTCCTAGCTCAGCCCAAGACCTTCGCTGCCTGGCTGCGGCCACTCTATCGACAAGCCTGGGTGGTGCACTTAAAACGCCCCTTCGGTGGCCCCGAGCATGTGCTGAAATATCTCGGCCGCTATACCCATCGGGTAGCCATCTCCAACCATCGCCTGGTTTCCTTCACCGATGGCCAAGTCACTTTTCGCTGGCGCGATTCCGCAGACCACCACAAACAGAAGTTGCTGACCCTACCTGTCGATGAGTTCTTGCGCCGCTTCCTGTTGCACCTACTTCCGGAAGGCTTCGTGCGCATCCGTAACTTCGGATTCCTGGCCAACCGCAAGCGTGCCACTCTTCTGCCGCTTTGTTTTCAGTTGCTCGGCGCGGTACAAGAGCCGCAAGCCGAACAACACGCTGCCTCCACCGAAGACTTCCCCGATCTTTGGCGCTGTCCCCAGTGTGGTGGCCCGATGAAGATCATCGAAAGGCTCACCGCGTCTGAAATTCAGCTTCGTTCTCCACCTGGGATCACGGCTGCGGCATGAACCGACTCTCTCTAACCCGAAACCTTCGCGTGCCTCCGCACGCTCCGGACTTCTGCGCCTTGCCGTCGAACAGATCTCTTTTTTCAGCCTCTTCAACCACGCTCTTGGAGATACTTTTTCGCGGTAGCCAACTTATTGGCGCATGGGGCCTTGTATGGCGCGCTGCGGCACAGTCTCCGCGCACCTCCACACCGCTCTGTCCCACCATTGAATTTGCATAGGGCCCGCGTCCGCCGCAACCGCGGGCGGCTACCTTCAAGTCGTTGTATCGAAAGCGCGCAAACACACCGTGCTCGTGCCTGCGCCTTGCCCGCTCGCGCTTCCGATACAACACTAGGACTTATCGGGAGTTGAGACGGAGTGCAGCGGAGCGGAGGTTAGTTCACCGCGTGTCAGGCAGATTCATGGAAATCCGCAATATCGTCCCATTTGATTAGGTAGCAAGTTCCGTTTTTGTATTTTGCAGAGTTGTTGCTTGAATGAAGCTCAAAAATTACGTCGTGCTCTGCATCGCTGACAAACAGCGCAAATCCTTGTAGGACATCGCCGTCGTTACACGTGACACTCACCGCCTTTGCGTCGCTTTTGGGTTGCCTTGCACACTCTCTCATTTTTTCGAGTTGGCCCTGTGTCATGCTTGCCCCTTTGTCCACGCTTACTCATTAACGGGGGCCATGCATGCCCCACATATCTTTGCTCTCGGAGTACGAAGCGGCTTTCCACACTCTGCACAGGGCGCTCCGTACATGGACAACACGTGATGATAGATGGCATTCGGGTTAGTTTCGCGGAAACCCGTGATGCGTTCATATTCGCGCAGGACCGGGCCGAACATGCTCTCGCGATGGTCGCCCCAACTACCCGTCTTATTACGAAGGGATGAGACGCGCTCAAATTCTTCATCGTCGAGCATCGGCACCTCAGCCTTACATCTCCAGCACCAAAGCATCTTCATTGGAGTTCCACTATGGCGGTTTAAAATATTGGCACGTGAACTTTCAACTGTCTAGGATTGGCCGCGACAATCTCAATGTCTTGGCAAACGGCGAAACCGGACGAACGCACGTTGCGCTGTAGCGGCAGGATAGAAGTTCAAGAACTGTGACGACGGAACTTGTATGCAGCAACTAAGAACCACGCGGCGGCTATCCCTATCAAGAGCCAGAACCCAACCACTCGAAGCGGAATGACTCGATAGGTGTCGTGTACGGAGATGTCCAGACCAATGCTTTGAAACGCCCAAAGCCTCACAACCAGGGCGACTACCACGAGCGTCCCTGCACCGACTAAATGTTTCATAACGCCCTCTTCGTAGCTGCTTATCACTATCTACATCGGGATGGATGCGAATGTCCAGGAGAGTCCTGATACGGCACTTGATTGCATAACAATGCCGGCCCTCCTCGACTCGAGTGGGCTCTTGTTGATAGGCTCGGGAAGACGGAGCCGGAATTCGGTTCGCACGCGGGACAGCTCGGTACCGGACATGGCGCGCGCACGAAAGCGCCGTCCACTTGATGGGGCATCCCGCTCCCTCGCGAGAGGGAGTTCGAAGAACTAATCATGGTCTGAAGTTTATGATCGAAGCGAAGTATGGGTCGGACTGAAGCCGACCGCTAGATTACGAGCGAGCCGAAGTCGTCAAGGCCGAGGAGCAAGACAACTAAAGGAAGCGGAAGAAAAAACTCTTTTAAGTGAGTGGATAAGTCTGCTCAAAAAGTGTTTTGACAGGGCCGACATTGTTAGAGATGTCCGGTAATCCGACTTACCAGGCGAGTGGAATTATTTAGTTCTAAGCGTCCCCTGAATTGACGACGATTAGCGTAATGTCGTCTTGCTGTTCGTTAGGGTTGAACCGCCGAACTTCCTCAACAACTGCCTCCAACAGCGGTTGCGAGCGTAGCCCACGATGCCGCCGCAATGTTTCGACCAGTCGTTGTTGGCCAAACTCCTCTCCTGCATCATTCGATGACTCGGTTATGCCGTCAGTATAGAGAGCGAGAGTGTCTCCCGGAAGGAGCTGCTGTTCCTCTATCGAGCAATTCCACTCCTCGAAAAGCCCTAGCACCGTGGAGGTAGAGTCCAGTCGTTCCAAAGCGTTGTCATGCCGCAGAAGAAGCGGCGAGAGATGCCCACAATTCGCATAGCGTAGCCTCCGTGTACTGTCGTCATACTCAGCGAAGAAGAACGTCGCGTAATCGCCATCGGCGGTGTTCTCGTAAAACAACTGATTGACCGATCGCAAGAATTGTTGCGGCTGATCGGAAGCAATCGCGCACTGGCTGCGTAGATTCGCCTGTAGATTCGCCATCAAGAGAGCGGCGGCGATTCCTTTGCCAGCGATATCGGCAATGACCAGCCCAAGCCGTCCGCGGCCGAGGTCCAGGAAATCGTAGTAGTCTCCGCCAACGTGACGGGCCTGAATGCACGCACCCGCGTACTCAAGTGTTCTAACCTGCGGCATTCTTTGGGGGAACAATCTCGCTTGCACCTGTCGTGCAATTTCGAGTTCCCGAGCGGCGCGGCGCTCGGACTCTAGTTTCTCTGCCGTCTGTCGGCGTTGCTTTTCAACTTCTTGCCTAGCCTGATCGTACCCCACGAGGGCGAAAGAGTTTCCATCGGGGTCTTCGAACGTTGTGAACACTCCGCCCCAACCTGGTTGTTCCGGCGGATGAAGAAAAGCAACGCCGCGGTCAAGCCACTCGTGGTACTTCGCGCCGACATCCTCAGTCAGAAAAACAATCTGCCTCGCTTGACCTACGTGTTTGTAGTTCTCCGCATCGGGTTTGGGCGCGACCAGCGCCAGCATCGCCGTCCCATCGGGAGGGGCGACCGCGACCCAGCGGTCTCCGCCGGGTACGTCGTAGTCAGCCACCAAGCTAAATCCAAGACGGTCCACAAAAAACTGTAAGCTTCGGTCTTGGTCCCGAACGAAGAGCGTCACGTTCTGGAGGCGAAGGTATGGATCTCGTCGATCCAGGCGAAGAGTCGATCCGATAGACCAAAGAGGTGAATGAGAACTGCCCATCAGTGGATTACCCATCCGTGGATTATATGTCTGACGCCTGTTCGCTCGGAGGGTTGGGATTGCGCTTCTAACAGATGCCAGTCCGACTCGATCCACTTGCACAATAGTCAGCAACTCGGAACTAATCGACCAGGTCCTGGTAAACGCGGTTACCGGACATCTCTAACAATGTCGGCTCTGTCAAACACTTTTTGAGCAGACTTATCCACTCACTTAAAAGAGTTTTTTCTTCCGCTTCCTTTAGTTGTCTTGCTCCTCGGCCTTGACGACTTCGGCTCGCTCGTAATCTAGCGGTCGGCTTCAGTCCGACCCATACTTCGCTTCGATCATAAACTTCAGACCATGATTAGTTCTTCGAACTCCCTCTCGCGAGGGAGCGGGATGCCCCATCAAGTGGACGGCGCTTTCGTGCGCGCGCCATGTCCGGTACCGAGCTGTCCCGCGTGCGAACCGAATTCCGGCTCCGTCTTCCCGAGCCTATCAACAAGAGCCCACTCGAGTCGAGGAGGGCCGGCATTGTTATGCAATCAAGTGACCAGCGCGCGCTTCCCCTGCCCGTTCCTTCCCCTCGTGCATCCCGATCCACTCGCCCGCCCTGGTGTAGCGTTTTCCCCTCAGCGCGTAATACCCCCATGTCGCGTTGATAGGCGAGCATAAGGCGGCAATACTGGCGAGCGATGATTGGCCAGCTTCGCGGACGCCTTACCGATAAGCGACCCAACCAGGTGCTCGTGGTGGATGTGGGCGGCGAAGGTTGACGCGTGGGTGATGCCAGTTCTTGCAACTGGTCGACACGGCGCCACTTGGTGATCCCGCTTCGGAAGGCCAGACGTTTCGTTACAAAGACAGCTTTCACTGCCTGGTGATCTGATCCCGATCCAATAGAAGGTGGTCGATTAGAAAGGAGAGTATCTCTGCGTCTTGCCGCGCATCGGTGCCAGCGTATTGCTTTACGTTGCGGTTCGCCAGCGCTCGAACAATTTTGCATCCCCCGTCGCTCACTTCGAGCCGGACTTTGTAAACGCAAAATCCTGTCCAGCTGCGCACGAAGTGCAACCAAGGGTCTTTGAACAAAATGTGCCAGCGATCATCCGCCCTTAGGCAATCATCCATACTCTCAGCGACGAAGCCTCGCTTCAGACGCAGGCACTCGGCTTCAGTGAAATTACGCTCAAATGGAAGTTGAACCCGCAACCTAGGTAGCGGGCGAGGCTTAATCATCGTCGTTCCTCACTTCCCACTCCTGAGCTTCATTTTCAGGGGAGTTCTGGTCGAAGCACAAAATGCCGTGGCAGCGCTGATCCCAAGTGCAGTTCCGACGGCTCGCCACGATGCTCCTTGAGACCGTAGCCGTTTGATTTCGTCAGAATTGGCAATTTTTCGTGGCCTGCCAAGAATTTTTCCCTTGGCACGCGCGTTCCGCAATCCGGCCTTGACGCGTTCGGCGATCAGATTGCGCTCCAATTCAGCGACCGCACCCAAAACCGTGAAAACCATTTTCCATGCCGGTGTGGACGTATCGACTTGTTCCGAAAGACTCACAAATTCGATGCCGAGCGCTTTGAACGTCTCCAACGCACGCAAGAGGTGGCTCACCGATCTTGCGAAGCGATCGAAGCGCCAGCAAACAACTGCATCGAATCGCCGAAGATGAGCATCGGCAATGAGCCTGTTGAGTTCGGGCCTCGATTCCTTGGCTCCAGAAATGCCTTGATCAACGTACTCTCGCGTGATTTTCCATCCTCGCCTCTTGCAATAGTCACGAAGCTCGCGGATTTGCATTTCTGGGTGCTGATTCCATTACCAGTGCTCACGCGGGCGTATATCGCTGTTTTCATCCTAGATTTCTCCTGAAATCCGTTGATCCGATCCCCCGACGCTAAAAGCGGGTCGGACGCTTCCGTATGGCCCCATTTGCTGACCTTTGCAGCCTCGCTGCGTGGACTTCCCGTCCGGCTTCGGCTATCGGGGCTAAGATGAGTCAAAACCCAGCAAAACGCCCCGCAGCGCTAAATAGAGCACCGTACAGTTATATACCCAAACAGTACATCATACTATGCGGTTTTGACGGCGTAAAGCTCTAAAAATTGGCTCACGCAAGGCATTGGGAAGCGGCGGATAAACGTCCTTGGAGGCAAGAAACGGCTGAAAGCACACGCAGGAATCATGGCCCAAGTTCAAGATTTGGGCCATAACTGCTGTAAGGGCCTTGAATGTGAAGTATGAAAATATTGTTTCAGATAGAGAGAGGCACTAAGTACCCGGGGGTAGCGTCCATGTCCACAAAAACCGGCTCGGGAAACGCCATCCCCAGACAAATCGCAAATCACCCCACAAAAACATGCACAACGCTTGTATATAAAGCCTACGTTAGGTATTGTTGCCATAGACTAATTGGCCTTGGAGCATGCCATAATTATATGTACATTGAAGGACGTTCTTGCACGCAAAGGCTGGTCACGATATCGGCTTCAAAAAGAGTCTGGAATCAGCTCCCCCACTATACATGCGCTCTACCACGACAGAAGCACACGATACAGCGCAGGAGTGTTGGACAAGCTGTGCCGAAAGCTAGGATGCAATATAGAAGACCTTCTTCGATTTGAGCCACCGCGGCGCTTTCCCCGGATAAACAAACGTAGGTCGTAACTTTCTCCGGGCTTTCCTTTTCCCCGTGTTCACTTCGTTTTGCTCATAAACGTCACCGCTTAAATTTTGAAAAGTAAATCTCTGTGGGTGGTTTCAGCGGAACCGTCGGAGAAAATATCTCCCCACCGCCATGGTGGCTCCACGCAAGGACGCGGTTTCGCTGAAACACCTAAATCTTGCGTGGAGATGAAAAATGATCAACGATGAGTACAGGTTCAATCACGATGCGCAACGGAGTTTGCTCGCTCTTCTCGTTCGCCGCCCCGCTGGTGTCTTGGGCTTAATTGAGCCTAGATTCTTCACCAGCCCTATTCACATGGATATTGCACGCATCGCGGTGGACGCCCTCAAAAACAAAAACCTGAAACTCGATAAGCTCAGCTCGATTTCTTTGTGGGCGGTGGTGTCGGGTTATTTGCGGAAGTCAAAGCATCGTGACCGCATGAAACATTACAGGAAGGAAATTAATGTTCTCTTCGAGATCGATCTTTCCGACAGAACGTTTTTGCGCGACCTTGCTCTTAAGTTTTCGACTGAAGTCACCTATCGAAATGCTTTGGTTGAAGCAGAAAAACTGGTGAACGCTGGGAGGTATGACGCCGCAAGTGGGCTATTTCAGGGACTCTCTGCAAAACCCCTCGAGCACTCATTCAAGCTCCCAATCAAATGCCTGCATCGCTTTCTCGAAGAAGCCAGAGAATCCGATCCCGCTGCAGAATTTGTCGTCTATCCGATCATTCCAAAGTGCGGCGGCGTGCTGCTGTATGGCCTTCCCAAAGAACTCAAGTCCTGGATGGGTGCTGCACTGGCGATGGATGTGGCAGCCGGTTCCCCAAAAGCTCTGGGTTTCTTCCCTATTCCAAGAGCCGCAAGGACTCTATACGTGCAAATCGAAGACACTGCGCACATGACAGCGGATCGCATGAAGATGCTCTACGAAAAACAGGTTGGACGGTCCAGCAAAACCATCGTAAATCTAAAAGTAATTTCACGCTGTCCTCTGAATCTGGTGGAGCCGAAATGGTTAAACTCTTTGGAGCTTGAACTCCAGAAATTCAAGCCAGAACTGATCGTTCTCGATGTGTTTCGCCGCCTGTTTCGTGGAAATGTGATGGACGCAAAGGAAACGGCTGAGTTTCTGCAAGTTTTGGACAAGCTCAGGGACAAATACGGCTGCGCAATCGTTCTCGTGCATCATGCCAAAAAGGGCGAAACGCCTGAAATCCAGACCAAAGCACTTGGATCAGTGAACTTGACTGCATGGGCGGACGTATTGATTTTCCTGTCCGGTAAACGAAAATTGGGCAAAGGGACGGTCTCCAACATCCATCTTGATTCAAAGGCTGCCATCGGCGAGGACCGAGAACTGGTCGTCCGGGTAGACGAAACCAAGAATCCCATGGTTCGCGTCCTGGATCAGGAGCGATGCGATATCGATGTGCTGCGATCCTGTGCTCGTCAGAGACCTGGTCTCAATCAGAAGGAATTGATGGCGAAATCCGGGTTTGGCGAGAAAAAGCTTAGACCACTGATACAGCGAGCCATCGAACTTGGTTTGCTGCGCGAAGAGCATGGAAAGCGTAAAACGCTACATTATTTCTTACCAAAACCAAGATAGCTCGCTCCTGTTACCCAAGGAAATCGTAAAACCGTCCCCCTCTTTATCATAAGGGACGGTTTTACGCTTTTGGGCAGGCTAGAATCTTCAATATCCATTCCATCCAAAGTCAACTAGGCGTTTGCAGCTGGTATTTGGCACGTTCTCAACCCGATGTTTTTGCAGTTTTAAGTTTGTTTCCTCATCAAATCCCAAACGCATCGTTATTCCAAAGCATTGGGTTCTTAATTTGGTTTTGGGACAGGGCCGTTGTTTGGCCCTGTGCGCTAGTGTGGCGAATGGGGTTGGAGCCACACTAGCGCTACTATCGCTGAAATTCGACTGTTTCCGCTGAATGCACCTCGCTAGAACCTGAGACCCGGATCGCCTCGCTTTTCATGTGACGACAGCCGTCTTGGAAGTTGCTGCATTGGTGGCACTTACGACGTTTAAATCGAACTAATTTCAGGTTTCTCAACGGGTTTCTAAACAAATCTCGTTCAATTTAAGTAGGGGGAGATTTTGGCCCGCTACTCAACGAGAGACGAGCGAAACTCTGGACAGGATGGACAAGCCTCGCATCCGGCGTCCACTTCTGAGGATTGCTGCGTGCCTGGGAAACACCCTGCAGAGGTGGTTCCTAAGCGCGGCGAGCAACTAAGTTTCTCCTTCGAGGCGTGTGCGGGCACTGAGGTAAAAAAAGAACGGTGGCATCATGGAAACGTCTGCACGCCCGAAGCGACGTCAGGCCCTTTACTAAATGATTACAACTCCGGTATGGTACCCCCGCCGCCAGTTCCAGCGAGAAGAGGAAAATGCATGTCTCGCAGGAGAGGGCAAAACCCGAAGGTGCGCGTCGGTAAGCGTGCTGACGGGACAAAGTACTACTTTTTCCAATACTGGATGGACGTCCCAGGACGGGAAGAGCGAAAGCGAATGACGGTAGTTCTCGGGCTAACGAACCAGATGACTCGGAGTGAAGCCGAACGCAAAAAACTGGAGTTCATCTCGAAGCTGAAACTTAATTCGGATGACTATCGGATACCTGCATCGGCGACCTTCGCGGACGCGGTAAGGCACTACCGGGAAGTATTCGCGCCAAGAATGCTTCGAGCGTCCACGGTTTCGATAGCGGACGGACACATCAAGAATCATCTCGAAGTTGACTGGAGGGACATTCCAATAGAGCACATCACCGTTGATTTGGTAAACGAGTGGGCTTGGAAGAAACGGGAACAAGGTCTTACGTGGGTGACGATCAAGAATGTTCTGCGAACGATGCAGCGCGTTCTATCGACATTCTCGAAGGACCGAAAGCCACCGTTTTCACAGCAAGGCCTTGCCATCCCCGACCGAGACAAGTTGCAGATGAAGATTGAGAGCCGGGAGGCTGTTTCCCTCTCTTGGGAACAAGCCACGGGAATCGCCGCTCAAGTCCGAAAGCTGGAGTTGGACGACGTTCGCAAGGGACAGTACGCGACACTCTTCTTGGTGGCATCTGCGTCAGGTTTGCGGTTCGGAGAATTAGTTGCCTTGAGACCGGATGATATCGACTTCAAAGCCAAGACAGTTCGCGTGGACGAATCATCGGACCAGCGGAGTGGAGGCAAGATAGGGCCTTGTAAAAACGTAGCGGCTTATCGAACCGTTTTGTTGGCCGATGCCGAAGGACAAGAAGCGTTGAAGGCTGTACAGCGCTTTATGAAAAGGAAGAAGCCCTCTAACCTTGTCTTTCATTCTCGACGCGACACTCCCCTTCTCGAAACCAATGTCCTACACGATGGTATGTATCCCGCTTTGAAGGCACTCAACCTGCCCAAGGCGGGCATGCATGCCTTTCGCCATGGGTGCAACCGGAGGTGGGAACTCGCTGGCCTAAATCCCGCCGTCCTTCGACAGCAAATGGGGCATAGTTCTGCGTCGATGACGGCTCGATACACCGGACATCTCTAACAATGTCGGCCCTGTCAAATCCTTTTTGAGCGCACTACCCCGCTCACTCCTACGAGTGGTCTTCCTTGTTCTTTCTTGACCTCTGCTTCGACGACCACGGCTCGTTCGTAATCTTTCGATCGGCGTCAGTCCGACCTAAACATCTCTTCGATCATTACTTCAACCATGATTACTAGTTCAAACTCCCTTTGCAGGGAGCGGGATGCCCCATCAAGTGCACGGCGTTCTACTTCACGCCATGTCCGGTACCGAGCTGTCCCGCGTACGAACCGAACTTTAACGACTGCGAATACTCACAACCATTCCGCCACATCCAGTACAACCGAACCGCCAGCCTGCGCCCCATCGCTACCTTGGCAATGCTCTTGTGCCGACGCATTGCCAGGTGCATGTACCGACGTCGCCAGTCGGGATGGCTACGCGCCGCCGCTTGGGCCGCCTCCACCAACAAGAAGCGCAACAAGGAGTTACCCTGCTTGCTGATGTGCCCCAGTCGCTGCTTGCCAGCACTGGAGTCCTCACTCGGAATCATCCCCACGTAGTTGCCGATCTGCTTGCCACGTGGAAAGCGTTCCCAAGTTCCAATGATCAGCACGAAAGCGAGTGCCGTAAGCGGACCCACGCCAGGATGCGTCATCAGTCGCAGCACCTCGGGTCGCTTCCTGGCTTCCTGCTCGACCGCTGCGGTTAACTCCTCAATCGTCGGATTCATGCGGTCCAACAGCTCCAGCAACTCTTGCCGGCGCCGACTGGCCCAGGGAGCCAACGCTAGCTTCTCTAACTGCGCTCGTCCTTGTTCGCTGAATAGTTTTTTCTTCCAGCGATAGCCCTCGTTCATGGCCAGCGCCTGCAGCTGATTCATGATCCGCGTGCGCATCTGCACCAACCGATGCCGGTGCCACAGCAGTTGTCGCAGATCCCGATTCTCCGGACCCGGTACCCAGATTTGCGGAAAGTTATTTTCCAGCATCAGCCGGCGTAAGAGTCGAGCATCCTCGCGGTCAAACTTCTGCTTCTTCACTCGCTTGGCCTTGATCTCCGCGGGATCGCCCATCCATACTTCGAACCCTAACTCTGCCAGCAGTCGCTCGAACCAGCGTGAATATCCGGTAGCCTCCATGCCTACGCGCACGCAGATTCCTCGCTGCTTCAGGTCGCGATAGAATTTCTCTGCTTGTCCATCACTGTGGTTCAGTTCCTGTTCACCACACTCACCAGTCTCTTCCATTAAAAATGCAATCGTCTGAAAGCTCGGGTGGTAATCTACGCCTATAATCATCAGTAGGGTCGAGGACTGGCGCCAGGCTCCGTAGATTCAGCCTATCTGTTGCTCCCCGTTTCCTCTGGGAGTGCCTCACGAGCCGAATCGTAAGCCGGTTTCCAGCCCCCGCCTCATCAAACCCAGCGTGCAGATTTCCTGCACTGGGCTTTCCTGTGTGCTTCGCATCAAGGGTTATGGGGCTGATTCGTGCGGATGGCTTTCAGCTGACGGCTCGCGACGACCCGGTAATCGTTAAATAGTCCGAGTGTGTTGTAGATCCATTGCGTACTCCACCGCTTCCATCCGAATCCTGTGCGCCCTCGCGCACGTATCAGATGCCGCCGAACCTTCTTCTCCACCCAGAGCTTAATGTAGGAAAAGCACCCGCTCGAGTTCCCTACCGCAAAGTAGTGCACCCAACCCCGCAGAATCGGATTGATGAGTTCGATCACCCGTCCGACGGGCTGGCTAACGTATCGCTGGAAGATTTCCTTCAGCTTCCGCAGGAGCGCCGTTCGCTTCTTCGGCTTGGGCACCTATTGAGCCCGCCACTTTCCCTTACGACTTCGAACGCGGCGATACTCAAACCCCAGAAAGCCGAAGCTCTCTCCCTTCGCTAGGTCTACTTTCCGGCTCTTCTCCTCGTTGATTTCCACTCTGAGTTTGGCCAATTCCTCTCGCAGTCGTTTCTCCACCGCCCCGATTAGCCAGTCATGTCGCGGATGAGAATCAATCAATACCACCAGGTCATCCGCAAACCGCGCGTATTGAACATTGGGGTATTTTCCCCGTCGCGTGGTCGCAATCGCCTTTTCCAGCATCCGATCTACCTCGGTTAGGTAGAGGTTACTGAGCATTGGCGAAATTACCCCGCCTTGAGGAACTCCCTTCGCCCCGGTCGATTTCAGGATCATCTTCAGGAGTCTCATCACCGATGTATCTTGGACCCGCCGAGCCACTTTCTCGAGCAGCAGTGAGTGCTGCACCTTATCGAAGTAGGCTCGGAGATCCAAATCGATGATTCGTGTTAACCCTTGGACGATCGCCTGATCAACTCTGTTTACCGCTTCATGGGCCGACCGCTTCGGTCGATAGCCGTACGACCCCGATTGGAAATCAGCCTCGAAGATCGGTTCCAGGATGAGCTTAAGCGCACCCTGAACCACGCGGTCGCGGATTGTGGGGATCGAGAGAACGCGGACTTTGGTGCCCCCGTCCTTCGGAATCTCCTTCTTCCGCACCGGCATGGGCTGATACGTGTTCTGCTCCAGTTCGTCTTGAATCTGTTTCAGAAAACCCTCCACTCCACTTTCCTCGATGTCATCGAACGTGACGCCATCGATCCCAGGTGCGCCCTTGTTGCTCTTGGCCATCTGGTAGGCTTCCTGGAGCGTTTCCCTCTTGCAGACATGAACGTAGAGTCCCCAAAAGCGCCAAGTTGGTTCTGCCTTCGCCTTGACGTATATCCTCCTCCTCAGGTCTTGCAAACTGATGGGTGTCTTTGTCATCTCACCCTTGCCTCCCTTGTGGTTGGAGTTGTTGCACCTCAGCAGGGCCTCTTCGCTCCACGGGCATTACCCCGCTTCACCGCTACTGCTGGCCCCTCCGCCACCCTCTCGCCGTCTTCCGATTTCCTGGTGGTCGCCAGTTATACGGTCTTCTGCTCCGTGGATTTTCTCCATGGGACGAGGAGGGTTTCTCCAGTTGCTCCATGTGTCCTTGTCATCGTGCTGTCGCTATCGCCCCGCCAGAGCGTCTCGTCGTATCAGTCAGTTTTGCAACGATCCATGTTGCCTTCACCCCCTCAGTGCGGGTTCGGCCTCTGGAGTTTAGGGTTTCGAGGTCACCTGTGCGTTCACTTTCGTTACAGCCCAATGACTCGCTCACCATCCCGAAAGGATGATTTTGTCGGACCGACTTCACGCGTTTCGTTTCCTCCACACATGCGGCCCTAGCTACAAGAGTTCTGACTCTTCCCTTGATGGGTCTACCTCCCATTGAACACATCTGCCTTTTCTGGACATACTGTTCGGCTCCTTTCTCCGAGCCTGCGGTCGTCGATAAACCACAGTCTACTCGGGTCGAGGAGCCGACATTGTTATGCAATCAAGTGCCAATGGAACAAGTCCGACTTGCATTTTCGACGCTTGATAACCGCGTATCGGAAAATAAGGAAAATGGAGTTGCAGCGTAAGTCTTTTAAACTCTGGAGCGGGCGATGGGAATCGAACCCAACGCCCAACACGGCTAAGTCTCTGAATCGATTAATTTATGGTCGTTGATTGCCGTCCACTACCGTCCACAATCGACGCCACTTTCTCGACAGCTTCACGCTGCGCCTCACCTATGACGTGGCCGTAAATCTCAAGGGTCGTGCGGGCGTCGGCGTGACGTAGTTGCCGCTGAACCACCTTCGGCGTTGCTCCAGAATCGAGAAGGAGCGCCGTGTGGGAATGACGGAATGCGTGAAGTCCACACCGTGGAATCTCGAGCGCGTCGAGGATCGCCCACAAATGGTACTCCACAACTTTGTTGGAAGACGGAGGCCGTCCGTTGCGGGTTACAAATAGGAAGCCTTGCGGATTCGGTTTCCACTGTGTCTGGTATTTCTTAAGCACAGTAACGAGTAGCTGAGGCATTGGGAGCACGGTTTCGCTGGCTTTGCTCTTTGCTGTCTGGACATGGCCATACCACGCTGACCTGCGGACATGCAGCAACCGACGGTCTAGGTCAATGTCTTTCCATTGAAGGCCCAAGACTTCGCCGGCGCGTAGACCGTCCATCGTCAAAATACAGAAAAGCGTGTGCCATGGCTCTTCGGCTATTGCCAAGATGTGCTGCAGCTGGTCAATCGTGAAGTGCGGGGCCTCGTATCGCTCACCTCGCGGCGGCAAGCGCAGTTTTCTGACATCGATGTGTTCGCAGTTGTAGCCCCAATCGCGGGCCGTGGTGAGAATCGATGAAAGCGTGCCAAGAACATTGAGCACGCTCTTTCGTGAAACACCCCTTTCGAACATGCGGGTGATGAAGGTTTGCTGGTTTTCCACGCTGAATTGTTCGAGACGTAGTTTGGCGAGTTGCGGAACGATGTGGCACTTGAGGTGTGACTTCACAGCACGGATGGAGGAAGGTTGTTGCGTAATTAACACTTCCACCTTCCATCGCTCCACGAACTCCTCGAAGGTAGCTACGCGGCCCGGACGGTAATCAAGGCCGTTGATCCGGGAAAGAACGGAGTCCATGCGACGCTGTGCCAAGCGTTTCGTCGGCAGATCGCGCTTGCTGCCGAGAATTACTTCTCGCCGGACACGTCGCGCATTCCCATCTATCCCGATCACGTCTTCCCTATACCGACCGACCCACTTGTCTTTGCTTTTCCCAACCAAATACACGCTTCCCTGCTGATACCTCTTGCGTGCCATCGAGCTCCTTTCGCTCGATGACTCAGTTTCCCTATGCACACGGAGTGTAGCAGGTTCAGGCACGGACAAGAGCCTCACTTATAGGACGGCGACTGGTGTCAGGTTCATGGCGTTCGTCTTCGGTCTTGACTGTTGTCAATTGACTGGGGTGCGTGCCCGCCACCACCGCCTGGGTTGACTGGTCGCTGGTCCAGCTCGACCTTCGCTTTGGTCACGGTACGGCGAGCGTAAGATTCAGGGTCGTGTTTTTCGGAACCTCGATAGTCGGCGATGCGACGGATGACTTCTTCAGGGTCGTCACCGCGGGCGAGGGCGCGCTTCGCATAGGCCCAGTCATGTTCGGACTGGCTCAGTGGGCGCGACTCAGACGAAGCTTGTGTCTGCGAATGGTGACGAGGCCGGAAATCACTCTCGATAGGGTCGGTGCGGAGCCGGAAATCCTGGAGATGATAGACGCGCTCCGTGTGCTTCTCCGCTTGTACCTGAAACTCGGTGTCGTACTTCCTGTTCAGAAAGCCCGGTAGGCGAAGCACGCGAGTCGAGTCGGTAGCTGCCGGATCGCCTCCGAACTTTCGCGCCATTGCCCGCTGCAGAACCTCGGCTTGCTCTGGCGAAACATTCTCGACTCTCCAGACCACCTGAAACTTGTCCGGCGACGTGTTGACGGTGTAGTTCGGCAACGGCACGAGATTCGATTGTTGAATCTTTGCCAGGGCAGCCGGGCCGTCATGATCGATATCCAGATAGAGATGTCGGATGGTGTGGATGTCTTCCTTTGTTCGGGTGCGGGCTTCGGGTTTCAGGGCGTTCATCCCGACGTAGATGTCGCACGATTCTTTTTCATTCTTGAAGTGCATCCATTCCTGAAAAGCCGGCTCCACGATTCTTGCCGAGGTCGTGATGCGTTGAATCGTTTCGCCTCGGCTGCGATTTCGTACCAGGACAGCGAGCCGGTCCGACGAATTAAAGGTCGTTCGGATGTATTCGGCAGCGGAGATGCTCTTTTTGTTTTCTTTTTCTTCAGCCGTCATGCGGGTGTCTCCTGTCTCTGGTAGATCGAGCAGTAATCGAAGAGATCGGCGTCAGGGTCGTAGCTGTTGATTTCGAGCACTTCCGAGATGTAGCGGCGTCCGGGCCGGCGTTCGATCTGAATGACGACATGGAGCGAGTCTCCGATATTGCTTTTAATGGCGCGGTAGGGCAGCTCGACACCGCTTTGCAGCGCGCAGCTCGTGAACCGAGCAAGACCCTGTTTGGCCGAGTTCGCATGAACGGTGGAAAGTGTCCCCGAGTGACCCGTATTCAGAAGTTGCAAAAGATCGAAGGCTTCACCGCCGCGAATCTCACCGAGCAAGATCCGGTCCGGGCGGTGACGAAGAGCGGCTTTAAGAAGATCGCGGATCGCTACGCCAGGAAGGCCGTTCTGCGCGTGGCGCGCCTCAAACCGGACAAGGTTGGGCTGGGCGATTTGAATTTCCGCCGTGTCCTCAATCAAGAGAATCCGCTCTTCCTCGGGTATGAATCTGCTGAGGATATTCAATGTCGTGGTTTTTCCCGAGCCGGTGCCACCACAAATCAAAATGTTCTTACGGGAAAGAACGTAGTCTTCGAGTCGATTGGCGAGTGGCTGGTCGAGTGTTCCGGCTGCGATTAAGTCCTGCATTTCAAAGTGGCGCGTGTTGAACTTTCGGATGGTTAGGGTGACGCCGCGAAGACTGCATGGCGGAATGACGGCGGCGACCCGGCTGCCATCGGGAAGCCGCGAGTCGAGAATCGGGTGGGATTCCGAGATGTCGCCGCCGAGCCGACGGGCGATGTTTTTCACCGCGACCAGGAGGGCCTTCTCGCCGAGCGACACGCCACTCACTGGCTGGAGATATCCGCACTTCTCGATGAAGACGGAATCTGCGCCATTGACCATGACTTCGCTGATGGAGTCATCGAGGATGAGATGTTCGATGGGTTTCAGGAACGGGAGTATGGTTTCGAATCCATTCATCAGAGTTGTCCTCGTTCGAGCTGTTCGAAATAAGAAAGGTTCGGGTCGTTGAAGTAGGGCTTGAGGTAGCAAAACGTAGGTGGAAGAGGATTGAGTCCGTCATAGGCCATCACGATGGCCTGGGCGTTCTTGAGTTCGGTGAAAGTCTTCATGTCGAAGCGATAGTCGGTGGAGGGGCTGTAGGTCTTCGACGCGGTGAGGTTGGCCCGATGGGAAACGGCCTTGCCGGTCAGCAGGCTGATGTGCGCATCATGTCCGCTCTCGGAAAAGTTGTAGCTGGCCTTGAGGCGGTCTTCGCGCCCGCAAAGCGAACTAGCGGTCTTCGCGGAGAAGTCATCCGACAGCGAGAGAAACACTTTGGTTCGGAAGGTTTGGAGCAGGGTCCGCCAAGACTCGCCCGGTAGGGTGGATTTGAGCGAGCTGATACTTTGGGTTGCGACGATCGGTATGCACTTGGGCTGGCGCGACAAACTGAAGAACTTTTCATCACCGGTGGGTTCGCTCTCCCCGACCGTGGCGAAGTGTTGGTATTCGTCGCAGAGGAAAAGGACCTGACGGAAGTACTGTTCCGGGTGGGCTTCGATCTCCGGGATGCGATTCAAGACAGCACGCTGGAAATCGAGCTTCATCATTACGCCCAGGGCCTTGGCAAGACCAGGGTTCATCCCGATGGGAAAGTTCAGCGTACATACGGCCCCGGTCTCGATAAGCCAACTGAACGAGGGCAACGGCATGCCGTAACGGAAGTCGGCGTTGGCCGCGGGGTCGTAGCACTCCGCGGGCGGACAGAAGGTCCGTTTGACGGCGGGATTGTCATCGAAAAGAGAAAGGAATACGGAGATGCCCTCGACGATGGAAGTTCTCAATTTCGGCTCAATGCGACGCCAGTCGTTGTAATACCAGCGCTTGACGGCCTGGAGCTTCTCGTACCGGTCGTTATCGACCTGGTCGAAGCCGACCTCGCTCAAACATTCGCATTCAACGGCGCTGCTTTTGACGAACGCTCGCAATCCGGGCGTTTCCTTGGCGCGGTACATTCCGACAGTTTCGTCGTACTCGAAACTGAACGATTTCAGATCTCCGATATGCTTCCGGAAATTGTCGGGCGGAATGAGCAGGAAATAGCGTTCTTCGAGGCGGAGTTCGGCATCGCGGATTTTCCGCTCCAGCACCTCGGGGCAAATCGTACATTCATAGACATCGAAGAGAGTGACGTAGTCGTAGGCGACTTTGTGAAGAAGGATGATGAACTTCACGAGGTTGGTATACGCCTGCTGCCAGAAGGGCTCTTTGCCGCGCCCAAACAGGTTGTTGATGAGGGAGGCGATGCTGTAGGCGAGCGCGTAGGCGTCGAGACCGTTATGGAGAGGGTTGTAGCGGTACTTGGAATCGAGGCTGATTTCGACATAGTCTCCGTCACGTCCGAAGCGCGCAAGGATCGCTCGTACTTTTCGGCAGAAGTCGCCCTTCACCTCCAAGACCAGTCCGCCGATCCGTTTTTCGGGGTTCGCCGCCTCGTAGGAGAGGATCTGCTCCGCGTAAGGATAAAGGGCCGCACTTGTCTTTCCACTTCCAACGGCGCCGAAGACGGCGATCCCGGTGAATAAACCACGTTCTGGAATCGTGAGCCAGTAGGGTGTTTCCGAGGGCTCGGGCGTTCGTGGGTTGTGGACCTCGCCGAGTACGAGGAATAAATTGTTGCGATTGGAGGTGGTTGGATACGCCGGTGGTTTTCCCGCTTTTGGCCGCGGAGGAGTCTTCAAGGTGAAGATGTAAATCCCAGAGAGAAGGATCGAATAAACGATGTAAGGCGTCGTATATAGAAACAATGTGTAAGAAAACTTCAACCCCTGGAATACCGGCCGCGCCCAGAGGAAGATGAGTTCCAGGAAGAAATTCCCTTCGGGAAAGGGATAGCGGAAGTACAGCACGATCCCGGTGATCGCGGCGAGCCCGCACGCGATGAAGTTTTTCTCCTGGAGGATGCGCCGAATCATGATGGCTTCCCTGGCTGCTGGGGAGATGCCGCCGCGCTTGCCAGTGGGTGTTCCGTTTTGACCCGCCTTCCACTTCTTGTAGTCAGGGTCGCGTGCGAGCGTCTTTCGCAGAGCGAAATTCGCGACGTAGTCGGGCGTGCAGTCGACGAACCGCGCGTAGTCATCGAGCAGTGCGCTTACGGGCTGTTCAAGCTGCAGCGAGCGGCTAACACTTTCCGGTGGTTTCTTGACGATGGCCATGTATTCCTCCTCTTTCGGTAGACTTAGGAAGTCGAAGTTCTCGTCGCGGCCCAAACCATTGGCGCAATTCCCTTGCGCCATGAGGCGGGAGCGACCCCACGAAGTACCGTGACGCACCGTGCGTCAAAGGGTGGGGTCGCTCCCGCCTCATCCGAGGTTTGGGCCGCGTCTTTCTTGGTTGCCGTTTTCTTCGTCATCTCGTTTCTTCTCCGCAACTTAGCTTGTCCGTACAGGTGAAGCGGAGGGTGAAGTTCCAGTGAAGTAGCGGGGTGAAGTCCACTTCACCTGGCGCTCCCCAATTCCTTCGGTTTGGCTTGGCCTCCCGCATTCACCAAGCACGTACTGAACTCCGCGACGCTAGAGGGACGCGCATCGACGACGAGCATTCGCCATTCCCTACCTGCAGCCCAAGCCGCATAGAGACCCTCAACTCGTCCGTCGCCGAAACGCTGGTTTGCTTGATCGAGCCACTCGATGTCGTTATTGGAAAGCTGCGCGTACTGTTTTCCGTCCCACGCCGCGCGTAGCCGGAAATAACGCTCCAACTCCTCGGGTACGGCCTTTTGCAGCGGGGCTGCAACAAGCGAGGCAAAGCACTGCTCCGCGCGAACGAAGTGGACGGTGGAAGGCGCTATATAAAGGAATCGGAAATGGGCCAGATGCCGAAACAGTGGCGTGTACGCCGCGAGATGATTGGCGAAGCCCGCCAGACTTGCTTGGCCTGGGTCCACGTACGAGAACGTAGCCACAGGGGAGGAAGAACCAGCGGAGCAGTCGAGGAACAAAGGGAACTTATCGACGAAATAGCGCAAGGTGGGTTCGGGCGTCAATACGCCCTCGTAGGCCTTAGCTGGGAGAGACTTTTTCGGGATGCTGAGTTCGTCGCAGAAAAAGTGCACCTTATCGTGTTCGGTCTCGAAGTAGTCGTGAGCTTGATTTGCGAGGACGAAATCCAACAGAAGAAGACGCGTCCGGATGAACTCGGTCGAGTGGCGCCGGCGATTGCGAAGATTTTCACGGTCGATCTGGCGGTAGAGCGTCTTCGAAAAGAGATGATAAACGCCGCCCACATCCTGATACTCGCGCCATGTTGCGTGGCCTCGGCTTTCGAGTTTCTCCGTAAACTGTTGCGACCGCTTGCCCCAGCTTGCTCCGGTGCACGCGATGAATTGGCGAGGCATGAAATAGCCGGAATGCGTGGCAACAATGTAGAGGAACCGAGCCTCGTCCGGGGCATAGCCGAGGGATTGGATCGCGCTGATGTGTTCGTCGGCGATTTTCATAGGGAAAGGATCTCCGCTGTGAGTTCGTGCTGGTCGAGGACGCGGCGGAGGTGGTCGGCCTCGCCGTGGGGGGTATAGAGAGAAAACCCTGCGTGCACCTTGTCCGCGACGTGGCGACCGCGGTAGTGCTCGGTGACAAGTTCGAGGTTGACGCGTGCCGTATCTCCCGCGGGGGTTTCGTACTCGATGCGAAGATCCGGAACGGGGATTTTGTTTCGAACCATCCGCAGCCCGTTCCGGGCGGCGATCTCGGGCCGCGCGTCGGTACCGAGTCGGGCGGTCTCGCGATTGATTCTTCTTTTCAATTCATAATCCAAAATTACGCGGAGATTCCGCCCGCCTTTCTTGTCAATCCGAGCTGCCTCTTTCTGATAGAGGCGATAGAGATCCGCGTCGTGATTGGCCTCTCGGGGTTTGACGAAGCCGTAGTAGATGGCCTGGTTTTTCGAGATGAGGCGGTTCGCGCGCAGCAGGCGATGCCCTCTCTTGGTGAGTGTCAGCAGTTCGCGCGGATTGGTTTCCGGCCCATTGAACGTTCCTTTGCGCGCAAGCCCTTGGCGAACGAGGTTTTGCACGTCACGTTCGGCCATTTCTCTCTCGCCGGCGTAGGCATGTTCGGAGAGGTCGTAGGCGGCAACGACGCGGAACTTGCCAAGCTCGATGATCGTGCGGATTTCGGATTCGCTCAGCTGGTAGCCGCGGTCTCGGTCGTAGAGCACTGCGCGTCCGTCCCTGAAATGAATCTCCGGTCGGCGGTCTTCGGGACGGTGTTCCGGTGAGCGTTCTCGGACTGGGGAAGGCCGTGCCCTCTCCCCCGGCTCTCGATCCTGGGAATGTCGACCAACCGAGCGAACATCGGACTCAGGAAGATCGCGACCGAGATCGTCGAATTCCGGCGGTGAGAAATCGCGGGACATTCACTCCGGCTCCTGGGTCTCGATTGGGAAGGGCAACGCAGACTGGCCGGCAAGTGCTTGGTTGTCCACATGCGAGAGCTTCCGGCCCGTGTCTTTGAGGAAGAACTTGCGCTGGATCGCGTACAGCCCGGCAAAGACATTCACAAACAGGAGCGCGATCCATAGCAGAATCACGCCTCCGTATTGATGAATCAGGATGTGCCGGTACGGAATGAGGAACTTGAGCTCGCCGAGGAGCCAGAAGCCCACGGCCAGCAGGATGGCGATCGTTGCGAGTACGGTGTTGGCGATCATCGGTGTGTTTCCTTTTCAAGACAGAGATTAGGTTACAGGGTTTTTCCCTGCGCGTCTCGGGTCCCGGGAGCGGGGGGAAGCCGGAAAGCAACGGAGGCCCTCCAGAAGCGCGCCTGGGTTGTCGAGGAAGAAGGTCGATGTCACGGGCTGTGGCCGTCGTAGAGATAAAGGCCGGTGCGAGAAGAAAGAACTGGCGCGCGGAGGTTGGGCCGAGGATGCGAGGCGCTCGCCCGCGACCTGTGATCTGATCCCGGTCCTCATTTGAACGCCTGGTCCTCTCGGAAATAGGTGATCGCAACACCCAAGGGGTTGATGGGGATCAGTTCGTTGGGAACTTTGCTCTTAAAAACGAACACGAAATTCGCTGTGTATAGGTCGCGCTTGATCTCGCTATGATCCGCGGGGGAGTAATAAACCATGTAGAAATCGACTCGGGCCTTGTAAGGCGGAGTCTGCATGCCTTCGAGAGCGACTTTTTTCACCTCCACGTCGATCTCTGCGGCTGACGTGTTCATGAGAAATTTCTTGATGATGTCGTCCTTGCGGTAGGCGTCGAGGATGCCGTCGGCCAACTTGCCATCAAGGAAATAGAGAGCCTTTGAGAAATCGTTCTGAATCGTGTAGCGGTTGCGGCGATAGTAGAGCGCGCAAAACTGGCTCAGAAAGTACTTCGCCTCCGCGTCTTGCGGTTCGTACTCAAGGTTGTGGTAGTTAATGGCCTCGGCGCGGCCGAGGTCGTCAATGCGAATCACAAGCGGTCGGAAGTTCTCAAAGGTTCTAATCGTCTTCAAGTCAAGAACTAAGAGGCCCACAGCGATGAGAGAGACTAGCGTCAGCGCAATTTTGAGATATGTGTTCGTCACCATGGGGTCCCCGTATTGTTCGAGATAGAGCCGCTTGGCATCTTGAAAGGTACGGTCATCGCTCATGGCAGCAGGCCTCCAACAACGCTCCCGACGATGCCGGCCGAGGACCCGCCAGCGGTGCCGCTGAAGATGTGGTTAGTGAGGGCGGGTATCTTCAGAAGCGCGTAGATTGAAGCAAGGAAAGTAATAAAAAGGACGGGGAATGCCTCAAGGAGCTGGACGGTCGAGATAGTTCCCTTCGGCTGGAGGTCCATGATTCCGAGAATGAGATTTGCAATGATATAAACGACAGCGGCGGCGATGACCTGGTAGAACGCATATTGGATGAAGCAACGAAACCAACCCCAGAACAGCCATTCCAATTTCGGAACTATAAAGAAAGGTATGAAGACCGGCCCCACAAGCACGCAGACAGCGGTGGCGATAAATCCGAAGGCTATTACGACGATGGCGATGGCTTGAGCTGCGGCAAGCAAAATGATGATGACCACATAGATGACAGTTCCAAGGACATCCGCAATACCTGGCGAATCCATCCGAATCTCGAAATCCGCGATACGCTCCTCCACTGTTTGGAGTTCAGTCTGATTGATTTTATTGGCGAGGAATTGCGACTCGTCGGTAATGAGATTGTGGAAACTGGTGCCCACACCCGGAATCGGCGCGCTGTAGTAATTCACCATTCCGAAGCCAAAGCTGATAGTCAGGAGGAGACTTGCGAAGTTGTCGAAGTGGAGGAAGTGCTTGCCACTAGCTGAGGAGAGAGCCGATTTCACTCCGTACCAAACCACGAGGATTGTGGCGAAGGAACGAAAGAGGTTTTGCCCCATTGCGTCGAAGAAGCCGAGATTCTGCGTGAGCAGGTTGTTGATGGCCTGAAAGATGAACTGCAGGTAGTCCATTTTGATGGCTCCTTCGACGCGACGGGTGATTTGCGACGTGCTACTACGGCATCCGGAAGTTTTGAAGTGATTCGGTTAAGGTGCTTGTAACTTGCGACATGTTTCCAGAGAGATTTGCTCGCCTGGAAATGTCAGCGTTGATCGCGTTGGTGGTGGCCTCACGCTGCTGCTTGGCAAGGATGGTCTGTTGTTCAAGGAGTGAGGCAAGGAGCTTATTGGAATCCTGAACTGTTCGAAGCGTCAGGACATTGGCTGCATTGATCTTGTTGAGTACCGACACTTCCGAATTCATATTCGGATCGGCAGAGAACGAATCCTGTTCGAGGTTTGCGATCTGGGCCTGGACGCTCTCGGCGTTGCCACGGATTGAGCCGATGGTGGCCATCGCGTTCTTGTTCGCGCCGTCTGTGAGTTCGATGGACGCGTATCGGGACTGCACGCGCTCAAGCTCCGAAGCATCCATGCCTGAGAGATGATCCGTGCTGTAGGGGAGCAGTTGGGTTGTGGACTTCTAGATAACCGGTGTTGATGTTGGGAAGCAGGCCAGAGTTGATGCCGCTAATCCATGACCCCGTATTCCCAAACGTATTCAGTGAGGTCACATTTCTCCACTGGGAAAAGACTGCGCGGTAACGAGCGGGCATGTTTCGGACGTACGTGGCCATCTGCATGGCGAGGTTGAGTTGAGATGTAATTTTCGCGTAACTCTTCTGCAGCTGAAGGAGGTGTTGCTGGAGCTGGTAGTAGCGAAGCAACGCGTTGTGGTAGTTGGTTGGGTCGTAGACAATTCCGCTTCCAAGCTGGGCCGACGCGGTGCCAACCGCGAGGCCCATTACGAGCATAAAGACGAGAACCTTTCTTTTCATTTTTCTCCTCCTAATGCCTCAGAGGTCTGAGGGCAATTTGTGGTTGTTGTAGTCGGGCAACGCGAGGTCGCCCGAGAGATAGACTTTGACTCGGTGGCCTTCCCGGATGGTCACCGTGGGCATGATGTTTAGAAATTTGTCGAGGATCTGCGCCGAAGACTGCGCGGTGCTTTGAGCGAATCCTTGACGCATGAGGTCGGTACCCGACGCGGTCAGGGGGCCAGACGTTCCACCTTGCGCAACGGCTCCGAGTGCGCCGATGGCTAGGGAGACTCCGAAAATACGGAGATAGTGATTGTTCACCTGATCGCGAAGGCCAGCATCGCCGGCCTGGTTAAGTCCTTTGAATTGGTCAAGGCTCAGGGAATAACCATCCGGCATGATGAGGCGGTGGAAGACAACGGCTAGACGCGTCTGACCGAAAGCGTCCACTTTCTTTGTTTCGCCTAGAACCTTCGACCCTGCCGGAATAAGAAGGTGCTGACGGTCGTGCGAGTAGATGTCGTTCGTCAAAAGGCATTCGATAGGGCCGGAAAATTGCCCGTCGAGCCGATTGATGAGAACGGATTCGAGAACGGTTCCTTCGAAGAGGATGTAGTTCTTCCCTGCCGCCGCGGGGGACGTGCTTATCTGCGCGGCGGCAGGGTTGTTTACCTCCTTTGGTTGCTGGTTTGCCTCGGCTACATTCGCCGAAGGGTTGTGAGTTTGGGTTGAGGTTACGACGTTGGGTTGAGTGGCCGAGATCGGTTGTGCAGCAATGCCGAGCTGTGCGTCCTTGAGCATTTGCGATAGTAAAGAGGCCTCCGTGGAGGTGCTCGGAGGAATTGCCCCTGGTAGGTCCGGTGACGGTGCGGACGGGTCGGGCGGTCCCGCTTGCGTCGCAGGTGCAGTCTTGCGATAACTTAGGGCGATATTTGAAGCAAATAGCGAGAGGTACTCGCGCTTCCTGCGCTCAGTCTTGATGGGATCTTCAGTGCGTTCGCCGGCCGCATTGCTGGGCGCATAGCTCGTTTGCGCCTGTTGCTGGTCATGAGTTGCTGCGCCCAGGAACCGGTTCTGCTGCGCCAGTGCACTCTGCGCAACGAGCTGCTCGCGCTGGAGCTCTTGGATTCGATTCTGAAGATCGGCAATCTTCGTTTCGTTTACTTCGACTGGTAACGGCTGCTGCACCACGGGTGCACTTGCCTTTGCAGAGGTCTGCTGCTTCTTGCCACCCGTCAGCCACATAATCACGATCATCAGCACGGCGAGTCCCAGGATCAGCCACGACTGCACGTGCTTCGGAAGCAGGCCAGGCGGTTTCGGGGCTTTATCTTGAATTGGCTCGTTCATGTTTTCCTCTCCCCTATTGGTTTTTCGTTGATGGTTTTCAGTTGTGCCGCTTGAAGGTCAGTTTCTTGTTTCCGATGGCAAGGTATCCGTCGTCGATGACCTTGGGAGTGATGTACACCCCGTTTTCAACCTGGAAGTTGATGAGGTTCGGCTTTCCGTCTTTGATTTCGTAGAGAGCCGGCTTCTCCGGGGCGTTACACTTGATGTAGGTGAAAGTCTCGTCGTGATAGATGATT
>CAWIAI010000009.1:0-988022 GCA_963834025.1 uncultured Acidobacteriota bacterium | reverse complement strand
CCGTCCTTGAGAGCGTTTCAGTTGACCGCCAACGAAGCGATATTCCCCACTATCGTAGGTTCTCAGTGCCAGTCCGCAGTAGGCCCACAGCTGCCGCTTGGTACGGAAGCGATGGGGTGTCTGCATCAGAGCGATCAACAAAGCGGCGCGGATCGGCTCAATCGCAGGGAATCTGCCGCAGCAATCTCATGGCCGGATGTTTCCGGGATTCCGCCAATAGCTCTCGGGCGCACTTCCTGGCGCAAAAAGCAGCCAGGGCATCGAACTGCTGATAGTAGATCTCGGCGCGACGGCGCACGCCGACTTCGGTGATCTTCGCGAGCCATTCGGCACGGTAGCGAGGTGCATACACTTGCTGGCCGGTACAAGCAGTTCCCGGGTCCTTGATAGATCGCCTTCAGGCGATTCATCACGCGCGTCAGATCGCGGGTGAGCGTCAGGTAGCTACGCGCCAAAACCTTCAGCGCGCCAATTCCAGTTTCGCCGTGATAGACCGGATGGAGCTTGTTCAGGAACAACAGTTCGGACAGCTTGCGTGCATCTTCACGGTCGTTCTTGTTTCCAACTCTCAACAGGGCATTTTTACGCGAATCACAAACCAACACTTCGGTAACGTGAGGCTTCAAAAGATCGTGTCCGCCAGCGGCACACGTCCTTCCTCGAAGCTCACGTGCAAACTACCGCGCAGACCATGAACAAACTCAAGAATAGTTTCGGCTTTCGTTTCGAGTGTGGCTTCCATCACCAGATTTCCGCTCGAATCCCGAACCGCCGCCGAGATCGTTGCTGTATGCACATCCATCCCAATATACTTGGCATCATTCATGAGGGCGCTCCTTGTTGTAGGTGTTGATGCGAACGATCAAAACCTACTTCAAACGCAGACTGTTACGAAACTCTGTTGTGACCGCCCAAAAATAGGAGAAGATTCCCTCGTGAAAAGCGAGGGAATTTCTTATGGGCTTTGTGCAGGGTGAGGGCCGTACGCAGAGAACTCTTTTTCCAGTCACCTTGGAAGAGTTGATTCCGGATGATCATGTGTGCCGGGTCATCGATGCATTTGTCGATTGCCTGGACATGGCGGGATTGGGATTTGAGCGCGCCGAGGCGGCCGAGACTGGGCGGCCTGGTCTATGATCCGCGCGAGTCCCCCGTCGTCGACCCTGTACGGCGATTTGCAGCAGATCCGTTCCTCGCGGCGACTGGAGTCGGAGTGCCGACGGAACATTGAGTTGATGTGGTTGCTGGGATGGCTAGCGCCGGACCACAAGACGATTGCCGAGTTCCGGCGCATGCATCGCGAAGGCGTAACCGCAGCGGGAGCCGCGTTGGTGCGGCTGGCGCGCTCGGTAGGCTTGGTGAAAGGCGAATGGGTCGCTATCGACGGCTCGAAGTTCCAGGCCGTCAGCAGTGTGAAAAGTGTGCACGAGCGTGAGGCTCTGGAACGCTATCTGGAACAGTTGGAGCAGAGCGATGAGCAAGACGAGGTGGTCATCGACCCCAGTGCTGTGGCCAGTGCGCTGGAAAAATTGCACCGGCACCGGGAGCCGGAAGTTGCCTTCCTGCGAACCACTCACGGCTTCCTTCCTGCCTACACGTGCAAGCTGCCGTCGATGCCGAACACGCGCTGATCGTGGCGCAACAAGTGACCGTTCAGGCCGGCGATAACGGCAGCCTGCAACCGATGGCGGAAGCCGCGCAGGCAGCGACCGGCGGGCCTGCGCAGGCGATCAAAGTGGTTGCCGATGGGGGCTATTCGAATGGAGAGCAGGCCGAAGCCTGCGAGGCGAAGGGCATCTTGCCGCATGTGCCTGCCAACCGTGGCGTGAACAGTCGAGGAGATGGCACGCTGTTCGACCGCACGGAATTTACTTACCAAGCTGAGAGCGACACGTTCCGTGCCCGGCCGGGCAGACTCTCGCCCGCAAACAACTCATGCGGAAAGATCGTGCCGTGCTCTATGCAGCAAAACCCGAAGTCTGCGGAGCCTGCCGTCTGAAGTCGCGATGCACTGTGTCGTCACGACGGATCGTTACCCGTCACATGCACGAAGAGGCGCTACAGCGCATGCAACAACGGGCCACGCCGGAAGCGATGCGGCTGCGACGAGCCACCGCGGAACATCCATTCGCCAATTTGAAATACCGCATCTTCGGACATCCACGCTTCCTGCTGCGTGGACTGCGAGGGGCGCAAACGGAAATCAGTCTGGCCGTATCCGCCTACAATCTGAAGCGCATGGTGAACATTCTCGGCGGACGCAAGCTACATGCAGCCCTGCAGGCCACCTGATCCTGCTCCCACCAGTCATCACACGACGACAACGTGATTCGCCTCGCCAAAACCAAAAAAGGCGATGCTCCGGCACTCGGAACATCGCTCTTAAATCGCTTAATCACACTCGTTTCGTAACAGTCTGAAACGGGCGCCCTTTTATAATGCGTTTACCAGGCGCTAGTTGGAGACTCGCGAGATGACCGCAGATGAGTTTCATTTTCGAGATCGACAGGAAATTCGTTTGAATTCTGCAAGCTCCGGGAGTAGAGTTGCGTAATTCTCGGTTGGGCCCCCATCTCCAAACGAATCCATAGGAGGGATCATGCGTCTCTTGCCACGACTCCTTTTGGTTCCTCTCCTTGCGCTCCTTGCCAGTCTCGTCTACTTCACATCTTCGGCGCAGGAGAAATCTTCCAAACCCGACTTTGATATGACCGCTAGCTACATCGAAGCGTGCAGCTGCGACATGTTCTGTCCGTGCTACTTCAACACCCATTCCACAAATCATATGAGCGAGCATCATATGGATGAGCATTTTTGCCGCGCTAATCTCGTCCTCAAAGTGGACAAGGGCTTTTACAAAGACACCAAGCTCGATGGCGCCAAGGTATGGATCGCCACTGATCTGGGCAGCGACTGGAGCACGGGCAAGGACTCCTGGTTGGTGGTGAATTTCGATCCCAGCGTCGGCAAGGAGCAGCAGACCGCACTTGGCGACATCCTCGGCCAACTTTATCCGATTCCGTGGCAGAAAAAGGCAGTGAGTACCGCTTCGTTTTCATGGGACGTGGACTCGAAAACCGGTCTGGCCCATGCCAAGATGGATAACGGCAAGGGTGAGGTCATGTTGGAGCGTGTCAGCGGTAATAGTGCCACCCACGAGGTTGTTATTCACAACTTGAAATACTGGGGCGCCCAGTCCAACGACGGCTTCCGAATGTGGAAGAGCAAGCACGAAGCTTTTGAGGGCGACGGCCACAAGTTTTCCTATGACGGCACGAACGGGTTTCTGATCACCGTTCATTTTTCTGGCGCCGCAAAAACCGCCTCTGCGGATTAATGCTCAACTCCATCGAGTAAGTCCAGGCGTTCGCATTTTTGCTTCGCGAGGGCGGCGCGGCTGCCTGGAGAGAATTCTTCGTCATCTTCGACGTGGCGTTTCTGCATTCAGCTGCCAATGCGGCAAAGAAACGGTGCTGCGCCAGCCGCCATTGCTGGTGGGAGATATTCACATGGGCATTCTCACCGATGACATGAAGCGCGTCGTGCGCGAACAACGATTGGGCTTCATCGCAACAGTCTGCCCGGATGGAACACCGAATCTGTCGCCTAAAGGAACAACCGGCGTTTGGGACGACGACCATCTGGTGTTCGCCGATATCCGGTCACCGCAATCGGTTCAGAACATCGAGCACAACCCTTCCGTTGAAGTGAATGTTGTCGATCCGCTTGTTCGCAAGGCGTATCGATTCAAGGGGCAGGCGGTGGTCTATCGCTCGGATGCAGTCTTCGAACGCGGGTGCCAGATGTACCGAAACGCGGGACTCACCATTGAAATCCGAGCCGTAGTCTTGATTCGTGTGCAGCGCGCACTGTCCCTGATCTCTCCGGCCTACGACCAGGGTGCGACAGAAGAACAGGTCAAGGATCGATGGCGCCGCTATTGGCGCAAGCTGTGGGAGGGAGTCGAAGCATGATGCCAGAGGAACTGTTGCATTGTTTGGGTTTGGAGCAGAACTCTCCCAAACACATCTGGACCCCATGTCAGTGGACGATTAGTCGGATAATCGGAAACTGACCCACTGCCCCAAAAAAGATCATGAAAATCTTCGGGCGCTAGAGACTAAGGAATTTTGGCTGGGAGGCCTGGACTTTCACTGCTGAGGTTCTGAATTTCCCAACGGAAATGTAAAAAATTAACCCTCGTGTTGTCAATATTCCCAGTACTCTCAATTTCGTTTTTCCAGTGTTATGGGGCTTTCTGCTGCGTGGAAAATCCTGCGCATCCTTAGAATCCTTAGAAACTTCGTGCAGAAGTTGGGCGGGTTTTGGAGCTTAAGAAGCGCCGCCAATAAGGCTCGGGTACCGCTTCTCGAACTCGTTCGAGCCCTCCAAGTTGCGCCAACACGCTAAACGGCACCCGGTTGGCGGCGGTTTTCAAGACCGCTCTCGAACACACCGTCGCCTTGCTTTAGGCGGTCTTTGACATGAGCCAGCGAAACAAAAAATGCGAAGCGTGCTCCTACGATTTGCGCGGCGCGAAAAGGCGGCACGTCCGTGGGCCGGATTCCCGCGAAGGTAGGTTCACTTTGGTCGCTCCGGGTGTGGGGGCTTCGACTCGAAATCAGTGGACAGGCTGAGTTCTTTCCAGGACCTTGCTTCTTCTAGGCGTGCGAGGTCGTTTTTCTCCGCCCCGTTGTACGCATCGCTGCCGAGCAACAGTCGCAATGGAGGTTTCTGTTCCTGCGTCAGTCGCACGATCGCTTGAGCCGCCTTTTTCGGATCACCGGGCTGCTTACCGTTGTAGTCGCGTTGAAACCTGGCGGTTGCTCCAACAGTCGAGTCGTAGTCGGGATTTCCTTCGCTCAGTTTGGTGGAACTGCCGGCGAAGTCCGTGCGGAAGCCACCCGGCTCAACGATGGTGACCTTGATGCCTAGCGGCGCCACTTCGCGCGACAACACTTCTGAGAAACCCTCGACACCCCATTTCGCAGCCGAATAGGGCCCACGCCCTGGAGGCCCGATCCTTCCGCCCATCGACGAAAACTGAACAAAATGACCGGCTTTCCTTTGGCGAAAGTACGGAAGAGCGGCCTTCGTCACGATGATCGTCCCGAAGAGATTCGTTTCGATTTGTGCGCGAAAATCCGACATCGGCGTGTCTTCGACGGACGAGAGATTGCCGTATCCTGCGTTGTTGATAACAACCTCCAGCGAGCCAAAGGCACCGATCGCCGCCTTCACTGCGCTCGCTGCCGCGGACTCGTCGGTCACGTCCAGCGCGAAGAGCTTGATCTGGTCACCGTGGCGCTCCGATAGGTCATGTAGAGACTCGATGTCCCTAGCTGTCGCCAACACTTTATTACCCGCCGCAAGGCCCGCTTCGACAATCGCGCGACCCAGACCGCGAGAACTGCCCGTCACTAACCAAACTTGCGCCATTCATCCTCCTATTATTCGCAATCGGTTCCTCAGGATATAAGAACTCATTGCGAAGTCGTAGCTATGTCGAAATCGCACGTGCCGCGCCCCGCGCAACCAGCATGCAACTTGTGATCAGATATCCGGCGTTGGCTGCATCTATGCATTTCGGTCTGGCTTTGCGACCGCTTAAAGCGGCTTGCATATTCGCCGGCAGCAATGCCGAGAACACGTAGAAACGTTCGGCGCATGGCAAGAGGCGTCTGAAATCCACAAGCATCCGCGATCTCCTTAAGACCCATCGCGGAGCTATCGATCATTTGCTGTGCCGCCGCCACGCGCATGGGTGCCTGCACCGATCGTCGCGCACTTAGTCGACGCCATCCTCAAGTCAGAGGCATAGCACGTTGCTGCAGTTCGCTACTAGCTACTTTCCGTCGCAACGATAAAACGTGGCAGCCAGTATTTTTGGACTTTCGGTTTGTAGTGCGCTGTTGAAGTGTAGCTTTTTGTTTTGATGCTGCGTCTGAAGAAGTTAAGGAGGCAGCGTGATCCAACTTCGACATCGGCAACCAAGTTTGTGGCACAGCGGACTAGCGAAAGACATTGAAGATCTGTGGGAACCATGGATGAAAGAAGTGGACCAACTGCTGGAAGACGCCGCACTGGTAGAGAGTGTGCACGATGCACAAGGAAAACGACATCGCAAGAGCCGGACGCATGGGCGCACGCAAACACCGGCGGAAGTGGCGCTTCGGCTATTGATCTTGAAGCACGTGCGGAACTGGAGTTACGCCACGCTGGAGCGAGAAGTACGAGCGAACTTGGTCTATCGCGCGTTTCACCCGCATTGGGGACGAGAAAGTACCGGATGCCAAAACGCTGGCACGACTGGGGCAAGTCATCGGACCAGAAGTGATCGGTGAGCTACACGAACGATTGATGGAGTTGGCGCGAGAACGAGGCGTAGTGCAAGGACGGAAGATGAGGGTAGACACCACGGTGGTGGAGACGAATATCCACTATCCGACCGACAGCGGTTTATTAGGAGATGGAGCGCGCGTGCTCACGCGAACCATGAAGAGGGTTGAGAAGGCGACGGGTGGACTGCAGAAGCGGATTCGTAACCGGATGCGCAGTGTGAACAAGAAGGTGATCGCGATCGCACTGGCGGGGCGACTGAAGGGACCCGAGGCTGAGGAGCGGCGCGTCGAGCGGTATCGCGAACTGGTGAGTTTAACGCGAAAGATTGTGCATCAAGCGGAGGGCGTGTTGGAGGAAATGCAGCATCTTCCTGGGCGCCGGCAAGCGCAACTGAAACGCTTACGGGAGATCCTGGAAACGATGGCCGGACGTGTGCGCCAGGTGGTGCGGCAAACCAAGGCGCGCGTGTTTCAGGGGATCACCAAGTATCCGCACAAGATCGTGAGTCTTTTCGAACCGCACACTGAAATCATTCGCAAGGGGAAGGCGAGTAAGCCAAACGAATTCGGCAACCTGGTTAAAGTGCAGGAAGCCGAGAACCAGATCATCACGCACTATGAAGTATTCGCCGAACGTCCAGAGGATACCCAACTACTGGTTCCCGCGGTCGAACAACACCAGCGCCGGTTCGGGCGCGTACCACGAATGGTGGCCGCCGACACGGGGTTCTACAGTCTAAAGAATGAGAAGACCATCCAGGCAATGGGAGTAACGCGAGTCGCGGTGCCAAGTCGGAGCACCAAAAGCAGCGAGCGGAGAAAACTTCAGAAAACGCGTTGGTTCCGGGCTGGGCAGCGTTGGCGGACCGGATGCGAAGGCCGCATCAGCGTGTTGAAGCGTCGTCATGGATTGAATCGCTGTCGGTATCGAGGGTTCGAAGGTATGCGGCGCTGGGTTGGCCTTGGGGTGATCGCGGACAACATCATCCAGATCGGTCGCTGCCTGGCACTGCAACGGGCCTGAGGTCCCGATTGCCATGACTCGGAATGTAAACGGGTCGAGCGGCAAAAATCAAAAACGTGCAAGCAGAATCAGACGGTCTCTAGAAACGAATAGCTCACTCAAAGCGAGTTATTTTGCGACGGAAAGTAGTTAGCTGCGATCGGTCCGCAGCTTTGCCATGACGCGTTCAATGATTGGGTCGGAGACGCTTTGCGGCAACTCGAAGGAACTACTCTCGGTCACGATTTTTACAGTCTTACGGCTGGAATCGCACAGCACCTGGCACGCACGGCACTGGGAGAGATGCAACTCGAGTTCTTGGCGGATTTCTGGAGAGACTTGATTCTCCAGATAGTCAGCGAACTCAGCGAAGAATTCGTCACATGTGATCATTGAGTTGCTCCCTTGGTGCTGGTCGTGAAGTGAGGCGAGAGCCACTCTCGCAGCATGAGCCGGCCCCGGAAAAGCCGCGTCTTTACTGCAGGGACGCTTAGGCCTAACTGCCGGGCAACTTCATCCGCCGAAAGCAGTTCGATGTCCCGGAGCATCACGACAACACGGAACTTAGGAGGTAAGGCCAAGATCCCCGTTTCAACGAGCTGCCGGATCTCTGACTTAGAGAAGCACTGCTCGGGGTTGTCCTGCCAAGCCCTTACCTGACGAGGGCGAAAGTCCCGACCTTCCTCATATTCACCTTCATCCAAGCTCTCAAAGTCTTTCCGGCTTCGCAAACGTTGAAGCGCTGTATTCCTGGCAATACTCACCAGCCAAGTCGAAAACTTCGCGCGGCCCTGGAATCCGCTTATATGCTTGAACGCACTCAAGAGGGTATCCTGCATGGCATCCTGCGCGTCGATAGCGTTGCCCAAAATTGCCATCAGAGTGCGATAAACCAACTGGGTGTGCCGACGAACCAGCTCTTCGAAAGCTTCCAGCTTCCCACCCTGCGCCTGGGCGACCAATTCAGCGTCCACGTCCTGCGGTTTGTCGACCAGATGGACTGCGCCCGCGCCCTGCATAGGAGTAAGGGCAGCGCCCAAAAGATGCACTTTATTTTCCTCAAACACCGGAGGTGGCGCAAAATCGGGTTCGATTCCGAGTCCCATTTGGAGCGTGTTCGCGAAATTATTGAGAGCGGTGACCACCACGCATTCCAAAATCTGCTCCTCGGTGAAGCCCAGCGCGCGAAGTCCGATAACGTCTTCGTTGGAGAAATCGGAGAAGTGCGTCCCAAGCTTGACAGCAAAGTCCAGTAATGCCTTATCTGCGTTGGACAGTGCAGACTCGTGATGGTCAACGGCGATCTGGTCACCCTCTTCCGGCGATACACCCAAACCACGCAACAGGTTGCAGTGTACCGCCACGCAGTAGGAGTTGAGATTGGTTGCCGAGACCGCCAGAAGAATACATTCCTTTTGCACTCGCGACAGAGCGTCTTCCGGAAACAAAATGCTGTTGACAGCCTCCAGTTCCGCCTTCAGCAAATCGGGGCGCAACGTCTGAGAACGGAAAAATTTCGGCATGAATCCATGGGTCCGCTGGAGGATAGCGAAAGGCTCAAACGTGTGGGGACTCAGGTACGGAGCAGGCAGGTAGGGGCCCTTCCTCTCCCACCCGCGATGAATGTCTGGCGATGAACTGGCGCGTGGTGTCTCGGCAGGAGAACCGGCTCTAGGCGAAAGTAGCTCGCGCGCTTGGAAATCCAGCTCTGGCCGCAAACCCGCAGACAGAGTACAGACGTAGATAGCCAGGGCGGTCACGACAACGGTCTCGAATATGGCCCGATCCGTAAGTCCAGATACCCGGAGCGGTTCAATGTCCTCCCATTGAACCGCCGGAGCGTTACGGCTTAGCTTCAGACAAAATTGCAGGGTAGCTAAATCAGGCGCTGAGAGGTCTGCGCCACGATATTCATTCAAAAGATCATCGATTTGACCGGGCGTCGCCCCCAGCGAAGACAAGACTCCACTGTGCATGGCAACGCAATATGTGTCTCTTCGATCGGCTGCAATGGTCAGTAGGATTCGTTCTTTTTGCGCACGAGACAGATCTCCTTCCCGCAAACGCACGGCATCTTCAAGTCCTGCTTGTGCCTCGATGACGCGGGGCAACAGACTCTGTGCGCGAATGAGATTGGGGAGAAATCCGAGCGCCTCTCGAAACACGATGGAGGGCCCGAACTCTTTCTCTAATTGGACTTCGCGGAGAGAGCTCATCCTTTCCTCTTGGCAGCGTAGATGTAGGTAACCAAGTGTACGTCCTCAGATTCCGTGCGTGCAACTTGTGGGGCAAAGTCAGATTCTCTGCACCCTTTTTCTCCGACCGCCGTCTTATCCGGGGAACACACCTCGGGAACGACAGAGAGCGGAGGGACGGACCAATCATGATACGGGGAAATAACGAAGCTCAAACTGCTTGCGAAACGAGTTCGACCAACGATGGTGGCCCGGCACCAGATCAGGCTGGTTACCAATTGGCCTGTACGGAGGTGTGGGGTGGTAACAACATCGCTGATGAGCTTCTGAAACTGCCGGGTTTGGTGGGATTGGTTCACTCAAAGCCCGTCGAACCCGCAACAAGCGGTGGTGACGTGTACTACGTGTCGGTCTGCGACAAGCGTGTGCTCTCGCGTGTTGTGCTCGCGGATGTCGCGGGCCACGGTGAAGCCGTCGCGCGAATCTCTACGAGGTTGCGCATGCTGGTCAAGAAATACATCAACACTTTCGATCAATCAGCGCTGATGCGGGAGATAAATGAAGCGTTTTACAGGCAGAATGAGGATTTGGCGCAATATGCCACGGCGGTGGTGCTCAGTCATGACTGCAGGACAGGCGAGTTGATATTCGCGAGCGCTGGCCATCCGCCAACGCTGTGGTATCACGCAAGTCAGAAAGAATGGGGTTGGCTACACGAACGAACAACCGATTCGGTGAAGACATTCGAGGGTCTACCTCTTGGACTTGTCCCAGGAACCGAATATGAACAGACGCGTGTGCGGCTTGCCGAAGGCGATCTGCTTATCCTGTACACGGACGGAATCACGGAATGTGCAAACAAGACGGACAAGGAGTTGGGCTACGAAGGTTTACGCGACCTGTTACGCGGTCTACCAGTGGAACCCTCTATCGCGACAGCATCCGCGCTGGTAACCGCCGTGGAGGAGTTTAGAGGTTCAACTCCGTGTCGCGACGATCAGAGTGTAATCGTGTTGCAGCAGACAGATGGGTGCCTTTCGTAAACGAGTTCTTGTACTCATTTCGATCCGAGTCGTGATTTCGTAGCGAGCCGAAAGAAAAGACAGAATGCTTCGCTGGGTCAGTAGCTCGAGGTCGATATGAATGTAGCGTTTTTGTTTCGCGGGCAAGGGTCGCAAGTTCCGGGCATGCTGCACACTCTTCCGGATCATCCGACTATCTCGCGGACACTCGATAAGGTAAGCGAAACTCTGAAACAAAATGTGCTGCAGCTCGATGAGGTCAAACTCCCTGAAAATCTGCAGTGCGTTTTCACTCGCAAGTTTCGTCGCAAACGTTTCTATCTCAATATCCTGATTCAGGTTCGAAAGCCGGGCTCGCGCCTCCTCCGTCTTGGCTTTCCCTACGTCGCTCGAGCCGAACGTCACCGGTTTTTACGCTAAGCGGGCGTATGAAGGCGGACTACCGAAACATTGTTTTGGACTTACGAGATCTGAGGCTGGCAGATCGCGACGCAGTGAGGTTTCTAAAAGATTGCGAGGCGGACGGGATGAAGCTGGAGAACTGTCCGGCGTATGTCCGCGAGTGGATGGACAGGGAAGAAGATTGAGGGAAGGACGACGTGGCACTGCCGCGGCTCGGGTTTGGAGGAGGAGGCCCATTGTGGCGATGACTACATTTTTCTCAGTGCAGGATACCTCAGCGGTTAACGATCTTCGAGTGTGGAGCGAGGAGCAGCTGATAGCAGCCGCCAAGACCGGAAGTCGAGCCCCCTTCGGAGAGCTTTGCGAACGCCATGCCAAAAAAGTCTTCCGCGTCATTTATCGAATCATGCGAAATCGCGAAGACGCGGAAGACGCAGCGCAAGAGTGCTTTCTGAATGCTTTCGTCCATCTCAAGACTTTTGATGGCAGATCCCAATTTGCAACCTGGCTGACCCGCATTGCGATTAATGCCGCCTTGATGAAGCTTCGTAAAAATCGCGGAGCGCGAGAAGTTCCCATAGACGAGCCAAAACCGTCGTCCGAACCCGTAGCGCAACGAGAATTTCGGTGCGACGCTCCCGATCCGGAAGAGAGTTGCGCCCTTCGTGAACGGAAACGGATTGTGAAGTCAGCCATTTCGGGGCTGCGGCCGCGAGCTCGCAACGTTGTGGAGCTCATCCACTTACAAGAACACTCAATCAGAGAAACTGCAGAAATTCTGGGGATTTCGACCGCGGCAGTAAAGACGCGGATGTTTCACGCGAAAATCAAGCTGCATCGAATCCCCTTGCTGCAAAGTGTCGGCAGCTCCAATTGTGCCAGGCAAGCTGAGTAAAGAGGTATCTCAATGACAGCAACAATCAAGGCGGCAATTTCCCCTTTTGCGCAAGCCAAGACCGAATTCGATTCAAATCCGATGCACTTCCTCAATGAAGACTTGGCGTCCGTGCCAGTTTCTGGCATCCCGGAAGAGTTTCGTAAGCTATCTCGTTACTTGCCGGTGATCGTGCTTGTTCCAAAATTGGCGGTTCCTGATAAGACGACCCAGAGAAAGTCAGGACCCAATAAGTCCGTCACTGGCCCCATCAATACCCGCGATGTCTGCTTACCGCTGGATGCAGCGAAGGCCTGGTTGAAAAATCCCAACGTCACAGACACGTTTGAGTTTGGGGGAGTGACGGTATGTTTTTCAACGATGGAAATTCATCGCAATGGTCGGCCCGTCATTCTCACACGTAAGGAATTCAAAACGCTCGCGTATCTGATCAAAAACCCTCGGAGAGTGATCTCACGGGACGAACTACTCAATGAAGTGTGGGGATACGAGAACTATCCTTGTACAAGGACTGTCGATAACCACATTTTGAAGTTGCGCAAAAAACTAGAAATAGAGCCTGCTCATCCCAAGCACTTTCATACGGTCCATAGCTCTGGGTACAAGTTCTCACCGTAGGACCCTGTCATTCGCCAAAACTCTGGAAGGCCATAAATCTCGTCCCGTAACAATGTTACAGACCCGTCCGCATGCTACTCATTTCAAACGCATTCTGGATTTTGGCGACGGACAGGGAGCTCCCATTTGGCTTTCCCGCGCAGCGCAGGTCCCGGTCGGACTAAGGCACCTGTCCGAGATGGTGAACGTGCTGGGGAGCTTCAAGTTTGAACAACTTAAGGGTTCGACTCTCTTTCGAAAGGAGCCGATCGGCGTCTGTGGTCTTATCACACCGTGGAACTGGCCTATGAACCAAATTGTCTGCAAGGTAGCGCCGGCGCTTGCGGCCGGTTGCACCGTGGTCCTCAAGCCTAGCGAGATTGCGCCGCTCTCCGCTTACCTTTTCACAGAGATTCTTCATGAGGCAGGCGTCCCAGCGGGTGTCTTCAACATGGTGAACGGTGACGGACCTACGGTGGGCTCTGCGATTGCGTCGCACCCGGACGTGGCCATGGTTTCCTTCACCGGGTCCACTCGGGCGGGTGTCGCCGTTGCTTCTGCCGCAGCCCCCACCGTGAAGCGGGTGACCCAAGAACTGGGTGGTAAATCCGCCAACATTATTCTGGATGACGCGGATCTGGAGAAAGCGGTTACGGAGGGTGTGCGTGGATGCTTTCTCAACACCGGCCAGTCATGCGACGCGCCCACTCGCCTTCTCGTTCCGCGCTCCAAGATGGCCCAGGCGACTGCGGCCGCGAAACAGGCCGCTGCGGCCACTAAAGTGGGCGACCCGTTTACCAAGGGCACCAGCATCGGCCCGCTCGCCAGCGCTGCGCAGTTCGAAAAAGTGCAGCGGCACATCAAGAAAGGTCTTGAGGAGGGCGCGGAGTTGGTGGCTGGCGGCGTCGACCGCCCGGGGGGTATCAGCAAAGGATACTTCGTGAAGCCGACGGTCTTCGCCAGCGTACGCAGCGAGATGACGATTGCACGTGAGGAGATTTTCGGACCTGTTCTTTCGATTATTTCTTACGAGGACGAAGACGATGCGGTTTACATCGCGAACGATAGCCCCTACGGGCTATCGGGTTACGTCACGTCTGGAAACATCGAGCGCGCACGCAGCGTTGCGAAGAGAATCCGCTCGGGCAACGTTCACGTCAACGGTGCTCCATCCGATTTCAGTGGTTGTTTTGGCGGCTACAAGCACTCCGGCAATGGCCGTGAATGGGGTGAGGCAGGATTACACGAGTTCCTTGAGTTGAAGGCCATCTTTGGGTACGCGGCGAGCTGAAAAAGCCAATTAGCGGCCCTGGGGAAGGAATCGACACGGCATCCGACAATGTAAGCTCTTCGCCTGCTAGCGGTCGTTATTGTGTCGTGTCGATTCCCACTGTGGCAACGAACTGCCGATCAGTGCCTGTCGGTTTTAGGCGTGCCCTAGTCCGTTTCACGCAAGCACCACATCTACCCCAGCCAATGGATTCTAAAGACCCTGTGAAGCTGCTTACGACCACGTGATACCGGTTGAACGGCACATCCGTGAAGCGAAAGGCGCCATCACTATCCGTCGTTGTTTCGCGATGGAAACCGCTGAGCGGGTTCATGACCTCTGCGCTGGCGCTGGCGTTGCCTATCGCTGACCCGGACTCGTCCTTGACTATCCCTGCGATCGAGCCGAAAATCCCTCGCCAATCTGATTCGGAGTTCGCCAAATGGTTCCAGTCACTCCCTAGCAGGCTGCGGAAAAAATCGTTCTGAGCCAGCAATTTCTGGGTCGGTTTAAGTCACTCGGGAGTTTTCGAGCCTCTGCGGCGTGATTTGTCGTGCTACCGAGCGCCCGAAAGAGGTGTTTCAGCTCCGTTCAGAGACACTGCGGCCCGGTCGAACTACGTCGGAACTACGCTGTGCATCAGGTTCCGCATGCGCACCAGATTGTAAGCCGCGCACGCGAACGTAAAGATCCAATCGACCTTCAGCGTCCCGCGATGCCGCACTTTGCGCAACAGCGCAATAGTCTTCAGCCAGCCAAAACATTCTTCGATGCGCTTCCTCTTCTTCTGACTGATCGCATAGCCCGCGTGCCGCGCCGTGCGACTATCGATGGCGCTGCCACCTCTGCGCCCAAGGTTTTGCGCCACATGCGGCGTCACCCATAGGTTCCGACACTCGCGCACGAAATCCGCCGTGTCGAAGCCCTTGTCTCCAGCCACCGTCACCCGCTTGCTTCCCGGAAGTTCCTGCAGCATTTCCAGCGCCGCATAGCGCTCCGCCGTGCCCGTGGCTTCCCACACTCGGCTGTCCACAATCAACCCGTTGCGATTCTCCACCAGCAGATTCCCGCTGTAGCTCAACTTGGCCTCCTTGCCTGGACCTTTGCGCGCCATCTGCGCTTCCGGATCGCTTTTCGACTCATGCGTTTCGTTCGAGCGCTTCTCGCCGCGATAATCCACCGTGGGATTTCCGGGATCATCCGGCGGAGGCCCACTCTTCTTGTTCTTAGGCTGAAAACTCTTCACGCTGGCCCAGGCTTCCAGCAAACTTCCATCTACCGTGAAGTGCTCGTCCGAGGCCCAGCCCTGCCCTCGGGCTTGCTCCACCACCAGCGACAGAAACTCCTTGGCCACTTCGGCCTCTAGCAAACGGTCGCGGTTCTTGGTGAACACCGTGGCATCCCATACTTCATCATCCAAATTCAGCCCCACGAACCAGCGAAACAATATGTTGTAGTCGATCTCCTCCATCAGCATCCGCTCGCTGCGCACCGAGTACAGCATCTGCAGCAACAGAGCGCGCAGCAACTGCTCCGGCGGAATCGACGGACGACCCACTTTGGAATACATCTTGTCGAACTCCGGCGAGAGTTCCTTGAGGACCTTATCTACCATCGTGCGGATCGGCCGCAGCGGATGATCTTTGCGTACCCGCCGCTCCGGTGAAATGTAGCTAAACACATGCCCCTGCTGCTGATCGTTTCCTCGCATGCCTAATCAGACGCACCGCGCGCTGCCTCGTTACAAAATTCCTGGCTTTTTCAGCATCCTGCTAGGAGACGAGGTACCCGCGCCAACAGAACCTCCAAAGCATCGCATTGCGGCTACGTCTGTTAGAATCTCGAGCTGAGGCGTGAAAATCACATCATCATGTGACGCCGGAGATCGAAATGGACGATTCGTATGCGATCAATGCCGCCAAGACGGAATTTCGGGAAGGTTTCAACTGTGGGGATACGTCTCGGATAATGGCTATCGTTGATCCCGACCTTGTGGACTTTTCGGACGGCCAACCGAGCCAATTTGCCGGAAGCGGATCGGATGCTTTGAAGAGTCGACTGACGAATCTATTCGAACGCTTTACAGCAAAGCTAGGGGTGATTGTAATTGAGATTCGTCTTCAAGGAGATCTTGCCTACGATTACGGGTGGCACGATTTAACGCTGACGCCTAAGGACTGCAGCGAACCGATTCGTCGTAGAGATCGTTACGTGGATATCTGGCGAAGAAACAAAGAGGGGAATTGGAAGCTCTGGATGTATATGGATAACCAGGATGTCGCTGATTCGTTTCGACCGGACCAGACTACATCAGCCGGGGCGCAAACTCACGGAAGCTTCTGAAGCTTTTTGTATAGCCGTTTGCTGAACCCTTCGGGCATCTCAAAGACCCTTCCGTCGCCGACCAGTCCCACGACATTTCGGGTGCCGTCGAGTACCGCAGTACAGTGCGCGCACGCTTTGAAATGCGCTTCCATTCTCTCGCGCAGCTCGGGAGAAATCTCCTCGTCGAGGTAATTGGAAATTTCGCGCCACACCTCGACGCAACTGATTTCAATGGTCGCCATTTCGCCTTCTCTTTTCACCATGCTCTGGCCTTCCGATAAGGTTGTCCTTTGATCCAGGAACCGTCGATCCCCGGAGCGAGCCTGTCTCTCAACAGCAACCTCGCTCGATGAAGCCGAGTCTTTACGTTGGGTTCCGAGATTCCGAGAATCGCCGATGTCTCCTGGATGCTCAAATGCTGAACGTCCCTAAGAACTAGCACCTCGCGGTAGCTCGGGTTGAGTGAATTGATTGCGTCCTGCACCGCTTGCCGTATCTCATTTTGTTCGAGCAGTTCGGAAGGTATAGGCCGCCAGTCGGCATAGTCCTTCGGCCAAAAATCTCCTTTTTCGTCTTGCTGTTGATCGTCGATCGACTCGTAAAGGTGCGGACGGGCCTTCCTCAATTTCATCCTGGCTTCGTTATATGTAATTTGCACCAGCCAGGTGCTGACCTTTGATTCCGCACGGAAGCTAGAGAGGTTAGAGAAGGCCTTCAGAACGGCCTCCTTTGCTACCTCTTCCGCGTCAGCCGGATTTTTCACCACGGAAATCGCGGTTGCGTAAATCATGCGCTCGTACGGTCGCACCAATTCGTAGAAACACTCCCGCGCTCCGCCGCAGACGCTCTTTATGAGTTCAGCCTCGTTAGTCCGTAGTTGCGATTGTGTCATGCTCATCGTCGCCGACAGATCAGGGTGCGATGTTGTTCCGCGAGGGCCAGACTACCCGAAGTCGCTCAATCCTAAGAAGTCCGATTCCCAGGTGGTCAAAAAGTTTCAGTAAGGGACTCACCGAACAAGCGCGCAATCGCCGCAGACCCTGTCCTGTCCAACCGGATGCAGATCTCCCTTAGTTTCTATGATATAGGATCATTCTTGCTGGTAGCGCGACCAACGCGTTTCCTGTTTTTTGTCTCACCAACTTCAAGGCGCGGCTGTCGGAGCCACCAACGCAAATGAAGAAGTAAGCTGGATCGTTTTGTGCAGCGTCCGGTAGAGCGGGCAGCGCATGGCGTAGATGCCGTGTGTACGTTCGACGGCTTCCCTTACCGCTTCAGGTGCCACCAGGCGCATCGCCACGTGGATCCGGCGGATGACCAGCACACCTTCCTCAGTCTCCACACATTATAAAAGGGCGCCCCTTTTTGGAGTAAGTTTTGAGTGCTTGGCTCAACCCCTCGAGAAAGGAACACCCTTTATGACCAGCACTAAATATATCGGCATGGACGTGCACAAGGAAAGTATTTCGATCGCAGTGATGAACTCTGCTGGGAAGATCGTGATGGAATGCGTCATCGAGACCAAAGCGAGCACCATTCTGCAGTTTTTCCAAGGGGTAAGTGGAAGCCTGTACGTCACCTTTGAAGAAGGCACCTGGGCTGCCTGGTTGTATGACCTGCTGAAGCCTCACGTCACCGAGCTCGTGGTGTGTAATCCCCGAAAGAATGCCTTGCTGAAAGAAGGCAGCAAGAGTGACCGCATCGATGCCAAGAAATTAGCCGAACTGCTGCGCAATGGAGCGCTTCCCGCGGTCTACCATGGAGAGAACGGCCTGCGCATGTTGCAGGAATTGTCCCGAAGCTATTTGACGATTAGCAAGGATCTGGTGCGGGTGATGAATCGGCTCAAGGCCTTGTATCGAAGCTGGGCTATTCCCTGTGCTGGGACGCAAGTTTACGCCCCGCGTTACCGCTCGGAATGGTTGAGCAAGATCACGGAACCTGGCGTGCGCCGGCGGGCAGAGCTTTACTACCAACAACTCGACGCCCTGCGTTTTTTGCGCCAAGAAGCTCGGAAAGAGCTGCTGGCCGAGGCTAGGAAGCACCGCGCAACGAAGTTGCTACGCCAAATTCCAGGTATTGGTTCGCTTCGGGCGGCTCACTTGGTGGCGTTGATGCAGACGCCCCACCGTTTCCGCACCAAGCGCCAACTCTGGACCCGGGCTTGCGTTGGAGACCCACGACAGCGCGCAATACCGCTCTGTCCAGGGACAGCTGCAACGTTCCAAGAAACCACAGCAACTTCGTGGGCTGAATGCGAACCATAACCACGATCTCAAGGATATCTTCAAGGGTGCGGCCATGAGGGCGAGCACCTGCGCTGGCCCGCTCCGCGATTTTTACCAGAACTTGCTCGCCAAAGGGATGCGACCAACGATGGCTCGTCTCACCTTGGCGCGAAAGATTGCCGCGATCACCCTGATCGTCTCGAAGAAAGGAGTCAGTTTCGACGCCAACTTTTTGAAACAAGCAGCTTGAGCGCCTCTGGCAGAGAGTCCGTTCCATCCCGGGGATCATCCTTGGCGGTGGCCGTAGGATTCTTGAGACGCTTAGTTCGAGGGAGAGTATCCACCGGAGAAGTCAGGCCACCATGTTGTTCCAACACGAGAGTCTCCGATTCCACCCTATGCCCCCTTGGATAACCAAAGAAAGTCATAGGCCACGAGTCTAATAGGACCATGAGTTACCGGCTTGTTTGTTTCAAGAAACGAATGGTGCCGTCACGACAATGAAATGGAACCACAGGCGGGAAGACAAATTTCACCGTTTCGAACCGCGAAACGAAGCAACGACTTCCTGAACAAGAACACTCGTCGATCGCGCGTGCACGTTCAAACGATTGGGCTGAATGCCGAGACAAAAAAGCTTCGGCACCGAGCCGACGCCGCGCTATGTCTCTTGACATTCCCTTTTATAGGACCTCTCCGGTTACGTCGGCGGTCAATCTCCCGTTGCTGGCATCGATTTGGCGCGCTTCCAGCGCACCTCCGAGGGTGCCCATCATTCAACCAGCCGTCGCCGAAATAACATAGTCAATGGTTGAGGAATGCGACTCCTTCAACGTCGCCGGGTCAACTTTGTAGTGCTCGGCGATGGCCCCATGGACGCTGTAGATCACCGGCTGGAACTCGCCTGGCAAATGTGCGATGCGAAGAGGTCCCTGCCGACGTTCGATTCGCGACTTCGAGGTATAGACGACATTGCTCATGGTCTGGTCCTTTCAGAACTTGACAATCGAATCTGCTGCAGAGCTCGAAAAGCTACTTGTGCTGAATAGCCTTCGGAGATCGTTTCAGGTCAAGGGGGAGAATCTGCAATTGCCATTTCACGGGCACTGACGTGGGCGGATAGCAAACCCTCTCGTCGCAGGCCTGATACTTCAAATCGCCGGTGATGGAGATAGTCCTCTCCTTGGACAACACCGAGCGTAGGCCATCGGAAATGCGAGATGGCATCACGGTGAGATCCTGGCTGATGCGAAACTTTCCTTCGAAAACCGGGACGTGCTCCTGGATGGCTTCCAGGTACAGCACTTTTGAGTTCGGGTAAACGACAGGTTGGAGTTCGATTCCTGGAAGCCCCTGCAGGGCGAGCTGAATCGGCTTATAACCTTGCACTCCGGGCGAATAGACGTGTACGTTCTGAGGAAGCTCGATATCAGCAATGAGACTGACCCTGCCACCTGGTATGACGCTGCGATCGGATTGTACAAGAGTAAGCTGGAGATGAGGCGCTTTGATGTCTTGAGTCACCTCCGCGCTCAATTCAGGGAAGAGTTTTGCAATGACATTGTTCGCCGTCAATCGGTCCGTGTATTTCGGTGTGAAATACTTTTCACGAATAACCCCGCTTGCGTCGATATAGAAGAATCCAGGGTAGGCCATCCCTTTGGTCATTCCTTTGGCTTCGCTATTGAGTACGTGGAAGCTGCGAATAATTTCGGAGTTGGGGTCAGCTAATAGGGGAAACTCGATTTTGTGCCGCTGGGCAAAGTCTTTGAGGATAGGCGGAGTGTCGTAACTGATCGCGGCCAGCTTTAGCCCCTGTGCCTCAAATCTTTGCTTTGCATTTTGCAGCTGCACGAGCTGCGCTTTGCAGAAGGGTCACCAATCAGCGGAACGGAAAAAAAGAAGGACAATACCCTTTGACCCTTTGAGCGTCTCGTTGGACTGTTGATGGCCGAACTGATCTGTCAGAGCAAATGCCGGAGCCTGCCGGCCCGTGTCCAAGCCAACGGGCGTGGCCACCGCATGACTGCTGGATGGATTTTGTTGTCCGCTAGAAAGACCAATAAGTCCGACAGAGAAAAGGATGGCAACGGCGAATTTCATTTTGGCTCCAGCTTCGATTTCGTTGGTTACTAGTGCACGCGGGACAGCGAGGTCAAAGCGCCACAGGTCCAACGAGTCAATTCGAAAGTCGCGCTAGTCCCGCTCCTAAAACTCTTCCCACCTCCGCTTCCTGGACGATCACGACGATCCTCAGATTGCCGTGATTCCTGGATTTGAGATCGAGGTTTATGTCGCGGGAAAACCCAGCGGACGCATCTACGGCTCCAATGCGTGTGAGCTTTCGCAGAACCCCAACATGCTGCAGCTTCCTTCCAGAGTTTTCGCCCCCACTCACCTGCGATTCGTCGCTGTTGTCCGCGATTGCGAGGAAAACGCCCGCCGATTGTGTGTCGGCGGAAGAAGGTAACGGCCCCGCTTCGACATGGACGGTTATTGCGTTACCGTCACTCGAACTCAACGAGATACCAACGCGAGCTTTGCTTGCCCTCGCCGCTTCGTTAATTGCTTGGCTCGCGCGGCGTTCATCACTGCCCACGAACTCGAAGTGTCCGTCGACAACCATCTGGGGCGTATAAATACTTCCGAGGCCAAATTGCGCAGCGTAGGCACTTTGCCGCTCGCTATATTCGCGCGAAGAGTAGGGGTCTTTCCATCCGATACCGTTCCAGTAGTCTACGTGTTCACTTAGGACGATCAGTTCCGCGCCGCTTACCAATTGGGATCGGTCAAGCTTTTCCAAGAGAGCATCTGCGGGAGGGCAGCTTGAGCAGCCCTCAGACGTAAACAATTCTATCAGCACGGGAGTGCGCCGGGTGTCATCACTTCTCGCCCCCGCAGCTGGGCTCGCCGCATGGATGTATCGAAGTGAAGCGCCTACTAGGATAGAAAACGCAACCAATATGGCAATTGTAAAACTGGAGCGCACCGTTCTTCTCCTTAACCGATTCAGATCCTGCACCGGAGTCCTAACCTTGCTCAGCGGCGAGCTGGACAGGAAGACTAACTGCCTGCTGTTTGGGTGAACGTGAAAGTCTCTTCCTCGGCGACCAAGAAGATTGGCGTCCCTCCTGAAGAGATCTTCACGGCGTGTGCCAGGGCCTCTTTGCCGCCGTCCGACGAAGCGCACTCCTCGAGGATTTGCATCGACGGAAAGTAAACTTCTGCAATGCGGTAGAAAGAAGGAATACCTTGGGGCGAACCCAGGACCTTTGTTGCCACCATTTTGGTCTTACCACCCAGTCTTGCCACTGCTAGCGGCACGTGTTCGGTCTGATAGATTTTCTCGAAAGCATCGACATCTTTGGGACGTGGGTATATGACTACAAGCTTTACGGTTCCCATTCAAAGCTCCAATCGGCCGAGGTGAAGAGCGCATTGCGCGTTCGGCCATCGACGCGGAAGACTCGTCGGTTCAATGAGACTCTCGCTCGGACCAAGAGTTTCACACTGATTTCTAAATCACGGATTTCGCTCCATCTCGCTTTCGGCATGGCATTTCCACGACTCCTAACCGGACCGGCGACCAGGAAGCTCATTGCGCCGAATTCTTGAAACTTTGCAGCTACAAGTCCATCTCACTGCCTGCACACGTTTTGAGGATGATTGTTGAAACAAGTGCTAACACTCGCTCTGCCAAGAAGAGCTGGGGCGACGCACGGATCAGCAACAGGAACCCAAACGTTTCAAAGGAGAAGTGATGAAGAACCGGTATGCGAGCATTCTACTCACGCTTATATTCCTTCTTGGACTAGGTGTGGCCGCCAAGGCTGAGCTTCGACGCCAAATCGTTGTAACTCTACCCTTCGCGTTTGTGGTAAGTGGTAAGACATTCCCCGCAGGTATTTACATACTAAGCCGTTTTTCGGATGAAAAATCCGATGGACTGGTTCTCAGCAACTATGAACATCGTACGAGTGTGTTTGTACGTCCCGTCGAGGTCGAAAGTGCTCGTGTAGACAATCCTAGCGTAAGTTTCGAGCGAGTTGGAGAGCAGCTCTTCCTTAGCAGAATTGAGACTAAAGACGACGTTTATAACATCCCCGTGTCCCGGTCGGACATCGTGGTCGCGGAAGCGAGAGCGAACGGCAAAGCTTCTGCTTCCGCGGGTTCCGGGAGCAACTAGATTCTCACTCCTTAGGTATTCATGGAGAGAGTTCAGCCAGCGAGGTATCACACCTATCTGTACCTGAGCTCTCTCATCACCACAATGAGGTTGGAATCGCATGCAGCCGACGACCTCGAGGGGCTCTTCGCGTTTTTCTATGTGTGCCTGCACTTCCTCACCTACATCGGCCCCGATCAATCGTTTGATTTGGGCGGCATGTGGAGAGACATCGAGAAACGCCGCTTCATCACCGCCGGCCTCTTGGGCTTTGCTCCGATGATTCCGCTCGCGCTTACCTCCACGGCCGGATGGATTCGCCGTTTTGGGAGGGAAACGGTGGCAGACGCTTCACCGCGCAACTTACGTGACCGCGATCTGCGGAGTGATCCACTACTACTGGCTCGTGAAATCGGATGTGCGCAAGCCGCTTTTCTACGGTGCGCTCTTGGCAATCCTGCTGTTGTGGCGCTTGGGTATTTGGTTCCGGAAGAGGTGTCAGGTCGCAGCCGCCTCACCTGAGGTCCGTCACACCGCGACTCAAATTTGACCGGCCGCGGACCGTCGCCGGGTGCGTTTGTGCGCCCCGTGGAGGTGGAGATTTCCACCTGGCACACGGTCGACATTCCCATCCGGTGGGTGCTTCGTTCTAACCGCCAATAAATCTGAACCCCCGCCGGAAACTCTTTTGCTAGTCGCGAATCTCACTTCCGGGCGCCTTTTCAGCGGAGAGCTGGAGCAAGGGGCACGTCTCAAACTGCGAGACCTTCGCTGCAGGACAGGGCCCTGGTCGCATGCAGACCGAACAGGCATCGTCGACCGAGGTCTCTATGAAATGTGTAAACAGGCAGTGTGAAAGGGCCACTGCTTTGTCTGGCAAGAAGGATTGCGTCTGACTTGCGGGCTGAAAACTACAAGGTTCCGCCGCATTAGCTAATTGCGACCTCAGCGGGGGTGTCTTAGTGGAGAGCCGCATGCCGGCATACGCAGCGACAAAAAGCCCAGAAGATAATACGCGAAACGACCGGATCCGAGCGACTGAGGAGGCCCTGATCAGCAGAATTCTGGAGGGCGAGAGGGACCTATTCCTTACGCTTATCCAGCCTTATCAACGCACGGTCTACGCGACACTAGTCTCTATGCTCAGAAACAAAGAGGACGCCGAAGATGTCACACAGGACGTACTGCTGAAAGCGCTGGCACGTCTTCACCAGTTTCGGCGGGAGTCAGCGTTCGGAACCTGGCTGATTCAAATTGCTATCAATGAAGCAAGAATGCGCAGACGGAAGCTGAGGCATGGAAGAATGTTTTCGCTAACGAACGGAGCCGATGACGACGGGGTATATATCCCGAAAGATTTCGCGGATTGGCGCGAGATTCCTTCGGAAGCTTTGGAGCGTTCAGAGATTCGGGAGACCCTGGCCAAGGCGTTGACCTTACTCGAAGAACACTACCGGTTGGCTTTTATTCTCCGCGACGTAAACGAACTGAGCATCACGGAAACTGCGAACATTTTGGGAATTACGCGCGGAGCTGTAAAAACACGACTTCGACGCGCCCGTTTGATCTTGAGGGACATTCTGTCCCCCGGATTTCAACAGGGTGGCCAGGTGGCGTTGGCATTCAAAGAGGCGAGGAATCCATGGGAATAACTTGTCAAGAGGTTTGGCGGGACATCTCGGACTACGTCGACGATGAGCTCGACCCCAAACAGAGGGCTGCGCTTGAAGAGCATTTTGCAGAATGCCGGCACTGCGCCGCAGTGCTTGAGGGAACCTGTAACGTTATTCGTCTATATCGCGATGAACGAGTTTTGGCACCGCCCGAGGGGTTTCACGATCGACTGCTCGACAGACTGAACCAGAGACCAGAAGAGAGAGTTCGCCCCTCGCGTCGCACGGTTCTTACTTGGGCCTTGGCCGCCGCCGCGGCAGTGCCGTTAGGCTTCGCGTTATTCTCAGCGAAACGAATTATCTTGCCCCGGCTCGAACACCAGAGTCCCTCGGGCTCTCCTGATTTGCCTGCAGTTTCGGGACTTGTAGCCGTATCCCAGGATGGAGATAACAAAGTCTTTCACATCCCTAGCTGTCCCTATCTACATGGTAAACCGAAATTTCTCCCGGTCGAGGAAGCAATTCGCGAAGGCTATTCGCCGTGCCCTATTTGTATCGGGAAGCACAAACCAGAGAAAAAAGGGTAGCTTCCGTGGGTAGCTGGCTCTTCGATCTCCGTGACTGAAACTTTCTGAATGGCATGGAGTCTCATTCATTAAAATGCGCACACTGTTTCGCAAGGTCTCCCCCTTCCTGTGCGCCTTGATGGCTGCTGGCGCGGCGGGTCAGATTGCCGCGCCAGCAGCCGCAAGGTCAAATCATCTGAAGGGGAGCAGGTCTCCGTATCTTCAGCGCGCAAGCCAGCAGCCGGTGGATTGGTATCCGTGGGGAGAAGAAGCATTTAGAAGAGCCAAAGATCTCGACCGGCCAATCCTTCTCAATCTGGGAGCGGAGTGGTGTCCCTATTGCGCGCAGATGGATCGGGAGAGCTATAGCCAGCCAGAGCTGGCCAGATTTATCAACGATCAGTTTGTGGCCGTCAAAATTGATTACGATTTGCAGCCGGAAATTGCAGCTCGCCTGCAGCGAGCACAAGCATTCATGAATTTGCCGGTCGGCCTGCCACTGACGGCATTCCTTAGTCCATCCGGAAAACTCTATTTTGGCGGGGGCTATTTCCCTGCAAAGGCCCGCTTGGGAAAACCATCATTGCAAGAGATGTTGAAAGGTGCCCTGCAGATGTTTCGTGAGCAGCGTGAAGTACTCGAGCAAGGCGGCATCGATGTTAGGAAGCCGGAAGGAAACTCAATTCCATGAGTAGAGTCACGAGACTAGCACTGTGTCTTGTTGTTTTCGTGGGAACCGGCCTTTCACTCGGCGCGAGCGAGAACCTCCGCCTGAATCCGAGACTCGACTATTCGAGCGACAGCCTGGATGGGCCCCTGATTAGCGGAGACCACATGGATGAGGCCGCGGTAGCGGGGAAACCGAATTACATCATTTTCTATGGCGAGGGGTGCTTTAATTCCAAACGTCAGGCGCGCCGCACCGTGGACCTCTATCAGAAGTACAAGGGTCGCGTGCAGTTCGTCGTCATCGATCTGGATATCAAGCGGACAGAGCAACAGCAGGAATTGGTGAAATCGTATTATCGGGGATACATCCCGCACGTGACAGTTCTCGATGCAGCGGGGAAAGCAGTCTACAACTCAGCGGGTGAGGTCGAGGAATCTGCAGTCTCCTCTATTCTGGATGCGTCGTTGAAGGACCCGAAATAGTCCCGTATCACGGTTGCGGATACTTGATAGCTGAAGTCAAAGGCGGAGACGAAGACCGAGAGATGTAGTCAGGTCCTCTTTCCCTGTCCGGCCTGCAACTTCACGATAAGAATGCCAACGCGTTCTATGCGTTTACGACGACGCTAGTCGTATTTTCCGTCTTTACCTAGGGCAGAATGCTGGTGATCTGCTAGGAGCTCAAGGAGTTCTTCCAGTAGTTTTTCTCTGAGTTTGGCGCGGTTCATGGTTGTCGTTCACCTGGTGGACTGCGACTGAATGCGTCACCCCTCTGACACCGGGCCGTGGGAGTGAAGCAAGTCGACCCCGTCCGGCCCGTCGGCCTTGCGATGGCTCAACGTGCGCAGTCTAGGAATCTGCTCTTCGATTTCAACAACGGCCGGACAGTTGATTCCATACGGCATCTTCAGCGGAGTAACACATCAAAGCCAGAGACTCGCAATTCTTCTTCGGGGAGCATCGCAAATTCCTGAGCCATTCTTCGCCGCGGGGTCGGTAACTTTTGCCAGCGCGCGACGCATCTTAGTTTCGGATCAAAACCAGCCACTCGGAAGAGTCGCAAGAGTTCCCCGTATCGAAGGCGATTGGTGTAGAAGCCCGAGTTGGCCATCAACGACGACTCCCAGATTCGGCGGCTGAACCGCAGGTCATTCAGCTTTCCGCCCAGGATGTCGGAGATGGAGACACAGGGCGAACCGACACCTTCTGAACGCTGGATGCGGCGCAGTTCCAGCAGCGTAGGCAGAAATTCGCCCCGCCGCACGTGTTGCAGAACCGCATGAGACCAACGAAATCCACCGACCCGGAAGGCAGCTTGCGGAGCGAGCCTAGTCCCTCTGTCAAGTATTCTGCCGAGCAAGCCGAGATAACGTCATTGAGAGTAGAGCAATTTGCAAGACTGGGAGGTTGCAAGCCCAACTCGCGCAGATGGAATTCCATCTGGCGGTAGAAAGTGACGTCTGGACACATAAACGGCCCTACATCCACAAGATAGGTCCGAGACGCACCAAAGGAGCGGGCTATCAACGCCGAGAACAGCGAATCGCCGGGGCCAAGCTCCAGCCCTACAAAGTTTCCTCGTTTCCGCCCGAAATTCGCCGCGTCAAAGTGTCTGCGAAATACGCTCAAGGCGTACTCAGGCCGCTCCATCCCACCGAGATTGAACAACCCAGCTCTCTTCCAGAATCGGTAGCTGAGCGGTATACGAGCCAGTACGAGCTTGGCCGCGATCTTTAGCTGCCAAGGAACGCTCTGAGAGACGTGCATAACGCGAGATTCGATGCTCGTGGTTTCACGAAGTTTCAATCACTTCCGTCAGACGACGCTCGGCATCTGCGCCACAGAGCGCGGAGGATGGTCGATCTCACTCCCATCCGTCGACGGACGGTCCGTGGGTCGCTGTTCTCTTTACTCGGGAATAAAGAAGACGGCCTGGAGGTCGATTAAGCGCGGTGACAATCTGGAATCGAAAGTAGTGGCCTGTGTTGGATCACGTGGCTGCTGCTCCGTTCGGGCTCTGTGCGCGGGTGATACCAAGGGATACAAGAAATAACTTCATTCCCGGAAACTTTCTAACTAATCGTGAGTCCCATTGCCCGGGTGTCTTCTGGAAGTTGCTCGGATATATAGCCGCTTCGATGACGGTGTTCGGCGCTCTCTCGCGGATGCTTCGGCTCGGCGAGGAAATAACCGGAAATTTGCCGCCTGCAACAGGGAGGAAAGGCCTATGAAAAGCAAAACTAACAATGTGGTTTCGCAAGAAATAAAATCCATCGCTGCAGCTCGCTTGCCTGCCGCTGCGGGCTTGCTGGCGGTTTTTTGCATGCTGCTGCTCGCCGCGGTCCAAGGCAAGGCGCAAACGACCACCGCCGACGTAGTCGGAACAGTGACAGATTCGAGCGGAGCGGTGCTACCGGATGCCAAGGTGACGGTAGAGAACCTGGCAACGCATGGAACGCATACGGCGCAGACGACCTCCTCGGGAGATTACGACGTCCCATTTCTGTTGCCGGGACACTATTCCGTCCGCGTAGAACTTCCCAGCTTCAGGACCTTTTCGGTGGCTGACATTACACTTCAGGTGGGCGATCGCGCCCGTGTAGACGCGCAGTTGCAGATTGGGGATGCGTCGCAAACCGTAGAAGTACTAGCGCCGAGCCCCCTATTGCAAAGCGAAACTTCCACCGTCAGCAGCTCGATTACAGAACAGGCGGTACAAGATATTCCGCTTCCCACGCGCAACCTGACCACGCTGATCACCTATACGGCCGGAGCAAACGAAGGCGCGAGCGTCGATTCACTGAGCAGCGGTCAGCGCCCCGATGATCGGCGCCAGACCAGCGCTTTTTCGGTCAATGGACAAGACGTGGAACTGAACAACGAGCAGATCGACGGCACAGACAACAATGAACGCATTATCGGAACCATCGGTGTGAAACCGCCCATCGATGCAATTGAAGAAGTGACAGTGCAGACCAACAACTACACCGCGCAAAGCGGACGCACACCGGGTGGCCTGGTCAGCGTCATCACCAAATCGGGAGGCAACAGTTTTCACGGATCGGCCTACGAATTTTTTCAGAACGACAAGCTCAACGCGCGCAATCCGTTTGACGTAGCGCCCAATCCGAAGTCCGAACAGCGCCAGAACGATTTTGGCGGAAGCATCGGTGGACCGATCATCCATGACCGAACGTTTTTCTTCTTTAGCTATGAAGGGTTCCGCCAGATCGCGGGTGTCGCGAGCCCCATCTTCAGCAGCGTGCCTACGGCTGCCGAACAAGCTTTGGGGCCGGCCGGACTCGTGGCCGCAGACCCGAATATACCTGCGGGAACGCCCATTGATCCGGTGGCAGCGAATCTGTTCAAGCTGTATCCATTGCCCAACACCGGCGCGCCCGGCCAATTGACGAACAACTTCGTATTCGATCCGAACAACGTGCAATCCAGCAACTCGTACGACGCCCGCGTCGATCACAAGTTCAATGATAAGAATCTTGTCTTCGCGCGTTTCACGTCAAACAACGTAGCTTCGGTAATTCCGACGAGTTTACCCAACGTGACCATAAACGGGGTGTCGGTCAATCCTGGAAACGGACAATTCGGCTTCGCCGGACCAGCCAAGGACATCGCTTACAACGCGCAACTCAACTTTGTCCACACCTTCAACTCAAACCTGGTACTCGAACTGCGCGCTGCCTATACGCAAATCAATAACAGTTCGAACTCTCCAAACTCCGGTACCAACGCTGCCACTGCGCTGGGATTTCCCAATAACATTAACTACGGTCCACTGGACAGTTCGGGGCTCCCTCTCATCAATATCCCCAACCTCGCGCCACTCGGCGACAGTAACTTTGTCCCGATCGTGGACGTTAGCAACACCTTCGAGGAAAATGGCACGGTTAGCTACACCCGCGGCGCGCACAGCCTAAAGTTTGGCGCTTCGCTGATTCGGCGACAAGCTCGCAACGTGCAGAGCAGCAATGGAGTGGGCAACATTAACTTCGGGTTGCAGGAAGACAACGGCTCCACGCAACAGGACAGCATCAATAATTTGGCGACGTTCCTGGTCGGAGCGTTCACCAGCGAAGGCCGCAACACCGACCTTTTTACGCCCAACTTCCGTTCGTGGGAGCCAGGTTTCTTCGCTCAGGACAATTGGAAGGTGCGGCCATGGCTGACGATTAACATTGGCGCCCGCTACGATATATTTACCCCATTCACCGAAGTTCACGGCTTCCTTTCGAACTACGATCCGGCGACGCAGCAACTGCTGGTACCAGCCCAAGGATTGCAGTTTCTGCAGTCTATCGGTGCGAACACTTCGGGAATAGTCGCCTCCTCCCCAACGGCGGGAGTGCAGACGACGTATTCCAATTTCGCGCCGCGACTGGGCTTTGCGGCCACAATTGCGCGGAACACCGTGCTGCGCGGTGGCTACGGTATCGCGGACTTCCCAGGGAACTATACTTCAAACGCCTCACTAAAAAATGCGCCATTCAACGGCGTGTACTCCCCCAGCATCAATGGCACCCCATGCCAGTCTCCACTGGCCTTCCAAATTGAAACCAACTCCGGGCAGGTTGCCACCCCGTTGCCGGCCTGCCAAGCAGCGATGGGACAAACGACCACGCTGAGCGGCGCCACGGGCGGAATTCCGGTGCCGACCCCGCAGGCGCTGAATAGCCCGGACCTTTCTCTGCCGGACAACGTGGCGTTGAACTTCCGCACCTCCTATGTCCATCAGTTCAACTTAGTGTTGCAAAAGCAATTTGGCGCCAACGTCATCACCATTGGCTACGTGGGCCAGCTCGGACGCCATTTGCCTCAGGTAGTCAACGACGTTAACATACCCGATCCGCTCAACACGACGCACACTGCCGCGAACACTGCAGGCTTTGGAGTACCGAACACGATTACGGGCGCTCCGTGTGTCACGCCGATGAATGGCTGCGATCTGCGTTTCACAGTGAGGCCAACCGCCACGACCCTGCCGGGTCTCGGTGGTGTTGGTGAATACTTCAGTGAAGGCACTTCGAGCTACAACAGCTTGCAAGCGTCTTTTCAGCGCAGCTACCATAACGGACTCACGGTATCTGCCAACTACACCTACTCGCATGCGATTGACGACGCAACGGACCTGAGTCTCGAGGGCCAAGAAGGCTTCGGTAATGCCGATCCCTTCGACTTGAAGAGGTTTGAGACTGGCAGCAGTGACCTGGATTTGCGCCATCGATTTGTCGCGACCGCCACTTATGAATTGCCTTTCGCGAAGTCATTCACCGGCGCCAAGAAGGTAGGCCTCGCCGGCTGGCAAGTGAACGGGATTCTCGTGTGGAATTCCGGAACACCCTTCAGCATCACCGACAACTTCACCGGGTTTGCCAACTCAGTGTTCAACGGAATCGGAGGGGGGACGACCCGTCCAAACCAAATCGCGAATCCCGGCCTGCCCAACCCAAGCAACGCCGAATTTTTCAATAACACTGCCTTCGAGGTGCCACTTCTGGGCACCATCGGCAATGCTGGCCGTAACACTCTTTACGGCCCGAGCTTCCGTTATTTCACGTTCTCGGTGTTTAAGGACTTTCCGATAAGGGAAAGATTGAAGCTGCAGTTCCGCACCGAGATCTTCAATTTGACCAACACTCCGAGCTTCTTCATTCCCAACAACCAGAACGACCACGCCACAACGAACCAGGTGCCAACCGCTGACCAAATTGCTGCTGGCACGGTAAGTCCGGCGTTCGGTCAGGTGGTTGTGACCAATCCCAACTACACGCCTAGGGAGATTCAGTTTGCGCTGAAGCTCCTCTTCTAAGGCGTCCCGGATGCGGTCAATAACCTAGCTTCGTTGGTTCGCTCGGGCGCAACGCCTTCAGCGTGGCGGGCTATTTCAAGACGGATCTCAGCTTGTTAGAGCCTAGATCAGAGGTTGGGCAACCACCGCGTCAGCGCCAACAGCAGGCCGGCTCCGACACTATGTTGGAGCCGGAAGCTTCCTTCAGAATTACATTCGGGAGTGCGGCACAGCGGGCGTTGAAGCGTCGCCGAAGGTTGTTTTTATTCCGCCAGTCACGATAAAGCGAGGCAAATATATGAATGCAGCTAATCAATGCTTGTCAACGGACGAGATGCTCGTAAAGGCGCTGAAGCAGGCCAGGTCCAGGATTTCACTGGAAAAACTGGGCATGCATGTCTCGCGTTACGGCCTGGTGGTCACATTGTTGCTCATCGGCGCTCTCAAGTTTACTCCAGGTGAGGCGCAGGGCATTCAGGTCCTTGTGGCAAACAGTCCGTTGATGTTCTGGCTTTACCGAATCTTCAGCCTTCAGGCCGTTTCGAATTTGATCGGAATGATCGAGATCGTCGTTGCCCTGCTTATCGCTTTGCGGCCGTTTTCCGCGAGGCTCTCTTTCATCGGCAGCATTGGGGCCATCGTCACCTTCGTGCTCACGGTGAGTTTTCTTTTCTCGACACCGGGAGCGTTCCAGTTTCCACATGGTCTTCTCGTGTTGGGGGATGCCGGGCAATTTCTCATCAAGGATCTCGTTCTCCTGGGTGTATCGATCTGGACTGCCGGCGAGGCGCGAAAGGGAGACTAGTACCATATCCTCCGGTGCGGTGGGTAAGAGGGCCCTCAACGGGCGCGTGTATCGCTCAACGAAAATGGAGCATCATGTCTGCGTCGACCGGGAATGCGACACCGAAGGTCGGGTTCTGCTGGTCGGCGAGAGCCCCACTCGTTTGGCTTTCTACGGTCTCCTCTAGAAAAAGTTGGGTGCGAGGGCCACTTTGGCATGCAGAGGCCACATTTAGGAGGCCCGTAGCGACTTGAACCCAATTCCGAACACTTGAGACTCGATGGCTCTAAGTTTGTTGGCTTCATCTGCCTTGGGAATTCCGAAACCTTTATGCGATTCGCGACTCTCATGTGATTCAGGCATCAGTCTTGTCTGTGAGTTTGAGGTCCGCTCGAAGTCGCGTTAGCCGCATGATCGCGGGCTTCAACGGCGTCTCAAGCGTTGTGGGAGTGAACGAGCTGGCGCGTCGCGGGACGGCCTAAGCGCGGAACCGCAAGAAAGGCCAAGCCGAGTGAAGACAGCAGTTAGTTTTCAGCGCATAAGTGGTGCGTTGGGTCACAAGGCGCTTAGCCTGACAGGCCACGCAAGACCGAAGGCGCAGCGTTTGGTGAGCACGAGAAGACTTACCTCGATCCCCGAGCGCAGCTTGGCAGAACTAAAGGCGCACAAACCTGACAGTGCCTCCCTGAGCGAAACCATCAGGTTGGCTCAGCAAGGAGACGCGGCGGCATTCGAGCTCATCTACCGACTCCACTGTGGGCGCGTCTACGCCCTTTGCCTGCGCATGCTGAGAGAGCCCGTCGAGGCCGAGGATCTGGCCCAAGACGTATTCCTGCAGCTGTTCCGCAAGATTCACACCTTTCGCGGCGAATCGGCCTTTTCATCCTGGTTGCACCGTCTAACAGCGAACCTGGTTCTCATGCGCTTGCGCAGGAAGAGGCCCATGTCGACTTCGCTCGACGAGGTCAAGAGCGATGAGGAAGACAGCGGGCGCCGGGACGAAATCGGCGGGCCTGACCTCCACCTGAGTGGCCTGTTCGACCGCCTCAACCTTCAGGCGGCAATCGATCAGTTACCCATGGGCTTCAAAGCGATGTTCATTCTTCACGATGTCCACGGCTACGAACACGGCGAGATTGCGAAAATCCTCGGATGCTCGGTCGGGAATTCGAAATCTCAATTGCACAAGGCTCGCAAGCGATTGCGCAAACTGCTTCAGAAAGTGCAGTACGGCGGTGAGCAGAACCCAAAACCACCCACCACGCTCTCGGGTTCCCCACCAGCTACTAGCATCGGAGGGGTTGGTTGGATCTACGCGAGACAAGAACCGGACGCAGCATGAAAAGGACCGCGATCACGCTCCGCGTTTTATTGGCTCCCCTTGTCTTCCTGTTGCCCTTTGGCGTCGCCATCTTGAACCTCCCCACGCGCGCCATCGCCCAGTCCCTCGTTTCTGACGACGTGAAGCATGACACACCGGGCCAAGTTATTAAGCCGGGCCAATCCCTTCATGTCGACGTGGATCTAGCGCTCGTTCACGTCACCGTCACCGACCCCTATAACCGCCTGGTAACCGGCCTCGAGCCCGATAACTTCCGCATCTTCGAAGACAACGTCGAGCAGGAAGTCGTGAACTTCTCCTCCGAAGACGTTCCTATTTCTATCGGCGTCATCCTCGATCACAGCGGCAGCATGACCAACAAACTAGGCAAGGCCAAGGAAGCCGCAATTCAGTTTTTCAAGACCGCCAATCCAGAGGATGAGTTCTTTCTCGTAGGTTTCAACGAGCACTCAGAACTCCTCAGTCCGTTCACTGAGAGCGTCGAAGATCTGCAGAGCCGCATGCTGTTGGCCTCCGCGAAGGGCCGCACGGCGCTCCTCGATGCCATTTACCAGGGCCTTAGTGAGATGAGGAGAGCACGCAACGGCAAGCGCGCTCTGCTCATCATTTCCGACGGAGGCGATAACAGCAGCCGATACAACGAGAAAGATATCAAGCGGTTGGTGCGGGAAGCGGATACCCAGCTTTATTCTGTCGGCATCTTTGATCCGTTGGATCGCCTCGGAACGCCGGAGGAACGCTACGGGCCATCGCTGCTCAACGAAATAACGGAATTGACCGGTGGTCGCGCCTTTACCGTAGAGAATCTAAACGACCTTCCCGATATCGCCGTAAAGATCGGCATGGAGTTGCGCAACCAATATATTCTGGGGTACCACCCGAGCAATAAGGCCCACGATGCCCGCTGGCGCAAGATCAAGATCAAACTACGCTCCCCCAAAGGACTCCCGCCGTTGAGCGTCTATGCAAAGACAGGCTACTACGCGCCGGGTCTGTAACATTGGCTCGGTTCTCCTTCCACCCGCCAGCTTATCCGTAGCTTGAATCCGATCCATTTGAAGAAATTTCGGAAACTTTTAGGCTGCCCGCGACTCTCATTCCACGAACGGAACACCTTGTCTGTGCATTCGAGCGCGTCTGGAAATCGCACCAAGAAGCCAGTTTGACCAAACCAGGCGGCGAGATTCGCGATTCATACGTCGTAGCGAGTGTCTAGATGGTGTTCCGCACCTCATCTTAATCGAACGGGAGAGTTGAAATGACAAAAACGACAAAAGCCCTGCTCGCAGGCGCTGCGTTTGCGGGATTATTCGCCGGAACCAGCGCGGCAGTTAAGGCTTCGACCCTGCTTCCTTCGCTGAAGACTTCCTTCAGCGCACAGGACCAGGACCAGAAGAGCGACCAGCAGGCCAAGGAAAAGCATGCCTGCAAGGGCCAGAACTCTTGCAAAGGCAAGGGCGGCTGCAAAGCCAGCGACAATGGCTGCAAAGGCAAGAACACCTGCAAGGGCAAGGGCGGTTGCGCGACCGATGGCTCCAAGCCGCCTCAGGAGTAGTTTCAAATCAGGCGCAGTCCGATGTGGAGGGTTGGGAGAATTCTCCTGGCCCTCTTCCTTCGCCAAAGGAGTTAAAAAGAGATGCCTGGAAATCGCTTTAATGGGTTTACAGATTACGGGATTGGAATTGGGCTCCGCGCTCCACATTACGAGCATATTCTTTCTCGCAAACCCGTTGTCGACTGGTTTGAGATCATCTCTGAAAATTTCATGATCGACGGTGGACGGCCGCTGCACATCCTCGATCAGATTCTTGAACAGTACAAAGTTGTGCAGCATGGGGTTTCCATGTATTTCGGAATGACTTTTGCTAAGCGTGCTTTTGCGGAATAAACAGCTCGATGCGGCAGTCATTAACAATGACGCTCAAAGAAAGGAGGTAGGGTCCATGAGTAAACCTTGCCCAGGTTATGCAGGCCGAGCCATTGAACGGGTGCTCGAACTGTCAGCGGATGCCCAACTAACAAGACGCCAAACACCCAATAACTCGCCAACGTTCTACAGTTTGACGGGAGCGATAGCCGCCTACGGCAAAGCACTGGCTCTTCTCACAGCACTTCAGCAGCGGGAAGAGTTCTACAGAATAATCTCTCAAAGTGACTTGTCCGAACACGCATCCACGGTTAGCTGAAGGGCAAAAGGCATAACAGTGCGGATCATTCTTAGTCGTCGAACACACAGCGTCCTCATCGTGGAGGACTTCCAGTGCTTTCGGGAATTCGTCCGCTCTACCCTTGCGAAAAGGCCCGAACTGCAGGTCATTGCAGAAGTGTCTGACGGACTCGAAGCGGTTCAGAAAGCGGTGGAATTGAAACCGGATTTGATTCTGATGGACATCGGGCTGCCGACGATGGATGGCATCGAGGCCGCTCGGCGGATTCGCGCACTTGTACCGAATGCTAAAATAATTTTCTTGAGTCAGGAAACTTCTGCTGAGGTGGTTGAAGAGGCTCTCAGCACCGGCGCCTGTGGTTATGTGGTGAAGGCAAAGGCTAGAAGCGAACTACTCGCTGCGGTGGACGCAGGTATCGGAAACCAGCCTGTTCAGTAGCTCGCAGGCAAACCAAAATTACACGGATCGATTGGAAGTGCAAAACGCCCCATTTCGATTTAGTACTGTGTGCCGTAAGTTGTTGATTTGTTTCAGGTGGCAGACTACCTAACGAACTTCAAGACCGCCGGTTTCAACCGCACACCCGCGGCTGCAATTTTGAGCTGATTCATCCAGCCTGGTCACAGATAGAAATCTCATCCGATTCCGACAAATCGCCGTAGACTTACAGAGGTAACGTTCTTCGCCCGACGATATATGCTGATTCGCTCATCGCCAGATCTCACCTACGCCGACATCACCCCCAAGTCTGTGTACCTGAACCGCCGCAAGTTTCTCCAGGGGATCGGAATTGCAGGCGTTGCCGGACTCGCGGGCGCGCGTTTGATGGAGTTGATTTCGCCTTCGCGCGACGTCTATGCGGGAACCAAGCTAGCCACCGTCAAGGGCCCTTTCAGTACGGATGAAAAGATCACTCCATTCAATGACGTAACGCACTACAACAATTTCTACGAATTCGGCACCGACAAGTCCGAGCCCGCAAAAAACGCGCAAAACTTCAAAACCTCGCCGTGGAGCGTCTCCGTCGAAGGCGAAGTCGCCAAGCCCCGCACCTTCACCATGGACGACATCCTGAAACTCGCCCCCCTCGAAGAGCGCATCTACCGCCATCGCTGCGTGGAAGCCTGGTCGATCGTAGTTCCGTGGATCGGTTTTTCGCTCAATACTCTGATCAAGCTCGTCGAGCCTACTCCAAAAGCAAAATACGTAGCCTTCCAGAGTTTTTACGACCTCAAGCAGATGCCCGAGTCCCGAGGCACCGGCCTCAACTATCCCTACGTCGAAGGCCTGCGCCTCGACGAAGCGATGAATCCGCTAACTCTACTGTGCGTTGGCATGTATGGCGAAACCCTTCCCAATCAGGACTGCGCGCCGGTGCGCATGGTCATCCCCTGGAAATACGGATTCAAGAGCATCAAGTCCATCGTAAAAATAAAATTCGTGAAGGGTGAGCCTCCCACAACCTGGAATCTCATGGCCCCCTCCGAATATGGCTTTTATTCCAACGTGAATCCCACCGTTGACCACCCGCGCTGGAGCCAGGCCAAGGAGCGCCGCCTCGGCGAAATTTTCCGCCGCGACACGCTGATGTTCAACGGCTATGGCGATCAGGTCGCCAGCATGTACGCGGGCATGAATTTGAAGAAAAATTACTAGCTCGAGAACCCGTGCATCGCCTTCTTTCCAACAAATGGACCAAGGTCCCGGTCTTCATTATTTGTCTCGCCCCGCTCGCCACGCTCATATGGCGCGCGCTGACTGGCCGGCTCGGCGCCAACCCGGTTGAATTTCTGCAACATGCCACTGGCGACGAGAATGGCCGTCGCAAGACAGATTCCACTATGATGCCTCATTCTCCCTCCTCGTCCCCCGGAGCGGCTCTTTGTAGTCTCAGAACAAGAATTGGGACCTTTCATGAGGGCTCGCTCACACGATTATTGTATGCGGATGTTTTGGCAGGAAGGAAAGAGACAGTACTAGAGTGAACAATCGATTAACCGCGCGGCGCGACTCCTTGGTCAGCCAGCTTACGCTTGATGCCCGCGAGATGCGTTTGTATCGTCCAACAATAACCGCCGCTATGGCCGTCCTTGCTCTGGACTCTCTAGTCTCTTCGGGGATGCCAGACAAAGAGCACGCATTCATCGCTGCGAAAATTCCGGCTGCCAGGTTATTTTCCATGAGCAATCCAGGCCGGGACTTCGGCGCCGGTGCTGCACCAAACAGGTCTGGTGACCGCATGCGAGCGAGATTCTACCCCGAGCGCCACCAGGAACGCGATTCCTGACTATCGCCTACCTCTTTCCATTCTGAGCCACTCGCGTGTCAAACGGCGGAGTCGCTCGGAATTTCGCGAAAACCACTCCTATCGAGAGATGTTAGGATATACAATCGAACGCCGGCAATCGATCCAGGTAGACAAACACATTCTCCGTTCTAAAAGGAAGAGCCATGAAGATTGCACTTGGCATCTGTATTCTTGGGGCGATCGGCGGGGCTTCGCTTGCGGCCGGCACTAAGCCCGACTTCAGCGGGACTTGGCGATTAGATCCCCTGCTGAGCCGCTTCAGCAAGGACTTCCCCGCACCGAAGAGCAGGACCCTCACAATCCAGCAGCACGACCCCAAACTCCACATCGAGATCAAGACCGAAAACAACGTTGGCACCCGGGATCACGTGTTCGATCTAACCATCGAGGGCACGGAGACTAAGTCCTCCACTTCCGGAGACGATTCCACCGCCAGTGTTTCTTGGGGCGACATCGACGGCACCCGCTTGGTGTTGACCATCAAAGAGCAGTCTTCAAGCGGTCCCGTGGTAATCACCCGTGTGATGAAGCGCGGCTCCGAGGGGAAAATGCTCACCACCGTATTGACCGTGGAGACCCCAGCCGGCACGCAAAGCGCCAACGAGTTCTACAACGTGCACTAAGCGCCCAGCACACTTCGCAGCGGCGCGATTAGCTCGGACTGGAATTGGTTGACGTGGCGCACGATGGCAGAAGCTGGGTTCTTCTTCCCACGATTTACTTTTCACAAACAACGCATACGAAGGTTTTCCCCAACGCGCCTGCTAGCGCGGGGAATTTGCGGAATCTCGGACTCGTTCCGTCTGCAGCAGATGACGCCTTTCGTGGCTGGCAATAATTTTTCAGCCCGGTCCCTACATCGGTCTGATTACAACATTGTCTTTACCGCGCGCGGAAATATTGACGACTGCGTGCAAAGCCGGGTCCAGGATCGTGGCGTATCCGTTTTTGAACTCAGCGAGGTTCATAGGGGCAAGATCTCTGTCCATCTTGACCGGGACTTTTCTAGCGAGAGAAGCAGCGGTACCCTGTGGTTCGCCAAAACTCCAGCCGACTGTGAAATCAATTAGATAGCTGCTGCCATCTCACCACCGTTTTGTTATAAATCCTGACCATGTTTCGCTTCGTCAGGCTCTGCTTCGGCATGCTGGTCCGCATCTTTCGCGGGCAGCAAAGTCTCCTTCTCGAGAATCTCGCTTTGCGTCAGCAACTCGTCATACTGAAGCGTCGACATCCTCGCCCGAGTCTCGGGCTTCTCGATAAGCTTTTCTGGGTAATCGCTAAGCGGGTCTGGTCCGGATGGAAACAAGCTCTCCTCGTCGTCACACCTGAAACTGTCGTCCGCTGGCACCGGGCAGGTTTTCGTATGTACTGGAGGCTAATTTCCAGAGCCCGGAGGCAGGTTGGAAGGAAACAGACGCCGAAGGAGATTCAGGAATTGATTTTCCAGATGGTTGTCGAGAACCCAACCTGGGGAGCACCGCGGATCCATGGAGAACTCCGCATGCTCGGTTTTGATCTTTCCGAGAGGACCATCTCCCGTTGGATGAAGCGGGCACCGAGAGGTCCTGACCGGGCCAAGCTCTGGCTGGCCTTCCTTCAAAACCACCGGGAAGCGATTGCGGCCATGGATTTCTTCACGGTGCCAACGATCACGTTCGGCGTGCTCTACTGCTTCTTCATCATCAGCCACGATCGTCGACGCATCCTGCACGTCCATGTCACGAAGCATCCGACGAGCGGTTGGATCATCCAGCAGCTGCGCGAGGCATTTCCATTTGAAGCGTCTTGCAAATACCTGATCTTTGATCGCGATCAGAAGTTCGGGTTCGAGGTGATCGCAGCGGTGAAAGCCACAAGGATTATTCCCAAACGAACTTCATTCCGCAGTCCTTGGCAGAATGGCATCGCGGAGCGGTGGGTGGGAAGCTGCAGAAGAGACCTTTTGGACCACATGGTTGCACTGAATGAACGCCATCTGAAACGATTGCTTTTAGAGTATGTTCGTTACCATCATGAGGACCGGACGCATCTCGGACTTGAGAAGGAGACACCTGACCGCAGGATTCGTTCCGTGGCTTCGGGTCGGATTCTTTCACAGGAGCGACTCGGAGGGTTGCACCATCGTTACGATCGAGCCGCCTAGTTCGGATCGAGTTTCGGCTGTCCTTTATATATGTGTCCTCCACGCGCACGCGGGCTCGCCGTCTTCAAAGCCTTCTTGCAGCATCAAGTCGATAGTCGTCTTCATAACTACTCCACCAAAAACCGCTCAATTTCGGGCCTCGGCTGAAATTTTGGCGAACAACAACGGTGGCTACTGAGCAAACTCCACCGATGGGACTCTCACCCATTGGAACGTCAGCTAGCATCGCTGCACAGGCTCAGTTGCCATCCCAACCTCGGACTCCGGGCGCTGCCGCCCTTTCAACGCTACCGATGGCCGGTTAGACGCAACGGGTCGAGTTAACTCTCAGTTGCCTGAGTGCCCGTCTTGTAACGAGTGTCCTCACGATTCGCGGCATCCCTCGCGCCCTTGCTCTGACCGTCGAGCCAAGCGCTGTAGCGCATGGTTTCGTTGACATCCTCGTGTCCGGCCCACTTTTGCACAGTGCGAATATCTACGCCATCCCGGATTTTGTTGGTAATGAACGTATCCCTGAATTTGTGCAGCTTGATTTTCTGTACGCCCGAATTTTTCGCCCCAACCTGCACTGTACGAAGCAAATGGTCGTCCACCCGTCCGTGTTTGTCGGGGAAGAGCAAGCCTTTGGGCAGCGCAAGCAATTCGTTCAGCAGCGAATCGCTGATCGGAATGCTGCGCGTGCCAGCCTTGGACTTCGGCCTCCAGATGTTTCCCCTGGAGATGCAGTTTGGGCAATGGAAGCACGGCTTCTGGCGGATGAGAATTTCCTTGGTGCGAATGGAAATGTCTGTGCGGTTCAAATGCGAGATTTCCTGCTTGCGGCATCCAGTGGAGCGGAACAGACGCACCAGTAAATTTGCCTTCCCCTGCGTGTGCGCTTCCATAGCGACAATTTCCGCGCGGCTGTAGGGCTCGGGGTCGTTCGGGCTGTACTCCGGCCAGTCGCTTGCCTCCATGCCAAGTTTGATCTTCAAATGCTTGTTGAAGAACGTCACCACCGCCATCATCTGCGTGTGCACCGATTTCGGCTCGTAGTTCAGCAGCCGCGCTTTGCGAAACTTCAGGACATCGTTGCGGTCGTACTCGTCCACGAGTGACTTGCCGACGATCTGCATGAACGCAGTCAGGAACTTGCGCTTGTCGTTCACGCTCTTGCACGGGCGCTGGGCAAGCTCCAATTCCGCAAGATAGGCGTCCACTTCGTCTTGGATCGACTTTCTTTCCCTCTGCCGAGCGGCGAATAGAAGGACGGTGGACTCAGAGTGCAGCCGCTTGTAATTGTCTCTGGTCAGATATTCCGCACGCGTGCGCTGCGCCTCCAAGGGATCGTCGCCAACGGGAATCCACTTGCCGTCATGGGCAAGGAAATAATCGCCTTCGTGCTTCTCTTCCTTGCCGCCGACTATCACGTAATGCGGTTTGATTTTTCCGTTCGAATGAAATGCGGCCTTACGATAGCGCCATTTGCCCGCGCTAAGTTGAACTCGCTTGTACAGCGTGTAGGTTGGGTTTGCCATGCCGTCTAAGTCCTCTCGCATAAATACTGACTTTGCGAGATTCCTTAGCATTTGGGATTAGCATGGCTTTCCAGAACTCCGAAAAAGCCCTATAAAATAGCCTTTTTTAAAGTTATGGCTGGGAGGCCTGGACTCGAACCAGGATAGCCAGAGTCAGAGTCTGGAGTCCTACCAATTGGACGACCTCCCAGCAGTTGCAAACAAAGTGGTTAGCGTTTTGGACGGCGTGGTGATCGTTAGGTTTTCACTAAACTTCCACCATTGCAACCAGACGTTTAAGTATAGCGTTTGTCCTTGGACCCTTCAACCTCGGTCAAAGTTAGGGTAGTGGGTCTGTTTCCGAGTGCGCGGCTAATCGGGACTTAGCAGCTGCGTCGCGTGGCGCGCTGAGTGTTGATCGGGAGTCGTTCAGCCATCAAAGGTCGTATCGAGTCGCGCATTCGATCCAGAATCGACTGAACTCCAACGTGACTTTAGAACGCCTCACCAACTCCCAGACTAAATGTATGTCCGTTCACGCCTTGAGCGATGTCTGCCCGTAGATTTACGTGATACTGCTTGCTCAGCAAAAACCGTAGTCCCCCGCCGCCCGCGGGGAGAAAGAGTTCGCTTCCGTACACCTGATTCTTTCCAGGAATGGTCTCCCCGACACCTCCGAAGACCACCAATCCAAATCGCTTTGGCAATTCTAGGCGATATTCCAGCTGAGTTGCCAGCATGTAGCTCGTGAAATATTGCCCCGCGGTATAACCTCGCAATTCATTGTTTGTCCCATAAATACAATTGCCGTAGAAAGGAGGCGCTCCGCCGGTCCCGCAAGCGTATGCGTTGTACGCCAGAACTTGCTTTTTGCCAAAACTCCAATATTTATCGAATGAAGCTCGATACGATTGGAACGAATACTTACTTCCAAGTCCCTGCGAAAAGAAATCCGACGTGAAAGTGAAAAATGTTCCTTCCACAGGATAGAAACGATTGCGGCTGGTGTCGCGCGTCAGCCGGAAACCCAGCGATGTCAGCGTGGTGTGAAGCCCAAGGTCAGGCGGAATGGGAACCGTGCTGCCCGCATTCGGGGTGACGGTAATAAACGAATCACCGGTGAGGACCCGGGGCCCGATGAAAAACTTCCACCATATGCGGCGAAGTGCCTCTCCAAAGAACGCATGTCCTGTCTGAGAGAGCGCCAACGTCTGATCGGAGGAGATTCCGGTCCCATACACGTTGTAATCAACATTTCCCCGGGCGAATCCCGCGGTCACCAGATAGGTGTTTTCTTTCATGTAAAGTTGCCCGCCGACCGCGAAGCCGCGACTGCCATTATTGGTCACCAGCCCTGCCACGCCGATGACCGATGGCGGTGATACCTTATCTTTCGTGCTGAACGGAAAAATGAAACCGACCACGGGTATAATGCCCGACCCGATCGCCGGACTCGAAAGCGGCAGCGGTGCAGCCACAAGAGCGCCGCGCTTCTCTTTCTTCTTCTTTTCGTCTTTCTTCTTTTCCGATTCCGAATCGGGCTTCTTTGTAGGCGGTGACTGCGCGGTCTGCTGAGTATCGGCTGATTCTTGACTGGCAAGAGTCGAATTGCACAGAAAAGCGGGCGCGCTAAAGAAGAGAATCAGCGCGGAAAAAATGCGTCTGCCCAGATGCCTTGAGTCATTGGCCGCAATCGCTGAAGAGCATCCGACTTCGAATTCCACACGCCGACCTTTCTACTTAATGCGCTGGACCTGCCCGCCACTCTGAGCCGTTCGGGACCAAAGGATGCCAGATTTGGGAATCTCAATTATGACGTGCTCGGAATGGGCGTGTTGCGTAACATCTATCCACGCCAGAGTGTCGGTGCTGGGCAGGACGACCCCGTGATTGGCTGGGCGGTTTTCAAGCACGCTCATGAATTGATTGAGCTGCGCGGACAACGTCTCACAGGTCGCTTTCTCCGCATTTCGTTAGAGCCTCATAAGAGACGCCGAAGGACAACTGGAAGATTCATGTGTACAAGCATGCCTGTGCAGCGTCCTTGATCACTGCCTCTGACACGTTCGACGTGGTTTGGTCCGTAGGCATCGTTTACTTTCAGTCGATCACGGACGCGATGCACGCCACCGCTACCCACAGTGCCAATTTCCTTTTTATGGTCGTCACCCCTTTGAAACGGAAGGCAGCGCCGAGTCTAAGGGAGGTGTGGCTTAGCTGGGTATTGTCAAAAGTAACGGTGCCAAACCACATTTCTCGGCTAAGTCCTGATTAACGCGGCAACCGGAAACTGACCCAGCACCCAAGAGTAGTAAGGCCCAGGGCATGGCACCTCGGGCGTCACGCTTTAGGTGAGTTGGTATCGCCGAAGCGATTTGACGCGATTCTGGTGACCTCAACGATTCTCGTGACCTCAAATGAGGCAAGGACCAGATGTGCTGACAAGAGCTCTCTGCTGTTACTTTTGACAGATACTGCGAAGCAGATTCCGTGTTCCAATGCTCGGCACGGTTGGAAGGGGAGATCGACATTCTCTCCAGCGTTGGTCGTGAAAAGAAATGAGTTATTGGCTGGCGCGGGGGCCGTTGCTTTGATGTCGACCCGGGCCTTGTGCCATGTCCGCCGCCGAGCCAATCGAGCCGATTGAAGCTCTGGTTACAGACCGTTTTGAACACGCCACGAGACACAATACCGGAGCGCAGTCGATCCACGTTGTTACCGTTCTGGCCTCTTATACTCGGTTTACTCCTGGGAATGACGTGCGCGCCCGATTGCCCAGGTTACTCGGTGCTTACCCATGAAGCGATTATCGATGCGGCGTGGAAGGACGACATTGAACCGCTGCTTTTGAAGCGATTCCCCAACGCGACTCCGGAGGAACTGCGCGAGGCCCATGCCTATGCGTACGGCGGCGGAATTATCCAGGACCTGGGTTACTACCCGTTCGGCAATGACTTCTTCAGCGATCTCACGCACTACGTGCGAAGTGGCGATTTTGTTCTCGCCTTGATCGAGGAATCCAGGGATCTGAATGAGTATTCCTTCGCGCTGGGGGCGCTTTCGCACTACGCCGCGGACGCGTCGGGTCACGAGCTGGCCACCAACCGAGCGGTTGCCATCATGTATCCCGGACTGGCGAAAAAATATGGACCGGTCGTTACTTATGAGGAGAAACCGCCCGCGCACATGAAGGTAGAGTACGGTTTCGACGTGGACCAGGTGGCCAAAGGACACTACGCGCCCAAAGCCTTTCACGACTTCATAGGATTTAAGGTCTCCAAGCCGTTGCTGGAAAGAGCATTCGCACGAACGTATTCGCTCGATCTGTCGAGCGTCTTTGTCCATGTGGATCTGACGCTGGGAAGCTATCGGCACGCGGTCTCGACGGTGATACCACGAATGACCAAAGTGGCGTGGCATCTCAAAAAGAATGAGATTCAGCATGGTGACCCGAGCGAGACCAAGACGAAATTCGTCTACAACGTCTCAAACTCGGGATACCGAAAGGAATGGGGCGACGTGTACGAAAAGCCGGGGTTCGACGCGCGCCTGAAGGCAATCTTCTTACGCCTGGTGCCCAAAGTCGGCCCGTTCAGTAGCCTCGCGTTTCATCCGCCCACGCCGGCCGTGGAACAGCTGTACATGCACAGTTTCAACGAAGCCATGGATCACTATCGAGAGATGCTCGTTGCACAACGGGAGGGCAGACTCCAACTGCCCAACGATAACCTGGACACCGGATCGATCACGGGAGGCGCCGAATACGGACTCGAGGACGAAACTTATGCGAAGTTACTGAAGGAGACGAGCGGCAAGCCTATTTCGAACGCTCTGCGGCAAAACATTCTCGCGTACTACGCCGATCCGGAAAAGCCTTTCGCAACCAAGAAGAAACCAGAAGCTTGGCGAGAGGTGATCAAAGAATTGGATGCCTTGAAATCGATGCCTGCGGCCGGTGTCCCCGCTTCGTAGTCCCGGAGATCGAGTTGGTAACACGATTTTTCGCTGATGCGTGACTGAACCCTTTAATGCGACGTGTTGGTTTTCGGACTTGGCTTACTTGGCTGTTCGCTGTCACACTCCCAGTATCATGACCTAGTATTTTTGTTAGTCGCACAGCTTTAGGAGAGGAAGCAATGCTTGGGCGATACGGCAAGCTGCGAGGTGATGGGGTTGTTTGGACGAAGTGAGGCGCCTGGGCATTGCTGTCGAGAGAGGTGGACTTATGCGCGAGAGGGCATTCGTTGGATGGATCATCGCAGCGGTAGCCGTAGCGCTGCCAACCCTGGCTCTGTCGCAAGTCGCGCGGCAGACCCGCACGCTGGTCGTAAATGGGCATTCGGGAGATACGGCGATCGTCGAGATAGAGGGTCGTTCTTACGTAGAGCTCGAAGCACTAGTGCGTATCGCGAATGGTTCTTTACGATTTAACGGGAACCAGATTTCTGTGACCTTGCCTGCGGGCGGCGGCGGATCTGAGCGTGCTTCGGCAACGCCACCACCTGCGAATCCAGGATTTTCCAAAGAGTTCCTGAAGGCAGGAATCGAGCAGATGGCGGTGATCAGGGAATGGCGAACTGCACTGACGAACGCAATCGAGCGCGGCTATCCGTTGACCGAGGACTGGGTGGCTCCCTATCGAAGTCAGGCTACGCAGAACCTTAGATTGGCATCGGTGGCAGCTTCAACTGATGCCGACCGAAATGCGGTTCGGTTGCTCGGTAGTTAGCTCAACAACATGAACAAGCTGAACCAGAGATTTCTGGATGCAAACCAGTCGATGACTATGGTTCCTACCGACGCGCTGAAGGGTGATCCACTGGACCAGAAGATCGTGAACTGCGGACACTCGCTGGCTGCGATGGCTTCGAGCGGCCAGTTTGTCGATGATGGGTCATGTCAATGATGCACGGGAGGTCCCTGTCATTTTTGACAGTCGCCACCCCCTAACCAAGCCACTATAAATTGCATCCAAGCTCAGTAACCAGGTTAAATCCTGAAACCATACCGACATCAATAAGGAGAGTTTGTGCGGCTCACGTCAGGACCTGTCCCTTCGGGGATCCGCCAGTTGAAGTCTGCGATTTCACTGTACGTTTTTTTGGTGTTTCTATTCGCGCCATTGGCTCGGTGCCAACAACAAGACATGGATAGCATGCCGGGAATGAACATGAGCGCGACGGCGGCTCCGGAAGATCCCGCGCAAGCAGCCCGGCGCCTTGCAGACAAACGGGAGAGCGAATTTAACCATCACTTGGCGGGTGTCCTGGTCGCCTTCGCGGGAATTTTCATCCTCGCCCAGGACCCACTCGCCAAGCGCTGGCCGCTGGTGCGCTATGCGTGGCCCGTGTGCTTCTTCACCGCCGGGCTCTTTCTACTCATCTTCAGCGACACCGAGATTTGGCCCTTCGGCCCGCAAAGTCCATGGTATGCGATAACCCATAACACCGAGGACCTTCAGCACAAGATCTTCGCTGTCATCCTTTTGGCTGTTGGGTACGTTGAATTCCAAAGAGCACGAGGGCGATTTACGGCGCCGTGGGCAGCCTGGTTTTTCCCGGTCGTAGGAGCTGCGGGCGCGATCCTGCTGCTGTTTCACGTTCATGGCGGCGACATGCAGGCGCCTCACGCCATGGAGTCGATGGAGCGCATTCAGATGCAGCATCGCTGGTTCGCCGCTACGGGCTTCGGAATCGCAATAGCGAATGGATTGGCGGAAACACCACAGAGGTGGCAGCAATACTTCAGGAAGATTTGGCCCGCGCTGCTGATCGTGCTGGGCGCTCTGCTGACACAGTACACCGAGTAGTGGTTCCAAACCGCGCCGGATCCTTTAGGAAGCGGGCGACGGAGTCGGTTACATCTGTTTTTTGACCGCGGGCATTGACATCCTGTTTCCTGCAGCATAGCCTCCACGGAGCAAACTGAGGGTTATATGAATCCTAAACAAAGAATTCTTCTGCTCTGCATCCTGTTGAGTGTTGCCGCGTGCACGGCGTCGGCCCAGTCAGAGCAGAAATCCACACAAAACGTGCCGGCATCCGACCTGACGACCAGGTCTGTGAAGGCCATCGGCTATAAGGTCAACGGGGGAAGCACGAAGGTCGATCTGACGGCCACGGACGTGATGCCTCAGGCCACCGGCGAGGCAAAAGTCGAGGCGAAGACCGGTGCAACCAATATCGAGGTCACGATTAGGAACATGCAGCAGCCCTCGAAACTGGGTGCTGAGTTCCTGACGTACGTGCTCTGGGCGGTCACGCCGGACGGGCGTGCCGTCAACACGGGCGAAATCGTCATCAATAAGAATGGCGAAGGGAAGCTCAACGCGACCGCTCCGGCGCAAACCTTCGCCTTGATCATTACTGCAGAACCCTATTTTGCAGTCCGCGTGCCCAGTGAGATGGTGGTGCTGGAAAACGAGACCCGTAAAAATACCAAGGGTCAGATATTCCCGGTGAATGACTTCAAGCTGATGAAACGCGCGCAGTATGCGAAGTTGGGAAACCCGCTGGCGATGACGCCGGACCTGAAAACTGTTCCGCTGGAAGTGTATGAAGCACGCAACGCGGTGGACATCGCCAAGTCGCGCGGAGCGGATAAGGATGCGCCAGAGATCTTTACCAAGGCCGCGTCGAGCCTGCAAAAAACCGAGAATGCCCTGACGAGCAAGGCCGACAAAAAGGTGGTCATCTCCACCGCCCGGGAAACAATACAATTTGCTGAAGACGCGCGGGCGCTCGCCGCACAACGCCAGGAAGAAGCACGCATAAAAGCGGAGCGTGACGCGGCAGCAGCCAAGGCCAGAGCGGACGCGGAGGCGCAGGCGGCGACAGAAGCTGCGGAAGCCAAGCGGAAGGCAGACGAGGAGGCTCAACGTCAGGCTGAACTGTCCGCCGCAAGGCAAGCGCAGATGAAGGCGGAAGCAGACGCCGCGGCCGTCCGAGCCCAAGCGGAGCAGGATGCGCTGAAGGCAAAAGAAGCAGCGGCCAACGCCGACGCTGAGCGGGCTCGTCAACAGGCGAACGCTTTACGCGCACAACTTCTCGAGCAATTCAATCGCATTCTGGAAACTCGCGATACCCCACGCGGGCTGGTGGTCAATATGGGCGACGTGCTCTTCGATTTTGGGAAGTATAACTTGCGTCCGGAAGCGAGGGAGAAGCTGGCCAGACTTTCGGGAATTGTGCTCGGGCATCCCGGGTTGAATCTTGCTGTCGAGGGATATACCGACAACGTGGGCACGGATGAGATCAACATGACGCTATCTCAGAAGCGCGCGGAAGCGGTGCGAAGCTATCTCCTTGAGCAGGGGTTGGCTGATGCGAACGTCACGGCACAAGGATTCGGCAAGTCCAGTCCGGTCGCCGACAATTCCACACCCGCGGGCAGACAAAAGAACCGCCGAGTAGAAATTGTCGTCTCGGGCGAAGTCATCGGGGTAAAGATCGGCAAGTAACCGCGGTCTTGCCCCTAGCCTTAGTCGAAGGAAAGCCCTCAGGAAGCTCGACCTGCTGCTCTGTCCTCACCTGCAAGTTTTGACAGTTCCCGCATCACACAGGTGGAGACGTATTTGGTTTAAGACAGGGTGAACAACGCCCGCCAACACGCTGCCCGAGTGGTAAGTGACTCTAAGAGAAATGAGGCAAAATCATTCGCCTCGCGGCGGGAGCGTCAGGGACGAAGTCAATGTGAAGCTGAGCGCAGACTCGGCCGGAAGTTCAATCTGCTTGTTTCCGGTAAATGCGCCGCCCACAAAACCAGCTCCCGCGCCCACGAGAGCGCCAATGCCCGCTCCCTTACCTCCGCCCGCCAGCCCACCAATCAATGCGCCGCCGGCCGCTCCTCCGCCGGTGGTGGCAGCCGTGCGTTTGCCCTTCCCCTTCTCCGTACTGCTCAGGAGGTTCGTTTTGATCGGATACGTATGCCCCCGCACCGAGATGCTGGTCAGCATAAGGTCCAACTGCCCTTCACCTTTTATCTTGCCCTTGGCCTTGGCGGTCACCACGGTGCCACTCACGGTGGCTCCCTTTGGGAGCGCCGTTTTTCCGCCCGCGCCCACGGGTTGCGCTAGGGTGGCGATAAAGGCTTGGCCCGTCGTACTGGTCTTGGAACTCAAAGCCTGGCCGGTTATTACGGTTAGAACCGTTCCTTCTGGTACGACAATAGGCTCAGGCTTGGGCGCCGGGACCGGCGCGGGTGCAGCCGCTTGCATTGCTTGCCCCCCGGGCTGCACCGCTGTCTGGTCATCAACGCCAGCGGCTCCGGGCTCTTCACGGGCGATCTGTTCTAATTTTTGCTGCGCCGCGGGGCTCGAAACATTTCCGGTCAGCGTGACTTTTCCGTCTTTGGCTGCGACGTTCACCTGGGAATCTTTTGTGTCGGGATCCGCAGAGACTTTGCTCTGAATGTCCTTGGTAATCGTTTCGTCGTTGGAATGCTTCGAACAGGCTACCGAAAATCCCATCAACACGCTTAAGAGCACAATTGAAATCGTTGAGTTGTGTTGGTAGCGCATATGACCTCCTTATTCGACAGGCGGAATAGAGTTTCGATCTTACATCAATGGGCGTCACCTGTATAAAGAGTCCATTGGGCTGTTCTGGTCAATCTTCAAAAGGTCCGACCCGTTAGTCTGATGGCCGCTGAACCTTCATTTTTGCCAGTATAGTGCGCCCATTCTCCTGTTAGCAGCAAGCCCCAAGTTCAAACTGTCGGCGATTGTCACAGGTGGCCGGGCGAGAGCAGGCCGAAAAATAACCCGGCACAGCAACTGTGAGCCCCAACAAGGAACTCTATGGCGCCGCGCCGGCGCCGGATTTCGCCGTCGGGGATTTCGCGACGGCCGGAACCATTTGCCCCTTCTCCATTTTGAATTGTTCACCGCCCCAGTGGATGCGGTTCGACCCGAAACTGGCTAGCCATACCGCGAAATAGACAGCGTCGCGGAAAGGCACGAGCCACAGCTTTTGGCGCAGCACGTCGTCGCCGACGCCCCAAACGCCAACCGTCCACGCCATGACCAAACGCAAGACCAGATAGGCCAGCAAATACGCTGCCCCGATCCACTTCACAGGTGCGACCAACGCGGCGAGCATGGCCCACGGCAGACCGTGCGTGAAGATCAGGCCCATGTACGAAAGCGGACGGCATAGTCGAACGGTGCGCGCCCAGCGCACTTGATGGTTCCAGAATCCGCTAGGGCTCTGCGCCGGGAACATGGTCCACACGGATTCGCGCGAGAGCAGCACCTCGCCTCCAGCCTTGGCGATGCGGTGGCCCAATTCGTAATCATCCGAGTGCATGTTGGCGATGGCTTCGAAGCCGCCGATCTTCTGCACCCACTGCTTCGTCGTGACGACGGATGCTCCCAGCGCGAATGTCATTCCTTCCATCCACTCCGCCACCAGCACGCCCGCGAAAAAATCACTGGATGCGCCGATAGCTTCGAGTTCGGCACCAGGGCTCTTCTCAGCGATGCCGCGATAAAAGGACGTAACTGCTCCAGTGTTTGCGTCCGCGAAGGGTGCAACGACCTCGCGCAAATAATTCGTTCCTACGCGCACATCGCCGTCGGTCAGCACCAGAATGTCGTGGCGCGCTTCGCGGGCCAGCGCGATCAGATTGTTCACTTTCTTGTTGGCGCCGATCTGCGGCGCCCCCGTAATCAAGCGAATGGGAATCGCCGGAAATTCCGCGGCCAGGCTTCGAATGAGCGGCACAGCGGGATCGTTCTCGTCATTTGTCGCGAAGAGAATTTCGTATTCGGGATAGTTCTGGTGGCAAAAACTGGAGAAATTTTTGAAGGAACCAAAGTCCACGCCTTTGATGGGTTTCAACAAGCTGACCGCTGGCATATAAACCGGAAGCGTGCGGCGACGTTCCCGACCGAAGAAACGCAGCGCTGCGATCGTCGCAGTCACGTAGTAAGCCAGCGGGGCCGCCGCCATAACAAGGAGTGCATCTCGCCAACCTGCGTGCATTCGGCTCCAGACTATTTCTGAACTTCGCTTTCCAGTAGATCTCTACGCATCGCAATCCGGCCCCGCGATGCTTAAAAGAATGCATGCGATCCACACGCAGGTCAGTCTCCGCGCCGTGTTCGCTTACGGTTGCTACGTAAAAGGAGCATTTCGATGCATGGAATCATCAGGAAAATGATAGTCCATGGAACGATGCGGGTCGAGGGCGCGATGGGGAAGTGTTAAGTGAGGGCTGCGCCGGTGCGCCGGCCGGCCGCGATCCGTCGACCTCTGCTCGTCTGGGAGTTGTCGCTGGATTCCTGCAGTTCCAAGCTCGTCCCTCCGCAACTGCCGCCACCGGCCTCCCGGAACTTCAACAGCAGCGAATCGCGTTTCGCATTCGAGCTGAGACTGATCAAGTGGTCATTCGCTTCATAGCTGCGGTCAGGCTCAACCTTCGCGGCGTCGATGTGGAGTACGTACGTGCCGTTTGGAATTCCATCGAAGGCGAATGCACCGTTGGCATCTGATGTCGTGTGATACACAGCATTCGTCGTCGCGTCCCGCAAGGTGAGCTTTGCGCCGGAAATGGGCACATCAACGCTGTGCCCAAGATTCCAAATTGGAGTACCGCCCTTGCCCGGCTGCGAATCCAGGAGCTTCCCTGCAATGCGGCGAGTCCCAGGAGCTAGGTCGCCCCAATCGTAAGCCAGGTTGCGTTTTGCTTTCCTGGACGGCCTTTCCTTGACGTGGAAGCAATGGTAAGCCGCGCCGATGTCGAGGTACTCCGCGTTTAGCCAATAATCGCCCGGCGCAAAGTTGGTGATGTGGGCGATACCATCTTTGTCCGTCGTCACGGTGAACTTTTTTGCACCGCTAGTGCCTTGCGGGCCTGTGATCTCGACGGTTGCCCCCGGAAGAGGTTTATCCCCATGACGGAGGTTTACGGGGAAGTCGCTGCGCATTTCGATGCCTCTGTCCTCGCACCCGGTCACCTCGCAGGCACCCGCCGGAACCGTGACTAGTGCTAGGAGGCAGACCATTACGAGACTCGTCGCTGATCGACTCAATGCTGCTCCCTCCTGATCGGGACGAAGAAGAGCGCCGTTGCGACAACCAATGCAGGCCGATATCCCCTTGGGTGCTTTACACAGCGCGTCGATAGTTTATTGCAAACGGTCGCAAAGTACGACCGACCTTGTTGTCTAAGTCCCGAAAAACGCGGTAGTCGAAACCCGTCTCATCAGCCTCCCCTCGAGCGCCGGGCGCTAGCTCCGCGGCCCGTGTTAAACTTTCTCGAACATGCGTCGGAACTCGCAAACTCTCTGTCTTGCCCTCTTGAGGGTCCTCTGAAGGCATGAGCGCTTCCATCGGCCAGCGCCTCTGGCCTTCTCTTGCCGTAATCTTTCTTCTCTGGCTGGCGATTTTTGTGCCTGGCTTGCCGCATCCTTCCCTTTTTGACGACGCTGACGGGGCTCATGCGGAAGCGGGTCGTGAGATGCTCACGCTCCACGACTGGGTGACGCTTCATGAAAACGGTATTCGCTATCTCGAAAAGGCGCCGCTTCCCTATTGGGCTATGGCGGTCAGCTTCCGCCTGTTCGGCGTGAGCGAATCGTCGGCGCGGCTTGCGCAAGGGCTCGGTGTGCTGCTGCTGGCGTTCCTGCTGGTACGGATGGGCCGCCGGTTTCTTTCCGCCGAAGCCGGACTCTGGGCTGCAGTCGTTTGCGTCACCTCGTTCGGGCCTTACCTATTTACCCGCATCCTGATTCCGGACTTGCTGGTTGGTTTGTGGATCGGCCTGGGACTCTATTTTTTCCTGCAAGGGTGGCAAGAGCAGCGGCCGTCGCGGTGGTCCTGTTGGGGGCTCGCAGCAACCGTTGCGCTCAACGTGCTCACCAAAGGGTTGATCGGCCTTGTTTTTCCCTGCGCGATCATTTTTGTGTTCTCGTTGCTGGTCGGTGACCTCCGCTACCTCTTGAAGATGCGGCTCATCTCCAGCACATTCGTCTTTTTTCTGGTTGCCGCGCCTTGGCATATTCTTGCGGCTCTGCGCAATCCGCCCGCGGGTCAAGCGAAGGGATTTCTTTGGTTTTATTTCGTCAACGAGCACTTCTTGCGTTATATCGGCAAGCGGTATCCGGTCGACTACGGTACGTTCCCACTGGTTTTGTTCTGGGGAATGATTTTGGTGTGGCTCCTTCCCTGGAGCGCCTTCCTGCCCCAAGCGATTCGCCAGGTCCGGTTGCGCCTGCTGCGCACGGCGGAAACTCACAAATCGCCCGAAGCTGCCTTGCTGCTCTTCTTTGTCTGGGCAATCGTGATTCTCCTGTTCTTTAGCTTTTCGACGCGGCAGGAGTATTACCTTGCGCCCGCTCTGCCGGCACTCGCCTTGATTTTGGGAAGCTGGCTTGCTCGTGAATCGGAGTCCGCCTACGGGAGCGATCTGGCGCGGTCAGGCCGAGTCTCCGCGATGGTTTTTCTTGTTGTCGGGCTACTCATATCCGCGGTCACGTTAACGCTCGCGCTGATTTCGCACGCGCCACAGCCAGGCATGGAACTCGCCGACTTACTTAGCAAGAATACCGACGCTTACGTGTTGTCGCTCGGCCACTTCCTGGACCTCACTGGGAGCGCGATGAGCCTTTTCCGAGGACCGCTAGTCGGCACGGCGATTGCCTTTTTCTTCGGCAGCGGCTTGAACTGGCTATTGCGTCGCCGGGGTTCGCCCCGCGCCGCAAACTGGGCGCTGGCGCTGATGATGATTGTGTTCATCGAGTGCGCTCACGTAGCGCTCGGTGTGTTCGCTCCCGTGCTCGGCTCGAAGCCGCTGGCCATGGCTATTCAGCGCGAACTTCAGCCCCGCGACCAGATCGTATGCGACGGGGAATATGCGAACGCCTCGTCGGTGAACTTCTACACCGGGCGACAGATGCTGATCTTCAACGGGCGCATCAACGGATTGTGGTACGGCTCACTATTTCCCGACGCCGCCCCGATCTTCATCGACGATGCGCGAATAGCCCACGCGTGGACGGGACCCGACCGAATTTACTTCGTGACCGGGGGCGATGACCGGCGCGCCTATCTCGAAAAGCTTGGTCCCACCTACGAACTGGCGAGGGCCGGGGGGAAGTTCGTCTTCACCAACAGGGCCAACTGGATCGGTAGCAGTAAACCCTAGCGTCGAAGCTTCTGGGGAAATCCCACTCAGCTTAGTTTGGCGACACGGACTGGAGCGTCTGTGTTACCGGCTTCCCACCATCTGCGGGCCCGTGTCAACTCAGCGCGACGAGCGCCACGCCTGCGCAGACTAGCGCGACGCCCGCCCAGCGGCCGGGGCTGATTTGTTCGTCCAGAAAATACTTGGCGGCTAACGTCCCGAAGACATAGGGATTCAGTGCCGAGGCCGGGATCACCAAGGTGATGGGCTCCCAGGAAAGCAACAGCAACAAGAGATAGAACGAGGCAGCCAGGAGTGGTATGCCCGTCCAGAACCAGGCATTGCGGAGTGCGCGCCCGAGAAAGATCAGCACTTCGCGGGGACGCAACTTGGCCGGCTCGCCGACGATTTTCATGGCGTGCGTGATGATGATCTCGCCGCCCGTACTGCATAGGATGAACAGCGTGAATAGCACGACGCTACGCATTACGCCGCTGCCTGCTGAGGTACGACATCGGTGGTGCGTGGCTTGGTGAGGCCGACTACCAGTACTCCGACGCAGATCAGGAACACACCGATCCAGCGCCTGGGCGAAACGCTCTCGTGGAGAAACACGACTGCCAGGAACGTGAGCAGCGCGTAGCCAAAGGCCCCCGCGGGCATCACGTAGCTGTAGTCCGCCCAGCTCATCAACATCATGTAGCTGGCGGTGAAGCCAATGAGGAAGAGGATCGCCAGCCAGATCGTTGGGCTGGCCACGGTGAGCAGGAAGGCGTGCTGCAGACCAGCCCAGGAAAGTTGAACCGCGCCAATCTTGGTCATGCCGCGCTTGAGCATCAGATCGCCCGCGTTGGCGCACCCGACCATTACCAGGATCATGAGGAACGTTTTGATCCGGAGACGTAGGTCTCGTTTCATCTGCTGTTTGACGCTCAAGAACACAGCCAGGAATGGCTGTGCCACGGTTGAGATGGATAGGCCACGGTTTAAAAGTTTTGGAGTTACTCTTCGACTTGCTTAGTCGTTGCCGGAAGCTGACGATGTGCCGGGTACGACGATCATGGGCTTGTCGATGTCGCCGCCCTGGCGAACCCACTTCCATCGCTCCGAGCGCAGTTTCAGGAAGGAGGTGGCTTCTTGATAGAGACGCTTACGCTCATGGGAATCCCACAGCGCTTCGCGCACGATACGCCACACCACCTTCGGACGGAAGTAATACTCGTCGTAGAAGCGGTTCACGCCGCCCATCATCTCGGCCTTCGATAGATGCGGGTACTCGATGTGCGGCAACTGGTGGCCGCCGGAGTCGGCTAATGCTTCAACCTTCAGGAAGCCTTGTTGAGACATCGAGTCATGCAATTCGGTGCCGGGCATGGCGTGCGCCAGCGACACTTGAATCGTCTCGCAATCGAGTTCCTTCGCGAACTCGATGGTCTTCTCGATGGTTTCCTTCGTTTCGCCGGGCAGGCCAATGATGAAGTCGCCGTGCACCTTGATGCCGACCTTGCGGCAATTCTTCATGAAGTTGCGGGCCATCTCGACGGTGGCGCCCTTCTTGATGTTCTTCAGAATCTGCGGATCGCCGGACTCAAAACCTACGATGAACAGCCGCGCGCCGCCGTCCGCCATGGCTTTCAAAGTTTCATAGTCGCTGTGCACCCGTGCCGTCGAAGACCAGCGGAACTTCAGCTTCTTGAATTTCGCCGATAGATCCATGACGCGATCTTTCCGAATGTTGAAGGTATCGTCGTCGAAGAAGATTTCCTTCATCTGCGGGAAATATTCGATCGCTTGCGCCACTTCGCGGGCTACGTTTTCGGTCGAGCGCGTGCGCCACGCATGTCCAGAAATCGTCTGCGGCCACATGCAGAACGTACACAAAGCCGGACATCCGCGGGTGGTGTAAAACGACACGTACGGGTGCAGCAGGAACGGCACGTTGTACTTGTCGATGTTCAAGTCGCGCTTGTAGATATCGGTGGCAAACGGCAACGCGTCCAGTTCTTCGGTATGAAGTTGCGGCGCGGATGCATTGTGAACAATCTTGCCGTCATTGCGGTAGCTGACGCCCAGAATTTCACTGAGCGGCTTCCCCTTTGCGTATTCGACCACGGAGTGATCGAACTCGCCGCGCGTCACAAAATCGATGTCCTCGCTGGCCAGCAGCGTCTCGTCGGGCTTGATGTGTCCGTGCGGGCCGACGAACGCGATCTTCATGCTCGGGTTGGCTTCTTTGATCTTGCGGATCAGCTTGACGTCGCTGGTAAACCCGACCGTGGAGGTAAACAGGACCAAAAACTCGTAGTTCTTGCAGATTTCAACCGTTTCCTTCCAGTTGACCTTGTGCGGTGACGCATCCAGCAAGCGGCTGCCGGGAATCATCCCAGCCGGGTAGGTCAGCCACACCGGGTACCAGTAGGACTCAATCTCTCGCGTCGCTGGCCACCGCGAGCTCGCTCCGCCGTCGAAGTTGTCAAAACTCGGCGGATTCAACAGCAACGTCTTCATAAAATCCGGCATTCTTCACCCTCAGTTTTAGAAGCGGAACTAGCTGTGTGCAAAACTTTTCCCGTTTTGCGCCACGCCCCGCAGCCAGTCAGCTGCGCTCTCCAGCGTGCCCCGAGGCCCTGTAGTCTAGAGTATAGTTTACCGGAGTTGGTTGCATCCCTCCACGGCTTTCTGCGAATGGCGCGTATCCTGCATCGAATGGCTAAATACTGCATTAAGTGGTGGTTCCGAGCGACCCAGCCGCCGCCAGCGGCACCTTCGTCGGTTTTGGATTTTCCCCAAATGCGTCCGCGATCAACCTTAGCCGGCCTCAGCCGTGCGCGGATAACTGGATGATCTCCCAGATGCGATCGATCCAGTCCAGGTGGTCGGGTTTCATGAGGACCGATCGAAGAGATGTGAGGGTGTGCCGTTCCCTTTCCACGTCGGCAGGCAAGCCCTGAAAAAACGCGATTGGTAATTCGGCCAGGGCTAGATGCAAATCGCGTTCGGCGGCCGCGGCAAATATCTTGCGGGATAGGGCGGAAATCTCCGCGACGCCGGAAGCACGCGGCGCGAAGGCCACGATGTCTAGTTCGGGTGGAAATGCGGGTACGAACGTGGGGCTCGACTGAATCTTCTGGTACAGCGCTAACGCTGCTTCCCTGCTGCGCTCCAGGCCCCTGGCGAATTCTCCTCCTCGTTCCAGCGGAAGGAGTCTCTGGGTTGCCCACAATGCCGCGGCTGCGGCACCGGGGCGCGAGCATTCGAGACTGATTTCGCCGAGGTGAAGTTCCGCGGAGCTGAAATAGGTGTAGGGCGAATCATGTTTGTAAAGGCGACCGACGTTGGGATCACGAAACAGCACGCAGCCGCAGCCGTATGGTTGCAAACCGTGCTTGTGCGGGTCGATCACGATGGAATCGACTTCGGCGATTCGCGCGAACGCAGCCTTGGCGTCGGCAGCAAGATTTTGCGCCAGCGTGAAATAACCCCCGTAGGCAGCGTCAGCGTGAACGCGGAAACCATAATGATCGCGCAGCGCGAGAATTTCCGGCAGCGGATCGACGGACCCCGTCGCGGTCGTACCCATCGTTGCGACGACCGTGCCCACGTCACCGCGGGCCACGCGTTTCTTCAGGGCGTCGCTATCCATGCGCGCGCGCGAGTCCACCGCTACCGGCTCGAACTCAAGTTGCAGGACGCTGCTGATTCGATGGTGTGTGTAGTGGGCCTGCTCGCTGGCTAGGATTTTCTTGTTCGGTTGAAGCTGCCCGGCGACCCACAGAGCTTCGAGATTCGCCATTGTCCCGCCGCCGCAGAGGTGGCCCAGAAAATCTTTCCAGCCAAACATTGCGGCGATTTCGGCCACCGCCTCTTTTTCCATAGCGGAGGTGGCGCGACCGCCGTCGAGCGCGTGATTGTTCGGATTGATCCACATCGCCAGCGCATAGGCGAGCCTCGCGACCGGATGCGGCGGTTTCAGCATCTGGCCCGCGTACAACGGATGAAAGTAGGGATAGTTGTCGTGAAGCCGCTCGGCTGTTGCGTTCAACACTTCCGCAATTCGTTCGGCGCCCGGAGCCTCCAAGTCGTGCGCGGGCAACCGCCCAAATCCGGCGTCCAGCTTGACAGCCGCGTCCAGGAACGCCGCGAGTGTTTTTTGGTCGATCTGCATCTGTTGACACACGTTTGGGAGCGAGGAAAGCTTGCGCGAACTATTTCAACGGGTTAAGCCCGGCTCCGACAAACTCCGATAAATGTAGGGGCGCATCAGCGCGTCCGTTATTCAACCCCGGCTGCTCCTATGCCGGAGGGCTGGTCGCTCACTGCCAGACTTTGTCCAACTGGCCCGCAGTTTGAAGCAGGTCCAGCTGCGCTTGCTGGCGTTGAAAATTAGCATCAAGGTAGAGCATCCATTTCTCGTTTTCCGTAAGGCGGGCCTTCTCAACATCGCGTAGGTTGATTTTCCCTTCATCAAGCTGCGATTGCAGCACGGCAACATCCTGCTGCGCCAACTGCAATTCCAGGCGCGCGACTTCTTTCGCGGCGTCTCGCTCGCGCAAATGTCGTGTTTTCTGGCGAACTGCGGCGCTTACTTCATTTTTCTTGTTAGCCAGATTAGCTTGCGCGATGCGCAGATTCACTTCGGCGAGCGCGATATTGGCCTTGGTCTGCGCGCTGAAGATGGGCACCTGCACATTCACGCCGGCATTAAAATTGTTGCGCTGAAATGTTTTGAAGAACTGATTGTAGTTGTTGAACTTGCCAAGCACGCTGTAGATGCTGACCAGTTCGAGCGTGGGATAGTAACCGCGTTTCTCGCCGATCAACCGAAATTCTTTTGCGCGGACTTCGGCCTCGTCCGCAAGCAACGTCGTATTGCTCTGCATGGCCATGGCCACCAGGTTTGCGCCTTCCTGCTCAGCTTCGCCGGGTAAATCTTCGGGCGTCACTTCCAGTGGCGTATCCTGCGCCAGCCCAGTTTGGCTTCGCAGGAAAACTTCCAGCTCGTCCTGGCGGCCTTCCAGCTGCAACATGCGTTGCACCACCCGCGCTTTCGTGAGCTGTGATCGCGTGACTTCCACCGGCAATTCGAAATTTTCCTTCTCGCGTTGCTGCGTCACTTCCAGGATCTTCTCGGCGCTGGCTTGTTCTTTGCCTAAAAGGTCGAGCGCGTGCCGAATCATCACCAGCTCCAGATACGCCGCGGCGGTACGTGCGATGACCGTGTTCCGGGTGTCCTCCAGAAGAATTCGCTGCGACTTTGCCTGCTCCTGGAGTTCTTTCGCCTGGCCGCGCAAGGGCTCGTTGAAGACCTGCTCCTGATACGTCACGCTGAAGATCGCGGGCGCTCGCCCTCCCGGAGTTTCCGGAATCCCGTTCGTATAGCCCAACCCCGATCCCCCGTACAGATTCGGCATGAATTGCGATCGTGTCACCATCGATGAGCGATCCGCGAGGCTCGCTTGGAGCTTCGCCACTTGAATATCCCGGCTGTTCTGCAGCGCGAGTTCGATGGCGCGCTTGAGCGTCAGAGCCACGGGCCCGCCGGCACTGACGCTGGACTCCTGCAACGATGCTTCCTGCGCGCAGACCACGGCGCTCGATGCCGCCAGCAAGACGCCGGCGATCAGACCGCAAGGAATGGCTCTGCTCTTGTAGCGACGGAAACTCGCTTTTTTCATGCCTGCCTCGCATCAATTCGCGGGATTCTCCAATTACTCGTATCGCAGCGATTCGACCGGTTGCATCCTGGCCGCCTGGTTCGCGGGCAAATATCCGAACAGCAAGCCCGTCGAGCACGACACGATGAATGCCACCAATACGCTCGCCGTCGAAACCGGCACGCGCAGATTCCCGGGAAGAAACATTTGCACGATCACCGGTATCAACAGTCCGATCAGAATCCCCAGCACCGCGCCACCGCCGCTGATCAAAAACGCCTCGAACAAAAATTGATACATGATCTCGCGGTGAGCTGCGCCAATCGCTTTGCGGATGCCAATTTCTCGCGTGCGCTCTTTCACGGTGACCAGCATGATGTTCATGATCCCGATGCCGCTGATCAACAGCGCGATGAAAGCGATCAGCAGCAGCACGATCGTGAGCGCGAGGGAGATATTTTTCGCGGCGCTAAGAATGGCCGTGAGCGTTTGCACGTCATATTCTGCGGCGGGCGGATGGCGGCTGTGCAAAAGGCGGCCCAGCTGGCGCTCCACGGCGGGCACGTCATCGGCACTGTCCGCTTGCGCATACAGCACCCGGAGGACGCTTACGCCGGTGTAGTATCGCATTAGCGTCAGCGGAATGATCACCGACTCATCCTTGATTTCCGACAACCCGAAGGTGGAGACGCGCTCGCGAAACACCCCGATTACCGTGAACGAAAGTTCGCCCATGCGGATCGTTCCGCCAAGCGGATTGTCCAAGCCGAATACACGGTCGGCAACCTGCTTGGTGATCAAGCAGACTTTGCTCCGGGCTTCCATGTCGGCGGCATCGAAATAGCGGCCTCGGAAGATCACCAATCGCCGAATCGCCTGATATCCCTCGGTCACTCCGATCAGGTTCACGGGACGTTCGCGGCCGCCCACCACGACAGACATGGGCAACTCGCGCGTGCCCGCCACCTCGCTTACGCCGGGCACGGTGGCTTTCACCGCGTTCATATCATCGACGGTGAGTTCGTAGTTTAGCGGCTGGCCTTTACTGCCCGCGTTGACGAGTTCTACCCAGACCAGGTTGGAGCCCACGCCCTCAATCTGACTGATCACATACTTTTGGCTCGTTAGCGCGATCGTGACCACCAGAACGATCGACGCGCTTCCGATGATCACGCCGAGCGATGTCAGAATGGCGCGCATCTTGTTGGCGCGCAGCGCGTCGATGGCCACGGTCAGAGTCTCGCGAACTGCCATCATGGCGACACTCGCCTCCCGCTCGGCCTCATGGACCGAGCTTCGAGTCGAATCTCAACTTCCCACGAGTTCGATTTGCGCGGCGCCATCAATCCTTCTTCAACCTTTTCAACCCTTCGGCGCCGTTTTTGCTTTTCGGATCGAGTTTCAGCGCAGCCTCGTATTCGCTGATGGCCGCCTGCGTCTTGCCTTGATTCTCATACAGCTGGCCCAGCCACTCGTGCGCTTCCCAGGGGCGCGGGTAGCCGCTCCGGTTCGGAGCGCGCTTCAAATATTCGCGCAGCAGGGATTCCGCATCGCCGCTGTCATTTTTTGTAAGGATCAGGGCTACCGCGCGATAAAAATCTCCGCGCGGGTCCGTCGGAGCTGCCTTCTCGCCTTCGTTCGCGACGCTGATTAGGCGCTCTGGCTGGCTGTGCTTCATCGCATAGTCGCCGATGTCGTAGATTAGGTCTGCGGACTTCGGGTGATTGTCCAACGCTTTGGTGAACTCCGCGTCTGCCGTCGCAAAGTCCTTCTTCTGCCGGTGACAGTTGCCCGTCGCGTAGTGGCCCTCAGCCGCATCCAGCTCCGCGAGCCTGGCGATTTGCGGGCGCGCTTTGTCTTCGCCGCCGCCCGCGATGCCCGGGGCGCTGCAGTCATATTCGATTAGCGCCTGCCGCGCGGAAAAATTCATTCCGTCCAGCCGCACCGCCGTCTCAAATTCCTTGCGTGTTTTCTTTGCCAGCGACAATCCCGAAAACATGCCCGCGTGCTCGGCCTTGCCGCCATAGGCCCTGCCGAGCCATTCGTGGTACACCGAATTTTCGGGTTCGAGTACGACCGCCTTTTCGGCGCTGGCGATTGCCGCATCGTGCTGCTGCGTCTCGTAGTAAGTTTTCGTCAGCAGCAGATAGATTTCGCTGTTTTGGGGACTCTTGGCCACCGCATCTTGCAGAAGTTGAGCGGCCCTGGAATAGTCACTCGCTTCATACGCCCGCCTACCCGCCTCGATGCCTTCTTCTTGTTTCCTGCTTGCGGTTGCGCCCGCAGAAGCACCCGTTGAAGCGCCCACGTTCGCGCTCGCGAATAAAATAAACACGACTGCCAGCCGCTTCACTTTCATTGGCCTAGTTGGCATCCTGCCGGCCTTTTACCGAGCTTGCGTCCGTGTTCATGATCCTTACGTTCATGCCGTCTTTCAAATCGATGTCGCCCGGCAGCGCAACCATTTCGCCCTGTTGCAGTCCGCTCGTGACTTCATAATTCGTCGAATCGGCAATTCCCACATGGATCTCGCGCTTCTCCAGCTTAGTCTTCGCGAAGTCGCCTTGCTTTACGACGTACACGAACCGCTTGTTCCCCTCGGCTTCCACCGCGCCACGCGGCACCGCCAGCACGTTGTCGCGCTCCTTGGAATTGATGCGCACATTGACGTTTATGTTAGGCAGAAGCTCCAGCTTGTCGTTATCCACAGTGCACAGCAGCTCGCCGACGCTGCGCGCACCGCGTGCCACCACTTGCTTGGGAATGGTTTCCGTCTTGCCGTTCCAGACGCGGTTCGGCAGCGCATCCCACGTGATTTTCACCGGCTGGTTTGGCTCCAGCGCTCCGAGTTCGGGCTCGTCAATAAAAGCGCGCACCCGCACCTGGCTCAGATTCGCCATCTCCGCGAGCAAGTCCCCGACCTTCACGTAATCGCCGGCTTTGACCGGCAAGGAGTAAAGCGTGCCGTCGGAGGGCGCGACGATGTGGCCGTTGCGCACTTTCTCCTCCAGCGCCGCGATTTCACTTTGCGATTGCTGTACCAGCAGCGGCGCCTGATTCGCATCCAACTGCACCCCACGGTCGAACTCCTGCTTCGCGGCAGTCAGCCGCGTGACTTCCGATTGAACCTTGGTCAATTCCAGATCGTTGGCGGCGAGTTCATCTTTCGTGGCCGCGTGCTGGTCGATGAGCCGCAGCAATGCGTCATGGCTGCGTTGCAGGCGGTCGCGTTGAGCGATCGCCGTCGCCAGCGAGCCCGCGGCCTGAGCCGCGGCATCCGGCTTTCCTCCTCCATTGGCTACCCTCAGATCGTTTTGCGCTCGCAGCAGCTTCGACCGCGCCTGCGCAAGTTGCGCCTCCGCATCTTTCACGTTCAGTTCGAGCAGCGGCTGTCCCTTCTTGACGGCTTGCCCTTCCACAGCTCGAATGCGCTCGACGAACGTATCCAGCTGCGCGCGCATGACGAACGGTGAGATGGGCTCGACCTTTCCGTTGCTGGAAATCGAAGCGACGACATTTTCGCGCACCGGCGTGACCGCCGAAATTTTCGCCAACGGCTGGCGCCCGCTCACCCTGATCAATACCAGCGCGGTCGCGCCGGCCAGCACCAGGAAGATCAGTATGCGATTTCGCAGTCGGCGATCCATCGTTTGCGATTCGTTGCTTTGCCCTTCTCGCGCAACCGTGCGCGAACACACTTGCGCCGCGTGGCGTTGCGTCCTATTTGCGTGGCTTGCTGGCCCTCCGTCCGGGGGGCCTCAAAGACGTTGATTGTAGCAATACGGCTGCGGCTTTCCCTAGCGGCGTTGTACCCTGGCGTTGTACCGAATTCGGGTTGCCATCAGGACTTGCCATCAAAAGCTTGCCATCAAGGGATGCCATTAAATGGATGCGCGGCTTGCGCGACGGGATGCCGAAATCACGCACGTAGCTTTCCGAGTGCAGCGGCTAGCCGCCGCCTTTCGCCCGCAAACCGGCGCAGTGAGAAACCACCGGAAGTCATCTCATAAATGCATCCAAGGGGGTCGGAGCTTTAGCTCCGACATTTAAAGATACGCAAAATCGGGCTTTAGCCCCTGAGGAAATTCTTCTCTTACTGTCTGGGCCATTTATGAGACGTCTTGATGGCCTCTAGACAAAATGACGCCGCGCGCCCGCGTGCTGCTTCGCCCTCGCTCGCACCAAAGATTTGCTTCGCGGCATGGAACCTGGCCGTGGGTTTGGCTTCACACGGCAGCGGCCTTTTCCAGTAACATTTTGACGGTGGCCGTGCTAAATGGGAAAGCGCGGCGCTCTGGTACCCTTGAAGGCCCCTTGATGATCGAAGTTCGTAATCTATCGAAATATTTTCGCGACAAAAAGCGTGGCGAGATTCGCGCGGTCGATGACGTTAGTTTTCGCTGCCTGCCGGGACAGATTTACGGGTTGCTGGGCGCGAACGGCGCGGGCAAGACCACCACATTGCGCATGCTGGCCACCATCCTGGAGCCGACTGGCGGCACCGCCATTGTGTGTGGCCATGACATCGTCGAGCACCCTGAAAAAGTGCGCTCCTGCGTCGGCTTTCTCTCCACGGCGACCGCCCTCTATCCCCGGCTCACCGCCAGGGAGTTGGTTCAATATTTTGGACGGCTCAACGGCTTAGACGACGCCATCCTGAAAACGCGCGTCGACAAGATTTTTGACCGCCTGGACATGAATGGCTTTCGCGACCGCCGCTGCGACAAGCTGTCCACCGGCATGAAGCAAAAGACTTCGATCGCGCGCACCCTGGTGCATGACCCCGCGGTAATGATTTTCGACGAACCCACCCTCGGCCTCGACATCATGACCGCCCGCACCATCACCGCGTTCATCCGCGAATGCCGCGACCTCGGCAAAACTGTCATCTTCTCAACGCACATCATGAGTGAAGTCGAGAAGCTCTGCGATGTGATCGGCATTATTCAAAACGGCAGGCTGCTGGCTGAAGGCACGCTCCAGCAGCTTCGCGACAAATACGGCGAGCGGGACCTGGAGGAGATTTTCGTCAAGGTGGTCGCGCCCCACTATGTTTCCTCGGAGGATCACTAACATGTCGTTGCGCAATGTTGGCATCGTTTATCGCAAGGAGCTCACCGAGGCGCTCCGCGACCGCCGCACCCTGGTCTCCTCCATTCTAATTCCGCTGTTCCTGTTTCCGGTCCTTACCTTCGGCGTCGGTTATGCCTTCGTGGAAATTGCAGGGGAAGCCACCCGCGAGCCCTCCAAAATCATGATTCTGGGAGGCGCGGACTCTCCGGATGTCGTGAAAGCGCTTCGCGACGCCAGAAACCTCCGTGTCGTGCCACGATCGGCCGACTATGTCGATCTCATCTCTGACAAAAAAATTCGCGCAGCGGTCGACATTCCTCCTGGCTTCCAGGCTGGTGTGGCGCGCGGAGAGCGTCCCGAAGTGAAGATTTATATCTTCAAGGATGATCTCAAATCCATGCTCAGCGCGACTCGCGTGGAAAAACTCTTCACCGAATATCGCGATGCCATGGTGCGGGACCGCCTGGCTTCCCAAAACCTGCCCGTGAGCCTGATGAAGCCGTTCGACGTCGAGCAGCTAAACGTGGTATCCGACGAGAAAGTCGCCGGTGAGTCCTACGGCGGATTGATCACCTATCTGGTCATCCTGATGTGCATGACCGGCGCCATGTATCCCGCGATGGACTTGACTGCCGGCGAAAAAGAGCGCGGCACCATGGAGACCATTCTTTCCAGTCCCATCGACCGGACGCACCTCGTCTTCGGAAAGTTTCTCGTCGTGCTGACCGCCTCGCTGGCTACCGCCACGCTTTCGGTTATCTCCATGGGCGGCTCTTTCGCGATTCTCTCCCAATTCGCAAAGCAACAGAGCATCGGCGAGGGTTTTCCGATGTTGACCATGCATCCCAGAACCGTGATCGCTGTGTTCGTCATGGCCCTGCCGGTAGCGGTGCTGTTCTCCGCCGTGCTGATGACCATTTCTCTCTTCGCCAAAACGTTCAAGGAAGCGCAGAGTTACCTCACGCCCATGACGTTCATCGTCATCGTGCCGGCCATCGCCGCGGTATTGCCCGGCATCGAGCTGACATCGAAGCTCGCCCTGGTTCCCATTCTGAACGTGAGCCTGCTGTGCAAGGAGCTCGTCACCGGCACCTATCACTGGAACTACATCGCGCTGATCTTTTTCTGCACCTGCCTCTACGCAGGAATCGCCCTCTTCCTGGCAGTCAAGATGTTTCAGCGAGAGTCCGTACTGTTTTCTTCGTAGGCCAGAGCCCAATCATGGTCTGTTGGGGCGCTGCCGATCCTGCCTGTGTAGGCGCTGGGCTTCAGCCCGGCGGGTCCCAATCCGCCCCGCCAGAAACCTACCGTGCTTGGCTCGGCGACGAGGAACTTCCACGGCATTTTGGACGTATCTCTTAATGCATGCGCCGCCCAGCCTGCTTCCTGCTGAAGCTCCTGATTTTCCCCCCGCTCATCGCCGCAGCAGCAGGCTGGGTCGTCGCGCCGTGGTTCCTGCATCCCGTGCGCCGTCCGCTCACACCTGACCTCGTAAAACAAGCGGACATTGCCTTTTCGCAAAAGCAAACGCATCGCGAAGAGTTCGACGTGCGCGCTCCGATGGCAGCATTCTTCGCGGGTGGAAAGTGCGCTCACCCGACCCGAGCGGTAACTGGGTTCTGCTTTTTCACGGCGTCGCCGACAATCGCATGGGCGTGCTGGAACACGCTCTCGTATTGCTGCCAGCCGGCTACAACGTGGTGATGATGGACGCCCGCGCTCACGGAGCGAGCGACGGCGCGATGGCCACTTACGGCTGGCTCGAACGCAACGATACGCGCGCCATCGTGGACGCACTGGAAGCGACCGAGCATCCACGACATCTATTTGCGTTGGGTGAATCCATGGGCGCGGGCATCGCGTTGCAATCGGCCGCGGTCGAACCACGCATTGAAGCCGTCGCGGCCGAGGCTTCTTTCGCAAACCTCCGCGAGGCCTCCTATGACTACGCCGGCATCCGGCGCTATCCGTGGCTGGGAAAGACGCTTTTCGCTCCAGGCACCTGGACGATGATCTACCACGCGGAATTGCTGGCCAATCTTCCCGCGGCGGAGGTGTCGCCAGAAAAAGCCGTCGCCGCGAGGGCCTTTCCGGTTCTCCTGATCTGCGACGCCGCCGATGTCGCGCTTCCCTGCCGTCACACCAAACGCATCTGCGACGCCGCGCGAGGGCCCAAACGAATGTGGATCGTCCCAGGCGCATTCCATACCGCCGCGCTGGGCTACGAGCCGATCGAATTCCGCCGTCGCCTGCTGGCCTTCTTCGATTCCGTGTCAGAAGTTCGCCCGTGACGCGAGTCTGTAGCGGCCGCTTTCCGAGGCGGGCGAAAAGTCCCGCCCCCTGCGAACCTAACCCCGTAAAATGAATACTTACAGAAGTCTATCAAAACAAGCCACTTTAACTAGATTTAGAATGAATACTTACAAAAAAAGGGGGGCAGGGGTCCGTTGAATCATCCAGTCCCAAAATGGGAGAAAGTCAGTAACGGAGAAGTCTGCTATCTCTGCAGCAGTTTGCGATTTCCAATGATGGGCGAACTCGATCACGTCACCTTCATGACCATCAGTACTCGGTCGTCTTCGTGCATGCCTCCGCGCGAGTGCTGATCGACTTCCTCCAGGATGCACCGCAGTATCTCTTCGGGCTTTTGCATTCGGCATTTGGCCACCGAATCCGCCAGCCTTTCGCGGGTATATTCGTTGCCCTCCGCGTCCATGGCTTCGGTAATGCCGTCGGTGCACGCGATCAGCAAATCACCCTTCCCCAACGCCACCGAGCCGCAGTCGTAGCGCGCGTCCGGGAGTAGCCCCACGACCATTCCGCCGGTCTCCAGCCATTCCTGACTTCCGTCGGCGCGAATCACAACGGGCGGAACATGTCCGGCGTTGACGTAGCGCAACGCGCGCCCTTCGTTCTCCACGAAAGCCATGAACATCGTCAGGTACTTGGTGTTGCGTCCTGCTGCGTGCGAGCCGCGGACTCCTTCGAGAATTTTCTGATTGATCGTCGCCGGCAATTTGTCGAGTGGCTCCGCGTGGTCCGCCAGCGCGTGCAGCGTGGCTTGCACGTTGGCCATCACCAGCGCCGACGCCGCGCCTTTTCCCTCCACATCCGCGACCACCAGCAGCAGCGCTTGCTCACCGCCGGCATTCACCGGGAGGAAATCATAGTAGTCGCCGCCCACCATGTGCGACGCGCGGTGCGACACGCAGATCTCGATGCCCTTCCAGACCGGCGGCGCTTCCGGCAAGAATCCCGCCTGGATTTCGCGCGCGAGCACCAGATCGCGCTCCATCTTTTCTTTCTCGATGCGCTCACGGTGGAGTTGCGCTTTTTCCAGCGCCAGCGCCACGTGCGCGGATAGCGCGTCGAGAAACGCTTCATCTTCCGCGGTAAAGGCTTCCGCTTTGTTCAACAGTTCAAGCACGCCGATGATCACGCCGGACTCGTTGCGAATCGGCAGGCCCATTAGGCGCCGCGTAGTGAAGCCCAGCCGCTTGTCGAATTCGGGCTCGAAGCGCGCGTCCTCGTAAGCATTCTCAAGGCGAACGGGGGTTCCGTTGCGCGCCACCCAGCCGGCGATGCCGCGGTCGGCCGCAAAACGGATGACGTGCTGGTCGAGACCCAGGCCGACCAGCGACCACATCTCGCCGCGCTCTCGATCCATCAGAAACACGGTGCCGCGTTCGGCACCGGTCTGCCGTGTGGCGATTTGCAAAATGATGTGAATCAGCTCGCCGAGATCGAGCGTGGAATTCAGCCGCTTGGTAGCCTCCACGATGGAAGAAAGCTCCTCCATCGCGCCGCGGCGTTCCGCCAGCGCCAGAACAACAGCGGCGAAGCGCGCCAGGAGATCCAGCTGCGCGCGCGCGCCATCACTCAGCGGCGCGGAGCCGCGCACTTCGAGAATGCGCACGCGGAAGTCATCGCTACCCAGCGCCCCGGTCCACAAGGTCGCGTCCGCAGCGGCATCGCGTAGCGATCCCGCCGCGGGCCCGCCTTCGCCTGCGGGCGGCAAGCTTCCGGCTTCCGCCCAAACCTCAGCCACACCTTTTTCGATACGCCAGAGACGCGCCCCAGCAACATCCGGCTGGGCCATGGCCGCGTTCACGATACGCGCGGCTATTTCGTTGGTCGGAAAGCGCCCTTCCAGTTGCCGCAGCCCTTGGAACAGCTCTGGGAAGAGTTCTGGACTGGCGCGGCGAGCAGTCGTTTCGCTCATGAGGAAGTAGCGCTCGCACGGGGATGACGGCGCTGATGGGTAAGCCTAGCAGGAGTGCCGCCGTATTGGAAAGACCGTTTGCGTTCGCAGACCGGGGACAGTTTGTGCCGCTCAGCGTCAGAGGTGAATGTCAGAGGAGAATTGTGCTGCTTGTCGTTCGAAGGGAATTTGTAGGGCGGGGCTTGTTTGCCCTGAGCTTCGAAGGGCTCCGGCGTTCGCCACCGGCAGAACAGAAGCAAGGTTAGTGCGCGACAGGCGACTGGGCAGATCTCTGCGGCAATCGATTGCGCGATTCCCAGTCTTGACTCAGCCGGTGCACGGTTTCGCGCAGGCGCACCGCGAGCGCCGCAATGGTCTCGAGCCTTTGCTGTCCGCCGTTCGGGAGCTGCCCGTCATTTTTCCGCCGGACCTCCGCGAGCAACAGCTCCGCATTGCCAAGAATTCCCGTGAGCGGATTGTTCAATTCGTGCCGCAACACCTCGCCAAATGCGTCGGACGCCGCATCTTCCAGCGAGGAGGGCGGCAGCGCAATACTCAGAAGTTTCGGTCCTTGCTGTAGCCGTTGCTGCACCAGTCCGATCGCCTCCGGGAGATACCCGTTGGAACGTGCCACAAAGTCCGCCAGGCCACCCGCAACCAACTGCGCGAGATCGCTCTGATGCCGCGCTTGCCCGATGACCACCACGGGCGCATAGGCCGCCAGCGCGGATACCGTCGATTCCAGCCGCAGGCCATATCCCGCGCACTCTCGCGAATCCGCCGCGACCGAAGCGTCCTCCAGCAAGATGACCGCGGGAGCCGCATCCGCGATGATGCCGTGCGCCGCCTCCACCGTGCTAACCGCGGCCACGCGCAGCCCTTTTTCCTTGGCTTCCAGTTGGAGGCGCACCGCCGCGCAGAGCGCTGCGTCGTCGCTGACCAATAGAATGGTGCGTTCGTGATCCGCGCGATTTTCGCCTGCGCTTCGGGAGAGAGATGATTGTCATGTTTTCTGATCTGGTCGACGGCGAGTGGGAACGTGAAGGGCTCGATGGGGTCACGCGGGTGTGGCGCTCCGCACTAGCGGAAGTATTTTATGTTGCTGTGCCACTCCAGCTGCAAAGTTCAATTGTGGTTGTGACGTCGCTGTCGTTGCTTTCGTCGTTCGCCTTGTTTATGGCGATATTCCATGCAATGTCGCACGTGTGCGACGGCAAATAGTTAACTGGTTCAGCGGCGCAAAGACAATTTCGGCCGAGAAATCACGATGACTCTGGTCAATCGGCGTCTTGCCTTAGCGGCACTGTTTTCCGCGATCGCGTTGATCACGGATACGACCGCGCTGTCAGCGCAGCAGGTCGAGCAATCCTTGCTTCGCTTTGTGCCAAATCGTATGGCTCATTGCCATGTTCCAGGTTTGAGCCTAGCCTTTATTCACAATGGCACTGTGCGGTGGACTCAGGCTTTCGGCACTACCAGAGTAGGAGGAGAGCCGGTAACACCTGAGACCTTGTTTCAGGCTAGTTCCATCAGTATGCCGCTAACAGCACTCGCTGTGCTGCGACTTGCAGAGCAGGGAAAACTTAATCTCGACGTTGATGTAAGCCAATACCTTAGAAGCTGGAAGCTACCAAACAACAGGTTTACGGAACAGAATAAGGTGACCTTGCGTGAATTACTCAGCCACACAGCAGGCGCAACTGTCCACGGTTTTGGGGGCTACGCCGCTGGAAAAAAGGTTCCTACGCTTGTCCAGGTGCTTAACGGCGAGAGTCCTGCGAACTCTGCACCGGTGACGATTGACTTTGTACCTGGGACAAAGTTTCGATACGCTGGCGGCAATTACGCGATCATTCAGCAGATATTGATCGATGTGACTGGCGAGCCGTTCCCTGACTTGATGCAGGAACTGGTACTGCAGCCTCTCTACATGGTGCACAGCAGTTTCCAACAACCTGTTCCTGAGAGAAACTACAGCCGCTGGTAGCCATGCCCTACGATAGCGACGGGAATGCGATCGAGGGAGGCCCCCACACCTATCCCGAGATGGCCGTAGCAGGTCTGTGGACGACCCCTTCCGATCTGGCGCTATTTGCTTTGGCGATCCAGAACGCCCTGGCCGAAAAACCCGGGGCGATAGTGTCCCCCTCGACGGCTCGGCAGATGTTACAGCGGGTTCAAGGATTCTATGCACTCGGCTTCGCTATCGCGGAGATGGGCCCAATCGGTATTTCTCGCATCCCGGGGTGAACGCGGGATTCGTAGCCTTTCTCTTCGCATATGAGAAGGGCGATGGGCTGGTCTTGATGACTAATGGCCAGAACAGCAAAGCGCTAGGCCTGGAGATTGTCGCCGCTCTCGCGAAACAATACGGATGGACCGAATTCCCGACAGATGAGTCGAGATTCAGCAATCCTTGGGTCATCGGCCTGATCTGCACATGTATCGCCGTTATTACCTATTTGCTCTTTCGAATAAGCAGACACCGCCGACGCGGAGGCAGGCACCCTTCCTAGATCACAAATCGCGGAACCAGTCTCGGATCTTTTATCCCCGTTCCGATTCGGACTGCCTCGATTTGTTGGCGGAAAAACATTTCAACCAGACGTAGCGTCTCTGTTGGTGTATCTCCCGTAAATTCTTCGAAATCATGAATCATATGCATTTGGTCGTGATAGCCGAACTCGTGCGCTACATCTGTCCAGGACTTTGTGGAGGAACGCGCCTTGCTGTCGAGCGCTGACTGAAATCTCACAATTCTTGCATACAGTTTCGGGCGCATACCGAAGCGCTCGCCGAACGTCCGCTCGAATTGGCGATTGCTGATTCCCGAGTACGCCGCTAGTTCGGGCATCGGGACCCTGCCGTTTCTCGCGAGGACCACATCCACGGCAATCGACAGGCCGTCTATGTTGAGGTGATTGGGAATCCGGCGCGCTAGAAAGGCATCGGCCACGCTCACCCGCGAGCCGAAGGAGTCGCAGTCCGCGAGCCGTTGTTCCAGCTCGGCTACTGATTTCCCCGCTACGCAGCGTGCGTCGTAGTCGCGGTCGGTCAACCCCCGCAAATCGACCGGAAATAACGCGCTCAGACCTACAGGCTGAAACATGATCACGAACGATGTGAGAGTGCCCTGCAGACGGAGTTCGCCATGCGGCCGTGTCAGCATCCCGACAATTACTGCTCGCGGGCTGTTCTCTTCCACTGAGGATCCCGGATACCGGATCTTGATGGGGTCACCAAAGACAAACTCTACGATCGGCGCAGCTCGGGCAGGAACCGACTGCACAACGAGCGGGTCCCGCAGACGTAGCTCGCGCTGCGCGTAGAACTGCACGTAGCGTCGCAAAATCGGCGCAGGTCTCTGGAAGTTAACGGGGAACATCGCCGTCGGCGCGGATGTTATCACTCCTTCAGGCTATGTCGCATTTTTACTATTCCCTTCGCAGTGGAACCAGTAGCCTCGCGCCAGCTGCACCTCCCGTCGCACGCAGAACAATCAAGGAGCCGCACTCCATGGCCACTACTTCTCCCGGCTCGCTAGTAGCATTCCAATCGGCGGCTGCTGAGGGATGGTTCTACCCAGGCATGGCAGTATTTGCTTTTTTGTTCTCCGTAGCGGCATTCGGTCCGTCCATGGTGCATACCGAAAGGCGGCTAGGGCCCATCACTACATTGCTTGCTTTGCACGGTATTGCCTTCTTTGCATGGCTGCTATTGTTTGTTGTACAGACGATTCTAGCGCGGACGCGAAATCTGGCTTTACATCGTCGCATTGGTATGTGGTCCGCCGTTCTGGCCGCGGCATTAGTCGTGCTCGGCTATCGAACAACGGTCGCGATGGGACGCCGCGGCTATGATTTGAGCGGCGATATCGGAAGCCGGTCCGATCCACTTTCCGCAATGGCCTTTCCGCTCCTGGACATTCTCATGTTCGCGGTCTTGTTTCTGGCCGCCTATTTGTACCGGCATCGCAGCGCTGTCCACAAGCGCCTCATGCTACTGGCACTGACCGGAGCGCTTATGCCCTCTCCGGTTACGCACCTTATAGGTCATTTCGACTTTCTTCGCGACAAGGGATTCCTGACCCCGCTCCTCGTCGCGACTTTTCTCGGCGCAGGTGCAGTCCATGATCGAATTAAGCTTCATCGTATACACCCGGTGTCGCTCTGGATTGCGCTCGCTATTTTCGTCCTGGATAACCTGTGCTTTGTGATTGTCATGCCCAGTGGCGCCTGGCATGCCTTTGCCGCCTGGCTAATAAGGTGACCTCAGGATCTCCCGCAGTAGCTCTTCTGGCCGGTTGGTGCATTCAGGCCGAGGCGCCTTCGACCGGACTCTGGTCGGGTTGTCGGCAAGCCGGAAGCTGAATCACTGCCCCGGGTCTGCGGGGTATGCTTATTGCATCCGAGAGGCGTCGCATCGCGCGATGTACATGCCCGCCGCGAACGCGCTCACTGCTCCGCCGGTTCCATGTGATATTGCTTTAGCTTGCGGTACAGCGTGGTCTTTCCAATTCCCAGAATTCGCGCGGCCGCCAGCTTGTCCCCGGTGGTCTGGCGCAGCGTGCGCAGGATCGCCCGGCGCTCGAGTTCTTCGAGCGGCAGGAACTCATCTCTTTCCGGCACGCGCTCATGGGTCGGGTATTGCAGGCTCGACGGCAGATCCGCCACGTGCAGGATCGGACCCGAACCCAGCGCCACCGCGCGTTCGATGGCATTCTCCAGTTCGCGAACGTTCCCTGGCCAGTCGTACGAAATCAATCGCCGCATGGCGTCCTCGGAGATCGTGCGCGCCGGCCGATGAGGATCGGAAAATTTATCCAGGAACGAAGTGACCAGCAGAGGGATATCGCTCTTACGCTCACGCAACGCAGGAATCTTGATTTGCACCACATTCAGGCGGAAATACAGGTCCTGGCGAAACGATCCGTTCTTGATGCCGGCATCGAGATCCCGGTTGGTCGCCGCGATAATGCGCACATCAATCTTTCGCCGCTCGGTCGAGCCAACTGGTTTCACCTCGCGCTCTTGCAGCACACGCAGGAGCTCTGACTGCAGATCGACGGGCATTTCGCCAATTTCATCGAGAAACAAAGTGCCGCTGTGGGCGGTCTCGAGCAGACCCTGCTTTCCGTGCAACGCGCCGGTGAAAGCGCCCTTTACATATCCGAACAACTCGGACTCGATCAGCGTGGGCACCAGCGACGAACAGTCCACCGGTACGAAGGCGCGCTCCTTGCGCGCCCCGGAATAATGCACACTCCGCGCGACTAGCTCCTTTCCGGTGCCGCTCTCTCCCAAAATCAGAACCGGGTACTCGTGCTGGCTCACCTTCTGAATCGTTTTGTAGACCCGTTGCATTCTCTCGGACAAACCGATGAGGCCGCCGAACCCCGGCCGCGTGCGCAGCTGCTCCCGCAATAGTTGATTTTCCTGCTGCAGCTCGACGGCCCGCGAAGCGCGCTCCAGCCGGGCGCGCAGCTCTTCGATGCGAAAAGGTTTCGTGACGTAGTCGATCGCGCCCATGCGTGTGGCCGCCACCGCCGAGTCAATCGTTCCGTATTGCGTCAAAACGATGACCGGAAGGTTCGGATGCGTATCGTGAACGCGCTTGGACCTTTCGTCTTCAGGTTCATTTTGGTCCGCAATTCACCTCGGCCTTGGTGATACCAAAAAGAAAAACGGGCCCTTCGAGGTGTACCTCGAAGGGCCCGTCAGGACTGATTCGGTTATGGTGCCGGAGCCGCGCTACCCGCCACCGCGATTGGCGACAGCGCGTTGCGAGCCCCGGGTCACCCGTCTAGTACGTCGCACCTTCCGGAACGAAGATGAATTCGACGCGGCGGTTTTCCTTCTCCGTGCCCTTCTCTGTGGAGGCTTGGCCGGTTCGCGTCGTGCTGCGCGACGCGTCGATGCCCTTCTCTCCCAGGTAGGCCTTGGCCAGGTCCGCGCGGCTCTGCGCCAACTTCGCGGCCTTAGGCTCCTTCGGATCAGCGTAGCCAATGATGACCACTTTGGCGGTGGGGTCGTTCTTCAAGCGCAAGGCCACGTCGTCTCCGACGCGCTTGCAGAGGTTGTCGAAGCGCGCAACGCCCGCCTTGGTGTAGCCGCACTCGCCGACCTTGGTAGCTTGCGGCGGTGGTGGCGGCTGCTGCACGTCGACGGTTGCTTGCCCATCGGCCTTGTCGCCGCGGGAGTCGGTTACCGAGCAATTTACCTTGTAACTGCCCGGTTGCAAACCCGTGGAGTCAAACGTCGCAGTCGGACCGTTGCCGGTCACCTGGCCTCCGGTTGCCGAGTAGCTGTAGGTCAGATCCAGATTGTCCGGGCTGCTAGCCGTCGACGTGATCGTCGACTTCTCGCCAGGAGCGATCGAGCTGGGGTTCGCCGAGCACGAAATGGTTGGCGGGTGATGCGGCTTCTCTTGCACCTGAATGTCCGCGGTGCAGGAGGTTGTGCCACCCTTCCCATCGTCAACCTTCGCGGTCACCGTGTAGGTACCCACGGCCAAGCCCGAAGAGTTCCAGCGCGCGTCCGGCCCGGTACCTTCCACCGTGCCACCCGTCGCTGTGTAGCTGTAGTTCAGAGGTAGACTCGCCGGGCTGCTGGCGGTCACATGAATTGCAGAAGGATCGTTGGAGCCCTGGTAGACGGACGCCGGATTTGCCGAGCACGAAGCCGTCGGTGGTCCCGACGGCGGTGGTGGCGGCGGCGGCGGGAAGCCCCAGCGAATCACCAGGCCCGTTCCTGCGCGGAAATTGTTCTGACGCCCATTGACATTGAGATTTATCCCGTTCGCGTTGGTCATCAGATAGTCAAGTTGTGCGAATCGCCAAGCGATGTGCTTGGTGAATACGACATCAACGCCGCCGCCCGCCGCTAGAGCGAAGGAGCTCTGGTGGGGACCGCCGGTGACCTGCCCGTCGGCGCGGAAATCACCGATTAGAAATTCAACGAAAGGAACAAAATACTTCCGGCGCAGGTTGAGTCGCGGCCCGAATAGAAAGGTTTGGAAGCCGCCCTCAGCTTTCCCCGTGACCGGGACGCTTCTGGAGAACCCGTACGCGCCAGCTTCGGCCGTCAGCCCGAGCCACTTATTCGCGTTGTAGGTAAATGATCCTGTTCCGCCCTCGCTATTGAAGTTGGAGAAGCCGCTACCCGGTTGAAAATTAATGTAACTGTACATGGCCGCTAGTTCAAACTTTGGCACCAAGAATCCCGGCCCGTCTTCGTCACTGCTTGCGGACGCAGCCGGACCCGGAAATGGTGTCGCCCGCGGAACGTCCGGAATGGCAAAGCTGCTTCGCGAGGCCGCCGGAACCGCATTGGTGGTCTCCGCCGTACTTGCCGCCGCCGTGCTTTCCGCCGCAGTCTTCGCCCCGTCGCGCGTGCTATCTTCCCCCTGCTGAGCCCATGCCGGCAGAACCAGCATCGCGCTAATCGCCACTGTTAGACACAACCTGCGCATCGTATCCTCCCAAAAGATTCACCACGAGATCACGTATTATTCACGCATTCATCGGGACTAACCACTACTCTCGGTGAACTGCGTCAGCTTGTACTTGTCCTTCGCTTCCACTCGGACCCGGCGGCACCAGTCCCCGGATCTCCTTAGAACATCACCTCAGGGGTTTACTTCACGAGAAGCAACAAGATTGGTGACCTAGGGTATTCCACACGTCGCCGTTTCTGCAAGAGTTTCCTCCAGCCCGACCGTTTTTCCCCTCTGGCAATTTTCGCATATTGAGACGTCCGTCTGGCCCCTTCGAGGTACACGACAACTTCCCCGCCTTCGATTCTTCTCGGAATAAAAGGCGTCCCGAAACATGATTCCTTAGCGCAGCGCCAAGGCCTTACGGATCGCGCGGTTGACCCGGCAGCACGAGCCTTCTTATCTACTAATTCACGTTAGCACTGGTCCCAGGGCCTCGCCGCGCTCGTCAATTTTCCTGCGGTTCACCGCGAAGCGGAGTTCTTGCTCGCCGCTTGATTGGCGTCCGCGTTGAACACTGTCACTTCCACGCGCCGATTTTTCTCCCGGTCGTCCCGGGTCTTCTGATCGTTTATCGGCTTGTCCTTCCCCAAGCCTACAATCTGTATCCGGAAAACGGGCACGTTGTGCTGCGCCACCAAATACGTTTGCACCGCCTCGGCCCGTCGCCGGCTCAGATTCAAGTTATATTCCGCCGACCCGATCTTGTCCGTGAATCCCTGGATGGCGATGAAATACCGCTTCAGGTTGCCCACTTCGCCAGTCACCAGTTGGTCTAGCTGCTGTTTGCCCTCGCTGGTGAGTTCGGCAGAGTTGAACTTGAAGAGCACGGTGGCGTCCCCCGCGGACTTGTAATCATCCAGGTTCGCGATCCGGTCGTTCAACTCGCCGCGCAATTCCTCCTTGACCTGATCTGATTTCTTCGAGGCCGCATCGGCTCTCCCAATCGCGTCACCTGCACGCGCGTCGGCCGAGGTGGCTTTTTCATCCGCCGCGCTGATCTTGTTTTCCGCCTCGTCCAACTGCTTCTGCGTGCTTTGTTGCTTTTGGTCGACCTCTCCGACTTTGGCGTTGACCGGATCCACCTGGTCCGCCACATAGCGCTTCGTTGCACAGCCTCCAAGTAACATCACACCAGCCAAAATTGCGACTTCCACGCTCTTCATGGGTTCCTCCTCCCGACGGCATCGATCCGCCAAGCCCGGCACTAATAAGAGGGTCTGGCTAGGCAGGCGTGGGCTGGTCACACGTACGCCCATCGGGCACGTTCGCAACCTTAGATGAAACAACCAGCCACTTGGGTGGCAAAATCTTCGAACTAAAACACGTGCCGCTCCTCGGTCTTGGCTGCCCCATTGCGTACCTTGCGAGGGTCAGCAGCATCAGATCTCCACCAGCTTGAAAGATACAGCTTGAAACACGTTCCCGCGTCTCCCCGCACGTGGAGCGCCGCGGTTCCGCTTGCGTTCCGACGCCGAGGAACCCGTGGCGCCATTACCCCCTAGCAGCCGGTGCAGCCGCATCTTCAGGAGAGAAAGTATGAAACTCGCGATCAGCGCAGTACTGCTAACCTTGGCCATAGGCACACCCGCCTATGCCTTCCAGGAGCCGGATAAGGACAAAGAAAAACCCCAACAGGAAGCACCCAGGAAGCAGGAACCCGAACGCCAGCAACCCCCTGAGAAGGAAAAGCAGCCACAAGAGAAGCCGCAAGAGAAACAACCGCCACGAGACAATCAGAAGCAGGACAAGGAACAAGCCGACCGCGCACGACAAGCCGACAAGGCGCAACAGCAGAACGAAAAGCAACAGCAACAAGCCGTCAAGCAGGAACAACAAACTGAAAAAGATCGCGCCAAGCAAGATCGCGCGACCCAGGAGCAACAGCGCGACGCGCACAACAATGTGCAGCCAGCACAGCGCGACGCGGGCAATCGCAACGCCCACCGTATTCCCGACCAAGATTTCCGCGCTCACTTCGGACGGGAACATGCTTTCCGCGTTGCTCGTCGCGACGATCGCCGCTTCAATTACGGCGGCTATTGGTTTGTGTACAGCCAGCCGTGGCCCGCAGGCTGGAGTTATGACGACGACGTCTATGTAGATGACATCGATGGCGAGTACTACCTGATCGATCCGGTCCATCCGGGAATTCGCTTGTTGCTGATCGTTGCGAGTTGACCCCGCGCTCTGCAAGGGCCGAAGAGCTTCGGCCCTTGTTTTGCACTACAGGGCGTGGCGAGGCACGATGCGGAATCAACGCAGCGAGGGTTCGCCAACATCGACGTTAAGGTTGTCTAATTATGCCGCGATCGCTCGCGGCTCAATTTCAGGAGCCTCCATGCCGTTCTCACGTAATTTCACTGCTCTGAGTCTCTGCTCAGCAGCCCTGGTCTTGGCAAGTTGTGTGGGTTGCAACACCAATGATCCCGACCAGCGCGCACGCGACGAAAAAACCCGCGACGAAGTCGCCAAGGCCACCGAGCGCGCCAAGCCGGCCATCGAGGACGCCGGAAGAAAACTGGGCGAAGCTGCCCACGATGCGGCCGACCAGGCACGCGCCGCCGCGGAAGGTGTCCGCGAAGGGTGGCACGATGGCCAGCACCCGCTCGTCGACCTCAACTCCGCTTCCGAAAGCCAGCTGTTGGATCTTCCAGGCATCAATCGCCCGGCCGCCCGCAAAATTATTGAGGGCCGCCCGTATCGCGACAAACACGATTTGATCGATAAGGGCATTCTCTCCGGCGCAACCTACCAAAAAATTCGCGATCAGGTGACCGCCAAGTAGCGGTATCACCATGCGCCCGCTCGGCCCCTTTGGCGGGGAGATCCTTGCAAACACCTGGCATGAATCTCGCCGCCACGTTTCGATATATTTGCATCGCCAGTTCGCGTCAAACGGTCACAGTCGCCCGTAACGGGTTCGTGGTATGGACCCGCGCAAGTTTTTCAGGCATGATGTCGTCGCTGCATGACGCTGGTTGTTGAAAGTCTCCGCAGCACCACCAGCCCCGAAAACCTCTCGCAAGGACGCTGATCGAAGATGCCACTGAAGCCATTTAACGCTTGGGACTACTTTCTTTGCGCACTCGCCTATTTCCTCATTGGGATCGCGGCCGTACCCAAGTTTGCCTCGCTCGTCTTCGGCCGCTAAGCGATCTCGTCCAACGTGGCACAGACACTCGAAAGGCCGGTGGCCAAACCACCGCCAGGCCTTACTGTGCGTCACTTTCGCCGCAGAAATGACTCCGGATGGGCGGCCGTCCGCACCTTCAGCTTTCGAACCACTACCGCGTGACACCTTGTCGGACGACGTGTTCGTGCCTCTTCGATTTCGGCGATGCCCTAGTCATTTTTTCAGCGCGTGGGCTACTGGCGCAAGAAGGTCCGCCTGTGCTCTGATATTCAGCGCACGAATCCTGAAGGCGCGGAGCAATCGCGATGAATGATTTTCCCCAATTTGACCTCACCGGGAAGGTCGCCCTGGTCACTGGCGCGGCACGTGGCCTGGGACGCGCCATTTCTCTTGCGCTTGCCCATGCGGGAGCGGACGTGGCACTCGGCTTGCGCGACGTCGCCACCGGAAGCGAACTCGCACGCGAAATCGAATCCATGGGCCGCCGCGCGCTTCCGCTGCAAATGGACGTCACCGACCTTCGGCAAATTTCCAGCGCCATCGCCGATACCGTCTCCGACTTCGGTAAGCTCGACATCCTCGTCAACAACGCTGGCAACGGCTTCATCAATCTCGCCGTCGACATTACCGAACATGAATTTGACGCGACGCTGGCGATCAACCTGAAAGCAACTTTCTTTGCTGCTCAAGCTGCCGCGAAAATCATGATCCGCCAGAACGGTGGCCGCATCATCAACATGAGCTCGCAGGCCGGATTCGCCGCGTTGCCCACAGAATCTATTTACTGCGCCAGCAAAGCCGCCGTCTCCCACCTCACCAAATGCCTCGCCGTCGAATGGGGCCAGCACAACATCACGGTAAACGCCGTCGCGCCCACCTTCATCGCCACGCCCGGCACCGACGAGGCGCTCTCTGATCCTGCTTTCCGCACCGACGTGATTGAACGTATCGCCGGCTTGCATCGCATCGGCGAACCCATGGACGTCGCCGGCGCCGTCGTATTCCTCGCATCGCCGGCCGCGTCTCTCATCACCGGTCACACCGTTCTGATCGATGGAGGTTGGACGGCGCGATAGTTCGCTTCATAATTCAGAAGCGCCGGCGATTCCGTGGGCCGGAAAAAGCCCGCAAAAACCAGCCATGAATAAAACCTCCGTATTCGATACGAATTGGGTCGGCCATCCGAAATCCATCGCCGCCGCGCTCCTTGAATCCGAAAATCATCGCGCCATTATTGATCCTGGCCCGGAATCCACGCTGGCCACGCTACGCGAACAACTACGCTTCCGCGGTCTGACCGTCGCAGATCTCGACGCCATCCTGCTGACGCATATCCATCTCGATCACGCCGGTGCCACTGGCAAGCTGGTACGCGAAAATCCTAAGCTTACCGTCTACGTTCACGCCAACGGCGCGCGGCATCTGGCCGACCCGGCAAAGCTCCTCGCCAGCGCCACGCGCCTCTGGGGTGACCAGCTCTCGATCCTGTTCGGCGAAACGCTGCCGGTCCCGCCGGGAAATATCCGCACTATGGAGGGTTCGCAAACCCTCACGCTCGGCGCCCGCAAGCTCGACGTGGAGTACACGCCCGGCCACGCCTCGCATCACGTCAGCTATTTCGACGCCGATGCAGGGGTAGCCTTTGTTGGAGACACCGTCGGAATCCGTATCGACAACGGCCCTTATATTCTCCCCGCCACGCCTCCGCCCGATATCGATCTCCCTCTTTGGGACCAGTCCTTCGCCACTATTCTCGCGCGTCGCCCCACGCGCCTGTTCCTTACGCACTACGGCTATTCCGATGATCCCGCCGCGCACATCGCCGAATTCAGAGAACGCCTGCACCACTGGGCCGAGGCCGCCGAAGAGGCTCTCGCCGCCGCTGCCGAAGATCCCACCGCGCAAGATCCCGGCGCACGCGATGCCGCTGCCATGAACGCGTTCGTAAAAAAGTCGCGAGCCGAAATGGATCAGAAGCTAGCCCCCGCCGAAGCCGAGCACCACGCCTTCACTGGAGCGCTAGACCTAAGTTTCCGGGGGTTAGCGCGCTACATCCGCAAACGCAACGAAGTCGCAACTTGATCAGAGGCATGAAAGGCGTGACAAGAAATGAGCCGGAAGAGCCTGACGAGAAGTTAACGATTGGAATCAGGGGACTACGAGTTAAACCGGTTCGGATTCGCCGGGGCCGGAGGCCGGAACTTCCGCCGGCAACGAGTGTGCGGTTTCGGCGGCCGAAGGTTCCGGCGCCGTGGTGGAATCCACCCGAGCGGCCAGCGCTTCGACAAGAAGATCGACGATTTTCTTGGCGTTAACGCCGTCAGGGTCTTTATCGGGATTGTACTGCGCTACGTCCAGCCCCAGCAGATTCTTGCTCCGTGCGAATTCTCTCAGGGCGTCACGAACAGCGTCGAAGCTTAGCCCACCGCTCGCGGGCACATTCACGGGCGGAAAGTCTTCCTGACTGAGGACATCCAGATCCAGGTGCAGGACGAACTCACGAGTATCGGCGTGCATGAGATTCAACGCCTCGCTTGCCGCCGCCTTTCCTCCCTTTGCGGCGATATCTTCCGCAGAAACGTGGCGCAACGGAGACTTGCTCAGAAATTCCTGTTCGGGCGGATCGAGCCTGGTAATTCCGAACAACGTGACGTCGGGCTCGCGGACCAGCGGCGTTTCGCCCCAGAAGCGCACCAGTTCCGGCGCGCCGCGCCCGATGATGTGCGCGACCACCATGCCGTCAATACGCCCTGACGGTGTCGATGCGGGAGTGTTCAGGTCGGCGTCACGGTCGAACCACAGCAAATTGATGTGCTTGTAATAGCGGCGGGCTCCGGTAAGCAAGCCGATGGATTGCGCGCAGTCGCCACCCAACACCAGCACCAGCGCGCCGCTTTTCATGGCGACTTCGGTGTGAACCTTTAAATCGTTGAGGCCGGCGACGATCGCGGGAAGGTTGCGGGCGCGTCGATGTTCCTCGTCGTCAGCGAAAAGGCGGGGAGCACAGTCACCATAGTCGATTACCTCGAATCCGGCGCCCTGCAGGCGCTCGACGAGTCCGGCAGTGCGCAAAGCAGCGGGAGCTTTCTCGGAGCCAGGCAAAAACGCGGCGGCGCTCGACGGCGCGCCGATCAAGGCAATCTTCTTCGGCTGACGGGCGATTTTGACCGCCAAAGTTTGGCTCCTTGTGTTGTGTTTCCCAGCGCGAGGCTGGGCTACGGCTTACGAATCGGTCGCTCGTTTACTGCATTCCGAGCGTTTATATAACTGGCCCCTGATCCTCGAACAGTTTAAGGCGACAGCAAAAAACTTTAAGAAAGCCAGATCACAACTTCGGCGAACTGATTCGCCGGCCTAAAGCCCGGCGCCTCCATCGGCGCGCGCATCCTCGGCTGTTACCGGCGCGGCGCGGCTGCGATGGTGGCCAGCTCTGGCGGCAAGGTGAAGCGCACGTCTTCGCGAATCAGATCGAGATCGCGCTGATCCGTGAATCCGATCTCGGCGAGGCGGCTGCTCACTTGCTCGACAAGCACCTCGGGTGCGGACGCTCCGGCCGTCAGGCCGACGCGTTCGATCCCTTCCAGCCATTGCGGATCGATGTCCTTGGCGGAGTCGATGAGCTGCGCTTTGACGCCGCTGCGCTGGGCCACTTCCACGAGGCGGTTGGAATTCGAGCTGTTTGGCGAACCGACGACCAGGATGAAGTCCACGTCCTTGGCGACTTGTTCCACCGCTTCCTGGCGATTTTGTGTGGCGTAGCAGATGTCGTCGCTAGCGGGGCCTTTGATGGCCGGAAATCTCTGGCGAAGGCGCGCGACGATTTCTTGCGTATCGTAGAGACTGAGCGTCGTTTGCGTGAGAAACGAAAGCTTGTCGGGCTCGGCGACTTCCAGCGCGTCCACGGCGGCTACGGAATCGACCACGATAGTGCGGTCGGGGGCTTCGCCGGAGGTGCCCACGATTTCCTGGTGATCGCGGTGGCCAATCAAAATGATGGTGCGCTTTTCGCGGGCAAACTTGAGTGCCTCCAAGTGAACTTTGGTCACCAATGGGCAGGTGGCGTCGATCACTTTCAGCGAACGCTCTTTGGCCTCGTCGCGAACCGTGGGAGGCACGCCGTGGGCACTGAAGACCAGCACAGCCCCGCGGGGCACGTCGCCAATGGCTTCGACGAAGATGGCTCCGCGGCGGCGTAACTGCTCGACTACATAGGTGTTATGCACAATCTCATGGTGTACGTAGACCGGCGCCCCGTACGCTTCCAACGCCAGCTCCACGATGTCCACGGCGCGCACGACGCCCGCGCAGAAACCTCGCGGTCTGATTCGCAGCAGTACTTTCCCATTCTTCTCGGTCGGCATCGTCATCCTAAGGTACAGTTTCGCAAGAATCTATCATACCTCAGTCTCCCGCCGGTGCCACCTTTCGTTACCGAAAATCGTTGAGATTCGAGGCGACCCAACCACGGTCCCGGTCGGGGAAGCGATCATCCATTTTGGCGCTGGTCTAAGGGCTCGGCGAAAGCCAAACTGCCGACATGACTGCTGGCGAAATGCAGGTCGATCCCGTCGTGCTGGAGGGCATTCACGTTCGGCTGGAGCCCCTGTCGCGGAAGCACATTGCGGGATTGTGCGAGGTGGGACTGGAGGAGCAGTTGTGGCGGTGGATTCCCACTCCAGTGCGGACGGCGGATGACATGGCGGCTTACGTTGAATTGGCCTTAAAGGAACACGCAAATGGCGTGTCGCTGCCGTTCGCGCAGATCGAAAAGGCTACGGGGCGACTGATCGGCAGCACACGCTACATGAATATCGATAGGGTGCATCATCGCCTGGAGATCGGGTGCACGTGGATCGGGCGCGAGTGGCAGCGCACGGCCGCAAACACCGAGGCGAAATACTCGCTGCTAAGGCACGCGTTCGAAACGCTGGGCTGCATGCGCGTAGAACTGAAGACGGATTCTTTGAACGATAAATCGCGAGCTGCGATTCTACGGATCGGGGCGAAGGAAGAGGGGATTTTCCGGAATCATATGATCACGTCCAGTGGGCGGATCCGGCATACCGTGTATTTCAGCGTGATCGATTCGGAATGGCCTGAGGTGAAGTCGCGACTCGAACGAAAGCTGAACGGTTAGGGACAAAGAACTCCAAATGCCGCGCTAGAATGAGCCTTCCACTCGTATCTTTGATAGCATTCAGGAGCAGCACTCAGGCGGACTGTTGGTGTGCTTGGGATCCCAACCAGCACCCTTCACTAGGTCTGGCCACCTGTTTCTTCGGATAGTCTGCGAGCAAGATCACTACGAGCGGAGAGCCTTCTTTGGAAAACCCGAGTACTCGGGAAAAGCGGCGAAGTGAGCGTGTGAAGTTGAATGTGCCCGTCCTCGTGATGACGGAAACTCCCGAGCGTCAAAGGGCGCAGGAAGTGACGCACACCATCACGGTGAACGCGCATGGCGGATTGTTCAAGTTGAAGATGGAAGTCCTCCCGGGTCAGCCCATGATCCTCACCAACATGCAGACAAAACTGGAACAACGCTGCCGGGTCGTTCGGGTGGAGTATTTGCCAGGCGCGGAGCTTGGAGTTGCATTCGAATTTGAGAAGCCGACGCCGGAGTTCTGGTCCGTCGACCTTCCGCCCGCCGATTGGAATGCGGTGCCGTCGGAGTCCTGACCTCTCGGAAACGGACGGCGGCGCGTGCTTCGTGGATTTGCAGTGTTCTGTTATCCTCCCGGTCCATGTCATCCGTTGAAAATAAAAAGCAGAGGCTGATGCAGGCGTGGTGGTTTTTTCCCGCGCTGATTGCGGTGATTTATTTTGCGGCGCTTATGGCGACCGCTACGCGTTACGGATATTTCCGCGATGCGCTGTATTACCTGGCTTGCTCGGAGCATCTCGATTGGGGTTACGTCGATCAGCCACCGCTGATTGCGGTGATTGGGTGGATCGCGCGGCACACTCTGGGGACTTCTTTGCGGGCATTGCTTGTTTGGCCGGCGCTGGTGGGTTGCGGGCGAATTCTGCTGACGGCGGCATTCGCGCATGAGTTGGGAGCGCGGCGATTCGGCACGACGCTTGCGGCTATGCTCGCCGCGACGCCCGCTGTCTGGTACGTACTCGATCATCAGTTTGCAATGAACGCACTGGAGCCTCTTTTCTGGACCGGATGCGCTTACGCGCTGCTGCGGATGATCAACACCGGGAACGTCAGATTGTGGCTGACGTTTGGCGCCATCGGCGGGCTTGGGCTCGAAAATAAATACTCCATGGCCTTTTTCTCGTTGGCGATCGTCGCCGCATTGCTGCTGACGCCGCAGCGCAAGTTGCTGTTCACTCCCTGGCTGTTGGCGGGCGCCGGCGTGGCGCTGCTGATTTTTCTGCCCAATCTTCTATGGAATATTCATCATCACTGGCCATTTCTCGAGCTCATGCACAATATTCGAGCCTCCGGGCGGGACATCGCGCTTCCGCCGCTCGCGTTTATCAAGCAGCAGATTTTGATGATGAGTCCGCAAACCTTCCCGTTCTGGCTTGCCGGGTTGCTTTTTTATTTTCTCGCGTCCCACGCCAAGGCTTACCGAACGTTCGGGTGGGCGTTCGTGATTACCATAGGGTTTTTTATGCTGGCGCACGGAAAGAACTACTACTCGGCGCCGGTGTATCCACTGGTGATGGCGGCGGGCGGCGTAGTCACGGAACTTTTCCTCTTTTCGCGACGCTTCCAAACACGGACGCGATTGCGCTTCGTGCTGGAATGCTCGGCTTTCGTTTGGCTGATCGCCCTCAAGCTGGCTCTGCTTCCGATATCCCTGCCAGTGCTGCCGGTCGACGCCTTCTTGCGATTTCAGCAGCATCTGGGACTCGAGCCTTCGCGGACCGAACACAGTCAGATGGGTGTAGCACTCCCACAGTATTACGCCGATGAATTCGGATGGCCGGAAATGGTCGCGGCGGTCGCGCGGGTCTATCACTCGTTGCCGGTGGAAGAGCAGCGCAAGGCTGCGATCTATGCGGACAACTACGGGGAAGCCGGCGCGATCGACTTTTTTGGGCCGCAGTATGGCCTGCCGAAAGTGATTTGCACACATCAAAACTATTTCTTGTGGGGCCCGCGCGAATATACCGGCGAGATTGTGATATTGGTGGGTTCCAACGACATTGAGGAGGCTCGCTCGCATTTTGCTTCGGTCGAGCCAGCAGCCGAAATCTACAACCCCTACGCAATGCCTTACGAAAACCGGCCGATCCTGCTGGCTCGCGGCTTGAAGGGAAATCTGCGGCAACTTTGGCCGCGGTTGAAGAACTGGGACTAGCAAAAACCGACGGATTACCCTCGACGGCACAACCGCGCGCATCCCCTGCAACTATTCCCAGCAGCCCGGTGTTAGATAGATCGGTAGGAATTTAGCTGCTCTAAATAGGAGTGTAGCGACGGCGTCTTGGTACTTTCCCAGAATGAAAATGACGGCGCTCGTAGCGGTCGTGTGCCTGAGTGGCTTGGCGTTGGCCGGATGTGACGATCATGTGCAGATAACGCGAGATCCGGACATTCATATCGCGAAGGGTATGACCTGGGCGTGGCAGCCCGAGCCAGGTAGCGCGGCAATGTATAGCCGAGATAATCGTGGAGTGACTTCGCGCGACACATTGGCCCGCGATCAAGCTCAAGCCCCGGTGCGCGACAACAACGCTCAGAACGACGTCGTCCGCGACCGCGTGAAGATGTCCATCCAGCAAACGCTGACGGCAAAAGGCCTGGTGCAAGTCAGTGATCCCGCCGCCGCGGATTTTCTGGTCGACTATCATTTCGCGGTGGATCACCGCAGTGAGACGGTCCAGACGGTCTATCCGGGCGCTTATCCCGGCCTGGTTTGCGGACCTTACGGATGCTATCGGGGTTGGGGTTACGGACCGGCGGCCGTGGGTTACGAGCGCGTCCACTTCCGCGAAGGAACGATCGTGTTCGACCTCACGCAGCGCGTCAACAATCACCTGGTGTATCGCGCCATTGGCCAAAAACCCGTGAAGCGCGACGCGTTCTCTCTGACGCAAGACGAAATCAACGGGCTGGTGAATAACCTACTCAAGGATCTGAAACCCAAAAAGTAGCGCAACCAGACTCGAGGGCACGATCTGAAAAAGGGAGCAAGCATCGTCGCTTGCTCCCTTTTTGTTTCGCCGTGCGGCTACGGCAACAGGCCGAAGGCGGCCACGCTGTTCTGCGTGCCGACGTAGACTTTGCCGTTGACGATCATCGGCGTGATGAACTTGTTGCCGGAGAATTGGTCGCGGCTATTCGCGGCTTGATTCGAGTTGTACAACTCGGTCGCGAGGTTGGTGGCGTCGAAAGCGTGCAGCACGCCGGTGCCGCCGTTTTCCACGACCCAGACAATGCCATTGCTCGAACCATTCGCCGAGATCGCGGGTGTGGCGCCGGGATAGCCGAACGTATGCGCGCTGTGTGATGAAGGAGAAGTCGCCAGCTTTCCGCCTGAGATGGGAAACGCCTTGATCGAATCACCGACGGAGCCATAGTAGACCGTGCCATTGAAGTAGCTTGGTTTCGACCAGACGCCACCGGAGATCTGACCAGCGATCTGTTGATAGATATTGTCCTGGCTGGCGTTGAATTTGCCCATGTTGTCGCGATCGACGACGTAAATGATGGAGTCTTTTCCGGATCCTACGGCCAGGTGCCGGGTTGTGCCGTTGGAATCGACCACGTCGGGCAAGAGTAGCGGCCCCCCGGATCCGAAGTCGGTGTCGGCGTTGGATTCCGACACGGTGTTCAATGGCGTGAAGTAGTCGAGCAGCGTCAACGGGGCGGACGAAGAGATCTTGGCGAAGCAATTACCGCAATTCTTGTTCGCCGGGAAGCCCTTTGAGTCGAGCGTAGTTCCGAAATCCCCATTTCCGATGATGAAATAAATGTTGCCGGCAGCATCCGCCGCGGGCGCTGTGCCCGCCATCCAGATGCCGCCCTCGTTGCCGTTCGGAACCATGTTTAATACGTTGGTTTGCGCCAGCGAATCGGCGTTGTACGCCATTACCCACGAAGTGTAGGGACCACCGTCGCAATGCGAGCCCCAAGTGGTGTAAATCGTGCCACCGACTTCCAGCAGCCCAGGCCGCTCGTTGTATTGTGCGGGATCGAAGACCACGTTTCCGTTCGAGCTGTTCGCGCCGGTTCCTGGATACGTCGCGGTGATCGTGGTCGGACCGCCGAACAGTTCCGCGCCGGTCGTCAGGTTGAGCGCGTGGATGCGGTGAATATAGTTGCCGCTGGAAGTTTTCGACACGGCAATCAAATAAATGGCGTTGCGCGTGCGGTCGATGACCGGCGTGGAAGTAATGCCGATCTCGGGAGTAACCTGGCCGCACCCGCGATCATCGCTGGAGGTTTCTCCCGAGGCCAGCACCGATTTTTGCCAGAGGATCGTACTCGTGCTGCCGTTGACGCTGTCGGCGTCAAAGGCATACACACTATCGTGCTCGGTCACGACGTACAGAACGTTTTTCGTTCCGCTATTGGGGATGGCCAGGTTAGCAAGATACAGCGGCTGAGCGTCCACGTGGCCATCGACGGCAAACGAGCCGATCTTCCCGAATTTGGTCTGATTCACGTTGGCGGAAGTAAGCACGGTCTCGTTGAGGTTTTGCCCGGTGCGCAGGTTGTCGTAGTGATAGGTCGTCACGTCAACCCCGGAGGGCGGCGTGGTGACCGGATTCACAGTGAGCGTCGCAGAGGTGCTGGTGACGCTCCCTGCGGAATTCGTGACCACCACATCAAATGTAGTGCCGGAGTCGCCGATCACGGTCGGCGGCGTCGAATGGCTCGCAGAGGCCGCGCCGTTGATATTGACCCCATTTTTCTGCCATTGATATATGGGCGCGGGCGTGCCCGTGGCAACGACGTTGAATGTCGCAGCCTGTCCCACGGTGACCGTCTGGTTCGCAGGCTGCGTCGTGATTTTCGGAGCGGCCGTGGCGGTAGACGAAACCGTTAGAGTCGCCGCATTGCTGGTTGCGCTGCCGACCGAATTGGTCACCACCACGCGGAACGGCGAACCATTGTCCGCGGTCGTTGTCGCAGGGGTGGTATAGGTAGACGAGGTAGCTCCCATGATATTCGCGGTGTTCTTCTGCCACTGGTAAGACAGCGGAGCCGCTCCCGTCGCGATTACACTAAACGTCGCGGTTCGTCCCGGCGGTACGGCTTGGTTTGCCGGCTGCGTGGTGATTGCCGGAGGTGCGCTGGCCGCATTGACAGTGAGCGTCGCCGCCGCACTCGTGACCATTCCAGCCGAATTGCTTATCACCACGCCGAATTTTGACCCATTGTCCGCCATCGTAGTTGCAGGCGTCGTGTAACTCGCCGCGGCCGCGTTGGCGATATTCGCGCCATTCTTCTGCCACTGATAAACCAGCGGAGCGGTTCCAGCAGCGCTTACGGTAAACGTCGCGGTCATCCCCATGGTGACGTTCTGACTCGCAGGCTGCGCGGTGATCGATGCTGCCGTCGGATTACCGGAGCTGTTTCCAGGACTACTGCCGGGACTACTGGAGGTCACTCCCGCGCAACCCGCCAGCGCAGATGCAGCCAGCAGGATCGTCAAAAATGTTGTGATCTGGTTGGCGCAAGCTGATCGACGCACGCGTAAACCCCCGTGGAATTCGCCGCATCCCGTTCCGGTCTGGTCGCGGTTGGACAAAGAAACGCGCCGCACAAGCCAGTGCGACGCGCCCATGGATGTACTCAGGTTAGGCATCGCACGCGCGATTTACATCTGGCCCGGGGGACAGTTGTGGGCCATCGTCCTTGTGCCTCTTTAGGATTAGGTCGTGCGCCTGCCCGCGACCAGGAGGTCCCACCTCACCGCTAGGCCGACCCTGGCCCTGCACCGATTTCCTGTGCCGCGCCTTGCCAGGGTGTTCTCTTCCTCTTATCCTCGGTATCCTCATGCTCCTGGAAAACATGCTCTTGGAAAACAAGGTCGCACTGGTCACAGGGTCGGGCCGGGGCATCGGCCGCGCCATCGCCCGGCTGTTTGCCGACGAAGGCGCTGCAGTGTTTCTCACCGCCCGTACCGAAATGGAACTGGCCGCCACCGCCGGCGAGATCAATGGCGCAACCCACAATCATGAGACCGCGGGTTTCGTCACCGCTGACCTCACCAGCGAAGCCGGCTGCGTCCGCGTAATCGCCGCGGCTCGCGAGAAATTTGGACGCATCGACATTCTGGTCAACAACGCGGGGCATTACGGACCCGTCGTCCCGGTCGAGGAATATCCGCTCGCGGAATTCGATGGCGTGATCGCCGTGCACCTTCGCGCCGCATTTCTCCTGAGCAAGCTGGTGCTGCCGGAGATGTACCAGCGCGGGTCCGGCGTTATCCTGAATATCTCCAGCCTCTCCGCCAAGTCAGCCTTCGGATGGGGATCGGCCTACGCCGCCGCCAAAGCAGGCATGCTGGGACTTACCCGCGTCACCGCGGCGGAAGCGGCGCGCAAAGGCGTTCGCGTGAACGCACTCTGCCCGGGACCTGTCACCGAAACGCTCATGTCCAAAGAGCTCGGCGCCACCCTGGCGCGAAAGTTGGGGGTCAGCCCGGAAGAGCAATTGGCGGGATTTTTAAGCACTTTGCTACAAGGACGAGGACAGACGGCGGACGAAATCGCTCGCGCGGCGCTATTTCTTTGCTCCGGGCAATCCAGCGCCATTACCGGCCAGTCGATCAACGTAGACGGTGGCGCCGCCTTTTTCTAACACCACGCTCGACGGCTTCCAACCCCTTGCAATTCGTTGACTTGCACCGCGTGTAACCCTAGAATCCTGTCAACGCTTCACTGGAATTACCATGCTTGGTAAAACCATTTCGCACTACCAGGTTACCCAAAAATTGGGTGCCGGAGGCATGGGCGTAGTCTACAAGGCTGTGGACCTGACGCTTGAGCGCACCGTCGCGCTCAAGTTCCTCCCTCCCGACATTGCCGTCACCGACACCGACCGCGAACGCCTGGTCCGCGAAGCCCGCGCCGCTTCCACCCTCGATCACCCCAACATTGGCGTCATTCACGGACTCGAAGAGTCCGCCGACCACCAATTCTTCATCGTCATGGGCTACTACGAAGGTGAAACGCTTTCCCAAAAGCTCACCCACGGCGTGGTTCCGGCCAAGGAAGCTCTTGATCTCGCCATCCAGATCGCCAAAGGCCTCAGCGCCGCGCACTCCCGCAACATCGTTCATCGCGACATCAAGCCTTCGAACATCATCATCACCAACGATGGCCTCGTGAAGATCGTCGACTTTGGCCTGGCACGCGTGGTCGCTTCAGCCAGCGCCACGCAATCCATCTCCTTGACCGGCACGCTTCCTTACATGGCTCCAGAGCAAATCCTCGGCGAACCGGTCGACCAGCGCTCCGACGTGTGGGCGCTCGGCGTGATTCTCGTGCAGATGCTCACCGGTAGCCACCCATTCGTGCGCCCCAATACCGCGGCAATGACCTTCGCCATCCTGAACCAACCGCCCGCGGCTCTGGACGCGGTGCCCGAAGTCGCGCGCCCGGTGATCTACCAGACCCTTTCCAAGAAGCCCGCACACCGGCAGGCCAACGCCGCGGAATTGCTGAAGGATCTGGAATCGGCCCGCGCCTTGATCACCTCCACACCTCCACCCCTGGACGAACCGACCGTGACGCGCAGCCTCAGCCCGCGCGAATTGAAAAAAATGGTCGAGAACGCATCGACACCGCGCTGGAGTGAAGGCCCCACGCGATGGGTTACTCGCGCAGCACTGGTAACCCTGACGCTGATCGTCGTTTTGACGGGCGTTTTGTTATTGCCGCCCGTGCGCGAGCAACTCGCCGGCATGGTCTACGCCAGCACCGAAAAACACATCGCCGTCCTGCCCTTTCAGAATACCGGCAACGATCCGGAGTTTGAGCCAGTCGCCAATGGCCTCATGGACGCACTGACCAACGAGATGTCCAACCTGGAAGCAGCTCAGAAATCTCTCTGGATCGTTCCGGCCAGCGAGGTGCGGATTCACAAGATCAATGACGCGGCTTCCGCCTACCGCGACCTGGGTGCGACCATGGTCGTCCAGGGCAGCGTTCAGAGAAAAGGCACGGCCGTATCTTTAACCGTTGTGCTGATTGACGCCAAGCGGCTGCGGCAGATCGGTTCCATGCAGCTCGAAGACAGCTCCGGCAATCTCGCCGTAGTCCAGAACGAGGCTGTGTCTCGCCTAGCGCGCATGATGCGAGTAAAGGTTTCCGATTCCGCCGCTGCGGCCCTCACGACCGCTACGCCCGGATCCTATGAGTCCTACCTGAAAGCACTCGGGTATATGCAGCGCTATGACAAGGCCGGCAACGTCGATCAAGCTATCTCCGCATTGAATTCCGCCGTAAAATCGGACCCGCGCTTCGCACTCGGGTATGCCACGCTTTGCAACGCGTACCGGATGAAATATGCGCTGGAGAGCGACCCTGCTCTGATCGCTCAAGCCTCCACGAATTGCGAAAAAGCCGCTCAGCTCGACGATCGCCTTCCCGCCGTTCACCTCAATCTCGGCCGAATCAACAGCATGCTCGGCAAGAACGACATCGCGCTTCAGGAGTACCAAAAAGCGCTGGACATGAACCCGAGCGACGCCGACACCATCATGAGTTTGGCCGGTGCCTACGAGCGCCTGAACCGCCCTGCCGACGCCGAGGACAATTTCAAGCGCGCCATTGCGCTGCGTCCCGATTACTGGAACGGATACCTGTCGCTAGCTATATTCTATGATCGCCAGAACCGCGTGCAGGACGCCATCGCTCAATTTCAACGCGTCATCGAACTCACTCCCGACAACACCACGGCATACAGCAACCTGGGCGCCGAGTACATGAAAATTGGCGACGCCAAGTCCGACGCAGACGCCGAGACCGCCTTAAAAAGATCCCTTCAGATCGCTCCCAACTACGCGGCATATTCCAACCTGGGCTATCTTTACTATTTGCAGCATCGCTATCCGGAAGCCGTCCAAGCATTACGCCAGGCGCTCGCCCTCAACGACAAGGATTGGCGCGTTTGGGCCAACCTCTTCGTCTCTTACCAATGGCTTAAGGACCAGGCCGGCATCGGCCCCGTGCGCGAAAAAACCATCGAACGTCTCGAACAGACCATTGCCGTAACGCCGCAGAATGCCAAAGCACACTCGATGATCAGCCTTCTGTACGGAAACGTGAACCGCGACAAAGCGCTCTCCCACGTGCGCACCGCGTTAGCTCTGGAGCCTAAGAACGCAGACGTCCTCTCCGATGTAGCCACCACCTATGAAGAACTCGGCGACCGCAATCATGCGATTCAATACGCGCGCCAGAGTTTGCAGAATGGCAGCACCATGAGCGACCTTCAAGGCCAGTACGGACTCCAAAGCGTCCTGGCCGATCCAGGTTTCCGCTCCGGCGGAAAGCAATAATATCGAAAAGGAGAATTACAAATGTCCACTCCCGCTAAAGGTATGGAATTAGAGGGGCCCTACTTTGCCAATCAAATCGTCACAGTCCAGAACGGAGATGTAGACAAGAAACTGGTACGCGTGAAACCTCGCGGCACCGTTCAGTTCGTCAACAAGGACAAAATCAACTACACCGTGCGTCTTCAGTTGAACGGACAGAAAGCGCACGCCGACGTTGACCTCCTGCTTCTGGCACTCGGCGAAAACACACTCGTTGCTGATCCGGATATCATAAAAGGCGAATGCACGTACGAATTAGTGGAAACGGATCTGGACGACCTGGCTTCCGACGAAGAAGTTGCCGCGCCCCCGAAAGCGGACGAGGCGATGGAAGAGAGTTATCGACCGCGCCGCGAGCTTACCAGGTCGGCCTCGGGAGGCGGCGGCACGATTATAATCGGCGCATAAATAGCCGGTCAGTCTGCCGTTCGAAACTTGCACAATTGTGTTTAAGCGCGCGTTCGCCTTCGTGGCTTCACTGCGTGGGTTTGTGTTGGGTTGCGTTCCATCAGTCCAAATCTAGATTTTGCAGTCGATCCATTTGCTTTGCCGAATGACACCGCGCTCGTCCGTTGCCGCGGCGTACCCGCATTTTTTGTCGGTGGCGTCTTCGAGCAGCAAGTCGTATCCGTTGCCGCCTTGAGTCAAGTTAAGACGCAGGTTCCACCCAGGCAAAATCTCCGGGCTCTTCGTGAAATGTGCCGTCGCGAACTCGGGAATGTGGGCCAGGCACTCCTTCTCGAATTCCAGAACTCCTTACTCGCTAAGAGGTCGTCCCAGCCCACGTACGAACCATGCCCAACTTGATAGACGACTTCCACCGTGTTGATCGATCGCAGGAGGCCGACAGCCATGGAGTGTCGGCTGTCCACATCTGTAGGCTCTACCGCTGCGTTTTGTCCATATTGGGGAATGGCTGTTCCAGAGTCATCGCAGCTACAACTACACCGAGGAAAACGATTCGTGTTCGCACGACATCACCTCCGTAATGGTGCCTGGCACCATACTGCTTATGCAGATTACCAACTGTCAAAAGGTTGTGTGCACCTGGCAAACAGCGCCTTAGTGGACTTCATTCTTGTAGACGGTCCCGCCCTTCATCACAAACTTCACGCGCTCCACTTCGGTGATGTCCTTCAATGGGTCGCCGCTCACAGCGACAATGTCCGCCCACTTCCCTGCCTCGACCGTTCCCATTTTGTCGCTCCAACCCAGCAGTTCAGCGGGCACCACGGTTCCCGAGCGAATCGCCTGCATCGGCGTCATGCCGTACTCCACGTAATATTCGAATTCCTTCGCCTGGTTCAGTTCTTTCCAGTCGAAGCCGCCCGCATCCGTACCCAGCGCAATCTTGACGCCCTTCTTCAGCGATTTCTGGAACGCCACCTTTTCCAGGTCCACCATCTTGGTCCAATTTCCGCCGCGCCCCGGCGCCACGTACGCCCCCACGGTAATCGTGGGAACCCAGTGCACGCCCTTCTTCACAATTTCGTCGATGAGCACGTCGGTCAGCCCGTCGCCGTGCTCAATCGTATCCACGCCCGCGCGTAGCCCCGCGGCGATCCCATCGCTTCCGATACAGTGCGCCGCCACCTTTTTGCCGAGACGATGAGTCTCGTCCACGATAGCCTTCGCTTCCTCATCCGTGAAGTTCACCATACTGTGCAGCACGCCATCCGCTTCAAAATGATATTTCCGGTCGGAGTAATACTTGATCCAGTCCGCGCCGTACATGATCTGTTCACGCACAGCCTTCCGGGCGCCCTCCACGCCGTCCACATACTCAACGCCGGTGGGCACCTTCAATTCCCACGAGTAGCCCAGCAACGGATACATCCCCGTCGGCGTCATCGCGCGCGTGGCCACCTGCATTCGCGGGCCCGGCACTTCCCCGTTCGCGATCGCAGCCTTCACGTCCACATCGGCATACATGGCCCCTTCAGTTTCCAGGTCACGGATTGTCGTGAATCCGTGGTCCAGGGCGATCTGCGCGTTGCGTGCGCCCAGAATCGCCCGATACGGGATCGACTGCTTCAGCAACTGCGCGTCGTAATCTTCAGCGGTGATATCCCCGTTTAACATCACGTGTGTGTGTACATCAACAAATCCGGGCAGCACCGTCGCTTTGGAAAGATCAATTACTTCTATACCCGCGGGCGCAGTCCCACCCGGCGTCACCGAGACGATCTTGTCTCCCTCGATCACGATCAACGCATTCATCACAGGTGCGTCGCTCTTGCCGTCAATCAAGCGACCCGCACGTACGGCGATCTTCTCCGTCGCCACTTGTTTTTCCTTAGCTTGGCCGAACGCGCCCGGAACAATCGTTCCGGCACCAACCACCAGCCCAGCGACCAAACCAGCCATCAGCACGAACGAAATTCGCCGCATTTTCATCCCATCCCCCTTAACGGCCGCAAAGCGTAACACAAAGCCTTAAGTGGCACAGGCACTCTTGCCTGTGCTCCGACGAACTACACTCACCAACAAGCCAACCCGCGTTGACGGACCGTGGCCCGAAATATGGCAATCCCCCCGAGCACGATAAATTCCCGCATCCTTCACACAGTAATTATTCGCTCGGCGTATAATCCCGCGTCATGCGCAAGTCCATTTGCCTAATCGTGCTTCTTGTTTTCACGTTGACGGCCGGTGCAGCAAATCCGCGCCCGGATTCTTTCACACCGCTGGTCATCTCCCCCCTTACCTCCCACGCCTTGCCCTTCCCGGGCACCGACGGCCGAACGCACATCGTCTACGAGCTGGTCCTCACCAACGCCAACGTGACGCCAGCCACGCTAGAAAGCGTAGAAGTTATCGACACGTCCAATCCGTCGAAAGCCTTGGGCACCTATCAAGGTCAAGATCTACTTTCGCATCTGCGAACGACAGGCAGCTCGCCCGCGGACAACGCAACCATCGAGTTCAACAACACGCGATTGCTGCTGATCGATCTAGACCTCGATCCGCAAACAAAAATCTCCGGGAAATTGCTGCACCGCGTGAAACTGCTTGGTGCGACCGCCCCCGCTCGTCAACCCATGACCCCGGTCAGCATGACCTACACCGTTGCCCGTCTAGAAATTGCCACCAAGCTTCCCCACATCGGACCGCCTCTCGAAGGCAAAGGCTGGGTAGCCGTCAACGGCTGCTGCGGTGGCACCGCGGTGCATCGGGCAAGCAGCCTCTCGTGCAATGGAGGGATCTACTTCGCACAGCGATTTGCGATCGACTGGATGCAGTTGGATAGCGGGGGAAGACTGATGAACGGAGACGCTGGCGACGTCCACAGCTATCCCGACTATGGTGCGAAGGTTTTGGCGGTTGCCGACGGTACCGTGGTTGACATGCTGAATGATTTGAAAGATCAAAAGCCAGGGAACTTGCCGGACCCGAAAACCATCACGCTCGAAAATGTGGATGGCAATCACATCGTGATTGACCTTGGCAACGGGGTGTATGCATTTTACGCGCACCTGCAGAAGGGCTCGGTGAACGTAAAAGTGGGCGATCGCGTCAACCGCGGGCAGTTTCTGGCCAAGCTCGGAAATACCGGCAACACCTCGGGACCCCATCTTCATTTTCACTTAATGGGAGGCTCTTCGCCCCTGTGCTCGAACGGCATGCCCTATTTGATCGACTCTTTCACCTTCGCGGGCCAGGTTCCTTACGACGATTTTGCCAAGGCCACCGGAGTGGAGGGCGATTTCAGCAAAGGCCTTCGTCCGGCCGCCGCGCGCCATGAACAATATCCGATGGACTTGGACATCATTAATTTCGAGCCGGGTCGGTAGCCCTGGCTTCCGGGAATGGTGGTTTGCCCGCCGTAGACCTAAATGAAAAGGCCAACCGGTCTCAAGTCCGGTTGGCCCTTTGTTTCATGTTTCGTGTTGCCACAGATTCGAGGTAATTTCACCTCGGTCCCTGTGTGCCCTGCAAACCTGCAAAACCTCGATCAAGTCGTCTCGTCGGTAACTCCCGAACCTAGTGCGCAGCCGCGGAACCCGGGCGCCGCAACGGCCGCCGAGCCAGATCTTCCACCGCGGACACGCTCCGCTTCGCCATACTCACCATCGGATGCCCGCTCTCGGCGACGCGTTCCACACCGACGGCCCACGCCTTCTGTAACATATACAAGGTGGCGATCACAACACCGAAAACCGCAAAGACCGCCGCGAACAGCGCGAACGCCGCCAGCAGCTCCCTGACGAAGTACAGCTGCAGTGCTCCCCCGACCCCTAGGAACCACCACATCCACGTCCTGCTGTTGTCTTTGGTCTTCATCTCTTGGCCTCGCTCCCCTTAACCCCTAACAACCCGCCGGCCGTTCGTGACTCCTGTTGCCTGTCTCCGGCTTCTTGGATGCGCTGACCTGTCCACTGGTCTTGGTCATCGCCGTACCTGTACCATTTGACACGAGTGGGAGAGCAAACGCGATGGTACACAAGGCACATTTTCGCCTTTAAACGACAGGCCTAGTACGTTGTCGTTTCAATTTGAGACATCGTAAACAATTGATAAAAAATACTTTAGATGGATTCCGAGCTTTCGCTTGTTCTTCGTCAAGGATTCGCCTGACCCTGCCTGTGGAAAACTGCTCCAAAGGACAGGCAGACTGCCGGCCGGAGCCGCTTCGCACGACCATCCGAAACCACCTTGTTCCAAAACGGGAATGCCACTCGGAAGCCCGAAGAGTCCTTGACGCTGGGAATGGGGCGCCGCCCCGGGAGCATGAGGGGAGCAGGCCAAACGGAGCACTCTAGCGGTAGAGCACGATACGAAGCTGGAGATTACCCGGAAGATATTGAAAAATATACGTTTCAACTAGGGGTTCAGAGGACAGATTCGGAGGTTGGAAAGGCCTGTCGACAGTTTCAACGTCTGATTCTCAGTTTCCCTTGAGAACGTAGCCCACATCAAACGGCAGCTTACCGTCCACCCGCAGCACCTTCACCGAACTGTTGATCGCATAAACATCCACGATTCCCACAGCCCCAGGCGTCTCCTCCACGGTGCGCAGCAAATCGGCATCGCTGTCCACGATCTTGATCAGTGTCCGCGATTCATTCAGTTTCCCCAGCGCGGCCTTCAAGTCCGCTGGAGCCATGCCGAATAGCTTCTGGATCGCAGGGTGCATCTCCGGCGCCCCGGGGTCGGTCATCACCAATGTAAAGCTCTTTCCATCCACCCAGGTCTTCTGCGTGCCCTTGCACAATTTCATCAACTCCGACAACTGCACATCCTGCAGCTTGGCTCCGGCCGACATGATCACGGCGATGTTCTTGGCCGCCGGAAACGACGGCAGCGCCAGCATCAATGCCACAATCAAAGCAGCCAAAAATCCAAGCCGCTGGCCCCAGGTCTTTCCGTTCATGGTTCCCACGTCACCTTTCGGGAGAGTTACCTGAAGTATCAGGACCACCGGGGGACTCGCACAAGTGCCCTTTTCGCACCTTGTGTCTAACCGTGCGCCCTTAGCCATTTTGTGGCTAATCCATCAATCGTTTTGCCAAAGCGCACACCTGCCCGTGAGGCCAGTATCCGCTGCGAGCGCTCAGACGATACGGTGGCTTCTGGGCTCGCTCAAGTTTCCTAATCTTTAGGTCGGGAGCGTATTACATGAATCGCTTTGCTGTACGCTATTTGCTGCTTATTTTCCCATCCCTCTTTGCCGCGCACGCTTGGGCGCAGCAGCCTCCCCCCGCTCACGTGGAAGAGACCGGACGCAAAGAAGCCGTGCCCGCCCCCCCTGCCAGCCCCATCGCGCCCATCGGCCCGATCGCCCAACGCCAGCTCTTCGGCACCGTTCCCGTGGCCACCAAATCCGACGATGCCCGCAAGCTCTTGGAAAAATCCATCGACCAGTACGAAAACGTGCTCCTCGAGATGTCCGTCTCCAACGCTCACCAGGCCGCCACAAAAGATCCCCACTTCGCCCTCGCTTACGCGGTCTGGTCGTACGCCGCAAATCGCACCCAACCCGCAACCGAGGCTCTCAAGCGTGCCAAGGCTCTGGCCTCCAAGGCCACCCCTGACGAGCAGCTCCTTATCAATTGGATGGTCGATGTTCAGTTGGGCGACAACCTCGCCGCCATCGGAGCCATGAACGATCTACTCGCCCGTTTCCCGACCGATAAGCATGTCCTCTATCTCACGTCCGAGTGGCTCTACTTTCAGCAGGACTACGGCCGCTCCCGCAAGATGATGGAGAAGATTCTCGACATCGATCCCAATTTCCCGCCCGCTCTCAACATGTTGGGCTATTCCTACATCGAAACCGGCGACCCGGATCCCCCCAAAGCCGTCAGTTTCCTGCAGCGCTATGCTTCCTTGGAGCCCAATCAGCCCAATCCTCAGGACTCCCTTGGCGAAGTTCTGCGCTTCGCCGGCGACGATCAGGGTTCTCTCGAGCATTACAACGCAGCGTTAAAAATCATCACCAATTTCTACAGCTCCCAAATCGGCATCGCGGACACCCGCACTCTCATGGGCGACTATTCCGGCGCCCTCTCTGCATATGACAAGGTCACCACCTCGGCCACCAATTCGCGCGACCGCTTCCATGCCCAATTTCAGAAAGCGCTGGTTTCCTTCTGGGAAGGCCAGCCGGAACAGGGTCGCAAATCCCTGGATTCGCTCCTGGAACTGGCTCGCCGCCAAAAGGATCCCTACGCTCAATTCGAAATCGCATTCGGCCGCGCCCAACTTTCGGCCGACCGCGCCGCCGAACTCGATCAACTGCGCACCATCGAAGTCTCCGAGCAGAAGCCGGTCGTAGGCATGAGCGAGCCCGACCGCAATATTTCCCTGGCATCGGTGCTGCGCGAAGAAGCACGCATCGCCTCCGCCAGCGGTCAGACCGACGTCGCGCAAGAAGCCATCTCCAAACTCGAACGCAGCGCCGCTATCACCCGCGATCTGATTGTCGAAAACAACTACGAGTCCGCGCGAGGGTACGCTTTATTCGCGCAGGGTGACTTCGCCAACTCCGCCGATGAGCTCGCCTCGGATCCACACTCACCCCTGGCGTTACAACAGCTCGCGATCGCCCAGGAAAAACTTGGCAACGCCTCAGCCGCGGAATCCACGCGCACGCGCCTGAAATACCAGCGCGCCCCCACAGTAGAGTGGTACCTGACAACTCACGCACCAGCATCAATCACAGCCGAAGCGCAATAACCACGCACGACAGGGGCGTGCCGATCCCTGGTAGGGGCGGGGCTTGCCCCGCCCGGCGTCAACCCAAGCACAATTCCCACTCGGAGCATCTACCGATATTCAGCGACCTGCTTCAGTCGCGCCCAGACTCTCTGTGATCTCTGTGCTCCGACCTCTGAGCCCTCTGCGTTAGAGCTTTTGCCTTCTGCCTTTTGCCCTTCGCCTAAAACCTCGCCTTTCCAAACGTCACCCGCAACCCGCTAGACAAAATCTGATCATTCCCCTTAAGCCCCATAAGCGGATTGCTGATATACCGATCGCTGTAAGTCACCTGCCAACTCAACCACGACTTCAATTTCGTCGCCGCACTCGCATCAAACTGGAACCGATACTCACCGGTATCACTCACATTAGGAAAGAACGACGCCTTCTCACTGAGCGTCGTTCGACCATTTAGTTTCGCGTCTAACTCCTCCCCCACCACTACTTCCCCCGTCTTTCGCGTCGTATTCGTCAAAGTGGTTGGCGGATTTGGAGAAAAATACTCCTGCTGATAGTCCGCGCCCCCGAACACATCAAACGTGGCATTCGCGCTCTTGAATACGTGGTACCCCAAACCGCCGCCCAGCACATTTCTCAGGTCCAGGTGCTGGAACTCGTCGTATTCGAAATCCGTAAAGCCGAACACAAACACGCGAGGGTTCAGATTGAAATCGCCGCGAATGCCGCCAATGATGTTATGCGCGGTCGTATGACTTGGCGGGGTTGTGTCGTCGGTGGCATACACCGCCGTCGTATATACCGTAATCTTGTCCTTCGCCGTCTCGCGCACCGCTTTCGCCGCCAGGTTATAGCTCAGTGTCGCAGAGTTCCCCCGCGTCAGGCTCAACCCCGTATCCACCAAGCCGCTCCAGAAATCCAGCAAGTGTGGATTCTTCAGCCGGTCGACCTCCGCGTCGTACGCCTTTTGCTCTGAATCGTTGCGCACCGTCACCACGGTATCCTTGGGCGCAGCAACTTCCCCGGTGGTCGCGGTGGTCACATCGAATTTCCCATCCACCGTAGTGACCGGTCCCACGACCGTCTGCCCATCCTTCAACGTAAGGTGCAGTGCTTCCGGCGCCACAATCGCGGTCACGGCATCCCATTGCACCGTTACGTCTCCGGCAAATTCCGTTTTGATCAGCAACTCCGTTTTAGTTTTGTCGTCGGCCTTAACATCGACCTTCACGATGGTGCCCGTGATGCGGTCCCCATTCTTCAAAGTCACTTGATCGGCTCGCGCACTTACTCCCAGTAAGCACAGAACCATCCCCAGAAAGACACTTCGGCGCACAGTAGTCTCCTTTGTGTGAATCGATCGTTGGACTTCCCCCGAACCTACGGGCCGAGCGGATTGTTAGCTGCGAAATGCTCGAAAATTCCTAGGAACACCCAAAATTCGCCGTAGCGGCCGCTTCCGGAAGAGGGCGTCTTTGCCCCTACCGGCGAGCGAAGAAACGGCACCTAAGCTTACAGAATTCCGCGCACCGGTCCAACGTATTCCGTCAGAATTCAGCCTGCCCTTTACGTGTTAAGGTTCTCAGACGCCTTCAGGTATACTTGGCGGTTTGCGGCACAAGACCATCAAATTTCGGCCCATTTTCCATACCACTTCTTCGGAGAATTGACCTTGCGGACTCGCCTGCTAGCGCTTTCGGTACTCACTCTTGTCTTTTTCTGCTCAGCCTGCCAGCAACAACCCGCCGCAAAGGAATCTCCCGCCGAGCCCCAAACTGCCTCAACCACCCGCCCCACCATCGTCTTCATGACCGACTTCGGCACCGCCAATGACGCCGTCGCTATCTGCCGCGCGGTAATCTACGGGATCGCCCCCGATGCTCACCTCACCGACATCACCCACCAGGTCACCCCCTTCTCCATCGAAGAGGCCTCCCGCTTCCTCTACGGTGTCACCCCCTACTACCCCGCTAACACCGTCTTTCTCATCGTCGTCGACCCTGGCGTAGGCACCACCCGCAAAGCCATCATAGCCAAATCCAAGAAAGGCCAATACTTCGTTTCCCCGGACAACGGCGTCCTAACCCCCACCCTCGATCGCGACGGCTTCGACTCCGCCCGCGAAATCACCAACCAAAACTGGATGATCCAGGCCGCCGTCTCCTCCACCTTCCACGGCCGCGACATCTTTTCCCCAGCCGCAGCCCATCTGGCCGCAGGCTGGGACTATAATCTCGTGGGCCCCGCGCTCCCCGAACTCGTCCGCCTGACCACAAAAACCGCCGTCGTAACCGAAAAAGGCATAGAAGGCGAACTCATCGGCCTCGACGATCCCTTCGGCTCCCTGATCACCGACATCGCCCGCGAAGATTTCCAAAAATTAGGCTACGTAGTAGGCGACAAAATCCCGGTCCAAATTAACAAAAAGCCCGCAACCTTTCCGTACGGCAAGACCTTCATGGACGTCCCGGTAGGCGACTCCCTCCTCTACATCGACTCCCGAGGCCGCGTAGGCATAGCCATCAACCAAGGCAACTACGCCAAGAAATTCAACGTGGAAATCCCCGGCTCCATCTTCATCCCCACCAAACACACCCCCATCAACCCCATAAAGCCCGCAAAGCCCCTGAAACATTGATCGCGGGACTCATGTAGGCGCCGGACTTGAGCCTCGGTGCTCCATTCTTCCACGGTCACAGCTTCAGATTCCAAATTGTGCCAACAACGCCGCCGCGGAACGGGATACGCGGCGCCCAACGAGACCGACTCCATCATGGTCTAGGAACTGAACTCGAATGGCGCGGGCGCCTTGCCAACAGGGCACCTAGCAGTACCTTGAACCCTTGGAACTGCGCCGGTAGGATGGTTTCTCCATGAATCCTATACTCGTTATTGGAGCGACCGGCACCGTCGGCCGCCAGGTTGTCACTCGATTGGCCGCCACGGGCACGCAGGTCCGCGCGATGGCCCGCAACCCAGGCGCGGCTCGATTGCCACCGCAGGTCGAGGTGGTTCGCGGAGATCTAACCCTTCCCGAGACGCTTGATCGATGCTTCGATGGCATCGATACCGTGTTCCTGGTGTGGACCGCCCCGCCAGCCGCTGTCGCTTCCGCTTTGGAGCGGATCACGAAGCACGCACGGCGCATCGTATACCTCTCAGCCCCGCTTAAAACGGCACACCCGCTCTTCCAACAGCCCAATCCGCTAAGAGCGATGTTCGAACAAATTGAACGGTTGATTGAGACCTCAGGACTCCAGTGGACGTTCCTGCGACCTGGAATGTTCGCCGCCAACGCCCTGCAATGGTGGGCGCCGCAGATTCGCGTTGGCGATGTCGTGCGCTGGCCGTACCTCGCCGCTCCTACAGCCCCGGTTGACGAGCGTGACATCGCCGCAGTAGCGGTCCGCGCGTTGTGTGAGGACGAACACGCCGGAGCGGAATATGTTCTGACCGGACCTCAATCGCTGAGCCAATTCGAGCAGGTGTCAGCGATCGGTCGCGTGATCGGCCGCTCGTTGCGCATCGAAGAGATCTCGCCAGACGAGGCGCGGCGCGAGTTGCTCACCATCGGTCCGTTGGTCGCCGTGAATATGCTGCTCGCGGCCTGGGCTGCCGCCATCGGCCAACCTGCACACGTCACGTCCACAATCGAAGAGCTCACGGGAGCACCTGCAAAAACGTTCCTCGACTGGGCAACCGATAACGCTGCACAGTTTCGGGCGTGATCCCCGCGCGACTCTTCTCCGAGGACCAGCCCGAAATAGCTGCGTGCAGCTTACTGGGCCGTGTTTTCCGCTAGCGCCGTTTGAATCGCCTTCTCCGCCAGGGACGCCATGATCTTATACCCCGCATCCGTCGGGTGCAGCCCATCGTCGGCCAGAGCGCGCTTTAGCTTGCCTCGCTCGTCTACCACGGCGCTGAAATAATCGAGATACACGAACTGGTTTTTAGTGCAGTAGTCTTTAAGCCATTTGTTCAGCGCCAAAATTCTATCGCGCGGACGCAGCGCAAAGGACTCCTCCGCATCGTGCGTGTAGTCGTGCACGGGTAGGACGGACGCAAACACCGTCTGGATATGGTGCGCGCGCGCCAGTTCGGCCATGGAAGCATAGTTGGCCTCGATGTCCTCGTTAGACGTCCGCCCAGTCACGCCAGCGATGTCGTTGGTTCCCGCGAGCACGACTAATACTTTGGGGTGCAGAGCAATCACATCCTGGCGGAAACGCACCAGCATCTCGGGCGTGGTCTGCCCATCGATGCCGCGGTTGATATACGGCTTGCCAGGAAAATAGTCCGGCAACTTCCAGTAGTCGGTGATGGAGTCCCCAAGAAATACGACTCGGCTTTCGCCCGCCGCCGGCGGCGCGAGCGCGGCGTTGGCCTCCCGATACCGTGCCAGTTGCCCGAAATCGTCCGTATAGATTGAAATCCGCGACTCCCGATACTCATCCAGCCCCGCGTAGCCCGTGGCAGGGATGCTCGTGGTACACACCGGAGGTGCGGCCTGTTGCGCCAAAGCTGGCAAGGCGACAAGGACTGCAAATAGCGTTTGCGATAGGGTGCGGATGATCGGCTGCAGGCTCATGTTCTCCTCGAAAAACAGGATAGCCTAGCACAGCGCATCATTCCCATCGACGTTCATCCGGAGCCCAGCAGCCTTCCGGTTAGCCGACAATTCGACGTCAATCTCAGCTCCAGGATGTGGGCCCGGCGATTCCTGCGCCCAAAACCACGAGCCGAACGCAAATCCTCTCGCATCGAACTGCATTAGGAGGAGTGTCTATGAAAGCCGCAGTCGTTCCCGCTGTCAGTAGTTCGTGGCAGATCAAAGACGTTCCGCAACCTCAACCCGGACCGAATCAGGTGCTCGTCAAAATGCATGCGAGCGGCATCTGCTACACCGACGTACATCTGACGCTCGGACACTTTCCCGGACCACCATTTCCCCGAATCTTAGGCCACGAGCCAGTGGGCGAGATCGTCGCCGTGGCTCCCGACGTGACGATGCGAAAGGTGGGCGACCGCGTGGGCACCGCCTGGGTTCAATCCACCTGCGGCCGCTGCGAATGGTGCCAGCGCGGTCGCAAAATGTTCTGTCCCTACATGAAGGGCACAGGAATTGATGCACAAGGCGGGCACGCCGAGTACATGCTGATGAATACCGACGCAACCTATCTGATTCCCGACAAAGTTTCCTACGAGCAAGCAGCTCCGATCTTCTGCGCGGGCTACACGGTCTACGGCGGGCTGCGCTGGGCCGATCCCCAGCCGCACGAGCGCGTGGCCGTGCTTGGAATCGGCGGCCTTGGACACCTCGCAGTGCAATACGCGAAGGCAGCGGGCTTTGAGACCATCGCCATTTCCCACTCCCCTGACAAAGACAAGTTGATCCGCGAACTCGGCGCGGATGAAATTGTCCGCGACGGAAAGAGCCTTGCCGCAGCGGGCGGCGCCGACATCATCCTCAGCACTTCCAATTCGACGAAGTCCATGGTGGACAGCATTCAGGGATTACGGCCGGACGGCCGGTTGATCGCTATGGGCGCGGACGCCGAGCCACTTTCCGTCTCGCTGACGGATCTCATCATGAAGCGTATCCGCATCATCGGCAGCCAGCAGAATGGTCCCGAATATCTCTACGAAGCTCTTGATTTCGTGGCGCAAGGGAAAGTCAAAACAATCGTCGAGACTTACCCACTAGCGGAGGCCGCCAAGGCCTACGAACGCGTTGCGGACGGAAAGACGCGGTTCCGCGCCGTCCTCACAATGTAATCGGCCATCCGAGCCGTCACCGGCGCTTTCGGTCGGATCAACGGACAACCTTCCATATTTCAATAAGGGACGGGTGCCGGCGACTTGTTCACGACGCAAAATTGAATTTTTGCCGGGCGGTTTCAACGCTCTTTAGCATCAAAAGGCATGGATCGAGATTTTCATACGCGCGAGGTGCAATTCCCAGCAATGGACGTTCGGAGATACGGCGAGCCGTATCAAGAACATCGGATCAAGAACAATGGTGAAATATGAGCACCCTGTCTAACAAAGTGGCCATAGTGACGGGCGCCTCCAAGGGCATAGGCGCTGGGATCGCCACGGCCTTGGGAGCCGCCGGCGCGCGCGTGGCCGTGAACTATTCCTCCGACCGTGAAGGCGCCCAACGCGTCGCTCAGGCGATCATCGACAACGGCGGCCAGGCGATCGCGGTTGGAGCCGACGTGTCTAAGACCGCGGATGTCGCGCGGCTATTCAAAGAAGTCGACTCCGCGTTCGGAAGACTAGACGTATTGGTCAACAACGCTGGAGTGTTCCGCTTCGCCTCCATCGCGGAAATCACCGAAGAGAGCTTTCATCTCCACTACAACATCAACGTTCTCGGGACGATTCTCACCGTGCAGGAGGCCATCAAGCGGTTCGGGGCCGGTGGCGGGAGCATCATCAACCTCAGCTCTATCGTCGGCTCACATCCGGTCGCGGGAGCCCTGCTGTACGCTTCCACGAAAGGCGCCATCGAAACGCTGACAAAGGGATTGGCGCTCGAACTGGCGCCGCGCAAGATACGCGTCAACGCCATCGCTCCCGGTCATACAGAAACCGAAGGCAATGTAGCCGCGGGAACCTTTGAGGGTGGTGCCGGCGCCGTTCTGGCCGGGAAGACGCCGCTCGGCCGGCTAGGTCGCGTCAGTGATATCGCCCCGCTGGCAGTGTTCCTGGCCTCAGACGAATCAGCCTGGATCACCGGGGAGGTCATTCGTGCCGCAGGCGGTCTCGTTGTGGCCACCTGAAGCCATGTGACTGACGTCGAATACGCATTTCGGATGAGCGCCCAGTTAGGGCAATACAGAGAGGAGAATCCTATGCAACTTCAAGACGACTACTTTACTGCCTATCACAATCTGAAGCTGACACGAGATGACAAAGGTGTGCTGGTTGCTGAGTTCCACAGCAACGGCGGGCCGTTCACTATGACCGCGCCAGCTCACACAGAATTCGTCGATGCCTTCTACCGCATTGCGCAAGATAGAGCGAACAAGATCGTAATCCTCACGGGCGCAGGTGGGGAGTTCATTACTGATGTCGAGTGGTCCTCTTTCGGCGATGTCACTGATCCCGGCGTCTGGAGTCAGGTTCACGACGAAGGCGTTCAGGTTTTGGAAAACATAGCCAACATACGAGTGCCGGTCATCGCGGCTGTCGAGGGTCGCGCCCATGTGCACTCAGACTACGCGCTACTTGCCAGTGTAATTGTGGCGGGGGAGGGTGCGACCTTCCAGGATGTGGCCCACTTCTCCGCGGGCGTTGCCCCCGGCGACGGCATCTTTACCACCTGGAGTTATCGCGCTGGAGCGGGACGAGCGGAGGCGTTCCTGCTGAATCCACAACCGCTACCGGCGCGTACCGCGCATGAATGGGGAGTGGCTGCCGAAGTTGTGCCGAACGGCAAGGCGCTCAGTAGGGCGCGGGAATTGGCGGAGCTGTACTTGAAGGCTCCGGAAGTGACGCGCCGCAACACCCGCATCCACTTTATTCAACCGTTGAAGGAGCGCATCGTGCGGGAAGTTGGCTATGGACTGTCGCTGGAAGGAGCATCGTCTGCCGCGCTCATGAAATCAATGCAAGCCAAGAGTGAACCTGTCGCTCGGAAAGGAAAATCCGCATGAACAGCACCGAAACCTCTCAATCCCCCCGGGCCAGTAAGAACACGCAACCGGAAGATTTTGATCTCGTGATTCTCGGTGGTGGCACGGGCTCGACCGTCGCTGCGTGGACGTTTGCCGGTGAAGGCAAGCGCGTCGCAGTCGTCGACCGCAAATACATTGGCGGCTCTTGCCCTAATATTGCGTGCCTTCCCAGCAAGAACGTTATCCATAGCGCGAAAGTCGTGGACTACGTTCGTCGAAGCAAGGAATTCGGCATTGCTCACGACGGCTTCACGATTGACATGTCGGGCGTCCGGGAACGCAAACGCAAGATGGTCCGCGGCCTGAACGAAATGTATATGGAAAATTACCGCCAGACCGGCGCCGAGTTCATTTTGGCCGCCGGCCGCTTCGTCGCTCCCAGAACAGTCGAGGCCACCCTCCCCGACGGAACCACTCGTCAACTTCGCGGTACCAATGTAATCGTCAGCACCGGCACGCGCGCCACATTGGAAGCAATTCCTGGTCTTGCGGAAGCACAACCGCTCACGCACATCGAGGCGCTCGAATTAGGCCAAGTTCCCGAACACCTGCTCGTTATCGGCGGTGGCTACATAGGAGTGGAGCTCTCCCAAGCCATGCGGCGATTCGGAAGCAAAGTGACTCTGATCGATCGCAATGGACGATTGATGTCCAAAGAAGACCCCGACGTCTGCGAGGCTCTCGGCACCCTGCTCGCAGATGAGGGCGTCGACGTGCTCCTGAATGCCCAGATCCAGCAAGTCTCCGGCAAATCGGGCGACTCGGTGAGCGTCGTCATCGAGCAGAACGGAATAGAGAAAGTCCTAAAGGGTACTCATATATTGGTCGCCACAGGCCGCAATCCCAACACCGAAGGACTCGGCTTGGACCTTACCGGCGTCGAACTCACCGACCGCGGATATATCAAGGTCAACGACCGCCTGCAGACCACCGCGCCCGGCGTCTGGGCCATCGGCGAAGTCGCGGGTAGCCCGCAGTTCACGCACATTAGCATCGACGATTTCCGCGTAGTCCACGCCAATTTAAGCGGCCGCAATCGTGTGACCACCGGCAGGCAAGTCCCCTATTGTCTGTTCACCGACCCCGAGCTCGCCCACATCGGTCTAAGTGAAACAGAAGCGCAGGCGCAAGGGATAGCGTATCGCCTATTTAAGGTCCCAATGGAAAGCAACCTGCGTGCTCGCACGTTTTCGGAGACCCGCGGGTTCGTGAAGGCCCTCGTGCAGACTGATAGCGACCGCATCCTCGGGTTCACGGCCTTCGGCGTTGGCGCGGGAGAGACCCTGGCCGCCGTCCAGGTTGCCATGATCGCAGCGCTGCCCTACACCGCGCTCCGCGACGCGGTCCTGACTCACCCAACACTAGCCGAAGGCCTCATATCGCTGTTCTCGTCCGCAGCCTCAACACACAAGGTCCCGGGGTCAAGGCGAGCCCAAACCGCATAAGCTGAACTGCAACAGCTGGTGTGGCAAGAAAGGTTATGACAGGATCGCGGAAAGTATTTACATCACTTTCACGGAAGTTTCTCTTTACCCTAACAACTAAAAACCGTTCCCTCCTTATATTCCGCGGGACATTCCATCCCTGTCCATCCCTGCGCGGTCAGGAACTGGAAAACACCAGCTTCGTCAAGGAGAAGAGATGAAACGGAATGATGTGAGTGGTGTGCCCGCGCACTTCCGAAAGGATGAAACGCGGATGAACCTTGTTACGTTGCTTCGTCGCGCAACTCTCTACCTTGGTTGCGGATTGCTTGCGCTGGGACTTGCGGGCTCGGCACAGGCGCAGTCGTGCCAGCTGAATTCGCTCTCGGGAAAGATCAAGCACGTCGTGTACATCGAGTTCGACAACGTGCATTTTACACGCGACAACCCCAATGTCCCTTCGGATCTCGAGCAGATGCCGAACCTGCTGAATTTCCTCAAGGATAAGGGCACGCTCGATGCCGGGGATCACACCGTGCTCATCTCCCACACAGCGAACGATATTCTTACCACTCAGACGGGGCTGTATTCCGACGATACGAGCATCTTCATCGCGAATAGCTTTGGGCTGTTCTCGTCAAGCGGAGGCAATGCCGTGTTTCCGTCTTCGTTTTTCTATTGGACCGACAAAGTGGAAGACATCCAGCCCCCGACTGACACGGACGCTAACTTCGCGCTGACCACGCCGGGGGGACAGAATGTGCCGGCTCCGTGGGTGCCCTTTACCCGCGCGGGATGCACGGTCGGCGCCTTTTCGACGGCGAATATTGTCCTCGAGCGCACGCCTTTCGACGTGATCACGGTCTTCGGCGCAGGCTCGCCGCAGGCCATGGAATCCACCAGTACAGCGGTAAAACCCAACCAGACCGATGATTTCGAAGGCGCGGCTATCCATTGCGCGCTCAAGGACCCCATCTGCGCATCCAACCCCAACGTCGTCGCCGACGCGCTGCCGGATGAACCGGGCGGCTACACCGGCTATCAGGCTTTGTTCGGGCTCAAGTATATTGCTCCGGCGCTCGGTGGCATCACCGATTACCACGGCGTTCCGATCACCGGCTTCCAATCGCTGAGTTTTGATCCCACGCCGGCGCAAACGCTGGCAGTCGTCGAGGACATGCTGAAGGCGGGAATTCCGGTTGTTTACGCGTACATCGCCGACGCTCATGACAACCAGGCACCGCGTAGCTTGGATGCCTCGAACGAAGGCACCTTCGGCCCCGGCGAGATCGGTTACGTCCAGCAGTTAGCGGATTACAACTCCGCTTTCGGCACGTTCTTCCAACATCTCAAGGAAGCTGGAATCGACGAAAAAAACACGTTGTTCATCTTTACGCCAGATGAGGGCGACCACTTTGTCGGAGTCCCAGCGGTTCCAGCGAATTGCGACGGCGCCAAAGTCAACAAGGACGGCAGTGTTGTGCCGGACGTGCCTTGCACCTATCCCGCGGCGAATGGCGCCACGGGTATCGGTGAGCTCGACCTCAATCTGAACTTGGTGGTGAGCAACGCCGGGGATGCGACCCCTTTCGAAATCCACTCGGACGATGCTGCGACGACCTATGTGAACGGACAACCGTTATTTAACGCGCCTGCCGTGCGCACTTTGGAGCAAACCATGGCTGGCCAGAGCGTCTTTAACCCGCACTCGGGTGTCAACGAGAGCCTGCTCGGCACTGGTCTGGGAGCCGATCTGCAGGGAGCGATTGTCGATCAAGTCGGACAAAAACTCTTGCACATGCACAGCGAGGTAGACCCCAATCGCGATCCCACGTTTACGTTCTTTGGTAATCCCAATTTCTTCTTCGAATCAAGCGGGCCTGCTACCGCGGTGGTCGGCAGCAACATCGGCAGTGGCTTCGCCTGGAACCACGGCGACATTCAGCCGGAGATCGCCCGCACGTTCATCGGCATCGTGGGCCCAGGCGTGAAGAATCTAGGTGTGACCCGCCCCAGCGACTTCTTCACGGATCACGTGGACCTCCGGCCGACGATAATGATGCTAACCGGACTCACGGATGATTATCAGCACGACGGGCGCGTCATCACCGAAATTCTCGATGAAAGCGTTCTGCCGAGCTCTTCGAAGGCGCACAAGAGTACGCTCGAGGCCCTCGGGCAGGTCTACAAGCAGATTGACGCACCGTTTGGAAAGCTTGCAGAGGACACTTTACAGATCTCCACATACGCGATTACCAGCACGTCCGCTGGTGACGTGGTCTATAACAATCTCGAGGGCAAGATCGCGGACTGGACTTCCGTACGAGATGGCATAGCCGCTCAGATCCAGCAGATGCTTGAAGGAGCGGAATTCGGCGGCGTACCGATCAATGAGAAAGCCGCCAATCAACTGATCGGCCAAGGCCAGGGGCTCCTTGATTTAGCCAACGAGTGCGTGGCCAACCTGGCAAAGTGCGCGAAGTAGAGAAACTAGCCTGAAAGATAAAGAGCCGGAGGGCGATAGGCCACGGCTCTTTTATCTTTCTCTTGTCGCGCCACTGAAGCCCACGTTCACCGCGCTTCGATCTGGATGGCATGCTATCAACACGGTCCGGCAGGACTCACTCATGGTTCGCGCTATCAAGAACCAAAAACCAGCCGAGCCGAACGACTAGCGACGCCGCCAAACCAGGAAAGACTCGGTTCGTGGTTGAGTGCACCAGTAGTCGGCTACTCGGAAGCTATCGTCCGACCGCGCGACATCTCCTCCCATCGGTGTCCTCGAAACAATCTCCATCTCCCTCCTTAAGTTTTCCTTTCCCGTACCGATTTTTATACTTGACTCTCCGCTCATCACCAGCTAGACTATCTCCATCAAGAAGTACGCCTTGCTGTAATCCAATCACCAAAATCCAAATTCTCCTTAGGAGACTTTCATGTCCATGACTCGGCAATTATCAGCGCTCTCAACCCTGGATGGAAGAATCCGAATCTCTATGACGATTAGTTTCGGGGGACAGCGTCCATTATCGCTTTACAGTAGGGTACTGAAAGCAAGGAACTATGAAGGAAGCGTAGCGAGCGGACAAGCACTCTCACATAAGTCCAATCTGTTTTAGCAATCCCACCAGGTCATAAAAAAGTTTCTCCTCGACGATCTCGCAGTTCTTCCAGTGTGCGACGGTGCAGAACTCGATATGAAACTTCCTATTGCTGGGCGCGATCAGCTTGCCGTCCGGACCCCTCATTGAACCGAGCATCGTACCGGTGAAATCCGCGACGGTGCAGGTCCACTCGCCCTGAGCAATCTCAACTTTATATGGATGATTGATCAGATGATTGTCGGGGAATGTCTTGAAAAATTCGATCGACTCCGCTTTGTGATTGTCGCGCCCTCTTGTCGGCTCGGCTTGACCGGGCCAAAATACGGTGGTGTCCTTGGAATGCCGCTTTTCAAACGTATCCCAGTCCTGTGCGTTCCACGAATCGTCGAGTGTCCGCATGAGCTCTAGATTGTTCTGTGTCACGTGATCCTCCCAAAATACGCGGTAGCACAGGGTTGCCTGGACACGTAGCCCGCCGGGCGCTCATTCTACACCCAGGCTGGCTTCTTAGCTTACGCCACTAAACATTTGACGACTTGGAAGAGGTGCCGCTGAGGAAGAGAGGCTTGCGATCATCGTTCAACTGTAAGAGGCGGCTCCCTGGCGGATGTTGAGAGCCATTCGACGACTAGTCGGGTCTTGAATTATCGGCCATTGAGAGTTGATGGAGGTGATGGAATGAAGGGACGCACTGATTCGGGAATGTGCGTAGCGGCAGCTTTATGCACAGTGGCCGTCGTGTTTCTAGCAACGCAGTTGATGGCACGGGTTGCGCCACTCGATCCGGCCAAGATGCCAGCCATAGGCACGGTCGATGAACGATTCCAGTCCTACAACATTGAAATGGTGGAAGTGATCGGCGGAAGATTTTGGAAACCATACGGGAGCACCACGAACAGCAGTAAAGCGCAAGAGCCCGTCTCACAGGAGGGTTTCACTCCGGCAGGCATAGACCCGAATCTCTATCGATATCGAGAGCCGATCGATCTTTCAAATCTGCGATTGCGAAAACTGACTGCGGCGTTAAGCCCTGCGTATGTGCGAGTCAGTGGTACGTGGGCCAATAGTGCTTATTTTCAGGATTCGGAAAATGCCGCCCCAGCCAATGCGCCGTCCGGGTTCAGCGGAGTCCTGACGCGAGAGGAATGGAAGGGCGTCATTGATTTTTCTCATGCGGTGAATGCCGAAATCGTGACATCGATGGCTACTGGGCCAGGATCGCGTGATACTCAAGGCGTATGGATTTCGGACCAGGCGCGGCAATTGTTCGAATACACCAAATCCGCTGGAGGGCGAATCGCTGCAAGCGAATTCATGAATGAGCCTACATATGCTGCGATGGGCGGCGCACCGAAAGGATACGATGCCGCAAGCTTTGGCCGCGACGTTGCGGTCTTCCGGACGTTCCTTCGGAAAACTGCGCCCGACACGCTATTTCTCGGTCCAGGTTCAGTTGGCGAGGGACCATTCGCAATGCCGATGGGCAACGGGGTGCTGAAATCCGAAGACCTGCTACATGCGACCGGCCCTCTTTTCGATGTTTTTTCTTACCATCTCTATGCGGCTGCTTCGCAGCGGTGCGCAAGCATGGGCGCATCGTCACAAACAACAGCGGCAGCGGCACTTTCTCAAGGCTGGCTCTCGCGCCCGGAGAAGATTGGCGCATTTTATGCCGACCTTCGAGATAGGTTCGAGCCAGCCAAATCACTCTGGATTACGGAAACCGCCGATGCCGCCTGCGGTGGAAATCCCTGGGCGTCGACTTTTCTGGACACCTTCCGATACCTTATTCAACATGGAAGCCTCGCGCAGCGTGGCGTGAAAGTGATTATGCACAACACACTGGCATCAAGCGACTACGGCCTGTTAGACGAAAATACATTCGCACCACGTCCGAATTACTGGGCCGCTTTGCTTTGGCGACGCCTCATGGGTGCTACAGTTCTCGATCCCCACACATCCCCAATCCCGAATGTGTACGTCTATGCTCACTGCCTTCAGAACCATCCCGGCGGCGTCGCGCTTCTGGTCATCAATGCCGACCGGCAGCAAGTTCATGAAATCACATTGCCGTCTGCTGCAGACCGCTACACGCTGACTGCCAAGCAACTCCAAGACACATCACTCCAGCTCAATGGGAGGACGCTTCAGCTGAACAGAGATGGCGACATGCCACAATTTCTGGTTCAGTCGACGCGCGCAGGTCGCATCAGTTTCGCACCAACTAGTATTACATTTCTGACAATCACCAATGCGGACAACAACAATTGCCATTAAGTCCACAAGGTGGCGATCTGACGTATGGAGAGTACTTTCATGAGCGAGAACAAGCCGACAGAAATCCTTGCAAGCCTCGCCACATTGCTTCCAGACCTGGAGGCCGTCTACAAAGATATACATGCGCATCCGGAATTGTCGATGCAGGAGACGCGGACGGCTGGAATTGCTGCGGATCACCTGAAGGCTGCGGGCTTTGAGGTGACTAGCGGGGTCGGAAAGACTGGAGTTGTCGGCATCTTGCGTAACGGCGATGGGCCCACCGTCATGCTGCGCGCGGACATGGATGCTCTACCTATCAAAGAAGCGACTGGCCTTCCTTACGCGAGCAACGTCACGGGGACTGACCCTAGCGGCAAGACCGTACCCGTAGCTCACTCGTGCGGGCACGATATGCACGTTGCTTGCTTGATTGGTGCAACAAATCTTTTTGCACAGAGCCGCGATAGCTGGCACGGAACGCTCATGGCAGTTTTTCAACCAGGGGAGGAGACCGCACAGGGCGCTCAAGCGATGATTGACGACAACCTCTTCAAACGATTCGCGAAACCCAATGTGGTGCTTGGCCAGCATGTCATGAGCTTGCCGTCCGGGCATCTCGATTGGCGTACGGGAGTTGTCACCTCAGCTGCCGACAGCCTGCAAATTCGCATGTTCGGCCGTGGCGCACATGGCTCGATGCCCGAGGCCAGCATTGATCCCGTCGTCATGGCTGCCTCGACCGTGATGAGGCTGCAGACGATCGTCTCGCGGGAAGTCGCGCCCACGGAGGCTGCCGTGGTGACAATAGGGGTTCTGCAGGCGGGGACAAAAGAGAACGTCATTCCTGACGAGGCGGTCATTAAATTGAACGTGCGCACCTTTGATGAGGGAGTCCGCAAACACGTGCTTGCAGCGATTGAACGAATTGTGAATGCCGAAGCAGCTGCGGCAGGTGCGCCGAAACCGCCGGAGATCACTCCTCTGGACCGTTATTCCTTGGTGAAAAACGATGTTGATGCGACAAACAAGGTCGTTGGCGCATTTCGCCAAAACTTCCCTGACGGCTCCGTAGAACAGACGAAACCTTCGATGGCGAGCGAGGACTTCGGATGTTTTGGAGCGGAGTGGCACGTCCCGTCGGTGTTCTGGTTTTTTGGCGGCGACGATCCGGCGGTGTTCGCCAAGGCGAAGAAAGAGGGAACACTCAGTTCGCTTCCAACCAACCATAATCCCCGCTTTGCACCAGTGATCCATCCAACTATGGAGACGGGCGTGAAAGCGCTCGTAGTTGCGGCGCATGCGTGGCTGGCTTCGTGAACAGCGTCTTGGTGCTTGAGCATCAAGTAGCGGGTGCTTTTCTGGATGCGGTGGATCTGCTTGGCACGTTCGTTTTCGCACTCAGCGGTGCGGCAGCGGGTGTCAAAAGCCGGTTCGATCTGTTTGGTCTAATGGCCCTCTCGTTCGCGGCCGGTAATGCCGGCGGGATCACGCGAGATGTGCTGCTTGGTGCGGCGCCACCAGCGGCCATTGGCGACTGGCGCTATCTGGGGATCTCTCTCCTGGCAGGATTCGTGACGTTCTTCTGGTATCCCGACATCGATAAACGTCGCAGGCTCGTGTTGTTATTCGACGGCGCGGGACTCGGTCTGTTTGCCGTCGCGGGCACACAAAAGGCGCTCATCGCGGGACTCAATCCGGTGATGGCGATTTTTATGGGAGTACTAACCGGGATTGGTGGTGGCATATTGCGCGATGTGCTTGTTAACCAAACGCCGACGGTGCTTCAGGCGGATATTTATGCTGTTGCTGCGTTAGCCGCTGGCGTCGTAGTAGTGATCGGATATGTTTTGCATTATCCGGCTTCTCTAATGATGACCGTGGGCGCACTCCTGTGTTTCTGGCTGCGAGTTATGGCGATATATCGAGGATGGCATTTACCCGTCGCACGGTTCCAGAATCAGTCGGATTGAATCATTCCCTTGCTACGTAGTTCCAGGAATTGACAGATGACAATTCAAAACTACTGTTTTCCGCTCACAAAAAACTCTGCGTGCTGAGTTGTTATTTGTTGGCTTTCTGCGGTGCGTTTTTGACGCGCGGTTTTCCGTTCATCCCTGGAGCTTTGCACGGACCGTCCCGTAGCCGGCCCTCCGGTTTGGGGCGATCTGTCGCAGGCGGTGCCCTTAACCCTTCAACTCCAGCGTCATCACGGTACCTTCTTCGCCTGCTTCCTAACCTTCGCCCACCGCTTCTTCGCCGCCTTCGCAATCGCCGCTCTGCTACAGCCGGCAGGACGGGCAGCTCGAACGTCAAAGCAAAGTCCGGCAACCATATGTTGACTCAACCTCTACGTCACCTCTAACATCGCCCCACACGGTTGCGCTCCAGCCATGATTGGCCAAACCATCTCGCACTACCGCATCCTCGAGAAGCTCGGTGGCGGCGGTATGGGTGTGGTCTATAAGGCCGAGGACACGCGACTCGGTCGCTTCGTTGCTCTGAAATTCCTACCAGAAGATGTTGCGCACGACCGGCAAGCGCTAGAGCGATTCAAGCGTGAGGCTCGCGCGGCCTCTGCTTTGAACCATTCCAACATTTGCACGATCCACGACATTGGCGAGGAGGGCGGCAGAGCTTTCATCGCCATGGAGTACTTAGATGGAGTGACCCTGAAGCACACCATCATGGGTCGTCCGGTCGAGTTGGAGCAACTGCTGAACATTGGCATTGAGGTCGCTGATGCTTTGGATGCCGCTCATGCCCAGGGCATTGTCCACAGGGACATTAAGCCAGCGAATATTTTCGTCACTAAGCGCGGGCACGCCAAGATTCTCGATTTCGGACTAGCGAAGGTGGAACCGCCGTCCGGGCCCCCGAGCCAAACGTTTGCGGAGGGGGAAACGCGGACGATTGATGAGCAGCACCTTACCAGTCCGGGTACTACGCTCGGCACGGTCGCATATATGTCGCCCGAGCAGGTGCGGGGCAAGGAACTCGACTCCCGAACGGATCTTTTCTCGTTCGGCACGGTGCTGTACGAGATGTCCACCGGTGCACTACCGTTTCGTGGCGACACCTCGGCGTTGATTTTCAACGCCATCCTAGAGCGGCCACCCGTGCCGCCCGTGCGTTTGAACCCGGACATCCCGCCCAAGTTGGAAGACGTTATCAATAAGGCGTTGGAGAGGGATCGTAACCTTCGTTATCAGCACGCCGCGGACATGCGCGCGGACTTGCAGCGGCTGAAACGGGATACCGACTCTGGGCGTACCGCCCAGCACACGATGCCAGAAGAAGTTCCGGCCTCGCCCCTTGCTGTCTTGTCGACGGCTCCATCAGAGGTTTCGACGAGTCAAAGAGGAGCACCTTCTGCTGCGTCATCCACGCAAGGGAGAAGGCCCATAACGCGCGACTGGAGGTTCGTCATTCCTGCGGCGGCCATTCTGGCGGCCGTTGCCGCCGGCGCATTCTATTGGCGCTCAACGAAGGCACATGCGCTCACCGAGAAAGACACGGTCGTCCTCGCCGATTTCGTCAACACCACTGGCGATGCCGTCTTCGACGACGCACTCAAGCAGGCGCTGGCGGTACAACTCGAACAGTCGCCTTTTCTGAGCATTGTGCCCGAGCAACAGGTCCACGAAACTCTGCAGATGATGGGGCACGCCGCGACTGACCGGATAACATCCGACCTGGCACGCGACATTTGCCAGCGTGTAGGCAGCAAGGCCATGCTGGTCGGCACAATTGCTCCGCTGGGCAGCCACTACGTCCTGGCGCTAGACGCGGTCAATTGTGCTAACGGCGACTCGCTGGGCCGCGAACAGGTCGAGGCAGAAGGCAAAGAGCGCGTGTTGAAGGCGCTTGGCCAGGCAGCAACCGACATGCGCGGGCGACTGGGTGAGTCGGTCAAATCCATCCAGCGGTTTGATACTCCTATTGAGCAAGCCTCGACCGCTTCTCTGGAGGCCTTGAAAGCGTTCAGCATGGCGCAAGCGCAGCGCGCCAAGGGAAGAGAGGGCGATGCAATCCCTTTGTTCAAACACGCTATCGAGTTGGATCCAAATTTTGCCTTGGCCTACGCCAAACTCGGGCGCACTTACGACAACGTCGGAGAGAATGGACCCGCAGAGGAAGCAGCAAGAAAAGCCTACGACTTAAGAGACCGCGTCAATGAACTGGAGAGGTTCAATATAGACTCGGGATACTACGACCTCATAACGGGAGAAGTAGAAAAAGAGATTGAAACATACGAGCTTTGGAAGCAGACCTATCCGCGCGACTGGACACCTAAGAACGCTTTGGTCATCGATTACTCACTTGTTGGCAAGTTCGAGCAGGCTATCGAGGAGGGCCGCGAGGCACTGCGTTTAAATCCGGATCATTCGTATCCCTACGGAAACCTCGGCTGGGGTTATATTCGCGTCGGCCGCTACGATGAGGCCAAGGCGACTTTTGAGAGTGCTTCGAAGAAAAAGGTCGATGACGTCGTTTGCCATGGAGGCCTTTTTCAAATCGCATTCATACAGGGCGATGCTGCTGAAATGCAGCGGCAGGCCGCCTGGGGAAAGGGCACATTGGACGAAGGATCGATGCTTTTTGATCAAGCGAACGCTGCGGCGTTTTCTGGCAGGCTAGCAGAAACGCGAAAAATCGCCCGCGAAGCAGTCGAGAAAGAGAATTTTAAAGAGGCGGCGGCACGTCACGCGGCTGAAGAGGCCCAGACCGAAGCAGACTTTGGCAATTACACTCAAGCACGCCAGCAGGCAGCTAGGGCGCTGGCGATTGCACGTGGGCGCGACTCCATGGCGATTGCAGCGGGGGCGCTCGCCGTTTCCGGAGATGTAAACCAGGCCCGAGGCTTGGCCCGGGAATTAGGCACGGCATTTCCCAAAGATTCTCTTATCAATCGCCTTTCCCTCCCTTCGGTGAGCAGCGCTATCGCGCTTCAAAACGGAAATCCTACGCTTGCAGTCCAACTGCTGGCCGCCACCCCACCCTACGACTCGGGATTTCTTGGTCGTCGAGCTCTTTACCTGCGAGGTCTGAGCTATTTGCGCCTGGGCCAGGGAAAGGAAGCGGCGGCTGAGTTCCAAAAAATTCTCGCCCACCGAGCAGGTTTTGTAAGTGGATGGACTTATCCTCTGGCTCGTTTAGGCCTCGCCCAGGCCCTGGCGTTGCAGGGAGATACAGCGAATGCCCGTATCGCCTATCAGGATTTCTTAGCTTTGTGGAAGGACGCCGACCCCGACATCCCCATCCTGAAGCAAGCCAAGGTCGAGTACGCAAAGTTGCAATAGACCTTGCGTCCCAAGCGCAAAGGCAACATCGAAATCAGACTACCCTGTAAACTTCTTCGCCTCCTTCCTAACCTTCGCCCACCTCTTCTTCGCCGCCTTCACAATCGCCGCTCTGCCAGCAGCCGACACGAGGGCAGCTCGAACGTCTAAGCAAAGTCTAACAGCCATATGTTGACTCAACCTCTTCGTCACCTCTAACATCGCCCCACAGAGTTGCGCTCCAGCCATGGTTGGCCAAACCATCTCGCACTACCGCATCCTCGAAAAACTCGGCGGCGGCGGTATGGGTGTGGTCTACAAGGCCGAAGACATGGAGCTGGGTCGCTTTGTAGCGCTGAAATTCCTTCCCGACGACCTGGCCCAAGACCAACTGGCGCTCGAACGCTTCCGCCGGGAAGCCCGAGCTGCCTCGGCACTGAATCATCCCAATATCTGCACCATCTATGAAATCAGCGACCACAGGGGTCAGCCCTTCATAGCGATGGAGTATCTCAGCGGCGAAATGTTGAAGGACCGTATTTCGGACGGAGCACTTTCGATTGAGGCAGCGCTTGAATTGGGGATCGAGATTGCAGACGCTCTAGACGCCGCGCACGGCAAAGGAATCGTCCACCGCGACATCAAGCCTGCCAACATTTTTATTACCGATCGCGGACGCGCCAAGATTTTGGATTTCGGCCTAGCGAAAGTGGTTACTTTTGGTGCAGGCGCTGTCTCGCAGATGCCAACCGCGACTAAGGCGGAACTGCTGACTAGCCCCGGCACAACGATGGGCACGTTGGCTTATATGTCTCCTGAGCAGGCCCGTGGCGAGGAGTTGGACGCACGGACAGATTTATTTTCTTTTTCCGCAGTCCTGTATGAGATGACCACGGGCAGGATGGCATTTTCGGGTAACACTGCCGCTGTCGTATATGACGCGATCTTGAACCGAGCGCCTATCGCCGTTAACAGATTGACGCCGGAAATCCCTCCGAAGTTAGACGAAGTCATTAACAAAGGTCTTGAGAAAGACCGCAAACTGCGCTACCAGAGCGCGGCAGAAACCCGCACGGACTTGCAACGGTTGAGGCGCGATTCAGATTTGGGCCGCGCAGCCGCCGCGACAGCACAGGTCAATCCGAAGCCTGTGAAATCCTCTCGGCTTCGTTGGGTGACAGTCGGTGGTGCGGTAGTTGTATTCGGCGGGCTGGCGTTGGGCGGAGGGCTCTTCTTCTCGCACAAGACCCACGCGCTAACAGACAAAGACACCATCGTTCTCGCGGACTTCACGAACACAACCGGCGACCCTGTATTTGACGACACACTCAAGCAGGCCTTGGCCGTGGACTTGGGGCAGTCGCCTTTTCTGAACATCCTCTCGGAAGAAAAAGTTCGGCAGACAATGCGCGAAATGACTCGCTCGCCCAATGACCGGTTGACGCGAGACTTGGGTCTGGAGGTGTGCCGACGTGCGGGGAGCAGAGCCTATCTCACAGGCTCGATTGCCGCACTCGGAGCGCAGTACGTGATTGGAATCGAGGCCCAGAACTGTGCGAGCGGAGACGCGCTCGCACGCGAGCAGGCGACGGCTGCAGGAAAAGAGCAGGTCATCGCCGCACTGGGGCAGGCCGCTTCCAACCTTCGCAGTGAGCTGGGCGAATCCCTCAGCTCAGTGCAGAAGTTCGATGTTCCCCTCTGGGAAGCCACCACCAATTCGCTGGATGCTCTAAGGGCCTACAGTTTAGGCATGGAGACTCTGCGCGAAAAGGGAGATGCCGAAGCCATCCCATTCTTCAAGCGTGCCATTGAACTCGACCCCAATTTCGCCTTGGCATACGACTGGCTGGGAATCAGATACAGCAATCTGAATCAGCCAAGCCTAGCTGCTGGTTCTCTTAAGAAAGCCTTCGACCTGCGCGACCGCGTTACAGAACGCGAGAAGCTGCATATCACCTCGGTATATTACATGGGGATTACGGGTGAACAGGAAAAAGCCCGTCAAGTGCTTGAAATTTCGACGAAGGTCTATCCGCTAGACGTTCCGGCCTACGTCAATCTGGGCAGTGTCTACATGACTCTGGGACAATATCAGGAGGCCGCCGCCGCAACGCGTGAAGCGCTTCGCCTCAATCCTAACGTGAATCTCATCTACGGAAATCTCGCCGAGATTTACCTAGCCATGAACCGCTTTGACGAAGCAAGAACTGCCACCGAGGAGGCACTAGCCCGTAAACTCGATGCTATTCCGCTGCACCTGAACGCGTATGCATTGGCGTTCTTCCAAGGCGACGCCGCAGCCATGAAGCATCAGGCGGACTGGGCCGTGGGAAAGGCGGGTGCAGAAGACGAGATGCTTTCGCTCGAATCCGACACCGAAGCTTACTCGGGGAAACTCGGCAATGCCCGTGGGCTATCACGCAGAGCAGTTGAAAGCGCCCAGCGTAATGAGGAAAGAGAGCCTGCTGCGTTATGGCAAGCCAACGCGGCTATACGCGAAGCGTTATTCGGCTACGCGGATGCAGCCCGGAAGAGTGCTGCCATGGCAACGAGTCTCGCGCCGGGGAGCCACGATGCCGAGGCCCAAGCGGCGCTGGCCTACGCGCTCGCCGAGGATGCATCGCATTCACAGTCGCTCACGGATGACCTCGCCAAGCGGTTCTCGCAAGATACGGTCATCCAAACGGTGTGGCTTCCTACCATCCGTGCTCAGGTAGAGCTAAGCCGCAAGAATGCTTCCCAAAGCATTGAGCTTCTTCAATCAGCAGCACCGTACGAGTTGGGCATGCTCAGTGGGAGTGCCGCGAATTCCTGTATGTATCCTGTGTACGTCCGCGCCCAAGCTTATCTGACTGCGCAGCAGAGCCCGGCCGCTATCGGGGAGTTTCAGAAAATCCTCGACCACCGTGGCCTATTGTGGAATTGCGGCACAGGGCCCCTCGCGCATCTCGGTCTCGGTCGCGCCTACGCCTTGCAGGGCGACACCGCCAAAGCCAAAGCGGCCTATCAGGACTTCCTCACGCTCTGGAAAGACGCCGACCCGGACATTCTCATCCTGAAGCAAGCCAAGGTCGAGTACGCAAAGTTGCAATAGAGCCTTGCGTCCCAAGCGCAAAGGCAACATCGAAATCAGACTACCCTGTAACCTTCTTCGCCTCCTTCCTAACCTTCGCCCACCGCTTCTTCGCCGCCTTCGCTATCGCCGCTCTGCCAGCAGCTGACAAAACGCGCTTCTTCACGCCGACGACTTCGCGCTCCGCAGAGCCGCCCATTGCTTTTGCAGCCGCTCGCACGCCGCTTAGTTGGTGGTTCAGCTTGCCTAACTGCTTTTCGAGTTTCTTCTCTTCGCGCTTGATCGCTGCAAGAATGTTCATGAATCCTCCGGGTGAAATCTATAACAACCGGAGGGAGTGTTCCGTTGTTTCTTTGCCGTAAACCGTAACTGGCATAGGATAAGGACGAGCATGGCAAAACAGCGGCGTGGTACTCATCTCATCGCGGACATTGCGAAGGTGTCCAGAGGTACAGTTGACCGGGCTTTGCACGGACGCGGCGGCGTTAACGAGGCAACGCGCCACCGCATTTTGCAGATAGCCCGGGAAATCGGGTATAGGCCGAATCTGGCGGCCCGAGCGCTCTCGGCCAACAGGGCGACGGCCAAGATCGGTGTATGCATGCCTCGCGAGATTCACTTCTTCTATGACCAACTATGGAGCGGAGTGTTGGAGGAAGCAGAGCGTGTTTCGCAGTTTGGTGTTGAATTCCTAAATCGTCCTGTGCAGAACCTTGGCGAGGGAGATGCCAAGGCATTCAAGGAACTCATGGCCAGCGGTGTTGACGGAATTATTCTAACTGCTGGCAATCCCAAGAACCTCACACCATTGATCGATAAGGCCGAGACCAAGGGCGTACGCGTCGTTTGCGTGGACACGGACGCTTCAGAAAGTCACCGTTCCAGTGTTGTATACGTAGAACCTTATCTGAGCGGGTGCGTGGCGGGCGAGTTGCTGGGGAAGCTTGTTCCGCCAGGTTCGAAAGTGGCTGTTGTGGCGGGAATGTTAATGGCGGAAGACCACCGGAGGAAGGCCGAGGGGTTTTCGGAAACGTTCCGGAGACACTGCCTGGGGGGCAAGATTGCAGCCGTTATCGAAGGTCACGAGGACGAAAACGAGAGCTTCCAAAAGACTCTCGATCTATTGCGGCGCGTTCCTGACCTCGCGGGAATCTATGTCAACACAGTTAATTGCCTGCCTGTCTGCCGCGCTCTCGGAGCAGGGAACCTCGAGGGAAAAGTAAAGCTGATTACGAGCGACCTTTTCGCGGAAATGGCTCCCTACTTCAAAAAGGGCACAATCGCTGCGTCCATTTACCACCAACCGCACCGGCAAGGACAGATCGCCGTCCGTCTCATGGCGGATAATCTAATCTCAAAAGTCAATTTTCCACCTACAGTTCGTCTTAGTCCGACCGTGGTGATTTTATCTAATCTGCACCTCTTCAGAGAGATGCGCCCTAATGGGCCCAAGCCCACCGAAGTGCCGACGGCGGGTTTGGCCCATCCAAGCGATACGTAAACGAGACATTAAACCGCGCTCGACGGACAAATGGGTTCCCCAAGCTCTGAGTCTCGCCGAAAAAAAACTAAAACTGCTTGACAACCGGCAATGTAGGGAGCATCGTGCACGTGCACGGTCCTAACGTTCACGTGCACTGTCATACCAAATAAGTTTGTGAGTTGGCTTTGGTGCGGCGCTCACTCAAAACGGACAAGTAACTCTCGCCTACCGAGGGAATCGCGTAGTTCGGGGTCCTGGATGTACGGGTTCGAGGAGGAGCGAAGTTATGATGATTCTGAACATTGGATGCTGCAAGTTGACAGTGGTTGTGCTGCTGCTGTTGGTGGGCTTGCTGGTGCCCTGTCAGATATTCGGTCAGGTGGATACCGGCGCTATTTCCGGTACGATCAAAGACACGAGTGGAGGCAGTGTGGCGGGCGCACAGGTGACGCTCACCAATGAAGGAACTGGAGTGTCGATCACGACCCTCAGCGGGTCCACAGGAGAATATTCCTTCTCGGCGGTGAAGATCGGTCACTACTCGTTGTCGGCGGAATTTCGCGGATTTCAGAAAGTGCAGCAGAATAACGTCACCGTGGACGTCCAGCAGAAGGTGTTGGTGGACATCACCCTGCCGCCTGGTCAAGCCACGGAAGTAGTGGTTGTCAACGCCGCGCCACCCGCCCTGCAGACGCAGGATGCTTCGGTCGGACAGGTAATCGAGGAGCGCGCCGTCAATGCTCTGCCATTGAATGGGCGAAACTTTACGTTTCTTGCGCAACTCTCGGCGGGAGTGACGCAGGACCAAGCGGATACCCGCGGCCTGGGCGCTAGCGGGAGTTTTGCTGCCAACGGTTTGCGGCCGGCGCAGAATAACTATCTGCTAGACGGGCTCGACAACAATGCCAATCTCGTGGATTTCTTGAACGGAACTGCGTACGCGGTCCGTCCGCCGGTGGATGCCATCCAAGAGTTTAAAGTTGAAACCAACAACTATAGCGCGGAGTCTGGGCGTTCGGCGGGCGCCGTCCTGAATGCCACCATCAAATCAGGAAGCAATCAGTTCCACGGAAATGTGTGGGAATTTTTCCGCAACGACAAGCTGGATGCCGCCAACTTCTTTGAGAATTCGGGAGGCATTCCGAAGGGAGAATACCGCCAGAATCAATTTGGATTTACCTTCGGAGGTCCGATTCGGAGGGACAAAACCTTCTTCTTCATGGATTACGAAGGCACGCGCATCCGTCAGGCGGTTCCGTCGACAAACACCGTACCAACAGCCCTCGAGCGAAGTAGTGGATTCACAGACCTCTCGGAGCTACTTACGCAGGGTGGCACGCGAAGCGATGTTCTAGGGCGCACCTTCGCGCTGGGTCAAGTCTTCGATCCCTCCACGACAAGAGCGGTGACTTGCGGAGTTGCTGATCCGGTTTCTGGCATCACTGCGCCCTGTTCGGGTGTGCCCGCCGGAACTCAACTCGGGTTTGTTCGCGAGCCATTTCCCGGCAACATCCTTCCGGCAGGGCGGCTTGACGCTAATGCGATTAAACTTCTGAACCTCTATCCGGCCCCCAACCTTCCAGGCCTCTTCAACAACTACGCCGCAAACCCAAAATTGAGCAACAACGCCGACCAATTTGATGTTCGCGTGGACCACAACTTCAGTCAGAAGGACAGTATCTTCGGGCGTGTGAGTTACGTAGATAACCCAACATTTATTCCGGGCCCGTTCGGCGGGATTGCGGATGGCGGATCTTTCTCGTCTGGGGATCAGGACGCGAAGTCGTTCAATGCCGTGGTGAGCGAAACGCATTTGTTCTCGGGCACGCTCGTCAATGAAGTGCGGGCGGGCTACAATCGCATTTCTTCCTCTCGTCTTCAACCCAACGCCAACACTGACGGAATCCCCGCACAGTTTGGAATTCCCGGAGTTCCGCAAGGTAATTCGAATGGCGGATTGGGCTCGCTGTTCGTCACGGGGCTGAATACCCTTGGAAGCAATCAGTTTCTTCCCTCGATCGAGTTGAGCACCACGACGCAGGTTACGGACAATCTCACCAAAGCGGCAGGCCGGCATACCTTTAAGGTTGGCTTTCAATACCAAAGGCTAGGATTCAATATCCTGCAGCCTTTTACGGGCCGCGGAGCGTGGAGTTTTTCCGGGGTTTACACCGAAGTGCCTTCCACGACGGGAGGCAATACCGGACTCGCTCAAATGTTGTTGACACCGATTCCGGGTACGGTACCGGGCGCCTCTGATTTCGTGGGCGGCGCGGACGAGGTACAAGCATCCAATATCGCCACCACCTCGATGAAGCGCAATTATTACGCTGGCTATTTTCAGGACGATATCAAGGTAAAGCCCAGGCTGACCGTGAACCTTGGACTTCGCTACGAGTACTTCGGACAATTGACCGAAAATTACGGTGCACAGTCCAATTTCCAACCTGCTGCCACAGTGGGTGGTGTTTCCACCTTCCTGTTGACCAATAAGCGGTGCAATACTCCATTTTCACCAGACTTTTTAGCAGCCGCCGCGGCAGACAATATCAACATAGCCTGCTCGGGACAGCCCGGCTTGGGAGTATCGCAAAAAGCCAATTTCTCTCCGCGAGTCGGATTCGCCTATCAAATTACGCCAAGGCTTGTTGTTCGCGGAGGTTACGGGATCTTCTACGGAGGTTTTGAAAACTCCGCACTGTTGACCTATAACGATTTCCCATTCCAATTCAATCTGAACTATCCAAATCAGACGCCCAACGCGCCGATCACGTTTGCCAACGGATCGATTGGCACGCTTTCGAACGGGCTCACTGCTATTCCGCTTACCTCCGCGGCGGCTGAGCCCGGGGGTGTCGGGCTGATCGGCGAGGACTACCACAACAAAACTCCGTATACGCAGGGCTATAACCTGACCGCGCAGTATCAGCTCGCCAAGAACGATACCGTGCAGGTGGGTTATGTCGGCAATACTGTTCGCCACCTTGCGGTGTACGTCAATCCGAATACTCCGCGGGAGATCCTTCCTCTGGGCCTGGACGCTCTCGCCTTCTCTCCCTATCCCGATTTTTCCGGCTCTGTCTACACCAGCTTTGCGGGCAATAGCCACTACAACGGACTGCAGACGAACTATGAACACAGGTTCAACGCAGGCCTCAGCGTTTTGGCCAACTTCACCTGGTCGAGCTGTCTGACCGATGCGATTGACGTTCTGAATGCTACTTCGCTCACCGCGTATCGAGCACCGTTCCTGCCGGGCTTCGGTATCCACCCGGACTACGGCCGATGCGACTTCGACATTAATAAAGTATTTCACCTGAGCGGAAGCTACGACCTGCCGGTTGGTAAAGGAAGAAAATATCTGCATGACAGCGGGCGCATTGTGGATGCTGTGCTCGGGGGATGGGCAACGAACTGGATTCTCACTCTGCAGGACGGGCAACCAGGAACCATTCCGTGCGCAACATCCACTACTTCCGGATTCGGCTGCTATGCTCTTAGGGTCCCAGGCCAGAATCCCGACGCCGGTCCTCACGACGTAAACCAGTGGCTGAATCCAGCGGCGTACGCTACTCCACCCGTGGCAACCACGATCGGCCAAACCGACTACAGTCCCCTTGGCGGAGGGCCGAGCAATTTCCGTGGCCCGGGGTTCCATCGTCTCGATTTTTCGCTTTTCAAACAGTTTGCGATTACCGAGAGGTTTCGCCTGGAATTCCGCTCCGAATTCTTTAACCTGACCAACCATCCTAACTTCTCCAATCCGGGTTTTGGAGGCAATGGTGTAGTGGCGGCCCCCGGTTCTCTCGACTACACCAGCGGCAGCTTCGGAACGATCACCTCAACGCGCGACCTTCAAAATGATCAGCGCGAAATTCAGTTCGCGTTGAAACTGTATTACTGAGACCGTATGGATGCGCCAAGGGACAGGACACAGAGGCGCATCCACTTTTCTTTGGATTTTTGCCGAGGGAGAACGAATATGGTTCGCGTAATCGCTGTGCTGTCGTTGTTGTTTTGCCTGTTCGCCTTCCCTGCACTCGGCCGGATGGAAGCTCCAGGGAAACTGGAGTTGTCGGAGAACTGGAAATTGGCCTCTGCGAAAGATACGGAAGCCGGTGGTGCAGCCATTTCTCAATCCGATTACCGGGACCAGGCGTGGCATCCGATCCATCGCATGCCCGCGACGGTTCTCGAGATAATGCAGGAGGATGGTGTTTACCCCAACCTTTATGTCGGCATGAACATGCTGGAGAAGGTTCCGCAGGATTTGTACAAGCAGGACTGGTGGTATCGAACGGTGTTCACCGCACCGGCTGGTTACTCCACCTATACCCTGGAATTCCCCGGAATCAACTACCGGGCGGAAATCTGGATTAACGGGCAGAAGGTCGGGGACAGTAAGCAAGTCGTCGGGATGTATGCCGCGCACGAGCTCAATGTCACGGAGTGGATTAAGCCGGACTCGGCGAATGCGCTGGCCGTCAAAGTGACACCCGAGCAACTTATTCAAGACGTTGACGGTGTAGAGCTGGCGGACAGTTGGTTCGATTGGATCAACTGGAAATATTTAGGATACAAAGGCAAGTACACCAGGAAGCATATGTTCGATGCTTCCTTCGTGCCGGACAGAAACGCAGGCATCTGGAAGCCGGTCTATCTAAAAACTACAGGTGAGGTCGCGCTCGAAAACCCGGCAGTTAACTCGGAGCTCTCCCTGCCGCACGCGACTGCGCGCCTTACGGTTTATGCAAACCTGCAAAATTTTGCCGCGCAACCCGTCACCGGCACGCTGAAGGGAACAATTTCGCGACAAGGCAAGCCAGCCATTGAATTCGAGCAAAGCCTCACCCTCTCCCCCGGTGAGATTCGCGAAGTTGCGTTTGCCGCGGAAAAGTACCCCGGCTTGGTCGTAAGCAATCCCGACCTCTGGTGGCCATACACCATGGGTAATCCGGCGCTCTATGACCTGCATCTGGAGTTTGTGAAGGAACACAAAGTCTCTGACAGCTCTCACATTCGCTTCGGGATACGGAGCGTTACCCAACACCGCGATCAAGACGAACAATTCCCCGATAAGGGTAAGGGCGGAAATTTTTATCTCCAAGTCAACGGTCGAGACTTCCGCGTGCGCGGAGCTGATTACACGCCGGACCTGCTGTATCGGTATGATCCTGAGCGCGAATCCGAAATCCTGCGCTATGTCAAAGACCTCGGGATCAATATGCTGCGTTGGGAATCGAAGATCTCCAGTGAGCACATCGTCGAGCTCGCGGACGAACAGGGTATTCCTCTGATGCTTGGCTGGATGTGCTGCAACCAGTGGGAGAAATGGGACCAGTGGAGCGAAGAGGACCATCGCGTCGCTTCGCAGAGCCTGCGTTCACAGATTCTCATGCTCCGTGCGCATGCTTCCGTGTTTATCTGGGCCAACGGGAGCGATGGTCGGCCACCGGAACCCGTTCGCATCGAGTACCGTAAAATTCTGTCCGAGTTGCGTTGGCAAAATGCCGTCGTTGATACCGTTTCATCTTTCGCCAAAGATGCCCAAGGCGAACACTTGTGGGATGGCATCAATATGGAAGGCCCGTACACTTGGCGCCCGCCGACATACTGGTTCAGTGGGAAGTACGTCCCATCTCGCGGGTCGTCTGTTGAGCAGGGTGACAACGAACATATCCCCACACTGGAGAGCTTGAAAAGGTTTATCCCGGCTGACAAATTGTGGCCGATCAACGACTCATGGTTTCTCCACGCCGGAGCGATTCCCGGCGCCAGCACCCTCGCCGATGTGCAGTTAGCGGTTAATCGCCGCTACGGCTCTTCCAGCAACGTGGCGGAGTTCGTGCGCAAAGCCCAACTCGCGCACTACGAGAACACCCGCGCGCAATTTGAGAACCTCGCGGCCGGTGACTGGGCTAACCATAAAATAACGCTCTACTGGATGCTGAACAGCCAGTGGCCTTCGTTTTACGGCAACATCATTGACTATTATCTGAGCCCCGGTGGTACCTACTACGGCGCGAAGAAGGGGCTGCGTCCGCTGTCCGTGGTCTTCGATGCCTACGCAACCGGCGATCACAGTCAGGCAAAAGTCATTGTTTTCAATCAGACTCCTAGCGACGTGCAGGGTTTGCGCGCACGCGTGCGCGTTTACGATCTGAATGGGAAGGTTTTAGACGACCGCTCAACCGACGGCATCCAGGTTCCGTTCAATGGCGCAACTCACGTCCTAACGCTGCCTCGCTATCCCCAGAGTACTCCAGTGTTTTTTGTCCGCTGTCAGTTGTTTGACAACACCGGAAAGCTGCTCGTCGATAACCCCTACTGGCAGTCGCAGAAAGATGACGACTTGGGCGACCTCAGTAACGATGATGCGCTGAATCTGAAGCAGGTGAACATGGCGGACATGACAGCGCTGAATACGATGCCTCAGGTACACCTTGAGGTCAGCGCTGGACAGACCACGACCGACAGTGAAAAGCAGGTCGCTATCCGGCTGCATAATCCGTCCGAACATATCGCCCTCTTCGAACGGGCAACCGTAGCTGGCGCCCAGAATGGGGACGAAATCCTTCCCATCCAGTACGACGACAATTACATCACTGTATATCCCGGCGAAACCGCCGAGATTCATGGAACCGTGTCAAAAAAGGTGGATGCGCGTTGGATCAAGCTCGAAGGGTACAACACGCCCGCGACTTCCGCTCAAATTAAGTAGAAACTCGTCAGGCAGATCCTATGGGCCAAAGTTTGCCACTCTCAGTAATTTACACCCAAGGTACACCGAGTTTTGCGAAGCAATCACCATTCTTCACCGTGATGCAGACAGGAATGTTCAACACTTTGGATCTCTAATATGGGCGCAGAAAAATCACGCCTTCACTTATCGTCCCCTGTCGACGCCAAAGAACTGCGGCGCTGGTGTGCGATCCCGGCGGAGAAATTGCTGGGCCATCCGGAGTTGCGTGTACGTTATCGGCAGGTGGCCGATTCTGTGGAGTTAGGTGCGTTGATGGCCAGGGAGTTGGTCGAAGCCATCGAGGAAAACGACAGGCAGGGGCGGGCCACACGCGCCATTGTTCCTTGTGGACCTGCGTGTTGGTACGAACCTTTTCGGTTGTTGGTCAATGCGCGCGGCGTATCGCTGAAGAGGCTGCACGTGTTTCACATGGACGAGTGCCTGGATTGGCAGGGGAAACCGCTCCCGACAGGTCATCCTTACAACTTCAAGACCTTTATGGAGCGCCACTTCTACGGAGGCATTCGCCCGGAGCTAGCAGTTCCGGAGGCCCAACGCCACTGGCTTGTACCGGCGACGATGGAACAAGTTCGCGCCGCGATCACCGAGGCACCGGTGGACATTACTGTCGGCGGATGGGGCCAGGATGGACACGTGGCTTATAACCAGGCCCGCCGTCATCCGTTCCACCATCTGACGTTGGGGGATCTCGCAAACTCCAGCATCCGGATTCAAGAAAACAATATTGATACGATCCTCGCGCTGGCGCACCGGACGTTCGGTGCGGCCTATCAGTTTGTACCGCCTATGTCGATTACATTGGGGATTCGCGAGTGCCTCTCGGCAAAGAAGGTGCGCGTTTATAGCGATACGGGTGCCTGGAAGCAAACGGCGCTGCGGGTCGCTTTGTTCAGCGAGCCGACGCCGGAATACCCGATGACGTTGCTGCAGACCCATCCCGACGCAATCGTTACGGCAACGCTCGAAACGGCCCGCCATCCAATCAGCGAAAATCCCGATTGGGAGCTGTTTTGAATTCATGCTGACACTGCTCGCAAACACGAAAAGCGGATTCACATGCGCCGTAGGTATCGGTGGCATCGGCACGGGTATCATCTATGCGCTCCAGGGTGAACACGAACTGCGCCGCAACGAAAGCAGGTTGGGCGAGCTGCTTGAATCAAGGGATTACTGCAAGCTGCACATCGTGGAGCACTACATTGCGCGGCTTATGGGCTCCAGCAAAGACCCAGCCTCATTTCGAGTATGGCCGGTCGCTGTTGTTGGTAACGATGCGGTGGGTCGTCGGATTCTCACCGAAATGAGCGGCGTGGGCATGAACACGCAGTTTGTTCGCAGCCACCCGTCGCTGAAAACGCTTTTTAGTGTGTGCTTTAACTATCCGGATGGTTCAGGCGGAAACATTACCAGCAGTAATTCAGCCGCTGGGGCGTTGGCCGCCGATGATCTAAGAGCGGCATCCCCGTACATGAAAGCTGCGGGAGCACACGGCGTAGCACTGTGCCTTCCAGAAGTGCCGTTGGAAATGCGGCGGGCGTTCCTTGAACTTGCATCGGACTGCGGTAATTACCGCGTATGCTCATTCGCGCTCGGCGAGATTGAAGAAGCGCAAATTATGGGATTGTTTTCTCTCACGGATCTCTTGGCATTGAATCAGGAGGAGGCCGCTGCGCTGCTTGGAGATGGTTCGGGGCCTGTTCTCGATGACGGACAGTTAGCGGAGTGCGCCGCCAAATTTGCCGCGACCCACCCGCAGTTGCGCATCATTGTTAGCTTGGGGCCAAAAGGAGCGTACGGCTTCGAGTGCGGGAGTTCGCAGTTCTGTCCAGCGCCGGTGCTTCAACCAATCTCCACCGCGGGCGCTGGGGACGCACTCCTGGCAGGTGTTGTGTGTGGTTTGGCCGCGGGCCTTCCATTCATCATGCCGAACGAATGCGGCAGTTCATTTTCGGGCCGAGTACTGCGGACGGCGCTGGATTTCGGCGTCCTGAACGCAAGCTTCAGTGTCACTTCACCACATACGATCCACCCCGATGCAGTGCTAAGCAACCTGTTCGGCTTCGCTGAATCTCACGGTGCTTCCATTTCCGGCTCGCTTCGGTCAGTGTGCTCCCAATGCGAACAGATGTCTGCTGAGAGTGTTTCGGATTAGTAGAACAGGCCCGTTGCAGACGCGAAAGGCCTTTATCAGGTCATGCCCACATCTCTAACGGAAACTACCAGCACACCGCAGCTTCGCCGTGCATTGGGTCTATGGGATCTGATTCTTTACGGGCTCATTGTTATACAACCTACTGCACCTATGCCAGTGTACGGAGTAATGAGCACGCGTTCTCACGGGTACGCGGTAATCACCATCATGCTCGCTATGATCGCCATGCTGTTTACCGCCATAAGCTACGGGAAAATGGCCTCCGCTTATCCTAGCGCCGGCTCTGCGTTCACCTATGTCGGGCGCGAAATTCACCCGGCGCTTGGTTACGTAACGGGGTGGAGCATGGCCATGGACTACGTGCTCAACCCGCTCATCTGCACGATTCTCTGCAGTAAATTTGCCATGAACTTCTTTCCGGAAATCCCGTACGCGGTATGGGTGGTTGCTTTCGTCGGTCTGTTCACCTCATTGAATATGCAAGGTATTCAGACTTCGGCGCGCATCAACTCGGGTCTCGTTGCGGTCATGGGTGTGGTCATTCTTCTGTTTTTGGCGGCAGCCGCTCGTTACGTGCACACGGCACCTCATGACGGAATCGGGTTCTTAACCCGCCCGTTTTTCGACCCGAAAACTTTTTCCGTCCGAGCCATCATGGGCGGGACCTCGTTGGCCGTGCTGACTTATATTGGGTTCGATGGCATCTCAACGCTATCCGAGGAAGCCAAGAACCCGCGCCGCAATATTTTGCTCGCCACGGTTTTCGTGTGTTTGCTTACCGGCATTTTGGCGTCCATCGAGGTGTATGCGGCGCAACTTGTCTGGCCCGGCGCCCAGGATTTTCCTGACGTCGACACGGCGTTTGTGTTTGTTGCCGGAAGAGCTGGTGGACGCTGGCTGTTTTCGGTCATCAATGTGACGCTTTTAGTGGCGACGTTCGGTTCGGCGCTAGGGGCGCAGTTGGGTGCTGCACGCCTGCTTTACGGCATGGGACGTAGCGGCGCGCTGCCGCCCCGGTTTTTTGGCGCCATCGAACCCAAGAAACGCATTCCGCGAAACAACGTGTTACTCATCGGCGCAATAGCACTCATCGGTGCGATGGTCCTGAGTTTTGAGCAGGGCGTGGAATTGCTAAACTTCGGCGCCTTGCTTGCCTTCATGGGTGTGAACACATCGGCATTGGTGCGATTTTACTTTCGCGAAGTGCACAAGCGCTGGTTCAATTTCGTGTCCCCGATACTGGGTTTTCTGATCTGCATGATGTTGTGGCTGAGTCTGAGTTGGCGCGCCAAAGTGTTGGGAATCGGATGGATAGTCATCGGGTTAGCTTACGGCGCTTATAACACACGGGGGTTCAAGCGGGAGCTCGTGAACTTGGACATTCCCGATGGTGATGGCGAAGCCCAGGGGACTGTGACCGATGGAACTACCGCATGGCGGGGGTGATGCTCTGAGTGCCACACCGAAAGCCGAAGAAGTGGAATACCAGAAATGGAAGAAAGCCTTGAAAATCAGCAACGACACTGTACAACTGATTGTGTTGACCGAGGTCGGACCTCGGATTCTTTTCTTTGGCTTTCGGGGAGAAAATAACGAGTTCCACGAGATTCGCGAGCATTCCGGGAAAGGCGGTGATCAGACCTTTAGAGTCTACGGTGGCCACCGGCTATGGGTTTCACCCGAAGTCGCGCGCACGTATTACCCGGACAATGTCCCTGTTTCGGTGCGGAGGCATGGCGACGGTTTTGTTTTTACTGCTCCTCCGGAGTCCACACATCCCGGAACAAATCTGCAAAAAGAGATCGAGATCAAATTGGCGGAAACAGGGCCGGGCGTTACCGTCACGCATCGCATCTACAATCTCGGAAGGGAGTCCGCCGAGATAGCTCCGTGGGCACTCTCCGTGATGGCTGGTGATGGGAAGGCCATTCTTCCCCTTCCGCCGCGGGCAGCACTCTCGGCCGACAGATTATTGCCCGAAGGAGTCCTCGCCCTTTGGTGCTATACGGATTTGGCAGATCCGCGGTGGAAAATCGGGACGAAGTATATCCAACTCCATCAGGCAAGCAAATCCGCATGTACATTCACAGAGCAGATGACTGGGATCTTTAATCCATTCGGGTGGGGCGCTTACTTCCGAAGGGGCCACTTGTTCGTGAAGAAGACCAACGTGGAAAAAGATGCAAAATACCCTGATTTCGGCTGCAATTTCGAGATATACACAGACGAGCACTCGCTCGAATTGGAAACCTTGGGGCCACTTCGGAATCTGAAATCTGGAGAGGCGGCAGAACATACCGAGCATTGGTGGCTCTTCAAGGACATTCAAGCAGGGGAAGACGAGAGCTGGATTGACACCATCATTCTTCCAAAGGTCGAAACTGCGAGGTGAGGTGCATCGTCTCGGTGTCATGGATCTCGTGTTACGCAGAATGCGATAGTCTAACAGAGCGCCTGAAAGGGTCGGCAAGGGGACGTTCTGGCATACATCTGGCCTACGTAGGGACGAATCTGTACAATTCCTAGAATCTATACCCCATTAAATCTGCAAGTTACAGACTCTAAAGGGCGCTTAAGCCTCTAGAATGAATACTTACAAAAAACCCAGGGGAGGAGAGTACCCCTAGGGTTAACAGCCAGCCAGCGCGCCCTCCGTCCCCGCCGCCAACTCTGCGTAACCTCTGCGCCCCTCAGCGTCTCTGCGTTATCTTTTCCTCTCCCCCTCCGACTCGACCTTCATTACCTCATTACTTCTTTACGTCATTACTTCTTTACGTCATTACTTCGCTCTTTCCCTGTAACCTTTCCCCAGTCCCTCGGTATTCATCCACGCAACGGCAATTCACCGCCAATGCAGAAATGACCGCCACCGAATGAAGTCGGTTCCCGACGAGGACGTAATGCTCCAAGTGCGCAACGGCGAAGTTGCAAATGCTAGGCGTGTTGTTCGACCGCTACCAAGCCCCGCTCTTCAACTTCTACGCCAAAATGACCCAAGACCGCACCGTCAGCGAAGACCTCGTCCAGGAAGTCTTCCTCCGCATCCTCCGGTATCGCCAAACCTATCGTCCCGGCACCAACTTCCGCACCTGGATGTACCAGATCGCCCGCAACACCCGCATCGATCAGGTTCGCAAAGTTCGACCCGAATCCCCGTTTACCTCCGAGCCTCTCGCTCCATCAGCCTTCGCGCGACTCCGCCGAACGACACCAGGAAGCCGCTTTACTCCAGCGCGCCCTCATGCACTTACCCGAAGACAAACGCGAAATCCTGATCCTCAGCCGCTTTCAGGAACTCAAGTACGACGAAATCGCCCGTCCTCCTCGGCTGCGAAATCGGCGCCGTCAAAGTCCGCGTCCATCGCGCCCTCCAGCAGCTACGCGAAATTTTCCTGCACTCGAGAACAATCCGGCCGCAAGACGCAATAGACTCGCGTCGCGCTCCAGCAGATTCGCCACTGCCTCACAACCCGCACTCCCACAAGGAGGGTGCAATGAACTGCGAACAAATCGCCGAACTCCTGCCCGACTATCTGCAAGGCGGCCTCGCGCGCGAGCAAGTCGCCAAGTCGAACAACACTGCGAGCACTGCGCGAACTGCGCGCAAGACATCGTCATGTGGAAGAAGCTCGCGCTTCTGCCACACGATACAGCCCAGCCCCGACTCTCGCGCCCGCTTCGACGCCATGCTGCACGCCTATTCTCCAGCAACCAGCTCGTCGAGGCCGGCTCTTCCTCCCAAGACCGCAACGCCGAAACGTCAGCGATTCCAGCGAGCGCGCAGCGCCACTGGAACTTCTTTGAGTGGCTCCGTTCCCCTCTCGGCGCCGTCGCCTGGAGCGCTGCTCTTCTGCTCTTTGGCGTATTCATCGGCACGCGCGTCAACAAGCGAAACCGTTCCCGCACACCCCGACGAAATCGCCGCCATGCATGCCGAAGCTCACCAGCATGCGCCAACTGGTCGCGCTCTCGATGCTGCAACAGCAATCCGCCAGCGAACGCCTGCAAGGCGTGAGCTGGAGCGGCCTCGAAGCGCATCTCGATCCCGCAAATGCAATCCGCCCTGTTGCATACGCTGCGCTACGACGGCAGCGTCGACGTCCGTCTTGCCGCGCTCGATGCGCTCAGCCGCCACGCCAGTCAGCCGCAGGTTCGCAAAGGTATCGGCGACGCGCTCCAGGAGCAGCAATCCCCGCTGGTGCAGGTCGCGCTGATCGATCAGCTAGCCGAGTGGCGCGATCCCGACGCCACCCAGCGCCTGCGCAATTTCCAGCAAACACCAAATCTCAACCCCGCCGTCCGCCAGCGCGCCGAGTGGGCCATCAGCAAACTGCAGTCGAGCATAAGTTGCAGCATGGGCGCAGCACGCTGCGCCGCCAATGTGCCGTAACCGAGTTGAATTCGGTTCGAAGAAAGAGGAGATCGTGCGAGCAACACCGTTCCATCGAATTCTCGCCATCTACGCAGCGGCGCTGCTGACGCTGACGATCTGGTTCGTCGCGCGCCGTCCGATCGCGCGCTCGGCCGAATGTCGTCGTGCGGTATCTCGCCAGCGTCACTCAGATCAAGCACGCTTACGCCGCTCTCCGCGATGATTCCGACACCAGCTTCCCCGTGCAGGACCACGAGGTCATCCAGAAATCCTTCTCGCTCGCCGGCGCTGCCCGCAAATCCATCGACATCGACAACATTTGGGGCTCGATCGAAGTCGTTGGCGGAACTTCCGATCAAGTCGAGCTGGTCGTCGACAAAACGATTCGCGCCGAGTCCAAAGATGCCCTCGCGCTCGCCCACAAAGAAGTCACCCTCGACATTACGCAACCCGGCGGCGGCCTCGATCTCTACGTCAACGGCCCGTTCCGCTGCCAATTGCGAAGACGGCTGCCAGCGGCTCGCGCCGCCGCCGCGACGAGGACGGCTACATCGTCAAAATGGATTTCGTCCTCCACGTTCCCAGCAACGTCGATATCAATGTAAAAACCGTGAATGAAGGCCGCGTCGTCGTCCACAACGTCGACCGGCAATTTCATCGCCCGCAACGTCAACGGCGACATCGAGCTCGACGGCATGGCCGGCTCCGGCACTGGCGCACACCGTCAACGGCCCCGTTAAAGTCACCTTCCGCGAAATCCGCGCGAGAATTCCAGCTTTCAGTCGGTCAACGGCAACATCGACCTCTTCTTTGCTCGCGGCCTCTCCGCCGACTTCCGCTTCAAGACCTTCAACGGCGGCGTCTACAGCGATTTTCCGGTGACCACCATGCCGCTGCACGCCGTGCAGGAAGAACACCACGGCGGAAAAGTCGTCTTTCACGCCGACCGTTTCACCGCCGCACGCATCAGCGCCGGCGGCCCGAAATTAAAATCGAAAATCTGAATGGAGACATCCGTATCCTCGAAAACCATGAATAACCATACTCGCCGTTTCCCATACATCTTTGCAGCAGCGGTCGCCTTCGCAGGCTTCGCGCTGAGCGCATCACAAATGCAAGCCCGCGCCGAAGAACAGGCGTCGACACAGACGCAATCGGGCGCCGATCGCGTCTCCGTGACGCTCAGCGATCCCGCGCGTCCCGCGCTCGTAAAGGCAGGGCTCATCGACGGCGGCATCACCGTAAAGGCTTACGAAGGAAAAGAAGTCATCGTGGAAGCGCGCGCCCGCAATCACGAAAGCGCACGCCAGGAATCCGGACCGAAGCGCATCTCCATCGCCACGACCGGCCTTAACGTCGAAGAGGAAAATAATCAGGTCAACATCAACACCGAGTCTTATGCGCGGGCCATTGATCTAAGCATCTCGGTGCCCGTCCACACCTCTCTACACCTGCGCGCGGTAAATGATGGCGACATCGTGGTCACCGGCGTCGATGGCGAAATGGATATCGATAACGTGAACGGATCCGTCACTCTCAACAACATCGCCGGCAGCGCCGTGGCCCACGCGCTCAATGGCGCCTCCTCGTTACCTTTACACGCATCAACCAGAAGCCCATGGCCTTCAGCTCTCTCAACGGCGACATCGACGTAACCTTCCCCGCCGACCTGAAAGCCAATGTCAGCCTGCGCTCCGACCGCGGCGACGTCTTCAGCGATTTCGACGTGCAAATGCAAGCCTCTTCGGCGCAACCCATTGTCGAAGACAGCCGCGGCCACGGCGGCAAATACCGCGTAAAAATCGACAAGACCGTAAGAGGCTCAATCAACGGCGGCGGTCCCGAACTACAATTCACCAACTTCAACGGCCAAATCTACATCCGCAAAGCAGGCGCCTCGCGGTAAACATGATTCTGTGACCATCGATCAGTTCGAGCTGGTGGTCGTTTGCTTGTGTTTGTGGTGTTTGCCTTTTGTCGATTTCTTGGTCGACTTTTTGGGTGCCTTGAGCTTTTCGTTCTCGCTCGCGAGGTCGGAATTTTCCTTGGCCAGACCATCGACCTTGCTACTCAGATCCGCGTTTTCCTTCTGCAGTTCCGCTACCTGCGCCTTCAGTTGGTCATTCTCCTGCCGAGCCTTCGTGTCCTGGCAGCCAACCAGCGGCAAACCCAGCACTACTACCAAAAACAGACTAGCGATCACACTCTTGCGCATTCTCTCTCCCCTGAATGTTGCAGCTAACAGCGTCGCACATCTTCTCCTCACGCTCTCCTCACGTACCTCTCACGTATAGACCTTTCTTGCAAGGGAAACAAGATGGGAAGAGGGCGAGGTGTGATCGAGGGGAGGGCACGGGGACACGTGACGGATGGAAGATTGGCGCACGCACGGACAGAGTAACTGCAGCAGCAATGGGCAGACTGCGTTATACTGTCGATGCCTTTGTCCTTGTCCCTGTCGCCGCATGGAGGACGTCATGAACAATCGTATGCGTGTCGTGTCTCTGATTGTTTTTCTTATCACTTCGCTGGCGATTGCAAACGCCAAGAAAAAGCCTTCGCTGCCGGCGTACGTTTTGAAAGCACACACGGTCTCCGTGGTGATCGACCCTGATACGGGCACGTCCATGACAGATCCTTTGGCGAATAAGACGGCGCAGGATGATGTGGAAAAAGCGCTCATGAAGTGGGGCCGGCTGACTCTGGTCACGGATCCCGGCCACGCCGACCTTGTGATTGTGATTCGCAAAGGCTCGGGAAAAATAGTGCAACAGACAATTGGTAACTTGCCGACGAACGATCGACCGGTGACTGTGCAGCAAACCGATAACAGCATTCGACTCGCAGGACAGCAAGGCCGCGCACCGGGAGCTCCAACGCAAACTGCACCCCAGGACACACAGGCTGCACCTCAGACTGAGGTCGGGACTATTTCTCAAGATATGTTCACCGTCTATGAAGGCGGCACGGGCAATACATATGACCGGCCTGCCGGTTGGCGCTATACCTCGAAAGATGCCTTGCATTCACCCAACGTTCCCGCCGTTGAGGAGTTCCGCAAACTCATTGAAGAAGTCGAAAAACAGCAGAAGAGCAAACCGTAAGACCGGATCCGAGTTGACCTCGCTTTTTAAAGCCACGCTGCGCGAGCGGCAACTTCTTCAGCATTGCTTTATCATTGACATGGTTGAACAATGAGGATGCCTCTCATTCCTCCGCGAGGATGCCCATGCCTGAAGCCGTAATCGTATCCGCTGTCCGCACTCCCGTAGGCCGCGCCTACAAGGGTTCGCTACGCTCCACGCGCCCTGACGATCTGGCGGCGCTGGCGATCAAGGAAGCGCTGGTGCGGGTTCCCGGTTTGGATGCCAGGGAAATCGACGACGTGATCCTCGGGTGCGCGATGCCTGAGGGCGAACAAGGTATGAACGTGGCGCGCATCGCGGCGCTGCGTGCCGGGCTACCGGTGGAAACCTCCGCAATGACCATCAACCGATTCTGCTCTTCAGGATTGCAGGCGATTGCGCTGGCGGCCGAACGCATACGCGGCGGTTCGGCGGAAGTCATCGTCGCAGGCGGAACCGAATCGATGTCGCTGGTGCCCATGGGCGGCAATAAAATCTCGCCGAATCCATGGCTGGTCGATCACTATCCGGACGCGTACATCAACATGGGGTTGGGGACGGAAAACATCGCACGCAAATTTGGCATCACGCGCGAGCAAGCGGATCAGTTTTCCGCGGATTCTCACAAAAAGGCGCTCGCCGCGATCGCTGCCGGCAACTTCAAAGACGAGACGATTCCGGTTGAAGTGAAGATCACGGCAGTACCTACGAATGGCAACGGCGCCTCTTCGCATTCTTCGCGCGGTGGCGCGAAGGCGGCCGTCAAAGCAGCTACGCAGACGTTTACTTTCGACACGGATGAATTGCCCCGCGCGGACACCTCGCTTGAGATTCTTGCGAAGCTGAAACCGGCATTCCACGTGAAGGGTATGGTGACCGCGGGAAACAGCTCGCCGATGAGCGATGGCGCGGCGGCCTGCGTGATTATGAGCGACACGCGGGCAAAGTCGCTGGGGCTCAAACCGCTCGCGCGATTTGTGGCCTATGCCACTGCGGGTTGCCCACCTGAGGAGTTTGGTATCGGTCCGGTTTTCGCGATTCCGAAGGCGCTCAAGCTGGCAGGGCTTTCGCTCGGCGATATCGCGGTGATCGAGCTTAATGAGGCGTTCGCGGCGCAATCGCTATCGGTGATTCAACAAGCGGGACTCGACGCGTCACGCGTGAATCCGAACGGCGGCGCGATTGCGTTGGGCCATCCGCTCGGCTGCACTGGGGCGAAACTCACGGCTACGTTGATTCGCGATTTGCAGCGCAAGAATGCGCGATACGGCATGGTCACCATGTGCATTGGGGGCGGCATGGGGGCAGCTGGGATATTTGAGCGCATCTGACGTTACACAGCCAGGAATGGCTGTGCCACTGTAGCCCGCGGACGACGTGGCGCTACGCGTCTTTTTCTTTCACCATTCGCATACTCTGACGCATCGAACTGACGGCCAACTGCCTGAGGATGACTTCGTCTGTTACGAGGAAAATTCTAACTTGGACGGAACAGTCATTGAGGCCACTACGAGAAAGCTTTCCAGTGGGATCACCGGTAATAGGGATTCGTTGAGGAGAACGGGTGAATACCGTTGAGTTTACGGCGCTGATTGGGATCGGTTCGCTGCTGGCGGGGTTTCTGGGAGCGCTTACGGGGTTGGGCGGTGGCGTGGTGGTCGTGCCCTTGCTGGCGCTGGTGTTTCATGTGGACCTCAAATATGCGATTGGGGCGGCGCTGGTGTCGGTGATTGCGACCTCGAGCGGCGCGGCGGCGGCGTATGTGCGAGAGGGCTACTCCAATATCCGTGTCGGAATGTTCCTGGAAATTGCGACTACGATTGGCGCCCTGGGCGGTGCAGCGTTGGCTTTGTATCTTCACGCTTCTGTCATTGCCGTGATTTTTGGGCTGGTGCTGATCTATTCGGCGATTGTCTCTTTTCGCGAGAAGTCTGATGCAAGGCAGGATCAGGGACCGGACCGGATTGCGACCTGGCTGCGGATGGACGGTACGTTCCCGGGCGAGCATGGGTTGGAGAGTTACCATGTGCGCGGTGTGCCATTGGGATTTGGATTGATGTTCGTTGCTGGCGTACTCTCCGGATTATTGGGGATTGGGTCCGGCGCGGTTAAGGTTTTGGCGATGGACAGGGCGATGAAGCTGCCGTTCAAGGTTTCGACGACGACATCGAACTTCATGATTGGGGTGACGGCCGCGGCTAGCGCGGGGATTTATTTGAGCCGAGGGTACATCGATCCTGGATTGGCGATGCCCGTGATGCTGGGGGTTTTGCTGGGGTCGCTGGCTGGAGCACGGGTTCTGGCTGGAGCGAACGTGAAAGTGCTGCGGTATGTGTTTAGCGGGGTGATTGGAGTTTTGGCCATTGAGATGATTTATAGCGGATTGACGGGGAAACTTTAGGGAAGGCGAAGTAATGACGCAATGAAGTAATAAAGTAATGAGGTAAAGATCAAAAGAAGGATTCAACACAGAGTTCACGGAGAGCGGAGCACAGAGGACACGGAGAAGAAAGACATGAGTGAGGTGACGGTTCACCGGTCGGATCAGCGGATGGACGAGATTATGGGTGGGTTGCTGCGGACGGGCGTGGTGTTGGCGGCGGCGATTGTGCTTGTGGGCGGCGTCGTGTATTTGACCCGGCACCGGGTGCCGGCGACGAACTATGGGGTGTTTCAGGGGGAGCCTGGGGACTTGCGGAGCGTATCGGGGATTTTCCATGAGGCGTTGGCGTTTCATGGACGAGGGTTGATTCAGTTGGGATTGCTAGTTTTGATCGCTACGCCGGTGGCGCGGGTAGCGTTTTCGTTTTTTGCGTTCTTGTATGAGCGGGATTGGACTTACGTTCTTGTGACCTTGTTTGTGCTGGGACTTTTGGTCTATAGCCTTTTTGGCGGGCATCCTGGATAACGTTAGATAAAGAAAGAGCCTAATCAACACTGAGTTCACAGAGGAGAGAGGTCACGGAGCAGAGGCGTGACCGATCGCAGACGTTAGGGTGAAACTGGGACTGCCAGGTCGGTGCGATTGCTGGGATACGCTGGCGGGCGTAAGATGATATTCCGCTGGTCCCCTGGGCCCTCCATTTCTGGCCGCTGACACGAAGGAGCATATCGATGGCTACCGCAACCTTGAACAAGCCTGCTGCAAAGGGCGGAAGTTTTCTGCTGGAATCGGCGTTGCCGCAGGATGTGTTTACCCCGGCGGACCTTACTGACGATCAAAAACTGATTGGGCAGACCGCGGAAGAGTTTGTGACCAAGGAAGTCTTGCCGCTGGTGAAGGACCTGGAGAACAAGAAGCCCGGGTTGATGGCGGAGATGGTGCGGAAGGGCGCGGAGCTGGGGATCATGAGCGGGGGCATTCCGGAGGAGTACGGCGGGGCGGGGTTGGACAAGATTGCCACGACGGTGTTGACCGAGAAGCTTTCGATTTATGGCGGGTTTGCGGTTACGCACGGGGCGCACGCGGGGATTGGCACTTTGCCGATCGTTTATTTCGGAACCGAAGAGCAGAAGAAGAAATATCTGCCGAAGTTGGCTTCGGCGGAGATGATCGGGGCGTATTGCTTGTCGGAGCCACAAGCAGGTTCGGACGCACAGAATTCGTTGACGCGCGCGGAATTGAATAAAGAGGGTACGCACTACATTTTGAACGGCCAGAAGATGTGGATCACGAATGGCGGGTTCGCGGATTTGTATGTGGTGTTCGCGAAAATTGATGGCGAGAAATTTACCGCGTTCATCGTGGAGCGGGCATTTCCGGGATGCAAGCCTGGGAACGAAGAGCACAAGATGGGGATTCATGGGAGCTCGACGACCCCGGTGTTTCTAGAAAATTGCAAAGTGCCAAAGGAAAACGTGCTCCACGAAATCGGGCGCGGGCACATTGTGGCGTTCAACATTTTGAATGCGGGGCGGTTCACGCTGGGAGCTTCGGCGGTCGGCGGATCAAAGTATGTGCTGATGACGGCGTCGAAGTATACGAAGGAAAGGAAAGCGTTTGGGAAGCAGATTGGTGAGTTCGGGTTGATGAAAGAAAAACTAGCCGAGATGGCGATCCAGATCTTCGCGGTGGAGTCGATGGTGTACCGGAGTTCGGGGAATATCGAGTCGGCCATGGCGGCGGCCGCGGCTTCGGGTGGGGATAAAATTCAGAGCACGATGAAGGTGTTGGAGGAGTATGCGATCGAAAGTTCGATCGCGAAGGTGTATGGCAGCGAGATGCTGGATTTTGTGGTGGATGAGGGCGTGCAGATCTTCGGCGGATATGGATTCCACGAGGATTATCCAGTGTGCCGAGCTTACCGGGATTCGCGCATCAACCGGATTTTTGAGGGCACCAACGAAATCAATCGGATGCTGATCATCCAGATGTTGATGAAGCGGGCGATGGGCGGGCAGTTGGCGTTGATCCCGGCGGCTATGAGGCTGGGGGACGAGATTTTGGCTGGGCCGACGTTTGAGGAGGCTCCGGAGGGCGTGCTTGCGGAAGAATCGCGCGTGGTGGCGAATGCGAAGAGGATGTTTTTGCAGGCTGCGGGTGGCGCGTTGCAGAAATTCCGCGAGAAGCTTGCCGACGAGCAGGAATTGATTGGCGCGCTGTCGAATATCGTGATGGAAGTGTATGCGATGGAGTCGTGTTTGTTGCGGGCTCAGAAGGCGGCGGCGGCGAAGGGCGAGGCGGCGTCTGGCGTGATGATCGATGCGGCGCGCGTGTTTATCGCGGATGCGGCGGAGCGTCTGGAACATGAGGCGAAGAGGGCGATTGCCGCAGTGCATGAGGGCGATATGCTGACGACGCAGATGGCAGTGCTGAAGCGGTTTGGCAAGCGTGGGGCGGTGGATACGATTGGGCTGCGGCGGAAAGTGGCTGCGGCGGTGCAGGCGCAGGACCGGTATCCGTTCGAGGGCCGGTAGACCATTTCCCAATGGATTAGGCAAGTGGTTAGGTACGCTCCGTTGACGTGTATGTACACTTGTGCATATACTGGCTGAGTGGAGTGCGAATGGGATCCTGCGAAGGCCGCGCCAATGCCGCGAAGCATCGCGTCCATTTTGGCGACGCCGTGGCGGCGCCGGAAGACGAGCGGGCAGTAACTATCCACGATCCATTCTCAAACGAGGAAGAACGCTGGATCACTTTGGGCCGAGATGCGTTCGGGCGCGTCCTGGTTGTGGTTTATTCGTGGCGTGAGGAGAATGTGCGGCTGATTTCCGCGCGGCAGGCAACGCTGCGAGAGCGCAGGAAGTATTCGGAGAATCTATGAAGCGAGAATATGATTTTAGTAAGGGGAAACGTGGACCGGTTGTTGCGGTGCCCAAGACGAAGGAGAGAATTACCATTCGGATTGATGGCGACATCCTTGACTGGTTTCGCGGCGAAGTGGAGCGCGCGGGAGGCGGGAATTATCAAACGTTGATCAATGACGCGTTGCGACAGCACATTCAGCGTGCTGATGAGTCTTTTGAAAAAACACTGCGGCGGGTGATTCGGGAAGAGATTCGACGGGCTAGCTGAGGTCTAGGCCTGAGTTGAGCACCGGCGCCCACCACGGTCGGCGGCCACTACAACTACTCGGCGAAGGTCATGCGGGCTAGTTCTTCTTGAAGGCGTTTGCGCTCGGCGGGATCTTTGGTTTCGGCTAGCTTGTCGGTGATTTCGAAGAAACGCTGGTGCTGGGCTTCTTTCGCTTGCAGGCCGGTTTCGATCAGGTCGACGAGGACGCGGCTGGCGCTGGTTTTTTTGGTTTCGGCGAGGGCGAGGACGCGTTTGGCTATACGTGCGGGGAGCGAGACGCTTTGGCGGACGGAATCGTGGATGGTTGGCACGGTTCTATTTTGCCGCAGAAATTCGCCGCGTGGATGGACCGGTAGACCAAGAGTAACGTCGGCTTGGTGGGCCTCGGTGATACGTTTTGTTGGATACGAACGAGTTGCGCGTTGAGACGCTCCGCGGCTTAGCATCTTCCTCAGTACAGAGGTACACCGGCACCGGCGTACAAATACAAATCGGCGTGCACACATTGGTGCGCGGTTTTGTGAAATCTAAACCCCGCCCTCTCGGAGAGGGCGGCTACAGTTCCGGAACGTCGTGGGTGATCCTCGATTCCCTTCTGGTGACTGGCCTCACGTACAGGTTCGTGGAGGTTTAGGCTTGGGTATCGCGAGCGAAGGTGTGCGGGTTTCGCCGCGAAATATGCACTAAAATTGACGTTCAACCTATTTTTTGCAAGAGAACGAAGGAGCACTGGGGATGTCCTGGAAGCTGCCCATCGTGGCGCTTTTTGTCGTTGGACTGCAGGTCGGCGAGATCCTGATTCTGGGGACGTCGCCGGCCGGCTCGCTTACGGCAAACACGTTGCAACTGGTGGCGTGCGCGATCGGGGCGGCGATGGCATTCGGCGCTTCGCTGCGGGGGCGTGGGCTGAGCCGGCCGTTTTGGCGATTGATCGGGCTGGGACTGGCGACCTGGGGGGTGGCGAATCTCGGATGGATGTATTACGAGAATTATCTGCACACGCAGCCGCCGCCGATTTCGATCGTGCGCATGCTGTTTGATTCGCAGGGCGTGTTCTTTGCGATTGCGTTGTTTTTGGACAAGGAGAAAGATTCGCCGCGATTCGATGCGGAAACACTGCTGGATTCCCTCCAAATCGCGATCGTATTTTTCTCGGCATTTTTCGGGTTGTACTACGTGCAGGTATTGAGCGGGGTAAGCGTACCGGGCTCCGAACTGCTGATGACGTGGACCTTCCAGGCCATCAATGTCGCACTAACGCTGGCTGCGGTGATCGCGACGTTAAGCGTGCGCAACAGGGGCCTGCGCTCGCTGTACAGAGGGCTCACGGTTTTCCTGCTGATCAACGCGATTTCGACGGGCATTGCGGACTACATGCAGAGCGTACGCAACGTGCCGACGGGGACGTGGTGTGACATCGGATGGTCGTTGCCATTTCTGGCGTGTGCGATCTGGGCGTCGCGGTGGCAAGAGCCGGCTGAGGAGAAGGAGGAAACGGCGCAACCGCAAAGCAAGACGCTGGGCGCACTGGCGATGAAGAACGTGATGCTGGCCCTCGCTCCCTTGATTGTGCTGGTGGTGGTGGCGCAGCTTGCAGCGGAATGGCGCTGGATAGGTTTTCTCTTGCTCGGCGCATCGATTACTTGCTATGCCGCGCGGCTGGGCGTGAGTCAGTACCGCGAAGCGACAGCGGCCGAAGTAGTGCAGCGCGACACGCTGGCGATGGACTCGGCGATGGATGGAATGGCGATTGTGTCGCGGCATGGAGAATATACCTACGTAAACGCGGCGTTCGCAAGAATGATGGGGCACGCCAATCCGGAAACGATGATTGGCAAGTCGTGGGTGGAGATGCATGCGGCGCGGGACGTAAGACCAGTGGAGCGCGAAATTCGGGAAGCGCTGTTGCGGGACGGCAAGTGGTTCGGGCTGCTGACGATCCACCGCGACGGAGAGCCATTGCCGATGGAGATGAGCGTTACGTTGCTGCCGGATCGCGGCGTCGTGACGGTGAGCCGGGATATTTCGGATCGTTACCGCGCGGAGAAATTTCGTGAAGAGGCGGAATCGAAGTATCGGACGCTGGTCGAACAGGTTGCCGCGATCAGTTATATCGCGGAACTGGGCGTCGAGGGGCAGTGGCTGTACGTGAGCCCTCAAGTGGAAATGATGTTCGGGATCAGCGTGGACGATTGGCTGGCGGGTTCGCGGCAGTGGATGCGCCACGTGCATCCGGAAGATCACCCGGTGGTGGAAGCAGCGGAGGAAGCCAGCAAGCGTGGCGAGAGGTTCCAGGCGGAGTACCGGGTGATTCGTCAGGACGGGCGCGTGATTTGGGTGAACGATACGGCGGTGGTGGTGCCGGGAAGCGATTCGCATCCGCTGATGGAAGGGATCATCGTCGATATCACCGAGCGGAAACAATTTGAGGCGCAGCTGCAGCAGGCGCGGCGGATGGAAGCGGTGGGCCGGCTTGCGGGTGGAATCGCGCATGACTTCAACAATTTGCTGACGATCATCAAGGGATATACGGAACTGGCGCTGATGCGCGCAAAGGGGTTGCCGGAGCTGCGGGCGGACGTCGAGCGGATCGAGGATGCTTCGGAGCGGGCGTCGGGGTTGGTGCGGCAACTACTGGCGTTTAGCCGGCGGCAGGTATTGCAGCCGAAGGTGCTGGATCTGAATAGCATCGTGATCGGGCTGGATAAATTGCTGCGGCGATTGATGGACGAGGATATTGAGATGTTGACGGTCGCGGACCAGCCTGTGGGAGCGATTAAAGCGGATCCCGGGCAGATCGAACAAGTGATCATGAACCTGGTGGTGAATGCGCGCGATGCGATGCCAGACGGCGGACGGTTGATTGTGGAGACGGCGAACGTGGAGTTGGGTGCTAGCTACGCGCGGGATCATGCCACGGTGAGGCCGGGGCGGTACGTGATGCTGGCGGTAAGCGATACCGGCACGGGGATGAGCGCGGAGACCGTGGCGCACATCTTCGAGCCGTTTTATACGACGAAAGAGAGCGGGCGCGGAACGGGACTGGGATTGTCCACGGTGTACGGAATTGTGAAACAGAGCGGCGGATATGTTTGGGTGTATAGCGAGTTGGGGCGAGGAACGACCTTCAAGGTTTATCTGCCGCGGGTGGACGAGGCGGTGGAGGCGCTGCCGGTGGCGAAGCCGACGCCTCAAGAACGCGTGAAGATGGGGACGGAGACGGTTCTGCTGGTGGAAGACGAGCCGGATTTGCGGGAGCTAACGCGGACGGTGTTGGCCTCTAAGGGATACACCGTCGTGGAGGCGCGGAACGCGGAAGAGGCGGAGCGGCTGGTGGAAAGCAATGGGGCGAAGATTCATTTGCTGCTGACCGACGTGATCATGCCGGGAATCAGCGGGCGCGAGTTGGCGAAACGGATTTTGGCGCGACAGCCCTCGATGCGCGTGCTGTATATGTCCGGTTATACGTATAACGTGATTGCGCAGGGTGGGACGCTGGAGCGGGGGGTGTCGTTTTTGCAGAAACCGTTCACGCCCAGCGCGCTGGTGGAGAAAGTGCGCGATGTGTTGGATGCGGTTGTGCCTGCGCGGTAGGATTTTTTTTCGACATGGAATCAAGAAGCAGGACGGCGAGATGAACTCGCCTCTATAACTTCACGCTCCAGTCAGACTTCAATGATGGGCACGTTTGGGCAAGCTGGGGCGTAGCGATGCTGCGCCCCTACAGATTATTGATTGAGGTGGATGGTTTTGCCGGAGGTTGCGGATTGGCGGGCGGCATCGAGGATTTCCGTTACGACTAGGTTTGTCTCGAGCGAAGAGAGGCCTTCGGGTTTCAGACCGTCGAGCACGACCGCGCGGAGGTACGAGATCGAATCGTCGAGCGGAGCCGGGACGGGCTTGGCGGCGACTAACTCCTCGGATTCCTTGCCGGGGAGGCGCAGGCGGAGATCGTCGCGCTTCACCGTGATTGCGTAGCCCGTCTCGCCGTAGACTTCCATGTCTTTGCGGTCGAAGGGCCAGTTCCAGGAAGCTTGGAGGATGGCTTGTGATTTGGGATAGGTGAGGATGATGGTGGCCTCGTCATCGACGTGAGTGTAGATGTTGGGCTGAAAATGCTGGGTGACGGCGGTTACGGTGTCGGGACGACGGCCGTCCATCAGCCAGGTCATCAGGTCGGCGCCGTAGCAGCCGAAATCGAAGAGGGCGCCGCCGCCGTTGAGTTTGGGATCGTTGAGCCAGGCGAAGAACTCCGGCTGGACGTGGATTTTCTCGGGGCCCTGGTGGCCGTCGTGGACGACGACCTTGCGAATTTCGCCGATAGCGTTTTGGTGGACGAGATCGTAGGCGGCGCGATTGCTGCGGTACCAGGTGGTTTCGTAGTTGACGAGGACGGGGATCTTGGCGGCGTGGGCGGCTCGTTCGATGGCACGGGCATCTTCGTTGCTGACGGCCAACGGCTTTTCCATCATTACCGGAACATGGTGCTGGGCACAAATGTCTACCGCGCGACGATGGTCGAATGTGTTGGTGTAGACGAGGACGGCTTGCGGGTGCGTGGCGGTGAGCGCTTTATCGAGATCGGCGTGCCACAGGTTAGCGTCGAGGCTGAACTTTGCGGCGTAGCGATCGAACAGTTTGCGGTCGGGCTCCGCGATGGCGACGATTTGAACGTCTTGGCGATCTTTGACGCGCGTGAGGAATCCGTCAGCGTGACCGTGCGCGAGCCCTGCCATCGCAACACGTAACGGTGCGGCTGATGCTCCGCCATCGGGTGCGGTCGATTGGGCTTTGGACTGAGGGATAGCGGTGAAGAAAAGTACCGCGGGAATCAGAAAGAATGCGCACTTCATGGCGGCTCCGCAAACTCGGCTTGTAATGCTATCACCGGCGCGGGATATTTTGGCGGTGATCAGGAAGCGATCTGAACCAACTCGGGTTTGTTTCCGACCTGGGGACCGCCGGGCCGCCAGCGAGAAGGATGTACGGCGCGCCGCTTGAGGCGATTGACGAACGAGCCGATGGCCACGGAGCTTTCGACGAAGTGGCCTACTGTTAGCGGGCCAGCGAATTTTTCGTTACGGATCCAATGCAGGCCGCTGGTGGCGGCACAGCCGCATTGCGAGCAGTCCGGCTTGCCACCGAAAACGCAGGGCTCGACGCGCGTTTCGAGGTCTGCAGAAAGGTTGACGGACATTTTGGAGAAAAGACAATCACTTGGGCTGCTCGGCGGAGTGACGAAGGCACGAGCCATGCCGGTGTTCATGAGGAGCTTCGGAAACTCTTTGCTGAGGCGCGGTAGTTCATTCGCGATGATCTCGCGATGATCGGGTGAGAGCATTTCCGGGCTTTGCTCGCCGATTTGGGGAGTGTAGAGGCTGACCCAAATGCGGTCTACTTCGGGGCGCGCGTTCCAGAATGAAACGTAGTCTTCTAGATAGCCGGGTCGCTCGAGCATCGGACGGGTGATGACCCAGTGGACGTTGATCTTGCGGCCGGAAATATTTTTCAGGATGCATTCGTAGGTGGCAGGTTTGCGGCGGACGTCGTGGTGCTCCGGAAGGCCGTCGACGGATACGGCAACGCGCATGCGCGGAAGATCCATCCATTCGAGCGGAATGGAAATGACGCCGCTGGTGACGACGAGTGTGAAAATATTCATGGCGCTGAGCGCGGGAAGAATTCGGCTCAATTCGCGGTGACGCACCATCGGCTCGCCGCCTACGAGGGAAACGTGCATGGGCTGATGCTTGCGGACCAGGTCGAGGACGCCATCGACGAGCGCGTCGCCGCGGAAATCACTGAGTTGGCTGAGAGTTTTTTCGCCGCCGAGGTGGGAATCGCCATAGGCGTAGCAGCCTGGACAGCTCAACGGACACTCTCTGGTGATTTCGATAGAGAGCATGGGGGACTTGCCGGTGAGAATTTTTCCCCAGGCGCCGAGTATCTCGCGGGGGCTGATGCTGGGACTAGGCGTGATTTTGGTCATAAAGCGCTTTGATGCGCGACCCGGTGATCACGCTGCATTGATTGTTACAGGCATTTAGCCTAGAGAACAATGAATATTAATTGCGGAAGGCGCGATTTGATGGATTTGAATCTTTTGTCGTGAATGAAATCTCGGGCGCAGAACCTAATTGGACCGGGAGCGAGTCCACACACGCTGAAGCCTGTGAATCAATTGGGCTTTATTGGGGCTTGGTTGGCGGGGGGTCGGATGGGGCAGCGTCTGGCGCAGGCGCGTCGGTGGCAGATTTAGGCTTGCCGGCGGAGGCTACGCTTTCGACGTTGAATTTCTTGTAGTCGGAATATCGAGTGACCGCATTGACCTTGAATCCCTTGACCAGCAGGACGCGGACTCCGACGTGGGCTTCTTCGTAGGTGGGGAGCCAGACTTCGTTGTTCAGGAAGGCCTGCTCAAAAGTGAAGCTGGTGCCCTTTTGCAAATTCGCGATCACGCCGCCGGCGAATCGGAAGTCGCCGACGAAATAAGCCTCGAGGCGGGCGACGTCGTGGGCTTTTTCGTCGATCCAGACCACGCCCGCCAGCTCGTGGACGACTTTTTCGGGGAGCTTGTGTGGCTTGAATTCGGGATTGGGCTCGAAGTCGAAGACCAGGACGTCCTGTCCGCGAAAACGTTCGCGGCGGGGATTCACGAACTGGCAGGCGCGCAGGAAGACTTCGATGCCAACGTCATCGTCGTCTTTCTTTTCTTGGTCCTTTCCTTCTTCCTTGGCCTTTTCTTCCTTGGCTTCCTTTTTGTCTTGCCTCTTTTGAATGTCCTGAATTTCTTTCTGGGTTTTCTCGTTTTCTTTTCTTTGTTCGTCGTCGCTCAGCGGCTGGCCGTCTTTCTTGGTGAGCGTGGAAATTTCGTCGCCGTTCAAGTAGAAGAATGAGTATTCCTTGAGTTCGTGCTTAGTGACTTTTCCGGTCTTGTCGTATTCCGTTTCCTCTTCCGCGCGAGTACCGGCGTAGTTTTCCTTGATTTTGTCGATGGCCTTCTGATTGTCGTCGATTTCCTTGAATAGGGCCTTGAGTTCGGGGAGTTGCACCTGGGACTTCTTTGGGAAGTCGAAAACGCGCTCGCCAACGGTGGCGTTGACGGCGGCGCGGGTTACGGCGATGTCGTAGGGGTCGCTGCCGCGATGCAGTTCGATCTTGTAGGGGAGTTTCAGACCGCTCACGGGGCGGTAATCGTCATAAAGAATCTGCTCGTCGATGCCGCCGATTGCCGCGGTTTCCTTGACGATCAAGTGAGTCTGGGGATCGAAGAAGATTTCGCGCTTCAGGCCCGCGGGCGTGGTGATTTCGATCTGGAGAGCATCTTTGCCGCGGACTTGCGCGTGGCCAATGAAAGCGACGCCCAGCTTGTTTTTCTTGGCGTTTACGAGACGCGAATTGTAGTACAGCCCGGCGGCTTCGAGTTGACTACCTTCAAGGCCAACGAGCGTACTGATTTCGCCGGTGGGAGTCTGGTGCCAAGCGGATTTGCCGTTATAGGCCTCGATCGCGTTTTTGTCGTCGATGATCAGCTCGGAGTAGTAGCGATTGGGGAGCTTGGTATCGAGGGTGTAGGTTCCGGACTTGCCTTCGGCTGCATTTGTGATCGTGCCTTCGATGATCAGCGTCTGGACTTTCGATAGGTTCTTGGCGCCGCCTTGGGCCTTTATGTATTGGGCTACGATTTTCTCGGCGTCTTGCGCGTAGGTGGGCGTTGACAGAGCCGCGAGGGTCAAGGCAAGACACGGGGCTAGAAGACGGGTGCGCATGGGGCTCACAGGTAAGAACGCAGATTGAGGGGAAAAGTTTCCTGCCGGCGAAAGGATTCGGCAGCTTTGTGGACACTCGAATCGCTCGAATACCGAAGCCGAAGGTTGACCCGGGATTGGCCGATCCAACGATTGGCCACTACTCGTAACGTAGCGCCTCGATGGGGTCTACGCGGGTGGCGCGGCGGGCTGGGAAGAAGCACGCGGCGACGGAGACTGCGATCAGCAGGATTGCTACACCAAAAAAGGTGAGCGGATCGGTAGCGCTGACGCCATAGAGGAAAGTACTTAGGAGGCGTGTCAGAACCAAGCCTCCGGCGACGCCGACCGCGACACCGATCAGGGCGAATCGTAAGCCTTCGCCGAGAACGATGCGGAATACATCAACAGGCTGAGCGCCTAGCGTGATGCGAATACCGATTTCACTGGTGCGTTGGGTCACCGAATACGACATAACACCGTAGATGCCCACCGCGGCGAGCATCAGCGCAAGCCCTGCGAAAATGCCGATGAGCCAGGTTCGAAAGCGCGGCTGCGCGACCGTTGCAGCCATGTTGTCCTCCATGGTGCGTACTTTCACCAAGGGCTGATTGGGATCGATTTCCGCCAAGGCGGAACGCAACGCCGCGGCTTGCTGGTGCGGATCGCCGGCGGTGCGCAGGACGACGGACAACTGGAACACGGGCAAGACCTGGTCGGCCTGGCGATACGGCAAATACATTTCGGACTTGGGTTCCAGGCCGAGACCCTGCGTGACATCGCCGACCACGCCGACGACTTCCATCCAAGGAACCTCGGACTCCGGCGTGGCGCCGATCTGCATGCGTTTGCCCAGGGGATTTTCGCCGGCGAAATAGGTTTTTGCCATGGTGGCGTTGATGACCACGACCGCCGGGGTCTTCTCTTTGTCCGCGGGAGTGAGGAAGCGGCCTCGCAGCAGCGGGACGCTCAGCGTTTCGAAATAGTTTGCGGTGACGGCGCGATAGCCTGCCGCGATGTAGTCGTTGGGCGTCTTGGGTGGACGGCCATAGATATTGAAATGAAGAAGTCCGCCGATGCCACTGACCGGGAGTGCAGACGCCGCGCCGACGGAACGCACGCCGGGAAGAGTTTGTGCGCGATCGACGAGGCGATCGAAAAATCCGTAGCGCTGTTCGGGCTTGGCGTAGGCGGTCTGCGAGAGAGGAAGATCGGCGACGAGAAGATGATCGGGCTGGAAGCCGGTGCTGACGTCTTGCAGGCGTGAGAAGCTGCGCAAGAGCAGACCGGCGCCGACGAGGAGCAACATCGCGAGCGCAAACTCTGAGGCGACGAGGATACCGCGGAGACGCTGATGGCCGGGACCCGAGGTCGAGCCGCGCGAGCCTTCGTTCAAGGTTTCGCGGAGATCGAGGCGCGTGGCGCGAAGAGCCGGGGCAATGCCGAAGGCCAGGCCGGTGATGACGGAAACCAGGATCGTGAACAGGAGCACAGAACGATTGAGCCCAATCGTGAAGGCCAGAGGCAAACTGCCTGCCGAAATGTTGAGAAGCGGGCCGAGAGAGGCCCAAGCCAGAAGCAGACCGAAGATGCCGCCTGCGAGGGAAAGAAGGATGCTTTCGGTCAACAGTTGGCGGATGAGGCGAGCGCGTCCAGCACCCATCGAAGCGCGGATGGCTACCTCCCTGCCACGGTACGCAGCGCGGGCCAAGAGGAGATTGGCGACGTTGGCGCAGGCGATGAGCAGAACGAAACTAACGGCGCCGACGAGAAGCAACAATGCCGGGCGAACGTTTTTGACGACTTGCTCCTGCAAGGGAATGACGTCAGCGCTGGTGCCCGTGTTGTAGATCGGGTACTGCTCTTCGAGGCGTTTGGCGATGGCGACCATTTCGGTGTTGGCTTGCTCGCGCGAGACGCCCTGTTTGAGACGGCCAATGGCGAAGATGCCGGGATGCCAGTTGCGATCGTCGGGAAGTGTTTTTGCCCAAGGCGTGAACGGCAGATAGACATCGTCGGCGCGTAGGAATTCGAAGGCTCGAGGGAGAACGCCGACGACGGTGTAAGGACCAGAGTCGAGGTTGATGGATTTGTTCAGAACATCTGTGGCGCCGCCAAAACGGCGTTGCCAGAGCCCGTAGCTGATGACCACAGCAGGGGCGCCGCCGGCGCGGTCTTCGTCGTCGCGAAAGGTGCGGCCGAGGAGGGCTTTCACGCCGAGGAGGGGAAAAAGTCCCGAGGTGACCCAGCGGGCGTTGAGGCGCTCGGGTTCGCCGGCGCCGGTGAGGGTGATGGTGGACGCGCGCATGCTCTGGACGCATTCAAAGGAATGGCTTTGGTCGCGCCAGTCGACGAAATTCTGGTAAGAGACGCTTGGGTCGGGGTATTTGCTTTTTTCCGCGATGAGCATGATGCGCGAGGAATCATGAAAGGCGAGCGGACGCAACAGGATGGCGTTTACGACGCTGAAAATCGCGGTGTTCGCGCCGATGCCCAGGGCAAGCGTCAGGACCGCGATCGCGGTGAACGAGGGGCTCTTGATCAGTACACGGAAGGCGTAGCGAAGATCTTGCAGCAGAGTTTCCATGGAGGCTCCCACAGGGACGCGACTCTATCGCGGTTTAGACGGACCAGGAACACGTAAGGTTTTGTGGGGTTGTCTGGAGAGGTTGATTCGACACGCTCAAGCGAGCAAGAGGGTTTGCATTCAGCACGGTTGGATTGATCTTGCCGAGATGGGGTGCAGCGGTGCGGTGCTGCGCCCCGACAGAGGACCGAGACTTCGCTACTTTGCTGATGGGCGATTGAGATATTTGTCGTAGAGGGATTTGTGTTTGTTGTCGGTGGACGTTAGCTGACCTTTGATGAAGAGGTAGCGGACGTCGGTGGTGAGCTCCAGGGGATCGCCGTTGGTTACGATTACGTTGGCGATTTTGCCGGTTTCGAGGGTGCCGATTTGATCGGCCAGGCCGAAGATTTGCGCGGGGTAGAGTGTGACTGCTTTTAGAGCTTCGTCGTAGGGCAGGCCGTAGGCTACGGCGTTGGCGGCTTGCTGACCCAGGCGGCGCGCGAAGGAATTGTCGAAGCTGCCGAATGCAATTTTGACGCGGGCGTCGGCGAGTTCGGCGGGTTGCGTTAGCGAGCGGTCGTAGGGGTCATCTTCGTTGAGCGGCTCGGTGAGCGTTGGCTGCAGGATGACCGGGATACTTTTCGAGCGCAGGAGTTCTTTGACTTTGTAGGCTTCGGCGCCGCCGGCGAGGATCATTTTTAGTTTTTGCTTGTCGCAGAACTCGACTGCGCTGCGGATGTCGCGAGCACGATCGACGAAGACGAGGACCGGCAGTTCACCACGAACGACGGGAACGAGCGCTTCGAGTTTGAGGTCGCGCTGATAGTCGGCGGGGCCGCCGTGGCCCCAGGCTTGCGCGTAGTGGCGGGCGTTGTCCAGCCAGTCGGAGAGTTCGTTGACTTGCTTTTCGTATTCCTGCTTGGCTTCCGCGAATGGTTTGTTTTTTCTGGAGAAGGTCGCGAAATCGAAAGATTGCGTTTCGATTTTTGGCCAATCAAGAACCATGGCGACGCTCTTTTTAATGAGCATGTCGTTGATGGTCCAACCGGCGAGGTGGATTGCGGAAGCCTGGCCGCCGAGGATATTGGCGGAACCGCGGGAATCGAAGCCGCCGCTGGCGGGGACGGCGAGCACTTCGGTGATGCCCGCGGCGCGGGTGACGGGAATATGCTCGCTGGAAGGCAGGATGGCGTCGGCAGCGACGGCATCCGGGTTGAAAGCGCCGGTCTCGGAGGTATCGACAGTGGCGCTGACGGCGGAGATTTCGCTTAAGCCCATTTGGGTGACGGGATCGAAGAGGCCGGGGTAGACCTGCAGGCCTTTGCCGTCGATTAGCTGCGCGCCGGAGGGAATGTCAACATTGGAGCCGACGGCGGCGATTTTACCGTCGCGGATTACCAGGATGCCATCGTCGATGGGCGGGCCCGTGAGCGTGAATATTTTTGCGTGGGTGATCGCGTAGTTGGTGGAAGGCGTTTGCGCGGTCGCGATTGCTGCGAAGCAGAAATACGCGACTGCTAGCGTCGTGAGGACGCGGGTCAGGAGAGTACGGCTCATAGCGCACCTCCGGAAACTGCCGCTGATGGCGGCTTGGGCTTTTCGTCTGGCTTCTTTTCGCCAGGTTTCGCAGAGTTGCCGTCGGATTTTTTCTCAGCAGCGGCAGCCTTCTTTTCTTTTTCGAGCAACGCTTTCTTTTCCTTTTCCAGATTGGGGCGGGCGGCGAGGTCGCGCTGGCGATCGAAATAGACGCGGCCGTCGATCAGCGTTTGTTGCACGACGGCGTAGGCGCTGAGCGGGTCGTGGTTGTAGATGACCAGGTCGGCGTCCTTGCCGGTGTCGATGGAGCCTACACGCTTGTCGATGCCCAGCTGGATCGCGGGATTGAGGGTGACGAGTTTGAGGGCTTCGTCGTGCGAGAGTCCGCCAAACTTGATGCTCTTGGCGGCTTCCTGATTGAGGTGCGTGGCTTCCTCGGCGTCGTCGGAATTGACGGAGACGATCACGCCGCGGCGGGTCATGAGCGCGGCGTTGTAGGGGACGGCGTTGAAGGCTTCGACTTTGTAGGCCCACCAGTCGGAGAACGTGGAGGCGCCGACGCCTGCAGCGGCGAGTTCGTCGGCTACTTTGTAGCCCTCGAGGACGTGCTGAACAGTGCGGACCTTGAAGCCGAATTCTTTCGCCACGCGAAGCAGCATCAAAATTTCGTCTTCGCGGTAGCAATGGGCATGCACGTAGCGCTTACCTTCCATCACTTCGACGAGCGGATCGAGACGCAGATCGCGGCGCGGCGGGATCAGATTTTTTTCGCCAGCGGCGGCGCGCTTGTTATAAACGTCCCACGCGGCTTTGTAATCGCGGGCTTCTGCGAACGCGCCACGGATGGTTTCTTCGACGCCCATGCGCGTGGCGGGATAACGCGCCTCAGTGCCGCGTCCACCGAAGTTCGAGTGCTTGGGATTTTCGCCGAGAGCGAACTTGATGCCGGGCAAGGCGCCCTCGAACGGGAGCTTAGAGGCGGGATGGCCCCAGCGGAGTTTGATGACTACGGTTTGGCCGCCGATGGGGTTGGCGCTGCCGTGGAGAACGTTGGCGACGGTGACTCCGCCGGCGAGATCACGGTAGATGTCGATATCGTCGGGATTAAGCACGTCGGCGATGTTGGCGATGGAAGAGACAGCGATGCTGCCCTCGTTGACGCTGCCGTCGATGGCGATGTGGGAGTGGCAGTCGATGATGCCGGGCATGACGAATTGGCCGGCGGCGTCGATCACCTGGGCGTCTTTCGGGGCCTTGATGGACGAGCCGACTTCGGCGATCTTGCCATCCTTGATAAGGATGGAGCCGTGCTCGATGTTGCCGTGCGAGACGGTGAGGATCGTGGCGTTTTGAATCAGGATGATTGGGGCGGGCTCGTTGGCCACAGCCGGTGCATTTTCAGGGCGTGTTTGTGCCGGCGCCAGAGCGACGAGAAGCGTTGCGATACAAATGGCACGTGATGCGTTCATCGAAATTTTCATCGGGCGGCTCCCTGTTCGTTGGTCGATTGCTCGACTGCGATGGAGCGCGTTGGCGCTTTGGTGCCCGTGAACTCGATGTCGATTCCTACCACACTGATGTTGCCTTTGAGGGATGTGCCGTCGAAGGTCCCGGTGAAGACCGCGTCGGTCGGGCCATCTTCCAACACGATGTTGATGGTGAAGGTAAATTTGTCGGCGCTGAGTGAGCCGCTCAGAATCGTCTGCGTGCCGCGCTTGCTGGTGAACGTTCCGGAAAGTGCGCCGTCGGTGGCCATGGTGAGGTCGGCGGTCGATTCTTCGGTGCCTTCGGGAGTGGTGTAGGCGAGTTTCCATTTGCCGGTCAGATCGCCTTTAGGCGAATCTTTAGGCTTTTCGGGTTCGTGGATCGTAAATCTGCGGCCATCGACGAAGACGAATTTGATTTTTGTTTTTTCGTTGAACAGGTCGCCATCGGTGATGACCAGGTTGGCGATTTTCCCGTTTTCGATGGAGCCGAGGCGATCCGCTACACCGAAAATTTCCGAGGGCGACAAGGTCATCGCCCGGAGAGCGGCGTCCGGGTTGAGGCCTGCGTCGATCGATTTTTTCGCGGCTTTCAGGATGTCTTTCGGTGCGGCGATGCCACCGGAATAGAACGCGAACTTTACGCCAGCTTTAGCGAGGGCGGCAGGCGACGACGGAGCGCGATCGCGAAAACGTAGCGTGCGGAGCGAAGGAACATCGTCAGGGTCTGCGTCCTTGTCGGCTTCCGGCCATTTCAGGTCGACTAGAACGGGTAGCTTCTTTGTTGCGATTTCGTCGGCCACTTCGTAGCTCATCTGGCCGCCGTAGATCGCAGCGGTGACGTGCCAGCGTTCCACCAGTTCGAACGAGCGGCGAATCTGGACCGTATTGTTTGCGGGAATCAGGACCAACGCGTGATCTTCCAGCGCATCGGCGAGAGCGGAGTTGGTGCGATCGTAGCGAGGGCGCGCCATGCCGCGAGGATTCTTGTCGTAGATGGCTTCGGCTTTGGTGCTCCAATCGGTGTCCAGCCACACTTGGCGAACGTAACCGATCGTGCCCATCAGCGAGCCTGGAAAACTTGCGAAATTGCCGACCGGCTGCAGCGAAACCGGAATGGCCACCGGAGCTTTCACGACCAGATCGCCATTGCGTTCGCCGGCAAGATCGAGGACCGCGGCCTGGCCGGGAAAGATGCCGCCCTTGTTTGCGGAGATGACGGTGGTAAATCCGGCGCTGCGCCACGTTTCGATGCGCTTGTCGGCGAGGGTCGCTTCGCCGGCGGCGTCGCGCCAGGGAGTCGCGCCGGGACGATCTTCCGGACCGCGCGAAATTGGTTGCTGCGGGCGTCCGGCGCCTTCGCCAGCCGTTGGCGCCGCTGCAGAAGCAAGGCCAACGTCGGTGAACGAATCGAACAGGCCGGGATAAACCGTTAGTCCCTTGCCATCGATGATCCAGGTTTCCTGGGGGAAAGTGACGTCCCTGCCGACACCGGTAATGACTCCGCGCGAGACAAGCACCGTCGCATTTTCGATGCGCGGACCGGAGACCGGCACGACGGTGGCGCCGCGAATGGCGAACGATTGCGGCTCCCCACCTTGGGCGGCGGCGTGAGGTATCGCGGGCGCCGCGAGGAAGGCTGCGGTCGCGGCAATCGCAAACGACAAACTTCGACGGGAGACGGAATGCATGCTAACTCCTTTGTATGGGCGGCGCGGCAGGACGCGATCCCCGAACCCTTTTTTTGTAGACGGACGAGGCTAGTGGGAAGTTTCGAAAGAGTCAAGAAGCGTCAGAAGGAAAATTCGAGATCGAGGGCACCGGAATTTTAAAAACTTCATCGCGGACTTCATTTTGCCAAGCCCACTCGACGAAGATGATCCTGGAAACGTGGATCGGATCGCAAAGAGTCGAAGGCAGGCTCGACGGCGAGTTCGGTCAGGGCGAGTTCATGTTCGGAATAAGCGCGCTCGAGAGAGGCGAATGCTTTGTCTGCGTCACCGAGGCGCGCATACAGGAGAGCGATACCATAGTTGTTCGTGTAGGACTCGGGTGGATTTTCTTTGTCCTTCGAAAAATCGAGAAGAGTTTCCCAGTAACCGCGCGGACCGCGAGCGGCAAATGCGGCTTTCAGTTCGTCCTGCTTCCGGAGCGCGAGTTTAGGGTCTTCTCCAGCCAGCATGCGTGCTTTTGTCTCTTCGTCGATGGCCTCGGGATATCGTTGCAAATAGGTGTAGAGGTGAGCGAGCCGCTCGTGGTTGAGGACGAAGTCCGAATCGATTTTATCGGCTTTTTCCAATTCGGCCAGGGCTTCGTCGTAGCGCCGCGCCCACAGATATGTGCGGCCCAAGAAAGATCGGATGGGAACTGACAGTGGGTCGAGCGCAATGGCCGTCTGCATCTCGGAGATAGCTTCGTCGTGGCGGGCGAAGGGAGAGAGATAGCTATTGGAATAAAAGAAGTGAGTAGTGGCATCGCTAGGATTGAGTTCCAGGGCGCGATGGAACTCGCGTTCGGCTGCGGGCCAATCGTATTCGAAATGGGCTCGTATGAAGGCGAGGGTCGCGTGCGCTTCGGCGAGCGAGTCGTCCAACGCAAGCGCACGCATGGCGTTTTCGCGAGCCTTGGGCATAGTCTCGGATGGCTTCGCGCCGAAGACCGGTGCCAGAGCATAGACGCGAGCCAAGCCTGCGTACGGGCGCGGCTCGTTGGCGTCGATGGAGATGGCGCGGTTGAATGCGTCGACACCGCGCTGGAAGCTCGCGCGGCTTCTTTGGTCCAAGGCTTGTCGCCCCTCAAGGTAGGCTTCGTAGGCCTGTGCGCTGACCCGCGGGGCGCCGGCCAGGCGAGCTTCCACTTGTTGCGAAAGGGTGAGCTGAATGTTGCCGGCAATGGCGCGGGCGACTTCGCGCTGAAGGTTGAGGATGTCGCCGAGGTCACGGTCAAAGCTGTCGGCCCAGATGTGGGTCTGGTCGCTGGTCTGGATGAGCTGGGCGGTGACGCGCACGCGCCCGGCGTCGCGACGCACACTGCCTTCGAGGAGGTAGGCGACGCCAAGTTCGCGAGCGATTTGCGCGGCGTCCTTGGGGGCGCCCTTGTATTGCATGGCGGAAGTCCGCGCGATGACGCCCAGATGCTGCGGATCGAGTCCGCCTAGCTGGGTGATCATTTCCTCGGTCATGCCGTCGGCGAAATAATCCTGGTTGGAATCGCCGCTCAGGTTTTGGAAAGGCAGAACGGCGAGCATGATTTTTCCACTGGCTTTGGGGCTGGAAGCCTTCCGAAGGTAGGGCCTGGTGAGGAACACCGCGACGACCAGCATCGCGACGAGTGCGAGCCAGAAAGGCCATAGCCGGATTCTGCGTGTCGGGGGAGATGTCGCCGCCGGGGACGGAGACACGACGGGGATCGGCTCGGGAGTATCAAGAGTCAGAGCGGCGGGAGCTGGAGTCGAGGCTGCGGGCCGTAACTCCACTACTGAGGCCTCGAAGCGGTAGCCTTTGCCCGGGATCGTATAGAGAAAGCGGGGATTTTCGGGGCTGTCCTTTAGAGCTTGACGGATCTTGCGGACGGCGGTGTTAATGCTGTTGTCTACGTCAACGAAGACCTCCTTGCCCCAGATGCGGTCAAGTATTTCCTCGCGGGTGAGGAGCTGCCCATGGCGTTCGGCCAGCAGAAAAAGCAGGTCCAGAGGGATGCGCTCCAGGCGAACGACACGGCCGTCGCGGCGGAGCTGATAGGCCCCGCGATCCAGCTCGAAATCCTCGAACTGATAGACTTCGGCGCTCATGGCGGATTCGACCCTCGGATGACGCGACAGAATGGGGATTGTATCTAGATCGTTCGGAGAGAGATAGCCGTCAATTTTGCTTGCAGTTACCTCTACAGGAAGACTTCAGGAAACCTTCAGGGCCGGTCCATTGTGCCGCGGAGCCGAGAAGTGGCAGAAGGCAGCAGGTCGGGGACTCCCGACGAAATTTCGACACCGGAGGAAAGTATGAGGACTTGGATTTTGAGGGCAGTCTTGGTTGTGACGTTCGCTGCGTTTTCGTTCAATAGTCCTGCGAGGGCATGGTCTAGCGAACCCTGCAGCGCGGGTAACTCTATTTTACAAGGCGACTACGCGTTCACCGTTTCCGGGCAAGTTTTCTTGCCCAGCGGGACGATTGATCGTCAGGGTATCGCCCTGACCCATTTCGATGGCAATGGCAAATTCACCCAGGTGGATTTCGTGCTCAGCAGCCCGCCTCCGGCCGGTGCTCCGGCGCCGCCGAAGGGTCCGACTGATAGCGTATCCGGCTTTAATACGGACGAATCAGGGACATACACTGTCAACCCAGACTGCACCGGCGAATTTACGATTACCGACGCAGGGTACACGAACAGCGCCGGAGCGCCAGTATCGGATGGCGTGATCAAAGTGAAGTTCATCCTAAGCGATCACGGTCGCGCGATTCACACCACGGTCTATTCTCTCCAGCCTCCGGGAGCTCCCGGACCAGTGCCCGTATTGATTCACAGCGACGGCCACAAGCTCGGCAAGGTCGAGGACTGAGAGGGCGCGGTGGCCTTCGGTTCCGGCTAGAGAAAAAACAAACACAAACTTCCTCCGCCCCGGGGGACGCCCTAGGGGAGACCTCGGTTTCCCTTGGGGCGTTGTTTGTGCGGCGCGGTCGAATCCGTTCCTGGCAAACTCTTCTATTGTTTTCCAATAGGAGCTGTGGCACTCTCACTATGGGTATCCCATAGGAGAGAGTGGCATGGCGGAAAAAACGGATGTTTGGCAAGGGACGTTGGCGCTGATGGTCTTGAAGACGCTGGAGACTTTGGGACCGCTACACGGTTATGGGATCGCCCGGCGGATTGAGCAGACCAGCGGCGATCTGCTTTCGGTGAACTATGGAACGTTGTACCCCGCGCTTTTGAAGCTGGAGCAAGAGGGCTACATCGATTCCGAATGGGGTCAGTCGGACAACAATCGTAAGGCGAAATATTACCGGCTGACGCGTGCCGGGCGAAAGCAGTTGGCTAAGGAAGCGCAGGAATGGGATCAGACTACTGCGATTCTGGCGCGATTCCTGACGCCGAGTGAGGATCGGTCATGAGGCGCCTTCGTGCGTGGTTCGTCCGGCTGGGCGGATTGTTTAACAAGGAACGATGCGACCGTGCATTTGCCGCAGAGATGGAAAGTCATCTGCAGATGCACATCGACGACAACCTGCGTTCAGGGATGACTGCGAGCGAAGCGCGGCGGCATGCGCTGATCAAGCTTGGCGGCATTGCACAGACGAGAGAGATTTATGGGGAGCGTCGCGGGATTCCGGCGGTGGAGACGCTGCTGCAGGATTTGCGGTTTGCGGTTCGGATGCTGCTAAAGAACCCCGGTTTCACCGTGGTGGCAGTGTTGATCCTCGCGCTCGGAATCGGCGCGAACACCGCGATGTTCAGCGTGGTGCGCGCGGTGCTGTTGAAACCCCTGGCGTATTCCGATCCGGATCGCATCGTGACGCTGGCATCTTTTTGGAAAGCGGACTCGGGCAAGGGCCAGGTATCCGCACCCGATTATCACGATTGGCACGATCAAAGCTCGGCGTTTGAAGAAATGGCCTACTACGGCGCTTGGGATACAGCGGTCACCACTGGAACGGCAACGGGCGCGACAGCGGAATATGTGCACGCCGCGCAGATTGGCCCGGGGTTTTTTCACGTTTTTGGCGTGACGCCTTTTGTGGGACGCGAATTCAGCGCTGAGGAAGCAAAGCGCGGCGGACCCGGCGCCGCGATTATCAGCTATGCGTATGCCGCGCGACACTTCGGCGATGAAGCAAACGCGCTTGGCAAACGCGTGCAGATGGCCGGCAAAACGCTGGATATCGTGGGAGTGATGCCTCCGGGTTTTCGCTTTCCTGAGATAACGGATATCTGGTATCCGACGAACACGATTGTTCCCGATACGGAGTCGCGCAGCGCTCACAACTATCGGGTCATCGCACGGCTGCGGGACGGTGTTCGATTGGAGGAGGCGCAAGCGCAGATGGTGGCGATTGGCGCGCGACTCGAGGAGAAATACCCCGACAGCAACAAGGGGAAGAGTGTAGCGGTCACGCAACTCCGCGACGAAATGGTCAACGAGTTCCGGCTGACGCTTTACGTGATGCTGGCGGCGGTTGGCGTAGTGCTGCTGATCGCGTGCGCCAACCTAGCGAATATGCTGCTGGCGAAAGCGGTCGCACGCGCGCGGGAGATGGCCATACGCTCGGCGGTGGGAGCGGGACGCGGCCGGATTGTGCGGCAGTTGATCACCGAAAGTATATTGCTGGCGCTGATCGCGGGGGCTGCGGGACTGGCGCTGGCGTTCTGGGGATCCCGGACGCTGATGGCACTGGCGCCTGGGGACATACCGCGACTTGCGGAAGCCGGCATCGACGGCGACGTTTTGCTATTCACGTTGGGGATTTCCATGGTGGCGAGCTTGTTGTTTGGTCTCGCGCCGGCGCTGCAGGTCTTGCGCGTCGATCTCAATAGCGCACTCAAGCAAAGCGTGCAACGCGCCGGAGGCGGGAGTCTTGCGGACCGCATGCGTCAAGCGCTGGTGGTGGCGGAAATCGCGTTGTCGGTGATCTTGGTGGCGGGCGCTGGGTTGCTGATCAAGAGTTTTGTCGCGCTACAGAATGTCGAGCTGGGATTTCGGGCGGAGCGCGTGCTGGTGGTCGGAACCAGCGTGCCCGCCTCGGATCTAGAGAGCGCGCGGCTTGCGACACGATTCTACAAACAATTGCTGGCGGAGGTGCGCGCCCTTCCCGGCGTGCTTGATGCAGGCGCAACCATGGAGCCTCCAGGCCACACGGCATCGGACGGCAGTTATTGGATCGACCAATTGCCCACAGCGCTGGACGTCAGCGCGCCACAAGCGGTGTTCTCTGTCGTGTCACCGGGAACGTTTGCCACTCTCGGAATTCCGCGGCGACGCGGCAGAGATTTCAATGATGGGGACACGTATGACGCGCCGTTTACGGCGGTTATCAACGAAGCGCTGGCGCGGCACGCATTTCCGAACCAGGATCCCATCGGGCACTCGATCTTCTGCGGACTGGATTCGATGAAGGGCATGAAAATCGTGGGCATTGTAGGCAACGTTCGGCAAGAGGGACCAGCGAAAGAGGCGTCCCCGGAAATCTACATGCCGTACGAGCAACATCCGCAACCTGCCGCCGCCCTCAGCATCCTGGTGCGAACATCGATGCAGCCGGGCGCGATCTCACCGGCAGTTCGCGACAAGATCCACGCACTCTCTGTGGATGTTCCGGTGAAGTTCACGACGATGGAAGCTCTCAATTCAGAAGGCGTGGCGGCTCCGCGCTTTCGCACGCTGCTGCTGGGTATTTTCGCAGCGTTGGCGGTCGGGCTCGCGCTGGCTGGTGTATACGGAGTGATGTCCTACGTGGTGGGGCAGCGGTCGAATGAGATCGGACTGCGTATGGCGCTCGGAGCGAGTCAGAGCGATGTGCTGCGGCTGGTTTTGCGGCAGACACTGCTGCTGGCGGGCGCTGGGATCGTCATTGGCTTGGCGGGAGCAGCGGTGGTGACGCAATTTTTGACGAGCATACTGTTCGGGGTGAAAGCCACAGACCCCACGACGTATGCTGGGGTGGTTGCGCTGCTGGTGCTTACGGCGATAAGCGCGAGTTACATCCCCGCGAGGCGCGCCACCCGTGTCGATCCGATGGTTGCACTGCGATATGAGTAATGCGCGAGCCTTCTCGCAGTGGCCGCGTAGGAGAGATGCGCTGAAGCGTTGCGTCTACATTGGTTGACCGCAAGAGCGAAGCGCTGAAGCGTCAGCACTTCCAATGTCGAGATCACTACGGCTTTTTCTTCTTACCAAGCAAGCCGCCGAGCTGCTGCACCGCGTCAGCTGGATTCTGCCCTGCGCCGGCACCAGGAATTCCGGGAACGCCGGAAGCTCCGGGAACGATTCCGGCGGCGCATCCCAACTGCGACTTCAGCATTCCTGCCGCGAGGCCGCCAACGTCCGGAATGAACTTCGGATCGGATGTTGTGCCCTGAATTTGAAATGGGACGGTGGTTTGGCTTTTGCAATTCTTGCTGCCCCCACCGCCGCCAAGCTTGCTCATCATCGCGCCTGTGCTTCCAACTGGGCTTCCGGCCTCACCCAGAACGTCTGTGAGCGTGGCTGCCATTTTAAAGTCCAACGCGTTCTTGGAGTTGATGGTACCGCCGCCAACGAGCGTGCCGACCGCCGGAACGACGGCATCGAAATTGGTGGCCTGGATACCTTCCGGAGCCATACGCACGTTGCTGGTCATTTTCTGGATTTCCAAGTCTTTTCCGGACTTGACACCCGTGAGCGATGAAATCGCCGATAGTTTGGACCCCAAATCGAATCCTGCAAGCTTCGCATTGAAAAGACCCACGTTGCCGGTGGTCACAAGTTTGTTCGTCGGCCCGGAGAGATTCAGATCGGTGTTAAGTGTTCCAGCCTCAAGCGAAGCGCCCTTCGGCATGTTGACACCTAACGCGGGCAGGAACGTCTCCAGATCCTTGGCTGGCATGTTTTGGCCATTCACTTTGACGTGAAGAATGGTGCCCTCCGCGGGGGCCTCATACGTGCCCGACAGATTCATGACCGCGCTGCCGATCTTCAGGGTCGAGGGATCGAGGACGCCAGTGTTCTTAACGAGATCATATTTCGTATGGAAATCGATGGTGGCCGGCTCGGATGAAGGAGAACCACCAGCGATCAGCAGCGCTTTCGAGAGCTTGGCGCTGCCTTTGGTTTCGGCAACGCCATTTTGCGACTCCAGCGTTGCGTTTAGATCAAGGATGCCGCCGAGGCCCGCGGAGGGATCCAGGAAACCAGTCGAGGCCATATTGAGGGAATTGACCGTCAGTTTGGCGCTGAGCGGAGTGAGCACGGAATTGGTCTGGTTGATGGGACCGGCCGTGCCGTCGATCTTGAAGTTGCCGCCGCCGGGGAGATCGGCGGTAACTGTGACCGGAAATTTCGAGGTCAGGGAGACTTTCGACGCGACCACGCTCACGTTGTCGTAGGTACTGCGCTTTTGCGAAGCGGTTGAGCCTACGGTAATGCGGCCGTTCTTGAGTTCCAGTTTTTGGACCGAGAATTCTGCTCCCGAGGATGAAGAGGACGCGGGAGCGGAAGGTGTAGCAGCCGGGGGCGGTGTCTGCGCTTGCGATTTGGCGGCCGAAGCACCGAACGAAGAATAGTTCCATTCACCGCCAGCGTTCCGAATCAACGAAACTTGCGGGCTGTCGATGGTGACGTCGGTTACGTTCAGCGTCTTCGAGAAGATCAGGGGCATCAACTCGACACCGACTTTGACCGACTTGGCGGTTAGAAACGGCGAATTGCTGTATTTCGGGTCGTCAGCGATGGACAGGTTATCCGCTTCAAGAGCCCCGCTGAAAAGCGACAGGCTGAGATTGCCGACTTCCACTTTTCGCCCCAATGCAGCGGAAGCCTTTTGCTCGATCGTGGGTCTGAATTGATTCACAGGAATCAGAAACGGTGCGACCAGCACTAAAACGATGAGTACGCCAACGACAATGGCGATGATTTTAAGGGAGCGGCTCATAGAGGACCTCCATCGCGGCGGGCATTAGGGAACCGAGTCTCGTTGCGGCGAGGCGATCATAGCACACCCTTTCGAGGCCGGACCTACAGGGAAAACCTGATTTGGCAGTCAAACCCTGAAACGCGAACCCCGCTTCCAGACCGTTGCAGATTTCGTGACAACCGCGAAGAAACGCTCATATCGAATGGGTATTTGACTGCATCTAAACCGACAGTCGGCGCGTGGAAGCAGGGGCAGGCGATTCTTCAGGGTGGTTTTGCCTAACGGAAGTGCATCAAATTGGGGGAACTTCAACGGACATGAACGTGCGAAACCTCGCTTCACGCCTGGCAATTTCATTCGCGATCACAGTCCTGTTCATCGCCTCGGGCAGCGCCGTGGCGATCGCGGATGAAGAATCGAGGACCGCGAATCTTCCTGACGCGCCCATTCCCAAACAGCAGAACCCCAGTCAGCAATTGCAGACGACCATTGCCATACTCGGCAAGCGGTCGGTGTTTTTCCCTGAGTTGGCGTTCGATAAAGGGCCACTCGACCCTTGGCAGAAGTTCGAACTGTCGGTCGATGAAACCGTCGCGCCTTCGCGATTTCTCGGCTCCATGATCACGGCCGGAATCGGTCAGGCACGCAATGCTTTGCCGGGGTACGGGCAAGGATGGGATGGTTACGGAAAACGATTTGGCTCGTCGGTCGCTAGCAATGCTTCCAGCCACTTGTTTGGAACTTTTCTGCTGCCGACGATGCTTCACGAAGATCCCCGCTACTTTGTCAAAGCGTTCGGAGGTCCGCGCAGCCGCATTCTGTATGCGATCGAACGCGTTGTGATCACACGCACGGATGAGGGGAGAAATACTTTCAATTGGTCCGGAGTATTAGGGGGATTGATGGCCGAGAGCTTGGCCAACAGCTACCTTCCGGACGCGGAGCGCACCGCGGGAAAGACCTTCAGCCGGTACGGAGTTCGGGTCGGCTTCGGCGCACTCGACAACGTCGTGAAGGAATACTGGCCGACGATCTTCAAGAGCCTGGGAATTACCAAACTGGTGCCCAGCGAGCATTCGGACCCGGGAACGGTGACGCCACCCGTCGGCCCGCCAGCGCCGCCACAGCAGCAACCTCAACGCTAGAAACGGAGGCTGTCATTGGAACGCGCCCACGGAACGAGTGAACTTTTCTTCTCCATGCAACTCAATTCGGCGTCATCTCTGTTGATTGGCCTCCTGCTTTTCCTTGCACTTCCGAGCGATGCCAGGGCGCAAGAAGGCGCCACTCAGGCAAAACCGGATGCCGCCGTTCGCGCGCAAATGCACAATGTGAAGTATCGGCTGAGCGACGACGTCGCGGTGCAAATTAACTCGCTGAATGGCGCGCTGGTTCCCACCAGCGGGAACGAGTTTCCAGTCTTGGACGACAAAAGCTCCTTCCGGATTCACATCGACACCGCGGAAATCGCGATCGGCCCAACGGACCTCGCCAACCTGCTCAATTCCTATGTTTTCGCGCGACCTAACTCTCCGTTGTCCGGGATTTCTGTCGCGATTGTCAACGGCCGGCTGCAAGTCAAAGGGAAACTTCGGGACAAGGGCGACATTTCCTTCGAGTCGGAGGGTGTGATGATTCCGACGCCGGACGGAAGGGTTCGGCTGCACAGCGAGAAAATCAAAGCGTTGCATGTGCCGGTGAAAGGCTTGATGGATGCCTTTGGCATCGGTGTAGACGACATGATCAAGTCCGGCAAAGTCCCGGGCGTGCAGGCCGAAGGAAACGATCTGATTTTGGATCTGGAGCAAATGCTGCCGCCGCCTCACATCGACGGCAAAGTTACCTCGGTGCGCGTCCAGAGAAATTCGATCACTCAGACTTTTGGCGGCACCGGCACGACGCCGGCACCGAAGTTGCAGAACGCAAACTACATGGCCTTCCGGGGAAACCGTCTGCGTTGCGGTAAACTGACAATGGACGATGCAGACATAGTTCTGTCCGATTTGAATCCCGACGATCCAATGGACTTCTACCTGGATCACTACAAAGATCAACTCGCCGCAGGCTACACGAAAATCACCACGAGTTTCCAATTGCGTGTTTTCTTGAAAGACTTCGACAAGCTCGGCCAAACAAAGGCGGCTGCAAAGGGCAAAGAAAACTGACCGAGCTCGTTCCCTCGGGGCAGACACTCGAACGCCAGCGTAGGCGCTGCGCTTCAACCGGCACGGCAACAGACCACTTAAATTTCCAGCGGGAAGAGCGTTCCTCCCGGCACAACGAGGAAACGCTTGATTGACAGGGCGGCGGGAAGGCTCTATTTTCCTAGCGCCGGGTAAACGCTTACTTTGCCTGTTCACCAGCGGCCACCCGCCGAATAGGAGATCCGATCTATGTTCCGCACTTCCCGACGACATTTCCTACAACAGGCCTCCGTAACTGCAGCGGCATGCTCCGCGGACCTCTTGCTGAGTCGCTCCCTGTTGGCGCAGGCCAAGCCAGCGGCCGGTGCCGGCACTACCGCCCGCGTCTATATCGACTCCCGGCGCACCATCGCGCCCATCGACCGCGACCTGTTCGGCTCTTTCCTGGAGCACCTCGGCCGCGCTATCTACGAAGGCATTTACGATCCCGGCTCCAAGCTCTCTGACTCCGACGGATTCCGCAAAGATGTGATGGATGAAGTGAAGCATCTCGGGGTACCGATCATTCGCTATCCTGGGGGCAACTTCGTTTCCGGCTACAACTGGCTCGACGGAGTTGGCCCGAAGAAAGACCGGCCGGTGGTTCTCGACAAGGCCTGGAATTCGCTGAACTCGAACCAGTTTGGCACCAACGAGTTTCTGGCCTGGTGCAAAGAAGTGGGCACCGAGCCGCTGATGGGCTTGAACCTCGGCACCGGCACTTCCGAGCAAGCTGCGGACCTCGTGGAATACTGCAACGTCGAAAAAGGCACGCGCTGGAGTGAACTGCGGCGCAAACATGGCATCGCCGACCCTTACAAAATTGAACACTGGTGCCTTGGCAACGAAATGGATGGCCCATGGCAAATCGGCCATATGTCCGCCACAGAATATGGCCTGAAGGCTGCCGACGCCGCGCGACAGATGCGCTACGTTGATCCTTCCCTCAAGCTCATTGCTTGCGGCTCCAGCGGGCCGCTCATGCCTACTTATCTTGAGTGGGATCGCGAGGTGCTCGAGCAGTGCTACGAGTACGTGGACGGGCTTTCGCTGCATCGCTATTTTGACAATACTGAAACGACCGGCGGCGATAGCGCGAAATTTCTGGCGATGAATTTGAGCATGGACCGGCAGATTGCCGAGACACTCGCGGTTTGCGATCTGGTGCGCGGGCATAAACGCTCTCCGAAAAAGCTTTGGCTCTCGTTCGATGAATGGAACGTGTGGTACCGCGAGCGCCGTGGCGATGCCGTCAACGGCAAGAGGACCGAAGCTCCTCATTTGCTCGAAGAAATCTACAACTTCGAAGATGCGCTGTTGGTCGGAGGCTTGCTCAATACCTTGATCCGCAATTGCGATCGGGTCAAGATCGCTTGCCTGGCGCAATTGATTAATGTTATCGCGCCGATTATGACGAACGCGGAGGGGCTGTTCCGCCAAACCATTTACTACCCCTACAGTTGGGCGCTGCAGTTCGCGCGCGGCGCGGCCCTGAATGTTCTTGTGGAGTCTTCCACGTATGAAGTCAAAGGAATGGACCCGGTTCCGCATCTGGATGCTACGGCGACCCACAACACCGCGGACGGCAGTGTTGTTCTTTTCATCCTGAACCGCGATCTGCAAAAGTCTCACGACGTGGAAGTCGTATGGGAAGATCAAGCTCCCGCTCGTATCCTGACCACTTCCCAGCTCTCCGGCGACGACCTGAAGGCAGTGAACAGCTTCCAGTCTCCGCAACGCGTGGCTCCGCAGGCATTCGCGAAGCCGGCGACCACGAACGGGCGCACAAAATTCGAGGTGCCGGCGCGCTCTTACACGATGCTCCAGTGGTCTCTGTAATCCGCGCGAGTTGCGCGATGAGGGTGCCGCGAACTTCGTGGAACTTTTTTGTAGGCATCTTGCCGAGATGGGGCGCGGCAGCGCCGCGCTCCCACAAGCGTCGCCTCAAGAAGACGCGCTGAACGCTTACTTGGTCGAAAATTTGAAGACGGTCACGGTGTGGTACTTCTGACCGCGCTTGAGTTCCGTGGTAGGAAAATCGGGATGATTGGGCGAGTCCGGAAAATGCTGCGTCTCCAAACAAAACGCTGAGTGTTTACCGTACGTTACGCCGCCCTTCCCCTTGATCGTGCCATCCAGAAAATTGCCGGTGTAAAACTGAACTCCGGGTTGGTCGGTCAGCACCTGCAACACGCGCCCGGACGACGGATCGAATGCTTCCGCCGCTAACGCCAGCTTCCCGCCCGTGGCATCCAGAACCCAGTTGTGATCGTAGCCGTGGCCGAGTTTGATCTGCTCGTCATCCGCATCGATGCGCTCGCCAATCGCTGTGGCTCTCGTAAAATCCAAGGGTGTTCCCGCTACCGGTCTCAATTCGCCTGTGGGTATGAGTCCGGAGTCCACTGGAGTAAATCGAGAGGCCATCAACGTGAGTTGATGCTGCAGAATGTCGCCTTTGCCTTGCCCGGCGAGGTTGAAGTACGAGTGATTCGTCAAGTTTACGACGGTGTTTTTGTCGGTCGTCGCCGAGTAGTCGATTCGCAGCTCGCCTTTGACCAGCGTGTACCGCACGGTCGTCGTGAGGTTTCCCGGATAGCCCGCTTCGCCATCCTTGCTCAAATACGTCAACTCGACGCCGTCCGGGATCTCTTTCGCTTTCCACACGACGTTGTTGAAGCCGTGTGGGCCGCCATGCAATGAGTTCGGCGCGTTGTTGATGGGCAGATGATACGTCTTGCCTTCCAGCGTGAACGTTCCCTTGGCGATGCGATTTCCGTAACGCCCGATGATCGCTCCAAAAAAAGCGCCCCCCGGATTGTTGCTGTTGGCGTAGTAGCCATCCACATCGTCAAAGCCCAGCACGATATCGCTCGAATTGCCATTTCGATCGGGAGTTTTCAGGGAAACGACGATGCCGCCGTAGCTGATAATCTGGGCTTCAACGGTGCCATCACTCAGAGTGACGATTTCGACGGGCGTTCCATCGGGAATTTTGCCAAACGGCTGGGTGGTCACGGTCGTCTTAGCCTCGGATAGAGTTGCACACAAACCCAAACACAAAACACCCAACACCATTACCTTAAGCATTTTTAGTCAACCTCGGCAACTCCGCGAAATAAAACAAACAAGCCGGTAATCGTTTCCCACGAGTCGGCACTGTAAGGCACTCCCGGGGCGCTGTCAATTTCCCTTATCATGGCTCGTTCCAGAACTTCGCCCGCGTGCATAGCCCTGCATCACCCCATTTTGAGTCTTTCTATCTGTGTTAAACGACACAGAAATAGTTTCGGCGTTGGACGATCCTGAACCACTTGCCCAGGGTTTTCCCTTCCAATTACTCGACTTCTCACAACGCCGTTTTGCGTTTCGGACGATGCGTCCAGAAGCGTTCAACCCGGTGCGTGCTTATAAGCGACGAAATTCAGTTTGCGTCGTCCGTTGAGAAGCCGTTATTTTGGCAGTGAGGCGAATGACGCTGTGTGTTGCACCGGCCTAATCCATAGAATTCGGATAAGTGTGTTATTCGGGGATGACCTCGATCGCACTAACTGAGGCGTAGTTCACAGCCGGAGTGAAATAAACCTCGATCTTACCCTGTGGCGTGGGCTCAATGTGAGGGAAGGATTTGACCAATGGCGTAGAGCCGGCCTCCCGGAAGATATCAAATCCCTTTAAGAGCATGGTCCCGTTACAAGAAACATCGAACACGCGGCTGCCCACGCCGCCAATGCCACCATTCTGGACACCAAACCAATGCTCCATAAAGTACATTCTCAAAGTGTACTTGCTGGCGGTCACGACAGGCATCGCGTAGTGGAAGTGTCCAAAACGGTGCCATTCGTAAAGACGCCCTTCGTTTAGTTTGGATAGATCACCTCCAAAGCTACTGAGGCGGCCGCCGAAAAAGTCACGGTCCGGCATCCACACGTTGCCGTTGGAATCGCGGTAGGGGGTATGTCCGGCTACGATTCTGACGGGAAGCACGCGGTGGGGAGTGCTGGGAAGAATTTCCACCGCGTTGACGAAGGCCTCAGATGTGGTGAAGTCCAGATGAATCGATCCGTCGCTCGCGGGCGCGACATCTGTAAATACTTTGGTCGTCGCAATGTCGTCGCCGCCGGCGTCGTCCACCACATCCAAGTTGTTAGGTGGTCCTCCATTGAAGGAAAAGGTCACGTTGCGGCTGGCCTCTTGAAGCCCCGACGTTTCCGCAAATAGGAGATGCACCTCGTACGTGCCCGGCGCGACGGGATAGCTGCAATGAAAAATGCCGCGCCGCCCGCCAGAGAAAAGCAACGAGTCTTCGGTGCCTTGGATTGTGTGCCCAGAGATAGAGAATGAGCTTCCTCCCGAGCAAAAATGATCGCTGTCCCAGGTGAAACCACCATGATCCAAATAGGGGGCAGGGCTACCCACCGTGGCACGAAGTGTTTTCACGGGAGTGTAGATGGGAGCGGCAGCGACCACGGTCTGCGGCGAGCTCTCGCGTCCGGTCTTCCGATTCCATTTCTCCCAGACAAAAACTGAAAGGGTCAAGACACAAAGAGCAACAAGAGCGGCTGCTAATAACGTGGCAGCGCCTGGCCTGAATCTTGCTTTGGATTCGGCAGCCTGCAGATCCCCCGCGACTCGCGAGGCTTTTGAGTCATGGGGCGGTTCGAGAGTATTCTCTAAATTGCTTTCTGCTCCGCCTTTCTCGCGCGAGGAAGGCCCCGGGAGAGATTGGCCGTTCCGTTTTCCATCAAGTGTGGATTCGCCTGTCGCGGTCTCCAGGTCGCTGGTATGAATGAATTTGGGAACATAATGGCCAGAGGGCAGGCAAATATGAACGGCATGTTCCGCGCCGGCACTTCGATAATACTCTTCCAACCGCTTTCGCAATGCGTGTGCGGTGACGCGGACGATGGTATCCACTTGCGGGTCAAAGGAATCCGGGCGCCCGAGGGCGTTCACCGCAATGCTATACTCCTTGATTTCGTCGATTGCCCCCTCGAAATACTTATCACACACAAAGGTCAGAAGGCGTACGAGGTTGTTGGTTCGCCCGAACACACCAGACGCCAAAATGGAATTTACCTCAGCCCGCTCGGACTCAAGCTTGCTGATTGCCGATTGCACAGTGGGTATGCCCTTAGGAATGGTCCCTTCGACTTACCATCCGTCAATTTGTAAGGGAGTATAACGCAATTCTCCCGCCATGACGTCGGCACAAGAATTAAGAAGCAATCACTAGACTTTTCAAAGACTTAGGCTAGAGCACCTGCTCCCAGATCTGGCTTCGATCAGCCCTGGTGGGATTGGTTCCTAACCGTGAATTCACCGTTACTTAACTTCCTTTGCGGATGAGTAGACTGTTTTACTCAACCAACGAGAAATCGAATTCACCCCACTTACGGTGCAGCTTCCTGAACCGCTCTGATGGCGGCCGGTCAGAGGAGCATGTCAAAAAGAGAGTTACCGCGCCGCCTGAGGAGTAGCCAAATGACTGTGCCTCCCCGGAAATATCTTTTCCTACTTACTGTCAGCGGAACGATCAAGCGGATTCATCTGATGACATTTCAGGCCATAGCAATTACGCTTGCGCTGTGGCTCTTCTCAGGGCCGGGTCAGTTCGCTGCTGCTCAGGACATATTCGGCCGCATTGCCGGGACCATCACTGACTCGTCCGGGGGTGCTGTTGCCAACGCGCAGGTCGTGATCACCAATGAGGCGACACTGATACGCCGCAATGTCGCTGCGGATAAGAATGGCTATTTCGCCGCCGATGAGCTTCCCGCCGGAACCTACTCCGTAACTGCCGAGCAGAATGGGTTCAAGACCACGACAAAGAAAGGCAATGTCTTGGCGGCTGGTGGCCGGCTAACCGTGGACTTAACGCTCGTAGTCGGGGCGGTCACGGAGATCGTAACAGTGACCGCTACCGGTGACACCGTCAACACCACATCGGGCGAGATTTCGACGACCATCACGGAGGAGCAGGTGCGGAATCTGGCGTTGAATCAACGCCACTATGAGTCGCTCGTCGGCTTGGTTCCTGGCGCGGCGCTGCAAGGCTCGGGCACTAATCCTGCGGCCTTAACGGCCAACTACAATAACAGCGTTGCGGACATCAACGGACAGCGGCTGGACGGACAGAACTGGAGCGTGGACGGGGGGTTCAACCTGGACTCTGGCTCGAACAATAGCGTTTTCAACCAAGTTGGAGTCGATTTCATCCAGGAAGTGGACGTGCAGGCTTCGAACTACGACGCCGAGTTTGGGCGGTCTGCTTCCGCGACGATCAACGTAGTGACGAAGAGCGGAGGAGAGCAATATCACGGCAGCGCCTTTGAGTTCGTGCAGAACAACGATTTCAACGCGGAAAACGCGGGCACCAAATTGACGAATCCGACGGCGACGGGCTACGCCGCCGTGCCGCCCTTTCATTTCAACGACTTCGGGTGGGACGCCGGCGGCCCCATCCCGCTTATCCAGCGGAGAGGCAAGCTGTTTTTCTTTGCCGGACAGGAGTGGAAAAAGTTTCGTGGCGTATACCCAGGGTTGACGGCAGCCTCGGTGCAAGAAACGCTTCCGACGGCGGCGGAGGTGGCAGGCAACTTTACTGACGTTTATAAGGGTGGTGCGGGGCTGGTGCTGAAAACACCAGCGGTGATTCCTGCCAGTTGCGGGGGCGTCCTGTTTACTGCGCCGAACGTTATCAACCCTTCGTGCATTACGGGTGACGGAGCGGCCATCGCCTCGCTGTATACCGCGGCGGCGAAATTGTCTGTGGGAGGAGCGTTGCCCACTTCCACTGCTTCCAACAATACGTCATTCAACTTGGCCAACCCGCTAAATCTACGCGAGGATATCATTCGCGTGGATGAGCACGCGAACGCCAAGCACAGTTTTTATTTCCGCTACATTCACGACAACGTTGATATCTACAATCCGTATTCAACATTCGGAACCGCCGGGGCGCTCCCTGTGGATCCGGACTTACGCAATCGTCCGGGATACAACACGCAATTTGGCTGGGTCTATGCCATTCGCCCGACGCTGATCAACGAAGTCAAATTCAACGCCGACTGGCACAAGCAAACCACCCCGCTCCAAGGCACTGCGTATCTGAAGTCCAGTTATGGATTCCAGTTCATCCCACCACTCGGAAATCCCGCGCAGTTCCCGGACGGGCTTCCGACGATAGGCTTTACGGCCGTCACAGGTTTCCCCACCTCGGCGCCGGCCGGCGTGAACGGCCCCGCGCCGAATTTCCTGGAGTCTCCCACGGCGGACATTAATCCCGCGGATAACGTGGTGTGGCAGAAAGGGAATCACACCATAAAGTTCGGAGGAGAGTTCGCACGGAACCGCAAAACCCAGAACTCGCGTACGAATTACGACGGGATCCTCAATTTTAGCGCTACCGCCGGAGCGACTACAGGAGCAAACTCAACGGGAGACCCCTTCGCGGACGCACTGCTGGGAAACTTTAATAGCCTAGGGCAAAGCTCGGCGGTCACAACGGGCTCCTTCCGGTTCAACGTTATTGAATCGTATCTGCAGGACACTTGGAAAATTAACCGCAAACTTAGCTTGGTGTTGGGTCTGCGGTATTCGTACTCAACGCCTACCTACGCGCAAGGAAATAACATAACGAATTTTAATCCGTATACCTTCAACCCCAGTCTGGACCCGACTTTTACGGGCGGCTTGTCGAGCAGCACGATTAGTGTCACGTCGCCCGGTCTGTGCAGCGGCCCGCTCCTTAACGTGGTCGGTACCCCGGTGCTCACGGTCGTATGCAATGGATTGCAACGACCCGGGCAAGTGCCCTCCGATCAAGCGATCAGGGTTCCGGTTACGTCCGCGGATCCCCAACTGCTGTCGCAGATAGACCCAAATGCGGAGCGGGGTTTCTACAGCCCGGAGAACCTGTTTGCTCCGCGGGTGGGCTTCGCATATTCGCCATTCGCAGATGAAAAGACGGTGGTCCGCGGGGGGTTCGGAATCTTTTACGACCATCCGGAAGGCAATGTCTTGGGTAATGGCATCAACTCCCAAGGCTACGTCCCCTGGGCACAGTCGGCCTCCATCTCTGGGACCAACGCATCCTTGTCGCAGTTCGATAACGCGCCTGGTGCGGGCTCCGTACCTGGACCGTCCACTCTTAGCGTCAGTGGCGTCGATCCCCATTTGGTGGTCGCGCGCAGCTACCAGTACAGCCTCGGCGTGCAGCGCGAGCTGCCGCAAGGTGTGTTGATTCAAGTGGCTTACGTGGGCAGCTTGGGACGCCACCTATTGCGTACGCCCAGCATCGATAACGCCAGTTGGACGGACCAAGGTTTCGTCCCGGCCTCGCCGAACCCCAACAACCTGGCGTGCCCAGCGGGTATTAATGAGGCGGCCTTTCGATGCTCGGCGGCGGGTTTTGCACCAGTCGGCCTGTCAAAGGACCAAATTCGTCCCTACTTGGGATATTCGAGCGTCAACCTGGCGTTGAGCGACGTTGATTCGAACTACAACGCTTTGCAGGTTAGCCTGACGAAGCGCGCGGGGATTCTCACCGCTACGGCAGCATATACGTTTTCGAAGACGCTAGGCGAGGGCGGCGGAGCCGCCGATGCTTATAATGAGAATCCAGAGCCAGAATGCCCGTTCACCTGCCTTGTCAGCACCGCCGGGAACCCAGTCTTGATCAACGGTTCGACGAAGGCCGTCGCCGGTGGAACACAAACCGGCGGAGTGGTGCAAAGCTGGAAAGAATTTAACTACGGCAAGGTGAGCTTTGACGCCACCCACATCATCTCGGCCACGTTCACCCTGGAATCACCCTGGGGCAGACACCTCACCGGCGTGGCTGGCGCCGCAGCCAAAGGGTGGTTGCTGAGCGCTTTGATGCACTACCAGAGCGGATCGCCTCTCACTGCCACCGACTCCGTGGCCGTGGGGCTAAACGGAGCGAATATCGCTCGGCGTGCAAGCATTGTTGCAGGCCAATCGACTTCGTTTAGCGGTACTTGTTCCAACTCCAAGGCTGTCTGCTGGGTTAATCCGAACGCCTATGCGGCAGAGAGCGCACTGGGTGCCGGCGACGCCCCGGTCAGCGATATTATCGGGCCCAACTTCTATCAGTGGGACCTCTCCCTGCGGAAAACATTTGATTTGCCATTCCGGGAAGGCATGCACCTGCAGTTCCAGGCCGATGCGTTCAATGCCTTCAATCGGGTCAATTGGAACGCTCCCACGGTGAACAACGTTGGTTCGACTTCCTTTGGACAGATTACGGGTTCGCTGCCGGCGCGCGTTCTGCAACTCGGCGGAAAGTTCACCTTCTGAGTATTTGTTGTACGGCCCCCAAAGCCAGTGCTGAGCTCCGCTCGGTATGGCTTGTTTTTAGCGGCTTGCTGGGATCTTCATGATCTAATCTAATCCCATCTACTCTAGCGAGCGATTTTAGCTTTTGTTTTCAATGCGACGTGGGTTCGAGCTGAGTGCTGGGTCGAACCATTGAGACCACCGCGCCAGTCTCCCCAAGAGCACAAACCTCACCGAGTTGTCGCAGCAAGTCCAGAGTGTCCCATCTAGCATGCGAATCGAGAATCTTGCCGTTTGTGACGTGGTGAATCGTGATTCCCTCTACGAATATCCTACTGCCAGTGGCAGGAATATCCATGAATTCACATTGGTGAGTCCCGGAAACAATCCAGGAGACAACCACCTTGCCTTTTTCGGTGATGATGTCTTCAATCGTGAAACGTAGGTCGGGAAAGCTTGTCGTGAGTTCGACCACCCGCCGTTTGTACAACTCCGGACCTGTCTGCGAACCGGATACGATGGGGTCATTGAGTGCGTGACTCGGGGAGATCAGCTCGTCCACAACTTCAAGCCTACGTTTATTCCAAGCTTCTTCGTACAAGTGGCGAATGACGGCCGTATTATCCATGGGCATTGGAAATTCTCCACCTGCAGACGCGTTCGCACGACTAGGTACGTATGGTTCTGCTATACCCCGGCAAACCCAATAACCTTGGGTTCTATTCACGCCTACGTGACCTGCCACTGTGAGACCTCCATAGCGGCAACGATCTGGTGGGTTCGCGGATCGAAAACGAAGTATTTGCCGGGGATCAGTGAGGCTAATTGGCGCAGACGAAGGCGCGCCGTTTCTAAGTCTTCTGCCACAGCAAGTAAAATGGGCTTTCCGCGACGGTCCTTCCTGAGAATGTCAAATGAAGACAAGAACATGTTTAGTTTCCAACTTTTCTGGGCTCCCCGTAAGCGTAGGCGTGGTCCGGGCGATGTCCTGTTCCATTTGTTGTTTTTCCCAGCAGCTTCCTTCCTGTCCAGCGAAGGGTTCAATGTGGTAGCGGCGGTAGCTTGGCTCACGCCCATTGAGCGCGGGGTCGTAAATCTTCTCCCGTACCCATCTTTGCCCAGAAACAATTGACGATCGGCAGTAGGCACATTGGTTTGCGCAGCAGACGATCATTTTCCCTCCTATCCACCAGGCGCAAAGGGGCGACCAGCAGGCCGCCCCTTTCGGGGATTGATGAACCAGTTTCCAGCCCAACTCCTTGATGCAAACGTGCCCCTGGGTGATCTCCCTGCAGCTTCTAGGATTTCCGCATGGGACACTGGAATGGTGAACACATGGTCAGCAGTTTCGACCTTGCTGAGGAAGTGCTCGTCCCCAACTTGCTCAAAAGTGAGCTTGGCTTTGTCGTCGAAACAGCTTGCGACCTCGGTCGGAAGGATCAGCGCGCTTACGTTATTCTCAAAGCTGCTGAGGACGAGGACTCGTGAGTCGGTATGGGACACGCGGTTCACCCGATAGTTGCCTGCAGGAAGTGTTTTGCCAGCCACCGCAAACTCGAAGGGTATGTTGACCGCGACTTGGCCTAGAGCCTGGGACTTGGCGGTGATGCTTAAACTGGCGAAGCCGATTAGAGTAATCACAAAACGTAAGCACTGCTTTTTCGTTGTTTCTCTCTTGAACCTCTTAGAGTGTTCGCTATGGATAACCACGGCGTCGAATTTTTATTCCGCCAGATCGGCAGTAAGTACAGCCATCCGCTAAACGTGTACAGATGATGAGACGCGATTGTTGGCACGAAGTAACAGAATCGGACGTAAAGAATGTGTCTTGTGTTCGTCACTCAATCTGGGGATTCAAGTTGCAACCGAGAGCGGACCTTTTGCGACAATCTAACCTGTCTCGAAAAGGCTAGAGCGGAAGCGTTTCGATGATTCATGGCACGACATCATCTGCTGGATAGTTGGGGAGCTAAGACGACGTATTCATTTCCTTCTCCAAAACGGACGGGCGCACGCCTTACCTTGGACCGACAAGAAGGGCCATTTCGTTGGAAACAAACACGCTCGGTCGTTGTCCTCCCGGTGCTGGTGAGGTGGCGGGCTTCGCCTTTAGACGAGAGCCAGGCAATGCGCACAAGGGCAACAAATTCGGAGCGTTAGGTCGTTCATGACCGCAGCCACGATGGAGTCGATGTTCGTAGTCTCTGGAAGCGCGCCGCCTCCGACAGGGCGAGGGGTGCTACGCTGTTTGGAGTCTTCACCAACGGAAGAGCGCCAGCCAACGATGTTGACTTAGCTCACTTTTCAGTTTCAAGAGCAACATAGTGGAGACTGCCCAGGCGTTCAACTTGCAGTACGATCGCTTCGGATGTTTTGAGAACGTCGAGGGCCGAGAGCAGGGAGTCGACACTGTCCACGAGAGTCCCATTGACGGAATAGATTACGTCCCCCGGGAGGGGCCCTTCGCCCAGGTAAGCACCTTCAGATTCTTTCGCGGCAACAACGACCCCAAACCGATTGCGCAGTGGTGGAAGCATCGGCAGAAGTCTGTCATCGAGGGTAAGAGCCAGTATTCCAAGCTGCGGAATCTTGTTTTGTCCCTTCGTGACCAAGTCAGCAAGACGTCCCTGCAAATCTTCTTTTTCAACCACAGGAATTTCGTAGGAGATTTTTCGCTGGCCACGCTGGATTTCAAGTTTTGCATTTTCGCCTACCGCGTAAGAATAAAGACCGAGCGCAAGTTGGCGGATGTTCCGGACTGGCTTCTTGTCGACACTCAGAACGACATCGCCCGGCATCAAACCGGCGTTCTGAGCCGGACTCTGAGGAATCACGTCCTCAATAAGAACACCGTCTTCGCGGCTCAGGCCGAGACCCGATGCCAGGGTCGGTGTGATATTGCGTGCCGACATACCAATTCCGTGATGGTGGACGTGCCCCTCTTTTCGGACCTGGTTATAGACGCTGCGTATTACATTGCTAGGAATGGCGAGGCCGATTCCTTCGTTGCCGCCTGACTGTGTGAGAATGAGCGTGTTAACGCCGACCACCTCTCCACCTGTATTTACCAACGGTCCCCCGCTGTTGCCCGGGTTAATCGCCGCGTCGGTTTGAACATAGATCGTCGGGCTGTCTGGATCTAATTGCCTGGCGATCGAGCTGACAACCCCCATGCTTACGGAGTTATCGAGCCCCAGCGGGCTGCCAAACGCTAGTACCACTTGCCCTTGTCTCAGCTCGCTCGAATCCGACAACTTCAGCGTCGGTAAGTCTGTAGCATCGATTTTGAGAAACGCGAGATCCGTATCACGATCAGCCAATACCAGCTTGGCTTCCAGCAAGGCATGGCGCGATCTTCCATATTGCGATGCCGATACATCACCTTCTTGATTAAGTCGAACTCGAATCCGGCGGCTGCCCTCAACGACATGGGCATTCGTCACAATCCAACCATCCGAGGCAATGATGATCCCGGAACCTGAACTCGACCGCCGCGAAAACAGATTTGTATTGTTGTGCTCGCGGTCGCCATCCAGGTTGTACCCGATGCTAAAGATCTGAACAACACACGGGCTCACTCGTTTCGAAAGCAGCTCCATCGATGTGCTGAGCTGCTGAAGCGGGTCGGCCGCATCGTCCACAACTGCGTGCTTGGTCTGGGCAGAGGCTGTCTGCTTGCTGAACTGCGCTTCAGTGGCTGATAACGATGGCAGCAGGACCAGAGCTCCCAGGCTGAGTGCCAGTGCGCCAATCGTCCTGGTCTTTATGCAGATCCCTCGCTGAAGCTTATTCATAAGAGTCTTCCCTGTGTTGGTTCTTCAAGCCGGCCCGCGGGGCGGACGCAACCGACGCTGGAAACTCCTTGTTTGCCACCAACCGAAACTCACGAATCGGATACGGATTTCTCATGCGAATGCAAACCTACCTCGCAGCTGGATCATTCTTCTTTGGCACGCACACATGCAAGACTCCGTCTGCGGCCCTCACACCCGCCTGGGGCTGGATCTAGTTCTTTGGAGAATAGATGGACGGATTGTATGTCCGGGCCACAATTCACTTGGCCGGCATGTTGTCTTGTGCGGGTACGAAAAACTATCAAGCTGCGGGCCGTCAGGCTTAGAATAGTTGTCACCTCTGAATCCCGCGGACAGTCAACAAGAACGTGAACACTAGCGGTGTTTCCATCAAATTCCTCACGCGAGAGTTCCTGCTCAGCAGTCAGCCAATCGGCCAGCTCGAAGCTATGCTTACACCCGCGCTCCTCACAAATCCGCTGGGCGCGCTCAGTGATTGTCGATAGAACGATTTCCTGGTGTTTTTCCTCGGTGCTCTCGATTGTAATTATCCAGTTGTCCAGACACGTTCGGGCTTGCCGGTCCATTCGAGTCCTCATTTGCGCGCTTCATTCTTGACTACTCAGTGAAAAGCCTCTGAAGCTGTTCAAGGGCCGAGGGCGCGGCGTCGGAGACAGCGCAGAATTCCATTCCGCCCTTACGCCAATCAATCCATTGATAACCCTGTTGTGAGCCGAAACGCGGAGTATCGTCTTTTTCGTCGGTGGGCCAGACGAAAACGTTTACGGAATGCTTGCGGCGGGCATACACCAGAGCAGCGACGGAACGGCCGTGAACGACGTCAACGCGGCCACCCTGCAGCGGAAATCCCTGATCGGTAAAATCCTGGACGGGCGGAGAGAAATCCAGCTTACCATCGAACCACGGTTTTACCGTGTGTTGATCGGTAGAGACGACATCGGTGAGATGCCCGGGTTGCAGCGATCTCAAATGAGCGTCGACAATCTCCGCGGCGAGCACCGTTTCATAGTTACCTCCACGCTGAATGGGAATGACTCGCCAGCCAGCATAGGCAACCACGAGAAACGCCGCGGCGACCGCGAGCCATCGCCAGGGCGTGCGAGCCGGGAAGATAGCGACTGGGCCCGCAGAACTGAGACGGGCGAGAACCTTCCTGCGAAATGGGGCAGGAGCTTTCTCATAGAGTTGCGCAATGATCATTGACGACCGGAAAGACTCGAGAGCGTCGAGTGCGCTGATACAATCGAAGCACTGTTCGAGGTGGTGTTCGAATTCGGCGGCACCAAGGGCATCAAGTTCGCTGTCGAAGTAGCCATGAAGAACGGTGGTGGCGCGGTTACAGCTCATGGATGGCCTCATTCTGGGTAGGGTCAGTAAGTGCTAGCTGAAGCTGCTGGCGGGCACGGGATACCCTGGACATGACCGTACCTAAAGGGATGGAAGTAATGGTGGCAATCTCCTTGTAAGAACACCCTTCCAGCTCGCGGAGTACGATCACCTCCCGATAGCGCGGCGGCAAAGACTCGAGGGCGTGAGTAAGGCGCCCGCGACTATCCGCTTCGATCGCAAGAGATTCGGGAGTGGGGCCGGGGGGCCCGTGCAATTCTTCATCGAACTCAGTTGCGTCTTTCACGTGACGATTCTTCTCCAGCCAGGTGAAACAGGTGTTCCGCACGATTTGCAACAGCCAGGCACGCGCGTCTCCGCCGTGAAAACCATCGAAGAAACGAAAGGCGCGGAGCATCGCTTCTTGCGAGGCGTCCTCGGCGTCGGCGCCGCTGCGCAAGAGCCACCGGGCGAGATTAAAAGCGGCATCAAGATGCGGTAGAACGAGTGTCTCGAAGCGCACCTGATCCTGTGAGTTCAGCACGATCGACCCTTTTTTCCTGCACAGAACAGTTCACTTGTATCGACCGCCGCGCAGGTGCTTTTATTCCTGTTGCTTGCTCTTCATTTCATCGAGAAACAAGGCCCCCTGTCGTATATGCCGGAATAAGAAGAGCGCGCCTGCGGTATACAAAGACGAAACCCGCGCAAGAGCGGCGTAGGCACGTCGAGCCCTCCCTAAAGCGGTCGCGGCGTTGCTTGTGGGGTTGACGGGGCATCTCGGCGATTTCTCAGTGGCGTAAACGGCTAGACGCGCGGAGTTCGTCCGAGAATGAGAGTGAACTGAGGGTAAAAACCCGCCAATGGCGATCTGCTGAGATCGGAGTCGACTTGAATGATCAAATTGTTTTCCAGTGTCTGCATAAAGCGGACAGAGATGAATGAGAACAGAGGGGAAAGGTCCTGAAACTGTTTCGTGGAGTGATCGCCCTGGCCTGTGTGCCAGCGGCTATAGCAGGTGGGTACGTGCCGCATTTGATTCCGAAATGAAATTGCGCAGGCCTCAGGAGGGGAAGCTCTCGGTGTCGACGGAATGTGTGTTGTTCTGGCACACCGAGTGGTTGCGGCATTCGAGCCCGTGTTCACACTATCGAGGAGGAAATAAAGTGGATAGCGTACTGCGAATTGTTTGCTTGTTCTTGCTCAGCGGGTCTATCGGCATCGCAGGCTCCGCCCGCCCAGCGAATACCTCTCAGGCAGAGCAGGGTGTGCAAGTCATCGAAATCACCGCCAAAAAGTATGAGTACACCCCATTGCCCATCCGCGTAAAGCTTGGGGCCAAAGTGCAATTGAAGATCACGTCTCTAGATAAGACGCACGGCTTCAAGATCAATCTGTATCCCGACGGGGCGGGGGAGAAAGGTGATCCGGGTCTGGTCCTCAGTTCCAACGAAGATTGCTTCAAGATCGAGAAGGGGACTCCAATCGTAGTCCAATTTGAGGCGCGCAGGCCTGGCACCTACTCGTTTCATTGCTGCAACCTTTGCGGAATCGGCCACAGGGGGATGAAGGGCCAGCTCATAGTCGAACCGTAACTTCAATGGGGCGTTTCCTAAGTTCTCGTATCGACGTTGTGAAGGTAGCGAAAGGCTTTTGGGAGGTTGTGACGACAATGGAATAAATCGGCGGGAACATGGTCTACATAACTGGGTGCGGCACATAGATAAGCACCCTTTAGGTTCGAGCAAGGGAGAAATCCATGGCCAAGTATTATGAAATGACTCTAGTCGATCGACAGAAAGTCGCAAGAGATACGATGGCCTTCTGGTTTGATGCAAATGGTGCCAACTTTGAATTCCGAGCCGGGCAGCATGCCGATTTCGTTTTCACCCAACCGCGTGTAGGGAGTGAAAGCGACAATTCGCGAACTTTCTCCCTAGCAGCCTGTGGTGAAAATCGATTGGTAACCTGAAGTAACTTCCCTGCCTCGGAATCTCTGTAGAATGCGGAACAGATTTGAGGAGAACTGCTGATGGGCATGGAACGCGGCGGCGAAGACAGCGACAAGAGCAGATGTGGATCGCACAGCAGGAACTAGCGAAGGGGCCGGCACATCCTTTTTACAAGCGGGTGAATGAATTGTTGGAAGAGAGGAAGTTTGACGAGTTTGCCGAGGAGTGCGCGAAGTTTTACGCGGAAAACATTGGACGACCCTCTTTGGCGCCAGGTCTCTTTTCGTTTGTTGTTGGTGGGCTATCTTGAGGGCCTCGATTCCGAGCGGGGTCGCCTGGCGGGTGGCGATTCGTTGGGCCTACGGAGATTTCTGGGTCGGCATCGACGGCCCACACCGGATCATTCGACCATTTCACGGACACGGCGGCTGATCGATGTGGGACGCACCACAAAGTGTTCTTCTGGATTTTGGAGTGCTGCGAGAGCAGGGGCTGGTGAGGGCGACGGTGGGATCGACGCGACCACGCTGGAGGCCAACGCGGCGATGCGTTCGATCGTGCGGGCGATGCGGGTCAAGCTACGAGGATTTTTGCAGGGCTTGGCCAAGATCGGGTCGCGACGCCCACGCGGGGACCTGCGCGAGTGGTCGCACGCGGAGCAGGCCAGCAACGAGATTGGGTGTCCGCATGATGGCGATGCGCGCATCGCCGATGAAAGATGGGCGAACGCATCTGGCACACAAAGCCGAGCATGCCGTGGATCTGAAGACCGGTGCGGTGTTGGCGGTGACGCTGCAGAAGCCGATTCGGGGACACCACCACGGTGGTCGGACTCTAGCGCAGGCCGGTGAGAACGTCGCGGAGTTGATTCGACGAAGAACCGGCCAGAAACCGCAAGTGCATCTGAAGGGCATCGAAGAAGTGGTGGCCGACAAGGGCTACCACAGTGGAGCGGTGGTAGCGAATCTGCAGGGTGCGGAAGTGCGGGCTTACATTTCGGAGAAGAAGCAGCCCGGGCAACGGCATTGGGAAGGCAAAGCCCAGGAACAGCAAGCGGTCTATGCCAATCGGCGGCGAGTGAAGGGAGCCTATGGCCAAGGCCTGCTGCGGAAGAGGGGCGAGTTGATCGAGCGGAACTTCGCGCACTGCTACGATACGGGCGATGAGACGAACGCATCTACGAGGACACCGAAACATTCTCAAGCGACTGCTGATTCACGTTGGGGCATTCAATCTGAGTCTAATTTTTCGCTCGCTCTTGGGCTCGGGTACTCCACGGGAGCTGAGAAATCGTCAGTCCTCGTTTCTTTGTGTGCTGCTTTTTCTGTTCCGTCGCCCTTCCGTGGCCTCGAGTCCCAGAAACATTTGTTTCATCACCACCATTCGATCGGCGGAAAAATCATCGCTATCTCAGATACAGACTTCGCCACTCAGCAAAATGCGATTCCGCCACGGACTGCTAGCCAGCCCACCTCAAGAAAAAGGGCTAATCATGATCGCGATGCGTATGCGAAAGACGGACTTTAAGAACGCGTTAATGGCTGCTGCTCTTGGCACAAAGTTCATCGTGAGCCGTTCCAGTGGATCGTTCACGCTTCATAAAGATATCACCCGACCCGCTGTGTTTCTGGCTGGCGGCATCGGGATTACGCCGATTCGCAGCATCCTTAAGCAGGCCGCTCAGGAGCGTCTGCCACACAGACTGTATTTGTTTTACTCAAACCGGGAAGCGGACGACGCGGCGTTCCAGGAGGAATTTGAAGATATGAGCATCCAGAACCCCAATTTCCTTCTCATTTCAACACTCACTGGCCATAGAACTCTTGCTTGGCCCTACGAAAAGGGTCACATCAACCGCGAAATGCTCATGCGTTATCTGCTCGGCCTCAAAGGACCTATGTACTACATCGCGGGTCCGTCGGGAATGGTCGCTGCAATCACAGATCTGCTTCGATCTTCGGGCGTGAGCGATGATGATATGAAGACCGAAGAATTTGGAAGCTATAAGCTGTTTCAAGACTCTGCGCAGGGCGATCAAACAACCGGCATCCATCGCTGGGATTCAGCGCTCTGACAATCGGTGCGACGGAGACCTTGTGAAAAGTAAGGCGTTTCCGACCCGCGTTTTCTTTGTTTCGTTCGTTTCTCTACTGCTCTTTGGCATCGCCATCTGGAATTTCCCCGTGCTGACGGTCGCCCAATCCGCCGTCCGTGACGACGTTAAGCGTGACACACCGGGCCAAGTTATTAAGAAGGGCCAATCCCTCCACATGGATGTCGACTTGGCGCTTGTCAACGTTACCGTCACCGACCCACATGATCGTCTGGTTACAGGCCTTGAGCCCGATAACTTCCGTATTTTCGAAAACAACGTCGAAGAGGAGATACTGTTTTTCTCTTCCGAAGACGTCCCCATTTCCGTCGGCGTCATCTTCGATCTCAGCGGCAGCATGGTCAACAAGATAGGTAGGGCCAAGGAGGCAGCCTTACAATTTTTCAAGACCGCCAATCCGCAAGACGAGTTCTTCCTCGTCAGTTTTAACGAACGGGCGGAGGTCATGAGCACCTTCACCACCTCGGTTGAAGACCTGCAGAGCAGCCTACTCTCTTCGTCTCCGAAAGGTCGCACTGCGCTCCTCGATGGGATCTATCTGGGCCTTAACGAGATGAGGACCGCTCGAAACGCCAAACGGGCTTTGCTCATCATATCCGACGGAGGAGACAACCATAGTCGATACAACGAGAGCGATATCAAGCGGCTAGTGCGAGAGGCAGATACCCAGCTGTACTCGGTCGGCATTTTTGACCCCTTGGTCTACCGTGATCGAACGCCTGAGGAAATCAATGGGCCCACTTTGCTCAATGAAGTGACAGAATTGACCGGTGGCCGTTCTTTTGAAGTAGCGAATGCGAACGAGCTGCCGGACATCGCCACGAAGATTGGTGCGGAATTGCGTAATCAATACATTCTGGGATACCGCCCGAGTAATAAGTCACATGATTCACGCTGGCGCAAGATCAAGATCAAGCTACGGCCCCCGAAAGGACTTCCTCCTCTCAGCGTCTACGCCAAAACTGGTTACTACGCACCCGGCCTTTAAATTACGAAGCCGTGACGCGTTCAGAAGGTGGTGGATTCCGGATTGGCGTTTTACACGCCGTTCACGCAGGCCCTACGAAAGAGCAGTGTTCCCATAAAGATAGAATAAAGTTGCCTCGTTTCGGCTAAGTTCTGCTGATTCTTAGCGGCCTCACCAACTTCTCCAGTTCAACGAGGGAGGCCGACTCGGCTGGACAGGTCTTGAAAACGCGGATTCGAGCGCAGAGGATCGAAGCCCGGCCGTATCAAGACGCCTGGGTTGAATCGTTCATCGTAGCCCTTTTCGAGCCAACTCATAGCTTGATCTGTGTCCCCCAGAGATGCGTAGATCACGGCAATTTCCGAAGCGTGCGAATATCCTGAGGTTGAGCGTTTTTTAAGATCGCTGAGCAACTTTTCGGCTTCGGTCCTCTTTCCCGATGCGACGTAAGCGCGAGCGAGATTAGCGATGCATGTCGGGCTACCCCCAGAGAGCCGGACCGCTTTCTGGAGTTCTGCGACCGCATCCTCGTTCATGTGTTTTTGGAGGTATGCTAGCGCGAGTTGATTGTGTGCGAGCGCAAAATTAGGATCCATCTCGATCGCCTTACGACTCTGCACGATGGATTCGTCATAAGAATTTGCAAGCGCAAGAAGCTCCGCCAAATCGGCGTCTATAATCAGAGACAGGGGATCGAGGTTTTGCGCCTTTTTCATTTCCGCGATAGCCTCGTCATAGCGACGCAATAGAGCCAAATGCCAAGCATACCAATGGTGTGCTGTTGCGTAGCCCGGGTTTAACTCAATGGCCCGGCGGAATTCCTTGCCTCCAGACTCTAAATCCCAGTCGAAACCATCCAAGCAGAACGCAAGCGAGTTGTGAGCCTCACCTAGCTCCGTCGGATCGCATTTTGCTGAGTGGCGAAGTCTGTATCTGAGATAGCGATGATTTTTCCGCCGATCGAATGGTGGTGATGAAACACAATGTTTTCTGGGACTCGAGGCCACGGAAGGGCGACGGAACAGAAAAAGCAGCACACAAAGAAACGAGGACTGACGATTTCTCAGCTCCCGTGGAGTACCCGAGCCCAAGAGCGAGCGAAAAATTAGACTCAGATTGAATGCCCCAACGTGAATCAGCAGTCGCTTGAGAATGTTTCGGTGTCCTCGTAGATGCGTTCGTCTCATTCCGCCCGTATCGTAGCAGTGCGCGAAGTTCCGCTCGATCAACTCGCCCCTCTTCCGCAGCAGGCCTTGGCCATAGGCTCCCTTCACTCGCCGCCGATTGGCATAGACCGCTTGCTGTTCCTGGGCTTTGCCTTCCCAATGCCGTTGCCCGGGCTGCTTCTTCTCCGAAATGTAAGCCCGCACTTCCGCACCCTGCAGATTCGCTACCACCGCTCCACTGTGGTAGCCCTTGTCGGCCACCACTTCTTCGATGCCCTTCAGATGCACTTGCGGTTTCTGGCTCGGTTCTTCTGTCCCAATCAACTCCGCGACGTTCTCACCGGCCTGCGCTAGAGTCTCGACCACCGTGGTGGTGTCCCCCGAATCGGCTTCCTGCAGCGTCACCGCCAACACCGCACCGGTCTTCAGATCCACGGCATGCTCGGCTTTGTGTGCCAGATGCGTTCGCCCATCTTTCATCTTGGCGATGCGCGCATCGCCATCATGCGGATTCACCCAATCTTCGTTGCTGGCCTTGTTCTTCCGCGTGCGATCCACTCGCGCTAGGTCTTCCCGCGTGGGCGTCGCGATTCCCGATTCCTCGGCCAAGCCCTGCAAAAATTCCTCGTAACTCTCACCCGTATCGCGCCGCACGATCGAACGCATCGCCGCGTTGGCCTCCAGCGGGTCGCGTCGATCCCCACCGTCTTGCCCTTCACCAGCCCCTGCTCTCGCAGCACTTCCAAAATCCAGAAGAACACTTTGTGGTGCGTCTCCACATCGATCAGCCGCCGTGTCCGTGAAATGGTCGAATGATCCGGTGTGGGCTCGTCGATGCCGATTCCCAGAAATCTCCGTAGGCCCAACGAATCCGCCACCCGCCAGGCGATTCCCCGCTCGGAATCGAGGCCCTCAAAATAGCCCACCAACAACAAACGAAAATAGATCCCTGCGCCAAAGAGGTCGTCCAATGTTTCCGCGTAAATTCGCGCACTCCCTCTCGGCAAACTCGTCAAATCCTCTCTTCCAACAATTCATTCACCCGCTTGTAAAAAGGATGTGCCGGCCCCTTCGCTAGTCCTGCTGTGCGATCCACATCTGCTCTTGTCGCTGTCTTCGCCGCCGCGTTCCCATCCCATCAGCAGTTCTCCTCAAATCTGTTCCGCATTCTACAGAGATTTCCGAGGCAGGGAAGTTACTTCAGGTTACCAATCGATTTTCACCACAGCTCTAGGTGCTATCCAAGTCCAGAGCTTTGACAGCCGCGGCCTTCGCTTTGGGCAGTGCCTCCTTGGTGGTCATCACTGCGTACTGCCAATCCCCCAGCAGAGCATACGTGTCTGCTAAACCCGAATAAGCTTGAGCGTACTTCGGGTCTTCCTCGATCGCTTGGTTGAAATATGCCAGGGCTGCCCGCAATCCATCCGCCGTCCGCTTGTTCCAGAAAAAGCGTCCTTTCAAGTAGGACTGATACGCCTCGGCGTCCACTACCTTTGCGGTTTTCAGCGCAGCTCTTTCTTGCGGATTCAGATTGATCCTAATTTGATCTGCGATGGCGCTAGCTACCTGGTTCTGTAGGGCCAAGGTATTCCGAATGTCGCCTTCATAGCTTTGAGACCACAGGTGTTTGTCCGTGACCGCTTGGATCAACTGCGCCGTGATGCGGACTTGGTCGCCGGAACGCACGACGGTGCCTTCCACCACTGCGTCCACGTTCAACTCGCGAGCGATCTGGGGCAGCGGCTTGTGCGCGTGTTTATAAGTCATCACCGACGTACGGGAAATCACGCGCAACGCACTAATCTGGCCAAGGTCCGAGATCAACTCGTCTGTCATTCCATCGGCGAAATAGTCCTGAGACGCATCGCTCGATAGGCTTTCCAACGGAAGAACAGCCAATGAGCGAATGACAAGCGACGGGCGTTTCCAGGAATGGAACTTCCAGGCACCGACGAACGCTACGAGGACGAGCAGCATCAAGGCCGATACCTTCCACGCAAGCGACAGCGAATGGCGTTTGGCTATCGCGGGTTTCCCGGCGAGTTCCACAGCAACGGGTGGTTCAGCCGCAAATTGAGACCGGGTTGCGGAGGCCGGCCTGAGAACCGATGGTGCATCGACGTCTTGGACCTCCGCAAGGAAACGGTAGCCGCGGCGAGACACTGTTTCCACAAATCGGGGGCTCTCGGCGGAGTCGCCGAGAGCCTCACGGATTTTGTTGATGGCTTTGTTGAGCCCATGGTCGAAATCCACAAATGTGTCTGCAGTCCAAAGTTTCTTTTGCAGGTCCTCGCGACTCACTACTTCGCCTGCGTGCTCGATGAGCGTGGCCAGGAGTCGAAATGGCTGCTCTTGGATTCGGATCCTTATGCCGTGCTTTCGGAGTTCGCCCGAGTTGAGGTCAACCTCGAAGACGCTAAAGCGAAGACGCCGCGTTTGATGATCGTTTTGGGGCATGGGAGAAACCCAATCGCGCGCGAGTCTATCACCGGTTCGAGATGGAGGAAAGCTCAGGGGAGGAGACACGCTAAATCGTGTCGCTAGAGGGCTTTAGCTAGGGACCTACTGACCTGTGAGAGGGAATTCCCCATCCATTGCCAATTCTTCGAAGCGGACGCAATGTTCCCCACATGAGCGGGGGCCAATAACTTCACCGGGGTCGTGGGTCACCCCCTCACTAGAGAGCAAGGGGCTACCGGGCTGCCGTTTGCCCCTCGCACATTGGCACAACTCCAGGACATCTGGATAGCCAGCTGTTCCCTGAAGGGGGTGGATCACCGATGAAGCTAGACGTTCTCGCGGCAAATCTTGCCAAGGTCGGCCTCGCTGGTTTAGTCCTAGTCCTTCTCGATGCGTTCATTACGCAGTCCATCGCGGAGACGAACGTGCCCGTGCGTGGGTCAATGTTAACAGTGAAGGGCCAGGTTAGCGTGTCTCATGCTGACGCTATTGATGAGGCTTCGGAAGGCGCAGGTGGAGTCGTGGTATGGCTGGTCCCCGCCGAGACCAGCCACAAAGATCGACCTGCTCTCGAATTCCCTCACTACAAGATAGTGCAACACAATAAGACCTTTGTACCCCGCCTGCTGGTAATACCGGCCGGGAGCACTGTCGAATTTCCAAACAACGATCCGTGGCTGCACAACGTATTCTCGATTTCCAGAAGTAGACAATTCGACTTAGGTCTCTACAAAGCCGGGGTACTGCGATCCGTGAGGTTTGATCGTGCAGGTGTTTCCTACCTGTTTTGCAGCATTCATCCGGAAATGATGGCCGTCGTCGTCACCGTAGATTCACCATACTTCGGAGTGTCCAACAAGGGCGGGCGCATTGCTATCGACAACGTGCCCCCCGGTCAATACTTTCTTCACGTCTGGCGCGAAAATGCCACGCCACAAGCACTCGCGGCAACGGCCCGCATTATCTTCGTCGGAGACGATCACCAGAATCTACCAGCGATTTACGTATCCGTTTCCAGGCCGAAGCCAACGAACGCTAAGAATTGGATGTAGTGGTCAATGACCTTTCGAGGCGCGAGATTGGAGGCGAGGATGACAGACGAGAGCGGCCCCGGAAATTTTGAGCAAGAGATCCTTCCGCATCTCGACGCGGCCTACAACCTTGCGCGATGGCTAACACGCAACGAGCAGGACGCACAAGACGCTGTCCAGGAAGCATACCTGCGTGCTTTCCGGTTTTTCCCCAGCTTCCGCGGCGGTAATGCGCGTGCCTGGCTCCTGAAAATTGTCCGCAATGCGTGCTATACCTGGCTGAATGTAAATCGGCCACTGCAGGAGGCCACAGAATTTGACGAAGTCTATTTCCCTCCCGACTCTCGTGTTCTCAATCCAGAGGAGGCAGTGCTCCGGAACGATAACGTCATGTTTGTGCGAAAAGCGCTGGCAACGCTTCCTTCTAACTTTCGCGAGGTACTCATTCTTCGCGAGCTGGAGGGCATGTCCTACCGGGAGATTGCAGATATTACTGGAATGCCGGCCGGCACAGTGATGTCAAGTTTATCGCGTGCACGAGGTGCTCTACGTCAAACGCTGAGAAGCCTTGGCGATTGCAACAAACTGCCTCCTTCGCCGGAAGAAATTATCCCTACGAACGCATAGTTGACAACCAAGTTGCGAACTCTTCGCTTTCTTTGTAACGAATCCTTCCAACCCGCAATGACGATGGCGAGACACACTGTTTACGTTCGAGGCTGTTACTGCGTGGGGATCGTCAGCGTCCCATCAGGTGTAACACGTGTGAGGGTGACTGTGAAGGTCGTCGCGGACACACTGCGTCGAGCCTCTAGTTCGCTACAAGGAAATTCTCACTGCTTTCGTTCCCACTACCTAAATACTTTCCTGGATGAGGGAATTATTCGGGAGGATCTCCGGTCTTACACATTGAAGACATTGAAATGTCTCGAAATTAAAAATCGGATCGAAAGAGGAGATTTAAAATGACTTGGGCTCGATTGTTTAAAGCAATTACGAAGGTATGCATGGCGGCTCTTGTACTGGGTGCCGTAGCGACCAGCGGAAAGGCGCAGAGCAGCATATACCACGGCAAGTTCACGTTGCCATTCGAGACGCGCTGGGGAGCCGCCACGCTTCCGGCCGGCGATTACACCTTCACCGTATCATCGGCCAGCTCTGAATACAGACTGTACATCAACGGGCAGAAGACCAACGCCATAGTCCAAACCCTTACAGCCGACACTGCCACTTCACAGCACGCGCAGTTACACCTAGTGGATATCGCGGATGTGTATAGCGTTGCGACATTCGATGCTCCGGAGCTCGGACTAACCTTCACCTACTGGACGCCCAAACAAAAGCATATGTCATCCAAAGTAGCCCGTCAAAAGGCCGCACCGCAGGCTGCGCCCACGACACAGGCCGCTGAAAACAAAATATCCGTCCCAGTTTACGCTGCGGGCCGCTGAGGACCACTCGTCATGCAAGCCACTGCAAACGCCACAGGGAGACGAATTGCGGGTCAACTCCTGACAGGCCGCGCAGTAGAGAAGCGGCGCAGCTCAAACTCGGATGCGCGTTCCAGCGCGTGCATCTCGAGCAAGGTTGCGCCGTCAACCTCTCCTATCGCCCGCTATAAGTTCAACGAAGCGGAAGCCATCCGGCGCGCGCAGGGGGGCGATCAACTAATGTTTGAACACCTCTACCGGTTGCATAGCCGGCGAGTGTATGCGCTATGTCTGCGCATAGCGGGGAACATGACCGAAGCAGAAGATCTGACGCAAGAAGTCTTCTTACTTTTGCTGCGAAAAATCCACACTTTTCGCGGCGACTCGGCCTTCTCAACCTGGCTGCACAGACTCACGGTCAATCTCGTGTTGATGCACCTGCGCAAGAAACAGCTACCCGTCGTCTCGATCGAGGCGAATCCTGATACAGATGAGAACGCTGGCTCGCTCACCATTGATGTGGGAGCACCTGATTTGTTGCTAGAGGGATTTATTGACCGAATAAATCTCGAACGCTGCATCGACCAGTTGCCGGCGGGCTACCGCACCATGTTTGTCCTGCACGATATCGAGGGATACGAACACAATGAGATTGCCGAAATATTAGGCCGTTCGATAGGTGTCTCGAAATCGCAGTTGCACAAGGCGCGCCTGCGGCTGCGCAAACTGCTTCACGAATGCAAGCGCCAAACGGCCCGCGATGAGCGTATGGCTGCGGTGAAGATGGGGCGGCGATCCTGCGAGGCTTTGGTCCTTTAAGACCTAATCAAACCGAATGAAAAGAAGGTACTCATAATTTAATTTTTCCGTTGCGATAGTCGGTCGCAGCCAATCGCGAACGAGTCACGCTCGAGCTCCGCGTCGATGCGTTCAACGTCCTCAACCACACGGAATTCAACAACCTCGATAGCAATGCTCAGGACATTGGCGCTCACGTTTGGTCAAGTTACTGGTGCGTATGACCCGCGTATCCTTCAATCGGGGGCTCATATCCGTTTCTAGTCCGAGCTAGTCCCGGCGTCTCGGCTAGCACCACTCATCTGTGGACTTGTTTGAATTCGAAATAAGCCAGATTCATGTTGCCCTTCGTCACTATGTGCACGGTGAGAACATTCTTCCCTTTGCTGAGCTGAACCTTGAAAAGTTGCGATGCCAGATTCCAGTGGTGCCATTGACGCCACGCCAGCGGGTCTGCGGAATCATATGTCGAAGCGACCTCCAGGGGCCCCGTCGCATCCTTTCCATTCACATCGACTGATATTGTTCCGCCCCGATTCGACGTGTAAAGGAAATCCGCCGCGTATGTTCCCGCGTGTGTCACATCTACACTAATGTTGAACCACTCGCCCGGTTCAGTCCAGCCTACATAGAGCATGTCCGCAGGAGGAACAATTTTGTCGAAGGGGTTATCGTCAATCGGATCTGGCTTCCTCTGAAACTTCGTGTAGGACGTATCCACTCCCTCATGGAGACGAAATTCATTCAGGTAGGTCCCGTCAGCAGGGTTCAACTCTCCACTGCCGTGGTTCTGAGGATCGGTGTCGTGATACGCGACTCCCTCGCCGCCCAGGTCGTAGTAAGCGCATAATACCCGTCCAGGTATTTTCTGCGCACCGCCCTGATAGCGGCTGTCGTGATAAGGCAACCCTTTATATTGGCTCAAGGTTGATTGGGAAAAAGCATTTGCGGCGAACATCGATGCGGCAATGATGCATAGCGACGTCACTCTCTGGTTCATTCTCCAACTCCCTCAGCAGCGATCCTGCCATGAATAAGAATCCAATGGTCCATAGACTTCCGGGGGTTCGCAGCAGAGCCAGGAATGCGGCCGCTCGGTGACTTAGCCGACGACCTGGAGTTGCGCAACTCCTCCACTCAGCGGCAGCTCAAGTGTGTCCTATACTTCAGCTAAACGTGGAACAGTTCGATCCCCTGCGCTTTCCCGAGGTTGCGCGAGTACTTCTTATCTGTCCCGTTGTTCCAATGTTCATGCACACCCAGGCTGCGGCATCGGATGCCGTCGCGTTCAGGATCATAGAAAGTTTTCGAAGGTGGATCATTCGCCAAGGCAGATTCGCGCAGATAGTTATCGGCATTCGCAATATCCGGAAGATCAGGCCATTCCGAAGTGAGAAAATCGAACCCGACCGAATCGATCGCTACGCCGTCAAACGACATAAAAATGCTATTCGGCCATGCATCGTTGAAGGGCGCCATCTTCCACTTGCGATGAGGCGGACCATCCACGTTGTCGTTTCCATACAGCCCATCAATAATAAAAAGGATGGTCTTCTCGCCGAGGTCTTTATGACCCAAATAATCTGTGAACGCGGAGTAACTCGCCGAACCATCTTTGTTGTGATGAAAGCCGTCGTGCGCGTTCTTGCGCCAGTCCGGGTTGATACTCGTAGCCCCGAAGAGATTCTTCGCGCTGAGTGTCACGCCGGAACTCACGTGTGCTCTCAATACTGCGGCATCAATTAAGTAGCTGGCTTCAACGACGGTGGTGTCGAGACCCTTGGCGTTGTTGCTTTCAACGGAGAACGGAATCGCGTTGGCTTTGAACTCGGCCTTTACTCGTCCATCTCCGCCGATATGATCCACAAACGTGACGCCGGGAAATTCATGATGAATCTTGTCGTACAGATTGCCCGGCATGAATCGGCTGGAATCGAAGACGGTGATCGATGCTGCCGGCACTCGTCCTGGACCGGTCAACTGCCGGACGAGCGAAAGGAGCAAATGGGGCGAGGAGTTCAGGCGTTCGATCGTGCCGTGGTCCGTTGTGTTGTTCAGGGTAGCCTTGATCGCAATCTTCTCCCCAGCACTGTATCCGGCTTTGCCGCGCCCATGAGTTTGATTGAAGTAGTGAAAGATGGCGCTCCACGCCTGAGCATCGCTTTTTTGATTTGTAAGATCGCAAATGGACCGAGAAACCATGCGGTCAATTACCGACTGGTTGTTGTTGGCGTCGGTCCACCACGAACCTGTGCCATCCCAGGTCACCGCCGCCGGATCGTGCGCCCAAGTGACTCGGCCGGGAACGACGCCGCGGGGAACTCCTAATGGGAAAAGCGGCTCGAATAAGGAGGGCCGCAGGTACGTGGCTGCTGCAAGAGTTAGGGCGAATTGTCGGCGCGTCATGTCCATTTTAACTTGCTCCTTTCGTACAAAATCTTACGGTCCCGATTTTGCCTGAGAGCGCGGAAGCTACTGCAGCCTCTTCACAGACGGCACGGCTCAATGCTTAGTGAGAGCACATAGCATGGCCAAGAGTGTCTTGTCTCCAGGATTGACGGGCGACTCCGTCATCACATCGCTCGCCGTCTCGCTCTTGTCGTTCGCGAAGAGCCTGCTCCGGTTCGCGTAGACCGCGATGGCGCGCGGAGAAGTGTGCCCGTATGTTGAGAAGATTCACAATGTCTCGCGCCAGAGGCCTGCTGATTTCATATCCTAATGCTGCTCGATTTCCTAGAATTGGTCTGCACATGGTAGCGGCTACGGATTTCTTATCCTCACGCCAGCGTCTCGCGGCAAATGCCAGAAAATCAGCGGGTTGCGTGAACACCGATGAGTCCTTTTGGATGAACTCTATGCCCGAGAAATAGGGTTTAGCTGGATCCGCCATTCCCTTGATGACAATCCTGAACATGCGGATCGCTTCCGCCTCATGGTCCCTCTGGATTTCGCATACTACTTTAATGTTCTCGTGCCCCGGAACAGCGTGGTTCATAGCAATTAAAATGGTGCTCAAGCACGCTAAATAACCGGCGAGCGCAGTCGTCGCTTGAGTTCCGTCCTTAATCAAATCCCTGTAATCGGCAACTCGTACCAGTGAACAAAGCGGCTTCAATCCATTTCTTTCTGGGATCGGTGCAAGACCGTCCAGTAAACATTTGGCTCTTTGTGGCTTGCTATCGATTCGCAGGGTTTTCATGCGCAGAGCCTTTCTGCGACCCAGCGCCTGCTTCCAGCTAAAGGAGAGAGCATTCCACTGATCATCCTGTCCATAGAAGCCGGCCACGGCAACATACTCGCTTAACGTTGATGGCTCATTCTTGCTGAGGTAGGCGGTGAGCATCAGGCAGTTACCATGATCGTGATAGTGCCGAAATTGCCCGTGAATTCGCCCGCACCCGGAAAGGTGTCAAGCAGGCCACCTTGCCTCTGGCCACGCCATTTCATGTTGTGGAAGATAAAAGCCTTGTTCCTATTGGGGTTGCAAAGATTCCCGAGAGTTACGCGCTCAACCAACGCTGAATCAGAATGCATTTTTACCTCCACGGTGATCGGCTTCACCGTTAACGTACACGGAGAGGGCTTCCGTTTTCGAGGCCTTCTCAGCACCCTGAGTGACGCCATTTAGCGGCAAGAAGCCTGCCGTGTCAAGCTAAAATACCGGTATTCTAAGGGACATTCACATGAAAAACCGGTATTCTAGCTTTTTTGCTGTATCGCTGGACCTGCCGCTGTTCCCAAGGGTTCAACGAGGTAGAATGCTGCGGATGGCCGTGGCAGCGCAGCGCCACTCTAAATCCTATCTTTGTCGAATGTTTGGAGCGATGCGGGATGACAGCTCGGAAGAAGAAGGGGGGTGGCAGGAAATCGCGTGACGTGACGTTGAAAATGGTGGCCGAGTACGTGGGGCTCACCAAAGGGACCTGTTCCGCGGTGCTGAACAAAACGGTTGCATCCCGATCGATTCCATTGCGCACCCGGGAACGAATCCTCGCTGCGGCTCGGGAGTTGAATTACCGCCCCAGCTTCTATGCCCGGAATTTAGGCGTAAAGCGCACCTATATGATCGGCGTGGCCACCCTCGAGATCGGCGACTTTTACAGCTCGCCGATCATCGCTGGCATTGAACGATATCTTCGTCAGAAGAATTTCTTCTTCCTGACTGTCCCTCACCGCCACGACCCCAAGCTCCTTGAGACCTATTCGCACATTCTTCTGGACCGCGGCGTCGAGGGTTTCATTGCAGTTGACATCTCTATTGATCGTCCCTTGCCGCTGCCGACGGTTGCTATCCCCGGGCACAGTCGCGTGAAAGGTGTCACGAACATTGTTTTGGATCACCGCAGAGCCGCATGGTTGGCGCTGAACCATCTGATCGAGCTGGGTCACAGCGAAATTGCCTTCATGAAGGGAGCCGAGGTCAGTCCAGATTGCGAGGACCGCTGGAAGGCCATACGTGAAGTTGCCGAAGAACTTGGCATCCGCATGCGACCGGAACTTATCGTCCAGCTGGAAGGCGATGACCCCACCCCTCAACTGGGTTATCCCTTCGCGAAAGAGCTGCTTTCACGCAAACGGCCATTCACGGCGCTGTTTGCTTATAACGATATCTCCGCGATCGGTTCCATCCGCGCCTTCCAGGAGGCCGGTTTGCGAGTTCCCAAAGATATTTCTGTAGTGGGATTCGACGATATTAGAATTGCTGTTCATAACAACCCGAGTCTCACTACCGTGCGCCAACCACTGCAAAAGATGGGAGAAATAGCAGCGCGCGCCCTGTTGGATCGGATCGAAGGTCACGACGACGGGGTGCCGGAAATAGCGATTGAGCCCGAGTTCGTCGTACGGAATTCGACCGACAGGGTAACTGCTCAACCCACAACAGCGCGCAAACCCCAATACGCTCCGGCGCGAGCACCGGGTTAATGAAGGGACAATTCGCAAGGTCTGTTGTTTCCAAAGCGACCTTCAGTCCGCGCTTTCCCAAAACTATCGTTCCTCTCACCGGATACCCGGCGGTAAAACCGATCAACTTGCATGGCCCACTCTGACGGGGCGAGCTAACTCCCGGTTAGTTGGCAGTCCGGAAGGGATATGCGGATCGGTACCGAGAAGTCCTAGTGTTGTATCGGAAGCGCGAGCGGGCAAGGCGCAGGCACGAGCACGGTGTGTTTGCGCGCTTTCGATACAACGACTTGAAGGTAGCCGCCCGCGGTTGCGGCGGACGCGGGCCCTATGCAAATTCAATGGTGGGACAGAGCGGTGTGGAGGTGCGCGGAGACTGTGCCGCAGCGCGCCATACAAGGCCCCATGCGCCAATAAGTTGGCTACCGCGAAAAAGTATCTCCAAGAGCGTGGTTGAAGAGGCTGAAAAAAGAGATCTGTTCGACGGCAAGGCGCAGAAGTCCGGAGCGTGCGGAGGCACGCGAAGGTTTCGGGTTAGAGAGAGTCGGTTCATGCCGCAGCCGTGATCCCAGGTGGAGAACGAAGCTGAATTTCAGACGCGGTGAGCCTTTCGATGATCTTCATCGGGCCACCACACTGGGGACAGCGCCAAAGATCGGGGAAGTCTTCGGTGGAGGCAGCGTGTTGTTCGGCTTGCGGCTCTTGTACCGCGCCGAGCAACTGAAAACAAAGCGGCAGAAGAGTGGCACGCTTGCGGTTGGCCAGGAATCCGAAGTTACGGATGCGCACGAAGCCTTCCGGAAGTAGGTGCAACAGGAAGCGGCGCAAGAACTCATCGACAGGTAGGGTCAGCAACTTCTGTTTGTTGTGGTCTGCGGAATCGCGCCAGCGAAAAGTGACTTGGCCATCGGTGAAGGAAACCAGGCGATGGTTGGAGATGGCCACCCGATGGGTATAGCGGCCGAGATATTTCAGCACATGCTCGGGGCCACCGAAGGGGCGTTTTAAGTGCACCACCCAGGCTTGTCGATAGAGTGGCCGCAGCCAGGCAGCGAAGGTCTTGGGCTGAGCGAGGAACTTCAGGTCTGCATGGAAGTTGAGTTGGCCGTTCTGAAAAGCTTGCTTGAGCGCGTCCACGAATTTGCCGCGAAAGACTTTCCGCAGCACCGGTTTGGGAAGGAAGTAGTTCTCTCGTGAGCGAACCCAGTGGGTGTGATCGAGCGAGAGGCCGCCGGCGGGAACGACGCAATGGACATGCGGGTGAATATTGAGCTTCTGACTCCAGGTGTGCAGCACACTGAAGAAACCAATTTCCGCGCCGAGGTGTTTCGGATCGCGAGCGACTTCGAGAAGTGTTTCCGCGCTGGTGCGAAACAGGAGATCGTAGAGGATCTTTTTGTTCGGCAGGACCAGTGGCGCCAACCGGTGGGGCAGTGTGAAGACGACATGGAGGTAGCGTGTCGGGAGAAGTTCTCGCCGACGCGCAGCGATCCACCGTTCCCGAGCACCCGCCTGACACTTGGGGCAGTGGCGATTTCTGCACGAATTAAAAGAGATGGCGCGATGCCCGCAGCGGGTGCACTCATCGAGATGACCGCCGAGGGCGGCGGTACGGCACCGCCGAATGGCCAGCAGCACTTTGACATGCATCCACCGGAGCCACTTGCGGTTTCGTTCGATGAAGGTATCTCCCGCAGCGCGGACGATATCGGCCACCTCGAGGGGTGGCCGGTCCATCTACTCTTCCTGCGGTGACTCGCTTCTTAGGGACAGTGAGTCCAGTGGACTGGCTGTCGCGTTCAGGCGAAGTTCAGAAACATGGAGGTAGATAGTGGTCTGTTCCAGATCGCTATGGCCTAACAGCATTTGGATGTTGCGCAGATCCGCACCCTGTTCGAGCAGATGCGTGGCAAAGCAATGCCTAAGCGTATGGGGGTGTACCTGTTTTTTGATACCCGCTCGCTTGGCAGCGTTCCGGCACGCATGCCAAACCGCTTTCGTAGAAATCGGCCGATCGTTGGTATGCTGCTGGTTGCCTGGAAACAGCCACTCGCTTGGCTTTCGCCTTAACCGCCGCCAGTGCTCCCGCAGTTCCTTGAGCAGCTTTGGGCTAAGCATCACGTCGCGATCTTTGCGCCCTTTGCCACCCCGGACGTGAATGACCATGCGCTGGCTGTCGACGTCTGAAATTTTCAGGTGGGTTAACTCGGCACGTCGCACTCCGGTGGCGTAGAGCGTCATCAGCAGAGTGCGATGGAAGGAACTGTCAGCCGCATCGATCAGTCGCGCCACTTCTTGCTGGCTCAGAATCGAGGGAACGTGCTCGGCTCTTTTCGGATAGGGAGTCTCGACTGCGCTCCAGCTTTTCTTGAGAGTTTTGCCATAGAAGAACCGCAGAGCTGCAAGATAGACCGTAACGGTGCTCGCCGCCAACTTTCGCTTCTTGAAAAGTTCCGATTGGTATTCACGAATGTGCTTGGGGCCCAGACAGTCTGGAGGACGCTGGAAGCGTCGTGAGAAATCTTCCACTATACGGATGTAACTGCTTATGGTAGTTTCAGCGTAATTACGACGCTGGAGTTCCTCCAGCATCATTTTTCTGAGATGGGTCACGGGGACACCTCCTGTGACCCAAATTTATCTCTACCGATAGGCAATCACTGTTGAGTTACCTCACGCGAAGCGTCCGCCGCCGGGCGGCTGCGTTCAAGTCGGATTTTAGGAAGTGATCGCGATTGCTTCCGGTTGAAAGGCAACTCGCAAGTAATCATGCGGAATCATGCGGAATCCTGCCGCGCGAGATGGCTACTGAGAGGACACTATGAATTAGCCGCACCGCTCCATGACCCGCTAACTTCAGCGATACCAATAAACACCTGAAATAGATGATGGATAGGGATAAGGGAAATAGAAAATGAATGGAAATAACGGATTCCAAGGGGATCCACCTCCCCTCTCATCCTCAAAATAATTTCCGGCTCCTGCACCGCCCGATTGGTGCCCAGAGTCGTCCTAGGCGCCTCTCCCACCGGTCCACGGGGGTCCAATCCGTCCAAAATAGTGTGAAGCGATTTCCCTTTCGTCCAGCAATCACCGTCGGGGACCTCGGATACGAATAAACAGCCTTAGAATGCTGGCTTGGGGCGGCGTCCACCGCGCCATTGGCTTAGATTCTCGTCGGTAAGAAAGAAGCTTACCGGATTAGGAACGGGAAGTCGGCATCCCATCAGGAAATCAAGCACTGAAGAGATGCGCGTTTGTCGGTACTAACCCGACGGGCGAGCCGATAACTTCCGGGTTGCTCGTAATACTTTCTCTATCTCCTCTGTGATCGGCTAAACTTAGCTCGATCCGTCATATGCAGCTTTCTCCTGGCGATAAACTCGGCCCCTACGAAATCCTTGCGTCTATTGGCGCGGGCGGCATGGGAGAAGTGTATCGCGCGCAAGACGCGCGTCTAAATCGGGTCGTCGCCATCAAAATTTCCGGCGCGCAATTCAGCGAGCGGTTCGAGCGTGAAGCCAAAGCCATCGCGGCACTAAATCATCCCAACATCTGCCAGATTTACGATATCGGCCCGAACTATCTCGTCATGGAGTACGTTGACGGCGAACCGGTCGTTTCCTGTGAACGGCCACAATCTCTTTCACCGGCAGAGGCGTTGCGGCTCGCCCTGCAAATCGCTGCAGCGCTCGAAGCCGCGCACGCCAAAGGGATCATTCATCGCGACCTCAAACCAGCGAACATCCTGGCGACCTCCGGGGGTGTCGTAAAGCTGCTGGATTTCGGACTCGCGAAACAGGCCCTGGAAGCGGTAATCGAGGACGAAACCCAGAGCATCGGCATTACGCAGGTGGGCACAATCATGGGCACTCCGGCGTACATGTCGCCGGAGCAGGCCGAGGGCAAGCTGGCCGACGCGCGCTCCGATATTTTTTCTTTTGGCGCGGTGCTTTACGAAATGCTCGCGGGACGCCGCGCCTTTTCTGGTGGCTCGTCCGCCGCGATCCTGGGTGCTATCGTTCACAAGAATCCGGAATCGCTCAACGCGCCGCCTGCGCTCGAAGCGATCGTGCGCAAGTGCCTCTCGAAATCTCCGGACGGCCGCTTCCAGACGGCGACCGATCTCCGTCAGGCGCTCGAAGAAGCCTCCACACGGGGCGTCTCAGGACTCAAAAGGCGCGTCATCGCTTTGACTATTGCCGTGAGTCTGCTAGTCATCGCTTCCGCGGGTGTCTTTATTTATCTGAAACGGTCGAAGGCAGGCATCGATTCCATCGCAGTTCTCTCTCTGGAGAATCGAAGCAACGATCCCGATGCAGAATACATTTCTGATGGCGTTACGGAAAGCATCAACAATAGCCTGGCTCGGTTGCCCAGCCTGAAGGTAACTCCGCACAGTGTCGCCCTCCATTACAAGGGTAAGGCGATGGATATGCAAAAGGTTGGCGACGAACTTCGCGTGCAGACCGTACTCACAGGCGACGTCAGGCAGCGAGGCGACGATTTAACTATCAACGTCGAACTCGACGACATTCGTAACGGCAAACAGCTGTGGGGTGAGCAATACAATCGGAAGGTGGCCGACCTGCTGGCCGTTCAGAGTGATATTGCAAGGGAGGTTTCCGAGCGTCTGCGCTCACAACTTTCGGCAGAAGATCAACAGAAGCTGACCAAGGGCTCGACACATAATCCCGAAGCCTACCGGCTTTATCTGAAGGGCAGGTACTACACCAACAAACTCACCAAAGAGGGGTTTGACACCGGCATCGACTACTTTAATCAGGCTATCGCTGTCGATCCCAACTATGCCCTGGCTTACAGCGGCCTGGCTTTCAACTACGTGAACCAGGACGATTGGTTTATGTCTCCGAACGAAGCCGGGCCCAAGACCAAGGATGCGGCCAAGCGGGCGCTCGCGATCGACGAATCCGATGCGGGGGCTCACGTTTCCATGGCGATCGTCACGCACTGGTATGACTGGAATTGGGCCGCAGCGGAAAAGGAATTCAGACGAGCAATTGAACTGAGTCCCAACAATTCGGACGCTCACACGTACTACAGTTGGTTCCTTGCGCCGATGGGGCGAAACGATCAGGCTATTGAGGAAGCCAAGCGGGCACAGCAAGCCGATCCACTCTCCGGATTCGCCGCCTTCAGCGTGGGAGCGGCTCTGGTGTTTGCACGACGCTGGGATCCCGCGATTGAGCAACTCCGTCGCGCTATTGAGATTGACCCGAACTTTTGGTTCGGTCATTGCTTCCTGGGTCGAGCTTATGAGCAGAAAGGAAAGCTGCCGGAGGCCATTGTCGAGTTTCAACGCGCAGTCGAACTGGAAAAGGACAATGCCGAGACCTGGTCAGGCCTGGGACATGCATATGCGTTGTCGGGGAACCGCGCGGAAGCGCAAAAGATTCTGGATCATTTAAAAGAGGTATCTGCGCATAGTTGGGTCGCGCCGTACAACATCGCGGTCATTCATGCAGGCTTGGGACACAAAGACCAGGCATTCGCCTTGCTCGATCAGGCCTACAAAGACCGGTCTTACTACCTGCCTACGTATCTGGCGACTGACGCTCGCATGGATAGCCTCCGCTCCGACCCCCGCTTTGGGGAACTCCATCGGCGGGTCGGACTATCTGAGTGACGCAAGTTGTCTGTTGCGCCCGTCGGTCGGGTGCGGGTTGTGAGCAGGTAGTCGGCAAACCGGAAGTGATCCACGTCGAGCCGATCAGTAACGATAATCGCCTTGTAGGATGTGATCGCAATTGCCTTCTGTCGACCTCGCTAACTTCAGTAATTCCGATACACACCCTGAAATTGAAGAAGGACAAACGCGCTGGAATACGGTTGGACTACACCACACCGACCCACGTGACGGCGAAAACAACCGCGCAAGCCGCTGCGTTGCTTCAAAACCCCCACGTGAAACTGGTCCAGAGCCGCTACGTTGGGTCGGCGACAAGTTATGATCGTCTGCGAGACTCGACAAACCCCAATGCCAGCTGAATATGCGTACCGAGTTCGTGTGACGTCGTTCGCACATTCATTCCTCGTCCGTTCATAGATTTGCCAGCCCACGATCAGCAGCATCATCGTGCCGTTCTGCAATGGCAGTTCGACTGACATTTCGCATGTCAGTGGTCTGACACTTTTGACTTTTCTGACTTCTGACAGCTGCGGATCCAATTCCCCGTTGAAAATTCAGCCACATAGGAATTTGCAGATTTGGCTTCGATCTTGCCCTTAGTCCAAGCGAGAGCAAGAGGCATGTTGAATTCCTCGCTGTCGCATTCAAGAGGTGAAGGATCATGCTGGTTCGAGTTCTGAACAAGATTGGCAAACCGGGCATTACTGCCTCGTGTGATTTGACTGCGGAGGAAGACCTCGTCGCTGCCGCCAAGGCTGGAGATGAAGGGGCGTTTGAAACGCTGTTCAACCGCCACCAGCGGAAGATTTTTGCGCTTGCGTTCCGCTACACACGGGTTCGGGAAGACGCCGAAGACATCGTCCAGCAAACTTTTCAGAAAGCGTTTCTCCACTTGCAGACGTTCGAAGGGAAATCGTCGTTATCCACATGGTTGACGCGTATCGCCATCAATCAAGCGCTGATGTTGTTACGCGCGCGACGAGGGCTACGCGAGGTGCCGATCGATGATTCGAGCGGCGATGAAGAAGCAACGCCCACCATGGAGATAGTTGATGCAAATCCCGACCCTGAAGCCAGCTATTTGCAGAGAGAGGAAGCGCAAATCTTGTCAGCAGCGATACAGCAGTTGAGGCCACGAATGCGCAAAGCAATAGAGCTACGGGAAATCGCAGAGTTATCGAATCGAGACGTTGCTGCACACCTGGGTGTCTCCATCGGCGCCGTTAAAGCTCGCGTGTTCCACGCGAGAAGAAAGTTAGCCATTGTGCTGAGACACCACATGAGACCGCGTCGCATGTCGGGAAACGGCATTTCACTTTTTGCTAAAGGCGTCGGTCGCACTTCGCAGGATCGCCTGACTTGCGCCTGGAATTAGCGCTGCTGCGAAAGGAGCCGCTAATGGTCACGTTTCTGTTAATCGCTGCACTGACAATTCTGATTTTTCTCTGCTTCATCGGCCCGGACGGTCCGATACGCACGAATCGCCCGCATTGAATGGTCATTTTGTGGCAGGTCGCAGCTTGAAGTCAGTTCAACCAAGCGAGAGATATGTGGTGACCGGGCCGTTGAAGTCAAGAAATTGTTTGGATGGTAAAGACTATGAAATCACGGAATCTCGCCGGGCTGCGGCGGCCATCGGTGACCCTCGGCAATTGCGGAGGATCTGTTACGGGCGCAAGCCCCGCAGACGAGGGCGTTTTTTTTTGGAGGGCGGGAGTTGAGGTCAGCTTCGTCTACGACCGAGCTGAGCTTGGAACAGCAACCCTGTATTCCGGCGCGACAACGCGTTCAGCTCGGCCCTCCGCCAGCATCGTCGTTCGATTCTAAACGGTCGCACCGCCCAGCGGACACAAGTCCCGATTCTGCCCAAAGGATTTGTGACCGGAGTGCGGCCAAGCCGGGACCAGAGAACACTCTGTAGAGAGGAAAGAAGCATGAAATCGCAAAATGTAAAAACGATTACTCAGAACGCGCCAAGCATCATTTTTCGGCCGGACGTCCCAGAACAAAAAGTCCGGAACGGCCCAACCCTAGCAGAAATCCGTGAACGAGCGTTTGAGATTCACATGGAACGCGGCGGAATTCACGGGTGCGACCTGGACGATTGGCGGCAAGCAGAACGCGAGCTTCAGGAGAAGTGCAACAAGATGAACGATGGAAGGCAGAAATAGAAATGACCTGCATGCCAATGCAGTCGTGCTTGCAATCGCAAAAACTCGTTCTCACCGCACGCACCGAGGAAAAAAGTATGTTGAAAATCACTTTCAGTGAAACCCCTGCTGAGGAGAGATGGATTCTGCATGGCCGGCTTACCCATCCTTGGGCCCAAGAGCTCAGGGCGTGCTGGAAGAAAAGGCATCGCGCGGACCCGCGACGCGCTTGTGTCGTTGACCTCAATGAAGTCACGCTCATCGACAAGTGCGGTGAGCGGTTGTTGCGCTTGCTGGCCAGACATGGAGCACAATTCAGCGCAAGCGGCATTTACACCAAGCACATTCTTGAGCAGCTGAACGTCCGACGAAAAGGCGGTGGCTTGAATCTGCTCGGCTGCCTGATCGCACTTGTCGTCGTGACGGCCCTGGGCGCCGGATGCGAACACCCTGTAGCTTCCGCGGCGGCCCCTGCTCCTCCTGTGGTGGAAGTTGCACCAGTCATCCAGAAAGACGTGCCCCTAGAGGGGGAATGGGTAGGAACGCTCCAGGGATACGTAAACGCGCAGATTCAGCCGCAAGTGAGCGGCTATCTGATTCGCCAGGACTATCAGGAAGGAGCATTGGTCCGAAAAGGACAAGTTCTTTTCGAAATCGATCCGCGTCCCTTCCAAGCGGTGCTTGATCAAGCGAAAGGACAACTCGCGCAAGCCCAGGCGCAGATGGCCAACGCTGATTTAAATGTGAAACGAGACACTCCCGAGGCAGAAGCGCATGCGATACCCCAGAGTCAGCTCGACAATGACACACAGGCGCTGCTCGGCGCGAAGGCAGCCGTCGAAGCGGATCAGGCCGCGGTCGAACAGGCCGCGCTGAACTTAGGCTACGCGAAGGTCCTTTCTCTGATTGACGGCATCGCTGGAATCAACACCGTGCAGGTCGGGAATCTCGTAGGACCGTCCGCGGTGCTCACCGCGGTTTCACAGGTGAATCCGATCAAGGTTTACTTCCCGATCAGCGAACAGGAATATCTGCGGATGGCGGATGTAACTGCTCCTGGCACGGTCGACTGGTTGACGCACGCCTCACGGCTCCCGTTGCAGTTGATCCTCGCCGACGGGAGCACCTACGCATATCCCGGAAAGATCGTCTTCGCTGACCGCCAGATAAATTCTCAGACTGGAACAATCCAGATCGTAGGCGAATTCCCGAACTCCAAAAACTTGTTGCGGCCGGGCCAGTACGCCCGCGTTCGCACGTTGACAGGATATCTGCCAAGAGCATTGCTGGTGCCGCAGAGCGCCGTGAGTCAGGTCCAAGGAAGCCATGAGATTGTCGTGATCGGTGCCGATAACCGCGCACAGCTCCGCAACGTCCAGATGGGACCCACAGTTGGCACACTCTGGGTGATCACGGACGGTCTGAAGCCGGGAGAACAGGTCGTGGCGGTTGGCGCAGAGAAAGCAAAGCAAGGCGAACTCGTGAATCCCACACCATACAAGGAAACGGAGGAGCGCTAAGCCATGGCAGACTTTTTCATTCGACGACCCATCGTCGCGATCGTGATTGCGATCCTCACGGTCATAGTCGGCGTGATTACAATCGTGACCTTGCCGGTGGCGCAATTCCCAAACATCGCTCCACCTGAGATCAGGTTGCAAGCCAACTATCCCGGCGCAGATGCAAAAACTCTCGAGCAGGCCGTTGACACGCCCATCGAGCAGCAAGTCAGTGGCGTGGACAACATGAGCTACATGTATTCCCTAAACGCCACGGCGAACCAGCAAACGACGCTAATCGTCGACTTCGATCTCAAGACTGATCCCAACACGGATCTGCTGCTCACGCAATCGCGCCAGCAACTGGCGAACGGTCAGTTGCCGGCCGAGGTGAACAATTATGGAATCACCCTCAAGAAATCGACCACTGCTCCGCTGATGCTGATCGCTTTGTACTCGCCGAACGGCACTCACGATTCGAACTATCTGGCGAACTATGCCTATATCAACATCAATGATCCAGTCGCACGTTCCTACGGCGTAGGCCAAACCCAGGTCTTTGGATCGGGGCAATACGCCATGAGGCTATGGGTCAAGCCTGACCAGCTGGCCAAGTTGGGTATCACGGTCACGGATATTGTTAACGCGATTCAAGCACAGAACACCGTTAATCCGGCTGGCCAGGTCGGGGGCGAACCGGCTCAGAGCAACCAGCAGTTCACCTATGCCGTGCTGGCTCAAGGCCGCCTGACTTCGCCGGAACAGTTCGGTGACGTGATCGTCCGCGAGGCACCAAATGGCGGGACCGTTCGCGTCAGAGACGTGGCCCGCGTCGAACTGGGCACGCAGGACTACAGTTTGATCGCACGCCTCAATGGCAAGCCCAGCGCTGCCATCGCCGTCTATCAGTTGCCCGGAACCAATGCTGTCGACACCGTGCAGGGCGTCCGGAAGCTCATGACGCAGATGAAGCAACGCTTCCCGCAAGATATCGACTACACCATTTCGCTCGATCAAACACTCCCGGTCACGGAGGGCATGAAAGAGATCCTTTGGACTCTCGTGATTGCCATTGTGCTGGTCATTTTTGTGGTCTACCTGTTTTTGCAGGATTGGCGCGCCACTCTGATCCCCATGTTAGCCGTGCCGGTTTCCCTCGTGGGAACCTTTGCCGTGTTCCCGTTGTTTGGCTTCTCGATCAATACGCTTTCAATGTTCGGCTTGGTGCTCGCAATTGGACTGGTGGTTGACGACGCCATCGTGGTTGTCGAAGGGGTACAGCACCACATCGAGGAAGGTCTGTCTCCAAAAGAGGCTGCTCTAAAGGCGATGAAAGAACTTTCGGGTCCGGTCGTCGGTATAGCTCTGGTGTTGGCTTCGGTCTTCGTGCCGACTGCTTTCATTCCGGGCATTACCGGCAGGTTATACCAGCAGTTTGCCCTCACCATCGCCATCGCTGTGATGCTTTCTGCGTTCAACGCTCTCACGCTCAGCCCAGCACTTTCCGCGCTACTGCTCCGCCCCAAGAAGGCAACACCCGGGCCGCTCGGAAAATTCTTTGGCTACTTCAACCGCTATTTTGACCGCTCCACTGACAGCTTTGTACGTTGGTCGGGCGACCTGATTCGCAAAGCCGCGGTGGTGATGGTGCTGCTTGTCGTTGCGGGCGGTGCAGCGTGGCTCTTCAGCGTCCACCTGCCCACTAGTTTCCTGCCGGATGAAGACCAAGGCTATCTCTACATCAATATGCAGCTCCCCAACGCGGCGTCACTCGAACGCACGGGCGCAGCTGCGAAACAGGTAGAGGACGTTCTCGCAAAGACGCCAGGCGTCGAGTACACGACCAGCGTCGTGGGTTTCAGTTTGCTCAGCTACGTCCGTACTTCGTACAACGCGTTCTTCTGGGTATCTCTGAAACCCTGGGATGAGCGCCAAAGCCGGAGCGAACAGTATCAAGCCATCAAGGCACGTTTGAACCAGCAACTCAAGCAACTGCCGGAAGGGACGGTCTTCAGTTTCGCACCACCCGCGATTCCCGGCGTCGGTACCGCCGGTGGCGTGACGTTCGTGCTGGAGGATCGTGCTGGTAAGGATGTCAAGTTTCTTGCAAACAACTTGACCAAGTTCCTGGCAGCTGCCCGCAAGCGCCCTGAGCTCGGCACGGTCAGCACCACATTTATTCCGAGTGTTCCGCAGGAGTTCATCAACGTAGACAAGGACAAGGTGTTGAAGCAAGGCGTGAATTTGACGGATGTTTACAACACCATTCAAGCGTACATGGGTGGCTTGTTTGTCAACTACTACAACGACTTCGGACGTACTTGGCAGGTGTATGTGGAGGCCGAAGCTCCTTACCGTGCGACAACCAACGATCTCGGCCAATTCTATGTCCGCAACGGACAAGGGCAGACGGTGCCGCTTTCCGCGCTGGCTAAATTCGAGACGCGTTTCGGCCCTGAGTTCACGATGCGCTATAACGAGTACCGATCCGCCCAGATCAATGCCGCCGCCGCACCCGGTTATAGCGCCGATCAGGCAAGAGCTGCCCTGGTGGACGTTTTCAAGCAAACCATGCCTTCCGATATGGGATACGACTGGATCGGAATGTCCTATCAAGAGGTGAAGGCGGAACAAGGGGTCCCGGCTTCGGTGATTTTCGCGTTTTCGCTCCTGTTCGTTTTTTTAATCCTGGCAGCGCTCTATGAAAGCTGGACAGTGCCTTTTAGCGTGCTGCTCAGCACGCCAGTCGCGGTCTTCGGCGCCCTGGCCGCCCTCTGGCTGCGGCGCGTGGTGCTCAGTCTCTTTCTGCCTGCGTACATGGTTCAAATTGAGAACGACGTTTACGCCCAGATCGGCCTGGTGATGCTCATCGGCCTGGCTGCGAAAAATTCGATTCTGATCGTCGCGTTTGCCAAGGAGGATTACGAACGAGGTATGTCCGTCGTCGATGCAGCACTTTCCGCGGCGAGGCTTCGCTTCCGGCCCCTCATGATGACCGCTCTCGCCTTTATTCTCGGCTGCGTGCCGCTCTGGACAGCGTCTGGAGCAGGTGCGGTAGCACGCCAGATTATGGGCACGGCGGTAATTGGCGGCATGGTGGCGGAGACCTTCATCGGCAGGTTCTTTGTTCCGGCAATCTTCTATGTGGTCGAGCGCATCTCCGGCGCAACTCGGCAGAGGCCAGTTGGGCTTGTACCCGCGGAAACTCCAGGCGAAGGGGACTGAACATGAAAAAACTCGCTTTTTTGCCCGTCGTCATCGTCGCGCTGGCTGGCTGCGCAGTCGGACCGAATTACAAGCGACCGATTGTTAACTTGCCCGCTGATTATCGTGCCGCGGCGCGAAGCGACTCAGTAGCGTCGCTCGGCAACGAGAAGTGGTGGGATGTGTACCAGGATCCCGTCTTGACGCAGCTGATTCACACCGCGCTTCAACAAAATTACGACGTCCGCATTGCGGCCACCCGCGTGCTTGAGGCACAAGCCCAACTCGGCATTACCCGTGCGAACCAGTTCCCCTCAGCGAGCCTCGGCGCAGGCGTCTTCAGCCAACAAAACGCCAAGGTTTCAAGTCTGTTTCCGGCCTACGAGGTCAACGCTGGTCAGCTCAACCTCTCGGCTATCTGGAGTCTTGACTTCTGGGGAAAATACCGCCGCCAAACCGAGGAGTCACGTGCCCAGTTGCTTGCCACCAAGTGGGGGCAGCAAGCAGTGATCTCGTCACTGGTTGCGAATCTAGCGACAGCCTACTTCCAGCTTCGGGCACTGGACGCCGAACTTGAGATCGCCAAGCGTACCTTGGGATCCCGCCAACAATCCCTGCAATTGACTCGGGTGCTCGAGACCCACGGCTCATCTTCCGATCTCGATGTGAGCCAGTCGGAGCAACTTGTCTACACCGCCTCAGAGACCATTCCTGATCTCGAGCGTCAGATCGAGCAACAAGAAAATGCGCTCAGCATCCTGCTGGGCGAAAATCCCAGTTCCATTCCTCGTGGCAACCCTCTCACAGAGCAGCCCGTGCCGGATAGCGTCCCCGTCGGCCTGCCCTCCGAATTGCTCGAGCGCCGGCCGGATGTCCGCGAGGCGGAAGCCAACATGATGGCAGCCAACGCCCAAATCGGCGTCGCCAAAGCTTCGTTCTTTCCGAGTATCTCTCTTACAGGGACAGGAGGGCTCGAGAGTAATGCGTTGCACCACTTCCTCCAACAACCATCCCAGACTTGGAACGCAGGCTTGAACATCACTCAGCCCATTTTCGAAGGCGGAGCGCTCCGCTCGCAACTCAGGCTGGCTCGAGCACAGTGGCAGGAAAGCATGCTCTCATACCAGCAGACTGTCCAGAACTCGCTCGGACAAGTATCGAATGCGCTTGTCGCGTATGACAAGGATCGCCAGTTCCGCGAGCAGCAGGAACTGCTGGCTCAAGCGGCGGAACGGTCGGACCGGCTCTCATTGGTCCTCTATCGGAATGGTGGTGCGGGTTACCTGCAAGTCCTGACGAGCGAAACGAACTATCTCTCGGCAGAGCTGAACCTTGTCGACGCGCAGCTGAATGAACGGCTTGCGCTTGTCCAGCTCTATCAAGCGCTGGGCGGCGGCTGGCAACAATAGCGCGGCAGGGCCGACGCGTGCCACCGCTCTTCCACTTGCGATCTTAGGCCATTTAATTGAGGCTCAGGAAATGGCATTGTTGCTCGCTCTTTGGATCCAGCAACCGTGTCAGCACAGGCGGCCATTTTGGGTTCGTTCGCCGATGCGATTGCATCAACTCTGAGTGCGTGGATCACGCAGAGGCGTCACGATCGACAGGATCCCCGGGTCAAGAAGGTCGCTCATCGCGAGCAACTGCATTCCGACTTTATCAGTGAGCGCGCACGAGCAATGGTCGATGCAATGCAACACAAATTCGAAGACCCAAGCAAACTCACACCGGTTTACGGACTCGAGAAATGGGTTATAGCTGTTTAGTCTCATGAAGCATCTAAGACAAAGAAATGAGCGTCAGCGCCACACCCGTGACGAACAATGTAAGTCGCGACGAAACGATCGTTCGCATCAGTGATGAACTGCAGCGTCAGAATGACCGGCTGCAGTTGCTACTCAATCTGACGACCGGAATCACATCGAGCCTTGACCTACGAGAGGTCTTGCGCGCGATTGCAGCAAACATACGTGAAGTCATGCACGCTGATGCGGTAGCCGTTTCGCTGCCCGACAGAGCGTCGGGAAAATCCAGGGTCGTTGCCATGGACTTTCCGCACGGCAAGGGGCTCATCAAGGAAGAGTTGTTCTTTACGCCAAGCGCCGCCGCAAAAAAAGCGATGGACACTTTGAAACCCGTAGTCATTGATACGCGGGAGCCCGAAGAGTTCGTGTCCGGGACAACCGAGATCGCGCTAGCCGAAGACATAAAAGCCCTTTGCCTTATTCCACTTGTAAATCGCGGCCGGGTCCTCGGAATCTTAGGGACTTCACGCACCACGGAGACTCCCTTTAGTTCAGAGGATGTTGACTTCCTTAGCCGGACGTCAGGACAAATAGCCATCGCAATTGAAAACGCGCTGGCGTACCGGGAAATTTCTGAACTCAAGGACAAACTTGCGCAGGAAAAACTGTACCTCGAAGAGGAAATTCGGGCTGACAGCGACTTCGAGCGGATCATTGGGAAGAGTGCGGCGTTGAAGCGCGTTCTGCAACTGGTTGAGACTGTCGCCCCAAGCGATTCGACGGTACTGCTGCTTGGGGAAACCGGAACGGGAAAAGAACTAATTGCGCGCGCAATTCACGACCTTAGCCGGCGTAAGGATCGCACCTTTGTAAAGCTGAATTGCGCCGCGATCCCTACGGGTCTCCTGGAAAGCGAACTGTTTGGACACGAAAAGGGAGCGTTTACCGGAGCGATAGCGCAGAAAATTGGGCGTTTGGAACTCGCCGACCAAGGCACGCTCTTCTTGGATGAAGTGGGAGACATTCCGATTGAAATTCAGCCCAAACTGCTTCGTGTTTTGCAGGAGCGGGAGTTTGAACGCCTAGGCAGCACTCATACGCGGAAAGTGAATATTCGTCTGGTGGCCGCCACCAATCGCGATTTGGAGAAAATGGTTGCGGATCGCGAGTTTCGCAGTGATTTGTTTTATCGGTTGAACGTTTTTCCGATCCGCATTCCATCCCTGCGGGAACGCAAAGAAGATATCCCTCTGCTGGTCAGTTATTTCGCGCAAAAGTTTGCAAAACAACTGCAGAAACAAATTGAGTCTGTTCCTTCTGTCGCTATGAAGGCCCTCACTGCGTGGGAATGGCCGGGGAATATCCGCGAATTGGAGAATTTCATTGAACGCGCCGTGATCCTAACGCGTGGCAAAGCGCTCGAAGCACCGCTCACAGAACTACGAAAGACAGGAACGGCAACAGCCGTAGATGCGGGCGTCGACAGGAAGAATCGAACCGCTCGCAAAGCAACTAGCTCACGGCCTAACGTTAACGCTGGCGCCGAGGAGTATGAAAGGAAGCAGCGGGAGGAAATCCTAGAGGCGCTTAGCGCCTGCAAGGGCCGTGTCGGTGGTTCTGATGGGGCCGCAATCCGCCTGGGTATCAACCGAACCACCCTCATGTATCGTATGAGAAAGTTCGGCATCTACGCGAAGCTGTATTCCTGATTGGCTGCCGTAGCTGATTCCAGCTAACCTCGTCTGCCATTAGGCGCGGCTGGTGATGCGGGTCCCCAACATATTCCCGAGTCCATTTTAGCCGCGGTGGTTCTGCTCCAGTGAGAGCCGCACTCTCCAGACAGGCTGGAGGGTGTGAGAGAGTCTACGGAACCAACCATTACAAGACTGCGCTTCAGAGAGCCCTTGCTGGTGTTGACCATTTCTGCGACGGTGGTTTTCGTAACGAAGATACGCGAAAGCGGCACGGGTGAGGGCGCTACAAGTTGGTTCCTACCCAGGAGTCCATTACCCCTCGGACCCCGGATTCCACCGCAACGCCCCAATTTCTGACGTTCCGTCCAGATCGCATCACTTTTGACGACTGCTAAGATCGCCGCCAGCTTCTTGCGAGTTAAATTATCACGTTTTTATCACGTATGACCCTTTTCAGGGTTCACGCTTTCGCAAGCAGAACAATCAAACACATTGCAATGAAAAAGATAACTGGTGGGGCTGGGGAGATTCGAACTCCCGACCTATGGTTTAGGAAAACACCCCACCTTTTTGATGCGTTCTGAAAACTCTTGACCCTACTATATCGCTCAACGACTTACAACGATTTCGACTTGCACCGTTTTTACTCGTTTTGTGCCGTTTTGAACGTAGAACTATCACGTTTTTATCACGTCTTTCTCCACAGATGAGGTCCTAGATCAAACCCGGTTCAATGAGCAAACTAGCACCGCCGCAGTCTTCTTTCGAGTGCGAGGTCCTCAATGGCACTTTTCCGATTGATGCCATAACGACGTCGGCCTCGCGACGGCCCGAGTAAACTGTTCGGTGTTCACCCTACAGTGCTCGGACCGAAGGAGGCCGAGATGCGAATTATAGGATGTGATTTGCACGCTCGCCAGCAAACATTGGCGATGTTGGACACCACAAACGGGAGAGGTAGTGGAGGTGATTCTCAAGCACGAAGGCGACAACGTGCGGGAGTTTTATTCCTCGCTTCCACGCCCGGTGCGAGTGGGTATCGAAGCCACGGGATCGATGCAGTGGTTAGAATCTCCCGCGAGAAATCATCTTTTAAAGCGGGCTGATTCGTTGACTTACGTCAGATTCGCAACCTAAGATTACCGCCACATGGCGGACCCACAGTCTCTTCTTGGCCAAACCGTCTCTCACTACCGCATCCTCGTGAAACTTGGCGGAGGTGGTATGGGTGTTGTGTATAAGGCCGAAGACACACGCCTTGGCCGATTCATCGCTCTCAAATTCCTGCCGGAAGACGTGGCCCAAGACCCCCAAGCCTTGGAGCGATTTCGCCGCGAAGCCAAGGCCGCGTCGGCACTGAACCATCCGAATATCTGTACCATTCACGACGTCGGCGAGGAAAATGGCAAAGCCTTCATCGCTATGGAATATCTGGAAGGCAAGACTTTGAGGCGCGCCATCGCTGCTCGGCCTATGGAATTGGAAATGTTGCTGAATGTGGCAATCGGAGTAGCCGATGGTCTCAACGCTGCCCACTCGAAAGGCATCGTCCATAGGGACATCAAGCCGGCGAACATTTTCGTTACTGAAGGCTGCCACGCCAAGATTCTCGATTTTGGCTTGGCGATGGTGAGCTCCGCGAAAAGGGCGACGACTGAAACCGACGTCCTCCTCACAATAGAAACGGTCGAAGTTGATCCAGAGCACCTGACCAGTCCGGGAACAACCCTGGGCACTGTTGCATACATGTCTCCGGAGCAGGCTCTGGGAAAAGTACTCGACGCTCGTACTGATCTATTTTCCTTCGGCGCGGTTCTCTACGAGATGGCCACCGGTGTGCTCCCGTTTCGCGGAGACACGTCCGCAGGCTCTTTTAATTCGCTGCTCAACAAAGAGCCTGTTTCGGCTCTTCGCCTCAATCCTGATCTGCCCCTGGATATGGAGCGCATCATTCAAAAGGCCCTGGAGAAGGACTGTGAAGTTCGTTACCAGAGCGCTGCAGAGTTGCGGGCCGATCTGAAGCGCTTGAAGCGCGACACAAGTTCCGGAAAGATTACTGCCGCGGCGCCGTCCTCACGGACTGTGCCCGCGAAATCCCGCAGGGTGTGGATCGCCGCAGCCATCGTTGTAATAGCTGCCCTTTCGACATTGTTTTCCATATTTCGCCCTCGCCCCACAGTCCAAAATCCGCTTTCCAATGCCCAGTTCATGCGGCTCACCGACTTTGATGGAGCCGAAACGAACCCCGCCATCTCTCCGGATGGGAAATTCGTCGCCTTTATCGGCGAGCGGAGCGGCACGTTTGACATCTGGCTGGTTCAAGCCGACGGTGGCAGCCTGGTGAATCTTACCCAGGGTCGGATCGGGGATGCGCGAGCGCCTCTTCGTGCAATCGGATTCTCAGGCGATGGATCGGAGGTATGGAGCGCCGGAACGGAGAGCAGGAGGATCAGGTTATGGCCTCTGATCGGGGGCGCGGCGCACAACTTTTTGGATGAGCGCGCCGCCGAAGTTGCTTGGTCGCCCGATGGCGCCAGGCTGGTCTATCACACATGGGAACCGGGCGACCCAACTTTTGTGGCTGATCACAACGGAGCCAATCCACGCCAGATCGTGAAAAACGAGCCGGGCCTGCACAACCACTTCCCGACCTGGTCAAAGGATGGGCGCTGGATTTACTTTGTGCGCGGTCGGCCAGCCACGCGTGAGATGAACTTGTGGCGCATTTCGCCGGACGGGGGAGAACCGCAACAACTCACCGGTGTCAACACCGATATCGCGTACCCGACTACGATCGACGAGCGGACAGTTCTGTTTGCTGCCCACGACGAGCACGGGGCCGGACCGTGGTTGTGGGCGTTCGATGCGGAGACCCGAACTTCACGCCGCGTGAGTTCGGGTTTAGAGCAATACACCGCTCTGGCTGCTACGGCGGATGGCCGACGTCTTGCCGCGAGCGTCGTGAACGTTCAGGTCAACCTTTGGAGCATTCCTATTACCAGCCGCATTGTCGAAGAACACGACGTCGAGGCCTTTCCTGTGCCCACCGTCCGCGCGCAGACGCCGCGCTTCGGGGGCGGTTCGTTGTTCTACTTATCCTCGCGCGACGGAGCTGACGGACTGTGGAGCTATCGCGATGGGCAAGCGCTGGAAATCTGGAAGGGCTCGGAAGGCGCACTCTCGTCGCCTCCGGCCGTCTCGGCCCACGGGAGCAGTGTTGCGTTCGCGCTAAGTCGAAACGGAAAGCAGCAGATGCACGTAGTCGCCGCGGATGGAACGGGACTCCGCCCCCTGTCGAGCGACGTCGATGTTCGGGGAACGGCTTCCTGGTCTCCCGACGGCCAATGGATTGTCGCGGCTGGCAGCGACCGCAATGGAGGGGGCTTGTTCAAATTTCCCACCGCCGGCGGCTCGCCAGTTCGGATAGCAACAGGACCGTTCCTAGATCCCGTGTGGTCGCCGCGCGGGAACTTGATCGTGTATTGCGGCACTCAGGTGTTCACGCTTACGCCGCTCCTGGCAGTGCACCCGGATGGTACACCCGCGAAGCTGCCCGAAATCAACGTGCAGCGCGAGGGTGAGCGTGCGCGGTTCTTGCCTGATGGCACGGGCCTGGTTTACATGCTCGGGAGTACGATGGCCGGGCAGGATTTTTGGCTGCTTGACCTAACCACGATGCACTCACGGCGTTTGACCCAACTGAACAATCCCGCCGGGATGCGGACCTTTGATATCACTTCCGACGGCAGCCGGATTGTATTCGACCGGTTTCGGGAAAATTCAGACATCCGGCTCATTGACCTTGCGACGAAGCAGGCTCGGCAGTAGCAAGTTCCTGGAATCCTTGTTTTCGGTCCGGCCTTACAAACGACAAGAGAGTATGAACGCAAGAGGAATCGCCGAACGGTAAACGGAGATCTGACCACCTGGTGCCTGTGTTCCTGGATAAGGGCGCCCTCGGAAGTAATCACCACAAAGTTGGGCAACTAATGGGGCCGCGATCGGTCCGATATTTCGATTCGACTTGGACGGTTAGTCGGGCTACCGGACATCTCTAACAATGTCGGCCCTGTCAAAACACTTTTTGAGCAGACTTATCCACTCACTTAAAAGAGTTTTTTCTTCCGCTTCCTTTAGTTGTCTTGCTCCTCGGCCTTGACGACTTCGGCTCGCTCGTAATCTAGCGGTCGGCTTCAGTCCGACCCATACATCTCTTCGATCATAAACTTCAGACCATGATTAGTTCTTCGAACTCCCTCTCGCGAGGGAGCGGGATGCCCCATCAAGTGGACGGCGCTTTCGTGCGCGCGCCATGTCCGGTACCGAGCTGTCCCGCGTGCGAACCGAATTCCGGCTCCGTCTTCCCGAGCCTATCAACAAGAGCCCACTCGAGTCGAGGAGGGCCGGCATTGTTATGCAATCAAGTGCTTTTGACTTACGCTGACCTATCGCTTGGCACGCGGTCGCACGTAGTGGAACCGGATTAGGTAAATATTCTCACCTCGACCGTGTTTCGCGACTTTGAGCAGGTCCAAAACGCCAAGGAATCCAGACTCGCGCGCCAGTTCAGGAGTAATATCTAGAAACCCTATCGGTTGAATGGAATCGACCTCAATCTCGCCTTCCCCCATACGGTACCGCCCACCTACTCTAACGTGGGGACGCATCCAGATTCGCACGCTGCAAGTGATTTCTCCGCGACGTACTCCCTCGCGAAGTCGTTTAGCGAACACCATGAACAGAGTTTACGAAAATACTTCATTGTTGGCTAAGTCCCGATAAGTCAGGTTACCGGACGAGTGCCGTACTAGGACTCCACTTGTCGGGTAATGTCCAGGATGCGCATCGCTTGGGTATTTCAAACCAATCTTATAAAGGTTTGATATAACGACGGCCATGTCCTGCGAATAGTGCTGCTCCGATCAGCGTCAAAACGGCCCAAATTCTGAAAACCCATTTCATCTCTTCATTGTGGGATTTGTGGTAATCGATGTAGTCCATTCCAGCTTTGTTTTCTGCCTCTAGGTGCGGGAGGCTGTCACTTTCAGGAGCGTGCAGCCTGGCCTCGTGGTGGGCCGTAAAATTCGCATGGTCTTCGACCAGGAAATCTCCCGCGAGCAAAATGGTGACGGGAATCCAGCAAGCTATGACGAGAAACGCGAAGAACCGTCGAATATTCACGGCGCAAGCCTATCACTAACAACTTAGTTCGCAATCTCAATGTGCAAAGTTCGCTACTGGCAACGCCACTAAAATCCGGACTGCGACTGGCGACTCTTCCAAAGGGAATCAACGGGTGTCTGGCGAGCGCAACGGGCACTTGATTGCATAACAGTGCCGGCCCTCCTCGACTCGAGTGGGCTCTTGTTGATAGGCTCGGGAAGACGGAGCCGGAATTCGGTTCGCACGCGGGACAGCTCGGTACCGGACATGGCGCGCGCACGAAAGCGCCGTCCACTTGATGGGGCATCCCGCTCCCTCGCGAGAGGGAGTTCGAAGAACTAATCATGGTCTGAAGTTTATGATCGAAGAGATGTATGGGTCGGACTGAAGCCGACCGCTAGATTACGAGCGAGCCGAAGTCGTCAAGGCCGAGGAGCAAGACAACTAAAGGAAGCGGAAGAAAAAACTCTTTTAAGTGAGTGGATAAGTCTGCTCAAAAAGTGTTTTGACAGGGCCGACATTGTTAGAGATGTCCGGTAAGTGCTGCGTTAATCGGGACTTAGCGTTTTCCTTCGCCGTTCCCTTCCGGGGACCAAATTAGAGAAGCTCCCCTGTTGTATCCGCCACCTACTCTGGTCTGCCGCGACGTACATCCGCGACAAACTGAACACCTTCTCGCGGCAATGCAGGGTGCGTTCTGATGTCTAACCCGAGAGTTCATACGTTGCTGTACAGCAACGACGTGCCCCCCTTTTACCCTCATAGTGGATCGCGCGCCTAACCGAAAAACTCTGGCATGTGCCAGGAGGAATTGAGGCCAATTAGGACACCGCCAGTTGTGAATCAACAGAGATTCTTCCTTCGCTTAGGAAAACGAATTCGCGAGTTGCGAAGAAAACACCGCCATTCTCAAGAGGACATGATTTCATACGGTTTTTCGGCACGACATTGGCAACAGATTGAAGCAGGTCGGCCGATCACAGTTTCAACCTTGCTACGTATCTGCGCTGTATTCGAGACTTCGGCTGAGCGTCTAATTCACGGACTAGACAGGGGAATCTACGAGGATTAGTTCCACCCCTCCCTGCCAATCTGCACGTGGCCATTTTGCATCTAGTGTCTTATAAAACTCCGGACTTATGTCCCGGAACCCTGGACGGGAAATGTCGATATGCCCAAGGTCTGGATATTTCCTAACCTGGTTGTACATCTCCCGCAGAGCGCTCGGATGATCCCCGGGGGGAGAACGCGTTGATCGGTAACGTAAAATGGTTTAATAATGCGAAAGGATATGGTTTTATCGGGCGCGACGATGGTCCCGATGTTTTCGTCCATTATTCCGCAATCGCTGGTGACGGCTACCGCACCCTACAGGCAGGATACGCAGTGGAGTTCGATATTGTGCCGGGACCGAAGGCTCCGCAAGCTGCAAACGTAAAGAAGCTGGCAAGCGAGAAGAGCGACTAAGGGTAACTGGGTTGTTGTGAATGGTGCAAATCCGATAGTGGTTGGTCTATCGCGAGGTGACTTCATTGGTGCGGGACTTGGAGAATCCGCGCGACTAATTCGCGCGCGGCGCGCTCCTATTCAAGAACAGAAATGGAGTAGCGACTGTTGCCATTGATTCGCGTTCTGGTAGTTGATGACTTCGAAGATTGGCGACGCCAAGTCCATTCGCTGCTTCAGGCGCGGCCAGCATGGCAAGTCATCGCCGAGGCGTCGGATGGATCGGAAGCTGTTCAGAAGGCCGAAGAACTGAAACCGGACTTGATTGTGCTGGACATCGGTCTCCCCAAATTAAGTGGAATCGAAGCCGCCCGACAGATACGACAACGCTCACCCAGCTCCAAGATTATCTTCCTGAGTCAGAACAGTGATCTCGACGTCGTCCAGGCAGTTTTGGGCACGGGCGCGTTGGGTTACGTTCGCAAGACAGATGCCAGACGCGAACTACTGCCTGCCATGGATGCGGTTCTTCGAGGTAAGCAATTCGTCGGTAGCAGCTTAAAAGACTACCAGTTCACTGACACCTCAGCAACCAAAGCCCCTCACCGCCATGAGGTCCTATTCTATCCTGATGATGCCGTTTTTCTGGACAGCTGCACTCGTTTTATTACTGCCGCTCTGGGTGCTGGTGATGTGGCAGCCGTTGTTGCCACCGAATCACACCGGGACAGTCTTTTTGAGAGATTGAAGGCAGAGGGCTTGGATGTTGATGCAGAAATTAAACGCGGAAGATACATTTCGTTGGAAGTTGCCAAAACTCTCTCCACCTTTATGGTCAATGACATGCCCGACTGGGAACGCTTTTTCGAGGTTGTGGGCGGTCTTGTCAGTGGAGCCGCCAAGGCAGGGAAAGGAGAGCATTCCCGGGTTGCGATGTGTGGAGAATGTGGGCCTTTGTTGTGGGCGGAAGGTAAAGTGGACGCAGCAATTCGGCTTGAACAACTCTTGAACCAGCTAGCTACAATCTACGAGTTTGATCTTCTTTGCGCGTACGCCTTGAGCAGCTTTCACAACGAGGAAAACAACCACGTTTTCCAGAGCATCTGTGCGGAACACTCAGCCGTTATTCTCAGTGAGAAGTAAGACTCAATTCTAGGTTAACCTGCCGCGGCGTCTCCCTTTGCGAGTCGGCGCAGTTCTTCTTCCGGAACAACAAATTCCGCGGTGCCACAAAGCAAGTAGACAACAACCTCAGGAAATACCCACACGACGGGCTTGTCAATGTCATTCAGCCCGAGAAAAGGATGCCCATCTCCGCGCTGAACTTGCTCTGCTTGACTGATCCGCACGACTTGCAGGGCATAGCCACTCCCATTGGGTACCAGTGACGCCAGGCTTCAAGCGAGGGGGTACATTAATACGGATAGTAACCAGAAAGCGAATCGTATAAGCCCGGTTAAGGCGCGTCACTTAGCTTCATAATTCCTGACGTTTTCGACGAAACAACGTTCGTGTCCCCACACTGGCAGTATTGCCAGTATGCATTAATAAGTCTTGCGACCAGTCTGGTGGTTACACCCCGTAGTCCAAGTATTGGAGCTGCCCCAGGGGAGTTGGAGGAGCAACCATGATGTGGCGTCAATCTCGTCGGCTGAAATTATTTTTGCTTCTTGGGCTCCCTGTGGCTTGCTTTGGCCAAACCGCTGGTGGCGGTTCAAGTACGGCGTCGAGTCCTCTCAACGTGTACGCCCCGCCTTGCATTTCCCAGGTTAAGCAGTACATCGCCGTGAATTGCCAAATCACCCCGACAGGGGGTGCGCAACCGTACAGCTATACCTTTACTGGAGGCTTCCCAACGGGGATGTCCATGTCCACTGGTTTGGGCGGTGGCTTGATCAATGGTACGCCCACAGGGATAACTGGCGAGCAGGCCACCGTGACCGTAACCGATGTCGGTGGGGGGACCGCCGCAACTTCCTTCATGATCACGCCGGCAGGCTTAACCGGCTCAGGCCCATGTGGCAGCTCCGTCTGCGTCACCGGAGCCGGTTACGCCATCAAAACGGCGGAAGGTTATACCATCACAACGTTGGCCACGGTGCAGATGGCTGCCACGACCTATTGGAGTGATGGCAGCACACTTGATGTAACTTCCATGGCGACCTGGGCCTGCACTCCGAGCCCGCAGTGCGGTTCGGTGTCAGCAAGTGGCCTTTATACAACTGGAAATTCCGTCGGTGCCTACCATCTGACGGCAACGCTTTCCGGAGTAACGAGCAATGACGGGTCGGGTGTCGCGGTTACTGTGGCCACAATACAAGCTCACACCAAAGAGAGCGACCGAGTAGCAAATTCTGGCATGGTGATGAGGGACGTCCTGCAACTGCGGAGTGGCATACCCACCGCGGTGCTACAGAAGGCGGAATGCGTCATCGTTGTGCCTTCAACCCTCAAGTTCGCTGTTGGCGTTGGTGGAAGCTACGGGCGCGGCGTAATGACTTGCCGCGGGGGCCCCGACTTTCAAGGGCCGTGGAGCGCTCCGTCAATGATGGCGCTCGGCGGAGGCGGCTTTGGCTTGCAGGTCGGCGGGCAGGCCACGGACTTTGTTCTTCTGCTGATGAATGACCGTGCGGCCAGCAGCATATTGACAAGCAAAGTGAAGATCGGCGCTACTGCGTCGGCTGCCGGTGGGCCTGTTGGACGTGAATCAACTGCCGCCACAGATTTATTCCTACGCGCAGAAATACTTTCGTACTCACGCGCTCGGGGACTCTTTGCTGGCGTGTCGCTGGAAGGTTCCACGCTCCGGCCCGACAACCGGGCAAACCGAAAACTCTATGGAAAAGATGTGAGCGCGAAAGCAATCGTCCTCCAGGGTGAAGTTTCGCCGCCATCGTCCGCGCTGGAACTGCTTTCGGTACTGAACAGCAAGTCACCCACCAACAGGTCAGCGGGCGGTGCTCCTCCTCCGCCTCCTCCTAATCATCCGCCGGTCTCTTCTTATGCACAGGGCGAAAAGACAAAGGCTAAGGGGCTGATCACCGCTCGTACCGGCGACACAATTGTCCTCAAGACTACCGACGGAAGCACGATGACCGTTACTCTCGATGACGACACCAAGGTGCAGCAACCGAAGGGGCTTGGCATTCGCAAAAAGCAAATGTCTGCTGCTGTGCTGATTCCCGGCCTTAAGGTTTCGGTTGACGGTACAAGCCAGGACGCCACGCACGTCCTTGCCAAATCCATTACCTTCGATGGAGACGATTTAGAAACGGCCGAGATGATCCAGGCCGGTCTAAGTCCCACCGAACAGAAAGTAGCCGCCAATCAGCGGAATATTGAAGAAAACGAGCGGAACATCGACGCGAACAACCAAAATATCGCTTCCAACAAGGCGGCCATTGACGCTAACGCCGCGGAAGCCGCGGAAGCCAGCAAGCGCTTCTCGGAATTGAGCGATTACGACACCAAGGCTCAACTGGTTGTCCAATTTGCCAGCGCCAGCAGCGACATCTCCGCAGCGGATCAAGAGGCGCTGAAGAAATTAGCTCAGAATGCCGTCAACCTCAAGGGGTACATCATTCAGGTGGAGGGTTTCGCCGATTCCAGCGGCAACGCGGCAATGAACCAGAATCTGAGCATGGAGCGCGCACAGAACGTAATCGCCTTCTTGCTGCAGAACTGTAACGTGCCGGTCCGCCACATTGTGGCGCCAGGCGCCATGGGTGAAGCGGCACCAATAGCCTCGAACGAGACCGCGGCCGGACGCGCAGAAAACCGCCGCGTTGAGGTCAAGGTCCTGCTGAACAAAGGGCTAGCCGGGGACTAACAATCACGGGTCGAAAGAGTGGGCGCGAACCCATCCCATTAAGTGAGGTCCTAATACGGCATTTGTCCTGGTAATGCGACTTAATCGAGCACTGACTTCCTTTTCCTAAGGAGTGTCATCCAGGTAATCGCTCATCCTATTTTGCGAATCGCTCCATACAGGCAGCCCATTGAGAGCCGTGGTCCGCGTCTTCGTCCCAAGTGAAGATGTGACAAGCCTCATGCCGTAACACGCTCAGGTCAACGCCCGGTCGAAGCTCAATTAGAAAACGTCCGTCGCTTCCCTGAATCGTTGTCGCTAACGCATCTGGCAAGTCTGCATAGCGGAATACCGGCGTAGGCAACTGACCGTCGAAATACTGAGTGTTTATGGCTTGAAAAGCAGCCCGAGCCGGTTTGAGATTCGGCGTGCGTTCACGGTAGCCAGCATAGGCGAGTCTTCCGGCTATCGTCGTTAGACAGGCCAAGATGAGCGCGAGGCGCATCATAGCTTGTTTGAATGAGGTAGCGAGGTCATCCGCTCTGCCTGCGGTCGTTAGGAGAGAAATAAGAACGATTGCACAAAGTATCTTCACCGGATGCGGCTCCTTGCCACGCTTAGCCAAGCTAGCATTTCAGGTCTCAGCCGATAACTGTCCTGCGGTTCAGTTGAATTCTCTTAGTCAACTCCTGGTAAGCCCTAACTGCGTCTTCGACGCGTCGCTAGTGCCAGAAACTTGTCCAGAGTTCCCCGCTTTTGCAATTCTGATCCGGGATTCGATTCGGCAAGCTAAGGCCGATATCCGACATGGCGCTTCGTGCCCGACGGTAAGCATGGCTCCGGTACTGGCGATCACTAGTCTGGTGGCAAGGACCTTGTTGTGCGGCCCTTTGACCCCGTTGGAGAGTTTTTTAAACCGTTCGTCACCGGGCCGAACCGGATCCTCATTTCCACCGAGGAGAACCGAGATGAGTATCGACAAAGTGCTGTGGCGAATCGCAAGTTGAAGAAGGAACGAGCGCGACGGTTGCAGTCGGAGAACCCGGGTCTGGAGGTAGTCCATCCCCGCGCCGCAGGAATCGATGTGGGCCATGGCGCGCATTACGCGGCCGTGAGACCGGATCGTGATTCGCAACCGGTACGCCGCTTCGAGTGCTTCACCGCGGATCTGTATCGCTTAGCCGACTGGTTGCAGAGCTGTGGCGTGCAGACCGTGGCCTTGCAGTCGACCGGTGTGTATTGGATTCCCCTGTATGACATTTTGGAAGAACGCGGATTCGAGGTCTATTTGGTCAACGCGCGGCACACCAAGAATCTACCAGGACGGAAGAGCGATGTGCAGGAAAGCCAGTGGTTGCTGAAACTGCACACCTACGGGTTGTTGAACAACTCGTTCCAACCACCTTCCAAGATGCGCATCCTGCGCACCTACAGGCGGCAGCGACTACAACACGTCACGGGCGCGGCCACTTGTGTGCAACGCATGCAGAAAGCACTGACGCAAATGAATATTCAGCTGGCCCATGTGATCAGCGATCTGAGTGGGGTGACCGGACAGCTGATTGTGCGGGCCATCATTGCCGGAGAACGCGACCCGTGGAAGCTCGCCGAACTCAGCCATCCGCGGATTCCAGCCAGCCGTGCCGAAATCGCCAAAAGCTTGGAGGGCAACTGGCACCGGGAACTCCTCTTCGTGTTGCAACAGGAACTCGAGATGTAGGACACCTACCAGCGACGGGTGGCCGAATGCGACCAGCAATTGCAGAGGCACCTGCGCGCTTTTGCCGATACGGTCCCGCCCCCAGCCAAGGAAAACCTACCCCCCAAAAAGAAAAAGAAACAAAACAAGAATAACCCGCACTTCCATCTAGCCGATGAACTGCAACGCATCACCGGAGTGGATCTGACGCGCATCGACGGCGTCGATGTGATGGTCGCGCAAACGGTTATCAGTGAAGTGGGCCTGGACATGAGTCCCTGGAAAACGGAGGCACACTTTTGTGCTTCTAATTCCTCCCGCATTCTCGGGGGGAAAACCTAAGAGGTTCATGCCCACCTTCGGAGGGATAGAAAGCGATTCTCTAAAGGCATAGCGTTGCGAAATGTCGAAGAATTCTTCGTCCTCTGGAAGCATATGATTTGTGATGACGGCAGTTTTGAAAGCAAACAGGGATATGCTGCGTGCTCGGGCTGCTGTTATCTCTTCGACTTGGTTCCCTAGGATCAAGTCGGACATAGAAGGTTTGGCGTGGTGATGCTCGATATCGCTCATCCAAGTGTTGTTACAATCTCGGCATACCACATTAGCTCTCATATCCAGACCAGCGTGCTCCCATTGATTACCAGGAGTTCCATTTAATTCGATTTTTTCGAAGTGTACCCTCCTCTCTTCTCCCGGAAATAGATCGTTCATCCACTCACTCCAAAGATGCTCTCCAGACGTGTTTGAAGTGGACGGACAAAAGGCGCACGGTCGGGGCATATGTCGATGATAGCATCGTACCTTGTAGGGTATCTGCTCCCACTATAGAAAAAAGTTGTTCTGAACTTATTGTTGCATCCAAGGAGTTGAGCATGAGGATTGATACCGACGAGACTTGTAGTCACTGCAAAAGAAAATTGGATCGCAGAGTCCCTTTTCTTGCGGACGTAGAAAAGCTGTCGTTCGAGGTTGTCATATCTGATTAGCACAGCAAACGCATTTCGTAAATGCTCCACCACAGCATCGGACTCTCCGGACTCGGAGTGAGCCCAAGCAAGTTGGAAAATCAAGATTCAGGATGATTTATCAAATAGGAGCGTCTGCCTCATGCCCGTGAATTGAATCCAAACCAGATTTCGCGATCCATCACCATTGCTTGTGAACGCATATGCACCTCGGTCGTATGGCGCTTCGCGCTTCGCCCACTTCCCGTCGACTGTGGCAACGATGTCGTTGTTTTGCACAAATTCCACAACTACGAGACTGCTGTAGGATTCCCATCGAATTGAGTAGTCTCCGACAGGTATGCGTGCACCATTCAGCGTCAGCACATAGCTAAACGCAAAGCCTCGGGAGCCCCTCTCGAAAGCTCGCGGCTTAAAACCGCGAGATGTCAGGCTCTTGCGAGCCGCCTTCGCGTCTCGGTCGTTGTCGTAAGGACCCACAAGCACATAGTAGGAATTTCCCCAAAAACGGCCCTTCTGCGTGACCGACGCCTGAAAGCCGAGTGTCGCGAGTTTGTCTTTTACCTCGCTGGCCGGGGGCTGATCCTTGAATTTACCCACCTCGAAATACATTTCCGATGGAGAGCCGGCGTCTTCTTTTCCGGAAACCACCGAATGGACATTGGGCTCGCTGGCCGGTGCGAGTGGCGGAGCTGGGCCGAGTTTACTCGGAACTAGGTACGACCTGGACGCAACTATTATGGTTGGAAAAGATACCGGCGGAGGTGTCTCAGAAGTCAGACTGGAGCCGCTGTCTGTAGGCGCCTTGGGTCTAGAGGCACCGACAGCGTCGCGCCAAGCGGTGTCTGGCACCAAGGGCTCGGACTTCGCTTGCGGCGGCGCTGGCAAGGTCTGTGGAGCTGGCGCATTTCGGGAGGGCTGCGGCGATTCGGAGTGTTGCGCAATCGAAATTGGCGCGCCTGGAGTTGATATGGCAAGCGCCGCCGGCAGCTCCGGCTGCACAACTGGCGATACCACTTGCGGCTGAGCTTGGGGTTTTGCGGCTACGCGTTCTCCAAATTGGATGATCGACGCCCCAAACTGCCGGCGATAGCTGTGAAACGAGAACGCCGCCCCTACAAGAGCCGAAACGAGAACGCCGACGCCTAAGCCGGCAGAGAACCCGCTCCACGATGCCAGTCCTTTTCGTCCTGGTAAAGCGACCTCATGCGGGACAGCCTTACTCTCTGGCTGGACACCGGTGTCCCCCGGAAAGGCGCGTAATGTCGGCACGGGGCGCGAGGACGCATCGTCAAACGACGGCGCAGGTGCCGACTGGCTAGTCCAATCACGAACTTGTTGGCGGGCCTCGGCGGACAGGCCGGTAAATCGCAAGCCTCCAGTCGTTTTCGTCCGGTTGGACCAGGCCAGTTCGCCAGTGGCTTGGATTCGCTGGTCGACCACCGGAGCGTTGGTTTCCTCTAACCACAGACGAATCTCCCGACGTGCTTCCGGGGGTAAATTCAAAAATCGCAAGCCACCCATGACGCCAGCGTCATCCGCCCATACCACCTCAGCGCCGCCCGCTATTCGGCGCCCACCGTTAATCTGGAAACCGAAACGCGTCTCGCCGCACTTCACCGGTGTAATGGCCTGGAATCCGCAACCATGCTCGGAAAGGTTCAGCATGACGCCGCCGTTCTCCTTCCCGAGATCCAGGTACACGAGTTGTTGCGGTCGTCTGCGTACGATCGAGCGCTCACCTTGTCTTGTCGATTCCACTTTAGTTCCGCCTTAACGACTGCGCAGGCGAAGACAAGAGTGCCAGAATTTCCTTCGCATTGAATGGACGTACCACGGAGGAAATATCGCAACAATAGTACTTCAGTACTCTTCCTGAGAATGAACCATTGGCCTTGCTGGCGACCGCGCGAGCGCCAATCAAAGATTCAGCAAGCGCCACCTCGCTAGCCGCAGCGCCTGAAATAATCCCCATCCCTCTGCCGACACGCGTAAGCCTTCCGATTCGACACCGTCAATTCGAACTTCCCCGTCGCCCCCTGTATCGCCAATCAAAATGTAGGAACCAACCTGAAAAAGGAAATGGGCCGCCAGACTTTGCTGTGGCGGCCCATTTTTGTTATCCATTGCTAGCCCCTGGAAAGCCCAACTAAAGGACTTGGACCGCGCTAGTTGCTACAATCGCGAATCGTTCTACGTGCGGCACGGGAGTGGGAAAATGAGCAGCACAACAATCCACTGGGGACGAATTTTGCTCGGCGGGCTGCTCGCGGAAGTGGCTCTCATTCTCGCAATTGTTCCTCTTGGCTTACGTCTTGGCGACAATTTCTTGCATTACACTGCTCCCCCAGGATCGTTCATCACATGCTTCCTCGCAGCGCTCTGGGTGAGTCGACGGATCGAGTCCCGTTTCATCCTACATGGGACGTTGGTCGGAGCGGTCGCGGCACTGATCTACGTCGCCTTGACGCGTGCGCAGCCTGAACCCTTTGTATATATTGTCGCCCACGCGCTGAAACTCGCGGGTGGTGCGTGCGGCGGCTTCGTTGCCCAACGGATCGACCGCGTCCGGAGGACTGTACCGCAAAAATAAAGGGACCCGGGCCCTGTAATCCCGGGTCCCTAAATGTTCGGAGAAGGAGGTGATGACTTGCAGGTGAGTGTGACGCGAAAGCCAAATGCTTCGAAACTGGCAATTCTCACAGGTGGTCGATCCCCGTAAAAACGACCGGGTCCTTCATTTCGGATTTGTGGAACAACGTATTTTGGTAAACCTGTTTTGGGCGGTACAGGGTGTTCACCCCTGCCCTTAAACAGACCCTGAAGCCAGTTTCTACTTTCCCTTTTGGACTGTACGGTTGGATCAGCAGCACATTAGGCCAGCCTAACCAGCAGCCCAGCCGGAAGTACAGAAATGGGTTTTATGCACGACCAAAAACTCACCGATTCAAACCGATTGTCGAAAAACCGTCGCAGTCAGCGGATAGAAATGAACGTTCCGGTAGTCGTTTACAGGACCCGAGGGGAAGGCCCGCCGTTCTACGAAAATACGCAAACACTCGTCATCAATGCGCACGGTGCGCTCATGGACTTAACGGACATGGTGACACCTAGGCAAAAGCTCCAAATGCAAAACCCCGAAAGCGGCGAAAATCTAGCGTGCCGCGTTGTCTCAGTGAAGAGGGAACGGATTGGACCTCCTAAGGTCGCAGTGGAATTTATGCAGCCCGCACCGAGCTTCTGGCGCATTGCGTTTCCGCCAGCCGATTGGAAAGCCTAACATTTTGGTTCCGCAGGTTTTTGCAGAAAATTTCGGTCGCCAGATCGTACTTGGCGACTGGTGGGCTACAAAATTTGAAAAGGTTACACAAAAAACGCCGAAAAGTCGTATGTCGAAAGTCCTATTGCCCTAAATAATAAACGGTAGTAGTTTCTTCTGCCATGCCATCTCCCCGGACACCGTGAATCCTCGTTGTGGATGACAGCGCGGCGGTCCGCGGCGCGATTTGCAACTTCATCGATAGGGCTACTCCCTTCAAAAGCTGCTGCGAGGCTGGCAACGGTGAGGCTGCCGTCGCAAAAGCGAAGGAGTGCGCCCCCGCTTTGGTCATAGTGCACCTGAGCATGCCGATGTTGTACGGCGTCGAGACCGCGTCGGCCCTGCACAGCATGGTCCCCAGCGCCAAGATCATTGGCTTAGCCATGTTTGCTGGAGAGTATCGTAGGACACACCTCGCCGCTGCCGGATTCCATATGATCGTATCCAAGAGTGAGGGACTCGCTAAGCTCGCGGAGGCGATCAAAGTGCTATTGCCTCACGCAGAGCCTCAGGCAGGCGAAGCTCTGCTACTGTCATCAATTCGCATACTCATTGCCGATGATTTCGAGAATTGGCGACGCCAAGTCCATTCGCTGCTTCAGGCGCGGCCTGCTTGGCAAGTCATCGCGGAGGCGTCGGACGGATCAGAAACCGTTCAGAAGGCTGCAGACCTGAAGCCGGACTTGATTGTATTGGACATTGGTCTACCAAAACTGAATGGCATCGAAGCTGCCCGGCGGATACGACAACTCTCTCCCAGCTCCAAGATAATCTTCCTAAGCCAGGTCAATGACCGCGAGGTTGTGCAGACAGGTTTGAGCACGGGCGCCCTGGGGTACGTTCATAAGACACACGTGCGAAGCGATCTTTTGCCTGCTATCGAAGCTGTTCTGCAGGGTAGAGAATTTGTAAGCAGTAGCATAAAAGGCTACCAGCCTGTACGCGTCCTAGCAATGAAAGCCCCTCACCGCCATGAGGTCCTATTCTATCCTGATGACGCGGTTTTTCTGGACAGCTGCACTCGTTTTGTTACTGTCGCTCTAGGTGCTGGTGATGTGGCAGCCGTTGTTGCCACCGAATCACATCGGGATAGTCTTTTTAAGAGATTGAAGGCAGAGGGCTTGGATGTTGATGCAGAAATTAAACACGGAAGATACATTTCGTTGGATGTTGCCAAAACTCTCTCCACCTTTATGGTCAATGACATACCCGACTGGGAACGCTTTTTCGCGGTTGTGGGTGGTCTTGTCAGTGGAGCCGCCAAGGCCGGGAAAGGAGAGCATTCCCGGGTTGCGATGTGGGGAGAATGTGGGCCTCTGTTGTGGGCGGAAGGTAAATTGGACGCAGCGATCCGGCTTGAACAACTCTTGAACCAGCTAGCTACAATCTACGAGTTTGATCTTCTTTGCGCCTATGCCTTGAGCAGCTTTCACGGCGGGGAAGACGAGCACATTTTCCAAAGCATCTGTGCGGAACACTCAGCCGTTGATTCTCGGTGAACGGAGCGACCCAGAGCGACATTCCTCACCGCACGAGTCTCTCAGCCCGCCGCCCGTTGGAGGGCGCTCTCTGACCTGAGTGGAACGCGAACATGCACGGTGGTTCCACCCATCGGCTTCGATTGAATCTCAATCGTTCCTTTCGCTAGTCGAACTCGCTCCTGCATGCTCGCGAGGCCAAGACCTCGACCTTGCATTGCTGTTTCCAGGTCGAACCCTCTTCCTAAATCACTGATGACGAGATGAATCTCACCTGAGTCTTCCCGGAGTTGCACTTCAATCCGTCTCACCCCGCTGTGCTTGGCTGCATTGTGCAGAGCTTCCTGTAGAACTCGAAAAAGGCAAAGCCCGATTTCCGGTGCGGCGGAGATTTCCACTTCGGTGCTCTTAAACTCGATCTGAATTCCCTGCCGCTCACCGAATTCTTTGCACCAGCTTTTCATGCCCCCAACGGCACCGAGATATTCCAGTTTTGAGGAGTGCAACTCGTGGGACAAGGCTTGCACGTCGTTCGCAATCCCCATGGTCTGTTCTTGCAGTTCCTCCATTCGGCTGCCGATTCCTACGGGCAACTCAGCATAGTGCTCTCGAACTTGTTGAAGATCGATTCCCAACATTGCAAGACGTTGGTTGATGTCGTCATGAAGCTCTCTGGCGATCCGGGCGCGTTCCTGTTCTTGTGCTTCAACCAACTTTCGGCTCATGTTGGTAAGAGCGTCGTCGGCGAGCTTGCGATCAGTGACGTCGATGCAAGTGCCTATGTAACCAGCAAACGAGCCATCTTTAAGAAACCTTGGCACCCCGACGTCGAGCATCCAGCGATATTGTCCATCGTGTCTTCGCAAACGGCATTCTTTCCTAAAAGGTTGCCGCTGATCGAACCCCCGACAATAAACATCATGACATTGCAGGTAGTCCTCAGGATGAACAATTCCGGCCAGCCCATTCAGAAGGTCAGTCTCCGAGAGGCCGGTGAAGTCCAGCCAAAGCTGATTGAAATAGGTAGGCTTTGTATCCGGTCCTGACATCCAGATCATCACTGGTGCAGTGTTTGCTACTAGACGGAACCGCTCTTCGCTCTCGCGCAACGCTTCTTCCGCCGCCTTGCGTTCGGTGATGTCCCGCAAGACACAGGCGATTCGATCGATGCCGAGTGAGCCTCGGATGGGAAAACATGACGCTGATATGTTTCTCGCACCCAGCTTGGGGTAGCTGTACTTGGCTTCGTATCGCACGACTTTACCCTGGAGACATTCATCAAACTGTTCCTTGATATGCGCCTCAAAAGTCTCTTTACCTACAATCTCGGCGACGGTATGGCCTATGACCTGTTCCTTCTCGAAGCCCCGATAGTTCAGGAACGCTGCATTGGCCATTACGTAGCGGTATTCCCGGTCCACTACAATGATCCTATCCCCTAACAGGATGCTGAAAAAGCCAGGAATTTTGTAACGAGGCGGCGCGCGGTGCGTCTGATTAGGCATGCGAGGAAACGATCAGCAGCAGGGGCATGTGTTTAGCTACATTTCACCGGAGCAGCGGGTACGCAAAGATCATCCGCTGCGGCCGATCCGCACGATGGTAGATAAGGTCCTCAAGGAACTCTCGCCAGAGTTCAATAAGATGTATTCCAAAGTAGGTCGTCCGTCGATTCCGCCGGAGCAGTTGCTGCGGGCTCTGTTGCTGCAGATGCTGTACTCGGTGCGCAGCGAGCGGCTGCTGGTGGAGGAGATCGACTACAACATATTGTTTCGCTGGTTTGTGGGGCTGAACTTGGACGATGAGGTGTGGGATGCCACGGTGTTTACCAAGAACCGCGACCGTTTGCTAGCGGCCGAAGTGGCCAAGGAGTTTCTGTCGCTGGTGGTGGAGCAAGCCCGAGGGCAGGGCTGGGCCTCGGACGAGCACTTCACGGTAGATGGAAGTTTGCTGGAAGCCTGGGCCGGCGTGAAGAGTTTCCAGCCCAAGAACAAGAAGAGTGGGCCTCCGCCGGATGATCCTGGAAATCCCACGGTGGATTATCGCGGCGAGAAGCGCTCGAACGAAACGCATGAGTCGAAAAGCGATCCCGAAGCGCAGCTGGCGCGCAAAGGTCCAGGCAAGGAGGCCAAGTTGAGCTACAGCGGGAATCTGCTGGTGGAGAATCGCAACGGGTTGATTGTGGACAGCCGGGTGTGGGAAGCCACGGGCACGGCCGAGCGCTATGCCGCGCTGGAAATGCTGCAGGAACTTCCGGGAAGCAAGCGGGTGACGGTAGCTGGAGACAAGGGCTTCGACACGGCGGATTTCGTGCGCGAGTGTCGGAACCTATGGGTGACGCCGCATGTGGCGCAAAACCTTGGGCGAAGAGGTGGCAGCGCCATCGATAGTCGCACGGCGCGGCACGCGGGCTATGCGATCAGTCAGAAGAAAAGGAAGCGCATCGAAGAATGTTTTGGTTGGTTGAAGACCATTGCGTTGATGCGCAAAGTGCGGCATCGCGGGACGCTGAAGGTCGATTGGATCTTTACGTTCGCGTGCGCGGCCTACAACCTGGTGCGCATGCGAAACCTGATGCGCAGCGCAGTTCCAACGTAGTCAGTGCGGGCCGTAGTGTCTCTGAACGGAGCTGAAACACCTCTTTCGGGCGCCCGGTAGCACGACAAATCACACCGCAAAGGCTCGAAAACTCCCGAGTGACTTAAACCAACCTAGAAATTGCTGGCTCCGCACGATTTTTCCGCAGACTGCTAATCCTTCGACGACTTTTTCATACTCCAGTAGTCTCTCCTGCGCCCGCTTGCGTTCGGTAATGTCGCATACCATCGCAAAAGCCCCTTCAAACTCACTATCCTCCCCGAACATCGGAGTTGCAGACATTCGTACCCACAATTCCGAACCGTCCCTTCGCCGGAGCCGTTCTTCAAGCTGCTCACGCACTCCCTGCTCTCGGCGCGTCAAGACTTGTCTTTTATGGTCGACATCCTCGGAAAAGTAAAAATCGAATACGCTTCGTCCAACCATGTCTCCCGGTTCATACCCTAGCATCCCCGCCATCTGTCGATTCACATAGGAAGTGTGAAGTTTAGAATCGAGGAGCCATACTCCTTCGTTTGTGGTCTCGACGATCCTGCGAAAACGCATTTCGCTTTCTTTGATAGCTTCTTCCGCCCGCTTGTGCTCCGTGACATCTATGTTGACGCCGATCATCTTTGAAGGCTCGCCAGACGCATCCATGAAAACTTGCCATCGCCCTGCGATCCAATGAACGCTCCCGTCAGCCCAGACCACCCGCCATTCACCCTTAGTTGGTTGTCCGCTATTCATCGCGGCGTCAACCAACTTGATGACTCCTGCGCGGTCATCGACGTGAACGAGATTCTCGAATGCAGTCTGTGTCCCGCCAAAACCGCCCTGCGGCAAACCGTACATTGCCTCCAGTTCCGGCGTCCAAATATTCACTCCAGTCCGAGTATTCCAGTCAAAAGCTCCTATGCGAGCCGCTTGCTGTGCTAATCGCAGCCGCTCCTCGCTGGCGCGTAGTGCTTCTTCTGCCTTCTTTTTGTCTGTGATGTCCTCCACCATCGCAAGTACGAGCGGAGATGCACCGCTCTTCAATAAAGAGATGCTTAAGCTCCCCCAGACTAAGGAACCGTCTCGCAGAAAATAACGCTTTTCCAGTTGGTAATGATCGATTGAACCTGCACGCAATTGCTGAAAAAGCGCCTAATCCTTCTGTGCGTCTTCAGGCGGAGAAAAATCGACACAGTGCTTGTTGCGCAGTTCTTCTTCGCTAAAACCTAGGAATGAGCAAAAGGCTGGATTTACGAAGAGAGGCTGCCCCTCGAGGTTTTCCACGGCAATCCCAATGGGACTCGCGTCGAAAACGTCACGGAAGAGCTGAGTGTCAAGCGTCGCCGATCGTGCTGCATCTGCCATGGCAGAAAGTGTATAGCACCATACATGTCTGACCACAACTTATGAGCATTTGACCAGCCCCGGAATTCGCCGAGCGGCCTCGTCGTCGAGTGTCCCTCATGCCATGCAACCGGTTGGGAAGGCCGGAGTATATGCAATCGGTGTAAGGGTAATGGTTGGTTGTTTGGAGATGTGCCGCAATAAAATAAAGGGACCCGAGGATGCACTTCCTATCAGATGGACCTGCTCGTTCACCACCGGATCCCGAACGTAAGCGGAATCAGATTGGTTGATACTGAATCGTACGAGGCGTGGTGATATCTGACCTCGGTATAAAGCTTCGCGTGACTCTCGCCCAGCCGATACGTGATGCCTGCCCCAATATTTTCACCGAATGAGTTCGCGCTTCGGCTTCCCGTTATGATGTTTACGCTACCAATCGCGCACCCGTACCACCAGGACCAGTACGGATCGCAGATCACACCCACACCGGGCGTTGTTGTTTCACCAGACCGGTGGTACCAGCCTATTCCGCCGATCACGTAAGCTCCCAGCTTTGAACCCAGTGGAAAGTGGACAATCGGGTTAAACGTCCAAGCATATTGCCGCGCGCTTGCCCCAGGTGTTTGAAGAAACTGCTTGGTCGTGGAGTTAATGGGCAAATCGTGCCACATGAATTCGGTGTCCACGCCCAGATATGGCTTGAAGTTGATTCCCCCGCCGATAACAAAGTTTCCGCCATCATTGACGAATTTCGTTAGATCTCCTTGCGGAAAACCAATGCCCCCACCGATGTTGAAGAGCCATTTACTGTAATCTTGGGCGTGCGCTGAGGGCATCATAGCAAGAACAAGCGGTATTGCCAGGAGAAGCCGCGACCGAGTCATATCGTCCTCCTCTGTAAGGAAAACCCAGACAAAAATGAAACTTCCGCCATCATCAGCACTGCCACCATCTTTTTGTTCACAGTATTCTCCTTAATAGACAGAGCGCAGTCAGCCTCCCGTGGAGACGACTGAGAAAACCTTATGTTTGGTTCGATCTCTGAACCACTAGGGGAATCCCTAGCTGGTGGTGGAGGGTCCGGATTTGCTTGGTTATTGGGACAGCTCCTGATAAACGCTTACCCGGACAAGTCCAGTCCCGGTACGGCACTTGTCAGGTTAAGCGTACAGCGTCAGCACCGCATCGATGTCCGCAAAACAACCACAGACGACTCAACACCAACCCGAGTTGACAGAGACCGAACGTGAGCGTATACCTCAAGTCAACCGCAGAGTTCGGGGACGAGATGGCGTCTGGTCGTGTGGTGTGTTTGGTGCTCGCTGTCAGCCTGACTGCGTCCTCGGCAGCTCCTTCCATTGCGCAAGTAAAAGCAAAAGTCCGTATCGTTGCAAACGTCGAGTTGGTTCGAATACCTGTCATGGTTTTCGACGACAAGGGCGCGGTAGCTGCTAGCCTGACCAAAAGTGACTTTCGGGTTGTGGAGGATGGGGTTGAACAACAAATCCTTTACTGTGAAAGGGAGCGCGAGCCAGTTTCTTTCGTAATGCTCGACGACGTGAGCTCCAGCATGACGAAGAAGCTTCCCTTCGTTCAAGAAGCAACGCTTTCGATTCTCGACCCGCCTGACCCCCAGAATAAGAATCAAGACGAGTTCTCCGTGTTCGGCATCGAGAGCCGCGTGAGACGCCTCGTTCCTTTCACGCGTGATCAGCAGGACCTTCAGCGTAGACTTCCCCTGCTTCTGACCGCCACCAACGGGAGCACCGCGCTTTTTGATGGAGTCTATATTGGCGTAACTGTGGCCGAGCGCGAGGCAGAAAACGCGCGTCGCGCCGTAATCATTATTTCCGATGGTGGCGACAATCACAGCAGGTATAACTTGCACGAAACAAAGAAGCTTTTGGAAGAAGCCGACGTGCCCGTTTTTGCCGTTATGGCCGGACCTTCGTTCGAGCTTCCGGAGATCTTGCAGAGAAAGCAAAAGAAACCAAAACCGTCTTCCTTGCCACAAATGAAACAAAGGCCAGAACTTCCTAACCTCCCCATCCCAATTTCACATGAGGACTACATCGGCCCGGCAGAACGACGCGGCCCACATAACCTAAAAACCCTAACGGAAGTAACAGGGGGCGGCGTTTTTACGGCCCACGACGTTGAAGATCTTCCTCGCATTGTCCGCACCATCAGCCTTGCAGTGCGATATCGATATGTCCTGACGTATAAGCCCACCGGGGAGGCGGTACGTAAAGCCGACTCACAGAACGAAGATGCTGACTCGCATAAAATCCAGATCGAACTGTACCCGAAAGGAAAATTCAAAGGATACGGGTTCCCCTACTACAAGCATGGATATCGTCGGCTTCCGGTGATCGTTGACCAGTAAAGAGACTCTCCGCGCATACAGCCTAAGGCACAGTTCACCGCCTCGGGAGTAAAAGAGTCAGACGAGTTTAGAGCCGGAGATCGCGTCCGCGTTAGAAACAGCCTGCGAGCTATGGTCGGCACGGTCAATAGCCGTGAGCCTGAAGGAACTAGAAGGCGGTACGTAGTGAGTTTGACCCGAGAGAGAATGACGCCAAATTTCTTGAATGGGAGCGTGTTCTATGCAGACGAACTAGAACTGTGCGACAGGGCTTTCGGAACAGGGCGCTAGGCGGAAGCTGCCTTGCTCTTCTTGGTTCGACTACTTGAACTTCAGCAAGGAAATTCGGGAAAGCCCAGAACGTGACGTTTTGTTCTGATAATGCGTTTCGATGCCTGAATATATGCTTCAACATGCTCTCGTCTTACGAGGCCGCGACGCACCCGGTCTTCCCACCATTTAACTTCGTCGAGTTCCCGCTTTAGTTCGGCTGTGGCGCGTACTTGAAACATCCTTACGATATCGTTTGTGTCGAGGTTGGTGTTCATGAAGGCGTCCTGAAGGTTGAAGTCGCTGGGTTGGTGTTTCTCTCGAATTCTATCGAAGGGCGTTTTATAAAATCCAGCTATACTTCGGTTCTCCTTAAAGCCGAAAGTCCAGGCGTCGCTCGCTAATTCCGCATCCTATACAATGACTCAACGATTGCCCCCAAGGAGATTAAGAATGGTGATCTGCGACCGGCTGCGAGAATTGCGCGAGAGCAAGAATCTTTCCCAGGGAGACATCGAAAAAAGAACGGGACTCTTCCGCTGCTATGTATCCCGCGTGGAGAATGGTCACTCGGTTCCCGCTGTCGAGACCTTGGAAAAGTTCGCTCGTGCTTTGGAGGTGCCTCTCTGATAGTCAAAAAAAAAGGCGGCCCGAAGGCCGCGCCCTTTTTGTCGTTTCGTTTCCAATTTTGAGCCAACGAATAAGGTGTACTTCTGCGAAGTTAGCGCGCACACTGCAATCAGCAAATTGTCCGAGCCAGTAGCGACCTAGCTGTAATCCTCTTCCTCGCAACGCGCTCTCGCAGCTCGACCGACTTTTTCTCTCTCAGTTTGCCTACGACACCGTGCAACTTGGGAGGCAACCGTGCATTCTCTTTTCGAAATCCTGAAAAAAGAACCTAATGGAAGTTTCCTTTGGTTTGAAGCAGTGGACGATCTTGAGTCCGCGAACTGTCGCATCAAAGACCTAGTTGGATTGTCTCCTGGAGAATACGTTGTGGTTGACCAACGCACGCACAGCGTCGTTGTTTCTGCTCCCCGATCTAGCTCACGAGTGGATTCCAGAAGGGAATGATTTGTCCCTGGCATGAGAGACTTCAGCTTAGTTCAACACCTACTGGCAGAAATACTCATGCTTGCGCTATTGGGTTTGGGCATTAGCTTCTGGCTGGCTTTTCGTCCGTGATGCCATAGGGTCCGGATTTTTGAGGCATAAGCATGAAACATCGTCTACTGCTACAACGGCATTGAAGGCGAAGAAGAGCTACACGAGAACAACGAGGTGCCCAACCTCATTCAAGGCGCTGTCATGGAACGGGCGGTCGAAAATTGGAAAATCATTGATCATCGCGGCTAGCGCCATGCGCCCGCTCGATCTGATCAAGGTTTATCTTGAAGGCCCGATCGAGATTTAGCTTTCTTCAGATGTGTTGATTTGTGAGGTATCGGCTGCCGGTGCGAATGGCTTTGTGGTTGAGTCAGACGCAGGGCGCGACCTTGTGCTCGCTGTGGTCTCATGAGTGGATTCGAGACGGGAGTGAAACCGTCGCTCGGCAATTCAATCCCAAATGCGCTACAGCCTCTGGCCAACCTTTTACGAGTCCTGGTACTCTAATGGTTTAGAGAAGCGCCACTTTACCAGTTGTTTGATCTCAGTTGTTCCCGGAGTTTACGACCATCAACAGGTAGAGGGGCGCAACTAACAGGCCCAAGGGCCTGTTCGGCTCCAGAGAGCCGAGCAGGTGCAGTATGCACGGCTACAGCACAGACTCCGATGAAAAGAGAATCGTTCCTCTTTTTCTGGCAGTTTTGGCAATTGCCCTGGCTTGGTGGTCGTCTAATCTTCTCGCTGCCATCCATTTCTCGATTCCCTGGTGGGCGGATGCTCCCTCCAGCATGTTTTTCTACGGAGCACTCTATGTCCTTTTCGACAGGCATCTCTGGCGGTACCCTCTACTGCGCAAACTCGGGCTAGTGAAAACGCCGGACCTCGCGGGTCGATGGCGGGGTTATCTCACGTCTTCGTTTGATAATCATACGAAGCGCTACGAGTTGAGCGTGCAGATCGTCCAGACTTGGACGCAAATTTCCATATCTCTCAGCACGGCCACGTCCGCTTCTCGGAGTTGTGTGGCAGTGATTCAAGCCGCCGACCCAGAAGGCGTCGCGTTAACCTATCAATATGAAAATCAGCCCCTTGCCAATGCCACAAACGCGATGCACATGCACTATGGCACTGCAATGCTGAGAGTGACCGACGGCAAAAAGCTGACTGGAGAGTATTACGCAGGACGTGATCGCGGGACGTTCGGTCGGATTTCCTGTCGCAGACTGCCTATCCGTGGCTTGCCGCCTTACTCTTTTGGCTATGATGTTCAGCGTGTACGCGTTTGTAAGTAGGGCGGAAAGAGATTCAGCCAAATGGTGTTGACATGTCGAGCAAAACCGGGACAACCGACGCGACGGGCCGGGCCTGGATCTTCCCGCGAGCAACGCCATGCGGGCGCAAGGCCGAATAGGATTCCAGTTACGATGGCCACCGAAATAATGCGCGAGAGCACCCTCAGATCGGGCGTCAAATCGAGCGTGACCTGGAGCGAGTTTCCCTGAGTCATCAAGAGCAAGTGGCTTCCCCAATATGCAAAGGCAAGCCCCAGCAGCGCTGCAACAATAGACAACGCCAGACTCTCGGTCAGCACCTCGCGCGTCCTCGTGAGGCTCAATGACGGCCGTGAAGTCGTTGCCACGGCATCCTAAAACCCGGTCGTGGCGTGGAAGATTGTGACTCCGTCGTTCACGGAGATGCTTTCCACCTTAACGGACTTGGCGAATATACTTTTCTGGAAGCGGTCTGGCAGCACTCTAATAATCGCGCCGATTTCGGGAAGTGTAGCGCTCTGGCCTAGCAGCCGCATTAGCTCAGGTTTATTGTCATTTACCTTCACGCTTAGGCGAATTCTATCAGGCGCGGGATTGGCCGTTGTAACTACCTTCTGCTCAGATTTCTGGTTCTTCTCTCTCTTTCCGACCGCAATTTTCTTCATGCGCTAAGAATACCATCCCGAAAGCTCTGCCGCCATGCGGCGCTGCAGCTCACGGCTCAATTCGGGATTTGCTCGCAGCACTGTTTGCAGATTTTTGCAGCGCAGCCACCTTGCTGAGTTGGCCGTGATCGGCGCAGCAATCTTCGGCCACCTGAATCAATTCCGCCAATGGATCGTAGTTCATAGTGCCCTCGCTTGTCGCAACGGGCACTATAATCGGGGATTGTGAAAGGGATGTGAATTGCGGCCACAGTCTGCGAGTATCGGTTAGTCTTCTTCAAGGAAGCGAAGTAGACGCTTCCTCCTCGCGGCGATGCTGACGGTAGACTCTGGCCTGAAACCCGAGGAATACCCAGCGCGTCCTACCGGTAGCGCTTCACGGGCGGAGGGCGATATGAACGTTCCTCATGCATTATTCCTCTGGCAAGAAGCATATATCCGCGCAGTCTGCGAAACTGACGACAGTTTAATGATGAGCCGTATTTACGAGGCTCTCGCCGCTATTGAGCAACGGCGTCTCACCCCCGTAACGAATGAGGACGAACTCGTTGCCCTGATAACGGCTGAAGTAGGTCTCCAGAGCCTGATCACAGAGAGAACTAACAAGCCCGTCTGACCCTGTTTGCAGAATCGAAGCCTTTTGATGCACGGATGGCGCCAGTTCCCCCGCAGTCGATGTGACCAAGCACGATGTGACAACCTTGGTGCAATTGTTATGTAATCTTCCCATCAGCAGCCGTTTGGACTTCTCTCTAAAAAGAACAAATCTGAACGACTGTCAGGAGCCTCGTTGGTATCCTGGCGGGTACTGCGAGGCTCCGCCTAGGGAGCGGACCGATTCATTCATGCTTCTGGGCGTCGCGCTTGTCACGAGACCAGCCATTCAACCGGGCGAATTTAGCCGCAACCTACTGGTTGGTTGGGTTAGACTTCGCGCCAAGGTGATTCATGGTTGGTACGGCAAAAGAACATTGGCGCGAACTATGCGATCTGGCGGCGATCGTAGACGATCCGAAGATGTTTGCAAAACTCGCGACGCACATCAAGCGCTTGCTGGATGCCGAGCAAAAGCGCTTAAACGGCGATACCCACCCCAGCGGGGCTAATAGCTAGACTGGTCCGAGTTCGGAGCCAACTCTTCGAAAGTAACGTCGCCTCGGGTCCAAACTGTCCTTTCAAAGAGACCAAGAGTGTCTCAAAGAGGACAGCATGGCAGGGGGTGGGGTCGTAGGGTTGGGTGGTTAGTTGGCTCTTCAGCACAAGAAGCTCCCACCTAAGAGAGGCCTCCCCGACCACCGAACAGGTTGCTCTTCTTTCGAGAAAGGCTGCCTTTCTTTCGGAACTCTAGCATTGTTACGTATACTCTTCGCGGAGGAACAATGGACATTCTGAAGGCGCTCAACGACAAACGAAAAGAGTACCAACAGCAGATAAATACAATAGACGCCGCGATAAAATTGTTCATCGGAGGGGTTGCGGGTAATCCGAAGAAACGTACGGTATCGGCGGCTGCAAAACGTAAGATGAGTTTAGCGGCCAAGAAGCGATGGGCGGAAAAGAAGAAAGCAAAGTGAAGAAGCAAATTGACGTTGGCTCAACGGTCACCGCCCGTCTGCACAACGGACGCGTAGTCGTAGCCAAGGTTACAGCGATAGTTGACAGCGTGGCAGGCCGGAACGTTCACATAACCTTTGGTGCCTTCGCGCTGATTGTGGATGCCACCCAGATTTTGAAGGAGTGCAAAGGTCAGGTGTGGACTACAACGTAGGCTCTCGCGTCCGAGTCCGTCTTTACAGCGGCAAAGTTGTCGAGGCTGAGATAACGGCAATCATGAACCAGTCCAGTGGCCGAAAACTGCAAATCGTCTATGGCAACGTGACCGCGTCGATCAATCCAGCGCAGATTACCGAAGTCCTCCCGACATTATAGTGCGCAAGCAAATCCAAATCGGCTCAACTGTAGTCGTCCGGCTGTACGATGGTAGTGATCTCCGACTTGCGCCCGCTCTGACCACGACCTAAAATCCGTCGCTATCGGAGGCAAGCGATGAGGGGGTTCAAACAGTTTCTTTTGCGCGGAAACGTTGTGGATTTGGCAGTGGGTATCGTGATCGGGGCGGCGTTCGCAGGGCTGGTGTCTGCAATTGTAAAGGACATACTGACACCGCTCATTGGCGCCATAGCAAAATTGCCCGATTTCTCAGCTCTGAGCTTCACGATCGACGGCAGCAAATTCTTGTACGGTGACTTTGTGAACGCCCTGCTGGCATTCGTAATTGCGTCTGCGTCGGTGTATTTTCTAGTGGTACTGCCCGTCAACAAGCTGATGGCATCAGTGAAAAAACTGCCGGACCCGACCACACGGAAGTGCTCTGAATGCTTGAGCGACATACCGTTGCAGGCCGCACGTTGCAAGTTCTGTACGTCAACTTTAGCAAGAGCCTGACGAATCAGAGCTTGAGAAAGAACATCCAAGTCGGCTCAACCGTAGTCGTCCGGCTGTACGATGGTCGTGAAGTCGAAGCCAAGATTACGGCTATCGTTAATGGTCCAGCGGGACAAAAGGTGCATATCGCATTCGGCGCGTTTGCCTTGAAGATCGACCCGGCGCAGATCATCAAAACGGTGAAAGTTAGAATCTAAACGAAGCGACCCGGTCGGAGGGGTCGCTGTCTTAGGTCCTAGAAGTATTTTTCTTTGAAGAAGAACTGCTAAAACCAAAAGCTTGCGCCCTAGCAGGATGCTGAAAAAGCCAGGAATTTTGTAACGAGGCAGCGCGCGGTGCGTCTGATTAGGCATGCGAGGAAACGATCAGCAGCAGGGGCATGTGTTTAGCTACATTTCACCGGAGCGGCGGGTACGCAAAGATCATCCGCTGCGGCCGATCCGCACGATGGTAGATAAGGTCCTCAAGGAACTCTCGCCGGAGTTCGACAAGATGTATTCCAAAGTGGGTCGTCCGTCGATTCCGCCGGAGCAGTTGCTGCGCGCTCTGTTGCTGCAGATGCTGTACTCGGTGCGCAGCGAGCGGATGCTGATGGAGGAGATCGACTACAACATATTGTTTCGCTGGTTCGTGGGGCTGAATTTGGATGATGAAGTATGGGATGCCACGGTGTTCACCAAGAACCGCGACCGTTTGCTAGAGGCCGAAGTGGCCAAGGAGTTTCTGTCGCTGGTGGTGGAGCAAGCCCGAGGGCAGGGCTGGGCCTCGGACGAGCACTTCACGGTAGATGGAAGTTTGCTGGAAGCCTGGGCCAGCGTGAAGAGTTTTCAGCCTAAGAACAAGAAGAGTGGGCCTCCGCCGGATGATCCCGGAAATCCCACGGTGGATTATCGCGGCGAGAAGCGCTCGAACGAAACGCATGAGTCGAAAAGCGATCCGGAAGCGCAGCTGGCGCGCAAAGGTCCAGGCAAGGAGGCCAAGTTGAGCTACAGTGGGAATCTGCTGGTGGAGAATCGCAACGGGTTGATTGTGGACAGCCGAGTGTGGGAAGCCACGGGCACGGCGGAGCGCTATGCGGCGCTGGAAATGCTGCAGGAACTTCCGGGAAGCAAGCGGGTGACGGTGGCTGGAGACAAGGGCTTCGACACGGCGGATTTCGTGCGCGAGTGTCGGAACCTATGGGTGACGCCGCATGTGGCGCAAAACCTTGGGCGCAGAGGTGGCAGCGCCATCGATAGTCGCACGGCGCGGCACGCGGGCTATGCGATCAGTCAGAAGAAGAGGAAGCGCATCGAAGAATGTTTTGGCTGGCTGAAGACTATTGCGCTGTTGCGCAAAGTGCGGCATCGCGGGACGCTGAAGGTCGATTGGATCTTTACGTTCGCGTGCGCGGCTTACAATCTGGTGCGCATGCGGAACCTGATGCACAGCGTAGTTCCGACGTAGTTCGACCGGGCCGCAGTGTCTCTGAACGGAGCTGAAACACCTCTTTCGGGCGCTCGGTAGCACGACAAATCACGCCGCAGAGGCTCGAAAACTCCCGAGTGACTTAAACCGACCCAGAAATTGCTGGCTCAGAACGATTTTTTCCGCAGCCTGCTAGACCGTCTGCAATAAAATACATTGAATGCCTGACATACACTGAGTACGGCAGCGCACTAAGGGCGGGAGAATTCTTAAGCCCGGTACAGCAAATCTGTGCGTTGGTAGATTGCGCTATGCCCGCAATTTGGACACGCACACGCAGTACCGGCAGGAAGTTCGGGTTTCAGTGGCAGATAGAAGCTGGACATTCCCACGTCGTTAATCTGAGAGTGTTCAAATCTAAATTTGCAGTTCGGACATTCGAGAACCCATTCGGGCATCTGTCACCTCAGCGGGTGACAGCCAGAAAGCTGGAGAGCACCGGAAGAGAGAGAACGCTAGCCTACCAACAGGTTGAATTAAAAAACAATCGGGTCCTTCAGGTACCGCTCTGTATCGCATTGAACAGACGCCTACGGCCCATTTGTGGTACAAGCAGAACTGGACGAAACCGAGGCTTTTATGTGCAGGAAAACAAAGAACGTTGGAAACTCTTGTGTGAGCAAGCTTCAGTCGAGCAAGACCCGGAGAAATTGCATACACTCATCACAGAAATAAACGATCTCCTGGAAGCCAAGGAAGATCGCCTGAAGGGAAGCCCGCCTAAGACGTAACGTGGTATCTTGTCCTCCCGTTTGCTCCCGAGGACACATGATTCAAACCGAGCCGGAAGACGTAGAAAGAATCCGCGAACGCCTGCGTAAAATGTCCGACCTTGAACTACGCCACTATGGTCGCGCTGCCAGAGACCTATCCAATCCGAAGAAGAACTTCGGGCAGCCCAATCCCTCATTCAAAATGCAGCTAGACGAAGCGCGGGCGGAATGGCGGAGACGGCATCCTAAGGCTTGAAAAGTTGGCTCTAAGTCCTATCTACGCCGAGCTCTTTTCTCATCAATTCTCGAATTCTCTTCAGTTGTTTTGCTATCTCTAAACTAGAGTCAAAGTATACGTGTGGTTCTTTTTTTATTTCAGGAACCAATTGTCGTGTCAAAATAATGAACTCTCGGAGCGCTTCGTAAACTTCACCGCTACATACAATGCTCATCAGGGCCAACGTGCCGTCATACTCGTCCGCGGCTTTGCCCCAATTTAGGCTAACTTTCGCAAAGTCCTCCGCTTTTGAAGTTGCATCAACTAACTCGCTTTGGGCGAAGGTTCGATAATGTTTGCGCTTCAAGTGCATTGAGAAGAGCGCGTCATCAACCGTTGAGAGTTTTCTCCTCATATCAAAAATCACTTCGCGTTTCATTTCCCATTGCTTTTGCCGATCCCACATCTCGCCCGATATCTTCGCCTCGATCGATTTTGTTGCCTGCGTTGTCTCTTGCGTTTGTCGCAGGACTTCGGCGAACCCATCTGTGATGGCCTGATCTTCACCCCTCTTTTTAAAATACGCGCCTGAATAGGCTGCGACCCCAGAACCTATCACCGTCAAAAAGCTTACTACCACAGGGTCCATGACTTTCCTCCAATCGCTGTACACATTCCCGTTTTCAGGAGTAACGAATACAATGAAGTTAACCCACTTTTATTCGCAGGCTGAGGGACGGCACGAGATGTTTACGGCATTTCACGAGAGACGGAAGAGTGGGAAGAGCAAACACTCTCGTCGCACTACACCGACGATGCTATGATTAACATTCCGGGGCGGTGAAGCACGAAGCGTTGGCAAACATCCAAGCACCACAAATGTAGTAATTACTACAAATAACTTAGGCTAAGTGTTTCGTATTGTGGTTGTTTTGGTAGGGGCTGAGTTATCACGTTTTTATCACGTATGGCGCGTTTCGGGTTCGTATTTCTAGCCGTCAGAAACATCAAACACATTGCAATGAAAGAGATAACTGAATAACTGGTGGGGCTGGGGAGATTCGAACTCCCGACCTATGGTTTAGGAAACCAGCGCTCTATCCATCTGAGCTACAGCCCCACTGTTGATACTAAAAAGGTTAGCTTGCTGCGACGCTTTGGTCAATTGCACGGATTTTGCACACAACAGCGACTTCTTTTTCATCCGTAGTGCGACATGAGCTGATACATCTTCTTGCAGTATGGGATGAAAAGGTGAAGCAAAACATACACCTGTTCGCGCTCCATAATCTTTCCACTCGGATGACCCGCTTGATTCCTGAACGTCCGTATGATCGACAGAATGCCAGCGAAATGAGTGTCGAGGTCCTCCTTGATATTTGAAGGCAAGTTCCGAAGTTCTTGGTCGAGGATGTTCTTAAACTTGTTGAACTTTTGAAGGATAGTCCTCTCTCTCGAAACGTTGGCGAATGTCCGTGCCTGGGTGGGATTCTTTTCGATTGCTTCGAGAAGGAGTAAGAATGTGTGTTCTGTGGCCACACCAAGCACGACGGTTGATGCAAGCAGACAGCCAGTGCGGAAGGCCTGCATTGCTTCTTTTAGGTACAACAAGGTTATGCTGTCGATATTCTGGACCTCTGACCTTATCGCATTTTCGTAAGAAGAAACGTCATGGAAAAAGTAAGCCTGCTGATTAGCAAGAATTTTGTGACCAAATTCCGTGAGCCGAAAATGAGGAAAGTCACGGTTCGAGTCGTTAGACCCAAGTGTGATCACACCCTCACGAAATAGCGCCCAGAACACCTCAAGAAAGAGTTCGGCATCTTGTCGGCTTAGCTGTGCGTTATTGGGAGCGACCGTCACAGGCCGCTGCGGTGGGGGATTTTCGCGCCGCGTAAAGACCTCGCCAACCCCAATTAACAAGTGTTGATGCTGGTTAAGCGGGTAGGACGCCTTTTCCCGACCTGCAATAAGGTCAAGCGCAACCGAGCGAATTTCCTCAAAGCTGTGATTGATAGACATACGCCCTCGCCTCAATTAGTCTGACATTTGGAACCTTCTGTCAGCAACGCCTCGACCTTCTCCATCGCGCGCTGGGTGACCTCAGGAATGTCCTTGATGTAGTGCGCCAGAGTTGTGTTAACGCTGGAATGCCGCAGCAAGCCCTTCGCAGCCATCGGATCGCGCTCAACCGAACTCGCTAGCGTCGCAATTCCGCGCCTGAGCGAGTACCAGCCGTTCCACTTGAGAATCTCGGGGTTGTCTGGCTGCGGATAGTTCTCTGTGTTGCTGAGAGCTGGCACCAATCTGCGTTTCGCTAAGTTGTCGAGGTTGAGCGCCACTCCGCTTGGCCCCCGAAGAATCGGACCGTTAACCGGATAGCCGTCGATTTTGCGAAGTTCAGTGAGGATCGTTCGCAACGATTCGATGACCGGCACGGGCTTAGCAGCACTAACCGTTTTGGGATCGGTCGTATGCGTGCGCCAAACCGATTGCTTTATCGTGAGTTTCTGGCCGTCGTAGTCTTCCCACCTTGCTCCACGGGCCTCGCCAGGACGCAGCCCGGCAAAAAATACGAGGGCGACAGCCGCACGCGCCTGGAATTCTTTAGCCCGCTCTAGCACGTCTAGAATCGCAAGAACCTCGTCCGCACTCGCCGCGTAAGTCTCCTCGGGGGCCCTCGCAGCTCATGGAATCCCGGCATCCCGTACAGGATTCATTCCATCCAGCACTCCTTGTCGTTTGGCGTATGTGAACATCCCGCTCAGGAACGATTTGACGTGCTTCAACGTGGTGCGTCCCAGACCATGCTTGCGATGGATGTCAGCTAGAAGATTCGTCGCATCGACGCAACGAAAATCCCGCAGGCGCGTCTGAACATCGCGTTGACCGACGAGATAGATGTGCCATAGTCCTTTGTACCCGGCAGTCGTTGACGGCTTGCACTCGCGTTCAATGTGTGGGAGAAAGAAGTCCTTAGCGTACTGTGCAAGCGTCAGCGTGCTTTCCGGACTGAGCCGGTGTTCGTTGAGTGGACGGAGCTTGTCAGCGAGGAGCGGTCGCACGTCAGCCTTGGAACGGTAGCGGTCGCACACCTCGGCGAGTTTGCCAGAGACCTGCTTGCGGACGACCCGCCCATTTTCGAACACGTCTTCGCGCCACCTGCCATACCACGAGCGTCCCACTTTCCAGTTGTATCCTGACTGTTGGCGTGCCATTTTCAGCCTCTTTCTGCATGTTGAAGTTTGCAGGGTTGTGTATAGCTCTTTTGGCGTTCGAGCCAATCGAGTACATCTTTCCAATCGAATCGGAGATAGCGCCCCATCTTGATGTACGGGAGGGGATCGGGACTGCGGACTTCTGAGCGCTCGCGCGTCTGCTCATAAACCCAGGAGGGTTTCACTTGCAGGCGCTCGGCAACTTGGGTGGGTGTAAGTATTTCGTCCATCGGGGTGTGAGAAGTGCTCCTTTGTGTGCAAATTGAGTGCAAAGCGATCAGAAAGCCCTGCGCTCTGAACTGTTTAGGGTTGAGTGTCGGTCACGGAAACCGCTGCTCAGAGTGCGAGTAGCTCCGTTTCCAAACGCATGAGGCAATCGCGGACGTTGTTGCGCGAGTCTTTCGCCAATCGTGCCCAGTCCGGCGCATTGCCGTTTCCACCCTTCCGCGTGCCAGACCTTGTTGAGATAGCTGGCAATCTCCCCGGCCAGACCGTAGCTAGAAAACTCCAGCACTTGCAGCGGGAGAGAAACCTGCGCTCCAAACGTTCAGTGTCATTAGCAGTGAATCTCCAGATTGTGTTAGGCGCGGGGTCGGTGGAATCTAGCTTGGAGAGCAATGCGAGTTGCGCCGCGTTCGTCATCTGGTCGGCCTCATCGGCGAGCACAACGTGGAATCCACCCTGCGTCATCGGCGCGTACCAGCAACGTCGTACGGTGTCGTCGATGGTCTGTGCGTTGCATTTTTGACTGGGAATCGTGTGCAATTCGGCTGCTAATTCAGCGGCGACCGCGAGTGCCATAGTGCTCTTGCCGACGCCCGATGGTCCGACGAAGAGCCACGCGCCAGACGCAGGCCGTTTGCAGAACGCCGAGAGCACTTTCTTGGGACGCTCCAAACCGATGAAATCCGCGATGCGAGTTGGCCGATACTTCTCCGCGAGAGACTGCGGGAACGCGAATGAAGGGGTGCTCACTGCGCACCCCCCGGAATCGGGTCTGTCTGCGAAATGTGAAACACCGTCGTCGTCCAGGGGCGACGATAAGTTTCCTTGACCGCTCCTGTCGCTTGGTCTTTCTTCTCGCATTCGATGAACGTGAAGACCTTGACGCCGTGTTCGCCACGACGGACCTGACGGCCTAGTTCGCGCCACGCGCGGTAAGTGAACACGTTCTCCCGAGGTCGAATTTCAGACTCTGGCACGCCTTTTTCAGTGAATCCGCGGTAGATCGTCGGGTAATTTGCAAGGCTGATTCCTGTTCTTTCACGCGCCAGCGCTTCGGCGTTGGTAGCGGATTTAGACACCACGGTTGTTTGAGTCGCCATAAGACATCTCCTGTTGTTGAGTTAGGGCTTGCGGGAGCAAGCCCAGTGCTTACTCAACTGGGCGAAATGCTTCGCGCGCGGGGTAGACGTTTAAGCTTGCTGCTAGAGGGGGTGGTAGTCGGCGACGAGTTGGGTCCCCCGACACGGAATGTGAAATTTAGATTTTTGTGGAAGTCGTTGAAAACGCTACGGAGGAGCAGTAAACGGCGTCCAGTTTGATATAGTGCGCGCTAAATTCGACGGATTGAGTGGAGGTCTCGCAAATGCGAAGACTCATCGGCGTGTTTTTGGCGGTTGGGACGGGACTGCTCGCTCAGGAACGAAGAGTCGAGCCTACGTGGCTGTACCGTGATGTGTCCGTCCTCCACGATCACGAGACTGACCTGACCAGCAAGTCGTGCCATTACATCCCGATTTTTGGTGAGGGAGACGTCGAGTCGCGGTTTCCCCTGAGCGTTGTCCGTTTCGGAGAACTGACCGTCGATGCGCACGGCGCCTGCCAGACAGTTGAGTATCCGCGCCAAGAAGAGCTCTATTTCGTGCGCGACGGGAGTGGAGTTCTGCGATACGGCGATGAATCGCATCCCTTAGCCCCTAATGATTTCACTTATGTACCCCCAACCGTCCGGCACAGCGTCTCCAATCCGTCCAGTCAACCGCTCGGGCTTGTGGTCACCACCGTCAGAATCCCGGTCGATACTCCAATTTCGCAGTCGGAGAAGCCAGTGGTGGCTAACTTAGGGGAGCTGAAGGAGCAGACGGTAGAGGGTCATCCGAAGTCGGTCCTCTACAAGCTTCTGATCGGACCTCGTACAGCTGCACGCGACCGTATCAACGCGGCCTACTCTGTCGCCGACTTTTTCCTGATGGACTTCGCGTCCGCGGGCACAAATTTTCCGCACCACCACGAAACCGCAGAAGAAATTTATCTCGTCCTGGATGGAGAGGGACAAATGGCCGCTGGTGGGGGAATGGACGGAGTTGAGGGCCTGCATCCTGCTAAGTCGGGAGACGCCTATTATTTTCGTCCTAATTGTACGGTCGGCTTCTACAACCAGAATAAGCCGGGTGCGAAGGCTCATATTCTTGCGGTAAGAGTCTTCGTCCCGATGCCGAAGAATCCGGAGTGAGTTGATGTCCTAGCGTTCGCCCAGATGCGGTCAAGCAAGAGTAGAGTAAGGTTCAATCCCCGGTTGAATGGGAAGTGACAATTCGGCAGGACTCCCATGTTTTGCCGAAAAGAAGGGACGCTAATCCGATGAAGCTGCAAGGAAGCGCATTCGTGCTTGTGGTCGCCCTGTTGTCGTTGGGTGCAGCGGGGTATTCGCGGAGCGTAGACTCCGGCAACTCTTCCTCTCCGGATCAATCAGATTCCGTTACGGTCTTCCTCGGTCGCTGGGATTTGACGCTGAAAGCGCCAGATCATGAATATCCCTCTTGGCTCGAACTGAGCCAAGAGAAGGGTCAGTTGAAAGCACAAATGGTTGGTCGTTGGGGAAACGCCCGCTCGCTGCCAAAAGTCGAGATAGCGAACGGTCACCTCAAATTCGTTTCCCCAAAAGAGGAAGAAGACAGCCGCGACGATATGGTCTTCGAGGCTACATTGAGTGGCAATCGTCTCTCAGGCACCACCACGGGGCCAGATCGCACAGTTTGGCCCTGGATCGGTGAAAGAGCACCCTCTTTGAAGAGAAGCGGCACCCCGCAATGGGGAAAGCCCATTCCGCTGTTCAACGGAAAAGATCTGACCGGATGGACGATGAGCAAATCAAGCTCCTCCTCTGTCTGGAAGGTCGAAAACGGCAAGTTGATAACGCCTGGCGAAGGCCCGGAACTCATCAACGACTCCAAATTCGAAGATTTCAAGCTGCACGTCGAATTCAACTGCGACTCAAATTCCAACAGCGGCGTGTATCTGCGTGGCCGCTACGAAGTTCAAGTGGAGACCGACTCAGCCACGGAGCCCCCGAACCGTCGCATTGGCAGCGTCTATGGCTTCCTGGCTCCGTCTCCCGAGCTGCCCAGAAAGCCCGGAGAATGGCAGGTCTTCGACATCACCCTCCTCGGACGAATGATCACAGTCGTCCAGAACGGGCAGACGACCATCAACAACCAGGAAATCCCCGGCATCACCGGCGGCGCGTTGGACAGCCATGAGGAATTGCCGGGTCCCATCTATCTTCAGGGCAGCGAAAAGGGACACGTAGCCTATCGGAGCATCGTCATCACTCCAGCGGCGCAATAGTCGGATAATCGGACATCTTGGTTCACGGTGCTCAACTTTCTGGCTCTAAAATTACTTGTCTCGATGGAGACAGTCCTAGAACTGTTCGCTAGTTAGGCCGACGAGGACAGTTCTGGAACTGTTCGACGACCAGTCTGGTGGTATCAGTCCTGGGACTGTTCGAGTCTTAATGCATTCAATTCCACACATTATAAAAGGGCGCCCCTTTTCAGACTGTTACGAAACGAGTGTGATTAAGCGATTTAAGGCGATGTTCCGAGTGCCGGAGCATCGCCTTTTTTGGTTTTGGCGAGGCGAATCACGTTGTCGTCGTGTGATGACTGGTGGGAGCAGGATCAGGTGGCCTGCAGGGCTGCATGTAGCTTGCGTCCGCCGAGAATGTTCACCATACGCTTCAGATTGTAGGCGGATACGGCCAGACTGATTTCCGTTTGCGCCCCTCGCAGTCCACGCAGCAGGAAGCGTGGATGTCCGAAGATGCGGTATTTCAAATTGGCGAATGGATGTTCCGCGGTGGCTCGTCGCAGCCGCATCGCTTCCGGCGTGGCCCGTTGTTGCATGCGCTGTAGCGCCTCTTCGTGCATGTGACGGGTAACGATCCGTCGTGACGACACAGTGCATCGCGACTTCAGACGGCAGGCTCCGCAGACTTCGGGTTTTGCTGCATAGAGCACGGCACGATCTTTCCGCATGAGTTGTTTGCGGGCGAGAGTCTGCCCGGCCGGGCACAGGAACGTGTCGCTCTCAGCTTGGTAAGTAAATTCCGTGCGGTCGAACAGCGTGCCATCTCCTCGACTGTTCACGCCACGGTTGGCAGGCACATGCGGCAAGATGCCCTTCGCCTCGCAGGCTTCGGCCTGCTCTCCATTCGAATAGCCCCCATCGGCAACCACTTTGATCGCCTGCGCAGGCCCGCCGGTCGCTGCCTGCGCGGCTTCCGCCATCGGTTGCAGGCTGCCGTTATCGCCGGCCTGAACGGTCACTTGTTGCGCCACGATCAGCGCGTGTTCGGCATCGACGGCAGCTTGCACGTTGTAGGCAGGAAGGAAGCCGTGAGTGGTTCGCAGGAAGGCAACTTCCGGCTCCCGGTGCCGGTGCAATTTTTCCAGCGCACTGGCCACAGCACTGGGGTCGATGACCACCTCGTCTTGCTCATCGCTCTGCTCCAACTGTTCCAGATAGCGTTCCAGAGCCTCACGCTCGTGCACACTTTTCACACTGCTGACGGCCTGGAACTTCGAGCCGTCGATAGCGACCCATTCGCCTTTCACCAAGCCTACCGAGCGCGCCAGCCGCACCAACGCGGCTCCCGCTGCGGTTACGCCCTCGCGATGCATGCGCCGGAACTCGGCAATCGTCTTGTGGTCCGGCGCTAGCCGTCCCAGCAACCACATCAACTCAATGTTCCGTCGGCACTCCGACTCCAGTCGCCGCGAGGAACGGATCTGCTGCAAATAGCCATACAGCTAGAGCTTCAGCAGATCGCGCGGATCATAACCAGGCCGCCCAGTCTCGGCCGCCTCGGCGCGCTCAAATCCCAATCCCGCCATGTCCAGGCGATCGACAAATGCATCGATGACCCGGCACACATGATCATCCGGAATCAACTCTTCCAAGGTGACTGGAAAAAGAGTTCTCTGCGTACGGCCCTCACCCTGCACAAAGCCCATAAGAAATTCCCTCGCTTTTCACGAGGGAATCTTCTCATTTATTTTTGGGCGGTCAACAGAGTTTCGTAACAGTCTGAAACGGGCGCCCTTTTATAATGCGTTAGTCAGGCGTTGAGCCGCGAATCGTCGGGATCGCTAGCTTGCTCGGTTGGCGAAAGAGGTCACTGCTACCGTTCGGCGATGCAGGGTCCAAATCGGAAATTACGGCTCAAACCTTGTGAGGATGTCCACGTTGGATTAGGTCATGCCGATTGAGACATGCTTAAGCTAGAATAGCGGGCGTTTGCTTTTGGCGCCGCGGCGCTAGGATGTCCCGCTTGTTATCTCGCCCCTGAATGCTTCTCAACTCTGGTCCGGCTTAATTTGCAGGAGGCTCCACGAAAATGCTGAGTCCAATGAGATTGCTCGCTTGCGCGCTGCTGGTAGCCACGTCGGCTGGGGCGCAGACTCTTGGGCCGCCCCCAGCCACACCGAAAAAACCGATGGTAGATGAATATTACGGCGTCAAAGTGACCGACGACTACCGTTGGTTGGAGAGTTGGGACGATCCCGCGGTGCGCGCGTGGAGCGATGCGCAAAACCAGCGCACACGCGCGTACTTAGACGGCTTGGCTGCGCGTGAGCCGATTCGCAAATGGCTCCGCGAAGTAGCCAACGCGACTTCGGTCAGTTATTACGCGATTCGCTTGCCGCGCGATGTCTTCTTTGCGATGAAGGTCCAGCCCCCGAAGAACCAGCCGTTCCTGATTACGCTGAAGTCTCTGGATGACCCGGGCTCGGAGCGCGTGATTCTCGATCCCAATCAGTTCAATTCCAAACACACAGCAATTGATTTCTATGTGCCCTCGCTCGACGGCCGCTACGTAGCTGTGTCGCTCTCCGAAGGAGGCAGTGAAGAAGGAACGGTCCACGTTTACGAGGTGGCCACCGGAAAAGAGACAGGTGACGTGATCCCACGCGTAAATAAGGGGACCGGTGGTGGAAGCGTGACGTGGAACACCGACGGCTCCGGTTTTTTCTACACTCGCTATCCCGCGGACACGGAGCGGCCTAAGGAGGACTTAGACTTCTATCAGCAGATTTATTTTCACAAACTTGGAACGCCCCTGCGCGTGGATACCTATTCCATCGGGAAAGAATTCCCACGTATCGCGGAAACTTCAATGCACACGTCGAATGACGGGCGCTACGTATTAGCGCAAGTGGCCAACGGCGACGGTGGTGAGTTCGCGTATTACTTGATGGATTTAAGCGGTGGGCGGACCGGCAAATGGACCCAATTGGCACAGTTCTCGGACAAGATCACGCAAGCTGTATTGGGAAAGGATCAGGCCCTGTATCTTCTTTCCGTGAACAATGCGCCGCGAGGAAAAATACTGCGGATGTCGTTCGAAAAACCGGCGTTGGCCAATGCCGAGACGGTCGTGCCGGAGAGCGACGCCGCCATTCAAGCTTTCGTGCCTTCGGCAACACTCCTCTACGTGATTGATTCCATTGGAGGGCCATCGCGCGTTCGCCTCATCGACCACAAGGGTCACGATAAGGGTGAAGTGCCTACACTTCCGACGTCCGCGGTATATGACGCAACTTCCCCCTGGGGGGACGACCTTCTCTATGAGAATGAATCCTACCTAACCCCAAGCGCGTTTTACCGCTACGACGCATCCAGCGGCAAAACTACGCGAACGGCGTTGCACCAAACTTCGCCCGTGAATTTCAATGATGCAGAAGTCGTGCGCGAATGGGCGGTGTCGAAGGACGGCACGAAGATTCCCATGAGCGTGATCCGCAAGAAGGGGATCAAGCTCGACGGTTCGGCGCCGGCACTACTAACGGGCTACGGGGGCTTTAACGTCAGTCTGACACCGTTTTTTGATCCAACAATTCGGCTATGGTTGGATCGCGGGGGCGTCTCGGTAGTAGCGAATCTGCGGGGCGGCGGCGAATACGGCGAGGGATGGCATCACGCTGGCAATCTGACAAAGAAGCAGAACGTCTTCGATGACTTCGCGGCTTGCGCGCAGCATTTGATAGATGCCGGCTATACGAAGCAAGCCAGTCTCGCCATTATCGGTGGAAGCAACGGCGGATTGTTGATGGGCGCGGAGTTGGTACAACATCCGGAGATGTACCGTGCGGTTGTATCCTTTGTGGGAATCTATGACATGCTGCGAAATGAAGCTGTCACTGCCAATGCCATCTTCAACATCACCGAATACGGTACGGTTAAAGATGCCGCGCAGTTCAAAGCGCTGTATGCCTATTCACCCTATCAGGGTATTACAGATGGCGTAGCGTACCCGGCGGTGCTGTTTCTGACCGGCGCGAACGACCCGCGCGTGAGTCCGGCAAACTCTCGAAAGTTTACGGCCCGACTGCAAGCGGCGAGCAGTTCGGGGGCCCCCGTGCTCTTGCGGACGAGCTCCAATACGGGGCATGGCATCGACTCAAGTCTGGACGAGCAAATCGAGGAAGGCGCAGACGTCTGGGCCTTCTTGTTCACCCAGCTGGGATTGCGCATGAATGCGCTCAAACCAAAATAGCCTTCCCGCCTGACAATGAACTGCTTGCTTGATCAGCGACCCGTCCGGGAGCATTCGTGGCTCCGAGATAGTAAAGCGCGAGAATCAAGCACCAGCCGCACGGGCGGTAACATGCAAGGTCACAGCAGCAATCGACTAAACTCCGTTCGTGACTTGCCCCAAGTCGCAACCTAAGATGTGCGCTGAATGATCGGCATCCCCCATACACTGGAAGCAATTACCAACCATGCGCGGTCCCTTGAGGAGGTCCGAAAGCGGGACCTGCGCTGCGGCGATCGTGTGATGGTCACGACGAGGAATTCTCTCTATACGCTCTGGGCGCTTGGCGATAGGCACTACTGGGTTTGGGGCGGATGGTTCGACCGACGAGGCACATCGCCTCAAAGAGTGAGCATCAATGGGTGTACGTGGGGCGGCAGTGCGATCAAGCAGGACATTGTTGCTGCGCCTGGCCTCCGGCTGGAGTTTGGCAATCGAGTCCTGACGACTCCAATTAGACATGTGCGTCTTATTCGCGCCGCTCACGCACAATCAACCCAGAATTAGTTGCGCTTTGTTCGCCTGAGCCCATCAGCTTCCCCTTCGCGTTGACTTGATTGACAGTGAAACTTAAGATTGCGCGAGTCTCTGCCCATGATTGGCCAAACCGTTTCCCACTATCGCATCATCGAGAACAAGGCTGAGGACACCAAGCTCCTCCGCTTCGTTGCCCTGAAGTTCCTTCCTGACGCAGGCACAAGAACATTATGCATCTGAGCTAGAATCGGCGCAGCGCATCAACTTGGCGCAGGGTCAGCGGTTGATAGCCGATATCCAGCAAAGCGGGGTACTCGTTCCATTTTTGCAGCATCTGTTCTCGTGGAAGTCGTCCTGTTCCTGCACCTCCTTTGGTGCGGCTGGGTGTTGCTGGGCTGGATAGTTACGCGCTGTCGCCGTCTTCTGCGGACGCTCCATATCGCCTCGCTTATCTACGCCATCGCCATCGAGATAGTTCCTTGGCCGCCGTGCCCGCTCACCGTAGCTGAAATGTGGCTTGAAGCTCGCCAAGGCATTGAACCCTCGCGCGAACCGTTTCTGGTACAAATTCTCGATAGGGTTGTGTATCCCGATCTGCCGGAGTGGTTCGTCGTTGGCTGTGCCGTGCTTGTTTGCGCGGCAATACTATCCGTGTATCTGCGGCGCTATCTTCGTCGGACTGGGAGCGGTCAATGGTGACGGAAAACCGAGTTTGGCCTACTAAAGTTGCTACAGGGGTTGAAACTGGATGCAGAGACCCCGGAGGATCTTGCTCACCTACGTAGGAAAACTCCTGCGGAATTGAGACGCACATTGACAGGGTCGGAGCAGCGGCGTACGTTTGGCTTGACTGTTCCCGCCAGAGAGAAGGTCCCATGAGCAATTCACGTGCTTACCCATCATGGTCACCCATCTACGTGTCTGCTGTTTTAGAGACCGATCCTCGCAAGCTACCTCAGCGTATTCAAGAGGCGCACCAGGCAATTGAAGGAAGGCTCTCTCAAGCCCCGCGACTCGATGCAGCGGAGCAGAGAGCGCTCGCACACGCCCGGAATGCGCTCGCAACGCTCAAGAGTCAACGGCCTTCTTGAAAAAGGAGCATCCCGCGATACCCGCAAGGCGGCTTGCTCAGGATTCCTGCGTGTCACTTGTCGCCGTGGATGCGGTCGGCGGGGACCTCGACTTCGCTAACGCCGCGGAAGGAGAACAAAAGCTTTACGAGGTATTTCGGTGGCTGTTCCGAGGTCTGCTTGACAATGTGCCCAACGGCGTCGGTGACCGCGGCCTGAAACATCACGCCCTCTGCCTGGAGGCCAGCAAGGTTCACGCGCACGAGTTGACCTGGTCGGAACATCTCAAAGTAATCCTACGCTGCCGGAAGCCAAACACAAGCGCAGGACGCACCGGGCGGTGGGTCTGATATAACTGGCGAAATTCTCGCGGCCTACCTATTCGGCCCGACGGATCAAATCGCTAAGCCTCATTTCCAGCGCCCTTGCCAGAGCATTTGCAATCTCGATTCCTACGCTAACCTTGCCAAGCTCGACCGAGCTTATGTAGGTACGATGCACGCTGGCGTGCTCCGCAAATTTCTCCTGCGACAACCCAAGGCGTTCCCGCTCGTGACGAACAGCGCGTCCGAAGGTAAAACGTGAAAATCTGGTTGCCTTGGGCACGCCATACTTCTAGTATCCCGCATACGATCAATCTACAGACGATCCTCTACAACGAATCGAGAGCCTGTTAGGCCGCCATTGGTTTCGTTAGGAGGCAGGCCGGATGAGCCACTTCAATTCAGCACCGACCGGCAAGTTGGAACGCCGAGACGGCAGGTCGGTCGGCGGAATTCACCCGCTGGCGAGCGGTTCATTGACCATTATTTGCTATCTCTATGTGATTTCCTTATTCATTGCCGTCCCTTATTACAACTGGCAGTACGCAAGAGGGTTTGGCTTCGCCGACTGGTTGGTTTGGGGAGAAATCGTGCCCACTGGAAAAGCCTTTGTCTGGCCTTATTTCGCGGTGCAAAGTGCCAGCACGGGCGATTGACCCTGCGGTCGCTCACTATCCCAGCGTCAAGTCAATCAGATGCAGATCATGTCCGCTGATAGAGCAATCGCTGCTGCTTTGCAAGGGAACTACATCATTAACTCCAGGGAGCCAGGGTCCGCTCTATCGCCAGAACAGTTGCAAAGCGTGGTCGCGCACTCACTCCGTTGATTGCAATCCGCCGATACGACGGACGAAGGGGCTCTTAACAAGCTCTATCCTGAATTTGGAACCCGCTTCAAAAGGGACTTCTGCGAGAGCCAGCGGCGACTCGTCTCGGGGCTGAGAAATGGTTCGAGGGACGATCTCGCAAGGTCCAGTGAGTTGGACCGTGTTTGGAAAGATGGGTACAACGAGAATCGTAAGCAAATAGAGGACGCCTTCAATTTAGCGCTCCAATGATTCCGGTGTCACAGCCGAATGAAGCGAAGGGTTCACAGTTTCATTTCAGCCAATCGCATCGTTCCTCCGAACGTTCCACCTTCGGCAGACATCGCCCCTCGGGCTTGAACGAGCGATAGTGAATCGTAGGACTTGCCGCTCCTCGCGATTGCAATTCCATTAGCCACGCTCCGTTCTCAGCCTTCGTGCTAAACTCCCGCCATTGCTAGACGGATCGTTCGAGATATTTTAAGGAATGATACACATTCCCACAATGCGCTGGTGGACGCCCGGCCACTACCGGCATGAGCCGCCGCTTATGTACCGATTCCTGACTGCAGGCGTACTCCTGATTGGCCTGGGTTTTGTATCTGCTGTTGGCGCTTGGTTATGGATTTGCCACGAGCAGCGTGCAACGTGGAAACAAGGCTCTCGTTGTGAATGCCAAATCCGTGAGAGTGACAAGAAGTCACTTGAGAATGCTGAGCAGTTGAAGGACTCTCAGGATCGACGCAGGGTGTTTCAACAGGCCCTCCGAGATCGTACAAGCCCGCTATTCACAATGGCGCGCGACGGAATTCAGAAAGAGGAGGAAATCAGCGAAAGCCTCGGCAAAACTCCTGCGGAGATTCAATCGCTTAGAAACGAAGCGTAACTCGGCATCGTTCTTCGTAAGAAATCGCGAAGACTTCGCCAAAAAGGCGGTTGAAACGACAATCAGTCTTGTCATTGGTGGGCTTGTCGGATATTTCATCGGATCTTACGTTAGGTAGCCTCTGTGCGGCCCCAATGCCAATTTGAGGACCTTTTGCAGGTCGAAATGGACTAGACGTGTTTTTTCTTTGCACAATCCTTTGCACGCTCCGGCCCCGACCAGCCCAAACACGCCGAATTTGGCCGGACAACAGCCTCGTATGTGATTAAAAACAGGCAGGACGAGATGAGGCTTTTCGTTTAGGAAACCAGCGCTCTATCCATCTGAGCTACAGCCCCACTTCTCGTCATTCTACAACGAAAAACGAAGTGTCTGAATCCTCGTTCCAGGTCATCCCTTTCCACCGGTTGAACCATCTCATTCAGGCGCGCGGAGTCGCAGAATCACCGCGCTACATCAGTTACAATCATCCTTTCGAAGGAGATGCATGTCACCGCGACGACGGTTCTGCTTGGATGTCGGGCTGCACGTTCGGAAGTCGTTTGTGCGCTACCTGGTCGCATGCGCCGGAATCGCGCTGGTGGCTATCGGTGCGCAGCCGCTGCGGGGCCAAGCTGACGGACAGATCACACAGCTGCATCGCGACGCCATCCTGCATCATCTCAACGCCGTCATCACCTGGTATCGCGACGCCACCACGAAAATCAAATCGGTGGGGCTGCCCAGCGACGCCATCTATCAGGACAACGCCAGAGAGCTGGCCGCCGAAACTGTCCGGCTAGCATTCCAGTCGGCGAGAGCGGAAGCGAATATCATCGCGGCGAACAGCAAGACCGCGAGCGCCTCGTCCGCCGCGCCGTCCGGCACACCACCGACCCAGCAACAGAATCTCAGCCAGACGGCAAGCAAAATCGCGGCGCAAGTTGACGATGCGCAAACCAAACTAGACGCCGTTAACAAACAACTTGCCATAGCCCCAAGAAGCAAGCAGAAGGATTTGATTGCCGAACGCGACCGCCTCCAAGGTCTACTCTCTCTCGACAAAGCTCTCCAAGAGACCATTCAAAAGATGGCCTCGTTCGTCGGAGGCTCAGCCGAGGGCACCGAAGGCCTGGAAGGCAGCATTAACGAGCTTGCCCGTTCCGTCCCGGAAGTAATCAACGACCCGGCGTCCAAGAAAACGGCGGCCGCTCCCGTTATTTCCAAGCCCGCGACCACTTCGGCACCTTCCGGTTTGATTGGTCAATCTTTGGCGTTACTCGATCAGATGCAAACGATGAACGCCATTGATCAAATGGCCGACGAAACCGCGAAAATGCGCGCTACCGCCGAGGCGCTTCGCAAACCGCTTCGCGACACTTTAGTCGCAACCATCCAGCGCGGTCGCGATCTCGCTAGTCAGACGCAAGCTGCCGCCGCCGGGCCTGCATCGCAAACAACTACCCAGGAATTTCAAACCATCACCGCGAAATTCAAGGAATTGGCCGGCGCGACCCTGCCGCTCAGCCAGGAACTTGTAGTCCTCGATCAGAGCCGCTCCAATTTCCTCGAATGGCGGAAATCGATCCTGTTCGAGTCACAATCTGAGCTTCGCGCAGTGTTAACACGCGTGCTCGGTATCGCCCTGGCGCTGGGCGCGGTTTTCATACTCTCCAATGTCTGGGGAAGACTCACGTTTCGCTATGTCCAAGATCCGAGGCGCCGCCGGCAATTTTTGCTCATGCGGCGTTTCGTGATGGGGTTTCTCGTCGGTGTAGTTCTGATCATGGGCTTCATCAGCGAGTTCAGCTCGCTCGCAACCTTCGCTGGATTCGTCACCGCGGGTATCGCCGTGGGATTACAAGCGATCCTGCTTTCTATCGCGGCTTATTTTTTCGTGATCGGCCGTTACGGCATTCGTGTCGGCGATCGCATCAGCGTCGCAGGCGTAACAGGCGATGTCATCGACATCGGCCTCGTGCGCCTCTACCTCATGGAGCTTGCCGGCACCGGCATCGAGCTTTATCCCACCGGCCGCGTGGTCATGTTCTCGAACTCCGTGCTGTTTCAGGCAGGCACTCCATTGTTCAAGCAGGTTCCCGGCACCGAGTACGCCTGGCACGAAGTCGCCATCTCGCTCGCCCCGGGCAGCAACTACAAGCTCGTTCAAGACCAGATCTCCGGAGTCGTCGGTTCGGTCTACGAAAAGTACCGCGAGGTTATCGAGAGTCAACTCGGCGGCATCGAGCGCCGGCTGGAGGTCCAACTGAAAGCCCCGGTTCCAGAATCCAAGCTGCAATTCACGGACGCGGCGCTGGAGTTTGTCGTGCGCTATCCCGTGGATATTCGGCGCGCATCTGAGATCGACGAAAACGTAACGCGGGCCGTGCTGAACGTCCTCGACGCGAACGAAGCCCTGAAGGCAGCCGTAACTAGTCCACCCAAGATTCGCGCCGCCATAAAAGGCTAAACACTCTGGCCTCTATCGTTGTAGTGGCCGATCTTTAGATCGGTTCGCACCGCGAACTAGCGGATGGCAAGGACCACGAGCGTAACGTCGTCGCCAAAGTTCCCTTTGCAAAAGCTGGCAACCTCATCCATGATTCGGCGATTCGCCGCCGCCGCAGACTCCGTGGCTCGTGGCGCGGCCGCGCGGACGAGCCGCTCATAACCGAACTCCTCCGCGGCTTCATTCTCCGCTTCGGTTACGCCATCGGTGTAGAAGAACAGCCGGTCTCCGGCTCTTAATTGCAACGTTTCGTCAACGTAGCTCCACTCGGGAATCACTCCCAGCACGGCCCCATGCCCGCGCAGAAATTCCGTGCCGCCGTCCGCGCGCAAAAGGAGTGCGGGACAATGCCCGGCATTTTCGTATGCCAGCGTGCGTTTCTCCACATCGAGCGTGGCGTAGAAAAACGTGATGAACTTGTCGTCAGCCACGTTTCCGGAGACAAACGTGTTCAGCCTGCAGCAGACTTCCGCCGGCGTAGCTTGTGCCGTCGCAAAGGCGCGGAACGCCGCCTGCAGGTTGGACATCAGCAGCGCTGCCGTGAGCCCTTTGCCGGAGACGTCACCCACACAAATCCCGAGCCGCGTTTCGCTGAATTGCACCACGTCGAAATAATCGCCGCCGACCGTTCGCGCCGGCTGCCACGCGCCCGCGAGTTCCGTTCCGCGCAATTGCGGCAAATCTCTGGGCAGCAGCCCGCGCTGAATTTCCAAGGCGCGGCGCAGTTCCTGCTCTTGTTCCGCGATGACCACCGCTCCCTGCGCGACTGCCTGCTCCAGAACCTTGTTTTTCTCTTGCAGCCTCTGCTGGAATTGCAGAACCGCGTAGCTAATGATGCCTGCTCCCATGCACACGACCATCACGATTTTCCAGCTCGCTCGGATAAGATCCCAATAAGGTCCGGCCGTCGGCTGCATCCAACGAAGCAGGGCTACCGAAACAAAGACGCTAAGCGCGGCGGCCACAGCCAAAGCAGGTAAATAGAGCACCCAGTTCCACGGGAAGTTTCGTTTGCCGATGTTCCGGGCGGCGAAAGCCAGAAGGACGTGCATCAAATTGCCGATGACTAGAACACAGGCTCCAAAGAAAAGAAGAGGAGCGCCGGGTGTGAGCACGGCGAACAATGCGCAGATCATTACACCGATAAAAACGACGCGCTGCTGAACCTGCAGGAACTCACGCAGGCGCGGGCCAAAAGCCTGCCTCCAGGAAATTGACTGAGTAGACAAATAGGGTCCCTAACTGGAATTTCCGATTTGGACCTCGCATTGTATGCTCCTCCTGCCCCTAGACACAACGGATTGGTCACCAGAGCGGGTCCCACTAAAGACCCGCCACTACAGCATCCATCCACCTTCCGCGATCTCGAATAGGTGCGGGAGAGAATCTGAGAAATGACTGTTGGATTATTTATTTACTGACGCTTAAGCCAAGCTGCCACGGTGACCGTGCCGCCATCGCTGACTTCCACCGTTCTTCGCACCTCTTTGAACCCGTCCAACCGCAGTGTGACCGTGTGCAATCCGATGGGCAGCTCCACCCGGGAGGGGCTGGTTTTCCCCGTTGATGCGCCGTCCACCAAGATTTCCGCGCCCTTCGGAATGGTCTCCACTTGCGCCCACGCTACACGGGCGTTTGACTTGGCGTTCAGCTTCAACGCGAGTTCCGTCTGCACGTTGTCTTTCACCTGCACCTTGGCGCTATAGGGTTCGTACCCCGGAAGCCGCAACGTCAGCTTGTACTCTCCCGGCGCGAGCGGCAGCGTCAGCGGCGTCTGCCCCGATTGCTTCGCGCCATCGATCAGAACATCCGCACCCGGGGGATCGCTGCTCAGAAAGAGCCCTTTCGCCAGGGATTCGAGATTCAACTTTTGATCCGAGACGCTATTGGCCTTGATCTGTAACGCTGTTTCGATCGGGCGATAGCCGTCCTTCTTCACGTCCAGGCTGTATTTCGAGGGAATGAGATTGTTGAAGCTGCACGGTGTCTGGCACTGCTTCAGGGCGCGCCCCATCGGCCCGTGCAGCACCGCGGTCGCTCCCAGTACGTCGGTGACGACGTGAATCGCGCCAAGTCCGACAAGCGGTGTCGGATGCGAGCCTTCGTCCGCGGTTTCCGCGGCGGCAGGAGGCGTGTCATCGTATTCGATGTGATCCACCACGCGAACGTCCGCCGGAGCGTCACGCAGTAATTTCAGCAGCGCGCCGTGTTCACCGGGTCGCAGTTTGCCACTTAGAACCAGGGTAGCTCCCGAACCCTGCACGTGAGCCCGACCCGTCAGGCCGCCTGCTGCAATGGCTTCTTCGACGTGCTGTTTGAACTGCGCGGCGCTGGGGTTCAACACCGGCTCGGGCTTTTTGGGTGCTTTTTCGACGACTGGATTCGCAACCTTGGCATCCGCAGGCGCCGATCCTGCTGCCGATTTCGCGACCGCGGTCTCCACCGCCGCGGTTTGCGTGGTGTCGGCGGGCGTGGATGGACTGCGCTCGGCTGAATCGGTCGCAGTGGGCTTCGCTTCCGTGCTGACCGGGGCCAACACTTCTGTGGGCGCAGCCGCCGGCTCACTTGACGAAACGGGCGCGTTGTCATGGTGTTGTCGCGCATCGTTGAAAACTGGCCGCAGCTTGTATCCGCCGTACGCGATCACGCCCAACAGCAATAGCGCAGCGAAAATTGTGCCTGCGATGCTTCTCTTCTTGGGTGCTTCGTACGTGGGAATCGCACCGGTACGCCGCGGCACCGGAGTCTGCATCGGATTTCCCGCGCCCATCGCCGCAAGGCGCCTCGCGGGTGTGCTCTGCGGAGACGCCGGGTGCATGCCTCGAAGTCCACCCGGATTCATCGCCACCGTCACACCGGGAGATGTTTGCTGTCCGCCCAGAACCATCGTTGATCGAGGATTGCCTTCGCCACCCGCTACCGCGCGGTAATTCCGCAGATCCTCCAGCAATTCCCTACAACTCTGGTAACGATCTTCCGGCTCTTTCGCCAGCGCTCTCATCACCGCTGCACTGATCCCTGGATGAATGGAAGGATTGATCTGCCGCGGCGGCACCGGCTCTTCATTCACGATCTTATAAATGACGGTGGTAATGCTTTGACCGGGAAACGGCTTCTCTCCCGTGATCATTTCGTACAGCATCACACCCAACGAGAAAATGTCACTGCGTCCATCGACTGCGCGCCCCTTTACCTGCTCTGGCGACATGTAACTTGGCGTGCCCATCACATGCGCGGTCTGCTGCACCGTTCCAAACTGCAGAATCTTGGCCGTGCCGAAGTCGGTGACTTTCACGGTGTCGTCGCCCGTGAGCATGATGTTCGCCGGCTTGATGTCGCGATGCACCACGTTACGCTCGTGCGCGAACTGTAGGGCACTGCAGGTCTGCTCCATGATGCGCAGCACGCGCGGCAACGGAAAAGCGTGCCCTGCGTCAAGTAGCGCCTGGACGCTCTTTCCCTCCACCAGCTCCATCGTGATGTAGTACAGACCTTCTTCTTCACCCGCGTCGAATACCACCACGATGTTGGGGTGCGTCAGCAATCCGGCCGCGCGCGCCTCGGTCTGAAACCTGGCCAACAGTTCCGGACGGCTGAGTCCTGTACCTTCTTCGCTCAGCTTGATGGTCTTTACCGCTACGGCGCGCCCGATCACTGGATCGGTAGCCTTGTAGACTACACCCATGGCGCCCCGGCCAAGCTCGCCGACAATTTCGTACCGCCCGGCTTTCATAATCGCCGTCATAACGGATCGGGCGGAAGCGAAAGCTCCGCCCACTTGTCCTCTGGGTCTCGATACTTCTTGGGTCTAACGTGGCCTAACGGAGCGGTTTCCGGAGAAAGCACAGCCGCCGACGCCCATTCGCCCTATTGGCACAGTAGCTGCCGGGTTTTCTGCGGGTCAACGTGACTAGGGTACTAGTGTTTCGCACTCGCTATCAGCGCGGCCGACACCTAAACGAGCGCCACTTCGATCATAAGGTGCAGAATATAAACAGGTTAGCAGGTCGCGATCGCAGTGCTTAGGGCCGCGGCATTCCCTCCCCGGGCGACATCGTGCGCTCCGGTGCCGGCACGTTGGTCTCGCGAATCGGGCGATCCACTTCGCCGGGCCGCGTCGGGGCTTCCAAGCCGTCTGTCAGCAAATATCCCTGAAGGGCGATGCCGTTGGTCCAGACACCTTCCAGAGCGGCGATGTATTCTATTTGCAATTCGTACAATTTCCGCTGGCTTTCGAGCACGCGTGGATAGGACGCCAGCATCAGCCCGTATTTTTCGCTCATCAGACCGTAGGCTTTTTTCGCGCGCGGCAGGATTTCGTCGCGAAACTCGACGACCATCAGGCGGGCGTTCGCGTACTGATCGACGGCGGAAGCGGCGCGGTCGCGCAGCGTGAGCGCAATGCGTACTTTTTCCTGTTCGGCGCGATCGATGTTCGCGCGTGCGGCGGCCACGTCGCCCTGGCTGTGATTGAAAATGGGGATTTGCACGCCGACTTCCGCAATGCCTTCCCAACCCTTTGCGAACGGCAGCCCAGATAAGAGTTCGTTGTTGTATTCCATTCCGCCGCGAACTTGAACATCCGGGATGGGTTCGCGCCTCGCTCTGGTCAGCACGGCTTGCGCGTGGACCGCCGCGGTCTCGGCAATCCGTACCGCGGGACTCTGCTTGGTGATCGCTTCCACGGCTTCTTCTTCATTCAACTCAGGCCAGCCATGCTCGAGATCGCCGGCAACTGTTGCTATCGGCATATCGGGCTGTCCGATGACCGACGTCAGCGATCGCCACTCTTCGCGCAGGGTGTTCTCTTGCATCCGCGCCCCCATGCGCATGCGTTGCGCCTCCACTTCTGCTTCCAGCACTTCGGTTTCATCCGCTTGCCCGGTGTTCAGAAGCCGTCCCTGCGTTTCGGCGTTGTCTTGCATGATTTTCGCCAGGTCGCGTCGCGCATCGAGCATTTCCTGTGCCGCGAGCACGCGCAGGAAAGCCATTCTTACGGCGCTTTCTACGCGTATGCGCTGTTCGTCGGCCTCCAGGGAAGCCAGTTTCGCTTCCTTGCCCAGCACGTCGCGGCTCAAGCCCAGCTTTCCGGCGGTCACGATAGTTTGCTGAACGAAGAACCCTTCCTTGCCACCGCCAACCGAGCCTCCACGGATTTCGTCGCCGGTGTAACCGACAGTGGGGTTCGGATAGAGTCCCACTTGCTGCTGACGCGCCTTCGCAGCGCGAATTTCCGCTTCCGCCTGGCGCAACGTCGGATTCATCTGTCGCGCGATGCTCTCCACCTGTTCCAGGGTCACCAGCGCTCCTTGCGCAGCTATCTGCGCGCGACCCAGTTGCGGATAGTGCGCTTCCACCGGCTTGATCTCCCCATGGTGATGTTGCTCGGGGTGTTCTTGTGAAGCCGGCATCGACATTTCCTGAGATCGCGAAGCGTGCAGGACGCCAATGTTCAGGGCCAAAAAAACAATGATGCGTGCACGAGTTAAGGTGCGCGCACGAGTGGCAGTTCCCTGCCTTTGTACCGGCGGGACTTGCTCCACACGAGAGGCCGTTCCCTGCCTTTGTAGGGGCGGGGCTTGCCCCGCCCGGCGTATAGAACAAGCGCCGCTAATCCGCCGGCACCAACGTCGAAGCCTAACTTCAAGAATTATGCTGATGCTCATGTTTCTCCTCTGGCCCGCCCGAATTTTTCCTGCGAATGATTTCGTCATATTGATCTTCAGGTAGCACACGCATCAGCGTCATCATGCCCATCATTCCGGCGCTCCAATTGACGGGCAGGCCGTGGGTTTCGGGCTTCTCGACAGCCGCATCCATTCCCATCTCCATGAACGCGTCCTGCGGGAAGCCTTTGACGGAGCCAGCATTGTCAGCGATTGGGGAATGGTGAAAGTGCTCGAAGCCGACGGTATTGGCGAGCGTCTGCATCTGGCTCAGCGCTTTCGCATCGGTCTGATCGGCGGTCATAATCTGCCGGTCACGCAGCAGATCCATCATGTTGTTCATCATGTGGTGGGGCAGGTGACAGTGAACCATCCACGACCCGGGATACTTAGCTTCGAACTCGATCACGCGAGCCTGGGCCACACCCACGAGCACAGTGTTCATCGGATACCACGACGATTCCGGCGCACGCCCGCCCTCCGTCCCCGTCTGCACAAATTGGTTTCCGTGCAAATGAATCGGGTGATGGTCCATACCCAGATTCACGATGCGCAGTCGCACACGGCTGCCTAGATGCGCGATCATCGGAGTGATCGCAGGTGCAGAGACGCCGTTAAACGTCAGCCAGTTGAATTCCATGCCTGCGGTGTTTGGCACGGTATTGCTTGGGAGCACGGCCCATTCCTGCAAAACGATCGCGTAGTCGTGATCGACGCGCGGCTTGTAAGGTTTTTCCGGGTGGGCAATAAACAATCCGATTTGCCCCATCATTTCCTGCATAGCGCTATGCGCGTGATAGAAGAACGTGCCTTCCTGATGGACGGTAAACTCGTAGGTATATTTTTCGCCGGGTGGGATGGGCTTCTGGCTGATCCACGGCACGCCATCCTGCTCGATGGGAATTTCCAGCCCATGCCAATGAACGGTGGTCGATTCGGGAAGGCGATTCTCGAAGATCACACGGACGCGATCGCCTTGCCGAATCTGAATCGTGGGCCCCGGGCAGCTTCCGTTGTAACCCCACGCGTCAATTGTCTTGAACGGCGCGATCTTTCGTTTCACCACCTCCGATGTCAGCCTGAAAACTTTCACCGCGCCGTCCATCTCGCAGCGCAAGTCGGGCACGTCGGGCGTAACTACCGGCGGACCCGTCGCGACATCGACAGGCGCATGATGCGAGCCGCGAGCCGCGTGCGCAGCGTGCTCGTGCGGCGGTGCTTGCGCCTGCGCATTGAGCTGCGCGCCCAAACCGAAAATGCCCGCACTGAACGCTGCCGCATCTTGAAAGAATTTTCTTCGTGTACCGCTCATCAATGCCTCCAGACAAGTGTTGCCAAGTTCGAGATTCGGCTGAATGCGAACCATCGTCAGCGATAGCACCGCGAGGTAGTGGCCGATCTTTAGATCGGTCAGCCAAACCACAACCACCAAGAATTGGGAGTGCAGTGTGACCGCGCAGGGGAGAACCTCTACCAGCGGGTCACGCAGGCAGGAAAATGCTCAGATTCGGAGAATCGTCGCAGTTATTTCGAGGAGTTCTGCTCGAGGAGGGTCGCCGGTGCCATCCCATCGACCGCGATGACCGGAATGATCGAAGCCCGACGGGAATGATGGGTCTAGCCACCTGCAAAGACAGTACGAACGTTGAAGTCTCATCCAACAAGGGGGACTTCTCAGGGGCGCTCAAAATCGCGGCGGGTAGCTCTTGTCGATTACAAGCTTTTCCGGCAACAGAGAATAAACTACTTTCTGACCCCGATGAACTGGAAACGGCGTGGTGACAATCCTCCACCCCGGATCGAATGATCCCGCTGCTAGCTCCGCAACCAGGCAATCCCACGCAGTTCGAGCCGCAAAACGGCGCGATCAGCATAGCCAATACCGTCACGATGGCAATGCTGCTGGCCCGCGCTCGCCCGACCCTGTGTGTGAGACTTTTCATCGCCATTCTTAACAATCTTAACGAATCAACGCTACGCCAAGGAACAAGAGACGTCAATGCGGGGTGCGCTCGTAACTGACGGCGATTGCGAAAAAAAAGACCCATCCCTTCCCGGGCTCGACCGGAAAGGAATGGGCCCAACCGCTATTTTGATTTGATGTATTCGCGCCGAATTACTTGCTCGCCTGGTTCTGGTCGACTTGCAGTGCTACACGCTTCCCGCCCGGGTAAATCGCCGTCAGTGATCGAGAGCCATTCGGCTCGGTGGCTGTGCCGTAAGCATCTTGGACGTTGGGTGACGCTTGCTCGGTCAGATGGGCCGGGAAGGTAGCCACCTTCTCTTTGCCGCTGAGAAGTGTGACTTGAACGGTCGGTCCGCTGCCGTCCCATTCCACGGTGTATTTCCCGGGGTTTAGAGCTTTGCCCTGGATGACAACGTTCTCGCTCAATCGAAGTGTTCCCTTGTTGGCTTCTCCCGCGATTGCCGCCGAAGAAAGCAAAAGCGCGGCACTGAAGAGAAATGTTAATGCTCTCGAAATTTTCATACACAGCTCCTTTAAAGTTTCCGTGGCCACCACCGTGCCGGACACCGCACGCGTCGCCCGCGGAATCGTTTTCATCTGTCTCGTTAAACTATTAGACGTTTCAGGCAGGAGCGGTGTCACAAGAAGCCGGCCAAAAATGTTGAGGTAAAGTGCGAATCGTCAGTATCGACTATTTTGATCCTGCGCAGGCCCGCCGGGTCGCCTGTGCTCACGCATTGCGATAGCGCCCAGTCGCGCGATATTGCGAATGGACCGCTTCGAGAAATTTTTCGTTGGCGGGCCACCCGTACACCTGTACCTCCAGCTTTTGCGCAATGCGCGTGGAGATCTGCGATGCCATGGACCCGCGCAGCGCAGGATCAAAGGTATCACGCCGTTGCAGGAATGTCTCGATCAGCCGCAGCTCGTCGAGGGTGATGCGGCTGACGTCGTACGCAATGCTCGCATCGTCCGGGCGGATCTCCAGAAATGGGCGCGCGGCTTCCACGGTCTTTTCATGCACCACCACGGTGCCTGCGACGAAATCACCCAACCGCTTGTTTTGTTTGCTGAAAAAGACGCTGATGATCGCGACGCCGTAGAACGCCGGGAGCTGATCGACGATCCGAAGAAGATTGCGCGCGATGGAGTCGTATGGACTGATCGGGCGGCCATCGTCTTTCATCACACGTAAATGCGCGTAGCGCTTTCCGGGTGTCTGGCCGTTCCATGCGGCTTCGAAGAAAGCGAAGTAGCCGTAGTAGATCGTGAAACCCGCGATAACCATGATCGCAATGGCCCACTGCGGCGCTACAGAACCAAAAACGCGTAGCGCCGGCACCGCGAGGGCCAGCCCAACGACCAGCACGAACGCGACAACAAGCTGGATCGCGGTATCAATGACCATCGCCAGGAACCTGCTGCCGATTCCGGCAAGCGGAAACTCCAGCGCCGTTTGCTCCGGCGTGTCGATGGTAAGCTTGTCGAGAGGCTCCACTCGTGATCTCCACTCGCTGGCTGGAAAAGCGGCGCCCGCACTGGAATCGGCTCGAGCAACTTGTGGGCGCGAGCGGACGCAAGAGTGTAACCGCGTTCACACCGGCTGAGTTGCAGGAGTTGGCACTATTATATCGGCAGTCGGCCTCCGATCTCTCGACTGTGCGCGAAGATCCAACCAGCACGCAGCTGGCGATCTACCTCAATCAGTTGTTGGGCCGCGCTCACAATCTGATTTACATGGGGCGCCGCACCAACCGCCGCGGCATCTGGACATTCTATAAAGACACGTTTCCCGCAATTTTCCGCGAGACTTTCCCTGACACGCTGACGGCGTTTGTGTTGTTTCTGGTGGCGGCGCTGGCTGGCGTGTTACTCGGCCTGGCCGACCCCTCGTTCTCCCGATATTTTCTGGGACCCGCGATGATGCAGTCGATCGAACATCACAAAATGTGGACGGACTCGATCGTCACCGTCAAACCCCTCGCTTCCAGCGGGATCATGACCAACAACATCTCCGTGGCCTTCGCCGCGTTTGCCATGGGCATTACCGCGGGCATTGGCACGGTGTGGATGATGCTGCTGAACGGATTGATGATGGGCGTTGTGGGCGTAGCGTGCTGGCGCGAGGGAATGAGTTTGTCGCTATGGAGTTTCGTCGCCGCCCATGGCGTCCTGGAGTTGCCGGCGATTTTCGTCGCCGGGGGAGCGGGCCTGGGAATCGCCAAGGGATTGCTGTTTCCAGGAAATTTGCCGCGCCGCGATTCGCTAGTTCAAGCCGGTGCAAGAAGCGTGCGCCTGGTGCTCGGTACGATCCCCATGCTCGTCGTGGCGGGAGTTGTGGAGGCGTTTGTCTCGCCCACGACGTTGCCGCCTTACATGAAATTCTTGCTGGCGGCTGGGCTGGCGACGTTGTTGGTGCTGTATCTCGCGCGGAAGCCAAGAGTACCAGTGACGCGGCAAGTGACTGGGATCAGTCGTCACAACCCCGGGCCCTGCTCCGCGTAGTCCTGACTTCCTGCGACTCTGTACTACACCCATCACGCAAAGTCGCATGGAAGCCTACGGGATTAGAACGATTCGGCGACACTATCGCATAGTTCCTGAAGTAGGAGACCCGTCCGTCGGCGAAGGAGACTTCGATTTCGCGTGCCGCCCGCCATTTGACCGAAAGGCCAGAGAAATCGAAGCCATGAAAAAAGCATTGCTCCTTGTTGTCTGGAAACCCTCGGCTAGAGGATTCAGCCACGCAAATGTCAATGTTTTGTATGGCGGAATGGTGAAACTCCTGAGAACGTACGAGCACCTTGAAAACGCTATTCTTCACCTCGGTCACGCTCTCCTCTGGTTTGCTGCATGATCCCAAGAGGATCGTCAGACAGCATGCGGCGGAAATTGTTAGTCTAGGCATCCCGTATCGTACCTCGCTGAAATGTAGCCCAGAGAGCTGAACTGTCAGTCGCAGTCGCACAGGCAGAGCTAAATCAAGCCGCGTTCTTTGGCGCCAAGATATTGATTGACGACTGCCGAAGACAACCGCGAAGGATCAACCTCCAACGTAAGCACCCCCTGCTGTCGCAAAGTCCGTAAAAGCACATCGCGACGCTGCACAATCTCTTGCGCGGCAACGTGGCGAAACATCTCGCGCGCCGTAGCAGGCCGCTCCCGAAGCAGTTCCCGCAACTCCGGCTGGCCGATCACCGTAAACAGAACAAGATGCCGGCGCGCCAGCCGCGAAACGCTCTCGATGACCTCCGGTGTCGCGGCCGTTTCGGAAAGATCGGTGAGCCAAACGACCAAGCTGCGTCGCTTCTGAAACGTCAAGAGCGCTTCAGCGGCGCGCTGATGATCCGCCTCAAGCTCTTCGCTTTTCACCAGCGCCAGTCCTTCGAGCAGCGCGCGCACGTGGCCCGACCCGCGACCTGCGGGGAGACGCTGTTGGATGCGCCGGCCATACGCGAGCATCGCGACGCGGTCGCCGGAGTATAGAGCGACCTGCGCAAGGGAGAGTGCGGCAGCAACCGCGAAGTCGAGCTTGCTCAGTCCACGCACCCGTGCGCGCAACAGCCGGCCGGCATCCAGGACGATCCACACCGTCTGGCTGCGCTCGATGCGATGCGACTGGCTGATCAATTTGCCTCGGCGAGCGGTAGCGCTCCAGCAAATGTCGCGCCACTCGTCGCCTTCCCGATATTCGCGGAGACTTTCGAACTCGCGTCCTTGGCCGCGTTGCTGCTGGTGCCGCTTTTCCATCGCGATCTGCCGGCTGCGGATCAGGTAAATTGTATCGCGCTGGGATTCTTCGAGATTGGGGTACACGCGCACCGTTTGACTCAACGGAACCACCGCCCAGCGCTCCGCGATGTTCAGCGCGCTCTGATACCGAAGATATACATCGCCGAATTTTGCGTCCCCGCGCTCGCCTGGGCGCACGACGTAGCTTGCGGCTGCTGTCTCTTTGCCTGGCGCGGCAACTTCGAGTTGCGGCGTGCCACATTGAAAACTGGCGGGCGCGTCGTCGGTGAGTTGCACCGTGATCGGCAGGCCGCTCGGATTTTGCAGCTCGACCGAGACTCGCGCGTTAACGTTGAGTTGAATCGGTTGGCTCCAGACTCGGCTCACATCGAGTTGTGCGGGTCTTGGAAGCCGGCGAAGATCCCAAACCCACGCGGCGAAAATCGCTATATCCCAAACAGCCATCGCATACAGATAGCGGGAATCGTTCCAGACAGGGCCGAGCCACACCAATCCGATCAACAGCAACAAAAAGAAACGCCGGCCGAACGCAAAAGAGATGCTCTTGGCAGGCCTTCCGAAGCCCCGCGTCGTCGCAGGGACGAGATGCGGGAGCTCGCTCATTTGGGAACTTCGACGGAGCGCACGATTTCGCGCACCACCTGATCGGCGGTCATCCCTTCGAGATCGGCTTCGGGCTTGAGGACCAGGCGGTGTCGTAGAATCGGCGGCGCCGCGACTTTGATGTCGTCGGGAATCAGGTAATCGCGGCCTTCGGTGGCGGCAATCGCTTTGGCGAAGAGCATAAGGCTGATTGCGGCACGCGGGCTGGCGCCCAGACTGACTGCGGCGGAATTGCGTGTTCGCCCCACCAACGTCACCATGTAGCGAAACAACGCAGGCTCCACGCGAACGGCGGCGGTTTCCTGCCGCGCCGCAAGTAGAACTTCCAGCGGCACCACCGAGAAATTCAGGCGTTGCAGCTCGCGCGGGTCGAAACCATCCTGATAATTCTGCAAGACCTGCGCTTCCTGCTCGGCGTCGGGATAGCCAATGCGAATTTTGACGAGGAACCGATCGAGTTGCGCTTCCGGCAACGGATACGTGCCTTCAAACTCCACGGGATTCTGCGTCGCGAAAACGGCAAAGGATTTAGAGAGTTCGTAGCGCGTGCCGTCGATGGTGACTTGCTTTTCTTCCATGGCCTCCAGAAGCGCGGATTGCGTGCGCGGCGGCGTGCGGTTGATTTCATCCACAAGCAGAAGATCAGTGAAAATCGGCCCGCGATGCAGTGCGAACGCACTGGTGGAAAGATTAAAGACGTTCGCGCCGAGAATATCCGCGGGCATCAGGTCCGGAGTGCACTGAACGCGCTGAAATTTCAGTTGGAAAATCTGTGCCAGCGCCTTTACGGCCAGCGTTTTCGCCAGACCAGGAACGCCTTCGACCAGCGCGTGCCCTCCCACAAGCATCACCAGCAAGAGCTGATCGAGCGATTCGCGCTGGCCGACGATCGCTTTTCCCAATTCGCCTCGGACGTGCGCTGCTAATTCCGTTGCCTTGTTCATGCGGGTAGTTTCTCCTGGGTATCAATAAGCCGCGCCGCTCCAATTGGCGGCGAGACACTAATACGGTTTTTCCCTAGAAGTCATCAAGTCATCTCATAGATACATCTCAGGGGGTCGGAGCTTTAGCTCCGACATTTAGGCACCCGCAAAATCGGGCTTTAGCCCCTGAGGAAACTCTTCTCTTCCTGTCTCGCCATTTATTTTCAACTTTTTCTTACCAATTCCAGGCGGCTTGCGTAGTCAAACATTTCCTGTACGAGCTGAAGTGTTTCCGCGCCGCTGACTTTAGCGGCAGTCATCGCGCGTTCAGCGCGGCTGAGCGTAGCGGAAATTTCTTGCTCGTTCCACGCTAAAGCCACGCCGGCGCTGTGCGCAAGATTGGCATTGGGAACATTTGGCGGTAGCCCGAGCTGCCGCGTGAGCTGAAACCGCAGTCGTTGATACGCGATACGCACCGCCGCGGAACCCGCATGCGCGGAAGAATAGAGATCGCCGAGCGTTTCGACGAACTCCAGCGGCGACAAGCGGGAGACTCTTGCCGGAACACTGATGGGGCCTTGCCTGCGCGAGTACGTTGCGACGATAGCTAGGAATACGATTCCAAATTGCACGGCTCCCCAGATTAAAGGAGTACGCGCTATATAGCTCCACAGCGAGCCATGAGCGCCATGAAAATATTCGTCCCACAAGACGCGGACGTCGCCAGGAGGCCCGACCGAATTCAGAAACAGCGGAAGATTGCCGGATTCGCGAATCTTGCCGTTCGTCAAAGGAGCGGAATTGCCCCACCAGATGACCTGACCCTTGCCAACCTGGTAGGTGATGACCGCCGCAGTTTCCACATTCCCGTACACCACCAGTTGCGAAGCCGATTTCGGTTGCCAATCGTCCGGAGGAAACATGCTGATCTCTGGCGCGCCCCGCATCAGTGGAGACGGAAGAATCGCGGGAAATTTGGTCGTTTCCTCAATCGCATAACTTTCATTGAGCGGCGGCGCATCGGGCAAAATTTTGGCGGCGCCCGCGCCGCTCGCCACGATGCGTCCTCCCCTCTGCAGGAATTCGAAGATGGCGGATTTATCTTCCGGCGTCGGTGCCTGCGTCGGCCCTGCCAGGATCAATACTTCGTTGCTGGGCGTCCCGCTGAGTTCGGTGGGAGACTCTTCCCATCGATCGACGTGATAGTGCAAATTCTGAAGCAGAACGTAAGGACCTTTCGCGCCGTCCCAATCCCCCGAGTAGCTCGACGGGTAGGCCGAAGCTGCAGACCTTTCTTTGGGAGAAAAATAAGTAGTGGCGACGATCAGAATCGCCAGCAACACCCCGGCACCGATCAGGAGTTTGCGGTCGCCGCGGTCGAGGGTGTGAGGCATCCCATTTTCTCCAGGTGAGATCGCGCCTCGGACCAGTCGCTCGCGGACGCGGGGCGGTAGCCGTACCAGATCAACTCAAAACGGCGAGTAAATTCGCGCAGCAGGTTCTGTTCATTTGGGTGAGGATCCAACAAGCGCAACGATTCGCGCGGGGTGCGCGCGCGATCGCGCTTCAGCACACCCAGCGTCTCGAGGTGCACGACCGCAACCCAGTACGCGCAATGCACCGCCTCGCGATAGTCGCCGCGGTCGGCGGCCGCGAGCGCGTCTCTGGCCCACTCGCGCGGATCGTCCGATTCCTTTCCAGTTTCGGCGCTGGTTTCGCGCTTGCGAGTTGTCGGCGAAAGAGTCTTCCAAACCCAATAGCAAAGCGCGACAAAAGCGAGGCCTACGATGATCCACGCCAGCGCGTTGCCGGCCTTTGCTCCGAGATGAAGGCGCTGGAGGAGCTTGTAGATTTGCTCGCTGAGCCAGCGGGCGATCCGCGCTTTCAGGATGTCGAGCTGGCTTGGTCCTTGCGCCGCGCCAAACTCGCGTCCACTCAGAATCTTATCGAGCTGTGTGTGAGCGGCATCGAGGTTGACCGGCGCCGTTCCTTGTTCGAGTCCTTCCGCAGCCTTGTGCATGGCGCCGAGGCGAGAGGAAACTTCCCGTGAAACGGAGGCGTACTTCGCGGGATCTTCTTCGAGGTTTTTCAGGTCCGAAGCGAGCCAATCGGTGGGGACCTGGATGGATTTGTCGCCCACTTGCACGGGCCAGGCGCGCGGCAAAGACTTGAGCAGCTCCGGAATCTGCTCCGGGTGCTTGATGGACTCGGCGACGCGGTCCAATTCCGATTCGTAGGACGGCACGTCCAGTTCGACGGAATTCTGCGTTGTCTGCGAAGTGGCTGCGACAGGTAGTAACAACGCGCAGCCAATTAGGGCGAATGATCGCACTACCCGTGAAAGTGACGGCACCCGTCCGATCATCCTGGAATTACGCGGCCGAGGGAGCATTCGGCTCTGCGTTCGCGGACATGGACGTCATCAGGTGCTGGATATCGAACGCTTCCTTGCGCACTCGCAGGTTGTAGTACATCAGCGAGAAAGCGATCGTGCCAATCGGCCCGACGAGCACTTGGGAAACGAACGCCGCCAATTGCTGGAGAACTTGCAAACCAAAAGACGGTGTCTTGTGCGCGGTGACGGAAGCCATCATGAGAATCAACAGTGGCATTTGGAGCACCAGGATAGCGACATACGTAGCTACCAGCACAAGCAGAAAAATCACGAAAATCTGCAGCACGTGACCCTTTGTGAGACGCACACTGCGTTCCAGGGCCCGCACCGCGCCCAAATCTTCGAGCATCGCTGCAGGAATGGAAACCGCTACACGGCACATCAGGATCACCATCAGAATCCCGACCAACGGGATGAGCAAGAGCAATCCGATACCCTTCAATGTGGCGCTCGGGAGCGCAAAGCCGAAAACCACGATTACCACAACTCCGACAACCATGATCAATCCAAGCAGGAAAAAAACCGCGAGAACTCGAAAAACTTTCCATCCGACTCGTGCGAACGATCCGCGAATGGACACCGGCCGCGACAAGTAGAGATCCGACACCGCGAAGACCGTCGCCGCGTGCGCTGCGCCGATCATCACGAAATACAAAATCAAGACCAGTGCTCCGCCGCCGACCATCCCGCCCACAGCGCCCGGAGAGAACGGAGCCGTGCGGGCCACTGGAGCTTTCGCGGCTACCGAACTCGCGGCGGCCACCGCCACTTGAGCGATCAGCAACAAGGAAAACGGGAGCGCGGTGATTCCGGCGAATAGCCAGAAATGGTTTTTGTAGAGATTGAACGTTCGGTCCAGAACCTCACCGAGACTCATCGGCCGTATGTAAGCGTCTGCCATCTGGCCTCCCAATCTGGACCCCGAAGCTCAAGGATCAGGCGCGAGGTTATCGCCGCTGTAAGTACCCATGGTCGCATAGGTCGGCGGTCTCGGCGCGCGGCTGTGCCGATGTGAGCACTAGGGTCATTTGGGTTGCTCGTGCCTCCGAATCGCTCGGCGTATCCCTGTAAGGTCTAACCCTTTAGAATCAACACTTACAAAAGTCTATCAAAACACAGGAGTTTAAGTTCGTTTAGAATGAATACTTACAAAAAACCAGGGGGGAGGGTAAGGAATGATTCCACCATGATCGTCGATCGTCATGCTCGACGAGTCTCAAGCGGCCGATGAGGCTTTTCCGCTCTGTCCTACCCTTGCTGTTACATTTTGTAACGGTTTGTTTTTCATAGTTCTAGGACTATGTTACACAGGCTCTGATAACACAGGGTTTACGTGAGGCATTTCTGGGTAGAAGGCGTGCTGCAGTATTAGCAGGGTCTCCCCGACTTTGGGATGCCCCGGCTGCTTAGAGGTGCCCTCTAGGCTGTCTGCATAAGTGAGGAATGATTTGGTCCTTCGGGCTTCAGCAGCTTTCGGCAAACGGCGTGTCGAGTCGGAATCTCAAGCCGATTCGACGGCGGGCGATGGCCCGCCTACCGTAGCGGCGGCGGCTTCGGCGACGATGACGCGGGCTCGGAAAGGCCCGGCGGTGGACGCGAAGGTCGACGAGACGGATCGCGCGCTGCGAAGGCTGCATTTGCTGCTGCGATCGACCCGGCTCTACGAACGGCACCATCCCCATACGTTGGAAAGTCTGGATCACGCGTATGAATCGTTGCGCGGCGTGGCGTCGGGTTTGAAAGGTTTGGAGATTCGGGTGGAGCGTGGCGGGTTGGTGGCGCCAAAGCTCAGCGATTCGCCTCTTCCTGACACGAAAGGTGAATTGTACGCGCTGGCCAAGGAGCTGCAGCGTGTGGGAATTCATGCGCTGACATTTGCGAGCGAGTTCCATGTAGGCGAACTCGACACGCTGGCGCAACTTGTGAAAGGAGCGCTGCTAACATCGGAAGAGAGCGCAAATCGAGATGCATCAACGCGGTGGCCCGCGTTGCTGTTGGAGAATCGAGTGGAAGGCATTTCGGTCAATACACAGTCGGAACGAAGAGTGGACTCGGTGCTGGCGAGCTTGATCGCGGCGCTGGTGGCTTATGGCGGGCACTCGACGAAAGAAACCAGCGACAAGCCGATTCAGTCGCCGGAGATCGACGACCTGGTGGCGGCACTGAGTTTGCTGGCGCGGCTGACGCCTCCGCTGGAATCGGCGCGAGGAATTTCGCCGGAGGAAGCGGCGCGAGCTATCCACGGAGCGATGGAAGAGGCGAGCCGCGACACCGTGCGGCTGCTGTTGAGTTGCGTTTCGCAATACGCGCCGCGCGAAGGGGAGCAACCGCAGCCATATCTGCTGCGTTTGTCGGAAAGCTTAATCTTTGAATTTCTGGGACCGGAATTTACGGCGGGCGCGCTGACGCCAGTGGGTGTGCGGCCGATGCTGCACCGGCTGGGCGGAGTGCTGGTCAATGCGGGGAAATATGCCGGGCCGCATGCTTCGGCGCATCTTTCTTCGTTTGCGATGACGTGGTCGACCGAGACGTACCGCGAAAAATTGGTGGAAAAGTTCTGGCTGGAATTGCCGCCGCGAGAGAAGTCAGCGGTGATGCGCGGTCCGGATGTGTGGTGCGTGCCGATTGTGGCGCTGCGGCAGACGCTGGCGCAATTGGCGGAGGCGGGAGCGGACGCGCCGCGGCGCGAGGCGCGAAGTATTCTGTTGAATTACGCGCGGCGAATCGAGAATGAAGATGCGGGGGCCAGGCGATCGGTGGCGGCGGGCTTGAATGAATTGACGGCGGTGCTCGAATCGCTGTGGCCGAATCAGTTGCCGGAAGATCTGCGAGGCGGGACGCTGAAGGCGCTGGAAATTGAGACGGTGCCGGAAACGGCGGCGCTGCTGGCGGCGTTTCTGGAGACGCTGGGACGGATTGCGGTGAACCGCGGGGACTATGCGGGGTTCGAAGGAATTCTGAACGGGCTGGAGAGAGCGCCGAAGGACCGCGAGCACGATCATATGGCAGCGCTGGCGCGACGGCTGGTGGCACAAGACCGCTGGCTGCTCTTGGTGGATGCCGCGTTCGCGAACCGGGCGCTCGATCCGGCTTTGCCGCGGCTGTTGCAGCGCGACCCGGAAAGATTGCTGGAACGCATGACCTTGCTGCTGAGCGAGGCGAACAGCGGGGAGCTTTTACCGTCGATGTCGCGGCTGCTGCGGACGATTGGCGTGCCGGTGTTGAACATGCTGGAGGCGCGTCTATACGATTCGCGGCGGCAACGGGTGAGCGCGGCGATCAAACTGCTTGGGGCGACGGACGCGGACCGATTGCTGCGCGGGCTTACGCGAGCAATGGCGAGCTGGGAGTGGAGTTTGCAGGATCTGGCGGTGAGTGAACTGGCGCGGCCGGTGAATTCGGCGACGGCGCAGAGTGCGGCGTTTGTTTTTTCGGCGCTGCTGCCGGATGCGCATCCGCTGGTAGTACCGATGATGATCGACCAGATCGGCCTGACGCAGGAGACCACGTCGGTGCCGCAATTGATGGAAATTGCCGCGGGCGAGCACGAAATCTTGCGCGATCAGTTTGTGCGCATCAAGGCGATTGAAGCGCTGGGACGCATGCGGGCGACGGAAGCGGCGGAAATGCTGCGGACACTTGCGGAGAAGCGCGACGGGATCACGTATGCGGAGCCTTTGGGGCTGCGATCGGCGGCGGAAGATGCGTTGGCGATGATGGAGGACCGGCCGTCGTCGGCGCGAGTGCGGGCGGCGTTTGAAGCGGCGGCGCAATCGAGCGCTAACTTTGTGATTCCGCGGCGCTACGCGCGAGTGCCGCTGGAGTCTCCATTGCGAGCGCAGATCGATGGGACGCAAGCCGGAATGGCACGGGTCAAGACGATCAGTCTTGGTGGGGCTTATCTGGAGTCGCCGAAGAAACTTACTGTTGGGGATTCGATCAAGCTGGAGATACGGACTGGACTACGCAAGATTCACTTCACGGCGGTAGTGCGGAATATTGGCCCGGAAGGGAATGGCGTGGAATTTGTGCATATGAAGGATGAGGACCGGGAGAAGTTGAGGAAATTGGTGCAGCGACATTTGCAGCTGTAAGCCTGCCTGCGATGAAATCCAAAAAGAAGCGTCCGTTTCAGGAAGTTGTCGACCACACCGGTGGAACAACGTCCACAAATATGTAGCTTCATTTTGAAGCTAGCACGGACGGATCGTAAAAACCCACACCCTTTGAAACCCAAGGGTGCGGCACCCAGAATCGACTGTCTCGGTGCTTACCTCCCATGGAAACGAATTGAAGGATACGTTTCCGCCGCCCCTATGCACGACATAGCATTCGGACTCAGTGGTGAGCGAAATCAATCCATACAGCGATGAGCCACACCATGACTGTCATCAGCCAAAAGTAGCCTCTTCGCCACCTTCTGCTGAAACAGATAAATGCTCCCCAAAGGAGATTCAGTCAAGGCGAAGGCTGCAACAATCGGCAGAACGAAACTAGCCCACACAAATGGCTCTCCCGTCATAGAGTGCAGCCCGCGCTCTTGTGGTATCGCCCAACTGGGCGAGGCCCTAACCACATAACTGATGGCGCCTATCACGTTTACTATAAATAGAGTCAGGCTTACTGTGCGAACAGAGGAGTACTTGTCCGATTCTAAGGTACTGGGCATGACGGGTTCCCACCTCCGGCAGCTAAGTGATAGCCGAGATTTCTGTATTCTGCTTGTTGAGGAGAAATTCCGATACCAAGGCTCGCGAACGGCAAGAAAGTTCAAGAACCGCACCCTTAAAGCCCAAGGGTGCGGCACCCCGCATATGAGAGCTCTTTGGATTGCCTCCTATCGATTGTGATTTGTCATCTGCGAGTATAAAGAAAGAGCGAATGAGTGCGTTGCGAGAGCTCGACGAAAGCAGGGCACGGCCATGATTAACGATCTTTGGTACAAGAACGCGATCATCTATTGCTTGTCAATCTCTACGTTTATGGATGCGAATGGCGATGGGGTGGGAGATTTTAGCGGGCTAATGAACCGGTTGGACTATCTGCAGGGCATCGGCGTAACCGCGATCTGGCTTATGCCGTTTCAGCCTTCGCCTTTTCGCGACGATGGGTACGATGTCGCGGATTATTACGGCGTTGATCCGCGCTACGGCACGCTTGGGGACTTTGTGGAGTTCGCGCATGGCTGCAAGCAGCGGGGGATCCGCGTGATCATCGATCTGGTCGTCAACCACACTTCCGACAAGCATCCCTGGTTTCAGGAGGCGCGCTCAGACCCAAAATCGAAGTATCGGGACTGGTATGTGTGGTCGAAGAGGAAGCCGAAGGATGCCAACGCGGGAGTGGTGTTTCCCGGCGTACAAAAATCGACATGGAATTACGACAAGGAGGCGCGGTCCTGGTACTTTCACCGATTTTATGACTTTCAGCCGGACTTAAATACTTCGAATCCGGAAGTGCAGGCTGAGATTTTGAAGATTATGGGCTTCTGGATTCAGCTTGGCGTTTCCGGATTCCGAATGGATGCAGTGCCCTTTGTCATTGCGAAAAAAGGCGCGGACGTCAAAGCTCCGGTCGAACAATACGACATGCTGCGAACGCTCCGGGAGTTTCTCTCGTGGCGGCAGGGCGACGCCGTCATCCTTGCGGAAGCCAACGTGGTGCCGAAAACGGATATGGAATACTTCGGCGAGGCCGGCGAACGATTGCAGATGATGTTCAACTTTGCCGTGAACCAGCATCTGTTCTATGCGCTGGCGAGCAGCGATAGTCGACCTCTGGTGAAGGCACTCGCGGCAACAAGGATAGCGGAGGCCACGGCGCAGTGGGGGCAGTTCCTGCGCAATCACGATGAGCTGGATCTGGGGCGGCTGACGGAGAAGCAGCGGCAGACGGTGTTCGTGGCGTTTGGTCCCGACAAGGATATGCAATTGTACGACCGTGGGATTCGGCGGCGGCTCGCTCCGATGCTGCAAGGGGACCGGCGGCGGCTGGAGCTTGCGTACAGTTTGATGATGGGGCTACCAGGGACGCCGGTTTTGCGTTACGGCGATGAAATCGGCATGGGGGAGAACCTGCGGCTTTCCGAGCGGAATTGCGCTCGCACACCGATGCAGTGGTCCGCGGAACCCCAGGGCGGATTTACGAAGAGCGAAAAACCGATCCTGCCGGTGATCAGCGGAGGGGCGTACGGATTCGAGCATGTCAATGTAGCTCAACAGAGACGCGATCCCAATTCGCTGATGAATTGGATGGAGCGCATGATCCGGATGCGCAAGGAAGCGCCGGAGGTCGGCTGGGGTGAGTTCACGGTTTTGCAGACGCGGAGGCCGGAGGTGCTGGCGATTCGGTATGACTGGCGAAACAATTCCGTGATCGTGGTGCACAACCTCAGTGCGGAGCCGCGGGAAGTATTGCTGGATGTGGGTGTGGAGGATTCCAGATGCCTGGTGAACCTGCTTTCGCAGGAGAACAGTGATGCCGATGCCGCTGGGAAGTATCGTTTGCTGTTGGAACCTTATGGATACCGATGGTTCCGAGTCGGAGGTCTTGACTATATTCTGAAGCGGAGCGCGGTCTAAGTTGAGGTCGAGCTAACGACGATCAAATTTAGAGATGAAACTGTTCGTTAGGATTCATGAATGGTGAGGCGGAGGCGTTGTTAAACTGTGACCAGTGCATTTCGCTCCGCTGCCACGGGCTTTTTGAACGGGTATTCTGGTAGTGCTGGAACTCTGAGTCGAAGGATTGAGTTGGCTATGACGACGGAAAACTGGATTCTTGTTTTGGGATCGGTGGGCGGATTTTGTACTACGTTCGCTTATGTGCCGCAGGTGATCAAGATTTGGAAGCAGGGCGGGCGGGATTTGTCTTACGGGATGCTGGGGTTGTATTTGGTTGGGGTGGTTTTGTGGCTGGCTTATGGAGTGTTAATGCATGCGCAGGCCGTGGTTTTGACCAATTTTGCTACCGCGATTTTGATTGCGATTGCGACCGGGTTGAAGGCCTGGACGGCACGGCGGGATGAGATCAAGACAGGGTTGAGCGAGGTGGCGGGGGGCGAGGTTGAAGGGGCGTAAAAGGTTCGTTCGGCTGAAGAATTCCTGGTAGGACTTTCACCGGGACAGACTATCGATTGGATTTGGGAGCATCGAACGGGCGGCCTTCGGTGGGAACGACGGGTCCGACGGCAACGTCCGCATTTTTGTCGGGAGTGACGTTCGCGCTGCCGAGTACGTGTTTGACCAACAGCGGGGCGCCATTTACGGTGCCAGGTGTTGCCCCGCCCCTTGGGTGCGACGGTAATCTGGGGCGGAACACGTTTAATACGCCGGGATTTTTCCAGTTTGATTTGCGATTGTCGCGGCGGTTCCCGCTCGGTGAACGATTCAAACTGGACGTGATGGCGGATGCGTTCAACTTGACGAATCGCCTGAATGTGGCGGCGGTGAATCAGTTGTGCGATCCAGGATCGAGCTCGACGTGCAGCGCGGGGCAGCCGACGGCGGCATATGATGCGCGACAATTTCAGTTTGCGCTGAAGGTAATCTGGTAAGGCCTTCGACAGTCCAAGAGATCATGAGGGCGCGCTTCGGCGCGGCCCTTTTCTTTGTTGGACGCACAGTGGAGTTTTCAGAAAAGGGCAAGTGCAGGTAAAGTAGTCTTGTCGCCCGTTGTAAGTGAGATGGATCCATAAGGAAAAAGAATCGGCCGTTGAGAAAAGTGGCGGTCGAAAGGGACTATGAACGCTGGATTGATGGGGATCGCTATTTTGCTGGCGGCGCTGGTGGTTTGGCTGGTGCTGCAGAACCTACGGAGCCAGAAGAAGGGCGATGGGCTGGAAAACGAATTGGGGGAGCTGCGCCGGGATTTGCAAACGATCGCTACCTCGCAAGCGCAGAGCGCCGGGCAGATCCAAACGATGGGCCAGACCGTGGCGCAGCGGCTCGAGAGTGTGACTAGCGCGTTGCAATCGGGGGTGACCAATTCCGCGCACATCGCGTCGCAGGGACAGACGGCGATTGCGACGGAATTGAAGAACACGCGCGAGCAAATCAGCTTGATCCAGAAGCAGATTGGCGAGGTTCAAGAGCAGAGCCGGGGATTGTCGCAAGCGACGCAATCGCTGGAGGCCGTGCTGGGGGGAGCCAAGACGCGGGGGCTGCTTGGAGAAGTGACGCTGCAACGGATGCTGGAAGATTCGCTGCCGGCGTCGCAATTCGCGATGCCCCATCGGTTCAGCAGCGGCGAAGCAGCGGATGCGGCGATTTTTTTGCGCGATGACAAGATCATGGTCATCGATTCGAAGTTTCCGCTGGAGGCTTTCCGGCGAATCGCAGCGGATGGCGACGAAGCCCGGCGCGAATTCGCGAATGCCGTGAAGGGGCACGCGGACTCCATTGCGAAGAAATATATTGTGCCGAGCGAAGGAACGCTGGACGTGGCGCTGATGTTCGTGCCGTCGGAAAACGTGTATTGCGAGATGCTGAATACGCAGGATGGCCGTGGGCAGCAGATTGACGAGTATTGCCGGAGCAAGAAGATCATCGCGGTGTCGCCGAACACCTTGTACGCGCATCTGTGCGTGATCGCCATGGGATTGCAGGGGATGCAGATCGAGGAGAATGCCAAGCGGCTGCTGGCGAATTTGAATGGAGTGCAGAAGAATCTGGAAACGTTCGGCGAGGTGTTTGAAAAGTTGGGCACGCATTTGAAGAACGCGCAGCAGAGTTATGGCGAGGCGGATCGGCGGTTTGAGAAGGCGCAAAATACTTTGGCAAACGTGCTCAGCGGAGGTTCTCCGGCGCCTACGTTGGAGGGGGAGCAAATTCCATTGATTCCGGCGGCGCGGGGGGCGGTCAAGTAGGAGTTGGCGGTCAGATTTGACGGCTGGGCAAGCAGGGGCGCAGCCATGCTGCGCTCCTGCAACGTTTGGGATCGCCCCACAACGTATGGGATCTTGTTAGCTGGCCAGGCGGCGACGGTGGTGTTCGGAGCCCGCTGGGCGAAGTTTGGCGGGCTTTTTCTGCTTCCGTGCTTCCGCGTTGGCGAGGCTCTTCTTCAGCGCTTCCATCATGTCGATCACGCGAGCCGGGCCTGGTTGGTGTTCGGCGACGATCGTCTTCCCCTTCTGCTTGGCTTCGATCAGCGCTTTCAGATTTTCCTGGAACTTGTCGTGGAACTGTTCGGGCTTGAAGTCTTGTGACAAGCTTTCGACCAGTTGTTCGGCTAGTTTGACTTCGGCGGGTTTGAGCTTCACGTCCTTCTCGGCTTTTCCGTAGCCGGCGACTTCGCGAATTTCGTTGGCGTAATACATGGTGTGGATCGTCAAACCGTTATTGCGCGGCCGAATAAAAACCGTGTACTCGCGCTGATGCATGGTGACCGTCGCGATTCCGACGCGACTGCTGTCTTCCAAAGTCTTCAACAGCAACGCGTAGGGCTTTTCATTTTCCTTGTCGGGAAGCATGAAATAGGACGCGTCAAAATAAATCGGATCGATCTGCTCTTGTTTCACAAACGCTACGATCTCCATCACGGTACTGGAGCGCGGCGTGATCTTTTTGATTTCGTCTTCGTTGATGACGACGTATTTGCCTTTTTCGTATTCGTAGCCGCGCACGACCTCGGAGCGGCCCACCTGGCGGTTGCATTGCGGGCAGTAGAGCGGCTGCTTCAAACGCGTGTGGCACACCTTGTGAAGTTGGTGGAGGATCATCCGCTGGCTTCGCGCAGCGGCGTAAAGCTTGACGGGAATTGCCAGCAAAGCGAAGCTGAGCGTACCTTTCCAAACCGCTGAGGCCATGCGCTTTCCTCCCCCAATAATGCTGAACAATGCTAAGGAACCAGCGCGACTGTGCAATCGGGTATTCACGGTATGCAGAAATCGTCGCGGCTACACTAGGGTTTCCGCGAGGGAGTATACGCCGCGTGTTAGGATAGGCGTGCCCAGGGCTTGGAAATCAGGTTTGGAACCAATGGAAGAAGAGAGACGCCGAACGCCCAGGTTCCAGTTCATTGCTCCAGCTGAGCTGGTGGACGATACCTCAGGTGCGCGAATTCAATCGTGGGTGGCCGATCTGGGACTGCATGGGTGCTCCCTGAGCGTCAAGGATGGACCGCGCGATGGCGCGGTAATCAGCCTGAAGATCGGCACGAACCCCCGGGAGACTTTTCTGGCGCGCGCGATCGTGGTGCATTCACGGAGGGACCGCGCCGGCATTGTGTTTGACGCGGTTGCGCCATCTTCTCTTGAAATGCTTGGTAAGTGGCTGGCGCAAGCGAAATTCCCTACGCGCCGGGCGTGAAGCGCTCCGTCGATCCCAACCTCAGGTCAGAAGTTCACGCGTTGCGGCAGCGAAGATTTTTGTGTGGGCATCGACGTCGGATTCGGAGGTTGCTGGACACATGAGTGCCATATTGTGGAACGGCGTCAGCAGGACCCCGCGGTTTAGCGCATAGAGGTGCAGGAATCGCTCCAATTCGAAATCGGACGCGGCGTAGGAATCGGAGCCGTTGTGGGGCGCGTGGGGAGTAAAGGTGTACTCCGCGCGGGCGCCAAGCCGGGTTACGTTCCACGGTAAGTTGGCGGAGCGGATTTGCGTTTCAACTCGGCTGGTGAAGCGCTTGGCCAGCGCGATCATATGCTCATAGGCCGAGGGCACGAGAACGTGCTCCAGCGTGGCGCGCATGGCAGCGAGCGATAGGGCATTGCCCGCGAGCGTTCCGCCGATACCACCCACATCGCAGTCTTCCAGTTTAATGCGAGCCGAAATACGCTGGGCGACTTCTTCCGTGCAGCCATACGTCGCGCCGGGGATGCCGCTGCCAATCGGCTTTCCAAAAACAAGAAGATCGGGAGTCAGTTTCCATTCGCGAGTACATCCGCCGGGACCTGCGCAGATGGTGTGAGTTTCGTCGGCGACGAGCAACGAACCGTGGCACCGCGCAAGCGCTTGGGCGGCCGTCCAGTATCCATCGTGGGGAAGAATGATGCCGACGTTGGTCATGGCGGGCTCAGCGAGGATGCAGGCGACGTCGTTATGTTTCAGAGCCGCCTCCAGAGCGGGTATGTCGTTGAACTCGACGACACGCGTGGTCTCGGCGGGATTTACGGGCGGTCCGATGTTGCCGCGGCGCGGGCCCACAGTACCGTCCGCATGCAGTGTGGCGAAAGACTCGTCCACGGTGCCATGGTAACAATGCTGGAAGATCAAGATTTTATTGCGCTGCGTAATTTCGCGGGCGATGCGAATGGCAAAACGGTTGGCATCGGTCGCGGTAAGCGCGAATTGCCAGAACGGAAGACCGAAACGCCGTTTGAGTTCTTCGCCGACCCAAAGCGAATCCTCGGTAGGAAGCATCAAGGTGATGCCCTGGCGCGACCTGCCGTGCCACTGCGTCGGCCACGACGTCGGGCGAATGGCCGGTCATGGCGCCGGTGTCACCGAGGCAAAGGTCGATATAATCGCGATCGTCGACATCAGTGAAATGCGCGCCTTTGGCATACTTCACAAAGACCGGAAAAGGGCCAGCCCATTTTTTCATCCAGTTCATCGGCACGCCGCCGAGCAGCGAGCCTTGGGCCGCGCGATAGAGGGCCGCGGACCGAGCATGGTCGATCATGAAGCGATGCTCTTCGCGGTCGCTTAGTTCCTTCAGTTTCTTGCGATCGATGGTCGTCATCACACGGTCGAAAAAAGATAGACGCAATGTCTTCGAATGGGCAAGAGGTACTCTGCCACCTCGCAGCCAGATTGGGTTTCGGCAGGTACGTCAGCGCGCGGCGGAAGGCAGCACCTTGATCGTTTGCATCCAGGTTTCTACCAACGAGGCCAGCCGTGTTACGGGAAGTTCCGTGCGGCGCAGGCCATAGCCGTGTCCGCCCTGCGCATAAAGGTGCATCTCGGCGGGAACCTTGGCATTTTTGAGGGCTAGAAAATAGACGGTGGAGTTTTCAACGTGTGCCCAATCGTCCTCGGCCTGGACGATGAAGGAAGGAGGAGTTTTTTCGGTGACGTGAATTTCCGAGTTGGGCGCGAAGTTCTGCTCGGCGATGGCGAGGTAGCCCGGGTAGATGATCACGGCGAAATCGGGTCGGCAACTCACTTGGTCCGCGGCGTCGATTGGATCGTAGAGACGCTGATCGAAGTGCGTGCTGAGCGCCGCCGCGAGGTGCGCTCCCGCGGAAAATCCGAGGACACCGATGCGTTGCGGATCGATGTGCCACTCGGCCGCGTGGGAGCGAACGATGCCGACCGTCCGCTGTGCGTCCTGAAGAGCAGCCGACGATTTGGGATAGGGGCCGGAATCGGGCACCCGATACTTGAGCAGGACACAGGTGACCCCGACTGAAGTGAGCCACTCGCATACTTCGGTGCCTTCCAGGTCGATCGCCAAAATACGGTAAGCCCCTCCGGGAAACACCACCACAGCGGCGCCGGTATTCCTGCTGGCGGGCGCGTATAGAGTGAGCGTAGGCGCGGAGACGTTGCCGAGGCGTATGAGCGGTTTACCGGCGATGAGATTGTCCTTCGCCGTTGTTGTGTCGATCTCTGGACCAGCGTTGGGCTGGGCACCGGGTGGCGATTGGGGCCACAGCGCCAAAGTCAGGTGGCCGGGTGCAGGTTCCCACGCCGGCTTTTGGGCTAACAGGCTGGATGAACTGAATAAGATGGCGGCGAGAAACAAAACACATTCACGCACGGTAGGACCTCGCACCGAAAATTCGCAGCGCCGAATCCTATCACAACCATGCGCTGCGAACTCGGCTGACAGCCACTCGGCGCTCAGGCCAGGAATTTGTCGATTGAATCCCAGTAGTGGCTTTTCCATCCCTGCGCCAGATGCTCCGCGTCACCCTTGGGAAATCCTGTGTGGTCAAAGACCAGCTTAGTCCCGGTGCCCTGCTCGAGTAGTTCGAACTTTGCGATCGAATAGACACCTGGATCCCAGTCAACCACTCGCCAGGCTTGCACGATCCGCTGGTCGGGCACCAACTCGATTTGGCGGCCAATAATGTGACCTCCAAAAATCGAAAACGCACCGCCTACCTCGCGACTGATGGCTGTAGGGGTTGTTCCAAAAGACTTGCCGGCTTGCATTTCTGGGCTGAGTCGTATGATTTTGTCGAATTGCTTGGTGTCGGTTAGCGCTTCATACACGCGCTTGCGGTTGGCCTTGAACACTGCCTCCTGGTGGATGGACTCCGCGGTGTGCGAAATCTCCTCTTCGGCTCCCGCGTACGCCGGAGCTGACGCCAGAACCAAGCCACCGAACGCGATGGCCGCACTCGCGAGCACTTGACGTCGTGTCGGCGCTTCGGCCGAAAAGGCTGGATTCCTGCTAGCGAACAACATTGTTTTTTTCCTCCATTTTTTCTACTCCATCGTTATGTTCAACCGTCGCTGGATGGGAACACGCGGGTAAACTATGTTCAAGATCATATTTTCCCTGGAGCCGGCTTCGGTATCGGAGTCATACTTGGCCCGGCCCGGAACGCAGTGAGGAGGTCTTATGCCGTATCCCGCCGGTCACCGCGTCGAAGTCAAACGCAAGATCATCGATAGCGCGCGCAAGCTGTTCAATCGCCACGGATTTGAAAGCGTCTCTCTAGACCAGATCATGGCTGGCGCCGGCATGACGCACGGAGGCTTCTACAGTTATTTCAACGGCAAGAGCGATCTGTACAGCGAGGTTTTGGGCTGCTTTTTCACCGACCCCAACTGGAAGAATTGCTGGGAGGGGGTGAAGGTGGATCTGTCGTCGGGCGATGTCGGCCCGCAAATCGTGCGCGCTTATCTGTCCCGGCAGCATCTTGACGATGTCGAAAACTCGTGCCCGATGGTGGCCTTGCCGACCGACGTCGCGCGCAGTGGTGAGAGTGCGAAGCGCGCGTTTGAGACGGTGTTCCGCGCGATGGTCAGTGTGTTGGAGCGAAGCATGGTCCGGAACGGACAGCCTCGGCGTATCGTGGCGCAGGCCACGGCTGCTCTGTGCGTCGGAGGTATGGTTGTAGCCCGAACGGTCGTTGATCGCGCGGTGGCCGATGAGTTGCGCGAGGCTTGCACGAGCGTTGCGCTCGGGCTCGGGGGCTGGGACAAACACCGGAAATCAAAAAATGGAAGAACCAAGTCCCGCCAACGATCGCGCGCTACTGTGCGGTAATGAGGCGGCGGTCAGGTGGAAGACCCATTCGCAGCTGGCATTTAACGCAGGTCGTGGATGATTTCGCGGGCGGCGTTCGCGCCCGATGCGCCGGTTAGGCCATTGCCGGGGTGTGTGCCGGAACCGCAGAGGAACAGTCCGCGAATCGGAGTCTTGTAGCGCGCCCAATCGAGCACTGGACGCATGGTGAAGAGTTGGTCGAGGGCCAGTTCGCCGTGGAAGACGTGGCCGCCGGTGAATCCGTATGTCGTCTCAAGATCTTGCGGCGTGATCACCTGGGTCGATTCGATGAGATCCGCAAATTTCGGCGAATGGACCGACAGGGTCTTGATCACGGCGTCGCCGAGTTGCCTGCGGCGCGAGTTCCAATTCCCTTCTTTCAACTTATAGGGTGCGAACTGCACGTAGGCGGAAAGAACGTGCTTCCCCTCGGGTGCCAGTGACGGATCGAGAAGCGTGGGAATGGTGACATCCAGATGCGGAGCAGCAGAGAACTCGCCGTACTTCGAGGCGTCGAAGGCGCGTTCGAGATAGTCGATTTCGTGGCCGATGTGGATGCGGCCGGAAAGCGCCTGTCGCGCGCCATCAGAACCCACAGCATCGACGAGCGCGGGAAACGCCGGCAAATCGTCCAGCGCGAAATTCACTTTGGCGACGTTGCCGCTGGCACGGATGTTGCGGATGCGCAGCGCGAAGGTAGGATCGAGTTGCGAGGGATCGACGAGATTGAAAAAGGTGCGCTTGGGGTCAACGCCGGAGACGACCGCCTCGGTGGCGATTTCTTCTCCGTCGGCGAGGACGACGGAGGTGACGCCGCCGTTCTTGACGCGAATGTGCTCGACTTCGGCTTGCGTGCGAATCTCGACGCCGGCCTTGCGTGCAGCGTCGGCAAGCGCGCGGGTGAGCGAGCCGAGGCCTCCGCGGGGAAACGCGGCTGAGCCGACAGGATGTGGATCGGCCGCGGCACGCAAAAGAAGCACGGCGGTGCTGCCAGCCGACCACGGACCGAGCGCGGTGCCGAAAATGCCGCGAGCGGCGATCGTGGCACGTATCAGTTCTGTTTCGAAGAACTCGGCGACGAAATCGGCGACCGCCATCGGCCCCCAGCGGAGAAGGTTGAAGATGCCGTTTTTTCCGAGTCGCCGGACGTTGCGCCCGGTCTTGAGGAGATTCCAGAAATCCTCAGGCGATGGCGTATCGATCGCTGGCGGAGTGATCGAGGCAATTTGCGCGAATATCAACGACATTTCTTCGAGCGCAGCGGCGAATTTCGTGTAGTTCGCGGCGTCTTTCGCGGAGAAACGCGTAATCCCGCCGGCGGTTCTGGCGTGATCGTCGTAAAAAAGCAGCGCCCGGCCCTCGGGAGCTGGCGCGAAGACGCGTGGGTCGGGATACAACATCTGCAGTTCGTGCTTGGCGAGGCGCATGTCGCGCGTGATTTCGGCACGAAGAGGGCCTACCGTGTGCGCAAGAGTGGAAGCACGAAAGCCGGGATGAAATTCCTCGGTGACCGCGCCGCCGCCAACGATTTCGCGGCGCTCCAGAACGAGCGGCTTGAAGCCGCCTTTCGCCAGATAAAACGAGGTGATTAGTGCGTTGTGACCGCCGCCGACGATGACTACGCGCTGTCCGATCGGCATGGTCAGTTTTTCTCACTGTCAGGCGCGACAACGGAAGGGCTCGCATCGAGTAGCGCAGGCGATGCCTGGGATGCCGTGGCGGTAAGCGACTCGCTTGAGGGCGGAGGCTGCGGCGGTTCGGCCGGTGCATCGACGGGAGCGACGTGTGAGCGCGCCGCTGGCTTCGCTTTATCGGATCGCGACGCTGCTACGGACTTCTTCCATTCCTTCAAGATGACTTGACTCGCGATGCGGCCAGGGGCACCCATGATTCCCCCGCCGGGATGCGTGGCGGACCCGCACATATAGAGGTTGTCGATGGGGGTGCGGTAGTAAGCCCAACCGGGAACGGGGCGGAGGAAGAAGAGTTGTTCGAGGGAAAGTTCGCCCTGAAAAATGTTCCCTTGTGTGAGGCCGAATTCGCGTTCGAGATCGAGCGGCGTAAGGACCTGGCGGCCAACGATGAGTTTTTTGATATTGGGCGCGTGTTCGGCGATGGTTTCGACAACGTTGTCACCGAAGGCTTCGCGCTGGTCGTCCCAGGTGCCTTGCGCCAGCTTGTACGGCGCGTACTGCACGAAGCAAGAGAGCACGTGCTTGCCCGGCGGAGCTACGCTCGGATCCGTTAGGCTCGGTATGACCATATCGATGTAGGGTCGGCGGGAGAAATGGCCGTACTTGGCGTCGTCGTAAGCGCGCTCCATGTACTCGATGCCAGGCGAGATCGAAATCGCGCCACGAAGGTGAGCGCCGGGCCCGGGCATGGCTTTGAAATCGGGGAGGCCATCGAGAGCAATGTTCACTTTCCCGGAGGACCCACGATACTTGTAGCGTCGCACACTCTCGAGAAAATCGCCCGGTAGCTCGCTGGGCTGCAAAAATTTTTCGAACGTAAGGTGAGGATCGACGCTGGAGGAAACCACGGTAGCGGATATTTCCTCGCCCGATTTCAAGACGACGCCGGCGGCACGTCCATTTTTCACGAGAATTCGATCGACTGGGGCCTGCGTTCGAATCTCGACCCCAGCTTCGCGGGCTGCCGCGCCGATCGCATTGGAAATTGCGCCGGTGCCGCCGCGGCTGAAACCCCACGAACGGAACGCACCGTCAATTTCTCCCATGTAGTGATGCAGTAGAACATAAGCAGTTCCAGGGGAGCGAATGCCCAGGAAAGTGCCGATGATACCGGAAGCGGACATCGTGGCTTTCAGCGCATCCGTCTCGAACCACTGGTCCAGAAAATCGGCCGCGCTCATGGTCATCAACTGGATCAGCGTGTAGCGTTCATCCGAAGAAAGGCTGCGAAAACGCTGCATCAGAAAGTGAAGCTGCTTCAGGTCCCGCGGGTTGAGTGTCGTCGGGTCCGGCGGGATCATGGACAGCAGCGGCTTCACGAAGCGGCACATCGGCGTCATCATCTTCGAGAATTCGTCGTAGGCTTCGGCGTCCAGGCGCGAATGGCGCCGAATTTCGCGCTGCGTGCGCGCATGATCGTTCGTCCGCCAGAGGTAATCGCCATCGGGCATCGGCGTGAATGTGCCATCGAGCGGCAAGATTTCGAGGCCATGACGCGGAAGGTCAAGCTCACGGATAATTTCGGGACGCAGCAACGAGACAACATAAGAGCATTCGGAGAAGAGAAACCCAGGAATGATCTCTTCGGTCACCGCCGCACCACCAAGCACGTGACGGCGTTCCAGCGCCAGCACCTTCTTGCCAGCCTTCGCCAGATACGCCGCGTTGACCAGCCCGTTGTGGCCGCCGCCGATCACAATTACGTCGTAGTGCTGCGACATTCCCCTCAAGCTCCGCTGTAGATCAATCCGCAAGGAAAACGAAATAGCGCTGCGGGTGGAAGAGACGGCATAGTTTACTGGCATGAGGCGCGACGGCACAAGCCGTGAGAAAGCGTTGAAATTCGAAGCAATCAGGGCTGGGTAGTCGGTTTCCGATTAGCTGACGTGCCAGGAGTTGGCGCGAGGCCGTTAGATACACTTACTCTATGGACGAAACCTTCGATCATCAACATTGGCCAGCCTTGGAAAAAGATGATGCCGGTTTGATGAAGGAGCTTTTTCAACTCTTGACAGCGCGTGCTCCAGGAAATCAGTACGCCACGGACGGCAGATTTGCAGCAACCATTGCTGCGCTTCCTCCGGGGCTCAGAGCTATGGCGGCGACGCACTTTCTGGACATAAGCCTCACCATCGATAGCATGACGTGGCACTTCGGCAACTTCGGCGAGCCAGGATTGGTAGCCGAGACGGAGACCGGACTTCGTGAATTGGGCTTGCGCGAGCTCACTTTATGTTTTGCTGAAGCGAAGGAACTGATGCTCCCACTTTTGGCTCACCGGACAGAAGCTGACGGAGACTCTGACGAAATCCTGGAGCGAGCGGGACTCGAAAGACGCGCTGAAGAACTGAACCGGCGAGCTTTGACTGTATACAGAGCTGGATCGGGTCAATCTGCTATCTATGAGGCATGGATTCGGCATGCGCGCCAAAATCCAGAACGCGTTTTTGGACCCTAACGCCCCGCGACCACAAAATCAGCAGTACAAGATTGTCGCTGAACTTGGTCAAGCCCTAGCTAACGCGGCAACTGGAAACTGATCCACTACCCAATCCTCAGTTCTCTTGCTGACGCACCGCTCCCCTTCTATACTTTCGTTGCGTCGCAGCGCGACGGGGGAGAACATGCCTGTAGGAACGGCGTTTCATGAGCGCACCATGGCCCTGTGCGAGAGCCTCAATTATCGCGAGTGGTCCGGCTACTACACCGTGGGTGTCTACGAGATGCACCACGAACATGAATACAACGCTATCCGCAACTCGGCGGCATTGATCGATATTTCACCCCTTTTCAAGTACCGCGTCACCGGGCGCGACGCCACCAAGTTCGTGAACCGCGTCATCTCTCGCGACATCAACAAGGTCAGCGTCGATCAGGTGATCTACTGCTGCTGGTGCGATCCCGACGGCAAAGTAATCGACGACGGCACCATCACGCGCCTCGGCGAGAACGACTACCGCTGGACAGCCGCGGACCCCAGCCTGCGGTGGTTCCAACAGAACGCGTTGGGCCTGAACGTAAAGATCGACGACATTTCCGAGCAGACCGCCGCGCTCGCCCTGCAAGGCCCGACTTCCGGCCAGCTGCTGCATGCGGCAGCCGACGCCAACGTCGCCAACCTGAAATATTTTCGAGTGACCCACGGAAAGATCGCCGGCGTGCCCGTCGATATTTCACGCACCGGCTACACCGGCGATTTGGGATTTGAAATATGGATGCCGTGGAAGGATGCCGTCCGGGTCTGGGACAAATTGATGAGCGAAGGCGAAATCTTCGACGTTCATGCCGCCGGTATGGTGGCCCTCGATATTGCGCGAATCGAAGCCGGGCTGATCTTGATCGAAGTCGATTACACATCGAGCAAAAAAGCGATGATCGAATCGCAAAGATATTCCCCTGCGGAAATCGGGTTGGGAAAGCTCGTGGATTTAAAGAAAGAAACCTTCGTCGGTCGCGAGGCGCTGGCATCGGAGGAAAAGGAAAAGAATGGCCCTGCGCGCTCCCTGGTCGGCCTGGAGATCAACTGGAACGAGGTGGAAGTGCTGTACGACAAGATGGGCCTGGCCCCGCAGGTTCCCAGCATGGCCTCGCGCGTCGCGGTTCCGGTGTATCGTGCTGGAAAGCATGTGGGCAAAGCGACCTCGACGACGTGGTCGCCAACGCTCAAAAAGATGATCGCCCTGGCATCCGTGGAGCGCGAGCACAGCGCAGTCGGAAGCACGCTGAACATGGAAATGACCGTCGAATCCGTTCGTCACACGGTCTCTGCGAAAATTGTACCGCTGCCTTTTTTCAATCCGCCCCGGAAGACGGCGATGCCGGTGGCCTAGAAAGAAAATCGCAGCGGATCTTCGGCTTGGATCCGTTCCTCGTCTACCTTACTTTGTGATCAGCGCCATCGAATTGATGTGATAGCCAAGAAGCGCGAGTCCGTCACCGCTCTTCACCCAGACAAACTCTTCCTGACCATCACCACCGGTGAATTTCGTCGCGTACGTCAGGCGTATTTGCGTTCCGGAAGTATTGTAGTTTACGAAAAATCCCTGGCGGGATGCATTCGCGACATTGCCCAACTTGGTGTGGACGGCATTCATAAAGGTGAGAAAATCCGGCTGGGAAATACTGTCGCGAAATCTTTGATCTGCTTGGCTGTATATGGTCGCGAAGTCCTGGCTATCGAGCTGCCCGTGGAATCGCGTGACGGCGTCGTTCGCAACGCCCAGATCCTTTGTCGCGCCGCAACCTCCAGCCGCTGTCACGACGAGGGCTAATATTGCTGTAACCGCGAGGAGTCTTTTTGACACTTGGCACCTCAGGAGAGAAACCTCTACGTACCTCCTCAGTACACCAAGCAGGGGCAGTCTCGACAAGTATCAGCAAGGAATGACTTGTTCAATGCGGGAGCTGTCCAGAAGAACAGGCTTCAGTGGCTCGCCGCGAAGGTTTGGACCGACGAGAGGAATTTGTCGAGCGAAGATCGGTCGAGCAACCGTCCGCCAAGAATCACGGCGCGTATCCGCCGCGTATTGCGAATATCTTCGAGCGGGTCGGCATCGAGCAGCAACAGGTCGGCGTTCTTACCGGCTTCGATGGTCCCCTGCGTCGCGCTCTTGCCAAGAAAAGCGGCGGGATTTTTTGTGGCGGCCTGAAGCGCCTGCATCGGCGACAAGCCTGCTTTCACCAACAGCGCTAACTCCTCGTGCAGGGCGAACCCCGGGATGACGTAGGGCGCCGCGCTGTCGGTGCCCGCCAGAATAGGCACGCCGGATGACTCCATCTGCGCGACCACGTGCATCGACTGTGCCAGCAATTGCTCACGCAATTCGAAATCACTCGCACTGGACAATTTGTCCTGCGTCAGTCGGACCTGCTTCCATTTCGCCGCGATCGTGCGCGGCACAAACTGCAAGAGCGGATCATCCGGCGAATCCGTTTCTGGCCCGGGATAAGCGTCGTTGCGGAGCAAAATCAACGTGGGCACTTGCCAAGTCTGGTTGTGAACAAACTTGGTGATCAAAGCGCCCGCTTGCTTATTCGAATACGTCTGCAAAAGCTCGCGTTCCCATTGCATCTCGCGCGCATGAGAACTTTCAGGCGTTGCATTCTTCGGTCTGGCCTGAAATTGTTCGCGCATCAGCCGCGGCTCTTCGCTGGAGCACGCCCGCAACACCCCGGTAAGGTGCTCGACGCTTTTCTGCCCGGCATCGGAAGCTTCCGCAGCGGTAACGCGGTCGGGAACGTGTCCCACGAATGAAATGTGCTCGGGCCGCGCAGCCTGTGCGATCGCAAAGTAGGCGTCCCGGCTGAGGATCGATTGCACCTTGATAAAATCGACTCCCTGCTGGACCAGCGTGTGCACATCTTCAGCAGCCTCGACGCCGTTGGTGACCACCAGCGACGGCTGAAACGACGGCGGGCTCCCATCCAGATAAGGACCCGCAAAGAAAATCTCCGGACCGAACCGTTTCCCTTGCCGGATGTCGCGTCGCAGCGGCACCAGTGACTCCAGATACCCGCCCATATCGCGAACCGTCGTAATGCCATTCGCCAGCAACAGCGGAAGAAAAAACTCACGGCTGCCGTTGGGTTCCCCTGCATCGGTGAGGTGCAGGTGAGCATCGACCAAACCGGGAATCAGGAATTTGCCGTTCGCGTCGATGATTTGGGCATTGCGCGGAATCGATACGGACGAGAAGCCGCCAACAACGGCAATTTCGCGATCGTTGATCAAGACGGTCATATCGGGCCGCGTCGGCGCACCGGTAGCGTCGATCACCGTCACATGCGTGACCGCAAGGATAGAACCGGCGGGCTTGGAGCAACCGAATAAGCAGATCGCAGCGAAGAAATATGTGAAATGGCTGGTGTATCTCATGCGGCGTCCCCGAGGAATTCCCCGTTACTGGAGACGATTGTATTTTTTCAACACTGCTCGTAGCTCATCGTGCGGCAGCGCAATCACGCAATGGTTGTCGATGCCCGTCATGGTCTCGGCGGCGATCATGGCGTTGACGACGGCCTCCTCGGTGGCTTGGATGGTCGCCGCGAAAATGGGTTCGATCCTTTCGTTGGGGAGCATCTTAAGATTGACGACATGGTCTGGTGCAGCGGCCCCCGGATTTGCGGTAGAGAACGCAACGAAAATGTCGCCGGACCCATTCCCCGAAATACTCCCAAGCCGCCCTAGTGCGAGCGAGACTCTTCGCGCCACGCGCTTCAGTTGATGCGCAACCAGCGGCGCGTCCGTGGCCACTACGACGATGATCGAGCCATATTCACCCTCGCCGAACGATTTCGCCGCGCTATACGCGGGATCCTGCGGGATCTCCCGGCCCACGGGCACCCCCGCAATTCGCAGGTTTGGCCTTCGTCCAAAATTGCACTGAACCAGCACGCCAACCGTGTATCCACCCTCTTTCGCGGTCAGCTTTCTCGACGATGTGCCAATCCCGCCTTTGAATTCGTTGCACACCATTCCCGTGCCGCCACCAACGTTGCCTTCCTGGACGGGACCTGACGTAGCGGATTGAATGGCATGGAGTGCGTGTTCCGGCTTCACGTGGAAGCCGTTAATATCATTCAACCATCCGTCCCACGTCTCCGCGACAATCGGAAGCGACCACCAATCATCATCCGGACCGATTTTCCCGTGCGACACGCGCCACTGAATGGCGGCATCGCGCACGACACCAACACTGTGCGTGTTCGTGATCATCACCGGACCGATAAGAAATCCAGACTCTTCCACCCAGGTCGTACCGGTCATTTCTCCATTACCGTTGAGCGACCACCAACCGGCAAACACGGGATCGGCGATAGAGTCATTGCCCCGCGGCAGAACCGCAGTAACGCCTGTGCGCACCGGCCCCTGCCCGACCACCAGCTTGCCCTCTCCGGAGATGAGCGTCGTGTGCCCAACGGTCACGCCGCCCACGTCAGTAATGGCATTGAGCGCGCCGGGCGTGCCGTCAAACGGAATCCCCAGATCGCGAGCGCGGGGTTTCGCGTTGCCGTTTGCCTGTCCGTGCAGTTGCACCGTTGCTGATGCACAAACGCAAATCAAGAAAAAGAGTCGCTGCGGAAAATGACGCATTCGTATTTTTCGCTCCTAGGATACAGGCGTACAATGCATCAACATTGATCCGGTGAAAATAAAGTGGCTTCGCTTTCACTGCAAGAAAACACGAGCGAGCGCGGTTGTTAGAGACCTTGCGATTATCGCAGATTCCTCGTCGCTCACAATGAAGGGCGGCGCCAGAAGTATATGATCACCGCGCGCTCCGTCCACGCACCCCTGGGTCGGATAGGTCAGTACATCTTCCCCAAACGCCGCCTGCCAAATGCGCGCCGCGATGTTTTCCTCCCTCGGAAACGGCTCCCGCGTCGACTTGTCCTTCACGAACTCAACACCCACCAGCAGACCGCGGCCTCGAATCTCGCCCACATGAGGATGAGACTCCAATGGCGCAAGCGCCGTACGGAGAATCTCTGCAGCTCGCTCGACACGATCGAAGAGTGCCCTCGATTCTATGTAGTCGAGAACTGCATTCCCCGCAGCCGTTGCCACCGGGTGAGCCTGATACGTGAATCCGTGCTGAAACGCTCCCGAACCCTGCTCGAATGCCTCCACGACGTGCGGCGCCACCAGAACCGCGCCCAATGGCGCATACCCGCTCGCAATTCCCTTCCCTACCAAAATAATGTCGGGCTGAACATTCCAGTGCTGCACCGCAAAAGGTTTCCCGGTGCGCCCCATGCCGCTCATGATCTCGTCGGCGATCAAGAGTATGCCGCGCCTTCGGCAAATTTCCGCGATACGCGCAACGTAGCCAGGCGGCGGCGCCGCAGCCCCGAGCGTGGCGCCGACTACCGGCTCAAAAATGAACGCCGCGACACTCTCGGCATCATTTTGTTCGAGGAATGAGTCCAGGTCCTCCGCGCACGTCAGGCCGCATTCCGGAAACTTCATCTCAAACGGGCAGTGATAGCAAAAGCACGGCGCAACGTGTCCCCACTCCGCAAGCAACGGCGCGTAGGGCGCGCGGCGAGCCACGTTGCCACTGACCGACATTGCCCCCAAGGTGCTGCCGTGATAACTCTGGCGGCGCGAAATCACGCGGTAACGCCTCGTAAACCCGCGCTCCAAAAAATATTGGCGCGCCAGCTTGATCGCCGTCTCGGTACCTTCCGAACCTCCGGATGTGAAATATACCCGGCCGCCGTTGTGAAAATTCGCGGGAGCCAACGCGATCAGCCGTCCGGCTAGGCTTTCCGCCGATGCCGTATGAAATTGCGACGTGTGAGCAAAAGCAATCTGCGAAGCCTGCTCCGCCATCGCCCGCCCAATTTCGGCAACTCCGTGCCCGATGTTCACCACAGCGGCCTGGCCCGACGCGTCGAAAAATCGACGCCCATCGGCGGTGTGAATCCAGCACCCTTCCCCGCGAACGGCAACCGGGAACGCCTTGTAGAATTGGCGTGCGAAAATCGCTGACGGATCGTCCATGAGTCCGAGAGATTGTAGCAGCGCCCACGTAGCCGAGAAACTGTTGTCTGTTTCCATCGAACGACCGGCGCCAAGTAAGCCACTTGAGCAAACCCGACCCATTCATTTTTCTCGCCGCGTCACTAGCGCGAACGCCAAATTCTTGATGTAATCCATAGGCTGAACCTCCTCCAATACGGAGGCGATAAACAAAGCTCTCTACATCTAGCTCCTACAGAGGAACCCACCGCTTATGCCCGATCGCATCCTAGTCACCGGAGGAGCCGGATACATCGGAAGCGTAGTCACCTCCCAGCTCCTGAAAAAAGGCTACGAAGTCGTCGTCTTCGACAATCTGGGAAACGGTCATAAAAAAGCCGTTCCTCCGGCCGCCAAACTGATTGTCGGAAGCACCTCTGACCGCGCCGCTCTCGATCGCATCTTCAGCAAGCGTCGCTTCGATGGGGTCGTGCACCTCGCCGCGTCCATCGAAGCGGGCGAATCCATGAAATCCCCCGAGCAATATTTCCGCAACAATACCGCGAACTCCCTCACTTTGCTGGAAGCAGTCCTGGCTCATAAGGTTCCGCGCTTCGTCTTTTCCTCCACTGCTGCGCTCTTCGGCACGCCCGACCGCACTCCGATCGAAGAAACCGACCCGCTTCATCCCACAAACACCTACGGCGAATCCAAGCTCCTGGTCGAGCGCATGCTCGACTGGTTCCACCGTATCCACGGCTTACGTTACGCCTGCCTCCGCTATTTCAACGCGGCGGGCGCAACTCCGGATCAGGGCGAGGACCATCATCCGGAATCGCATCTGATTCCGCTGATCTTGCAGGTCGCTCTGGGAAAGCGCGAGAATCTCTCCATCTTTGGCACCGACTATCCCACGTCGGACGGCACCTGCATTCGCGACTATATTCACGTTGGCGATCTCGCCAGCGCGCATCTCCTGGTTCTTGACGCGTTGCGCGAAAAAGACAAATTGATTTACAACCTTGGCAACGGGAAGGGTTTTAGCGTCCGCGAAGTTATTGAGACTGCTCGCCGCGTTACCGGGCATCGTATTCCCGCTCGCGAAGTCGCGCGCCGCCCCGGCGATCCCGCCATCCTGGTGGCCAGTTCCGAAAAAATCAAACGCGAACTCCACTGGCGGCCGAACTATGCCAGCCTGGAAGATATCGTCCGTAGCGCCTGGGACTGGTTTCGGGCTCATCCGAACGGCTACGGTGCGGCGGCCCCAGTGCGGCGAGCATCCAAATCGAAGAGCAAAACAGCGACGAAAGCGAAACCGAGCGCGAAAGACAAAAAGCGCGGAAACAATTGACGTGAAAGAAAATAACTCCTGGAGGGAACCGTGAAAACTCGAGTGCCGCGTCGTGAATTCATCGGCGGGATGGCTGCAGTGGCCGCCGCATCGAGTATTCCCGTAAGAGTGCTGGGCGCGCGTGAACGCTTGTATCCTCCGGTTGATCTGTCGTACTTCGAGACGCCAATTCCTCCGGGCCCCAGCGAAATTCATTTCGGATATGCGGCCATCACTTGGGGCGGCAACGATCGCCAGGCGATTGACGATGTCTCCGCGCTCGGATTTCGGGGCATCCAGATACGCTCCAATTGCATTGAAGAATTTGGCAGCCCGCAGCCGATCCGCGAACTTCTCGCTAAACACAATCTCGATTTCGTCGCCCTTTCCAGCGGCGGTATCAATATTGACGCCCCGGAAGCCAGTGAAATCAGCAAACACTTAGCGCACGCTACATTCCTCCGCGATGCCGGCGGAAAATATCTTCAAGTTACCGATGAGCGTCCCAAAAATCGCGCGATTACCTCCCCCGACTACAAACGCCTGGGCCAGTTGCTCACGGAACTTGGCAAACGCACCGCCGATCTCGGGATCCCCGTGGGCTATCACAACCACATGGGCACGCTCGGCGAGCACCCCGAGGAAGTTGACCAAATTCTTGAGGCCACCGATCCGCGCTATGCCAAGCTCGAACTCGACGTGGCGCACTACTTTCAGGGCGGCGGCGATCCTGTAAAATGCATCGAAAAATATTCCGACCGGCTACTTTTCCTCCACATCAAGGATGTCGAAAAGCTATCCGGCAACAGCGATCCACGAAAATCCTACCGCTTCGTGGAACTCGGCCGCGGCCAGGTCAATCTCCCCGCCATCCTCCGGGCGCTTCACAAGGTCAACTTCCGCGGCTGGGCCATCGTTGAACTCGATGACGTTCCGGACAAGACACGCACTCCGAAGGAGTGCGCCGCGATCAGCAAGAAATATCTCGAGGAGAAATTGGGAGTGACGATATGAAATCGCCTTTCCATATCGCCGTCATCAATGACGAAATTTCCCAGGATTTTGGTCACACCTGCGAAATCGTCTCGCGCGAATTTGGCATGGACTGGATTGAGGTACGCGGGATGTGGAACAAAAACATGCTCAAGCTCGACGCCAACGAAATTGCCGAAGCACGCCGGATCCTCGAAAAATACAAACTGCGCGTCACCGACATTGCCAGCCCGCTCTTTAAGGTCGATTGGCCTGGAGCGCCACAATCCAAATTCAGTCCCAAGCGCGATCAATTCAACGCCGACTTCACCTTCGAGCAGCAGCCCGAAGTCCTCGAACGCAGCATTGAACTGGCCAAGGCGTTTCAAACCGACCGTGTGAGACTCTTCGACTTCTGGCGGCTCGACGATCAAGCGCCTTATCGCGCAGCCATCAACGATAAACTCCGAGAAGCCTCTGGTATCGCCGCGAAATCTAAAATTATCCTGATCCTCGAAAACGAGATGGCCTGCAACACCGCGACCGCCGCGGAATCTGCGAAAGTCTTAGCTCAGGTCAAAGCCGAAAATTTCATGCTCAACTGGGACCCCGGCAATGCCGCTGCCGCGGGCGAAACTCCGTTTCCCGACGGCTACAGCCTGCTGCCGAAAGAGCGCATTGGCCATTGCCACTGCAAAGACGTCACAAGAAAATCCGACGGTAAAGGCTACGACTGGGCTGCAATGGGCGAGGGTATCATCGATTGGACCGGGCAATTTTCGGCGCTCAAGCGCGACGGCTACCACTACGCCGTCAGCCTGGAAACTCACTGGCGCGGCGCCGGCACTCCCGAAGCATCATCCCGTCAAAGCTGGGCCGGCATGAAAAAAGAACTGATCGCAGCCGGCGCGCTGAGTTAGTGCCACGGCGCCGCAAAAAATATCGCTAGGCGGACCTTCGTCGTCGCGGTTATGGACCGGGCAAGCTGGGGCAGGAGTCCTGCGCCCCTACGACGGCGCTGGAACAGACCTAAAGAACCGCCAACGCTTGAGCGTCGCAGGTTCTGGCATTGCGCGGCCACTCGCCACGCTTGGTGCTAGACTACCCGTATGAATCCGGTCGAAACTCTCGGCCTGGCGCTTGGCGCTGGATTCTCATCCGGCCTGAACCTTTACGCCACGATCGCCACTCTAGGACTGCTGCAGCGCTTCGGCGTGATTCAGCTGCCGGCGCCGCTGCAAGTTCTGGCGCACCCTTGGGTGCTGGGCATTGCGATCGCTCTGTACGTGATCGAATTCCTCGCCGATAAAATTCCGTATGTCGATAGTGTTTGGGACGCGATTCATACCGTGATTCGTCCCCCGGCGGCTGCGCTGCTCGCCTATGGCGCTGCCGGCGGAGTACCTCCGGAATGGCGCTGGGGAGCGGCGCTGCTTGCTGGGGGAGTTGCGCTCACTTCGCATGGCACCAAAGCCAGTGCGAGGGCTGCGGTAAATGCGAGCCCAGAGCCGTTGAGCAATTGGACTCTGAGTTTCGGCGAGGACGTCCTCGCCGTCTGGTTGACGTGGATGGCCACAGTTCACCCCCGTGCGACCATTGTTGTCGTTGTACTGCTCATCGCCCTTGCCGCCTTTCTCCTCTTTCACCTTTTCCGTTTTCTCCGCCGCGCTTTGCGGCGGTTGCTGGCGGCCTAGATTTGGGTCGCCTTGTACTCTAAACCCCGCGATCCTGGAGACCGCGCCTACAGGGTGCCGCCCCAAGAGTTTTTGCTCATTTCAAATACTCCGCCAGCCAGTCCAGAAACGTCTTGTACCAAAACTGGGCGTTCTGCGGCTTCAGAATCCAGTGGCCTTCGTCTGGAAATACCACCAACTTGGAAGGAACGCCCTGGCGCTGCAGGGCGCTGAAAAATTCCAGAGACTGCGAGTACGGCACCCGGTAATCGCGCTCCCCGCAAATAATCAGCGTCGGCGTCTTGTATTTGCCCAAGTCAGCGGCGTACGTGGAAGGTGACCATTTCTTGTAGTTTTCGGGCGCCGTCCACGGAGTGCCTTGCATGTCGTGTTCTTCAAACCACAGTTCTTCGGTAGCGAACATCGCGGCTTTATCGTAAATGCCTGCGTGGCTGATGATGGCCTTGAAGCGGCCGGTGTGCGTGGCGAGCCAGTTCGCCATATACCCGCCGTAGGATCCGCCGGCCGCGGCGACTTTCGTTCCATCGACGAATTTGTATTTCGCGATCGCTGCGTCGATGCCTTTCATCACGTCGGCGTAAGCTTTGCCGCCCCAATCGTTGGTGATCTCGTCGGTGAACTTCTGGCCATAGCCGGTGGAACCCCGGCGGTTGATCATCAAGCTGACGTACCCTGCAGCGGAAAAAACCTGGGGGTTCCAGCGATAGCCCCAAGCATTCGAGAACATGGTCTGCGGCCCGCCGTGCAGCAGCACCAGCAGCGGATATTTCTTGTCGGGGTCGGAATTTGGTGGACGCACGATCATTGCTTGGACACGGGTTCCGTCGGCGCTGACGAACCAGAACGTTTCTGGTGCGTTCATCTCCAGGCTCGCAAGGATGGAATCGTTGTGATGGGTGATCTGGTGGGCGCCGGAGCCATCGCTGCTAGCTACGAACAATTCCGAGGGCATCGTCAGACTGGTACGCTCGAAAGCGAGCGTCTTGCCATCGGTGCTGATCGACAAGCCGGTGTTGAATCCTTCCGCTACAACTTTCTGCGGCTGCGCGCCCGTACGGGCTTCCATGGCGTACACCGGCTGGAGAGTTTCGTTTTCGGCGACAAAGAAAATCTTCTTGCCGTCCGCTGACCATGCAAGCTGATCCGCGCTGCGGTCAAAGGCTTCCGAGAGATTTTCGCTCTTGCCGCTTTGTCGACCATAGAGCATCACGCGCCAGCGGTCCGATTCATACTCGGGCGTGAGTTGGGCGTGATAGGCAATGTATTTCCCGTCGGGAGAATAAACCGGGTTGCCGTCGAAGCCTGGATTCGTGGTGATTTTCTTGGGTTCGGCACCGCCGGCTACCGGAACCAGGAAAAGGTCTCCGTTGGTGCTGATGGCCTCGACTTTGTCGGTGACCGCCGTGAAGCAGATTTCCCTTCCGTCTGGAGAATAATTGATGTCCTCGGGGCCACTGCGTTCGTCGGGAGGGATGTCGTAGATTGCGCCTTCGGTCAGGTCGCGTGGAGCTGCGCTGGCTTCGGTTTGGTCTGGCGCATTGGGCGCGGGCACTACGAATAGATGGCTGCGCTTGCCTTCAGACCAGTGCGTCCAATGGCGGTACAGGAGCTGCTCGGCGACGTGAGCCTTTACTTTGTTCTTTTCCTTTTCGTCGTCGCGCAATTTATTGCAGGCGTCGTCTTTGCAGTCCGGGTAGACGGAGGAGGTGAACGCGATGGTCTTGCCATCAGGCGACCATTTGACGATGTCCGCACCGGTAGAGAGATGCGTCCAGGGATGAGCTTCGCCACCTTCCATTGACAGCAGGTAAACCTGCGACTCGCCTGCGCGCGAGGAAAGGAAAGCGATCGTTTTGCCGTCCGGGGACCATACGGGCGACGAATCGTGGCCGCTTTGCGTCAATTGGATCGGCGCGCCGCCTTCGGTGGACGCGAGCCAGATGTTGCTGGCGCTGCGGTTGGCGTCCATGTCGGGTGTGGCCACCGTGTAGGCGACCCACTTCCCGTCTGGGGAAACTTGCGGCTCGCCGACGCGGTGCATCCGGATCATGTCGTCAAACGTGATGGGATGCTTCGCTGCTTCCTGCGCGAATGCGCTGCCGGAGCACAGCATGAGTGCCGCGGCTGCCAAGCCGCTTCGCAAGCCGATCCGCCTCATTGTTTGGTGTCCTCTCGTGGTGTCAGGCGCGTTGGTGGTAAGCCTGCCAGCGGGTGAATATGTCACGATTTGGCGTCGATTCCAAGCGACCGAGAATTGCGATGTCGCTTTCGCGGAACGCCGAGGACGGGACGGTCCGGTTCATGGCCGGGTTGGCGCCAGACGAGAATCCACGGGAAATGGCTCAGGAGCACAGCCAGGGATGGCCGTGCCACTGGGCTGTCGTCCGAATTCCAGATGATCGTGGGCATGTGAAAGGAAACGGTTTGTGGGAAAAGGATGTTGGAAGTTGCTGAGACCTACCCTGCCCCTTCCGTTGCGCCGATCATAGGAACGTCGCGGAGTCGGGTTAATGGCGAGAAGGCTGCGCATAGTAGCCCTGACGGGTGCGCGCGATAAGGCCCGGTTTTGCGACCTTGATTTCCAGTTGGTGGTATTCGTTGGGCTTATTAGCGGGGGGCGGATCGAAGGAGATTTGATAGTAGGCTTGCGTATCGGCGAGACATTGTCGCAACAGACTCGCCACGTCATTGTTGAAGTTGAGCGCAAGGCCGCCACTCTGTATGGCGAGTACCTGCAGCGCCAAATTCGCAGGCAAAACCTGGCTGGGCTCCTTAACCCCTTTGAGGAAAGTTTCGTAGTAAGTAGCGCGCAACTCGCTCTCGGTGGCCCCGAGAGGATCGATGCCGTAGAGAGTAATGTGAGCCTTCAGGAGCTGGGTCGAAAGGTCCACAACATTCGCGAAGAGTTGCTGCTCTTGCTTGGAGTCGATGAAGGACTCGGTCGCCGGGCCGGAGAGTAAAGGCCAGCCAGGAGAAATCCAAAGGATCATCTTGCGTCCAGGGCGCGAAGACTCGCGCGCCACAAGTTCGTGGAGGGCCTGGATAGAGAGATTGAAGCGGTCGGAGGCCTGATACTCCGAGGATCGCCGGATGCTACGGAGACTAACGGTTTGCTTGTCCAATACATCGCTGAGTACGTTGCCGTCGGTGGTGAGGCCTTCCTGAATTTGAGTGCCCTGGTCTGTGAAAAAGGCAAGAGCGGTAGGCAAGGCAAGGTGAGCTCCGTTGCCGCGGAGGAATTTGTCGAGCTCCTCACGAACGTACGCGACCTTCTCGAAATCGATGTTCACCGCGTCGACAACTATGAGGATCTCCATGGGAGCCTGGGTGGCGGTGAGGGCCCTGAACGACGAGATGGTCTGGGGGACCTTGTTGTCGAGGAGGGTGAAGTCTTGCTGTTGAAGATCGGAAATTGGCGGTCCGGATTTCCGAGCGACAACGACGTCGAGATAGATCTTATCGGCAGGCGCTTGAGATTGCGAACTTTGGGGTTGCGCGGAGAGCGCGGCGGCGGACAGCAGGGGCAGGAGAAGAAAAAGGCTGATGCGCAGTGGCATAGACATTGGATTCCTTCGTGACTTTTTCGTCCGAGCGAGGGGCGGTGGAGCTTCGCTGAACCTTCGCCGATTTGGTGGGTCCGAACACCCGTAGAATAGATGCGAGTAGTAATCGAATGGACGGAACAAAGGTTGAAAAGAAACAAAATTAGACGCTAAGGGACGTGCGTAAATATTGAGTATGTGCGGTTTCGCGACAAACGTTTGAACCCGAGTTGAAACTCTACCCCTGACTATCCCCTACATTCTTTTACACATCGTTGTCGGCGGGTCGATTTGTTTGGTGATGAACGACCTCCAAATCGGTCTGGTTTGGGGGTGGAGTGTGGCGGACTGCAGCCCAGTTTGCGGCTGCCAGGGCGGCGGTGATGAGGACTGCCGTGGAATTGCTGAGCGGGGTGCGGGCGAGCAGCACTACGCAGAACAGAATGGAGACGATGGCGAGCGGCTTGCCGGCGGGCAGGCGGAATGCGTTCGCATTCGGGGTGCGCTTGCGAAGGACCAGGAGCGCTATGGCCACAGAGCTGTAGGTGAAGAGGCGGACGATGGCCGAAAGTGTGATATTCCACCGGAAATTCCCTACGAGCGTAAAGGCTAGCAGCAGGGCTGTGAATAACACGATGGAGATATACGGGGTGTGAAATCGTTTATGGATGCGGACGAAAATTTTGGGGAAGTCTCCGCGTTCGGCCAACGCGAACGTCAGGCGCGGAGTGTGCAGCATGTTGGCGCTGAGATAACCGTAGATCGACAGCAGCACGCCGACCGCGATGACAGCGGCCGCCCCCGGCCCCAGGATGCGACCGGCGGAATCGGCGATCGGGCGTTGTGTCGCGGCAGGGTCGGCAAGGGTAGAGGTGACTACGACTTGCACGAGGGTATAGATTACAGCGACGGCGGCGATACCGATCATGAGGGCTACCGGGACGTCGCGGCGCGGATCGCGCATTTCGCCGCTGGCGAGGAGGACGGCTTCGAAGCCACCGTAGGCGTAGACGAGCACCAGGACGGCCTCGAGCCAGTTTTTGGCTTCGACCGGGTGCGGCAGCGGCGTTGGTAGCACGGCACCGTATATGTGCATCCACCAGAGGCCCGCGGCGATGAAGATGGCGAGCAACAGGAGTTTTGTGGCGGTGAAGAAGTCGCTGACACGGGCTCCGGATTTAACACCTACGTAGTTTGCAACCGCGAGGACGCCGACCAGCAGAGTTAAAATCGCAAGGCGATAGAGCGGCTGCGCGGCGCGGGGTAAAATTTGGCCCAGATAGGTGGTGAACAGATTGGCGGTGCCGGAAGCCGCCGCAATTCTGGATAGCCAGGTCATCCAGGCGATTTGAATCCCCCAGAAGCGGCCGAGGGTTTCGCGTGCGTACAGGTAAGGGCCGCCGGTTTCTCGAAATTGGGAAGCGACTTCGCTGAGGCAGCCGGCGATGACCGCCATGCCTGCACCGGCAATGAAGTACGCGAAGGGCGCCATGCGGCCGAGATGGCTTGAAACTACCGAGGGCAGACCGAAGACACCGCTGCCAATGATTGAATTGATGACGAGGGCGGTTAGGCTCCAGCGGCCGATGGTGCGGACCAAAGTGTTCGATTGACCGGCCAAGATTTCTCCTGAAACTGATATCGTGCGTGTTGCGGGCAAGCCGCCGCTGGAACTAGCGGGCTGCGTTTTTTTGCTTGATGATTTCGCCAGCTACGGTAAACCGTTTGGCCCCGACAAGGAATAGCTGAGCCATTTTATTTCGTTACTGCTTGGCGGAGGATGAAGATCTGCTGTCTGTGGGTCCAGGAACGAAATGTCATAACCCGCTGCACCCTTACGTTCGAAGGATGCGGCTCCCGGTGCCTGGGAATCGAAATTAGTCTGAGGACTCGAGGTTCTACGCCAAATGAAAAAGACCCAGCCTGTAAGGCTTTTTGCGCTCATCGCGGCATTCATTCTGAGTGGAACGGTGAACGGCGGGCTGTTCGCGCAGTCGGAGGGAACGCTGGAGCAGCGGATTAAGAAAATTATGGACCGGCCCGAATTTGCGCACTCGCGATTCGGGGTCGAATTTTATTCGATCGACAGCGGCAAAATCGTCTACGAATTAAACCCACAGCAGCTTTTCGTTCCGGGATCGACCACAAAACTGCTCACAGAAGGCACTGCGCTTGAACTCCTGGGCGGAGACTATCGCTTTCACACCAAGATCTACCGGACGGGACCGGTCAAAAAGGACGGAACGCTGAACGGCGACCTGATCCTGGTGGCGAGCGGCGATTACAATCTTTCGAACCGCATTCAACCGGACGGCACGCTCACGTTTGAAAATATGGACCACTCGTATGGCGGTCCGGACAGCAAGGGTTTGGCGGGCGACACACTACTGGTCGTGCGCGAATTCGCCAAGCAGATTGCAGACAAAGGAATCAAGCGGGTTAAGGGAAAGTTGTTGGTTGATGCAACGCTGTTTCCTGAAGGCGAGCGCGAGCTTGGTACCGGCGTGGTCATTTCGCCGATCGTCGTGAATGACAACCTGATCGACGTGATCGCTACGCCGGGAGCGACGGTTGGCGTGCCTGTGTCACTGAAGGTCTCGCCGCAGACGGCTTACGTGACAATTGTCAATCAGGCGACAACGGGCGCGGCGGGATCGAAAACGAGCTTGGAATATACGGATGAGAAAGTGAATCCGGACGGGACGCGCAGCGCGACGCTCACGGGGAATTGGGCGCTTGGCGCAGGATCACTGATGGTTGCTTACCCGGTGCCCGAACCAAGCCGGTACGCCGCAACGATTTTGATGGAGGCGCTAAGAGAAAAAGGCGTGAGATGTGCGATTGCGGGTCCCGGAGACAGGACCGATTTCAAAATGCTTTCGGCAAACTATAAGCAGGAGAACGTGGTCGCGGAACACGTCTCGCCAGAGCTGAAGGAAGAAGTCAAAATCACGCTAAAGGTCAGCCAAAATCTGCATGCCAGTATGACACCGTTCGTTCTCGGCGCGTTGATCGCGCACGGGACGACGCAAATCGACCAAGGGGGCTTCGATCTGGAGAACGAGTTTCTTAGAAAAGGAGGGCTTGATCTCAGGGGCGCAGCGCAAAGCGATGGCGCAGGGGGTAATGCATATTATTCCCCAGATTTCATGGTCCACTATCTCTTGTACATGTCGAAGCAGAAAGATTTCAGCGATTTTTATCGAGCCTTGCCGATTCTGGGGAAAGACGGGACGCTGTTTAAGATTCAGGTGAACTCACCGGCTGCCGGGCACGTGCACGCGAAGACCGGAACGTTTGGCGTCTACGATGCGCTGAACAAAAACTTAATGGTCACCGGAAAAGGCCTGGCCGGCTACATGGAGACGGCGAGCGGCCAGCATCTCGTTCTGGCGATTTATGCCAACATGGTGGCGGTGCCAGCGGACGATCCGGAAGCGACGCAGAAGATTGTGGGAGAGGCCATGGGCAAAATTGCGGCGGCCGCCTACGATTCGCCTTTGTAAGGCGCTCAGGGCACGGCTTGGCGACGGAGGTTCATTCCGATCCCTGGCGTTTCATAGTGGTCCAATAGTTCCATTCGGGCTTTTTTCTTCGGCAGGAATGGAGTGCGCGACCTCCCCAATATTTTGTAATTCATTGATTCTCTGACGTCTACAGCGTCGCTGGACGAACGCGTGCTCCATTCCCGCTCGGGGGAGAGCAGCAACCTCCGACAGACGGTAGCGGGCCGCGAAACAACGCGCTGGCCGTAAGGCTGGAGGTCGCAAGTTTCGTGTGTAGTTCCAGGGCGAAATACCGGGATCATCGCTCGGGTTATGTTCCCATCAAGACCGGGGATCCAGCGCATGGCGACGCCCCCCAAGGCGGTATATTATATTCACCCTTATGTCCAATAGGCTGTCTTGTTGCCCTGCGACCGAAAGCATGTGTCGAAGAATCTAAGGTTTCTGGGCCGTATCCGAAATTGGGCTGAAATCCGTCAATATAGTACGCACGCTACGGACACTTGCGCGACCGTCCGAACTTAAAATTTGACGAGGGGTCGACTTGCCGACAGATCAGAATGAACACCAGGTCGTTGGGCCCGAACATCAACCGCCTCCGGCGCACCAGCACAAAGGCGTGAGGGCCCTCGTATGGATTGTATTGCTTTTGGTCTTCGGCGCTGGATTCTTTTGGGTTCTACGCCATCACGATGACACCACAAAGGCGGCGAAATCCCCCAAGGGAGGTGGCGGAGCGGCGACGGTGACGACGACAACAGCCCAAAAGGGTGATATCGGCGTGTATCTGGACTCGATCGGGACGGTCACGCCGGTGTACACGGCGTCGATTACGAGCCAGGTGAATGGAATCGTCACGGCGGTTCACTACACGGAAGGACAAATTGTTCGCAAGGGTGACGCGCTGATCGATATAGATGCAAGGCCGTACCAGGCGACACTTCTGCAGGCGCAGGGCACGCTGGAGCGCGACGAAAACATTCTGGGTCAAGCGAAGATGGATTTGGAGCGCTATAAGGAAGCCTGGAATCGCAACGCCATACCGAAACAAACGCTGGACGATCAGGAAAAGATCGTGTTGCAGAATCAGGGCACGGTGAAGATCGACCAGGGCACAGCGCAGTTTGACCAGATTCAAGTTGAGTGGTGCCACATCATCGCTCCCATCACCGGCAGAGTCGGTCTGCGTCTGGTCGATCCGGGCAACGTGGTGCAGTCGTCGGGGACGCTGACGTTGGCCGTGATCACCCAATTGCAGCCGATCACCGTAATTTTTACGATTCCTGAGGACAATCTCGGGCCGGTGCAAGATCGTATTCACAAAGGCGCAAGACTCACTGTGGATGCATATGACCGCGCTGCGCAAAAGAAAGTAGCGACGGGAACGCTGTTGACGCTCGACAACCAGATCGACACTACCACCGGCACCGTGAAGGGCCGTGGCTCGTTCGAGAATAAAGACTTGACGCTTTTTCCGAACGAATTTGTGAATGTCCGATTGCTGGTGGATACCCTCCACGGCGCCACTTTGATCCCGGCATCAGCCATTCAACACAACGGACAAACCGCTTTTGTCTACGCGTTGCAGGACAACACTGCCCACATGCGCGTGGTTAAGACCGGGGTCATAGATAACGGGCTGACGCAGGTAACGGGCATCAACCCGGGAGATGTGCTGGCAAACAGCAGCTTCGATAAGCTGCAGGACAACGCCAAGGTTGTGGTCGCCGGAGCGCCGCCACCGGGACGCAGCTCATCTGGAAACAACGCGTCTGGAAATACCGCTGGGAGTTCGGCTCCTTGAGTCCATCGCGTCCCTTTATTTTGAGACCGGTCGCGACGGCGCTGCTGATGGCGGCGATCCTGCTCGTAGGGATCGTCTGTTATACGCAATTGCCGGTTTCCGCGCTGCCGCAGGTCGACTATCCCACGATTCAAGTGCTGACTTTCTATCCGGGAGCAAGCCCGTTTGTGGTGGCAACGACGGTGACCGCGCCATTGGAGCGGCAGTTCGGCCAGCTTCAGGGTTTGAGTCAGATGACATCAAGCAGTTCAGGCGGGTGTTCTGTCGTCGTGCTGCAGTTCAACCTGAGTCTGAATATTGATATCGCCGAAGAAGAGGTCCAGTCGGCCATCAATGCTTCACAGAGCTTTTTGCCGGCCAACCTGCCTGCGCCACCCATCTATAGCAAGACAAATCCAGCCGATGCCCCGGTGCTGACATTGGCGATCGCCTCGAGTTCTATGCCTTTGGCTCAAGTGGAAGACCTGGTGGACACGCGATTAGCTCCTAAGATTTCGCAGTTGAGCGGCGTAGGTCTCGTCACGATCAGCGGCGGTCAAAAGCCTGCGGTTCGCATTCAGGCTAACCCCGCGGCGCTGTCTTCTTATGGCATTAATCTGGAAGATCTTCGCACTGCGGTCACGCAAGCCAGCGTCAACGCCGCCAAAGGAAATTTTGACGGCGCCCGGCAGGATTACCAAATCGATGCCAACGATCAACTCGTCACCAGCAAGGACTATAGGAACGTTGTGGTGGCCTACCGTAACGGCGCGCCGGTCATGCTTACCGACGTGGCAAAAATCATTGACGGCGTAGAGAACACCAATCAGGCCGCCTGGATGAACAAGACCCCCGCGGTGATTCTGAACGTCCAGCGCCAGCCAGGCGGAAACACGATCAGTGTTGTGAAGCGCATCAAAGCGCTGCTACCGCAGTTGGAAGCCAACCTTCCCAAGGGGATCGACGTTACGACGCTGACCGACCTAACGACACCAATCCAAGCGTCGGTAGACGACGTCGAATTCGAATTGATGCTGACCATCGCGCTCGTCGTCATGGTCATGTTCCTGTTCCTGCGCAGTTTCTACGCAACGATCATTCCCAGCGTAGCCGTGCCGCTGTCGCTGGTGGGGACGTTCGCCGCCATGTACGCGCTAGGCTACAGCCTGGATAACCTCTCGCTCATGGCCCTCACCATCTCGACCGGCTTCGTAGTGGACGACGCGATCGTAATGGTCGAAAACATTTCACGGTATATCGAAGAGGGCGAGCCGCCCATGCAGGCGGCACTGAAGGGGGCGGAGCAGATCGGATTCACGATTCTATCGCTAACGGTGTCGCTGATCGCGGTGCTCATCCCGCTGTTGTTCATGGGCGACGTGGTAGGGCGGCTGTTCCGAGAGTTCGCGGTAACGTTGGCGGTGACCATTGTCGTTTCCGCGGTGGTATCACTGACGCTCACGCCGATGATGGCATCGCGCATCCTCAAGCCTCACTCGGGTCAAAAACAAGGCCGAGTCTTCCAAGCCTCAGAGCGCGCGTTCGACAGCATGATCGCGTTCTACGGCCGCACGCTGAAGTTCGTTCTGCGCTTCCAGACCATTACTCTTTTGGTCGCGCTCGCCACGCTGCTGCTCACCATCTTTCTGTACATCATCATTCCCAAGGGCTTCTTTCCCGTCCAGGACACCGGGATCATCCAAGGCATCTCGCAAGCTTCGCCGACCATCGGGCCCAAAGCCATGGGGGAAAAGCAGCAAGAGCTAGCGAATGTTATTCTCGACGATCCTGCCGTCGAGAGCCTGTCCTCGTTCATCGGTGCTGATGGCACCAACATCACCACCAATAGCGGGAGAATGTCCATCAATCTCAAGCCGCTCGAGCAGCGCAAGATAAACGCTTCCGACGTCATCCGGCGTCTTCAGACCAAGATACAAGACGTGCAAGGCATCCAGCTTTTCATGCAGCCCGTCCAAAATATTACCGTCGATGATCGCGTCAGCCGCACGCAATATCAGTTCACGCTGGAAGACCCCGACCCCAATGAACTGAGCGATTGGACAGGCCGCTTCGTAACTCGACTGAAACAGCTGCCGGAACTCGAAGATGTTGCGACCGACGAACAACCAGGCGGATTGGCGGTTTCGCTGCTATTTGATCGTCCGACGGCATCGCGGCTGGGAATCGCGCCCACGACCATAGATAACACTCTCTACGACGCCTTCGGACAGCGGCAGATCAACACGATGTACACGCAGTTGAATCAGTATCACGTCATTTTGGAGGCCGAGCCGCAATTCCAACTGGACCCAGACAAGCTGAATAAACTGTATATTCAAGCGAACTCGGCGGCAGGCACGACCGGCGCGGCTGCGTCGTCGACGGGTAACGGTTCGACTTCCGCGGGCTCCAATGCCCTGACCACTTCTCCTCTCTTCACTCCCTCCGCGAACTCGCTGGCTCCGCCCGTCAATGCGCTCACGTCGAGCACGTCGAACGCAAGTTCCAGTAAGGGCGCCAACTCGGCTGGTACGACGAGTTCCGTAAGAAGCAATGCCGTGCCGCTTGGCACGTTTTCGCATTTTGAAACCAGGACGGAGCAGCTTTCCATCAATCATCAAGGGCAGTTTCCGGCGATCACGGTGTCCTTCAACCTCGCTCCCGACGCGGCGCTCGGAGGCGCGATCTCGTCCATCTCCAAAGTGCAAAAAGATATGAACATGCCCGCCAGTTTGCAAGCGGATTTTCAGGGCACGGCGGCATCCTTCCGAAACTCACTCTCAAACATGCCCTTGCTCATTCTTGCCGCGCTGGTCACGGTCTACATCGTGCTCGGAGTGTTGTATGAGAGCTTCATTCATCCGATCACGATTCTTTCCACGCTGCCTTCCGCTGGTGTCGGGGCATTTCTTGCACTGATTCTCTTCGGGCAGGATCTGAGTGTCGTTGCCATCATCGGACTCGTGCTGCTCATCGGGATCGTCAAAAAGAACGGCATCATGATGGTGGACTTTGCGCTGGATGCGGAGCGCAACCGGGGGAAAAATTCAACTGACGCGATTTACGAAGCCTGCCTGCTGAGATTCCGCCCCATTATGATGACTACGATGGCCGCACTGTTGGGCGGTCTGCCGCTTGCGTTTGGTACCGGTTTTGGTTCCGAACTGCGCCGGCCATTGGGTATCGCGATGGTCGGCGGGCTTTTGGTGAGCCAGGTGCTCACCCTCTATACCACGCCTGTCATTTACATATTTTTCGATAACCTTGCGCATCGATTCTCAAGACGTGCAAGAGCGCCGCAAGGCGGCGCCGAGCCGCAACCTGCGGGCCTGTCATGAACGTATCCGAGCCCTTCATCCATCGCCCGGTCGCGACCACGCTGCTGACGATTGCCATCGCCATTGCGGGCGCGATCGCTTTCGAAGTCCTGCCAGTTTCGCCCCTTCCGCAGGTTGACTTTCCGACCATCTCGGTCGCCGCGAGTCTGCCCGGAGCCAGCGCCGAGATCATGGCCTCTTCCGTCGCTACTCCGCTGGAACGCCAGTTTGGTCACATCGCGGGGGTCACGGAGATGACCTCGACCAGTAGTTTGGGGACGTCTGGGGTGACCATTCAATTCGATCTTAGCCGGAACATTGACGGAGCTGCGCGCGACGTCGAGGCCGCTATCAATGCCGCGCGCACCTATCTGCCGGCCAACCTGCCCGCGAATCCCACCTATCGCAAGGTCAATCCCGCCGATTCACCCATCATGATCATTGGCCTGACGTCGGACAAATACGGTCCGGACAAGCTTTACGACGAGGCCTCCACCGTTGTTGAGCAGAAATTGTCGCAAATTCAAGGCGTCGGCCAAGTGAGCGCAGGCGGTGGCGCTTTGCCATCCGTACGCGTGGAGGTCAACCCCACAAAACTCGCCAGCTACGGCCTCACCATGACCGACGTCCAGTCGGTGCTGCGTCTACAGAACTCCGATCTCGCTAAAGGACAGATTACCGATGGAAACATCACTGCTGACATCCTCGCAAACGACCAGATTTCTCACGCGGAAGACTACAAGCCCGTCATCGTCGGCTATAACAAGGGCGCGGCCATTCACCTCTCGGACGTCGCCGACGTAATCGACTCCGTACAAAATGTTCGGACCGCCGGATATCTCAATGGCAAGCGCGCCATCGTGCTCATCGTTTTCCGACAGCCCGGCGCCAACATCATTGAGACTGTCGATCGCATTAGTAGTGAATTGCCTTCCATCAAGGCATCGATTCCCCAAGGAATCGACACCACCATCGTCCTGGACCGCACCACCACGATTCGCGCTTCCGTAAAAGACGTCGAGCGAACCCTGATGATTTCGATCTGTCTCGTGATCGTCGTAGTCTTCATCTTTTTGCGAAACGGCCGCGCGACTCTTGTACCCGCCGTGGCCGTCCCCGTTTCTCTCATCGGCACGTTCGCGGTGATGTATCTCTGCGGCTACAGCCTGGACAATCTGTCGCTCATGGCCCTGACCATCTCCACAGGTTTCGTCGTCGATGACGCCATTGTGGTCATGGAAAACATCACGCGGCATTTGGAAGCGGGTATGGAACCGTTCGCCGCCGCTCTCAAGGGCGCAAAGGAGATCGGTTTCACCGTCCTATCCATCAGCATTTCGCTGATCGCGGTCTTTATTCCGTTGTTGCTGATGGGTGGAATCGTCGGACGGCTCTTCCGCGAGTTTGCTATCACGCTGTCCACGGCGATTCTCGTCTCAATGGTCATTTCGCTCACCACCACGCCGATGATGTGCGCCTATCTGCTGCGAAACGAACATGCAGCGAAACATGGCCGCTTGTATATGGCATCGGAGCGAGTTTTCGAAGGGATCCTGTCCTGGTACCGGCACAGCCTCCACTGGGTTTTGCAAAATGCCGGGCTCACCCTCACGGTTCTCGCGCTCACCATCGCCCTCAATGTCGCGTTGATCCTGAAGATTCCCAAGGGTTTCTTTCCTCAACAGGATACGGGTACCCTCGCCGGAGCTATTCAGGGCCCCCAAGATGCATCCTTCGCCGTCATCAACGACTCCATCAAACAGCTGCAGGCCGTCATTAACAAAGATCCTGCGATTCAGAACGTGATTGGGTTCACTGGAGGCCAGGGCGCCACCAACACCGGGAATATTTTTATTACGTTGAAGCCGCTGAACGAGCGAAAAATCGGGGCTGCCGAGATCATCAACCGCTTGCGCCCACAAATAAACCGTTTGCCTGTGGCTTCGGCTTACTTTCAAGCCGCACAAGACATTCGCATCGGGGGACGCTCCAGCGCCGCTCTCTATCAATACACTATTCAGACCGACAATATTCCCGATCTCGTGCTTTGGGGACCCAAGGTTTTCGCGGAGATGAAAAAAATTCCCGGCTTGCAGGACGTAAATTCCGACCAGCAAAATGGCGGCCTGGACGTTTTGTTGAATTACGACCGCGTGACCGCTGCGAAACTTGGACAGACCGCGCAGTCTCTGGATGGCGGCATCTACAGCGCCTTTGGCCAATCGGAAGTCTCGATCATCTATACCCAATTGAATCAGTACTACGTTGTTTTAGAAGTCGATCCCCAGTATTCACAGACCCCCGAGGGCCTGAAGAACATATATTTTCATCCGACCGGAAGCAGCAGCGTTACCGCCACGGGAAACACGCCGCTTTTCACTATGGCTACACCTCAAAGCAACACGATAGCGCTCGCGATCAACCACACTGGTCTGTTTCCCTCGGTCACCGTCTCCTTCAATCTCGCACCGGGCGTCTCCCTTAGCGAGGCCACCCTGCGCATCGACCAGATGAAGCAGCGTCTGGGAGTGCCCACCTCGGTCCGTGGCTTTTTTGCCGGAACTCTGCAGGCCTACCAGCAATCGCTCAGCACCGAACCTATCCTGGTTTTGACCGCGCTTCTTGCTGTGTACATCGTTCTTGGCATCCTCTACGAGAGCCTGGTGCACCCGCTGACGATCATCTCGACACTACCCTCCGCCAGCGTCGGTGCCATGCTCGCTCTAATGCTCTTCAAGCAGGATCTCAACGTCATTTCCATTATCGGGATCGTCTTGCTGATTGGCATAGTAAAGAAGAACGCCATTATGATGATCGATTTTGCGTTGCAAGTAGAGCGCGAAGGGAAGAGCACCGAAGACTCCATCTTCGAAGCCTGCATGTTGCGCTTCCGCCCGATTCTCATGACCACGATGGCCGCGTTATTCGGCGCGCTGCCGCTGGCGTTTGGAACCGGCACAGGTTCAGAACTGCGACGCCCTCTGGGCATTACCATCGTTGGTGGCCTCATCATGAGCCAGCTTCTGACGCTCTACACCACCCCGGTCGTCTATCTCATGCTCGATCGTATTCGGCTTCGCGTTCTTGGAAAACAGCGCGACACATTCAACCCAGCGAACACTCCAGCGACTGCCGAAGGGTAGTTAGGAGGGGACAAACGATGAAGACAGTTGGACTCAGGACCATACTCGCCGCCGCGGCCACAGCTTTCGCGATTGCCGGCTGCACCGTCGGGCCAAAGTACCGTCAACCGGCGGCCACGGCGCAGCTGCCTGCATCCACCTACAAAGAGTCGCCTACACAATTCCCCAATTCCGGCGAATGGAAGGTTGCGGATCCCCAGGACGCCATGCTTCATGGCAAGTGGTGGGAGATTTACAAGGATCCGGAACTGAACGCCCTAGAAGACCAACTGAACAACAACAATCAGAACATCAAGCAATCTTTTGAGAACTTCATGGCAGCGCGAACCCTCGTTGCGCAGGCGCGTTCGCAACTCTATCCCACCATCGGAACAACCCCTTCCTATCAGCGGTCTCGCGGCTCGGCGAATCTCACAGGTTCAACGGGCGCCACCGGTTCCACATCAGGCGGTCAGCAGACCCAGCTTTTCGTTCTTCCCGCCGCGGTCTCCTGGGAGCCGGATCTTTGGGGCAAGGTCCGCAACACGATCCATGAACAACAATACAATGCGCAACTCAGTGCCGCCGACCTCGAGAACGTGCGCCTGACCGAACAGGCCAGCCTGGCCACTTTCCTGTTCGAACTCCGCGGCCAGGATGCCTTGCAGAAAGTCTTCGACGAGACCATTGAAGCCGACCAGAAGTCCGTAGATCTGACGCGCGCGCGCTACGAAACCGGTGTTGACGATCAGATCTCCCTGGTACAAGCGGAAAACGCGTTGCAGAGTGCCCAGGCCGCCGGCACCAATCTGGGCATCGCCCGCGCGCAGTTCGAACACGCCATCGCGGTACTCATCGGAACTACTCCCTCCACGTTGTCGATTCCCGTCAAGCCCCTGAACGCGATCCCGCCCGCGATCCCACTCGGTGTGCCTTCGCAGCTTCTGGAGCGCCGCCCGGACATTGCGGCTTCCGAGCGCAGCATGGCCGCCGCCAACGCCCAGATTGGAATCGCCGTGGCAGCCTATTATCCGACCTTGACTCTCGGCGCCCAGGGAGGATTTGAAAGCTCGGCCTTTCACAAGCTACTTTTGTGGCCGAGTCGTTTTTGGTCCGTCGGGCCTTCGGTCTCCGAGACAGTCTTTGACGCCGGCCTCCGCCGCGCCACGGTGCAGCAGTTCACTGCGGTCTACAACGCGGACGTTGCCGGCTACCGCCAGACGGTCCTGACCGCGTTCCAACAAGTGGAAGATTCTCTAGCCACCGTGCGAATCTTGTCCACGCAGATTAGGCAGCAGGTGGAAGCCGAACAGTCGGCGGAACGTTTCTTGGAGCTGGCCAAAGCGCGTTACTATACCGGCGTCGATCAATATCTCAACGTGCTTGTGGCGCAAACCACTCTGCTCTCAGAACAGCAACAACTGGCTTCTCTCCGCACTCAAGCGATGACCGCCTCGGTACAGTTAATCGAAGCTCTCGGCGGCGGATGGGACCTCTCGCAACTTCCCACTCCCGCGCAAGTCTCCGAAAGGGTCTCGGAGTCTAAAATTGATTCTCAGAAATAGTCTCCGGCCGCATAAGCGCGACGAGCCCGGTTATTGGGACGATTTGCGTTGAAAGATTTGCGGGACGAACTCAAGGACAAAGGCTTCGTTGACGGCAACTTGGATTTGAAAACTCATTATTTCGGGCGAAATGGGACTCTGATACTCCGTGTGAGGCATTCCAGGAGCACGTCATCGAGGGAAGCAGAGCTGGTACGCACCTGACGATAAACCCGCATGAACAGAGCTTCGGCCCGCGCCACGCGTCGATCGTGCCGGCTTTTATCTTTTGAGCGATAAACGCGCCCCACGCCACCTGCGCCCAACAGCAATCGGGTTTCGTAACGACCGAGGGTTGTCTCCTCGACGAAGTCAGTTACCCAACTTGATCTCCGCGTCTGACCGTCCGAGTGGCTGTCGACCACTTTCTCGCAGTGCTGCCACAACCCTCTTTTCCTGAGCGTCAAGCTTTTCGGAAAGGCCCACCCGGTCATTCGGCTCGGTTGCTGGAGGCAGCGTCGAAAGCCAGTTCTCGTCAAACGAAAACTTCTCTGTTTCGCACAGGATCACAGACCGCTCGATGACGTTCTGGAGTTCGCGAATATTGCCTGGCCAGGAGTGTGCCTGAAGGAGGTCCAAGGTCTCTTTGTCCACCCGGAGGCCGCTCTTCCCCGTTTTTTTCGCGTAGAGATCGATGAAGTATTTGGCCAGTAAAGGAATGTCTTTTCTACGCTTGCGCAGAGGGGGCATCTCGATCGGGAAAACGTTGAGGCGATAAAACAGGTCGCTACGAAACGTACATGCTGCAACGGCTGCCTGCAAGTCACGGTTGGTGGCAGCAATCACACGAGCATTCGTTCGGATCGATCCAGTTCCGCCCACACGTTCAAATTCGTGCTCCTGCAGAACACGCAACAAAGCGACTTGGGTCGCGGCTCGAAGTTCTCCGATTTCATCGAGGAAGAGCGTACCTCCTTGAGCCAATTCAAAGCGGCCCACACGCCGCTGAACTGCCCCTGTAAAGGCACCCTTCTCATGGCCAAACAGTTCGGAAGCAAGCAAGTCTGGGGGTATTGCGGAGCAGTTCACGCCCACAAAAGCACGGGTGGAGCGCTGAGACCGCTTGTGGATGGCCCGAGCGATGAGTTCCTTGCCCGTGCCGGTTTCTCCCAAGATCAGCACAGTCGATTCCGACGCCGCCACATGCTCGATTTGATGCAGCACAGACTGCAATGCGGCGCTCACGCCGATGATTCCTTCAAACCCTTGCTGCGCCACGTTTCGGTGCTGCTGCCGCGGTGTGTGATAGCCAGCGATGGCGATACCCTGACGGATCGCATTTAATAGGTCTTCATCGTTAAACGGCTTGGTCAAGAACTCCAGCGCGCCTGCTTTCATCGCTCGCACTGTCGTTGGTATGTCGCCGTGGCCGGTGAGGAAAATGATCGGGATTTGGGCGTCCGCTTTCGCAAGCTCTTGTTGCAGGTCGAGTCCGCTCAACCCGGGAAGATGCATATCCAACACCAAACAGCTCGGTACCTTAGCTCGGGGGCTGGCTAAGAACTCCTGCGCCGATCCAAACGTTTCCGCCCTCAATCCTGCGGATCGAATCAGACTTCCCACCGCTTCGCGCACGGACACATCGTCATCGACGACATAGACGGGAGAACTACATTGGCTCATGGGACATTCCTCCACTTGCGCAAGTTTGGCCGGAAACCTGTGTTCCTTTTCACCTGACCTACAAACTTCGTGTTACTACGTTAACTTTTCCTCCATTTCGAAATCTCGATTCGCTTTCGGTTGATGCTATTTCGTCAGAGCCGCCTGGACAGCATTAAGCAGCGCCTCCTCAGTGAACGGCTTCAACAAATAGTCGACGGCACCGGCTAGAAGAGCGCGCCGGCGCATTTCCTCGTCTCCATGTGCGGTGATGAAAATGACTGGAATTTCGTACTGATTAGCCTCCAAGCGCCGCTGCAGCTCGAACCCGTCCATCCCCGGCATGCGCACATCGAGGATTAGGCAGCCTGTATCGCGCGGATTACCTGAATTCAAGAACTCTTCAGCCGATGAGAACACCTTCACGCCAAATCCGACTGACCTCATCAACCCGCCAAGGGACTGACGGACAGACTCATCGTCATCGACAACCGAAATAACAGGGAGATTCCCCATTGGACCAAGTTAGCAGCGCGCAAGGAAATGTCTATTGAACCTTTGTATAGGTACAAATGGCAGGCGCCTCTTGCTTGTGGGCGGTTATTTTCAGGTCAGGACCGCTTGGCTCAGATTCGGCAAAGCCTTCTCGTTTAACAACTTGGGAGTAGTTTACTGCCCTCTGAGAATGAGAGGCGAGGTTCGCATGTCTCCACGCCCGCAAATGAACGTCACCGGAAACTAGGACTCCCTCGCTCTCAATCGACGCTCCAGACTCTGCTAGTGGTGCTCGGCAAGCGTGAACTCGAACGTGGCGCCCGGACCCTTATTCGCCGCGGCTCTCAACCGTCCACCGTGATTCTCAACAATGGTGCGGCTAATCGATAGCCCCATGCCCATGCCTTCGCGTTTGGTTGTGTAGAAGGCATCAAAGATCCGGTCCATATTCGCTGAATCAAGCCCCATGCCTGAGTCTTGAACGGCAACACATACTTGGCCTTCGTCACCTTTTTGTGTTCGAATCACCAGCTCTCGTGGTCGATCCTCAACACGTCTCATAGCTTCGATTCCGTTCATCATTAAGTTGAGCAGTACTTGTTGCAGCTGTACGCGATCACCCAGCACACGCGGAAGGTCGTCTGCCAATTCCGTACGAAGCGCCACCCTGTTTCTTCGTACTTCTGCCTGGACCAAGGCGACGACCTCTTGAATGATTCCGTTTACGTCCAAAGACTCCTTGTCCGTGCTAGTTTGCTTCGAAAGGGCTCGAATCCGAGAGATAATGTCGCCCGCGCGTCTCCCATCTCTGACAATCCGGTCCACAGCAGTTTGTGCCTCGTCCAGGTCGGGCTCGGCTCGGCGCAGCCAGCGGAGGCACGCGTTGCCGTTCGCGACTATGGCCGCCAGGGGCTGATTGACTTCATGCGCAATCGAGGCTGCGAGCTCTCCCATTGTGGTCAGTCGAGCCATATGAGCCAGTTGGGCCTGCGCGTGCTGAAACCTTTCCTCGGACCGCTTGCGCTCGGTAATGTCACGGCAGACCGTGGCCAAAGCAAGACGCCGCCCACTCCCTTCATCGGTGATAAAGAAAATGTGCTGCCACATGGATATGGATGCACCCGTCTTGAAATGTCTAAAGAGCGTCTCTCCCTCCCACCGGCCATCCCTGAAGACGACTGGCAGAACATCGTTCCCGAATCTTTCCAGATCGTGCTCCGCTATGTAGTCGAGAATCTTGGTTTCACATACTTGTTCGTTCCCTGCTAACCCCACAACGGTTTGACCGGCTGGATTGATAAAGAGAACATCGCCCTCAAGCGAAGCCATCCCGATAAAGTCCGTGCTGTTTTCGACTAGCGACGCGAGCTTCCGCAACCCATCTTCGGCGCGCTTGCGATCATGAATATCTGTATTCGTCGCGTACCACTTGAGAATATGTCCAAGCTTGTCGCGCAGCGGAGTGGCGCGAAACAAAAACCAGCGGTATTCCCCGTCAAAGCGTCGCATGCGTGCTTCGTGCTCGACTGGTTCGCCGGCGGACAACGTCGCGCGCCAGTGACTCTCTAACTCTGGTAAATCTTCTGGATGAATTGCCACCATCCAACCCCAGCCGGCTACCTGCTCCTGAGAGAGCCCCGTATAGGAAAGCCAACGCTGATTTTGAATTTCGGCGGCTCCGTCCGGCCCACAGACCCATGCCAACGTCGGGATTGTGTCGATCGTAGTGCGGAGACCGTCTTCCGATTGCCGGAGCTTCTCTTCCCGGACGCGCAACGTCTCGTAAAGTTCACGCAATTTTCCGGCCGTCTCATTAAATACCGTGCTGACGTGAGCAAGCTCATCCTTCCCGATCACCGAAACTTGATGTTGAAATTCACCCCGTGCCAACGCCTTCGAGCCCCCCAACAAGCGCCCCAGTGGTTCTGTGATGCTGTGCGTTATGGCCCAGCCGAGGAAGGCCGCAAATAGCAGCGTCAAGATCGCTGTGATCGGCACAATTAGAAGAACCCGCCGTTGTGCCTGCCCGATATTCAAGACGGCTTGTGCTCGCGCTTGGCCGACCTCGCGGTCAATGTTCTCTACCAACGCCGCGCTTCTAGATTCCAGCGGCCGGACTTGGTTGGCCAGGCGTAAACGTACAGCATCCCATTCCTTCGACTTAGCCAATGCTGTGATGGCATCGAGCTGCGCGGGCAGTGCGTCCTGAATTGCGACAAGGGTAGGCAGCAGGGTCGGATCCAGTTGTACCTCCGGCGGCAAGCCACTGAGGACAGTTCTGGTGCGCCGGTTATCCTCCAGAAGGGCGTCACGAAGCTCTTGCGCTTCGCTGACCAGTCCGGCAGTGCTCTCTAAATGCGCCAGCGAGTCCATCCTCTCGTAGAACGACATGAGTTTGGTATGCGCCTGCAATACGGTAATCAACTCCTGGTCGACACCGCTCAGACGCTCCGCTTGCGCTCGGACCAGTTGGAATTGCCAAAGTAAGACCGCGTATCCCACCAACATCGCCAGGATGATGAAGATAAAGCAGAGCGTCAAACGGGGACCGATGTTGAGTCGATAGAGGTGAAAAGTCTTCTCGCCAGCTTGTTTCGTCCATCCGGCAAGTTTCGCTACCAATCTGTGACTCCCTGGCCTCGGATTAAGAGCGGGGCCCTATGGCTAGCGCATAAGCGCGAATCTAAAGCGTCTCGAAAGAAACATCGTGAACCTATTCAGAGACCTTCTCAGGGGACCACCAATCCCGCTTGGAGGGCGGTCCCGACTTAAAACCCGTTATCTCCATCAGTTTCTTCTCTAGCGCGGCGGCAGCCGCCGACGGAACCACTTCGCCAGTGAGCACGGAATGCAAGGTCCTGATATAAGCCCTGCTGACATCCTCGTATTGCTGGCCAGAAGCTGCGGAAGGACGCGCCACCACACCCGTGGCGTGTTGCAATCTAGCAAGTTGAGGATATGGCTCCAAAACTGCCGGCAGCTCGTACAGTTCGGGAACCTGAGGTGGCTGGGAATGTTCCCGGGCACTCTTGTGCTCCACATCCTTTTGCAGAAGAAATCGGATCAGCTCCAGTGATTCACGGGTGTGCGCCGCGGTTCTGGAAATCGCCAAACCGTTTCCTCCCAACGTGCTTGCTCGCCCGGCTCGGCCGCCCGGTATACCGGTCAGGCCAACGTTGGTTACGCCTCCTGGCAAGGGCACCCAGTCGATGAGACTAAAATCTCCCTCCCAACCACGAAAAAAAGCTGCCTTCCCTGAGCCAAAGACGTTTTCTGCGTCCCATTTTGAATAGGCCACCACACCAGGTGGCGAAATCGACCCCACCCACCGTGCGGCGCGCTGCCATGCTCGGACCGTGTGCGGGTTATTTACGCTGACCGTCTTGTCATTTTCAATGATTCGTCCGCCGCCTTCGCTAATCTGCCATTCCAAACCGGCACAGGTCAAATCTTCGCTGACGCCCCCTTGCCACACATAGCCCCAAAAGTCTTTTTGACCTTTGGCCCTTTCGCCCGCCTGAATCCGCGAGGCCATCGTCTCAAGTTCATCCCATGTCTTGGGAGGCTCTCGATAGCCATACTTTCGCAGAAGATCGGTGCGATACAGCAAAACACCGACATAAGCGTGATGTGGCATAGCCACCAATTTGTTGTCTACGGTGTAGCTCGCAAGCACCACCGGAGGCTGTGAGGAGAGCTCGGTGGCAAAGTAAGGTTTTAGATCTATGAGATAAGGATTCAATATTCCGGACCATATCACGTCAATGCTGTACAGGTCGGGGGTGGGGGCGCCCTTCTGGAGCAACTGTCGCCACAAGGCAAGTTGATTGAGAGAGCCATCAGGACCAGGAAGCCGCTTAATCTGAATCCCCGTTTCTTTTGTGAAGGCCTGCAAATCTTGCGATATTACGGGCAATAGATCGGGCGTGTCGTACTCAACATCCAGAAACGTCACAGTGACGGGTTCGCGCGACGCTTGGTTCGAACCGTCCAGCGCCAAAGAGAGCAGCAAAATGCCGAATATTCCGGCAACCTTCATTGCTCTCGACCCCATCGGGCCTCCGCGGGCGGCCGTTCTTGTGTTCATCTTTCGCATGTCGAATCGACGAGTTGTGCACCCTCCTACGATTTTTTCCCGCGGCGAATCTCCAACTTCTCCGACATTCTCACCAGGTCGGCCAGAGAGTCCGCGTGCATCTTGTGCATGACCTGAGCCCGGTGGACTTTGATGGTGATCTCGCTCGTGCCCAGCTCTGCGGCCACTTGCTTGTTCAACAGCCCTGAGACCACCCGCCCCATGACCTCACGCTCGCGCGGCGTCAACGATTCATACCGGGTGCGCAGCTCTCCCAACTCCGCTTGGTGTTGGCGCGCCTCCCGGTCGCGTTTTATCGCCTGTTGAATCGCCTCCAAGAGATCCCGGTCGTCGAATGGCTTCATCAAAAACTCAACGGCGCCGGCTTTCATCGCGCGCACGGAGGTCCGCACGTCGCCATGCCCGGTAATAAAAACGATTGGAATCTGAAGGTTAATTTCAGCCATCCGCTTCTGCAGGTCCAGTCCGCTCAAGCGCGGCATGCGCACGTCCAAAACCAAACAACTCGGGGCTTCGACCCGGGGGCTAGCCAGGAATTCGTCCGCAGATGCCAAGGTCTCGACCCGCAACCCCGCCGACCGAATGAGGCTTCCCAAGGCCTCTCGAACGGACACATCGTCGTCCACAACCCACACAATGGCGTCAGGCTCTGGCAAAGGGGCTCCTGCTAGTACCTCCCAACAGTAAACCCAAAAGTTGGGCCGGAACCATCATTTCCGACACCCCAAAAGCTGGATCAAACTCCGGCGACAGAGAAGCTTCTCACAGATAATTCTCCTTTTGATCGACAGATTTCCATTGTCTTGGAGTATTCCGCGCAACAGACGGCAGATCGGCCTGTGCGTTATCAACCCCCAGATACGCAAACCTGCTACTCATTTTGTCAGCGAAAATCGTTTCCGAGACTTGCTCAAATACCGGCCTAGCTTAACGCCGAGTGCCCGCGGCTGATTCGAGGAACAGACCGGCAAGTCATCCGTCAGCCTGCTCACTGGCTGGGCTGGGAGTACCCGCCACACCGGAACCTTCCTTCAGGCATTTCACTTGGTACGCAATAAAATCCCCTTCATGTTTGGTCTGAATCGTAGTTCGCTCTGTCTCTGCAAATCGCCACACACGCTCGTGCATTTCGGGACTGATCAGAACTTCGCCTCCCGCTGCAGCCGCACAGTAACGCGACGTCCGATTGACGGCGTCACCAATCACTGTGAATTCCATGCGATCTGAGGTACCAACGAAGCCATGCACAACTTCGCCGCAATGTACACCGATGCCAAAGTCGCGGCAGGTCGCACCGCGAAGTTCGCGCACTTCGTTTAACTTCGTTACCGCCGCTTGCATTTCCATTGCGGCTCGGATGGCATTTTCGTGCTGTTTTGGATCAGGCTCCGGGCTTCCGAAAACCGCCAGGATTGCGTCTCCGATAAATTTGTCGACCGTTCCATTGTGCGCGAAGATCACAGGCACAACGACGCCTAAATAGTCGTTGAGCATTTCTACGACGTCGTAGGGATCCATTTCCTGGGCGAATTTCGTAAAACACCGGATGTCGGAGTTCAGGATCGTTACTTCGCTTCGTCGGCCGCCCAATCGCAAGCGGCCGCGATGGGCCAACAATTGGTCCGCCACCTTGGGAGAGAACTGCCGCAGCAAATTGGCTTTGATCACGGATTCATGACGCAGTTTATCCTGCAGCCGATGTGTGGCGACAGCCATCGCTGCATACTGCCCAACCACCACCAGCAGCCGCACATCCTCGTCCGTGAACACCGCCGCCGGATTTCGCGCTCCTGCGCAAATCGCCCCAAGCGCCTCCCCCTGCCACAACAGCGGCGCATACATTCCCATTTCGATACCGCTCTGCGCCATGCTTCCGCTAATGTTTACCTCGGCGTTTCTTTTCCAGACGAAGGCCTTGCGCTCGGTCATGGCGCGCCGCAGCAGAGTCTCACTCAAGTACGGCCTCTGTACGTACCGGTAGGCTTTGAGCAAGAGGGTGTCCGTTTCCGGCTCACGGAGCACCAGCGCCCAACTTTCACCGGTCGGAATGACCTCGGCCAAGTGGTCCACGATGTCGGGCAAGAGCGATTCCAGTTTTGTCTTGGTGGCAAAGTGGAAAGGAAGATCGCACACCATCTTGAGTCGCCGCGCGGTGGAGTTTTCCTCCGTACCCTCCGTCGGTACAGTTTCCACAGCTGTTGCGTCCACATCTTTTGCGATGGCCACGCAAGACTCAGCAGCATGCTTCTCGGGCAAAAGGATAGTGCCGTGCTCCAGATAGTTCGTCCCGGCGGCATTGCGAATCTCACCAAACTCAACCCGTAGAGTGGTCTGGCCAACGACCACGGAGTCCTCTGCCCGAAGCGGTTGCTTTCCTCTTCCTTTGATGTCGATCCCATTCAACAGCGTGCCGCGCGAACTATTTAGGTCTTCGATCCAGCAAAGGCCATCTTCCTCCCAGATTCGCCCGTGCAGCCTCGAGACTCTTTGGTCCGGTGAAAGGTCCAGGACAATCGGCCACTTCTCTTCGGCTCGGCCAAAGAACACTTCCGTCTCGGGAGTCTCCCAGACGTTTTTGGTGTCACGATAGGAACAGGTGATACGCATTACGGACCCAGATTTTGCGACGAGCCGCCGGACGGACGCGCGAATGGCTAAAAGTTATAGGAGGCGCCAACCAGGGGCACCGTTGTCGATCGCAACCCGTTGTCGTCCAATTTCACCAGCACGTTGCCGGTGATGACCAGGTTGCGCCACAACCGGTACTTGAGACCAATCGATGCGTTGAGGATGTTGTAGTCCACCGAAGGGCGAACGCCGAGGTCGGGGTGCGTCGTTCCGGGCGTCAATGTCGTGCAAGCGATGTCGCTGCAATGTCCCAGATCGGTATAAGGGTTGGAGAAGAGTTGCGGGACACCGTACAAACGTTGGCCATAGAAATCAAACGCGCCGGTGAGTCGCTTAACGATCGCCACATCGGCTCCCAGCGTATATACGAACCGGTCGGGAAGCGACCCTTTGGTATTCGTAGCCGTACCCACGAAGTCGCCGGCCAGCAAGGACTGTCCGTTTTTTTCATATCCGACCTCGGCATGTGGCGAAATCCGGGCGCGGTAGGAAATGACGCCGAAGGGCTTAACCCCAACGGCGCCGGAGCCCAGAAAATTTTCCTCGTCGCCGGTCGGCAAGCGGACATCCACTCCCACGCCAAACCCCAACCGCTCGCCTTGATACAACTCGTACTTCCCACGAAGAAGCACGTCCCCAATGCCTGTGGCGTTTCCGGAGCTTGAAAATGTAGCGTTCAAGCACGGTTTCGCGCCATTGCAACTCGGAACGAGATTGGAATCGAACTGGTGAAAGACACCGTTGGGGAAATTGGGCGACGGCGGTGCGAAGGAATTCTGCACAATCGTGGCATTCGACGTCATTTTCATATTTATATTCAAAATCGGCACTTCCACCGAAACATCCAGGTGGCGGGTGATGCCGTACGTCGCATACAACGCGTACTGATGAACCGTTAAGTCGATATTATTCGTGGTCTGAATAAAATCATGCACGAAACACGGGTTTCCCGCATACGCAGTGCCCGCCAGCCCCGTCTGGTTGGGACACGCCGTTATGAATGGACTCGGAAAAGGCGGAGGAAAGACCTCGTGTTTAAAGACCGCCGGTAGCTTGGCGGTATCCTGCCCGTCGATCGAATTGAAATTGAAGTACTGGAAGCTGAAAGCCACGTAGAGCTTGTTGTGGCCGATGGTGCTGGCATGCTGGCCAAGGATTGGACCCAGGCTCTCTTCGGTCGAGGGAGAGAAGGTTTTCAGCGCAGGGTCGAAAACGAAGCTAATACCGGAAGAAGGTGAAGCAATCGGCAATTGCGACACCTGGATGCCAACCGCTTCATTGATCGGCCCAAAACTGGAAAGAAAATCGCCCTCGAAGTGCGCCTGATGGCCGTCGGCGAGCAACGGAGCAGTCGCACCGCTTCCCAGCCCGTAGGGGCCATACACTTGAGGAATCACGCACACCAGTTTGCTGCTGGATGTCCCATTCAACGGACATACACTCTGCGCAAAAGCGCTCGTAAAAGAGAACAAAATCAAAATAACGAGAATTGACCCCATAAACAGGCGCTTAAACATGGGACGCCTCCGGACTAAGTGTTGGAAAGATGGGTCTTCGGTTTCAGCGAACCTTGAGGTTCAGCCTGCACGCGGTGCCTGGGGCGAGTCTATATGCCAGACGCAAATTGTCAAGCTGCAGAATTGGTTTCCTTGGGTTCACAGCTCACTGAACATCCGTGATGACCCAGGTACCAGAATTCGATTTCGCCAAATGGAAGGTAGCGGCGCTGTTAACAACACCTTTCGTCTTAGCTCCCTTTGGCGTGTAGAGCTGGGACATCTGCCCCTTTACGACCGCCTTTGCGCCGTCGGTACTGAGATCGACGCTCTCGATGTTTACCTGCTCTCGAATGGAACTTGCCGACTCAAACGATAATTTTAAGCGCGCATAAAGAGGTCCCATAGTTGGCCAAACCTGCCGAAGGGCATCCACGTCCCTCTGATTGAACGCCGCGGCGTAGCGTTGCACCGCCGCGCGGACATCCGCGTCGGCATTCGCCGTTACTGGAGGCGGAATTTCGGCCTTTATGGGCGGCTTCGCTGGGGAAGTGGGTGGCTTGTTCAGGGCCGTAAGCTTGTCGTTGACGTCGGCCAGATACTTCTGGGCCTCCTCCGCGTGCGGCCCCCCGCTCTGAATCACAGACTCGAAGTCAGTCCGTGCCGACGTAAGTCGATCCTTGTCGTTCGAACTCGCCGCTAGCTGATACCTTTGCACCATTTGCTGAAACCCGGCGTCAGCGATCTTTTTCTGAGCGCGAGCCTGCACCTCAGCGATCGCCCCGGGAATGTTGTTTGCGTAATTCAGCGCCTCGCCCGATTGCGATCCGCCATCACTCGCCAGCGCCTGAAACTTTGGCTGCAAACCTTTGAGTTGTTGAACCGCAGCGTCGTCATCGCGCTGCTTGAACTGGTTGAATTGGCTTTCCAGTTGCGCCAGCCTGCTTTGTTCAGCTTGGTCGATCTCCCCAAGGAGTGGCGCCGGATCGCCGCCGTTCTGCTTGAGTTGGCCGGCGGCACGTCGGGCAGACGAAAAGTCGCCTTGCTTCAAGCTCTGCCGGCCTTGGCCTAGCAGATCATTCTGTAGGATCCGCTGAGGTATGACCTTATCAAGATCGTTCTCCGCCTCGTCTCTGTGAACACCCCCCACCGGCAAAGCCAGAATCTGTCGAAGTTCCTTTTGAGCATCTGCGAAACGACCACTCGCCATGCGGTTCGTCGCTTGCTGCCAGAGCACTGCTTCATGCTGTCGGAGCGCACGGAGATTGGCGTCCTTCATCGATTCTTCGATTGCCGATACTTTCTTGTCGATCTCCGATGTCAGCGGACCCTTCAGCGCGGCGCCTTGCTGCAATCTTTGCAGCGCTCCATCCAGATCGTTCGCGGCGATCAGTTTATTGGCGGCATCCAACGCATCGCGCTGTTGCACCTCCAGCGGATCGACGCGGGGCGCCGGCGGTTCTGGGTTTGTCTGCGCGACAGGTGCGCTCACTTGCGGAGCCTTTGAGCGGACCGCATGCACTCCTGTCCAAACAGCGGCAATCAACCCGAGGGCCAGCGCTGCCAGCAACGCGGGCCTCCGCCAGGTCGGAAGCTCGACCGGTGCTGGGCGTGCTACCCAAGTGCTCGCGGGCGCGGCCGCAGGTGGCCGATCTTTCGGGGCCTCCATTGGACGTGCGGGGATGTCCGATGTGACGCTGGATTCTCTTGTCGCTGGAGCGACACCGGCCTCCGGCGATTTCACTACTGTAGTAGGAGGGGGGAGCACCACATCCAACGGGGCAACTGGCACGACGGGCTGCGCCGAAAGCGCCGGTTGAGCTGCCGAGGACTGCTCCGTCAGCGCATTCAGCGGAGCCAGAGAGGAAGGTTTCTCGGCGGGCGCTGGAGGGCTTGGCAATGGTGCCGCCTGCAGGAAAGCGTACTCCCGGGAAACGCTGGGAGGGGCGGCTGGCAACGAGGTGGGTGCCGATTTCCGCTCGGCCACCGATTTGGCATCTTTGATTTGCTCCGTCAGTCGCTGAATGCGGGGGTCAAACGCCTCGACAATATTCGTCTTCAGCGCCTCCTCTACCACCAGAGTGGCCGCATCAAATTTTCCGGACTCCACTAGAGTGCGAATTGTCCCTATCGCTTTTTCTTGCTCTCTTTTTTTCTCCCGAGCTTCGCATTCGACTTGCGCGGAATTCAACAGTTGGGTCAGATCGGTATCTGGTCCCATCGTTACCAGCGTTTGCTTCGCTAGGTCGATCGCCTCGCTGAGCTCTTCCCGGTTGATCTTGACCCTGATTTCACGAATTCGCATCTCAATCTGTTGCCGGATTTCCAATTTCCTCTGCTGGACCTCGGCCTGTTGAGACAGGTTGAGGAGGTCTGCGTTGCCGGGGAAATTCCGAAGGCCATTCTGCGCGGTACGCGCCGCTTCCTCGAAGCGATTCGCGCCAAACAGCGCTTTCACATCCTCTAGGGTCTTTTGGAGTAACTGCTCGCGTTCGATTGCTGCCTGCTGGCTCGCGGCGAACTTCGCAAGGCGAACAAAGTTTGCTTCCGCCGGAAACTCGCTCAGAAGCGCTTTCGTCCTGGAGACGACTTCGGGGTACTGTTTCTCTGACATCAATTTCTTCAGCGCTTCCAGTTCGCTCTCTATTCGCTTGGCTCTGGCGTGTTTCTCCTGCTCCCGTTCCACCAGCGTGCGCAGCTTTATTACCGCCGCGTCCTTCGGATAGGTCCGGGCAAGGCTTTCCACCACGGTTAGCGCTTCCCCAAAGGACTGCGCTGCCAGGCGACTCCGGGCTTCGCTAAGTTTTTGTTGCTTCTGCTGCTCCGCGAGATCCTCGCGGGCGGTTGCGAGCTGGTTGCGAATTTCGATCTCCGAGGGAAAGTCAGCTTGCAATTTCTCTAGAACGGCGATGGACTCATCGTAACGCCTCGCCGCTAAAAGACTGCGAGCCTCGGCCAGCCCCTCTTGCTTCCGCTGCTCCGCTTGCTCCTCTCGCGTCGACTGCAGCAGTCGGCGAATCTCGCTTTCAGAGGGAAATTCCGCTTGCAGTTTGCCTAGAACCGCGATGGACTCGTCGTAGCGCTTCGCCGCCAGAAGAACCCGAACCTCGGCCAGCCCCTTTTGCTTTCGCTGCTCCGCTTGCTCCTCCCGAATCGATTGCAGCAGTCGGGGAATCTCGGTTTCAGAGGGAAAGTCCGTTTGCAGTTTGCCTAGAGCCGCGATGGACTCCTCATAGCGCTTCGCCGCCAGAAGACCCCGAGCCTCGGCTAGGCCCTCTTGCTTCCGCCGCTCTACTTGCTCGGCTTGAATCGACTGCAGCAGTCGGCGAATCTCGGTTTCAGAGGGAAAGTCCGCTTGCAGTTTGCCCAGAACCGCGATGGACTCGTCGTAGCGCTTCGCTGCCAGAAGACGGCGAGCCTCGGCCAGCCCCTGTTGCTTCCGCTGTTCCGCCTGCTCCGCTCGAGCGATTCCCTGTAGCTTCTGAACCTCTTCTTCCCCGGGGAACTCTTTTTGCAGTAAAGCTAGAAGCGCCAGCGACCTCTCATAGTCCTTGGACGCTAGCAGGTTCCGGACCTCTTGTAAGCGCTGCTGCTTCCGCTGTTCCGCTTGCTCCTCACGGACGGCATCCTGGAGTTTCAGGATCTCGTCATCACGCGGAAACTCCTTCTCCAGCACCACCAGCAACGACATGCATTCTTCGTATCCGCGGGCAGCTAAGTGCTTCCGCGCTTCGGCGACACGCCGTTGTCGGCGTTCCTCCGCCTGATTCTGTGCGGCGGTCTCCAAAAGCTTCGGAATTTCTTGCTCTCCCGGAAATTCCTCGCGCAGCGAGGTAAGCAGAGCACTACATGCGTCGTACTGCCCGGCGACGAGCATACTTCTTGCCTGCGCCAGCCCTTGCAGCCTCCGCCGGTTCAACTGGTCTTTGCGGACATCTTCCAACAACCGGGGTATTTCTTCGTCCTGTGGGAACTGTCTCTGTAACCCAGCCAGCAGCACAAGGCATTCTTCATGGCGCCCAATGGCCAGCAGATTTCGCGATTCCAGCAATCCCTGCTGCTTCTGCTGCTCGATCTGATCCTCGCGGGCGCTTTCCAGCTGCTTAGAGACCTCCTCCTCGCCGGGGAATTCCTTTTCCAGATTGATCAGGAGCTGGATGCACTCGTTGTAGTTCTGGCGCGTCCACAGCTCCCGTGCCTGCCGTAAACCCTCAACGATTCGCGCGCGTTTTTGCCGCTCCGCCTTTTCCGCATTGACTTGTTGTTGCAGAGCGAGTGCTTGTTTGTTGGCGGGCTCGGCCTGCAACACCTTCGCCAAAAAACTTTCTGCCTCGTCAGGCAATCCCTCGGCCAGGCGTTGCTTCGCCGCCTCCAGGTACTCTGCTCTCACTCGAGCACGATCGAGTTCCTCCGCAACGACACGTTGCAACTCTTGAGCGGGCCCAAACGTCGAATCTAGCTCCAGAGCGCTTTCAGCGGCCGACTTCGCTTCTTGAATCTTTCCTTCTTCCAGTAGCGCGCGGCCCCTTTCGATATGTTGTTGCGCCTTGGGCCGATTCAGAAGACGCTTCAGTTCGGCATTAGTCCTCTCCAGTAAGGCTCTGGCCTGGTGGTTGCCGGACTCCACATGCAGTGCCTGCCGCAAAAGTTCTCGAGCCTGTGCGAATTCGCCCTGCTCCAGCAGGTTGCGGCTCTGCTCCACCAGCTCGGCCACGAACTGTGCTTGGAGCTTGTTACGGACGGGATCCAGTTCCAGCAGCAAATCCTCCATGGACTGGTATCGTTCCCTGGGGGATTTCTGCAACACACGCGACATGATGATTTCCAGCTCGGCGGGGCAGTCCTCGACGAAATGCTTCAGCGGCTTCGGATTCTGTTCACAAATGTTGTGCATCAAGCTCGCCGGAGTGGGCCCCGTGAAGGGTCTCTCGTAGCAAAGCAACTCATACAGCAACACTCCGAAGGACCAGATGTCGGAGCGTTCATCCGCGTGCTCCCCGTGGTATTGCTCCGGCGACATATACGCAAACGTGCCGATCAGCATTCCCGTTTGCGTTCGCGAAGCCTCCAATACCCGGGCAATGCCAAAGTCCACCACCTTGACGGTGCCATCTTTTCCCACCATGATGTTGCCTGGTTTGATATCACGGTGAACAATGCCCCGCTTGTGGGCATAGTCCAATGCGCGGCAGGCTTGCGTCGCATAAACAAGCTTCACAGTCATGGGCAGCGCGGCGCGCCGGGCGATCACCTGTTCAAGGTTTTCTCCCTCGATCAACTCCATCGCGATATACGGAAGGTCCCCTGCCTCACCCATGTCATAGATGGTTACGATGTTCGGATGCTGCAGTCCCCCGGCTGACTGCGCCTCGCGGTAAAAACGCTCGAGTAGCGCGGGGTCATCGGCTACGCCTGTCGTGATTGTCTTAAGGGCTACCAGACGATTGATAAACGGGTCCCGAGCACGATAGACCACACCCATCGCGCCGTGCCCTAACTCTGCGAGAACCTCGTATTTGCCCAGCTTCTTCAAATCACACCCGTGCCTCTGCGCTGAGGAAATAGACTTGGGCCAACGGATTCGAGGCCAACTTGGTTGGAAGGGAGAGGGTCAGTCATGACAAACGGGACTGTCTAATTCGGATGAAATCTTGTCGCACGGCCAACTGGCCCCCAAGAGCCTTGGTCGTCAGGCAAAGCCAACACGGGCCCAATAACTCACGTAGCAGAATAGTCCCAAAACGGTCCATATGTGTCAATTAGATCGAGCTTTGGACCTGGCTAGAATGGTACGGTAGCAATCCATGTTGGAAAATCACTGAAAGTGCCCTCCACCAAGGCTCAATTCGTCCACAATTTCTAAGCAGGAGCCCAGGAGAACCTCACCGTTTGGACGTCAGCGATTGCACTCGGCGTTTTCGTGATTCCGACAGGTCTGGGGAAGCGTGCAGTCCGGTCATCCGCTCGATCAGTATGCAGTAGTAGACCGGAACCGCAGGTCCGCTCCGGCGACGTACTTGGCTGACGGTATAGCCGCTTTGCCACCAAAGGGACCTCTTCTTTAGTAAGGACCGCACATGATCCCGGGCCTTGGTTTCCTCTGGGCCATGCGGAATCTCCACGTAGCGTCCCAGTACCACAACGCTCTCCCAGTCGTCGTGGCCCCGCAAATCATCAGCTTCCACGCACACAAGAGGATTCTGCCGCATCCAGATGATCTTCTGTCCTACGGTCGAGAAACAATAAAGACGATCGAGGTCGTAGCAGAAATAGATAGGAACGATGTAAGGCCGGTCATTCGACGCACAAGCCAGCCTACCGAAGCCAAGACGCACCAACAGCTCGCGACATTCCCTGCTCCGCATTCGAGTGATCAGCACAGGCCATCCCCGGTCCGACGGCGCTTCGACGGAAGTTTACATCAACTAAACAAGCTATGGGTTGCCCCCCAATTTCCTTTTACTTGACACATTTAGAGCGAATTGGAACCGCATTGTAGGCAAGGCAGGAGCAGGCCGTTACCATGTTAAGTGACTGACAGCGGCGGTGGCGGGCGCAAAATTCAGCACAAATCATAACGCGTAGGAAGGCGAGCGTGAACAGAGGCTTGCAACTCAGTGATATAATGCGACTAAACGCTGCGCCCGTAGCTCAGTTGGATAGAGCGTCTGCCTTCTAAGCAGAGGGTCGCCAGTTCGAGTCTGGCCGGGCGCGCCACTTAACTTCTGACACGTCATTGGATTAGCTCACTGCCGAGCTTCTGCTGTACTGCCAACTTGGGTCCATTTGGGTCCAACTGCGGCCAAATGGCTCGCTCCAACTTCTCCACCGCCGCTCGCTGCGACGCCGGCACTATGTGGGTATAGATCTCCGCGGTTGTGCTCAATCGTGCATGCCCGAGCTGGGCCTGTGCAGTCTTGAGCGACTCGCCGAGATCGCTGAGCAACGTCGCGTGCGTGTGGCGGAAGCTATGCCATGAGATTGACGGCAAGCCTGCACGCTTACAAGCGGGCTTTAGGACGCGCCCCAACAGATTATGCGAGTCCAGTGGCGTGCCGTTCCTGCTGGCAAAAACAAACGCCTCAACAGATGCTGCCTTCCGGTATTCCGACAATAGCCGTCGCAGTGAGGGCTCCATCGGAATGTCCCGGACGCTGCTCCTGGACTTGGGTGAAGAGAGGTTGCCCTCAAAAACCGCTTCGCGAACCCGGATCACGCATTTGTCGAAGTCCACATTCTTCCAGCGGAGGGCGAGTACTTCGCCGATTCGTAGTCCTGTCATGGCAGCAGTGATCGCGAGCGTTTTCACTGGTTCCTGTAGGACCTGAAGTAGAGTGGCCAATTGTCCACGCGTTAGCACAATCGTCTTTCGCCGACGCTGCATCGGAGGCATCTTGATTCGTCGAGCGGGGTTTGCCTCCAAATAGCCCCACTCAACTGCCCTCTCAAGTGTGCCGCTCATCAAATTTCGAAGATGAACAGCCGTTTGCCAGGACAGGTTTTGTCGCGTCATTTTTTCGGTAACGAACCGCTGAATGTCTACGCGGCGAATGTCGCATAGAGGTCGGTCACCGAACGCCGGCAGCAAGTGCCGACGATCCTCCAGCAGCAGATCCGCATCATTGCTGATGATGCCCATGGCGGAGTCTCGGCGGCCTGCTCTCTGCCGGATTCGACGCTAAGCTGCGATCTCGAACCGTACGCACATCCTCCGATGCAGTCGGTCTTCAAAGTCCCGCTCGCTGTCACCGCGCTTCATCTAGTCGAACCGCCGGGTACGGCGCATGGGTGCGATTGTGCGGCCAGCTGTCGCGAAAACGTCGAATACGTTGCTTACCAACTCCGAAATCTGCTGACGCACCTTTGGATCTCGTTTTGAACGCGCCACTTCGGCGGAGGTTTCGTGTAGCAATGCCAGAAGCGTGCGCGCAATCAGGTCGACCGGGTATGGCCTCACTACACCAGTTGTGATGAGCGCCGCTAACACTTCTCTCAGAGCACCGTAAGCGTAACGGAGCTCTATTTTTCGCCAAGCGTCCGGTCCGACAACCTGAGGGGCTTCAATAAAGGTGATGCGCTGTACGTCAGATGACGCGCAGAGGTCGATGAGTTTTTCAAAACCGGCTTTCACTCGAAGCCATGGATCGCCTTCCTCGACGGCTGCCGCCGTTGCAAGAATCTCGCTCTCCAGATGTTCGGCGACTGCAAGGAACAAATCCTTCTTCCCGGAGAAATGGTGATAGACCGCGCCCGTCGTGACGCGAGCCTCGATGGCGATCTTCGCGATTTCAGTATTTGCGTACCCCTTCCACGTGAAGTGCTTACGAGCAACGGCAATTATGGCTGTACGAGTTGCCTCGGCATTCTCTTCCTTGCGTGATTTCATATTCCAACCATCTGTCCAATAATGTCACATAATCCCATTATGTAGGGTATATCGGCAACTCCAGCTGCTTCACCGCCGCCCTTCGCGAACGAAATGCGCATCAGCCGCACCGAACTGATTTTGTTTCGGTAGTCTTCGTCGTCTCGGTCGTAGTTCCCGAAACACATTTTCAAGCCGAATGGGCCGAGAACTCGCACATGCAGCGATGTTTAGCCGCCTCGGAAGCGGCGACTTCCAGATATACATAGCCGTGGTACTTGACATAACGCAATTATGTACGATATACAAATTATCGGTGCCTTTCGTTGTGTTTGGTCCTTGTCAGTGCATAAGCCAACAGAAGGTAATTCCCAGATGAAGAGGTGTGAGAGGAGACCATATGAATACGATGAGACCGAGGAATGTTCTTGTTGGCTTGCTTTTGGCGGTGGCATCCATTGCCGCCGTCGCCGATGCACAAACAGATGAAAAGACCGTGGCGGCGCTCGACACTGAGTACCAGCTTGCGGTCAAGAACAACGATGCCGAGACGATGGGCCGAATCCTGGCCGACGATTTCGTCGTGGCTTGGGGCGATGGAGAGTCCCACAGCAAGGCAGACCTGCTCAATGACGCGCGAACGAAGCGAGTCCAGTATGAACACAACGAAGACACCGATAAGACCGTTCAAGTGTGGGGCGACACCGCGGTCATAACGTCGAAACTCTGGGTGAAAGGCGTCGATAAGGGAAAACCGTTCGAATGGCATGTCTGGTTTAGCGATACCTATGTACGGACCCCGTCAGGATGGCGCTACGTGCACGGCATGGCATCGCTCCCTCTGGAGTTTCTTCCCTCCCGTCCCACTGCGCAATAGGCGCCCGTGACATCTGCTGCCAAACTGCACCAGCACAGAAAGCCTCATGGAGGAGCTCACGAGGCACAACTTGATTCTTGGATTTCTGATTTTATGTACGATTTTCTTTGCATTTACCAGCGGGAGCAGCCTCAGTGCTCCCGCGAAGTTCGCGGATAGCCTTGGTTCCGCAACACTATTCCAGGGACACAGAGGGTCATCGAACTTCCTGGAGCGCGTCTCTTTTTTCCCGAGGAGCGGCCAGACGACGTGGCCCGTGCGTTGCGCAAACATTGGAGTACCTGTGGCATTTGACTGAAGTGACTTCATTCCAGATACCATTCATAGAACAAAAGTAACGAAATGGTCTGACTATCAATCCGTCATGACTTGGTCGTTCGGCTTTGTACAAGACTCTCAACAAATTCTGGCCTCGAACACGCAGATCATAGAGGCACTATGAGCAGGACACTCTCGAATTTCGCGGCATTTATCGGCGCGCTCTGCGTCTACTTCATCATCCACCTCTTCTTCTCTACTCACGTGAGAACGGTACGTAACGACGTGATACAGGGTTTCCTTATCGGCTACGGGCTGGCGTTTGCATCTGCCCAGGCGTATGCGAGGATCAAGGCCGTCAAGGTAAACGGCTGGATCACCATGTTCGGCCTCGGCAAACCCGGCAACGGCATGTTCCTGCGGACGGCGCACGCCCAACTGTTTACCGGTCCGGTCAACGCGCCGGAAGAGGCAATGTACTGGTGGACGAATGCGGATGGCGCGGGGCGGACGCTCTCGACCGGCACGACTACGTCATGCATTTCCCGGCGGCCCAGCTGCCACCCAACGATGCGTTCTGGTCGCTCACGATGGGTACGGCCCGGAATCATCTCGTGCCGAATCCGATCAAACGGTACAGTGTGAGCGATCGCTCCGGCCTCCTGCCGAACGCCGACGGTTCAATCGACATCTACATCCAGAATGCCGCACCGTCTGGCCATGAATCCAATTGGCTCCCGGCGCCGACGGGCGACTTCATACTCTGGCTGCGTGTCTATGTGCCCGGCAAGGCCATTCTCAACGGTACGTACGAGGTGCCGCCGGTCGTCAAGGCGAAAATACCATGACACTCGAACACCTCCTCATATTCGGCGGGGTCTGCATTACAACATGGCTTGCTTTCATTTATTTGTGGCCGAGCTTTATCCTCCGTGTGTTCAAGCGGGCGATCCTCGTCAAAGGGTTCGGCGACGGCCCAATCCCGGTCAATACGCTCTACACGGAGCCCCAAGCGCTTTTTGCGGATCCCATCCACCCACCCTCCTCGGCCTCAAAATTGGCGACTACTGGCGTGAACCGCGACACGCTCCCCACGGTCGGCTGGTTAAACCTCCGCAAATCACCGCAAATATTGCAAGTGCCGGACATGGCCGGTCGTTATTACAGCGTGCAGTTTACTGATCCTTCGAGCAATACTAACTTTGCTTACGTCGGGAAACGCACAACGGGGACCCAAGCTGGCGACTACCTGATCACCGGTCCGCATTGGAAAGGAAGCGTCCCGAAGGGAATGAAGCTGATATCCTCGCCGAACAATTCGGTGCTCGTACTCGGTCGCATCCTCGTCTGCGGCGACGGCGATCTTTCGACCGCCTATAACCTTACCAAGCAGATTAAGCTTTTGCCCCTCGACCGATGGCGGCTCGGTCAGTAGCTTCGACACCGCAGCCAGCCATCAATTCACCATCCAGGAGCCGTATGAATCATCGATTCCCTGCCCTACTCAAGTTTTCGAAACGGAACGTGCTATGCGCCTTCGTTTGTGGCGCATTGGCGCCGATCAGCGCCGGAAGCCCGTCGTCTGCAGCTGCTGTCGTGTCACAGAAGCCGATTATCTATATCGAGGATGTCGGGCGATTTTATAAAGTCTACGACGCCGCACAGGGGCATCCGACGGCTGAAGAACTCCAACGCGGCTACATCGATCCGGGCTCTCCGGGCCTTCGTCATCTTTCCGAGATTCGCGATGTCACCGGTGAGACGATCGCCAAGGCCATTGCCGCCCATCCGCAAATCTTTGCCGATGCGAAACGCTGCATCGCGGTCCTGCCCCGCGTCCGGTTGCGCGTGGCGGCGGCACTGCGCATATTGGGCCGTCTTTACCCCACGGCGGAATTCCCGCCGGTCACAGTCGCCATCAGCCGCGGCAAGCCCGCAGGCGTTGCGGATGCACAAGGCGTTGTCATTGGCCTGGAGGCGAGTTGCGCGGTCACCTACTTCAATCCCAATGTGGAAGACCGGTTCGTTCACGAGATCGCGCACGAATACACCCATGTCCAACAAGCGCTGCAGTCGCCGGCCTTCTACAACAACCCCAAGCCCACGGTGTTGCAGGCGTCCCTGATCGAAGGAGCTGCGGAGTTCGTGGCCACCCTTATAACCGGGGAGACCGCGTTCCACTCTCCTTATGCCCCAACGGACAGTGCGCAGGATGAACAGGTCGAGACCAAGTTTGTCGCCGCCGAGGACAAAACCGATCTTTCGCAATGGATCGACAACGGTACGCTGACGACGCCAGGTGATTTGGGCTACTGGGTTGGGTATCGCATCGTCAAGTCCTATTACGAGCACTCTGCCGACAAACGTCGCGCCCTGAGCAACATCATAATATTGAAGGATGCCAAGGACTTTCTGGCTAAAAGCGGCTGGTACCCTGGCATTCGGCTCTAGAGATCTTCATAGTGCAAACCGGGAAGTGCAGGGCGACTACAAAAGAACTCGAAGCCTTTAGGTTGGCAATTCAGTCGCTCACGTTGCTAAAACCATGATTTCGCTCGGTGGTTGCCCAAGTCCTGGTACGGCACCACGGCACTTGTCCGGCACGACTTATCGGGAGTTGGATGACGGAGGATGGTAAAAGGCAGGCTCTTCACGAAGTCTAACGAACCGGACTCCATTCCACAGCCACAGTCGTTCAATTTGCCAATCGTTCTTACCTGTATTTTTGTCGACCGTGTCTACTTAGCGTCTGATCCACGTTCCGATCCCGAGGCTTCTAGCTTTCGGGCGAGCCCTTGAGACAGCCCTAAAGGTCCAGCAGACTCCGCGTTCGTGAAGTTCGGCGGGTAGACAGCGTAGCTGCGTTTTTTCGAGGTATGAGCCACGCAATTATCCTACATCGTTTCCCAATGTCCGGTTATGCGACTCTCCAGGAGCTAGCGTCTGTCGAAGCAGCTGTTCGAAAATCCCGATAATATTTGCAATCGTCCCTTTTCGAGGGCGTAGAGTAGAACAGTCGTCATGAATGCCAGTACGATATGCCTACGTGCAATTGCTGCGTGTTGCTTCGGGTTCCCTTTATATACGAACCTAAGGGCGCAACAAAATGACACGCAAATTCCGGAAGGCTCGGCCAGAATTCAAGTCACGGTGAACGCCGTGCTGGTGCCCGTTGTGGTCCGCGACCGGCAGGGCCGGGTAGTGGGGGATCTGAAAAAGGAAGACTTCCAGGTCTTCGATCGAGACAAACGGCAAAACATTACGGGGTTCACGATCGAGAAGCGGCCAGCGGTGGGCGCGGGCACGAGGGTGACCGGGCCAGGAGATGCCGGCCCCACGATTGCTCCCCCCACAACAAGCCTGTCAAAGCGTTTCATTGTTTTCTTGTTCGACGACCTGCACTTAAGCGCCGGAGAGTTGCTGCGAGCCCAAAATGTAGCAACGAAAATGCTTGGTGAGTCGCTGGCCAATTCGGACATGGCAGCTGTGGTCTCCATGTCCGGGAGTAACAGTGGGCTGACGCACGACGTCGCCTCCCTGCAAGAGGCCGTCAAGAAGTTGAAATTGCAACAACTCTACCGGCACGACGAGCATGCCTGCCCGAATATCGACCCTTATCACGCCGACCTGATTCTAAACAAACATGATCAAACGACCCTTGAGCTCGCCGAAGCGGACTACGTGACCTGCGCAGCTCTTGTCGGCGCTTCACCGCGCATGGTTGAGTCCATGGTGAGGTCCGTAGCGGAGAACTCTCTAACCAATAGTGAACACGATGTTTCGATATCGCTGCGAACCGTCAGAGAGTTTGTGAAAAAGATGGGCCCTCTCCCCGGCCAACGGACGATGATCTTGATCTCGCCAGGTTTTTTCACCGTGACGCCGTCCGCGCTCGCTGAGAAGTCGGCGGTGCTGGACACCGCCGCACGGGCGAACGTAACCATTAACGCTATGGATGCTCGCGGTCTGTACACAACCGAAATCGACGCCAGCGAGCGAGGCGGGTCTTCCTCTCAGGACCTGATGACGGGCCAACACGCAAATTATCATGCCGACGCCATGAACTTTAACGAAGATGTGATGGCGGAACTCGCCAACGGCACGGGCGGAACATTTTTTAACAATAGCAATGATCTGGAAGGGGGATTCAAAAGCCTGACGCAGGCGCCGGAATACGTATACCTCTTAGAGTTTGAGCCAAAAAACGTGAAGTCCGACGGCGCTTACCATCCGCTGAAGGTAAAAATAAATCGGCGCGATCTGACGTTGCAAGCGCGCCAGAGTTATTTTGCGCCCAAGCCGGACAAGGCGTCTCCAGCACTAACGGAATCGGTGCCACAGTATTCAGGCGCTCCGCCGAACCCGTCGCTGGCGGAAACCACGCCAGCCTCCACGGCGCCGCCAACACAAGGAGCTGCACAATCCGCAATAGCTCCAGAAACGAAAGTGGCTGAGATAAGACCCAAGAGCAAGGTTTTGCTCTGGGATCCGCCCAACGTGGACGGCCCTGTCCGTTCTCACAATTCGTCTGCTCCTTGCGCGCTTTCTGGCGTGCTCGAGCAAGCGGGGTCCCGCGCCCACGAGTTGGCTGCCGACCTGCAAAACTTTACCTCCCAAGAAAAGATTGAATTCCAATTGCGAAGCAGTGTGACGCATGTTTTGCAGAGCGGAACCGGAGCGTTCGACTACAACGTTGTTTTCGCCAAGACATCCGCGGGGCTCGCGGTGCAAGAAAAGCGCGTGCCCGAGCGAGGGCATCGCGCGTTTCCATTTACCATTCAAGACGTCGGGATACCGGAGATGGCGCTGATCTTTCTTCCAGAATTTCAAGGCGATTACGAAATGAGGTGCGACGGCGCGACAGAATGGAACGGGCAAGCCACCTGGGTTGTACATTTCCAGCAACGCAATGACAGGCCTACTCATACCGTCTCTTTTGAAGTCAAAGGGGTCGCCCATCCCGCCAAGCTCAAAGGACGCGCCTGGATTGCCCAGGACTCTGGTGAAGTGGTGCACCTGGAGACCAGTTTGATGGAAGCGATGCCCGCTGCAAATGTTCGGCAGATGTACCTGACCGTTGACTATGCTCCGGTCCCGTTTCGTACTCTAAACACGAAAGTCTGGCTCCCGCAAGCTGCGGATGCCTATGGCGATTTCGGCGATCACTACACCATCGCCTATCACACCTTCACGGATTTTCTGCTGTTCTCGATCCAAACCGATCAGGTCATCGAAAAACCGAAAGAGCATTGACCCGGTGACTCTCTAAAAGAGGCTTTGTGTCTGGCCTATTGCGTGCCCATTCTTTCAGGCTCGTAAATACGATGTGCCTGATAAACGCGGTTACCGGAGATGTGGATTTTCACTTTAACGCGGAGTCCCCGTTCCAGATTCTCGGAGTCACTTTTGTTGCCTGAGAGCAGCGTGCCGTGGCGTAACCCGGCTTGATTACGGCGTAGATAAAATCGCAACGCTGGTCGTAACGCAGGAAGGCGCTCTTCATAGCGTTGATAGTGATCTTTTCGAAGTCCTCCAGGGACAGACCAAAGGTATCTTCAGCAGTCTCGAATTCCTTAGTCATAGTCGTGTCGCTCATTAACCGGTTATCGGTGTTTAGCGTGACGCGAAATTTCTCCTGATATAGGATCTTAAAGGGATGCTCGGACAAGTCGCGTGTGGCTCCTGTATGGACGTTGCTTAGCAGGCAAATCTCCAACGGGATCCTTTTGTCGAGCACGTATTGCGCGAGGTCGCCCAATTTCACTGCCTTGCCGTCCGTGACCGCAATGTCATCGATTAATCGTGTCCCATGCCCGATCCGGTGTGCTCCACAGTATTGAATGGCCTGCCAAATCGATTCTTTTCCAAACCCCTCGCCAGCGTGAATGGTGATGTTGAAATTCTGTCGCTGAATATAGTGGAAAGCTTCCACGTGCTTTTTGGGAGGATAACCGCCCTCCTCGCCCGCAAGATCGAATCCCACAACTCCCCGCTCACGAAAGTCGACGGCGAGTTCGGCCATTTCGAGCGACACATCCATATTGCGCATCGCGCAGATGATTAACCCCGAAAAAATTCCAAAGTCCCTTCGGCCCCGCTCCAAGCCCTTCAGCACGGCGGAGACCACCTGCTGGTGGCTTAGCCCCTTCCGAGTATGAAAAATCGGAGCAAAGCGACTCTCAAAATAGACCACGCCATCACGGCTAAGATCTTCCGCTTGTTCATAAGCCACTCGTTCGAGCGCCTCTTCGGTTTGCATCACGGCAATTGTGTGTGCAAAGCCTTCCAGGTACTTTGGCAGACTTCCCTGGTTCGCACCTTGGTGGAACCAGCGTGCCAGTTCGTCTGGATCCTCCGTGGGAAGTCGGTCGTATTTTCCGCTTCTCGCCAACTCCACCACCGTTTTCGCTCTTAGCACTCCGTCCAGGTGTTCGTGCAAAAGAACCTTCGGGAGCGTCTTTAATACTCCGCGATCCAACTTCATGGGTCCTCCGGTTTCCTCGCTCGATGCGCTCATCAAGACTACATAAAAACACTGTCGACCCCTGGAGGCAGGTCCTGCAGCGGCCTCACTCCCAAATTCAGATTTTGGCGAGAATAGCAGCTTGAGTCCACTGCGCTTTGGAAAACTAGGACGATTAACGCTAATCGAAGCACATTCTGGCTACGTTCCTGAATGGCCGATCTTGTCGACCGGGTCCATCGAAGCAGCAACCTTGCTCCGCACGGGCAATTCACTAGAGTACGGGCTGGAATGCCCGTCGAGTATTGACAACTCTGAGAAACGGTGCAATATGGGCGGCAGGGACCCAAACCCGCTGATTGCTGTTCCACAGAAGACCCGCAAACGGACGTCCCGCAGGAGGCCAAACATGACCGCTAAGATTCTGACGTTTTCATCCCACGGCGATACCACACTTCTCGAATACGATCCGGCCACCGCCGACATGGATGAAGTGAATCGCGTAATTGCCGAATATGAAGTCAAGACCGGTGCGCAGCCGTTCGATATGACGACCGGTGAACGCATCGAGAAAGTCACGCGCAGGCAGAACGAAGTCTTGATGGTTCATCCCATCGCAGGCGGCTAGCCTTGGGGTTTGCCTAAAGACCTCGGGCAATGCAAGACCTCGTTAGCATCGACTGAACCTGGCAGTCGATTTGTGTTGCAGGCTACCTCTATGTTGCGTGTAGTTCTATCCCTGATTCCGTTCCTCGCGGTGATCCTGCGTAGGTTTGTGTTTACTGGCATGGGACGGGAATGGCGGCTTGGAGAAGTTGACCCAGCGCGACCGCGACAGAATGGCCCCTTACCGCAGGGCCTCTACATCTTAGACCCTGTCGGTATAACCCTGGTCGCAGGCGAGCGCGAGAAGCGTGCGAATGGTGCAGACGCCGTCGACCGAAAATATCGCGCGAAAAGGTATCTCCGTCGCATCGTTGCCCTCACCGGCGCCACGCAAATGGGTGGTGCCTATGTCCTGCATGTCGGCACAACTAGATTCCAAGTGCGTGATGGATTTGTCAGCCGGTTGCAAAACGTGACCAATCCCAAATGTGGGTATGAAGAAACGTGTTTTTATCCGGCGCACAAAGAGATGCCAAAGGCGGAGCAAATTGCCACGGCGCTACTCCAGCTCAAGAACAATCCTGCGCTGTTCGACGGGTGGGCCGCCCGGAACGGAGCGCTCAAGGCTGACGGCCGGGTGTTCACTCGTGCTCAGTGATCGGCACGCAATGAGCATGGAAACCGAATCCACGCCGGCCGAGCGCGCAGCAGAGTATCTGGAGCGTATCGCATGGCTCACTGGAGCGAAGCTACACGACGATGGCACTTACCACCTCACGGTTGGGCGCGTGCGCTTCCGAGTGGACTATAAATTTGTTATCTCGCACTGCGGCAAATCGACATGCTTTTCTGTTGTGGACTACCCCGATATCCCGTGCGCGGAATTGATCGCAACTGCGCTACTACAACTGAAGAACAATCCACGACTATTTGAGATGTGGAGAGAACGGCAGGGGGATGCTTTCAAGGCGAATGGACAGATTTTTGAAGACACATATCCGCTGACTAGAGACGAGACCTGAAACATTCCGGGGGTGGACGTTCATATGGCAGCTGTACTTCTATCCATGGAGTAACAAGAAATCGCATACACCGCAAGCTGTGGACCCGGAACCGAATAATTGTCAAGCGAATCAACTGCCAAAGCCGCTCCGACCGAGATGGACAAAACCGCGATGGCTAACAAAGAGGCGCGAAGCGCAGTGATCTGTAGCATGCGCTACCGCAACGCGCCGCAGGCTATCGACTGGCTTTGCCATGTTTTCGGATTTGAAAGACATGCGGTCTATCCCGGACCGAATAACACCATCGAGCACGCGGAATTGACGCTCGGCGGTGGTATGGTCATGCTGGGCTCAATCAGGGACGACGAGTGGAGCCGCCTGATGATGCATACGGACGAACTGGGCGGCATTGAAACGCGAGGTTGCTACTTGTGCGTCCCTAACGCCCATGAAGTTTACGCACGGGTGAAAGCGGTAGGAGTTGAAATCATAAAAGAGATACAAGACGAGAGTTACGGCGGACGAGGGTTTGTATGCCGAGACCTCGAAGGGCGCGTCTGGAGCGTCGGCACTTACGACCCCTGGGAAACGAAATAAAGGACCGCAAGAATATTGGCCTGCTCGTTTGAAGTTCCCGCAGCTGGAGAGTGTTATGCGAATTCTGCTTTACAACCCTGACAACGGCGTCACCCGCAACTTCATGCCCCACCTCTGGATGTTTCTGCTCCAGGCGCTCACTCCTCCCGGACATGAAGTTTTGCTGATCGATGGCAATGCCCAACCTATGGACGAAACCCAAATTGCGGAATTCGTCCGCGACCAGAACATCGGACTGGTTGGTATCGGTGCCATGACCAGGATGGTCGCCAGGGCGTATCGCATGGCTGACGCTATTCGGGCGACGGGAGTACCGGTGGTCATGGGAGGGCCACACGTGACCGAAGAGGCCGATGAAGCTCTCGGCCGCGATGGTGGCCAACGCCATGCCGATGCCGTTGCCTTGGGAGAAGCCGATGAGACCTGGCCGCAAATCGTGAAAGACGCTGTTCGCGGTGAGCTAAAGGAAATCTACGCGCCTGTTGATGGTATGGGCAAGGAGCGCAAGCCTTCCCTGAATCCCTATCCCGCGATTCCATGGGACAAGCTTGATCTCCGCCAGTTCAATCTCGTTCCCAAACTGATGCACCCCTTGCTCAAGAATTTCCGGGAAGGCTGGGGAACATTTCGCATCGTGCCGGTCGAATCGGGACGAGGCTGTCCTTACGGCTGCGAGTTCTGCACGGTCACCGGATTCTTCGGCGACTCCATTCGGTTCCGCAAGAATGAAAGCGTCGTCAATGAATTGCTCTTGCTGAAAGCCCGCGCCCGCAAAGAGCAAGGTCAGATCGTGGTTTTCTTCATCGACGACAACTTTGCCATCAATGTAAAGCGCACTAAATCACTGCTGCGTGACATCATCGCGGCGAAAGCCCAGGTCTTTTGGGTGGCGCAGATCAGCGCCAATCTGCTGCGCGACGAAGAACTGGTGGATTTGATCGCTGCCTCAGGAGGCAAGTGGATTTTTATCGGCATGGAGTCAGTCGATCCGATAAATCTGAAGGACGTAAATAAAGGATTCAATAAGCCCAGCGAGTATGCCGCCGTGCTTGAGCGCCTAGCAAAGCGCAATATTTACGCGATCACCTCGTTCATCTTCGGCATGGATAACGACACTCCGGGAGTCGCCGAACGCACCTTACAGCAGGTGCGCACATGGCCTCCGGGCTTGCCCATCTTCGGGCTACTCACGCCGTTACCCGCAACGCCTTTATACAAGCGGCTAGAGGCCGCCGGACGGCTCACGCGCCCTCGGCACTGGCTGGACTTCGTTCCTTTCACGATGGCCCACACTCCGCTGAAGATGACCATCGAAGAAGCACATGCCGAAGTCAACTACGGCTGGGCTCACTCCTACAGCCCGGAAGCGATGGCTCAGGCAGTTACGGCACTCGACGACAACCATGTGGGGGATCGTGTCAATATTTTCCTGGCGCGTCTTTGTTTTCGCGGAATCTATTTCCCGATGATGAGGAAGTCCTCGTGGCTGCGCGTCATTCTCGAGAACCGCCGAACGATCCTGAGGCTTTTCAAAGAGGGAGTTTCCAAATGGATGCGCCCGCGCAATTCCGCCAGCCAAGATTCGTTTGACGTTGCAACGCCCAATGTCAGCCGTGACGCCAACGGGCTTAAACAGATTTCCTGAAGAGCTGTGCACGACCCGAGGCTCGCCTCGTCGCTTCGAGAGACCCCGATGCCCAGCGTCGTTGCCGACTCCCAGCGCGGTCGCAGCTTCTTGTCATCCTTGAAGGGAAGCCAAAGACATTCAAATTGACGGACTTTCTTGTCGTGAAGGTTCCATCGGAGATTGACGACGTGGGTGATGCCCAATTTATGCAACTGCTCGACATCGCGCCACTTGGTGATACCGCTTCCAAAAGCAAGCCGCTTGGTGACGAAGACAGCTTTCACAGAGAGCGTTGCTCCCGATTAAGCAGCAAGCCGTCGATCAGAAAGGATAGAAGTCTCGTTTCCCCCCGTGGATCATCGCCTCCGTACTGACGTTTGTCTCGGTTCGCCAGCGCTCGAACAATTTTGCATCCCCCGTCGCTCACTTCGAGCCGGACTTTGTAAACGCACAATCCTGTCCAGCTGCGAACGAATTGCAGCCACGGGTCTTTGAACAAAATGTGCCAGCGATCCGCCCTTAGGCAATCATCCATACCTTCAGCCACGAAGCCTCGCTTCAGACGCAGGAACTCGGCTTCGGTGAAGTTGCGCTCAAATGGAATTCGGACTCGCAGTCTGGGCATTGGGCGAGGCTTTGACTGCCGGGAAGATGAAAAGGGTAGGAGATACCGGCGCGGTACTTGACAATTTTAACCGGCTGTATACACTCCCGGCAAGCACATCTGGCATTCCCTTTAAAGTCGCCGAAATGTCCCACCGTACGACAGTCCGAAAAGCGCTCTTTAGGCAATCAAGGAGGCAGGATGTCTAAACTTACGCTCACGGGCGTTCTTCTCGCACTTCCTTTTCTTGGGAACTGGACCGCCTCGGCGCAGAGCCTATGTCCCCTCAACGGCACTACTAGCAACAAGCTCGTGTGCGTGCTCCCACAGGTGTATGGGCCTTTTGGGCTTGGGCCCGGTCAAGGCGCACCACTGATCTTCAACAAGCATCAGTCGCATTTTCAGGGTAATTTCCTCACCAGCTTCGATCCGATCAACGAAGCTGTGGGCATCCAGGTGTCACAATTGCCGACGGCTTCGCCCTCGTCCGGCATCTCTTTTACCTATGATCCTGCGCTGAAGACGTTTTCGCCTTCCGCCGAAGAAACCCTCGGACCAATTCTCGGCGAGCGGGCGGGCACGATCGGACGACGCAAGCTCTACGTTGCTTTCAGCTTTCAGTATTTTGATTTCGATACCCTCGACGGGAAGGACTTGAGCCAGCTCCACACAGTATTCCAACACGCGCCTTTCCTACCGCCGTTTCCACCTGGATCAGGAATTGTGTCTTGCCCAAACACTACCGGGCTGACTGTAGCTAATGGATATGCAAACGCCACGGGCGTAGCTCCCTGCTTTGTACGTGATTTTGTGACTTCAACCGTGAACATAGGTCTCAATGTACATCAGTATACGATCTACGCGACCTACGGGATCACTTCGCGTCTCGACGTTTCCGTGGCGATTCCGATTCTGAATGTGCAGACCACCGACACTGCCGATACGACGATTCATCCGAATTCTGTTCCAGCGGTGGATCCGATAAATTTTCCCGGCGGGGTTTTTCATGCTTTCAATCCGGCGACGGTTCCCAGCTGCCCACAGTTGCCGCTGACCACGCCTTGTTTGCACGCTACCTTCTCAAACTCGGGGAGCGCCACGGGGATCGGAGACGTCGTCCTCCGCGGAAAATACGAGGCTTACAAAGGCGAGCGTCTTGGTGTCGCCCTGGGCGTGGATGTCCGCGTACCCAGCGGAGACGCGGAAAATTTCCTGGGCTCCGGTGCCACCGGCGTCAAGCCGTTTGGCGTCATCTCCTACGCCGCTCGGGTTTCGCCGCACGCTGTAATCGGGTACGAGGTGAACGGTAATTCGATCCTGGCGGGAAACTTTGTGTCGGTCTCGGCGGATACCAAGGGTTCGATTCCCAATCGCTTCATCTACGTTGTGGGCGCCGATGTGGCCGTCACAAAGCGCTTGACCGGCGCATTTGATATCTACGGACAGCGCTTGTTCGGTGTCCCGCAGCTTTCCTCCTCCACGTTTACAGATCTGGGCAGCTGCAGCGACGCAAACTGCGACGTCCTGACGCCGGGAACGACGCATCCAAACTTGACCGTCGGAAAAACGGACTACAACATCACAAGTGCATCTCTCGGGCTAAAGTATCGAGCGTTCCGCCACCTAGTGCTCACGGGCAACGTGCTGTTGAAAGTGGACGATAACGGTCTCCGATCCAAGGCCATTCCTCTAGTGGGCGCAGCTTACAGCTTTTAGGTCTTGACCGGCCTGCCGGAAGAGCGAGCTAATCCAGGAAAAGCTAACCCGCGCCCTCGTGGGAACAAACTCATCGACCCATTCAGAGAAGTGGCTTTAGCTCCGATTCGAACGCACTTGTGTATTCAAACCCGACCACTTTTTTCCGGAGTATTCCTTCGCGGTCGTATAGCATCGTTGTCGGTAATCCTTCAATGCCGCCGAACTTCTGCTTCAACTCATCAACCGCGACGGCCAGGGGATAACGTACTCCTATCCTTTTTGCGAAAAGAATTGGCTCTTCGGTATCCGTCATAGTGTCGAATTTGAGGCCAATAACCGCAAATCCGCGAGGGCCGTAGAGGTCTGCCAGTTTCTGGTAGCCGGGCATCTCTTTCATGCAGGGCTGACACCATGTGGCCCAAAAATCAATGAGTGCCACTTTGCCCCGAAGGTCAGCCGAGGAAATATCTCGACCTTGCAAGTCTTTCACAAGGAACTCCGGCAGGCGGGAGCCGATTTCACCCGCCGCGCTTTCAAGCTCCTGCGGTTGCGGGCGCCCCGACCGCTGCTGATTGCATCCGGCCAGCCCAATCACCGCGAGGCTCAAAAATAGCAGGCTCTGACTTAGCATCTATTCTTTCTTCTGTACATTGAGAATCAGTAGCTTCAGTGGAGCCGAAAGGTTCGGGACCTCCTCCCCGGCGGGTTTCCTGTATAGCTCACCGTAAATCGTGACCATTGTAAGGGAATTCATCAGCGGTTCCATGCTTTTCAGTAAATCATTCGGCGCAATCGCGAACGATTGATTCGGCTCAACCTGAAAGGCGAAATTTCCCGCAGAGTCTTTCACGATTCTTCCGCGTGCAGTCATATCCATCTGTGCCACCGTCACACCGCTGTCATATGTGGCTTTCAGAAGCTGCGCAGGAGCAATGCGCCCGTCTTCTTTGGGCGTGATATCAACTTTTCCATCGATCAAGGTTACTTCGACTTTTTGAACGCCAGACTGGCGCCCGAGGTGTTTTTTCACCCCAAATGCTCAATAGTTGCACGTCATCCCTTCGACGCGCATTTCGATGCGCTTGACTTGCGCCTTCGACAGCGGCACAAGTACCGAACTTAACAGAATCAGCAACGCCAGTTTTCTTGTGTTCACCGTTCTTCATCCTCCCCGGAACTTGGCTGACAACATAATTTCGGTATCAGCAACGCGGATTCGCTGGCTCTTAATGATGAAACCTGAACTGCTGCGTAATACCAAAAGTGATGATACGCCGAACCGGGACGTGTACTATCGGGGGGGGCGTACCAGCCAACTGGGACACGGTGATAGCTGCGGAGTGCGCCTCCTCTGGGCTCAATCCTTGATTCGCCCAATGCGCAAGGTCCCAATCCATACCGAACCATATGTGCATACCGGGACGCACCCCCGCGAAGGTCTTGATTCCCGCTAGGAGCGCGCCACCACCGCTCCCGAACTGGGTGACTCCGGCAATGGTGTCATCCTGACGATGCATCCACACCAGCGTCGGGCCAATAAGCCATTCGCGCTTCACGTCCTTCGATTGGTACGCCCTGTACGACATCCAGAAGCGTGATTCGAGTTCAATACCGAGGCGAGTCGCCTGCGTCCCAGTGGTCCGCAAAAGAGATTTGAAATCCTCATCCGCTACCAGGCGTTTTATATTGAACACGCCGGTGTAGGTCCAATTCGCTCCAAGGAAAACATCAGTCGAACCACTTCCGGCTTGCAGACTCGCAGGCAGAAGATTTCCGTTAATGTCACTAAAGTCGGTTCGGCCCGTCGGAAGTTTGGGCCCAAACGTCACTGACGCTTGCGTCGTGCCTCGCTCTGAATCTTGCCGGTAGAAGCGATACTTTACCAGCACCATGACATCGCCAATGCCCGTACCCGCGTTTATAAGATTTCCGTTCGTTGGCGGCATTTCGTAGCGATTGGTTATCAGCGGCACCCATACCGTCACGTCGAAATTGCGGTAGAAGCCCCACCTGAAAATAAAGGAACCCGCGTGAGAAAAGGTCGGGCGGGCCGCCTGAGGAATGACCTCCGAAGGGTTTGAAATTAGACCACGTGTCGTAAAATTCGAGTCGAAGGAGACAAGCCCACCGCCCGGAAACATCGTCGGACCCGTTTCGGGGGCTGGATCTTGGCCCCTGGCTAGTGGTGCATAAAGGGACGAGAGCACTAACAGGCACACCCAAATGAGTCGCCCGCAAACTATCGGCTTTCGGAATCTCACAACACTCCCTCAGCATAAGGTAGCGGTGCCGAAAGCGACTTCAGTTCGCCTTCCCCTAGAAATTCACGCATGAACACCGCCGCTTTACCGTCACCTGGTCAACAAGCCTTGATCTTCGGCACGAATCCTATCAGAAAGTCGCCACCATGCTGCCGAAAACCTCGCCGATATCACAACCGATGAATCAGGATTGGCTTTTACTGTTTGTCGTACACAACAACGTTGTTCACTTCACGCCCCAGCCCATCCTTACCTTTGAAATTCGACGTTCTCGTTTTTCCGTCTGTGGAGATCGTCGTTATCACCGTCATCATTAATTGGCCGTCTTTCTTTTTTAGAATTGCTTGCATCGTGTTGGCGTCGATGCGTTTCACCGACACCGTGTCGGCGTATGTGCCGATAATCGGGTAATCTTTGCCGTCGAATTTTGCACTGTATTCAACGTGAGTCGGAGTTCCGTCCGCGTTCGTACCGTCAGCGTCGAGCTCGATGCCGTTTTCGTTGCAGTCAACCTTTACCGTCACATCCTTCGGCGCTGGCCCAGGACTGTACTTCGATTTCGCGGGGTTCATCTTCCAAGTCCCGGAGTGCTGGTCGGCGTTGGCCGTAATACTCAGGAGGAGGGCCGCGATCAATAGTGTCGTGGGGGCGATGGCGAACCTGGACATTCGCATCATTTTTGACCTCCGTATGAGAGGTTCGGCGGGCTATCGTCGCAGACGTTATGGGTGGAAATTTGTCGAAAGTCCAGCGGATTCTTGCAGATTGGCTCACGGTGAATCTTTTCAGCATTTTGCGAGAACGTTTCCAACTATGGACAGCTTCGCCAGAGCCAAGTGGACTGAATCCCTTGGAAGTCTGTTGGATGGCACTCACGAGTATTCTTCGCGCCACTTAAATCACATAGCGCATGAAAAGCACTTTGGTGTGGACCGAACCGGTAAACTCCTGAATGGTTGGCAAGCCGGAAGTAATGGGCCCAGATCCTAATAAAGCGCTTACCGGACGAGTGGCCTTCGCGCTGCTGCGCCGCTCAACGATCCGCGCCCGCTAGCCTGGTTAATTCATCACAAGCTGAAATCGCTGCTCAAAAAGTCCGCGGCTAACGCAAGATGGGTTGGCGTCTCGGTTGGCGATCCTCATATCGGTTTGCAAGCGGCCCCATTGGCATCACCAATCGTTTTTCGAGATAGCTCCGCCTTGTCGTTTCGGGAAGGTGTTGTCGAACAGGCGAGACCAGCTACGAGGAGTTGCAGAGCGAGGCGGCTAGGAAGAGATCTTGAAAAGGCCAGCCGCTGGCCATGTGCACGTGGATACAGCGAGCTGTTTCGCGGATGCGTGCGCCGATCTTGAACAACTGAATACGCAGAGTTTCGATTTGCGCTGAGCGCATCGAGGAAGGCAATTGCAGGCGAAACAGGTTGACCAGGTTATAGGCGAAACTATGGAGCAACAGGCGAAACGCATTGGCCCGAAAGCGGTGGCAGCTCAAGCGGTCAGCGGCAAAACCATTTTTGAACTCTTCAATGCGGTTCTCGCATTCCCCGCGATCGTTATAAAAGGAAAAAACGGAACGGCTGCGGCCTAGCAGGTTGGTGACCAGGAAACGCAGGTTGCTACCAGCAGCGGTGTGTTCGGCTTTGTAGACGATGCGCCGTTGATGAGACCAGGGGTGAGCGCGGTAGCGAAAGCTGGAGAAGGAGCGCTGCGGCTCGCCGGTTCGACGATATCGTTTCGCGAGACGATGCTGCAGCCGCTGCGCAGCACTTTGCAACCGCGCGTTGGTGCCTATGCCGATGGCATACTGCAAGCCGAAAAACTCGCAGAATTCATAGAGCATCGGCGTGGCGAAACCAGCGTCGGCACGTAACTTGATTCGGACCTTAGGAAATTCACGCTGGAGTCGCGGAACGATGCGCAACAGCAAAGAGATGATGCGGGCGTGACTAGCAACCGTGCCCGCACGTAATCGGGCGGCCAACAAACAACCGGTGTGCCGCTCAAAGATCAGCAAGGGGTGATACATGTGCTGGTCATAACCACCATTGAAGAAGCTCAGCTGCTGCTGCCCGTACGTGGGATCGTCGGTGGAATCGACATCGAGCAGAATCTCTCCTCGTTTCCGGACTTGTTTCCCACAGATCTTCACAAACCCATCGAGAAGGGCATCCTGCAGCTTGAGAAGGTCGCGAGGTGAGGGTGAATTCTCCCAGCGACTGAGAGTCGGTTGTGATCCGAGCGGTTCCCCCAGCGGGTGATCGGCAAGAATCTGAAAAGCCGGATCGTGTCGCAGTCGGTCCGCGTCGTTGGCATCTTCGTAGCCAGCGATGATCTGGTAGAGGCGCTGGCGGAACAACGACAATACCGAATGGCGAATACGTTCCTCTTCGCGAGGATCACAGAGGCGTTCGGCTAGCCCGCGAGTAAGCCCATGCCGCTGATCAAAGGCCCGCAACGGAAGAAGACCAGCGTCAGAACTGATCTGCCCGCCGGAAAAATCAGCTCGAATGGGTCGGTGTCGGTAGAAGGAAAAGGAAAGCTGTGGTATACAACAAACTGTCATCTCTGGGTGCTCCGAAAGAGAACGCCGGGTTCTACTAAAACCCAGTGTTCATCAATCTTTTAGAGCACCTTTTCTTTTTCCGCCAGAAAAATCGTGCATAATCCAGGCTAGGTGTAGCTGAATTTTTCCCGAAGTGTACCACCCCCATGTCGCGTTGAGGGGATAGGGGATAGGAGAGGGCGAAACTGCCCTATTTTCACAATATATGGGTACAACGTGCTTTTGTTTTAAAAATACGAAAATAAAAAAATAAATAAAAACAAAAAAGTAAAAACGCCTGCGAGCTAACGGCGCGGAATAATTCTACTTGATTGCATAACAATGCCGACTCCCTCGACTCGAGTAAACTTTGGTTGCATAACGACCAAGGGCTCGGAGGAAGGAGTCGGACATGATGATAGGCGTAGATTACCACCCGAGCTTTCAGACGATTGCATTTTTAATGGAAGAGACTGGTGAGTCTGGTGAACAGGAACTGAACCACAGTGATGGACAAGCAGAGCGATTTTATCGGGGACTGCAGCAGCGAGGAATCTGCGTGCGGGTAGGCATGGAGGCTACCGGATATTCACGTTGGTTCGAGCGACTGCTGGCAGAGTTGGGGTTCGAGGTATGGATCGGGGATCCCGCGGAGATCAAGACCAAGCGAGTCAAGAAGCAGAAGACCGAGCGCAACGATGCTCGACTCCTACTCAGGCTGATGCTGGAAAATAACTTCCCGCAAATCTGGGTACCTAGTCCGGAGAATCGGGATCTGCGGCAACTGCTGTGGCACCGTCATCGGTTGGTGCAGATGCGCACGCGAATCATGAATCAACTGCAGGCGCTGGCGATGAACGAGGGCTATCGCTGGAAGAAAAAGTTGTTCAGCGAACAAGGGCGAACACCGTTGGAGAAGCTCTCTCTGGCTCCCTGGGCCAGTCGGCGCCGGCAAGAGTTGTTGGAGCTGTTGGACCGCATGAATCCGACCATCGAGGAGCTGACCGCCGCCGTAGAGCGGGAAGCCAGGAAGCGACCCGAGGTGTTGCGGCTGATGACGCATCCTGGCGTGGGCCCACTTACGGCGCTGGCCTTCGTGCTGATCATTGGAACTTGGGAGCGTTTTCCACGCGGCAAGCAGATTGGCAACTACGTGGGGATGATTCCGAGTGAGGACTCCAGTGCTGGCAAGCAGCGACTGGGGCACATCAGCAAGCAGGGTAACTCCTTGTTGCGCTTCTTGTTGGTGGAGGCGGCCCAAGCGGCGGCGCGTATCCATCCCGACTGGCGACGTCGGTACATGCACCTGGCGATGCGTCGGCACAAGAGCATTGCCAAGGTAGCGATGGGGCGCAGGCTGGCGGTTCGGTTGTACTGGATGTGGCGGAATGGTTGTGAGTATTCGCAGTCGTTAAAGTTCGGTTGGTACGCGGGACAGCTCGGTACCGGACATGGCGTGAAGTAGAACGCCGTGCACTTGATGGGGCATCCCGCTCCCTGCAAAGGGAGTTTGAAGAAGTAATCATGGTCGAAGTTTTTGATCGAAGAGATGTTTGGGTCGGACGGAAGCCGATCGAAAGATTACGAACGAGCCGTGGTCGTTGATGCACAGAGGTCGAAACAAAACAACGAAGACCACTCTTCGGAGCGAACGGAGTAGTGCGCTCAAAAAAGATTTGACAAGGTCGGCATTGTTAGAGATGTCCGGTAACCGCGTTAATTCAGGACTTGTGGTTGATCCCAGTTGCGAGATTCCGGGAAGGATTTCCTCCTCCGTCTTGCAGATACGCCACGAAACTAGACATTCGGTGTTTATCGCAAAAGCTTTCCTTCTTTGGTCTTCTGGAAGAGACGCCGGAAATTCTACCCAGGCATGGTATGGCCGATGGCCGAGCACGCGAATCCGTCTGGGTATCTTTTCATCGAACCATTCCTGAACCCACACGGACGCGACCGGATACCAACCTGTGAACTCAATGACCGCCACGGACCGAAGTTGCCCGTCCCGCATAGTGATTCCCACGGTTACGACGGTAGGTTGAACAATGTGCAGGCGGGCAAGCACAGGGCTCACGATCTGTGCATCATACGTATGGTCGCCGCCCGGGTGGTCGCTTTCCTCCCAGAAATCTTTTCCGAATCGCTTGCTCCAAGCAGCCATTTCGCGGTCAGCATCGGCTCTTGTTCGTATTTCGTATGCCGAAGTGACAAGGGCGGAAGCCAATGCGCGGAGCCGCGTGAGGTACACCAAGACACCCAGCGAACCTACGGCACTGCCCGCAGCAAAAATCAGCAGCGCTATACCCATTCGACCGCGATACGTTCGCCCCAACTCGCGCCCCTGCGTCGGATCGTTCCTATGACAACCTTTAGATTGGACACCAGACACTCCAAGCAAGTGTCCGCCACGCAGAAGCATGTTTCTAAGAGTGAAAGCCAACTAGACTAGTCGGGTAATCGTACAAGTGGATTTTGGGCCGATTCCACTTGATTGCATAACAATGTCGGCTCCTCGACCCGAGTAGACTGTGGTTTATCGACGACCGCAGGCTCGGAGAAAGGAGCCGAACATGATGATTATAGGCGTAGATTACCACCCGAGCTTTCAGCAGATCGCATTTTTCGTGGAAGAGACTGGTGAGTGTGGGGAACTGCAGTTGAATCACAGTGAGGGAGAAGCCGAACGATTCTATCGAGACCTGCAGCAGCGAGGAATCCGTGTTCGAGTAGGGATGGAGGCCACCGGATATTCACGCTGGTTCGAGCGACTGCTGGCAGCACTAGCAGGATGCTGAAAAAGCCAGGAATTTTGTAACGAGGCAGCGCGCGGTGCGTCTGATTAGGCATGCGAGGAAACGATCAGCAGCAGGGGCATGTGTTTAGCTACATTTCACCGGAGCGGCGGGTACGCAAAGATCATCCGCTGCGGCCGATCCGCACGATGGTAGATAAGGTCCTCAAGGAACTCTCGCCGGAGTTCGACAAGATGTATTCCAAAGTGGGTCGTCCGTCGATTCCGCCGGAGCAGTTGCTGCGCGCTCTGTTGCTGCAGATGCTGTACTCGGTGCGCAGCGAGCGGATGCTGATGGAGGAGATCGACTACAACATATTGTTTCGCTGGTTCGTGGGGCTGAATTTGGATGATGAAGTATGGGATGCCACGGTGTTCACCAAGAACCGCGACCGTTTGCTAGAGGCCGAAGTGGCCAAGGAGTTTCTGTCGCTGGTGGTGGAGCAAGCCCGAGGGCAGGGCTGGGCCTCGGACGAGCACTTCACGGTAGATGGAAGTTTGCTGGAAGCCTGGGCCAGCGTGAAGAGTTTTCAGCCTAAGAACAAGAAGAGTGGGCCTCCGCCGGATGATCCCGGAAATCCCACGGTGGATTATCGCGGCGAGAAGCGCTCGAACGAAACGCATGAGTCGAAAAGCGATCCCGAAGCGCAGATGGCGCGCAAAGGTCCAGGCAAGGAGGCCAAGTTGAGCTACAGCGGGAATCTGCTGGTGGAGAATCGCAACGGGTTGATTGTGGACAGCCGAGTGTGGGAAGCCACGGGCACGGCGGAGCGCTATGCGGCGCTGGAAATGCTGCAGGAACTTCCGGGAAGCAAGCGGGTGACGGTGGCTGGAGACAAGGGCTTCGACACGGCGGATTTCGTGCGCGAGTGTCGGAACCTATGGGTGACGCCGCATGTGGCGCAAAACCTTGGGCGCAGAGGTGGCAGCGCCATCGATAGTCGCACGGCGCGGCACGCGGGCTATGCGATCAGTCAGAAGAAGAGGAAGCGCATCGAAGAATGTTTTGGCTGGCTGAAGACGATTGCGCTGTTGCGCAAAGTGCGGCATCGCGGGACGCTGAAGGTCGATTGGATCTTTACGTTCGCGTGCGCGGCTTACAATCTGGTGCGCATGCGGAACCTGATGCACAGCGTAGTTCCGACGTAGTTCGACCGGGCCGCAGTGTCTCTGAACGGAGCTGAAACACCTCTTTCGGGCGCTCGGTAGCACGACAAATCACGCCGCAGAGGCTCGAAAACTCCCGAGTGACTTAAACCGACCCAGAAATTGCTGGCTCAGAACGATTTTTTCCGCAGCCTGCTAGGGATCGAGTTATGGATCGGCGACCCTGCGGAGATCAAAAGCAAGCGCGTGAAAAAGCAAAAGACCGATCGCAGGGATGCCTTGTTGCTGCTTCGGCTGTTGCGGGAAGATAACTTTCCGCAGATCTGGGTAGCGCGTCCGGAGAATCGAGATCTTCGGCAACTGCTTTGGCATCGTCACCGGCTAGTGCAGATGCGCACGCGGATCATGAATCAGTTGCAGGCGCTGGCGATGAACGAAGGCCGGCGTTGGAAAACCAAGCTGTGGAGTGCGCAAGGGCGAGCCGAGTTGGAGAAGCTGGCCCTGGCTCCCTGGGCGGACCGGCGTCGGAAAGAGCTGTTGGAGCTGCTGGATCGCCTAGACCCGATCGTCAGTGAACTAACCAAAGCTGCCGAGCAGGAGGCCCGGAAGCGACCCGAGGTGGTACGACTGATGACCCCTCCCGGCGTGGGTTCGCTGACCGCACTCGCCTATGTGTTGATCATCGGAACTCCGCAGCGATTTCACTGCGGCAAACAGATCGGCACCTACGTGGGATGATTCCGAGTGAAGACTCCAGCGGTGGCCGGCAACGGTTGGGACACATCAGCAAGCAAGGCCATTCGTTGTTGCGGTTCTTGCTGGTGGAGGCCGCACAGGCGGCGGCACGCATGAATCCCGACTGGAGACGTCGCTACCTCCATCTAGCCATGCGTCGGCACAAGAGCATCGCCAAGGTGGCTTTAGGACGCCGTCTGGGAGTTCGCCTGTACTGGATGTGGCGGAACGGTTGCGAGTATTCGCCTTCGATGGAGTTCGGTTCGTACGCGGGACAGCTCGGTACCGGACATGGTGTGAAATAGAACACCGTCCACTTGGTTGGGCATCCCGCTCCCTGCAAAGGGAGTTCGAACAAGTAATCATGGTCGAAGTACAGATCGAAGAGATGTTTGGGTCGGACTGAAGCCGACCGACAGATTACGAGCGAGCCGTGGTCGTCGAAGCAGAAGTCGAAGAATCAGGTAAGACCACTCTCGGGAGTGAACGGAGAAGTGTGCTCAAAAAGAGTTTGACAGAGCCGACATTGTTAGAGATGTCCGGTAACCCGACTCTCCAGAAACTTCTTCCTCACGGATAGGCTGGCGCGAGCTGTAGGCCGAGTCGGGCGGCCTTCTTTCTGAGAAACTCGATTTGTTGTTGGCGGTTTCTTCGTTCGTAGTATTCCGCACCCTTATCGACGTACTGCTGACCATACTTCAGCATGCGATAGACCAGTCGGGCCAAGCGATGAGCCATGGCGGTGATGGCTTTCGGAGCGCCGAGCTTGCTGCGCAAGCGTCGGTACTGCGCCCCGAGGTAGGTTTGGCTCTTCAGCAGGGTCGAGACCCCCAGCCGAAGTGCCGTGGCCGCACGGTTGAGGACATGCCGAGTTCCTCGTGCCAGCACTTTGTCCCCACGGATGCGGTTGTCCGGACAGACTCCCAACCAGGAAGCAAAGTGTGCCTCCGTTTTCCAGGGACTCATGTCCAGGCCCACTTCACTGATAACCGTTTGCGCGACCATCACATCGACGCCGTCGATGCGCGTCAGATCCACTCCGGTGATGCGTTGCAGTTCATCGGCTAGATGGAAGTGCGGGTTATTCTTGTTTTGTTTCTTTTTCTTTTTGGGGGGTAGGTTTTCCTTGGCTGGGGGCGGGACCGTATCGGCAAAAGCGCGCAGGTGCCTCTGCAATTGCTGGTCGCATTCGGCCACCCGTCGCTGGTAGGTGTCCTACATCTCGAGTTCCTGTTGCAACACGAAGAGGAGTTCCCGGTGCCAGTTGCCCTCCAAGCTTTTGGCGATTTCGGCACGGCTGGCTGGAATCCGCGGATGGCTGAGTTCGGCGAGCTTCCACGGGTCGCGTTCTCCGGCAATGATGGCCCGCACAATCAGCTGTCCGGTCACCCCACTCAGATCGCTGATCACATGGGCCAGCTGAATATTCATTTGCGTCAGTGCTTTCTGCATGCGTTGCACACAAGTGGCCGCGCCCGTGACGTGTTGTAGTCGCTGCCGCCTGTAGGTGCGCAGGATGCGCATCTTGGAAGGTGGTTGGAACGAGTTGTTCAACAACCCGTAGGTGTGCAGTTTCAGCAACCACTGGCTTTCCTGCACATCGCTCTTCCGTCCTGGTAGATTCTTGGTGTGCCGCGCGTTGACCAAATAGACCTCGAATCCGCGTTCTTCCAAAATGTCATACAGGGGAATCCAATACACACCGGTCGACTGCAAGGCCACGGTCTGCACGCCACAGCTCTGCAACCAGTCGGCTAAGCGATACAGATCCGCGGTGAAGCACTCGAAGCGGCGTACCGGTTGCGAATCACGATCCGGTCTCACGGCCGCGTAATGCGCGCCATGGCCCACATCGATTCCTGCGGCGCGGGGATGGACTACCTCCAGACCCGGGTTCTCCGACTGCAACCGTCGCGCTCGTTCCTTCTTCAACTTGCGATTCGCCACAGCACTTTGTCGATACTCATCTCGGTTCTCCTCGGTGGAAATGAGGATCCGGTTCGGCCCGGTGACGAACGGTTTAAAAAACTCTCCAACGGGGTCAAAGGGCCGCACAACAAGGTCCTTGCCACCAGACTAGTGATCGCCAGTACCGGAGCCATGCTTACCGTCGGGCACGAAGCGCCATGTCGGATATCGGCCTTAGCTTGCCGAATCGAATCCCGGATCAGAATTGCAAAAGCGGGGAACTCTGGACAAGTTTCTGGCACTAGCGACGCGTCGAAGACGCAGTTAGGGCTTACCAGGAGTTGAGAGACGCCGCTCGCGGGTTGTGCCTCGTTGGCCTGGCTATTCGATTGATCTCTAATTCACCCGCTGTAATGCACACCTCTGGTATTCATTGATACAACTCCGCGGATGCCAGACCAGCAAAAATACCGCCGCCCGCAACCAATACGCTCCCATTCGGGAGCAGCGTTGCGGTGTGTCCCGAGCGTCCGATCTCCATCCCACCGGTAATGCTGAAATAGCCAGTTCCCGGATCGTAGACCTCGGCCGTGGAATTTTCGTCGCCGCCGCCTGCTACCAGCACATTCCCGTTCGGTAACAGCGTCGCTGTATGGAAAGTTCGGCCTTCGGCCATTGATCCGGTAACCGAAAACGATCCAGTAGATGGGTCGTAAACTTCCGCAGTTGCGGTCGCGCCGGTGGAGGTTGTGCCGCCGACGATCAGCACACTACCGTCGGGGAGAAGCGTTGCCGTATGTTGTTCGCGGGCCGTCGCCATCGCGCCGGTCATAGTGAAGATGCCAGTGGACGGGTCGTAGACTTCCGCCGTGGCAACCGGGTCTGATGCAGATGTTAGGGCACCACCCACAATGAGTACCTTCCCGTTTTGCAGCAGCGTAGCGGTGTGCAGGAAGCGCCCCACGGCCATGCTTCCCGTTTGTGTGAAAGTGCCTGTGCTTGGACCATAGAGTTCGGCGCTGGCCAAGCCCGTTCCAGTTGGATCTTGATCGGCCCCTCCTGCAATCAGGACTTTGCCGTTCGCCAGCAAAGTCGCTGTATGATCCCCGCGGTTGGCCGTCATGTTGCCCGTCCCGCTGAATACACCAGTGGCCGAGTCGTAGAGTCCTACCCCGTTGTCTGAGCTACTACTACCTCCGTAGTCCCAAACAGAGTTTACAAAGCCCCCGGCTAACAAAACCTCTCCGTTCTGCAATAGTGTTGCGGTGTGGCCGTATATCCCTGCGCCATCATCTCCGACGATCTCAGTAAACCTGCCTGTGCCAGGGTCGTACACTTCTATCGAGGAGAGGCCCACGTAACCGGCTGCATTGTTGTATGCGCTACTGTTTGAGCCATACGCCACGAGCACCTTGTTATTCGGTAGCAAGGTGGCGGTGTGCAGACCCCGCGGCACCTTCAAACTCCCAGTAGGCGTAAATCCACTTGAGGAGGTCGTCACGGTAACGGTAGCACTCGCGGTGACCGTCGTCTCCTTGCTGCTGGCGGCGACGACGTGATAGAAACCGCCACCGCTCGGTGCGGTATAGAGTCCGGCGCTGCTTATCAGTCCCCCAACGCTCTCCTGAATTGTGAAATTCACAGCCGCATTCCTCAGCCCTGAGACAGTTGCCGCGAACGTCTGCGTCCCGGCAGGACGCACTGTTACTGCCGCAGGAGCAATCGTTACTTGGGGCATCGGAACAATCGCTGCGGCTACCCCAGTGGCCGTTGAATTAGCCTGGCTGCTCGCTATGACATGAAAGGTGCCAGCCCCATTTTGTGGAGGCGTGAAGAGACCCGCACTGTCGATCGTACCGCCAAGGGTTTCCTCCACGCTCCACGTGACGGCAGTGTTGGTTGTTCCGGTGACCTTGGCCGTAAAGGCTTGCGTCGCATCCCGGAACACCGTGACGGAATTGGGAGTGACTGTCACGCTTATCACTGAGGGAGGGGGCGAAGGCGGGGTAGGAGCAGGCGAAGAGGCTGAACTTCCGCCGCATCCGCAGAGGCCACTCACTGCGGCGATCACGAGTGCCGTGGCTCTCGGATGAAATCTCACGTTCGTGAATGATCGAGATCGCCTACGCCCAAGAGCGTGCGAATTTTGCATCGTTAACCTCAAACCTTATGAATCGACGGGGCCAGATAAGGTCACCAACCGTTAGAGTGAAAGAACCTGCCAAAGCAGATCGCGGGGTACCTTCTGCGCATCGTTCGGCCAACATAGGCGCTCGCTGGCTTGGGGAACAATGGCGGGAATATGGTCTATGCCTGTTCTGCGTCTGATGGTGCAGCTCGCTGAATCTAGTGGAGTTGCGGCAAAAAAACGCATTGGGATGGCACATACTCAGAGCAATTGGTGATAGACTGCCGGGCAGATTACCAAGCCCGTTATGAAAGCTACAGCCGGAACTCGTAAGACCCGCTTCGGCGCCTTCGAGGTGGATTTGCGTTCGGGCGAGCTGTACAAGCACGGCATCCGCCTGAAGCTTCAGGACCAACCCTTTCAGGTTCTTGCGCTAATGCTGGAGCATGCGGGGGATGTCGTCACGCGCGACGAACTGCGTCAGAAACTTTGGCCCGCACACACTTTCGTTGACTTCGATACCGGTCTCAACAGCGCCATCAAGAAGCTGCGCGACGTCCTGGCCGATTCGGCCGAAGAACCCCACTACATCGAGACGCTGCCTCGGCGCGGCTACCGCTTCATCGCTGATGTCGAGAACGGCGACTTACCTGGTCCGGTTTCGATCGAAAAACGCCTAGCGACTGTTCCCCCTGTCGAAGCAAAGCCTGAATTTTCTAACAAACGCGCCGTCCTTGTGGCGGCTGGCGTCGCGGCCTTGCTCATGGTTGCTGCCCTGACAATATGGCGCGTGTTTTTCGCTCGCCCGGTGCTGACCCCAACCGACGTCATCCTTCTGGCGAGCTTCGTAAACAAGACTGGCGATCCCATCTTTGACAACTCGCTGGACAAAGCTCTTGAGGTCAAACTTACCGAATCCCCCTTTTTGAGCCTTCTCCCGGAGGCGGACGCCCGCGAGACCATGCGCACCATGCGCCGGGATCCAAATGATCGGGTGACACAGGAATTAGGCATCGAAATCTGCATGCGCAAGGGGCTCAAAGCCGTGGTCGTGCCGGAGATTGCGGCCGTTGGAAGCAAATATCTGATCACCCTGGAAGCGATCGACGCGCGGAACCAAAAGGTCATCGCACGTCGTCAAGAGGAAGCGGAGACAAAGGACCAAGTGATCGCTGCGCTGGGCAAAGCAGGTTCGCAGTTACGAAGGCGATTGGGCGAAAATCTAAGCTCTCTTGAGAAGTACGATGCACCCCTTGATCTCGCGACCACCGGTTCACTCGAAGCGTTGCAAGCTTATCGAGCAGGGCAGACGCTATATCGTTCTGGAAAACGGCGCGAGGCGATTCCTCTTTTTCAGAGGGCCGTCGAGCTGGATTCGCAGTTCTGTTCTGCGTATGCGGGGCTTGGCAGCGCCTATCACAGCATTGGTGACGAGGAAGCCTCCCGGAAGAGTTTTGCTAGGGCCTTCGAACTAAAGGATGCCCGCCTTACAGCAGAAGAGAATTTTGAGACTACCGCGCGTTACGACGACGCTATAACGGGCAATCTGGAAAAAGAAGTCGCTGTGGCAGTTTTGTACAAGCAAGCATATCCCCGCAGCGTGAGCGCTTACAACCTGTTGGGTATCGCTTACGCGAAGTTGGGCAGGACGGAAGAGGCCCTGCAAGAATTCAACTGGGCAATTAGTAATTCGCCTGTCCCTTCTTCCTCGACCTATTCGAATGCCAGCCAGGCACTGATGATGTTGGGCCGTCTTGACGAGGCCAAGAAAATACTCGACCAATGGCGTCAAAAAGGCTCCCTTACTCCATTTCAAATGATGTTGCGCTACCAAATCGCCTTTTTCGAGAACGATGCGGCAACAATGGAAAAGCTCGCACGCCAAACTCCAGGCGATGATGTGCCCTGGCTCCATTTTCAAATGCAACTCGCATTCTTTCGCGGCGATTCCAGCAAACTCCGTTCGCTGAGCGAAACCCTCGTAAAACAACAGAGCCGCGCTAACCGCATGGAAAACGTCGCCTACGAGTTCGCTTGGCACGCCCGAATGGAATCCTATCTGGGAAATTATGCGTTGGCACGCAAGCTCTGCCACCAGGCTGAGGAGGCGAGTAGGGAGAGTGCTTTATGGCTCGAACAGTGTGCCGTGGCTTTATCGGATGCTGGCGAACTGACTCAGTCTGAAGCTTTGGCAGCGAAACTGGACCGGCTGCTTCCTGAGAACACGTTAAACCAGAAGATCTATCTGCCGCTCATTCGTTCGATGATCGAGCGCGAGCGAGGAAATGCCGTAAAGGCCGTGGATATGCTCGCCGAAGTCAGCCAACACGAACAAGGCGCGGTATTTGTTCCACTAGCGGTGCTTTATCGCCGTGGGCAGGCTTACACCGCCGCAGGCGACCACGCCAAGTCCGCCGCCGACTTCGGGAAGGTCATCGGCCACCGCGGGTGGCCCGAGTGGGAGGTCTTCGCACCGCTGGCGCAGCTTGGTCTCGCGCAGGCCTATGCCAAGCAAGCCGACCGCGAGGATAGCCGGAAAGCCTACGACGCTTTCTTCACCAGTTGGAAAGACGCGGACCCGGATATCCCGATACTCCGCCGAGCCAGAATGGAATATCAGAAACTCAACGCAACCGGATCTGCTGCCGCGTCAGCATCGCGAGGACCTCAATAGCCCTGTTTTCCTAAAGTACTGCCCATGATGGAATTGTCTGAACCATGAAACGCGAGCTGGTACGCGATGAGGCTGGCCAAGTCCTTATATCGGGCCGTCCTGATTTCATTCCCCCGAGGTTCAAACATGCAGTCTAGAAATTGCCTCTGATTCTGATTGCGGGAGGATCACAGACCACCCAGAAGTAATCCTCAGGTCCTGGTAAACGCGGTTACCGGACATCTCTAACAATGTCGGCCCTGTCAAACTCTTTTTGAGCACACTTCTCCGTTCACTCCCGAGAGTGGTCTTACCTGATTCTTCGACTTCTGCTTCGACGACCACGGCTCGCTCGTAATCTGTCGGTCGGCTTCAGTCCGACCCAAACATCTCTTCGATCTGTACTTCGACCAGGATTACTAATTCAAACTCCCTTTGCAGGGAGCGGGATGCCCCATCAAGTGCACGACGCTCTACTTCACGCCATGTCCGGTACCGAGCTGTCCCGCGTACGAACCGAACTCTAAAGACTGCGAATACTCACTTCCATTCCGCCACATCCAGTACAACCGAATCGCCAGTTTGCGCCCATCGCTACCTTGGCAATGCTCTGGTGCCGACGTATGGCCAGGTGCATGTACCGGCGTCTCCAGTCGGGATGGCTACGCGCCGCCGCTGGGGCCGCTTCCACTAACAAGAAGCGCAACAAGGAGTTGCCCTGCTTGCTGATGTGCCCCAACCGTTGCTTGTGAGCACTGGAATCCTCACACGGAATCATTCCCACGTACGTGCCGATCTGCTTGCCGCGTTGAAACCGATTTCTCGCCACCGCAACTACAGCTCGCTTCTTACCATTTTTTCCTCCTCGCGCCGCAAGTTTTAATCCCCAACGCCGCAGATCACTGTCTTCTCCAAACGGCCCCAGGATGTAGTGCGCTCCCTGCACTAGCATCGTCCTCAAATAAGGATCTCCTTCTTTGCTGATGTGCATCTGCGGCTGGCTCTCACCGGAGTCCCTGCGCCCAGGGCGCAACCCCAGAAAACAGCCGACCTCGCGACTCTTCGGGAACCGATGCTTCGTTGGCGGTCAACTGAAACGCTCTCCGTGTTGGGACGAGATCACAGAAGGAGTCCGGTAACCCGACGCAATATAAAGGGCGCCCCTTGTGGAGTAAGGTTTGAGTGCTCGCTCAACCGCTCCAGAGGAGGAACGCCCTTATGACCAGCACTAAATATATCGGCATGGATGTGCACAAAGAAAGTATTTCGATTGCCGTCAGGAATGCCGCCGGCAAGGTGGTGATGGAATGCGTCATCGAAACCAAAGCCAGCATGATTCTGCAGTTCATCGACGGGCTGCGCGGAGATGTACAGGTCACCTTTGAAGAAGGCACCTCAGCCGCCTGGTTGTACGACTTGTTGAAACCGCACGTCACAAAACTGGTGGTGTGCGATCCACGAAAAAACAAGTCCATGCGAGAAGGCAACCAGAACGACAAGATTGATGCCCGCCGATTGGCGGAGCTGCTACGCCTCAATCATCTCACTCCCGTTTATCACGGTGAGCATGGCCTACGAACCCTGAAGGAGCTGGTACGGAGTTATCTGACCATCACGAAAGATCTCGGACGGGTGATGAGCCGCGTGAAAGCCATTTATCGCAGTTGGGCCATTCCTTGTACCGGCAAACAGGTCTATGCCCCTCGGCATCGGGCCGAATGGCTCGCGAAGATCGACGAACCGGGAGTACGCCGGCGGGCCGAGTTTTATTACCAACAACTCGATGCGCTGCGAGTGGTGCGCCAGCAAGTGCGGCGGGATCTGCTGGCGGAGAGCAAGAAGCACAAAGCCTGGAAACACCTCTGTGAGATTCCCTCGATCGGGCCGATCCGCGCGGCGGTGTTGCTGGGCATTCTGCAGACCCCGCATCGTTTCCGCACGAAACGCCCGCTGTGGAATTACGGCGGTTTAGCCATCGAGATGCACAGCAGCGCCGATCACCGTAGTGTCGACGGACAACTGCAACGATCCCGGAAGAACGTCTTGGTGCGGGGCCTCAACCGCAACTGCAATCACGATCTGAAGAACCTATTTAAGGGCGCGGCCGCCGTGGCTTCCAGCAAGCCGGGCCCCTTTCAGGAGTTCTACACGGGTTTAGTGGCCAAGGGTATGAGGCCAGAGATGGCGCGACTGACCTTGGCCAGAAAGATTGCCACCATTGTTTTGCTGGTGTGGAAGAAAGGGGTGTGCTTCGACGCCCAATATCTGAAACCACAAACAGCTTGAGTGTCTTGATCGAATCCGCTCCATCCCGGGGATTCTCTCTGGCGGTGGCCGTGGGTTCTCGAGACACTCTGGTTCGAGAGCGAGTCTCAGCCGATTAGTTAGGCGCTGCGTGCTTCGGGCACCCAGTCTCACACCCGACTCTAGGCCCTCTCGGATAACCAGAAAAAGCTATGGGCCACGAGTCCCGGATAGAACTATGGTCGCCACTTGACCGCCGTTCTGCTTTGCTGGTTTCGGAACTGACAGGCTTCGTTGCGGACAGGCAATGAAAACCGCTGGTAGAGGAAACCCAAACCGTTGGGTCACAGTGCCCAACAACCGAGCACATGGCGCGGAAGGTCAGAACAGATCCTGCTCCATCACGTGGGCTGAGAAACAAGAAAAGTTCCAGCCAACGCAGGAGTGTTTTTTCTTGACTTCTACCTTTATAGAACTAATCGGGAGTTGACCTCGCGCCTGCGAACAAAACGACAAATAGCCATGCTCGGAGCAATTGTTGGCCGAGATGTTTTTCGGGCAGGTATCGCGTAAGATGCCGGGCCGGAGGAAACCCAAATGTCACGGATTTCTCTAGGCATTCTTTGTGGACTCATTTTTGGCGGCATAGACACGGCCTTGATGATACCCCTCAGCTTTCCGGACAAACGGGCGGCCATGCTCGGCGCGTTCATCGCGCGTTTCGGTCTCGGATTCGTAATCTGCAATATACGGCTGCCTTGGCCGGACTGGGCTGTCGGGTTGGTTCTCGGCATCCTGCTGAGCCTCCCTGACGCTATCATCACGAAAGCTATGGCCCCAATTCTCGCATCCGGTGCAGTTGGAGGTCTGATCATCGGTTGGCTTGCTGGAAAATTCGGCAGTTGAATCCAGCGTCCTCACAGCTGTGCACATGCAAGTCCCGATTAAGCCGTTTCCGGAGAAGTGCCTCAATGTCCGGTAACGCGACTAATCAGATGGGATGAGAAGGCCGGTCTCCAGCGGGATGCGTTACGCTCCCAATGATCGACGTGTTTTAAGCACAAAAAAGGAGACCGGCGATGAAGAAGATTAGCACTATGCAGGCATTTGGGAACGAAATTTTCAAGGAGCAAAAGCTGACGATCGGTGTGGATCTGGGAGATCGCTGGTCGTTCTACTGTGTTTTGGACGAAGCAGGCAAAATCATTCTGGAACAGAAAGTGCCGACGACACCGGAAGCGATGAAGCAGACATTTGGAAAGATACCGCGAAGTCTCATCGCCCTGGAGACCGGAACACATTCGCCATGGGCAAGCCGGCTGTTAACGGAGCTGGAACACGAAGTGATCGTGGCGCACGCACAAAAGGTGCAATTGATCACCAAGAGCAATCGAAAAGATGATCGACACGATGCGCGGACACTGGCACGGCTGGCGCGAATCGATCCCGAGCTGTTGGGACCGGTGCGGCATCGCAGTGCCAAGGCGCAAATTCATCTGACGGTGATCCGCGCGCGAGCGGAACTGGTGAGTGCTCGAACGGCCTTGGTGAACGCAGCCCGCGGGTTGGCGAAGTCCTTTGGTCAACGACTGCCCAAGTGTGGCACACAACAGGTGAGCGGGAAGTTGGCCGAGGGATTGAGCGCGGAGTTGCGCGAGGTTCTGGAGCCGCTATTGCGAGAGGTCGAATCGCTGAACGAGCGCATCCAGGAATACGACGAGCGCATGGAGAAAATCGCCAAGGAAGTGTACCCGGAAGCGTCCTTGCTCAAGCAAGTGAAGGGTGTAGAAACGCAGATCGCGTTGACCTATGTCCTGACGATCGAAGACCCGTATCGGTTTCCGAAGAGTCGCGCGGTAGGTTGTTTTCTGGGGTTACGACCTGGCCGGAGGAATTCCGGGGAGAGCGAACCACAGAAGAAAATCAGCAAAGAAGGAGACCGGTATCTGCGAACGATGATGGTGCAGGGAGCGCATTACATTCTGGGGCCTTTTGGAGAAGACAGTGATCTGCGGAGATGGGGAATGAAGCTTGCAGAGCGAGGAGGAAAAAATGCCAAGAAACGAGCGGTGGTTGCCGTGGCGAGAAAGCTGGCAGTACTGCTCCATCGGTTGTGGGTAAGCGGAGAGGTGTACGAACCACTGCGCAATAGCCAAAAAGCGATGCGCGCTGTGGCCTAAAGAGTTTTAATCCGGACAGCTGAGCTCGACCGCCGAGTCCAGGTGACTGCGACTAACTCCTGGGGCCCAACTCTCACAGAAGTGGGGAGAGAGGTCGATAATCAGGTAGCAGCACCTACTGAACGAGAACACCCACCTTGCACCGGGCGAATATCGCTCACAAAGAGTGCGAATGGAAGGATGGCGACAGGGGCGGCTTAGCTGAATGGGAACAGACGGAAAGAAAGAAGAAAGAAAAAGCGTGCCTTGACATCAACCGGCCTTCTCATGGAAGGAGTTAGGGTGTGCGGGCCATCGAAGTGCCTTCAAAACCCCGCTGTCGGTCACGCTCTTGTCCAGCTCAAGAGCAACTCGGGATACGACGTCTATTATTCGCTTGTCGTTGGCGTGCGGAAGGGTAGAACATCACCGATTACCGAAGAAATGAATCAAATGAAGACCCCGTCGCGGGCGGTTTGCGTTTGATCAAGGCATTGGTTTCCTGCCTTACGGAGGATATGGGATGATCCGATAGTCTCACTTCGACGGGAACGGCGGACTGGGTATGACGGCGGCTGGATGAATGATTTCGTAAAAGAGGTTATTTCGCTTTCACTCGTCGGCAAGTGCGTTGCGGCAATTGTCGGAATTCTGTTCATCCACGCTACGTTTCGGGTGCTCGAACAAACGCTGCCCAGACGCTTTGGCCGGGCCGATGCGCGTTACAAGGTCCGCAAATTCGTGGTCTTTTGCGGATACCTTGCGATTCTACTTTTCCTCGCCATCCTCTTTGAAGATCGCTTGGGTCGGCTCAGCTTTGCTCTGGGTGTCGCTGGCGCGGGCGTGGCCGTGGCCCTCCAGGACGTGCTGGCGAGCATCGCAGGTGCTTTCTCGATCGGTTTTTCAAAACTGTATACCGTGGGCGACAGAGTTCAGATCGGCGATATTCGCGGTGACGTGATTGACATCGGACTCCTGCGAACAACGTTGATGGAAACGGGCAACTGGGTCAGCAAGGACCTGTACAACGGGAGAATCGCTCGCATCCCCAACAGCACCATCTTGAAAGTGTCCGTCTTCAACTACTCGCAAGGATTCCGATTTATCTGGGACGAGATTAAGGTTGTGCTTACAGGCACCAGCAACCCCCAACTTGCCAGAGCGATGCTTTTGAGTGTTGTCAAAGAGGCGATCGGCGAGTATCTGCTCGAGGCGCAATCCTCCTGGCAAGCTATGAGCGAAAATTATCAAAGCGTAAATCCTCCGTTGGAACCCACCGTCGCGCTGGTCGTAAATTCCGGATCGCTGGAGTTCACGGTCAGCTATATTGTGGATTACACGAAACGAATCGCCAAGCAAGATCAGTTGTTCACGAAAATCGCACAGGAAGTCGCCGATAGCAATGGACGGCTCAAATGGGCATCATCGGCAATTACTCTCATAAGCCAGCCGGTGACTCCGGAGCCGACCGGGGCCCGCCAGACATCGGCGAGCCTTGGCGGGGGCGAAGCGGGTTCCTCAAGTCGTGATCGATGAGAAAGTGCCTATGGAATGTGACGAGAATAGTCGCCGCGACGCCCGGTTGTGAGAATCAAAAGATTTTGGGAAAAATTGGGACGGCGCGAAATTTTCACTTGAACGGTGCGCCGGTGACAGTTGTTGGGGCGACGCCAAAGACATCTGCAAGCCTCGGCGAGAGCACGAAAGATTACGAGCGAGCCGTGGTCGTCGAAGCAGAGGTCAAGAAAGAACAAGGAAGACCACTCGTAGGAGTGAGCGGGGTAGTGCGCTCAAAAAGGATTTGACAGGGCCGACATTGTTAGAGATGTCCGGTAATCCGTGCCGGTTCAGATGGTCGACGCAACACCATCTAATCAGTTGACCCGACACTACTTCCGCTGCAGAACCGATCTGTTCGGCTGTACCCGGTCAAAACCTAGCCAGGGTAGCAATCCGGCTGATCTAATCTAGCGAGCGATTTTGGCTTTTGTTTTCAATGCAAAGTGGGTTCGACTTGAGTGTTGCGTCGACCCATTGAAACCACCCGACTAATCAGGTAGTCGGGCGTTACTAATTCGTTCGCTGCTGGACTCGGGCTGTCGAGGGCGGAACATGGCCCTTCAGCCGCATGTAAACGGCGAGGTTGCCGTAATGCTCGTTGTTGTGGGCGATGTTGTACATCAGCACGGCGCCCCGGAGAGTATTGGTCGACCCCGTACCAACAACATGTGCAATTTGCATCGGCTGGATGAACTTTGCCTCGGTGGTCGCCCCGTACACGCGATCGCAATAGACGAGCGAATCGTTCAACGCCTTAACGAGTACAGCCTTGTCAGTGAGTTGTTCGTAGTCAGCGGTCGCTGGCGACTTTTCGCCCGCGGCTTGCGAACAGAAGAAGAAGTTCGCATCAACCAAGTGACCGATAATCTGACCGAAGGTCCGGACCTGCGGCGTCGGTCGAAAGGCATATTCATCCGCAGGCATGTTCTCTGCCGCTTCCGCTATATCTCGGTGAATCATGGCATGCATCGCCTTGGCACTGGCCGCCAGCGAGGGCGACAATTCATCGGGATAGCCGGAATCCGTCGTTTGAGCGGAGGCCGCAGGCAAAGTCACATACGCAAAGACAAGAACCAACACCAGCAGGCGCAGCATAGGGTCGTCTCCCTTCACTATACGAATCGCTTTGGCCAGTACGTTGACTTATAAGAGACCACAACAGAGCCTTGGTCAAGTTCAAACGCAAAACTCCGGATTAACGCGCACGCCGGACATGCGAATCGAAACAAAATCACATGTCCGGTAACCCGACTACACGTCCACTGAGGGGCGGGCGCCGCCTACATAGCTAGAAAGCGAATCGAGAATCAATTGGTGAGTGCGCGGTCCGAAGGATACAGCAGGCGTCACTTTTGGTGCTGTGCGGACTCGTTCAGCTTGGCAACCCTGTCTATCGCTTTGTCCACATTCTCTCGGACGCCATCGATGTCATATGGATTGCCTCTGGGGTCTGTGTATATGGGCCCTTTCACGCTTGCGACGAGGAGCTTAGCCGTCTGATATTCTCTGAGCGAATCCGCCCAACGCTTTTCCTTTTCGAGAACAAAAGCAAATTCAAAACGACCGAACGGATTCTTGGGGTCGTTTTCAAGAGCGTTGAGTAACACCTCTCGCTGTTCCGGGTGCATTCCCCTTCTCTTGTAGAGAGCATAGAGTGCGTAATCATCGATTGGATTCGACGGGTCCAGGTTGGACGCCAATTTGAGTTCTTTTATAGCGTTCTCGAAGTCGCCTAAAGCGTCATAGGCTACGCCCGCTTGGTTGTAGCGGAACGCCGACTTTGGGTTCTTCTCTATACAAGCTTCAGCCTTTGCCAACTCAGCCTTCCAGTCTACGGTTACGGTTCCGTGTTGGGCCAGGATGGCCGAAGGCTCCACTTCAAGCACCGTCAGAGTCGGTGTGACCGATTCATCGTTCTCGAAGTAAGTGGTTCCTGAGACACTTGCCATCTCAAATGCGCTCCACCTCTTGTCACTAAAGCTTTTCTCGCCCCAAGTGAGCTGCTTTCCGGTGAGCGTTCCCGTCCGGCCCGAAAACCCTATTGTTAGGCTTCTCTCGACTCCGGTTTTCTTCGATACTCGACTCAGGTCAAACCGTAGCTGATAAGCAAGGCTGCCCGCATGAATTTCTACAGGAACGTAGCCAGACAAAAAGGTTGCGTCTTCTTCTTCCAAAGAGACCTGCACTGCACTTCACTTCGTGTTGCCGCCTCGACATGACAAGAATGCTCTCTGCATCTGTTGAGGGACAGTTCGTAGACGATTCGCAACTGTTCAGTCTGGGCGGGACAAGGAGCATCGGCTAGTGCGAAAAACAGAGCGAAAGGCAACACGTAAGCATGTTTCATGACTAACCGTAATCCTAAGTCTTCTAGAGATGCCGCCGGACAAGATAGCCGCGGCCGTTGTGGTAAGACGAAACACCGTTCAAGTGCCTGATAACCGCGGTTACCGGAAAAGTGGTTCCCAGTACCAACAACCCCCAGTCACACGAACAGACGTATCAAAACAAACGATTTCGAAACGATCGCTGAAAGGTGGAAAGCCCGTTTGCTTTTCACGGCGACGTGATTCGCACTGCGGAGTTGCAGATCGTTCGGGGCAAGAGGGGCAGCGCGTTTCTCTTTGTAGCTAATTCGCGAGCGCTTCGCGATTCTCCTTAGCCCAGTCACTATCTGGCGGCACTGCCTTCATGGGGGGCCCGCCAGCGGTACCGCAGGCACAGGGCCCCTTAGTTTTGGCCTCGGTCATGCAAGAACAGGACTTTGTTTTCAGACAAGCACAGACGTAAACAACTTTCTCCTTTGTCGGTTTCGCGTTCGTAGGCGCGCTCTGAGAGGATCCGCTGCTCAGGATGGATGCAAGCGATACAACGGCAATCACTACGATGGTCGGTATCATCTTGGATTGAGTTTTCTCTGTCACGAATCGTTCTTGCCCTGGCGACGTCGGATTCAGCCTCACTGGAATCGCTGACCGAGATCCGCCCACGACTTAACCCTCCAAGCGGAACAATACGATTAAAAAATAATTGCGTGCAATATCCACTTCGCACGATTTACATATAGCCAGCCACGCACAGCCATGGACGAGGGCAGGATATGCTGCCATTCCCGCGTTGGGCCGAACTCGTACCCCTACGCCATCGGCGCCATCACCATGTTCTGGGTCACCCAGTGGTGCAGACAACGGAGTTATTGAAGGAAGTCTTCGGGAAATCACACTAATTAGCAGCACTCCCAGGAACTCAATGCCCGAGCGGTGGGCCAACTCCTTCCATGAGAAGGCCGGTTGATGTCAAGGCACGCTTTTTCTTTCTTCTTTCTTTCCGTCTGTTCCCATTCAGCTAAGCCGCCCCTGTCGCCATCCTTCCATTCGCACTCTTTGTGAGCGATATTCGCCCGGTGCAAGGTGGGTGTTCTCGTTCAGTAGGTGCTGCTACCTGATTATCGACCTCTCTCCCCACTTCTGTGAGAGTTGGGCCCCAGGAGTTAGTCGCAGTCACCTGGACTCGGCGGTCGAGCTCAGCTGTCCGGATTAAAACTCTTTAGGCCACAGCGCGCATCGCTTTTTGGCTATTGCGCAGTGGTTCGTACACCTCTCCGCTTACCCACAACCGATGGAGCAGTACTGCCAGCTTTCTCGCCACGGCAACCACCGCTCGTTTCTTGGCATTTTTTCCTCCTCGCTCTGCAAGCTTCATTCCCCATCTCCGCAGATCACTGTCTTCTCCAAAAGGCCCCAGAATGTAATGCGCTCCCTGCACCATCATCGTTCGCAGATACCGGTCTCCTTCTTTGCTGATTTTCTTCTGTGGTTCGCTCTCCCCGGAATTCCTCCGGCCAGGTCGTAACCCCAGAAAACAACCTACCGCGCGACTCTTCGGAAACCGATACGGGTCTTCGATCGTCAGGACATAGGTCAACGCGATCTGCGTTCCTACACCCTTCACTTGCTTGAGCAAGGACGCTTCCGGGTACACTTCCTTGGCGATTTTCTCCATGCGCTCGTCGTATTCCTGGATGCGCTCGTTCAGCGATTCGACCTCTCGCAATAGCGGCTCCAGAACCTCGCGCAACTCCGCGCTCAATCCCTCGGCCAACTTCCCGCTCACCTGTTGTGTGCCACACTTGGGCAGTCGTTGACCAAAGGACTTCGCCAACCCGCGGGCTGCGTTCACCAAGGCCGTTCGAGCACTCACCAGTTCCGCTCGCGCGCGGATCACCGTCAGATGAATTTGCGCCTTGGCACTGCGATGCCGCACCGGTCCCAACAGCTCGGGATCGATTCGCGCCAGCCGTGCCAGTGTCCGCGCATCGTGTCGATCATCTTTTCGATTGCTCTTGGTGATCAATTGCACCTTTTGTGCGTGCGCCACGATCACTTCGTGTTCCAGCTCCGTTAACAGCCGGCTTGCCCATGGCGAATGTGTTCCGGTCTCCAGGGCGATGAGACTTCGCGGTATCTTTCCAAATGTCTGCTTCATCGCTTCCGGTGTCGTCGGCACTTTCTGTTCCAGAATGATTTTGCCTGCTTCGTCCAAAACACAGTAGAACGACCAGCGATCTCCCAGATCCACACCGATCGTCAGCTTTTGCTCCTTGAAAATTTCGTTCCCAAATGCCTGCATAGTGCTAATCTTCTTCATCGCCGGTCTCCTTTTTTGTGCTTAAAGCACGTCGATCATTGGGAGCGTAACGCATCCCGCTGGAGACCGGCCTTCTCATCCCATCTGATTAACGCGGCAATCGGAAAAGTGAAAACTGCGCCAAAACCACATGTCCGGTAATCCGTGCCGGTTCAAACGGTCGATGCAACACCATCTGGTATAAAGCAGTTTTCAAAGGTGGTGTTTATGAAACAAGGGAGGCGGTTTGGGTTTTCGGCGGAGCAGAAACACGACGTGTGGCGTCGTTGGAAGGCCGGGCCGACGCTGCATGAGATCGGGCGCGCTTTTGGCAAAGAACATTCCTCCATTCGTTGTCTGGTGTCGCGTCACGGTGGGATTGCTCCGGCCGTCCGGCGGCGTGCGCTCCTCGCGCTCACGCTGCGTGAGCGCGAGGAAATCTCCCGCGGGCTGGCTTCCGGTTCGTCGATCCGTGAGATTGCCAAATGTTTAGAGCCAGCGGTATCGACCGTGAGCCGGGAGGTCGCACGTCATGGTGGCCGTCCTGCGTATCGAGCCAGTCCAGCGGACGACCAAGCTTGGCAGTCGGCCTTGCGGCCCAAGCGCTGCCTTCTTTCCACCAACCCGAAGTTGCGGAACATCGTTGCGAGTAAACTAAATCTGGACTGGTCGCCGAAGCAGATTTCCGGCTGGCTGAAAACCCCGTATCCCGATGATGAGAGCATGCGCGTGTCCCACCAGACCATTTACCGAAGCCTGTTCATTCAAGCCCGTGGAGCGCTGAAAAAGGAGTTGCTGGAGCACCTGCGATCCAAGCGTCGCATACGCCGGTCGCAGCACTCCCGGATCTTCAAAGACGCGCGCGGTCAAATCCCCGAGGCCATCTCGATCAGGGAAAGACCCGCTGAAGTGGAGGACCGCGCCGTCCCCGGTCACTGGGAGGGCGATCTCCTGCGCGGCTCAAGGAACAGTCACATCGCGACCTTGGTGGAACGCCATTCGCGCTTTGTCCTGCTGATCAAGGTACGCAGCAGAGATACGGCGGAGGTTGTGGGGGCTTTGAGTAAACACGTTCGTAAACTTCCCGCTACGCTGCGGCGCTCGCTGACGTGGGATCGCGGACTGGAGATGGCCAAACACAAGGACTTTACGGTGGCTACGGACGTGAAAGTCTACTTCTGTGATCCGCAGAGTCCCTGGCAACGCGGCTCGAACGAAAATACAAACGGGCTCTTACGACAATACTTCCCGAAGAACACAGACCTAACCAACTATTCCCAGTCGGACCTTAACAAAGTGGCGCTGCGCTTGAATCAACGCCCGCGAGAGACTTTAGGTTTTCAGACTCCTGCGAGTAAACTTCAAGAAAGTGTTGCGTCGACCCATTGAGACCACCCGACGCAATATAAAGGGCGCCCCTTGTGGAGTAAGGTTTGAGTGCTCGCTCAACCGCTCCAGAGGAGGAACGCCCTTATGACCAGCACTAAATATATCGGCATGGATGTGCACAAAGAAAGTATTTCGATTGCCGTCAGGAATGCCGCCGGCAAGGTGGTGATGGAATGCGTCATCGAAACCAAAGCCAGCATGATTCTGCAGTTCATCGACGGGCTGCGCGGAGATGTACAGGTCACCTTTGAAGAAGGCACCTCAGCCGCCTGGTTGTACGACTTGTTGAAACCGCACGTCACAAAACTGGTGGTGTGCGATCCACGAAAAAACAAGTCCATGCGAGAAGGCAACCAGAACGACAAGATTGATGCCCGCCGATTGGCGGAGCTGCTACGCCTCAATCATCTCACTCCCGTTTATCACGGTGAGCATGGCCTACGAACCCTGAAGGAGCTGGTACGGAGTTATCTGACCATCACGAAAGATCTCGGACGGGTGATGAGCCGCGTGAAAGCCATTTATCGCAGTTGGGCCATTCCTTGTACCGGCAAACAGGTCTATGCCCCTCGGCATCGGGCCGAATGGCTCGCGAAGATCGACGAACCGGGAGTACGCCGGCGGGCCGAGTTTTATTACCAACAACTCGATGCGCTGCGAGTGGTGCGCCAGCAAGTGCGGCGGGATCTGCTGGCGGAGAGCAAGAAGCACAAAGCCTGGAAACACCTCTGTGAGATTCCCTCGATCGGGCCGATCCGCGCGGCGGTGTTGCTGGGCATTCTGCAGACCCCGCATCGTTTCCGCACGAAACGCCCGCTGTGGAATTACGGCGGTTTAGCCATCGAGATGCACAGCAGCGCCGATCACCGTAGTGTCGACGGACAACTGCAACGATCCCGGAAGAACGTCTTGGTGCGGGGCCTCAACCGCAACTGCAATCACGATCTGAAGAACCTATTTAAGGGCGCGGCCGCCGTGGCTTCCAGCAAGCCGGGCCCCTTTCAGGAGTTCTACACGGGTTTAGTGGCCAAGGGTATGAGGCCAGAGATGGCGCGACTGACCTTGGCCAGAAAGATTGCCACCATTGTTTTGCTGGTGTGGAAGAAAGGGGTGTGCTTCGACGCCCAATATCTGAAACCACAAACAGCTTGAGTGTCTTGATCGAATCCGCTCCATCCCGGGGATTCTCTCTGGCGGTGGCCGTGGGTTCTCGAGACACTCTGGTTCGAGAGCGAGTCTCAGCCGATTAGTTAGGCGCTGCGTGCTTCGGGCACCCAGTCTCACACCCGACTCTAGGCCCTCTCGGATAACCAGAAAAAGCTATGGGCCACGAGTCCCGGATAGAACTATGGTCGCCACTTGACCGCCGTTCTGCTTTGCTGGTTTCGGAACTGACAGGCTTCGTTGCGGACAGGCAATGAAAACCGCTGGTAGAGGAAACCCAAACCGTTGGGTCACAGTGCCCAACAACCGAGCACATGGCGCGGAAGGTCAGAACAGATCCTGCTCCATCACGTGGGCTGAGAAACAAGAAAAGTTCCAGCCAACGCAGGAGTGTTTTTTCTTGACTTCTACCTTTATAGAACTAATCGGGACTTGAGATAGCCGGAAATGCGACTATTCGGCCAAGCAGCGAGAAGCCCGTTCTAACGAAACTTCCGCCGCCGGCCTTAGCTATATCTCGCGCATGACGATCATCAAAACTTCAACTTCTTATTTCGACTGCGCTAGCCCCGCAATAACTGCGGCAACTTTTTCGAGTATCTGATTCCAACCCTCGAGTTGCCCGCTGTTTTTTGCGTCTTCCATGGTTTCATTTCCAATCATGGTCAGTTTCGTCTGGCCGTTTCCAAAATCCTCAAAAATAACCACGTCGTGCGCATCGTCTATGGCCTCATGTTCTATTCCATAGTGCGCAGGCTCAACCTTGTTTCCCTTCGAGTCGGCAAAGTACAGGGAGTAAACGATCTTCTCGTGCAGAACAATCTCGTGGTACTCCCCGCCATTCCAGAACTCCTGCCCATCCGGCGATTTCATGCAGCAGAGAAATTTTCCTCCCACGCGAAAATCAATCTTGCAAAAAGGCGCAGTAAAACCCTTCGGCCCCCACCACTGCATCACATATTGCGGGTCTGTCCACGCCTTCCAAACCAATGCGCGTGGAGCATCAAAAACTCTGGTGACCACCATCCGCTCTTTCTCGTTAACCGTGTTTTTTGTCATTTCTGACCTCCGCTTTCTTCATTTGATTCACAACCACATCCAACTTGTCGAAACTCTCTTCCCAGAATCGGCGATAGTCAGTCGCCCAGTCGCTGACTGTCTTGATCGCTTCTGGCCTGAGCGTGCACACGCTCTCTCTTCCACGCTTCGTCTTGATCACAATCCGCGCACGCACCAGACAGGCGATATGTTTTGAAATCATCTGCTGCGAGAGGGCAAACGGTTCCGACAATCCATGCACAGAGGCAGGCCCATGGGAGAGTCGTTCGATCATCGCCCGGCGGGTTGGATCAGACAGAGCCGCAAACGTTGTATCCAGTTTATCCACAACCGTATGGTAGTGAATTATCCGCAGATGTCAAGTGTCGATTTTGGAGTTCCCGATTTCTCTTTCCTGATCTCTGAACCCTGACACCTGCGCTAATGAGCTATCGTCTCGTGAACCACGATAGGTACCGATAAGTCGGCTAGTGATGACTTTCGCGCGAAGAGGGTTTCCAGTATCGGACTCGAGTCCCGGTAAACGCGGTATCTCTAACGACGCCGGCCGTATCAAGAGTGTTTTCTCTTCTTTTCTACTAAAACTCGGACACACTTCTCGGTCGGCGCATGAAGTGCGTCTTTTTCTGCCGCTTCTGTTTCTCTGTGTCACCCTAACCTGCTCAGCCCGTTTACGATCATCAACTCAGTGTTGCCCACCAAACATCTCTTCGATCACCATCGACCATGATGAGTTATTCGAACTCCCATTCCTAAAGGGAGGCGGGTAGCCTAATCAATCGGCCGGTGACTTTTCGCACCATAGCGCGTTTCTGGCATCCCCGCACAGGCATCACTGCTTTTCTGCTGCTTCTGTCCACGACGACAGAACTCGTGGTACTCAATGTGATCCCGCAACATGATCCACAGCCGGATCCCGAGTTTGCGAGCCACCGCCACACTCGCCTTCCCCAGGCCTTTCTGTACCAATTTGCGGCGGTAAAAACGCTGCAACTCCGGATCCTTGCGTGCGGCATGCGCCCCCGCCTCACCCCAGAGAAAACGTAACAGCGGGTTGCCTTGTTTACTCAGCCCACCGAGCCGCTGACGCCCTCCACTAGAATATTCACGTGGAATCATTCCCACATAACTAGCCAGGGCTTTGCTGTCTGCGAATCGGGCGGGATCGCCCAGAAACACTTCGGTCGCCAACGCGGTGATCGGCCCTACTCCGGGATGGGTCATCAGCAGCCGCGCTCCGGGACGTTTGCAGGCTTGCTCCTCGACTCGCTGGTTCAGTTTCGCGATCTCCGCTTCGAACTTCTCGTACAGCGCCTGCAGCTCACTCCGCCGATAGGCGGTATGAGGCACCAACGACAACGATGCGATCCTGTTTTGCCCATCGTGGCTCCACAGGGCCGTGCCTCGCCGTAGGCCATTCGCTAGGGCAATGGACTGCAACGCATTTTGTATTCGCGTTCGCATGCGGACCCACTGATGACGATGCCGCAACAAGGCCCGCAGATCCTGTAGCTCCTTGGAAGGCAACCAGATCGCCGGAAAGCGATTTTCTGTCAGCAGCTTCAGAATCAACTCCGCATCTCGCCGATCATTTTTCTGCTTCCGCGGCGCGGCTGCGCGAATCTGTGCTGGATGACCGACCCGGCATTCGATTCCCAGTTCTTCCATGAGATTCAAAAACCACTGCATCGATCCCGTGGCTTCGATGCCCACTCGCGCCGGGCGTGGTAGCGAGGAATAAAACTCCCGCACGTTGTCGCCTTCGTGCTGGAGAGTCACCTCCAGTACCTCTCCCGTTGTGGTGTCCAACATCGCCAACGTTTGCTGGCGAGCGTGCAAATCACATCCTATAATTCGCATCTCGGCCTCCTTCGGTCCGAGCACTGTAGGGTGCACACCGAACAGCTTACTCGGGCCGTCGCGAGGCCGACGTCGTTATGGCATCAATCGGAAACTTGAAGTACTGGGACTGGACTTGATTGCATAACAATGTCGGCTCCTCTCGACATGAGCAGTCTTTGGTTGTTAGGCTCAGGAAGGAGCCGGAGTTCGGTTCGTACGCGGGACAGCTCGGTACCGGACATGGCGTGCAGTAAAGCGTCGTCCACTTGATAGGGCATCCCGCTCCCTCGTGAGAGGGAGTTCGAAGAACTAATCATGGTCGAAGTTTTGATCGAAGAGATGTTTGGGTCGGACTGAAACCGACCGCTAGATTACGAACGAACCGTACTTGTCAGGGCCGATCGGAAAGACACCGAAGGAAGCGGAAGAAAAAACTCTTATAAGTGAATGGAGAAGTGTGCCCAAAAAGTGTTTGACAGGGCCGACATTGTTAGAGATGTCCGGTAACCCGACGCAATATAAAGGGCGCCCCTTGTGGAGTAAGGTTTGAGTGCTCGCTCAACCGCTCCAGAGGAGGAACGCCCTTATGACCAGCACTAAATATATCGGCATGGATGTGCACAAAGAAAGTATTTCGATTGCCGTCAGGAATGCCGCCGGCAAGGTGGTGATGGAATGCGTCATCGAAACCAAAGCCAGCATGATTCTGCAGTTCATCGACGGGCTGCGCGGAGATGTACAGGTCACCTTTGAAGAAGGCACCTCAGCCGCCTGGTTGTACGACTTGTTGAAACCGCACGTCACAAAACTGGTGGTGTGCGATCCACGAAAAAACAAGTCCATGCGAGAAGGCAACCAGAACGACAAGATTGATGCCCGCCGATTGGCGGAGCTGCTACGCCTCAATCATCTCACTCCCGTTTATCACGGTGAGCATGGCCTACGAACCCTGAAGGAGCTGGTACGGAGTTATCTGACCATCACGAAAGATCTCGGACGGGTGATGAGCCGCGTGAAAGCCATTTATCGCAGTTGGGCCATTCCTTGTACCGGCAAACAGGTCTATGCCCCTCGGCATCGGGCCGAATGGCTCGCGAAGATCGACGAACCGGGAGTACGCCGGCGGGCCGAGTTTTATTACCAACAACTCGATGCGCTGCGAGTGGTGCGCCAGCAAGTGCGGCGGGATCTGCTGGCGGAGAGCAAGAAGCACAAAGCCTGGAAACACCTCTGTGAGATTCCCTCGATCGGGCCGATCCGCGCGGCGGTGTTGCTGGGCATTCTGCAGACCCCGCATCGTTTCCGCACGAAACGCCCGCTGTGGAATTACGGCGGTTTAGCCATCGAGATGCACAGCAGCGCCGATCACCGTAGTGTCGACGGACAACTGCAACGATCCCGGAAGAACGTCTTGGTGCGGGGCCTCAACCGCAACTGCAATCACGATCTGAAGAACCTATTTAAGGGCGCGGCCGCCGTGGCTTCCAGCAAGCCGGGCCCCTTTCAGGAGTTCTACACGGGTTTAGTGGCCAAGGGTATGAGGCCAGAGATGGCGCGACTGACCTTGGCCAGAAAGATTGCCACCATTGTTTTGCTGGTGTGGAAGAAAGGGGTGTGCTTCGACGCCCAATATCTGAAACCACAAACAGCTTGAGTGTCTTGATCGAATCCGCTCCATCCCGGGGATTCTCTCTGGCGGTGGCCGTGGGTTCTCGAGACACTCTGGTTCGAGAGCGAGTCTCAGCCGATTAGTTAGGCGCTGCGTGCTTCGGGCACCCAGTCTCACACCCGACTCTAGGCCCTCTCGGATAACCAGAAAAAGCTATGGGCCACGAGTCCCGGATAGAACTATGGTCGCCACTTGACCGCCGTTCTGCTTTGCTGGTTTCGGAACTGACAGGCTTCGTTGCGGACAGGCAATGAAAACCGCTGGTAGAGGAAACCCAAACCGTTGGGTCACAGTGCCCAACAACCGAGCACATGGCGCGGAAGGTCAGAACAGATCCTGCTCCATCACGTGGGCTGAGAAACAAGAAAAGTTCCAGCCAACGCAGGAGTGTTTTTTCTTGACTTCTACCTTTATAGAACTAACCGGGACTTAGGCGATTTTTGTCAGAGAACAATCGAGCGGTATGCTGCGTGCCGGATTGTCTGCATCGTAAAAGACGGGCACTGTCATACCTTCGTAGAGGGACCGCGAAGCATCGTTGCACCGCCCAAACGCAAGTCTTCCACCGGAGAGTGAATATCCGGTAGCCTCCATGCCTACCCGCACGCAGATTCCTCGCTGCTGCAGTCCCCGATAAAATCGCTCTGCTTGTCCATCACTGTGGTTCAGTTCCTGTTCACCAGACTCACCAGTCTCTTCCATTAAAAATGCAATCGTCTGAAAGCTCGGGTGGTAATCTACGCCTATCATCATGTCCGACTCCTTCCTCCGAGCCCTTGGTCGTTATGCAACCAAAGTTTACTCGAGTCGAGGGAGTCGGCATTGTTATGCAATCAAGTGGCTGCCTCATATCCGTTTGTTCGCCTCGCAAGCCCATGCCACATGGTTGACGCATTCCAATCCTCAACCGAGGACACACTGCGGCGTTCCGGTCATTCTCTGGGTCTTGTCAATTCCTCTTCTGGTTCCACGTGGACAAGAACCTCTGCTACCTGGGGCAGCACTCTGAGAATTTCGTCTTCGACCGTGTGTGACAAGCGGTGTCCTTCGCGGACGCTCAGTTCACCCTGCACAACAACGTGAAGGTCCACGTAGTATGTGAACCCCATTTTGCGAACATAGCACTTGTCCGAACCAAGGACACCTGGCACGCGCCCGGCTATCGTTCTGACTTGCGCCTCCATGTTCAAGTCCGGGGCAATATCAGCCAGTTCAAGGACCGCGGGCCGCAGTTGTTTCCAAGCGTTATAGAGAATCACTAGCGCAGCACAAAGAGCTGCCCACCCATCCGCCGCCTCGAACCCCGGCCCTCCAAGCAGCGCGATTGAAATGCCAATGAAAGCAAACGCCGATGTGAGGGCATCGCTTCTGTGGTGCCACGCGTCACTTCTGACCGCGATGCTGCCGATTAATTCGCCCACGGAAGCAACGTGCCGAAACAGCAGTTCCTTGATGATGAGTATGCCTGCCAGCACCACCAAGGTGTAAGGAGCGGGTGTTCCGCTTGGGGCGGTTATTTCACGAATCCCTCCGTAAATGATTCCGAATGCAGCTGCCATCAATGCGAGGCTGACAACTACAGCGGCAATAGGCTCAGCTTTGCCGTGACCATAGGGGTGATCTGCGTCCGCCGGCTTGACAGCGATTTTCAGGCCAAAGTAAACAGCTAGACCGCTGAATACATCCGTGACGGATTCCAAGCCATCGGCAACCAACGCAAACGAATTCCCAAGCAAACCAGCCGAGCACTTAATCACTGCCAATCCTAGATTCACAATGATCCCTAGGACCGTGGACTTCATGCCCCGATCTGCGGCACTCTTTGACGGATTATCATCGGAGTCTAGGGGCACAGATGGAGTGATACCACACTCTGCCCCCTTCGTGAGCCAGACGCGGGATAAGTCTGGTTAATCATGGATAGTGGCGAAAGTTTAGGCGCTTGGTCAGTCAGCTCCCGGTAACCGCGGTTACCGGACATCTCTAACAATGTCGGCCCTGTCAAACACTTTTTGGGCACACTTCTCCATTCACAAAAGAGTTTTTTCTTCCGCTTCCTTCGGTGTCTTTCCGATCGGCCCTGACAAGTACGGTTCGTTCGTAATCTAGCGGTCGGTTTCAGTCCGACCCAAACATCTCTTCGATCAAAACTTCGACCATGATTAGTTCTTCGAACTCCCTCTCACGAGGGAGCGGGATGCCCTATCAAGTGGACGACGCTTTACTGCACGCCATGTCCGGTACCGAGCTGTCCCGCGTACGAACCGAACTCCGGCTCCTTCCTGAGCCTAACAACCAAAGACTGCTCATGTCGAGAGGAGCCGACATTGTTATGCAATCAAGTGCCCAGGGCCAGTACTCACCGGAGGCTGGAAGTTTCTTCCCCATCGTCTCTGCCGGGGACAACTTCGCCGATTCCCTACATTGTTCCTGCCGCCGGTGACGCAAACACGTAAGCCACCACGACATCCGACGCCACTGCTTTTCCCTTATAGCTCGCCGCCGTAAATTTCCAAGTTTTCACTGCTTTCGACGCCGTTCCGCTCAGAGATCCGGTTCCTCGCGCCACAATAACCCCCTGCACTTGTCCCCCGCTCTCCACGCGCACCTGCAGCACCACTGTCCCCGGCTGCACCGTATGCGGCGGGTACGTCGCATAATGCGCCTCTGTCACCTGTGCGGGCTGGAAGTCGCCTCTGTTCGGGGCTTTGTTGCTGTTCGCCGGTTGCAATGGGGGGCTTGGAAGCCCCACGCCGCTCGGATTGAACGGATTAAACACCACATTCACCCGGACGGTCCCGGCCGAGGCCAGTCCATTCACCATCGCCGGTGTAAATTGCCAACTCCGTACAGCGCTTTGCGCGGCGCTTGTTAGTGGTGGCACGTCCCGAACAACTCCCACATTCTGTACAGTTCCGGTCGCATCCACACTTATGTCCAACGTCACAATTCCCGTCGTACTGCTATTCATCGGGTAGATAACATCCCCAGCATGGCCCAGCGCCGGTCCGTGGTAGGCTCCTCCCGCATCGATCTGGCCCCACGTTGGCGCCGTTAGTAGAATCGCCCCTATCAACGCCACTACCCATCGTCTATTCATGTCATCTCCTCTTGCGATTGACTCGAAGCCGATGGGCGGAACTACCATCCACGTACGCGTGCCGCTCATGCGGGAACGGATTGAGCGTGCTCGCGAATCAGTACGAAGGTCGACGCCCACCTTGTTGGGAAATGTACTGCGGCGTTGGCTCTATCTGGAAGTTAGCGAGGCTTCATCGTGGTGGCATCGTGTGCCGCGAGAGCGACGGTGGCAGCGTGAACGGCTACCGCGACTAGAATACCGCTAAACGTCAACCCTGCCAGAGCGATTGCGATAGCAAGAATCTTCGCCGATCTTTTTGTAGGCCGCATGTCGCCGTATCCAACAGTTGTTGCGGTAATGAACGACCAGTAGAACCTGTCGAATGGCGACCATCCTTCTTTCTTTCCGGCCACTTGTCCCAGCACAGTAACCACGGCGGCTAGACTCAACAGCAAAGGAGAGGTGAGCCAAAGATCGAAGAGAAATTCCTTGAGAAATGTTGTCGTTAAGCCTGTAAACAGCAAATTAAGTCTCCTAGCGCGTGGGAGATTCATCAGAGTCTACAACTGATTCCTGATAAACGCGCTTAGGACAAATCGATTCTAGGCCCAAAACCACAGGTCCGGTTACGCGACGTAAGCAGGCATAGCGGCATCGGCGTTCGTAGTCCGTGCGTTAAGCGTCTACGGCTTCTCTTTTGTTTGGTCAGTTATCCAGTTCGTTTCCCAGGTTTTTCCGCCATCCGTAGAGAACGCCTGCTCGAAGTGTGGTGAATCCGTTGTGACGCCTGACCAGACGAATCGGGCATAGATCGCTCTACCTTCATAAACCTGTTGGTTATAGAATTCCCCTCGTTCGTTGCTGAACTGCCCGACCATGGGATTCTGCTCCTGAACTCCATCGGCCGCGTTGACCCAGTAAATGCTCCACTGATGGGACTCCGGGTTGTAAAGACGCAGCGCCAAACCCTGGATGTGTATGAGCTTGTCCGCGCTTTCGACATTCATTTCTTCTACCTCTGCACGACCGTCCAGGACTTTCCGACAGATCGTGGTGCCGTCGAATTCCACCCATTCAGTGGAGCCCGCTAATCGCCGCTTTAATCGTTTCAGGTGGAATTTCCAAGTGCCAACGAGGAAGTCAAAATCGTGTTGCCCATCTCGTTTGTCGGACACACTCTGTTGAGCACTAACCGTCCCGTTCCGTCCCTGCACTCTTTCAGTTGGGAAAACCAGCGACGCACCGATCAAACCAAACACGGGTAGATATCTGCATAATTTCATCAGCGGTTCCTTTCAGGACAAACTGTAGGGGAGATGACAAGCCTTTACCAGCCAGCTTGCCGCACCGCGCCCAACCTGGAAATGACCACTTTAGGAGATCAGGGCATGGCCACTCTATGTGATCGTTGCCTTCACTCTCCATTTTCTTAATCATCGCGAACTCGGAAACACCTAGCGAACGTTGAACCGGTCGAACCAACTGGAGGGACGCGGTAGGGACGACCATCACTGATCGCCCCCCGCACAGATCCGTACGGGCGCTTCTACGCATACGGCTCCCACCTTGGATGAGTGGCGAGGAAGCGAGCTATAGGATAAGGATGCAAAACGCGTGGGGCTGGAATCCACCGAGTGTAAGATTGGTATGAGCCGATCCCACGGCGCAGGTCGCTGACTGCGGCGGCGTAGAATAAGCCACCACAATCGCCGCAACCGTTGCCCGAAGACACTCAACCGGTCGATGTTGCCGGGGACCGCGTGGTAGCGGTAATAGCCGTTCACAACCTTTCGTAGCCATGCACCGACGTCAGCAACCGGCTCGTGCATTCGGAGGCGTAGCTCTGCCTTAATGGCATGCAGCTTGGCCACCATGCGCTTCTTCGCCGTTTTCCGCCAGACGATGAATGACCCATTGCTCCGTCGCTTCCCGCAGTAATGCGTGAAGCCCAGGAACGTAAAGGTCTCCGGCTTCCCCTCACCACGCTTCTCCCGATTTTGGGCGGCGAACCGCCCAAACTCGATCAGTCGTGTCTTCTCCGGATGTAGTTCCAGTCCGAACTTGGCCAGTCGTTCCCGAAATGCTTCCAGGAATCGCTCGGCTTCCATTCGGTTTTCGAAACCTACCACCAGGTCATCGGCGTAGCGGACGACTATCACATCGCCCGTGGCCACTTTCTGGCGCCAAGCTTCGATCCACAGATCGAAAACGTAATGCAGGTACACGTTGGCAAGCAATGGAGAAACTACTGCTCCTTGCGGTGTTCCTACCTTACTCTCCGACCATTGGCCGTCTTCCGATACCCCCGCCTTCAGCCATTTCTGGATCAGGCGCAGGATCCGGCGATCGGCTACGCGGTGCTCAACAAACTTCATCGTCCATTCGTGGCTCATGTTGTCAAAGAAGCCTCGAATGTCCGCGTCGAGCACCCAGTTCACGCGCTTCCTTTGGATGCCCACCGTCAGCGCGTCCAGCGCTTGGTGCGGGCTGCGACCGGGACGGAACCCATACGAGAATCCTTGGAAGTCCACCTCGTAAATCTGGTTGAGGATGGTCACCACGGCTTGCTGTACGATCTTGTCTTCCAGCGCCGCAATGCCCAACGGGCGTTGCCGCCCATCGGCCTTCGGTATGTAGACTCTTCGTGAGGGCTGCGCCCGATAAGCTCCACGGTGTACCCGGTTGTGTAGATCGGTAAGCCGACTTTCCAACCCGGTTTCATACTCCTGCCACGTCACGCCATCTACTCCCGGTGCTGCTTGCCGCTTTAAGGCGTAGTAGCTATCCCGGAGTAAATCCACGCTCACATGGTGGAGCAAAGCCGTGAACCGTTCTTGCCTCCTTTTCTTTGCTGCTTCTCGCACACCGCTCAATCCCTGGGACACTCGTTCCCCGCTCTGTGTCGGGTTGGTGTTGGGTTGAACGATGTTCTCCTTGGCCCGCACCCTTTTCTCCCCAGGCTCCGCCGAAGATCGCTCTTCTTTGTTCGTCTGGTTCATCGATAGTATGGTGCGGTCCGACTCCTCCAGAGCGTGCGTGTCCGCCTTGTGGCTTTGCACCTTCGCAGACCGGCCTCGTTCCCTTTCGGGCCGAGGCGCTCCAGAGGTCTCCCGGTTCTCGTGCATGTTGTTTCTCAGCGTGCGCGGGTTCTCCGACTACGCAGGACCGACTGCTCGCTCGCGATATCGCGAATCAGCCGTGTTGCCTTCCTCCATCAGGAAAGAGTCGGCGTCCTGGTTTTGCGTTTTTCGAAGCTCAATAGCCCGGCCCACCGATACCCCTGTCTACGCTTCAAGCGACACCTCGCGATGCCACCTGCAAGACTGAGGGCCAAGATGGAGTCGCTGTCTCCTTTCTCTGTAGGACTCTTTCATTCCCTACAACATGCCGGTTTAACCCGGCGCTCCCTGATAAACGCGGAAACCGGACATCTCTAACAATGTCGGCCCTGTCAAACACTTTTTGAGCGCACCGCTCCGTTCACTTCGAAGAGTGGTCTTCGTTGTTCTTCTTCGGCTTCTGCATCGACGACCACGGCTCGCTCGTAATCTTTTGGTCGGTTGGACCACGACGTGAACTTTGATCGTGGTGGGGGTCAAGAAAGCGTCGCTCAGGATTGCCGAGTCGCAGATTAGGAAAGACCGCAGCGACGCAACGGAATCAGCTCGGACAGCCTAAGGGCTCACACAGTAAGACCATTTGCTGACCAATTCTACTGCCAGCGGAGTGCTACCGCCGGGTCGACCCGCAGTGCCCGCCAGGCGGGGATCGCTGCCGAGGCTAGCGTGACTAATGCCGTAAATGCAGCCGCTACAGCATACACTTGGGCATCAGCCGGACTCACCCCCACCAGCATCGCCGCAACCGCGCGCGTCAGCGCAGCAGCCGCCAGCGAACCCACAACCAGGCCCGTGGCCGCGAATGCTAACCCTTGCCGGATTACCAAGCGCATAATGTCCCTTGGCTGCGCACCGAGCGTGACACGAATGCCGATTTCGCCGGTCCGCTGGACCACGGCATACGCCATGACGCTGTAGAGGCCGATGGCTGCCAGCAGCAAGCCCAGCCCGCTCAGCACGCTTAAGAGGCTGGCCGCGATCTTGGCACCGAAGAGCGACGCGGCAACGTACTCCGTCATGGGCTCGGCATCGAAGACGGTCAGCTCCGAATCAATCGCCGTTGCCTCGCGGCGCAGCGCCGCAATCGCTTCATTTACCGATCCGGGGGTTCGCACGTTGAACGTCAAGGTATATTCGGGCCGGAAAATCTGCCGGATGGGAATGTAAAAGTACGGCTGCGGATTCTCCGTGACGCGGTGATACTTGCTGTCTTTAGCCACACCCACGATGGTGAACCATTGGCCCCATCCGTGCACTTTGCGCCCGAGCACACTGCGATTGGCGAGGAAGCGGCGCACAAACTCCTGGTTGACGATCATCACCTTTAGGGTCGTGGCGTCGTCGCGGAGGTCGAAATCGCGTCCTTCCACGAGCGGTATGTTCATGGCCGCGAAGTGGCCAGGCGATACCAGGTCCCGGTAAATCTTCATATTCTCGTTTGGGCCGGGAACGTAGCCTTCCACCTCAAGCGTTTCCCAGTTTCCGCCGCTGAACCCCAAAGGCGGTGAGTCGTCGTAGCTGACGGCGGTCACTCCGGGCTGCCGCTCCAACTGTTCGCGGAGACGCCGGCAATAACTGTCGGTTTGCCGCGCATCGTAGCCGGCCGAGGAGAAATCGAAGCGCGCCAGCGCGACACCCTCCGGCTTGAAGCCCGGATCGATGGCCCGCGCGGTTTGGAAACTCTTCAGGAACAATCCCGCGCCGACCAAGGCGATCACCGCCAGAGCCACTTCGGAGGCCACCAGCAGCCCACGCAAGCGGTGAGAGTGCGCACCCGCACTGGCGCTGCGGCCGCCCTCCTTGAGCATCTCGTTGACGTTGGCTCGCGTGGCGTGCAGCGCCGGAACGAGTCCTGCAAGAATGGCGACGCCAAAGGCCAGCGCCATGGTGAATGCCAGGACCTGCCCGTCGAGCGGCGGTTGCAACATTGCCGGCCGCGCGACTGCGGGAATCAGCCAGCGCAAGGCGCCGCCCAGCAAGTTTGCCAGCATCAGGCCGCACACCGAGCCGGCCACGGCCATCAGCAGTGTTTCGGTGAGAATCTGCTGTATCAGCCGCGTGGGCCTGGCGCCCATCGCCAGGCGCACACTAAACTCTTTCATCCGCCCGGTCGCGCGCGCCAGCAGCAGGTTTGCCAGGTTCGCGCAAACAATCAGCAGCACTACGCCGCTGGCTCCCATCAGGATGGTAATCGGGGTGAGGAGGACCGACTGGGTCCCGAAGTGCGACTGCCAAACCGTCAACACGGTCGCCCCAATTCCCTGGTCCGCGTCCGCGTCAGCCACCGCCATGCGATTTGCCAGCGCTTGCACTTCCGCGCGCGCCTGCTCGATGGTTACACCAGGGGCAAGCCGCGCGAACATCATCAAGTTGCGCGCGTTTCGATCGAGCAACATCCAAGTCCCTGTGTGGGTCAATTGGCCGTACATTGTCAGGGGCATCCACATCTCGTAATCCAGGCCTGAGTGCGTGCCATGGAAACCTTCGGGAGCCACACCGATAATCGTGAATGGCGTGCGGTTGATTCGGAGGGTGGACCCAATCGCGGAAGGATCCGACTGATAGTGGTTCTTCCAATAGCTGTAGCTGATAACCACAACTGCGTGCGCGTTCTGTGCATCATCGCGCTCCGCGTCGGAAAAGAAACGCCCAGCTTGCGGCTGTATGCCCAGCATGTCGAAGAAGCCCCCCGACACCATTTCACCCCAAACTTGGGTTGTGCGCGGGGCGTCGCCTACAGAAAACACATTCCCCACGCGCGCCGTCACTAAATTCACAAGCTTCAGATTGTCGCGGAAATCGCGGAAGTCCAGGTAAGACGAGGTGATTGGCCCACCGTCAGGCGCCATGTTCTCGATGGCCACGATGCGCTCCGGCTGGGTAGCGCCGGGCAAGGGATTCAGAAGCATGGGGCGCATCCAACTGAAGATGGTAGTGCTCGCCCCGATGCCGATTCCAATGGTAAGGATGGCTACGGCGGCAAAGGCGGGATTCCGCATCAGGGTCCGCAAACCGTAACGAAGGTCGCGCAGTAATGTATTCATGGCTGCTACGAAGAGTTGCAAGCCGCTTACCATTGTAAGTTGTTGAAAAGTAGGCATTACAGTTCAGTTGCACTGCCTGACCCCGTCCGGTTGTGGGACAATGCTGTCTGACGGCCGGACAGATGCTGCTTCGCCCACTCGAAAGTCTCATCGGTCTACCTAACACTGGCCGATCTCGATCCACTGACGCGGTCCCAGGATACCGGTGCAAACTGTCAGGGCACTTGGACGATTAACGCGGTTACCGGACATCTCTAACAATGCTGGCTCTGTCAAACTCTTTTTAAGCACACTTGTCCCTTCACTCCTGAGAGTGGTCTTCCTCGTTTTCTTCGACCCTTTGCATCGACAACCACGGCTCGTTGTAATCTATCGAGCGGACTCAGTCCGACCCAAACATCTCTTCGATCAAAACTTCGACCATGATGAGTAATTCAAACTCCCTTTTCAGGGAGCGGGATGCCCCATCAAGTGGACGACGCTCTTCTTCAAGCCATGTCCGGTAACGAGCTTTCCCGCGTGCGAACCGAACTCGACAAATTGCGAATAGTTCCAACCGTTGCGCCACATCCAGTACAACCGAACCGCGAGTTTCCTGGCCATCGCTGCCTTAGCAATGTTCTTGTGTCGACGCATCGCCAGGTACACATACCGACGCCGCCAGTGCGGGTTACACCGTGCAGCCGCTTGCGCTGCTTCTCCCAGCAAGTAGCGCAACAACGCATTGCCTTGCTTGCTGAGATGTCCCAGCCGTTGCCGCCCGGCACGGGAGTCTTCACTCGGAATAAGCCCCGTGTAGCTGCCGATCTGCTTGCCACAAGGGAACCGATCCGGTGTCCTAATGACCAGAACGTAGACTAGCCCCGTGATGGATCCCACGCCGGGATGCGTCATCAACCGCAGCACCTCGGGCCGTTGCTGAGCTTCTTGCTCGACTGCTGTAGTTAGCTCCGCAATCTTTGGATCCAGTTGGTCCAGCAGCTCTAATAATTCCTTCCGGCGCCGGCTGGCCCAGGGAGCCAGAGAGAGCTTCTCCAACGGTGTTCGCCCTTGTTCGCTGAACAACTTTTTCTTCCAGCGATAGCCCTCGTTCATCGCCACGGCCTGTAGCTGATTCATAATCCGCGTGCGCATCTGCACCAGCCGATGCCGGTGCCAAAGCAGTTGCCGCAGATCCCGATTCTCCGGACTCGGTACCCAGATTCGAGGAAAGCGATTTTCCTGTAGCAACCTCAGCAAAAGTCGGGCATCCTCGCGGTCGGTCTTCTGCTTGCGCACTCGCTGTCTGCGGATCTCTGCTGCATCGCCAATCCATACCTCGAAACCCAATTCTGCGAGTAACCGCTCAAACCAACGTGAATATCCGGTGGCCTCCATCCCCACCCGCACGCTCACTCCTCTCTGCTTTAGCTCTCGGTAGAAACGTTCTGCTTCTCCATCGCTGTGATTCAATCGCCTTTCGTCATACTCACCCGTTTCCTGATCTAAAAATGCAATTTGCTGAAAGCTCGGGTGATAATCTATGCCTATAATCAGCATATCTGGCTCCTTCCTCCCGAGCCTTGGTCGTCGAACAACCACAGTCTACTCGGGTCGAGGGAGCCAGCATTGTTATGAAATCAAGTGAAGTCCTGGTACGGAAGCTGTGAAGAAACCCTCCGAATTTCCGCGTTGTAAAATAAAAAGTCTGCCGTAAGCTCGCGGCATGAGCCAAGAAAATACCATCAGTAAACAGCCTTTGATCCGCTACGTGAACCGCCAACAGATGAGTTGGCGAGCCGTGGATGTGGAGCACCTCATCGGCGAGGACCAGACGATAGCGCTTCGGCACTTCCTCTCTGGCCATTTTCTTGCGAAACGCCATCACCACCGGGCTTTCTTCGAGTTGTGCTACGGAACGGCCGTTTTTCTTGTTGTCCGGTTCAACATTCCGGTTTGCGAGGGCAGGTTCGGCAATCCTCAAACCGGGCTTCATAGAGGTGATAAATCATCCCTGCCCCTGCCTGGCGTCGTGCCTGCGGGCGTAAGATTTTTCCTTCCGGGCAAACACAGTGGTCCTTATCCTCGTGGTAGAGAAATGCACTCGGCGGAAACCGGTTTTTCAGGTTGGCGCCGCGTGGCACATCTTCCTGCCGCATCGTTCCCAGAAAATCGATCTCTCGCCCGGCCATCTTCTCGATGTTCTCTCGCGTGGTGTAACCGCTATCGGCTACCATCTGTTGCGGCTTTCTCTCCAGTCGCTGTTCCATGCGGTCCACTGCAGGCAATAACTGTGCGCTGTCGTTGGCTTCCTGTGTCACCGCCACTCCCCACAATTAGTCCATACGCTGCGTCCGTGGAAATCTGCGCGTTGTAGCTGAGCGCGAATCCCTTATCTGGCAAGTGATGCAGGACGGCACGAAGATCGCTGGTACTTACCCGGGTCTCCCTCTTGGCCTTTTCTCCACTCTTGCGTGCCTGCCAGTGCATACGATCCTGCGTTCCAGTGGCTGACAGGGTTAGCGGAAGTGAACTACCACACGCTGGCGGATTTCCGTGTGGGCACTGGTCGGGCGATTGAACTTGAGTGCCTTTTATCGAGCCATCGAGAGCAGCGTGGAAGAAGGCGGGCGGCCAGCGTTCGATCCGCAACTGCTGATCAGTTTGTGGGTGTATGCCTCCAGGGTGATCAGTCCTTCTTTGCTGAGCGCCGCCAACACCTGGGTGAAGAGTTCATCCAGCTCCTGCTGCTTCATCGAAGAAGACGGAGACGCTTCCCCAAGCAAGTCACAAATTCAATTAACTGAAACTCAATCTTAGCCCACTTAATTGAGGTTTCTTCACAGGTTCTACGGCACTTGATTGCATAACAATGTCGGCTCCTCTCGACATGAGCAGTCTTTGGTTGTTAGGCTCAGGAAGGAGCCGGAGTTCGGTTCGTACGCGGGACAGCTCGGTACCGGACATGGCGTGCAGTAAAGCGTCGTCCACTTGATAGGGCATCCCGCTCCCTCGTGAGAGGGAGTTCGAAGAACTAATCATGGTCGAAGTTTTGATCGAAGAGATGTTTGGGTCGGACTGAAACCGACCGCTAGATTACGAACGAACCGTACTTGTCAGGGCCGATCGGAAAGACACCGAAGGAAGCGGAAGAAAAAACTCTTATAAGTGAATGGAGAAGTGTGCCCAAAAAGTGTTTGACAGGGCCGACATTGTTAGAGATGTCCGGTAACCCGACTAGTCAGGCGTTGAAGAGGCACTCCGGGCACGATTGCCCTGAGAGCGAGAGAAGCATACGATGTGCGAAGTAGAGGCCCAATTTGGAAATTCCGGTTAGAACTCGGCCTATTTCCACTTCACGGAGACGCAACAATGGCTGCTTCGGGAATTGCAATCGTATCCACCGAGCTGAGATCACATTTTCTCGATGGTTTGGCTCCATCTGCCTGCGAGCGAATCCTGGGAGCTGCAACACAGCGCAGATTCCGCGCTAATTCTGTGGTCACAAACCATGGTCACCCTGCCGACCATCTTTTCCTGCTGACGAAAGGCCTCGTCAGATTTTTCGTCATTACAGATGAGGGCAGGAAGCTTCTCTTTCGGTGGCTTGGACCACGAGATCTATTCGGCGGTATGACTGTTTTGTCGGTCCATTCTTCTTATCTGTTCAGTACGGAAACGGTAACGGACACCTCGGTGTTGATGTGGGACCGTCCCACAATTCGAGGCCTTATCGCACAGCATCCCAGGTTGCTGGAGAACGCGTTGGTAACTGCGTCAGACTATCTGGCTTGGCATCTGGAGACCCATATAGGTTTAGCTTGCCATACCGCGCGACAGCGGGTTGCTCAAGTACTCGTTACTCTGGCTCGCACAGTCGGAGAAAACGCTCCAGGTGGTATCGCACTCCGTATTACCAACGAGGAGTTGGCGAACGCGGCGAACGTCACGCCGTTCACTGCGAGCCGCCTGATGAGCACGTGGCAGCGCAACCGCGCTCTGGTAAAACGTCGCGGCAAGGTGCTGCTCCTTTCACCAGAACGGCTTTCTTGGATATGATATAACTCCGATTCAATCTACCTCGTCCCTTTCGCGCTTCCGTGGCATCGGTGTTCGAGAACTTTTGCAGCAATTGAGATTCTCAATTCCTGGTAAACGCACTTACGGGACAAGTGGCGCGGAGCGATATTCGGCCAAAATCCACACATTATAAAAGGGCGCCCCTTTTATAATGTGTGGATCTTACGGGTCATGCAGGAACTCAGCCGCCCACAAACCGTTTGCCCAAAATTCCCCTAAAATGGCAGCTCACAAACGCTTCTTTTCGCTTGCCCACATTTCAATGTCCAGCTTGCCCACAAAGATTTGAGTCTGTTGAAAAACCAAGTGGTCGAAAACGGATAGCGGTCCGTCAGGGTTTTTCCTCGAGCGCTTCGGTCTTCCAAACTTTGAATCTTCAGAGATCGTCTCTCTTCCAACATGTCTCAGGTGGTGCTTAGTTCTGGCATTTGTCTTTGAGCGAGGCGACCCACTAACCTTTTTAAGTTTTGCGCCGTCGCCGCTAGGTGGAACTGTTCAGCGACATTCCACAGTCGTCGCAATCGCACTCGGCGCAGCTTGATCTGTTGTTTGAGCTCGGCGAACAAAGCTTCGACCTTGTTGCGCGCTCGTTGCGAATGCTTGTACTCCGGCGTCCCTGCTAACGCGCGGACCGCTTGTCGCGCTGGCTCCTGCCAATGAACAAACAATCTCCGATAGGGACCTGCAGTACATAACTTCTTTTGTGGACAGCCTTGGCATTGCGCTTGTGTCGAGCGATAGAGATCGCCCCGGCTACTGCGCCGCTGACCTCGATAGTGCAGTGGTTTCCCTTCCGGACAGTAGTAGGCATTTTCCTTGGGTTCATAGCGGAAGGCATCTCGGGTGAAGCGTCCTCTTGTTTGGTGCTGACGATCGATGACCGGGATGTGCGGTTGAATATTCCGCTCTAGGAGCCACGCCAAAAACTCTCCGCTTCCGTAGGCCTTGTCTGCCGCCAGATTCTGTGGACGAATTCCGAACCGGCTCACGTGCTCGATCATTCGTTGTGCGGCCAGTACTTCTTGGCGGAAACGTGCAGGCGTGGCATCGACCGACAAAATCACCCGACTGGTCGTGTCAACCAGGTAGTTGTTGTAGTAGCCCAGGGTAGCCGGCCCACGTTTAACAGCCCAGGCAGCATCCGGATCGGTAGTCGATACCATCTGCTGAGCAATCGGGTGTTCGTCTGGATCGGCTACGGGATTCTGCTGTTCCAGTTCCGTCAGGTACTCCTGCACGGTACGTGAAACACGTGCTGCTCGGGCCAGCTGTTCTCGAGGCACTCGGCTCTGTTCGCTGGCGTTCGCTCCCACTAGCGTTCCGTCTACGGCGAGGCTCCGTCCTTCCACCAAGCCGGCCTCCAAACAACGATGCACAATCTCCTCAAAAACTTTGCGAAACACACCGGACTGCCGGAAACGCCCATGACGGTTCTTGGAGAACGTCGAATGGTCGGGAATCTCCCGTTCAAAACCCAGTCGAGAGAACCAGCGATACGCCAGATGCATGCGTACTTCTTCGAGTAAACGGCGTTCGCTGGTGATCCCGTACAGATAGCCGACCAATAACAACCGCAGCAGCACTTCGGGATCAATCGAGGGCGGCCCGTCGAACTGTAAAAATTCCGCAACCGTTCCCGAACAGAACTGAAATCGATGTGCTGGTCAATGAGTCGGAGAAGGTGCTCGTTGGGTATCTGATCTTCTAAGCGGAAGTAATAGAACAACGACTCTGCCCGTTGCTGTTCTCCCATCATCTTCGACATACCTCCTGCCGCGCTGATTAGCACAACAGGGGATAGTCACGGCAAATGAAATCGCGTTTGGAACAGAGTTTTTCAACAGACTCATTTGTTTTTGATGCGTCCACCTAGTCGCCACTCGCCTGGAAGCGGATCGCGGCAGAGCTAGGCGTCGGCGTCGGGACGATCTACGAGGTAAAAAAAACGATCTGCGTCGCTCCTAGGTGGTTCTAAAATTCGGGAAAGGGATTTCTGAACGCCAGAGCATCGAATTCAGGAGGAAGTTGTTACGACGAACGTCGCGAACAGCGCCGGCGATAGAACTCCTAGGTCGAGCCCCACATTCAAAACGATCAGCTCCATCAAGCCGCGTGTGTTCATTAGAAGGCCTAGCGACGCCGCTCTACGCGCGGTCGAAGTGACCAAAACTAGCCTTACCGCCCTCACCGGTGAGGGGAGCTATAATCGCGTCAATCGGTATGCTCCCCTCCGGCACCAAACTAGGCCCCTACGAAATCCGCAGGCTCCTCGGCGCCGGCGGGATGGGCGAAGTCTATTGCGCTCGCGACCCGCGCTTGGGCAGGGAAGTCGCCATCAAAGTTCTCGGCGCGAATTTCGTTTCCAGCGATCACGCCGTCGAGCGCTTCCAGCGCGAAGCCAAAGCCATCTCCACGCTCAGCCATCCCAACGTCTGCATGCTTTTCGACATCGGCTGCGAAGAAAACACGCACTACATCGTCATGGAACTCCTCGACGGGCAGACGTTGAGAGACGCCATCGAGTCACAAACGCTTCCGTTCTCGTCCGTTCTCACGTGGGGCATTCAAGTCTGTAGCGCGCTCGAGTCGTCTCACCGCACCGGCATCGTTCATCGCGACATAAAGCCCGCCAACATATTCATCACCCGCCACGGCAACGCGAAGCTGCTCGACTTCGGTCTCGCCAAATTCGTATCGCCGCCCACCGCTGAAACCATCGACGACCCGACCGTAACCACTCATGAACTGACCACGCGCGGAATTCCCATCGGTACCGTCGCCTACATGTCGCCCGAGCAGGCGCGCGGCCTGCCCGCCACCTCGCAAAGCGATTTGTTCTCGCTAGGTGCGGTGCTCTATGAAATGGCGACCTCGTGCCGCGCTTTTCCCGGGACGTCTGCCGCCGAAATCTTCGCTGCGATTCTAGGGAGTACGCCAATCGCTCCGAGCCGAGTCAATCCGCTCATTCCAAATGAATTCGATTCTGTTGTAGCGCGCCTCTTGGAAAAATCCCCCGAAGCCCGTTACCCCACCGCGCGCGATCTAAGCACCGCACTTCAAAATTTGTCCTCCACGCGAACTCCTTTCCCTGAAATTCAATTCCCCCACTCTGACGTACCCAAATCGCCGGCGGCCAAATCCCCAACTCCGTCGCGCATTAAATCTCTCGCCGTCTTGCCCCTCGCCGATCTTTCTCCCGACACCGCAAACGACTACTTCGCCGACGGCCTCACCGAAGCTCTAATCACCGCCGTCGCCCGCCTCGGCGGCGTACGCGTCATCTCTCGCACCTCATCGCTCTGCTACAAAAACACCCGCAAAAGCATTCCCGCAATCGCTCAGGAGTTAAATGTCGACGCCATCGTCGAAGGCTCGGTCCTCCGCACGAGCGACCACCTGCGCCTCACCTGCCGTCTGATGGACCCACGCACTGAAGAATCGTTGTGGAGTGAAACTTTCGATCGCAGCATGCGCGACATCCTCTCGCTTCAGGACGACATCACCAACGCTATCGCCACCGGCGTCCGTGCGCGCATTCAGGGCTCGCCTCAAATCACCGCCGCCAATGTCCGCATTATCAATCCCGAAGCCTACGACGCATATCTTCGCGGCCGATTCTTCTGGAATAAACGCAACGAAGCTAACCTGAAAAAAGCCATCGAATGCTTCGAACTCGCGCTTCGCCTCGACCCGCATTACGCGCCCGCATACGCCGGCATCGCCGACTCCTACTTTTATCTCGGTTATTCCTTCGGCCGCATGGACCCGAACGACGCCATGCCCCGCGCGAAAGCCGCCGCCTTTCGCGCTCTCGAACTCGACCCTGAGTCCGCCGATGCACACACTTCGCTAGGGCTGATTCAGATCGCTTTTGATTGGGACTGGACCGCTGCCGAAAACAACATCCGTCGCGCGCTGAGCCTGAATCCGAGTTTCGCTTTAGCGCACCACTTTTATGCGGTGTTGTGCTGTGGGTTGCGGCGAAACGATGAGGCAGTCGCTCAGATTCAAGCCGCGCTCCAGTCCGATCCTCTATCTCTCCCCATCAACAACTTCGTCGGCATCGTGCATTTCGGCGCGCGCCAGTACGATCAATCCATCGCCGCAAGTCGCAAAACTCTCGAGCTCGAACCACGCTTCGGCCTAGCTCGCGCGGTGCTCGGCGCTGCGCTCGAAGCAAAAGGCGAGATCGAAGAAGCGGCGGAGGAATATCTGATTTCGCTGAGTGTCGGCCAACACGATTCGGCCGAATGTGAGGCTGTCCGAAGCGCCTATCGAACCGGCGGCATCCGCGCACTGCACGAAGAAGATCTGCGCCAAAGCATTCGCCGGTGGGACGGCTGGCACGCTCATTCCTTCGACATCGCTTCTCTCGCCGCGGGACTCGCCCACATTTCCGACGCCCAGGATTGGCTCGATCGCGCCTACCAGGCCCACTCCGGCCGCCTGATTTGGCTCAATGCCGGCACCCCCAACGCCCGCATCGCCCAATATTTCGATAACATGCGCCACACCCCCAAATTCCAATCCCTCCTCCGCAAACTGAACCTCCCGATCTGAATCACCTGGCCTGAATCTCTACACGCCTGGGCTGTAAGTCGGGGTGGTTTCGCGGGTCAGGGATACGGGCAGCCGCTAATTGCAAGCGCTGTCGCGAACGCGGTTACCGGACATCTCTAACAATGTCGGCCCTGTCAAACACTTTTTGGGCACACTTCTCCATTCACTTATAAGAGTTTTTTCTTCCGCTTCCTTCGGTGTCTTTCCGATCGGCCCTGACAAGTACGGTTCGTTCGTAATCTAGCGGTCGGTTTCAGTCCGACCCAAACATCTCTTCGATCAAAACTTCGACCGTGATTAGTTCTTCGAACTCCCTCTCACGAGGGAGCGGGATGCCCTATCAAGTGGACGACGCTTTACTGCACGCCATGTCCGGTACCGAGCTGTCCCGCGTACGAACCGAACTCCGGCTCCTTCCTGAGCCTAACAACCAAAGACTGCTCATGTCGAGAGGAGCCGACATTGTTATGCAATCATGTGAAATCCACGGTCCAGCGCCGTGCTGCGATTCCCGAGGCGTTGATTTTTCCCTTTGCCACATTCTGGCACGGCCTGCTTTGCGTAGTCGGTTGGCTTTTCGTTTTGCTTCGCCGTCGTGCGCGGTGTTGCGCGGGATGAATCGCGGAAAGCTAACTAAATAAATGCGATCTTCGTGCTGCGTCTTGGTGCAGTAAAGTGCACGGTGCTCAGGACGGCTTTGAAGGCCGGAAGTGCCGGGCCCGAACGCGACGACATGGGCTTAGGGAAGGTACGGTCTGAAGGGCAAGTCCGGTGGTGGTCGCCCCAGGCCCCCTCTCGCAGAGAACCGCTAGTGACTGGCAGCCTGGCAGCCCCGGGCTCCTTTTCCGTATGATTTGCGGCCTCAGCGCGTTTAATTTTAATTTAGGTTGTTTCTACGCGGAGGCTTATCCGTCAGCATCGACGCCATTTTGCCTCAGTTGGCAAAATTTTGCTTTGGCGCTTAAGTGCTTTGCTTGCAATGCTTACGCGCAACGCCGGGCTGGCGCTCAAGAATGTCTAGTCACCCTGAGTCCCTGCCGAACCGAACATTCTAGTTTGCCCGTTCGTATATTCGGGGATACCGGTGTCAGCGGACCGCGCGGAGGGGTGGCTATGACAACGTTTCTTTCGGATTTGCAACTCGCGTTGCGGATGTTGGCGAAGAAACCTGCCTTCACCGTGATCGCAGTGCTCACGCTCGCTTTGGGAATCGCGGTGAACGCCACCATGTTCAGCATGGTTAGCGCGTTCCTCCTGCGGCGCCCTTCGGCTGGCCAACCGGACCGCGTAGCCGTGGTTAGCTGCGTGCGGCCCGGCGGAGGTTTCCTGCCCGATGTGAATGCGGTTTCTGCGCCAAATTATCTCGCGTGGCGCGAGGCCAATGACGTGTTCGTCGACATGACTGCGGCGGATGAATTTCGCACCGCAAACTTGATCGTACCGACTGTGGCGCCCCAGGCGTCTGGACCCACCGCACAGGCCCAGTCCGCCCCGCAGAGCCAATCCGCCGCTGGCCAGCCCGAGGCATTGCGCTCCGCCGCTGTGTCTCCCAACTACTTTCGCGTCCTCGGCGTCTCCACGCTGCTGGGCCGTAGCTTCGCCGATGGAGAAGATCAGCCCGGCCGCGACCACGTAGCAATTCTCGGTTATGACATGTGGGTGCGGCGTTTTGCTGCCGATCCTAATGTCGTCGGTCGTAGTGTTCGTTTGAACCGCGAGGATTACACGGTCATCGGTGTGATGCCGAAAAGCTTTCAGTTGCTGGGCTTCATTCCACAATTGTGGACACCGCTGGTGCTGAGCCCTGCTGACCAGACCGCGGCTGCGCGGAAGGATCGCTCGCTGTACCTGTTCGGCCGGCTCAAACCGGGCATTAGCGTCGAGAAAGCCCGCGCCGAATTTGTCACTTTCGCGCAACGCGCCGCTGAAAACTTTCCCGAAGTCGAAAAAGGCTGGGGCGCTGCGCTGCGCACTCTACCTGATTTCGTGATCTATCAGTTCGGTATTCGTAACGGCTTGGGAATCATGATGACGGCGGTCGCTTTTGTGCTGATGCTCGCTTGCGCCAATGTTGCGGGATTGCTCCTGGCGCGCGCCGACGGTCGCCGCAAAGAGTTGGCGATTCGCATCTCCTTGGGGGCCAGCCGTGTACGCATCGTGCGGCATTTGCTAACGGAAGGTCTATTGATCGCCCTTGGCGGCGGCAGCGTCGGGCTGCTCCTCTCGTATTGGGGAATTAAGTTCATCCAGGCGAATCTCACCTTCAACGAATTCATTCGCGCCGTGCCTGTGACTCTCGATCGCAATGTCTTGATTTTTGCTGTGGCGATTTCGCTCGCTTCCGCGGTGTTGTGCAGCCTGGCACCCGCGCTGAAGGCCTCGCGAACCGACGTGAATACCAGCCTGAAGGACGAGAGCCGCGCAGCGTCGGCGGGACGCTCGCATAGGCGGCTTCGTAGCGTCCTGGTGACGAGCGAAATCGCTTTGGCTCTTTTCCTGCTGATCGGCACCGCGCTGCTCATCCGCGGCATTTTTGTAACTGAACATCAGACTCTGGGCTTCCGACCCGATCATTTGCTTACAGCCAACTTGACCCTCGACAGCGCCCGTTACAAAGATGCCGCGCAGCAAACGCAATTTGTGAAAGCTGTACTTCCGCGGCTGAGTCAGATTCCAGCAGCGGATGCCGTTGCTGCCACTTCCGATCTGCCCGCGACCGGACCAGGACGCGTGCCGTTTCGGATCAAGGGTGAAGCAGATCTGCGTGACAGCGAGCAACGAACGGTCGTTGACAGCGTAGTGACCAGTCAATTCTTTGACGCTGCCGGGATCGCGCTATTGCGCGGCCGCCTGTTCACGGAAACGGACAACCACACGGCGCCGCACGTCGTGCTCGTCAATCAGGAATTCGTAAAGCGCTATTTCCATGACCAGGAACCGCTCGGCAAGCAGATTCGCCTGGATGTTTCCGGCGGCGCCGCGGAATGGAGCGAGATCGTCGGAGTGGTAGGTGACGTGAAGACTTTTTCCGAAGCAACGAACTACGACCCTGAAGTGTATGAAGCTTTCCTACAGCGGCCGGTCAGCTCATTTTCTCTTATGGTGCGCACCAGCGCCGACCCGGCCAGCTTGGCGACGGCGTTGCGCAACGCCGTCGCTCAGCTGGATGGGGAGCTTCCGCTCTCAGCGGTGATGAGTATGCCTGCTGTGCTCGAGCAGCAAAAGGGAGGCGATGCGCTTTTCTCGCAAATATTGGCTGGGTTTGCGCTACTCGCGCTGCTGCTCGCGGCAATCGGCATTTACGGGCTGATCGCCTATTCGGTGGGCCAGCGCACGTACGAAATTGGAATTCGCATGGCTATGGGCGCCGGGAAACCGCAGGTGCTGCGCATGGTGCTCCGCGAAGGGTTGAGAATGGGAATCATCGGCGCTGCGATCGGACTCGTGTTCGCGTTGCCGCTGCCGAAGCTATTCGACTCTATGTTCTTTGGGTTTCCCGCTAGCGAGCCATTGTTTTACATCCTGGTACCCGTCGTGCTGCTCGCAGTCGCGATGTTGGCGACTTACATCCCAGCGCGACGGGCTACGTACGTCGACCCGATGCGCGCCCTGCGCCAGGAATAGCGACCACAACAACGCGTGAACCGCACGGGAACTCCACACGCGTGGACCCTATGCACGTTAATAGCCTTTTTGAGCAACCGCCTTGGAATTCATCCGTGCAGATAATTTGCTAACTTGATAAAGATAAAATCCGGATGGATTCCGACTCCAGGCCAAAATAGGGGCCTTTCTGTGTGTGCCAAGAGTGCTCTGCGCGAGGAATTGATTCGGGGTTTTCGTGAAGAGGCTTCGGCCGTCACTAGTGAGTTCCGTGAGAGGGTTTCTCCATACCCGGTAGGCACCCTCGGGGCGGCATTCGTCCCCGGTCTCAGACCGGGCCGATGGAAGTGGAGTGGAGTTTATTTTAACGAGCCGGCGTCATGGCGACAGGGTTGCCGGGAGTGCCTGGATCATTGGTGTAGTGTTTTTCCTAGCGAACTGAAAGTGTTTGTCGCGGACCTGTGCGAGCTGGGCCACAGTATCGACACCGTCGCAAAAGAACTAGAAGACATTTGCGTTCTGATTAGCAATGTCGAATCACGTAACTGGCTCGCTTGTTTCTGCGGCGACGGCAATCCCGCCGGCCCAGATTGGCGTGCGCCAGGTTGGCTTTTCTTGGCACCGGCCAGCAGATCCCCTTCCCAGTGGCCGGGAACCGCTCGGTTTTCTACCTCCGCAGGTCTTTCGCGTGGAGACGGCATCGACGATCTGTCCTCGTGACTGTCCGCTGGCACTGGCATGGCGCGAGCGGCGCATGCGGCGCTTCGAGCGCAGTTGGTCCAGCAGCTCTTTTTCAGCACTCCGCGGGCCTGAAGGAACAGGCTGCGATAGATGGTTTCGTGGGACACGTGCAGGCTCTCGTCATCAGGATACTGGGTCTTCAGCGATCCGGAAATCTGCTCGGGCGACCAGTCCAGAATCAGTTTACTCGCAACCATCTCTCGCAACCTCGGGTGCAGGGCAAGAAGGCACTGCTTGGGCCGCAAGGCCGAGTCCCAAGCTCGACGATCCGCATCCTGGGCGCGATAGGCCGGACGGCCACCATGGCGAGAAATCTCCCGGCCCACGGTGGAGGCCGCTCGATCCAGTCGTAGGGCAATCTCACGAAGCCGCGAATCGGAAGCGATTCCTCCGAGGCGCAGCTTCGGCACTCCCTTGTCTCGCTAACCGAATCCGGTCCGGAAAGTCCAAAATAACACTATGCATAGGATTCCGAAGTTCATGACGGTTGCATTCTTGCTGTACGCCGTATCGGTCCTCGCAACCGTGGAAGACTTCCCGCTCAAGCGAGTTCCGCAGCTCACCTACGTCGTGGATTACGAGGCATCCTGGTCTCCGGATGGCCGGCAGATCGTACTCATCTCCAACCGGCACGGCGGTATGAAAGTTCACATCCTGGACGCGAGGAGTGAAGGTAGCGGCAGCGACATGCGGCAAATCACGAGTGGCACGAATGAGGACGATTCACCTGCCTGGTCCCCGGACGGCCGTTGGATTGCCTTCGTTTCCGTCCAAGGCGGTGTCTCGGACATCTTCGTCATGAACGTGGACGGAAGTAATGTGCGGCAGGTGACGCATATGTTGGGTCAGAACATCCATCCTATGTGGTCGCCTGACAGTTCCCGAATTCTCTTCAATACGACGTATTTCGCCGGGCAGGTCGAGAATGAGGACAAAACCTCCGACGAGAAACGGATCATCGGAGAGAAACGGGATGACTCTATTGATCTAGCCACGATTCGCCCCGATGGAAGCGATCTGCAACGAATCACTCGCGGTGGCGGATATACCTACGCGTCGTTCTCGCCCGACGGAATGTCCATTCTGCATCGACGACAGCATGGTGAAGTCTCGCAAATTTTCCTCATGAATGCAGACGGCTCAGGTGACCACAATCTTTCCGGAGCGTCGTCCACTGACGGCTGGCCTTCCTGGTCTCCCGATGGCAAACGGATTGTATTTTCACGGCGTGGAGAGAAAGGATTTCAGATCTTTGTCATGAATCGGGACGGCAACGGCGTTCGCCAACTCACAGATGCTGCCGGTGAATTTACAAATCCCCGATGGTCGCCCGACGGAAAAAAGATTTTGTCTGGCAGGCGACTGGGTGGGATCAGCCTGGCCATTTTTGACGCACCGAATTGAGATCAGGCACTACGTGTTGCTTATTCTGGCAGTCATGACCTGACACACCCAGCGATCACTCTCTGATCGTGGTTGACTTTCCGTTTTCGATCTTGCTTGTGGGGCTAAAATGGCGACTCGATTATTCCCCTGCTTTGGTTCGGAATTCTGGGTATGCTGCAGTAGTATCTGTCGATCGTTATGTGGAAATCTTTGGCAAGGGAGAGTCGGATTTTAAGGACTTGTGAATTTCTAATGATGCTATCTGCCGCGATCGAGAGTTCAAAAGCCCTTTCCCGAATTTTGGAACCCCCTAGGGCGACGCGATAGATCGTTCCGACCCCAATTCCCATTTCAGCGACGATTCACTTCGCGGCAATGCCCTGGCCAGCATGGCCCAACTTCAAGGCTTGGCCGAGTAATCTGGCGGCCGGAAGCTTGCCAGCGCATCGGCCTCATCCTTAGTCGGCAAGGCGGCAGGCGGAATCAGGGCCGGCCATGACTCGTCCCGTGAGGTCCACAATGGTTACGTCGTCGGATTCCCGGGTCGAGATTTGCAGACCCATAATGGCCCTTTCTAAACAGGCCATCCAGCGGAGACGATCGGACGCATTATATCCCCTGTTAGCAAGCCTTAGCTGCGCAACCGGGGTGGATTTCTTGAAACAAATGGCTGGGTATTCCGTTACTTTTCCTAGGAGTGACTCATGAAAACGGTCTGGCAAGATATACGCTACGGGCTGCGGGTCCTCGCCAAGGCTCCTGGTTTCACGGCCGTGGCAGTTCTGACGCTAGCGCTGGGGATCGGTGCGAGCACAGCGATCTTCAGCGTGGTCAGCGCGGTGCTTCTGAAGCCGCTGTACTTGCCACAGCCGGAACGCCTAGTGAAGATTGAGGAGCGGCACGCGGGCTGGGCGTCCACCAATTTCACGAACGCGAATTTCGTGGACATAGCGAGGCAGACGCGGACGTTAGAAAGGCTTGGGGCGTACCGCCCGTGGCTATTCAGCTTGAGCGGGGAGGGGGAGCCAGAAGACGTCGATGGCTACCGGGTGTCGGCGCAATTCTTCAATGCTCTGGGAATCGCGCCGATGCTTGGGCGCACGTTTTCCGCAGACGAAGACCAGCCGGGCGTCGGCGGCGTGGTGGTCTTGAGCCATGGCCTGTGGAAGCGGCGGTTCGGTTCGGACGCGGACATCGTTGGAAAGACCTGCAAGATCAACGGAGTGCGAAGCCAAATCATTGGGGTGATGCCAGCCGAGTTTCGCTTCCCGGAAGATGCGGGGCTGTGGATGCCGCTCGCGCTTGACGATGAGCTGCGCACGAACCGGAGAGCCCATCTGTACACGGTGATCGGACGATTGAAGAACGGCGTAACGCTGGAACAAGCGCGCAGCGAAATGCGCACGCTCTCCGCGGTGATTGATGCGGAGAATAAAAGCGTCGATCCGGACTGGACGGCATATCCTTCGCCGTTTGGGGAGCGGTTGGTTGCCGACGTGAGAGTCCCGATTCTTGCCTTGTTTTGCGCGGTGGGGTTCGTGCTGCTGATCGCTTGCGCCAATGTGGCGAACCTTTTGCTGGCGCGAGCGGTGGGACGCGCCAAGGAGATCGGCGTTCGGGTAGCGCTGGGGGCGGGCAAGGCGCGGATTGTGATGCAATTGCTGACGGAGAGCGTTTTGCTCGCTGTGACTGCGGCGATCGTGGGAGTGCTGCTGGCCGACCTTGGGTTGCGGATCATTCTCGAGTTGAGTCCCGGAGATATTCCCCGGCTGCAAGACGCCTCGATTGATTGGCGAGTGCTGACGTTCACATTAGGCGTTACGGCGCTTACGGGGATTCTGTTCGGGCTGGCTCCCGCGTTTCAAGCTTTCGAGGTGGATGTGCAAGATGCGCTCCGAGAGATGCGGAGCGCATCCTCCGGCGCAGCGCATGGGCGCGTGCGCAGTCTGCTGGTGGTTTCCGAGGTGGCCCTCGCGCTGGTGTTGCTTGCGGGAACCGGCCTGCTGACGAATAGCTTTGTCCGGCTGCTGCGGGTGCCGCTGGGCTTCAACCCTAGGAACGTTCTCACGCTGGAACTCTTTTTGCCGGAGGCGACCGAGTCGTCTTCCGACCGCCGAAGCATTGAAATGCTGGGTGCCGTCCTGGCGAAAGTGCGCAGCGTTCCGGGTGTTGAGTCGGCGGGCTTGGTGAATTCCCTGCCCATCTCGGGAGGCGCTTCCACGGATTTCGAGATCGCGGGGCGTCCGCCGATAAAGAGCGGAGACGAACCTTCCGCGGACATCCGCGTCATCGATCCGGGCTATTTGCGCACGATGCAAATTCCACTGCTCAAGGGGCGGGAATTTTCCGAACGGGATTCGGCCGAGGCGCCGAGGGTCATGATGATCAACCAAGCGATGGCGAACACATTTTGGCCCGGTGAGGATCCCATCGGCAAGCGCGTGACGATGAAGGACTGGGGACCGCCGCTGACGGGGGAAATTGTGGGGGTGATAGGCGATGTGAAACCAAACGGACCGGAAGTGCCTGCGGGTTCGATGATCTACTGGCCCTATCCGCAGTTCCCGGGCGTGTTTAATCACCTGGTGGTGCGAACGGCGGGCGATCCGTTTGGCGTCGTGGCTGGAATCAAAGCGCAAGTTCGATCGGTGAATCCAGAACAGCCGGTGTCGGAGATTCGCACGATGGAACAAGTGCTGGGAGAATCGCTAGCGCGGCGGAAGTTCAGTCTGATTCTGACGGGGATATTCGCGGGAGTGGCACTGGTGCTAGCTGCGATGGGGGTCGCGGGCGTGATGGCGTTTATGGTGGCGCAGCGGACGCGGGAAATGGGGATCCGCATGGCGCTGGGAGCGCAGAAGAGCGACGTCTTTGGTCTGGTGCTGGTGCAAGGGTTGCGGTTGACGGCGCTTGGCGTGGCGATCGGGCTGGCGGGGGCGCTTGGCGTGACGCGTGCGCTATCGAGTATGCTTTTTGGAGTGGCGCCAGGCGACCCGCTTACGTTCTCGCTGGTCTCGGGACTCTTGATCAGCGTGGCGCTTGTGGCGTGTTATGTTCCGGCGCGTGCGGCGACACGTGTGGATCCAATGGCCGCCTTGCGGTACGAATAGCCCGGTGTCTGCGTCGTCAACTAAATACAAGTGGCGTGCCTGGGGAAGTCCAGCCTCGTGATGGCTCGGGTTCAAAAAACCTTTTGCGGAGTTTTTGAACCACCTAGGAGAAGCGCATCGCTCCGACTGGCCTTGTAGACCGTCCCGATGCCGATTCCTAGCTCCGTGGCGATTCTCTTCCATCCGACGCCTTTGGCGCGCAGTTCGCATCCCCAGAGCCCGCGTTCCGCCATTTTTAGTCCCCTCCAGGCTAGTTTATTCTTCCAATTTCGGCAAACTGCCTCCTCGTAAAAGGGTCTGTATCAAAGGGCCTCCCAGAAGACTTATATATCCATTCGTCATTTTTTCCCTCGCGCTCCGCAATTGCGTCTCCATAGGGAACGCTGCAATCGTGCTGGATACCGTGTTCGGTCCATTTCAGATCTTCGTCGAACCAATGCTCGATATTTGCTCTGCCTTTTGCCCAGAGTCCCGAGTCGTGCATTCGGCAAGAGATGTCAGACACCATACTGAGAGGGGCGCGGGTGAAAGAAACCAAACGGTCGATGTTTGGTCCAACAAAAAACGCTGCTGCCAACAAGACATTCAGTACCATACGGTCCCGTGGGTCCGCTTCCAGATAGGGATTTACCAGTCTAATTTGACTTTTGCCTTTCATTCGTAATCTTGCGATCACTTCTCGATGCTCTTGTCGCTCTAACTGGGCCCACTTGGTCGCACGCCAATGCTTGTGGTGGGCTACCTCTTCAACAAATAGTTGGAGCTCTCTTCTCGCTACGAGAAAAACACAATTCATGCCACGCTTCGACACATGGAGACTGTACTGATCTAATCTCTTGTCTATTTCGTTCTGGCTAAGGCGGAATCTCTGTTTGCGTTGGCTTCCAGCTTCGCTGCCGGTATTGCCCCGACCAACCGGAGAATTGTCTTGAGCAGCCACGGTAGCTCCTATGAGATCTATGAGTGAGACACACACGCAGGCAGAATTCAACGTCTTCCGAAAGTTCTATTCCCTTGATATGTGAATTCACCTCTTCCCTTCTTAGCAGCCAAGATAGAGAGCACCGAAATAACCCTCCAAGGCAACGAAACAAAGAATGGCAGACCTCGGATATGTTTTTGGCGGGAATAAGCCACTTGGTCAGAGGCACCGTAAATCAGTGGCTTATCGCTCATTCTGCTTCTCCCAGATATGTCGTGACGAGCAAAGGGAAACTTCTTATAGCGTGACAATCACTTATAGGTTCTTCAAGGGGTAATGCTCTAACGATAAATGGAGCAAGGGGAAATCGCTACACGAAAACGAAAGAGGTGTATAACCGGACGCCCCTTCGACGCAATTGATTTCGTACTATCGACTGCTAGAACCAGCTGGGCCAGCCCGTGTTCTTCCGGCTCCTGCCAGTCAACAAACACATGACACGCTTCGTGATGCGGGAGGCGGCAGTTCCTGTGCGTGTGGGACATATCCCGCGGAATTGTCGCACTCAAAGAGTTTCAGGTCCGGTCTCACCACGAACCTCTTGGGGTGCCAAAAAATCCCTTGCGACTTTCGCCCTCGAGTTTCCAGGCAAGCCGTTTGTTTGTATCACTCCTAAAATCAGAGACGATTGCCAATAAAATGGATGTTTTCTTGTCAGCTCGGCGCACAGGCCGTCTATATGAGCATTACTTAGAATTGCGGCCCGGCCGTCTTAGGATGACGAACATGACTGTCGCGAAAGTCTGAACCGCCAGTTCGTTTATCCATTTGCTAGTCAGCCGGAACCGATTACCGTTTTTGCCACTTTTCGTCGCCAGCCTTCTCAAACGCTTTCTTGAAGTCTCTGTAGCCGGTGATATAGCCGCTCTCGGCTTGGTTATCGGCCGCTTTAGTCTGCAACTGAAAGCCAACGTATAAAATAGCTATAACCAGTTCGTTTGTGTCCATGCAGAATGCCTCCTGCTCCTATGCTCGCGCCGTCCTCTTATCCAGTAAAGCCGACGTGCCCACCGAATGTCGATAGGAAGGATAGCAGCACCTCATCGGCCCTGAGTTTGATGTCGGATTCCGGATAGAAACAATTCTCCAGCGAGCGTTACATTGCCAATACGGTTCAAGCGAATCTAAACCGGATGGAGACAAACAATGCATTGGATAATCGCGTTGATGGTGAATTTGGTCTTACTTGCGGCTCCCGTTACCGAATCAACCAAGGCGCCTCGCGCATGGGACGCAAAAACAATTGTGTGGCAAAAAGTCGATTCTGATGGGACGAAGTGGTCGGTGCTCGAAGGGCGGAGCGACGTGGTAGGCGAAGCATTCACATACGCGGCTCTCGTTCCTGCGGGGTTCCATGACTTCCACTCACGTGCCACCGACGCCAGGGTTGCCGTCGTTCAAGGCGTATTGAAGGTCAGCTTCGGCGAAACGCTCGACCTTGAGCACCTCAAGCCTTATCCCGTTGGAAGCTTCCTGTTCGTTCCAGCCAACGTAAAGCACACCATGGCCGCGGACGAAGACACCATCATCATCGGAACCGCTGTCGGTCCCTGGCACACGCACCATCAGGAGGACCAACATCACCACTGAAATGGTGAGTCCGCGAACTATGCAGATAGATCTGCGCGGGGTGCGATCAGCGATGGTCGTCCCTACCGCGACAGTAATCCTTGGAAGCCGATTCACCTGGCGATACCTGTCAACTTCCTGATAAGTCGACCACCCGTGCCGGTTCAAACGGTCGATGCAACACCATCTGGTATAAAGCAGTTTTCAAAGGTGGTGTTTATGAAACAAGGGAGGCGGTTTGGGTTTTCGGCGGAGCAGAAACACGACGTGTGGCGTCGTTGGAAGGCCGGGCAGACGCTGCATGAGATCGGGCGCGCTTTTGGCAAAGAACATTCCTCCATTCGTTGTCTGGTGTCGCGTCACGGTGGGATTGCTCCGGCCGTCCGGCGGCGTGAGCGCGAGGAAATCTCCCGCGGGCTGGCTTCCGGTTCGTCGATCCGTGAGATTGCCAAATGTTTAGAGCCAGCGGTATCGACCGTGAGCCGGGAGGTCGCACGTCATGGTGGCCGTCCTGCGTATCGAGCCAGTCAAGCGGACGGCGAAGCCTGGCAGTCGGCCTTGCGGCCCAAGCACGGCCTTCTTTCTATCAACCTGAAGTTGCGGAACATCGTTGCGAGTAAACTGATTCTGGACTGGTCGCCGAAGCAGATTTCCGGCTGGCTGAAAACCCCGTATCCCGATGATGAGAGCATGCGCGTGTCCCACCAGACCATTTACCGAAGCCTGTTCCTTCAAGCCCGTGGAGCGCTGAAAAGGAGCTGCTGGAGCACTTGCGATCCAAGCGCCGCATACGCCGGTCGCAACACGCTCGTATCTTTAAAGACGGGCGCGGTCAAATCCCTGAGGCCATCTCGATCCGCGAAAGGCCCGCGGAAGTGGAGGACCGCGCCATTCCGGGTCACTGGGAGGGCGATCTCCTGCGCGGCTCAGGGAACCGTCACATCGCGACCTTGGTGGAACGCCATGCGCGCTTTGTCCTGCTGATCAAGGTACGCAGCAGAGATACGGCGGAGGTTGTGGGGGCATTGAGTAAACACGTTCGTAAACTTCCCGCTGCCCTGCGACGCTCGCTGACCTGGGACCGGGGACTGGAGATGGCCAAACACCAGGACTTTACGGTGGCCACGGATGTGCAAGTCTACTTCTGTGATCCGCAGAGTCCCTGGCAACGCGGCTCGAACGAAAACACCAACGGGCTCTTACGACAATACTTCCCGAAGAACACAGACCTAACCGACTATTCCCAGTCGGATCTGAACAAAGTAGCGCTGCGCTTAAATCAAAGCCCACGACAAACTTTAGGTTTTCAGACTCCTGCGAGTAAACTGCAAGCAAGTGTTGCGTCGACCCATTGAGACTTATCGGGCATGTTGAATCAGTCACGCGATACGTTGCACGGAACTTACGTTTTTGGTCGATGTTTTAGCTTAGGAACGGGAGTCGCTGTTGCGGGCGCATCAGCAATGACCTTGTGGTCCAGGTCAACCGCGCCAATCCGACCATTGTCTTCACTCTCGACCACGACGCGAACGGCTCGGGTATTTTTCGGAACTCGGACCGTTACCGGGAGAGGTGTCACCATTTCCGGCAGTTTCGCTGAATTCTGCGTGGGTCCGGAAAGAGTCAGGTCTTGCACCCTTGAAGCTACGATTTTCCCGTCGCCGGTTAGGCTCACTACTTTAAGGATGACGTTCGTGGTGCTACTGCCGTTATCCGATCGCTGCCAAACTAGATCTCGGCCTTTCAGTTGCACCGTAAACTCCGCGGTCTGAGTGTCGGGGTGCTGCACGATGTCTGACACTTTTAGACTCAGCGCTGTAAAAGGCACAGTTAATACGGCGGCATCAGCCAGGTCGGAAATTATTCGTTGATGCGGATCGACTGGCGCACCTTGTTCGGGAGCAAAGTAGCCGGTCTTCGTTATCGCTCGTAGATTCCGATCGCGGACCGTTACGCGCACTCGCCGGAATTTCCCGTTGTTGTCGCCGTCCTGGGGCTGATAGGTCAGCGTGTAGTATTGCGACCCTAGTTGTTCCGACTGACCCATTTCCGAAGCAACATCGTTGTGGTTATAAAAGAGCTTGCCTCCAGTTTCCTTCACAAACTCGCCAAAGTTGAAGTGATCCGCAAAAGGATTGTCGTCGTCACTGGGAGGAGCTTCTGCGTCCCTTGCGCTGATCGGTATTGGCGGCGTTCCCGAAAGGTTTACGAAGTGTCCGATGTGGAGACCGGGATAGATGACAAAGAGGCTCATCCGCGCATCCACGAGCATGTTCGTCGTTTCTTTTAAATACTGCTGGACCTTGCGTACGAGCGACTCAGGCTGATTCTGTCTGCTGAAGTTAGGACTGCCGTAACCCACCCAAACTATGTTCTTCCGTCCTGGGACGCCCTTGTTCTGTATTGCAATCTCCTGCAGCGCAACGACCGATTGCTCAAAACGTTCGCCGTCGAAGGTTTGGCTCTGCCATTTGTATGGGATGACAGGTCCCAAATGATCGAGTGCGTAGAGCAGGTCGTCTCTACTTCGTGTCAAGCCTTGTAAAAGCTCCAGCGATTTGTCGCCGAGCACCAGCAATTCTGCCGGCGAAGACAATTGGGTTCCCTGCGCCGCTAAGTATTTGCGTATCGAATAGCGAATGAATCCGAAGTCTTCAAAACTCGAATTCAAGAGATCGGCCACGAAGATCGTTACAGGAGCACGTCCGTTCCCGCTCTCGTTCCCGTTATCAGCGGTGTTGACGTGTAGTTCTGGCCCTTCGAACGAGAAGATACTCTGGGGCTGCTTGTCCTCGGTGATAAGGAAGTCGTCTTTCGTTAGCCCGGTCGAGATTGGATGTCCTTTTTGATCCAGCACCGTCACATCAAGGAAGACCAAGGACGACGAAGTTCGAATGGTTGCGACGTCAGAAGATTGCCGTGGTTCCGCAGGCGTCTGGCTATGGACAGAGACTACAGCCAGGAAAAAAGTCGCACACACAAAACCTTGAAGGGGCTTCGTGACGATTCTCGGACTCAAATATCCCTTGTTGTGTATCGACTTTTGGCTCACGTCATTGGACTTCGACACACGGGCTGGGCTAAAAAAGGCGGACAGTGCCAAGATTCGAAAGCCCATGAAATATAGATGTGTTCAAGGCTTGAGCCGTTTCGCTAAGGGGCCCATAAACGCCGTTACCGGATGCTGAGATCGATCGAAGGCATTTGTCCGGTTACGCGTGCCAGCTCAACCGGTCGATGCAACACTATCTAATCAGTTGATCCGACACGACTTCCCCAGGAGAATCGATCTGTTTGTCTGTACCCGGTCGAAATCTAGCCAGGGTAGCGTTCTGGCTGATCTAATCTAGCGAGCGATTTCAGCTTTTGTTTTCAATATAAGGTGGGTTCGAGCTGAGTGTTGCGTCGACCCATTGAGACCACCGCGTTTATCAGGCCCATGCCAATCGGCTATGCACCCATCGGGCTAAAGGATCAAGATGGCCTCACCAGCGGCGCCGCCATGACGCAATAGTCGCGAGGTCAATCCGTGAGGGGCTCTTCGGTTCTAAGGAGAGCGAAGGGTCGCCATGAGATTTCGTCATCCGACGGAGCGAAAATCTGCTTCTTTGGATTCAAAGGCTTGTTTCCCACAAAGCCCACGACTCTTCGGCCTTGCGAATTTGCAAGCGTTCCCGAGATCTGCCCGTCTGAATGGGCACGAATGTCGGTTAGGCATCCGACCCACGTCGCGTCATTGCCCGTCAAATCAACGGCCAACGTTTTGTCCGCTAGGTCGGAAAGTACCCTCAATCCCGCGGGCAAATCTGGTTCGATTCGATAGCTGTCGGGCGGCAGCCATTCAAATGCATACACCCCGCGTTCGTCCGTCTTTGTCGAGCGCTCACGGCCCACGCTATCGGCCACGTGCACAGAAACGTCGCCTAGCGGATGCATTTTGGTCAACGACAATAACCAAGGTTCCGCCTTGGGCGACAGCAAACTGACGGTGCCGAATAGGCTGTCGACCGGCTGCCCATCCCGAATAGCCCGCAGTTCCCGCAGAACGCCGCCCGCTGCCACCTCCGGGCTCGTGAATGTGCAGAGGCTCGTCGAGAGCGAATCACCAACACGCGAAGCGTACACCAGGTAGCTGACGCCCACCACGAAGGGATAGCTACAATCTCCGTCTTGCGGGCCTCGCTCATCCACGCCCGTATGCACGAGATCCCACGCCGGGATGCGTCATCAACCGCAGCACCTCGGGCCGTTGCTGAGCTTCTTGCTCGACTGCTGTAGTTAGCTCCGCAATCTTTGGATCCAGTTGGTCCAGCAGCTCTAATAATTCCTTCCGGCGCCGGCTGGCCCAGGGAGCCAGAGAGAGCTTCTCCAACGGTGTTCGCCCTTGTTCGCTGAACAACTTTTTCTTCCAGCGATAGCCCTCGTTCATCGCCACGGCCTGTAGCTGATTCATAATCCGCGTGCGCATCTGCACCAGCCGATGCCGGTGCCAAAGCAGTTGCCGCAGATCCCGATTCTCCGGACTCGGTACCCAGATTCGAGGAAAGCGATTTTCCTGTAGCAACCTCAGCAAAAGTCGGGCATCCTCGCGGTCGGTCTTCTGCTTGCGCACTCGCTGTCTGCTGATCTCTGCTGCATCGCCAATCCATACCTCGAAACCCTGCTCCGGCCAAGTCGCCCAGATCAATAAGTTGGGCGACGAAGGTTGGGAGGTCGTCACGCTGAACGCGAGTAATCGAATTCTTCTAAAACGGGCCAAGTAGGGATGCAATCCTGACAGGCTTTTCGGGCTGCAATATTTTTTGGTCCCAGACGAAACCATGGCTGCCCTAAATTCCAGTCGTCCAAACTTCGTTACGTCCTGATAAGCCGCATAACCGGACAACTGGTTTTAGCCAGATTTCACTTTTCCGTTACCGCGTTATCTCTAACGACGCCGGCGTACACATCTCCTCCCGCCCGTAGACGGTCAGCCGAGTAACCGATAGCTGTTATCCATCGCCTCGACACCGCGACTTGTCTTTCGTCGTTCTCTCCTTGCCAATGTCAGTCATGCTTTCGCCTCTGCGTCGCACCTTCGCAAGGCGGCTCCTTGAGGGTCGGTGATGATATCGACCCACTTCGGGTCAGGCGAGGCGGCCTCGGCGTCGTAGTTGTCGTGCCAGTTCCACCACTTGTATGGCGGGGCCTGAGGATAACCCTCTGGCGAGTCCTCCCAAGTCTCCTGACGACCGAGCGCCGTCATATCGAGGTAGCTCCAGGTGGTCCCCATCGCCTCGTCGCCGCGGTTGTTGATGAAGTACGTGCGGAAGACCTTGTCGCCGTCGCGGATAAATGCATTATGACCGTGCCACTCGTCCACGCCGAAGTCTTTGTCGAAGCTGTCTGTGATGGTGTACCACGGCATCTTCCAACCCATTCGTGCCTTCAGCCGCTCGATGTCCTTCTGTGGCGCACGCGAGGCGTACGCGAGCGTGGTGTCGCGAGCGTTCAGATGGGCCAGGTTGGCGACTTGATCGGCGCCCAGGGAGCATCCGCGGCAAGCATGATCGGGCCAGCCGAAGACACTGGGGTCGAAGAAGGCGCGATAGACGATCAACTGCCGACGGTCCTCGAACAAATCGACCAGGCTTACCTTGCCCCTGGGTCCGTCGAACTCGTACTTCTTCTCCACCGCCATCCACGGCATCCGTCGACGCTCCGCGGCCAGCGCATCACGAGCGCGGGTCAATTCCTTCTCCTTAACGAGCAGCTGCTGGCGCGCAGCTTCCTACTCCTGCGCCGATTCGATCGGGGGCGTGTTCTTTGGGAAGTGTCCTTTCGGGTTCTCCATGTCTCTCTTCGCGCCTGTTGCCATTTTATTTCTCCTTTGTTTTCTGAAGCAGACCGCGACCAACTCGGCCTAAAAACTTTTCTAATCTTGCAGACGCACAGGACCAGAAATCCTCCCGTGGACCCTGCTCCAGCGGCCATGACTGCTGCGCTTGCAATACATGCTGGACACATATTTCCCTCCTCTGAACTTCTAAGCAGGGGCACGAAAGAAAGCTATCCGGTAATCACGGAAGAAGAATATCGGGTAATCGTGGTATTCGCCCACGCCCCCAGGATGGTCAGGAAAGATAGAGTCCAAGTGCCGCGACGGTTTGCTCCGATTACTTCCTCGACCGCGGTTTCGGGGTAACTTCCGTGTAGGCGATAACTCGCCCAGAATTGCGGTACTCGCCGCGCTATTCCAAGGTATTCTTTCGGCGCATGGATGAGACGATGCAAACCTTCAAGTCAATTACCAGGTTGACTAGCTTGGTGTTACTTCTCGTAGTTCCCGCTGCACGGGCACAGAAACCGCCGCTTACGCTCGACGATTTCTTCAACTCCGTCGAAATCCGTTCGCTTCAAATTTCTCCTGACGGTCATGAAGTGGTCATTGAAACCGTCCGCCCGGACTGGCCTGGCAACCGCTTCCGCGATGACCTCTGGCTTTATTGTGACGCTGGAGGAGGTTCGCTCGTTCAGATCACCCAGTCCGGCCATGACGGTGGGGCGCAGTGGTCACCCGATGGTCGTTCCATTGCCTTCCTCTCGGACCGAAAGGTCGCTAACGCTGAGCCTAAGGTTCCTAATCGTCGAGAACAGGAAGACATCGAAAACACAGTCGCGCAAGTGTATGTAGTTTCCGCCCGAGGCGGCGAGGCCTTCCCTGTCACCTTTGGTGACGAGAATGTTCACTCCTTTGCGTGGTCCGCCGATTCCCACCGAATTTATTTTGCCACTCGCAATCGGTGGATGGAGCAGCAAAAGGACGAACCCAGGAAGGAGTGGAGCGACGTCGTTCAGTTCCGCGAATCAGAGCGCGGCGACACGGTCTTTGGCATGGAAGTAGCCTTCGCAGCGCCTCACACCATGACCAACGCAAGTCGACTGGCGCGACCCGAGCCGGCTACAGTCGCTGCTATTTCGTACCGAGTAGACCAGATGGCTGCTTCGCCAGACGGCCATTTATTGGCGTTCACAACCGGCTCGCGTTCCGGACGCATCGAGTCATCTGTACCTTATGGCATTTACGTGACCGATCTACCGAACGGCGGAGCGCCACGCCTGGTCCTCCATACTCCCGGTCCCGCGGACACCTGGACTTCTGCTTGCGACGCTTGGTCTCTCGACAGCCGCCAGATCTTTTTTTCGTACGGTTTTGGCACACCCGAAGGTCCTATTGAATTTGCTCAGAACCGTCTTTACACGGTGTCCGTGCCGAAAGGGAAATCCATTCGATGGGGGTCCGCGTTCGGCGGCAATCTGGAAAGCTACGCCGTGGCGCCCGGTGGGAGTCTTATCTGGGCCGCGCGCCTTGGCACAGAAGTTAAACCCTACGTCGTGCTGAATGCCAAATCTGAAGTCTCGCAGCGGCCGAGCTGGTCGGGCAGTTATGAGCACTTTTCCGCCGCCCGGCACTCACCGCGATTGGCCTTCGTTTTCTCCTCCATCCAGCAGCCCGCCGAAGTTTATTTGGCTGACGGTCCAGACGAGCTCGAACACGCTCATCCCGTCACGGCTTTCAACAAGCTGTTCACGGAGCGAGAGCTGCCAAAGGGCAAAACCTACCATTGGAAAACTGACGACGGAGTAGACATCGAAGGCATGCTCATATACCCCCCTGGACAATTCGAGGCAAAGCGCCTTCCGATGTTGACTCTGATTCACGGCGGCCCTCAGGAAGCGGACGGCAACCACTTTGAGGCTGACTGGTATCAATGGTCTGCTCTAGCTGCCACGCAGGGCTGGCTGGTATTCCAGCCCAATTATCGCGGCTCTGTGGGTTACGGCGACGCTTTTACGTTGGGCCTCGTTGCCAAAGTCGGCTCTCGCCCAGGCAGCGACGTGCTGCAAGGTATCGATGCTCTCGTAGAAGAGGGTACCGCCGATTCTGAACGCCTGATGATCGGCGGCTACAGTTTTGGGGGCTATCTCACTAACTGGCTCATAACGCAGACCACACGCTTCAAAGCCGCGGTCACCGGTGCTGGCGACGCCGAGTTTGTCGTTAACTGGGGCAACAACAAATTTCCTCTTCTGTACGCCTACTCGCTAGGTGGCCTCCCGTGGGAGGCCGAACCGAATTACAACGCTCAAGCCCCGATCTGGCAGATCGGCAAAGTCATCACGCCCACTCACATCGTCGCTGGCGCCGACGACACTACCGTCTACGTGGGTGAGGACTACTTGCTAGAGCGGGCCCTTACGGCGCGAGGCATTCCCAACACCTTGCTGATCTTTCCTGGCGAGGGACACTTACTCGACGCGAATCCTTGGCACGGCAAAATCAAAGTGCGCGAAGAACTGAAGTGGCTTGAAAAGTACGGAGGCAAGTCGCCGCAGCGTTACCCATAGGCCGATGTGTCCAAACGCATGTTGGGCTGGGTACGGTCGAAGCTGCCAGAACGCAATTCCGCATACAAACCCAGATTACCCGTCAAAAGTTGTCCGGGCTCCTTGCGGGCGGGTGACGGGCTAACCGGAAGTGTTTGCACGTTAATCGTCAAAGTCCACTGCCAAGCAGCGGGCCATTTGGCCTGCTTGAGCCCCACAGTGTTCCACGATGGCTCATTAGGCACACCAAAACGATGGTTCCATTCTGGCGAAATGCGCGGTTTCCTACATTGGACTGAGTCTCCCCCTTTGCTCGTCAAGGGACAGGTTCCTTGGCCCAGATGATTGCTAACCCACAAATCGCCGCACGCGTGCTCATCGCTGAAGATTCGCCTGTGTGTAGAAAGCTCCTTGAAGTTGTCCTTGCGAGCCAACCCTACGAGCTTCGTTTCGTCGGTGATGGCGTCGAAGCGTTAAATCAACTCGTCGAGTTTCAACCCGACATCCTGATCTGCGACTGGTGGATGCCGGGGTTGTCTGGCCTCGAACTCTGCCGTCACATTCGCACCTCGTGCAACCCCTACACATACATCGTTTTCGTAACGCAGAATGCGGACACGGGAGCATCTTGTCGAAGGGCTGGATGCCGGGGCTGATGATTATCTTGCTAAGCCGTTTGCCACCGGCGAACTCCTGGCACGCATCCGAGTCGGCTGCAGGACCGTCCAGATGCGCCGTGAAATTGAGGCGAAGAACGTTCTACTGGAGAAGACTGCCAGGACGGACCATTTGACGGGCCTACCCAACCGTATGGCGGTTGAAGAGTTCGCTGCCAAACAGCTCCAGGCAGCCGTACGTCACAAATTCGGCTTCTGGGTCGTAGTCACTGATTTAGACAAGTTTAAACTCGTGAATGACACCTATGGGCATTTCGCTGGAGACGAAGCGATCAAGCGTTTCGCGGCAGTTCTGAAAGCCAACACGCGGGCTTCCGATATATGCGGAAGACTGGGTGGGGACGAGTTTCTGCTCATCATGACGCACGGAGACAAGAAGTCCATCATCCACACCGTCGAGCGTCTGCGAGCGGATTTCGCCAATGAGGTCTGTAACTTGAATGGCAGGAGGTTCTCGTCACTGCAAGCTTCGGAATCGCGGGGTTTGACGGAACCGGAGAGCCGACACTGCAGGAACTGCTCACCCGGGCCGACCACGCCCTGTATTCGGCGAAAGCTTTTGGACGGAACCAAGTAAGAGCCGAAGTTCCTAGCCTGGCCTTGCACGTAACGTCGCCAGTAGTTAAGCCGTAACTTTCCTGGCACCCTGCCAGCACTTAGGCATTGAACATCAACCGCCCGCGCTCGTACAACTTGAACGACGCCACCCAGAGGTCACCATGGACTCGCGCATAATTGTGACGCGACTCGATGTTCCCCGCTGTGTATCATGCATCACGTCCGCATGAGGGAGGATTGCGCGGAAGAGAATCAGACCGAACCGGCCCTACAGTCCAATTCATATCATTGCCCATCAGCTGACTGCGACTTGAATTGGGAACGCAGACTCGCCTACTTCAAGACAGCCACAACGCAGCAAACTTTTCAGTTTGGTATCGAGGGCAGGCGCTGCCCAACACCAGGTCATTTTTTCCTGTACTTAGGGGAATTGCGGAACGAGGGCAAGACACGCCTGTGGAAGTGTTCTGTCGAACATTGCAACCACGTGGCTTTCGAAGGCCGTTCTAAAGGGAGCTAAAGACTCTCACGACGACGGTGCGACGTGGGCTAAAACAAGAGATTGTGGTCGACGGGAGATTTTCAACGGGACGCTGATTCGAGGGCAGTTGCGGCATTCGATGAGCGCGTTCACCAGGTACAAGGAACTTGCCTGCGATACCTTGAATCGCCGTTTCCATCAGGATGAACTGCGATGAACCGGGAAAACTGATGGTTTGAGAGTTCGCTACTCATAAGGATTGAATACGATCAAGACCGTCGTCGTTGTCGCCGTTTGGGCGGGCATATATTTCCACTTCTTAACGGCGGTGACCGCGGATTCAGCAAGGATGGGATTTCCTCCAAGCAATTTTGCGCTTTCGACAGTTCCTTGGGGCGTGATTGTCACTTCCAACCGCACGGTTCCCCCAATCTGCCGCATCCTCAACACGGGTGGATAGTCAGGCTCTACCCGGGTAGCAAGCTTTCGATCGCTCTTGGAATCCTGCTGACCATGCGATGGTGGTGCGAAGGAAAAAGACACAATCGAGAAACAAACTAAAAGCCACAAAAAAGGATTCTTCATGCTCACGCGTCTCCATACGCGTATGGCGTTCATTGGTGCTGCGTTGAAGTCCGGCTTTGCCATCGTTCGCTTGTCGCAGCGCGGAATTACACGCGAGTCCTCTCGTCTCCTTGCCGATACCTTCGGCTACGGCAAGTCAACTTGGAGTTCGTAAACTTCGCGGGTACTGGCTTCTTGAACAAAGAGTACCGAGCCGTCGGGCGCGCGGCCAGACCAAGGTCCAAATGGCCCAAGGTGTCGCTCGATGCCTGTCTGGAGAAATACTTGTTCGTAGTGATTCTCTCCGACTTTGGCACGGCAGTAAGCCCCTTCTCCGCTCACGAGATCATCGAAGTAGATCGATTTGCTATCGGATGACCATACCGGGTAGTTTACGGCTCCAGACTCCAACGTCTGCCACTCCGACCACTTTTTTGCTTGAGTGTCATACAACTTCAGCTGGGTGAGATCTCCGGAGATAGCCGCAATGTAGCGGCCGTCTGGCGATACCCGTGGACTAAAGAGGCCCTCCGAGCCAGGAATGGTGGAAAGTTCGTGCGTCTTCAGATCGTAGGCCACGATGCTGAGACCTTCCGCAGTGTGCTGCGTGATGCGGCCAAAAATGATCTTGTCGCCGTCGTTTGACCAGTTCACGTCTATCTGCGTGAGTTTTTCTGATACCAGACGTTGGGACGCGCCACCTTCCGCGGGCACAATAAAGATCGCCCAAGGTTGCCCTGGCTGTACATTCACATACGCGATCTGCTTTCCATCAGGAGACCATCGGGGGAGAGCGGCCCTTCCTGGCGAAAAAGTTAACTGCTGCTGTTGCGATCCATCAATACGGCAACGCCAAAGCGTGCCTTCGGGAATAGAAACGTACGTGACCGATTGACGGTCAGCGGAAAAGTCCAGATCGCTAGCGGAGATGCCAGATAGAAATGGCACATATCTATCGGACGTAGGTTCATACTTCACCACTGCTCCACGAATATTTAGCCCGAGAGTCCAGAGTTTTTTGCTATCTGCGGCAGGCACCGGACGCGAGAATGAGATCGCGCCCTCGGTGAGTCTGACTGGCTTCTCATATCCGTTTCTCTCGAATCGGTCGGTAGACTCCGCGATCGCGAAAAGGTTTCCGCTGCTGCCCAGAGCGTTCTCGGTGGCCTGAAATATGTAATAGCGTCCATCGATAGTCCAAGTACCGCAACATTTGGATGAAACATCGTGCCAGTCCGGCAGCAACGCATGCAGACCTGAGCCGTCGCTGTTTACTTCCCAGATCGAGGATGTGTTCTGAGAGATATCCCCAACGCTGAAACGGACGCGCTGGCCATTGGGTGAAAATCGCGGGAAGTAGGGCGTCCCCTCCACGTTAATAAGCTCTTTCGCCAGCCCGCCATTCGCTGTGGTGATATATAGACCAGAACCCTTCACCAACAGCACGTGCTGCCCATCGGGAGCCCACACGGCTTCCTGGCCAGTTAGATCGCCAAAGCGTTTAGCGGGGCCACCTTGCAACGGATACACCCAAAAGGGTCTCTCCGAGGACGGCCCCACCCTGTTTTCAGCTGCCAGCAAAGAAGAATGGGTTGGAGAAACATCGAGTAATTGGACACTCGGAAAAGTGCTGGTAAATTTGGAAACATCGCCACCCGTGACGGCAACTTTTGAAATAATGGAACTCTCTGCGGATATTTCCGTGAAATACAAAAACGAGCCATCAGAAGCCAAATTAGTTTTCACTAGTCCGTCGTGCGTGATTTGGCTGCGGCCGGATACGCTGGGTGGGTGAGGCGGACGATTCAGCCACAAAAACCAGAAACCAACAGGAAGGATTAGAACTAAAATTGTCAAAACTGCGAAACCATTTTTTCGTGGCACGGGTAAGCTCCGATAATCTATATTTCGACTATCCTCCGGTCCACTGTCAATCGAAGTTCCCAATCGTTTAATAACGAGACAGCATCATCTGCCATTGTCGGGACATGGATTCCAGTTTCCATTTCGAAATGCGAACCGTAGATAATTCAGAGTGTTTTCGGGTTTCTCCGACTGACCACGATGGACGACTGTCTGCGCGGCTAAGTTGAACGGAGCGACTACTTCTCGGTAGGTGCTGCTGGCGCGCTTTTAGTGAAGAAGGCCGATGCGCCGCACAAGAACTTGCCACCGAGGATCGGAACGGAGGTCGTCGAACATGGGCAAAGTCAGTTCGATAATGCGAAATACGCGCTCCTCGTAAGCCCTGTCAAACCACTGAAACGCGGACGACAGGTCTCCTAGGCCTGCATAAACAACGGCGATGTCGAAAGGAGAAACGTACCTTTGCAGAGACAACGCCTTCAGGCCGTCGAGAATACCCTGCGCCTTGGCCTTTTCGCCCGCCAGTCCATAGGCACGCCCAAGTAGCGCCTGGAAGTACGATCCCTGAGACAGACTGACCGCTTTTTCCAGACTGGCGATGGCTTCGTGGAGGCGTCCCTGCTGCTCTTGGGCGAGGGACATGAACCAAAGGGCATTTGGGTAGTGTGGGGCAATCTCAAGGGCCTTCTGGCATTGCTCGATAGCTTCTTCAAACCGCCGGGCGCGATACAGGATCATTCCAAAGAATGCGATGTAAACGGGAGAAATTGGGTCGAGCTCTTGGACTCGCTGGAATTGCGCGATCGCTTCCTCATGCCGGTTCTGAATGGACATGTAATCGGCTAAATGCACGTGAGTCATGGAATCGTTGGGGCTCAACTGCAGCGCGCGCATGCATTCCGCTTCCGCGGCGGGCCAATCCCACTCATAGAGGATATGGATGACGGCCAGCGCATTGTGCGCGCATGGGACCGATTCATCCAACTCCAGGGCTTTAACGGCGCAAGCTTTAGCCTTAGGGAATAGCTCGCTGGCGGGTCCCATGCCAAAAATTCCCATATAAAAATAAGCGTGCGAGAAGTTGGCATAAGCCTGGGCGTAATCCGGATCAAGATCGATCGCCTGTGCGAAACAGGAGATGCTCTTTACCAGGTCCGTGGGAGTCACTTTGTCCCGGAAGAATATTCCCTTCAGGCAAGCTTCATATGCCTGGGGATGAACTCTGCGAGCGGGAGCCGAGGAATGATGGCGAGGGTCGAGGAGCTTATGGATTTGCCCGGCAATATCGGATGCGATTTCGGCTTGCAATTGCAGGATGTCGCGCAGTTCGCGTTCGTAGCGTCCGGCCCAGAGATGGCGGTCCTCGGCCGCGTAGATCAACTGAGCAGTGATACGGACTTTCCCGCCTGAGCGCGCTACAGAACCCTCGACGATGGCGTCGACGTTCAATTCTTTGGCGATCGCGGGCAAGGATTTTTGCGCGCCCTTGTAGCGCATAACGGAAGTCTTCGAGATCACGCGAAGGGAATCTACGCGAGCAACCGCGCAAATCAATTCTTCGGTCATGCCGTCAGAGAAATACTCCTGAGCGGAATCCCCCGACAGATTGTCGAGTGGGAGTATCGCGATGGAGTCAATCGCCGGAAGATGCTTCGGACGGACCGCATGTGCTGGGCTATCGACAGGCGCAATGAATCGATAACCGTGATGAGGCAGAGTCTCCACAAAGGACGGCTTCTCGGCATCGTCGCGCAGAGCGGCACGAAGTTTATTGATGGCCTTGTTCAGACCGCGCTCGAAATCGACGAAGGTGTTCTCGGGCCAGAGCTTCCTGCTGAGCTCTTCGCGGGTTACCACTTCGCCGCAGCGCTCCAGCAGGAGCACCAGCGCTTGGAAAGGTTGTTCCTGCAGATTGATTCTAGAGCCGTGCCGGCGCAATTCGCCCGAGCGGGTATCCACTTCGAAGGGGCCGAAACGGATGAGGTGCGGTGCCTGGTTCACACTGAGGGCGGAGTATAGCACCCTGTGTCTTACGGTTTGTATCGAGCAGTATTCGCTGCGTACGCCGTTGCGCCTGCGGTTGTAGCAGAGGGACGGATAGGGAACTAAGAGGGAACATACCGGCCATTGAGCGCCGGGCGAATGAACCGTATGGTCGTGGGGACCTTAAAGGAGGTCTCCATGCAAAGAAAATCAATCTCAAGAATTTCGATAATCGCGGCTCGTGTGATGGTCGTTTGCGGCTTGCTGTTCACAGTTTCTGGGGCGAAGGCCGACGACGATGATAAATGCAGCGATCGAACTCTTCGCGGGGACTATGGATTCGCGGCCGAAGGTGTCCTTCTGGGGACGCCTGGACTTCCGGCGCAAGCGCAATTTCGCTCGTTGGGCGTGGCCCATTTCAATGGCCGGGGCGGCCTGACTTGGGTGGAGCATACGGTCATCAACGGTGTACCAGCGAACACGGATTTTGTGCTGGCTACGGGAACGTACAGCGTCAACGCAAATTGCACTGGCACTGCAGTGGTTACCACTCCGAATAGCCCGGTTCCTCTGAGGTTGTCCCTTGTGATTGTCAAAGAGGGCAGAGAAGTCCGCACAGTACTTGACGCCAGTTCTGTCGGAGCGGTGTACAGCAAAATCGAATAACGGACGATGGTGATTGTGTCGAGCGGCGTGCACCATCGGTCGAACTGCCGGGGCGTTCAGGTGCGTCTCGGCAGTTCGATCAATTCCCTAACACATCGGCATTGAAGTGGGATTGACGTTGGCCGATAGGGGAATCGAGATTTACGGCAATTGTCCGGTTACTCGACTAACGATGTTCCCCCTACTATCACTCGTCAATCTCGATGTTGTCGTTAAGCCCGAGACGGTCCGCCAGCTGTGAGGTTGTCGGATTGCGCAAATCTGTCGTCCCGTTGCAGATCACGATCGGAATTTCAGAGACAGCGATTTCTGCAAACCCGCTGGTTCAGGGCCGTTCCCGGCTATCTTCTTCAATCATGGCTCGGGCGCTGCCGCGCGCGAGCGTCAGAGCAGCCGCGTCGTTCAGCACATTGAAGAAATAGATCGCAGATGGCAGGACCGAGTTCCGCAGAGATGTCCTTTCCGGGTGTAGTGGCGAAGTTTCGCCGCATGACACACGCGCTTCCTTATGTCGTCAGCGGTTAAGCCTTGCCCACACCGCGAGCGACCCATCTCGGTAACGGGGGTCATTGACGAGCCTTTGGTATTGGGAATCCGGAAGGCTATTATGGATGCATTCGCGAATCCGTGTGACAGTCCTTTGAGAGGCCAACGATGCCTTTGGAAATAACGCAGCGTGAGATGAATGGAGTCTACCTTCTAGCGCTCAAAGGGCGTCTCGTGCTCGGACAAGAGAGCAGAGGGTTGCTCACAATGATCGATAATCTCCTCGCATCCGGCGCGGCACGGATTGTCATTAACCTAGAGCAAGTCAATTATGTTGACAGCGCGGGACTCGGCGCACTCATCGAAATACATCGAAACACAAGAGCCAAAGGCGGAAGCCTCAAGCTTTGTAATCTCGGCCCGAATTTGAGGCAAGCGTTGGAGATTGCCCGGCTGCTGCCAATATTCGAGACGTGTCCCACCGAAACTGCGGCTATCACAAGTTTCTGAGGTCGGCAGGCGATGCCAAGATCCGCTTGGGCATTTGTAACCACGACGGAAGTCAAGTCCTGGTAAACGCCGTTACCGGACAGGTGCTTTTTCGCTTAAATCTGGTGCTCGGGTCCTAACGGTTGAACAATGCTTGTGAGGGTGTAATTCCGCCGCGCCTAGAAGACTTCCATACTAAGGCGCTGCGCCTGTGCCCACGCCTGTTTTTGGCTCCCGTGCAGGTAGCGTTCGGTGCTGGCACCGACTCACCTATTTGTCTGGCCAGCGTCTTCACAACGTCTGAGGTTACGGTCGATATTACCAGGCGAGTGTTCAACGCTTTTGTGTGCGGTACTGATTGAACAAACTTGCCCTTTCGTACGATGGGCGCGCCGGACGATTCCCTCCACACTGCGATTGATACATAGGAGGCTTCGGAATGGCGCAAAGAAGAAGCTTTGCAGAAGTAAAAGCTGAGCAGGCCAGAATGACTCAGAGTTGGAAAGCGGAAGGTCGCACCAGCGAAGCGTGGACTGTTGCAGACCCGGAAATTGTCGAAATCTTTACTGCTGGAGTTGTGTTCGGTCTGAAAGCGGGACGCCGTAATCGCCCCGACCCTGCATACACACCGGACGAATGGCGCAGCGCACTGCGTGAGGCCATGGAAAAAGCAGCTGCCCTTGAAGTCAAACTTGAAAGGGCCACAGTAGCAGATGCTACGAAAGTGAAAGGCTGAGCCTTTTGAGCAACAGGGCCAAGTCCTGATAAGTTGAAGGTATAGGTCAAGGGAGGAGTTGGCGACTTGCCCACAACTGAAACGCTTACGCGGCAGGGGCAGAGCCGCGCCTCGAACCAATTCATTCATGTCTTAAGGCGGTTGTCGCAGCCAGAGAGCTTGCGCGCAAGGCGGGAATAAAGCCAGCCAATCCCGCAGCCACAGTAAGAACGATTGCCGAGCCAACGAACGTCAATGGATCGCGCGGGTTCAACCCGAAGAGCTGGCTGCGGACCAGATTGGCGAGAGCGAGCGCAAGCAAAAAACCAGCAGCCAAGCCGGCTCCGATCAGGATCAATACTTCGCGCATGACCATCGCAATTACGTCACCAGCGCACTGCTCCGAGCGCCATGCGAATTCCTATCTCGCGGGTCCGGCGCATCACCGCATAGGCCATGACGCCATAAAGCCCAATGACGGCGAGCAAAGTGGCAAGTCCGCCGAATACGGCAGAGAGGCTGGCGACCAGCCGTTCGGTCCGCAGCGAGAGTCCAATCTGTTCGTTCACGGTTTGCAGTTCGACGACCGGAACATGCGGGTCGAACTGCCGCATGCGTTCGCGAAGTTCATTCTCGATCTGGCGCGGATCAGCCTGCGTGCGCAAATAGATATTCATGAAGCGGAAATGGGCGCCTTCGAGATACGGGAAAGTAAGCCTGCGCTGGAGGCGTCTCACGCAGATCTCTGTATTTCCTGTCTGGGATCACCCCGATTACTTCAATGTCCGGGCTGACTGGCTGCATGTCGTCCACGAGCCCGAAGCGCTGCCCGATCGGATTTCGGCCCGGGAAATATTGCCTGGCAAAGCTCTCATTGATGACAGCGTATTTGGCGGGCCCCACGTCCTGCGCGGTGAAGGCACGCCCGGCGACGATAGGAATACCGAGCGTAGCAAAGTAGTCTGGGCCGATCTCGCTGAGAACCGGCTGTTCCTCGATCGGCGCTCCTTCGAAATCCTTGCCCAGGACCGCATTCTGCCATGCATAGCCCTTCAGAAGCGGCATGGCGGAGAATCCAACCGAAGTAACACCGGGCATGGTTTGGAGGTTGACGTTCGAGCCGTTGATAGAACGACTTTGGTTTGTTCGTCGGAGTATCCGTTGAGCGAAGGGTCGATTCGGAATGTAAGAAGATGATCGGTTGGGAACCCGGGCCCCAGGCTATCGAGGTTGCGCAAAGTACGAACGAAGAGGCCTGCACCGACCAGCAGCAGCAGCGACAGCGCCACCTGAATGCCAACCAGCATCCGGCGAAGAGAAATGCCGCCGGCTGAGGCGGCGCCGGACCTGTCTTTGAGCGAGAGCGTAATTTCCGTGCGCGAGCCGCGAACGGCGGGCAGGAGTCCGAAGACCAGTGAGGTCAGGAGCATAGCTCCCACAACGAAGGCCAGCACGCGTCCATCCGGAATGGGAGAGACAACAAACTCGGCGGCCGCATCCGCAGGCAGATAGATGCGCAGCAGAATGCGATCCGCCAAAAAAGCCAGCGCCAGTCCCACGGCCGCTCCAGCGGCGGAGAGGAGAAGACTTTCGATGAGCAACTGGCGAACGATGCGGGCGCGGCCGGCCCCGATGGCCAGGCGGACAGCGAGTTCCCGCTCTCGCGCTGCGGCACGCGCCAGCAGCAGATTCGCCAGGTTGGCGCAGGCAAGCAGAAGCACCGCTCCGGTGAGCGCGACCAAAAGCCATAGCGGTTTTCGCATGTACTCGCGCAGCCCGTTCTCAGAGCCCGGCAAAAGTTCAACGCGATTACGAAGAAACAGTTCCCGATCCGCAGGCGTCGCGGACCTCGTGAATTCAGGCTGCTGCACCTCCATTTCGAGAATGCTATGCATGAGCGGCTGCAGCGAAAGTTGCGCCTGCTCGCATGCTGACGCCGGGCTTGAGGCGTCCGTACGCGGTGACCCAACTCAGCCGGCGGCGCCGGTCCTTGAGGCCGTCCGAGTGGGGCGTCATCTCCGTCTTCATCATGATGGGAACGAAAACCTTCGCAGGGACTCCCAGTTCCACGCCGTCAAAACCGGGCTGCGCGACTCCGATCACGGTCATCGCGTGACTGTTGAGGGCGATCGTTCGGCCGACGATGCTGCGGTCGCCGTCGAAGTAGCTCCGCCAGAAGCTGTAGCTGAGTACCACGACTGGCCGGCTGTCGGGAACCGCGTCGTCGTCCGGAGCAATGGTGCGGCCCAATGCCGCCCCCACTCCCAGTATCGAGAAATATGAGCCGGAGACCAGCTCCGCGGGGATTTGCGCCGCTCGATCGCCGTAGCCGATGGTGACGGTGGCTGGGAACCGGCAGAACATCCCAGAGAAGACTTGATTGTTGTCGCGCAAATCTTCAAACATCGGCCAGGAAATGGTGTTGGGCCCGTAACTGTTGCCGTAATGGTTGCCGGTCTCTCGGACGATCACGAGCTCGCTCTGGATGACTGACTGGCAAGAGCCGCAGAACAACCTGATCCAGCAGGCTGAACATCGCCGTATTCGCGCCGATACCAAGCGCCAGCGTGGCCATCGCAACCAGGATGAAAGCAGGATTCTTCGCGAGCGTTCGAACACCGTACCGAACATCCTGCACGAGCCTGTCCAACCAGACTCCCGCGCGAACATCGCGAACGCTCTGTTTAACCTGCTCTACGCCTCCCGTTTCGCGACGAGCATCACGATAGCGCCTCCTCGGGAGTCACTCCGTCCCGCACCTTTTCGGCCGATACCAGTTCCACGATAGGCCTGGAGTTCCTCATCGAGGTCGCGATCAAGTAGTTTTCTGCGGAACACATTGTTCCAAAGCGCGCGGAGTCGACTGATCACAGAGCCTCCTATGTGGTGCGCAAGGCGGTCGCCATGGCAAGAGATATTCGTTCCCATCGCTCCGACTCGGTCCGCAGTTGCCTTTTCCCGGCTTTGGTCAACGCGTAGAACTTCGCGCGCCGATTGGTTTCTGATTCGCCCCAGGAAGATGTGAGCCAACCGGCCTGTTCCATGCGGTGCAGGGCGGGAAACAGAGATCCCGCTTTGACGTCGAATGTCCCGCTAGTCGATCTGCGCGATTCTGCGCGATACGCCCATCCCATGCAGTTCCTGGAGGGTAAGAGCCTTCAGGATCAGCAGATCGAGTGTGCCTTGCAGGAGATCGGATTGAGGGGCAGGCATGAATTCTCCTATTGTCTGTCTATAAGTACGGTAGCACCACTCTTATAGACGGTCAATAGGAGTAGTCAATTTGTGACGGACACATGTCGCAAAGAAGGGTGTTGGCTCACCGCGATTAGGTAAGTTTCGTAAATCTCCTTTTCATTCGCGACTAAGTGATTTCCGACTGAAGTGCGAATCCGTGCGCTGCCTATAACGGTCGCCAGTTCGAGTCTGGCCGGGCGCGCCATTTCGCCAAAAAAACGCCGGCGATTCTTCGCCTCTGGACAGCTTCGCCCGTCGTCGCCAATGCATCAATGCCAATGCAACAACGCATCGCCCACAGCACCGATGTCCAGCGACAACTGCCGCTCCGGACGCGAGCAATCCAAATCCGTATTCGCCTGATACAGGTCCTGCACCGGCGTCCGATACGGCGGATCGTTGACGCCGATCTGCAAAAATAGCGGTCCGCCTTTCATGTTCTCCAGCGTCGTCACTCCATCTTTCGTCCACAACGATTGATTCTCGCCGTTCACCAGAATGTCGTAAGCCCTCGAAGACGCCTTCTTCGCCGTGTACCCCACACGAATGCTGATCGTGCAAGCGCCGCCTCTCGGCGCATCGACCCACTCTCCCTTTCGCCACCTGCACCTGCGCCAACATCTGCGAATGAATCGACGCCGCCATTCCCAACGCCGCTTTTCCCAGCGGCTGCTTCTCAAACGGCCGGCTCCCGTTCGTTCGCGCCATCGCCGTATAAACATTTCGTCCTTGCCGGACGGTGTTCGACGCGGAACCCCCATAATCCAAGCCACCCTTGACCGCATCGAGCAACGCGTCGTTACGGCTCACCTTCGCGCTGTAGGTTGACGGCGAACCCAATTCCTTCGCATTCTGCGCGTCCAGCAATTTCGCTTCCACGTGCAAAATAAAATCGCCCTTTTGCGGCTTGTCGGTGGGCAGCAGTGTCGTCACCAATATGCTGTCTACTCCGGTGGACTGCGTGTATTCCAGCATCGATTCCGGAATCAACGGGCTGTACAGTCCTCCTGGATTCAGCAGCACAATTTCGAACGGCGCCCCGCCCAATTTGTCGTACACCATCGCCGTCAGGTTCTGCGCAAACTGCTGCCCGAACGAATCTCCCGAGGTGTCAAAAGTCGGCATGATCCCCACAATTCTCTTGCCACCATTCCCTTGCGCTTCCGCCCGTCCGCCGCCGAGGAATAGCAAACACACCAGTAATATTCGTGCGCGTCTCATCCCGCCCTCCAAATCCACATTCCGAAAAAGCGCGGCCCCCGCGGCCTATGTAGGCGCTGGACTTTAGTCCGGCCCGCCCACATCATGTCACCCACAGTGCTGACCTCGGTCCTCAGTGCGGCGCTGGCGCAGCCGCCGGCGTCGATGTTTTCTTGACCGCGGGTTTCGCCGCAGACTTCGCCGGCTCCGACGTTGTAGTCGCCTTGCCACTGTCCGGCCCTCCCGTAGCCCGGGCAACGACTTCCGCCGCGCTCGCCACACCCACGCTTCCCTGTGCTACGTTCAGCGAATCGACATTCTTCGTGCTGACCACCGACGCAGGCGGCATATACCAGCTCTTGTCACCGATCAGCAGAAAATAGTCATAAATGATGTACATGTTCCCAGGCAGCTGTCCCATGTGCTGACGCTGATACAACGCAACATAAGTCTTCAGCTCTTTCTTGATCTGATCCTGCAATCCAGGATCGTTCTGTGAAATTTGAAACAGCGCATCTTCCAAATGCGGCTCTGCATAAGCTCCACGGTCCGCATCGTATTGAATCGCTTGCAGGAATTCGCTCATCGCCTGCTGCTTTTCTTCCGGCGTTCGCCCGGTGGCAATCATTACCTGTCCGAGATAGTAATGAGCGCGCGGATCATTCGACCGCAATTTCACCGCCTGATCCAAATCGTCCCGCGCCTCATCGTACAGATCATAGTCAAGCGCGCTCACGCCGTTATCCCGTTTCAGCGCCGACATCAGCAATTGAAACTCCGGCCCCGAACTCACTAGTCCCTTCTTCGCCCGCGCTTCCAAATCAGCTTTATACGCGCTGGCAATCAGTCGAGTGATTTGTGCCTGGCGCTCCCGAGTCCGCTCTGGCTTGCCGATGAATCCCAGTCCCACCCGGCTGTCCCGCCCCACCAGGTTGTCGAGTCGCGCATACATTCTCGGGATTTCGCGCGCATCATAATTTTGATCCAGCATGTATTTCAGTCCCGCCTCATCGGCTTCATCCTCATACACCGCGGACCATTCGGTCGGCTGAAATCGATTCCGGAACAATAATCCCCCGGCGATTCCTCCCGCCGCCCCGATCGCGCCTCCGATCAAAGCCCCGGAATAGCCGCCGGCCGCTCCGCCGATCGCTGCGCCGCCCACCGTTGAGGCGACCCCAAAGATCGTCCGCTTCTTCGCAACGTCCGCGGTCTTCTCGTGATCGAATTCCTCCTCCAGAATCTCGTTGCGGATCATGTTGTATGTATGCCTCTTCTCCACGTGCGCGATCTCATGGCCCAGCACGTAAGCAAGTTGCGCTTCGCTGTCCAGCATGGAGACCAATCCCGTCGAGATATAAATCGTGCCCGTCGTCAGCGCTTCCGCTCGCGGCACCGGATCCAGCAGTAACCGGAACGAATACAAATTCGGCGACCCCTGCGGCACAATCTTCTGTCCCAGCGAGTTGACGTACCGCACCAAAATCGGATTGTTGTACAACTCCCCAAAGTTCTGCCTGAACGTGGCCAACTCCGTGACCGACAATTGCCCCGCCCTGGACGACTGGTTTACGTTAAACGCAAACTCCATGTCCGCCCGCCGGTGCGCGTCCCACGTATCCTGGATTCTCTTGATCACCTCTGGACGCTGCGCGATCTCCGCCAATTTCTTCTTGTCTTTATCGTTGTACTCCGTCGCCGTCTGCGCAAAAAGCGGCGAGATCGCAAACAGCAGTGTGAACTGCATCGTCGCAAATCGGACGAAAGCCGAAGGCCGAATCATTGGACTCCTCCTGTCTTCCCGTGAACGAAATGGTATTCGAGCGCAGTGCGTTCTTTTTTGGAATTTCCGGCAAAAGGCGCTCGGAGAGACTACCCGCAACTAATAACGCACCGTCATTTTTGTCAAGCAAAATGCTTTCATTTCACGATGACAAGACACGCTCGTTCCACTACAATTTGCTCACTGATTGAGTCCAATTAAGCGAGTCCACTTCATGAGTCCGGTCCGGTGAATTCGATGCGCATCGGTGCAGGCCTTTCGCTGACGTTGTTCTGCGTCGCCTTGCTTTTTCCCGCCACCGCCGCCGATATCGCCGAACCCATCACTCTCGAAATCCCACAAATGCAATTGCAGTTGGAACCCAACAGCGCCGCCGTCATCGCTTCCGTCGACTTCGACCAACTCCTGATCCACATCGAAAAAAGCCCCATGCAAGTAAGTCCCGGCTCGCTATTCACCAGGATCAATACGCAAGCCGCCAACATGATCATGACCACCACGACGACATCCGACGGAATCCTCTGCAAGCTGGATCTAAGCCATCACGAAGGCTTCCATCTCCAACCTGGCCGCAACTCCGTCGAGTTTTCCTTCACGGATCTGAGAACCCGCGTCCACTACGCCTCCTTCCTTCTGCAAACCTCCGACAGCCCCGCAACTCGCGACCAAAAGCGCGCCTCCATCACTCCCGATCGTCCGGTAGCAGGCGCCGACAAATTCGCCGTGGTCGTGGGCATCGCCCGTTACTCCGACACCGCCGGTGGCATCACCAGCCTCCAATTCGCCGACCGCGACGCCCAGGATTTTCGCGACTTCCTGCTCTCTCCCGACGGCGGCTCCTTCCCCAAAGACAACATCCGCCTCCTCCTCAACGACGACGCCACCTCGCAAAATGTTCGCAGCGCCCTCTTCACTTTTCTGACCAAAGCCCAGCCGCAAGACGAAGTAGTCCTCTATATAGCGGGCCACGGCGCGCCAGATCCCAACGATCCGCGTAACTTGTATCTTCTAACCTACGACACAAAGATCGATGACATGGGCGGCACCGCCTTTCCCATGTACCAGCTTCAGGACGTCTTCACTCGCGTCATCAAAGCAAAACGCGTAGTCACCTTCGCCGACACCTGCCACAGTTACGGCTTCAGCGGCGCCAGCGCCCACGGCAAAAAATCCAACAACCTGGTCAACCAATATCTCTCCCACTTCGCCAACGATTCCGACCGCGCCGTAATCACCGCAAGCGACATCAGCCAGCTCTCCTACGAATCCGACAAATGGGGCGGCGGCCACGGCGTCTTCACCTTCTTCCTCCTGAAAGGTTTGCACGGCGAAGCCGACTACAATAAAGACGGCACAGTCACGGCAGGCGAGTTGTTCGCCTACATCCACGACAGCGTAGACAAAGCCACCGAAGGCAACCAAAGCCCCATGGCCCTCCCAGGCCTAGCCGAACATCTCCCGCTCTCCGGCGTAGGCCTACGCAAGTCCGCAAAATCCGCAACCATGTTCGAGTCCCCAACCGACGCGTTCTTTCGCGACCCTTCATATGCCTTTGTCCGAAACTTTGTAGGGGCCGGGTTCACTCCGCCCGGTGTAAGCCTCGTCGCGATTTCCTCCGCTAACTCCTTCGCCCCACCCCACCCTGTAGCCGCGGTCTCTTCTCAGACCGCGGGGTTTAGATGACACAAAAACATATCGCGAACCCGCAGGCCACCACCCCGTCCCGCTACCTCCCGATCGTCGCTCTCGCGCTGATCATAACCGCGCTCGTCTTCGCGATCGATCACCGTGGCAACCTCGCTTCTCTCGACCTCCACGCCTACGACCTCCTGACCGCCATCCCATATTCTCGGCTCGTTCCACCCACCCAACCCTACGAAGGCCCCGTCTACAACGTCGATTTCGACGAATCCTCCGTCCGCCAATACAACGCCTTCCCTATCCCTCGCCAACTCCTGGCCGAAATCCTCTCCAAAATCGCCACGGGCAAACCCTCGGTAATCGGACTCGACATAATCCTCGATCGCCCGCGCCAGGGTAGCGAAGATCAACAACTAGCAAAGGCCATTGACGATGCCGGCAACGTGATCCTGATCAGCGAATACGGTTTCGGCGCCCATCCCCAGAATGTTCCGCTCGACCTCTTCAAAAACGCCGCCGCAGGCGTAGCCTTCGCCGATCTCCCTCTCGACGAAGACGGCGCCGTCCGTAGAACCTTCCTGCGAGTCACTTCCAAAGACTACAAAGCTCTCTCCTTTCCCGTGGCTCTAGCCGATCTCTTCTCCAGCCAACACCTCCGTCCAGGCGGCAACCAATTTCTCTTCTTCGGCACAAAAAAGCTCCCTCTCGCAACCACCAACCCGGACACCGCGTGGATCCGCATCGATCCTGAAGCCGCTCGACGCCGCCTGCTTCCGGTAGGTCTGCTGCTTTCTCCGAATTTCGACCCCGCACTCTTCGCAGGAAAAATTGTTGTGATCGGTCAATCCAGCGAAATGGGTCGCGATATTTTCGCCACGTCACTCACTCGCACGGGCTTTTCGATCGCAAGCCGCGATTTTCTTTCCGGTGGAGAAATTCACGCCGCCGCCGCGGACACGTTGCTGGGCGGCAAGTACCTGAGCACGGTAGGTCTGCTCCTGCGAATCGTCGCCGGATTCGCACTCGCTCTTGTAGTCATCGTCATCGCGTTTCGTTACCGATGGTATGTCGCGGCAGCCAGCACCCTGTTTCTCGCAGCGGGAATTTTCCTCATCGCTTCAGCTCTATTCACCAGCAATCACCTCTGGCTCCCCTTCGTCTCCATCGAAACTTGCCTGCTAGCAGCCCTCCCCGCCGGCCTGGGCTTCCGCTCCGTCGAAGAGCGTCGCCTAAAAAACGCTATGGAAGCCGAGCGCCGCCAGCTCATGGGCCTGTTCGAGCGTTACGTTTCCGCCGACGTAGCCGCCGAAATCTGGAAAAATCGCGATCTAATCGTCCTCGCTGGCGAAGAGCGCGTCGCCACCATCCTCTTCTCCGACATCCGCAACTTCACCGCTACAACCGCCGGGGTCCCCTCCAAGGAAGTTCTCGCCTGGCTCAACCGCTACCTCACCGCCATGGGCGAAGTCATCAAGCAAAACCGCGGCTTCCTCAACAAATTCATAGGCGATGGCATCATGGTCATCTTCGGCGCCCCACTAACCGAAGGCACTCAGGAGGACGCCTGCCGCGCCGTCCGCTGCGCCCAAGAAATGCTAGCCGCAGTCGATCAATGGAACGCCACCAAATCTCCCACCGACCCCCCACTAAAAATCGGCATAGGCATTCACACCGGCCAAGTCACCGCAGGCAACGTAGGCTCCCCCGATCGCCTCGAATATTCCGTAATCGGCGAAGCCGTAAACCTGGCCTCCCGCCTCGAATCCCTTACCAAGGACTTCAAGACCTCGCTGGTCCTGAGCCCGGCAACATATGAGCAAGTCCGCGAGCAATTCCCCACCGTCTCCCTGGGCAAAGCCCAGGTCCGCGGCTTCACAACACCAATTCCGCTATATAGTGTGAAATCAGCCGAAGGATGAGCCGCCTGCGCCATAGCCGACGGAGGGTACCTGGGGTTGCTTCTTCCGCGGATGCACTAGGTTTCGGTTTTTGAAACCTGGGTCTTGGGGTTGCCTTTTCCATGGTTGTTTCAGTTTTTGAAATCTAGGTCCTGGAGTTTCACCGCGAGGACATTCCACCATCCATGAATCGCGATTCGCGTAAGCCCATTCACAAAGAGGTCCATCCATGAGAAATTTCCTGTTCGTCTGCGCGCTTACTCTACTCGTTAACTCCTCGAGCCGCGCCCAACAACAACCCAAACCCGACCCAAAATCCGCCACACCCGACCCCGCCGCCAAGCCCAAACGCAAAGTCCTGGATGCCGACCTCTCCGGCTTCGACATCTCCGACCCCAAATCCGAAAAGAAAGTCACCACCATGCTAGGCGGCAGCCGCACTGCCGCCATTCCTTCCGCTGTTCTCCTGGCTCCCCACCGTTCAAAATTTCTCGGCCAATCCGCCACCTTCGACTGGTCCTTCACCGGTCACAACGAAGGCTACGTCCTCATCATCACCGACGAAGACGAAACCCAACTAGTCCACCAGCAACTAAAAGAGACCCACTACCGCCTGGATTCCCCCGCGACGAAATTCCAACCCGGCCAAACCTACTACTGGCGAGTCCAAGTTCTCCCCAATCCGCTCGCCAGCGAACCCCTTGAATTTGAGGTAGTCTCCGCAGAAGAGACCCAAACCATAACCAAAGCAATCGCCGCAATCCCCACAACCGATCCCTACCGATCCGCTCTAGCGCAAGCCCAAATCTTCACCGACCACCGCCTCTGGTTCGACGCCCTCGGCGCCTACGACGATCTCATCGCCAAATACCCCGACCACTCCGAACTCTACGACCAACGTGGCGCCATCTACGCCCAAATCCCCGCCACCAAGTCCCTCTCCGAGGCCGACTTCGCCCGCGCCGACAAATCCCCAAAATAACGAAACTCAGCACACCCAGCGCGTTACGCACCACAACGTAAAACTTACTCTTGACCCCCGCTATCCACGTGGTACAATAACTCTCAGGTAACATTACGACCGAGCGCCGGCACACCCAGCACTCTTTCAGTTTTTAGTATCCTGCTCGCCACGTTCTACGCCCTAACTTACCCTTACCAACCCTCGGCGCAGCAATTCGAACCGAGCAACTGTCATCCCGAATCCCCGCGCCTTTTGCGGGGTGAGGGATCTGCTTTTTCGCTCTCTGGGAAAGGCCCGGCCAACCGATCGATGGCTTGAACCGAGCCTCAGAATTAGGAATTTCGTTTCGGGTCCACGTAAATGCAGAATGCAGGTAAGTCACTTAAAATCAATACTTACACAAGTCTATCAAAACAAGGAACTTTAACAGCCTTTAGAATGAATACTTACAAAAAACCAGGGGGCGGGTGGTAATCAGCTAGTTACTATGCAAAACGCGGTCGCGGCGATGCCCAGGGATTCTAGGATTGGCCGAGAAACTCTCCCAGCAACATATGAAAATGATGCACGCCATTCTCGCGCTTCACCGAATAACGCCCGCGGTCGTACAGCGCGGACTGCAACCCCCGCTGCACGCCCTGGCACAGCCTAATATCTTCCTGCTGCACCTCGTCGCTGAACGCAATGGCCTTCTTCATCCGCTCCTGTACCTTCACTGACGCAATATCGTGAAAAAACCATTGAAAAATCGTTAGTGTCTCGTCCTGAGAAAGCGGCACGATCAAATTAGTCGACACGTTGTCCGGATAGATATTCAGCATCAAGTTGGGGAAAATCCAAAAGTACAGCGCCTCCTGGGCACCGCTACCCGGAGCGTAGGCGCGATCACCAGAGTCCTCCGCCTTCATCGCCCGGATCGGCGCAAACTGCTGCGAGTGATACCGAAAGGTGTCCGTCCGGTATTGCGAATAATCGATTTCGCGCATCAACCCGGGATGCGCAATAGGAATGTGATAGCCCTCGAGATAGTTATCGACGTACACCTTCCAGTTGCAATTGATCACGTAGTCGCGCCGCTCCGCAAACTGCAGCCCTGCAAACTGAAATCCCCGCGCCTGTTCGGGAATATCGCCGAGATAAGCCGATAGCGGCTCGGCGCCGTAATCGAAATTCACAAAGATGAACTGCTCCCAGGTTTGCAACCGCAGCGGCACCATCCCCATCGTGCTGCGATCGAAAAATTCAACGCCCTCCACATCCGGCGTCCCGATCAATCGCCCATCCAACGTGTAGGTCCAGCCGTGGTATCCGCATCGCAGCACATTCTTGCAGCCGCTACCCAACGCGATGGGCCCAGCCCGGTGCCGGCACACATTGCTGAATGCGCGCAGCGTGCCCTCCTTGTCGCGCACCACTACAATCGGCTCGCCTGCGACTTCTGCCGTGAAAAAAGTCTCGCGATCGGCAATCGTCCGCTTCAAGCCGTTGACTTCGCCGCAAGCGTGGTCGAGCGTCCCGACAAGTTGCCAGGTGCGCCGAAAAATCCGCGCCTTCTCGATCTCCAGAATGGAGGGATCGGTATAGAACCGCGAAGCCAGCGTCTGCGCGCACTCAATCCGTTCGCTGACGTCGAGTTGCAGCGGCGCTGTGGGTCGCACTGGTTCAGTGCTCATCGCGTTAGAACTTCCGGGTCTCCTGGCGCGACCAACGTTCTACAACGATCTTCGATTCGGTATAAAACTCCACCGCATCGCGCCCTTGCCCGTGCAAAATGCCAAAGAAGCTTTCCTTCCATCCGCTGAACGGGAAATAAGCCATGGGAGCCGCCACGCCAATATTGATCCCAATGTTCCCCGCTGGCGCCTCGTAGCGAAACTTCCGCGCCGCCGCGCCGCTGGTCGTAAACAGAGACGCCTGATTGCCGTAAGGACTCTTGGCCAAAAATTCCATCGCATCATCAATCGACTCTGCGTGAACCAGGCTCAACACCGGGCCAAATATCTCCGTATTCGCAAGACTGCTCGACGCCGGCAAACCGTCCAACACCGTCGGCTTGAGAAAATTGCCGCCTTCGTGATTCGGCACTTTGGCGTTGCGCCCGTCGACAATCGCTGTCGCGCCATCGCCCACGCCTTGCCCGATCAGCGACTCGATGCGCTGCTTGCTCTCCTGACTGATCACCGGCCCCATCTGCACGCCCGCGTCGAGACCATTGCCGATGCGAATCTTCGACGCCGCGTCGGCAATCGATTCACCAAACTTTTTCTGTGCTTCGCCGATGGTCACCGCGACGGAGACCGCAAGACACCGCTGCCCCGCGCACCCAAACGCGCTATCGCTGATGATCTGCGTCGCCAGTTCCATGTCCGCGTCGGGCAACACGATCACATGATTTTTCGCGCCACCTTGACACTGCATACGTTTGCCGCTGGCCGCCGCGCGCGCGTAAACATGTCTCGCCACCGGCGTCGAGCCGACGAAACTGATCGCGCGAACCTGCGGATGGTCGCACAGCGCATTCACCACATCTCGTCCGCCGTTCACGAGATTGACAACGCCCTTGGGCAGCCCGGTCTTCTCCACCAAGTCCATTACATAGTGCATGGTCAGCGGAACGCGTTCAGACGGCTTGAGCACGAAGGTATTTCCGCAGGCGATGGCATAGGGCAAAAACCAGAACGAAATCATCCCCGGAAAATTGAACGGCACAATCGCGGCCACCACTCCCAGCGGCTGGCGGATCTGCATCTCGTCCACGCCCGGCGTCACATCCTCCAGGTTGTAGCCCTGCATCATCATCGGAATGCCGCAGGCCACTTCGACGTTCTCGATACCACGCCGCATTTCGGCTTTGGCTTCGGCAAAGGTCTTGCCGTTTTCCCGCGTGATCAAGCGCGCAATCTCATCGATGTGTTCTTCCAGCAAATTTTTGAGCTTGAACAGATACTGGACGCGTTCACCCGGCGGAGTGCGCCGCCAAGCGGGAAACGCATCGGCAGCGGCCTGCACTGCGGCATTCACTTCGGTGACGGTGGAGAGTGGCGTGTGCGCCAGAACTTCTGCGGTCGCCGGGTTGGCGACGTCCACGTATTCGGTGGCCGCAGATCGGCGCCAGCCGCCACCAACGTAATTCTGTAAATCGATAGCTTGTGTTGTCGTTGCGCTGCTCATGTCTAGCTCCTCGTTCTCTTTCGAACCTGCGCAATCTTTCCGCGCAAAATACAGCTGGAAGGCACAGCTTACCAAACAAAGTAACGTTTAACACGGCCGAGGTTTGCGCGACATGTGGAGGATGATCGCAGGGACACGGCACTGCTTTACGCTGAGTTCCGAAAGTCTCGACGAGATTACGAAGACCCTTGCAGGCTGCGGAAAAATGCAACAAAACGAGGAAAAAGCTTCCTTCAGAGGCTGAAGCCCGTTGAGAGCACGCAGTTTACGTCGGCGCTAAAGCACCGACCTCCTGAAGAAAGAGACTTCCTCCGCAGCCTGCTCGAGCTTTACCTGCGGATCGAAGCCAGCGCTTCATAAGCGGCGCCAAGCAGCGGAGCGGACTCGTTCAGTACCACCGATACCGGAATATTCGCGAGCAGACTCTCAAACTTCCACTTGTCCTTAAACGCAGCGACGAATTTTCCGTCCTTCATCTTCTCAATGATTTTGACCGCGATGCCGCCGGCCACGTAAACCCCGCCGAGCGCCAGCACCTTAAGCGCAAGATTCCCGGCCTCCGCCCCGTAGATGGAAGTCCACAAATCCAGTGTCTCCACGCAGACCGGGCAGGTCTTGGCCAAGCCTTTGCTCGTGATTTCCGGCGCGGGATCCGCGTCGGGGTCCTCGAAGGAAGCGTGCTTCACTTCCGGCGCAAGAAATTCATGAAGGGTGCGGAAGCCGCGGCCGGAGAGAATCAGCTCCCAGCTGACCTGCGGATTGCGGCGGCGCATGAAGCGCAACAACTCGATCTGCTGTTCGGTGTGTGGTGCAAAATCGGAATGCCCGCCCTCGGATGGCGCAATGCGATAGCGCTTCCCATCCCAAACCAGGAAAGATTGTCCGAGTCCGGTGCCCGCCGCCAGTAACGCCATGGTGCCGCCAGGTTCCGGTCTTCCCGCATTCAGGACCGTGAATTCTTCAGGCGCGAGGTGTTCGATGCTGTGTCCCGTCGCTCCAAGATCATTCAACAGCACGATATTTTCGACGTTTAATTCCCGCTCGAGAATTTTTGCATCCACGGTCCACGGAAGATTGGTCGCGCGAACGTGATTTTCGATCACCGGTCCGGCAACTCCAAAGCCCGCCGCGACCACGCGATCGTTAGACAAATGGGAAGCCGCTTGCCGCGAAAATTCCTTCACGATCAGCTCGAACTTCGCGAACTCCTTGCTCGCAAACCGCTGCTTGAAAACGGTCGTCAGCTTCCCGCGCTTTTCCGAGAAAAGCGCAAGGTTGCACTTCGTGCCGCCTACGTCACCGGCAAGGATCACCTTTCCCCCTGTTCCTAGTTCGTTACTTCGCGCTGTGTGCTTATGCGCTTGCAGCTGTGGCTATGAATTGAACCACTGTCGGCCTTCGCGTTCCAGCAGAACATCGGATTCGCGTGGACCCCAGCTCCCTGCTGGATATTGCGGTACGCTCGCGGTCTTCGCCGCGCTCCAAACATCCAGAATGGGATCGACCAGCGCCCAAGCGGCCTCGACGCTGTCGCCCCGGTCGAATAGTGTGGCGTCGCCGCGCACGCAATCGCCGAGCAGCGTTGAGTATGCGCTTCGCGCGCCATCGCCAAATCCTTCGCGGTAACTGAAATTCATGGTGACGTTGCCGATGGCCATGTCGGGTCCCGGCTTCTTGGCCCCAAACGAAACGGAAATTCCCTCGTCGGGTTGAATGTTGAGGACCAGGCGATTGGCCTCGACGTCGCGCTCGCGGAATACGATGTGCGGGGCACGCTTGAACTGAATCACGATCTCGGTCGTACGTTTCGCCATGCGCTTGCCGGTGCGCAAATAGAATGGAACGCCGGCCCATCGCCAGTTGTCGATCAACACTTGCGCGGCAACGAAGGTTTCGGTGCGAGACGTGGGGCTGACGCCGGGTTCGGAGCGGTACCCTGGAACGGGCTTGCCGTCAATTTGGCCGGCGGAATACTGCCCGCGCACCACCGACTGAGCGACCATTCCCAGATCGAACGGCCGGATGGACTGCAGCACCTTGAGTTTTTCGTTTCGTCACCGCGGTGGCGTCAAAGGATGCGGGAGGTTCCACCGCGACGAGTGACGTGAGTTGCAAGACGTGGCTCTGAATCATGTCTCGCAACGCGCCAGTGGTTTCGTAAAATCCGCCGCGCCTTTCGACGCCCAAGGTCTCCGCGGCGGTGATTTGAACGTGATCGACATAGTTGCGGTTCCAGAGGGGTTCAAAAATGCCGTTGCTGAAACGCAGCACCAATAAATTCTGTACGGTGTCTTTTCCGAGGTAGTGGTCGATCCGGTAGACCTGATGTTCCTCAAAGACGTTCAGCACGATTTTGTTCAACTCTTTTGCGGAAGCCAGGTCGCGGCCGAATGGCTTTTCAATGATGATGCGCACCCAGGAATCGGGGCAAGTTGGCTGCGCGAGTCCCGCTTTGCCAAGCTGCTCAACGATGTCCTTGTACACCTCGGGAGGCGTGGAAAGGTAAAAGAGCCGGTTGCCTGCGAGCTTTTTTTCGGACTTCCAACTCCTTCAGGCGCTGTGCGAGTTTAACGAAATCTTCGGCTTTGCCGTATTCCCCCGGTTGGTAATAAAGGTTCGACGCGAATTCCTCCCACTTTTTGGGATCGATCGGTCCGATTTCCGACATGTTTTTGGCGGCATCGCCGATGGAGCCTCGAAAGCTTTCATCGTTCATGGGCGTGCGCGCGTAGCCCACGATCGCATACTGAGGACCGAGGGAGTTGTGCCTCGCCAAGTCGAACATGGCGGGGATCACTTTGCGCTTGGCGAGATCCCCGGACGCACCAAACAAAACCACGGTGCATGCATCACAGCCATTTCCGCCTCCGGAACGATTTGCGTCCATGGTTTTCGGTCTCCCCTCGGGTGAAATTCAGGCGTTGCTTGGCGATGAACGGCGTTTGACACTATACCTCAACGCCGTACTTTTGCAGATCACAGCGGAGTTGCTGGGCATTCTGATAGTGGATGGCATTGATGCCCAATCGCCGAGGGGCCTCGAGATTCAGAGCACGGTCGTCAATGAACACGCATTGCTCCGGCAACCGCTGGGTTACCTCGAGGGCCACGCGAAAAATCATCTCTTCGGGCTTCCGCGAATGCACGTAACACGAACTGAAGAAAACCAGAAAATCGCGGCGCAAATCAAATGCCTCGATGCGGTATTGATTGAGTTCCAGTGGTTCGTTATTGATCGCTCCGATGAAGTATTTGCCGGATTGCGCGGCCTGTTTCAGCAGCGCTCTCGATTGTGGGAATTCCTTAGACTGCGAGAACATGAAAGCCGTGAATTCTTCGCGCGTAAACGAGCGAGTCCGATAAAACAGCGTGCGATCAAGATACTCGTCCAAAGTGATGTGCCCGGAATCAAAGGCGGGAAAAGAGAGTTCGTGGCGGTCCTGGAACTCTTCCCAATCCAAATGAAAGACATTGGCGGCTTCGCGCCGCGAGGCGCGATCCCAACCATTGGTCAGGATCACTCCACCGATATCCCAAAACAGCGTAGTGATTTTGGACACGCCCGCAACACCTCGCCTCGAAGTCATTCCTTAAATACTCTTGTTCGGTAAGCCACCCGCGACCCTCGATTCAGGTGGACTCCGCGAGCGTGACCTTGCAGGCTGCGGAAAAATGCAACAAAAAGAAGAAAAGCTTCCTTCAGGGCTGAAGCCTGTTGAGAGCACGCAGTTTACGTCGGCGCTAAAGCACCGACCTCCTGAAGAAAAAGACTTTTTCCGCAGCCTGCTAGAGCTTTTGAACCAAGTGCTCGAGTTCTGTCAAGCTTTGCTCCAGGCCCTGAGTGCAGTGTAGTTGCATAACCAGCATATGTCGCGACTCCAGGGATTCGAAGTCGCTCAACGCCAGAGCCAATTGTAGCTGTCCAAAGGTATATCCGGCGCCAGGAATGCCGATATCCTCCGCCGGTTCAGTGGTAAGAATCAAGAACAGTCCCCTGGATGGCCCACCCTTATACACTTGCTCGAAATTACGAAGATACCGAGGGCCGGAACTGAGTAACACGGGAATTTGCAGCCGCGAAGCGAGCTGTTCGCGCAATCGGCCGAGCGCGGCATCTGTCGCGGGCTCGTTGCCGGCATAGGTTATGATCGCCAGATATCCATCGGCTTCCCGCGCTTCCAGGAAAGTTCGTAACGCCTCGGAGAGATTCAAAGTCGAAATCTGGAGCCGGGTCTCGGCTTCCGCGTAAAGTTCAATTCCCTTCTCACGAACCCTCGCGGTACGAGCCGGCCATTGGTGTTTGGTCGAGAGTATCTCAAGTATGGTGGAGACCCTTCCTCTACTTTCCTGGACGTCCGGCTCATCAAACGGATTCACGTTCAGCGGAACGCATGCCAGCGCCGTGGCGATTTCCCACTTGAACGTCTCCGCACCTAACTCGTCGGGGTTATTTATCTCGATCGACACAGTTGGCAGCCCGGCCCTCCTTAGCAGCGTCTCGAATTCGTTCACCTCGGAGTTCTCGTCCTCGCGCATCGCTAGAATCGCGGCACGGAAGCCCCGACGATAAATTTCCAGCCATCTGGGAGGTTCATTACATACCGGAAGTAATCCATGGCCGTTCTTGCACATGCTTGCGCCAACCAGTTGTCCTATCCGGTAGGTCAAATTCCGCGTGCTCCTTGAACCCAGCAGAAGAAGCTTGTGGTTCCCATCAAGCGCGCCGGCCGCGAGGAATGCAGCAAGTCCCAGGGCTGGGTTTTTGTCGACAGCAGCGGACTGCCGGCACGCGTCGCGCATGGCTGCGGCCAGCGACACGAAGGTTTGCGGCTCGCTGTTCCAAACCGCGGACAGTAGCAGTCCAAAATGAATCAAAGATGAATAACGGCCCTTGATGCCCGGTGAATCAAGGAAGGTGGTCCGAAATCCGTAGTTTTTCGATAGCACCAACAGATATGAATCCACTTCGGTCACCGCGACAAAGCATCGGCCAGGTTCGCTTACGCCTTGCGCTTTGAGCCTGTTCAAGAAATAGAGCAGGAGCGCGTGGGTCTCAATCCTCTTCCCGGACTTGCTGGCGACAACAAACAGCGTCTTTCCATAGTCCAGCTGTTTATCGACGGCGCGAATTGCGCTGGGGTCGGTGCTGTCCAAAAGAAATACTCTTCCATATCGTTTCTCTGCGTGTGTGTTTAACAAAGTCTCCGCGGCCAGGTTGGAATCACCCATGGCAATGAGGACCACGTCCTGAAAGCCTTCCTGTTTTGTGGCTGCCGCCAATTGTGCGACGCGTTCCATATACGCGCCGATGTGGTCCGGCAAATCGAGCCAGGCCAGATTCCCGCCTACGGATCGCTTTTGGCCTTCGGGGCCCCGCCATAGGCTCACATCCTTTGCCCATAACCGATCGACGGCTTTCGCGGCCACCAAATTGTCGAACTCGCGGCGCCAAGCCACGGCGAGTTTACCTGGGTAAAGTATTTGGCTAGGCAATAACGAAATCTCTTCACTAAATGTATAAGAATCATTCTACCGTGACGCTCGCGGTGATGCCAAACGCTCCGCGCTATGATTAAGCGCCTGGTGCCGCACTTCTCACCCCCGAAGTGGAATTTCCCTCCTGCTTGGGGTATCGTCGAAATTCAGGTGTTTTCCAGGAGCCCCAATGGCGAATGAATCTTGCGATCCTACACCAGCGCCGAGCGAACCCGTCAAGCCCGGCTCGCGCATGGTGCACTGCGTGAAGTTTGGAAGAGAGATGCCGGGGCTCGATCGCATCCCCTGGAAAGGGGAACTCGGCAAGCGCGTCTACGAGAGCGTGTCGAAGGATGCCTGGAAACTTTGGATTGAGCATTCGAAGATGGTGATGAACGAATACCGGCTTAACCCGCTCGATCCGAACTCGCAGAAAATCATGGAAGAACAGATGGAGCAGTTTTTCTTCGGTGAGGGATCGAAGCTTCCGGAAGGTTACGTGGCGCCCAAGGCCAAGGGCTGATTTTTCCCAGACGGCTTCGCTCGCCAGTTTTGCTCGCCCCTCAGTCAGCGCAACCCGTTCCTACCTGATCATGCCTCTGGTCGCTGGGTGCTCTACCGCGAGTCGCGGTGCGATGGTAAATCGCAATTTTGCATGCGCGTGGCGCAGCGCCTTCTCGACTTCTGCGGCAGTCTGCGAACGCGCAAACAAAAAGCCCAAGTAACTCGAACCCTCGGGCCAAGCCGCAATATAGTCGTGCAGGCGGGCCGTGATCTGCAAGTCAGTTACACCCGGTGTCGCGCGGGCCTCTTCTTCTCCCTGCACCTTTTCCAAGACCCCGCTCTGCGGAACTGGAATCATCATCACGCCCGAGGCCTCGGACTCGCGGGTCCAATCGGCGCCCGGCAAATGTACCGCATGGCGGAGCAACAACTCTTCCAGGCCGATCAGGCCGCCTTCCTGTACGTGTTGGAATCGTAGGGCGCGCGCGCAAAGCCCGCCAATCGGCCGCGGGGCAACCTCGAGCGGCCACACTCCCTGTTCATTGATGCGAAATTCCGCGTGGATAGGGCCTTGCGTCAGGCCCAGAGCCCGCGTGGCATCCATCGCGGATCGCTCGATGTCGCGCAGTTCCGATGGCGATAGGCGCGACGGCGTCACGTAAATAGTTTCTTCGAAATATGGGCCTTCCAGCGGATCGGGCTTGTCGAAGATGGCTAGCACGCGGAGTTGGCCATCGGTCAGTAAACCTTCCACGGCTACTTCTCTTCCCGGAAGATAACCTTCGACGATTACCTGATCCAGATTCGCTTCGCGCGTGGCCAAAATTTCCGGCGATGCCAGCAGCTTTCGAATCCTTTCCGCGGCGGCAACGAATTCCTCGCGGGTGTTGGCGCGGATGACTCCCTGACTCGCGGAAAGAGACATCGGCTTGAGTACACACGGATAGGAAATGCCGAGAAGCGCGGGCTCCGGCGGGGGATGCAACGCTACGGTGCGAAACCACGGCGCCGGCAATCCTGCGTCGCGAAACACTTCGCGGGTGCGCAATTTGCTGCGGCACGCTTCGACGGCAGCGGGATGGTTGTAAGCAAGACCTAAACCGCGAGCGACGTGGGCCGCGGCGACGGCGGGTCGATCGCCAAACGTCAGGATTCCATCGACGGGCTGGGCGTTAGCGCGGACCGCGTCTAAGACTGCAGTATGCCGCCGCATCTGGCGACTCGAAATGGACAGCTATCGCGCGATCGCCCCAGGGATCGTCGAGTTGATGGCAGCGGTCGGTCACAAAGAGGATATCCACGGCGAGTTTGCGGGCAGCCTCGTCGAGGCTGCGGGTTTGGTATCCCAGCTTGCTGGCAAAAACTAGTACTTGGTTGCGCTTCACTGGTGCTGCCTTTCTCTGAAAGGGTTCGCCGGGTTTCGCTTGCCGCTGAGGCCAGGGACGATACGAGCTCGGCGTGGTTCGCGGGGCTGAAGCCCGGCGCCTACATTTCAGACGAAGCCGTCGGCGCTCAGGGTGGCTGGTTCGGCGGGTTTCTTCGTCACGCTTCCAATCGAAACCAATTGCTCCTTTGTGGGCTCGGCGCAGCAATACCAGGGCTCACTTAAGAACGGCACTGCCGCGCGGGATAGCTCAGCCAACTGCGGCGCCTCGATTCCAGCCGCGGCATGGGCCGCCGTCCAGATCCTTGCGAACGCTACCGACCGCGATTCCTTTTTCCGGTCGGCGTCTGCGGCGATCGCCTGGACGATATCGCTCAGGTCGTCCACACGCACGTCCGGATTCTTCCACGGATAGACCAGCGACTCGGCGTCAAATGCCCCAACTCCGCGGCGCACTTCTTCCAACTCCAGCAGGCGCGAGCCTTCGGGAATCAGCAGGCGAATTCCCAGCTGGATGGGCGCTACGTTCTCTACCAACTCTTCGGCCACCAGGACGCGTAACAAATCCAGATAGCCATCCATGGTTGTCCACGGCGTAAACGCCACAAATGTTGGATGCAACGTCATGCCTAACGAGCGAAATCTTCGCGCTACATGCAAGAAGTCCTCGCGGGTGTGGCCTTTGTCCAGGCGCTGTAAGATTTTGTCGTCTACCGATTCCACCGCGCTGATCACGAAGAGGCAGCCCGTGTCGCGGAGCGTCGTCAAATGTTGCTCGTATTTGCGCAAATGTTCGATTTTGATGGTGGCGTCGTAAGTCACATCGGGAAATTCGGAATGAAATGTGGTAACGAGTTCCAACGCATGGCGTATTCCGTTGAAAAAGTCCGGATCGCCGAAGGAGATATGCTGGGCGCCCGCCGCTACCTGTTGCCGCACGTCTGCCATTACGACTTCGCGGCTCACAATGCGGAACACACCGTTGTAAACCGGAACGATTGGGCAATGCCGGCAGAGATGTTTGCAGCCGCGGCTGGCCTCGGTCGATCCGACCACGCGATAGCCGCCGCCCGGAATAATCAGGTGAGCGTATTTCGCGAGCGCGGGCATCCCAGACCGGTCGGGCACCTCGAATGCCAGGCGCTCCAGTGACACGATAGGTTCAGGCTGGGCCGGGTGGTCGGCGTGGGCGACGCTCTTGTGCCGCGTCGCGGATTCCTCGGAGACCGGTTCGCTCTGAGCGTGGGAGGGTTTTTCTCCGCCGTCGCTGTGCGCACTAATGCGCTCGGCCAAACTAACCAACCCACCTTCAAACTCTCCGCCCAAGATCGTTCGGACTCCCATTGTCCGCAAATACTCCGCATTCATTGGCGCGTAGAGGCCATAGCAACAGACATGCGCAGCGGGATTTTGTTCACGCAACGAGGGAATTAATTTCGCCGCCAATCGCGTTGCCGTATGCATCGGCAAATAAATCGCAATCAACGCAGCCGCACGAACCACGTTTCGGTCCAATTCCTGACGCGTCAAATCAAAGCACGCTACCTCGTGGCCGCGGTTGCGCAACCATGCCGCTGGGGACACCACGCCGAAAGGCTGGCGGCCCAACTCATACGTCGAAATCAGGACGATCTTCATCGATCCAAGTATACCTTCGAGACCTATAGCCGCTGTCTTCTTGCCGAGCCCCGAAGGGTGAGAGGCGGGGCTTGGAGTCAACACGTGTGCCGGCGCGAGGCCGGAGGGCTGGTCGTGCTTGGAGTGCAAATGAGCTCGTACGTAAACGCAGCGTGGAGATTGGCAGAGACTGTTGGGCGGAGCTGACTCTAAACCCCGCCCTCTCGGAGAGGGCGGCTACAGGAGCGGGTTCATGCGGTACCGCTCATTTTCCGACGGCTACGCGCAAATGAGCACCTACCTAAACGGAGCGTGGACTAAACGCAGATGGAGATTGGCGGAGACGGCTGTGTGGAGCTGGCTCTAAACCCCGCCCTCTCGGAGAGGGCGGCTACAGGGCGTGGCATCCGGTGCCGCTTATTTTCCGACGGGTACGCGCAACTTGTCGGTTGCGAATTGAATGGGCCCGGTGAAGGACGTGCGGATTGATTTCCGCACGGCGGCCTCTTGTCCCAACACGTCGGGAGCAAGATGGCTCAGCAACAGGCTCTTTGCGCCGGTGTCGCGGGCGGCTTGGCCAATCTTCTTCGGCGGCGTGTGCAGGGCGTATAACTGTGACGGCGAACCCGGCGGGTCCAGCACGGCACAATTGAAAATCAGGAGATCCGCATTTCTTGCCAGCTGCACCAAATTCGGTAGCGCGGATGCATCCATATCGCCGGAGAAAACGAGCACCACGCCCTTGTAGGAAATACGATAGGCCACCGACGGACAGTCGTCGTGATGCGTGGCAATCTCCTCTACCACCAAACCGTTGTCGTCCACAATCTTGCTGCTCGCGGAATCGAGACGAATCGGCAGATCACGGACGACAAAAGATTCGCGAGCGCCGAATGTTTTTTGGTAGGCAAACGCGCCGTCACTTCCCACCAACAGGTCAACAAATCGCGAGGTCTTGGGAAATAGGCCGGCGCCGTCGGGACCAAAAATGTGGTACGCGATGGGCCCGTCGCTGGTCAGCGCCCGCTCGTTGAAAAAGGCGGCCAGGTCACCGCTGTGATCGATGTGCAGATGCGTCAGCAAAACGGTGTCGACTTTTCCGACATCCAGGTCCAGTTCTCCAATTCGCAGGAACGCTCCAGGCCCGGCATCCACCAAAATTCGCGGTTCGCCCTCCACCTCCACGATGAAACTCGAGCCACCCCTGCCGAAAGCGCGCGGCCCGCCAGATCCCAGCACCACGACTTCCAGCGCGGACTTTGGAACAGCCGCCCGCAAGCAAACCGTGAATAACGCAACGAAAACCGCCGCTAGCGTTAGTAAATTCGTCCTAGTTTTCATGATCTTGATTTTCTCGCAGGACGCCGTCGCCATCTCAAATTAGAGAGCGTTGGGCGGGCGACGCGCGTACAGCTTAGCGCTTTTCAGTGATAAAGGTCACATCCTGGATGCTAGCCGCCCCGTAACAGCAGGATAACTTCAATATGGCTCGGGCGGTGAAGGATCTGCGGTACACGCTTGGGCGCGGCCCAAAAGGAATTCGCGTTCGCGGGTGTTGTGGGTGAGCGATGCAGCGCGCTGAAACTCCGCCAGTGCTTCCGTGAAGCGGCCCAGCTTAAACAAAAAGTCGCCGCGGACGCTGGGCAACAGATGGTAGGCCTTCAATGAGCGTTCCGATGCAATCGCATCGATGATTTCGAGGCCTTCCGCTGGACCGAAGGCCATGGCGACCGCGACGGCGCGATTCAGCTCGACGATCGGCGAGGGCATCAGTTGTGCCAGGGCGTCGTAGAGCGCCGCGATGCGCTCCCAGTCTGTCTCCGCGGCGGTGCGCGCTCGGGCGTGACACGCAGCGATGGCGGCCTGCAGCGCGTATGGGCCAAGTCCGCCGCCAAGTTCCTCGGCGCGTTGCAGCGCCGCGAGGCCGCGGCGAATCAAGACGTGGTCCCAACGCGTGCGGTCCTGATCGAGCAGCAGGATGGGTTCGCCCTTCGGGCCGACGCGAGCGTGCGACTCGAGAGGCCTGGATTTCCATCAGCGCGACCAGCCCGTGCACCTCCGGCACGTTCGGAACTAACCCTGCCAGAATCCGCCCAAGCCGCAGCGCATCTTCGCAGAGCGCGGGCCGCATCCAGTCTTCGCCGGCGGTCGCCGAATAGCCTTCGTTGAAGATGAGGTAGATCACTTCGAGCACGGATGACAAGCGGGCCGCAAGGTCCGGGCCCGCGCGGCACCTCGAAAGGAACGCGCGCTTCGGTGAGTGTTCGCTTGGCGCGCACGATGCGCTGCGCGACGGTGGGCTCGGGTACCAGGAAGGCGCGGGCGATTTCCTGGGTGGTCAGGCCACCCAGCAACCGAAGTGTCAGTGAAACGCGACCTTCGGTCGAGAGCACCGGGTGACATGACACGAACACAAGACGCAGGAGATCGTCTTCGATATCGTGATCGAGATTTGCGGTGTCGAAATTCGCCATGGCGACGTCCTGCTGCGACTTCAGCTCGCGACCCAGTTCCTCGTGCTTGCGCTCGAGTAGCTTGCTGCGGCGAAAGTGATCGATGGCGCGATTCTTTGCGGTGGCCATGAGCCACGCGCCCGGATTGTCGGGCACGCCCGATTCCGGCCAGCGCTCCAGCGCGACGACGAGGGCGTCCTGCGCCAACTCTTCGGCCACACCAACATCGCGAACGATTCGAGCAAGCCCGGCAATGAGCCTGGCCGACTCGATCCTCCACACGGCATCGATGGCGCGATGGGTATCAGCGACGGACACGGTGAGCCCTCCTGCCTAGCAAGTTCAGGCTAAGCAAGAGGCCTTGCGAGTGCAAGTGACACCGTGTTCCAGCTGAGGTCCGTCAGGATTTCGCTGCGCTCTGTGCTTGTGGCGCTTCGTACAATTGCCGAAGCTCACATTCGCCGTCGCCCACGTAGTTCAGGAAATTCTTGACGTGTGCGATGGCTTCTTCCTTGGAGTTCGCCTGAATGATGGCCAGGCCGCCGACCACTTCCTTGGACTCGCTGAAGGGCCCGTCGGTCACGTTGATATTGCCGTTAGAACGCCGAACGCGCGCGCCCATAGCGGTGGGCATGCAGCCTTCGACGGCCAGCAAATAGCCTGCCTTCATCCCTTCCTCGACCAGCTTGCCCATGTCGCACATTTCCTGTTCCGAAGGGGGCCGGCCTTTCTCTATGGATTTGTACATGCTCAGAAATTTCATGACGATCTCCTTGGTAAGTTTAGGTTCGGCGTTAAATTGCCGGGAGTTGCGCAACGCGCAAGAACTGCCTCTCTACAGAGCGACGAACGAAGTCCTCCGGAATCGACACTAGAAACGTATCATTTTTCTCCGCCCTGGTCAGGGCATGGTCGAATACATGCTTGAGAAAAACATGAAAGAAAATACACACGACCGTGTTGTTCGGCAATCCTGGCCGCCAACCTAGCACTTCGCCGCCAGGTGCGAGCGGTTGGGACAACCGTGCGATCTCGCGGTCTAACAGTTCGTCCCAAAGGTGCCAGAACAGTGGCGCGACCACGCTTTGTGCGGCTTCGCATGTTCGATCCGAAAATTCGACGGCGTTCCTCAGGCCGGGCGCGAATGCGGCGGAAATAACCAGCAACGCGGGAATCAGTATTTTTTTCATCGATCTGCCCTCCCTACCTTTGAATTTGCCGCCGCCGCAACGCTGAAGCGCCCGCGCAGCTACTTCTTTTTCCCCAACTGTGTGCCTAACTCGCGCGCGCGATCGACCGCTTCGCTTGGAGCAAAATCATCGATCTCGAAAAATTGCCGAAGCTCGATCTCGCTATCCTGTTGTGGCCCGTGCGGAGCAGGCGCGCGCTTCGCCCACTCGATGGCCTCTTCCCGCGACCTCACCTGGATGATCCAATAGCCGCCGATGAGTTCCTTGGCCTCGGTGAAGGGGCCGTCGATCACGGTGGGCTTCCCGCCTGAAAACCGGACGCGCGCGCCCTTCGAAGTCGGCTTGAGCCCGGCCATGTCCAGGAGCACGCCCGCTTTCATCAATTCTTCGTTGTATTTGCCCATCGCCGAAATCAGCGCTTCGCTGGGCATGACGCCCGCTTCGGAATCCTTGTTGGCCTTGACAATCATCATGAATCGCATCGGCGCATCTCCTTTGTTTGGGGGCCAGGACCTGGGCTTCTTCCCGTTACTACCGGCTGAATCCAGCCTCTACACTAACGTCGAACGAGGTAGCTCGAAATCGACAGCTGCAGGTCTCTTTTATTGGGAGTATTTGGCTTGCGTCCTGTAACGCCATCGAAAGACAAGGGTTGCTGACGCCGCGCGGAATTGATTGCCAGCGTGAAGCTGATGGCCCGGGCTCGATTGGGAAGAAATGGATAGTCCATCCCTCGCCACCACGATCTTTCCTTTTCGGCTTTCTTTTTCGGCTATCATAGACTGGCGAACTTCGGGAAAGGACCGCCAGAATGGCCATCTCCGCAGGCAATTCTTTTAAGACGCGCGACACGCTGAATGTCGGGGCGCAAGCCTTCCAGATCCATCGGCTGGAAGTGCTTGAAAAGCAGGGCGTCGTTACGCTTGCGAAATTGCCTTTCTCTTTGCGCGTTCTGCTGGAGAATCTGCTGCGTTTTGAGGATGGGCGCACCGTTCACTCCGAGGACATTCGCTTCCTGGCTGCTTGGACCCCCAACGCCACGCAAAAAGAAATTGCGTTTATGCCTGCGCGTGTGCTGCTGCAGGATTTCACCGGCGTGCCCGCCGTCGTCGATTTCGCGACCATGCGCGAAGCTATGAAGCGGATGGGCGGAAATCCCAAGCGGATCAATCCGCTTTTTCCCGCCGAGTTGGTGATTGATCATTCCGTGCAAGTAGACAGCTTCGGCACCGCCAATGCTTTTGGCTTGAACGCGGAGCTGGAATTTCAGCGCAACGTCGAGCGCTATGCCTTCCTGCGGTGGGGCCAGACCGCCTTCCAGAATTTCAAAGTCGTTCCGCCCGACACCGGGATCTGTCACCAGGTCAATCTTGAATACCTCGCGCGCGTGGTGTGCGCGATGCCCAGCGGGAACAAGTTCGAGGCGTATCCCGATTCTGTGGTTGGCACGGATTCACACACCACCATGGTGAACGCGCTTGGCGTGTTTGGCTGGGGCGTCGGGGGCATCGAAGCGGAAGCCGCCATGCTTGGCCAGCCTTCTTCGATGCTCATTCCCGAAGTTGTTGGCTTCCGGCTGCACGGAAAACTCAGCGAAGGCGCGACGGCCACGGACCTCGTTCTGACCGTCACGGAAATGCTGCGCAAAAAAGGTGTCGTCGGCAAATTCGTGGAGTTCTACGGCACTGGACTTTCCAGCTTGAGCGTTCCCGATCGCGCGACTATCGCCAACATGGCGCCGGAATACGGCGCGACCATGGGCTTTTTTCCCGTTGATGCGGAAACTCTCGCGTATTTGCAATTCACCGGGCGCACTCAGGAACAGATCGCTTTGGTCGAAGCCTATTGCAAAGAACAGTTCCTGTTCCGCACGGACTCGACACCGGAGCCTTTGTTCAGCGACAAGCTGGAACTTGATCTTGCCAGCGTGGAGTCGACGGTCGCTGGGCCGAAGCGCCCGCAGGATCGCGTCCCGCTGCGCCAGGCGAAGTCTTCTTTCACGAAGGTGGTTGAAGGCACGCCAGACAAGCACGTAGCCGTGCGCAACAACGGCGACTCCTTCGATCTTTCCAGCGGCGCGGTAGTTATTGCCGCGATCACCAGCTGCACCAATACGTCGAATCCATCATTGATGCTTGGAGCGGGTTTGCTGGCTAAAAAGGCGGTTGAGCGCGGCTTGCAGATCAAGCCTTGGGTGAAGACTAGTCTCGCGCCTGGTTCCAAAGTTGTTACGGACTACCTTGCGGCTTCCGGCCTCAATGTGTTTCTCGATAAGCTTAAATTCAACCTTGTCGGTTACGGCTGCACTACTTGCATCGGCAACAGCGGGCCGCTTCCGGACGCGATCGGTGCTGCAATAAAGGACAACAATCTTGTGGCTGTCGCGGTGCTCAGCGGTAATCGCAATTTTGAAGGACGCATCCACCCGCTGGTGCGCGCGAACTATTTGGCTTCGCCTCCGCTGGTGGTCGCTTACGCGCTGGCCGGCCGCATGGATCTGGATCTCACTACTGAATCGCTTGGGCAGGGATCGGACGGCAAGCCCGTTTTTCTGCGCGATATCTGGCCCACGCCGCAGGAAATCGAATCGACGGTGCGCGCTTCGGTTACTACCGCTATGTACCTCAAGCAGTACGGCGAGGTTTTTGAGGGTGACGCGCACTGGAAATCGATGAAAGTTCCCGAAGGCGATCTCTACCAGTGGGACCCCAAGTCGACGTACATCAAGCTGCCGCCGTATTTTGAAAACATGCCGAAGACGCCGCCGGCGCTCGCGGATATTCACGATGCTCGCGTGCTCGCTATTCTGGGAGACAGCGTTACTACGGATCATATTTCTCCCGCGGGATCGATACCGGTTGATTCTCCGGCAGGAAAATATCTCGTCGCTAACGGTGTGAGGCCGCACGAATTCAATTCTTATGGCGCGCGGCGCGGCAATCATGAAGTCATGGTTCGTGGCACATTCGCGAACATTCGCCTGCGGAATCAACTCGCTCCGGGTACCGAAGGCGGCTGGACCCTATATCTCCCGGGCGGCGAGAAAATGAGCATCTACGACGCGGCCGTGAAATACCGCGAAGCTGGGGTGCCACTGGTGGTGATCGCCGGAAAAGAATACGGGTCGGGGTCGTCGCGCGACTGGGCCGCGAAAGGCACTCGCCTGCTCGGCGCGCGCGCCGTGATCGCCGAAAGCTACGAACGCATCCACCGCAGCAACCTGATCGGCATGGGGGTCCTCCCGCTGGAGTTCCAGCGAGGCGAAACTCGCGAATCGCTGGGCCTGACCGGCCACGAAACTTTCTCTATTGAGGGCGTAGCGTCGCTGGCTCCCGGCAGCGCGATAACGGTGCGCGTAAAGTCCGCCGACGGCAGAGAAAAGCAATTCACTGCCACCGCTCGCGTGGACACGCCCGACGAAGTCTCCTACTACAAGCACGGCGGCATCCTGCAATACGTCCTCCGCCAAATGCTCTAACGCGGCGTTTCTGGTGCGGCATGTCTTGGACGGGGAAAAGATTTAACGCAGAGGGCTCAGAGGAAAGAGCACGGAGTTCACAGAGCCAACGAAGCGTCTGCCTGCCCTTGCTTGACACATCGACCCCATCCCGCCTTCTCGCGTCGGGCGTCCTGAGCGAAGCGAATCTCGAACTTTCACGACAACGCCGGCCCACTAGCCACAATTTTGCCGCTATGCCGCGGCGGTTTTCCTGAGGGCGCGGAACTGGCTCTTGACGTACACGAGTAAGACGGCGCCGAGCGCGATCGAGACCAGGCTGGCGGTTTGCGCGTTGCTCATTCCGAAGGAGGAACGCGGGTTGATGCGGATGAACTCGATCAAAAATCGGGCGATGCCGGTGAGAATCAGATACAGGGAGAAAATTTCGCCCTTGGCCATCGGTTCGCGCAAATACCTCGCTCCCATACGCCAGAGGATGGCGGCGATCACGAGCCAGATGAAAAATTCGTAGAGCGGCGTCGGATGGACCCGCTGCGTTGTGGGCACCACGCCGTTGGGAAAACTCATACCCCACGGAAGCGAGGTGGGCATGCCATAGTCGCCGTCGCCAGAAAGCAGACAGCCGATGCGGCCTATAGCGTAGCCGACGCAAGCGGCCGGGGCACAGATGTCCATAAATTCGAGCACGGGAATTTTCAGACGGCGCGCCAGGAACAACAGTGCCACAAATCCTCCGAGAAATCCTCCAAACCATGCGAAGCCGAAGCGGCTGAAGAGCTGCGGCCAGGGATCGGCAAAAAATTCGGCGGGGCTTTCGAGCACGTGATATAGCCGCGCGCCCGCGAGGCCGACGAGGCCCGCAATGCCGATCACCAGGAAGCCTTCGTCGCGCTTCCCCGCGTAACCTTTGATTTTTTCGAGTTGAGGTCGACGCCGGTCGAAGTCGGCTTGAAGAACGTAGGCCGAGACGAAGAGAGCGGTGGCGACCATCAGGCCGAAGGTCGGAATGGTCAGGGGTCCTAGATGGAGGAACGGAATCATCGCTGGTCGAAGGAAGAGTATACATGGCCGGCGGAGAGGCGAAGTCATCGGCCAGTGGAGTGTGGTACTTTGCGTCTTATGAACAAGACCCAATCGATTCTGCGAGTGTTCGCGTGTTGCGCGATTGCTGCGATCACGTGTAACGCGACCAGGGCCCAGGGTGCTGGCGCGCCTGCAGGCCAGGCCAATGATTGGCTGGTGGCGTTTCCGGCGCATCGCGTGGTGGGCGACGTTTACTACGTGGGGAGCGCGGGGTTGGCGTCTTACCTGATTACGACGCCCGCGGGGCACATCCTGATCAACAGCAGCCTGGAGGCGAGTGTGCCGCTGATCCAGGCGAGTGTGGAGAAGCTGGGGTTCAAGTTCAGCGACATCAAGATTTTGCTGATTAGCCATGCGCATGGGGATCATTGCGCGGGCAGTGCGCGAGTGAAGGAATTGACCGGCGCGAAATATATGGTGATGGATGGGGATGTGCCGGTGGTGGAGTCAGGCGGGAAGGCGGACTTTCAGTATGGCGGGACGCCGGAGAATTTGTACCCAGCGACGAAAGTGGATCGCGTGCTGCACGACGGCGATGAAGTGAAGCTGGGAGGCGTGGTGCTGGTAGCGCACAAGACGCCGGGTCACACGAAGGGCTGCACGACGTGGACGATGAAGGCGCGCGATGGCGTAGACGGGAAGATATACGACGTGGTGATCGTCGGCAGCCCGAATGTGAATCCGGGATACAAGCTGGTGAACAACGCGGCGTATCCGGAGATCGCCCAGGACTACGAGCGCGCGTTTCGCGTGTGGAAGGCTTTGCCGTGCGACGTGTTTCTTGGGGGCGCATGGGGGTTACTACGGGATGGCGGAGAAATTCGCGCGGATGAAGGATGGCGGCGCGAACCCGTTTGTCGATCCGGAAGGATATAAGAGTTATATCGCCGAACGGGAGTCGGCGTTCCGGGCGGAGTGGAAGAAGCAGCAGGAAAAATAGTTCGCCAAGGGCGGGTCGATGCCGAGCGGAGAGGGCGCGGAGTCCTAGATAGTTGAGTTTTTGTGCGGCGGGAATGGAGAATCGCGCCGAGCACCAGCCAGAAGGCTAGGGCGATATATTCAGCAGTGGTGAAGTGGCCGGGGGAGATCGGGAGAAATTTCATCAGAACCAGCGCGAAGGCGGCGATGGCGCCGAACGTGGCGATGATGCGGAGTTTGACGGGAGGAGTCGGAGCCGGCTGGAAGGCCGGCGCTACCGGTGCTGCGACTGTGGTTAGCGTCCCGGCGAAGTACGAGGAGCAAGGAGACGCAGGAGGCTAGCCAGCCATAGGCTGCCGCTGCGGAACCAACTTCGGTTACGGGGACGAGGATGGCATCGCCGAGGAAGAGGGCCACGAGCGTGCCCGCGCCGATGATGAGGATCGCGTTGCTGGGAGTTTGAAAACGCGGATGGATGCGGGCTAGCGGCGCCGGGACCGAGCCGTTGCGACCGAAGGCGAAGATCATCCGAGTGGCGGCGGCGAAGTTGCCGTTAAAGCATTGAAAGAGGCCGAACATGGCCATGACGAGGATGAGTTGGACCGGCCAGTGCTTGCCGAGGCCGTGCTCGAAGGCAATGGCCGTGGCGAAACGTTTACCTAAGAGGCTTTGCCACGGGGCAATGTAGGAGACCGCAGCGAGCGAGAACGCGTAGAAAAAGACACCGACTCCCAGGGCCATGGCTATCGCGGTCATATAGGTTTTGCCGCGGAGGTCGGGGTTGGCTTCTTCGGCGTACTTGGGCACGGACTCGAAACCGGTTAGGAAGTACGGGACGATCTGCAGCGTCAGCAGAATCGAAACTAGCGGAGTAGCGTGAAAGACTGGATGAAGATTCGCGGGGGAGCCTCGGACAGCGCTGATGGCCACGAGGGCTAGAAAGATCAGTAGGACGATCGTCGTCATGCCCTTCTGGAAGTTGGCGCTCAGACGGATGCCGCGGTAGTTGATCGTGGTTAGGAAAATGGTGAGCGCGATGCCCAAGACCAAGCGGAGCAGGAAAACCGGCTGGCCCGCGACACGATAGACCTCAATCGAATCGAGTTGGGGAAAAATGTAAGCGGCGATTTTGCCCAGGGCGATGGCTTCCCACGGGCAGACGATGAAGTAGGCGAGCAGCATGATCCAGCCGGTGAAATAGCTTACGATCGGCGGAAAGACTTGGGCGGTGTAGGCGGCTTCGCCCGCGGCGTCGGGTAGGCGGAGCACCCATTGGCCGTAGACGTAGCCTACTGGCAGCAGAATGATTCCGCCCAGGACGAAACCCAGGATTCCGCCGAGCGGGCCGCCTCTCCCCAGCCAGTCGTCCATTAGGACGAGCCAGCCTGTGCCGATCATGGTGCCGAAAGCTAGGGCGAAATAATCGTGGAGGCGGAGTTTGCGGGCTAGGGTGGCCATCTAGAGGACGCAGAGAAGTTCGTAGAGGAGGTTGGCGGCTAGGAGGCTCGTGAGCTCGCCGGTGTCGAACGGTGGGGAGACTTCGACCAGGTCGCAGCCGATGATGTTCAGGCCTTGCAGGGCGCGGACTAGTTGGAGAATTTGGATGCTGGTGAAACCGCCAATTTGTGGGGTACCTGTGCCTGGCGCATAGGCTGGATCGACCGAATCAATGTCGAGGGTGACATAGACGGGTTTGTTGCGGAAGGCTTTCAGGTGGCGGAGAACTTGCGCCATTCCCTTTTCGTGGAATTCCTCGGCGGTGACCATGCGGACTTTGTGCTCGCGAGCGAAATCGAAATCGTCTTCGCCATAGACCTGTCCGCGCAGGCCTATTTGCAGGACGCCACCGTCATTTAGCAGGCCTTCTTCGAAGGCGCGGCGGAATGGCGTGCCGTGAGAATACTTGCTGCCGAAATATTCGTCCCAGAGATCGTTGTGGGCGTCGAACTGGATGAGGTTCACGGGGCCGCCGTGTTTTTTCGCGATAGCGCGGAGAATCGGCAGACTGATGGAGTGGTCGCCGCCCACGCAGGCGGTGCGGGCTCCGGCGGCCAGGATCGGAGCGATGCCTTGCTCGATGCGGCGGAAGGTGTCTTCAATCGAGAGAGGATTTACGGGGAGGTCGCCGAAGTCGGCGATGCGATATTTTTCGAAGGGATTCAGTTTGAGGACCGGATTCCAGGGCGGATGATCGCGGATTGGACTCGGACGTAGCGCGGTCCGAAGCGCGGGCCGGGTCGATAGGTTGTGCCGCCGTCGAAGGGCACGCCAATGATGGCGATGTCGAGTTCTTCGGCTTGCGTGATGTGCGGGAGGCGCATGAAGGTGGAGATACCCGTGAAGCGTGCGTATTCGAGGGCGTCTACGGGTTGGGGATGCGGGAGGTGGAAGGCACGAGTGGGCTTTTGTTTTGGCATGAACCGGGCATGTTAGGAGCGGAGTGCGGCGAAGTCAACGCGTGCCGGGGCGCGTGTGTCAAACCTCTTTAGAAATGTCCCCTTCCTTACCTCATTAGAAGTGTCCCTTTTCTTTTGATTTGCTGTTGTCGTTGGGGTGTACGCCGGAGCGAAGCCCTGCGCCGCGGTTTGTGCGGCGCGTTTAGGGCGAAGCGGAGGCGGACACCCCAACGAGTGGTGACACCGGTGATCGATTCAACCGCTGCAACTTCATTCGCTGCTCGTAGCCTTGCCGCCATGGATGATCCTGCGCAGGCTTACTTCCTGCTTGCTCGGCGGTCTCGCGGCGCGGCTCACGTGTCGCGGCCGGGACTACTCGAGGTCGAACGACCAGATCTTCGTAATCCATGCGTTCTCCGCGGTAGTGCACTTCTACCGCTCCATCTTCCCACTCACAGACCAACGCCTTGCTCTGTGTCGGCCCGTAGCGCTTATTCTGCGGCTTGAGTTTGTAGAAAATGCCCTCGGTATTGCACCACGTTGCTGATCCATCGTTCCGTCTCTAACCGGAAAACCTCTCTCAGCTTCGTTGGGCTCGGCGCCCGTACGTGATAGTTCTCCGGTCGAGTCGCTGCTCTCGCAAATCGCCGGTTGTGTTCCGGTAGATATTCCGCTTCCAAATATTCATTCGTAGCTTCGTAGTTCTGGATCTCCTGGCGACGCAGTTTCTTCACCAGCCGATCTTGATGTACCCCGTTGTTGCGCTCTACCCGCCCTTTCGCTTGCGGAGAACTGGCTGCAATAATGCGAATCTCCAATCGCTCGCACATGCGTCCAAACTGCGTCGTGGGCGCTTTCCCTCGCAGGCGCTCCCCTTCGGTCGGCTGCCGCTTATAAACGTTCTTCCAATCGGTATACAACGCTCGCGGTACGCCATACTTCTCGATCCACGAGCGCAGCACCCCCACCGCTGCCCGATCGTTTCCTGCTCCCCCAGGCGACAGCACGTCGTCCCCGTGGCATCATCCACCATATTCATCAGACATCCGCGTGACCCCCGCTCCTCAAACCACGCATGAAAACTGCCATCCAGCTGCACCAAGTCGCCAAGTGTTGCCGCCGTTCCCGGCGCTTCCGGCGCGCTTTCCGTCTTCGCACAACGCTCCACAATTCTTCCGCCAACATCCATCGCCGCAGCTTTCCTCACCCACTTCCAGCCTATCCTCATCCGCTAAATGTTCCGCGGCCAGCGTCGGTCCAAACCGCTCCTGTTCCGTTCCCCAGTACTTCTCCCCAATCAGTTGCAGCACCTTCCCTCGGAACTTTTCCGGCTTTGCGCGGTTCGACCTTCTTCTCGCGCTGCGGTGCTGCAGCCCTTTGGCCCCTTCTTCGCGATAGCGCTGCCAGAGTCTCTTGGTTCGCCGATAGCTCACCTCCAACATCTTCGCGGCGTCCACCAGCCTCAGCGTCCGGGCCTTCACTCGCCCCAGAACCTCTGCTCGTCGAATTTTCCTCGTGCTCATCGCTGTCCTCTTCAACCCGGACCTCCTCAGGAGGTCGCAGTGTAGGGGACATCTTGAATGGGGGCTGAAGGGGACACTATCAAAGAGGTTCAACACGCGTGCCGCGCGTCCGGCGCCGACGCGGCGTTCACACGGCTTTCACCTGGGAGTAACAAAGTTCGCGTAATTGTGGAGTGCGGGAGTTTCTGGGATTCGATTCTGATTGGCCATCCGGGGACGGGTTTTCCTGGCGCGATTCTGAACAGAGTGGAGGCTGGACTTTGCGGCGTGTGGTGTTGTTGTGTTTGGTGTGCGTGATTGGCGCCAGCTGCTGTGTGGGGCAGGACGCGGCAACGAGGGTCGGTGCGAACGGGGGATCGGCGATTGCGGGACGGAGGACCGATCTAAAGATCGGCCACTACGGTGCTTCGGCTGCGGCGGGATGTTTTCGCCCGGCGGAGGGGGCCGAAGTTCCGGAGCCTGAGGATTTGCGCAGCGTTGATGGCCAGCTCAAGGTGGACTTGGCGTTTCGCAGTTATGTCAGTGCGAAAGGGGAGAAACGATATTGCTACGTAACGATAGGCGGGGAGATATCTCCGACGCTGCGGGTAAAACCGGGCGATACGGTAATTCTGAATTTCAAGAACGAGGCCGCGGTCGAATCGGAGGGCGCCGGACGCGGGGCGCGAACGGACGCCGCAGCGGGAGCGGCGCCTCACGGCAGGATGAACATGAGCGGCGGCACGAGTGGAGCGGCGGGAGACTCTTGCGCGAACGGCGCGATGAAGCCGGCGTCGACTAATCTCCACTTCCATGGCCTGACGATGCCGCGGTTTGTCATCAAGACGATGTTTTACACACCGTAATCCAGCCGGGCGATGCCGCGTTCCAATATCGCTTTCAGATTCCCCAGGACGAACCGCCAGGATTGTACTGGTATCATCCTCACATTCATGGCTTTACCAAGGCTCAGGTTCTCGGCGGAGCTTCCGGAGCGCTGATCGTCGAAGGAATCGAGAGGGCCATCCCGGATCTCGCGGGACTTCCTGAACGTGTGCTGATTGTTCGCGATCAGAACTTGCTGAATCCGCAAGCCGTGCCGTCCGCGGACGCGGGCAAGTCGTTGCCGCCGGTCGTTCTGGATGCCGACGGCGATGTGACGAATACGGGAACGGGGACCGGCAAGCCTGCCGAGGATCTGACTCTAAATTTCGTTCCGGTTCCGTATCCGGACTATCCACCCGCGACGATCACGATGAAACCGGGCGAGCGGCAACTCTGGCGTGTGCTCAACGCGTCGGCGATCACCTACTTGAGTCTGCAATTGCTGTTTGATGGACAGGCGCAGGCCGTTGAAGTCGTGGCGCTGGACGGCGTGCCGATCCGTGACAAGGGCACGGCAGGAAACCACTTCATCTTGTTGAGTCATCTCGGCGTCCCGCCCGGCGGGCGAATCGAGTTTGTCATGAAGGGCCCACCGCAAGGCTCTCACGCAACCCTGGTGACGCGCAGCGTGAACACCGGCGCTGTTGGCGAGAACGACCCGTCGCGCCCAATCGCAACTATTATCTCCAAGCCGGAGGCACCGGAGCCGCGGTCGGTACTCGCAAGATCGCTCGTTCCGCTCCCGCCATCACAAACCGCGTGGCTGCGAGATGTGACACCGACGCGCGTTCGAAAGCTGTATTTTACGGAGACGCCTCTCGATCCCCATGACCCCAACAGCCCGACGACATTTTATCTGACGGTTGACGGTCAAGCTCCCAAACCTTTCGATCCGGCATCCGACGTGCCCAACATCGTTGCGCATCAGGGTGACGTGGAAGACTGGATCATCGAAAACCGAAGCCAGGAACTACACGCGTTTCATATTCACCAGGTGCATTTCGCGCTTCTTGAGTGGTTTGGACTTCCGATCAACGAACCGTTTCTGCGCGACACCGTCAACGTTCCTTATTGGGATGGAAAAAATCCCGTGTTTCCCAGAGTAAAGCTGCGCGTGGACTTCCGAGATGCGAACTCGATCGGATTGTTTCCGTATCACTGTCATCTTCTGGAACACGAAGACTCCGGCATGATGGGCCTGATCCAAGTTGAGCCGCGACTCCCGTCGCAATGACTCGAGCGGAAATTTTTACAATTCGTGAAAAAGAGTTCATCGGAATGTCATCTGCCAATAACAACGGAAGCGTATCAACCTGATGCACGTTTGCTTCCGACCGCCAATCGCGCAGCTACAGGCCCCCGCCCCGTGAGGCCGCGCGACTTCAGGCGTTACGTCGCTCAAAATCAATAAGGAGAGTTCATGATCCGCAAGAATTTACGTTGGATGGCGGCTGTCCTTCTGGCCACGAATCTGGCAACGGTTACACCGGGTCCGGTATTCGCAGGCGGCAATGGAAAGGGAAACGGCGGTGGCACCACGACAACGCCAATCAAGCACGTCGTCGTGATATTTCAGGAAAACATCTCGTTCGACCACTACTTCGCGACATATCCGAAGGCTACGAATCCGAGCGAAGAAGTGCAGTTTCACCCCAAGTCCACCACCCCAAGCGTGAATGGACTCATCCAGGGGCAGCTGGAACATAACCTCAACCAGGACAAGAACGCCGTCCTGTACCAGCCGGTGAGGCTTGACCCCAGTCAGAACTACACCTGCGACCAGAACCATGACTACACGCCGGAGCAGCAGGCGTTCGACAGCGGACTGATGGACAAGTTCCCGGAGTTCACCGCGACTCCTTGCTCTGCTGCGACATGGCCGGATGTGTCGACGCTGGGCGCGGGCATCGTGATGGGCTATTACGACGGGAATACGGTAACCGGGCTATGGAACTACGCGCAGAACTTCGCGATGAACGATAACTCCTTCGGTACCAACTTTGGGCCGTCAACCCCAGGCGCCATTAACGTGGTATCCGGCATGACCGGCGGAGCGGACCTGGCCACAGACATGGGAGCCGTGGCAGCCGGCGATGTAATCACAACGACGATGAATGGCGTCGCCAGCGCCAGCGTGATCGGCGACTCCGATCCGTTCTACGATGATTGCAGCGGTTCCGAGAGGATTGGAATGCTCAGCACGAACCAGAACGTCGGCACTTTGTTGAGCGCCAAGGGTATTTCATGGGGATGGTTCCAGGGCGGTTTCACACCGTCGACCGCTTTTGTCCCTGCGAGCGGGAATGCACCAGCTGTCCCGGCAAAATGCACGACCACGACAAACCGTATCGACGGAACACCCGAAACGGCCTATAGCCCGCACCACAATCCGTTTCAGTACTACAAGGCGACCTCGAATCAACATCATCTTCCTCCGGCTAACCTCAGCGAGGTCGGGCATGACGGCCAAGCGAATCACATTTACGATCTGGGCTGGTTCCAAAAGTCAGCCCTGGCGAATGGGCTCCCAGCGGTTAGCTATCTGAAGGCGAACCGCGCACAGGATGGTCACCCGGGCAATTCGTCGCCCCTCGATGAGCAAGTCTTCATCACCAGCACGATCAACTTCCTCCAGACGCTTCCAGACTGGGAAACGACAGCGGTCATTATCGCCTGGGATGACTCCGACGGCTGGTACGATCACGTCATGCCGCCAATCGTCAATCAGTCGACCAGCACCGCTGATGCTCTCACGGCTCCTGGCGCTTGCGGCAATGGGTCTGGCTCGCTGGAAGCTCAACAGGCGCGTTGCGGATACGGGCCACGGCTTCCGTTCCTGGTCATTTCCCCCTACGCGAAGAAAAACTTCGTGGATCACACGTTGACCGACCAAAGCTCCGTTGTTCGTTTTATCGAAGAGAACTGGGAGCTGCCGCAAATCGGAAATGGCTCGTTCGACCAAGTTGCCGGCACGATTGAGAACATGTTCAATTTCAACAATCAGCGGACCGATAAGGTCGTCCTCAATCCTTCGACCGGACAGGTCGTATTCGATAAGTGATGCGGTAATTCCACAATCCAAAAGCAAGCTCACGCTGGCTCGTCCCGTTTCCGGGGCGAGCCAGTTTGCTTTTGACGAGCTCATCTCGCCATTTTGGCTCGCGATTTGTCGCGCCCACCACGATAGACAACCCCGCAACGATGCGCGTCATCCGTTAGCGTGTAGTCATCCTCCTTGGTGCGAGGAGAGATGCGCAAACGCCAAGTCATGGTAACAACGGTAGTGGTGTCGCTGCTGGGGGGCGCCACACTCGCGGCGCGAACGGAAGATCCTCCACGCGACGTGGAGCTTGCCTCTCCATCGGTCCAGACTGACGACGCTCCTATAGTCGACGAAATTGCGTTCGCCGGCCTTCGGCGAATTTCTCCCCATGCTGTGCGGATGCAAATTGCAAGCCGCGCAGGTGAGCGGTTTGACGATCAACGGATTGCACGCGACGTTCGTGCTTTGGCGAGACTCGGGTGGTTCGCGGCCATCCGTGTGAGTGTCGAGGGCGCGGACAGACTGCCGGGTCATCCTGAAGCAGGCCCCCAACACATACGGCTGGTATTCGACCTTCAAGAAAACCCCTTCCTGACCGGCGTTGAATACTCGGGTTCGCGGCTGCTCTCACAAGAACAGATCGCGAAGCTGGCCGCGGAGAAGAAGCTGACACCCAAGTTGGGTGAACCGGAAAATCTGGTAACGACGCAGCAGATCGGCCGCGCGATCAGGGCGGCTCTTGCTGGGCTTGGGCATCCCGAATCACGCGTGGAAATACGACGAGTCGAGACTGCCAACTCGACGGTTCGCGTGCGCTTCGAGATTGCCGATGGGCCGCATCTTTCGGTCAGCCAGGTAACTTTCGAGGGTGACCCCGAAGTGTCCGCGAAATTATTGCAGCGGCAGATGCGCCGAATAGACCCTGACGCTCTCTTTGGCGCTCTGCAGGGGAAGAATTCCTACACGCGGGAAGCGTTTGAGGGGGATCGGGAACGGCTCCTGGCGTACTACGAAAATCATGGCTATCCGGACGCGCGGATTGGAGACGCGCAGGTATCGAAGTACCCGGAGTCTTCGCAGCGCTGGATTCCGTGGCCGCGAAAGACGATGGATGTGCGGCTTGCCGTCGGAATCCCGATCGAAGCTGGCCCAATGTACCGAGTTGAATCGGTCAGGGCCAACGAGGACCTTGTGCAGGCCGTTACGGCTGCCCACAAATCCCCGGTCGCTTCCACCGAGGCGCCGCTTGGGCGCCCATATTCGGCGCGAACGGTCGAGAATCTTCGCCGGGCCTGGCAGGCGCGAGCGCAACCGAAGGCACGTCGCAACCAGGAGGCAAACTTTTTCAACGTAGAAGCGATTCGCACGCTGGATCCGAACTCTCGTTCGGTGCGAATCCTGCTCGATCGGAACCCCACGCCGCCTTATATGGTGCGTCGCTTGGAATTTCGCGGCATTCATCGTTTCCCGGACCGGTATTTTCGCAGTCGCATTCTCCTGAAGGAGGGAGCGCCATTCGATGATCGGTTGCTCGAAGCCGGATTGGCGCGTTTGGCACGAACCGGCTATTTCAAGCCAATCAAGAAAGAAGACATTCATGTGAAGACCGACGAAACCTCTCATACGGCCGACGTGACTATAAGCGTGGAGGAACTTGGGCAACAGCGCGCATTTCTGACGGGAGGGCGCGGGCAATTCGGCAGCACTCTCGGTATTGCGTATACGGTTTTCAATCTTCTCGACCGCGAAGAACTTCTTTCGTCGCACATCGAGGGCGGGCCTGAAAGCTTGCAATTGGCCCTCGGATTCGCGAAGGAGGGCTTCCTCGGTTCGCGTGGATCGTTGGCACTTTCCGCTTTCAATGCGTTTCTTCGGCCACGTCTTTCCGGGAGCGTGAAAGGGCCATTTTTCAAGCAGGAGAGTGAAGGGTTCAACGCCGCATGGAACTACGCGCTGACGAATACGGACACGTTCACCGTCAAGTACGATTTGTCACACGCAAATACGCAATATTCACCGGCGGTATCGACTGGTGTTACGGGCGGTGTTACGGGATTAACCGCGAGCAGCGTGGGAACCGAAACATCGAGCCACGCGGCAGGTCTCGGATGGACGCGCGATACCAGCGATGAACGAATCACTCTCGCGGATTCGGTTTCCGGAGGCTGGCTGGGCGGAAGCGAGAGCCTGGTGCGGTCGAAGGCGGAGTGGGCACGGGTGGTGCCTGACCCGATCTTCCGTCACGAAAACTCCTGGGCCTTCCGGACGAGCTTTTCCGGCGTAGCAAGCTATTTGGGCCAACTCCCTGCTTATGCGCGCCTGTTCGCTGGCGATGATTTTGTGAGGGGCTTGCGTCCAGGAGCGCTGGGTCCGGATGCGGTCGTATCTTCCGTTTCACCGGGCGGCGAAACGAAATATTCGGCAACGCCCGCAGGGGCCGACCTGGTGGGTGCCGCTAACGCCGAGTACCGCATGCACGTGGCCGCCGGTACTGAGGCAACGGGCTTTTTCGATGTAGGATCGGGAGCGCTGCTTCTGAATTGGCTGGGCCCATCTCGACCAAAGCTCGCAGATTCCACGAATGAGATCGTGCATGCATCCGTAGGCGTGCAACTGAACTGGACGGTGCCGGGAGTCGGCGTGCCCATTCGCTTCTACTATGCGATTAATGTGCTGCGACTGAACCGCTGGCTGCCCATGCCGGACGGTTCCTTGTTTCACGTGCAAGACCGGTTTTTCGCGTTTGGCTGGGGATTGGGCTCACTGTTCTGACCTCATCCGTTTTCCTTGTCCCAGCGAGCCTGCTTCATCTCTTCACCCAGGCGGAGCCCCAGGCCCAACAAAGCTGCGTCCCTACAAAACTTGAGCAGCTGTACTACACTGCAGTGCTTATGAACGACCGAAAACTGATCAAAGAAGCGACTCGACTTGCCGAACCTTTTTGCATCACGAAGGGTAGCAAGTTCCATCTGAAAGACTTCGACCCCGGGGAAACCAAGGGAGTGAAATCCAAGAAGCACGCCGAGAAACTAACTGAACAGAACAGCGCCTTGGCTAGCGAGATGCAAGAGAAGCTCTACGCCCAGGATCGTTGGGCGCTGCTGCTGATCTTTCAAGGGATGGACGCGGCGGGCAAGGACGGCGCCATCAAGCACGTGATGTCCGGCGTAAATCCACAAGGCTGCGACGTCCATGCGTTTAAGACGCCGACCAGCGAAGAACTGGATCATGATTTTCTGTGGCGCTGCCACAATGTAATGCCCGAGCGCGGAAAGATCGGGATTTTTAATCGCTCGTACTACGAGGAGATGTTGATCGTTCGCGTGCACCCCACACTGTTGAGGAACGAGCGTCTGCCGGACCAACTGGTGAGCGAGCACATCTGGACCGAAAGGTACGAGGATATCAACGCCTTCGAGCGGTATTTGACGCGGAACGGGGTGGTGATTCGGAAGTTCTTCTTTCACATCTCGAAGGAAGAACAGAAGAAGAGGTTTCTGGCGCGGCTGGAAGACTCCCAAAAGAATTGGAAATTCTCGATGGATGACATCAAGGAGCGCGCTTTCTGGAAAGACTACAGAGAAGTATATGAGGAGGTGGTTCAGAACACAGCCACAAAGCATGCGCCGTGGTACGTCGTTCCCTCCGATAATAAGTGGTTTACGCGACTGGTGGTGGCGTCGGCGATCGTGGAGGCGCTTAGCGAACTGAATTTGGCGTTTCCGGACGTCGACAAAAAGAAGAAAAAGGAACTCAACGAAATACGCGATACGCTGCTCGCAGAGAAGGACTGATCGCGCGGCAACAATCGCTGCAGAAAATTCGGAGCCGCGTGGCGTTTATTTTGATGAATAGTGGTAACGCAGATCCAGTGGCAGCCGATCGGAGCGCTGCCTGGTGTTGTAGTCCAACTGATACTGCTGGTGTTCGGCGTCAGCGGGATAGTCTTTGCCCGCAGGATAGGGATAAGAAAGCAGTGAGTGGCGCGGAAGTGGTTCGACCGTAAAGGCGTGCGCCGCGTAAAAGTCCAGATCTTTCTCGAAGCCATCAGCATAAAAGAAATAATCGCGTACCCAACCCGCGGGCAATCCCGGAAGCTTCCGCGGATCGAAGTCGAGCTTCACTCCTTCGCCGGAACCAAAAACCACAAAGCGGTCATCGGAGCCGCTTAGCAGATCGCGCACGTCTCCGTAACGCGTGTAATTGCCGGCGGCGTGCGCGTACGGACCGGTCATACTGCGCTGCGTGTAGGAGTAGGTGGTATCGCTGGCGGGCGTCAGCCGGATCTCGCGTGGGTATCCCAGATACTCAAGAGCGGCGTTTGCGAGCGGGACTTCCGCGACCCGCACGTCACGTGCATCGGGAGTTTGATCGATACGAATCGCGTCCCAATAAATTTTCAAATTGTTGACGATGCGAATGCGCCGCGTCTCAGCCGGTAGTTTTCCAGTCAAGTCCGTGACCATCGTTCGTTCGAGGCCCGCAGGGAAGCCCATGTCGTCGACCACGCGGATCCATTTTCCGTGAGCGTCCTGCGCTTCGACATAAGGCGCAATCACCTTAATGCCAGCTTGATCGGCGGAATACATGGAGGTCGCGGTGAAATAGTCGGTGTAGCCGTCGAGGATCAGGCGAAGCGGCTTGCTCGCGTCCCAGATGCCGAGATCGAGCTCAAGATAGTGAAGCTTTGCAAAGCCGGCGAAGGGCAATCCTTCGAAATCGGTGACATACTTGCGATCACGCTTGGCAATCAGTGCCAGTACATCGTTGCCATGATCGTCCCACGCACCTACCGGCGCATGAGCGTCTTTGGTAGCGATCACACGGAATTCCGGAAACGGCGGAGCGCTGACAAATCTTTCGTTCGGGTAAACGTCGTAGGCCGCCGGGTGATCGATGGCCAGAAGTCGAACTTGATCGAGATAAACGGTTTCCTCCATCGGCTCCATGAAGCGGAAGCTGAGCAGACCGTTGCGAGGACGAACACTGTGCGCATCAACCTTTAAATACTCATCGGGATCGGGAACATCGCGTTCACCCGGTGCGACCCAATGGCCGACAACGCCGGGACCTATCATGTCCGCGATGAATTCAAATTCGCGACCATTCCAGGAAAATAGAACCGGGCAGGAGCTGCCGCGGCGATCCAGCTCCGCGATGCTCTGCTCCTTTTTCGCCGCGAGATTGATTTCGTCCTGGGGTACGCCGGTGGGCCACAACAAACGCACGACTTCTGCATTCTTCTCGTTGTCCAGACCAGCGAGAATCGACGGTGCGTTTTGGCCGAGATAGCCGGACGCGCCCGCCACTTCCCACTTTTGATAGAGGGCTCCCGCGTACAGTTCAACTTTTGTGCCAATCGCGCTCTTGTTGTCGTTGAGCGCCTTCAGGTCGATGCGCATCCATGAGTGTTGCGTGGCGCCTTCGCTCCGAAGCAAAAGCGGAGACCCACCCAGCTGCGTGACGATCAGATCCGGATTGCCGTCGCCCGCAACGTCAGCAACAGCAACGGCTCGTGGCCGCGTCAGGTTCACAGCGTCCAGACGCACATCCTTCGTTACATCAGCCCAGCCGCTGGTGCCGAGATTCCGAAGCAAGTGCAACTCCCCACCGCTCGCAGTTTCCCCTACCGCGACAAGATCGAGCCAGCCGTCATTGTCGTAATCAATCGCGGAAATTCCCCAGCCGCGTTCCCACGACACATCAGGCAACTTCACTCGCTCAAGGCGTTTTCCTTCGATGTTGCGCCACAAACTGATACCCGGCGCGCCTGCATGCGTGAAAGCCAAATCCATCCAGCCATCCTTGTCGAAGTCCAAGGCGACCACGCCGACCGCTGGCGGAAGATTTTCCTTCTTGAAGTCGATCGCGGCCGAGGGCGTGAATTTCCCCTCGCGCGGGTTCAAGTAAATCGAGGCGCCCGCCATTCCTCCAGCGAACACAAAATCGATGGCGCGATCGTTATTGAAATCGGTGGTGACGAGCCCGGCGCCCGTGGCGTCGAAGTTGAGGCCCGTCTCTGCTGAGACGTCGGTGAAAGTGCTATTGCCGTTGTTACGCCACAGTGTGTTGTGAGCGACTGCCTCGGATGCCCCCGAGGCCGTGGGCTGTGCGGTTATGTACAGATCGAGGTCGCCGTCGTGATCGTAATCGACGAAGGTCGCACCGACGCAACCTTTTTTGCGGCGAATGCCGACCGCCTCGGTAACGTCCTCAAACTTGCCGTTCCCTTTGTTGTGCAGCAGGTGAACGCCATCGCTAATGCAGACTGCAAGATCGGCGTGGCCATCGTTGTCGAAATCGCCGGCGGCACAGCCCAGACCGCTGCCTCGCAGATCGAGGCCCGCCGCCATCGTGACATCCGCGAAGCGCCCACCGCCGAGATTGTGGAGCAAGCGGCTCGTTCCATCAGCCGTCGCGCTCACCAGGAAGAGATCGGGCTTGCCGTCGCCATCGTAATCGATGAAGCAGGCACCCGCGGTCGGTCCCAGCGGCACAGCTCCGCCGCTCGCGGGTGTCGCGACAACCGGCTGCTCCTTGAACGTGACCTTGATCGCCGCCGGAGCTGACGCTACAGGACTGCGCGCGAGTTCCGCGAGCGAATAGCGGCCTTGATCTCCGTAGCCCGCGCCAAAGGGCGTACCCAAATGTTCGGTGGTGATTTTCTGAAAGCGGGCAAGGTGCTCGCGCGCCGCGGCGGCATCACCCTTGCGTTGATACGCGCGGGCAAGGCCGAACTCTGCCGACGCGTGAAATGGATAGGCAGCGAGCGCTTTCCGAAAAGCGGCGATGGCATCATCGTAGCGCTGCGCCTGAGATTGCAAATAGCCGACAAAATAAAAGCCGTCCGCTTCAGGCGTAAGTTCCGTGACGTGCTGGAAAGCGGCAATGCCCTTTTCCGTTTCGCTGGCATCCTTATATACAAGTCCGAGGTTGTACCAGGCGTAAGGATCTTGCGGAAGCTGGCGAGCAGCTTCCTCGAGGGCCGCGCGGGCCGCTTCAAGTTTCTGCTGGCTGAGTAGCGCCACGCCCAGGTTCAGGCGGGCGACCGCGAACTTTGGATCGGCGGCCAGCGCCTGCTCAAATTTCTTCTGAGCATCAGCAAATTTCTGCTGATTCATATACGCAACGCCGAGCGTATTGAGCCGCAGCGCGTCTGTCGCGCCGGCGGCGTTGTTCTGCGTAGCGGTCGATTTGGCGGAAGGTGCTTCCAGAGCGCGCGCGGGTCGGGAGCGCAGTGCGAACGTAACGACGGCACAAATCGATAAAATGCTCGCGATCACGAACAAACTCGTGCGCGGGTTGGATCTTGGCATCGGCAATGTCTTTCTTTAGTCGCGAATAAAACACTCGATGGCACTCGGCGACGGGTATCCGTTCGATTCTCCCGGCTCCTCAGCGAACCGTCAATTGATTTCGCTAAAGCGCGCATTGTCTGCGAGACTTGACCGCCACAGCTTCGAGACGTAGATTCACCAGGCAAAATCTATGAACTTTTCGCCCTTTTCGACAATTTCAGACACTACAGCCGCCATTCGTACGCGCGCAATTTCGACAACGGAACTTGTCGAGACGACCCTCGAACGAATTTCCATGCTCGACCCGAAGCTGCGCGCATTTGCGAACCTCGACGCAGAAGGTGCCAGGGTACAAGCGGGAAAGGCGGACTCCGCGATAACGCGGAACGCCGCGCTCGGCTCGCTCCACGGCGTACCGGTCACCGTCAAAGGCAACATCGACGTAGCAGGATTGCGTTGCCCGGCGGGCTCGCTGCTCCGCAAGGACTACGTGGCGCAACAAGATGCGCCGCTAGTCGCTCGCCTACGTGCGGCCGGCGCGATCATCCTCGGCAATACGAATACCCCCGAATTCCTGATGGCCTACGAGAGCGACAACCTGCTAATCGGAAAAACCAGCAACCCATGGGATCTCTCGCGAAGCCCGGGCGGCTCCAGTGGCGGCGAAGCAGCTGCGATCGCCTCCGGATGCTCATTCGGTGGAGTCGGAAGCGACGGCGGTGGCTCCATCCGCGTTCCAGCACATTTTTCGGGCATCTGTGGATTAAAGCCCACTTCAGGTCGCGTGCCATCGACCGGTCATTTTCCGCCGGGTGCGGGATTACTTTCCTGGCTTGGCGTCGTAGGACCGATGGCGCGAACGATCGCCGATGTCCGAGCTCTGTTCCAAGTATTGGCAGGACCCGACCCCGGCGACGCCCTGTCAGCGCCGGTGCCGCTTTGCAACATTGATGGCAGCACGCAGTTGAAAGGTCTGCGCATCGGTCTGCTGGAGAGCAGCGCGCTTCCCAAACCTTCTCCGGAAACAGGGGCGGCGGTACAAAAGGCGGCGGCCCTCTTGGCGGACCAGGGATTTTCCGTCGAACCGTTTCAACTCTCCGGACTCGATCGAGCCCTCGACATCTGGTGGTTTTTCTTCGGGCCTGTCGTCGCGCATCTGTTCGGTCCCACGGTGGAAGGCCACGAAGAACAACTCAGCCCGATCCTCCGCGAGTATCTCTACTACACCGCACCCGAGAACCCCTTTACGCTCGATTCGCTCTTTTCCGCCTGCGCCGCTCGCGACAACATCCGCGCCGAAATCCTCAGGCAGTTACAGGACGTCCCCATCCTGCTCTCCCCGGTTTCCTCGTCCCCCGCATTTCGTCACGGCGAAGGAACGTATCGCCCAAGTTCCCCGCACTGCTATGGCACATCCATGCGCCATTCGCAGTGGCTTAACCTTGCAGGTTGCCCGGGCGCCTCCGTTCCCGTCGGAGTCTCCCCGGAAGGTTTGCCCATCGGAGTGCAAGTGATTGGACGCCCGCACGAAGAAGAACTCGTGCTAGCAGTTGCCGAACGCATCGAACAGGCCCGCGGTCCGTGGCAAGCCCCACCGCTTAAATTTCCGTTGTAGGGGCGGGGCTCGCCCCGCCCGGCCAATGCAGCTCGGCACAATCCGCGGCCCAAAAAGCAACGATCCAGAATGGCCTCGCCTGGTCGCGCCAATCTCAAAGCCCCGCCACTATTGCGGAGGCTGCGCCAACTCCGGATTCCGCACGCGATCTTCGTCCATCGCGCCAGGCTCTTTTTCCTTATCGTGCGAAGTATCGATCAACGCCCTGGCAGCGATCATCTCCTTCTGCGCCTCCTCCCGTCGCCCCAGTTTCATCAAAATCCGCCCACGCATGAAGTGTACGTTCTGGCTATCCGGCGCAAGCCGTACCGCTCGATCAATCTCCGGCAGCGCCTGTTCATACTTATCCTGCCGCACATGGATCTTGGCCAATCCAAACAGCGACCCCGGCATCCTCGGGTTGCGCCGCAACGCCTCTTCAAACTCCTTCTCGGCTTCCGCATCCCTTCCCACCTTCAAATAAAACTCGCCCAGCTGCTCGTAAATGTCGGCCGAACCCGGATCAACCGCGATCTCTTTGCGAAATTCCGCTTCCGCATGTTCGTTGTCGTTGATGCGCATATACGCAATCCCGAGCCCAAAGTGCAGGAACGGCATGTCCGGATTCACGCTCTCGGCACGCTGCAACTCCATGAGGGCCTTGTCGGGTTCCTCACGGTTCAGATACGCCTTGCCCAAAATGAGATGAAACTCTGGGTTGTCGCGGCCAACATCCACCAGGCGCGCCAGCGCCTTCTCATCGAGTTCTTTCTTACCGGCATTGTGCGCCGCAATCCCCAGAACATAGAGATACATAAAATTGTCGGAAGCCTGCGGCCAGAGCGGCTCAAGAACGGAAACTGCTTCGGCGTAGTGCACCGTAAACACGTAGCAGAGCCCCAACAAATAGCGCGCCTGGAAAGAGTTCGGCTGGTTTCGAACGACGGACGCCAGCGGCGCCACAGCTCCCGAATAATCGCCGCGTCGATATTTCACCAGCCCGATGTTTAGCCGTATTCCCGGCATGCCTGGCTCGAGTTTTTCCGCTTTCTGTAGCAGCGTCAGTGCGCGGTCCCAATTTTCGCGGCGCATCGCAATGACTCCCAGGTTTGAATAAGCCGCCCCCGCCATGGGATCCGCTGCGATCACGTGCCGAAACGCAGCCTCCGCACCATCCAGATCCCCACTGTTCAACGCAGCTTCGCCTCTGGCGAACCACACCTGTGGATCGACGTGAGCACTCGCGATCGACGGCGCAGCCTCTTGAGTCTCCGCCGGCGAGCCCGTACCTGCTCCGACCCCACTTGCCGTTCCCAGGGCGCAAACTGCCAGGGGCAGCAGAAAGAAGAAACTTGCCAGTCCTGTGGAAATCCTCGAATTCATATCACGTAGTGTCCAGTCCCGAACGCCTGAATTCAAGCCGCTCCTCGCAATTATGGCTGCTTTCCCGCTCAAACCCGACCCAAAATTCGTCCTCCCCTCATTATCTTCATCGGACCAATGCAAAAAATCGTGCTTGACAGCCACGCAGGAATGCCGTATTAACTCGTTTTAATAGCCAAGTGGGTGCTTGCTGTTCCGGTCGAGTGGTGGGGGCTGTACTCGATGAATTGTCTCCGGCGAGTGGCGACGCGGTGTTGCGCGCGACGGCAGGCGTTTCTCCCTCACGTTTCCAAGCTTTCAACTTAGAACTACCGGAGGTACTTAAAGTGAAGGGATATTCTCATCCGCGTTGTATTGGTGGTTCCCCTTTTTACATCAGCAACCGCACGGCCCTGCGAATTCTTTTTTGCGCGATTCTAGTCTTGTGTCTTCCGTTTCTCGCAAGCGCGCAAGACACCGGCTCCATCGGCGGCACCGTCTCGGACAAGAGCGGAGCAGCCGTTGCCGGCGCCGAAGTCACCATCACCAGCACCGCCGGCAGCCTGACGCGCTCCACCGTCACGAATAGTGACGGCGCTTACGTCGCCGCCGGCTTGCCGGGCGCCAGCTACGACCTCAGCGTATCCGCGAAGGGCTTTCAGAAGTACACGGCTCACGGCGTGGTGTTGGACGTCGCGCAGAAGATCCGTGTGGACGTACAACTGACTGTCGGCTCCGTTTCCGAAGAAGTGGTCGTGACCGGCGAGAGCGTCGCTCAGGTCGAAACCGCCTCCTCGGAACTCAGCACCACGATAAGCGGCAAACAAGTCAACCAGTTGGAGCTGAATGGCCGCAATTTTACCCAGCTCGTCACCCTCACTCCGGGCGTCGTAAGCCAGACCAACCAGGATGAAGGCACCGTCGGCGTTAACGGTAACGTCGCGTACAGCATGAACGGTGGCCGCACTGAGTACAATAACTGGGAGCTGGACGGCGGCGACAATATGGACAACGGCAGCAATTCCACGCTGAACGTCTATCCAAACATCGAGGCCATCGCCGAATTCAAGGTGTTGACCTCCACGTACGGCGCGCAGTATGGCCGCAACGGCTCCGGCACGATCGAAGTCGAGACGAAGTCCGGGGGCAGCTCCTTCCACGGCAGCGCTTTCGAGTACCTGCGCAATGACTTCTTCAACGCGAAACCGTGGGAATCCGGCGGCGAACCGGGCGACCCCAACCCGCCCTACAAGAAGCACGACTTCGGCTATACCATCGGCGGTCCTATATACATTCCGCATCACTACAACGCCGACAAGAGAAAAACGTTCTTCTTCTTTTCTGAGGAATGGCGAAGGGAGGCGAACCCCAACGCGATTACTCAAAACGTTCCATCCGTTGCCGAACGCGGCGGGAATTTCTCGGATCTGTGTCCAGGTCCCGATTGCCCGAACGTTCCGAACCCCGCGGCGGTCCCCATTAGCGCCGTTGGTCAAGCGCTTGAGTCGCTCATCCCCGCGCCCAACAGCACGAATGCCGGCTTCCCTTCGTTCGCTCAGACGGTCTCGCTCCCGACCACTTGGCGCGAAGAGCTGGTCCGCGTCGATCACAACATCACCGACAACTACCGCTTGACGTTCCGCTACATCCACGATTCCTGGTCAACTGTCGTCGCTAATCCGCTCTGGGGCGTGGGAACTTCGAGCTTCAACAACATCAATACCAACTTCGTTGGCCCGGGCTCGAGCTTTGTGGCACGCCTCACCGCGAATGTGACGCCTACCCTATTAAACGAATTCGTCGCTAGCTATACCGCGGATCACATTTTTCTCAATATCGTGAATGCTCCAGCGCTTCCCGCCGGGTTTGCGATGGGCACGCTCTTCGACAACGGCTTCGGCGGCAAGCTGCCGGCCATTCAGCTGCAATCTAACACTGCTTATGGCGGTAGCTTCGGCCAAGACACCGGGTACTTCCCCTGGAACAACGCCAATCCCACATACACCTACCGCGACAATGTGACTAAAATCGTCGGCACTCACACCTTTCAATTCGGTGCTTATTTCGCCGCCGCGCAAAAGAATGAAGACAATAGCGTCAATGTTCAGGGCCTACTGACTTTTGACACCTCATCCCCTATCAGCACGGGTAACTCGTTCGCGGATTTGCTGATGGGAAATATCGCCAGCTACAAGCAGTCCAACGCTACCGTTAAGTATTACAACCGCTACAAGATCTTCGAGCCCTACTTCCAGGACGACTGGCGCGTCACCAAGAAATTCACCCTCAACCTCGGCTTGCGTGTGAGTCTCTTTGGAACCTACCGTGAGAAGTATCAAGACGCCTTTAACTTCGAACCTACCGCCTTTGTTGCGGGCGCTTCTCCGGCGATCGACTACAACGGAAACGTAACCGGCAGCGCAGGAGCCCTTTCACCTGGTACCGGCAATCCGCTCAATGGCATTATCCAGTGCGGCGGCAAGGGCGGAACCTTCGTCGTCCCTGGTTTCACGGCGGCCACGGTCGGCCCATCCTCAAACGCCGGCTGTTTGTCGGGCCACCTTTTCAACCCCGCTCCGCGCCTCGGCTTCGCCTGGGACCCCAAGGGTGACGGCAAGATGGCCATCCGTGGCGGCTACGGCGTTTTCTTCGAACACACCAACGGCAATGAAGGTAATACCGAATCGCTGGAAAATTCACCGCCTGTCGCCCTCACCTCAACGCAGGCTAACGTCGTTGGATACGGCAACATCGGTGGTGGCGGACTGCTCTTTCCATTGTCCGTTAATTCCATTCCCAACAAGGCCATCTGGCCCTACGTGCAGCAGTGGAACCTGAACGTTCAGAAGGAACTTCCATCTCACGTAGTTCTCTCGGTAGCCTACGTCGGCAGTAAGGGCACGCATTTGACCCTGGTGAGCGACTCCAACCAGCTCTTGCCGGTACCGGCGGGCAGCAACCCGTACCCAGCAGGGACACCGATTGTCGCTGCCGACTGCGCCAACTTTACAACCAACGCCCGAGGTTTCCCCACTTCCGGCACGCTCGGTAACGGCACTCCCGTGCCAGCCGCAGCGTTGTCAAATCTGTGGGTCGCCTGCGGCAATAGTGCTGACGCGCTGCGCACCGCTTTCCCGGGCTTCAGCAACATCACTCAGCTGGCGCCCCAGGCAAATTCCATCTACAACGCCTTGCAGGTCTCCGCAAACCGCACCGTGGGCGACCTGACCCTCAGCGCGGCTTACACCTACAGCCATTCCATCGACGATTCGTCCGATCGCAGCGACACTGCTTTTGTGAATGCCTACGATCCGGCCGCCAATCGTGCCAGCTCCACGTTCGACATGCGTCATAACCTGAGCGTCAGCTACGTCTACGGCTTGCCTTTCTTCAAGGCGTCCGGCCTGACGCACACTCTGCTTGGCGGCTGGCAGATTTCCGGCATTACCGTCGCCCAAGCTGGCCTTCCCTTTAGCGTGACCAACGGCACCACTTACGGCGACAACGCAGGCGTCGGCAACGGCATAGGCACCGGCTCGCGCCCCGATCTCGTCGGCAACCCGCGCGCCAGCATACCGCAGACCGAGTTCCCCGACGTCCGTGGACCGGTTATCTTCAACCCGGCGGCGTTCGCCCTCCCAACAGGCCTCACCTTTGGCACTGTCGGGCGTAACACGCTGAACTACCCTGGCCGCTTGAACTTCGACGCTGGCCTTTCCAAGCGTTTCGCCATCAACGAACGCATGGGCTTCGACTTCAAATGGGAATTGTTCAACATGTTCAATCACACCCAATTCGACCAAATTAACAACCAATCCGAGGGGACGAACGGCATCGCCATGGACACGGCCACCCCGGGCTTAAACCTCGACAGCTCGAACTTCCTGCACCTGACCGGCGCGCACGCGCCACGCCGCATGCAATTCGGCTTGCGCTTCTACTTCTAATAACTACACCCCGTAACGAAAGGCGGCTCTCGCAAGAGAGCCGCCTTTTTTTTCGCACCCACTCCCGCGCAAGCCCCGAAAGGAGTACACTCTCTCCCGCCATGAACCGACGAACCTTCATCGAATCATCCATCGCCACCGCCATTGTCAGCGCCGTCGCGCGCCCAACATGGGCCGCCGCTGCCGTCCATCACATCGATCGCGTAGGACTGCAGCTCTACACGGTCCGCAATCTCATGAAGCAAGACTTCGACGGCACCATCGCTGGCGTCGCCAAGATCGGCTACAAAGAAGTCGAATTCGCCGGCTACTACGGCAAGTCTCCCAAGGAAGTCCGCGCTCTTCTCGATTCGAACGGCCTCACCTCGCCGTCCGCGCACCATCCCATGCAACCGCCGCCAAACGCCGCTGGCAAAACGCCGGCCCTCGAAACGAATCTGCAAGAGATCATCGACGGCGCAATCATCATCGGCCAGAAATTCCTAGTCTGCCCCTACCTCGATGCAAAATCGCGCACCGCCGACGGCTACAAGCTCCTCGCCGAATCCTGCAACAGGGTTGGCGAAGTCACCAAAAAAGCCGGCATCCAATTCGCCTACCACAACCATTCTTTCGAGTTTGAAAAGGTCGATGGCCTCGACGGAAAGCCTCCCTTCGATTACCTCCTGGCGCAAACCGACCCCAAGTTCGTAAAAATCGAAATGGATCTCTGCTGGATCACGGTAGGTGGCCAGGATCCCATCGCCTATTTCAACAAATACCCCGGCCGCTTCCCGCTAGTTCACGTGAAAGACTGGAGCAAAGAAGGCTCCGACCCAGGCGGCAACGAAGGCGCAGTAGGCCACGCCGTAACAGGTCATATTGCAAACGTAGGAAGTGGCTCCATCGACTGGAAGAATATTTTCACCCACTCCGGCAAAGCCGGCATCGAACACTACTTCGTCGAAAACGACGAAGCCAAATCCCTGGCCGACCCCCAAGCCAGCTACGAATACCTCTCCAAACTCCAGTTCTAACTTCGGCTTGTAGGGGCGGGGCTTGCCCCGCCCGGCGTCAACCCCGGCACAATATCGGGCTCGCATGCGAGTCCAACGGTGGCCGTTCCTGTCGTCCTCATCTTCCGTCCTTCTCCATATGAATCACAGGCAATGACTCCCCATGATCCAAAGGCACCGCAATCCTCTTCACTGCCACATACCCTTTAACCCCAAACAATTTTGCCCCTGTCAAAGTAGCCCCCATCTCATACCGCCGAAATCCCGCCTCCCGCGCCGCCGTCTCGCAAGCCTCCAATATCAGGGTCCCCACCCCACGCCGCGCCCAGGCAGGATGCACAAAAAAAGCCCGAATCTTAGCCGCGTCTTTCTCCGGATCCAACAACGAATCCTCCCGCTGCGTCCAACGATCTGCTCCATAAAGCGTCTTCCGCTTACTCCACCCGCCACAACCAGCAATCCGAGGTAGCACAGACACTCCTGCTTGCCCTGAGGTTCGAAGGGTTTGCCCGGAGGGACGAAGGGTCTGTGCCCCACTCAGCCCGAGCCCAGTCGTATCCGCCACATCACAATCCTCGGCCACAAGATAAGTCCCATCCGCAATCAACTGACTATCCACGCCAAAAACAGTCCGTAGCGCCGCCTCCCTCTGCGTGACCGAATAATCCTCAGCCTGCAATTCCCGCACAGAAGCCTCAATCAACTCCCGCAAAACCGGCACATCCTCAGCCGTAGCCACACGAATGCGAATGCTCATCTCGAAATCCTTTTTTGCAGCTCGCGCGTCAATTCTAGAAGACCTAATGTAAGCCTGGCCGTCTTTTTTTAGATTGGAAAAATCCGTCCATCCCATTACCATAATGCGCCGCTTGCAAACCGCGATCACCTCTCAACGAAAGGTACCCATGAAGACCACGCTTGTTCTCTGCCTCTTCGCCCTGGCGCTGCTTTTCGCCACGCCAGCCCGCTCGCAAACTTCAAGCACCGCTGAACTCCCCTACTCCCCGAGCCTTAATCTCACATCAATGGACAAATCCATCGACCCGTGTGTGAATCTTTACCAATACTCGTGCGGGCGCTGGCAGCAGCAAAATCCCATCCCGCCAGACCAAACCTCCTGGAGCGTCTACGCCAAACTCTACGAAGACAATTTGAATTTTCTCCGCGGCATCCTGGAGCAAGCCGCCACCAACACCGCCCAGCGTGACGCCGTCAGTCAGAAAATCGGCGACTTCTACGCCGCATGCATCGACGAGTCGGCCATCGAGGCCCTCGGCATCGACGCGATCAAGCCGCAACTCGACGCCATCGCACGCATGAAGTCGGTACATGATATGGCCTCGATCATCGCGCAGCTTCAACTCAACTTCAGCAGGTCCATCCTCTTTGGCGGCGGCTCCGATCAGGATCCCGACAACTCCGAACAGATCATCGCCTCCCTGGATCAAGGCGGCCTGGGCCTCCCCGATCGCGACTACTACACCAACGACGATACCAAATCCAGGGAGACTCGTGAGCGCTACGTGCAACACGTCCAGAAAATTTTCGAACTTCTCGGCGACAATCCGGAGACCGCCAAAAACAACGCGCAAACCCTAATGCGCATGGAAACCGCTCTCGCCAAAGCATCCCTCACTCAAGTCGAACGCCGCGATCCCTATAAGCTGAAAAATAAGATGAATCTCCCGGCGCTGGAGAAGCTCACGCCGAATTTCGACTGGCAAACCTACTACACCCAGTTGCAATATCCGAAAATTGCCATCCTTAACGTCACCGCCCCCGCCTTTTTCAAACAGGTCAATGCCGAACTCGCATCCGAACCGCTCGGAAATTGGAAAACCTATCTGCGGTTTCACGTCGCGGATTCCTCTTCGCCCTATCTTTCCACCAATTTCGTCCAGGAAAATTTCGACTTCTACCGCAAGTATCTGCGAGGCGCGAAAGAGATGCAGCCGCGGTGGAAGCGCTGCGTCCAATACGCCGATCGCGATCTGGGCGAAGCTCTCGGCCAGGCCTACGTCCGCAAGGTTTTTTCGCCGGAACTGAAACAAAGCACGCTGGAAATGGTCAAGCAGATTGAGGCCGCCATGGAGCAGCGCATCCGTCAACTCGACTGGATGAGCCCGGAAACCAAGCAGCAGGCCCTCGTCAAGCTCCACGGCATTCGCAACAAGATCGGCTATCCCGACAAATGGCGCGACTACACTTCCGTAACCATCACGCGCAACAACTTCATCGGTGACGTCAACAACGCCGTCGCCTTCGAACATCGTCGCGACATCGCCAAAATTGGCAAACCCGTCGATCACGGCGAGTGGGACATCTCGCCTCCCACGGTAGATGCTTACTACAATCCACAAATGAACGACATCAACTTCCCCGCCGGTGTCCTTCAGCCTCCGCTGTACGACGCCAAGATGGACGACGCCCCCAACTACGGCAACACCGGCGGCACCATCGGCCACGAGCTAACCCACGGCTTCGATGACGAAGGCAGCCAGTTCGACGCCCAAGGCAACCTCAAAAATTGGTGGACCAAAACAGACCGAGAGAAATTCGACGAGCGCACCAAATGTGTCAGCGACCAGTATTCATCCTACGTCGTCGTCGACGATGTCCATATCAACGGCAAACTCACGATGGGGGAAGACGTTGCCGATCTTGGCGGCGAAATTCTCGCCTACATTGCATGGAAATCCGCCACCAAAGACAAAAACCTGCAACCTATCGACGGCCTGACTCCCGAGCAGCGCTTCTTCATCGGCTACGCACAGTGGGACTGCGCCAACGAGCGACCCGAAGATCTACGCATGCGCGCCCAAGTCGATCCGCACTCCCCTGCCCAATACCGCATTAACGGCGTAGTCGTGAACATGCCCGAATTCGCCCAGGCCTTCGCCTGCAAACCCGGCCAACCCATGGTCAAGTCGCCAGAAAAGGTCTGCCGCGTCTGGTAGCACAGACACTCATGCTTGCCCTGAGTCCCGAAGGGCTTGCCCCGAGGGACGAATCGTCTGTGTCCCCGCCTGACCGCCGTTGGGCGCGCGACCGCAATACAGCGTCACAACGTCAGGGCACGGCTTCAGCCGTGCCGCTGCCCCGGTCCTAATCCCTTGTAGGGGCGGGGGCTTGCCCCGCCCGGCGTCAACATGGACACACGTTATATCTCGAAGCAGAAGCTACTTCCGCAGATGTTCAGTCGTGCCGCAGATGTTCGAGCATCAACCCATCTTCAGCCGCTGAGGTCCAATTTTTCGGCGCTGCGTCGCGATAAGGAGGCAAGCTCCGATCCCAAGCCTCCGATACCGTCTAGCTTCTAGTTTCTGGTACCGGCGGGCAACCGGGAAACTCGTGCAGCGAAGTATTCCCAATGTATTGCAAATCCGCGATCCCAATCTTGCTGGTATAAAAACCATCGCAAGTCATATTGCGAAGAAACGCAAAGAACGCGACGCCTGAACTTAATCGCGGAATCTCTCTCGCATTTTTCCGGTAAGCGATCAGGTCCAAAACCTCTTTCCGCTGTTCCGGCGCGCACTCCAGATACACCTTCCCATACCGATCCACGCAGAAATTATCGAGCCACATCAATCCGCCGCCGAGTCGCGTCTGGAACTTCTCATTCTCGCTGGTCAAAAGATCAATAAACTCCGGCGCCCCGGCTTCCACGGCCCCGCCCGAACGCTCATCCTTAGGAATAATCGTGTCGCATAAAGAAGTCAGTGTTTCGTACTGGTGCGCCGAAAAATATTTAGGCACATACTTGCCCGTAGGCGAAGCAACCTTCTCCTTCTGTATGAGCCCATGCGCATACTCCGCCGCCTGCGCCGGAATCATCTGCAACACCGACCCACCCGCCGCCCCAATCATCAGCGACCGCAAAATATCCCGCCGCGAAACTCCCTGTAATCCCATCCTCTTCTCCGTATACTCCGTGCCCTCTATGGTAAATTCCGCTTCTCTTCCTCTTCTCCGCGAATCTACGCGCCCTCTGCGTCGCTGCCTTATCTTTATGTCTTAGATGTTGCCCTTACCCGCCTCGCTCAACAAATACTCGGAAGCCCGCCACGACAGCGCCATGATCGTCAAAGTAGGATTCTTATCCGGATTGGTAACTAAGGAAGCCCCGTCGGTAACAAAAAGATTCTTCACGTCGTGGGCCTGGCAATACCCATTCAACACCGACGCCTTCGGATCGGCTCCCATCCGCGCAGTCCCCACTTCGTGAATGATCTTTCCTCCCAGGTCAATTCCGAAAGCCCGAGGCCCATCGATGGGCGCCTTCGTCAAATACTGCCCGCCGGCCATCTCCACGATCTGCCGAAACGTCTCCTGCATGTCCTTCGCCTGCCGCAATTCGTAGTCCGACCACTTGAAATGGAATCGCAAAACTGGGATGCCGAACTCGTCCACAACATCCGGATCAATCTCGCAATAGGTATCCGGATTCGGAATCATCTCCCCGCGCCCCGCGAACCCGATGGTTGTGCCGTAATCCTTTCGCGCTTTCCGTTTCAGTTCGACGCCATAACCTTCTTCGCGATGACAAAGATCGTTAAACATTCCGACGTTCGGCAACTCCCGACCGCCGCCAAATTCGATATGGTAGCCGCGCGGGAAATCATTCTTCCGGTCAAACTTCCACCACGGCATGTACATGTGCATCCCGCCGGTGCCGTCGTGGTTATGAGGAGTCATGTTCTCGAGCTGCGGGAAATATCCTTCGCCGCCGCTGCCCACCGAATCCATCAAATATTTCCCCACGGTCCCGGACGAATTCGCCAAACCGTCCGGAAACGACGGCGACTTCGAGTTAAGCAGCAGCCGCGCCGACTCGCACGCGCTGGCCGCCAGCACCACCGCGCGCGCATGGATTCGCTTTTCGGTGCGCGTAGCCTTGTCGATGTACGACACGCCTTGCGCTTTTCCATCCGCGCCGACCACTACCTCGCGCGCCATCGCGTCGGTGATCAAGGTCAATTTGCCGGTCGCCATCGCCGGTGGAATCAGCACCTGGCTCGAGCTGAAATTCGACGCCGTAGTGCATCCCCGACCGCATTGCCCGCAATAGTGGCAAGGCAGGCGTCCATTTACGGATTTCGTGAGAATCGCCAGCCTCGACGGAATGCAAATAATGTTGAGTTGGTCGCAGGCCTTCTTGACGATCAATTCAGTGCAGCGCGGCTTGGGTGGAGGCAGGAAAACGCCGTCCGGCGCGCTCGAAACATTCTCTTTTGTCCCAAACACCCCGATATAGCCTTCCACCTTGTCGTAGTAAGGTGCGATATCGTCGTAGCTGATGGGCCAATCCGAGCCGAGTCCATCGCGCGAGTACGATCTGAAATCGATCGGAGAAAACCGCAGCGCGATCCGCCCCCAGTGATTCGTGCGGCCACCCACAATCCGCGAACGAAACCACCGGAAATTCGATCCGGGCGCGGAGGTATACGGCTCGCCCTCAATCTCCCAGGCGCCATTCGGCGCCAGAAACTCCCCAAAATTTTCCGCCGCTCGTCCGCCGACACCAACGCCACGATGCGGCAGCTCGTAGGGCCACATAAACATCTTGAAGTCTTTTTCCGGGTGAACTTGCGGGCCCGCTTCCAGCATCGCCACGTTCAGGCCGCCCTCGGTCAGGATCTTCGCCGCCATCCCACCGCCAGCGCCGGAACCCACCACAATCACATCGTATGTCTTCGGCGAACGAATCACCTGCGCCATTCAGCGACTCCCCGGTTCCAGCTCTACGCTACAAATATTGCTTTGTCTTACGCGCACAGCCAGGAATGGCTGTGCCACATACTTCCCGTTCCCATCACGTGCCGAGCAATTCGTTGCGCACATTCTTCAAGACCCACGCTGCGCGCTCGACGCCGACAGGTCCCGCCAGAATGGGATCCTCATTTTCAATGCTAAGGATGCCTTCGTAGCCGATATCCATATACGCCTGCACGATCGACTTCCACAGCGCCGCGCCGTGTCCATATCCAACCGCTCGAAACGTTTCGGACGCTTCCGGCAGGCTCGCAACATCCGGCGCAAAATTCAGCACGCCGTACTTCGCAACATTGCCCGGGAACATTACGGTGTCCTTCATGTGCGCGTGGTAGATCGCGCCCTGCTTACCCAGGAAATGAATCACTTCCACCGGATCGCAGCCCTGCCAGAACAGATGGCTTAGATCGTTATTCGCACCAATCTCTTCGCCAACCGCTTCGCGTAACTTCATCAGCGTTCGTGGATTGTAGACGACAAAATTCGGATGCATTTCCAGAGCGATCCTGTGAATCCCGTGATCCCGCGCGAATTTAGCGGCCTCTTTCCAGTACGGAATAATCTTTTCTTTCCATTGCCAGTCCAGCATCTCCCCGTATTCGGGCGGCCAGCGATAGGTAATCCAGTTGGGCTGTGCGTCGGTCGGCGTGCCGCCGGGGCATCCGGAAAATGTCACGATCACTTTGATGTCCAGAATTTGCGCCAGCCGCACGGTTTTGCGAAATGTGTCCGCGTCCTTCGCCGCGTGCTTCGCATCCGGATGCACCGGATTCCCGTGGCAACTCAAAGTTGCCACCTGAATTCCCTTGTCCTCGAATTTTTTCTTCCAAGCCTTCGCCTTCGCCGTGTCCTCAATTAGTTCGTCGAGTGGGCAATGCAGATTGTCCGGGTAGCCGCCCGTACCAATTTCCATCGCTTCCAGTCCCAGCGCGCTCACCGTGTCGAGCATTTGGTCCAGCGGCATTTTGCCGTACACCGGATCGAAGACGCCGATAGGAATCTTGCGCCCCGACTTGTCAGCCCCACGAGGGCGCTCCGCGGTCTGGGATTTGAGTGATCCACCGGTGAATTCCGAGCCAGGATTCGTTGCCGAGGCCCCTGGGGCCGTGGCGGCGAGCAGGGTTCCTCCAGTTGCGGCGAGCAAGCTCCCCGTTGTTGCTGCGAGGAACTGCCTGCGGTCGACGCCCGCGCTTTTGCGTCCGCTGTTCATCTGGTTTTTCCCTCCGCGATGGCAAACAATTTGAAGTCAAACTGCCCGCGGCATTATACGCCGCTTTTGGCGGAGAAGAGGACGGCCGGAATAGCCGTCAACTTTTGGCCAGCCGAATGGGTCTCGGACCTCCTCACGGACTAAGTGACGCGGACTAAACCGGGCGGCGCGGCGTTAGCGCGTTGAGCGCGGGGATGGAACGTGGCGCAACCAGCACGCGGACGGGCAATTGCTTGCGATTGCGAATGGCGTCCACGATCATTTCGATGGCTTGGCCGGTGTTGGGCGGAACGAATATGGTGGCGGTCAGTTGGCCGCTTTTCACCCAGGCCTGGCCGGTGTTGGGTAGGCCGTCGCACCCGATGAACGGAAGTTTCAACCAGCGGTCGCGTTCCACTTCGTTGGTTAGTTCCTGGAAGGCGTTTCGCGCTCCCATAGCCATCGAATCATCCTGAGCGGCCACGACGTCGATTGTCGATTTCTGCGAAGTCGTGAGCTTCAACCAGGAGCGTACCGCGCGTAGCGAACTCTCTTCGGTCCATTGCGCTTTCAGCATGACCGCTTGAATGTTCGCCGGCTTGGTCTCCTGCATGCCAGCGGTGCGTTCTTTGGCCGCGGAATTTTCCGATGGGCCCTGTATATAAAGGACCGCGCCGCCTTTGGGAAGCAGGGCCGCAAGTTGGCGCCCTTGCAACCGGCCAATTTCGACGTGGTCGGAACTCACCGCGAACATCGGCGCGCTTGTGGATTTGCGAAGTTCGTCGAGATAGGTGGCGTCGCGATTGAGCACCGCCCAGCCAATCCCGGCGGCGGCGGCGGCGCGGGCTACCTGCGGAAGCGCGGTTCCTCCCACGGGCTCGAAGACGATGGCATCCGGCCGGTGTTCGGCTGGCGCTTGCACGACCTTCAGAATCTGGGTGCTTTGGTTGATGGCGTCGTTATCGGCGTAGATGATTTCCGCCGTCACACCGAGTCGCGTCGCGGCCTGTTCCGCGGACTGCGCCTGTTCGATCTGATAGTCGTTGTCGTTCGTCGTGAGCGCGACAACGATGCGTATCTTTTTCGCCATGGCGATGTGAGCTGCCTACTATGCCCTTTCGGCTCTACAGTACACCGGGGCGGATAAACCCGTCCGAAATCCTACGCCGGGCGTGCCGCGGGGACAACACCTGCGACGGAACTTGTCATTCTTTTCACTGTCCGTGGAACGACGATCCTAGTTAACAATTTCACCCCTCCCCCCACCTTTTCTCGTAAGTGCGGATTCTAAAGGACTTTAAGTGCCTAGTTTCTGGATCTGCGGATTGTAAAGGAGTTACGGGCGCATTTTGTGTAAGTGCGGATTCTAAAGGGGTTAGCGGGAAGATCCTGGCGAAATCCATTGCGCGGGGGTGCCCAGGGGTTTGGCAGCGCATTCGAATTGGCGATTGAAATAACACGGGGCATGATAGTGGACTGGTAACTGTTTGTTAAGCGCGAAGTGATCGTCGCAGGGACCGCGTCTTCACGGTTCCTAGAAAGCAGGGAGATGGTGCCGCATTTGACGCCGGGCGGGGCAAGCCCCGCCTCTACAGAAGCCACGGCGCTTCAACACCGCGGTGATCGCTGCTTTCGCCGGTGGAGCAGTGCTACTCGCAGTTCTCGGGATCTACAGCGTCATTGCCTTCTCGGTTGAGCTGCGGATACGAGAGATCGCGATTCGCATGGCGCTTGGTTCGCAGCGCAAGGGGAGCGTTCGCTTGATTTTGCGCTCCGCACTACGTCTCGCGGCAATCGGGTGCGTGGCCAGCGTGCTGGGAGCCCTCGCGGTGTCGCGGTTGATGGGCTCCCTGCTGTTTCAGGTCAACCCCTTCGATCCGCTGGTGCTCGCAGTGGCAGGCATTGCCATCCTCTTTCTTGTGCTGACGGCTTCCGCTCTTCCTGCGATTCAGGCCGCTTCGATCAATCCGACGAAAGCACTCCGAGCGGAGTGACCTGCTGAACGAGATTCGGTGTTGGCGATGTCCGGTACCTGGCGGGGTCTGCGCTGCAGTTGCCTAATAAACCCCGCTCTCTGGAGAGCACGGCTACAGAAGCGGTGGATCTGGGTGGTCCGGGAAACATCGGTTCGATTGCCGACGGTTCATGAACACGATAAACTGTTTTGCGTGGCCCGGTAGAGTAACCGGTTAACTCGTCACCCTCTCAAGGTGAAGATTACGGTTCGACTCCCGTCCGGGCTACCAATTCTCGCGCAAGTTCTCCGATCCGATGTAAATCGAGCCTGTGAGCTGCTCGTCGATAGCTCGCTTATGGCGCGGTGCGCCTGGTCGATGGCTTCGTTGGTATAGGCGTTGGCGCCTGCGTCGGAGTTGGCGATGGCGATCCGTCCGAAGGGTTTGCGGCCGATGACCCAGGGTTTTTCTTCTTCTTTCCAATCGGGATCGAACAGCGAATTGGGCGTGTAAGCGTAGCCGTGCGCCCACCGATTGACGGTGATGCCCTCAATGTCGCGCGTGGGGTCGAAGCCCACTTCGCCCAGCATCCTGGCCAACTGATCCCGGGTGTTGCGCTCGTATGTTGCAAAAGGCGTGGCCAGCAATTCCACGCGGCCGGCACGATATTGATCGCGCATCGGAAGCCCTCGCCTGCACGGAGTGCGCAACAGGAACAGCACCATGGGATCTTCGGGATTGCTCGGGAACTGGTATTGGCCGATGCTCACCGGGAAATCGAGTGCGATGTAGGTGTGATAGCTGCCCGGCGCAACGATTTGACGTACGCCTAATTTGGAAAAAGAAGTCCAGTTGCGCAGCGCCACGTGCGTGTAGACCAGCGGCGTCTTCACGAGATACGACAGCGCCACCTTCTGTTTCTCGGGAAGTTCGGGACAAATGTACGGGATCATCATGTTGTAGCACGCCAAGACGCAATTCTTGCCGCGGACCGATTGGAGTTGGCCGCCTCGCATGTAGCTGACTTCCACTTCTTTCGGTGAATTCGCGGCAGCGTCCGCGTGCTGAACGTGTACGACCGTGCTGTTCAGCCGTAGCCGGACCTTGGCCTCCGGCTGATCCAGCTTGCTGTAATCGGCGCGGGCTATGACGACGTCTTCCATTGTGGTACCGGGAACCGCGCCGGGAATCAGCGAACGGACGAGCAAGCGCGCGACCGAGGCGTTGCCATCGGGAAAATGAAAAATGTATGGCTCTTCCTTCTCTCGTTCCGGAAATCTCAGCCCATCGAATCCCGGGTAGGTGAAGGACTCGTAGTCGTCGGGATTCATGTAACACGATGCCGCCGAGACGGCGTCGATGCCCACTCCAAATAAATCATGCGGAAACGTCTGGAAAAAGGGCAACGCTTCCGGCGCCACCTTGCAGAAGTTCGTCAGATAGTTCGCGTAGCTGATGGTCGCGAGCTTGGCGAGCTTTTGTTCCTTCGACAAGCCCGCCATATAGTCCACTTTTTCCGTATACACGCGCGCGATGTCGCGACGAACAGCGTCGGAGAGCGGCGCCTTGGCGAGGAATTCCGGCCACGGCGTTACGTTCGTGCCGGTGAGCAGGCGGTCTTGGCCGAATGTTTCCTGGTTGAAAAACGTCGCGGTGCCTAACTTGGAATATAGCTTCCGATCGTAGTCCTTGTAGAAACGCTCGACTTGGATCCCCACGTCTGCGATCAGATCCTTCGCCACCTGGCTGTAGGCCCCCGGACTCTCGATCGATTGCGTGCCGCCATAGCTCAGCAGCATGCGCTTGCCTGCGCGGAATTCGTTGCGCTTGGCGTGGCCTCCAAAGTCGTCGTGATTGTCGAGAATTAAAATGCGCGCCGCAGTTCCGGCGTTTTTGCGATAGAAATACGCGGCGGCCAGACCGCTGATTCCCCCTCCCACGACCACCAAGTCGTAGGCTTCACCGGTTTTCGTGGCCGGGCCCTCGGCATCCCATTTGCCGCCGTCGCGCAGCCGATGCGCGAAGGTAAAGGTGCCGTCGTGATTCCCGCGCATGCCTGTCAGCGCGGGCGGATAATAATCGGCGGCCTTTTCCGGCGCGTACTCCTCGCCGCCCATCGCCAGCAGCGGCTCCGCGACCAGCGTGCCGCCGACGCCGACGGCGATTCCATTCAAGAAATCGCGCCGCGAAATCGGGCAGTGCATGCCCAGGTCCCGGTCTCTTTTCTCATCGCTCATCGAGTGGAATTCTCCCGTGCCCGCGACAACCGCCACGCATTATAGCTTCGAGGTAGACCTTGTGCGAGAGGGCGGCTCGCGCGTAACATCCGCTCATCTTCGTAGCGTCCACTCATCTCAAGGTCAAAGAATGATGGAGGAGTTCATGCAACTGCCCAGTCTCAATTCTATTCGTTGGTACGTCCCACTGTTCATCGCTGCCGCCACTCTGGCTTTCCCGATTCGCAGCTCCGTGCAGGCAAGCCCTGCCGCGCAGGAGGCAAAGGAACGACCGTTCGTCGTCGAGTACTACTACAAAGCGAAGTGGGGTCACGCGGATGAGTTCATCGCTCTATTCAAGAAAAATCACTACCCGCTACTGAAGAAAGAAATGGAGCTCGGCCGCATACTGAAGGTATTCGCGGTCGCCCCCCGCTATCACACCACCGAGGACGGCCGGTGGGACTATCGCACGACCATCATTTTCAAGAACGCTGAGATCGCTCACGACACTTTCGATTCCGCGGCGCTCCTCAAGCAGCTCTTTCCCGACCAGGACGCCTACAAGCGCGAAGAGCAGCACCGCTTCGAAATCCTCGACGCCCACTGGGACGTACCTATTAACGATGTAGACCTGGACGCCAAATAGAGAGTCTTGTAGCCGCCCTCGTCCGAGAGGGCGGGATTTAGATGGAGAAGCCGCCCAAATTGTAACGACGAACAAGGTCGGCGTGGTCGACCTAATATGAGCAGGCAGCGGCGAGCGATCGTGCACGAAAATTTTCGCGGCGGCCTCATTTGAATCTAAACCCCGGGGTCTCGGAGACCGCGGCTACAGGACTCGCTACAGGACTTGCCGGCGACATATATAATAGGTGTGGGAGAGTTCATGTCTGACTACACCGAAGAGCACGCGCGCGCCGGCATCGCCACGAAATTGACGGCGCTGGAAACCTGGCCCAATCAATTCCCTGGCTATATCATCACCACGAAATTCCCGGAGTACTCCTCCGTCTGCCCAAAGACCGGCCTGCCCGATTTCGGCACCATCACCATCCAATACGCCCCGCGCGAACACTGCATCGAGCTCAAATCGCTGAAAATGTACCTACTGGGCTACCGCGATCTAGGCATCTTCTACGAAAATGCCATAAACAAAATGCTGCGCGACATCGTGGACGCCATCCAACCCGAATGGTGTGTGGTGCGCGGCGAATTCACCCCGCGCGGCGGCCTCACAACCTCCATCTTTTCGAGATGGCCAACACCTGCGTCACGCGGCACCGCTGGCGCCAAGAGTCGAACGAAGCGTCGAACCCGCCAATAGGCCATAACCGACGCACGTTGCGAGCAACGATTTGCGGATGGTACCATCGCAGGGTTGGGGGCCCATCTCCTAGGAGGCTGAATGAGTATTTCGCCAAACGTACCGAGTCCGCAGGAGTCCTACCACTACGAAAGCAGCGCAGGCACGCCCCGCTGGATCGCTGCGCTGTTCGGTGTTTTGATTCTGGCAGTGATCGTCCTTGCTTACATGGGCCATTCCGCACAAGCACAGCTCCAGGCCGACCTCGCCAAGGCCCAGGATCAGAACAAGTTGCTCAGTGCTCAGCTCGACCAGGCCAACTCCCGCCTCGCCGATCTGAAAGGCAATATCGAGGTTACGCAACAGAAAGTCGGCATGACTCAAGCCGAGCTGGCGAAAGCCCGCAGCCGCGCCGAAGCCATTCGCAATGATCAGATCGCCTCCGATCAAAAGCTGGCTACGCAATTGACCCAAGTGCAGAAGGAAAGCGAGGAAAAGATTGGCGCAGTCGCCACCGAAGTGGGCGGCGCCAAGAAGGATATCGCCGACACCAGGACCGACTTGGAGACGACCAAGGGCAAGCTCGACCGAGCCACGGGAGACATGGGCGTCATGAGCGGCTTGATTGCTCACAACCGCGACGATCTCGAAGAGCTCAAGCGCCGCGGCGACCGCAACTACTACGAATTTAAAGTTGCCAAGAGCAAGACGCCCCAGCGCGTCGGCCCGGTCCAGGTCACCCTGAGCAAGACCGACCAGAAAAAGGGCAAGTACACCATGACGGTCTTCGTCGATGATCGCTCGATCGAAAAGAAAGACAAGACCGCGGGTGAGCCAGTGCAGTTCTATCTGAAGGGCAGTTCCCGCATGGCGCCGTATGAAATCGTGGTCTTCGACGTCGGTAAGAACGACATCAACGGCTACCTTTCCACTCCCAAGGATGCGGGTTCGGGTACTGCCCCGACAGCTGCGCCGGCCGCCGCTCCTGCAGCCGCGTCAAAGCCAACCTCGTAACACCGCCCTTGTAACCCGGCCTTCTTCTAGCATTCGAAGCCCTGTTCCGCGTTCTGGAAACCTGACGCGGGACGGGGCTTCTGTCTTTTCCGGCCGAGAGCTAGCATGGAAAAGCTGCACATTGAGGCAGGAATTCCGGGTCGGAGACCTCTCATGAAACTTACGCACCTGCGCGATCTTGTCTGCGCCCTGATCTTGTCGATGCTGCTCTCGCCGCGGCTGGTAGCGCAGGCCCCGCTGGAGCCCGCGCAAATGCCATCGCGCACCTCCTTCTACCTCATCTGGCGCGGAAGCCCCGCGGGTGATGCGAGGAAAACCAACGCGCTGTTCGCCCTGTGGGACGATCCCGATTTCGCGCCCGTCCGCGCCGCCATGTTTGAAAATATGACCAGCGCATCATCGGAGAAAGATGCCTCCAAGCCGGCGCTTACCCCGGAAGAAGCCGAGCAGTACTCTTCCCTGCTGGAAAACGCGTTCGTCATCGGTTACCTCAGCAAGCCCGAAACGAAAGTGACCGCGAGCGCTACTCCACCGAAACCCTCGGACCATACCTACAATGGGCTCTTTTTTGTTTACGACCGCACCGGCAAGGAAGCTCTGTTGAGCAAAGCCGTTCTGCGCATGCGCAGCCAGGAAAAAGAGTTGCCGCAAATTTCGCAGGTCACCGTCGCGGGCGTGCCAACTCTGAAAGTCGAGCGCAAGACCGGCACCACCTACTGGGTTGAACACGGCAAATACGCCGCCAGCGCCACGGAACGTTCCGTCCTTGAAGATATTCTGGGACGCCTCGAAGGGAAGCCCGCCGAGAGCAACTCGCTGGCCGAATCGGCGGCCTACAAGGAAGCACAACCGCAACTCGGCGGCGGCGTGCTCGAATTTTTTGCTGGAATCCCGAGCCTAAAAGGACTGGCCCCCGACAGCGCCTCCGGTTTCAAGCTCGCTCCCGTTCTCAACGCTCTGAAACTCGAAGCAATTCACTCCTTCAGCGGACGTATGATCCTCGAAGGCTCCAAGACCCACTTTCAAGGCGCGATTCTCGGCGATACCGCGCCAGGCGCACTCTTCGACTTCTGGCCGGACGGCATATCGTCGCCGACTTCCCTTTCCTTTCTTTCTCCCAACTCCATTTCCTACAGCGAAACGCAATTTAATCTGCCGGGATTCTACGAGATCCTGAAGCGTGGCGTCGCCGCCGCGATGCCCGCGGGACAGCAGAACGGCACCGCCATGGTCGAAGCTGTAGCGCAACAGCGTCTCGGCATGCCGCTCGCGGACGCGCTGGCACTGCCCACCGGAGAGTTTGCGTCGATGCAACTCAGCGCTTCGCTTGATCCTCAAAAGGCCGTCTATGTTCTCGGAATCCGCAAAAAGCCCGAAACTCTGAAGCTCATTCGGTCCATTTTCGGCGACCAGATCACGTCGGAACGCGCGGAAGGCGACACCACATTCCTGAAAATCTCGCTCCACGGCAGTCAAGGCAGCAAAGGCGTAGCCCAATGGGACTTCTATCACCTTGCCGTCACCCCGGAATTTATTGTTGGCGCCACTCGCAGCGAAACCGTCCGCGAACTCCTCGCTTCTCGTTCGACTTCGAACGCCATCTCCGCGGCACAATTTCAAAGCGCCCGCGCCGCCTATCCCGACAAGATCAACGGTCTGAACTATCTCGATTTCCAGAAAATCGATTGGCCTGCCTTGAAGGCGCGCTGGATCGAAGAAGCCAAAAAGGCATCGGAAACGCAAAACGCCACCGCGCAACAGAAAGCCGCGGCCGCGAAAATTCCTTCCCTGCTAACCAATGCGAACCCGCAAGTCTTCCCTAAGCATCTACACTTCATGGCCGGCGCGTCCTGGAAAGACGCAAAAGGCATCCACTTCGATCAATGGCTTCAATGACGGGCTTGAGTAACGGACATGAATGACGAGCTTGAATGACGCGGTGATGCGTTTTCGCGATTTACGTAGACCTGTCTGCCGTTCGACTCTGTTCGCTTTCTTGGTCTTGGCGCTCCAACCGCTCGCGCGAGCCCAAGAACCTGTCGCAGCACCTACCGAGCCGATTCGTGTCAGCGTGGATCGCGTCAACGTGGGCGTCATCGTCACCGATCCCCAGGGCAATTTCATTGGTGGTCTTCGCCGCGAAGACTTCCACATCTTCGACGACGGCGTCGAGCAACCCGTCACCGATTTCGCAAGCATCACGGAGCCCGCGCAGGTTTTACTCCTGGTAGAGGCGGGGCCCGCGGTCTACTTTCTCGAAGCCAGCCACGTTCGCGCGGCTCACGCGCTTCTCGAAGGGCTTTCCCCGGGCGATCGCGTTGCCGTTGTGAAGTACGACGCTACGCCCCAAGGCATGCTCGATTTCACTCCCGATAAACAAGCTGTCGAAGTAGCGCTCGCCAACGTGCGCTACTACGTCGGGTTTGGCGCACTCGATCTTTCGCGCAGCCTCTCCACCGTCCTGGATTGGCTCGACAAAGTACAAGGCAAGAAATCGATCGTCCTGCTTTCGACTGGCTTCGATACCTCGCCGCCGGAAATAGCCTCCGCACTCATTACCCGCGTCAAGACCAGCGACGTCCGCATCCTCGCGCTGTCTTTAAGCGGAGAACTACGCCAACCCCCGCCCGATGCGAAGGATTCGAAAAGCAAGAAGAACAAAAGCCACGTTCCTGCCGAAAAATCCGCCATCGCCGCGCAAGGATTCGCCGAATCCGACCAGCTTCTTACCGCTATTACACAAGCTACCGGCGGCCGCGTCTTTTTTCCGAATTCCGCGAAGGATTTTGCCGCCGTCTATGCCCAGATCGCCCAACTGGTCCGCCACGAATACAGCCTGGCGTTCGTCCTGCCTAGGCACGACGGGAAACTCCACACGATCGACGTCCGCATCACGCCGCCGTTAGCGACGCAGTCAGATGCTCCGCCCCACGCTTACCGCATCGATCACCGAAGCGCCTACCTCGCGCCTGCCCCTTAACGATTCGAACGGAATGACTTCTGACGCTTCGGACGGTCGCGAAGTTACTTGTGATGTGGATCGACTCCGGGTCAAATCGAACGGCCGTACATGTTTCGCTCGACACTACGGAGGGCATCCTGCGCTTCTGAATGAATCAGCGGATACAATTTGCGACAGAATCCTGAATCCTGGGCCAAAATTTCCAATACCTCGATAATGAATAATTCTTGAAGAATGCTCTGACCGCTGAGTGCTAAGTCGTCTATGAAACTACAGACAGAGGCAACAAAGGGCTCATCGCTTTGGCGTCGCAGAACTTCCCTAGCGAACTCTGTATAGGCCTGATTCGCATCGAAGCTGTCAAAGTTAGGATCGTCAGGGTCCAGAAGCCCAAACAATTCCGGGAATCTGCCTTGGAGCAGTCTTACAGCGCCAGCGGGTCCCATGACCTGTACCGGCACAGCGTCGGAGGAACCGCCAGTTTCGTCTTTGGTTCGGTCGTCCAACCTACTCAAATTCCTTCATCACCCGCGCCATCTTGCTCAGCCGCTCATTCACCGCCGCGAACACCGTCCCACCCGGAAAAGACCCATCGCCATTCCGACAGCCCGCGGTCATCCCCGTCAAAATCTCAATCCCCTCTTCAATCTTCGCCACCGGCCAAATATGGAACTTCCCCGCCGCCACCGCGTCCAGAATATCTTCCCGCAGCATCAAGTCCTCGACGTTCGAAGCCGGCATCAGCACGCCCTGCGAACCCGACAATCCCGCGATCTTGCAAACATCAAAAAATCCCTCGATCTTCTCGTTGATCCCGCCGATGGCCTGCACGTCGCCCTGCTGATTCATCGACCCAGTCACCGCAGTATCCTGCCGCAAAGGCAATTCCGCCAGGGCCGAGACCAATGCATAGACTTCCGTCGAGCTGGCGCTGTCCCCATCCACTCCCGAATACGACTGCTCGAAACAAATGCTCGCCGACAGCGACAACGGCTTATCCTGCGCAAACCGGCTCGCGCAAATATCCCGAAATAATATGCACGCCTTTATCGTGAAAGCGCCCGCTCAAATTTGATTCGCGCTCGATGTTGATCACGCCGACTTTTCCCAACGCCGCCGTAGCCGTAATCCGTACCGGCTTGCCAAACGAATACCCGCCAATCTCCAGCACGCTCAATCCATTCACCTGACCGACCCGCGTGCCTTCCAAATCGACCAGCAACGTCCCTTCTTCAATCATCTCGCGGATCCGCGTCTCAATCAGGTTGTGCCGCTCCATCTTGGAAGACAGCGCCGTCCGCACATGCGCCGCCCGCACAACCGCTTCCCCCGCAGCCGAAGCCGCGTAAGCCGCCTCCCGCGCCAAATCCGCAATGTCCACGAATCGCGCCGTGACCTTATTCCGGCGCCCCGCCTGCCTGACGCCGTATTCCAGCATGGCCGCAAACGCCCCGCGGTCAAACGGCGAAAGATTCTCTTTCTCGCACAAAGCCCGCAACCGCCCGGCATATTCCGCGATCACGCCGTCGCTCATCTTCATCTCTTCATCAAACTCTACGCGCACCTTGAAAATCTTCCGGAAATCCTCCTCGTAGTCGTACAGCATCTCGTACAGTTCTCGGTCCCCGATCAAAATGACCTTCACGTCGAGGTTCACCGCCTCCGGCTTCAACGCGCTGCCGCCAAACGGATAGAACATCTCCAGCGGCTGAATCTCCAATCGGTTGTGGTTCAAAGTCCGCTTCAGCGCCCGCCAAACACCGACCTCCGACAGCGCCTCCAGCGAATACATAATCAAAAATCCGCCATCCGCTCGCAGCAGCGACCCCGCCCGCAAATCCATGAAGTCGCTCGTCCACCCACCCCGCGCGTCGTAAGCCCGCTGAATGGTCCCAAACAAATTCGCGTACGTCGGCGTAGTCTCAAAAATCACTGGCGAGCCATCATCATCGCCATGCGCCAAAATCACATTCACGCCATACAAACGGAACGGATCGCGCTCCGGCCCGCTGCCCGGCATTTTCGGCATGCCATCCATGGAAGGAGCGCCCTCGCCCTCATGTTCACCCTCGCCCTCGCGTTCCTTGAACGGATCCAGATTGTCCAGCAAATGGTGCCGCACTTCCTCCAGATACTCCGCCACTCCCGCGTTGGAATATTTCTCCTTCAACTCCTCGATCACTCCATCCACTAAAACCGAAGCCGCCTCCTGCTCCAGATAACTCAGCTCGCTAGCCAGTTCCCGCGACAAAGTCAGCGTCTTCCGGTACACCACGGTGAATTCCTGCCGGAACTGCTCGTACTTTCGCTCAATCTCTTCCGCCAGCGGCGAATCAAGTTTCCCCTCATGCACCATCTTCGAAATATCCTCGATCGGCACCATCTGCCCCTCGAGCACTGGAAAAATCTCCGGCAAAGCCACCGCCCCCACCTGCATATGCCCTAGCGCAAACTGTTCCCTCGAAATCCGCCGCGTGAAATCGTCCATCAACTCTTTTTCGCGTACTGTAAATCGCTCGACGATCCTCCCCTTCTGCCGCTGAAACGGTTCGCCCTCAAACACCTGCGGAATCCGCCGCCGCAGAAAATCGATCCCGGCCTGCATCTCCTTCTTAAACGCATTGGCCTGCCCGCGGGGCAGCGATAAAAGCCGAGGCCGGTCCGCAATCTTGAAATTATTGACGTAACATCGATCCAGGGAGGGCTTCGTAACCGGATGCAACTCCTCAATCATCCGCGCGATGGTTCCGCCGCGGCTGGTCCCAGCCAACCCGCACACAAACACGTTATAGCCCGGAGCCGAAAGCTCAACACCCATCTTCAAAGCCCGTAAGGCCCGCTCCTGCCCGATAAACCCTTCGCGCAATTCCGCCTGCGCCGTAGTTTCGAACGGCAACCGCGAAGCCTCGCACCGCCAACGCAGCTGCGCCGGAGGCAACTCCGCATGCACCGCAGCCGGCTTGTAACCATTCACGCCCATCGCAGCCCGGTACTCTAGCACACGCCCCCGCCGTCGCACCTAATTTCACCTTCCCTGTTGCGCATAGTTTAGTGACGACTAGTAGTCATCCGATAGCTGTCGATACCACCAGAATCGCGTTGAGAACGAAGCACTCGGGCCACACGTCCGGACGCCAAAATCCCAAATTGATTCATCGAGAAGCACAGAAGGCCCGACGCGTTTGGCCGGGCCTTCCGATTTCTTCGGTAAATCTCAACAGCTACCTTCCGGCGACGACTTTAACTTTATTGCCGAGCTCCGGCACCACTCCGAGCTGCTGCATAAGGCTCAGAGCATCCCAGTTCACAAAGCCTTCCACGATTTTACCGTTGGCGACACGGCACACCGTTATTCCAGAGATGGCGATCTGCTTCCCCGTCGGCGCAATCCCGTTGAGCTCACCCTTGTGAGCGCCACGGCACGACCAGCGAGCCATCACGGTTTCGCCTTCGGCAATCATGTCCTCGACCGTCAATCGAAGGTCGGTGAATGCATTGCGGTATAGCGTCACTCGCTTCTTCTCGCCCTCGGGACCCTTTCCAGCATCCGGCGTCGCCGCGTCATGATGAGTGTAGGTGGGGGCAATCAACTCGTCTGCAACCGGCAGATTTCCCTTGTTCCAGAGTTCCTCAAATAGACGGCGTACGATTGTTTTATTTTGTTCAGACATGCGTAGTTCTCCTTTTTCAGAAATTCGATTTTCTCTCCCCGCATGATGCGAGTCGGGCCTGCGTGGTATTGGCCTGTAACCGCTGGCGTCTTGAGGTATGTTGACCTGTACGTCGAACAGGAAGTTGTGCCCCGCGCGAGGGATTAGAAAATAAACCGAGAAGGTTCTGCCCTCTTAGCGCTCGATGCGGAGCTTGGCCTCAACGAAAACTGCATTTGGACTTCGAAGCGGGAGTCTCGCCTCAAACGGCGAAACCTCGACATGATCCTGTTCTCCCAACATGTAGGTGTCAAGCACAATCGAGAATTTCTTTTGAGCAAAAAAAGACCAGCGGCAATCCTCACATCGTCGACCCAGCAGGCAAGAGTGACTCCACTCAAGCCTCATCATCCAAAAGAAACCGCTACTCCTCCCGCAGCGCCACCACCGGATCTACTCGGGTGGTTCGCCACGCAGGAATCGCCGTAGCGGCGAACGCCACCGCCGCCAACAATGCCGGCACCGCGCCGAACGTGGCCGCGTCCATCGTGCTCACTCCGAAAAGCAAACTGGCCATTACTCGCGTCAACGCAAACGCCCCCGCGAGCCCCGCCACGATGCCGATCACCGCCAATTCCATTCCCTGCCGCAACACCAGTCCGAGAATGTCGCCAGGCCGCGCGCCCAACGCCATCAACACACCGATATCATGAGTATTCTGCGTCACCAGGTAGGACATTACGCCATAAAGCCCCACGGCTGCGAGCAACATCGCGAACGCCGCAAAGGCGGCCAGCATGGTGCTGGAAAAACGCTGGCGCGCCAGCGAGTCGTACCAACGGTCCTGCATGGTCCGGGTTTCGTAAACCGCCACGGTGGGTTCGGTACTGTGAATTTCGCTGGCGATAGCGGCCGGCAGTCCAGCCGTATCAATAGACGCGCGCGCCACCAGATACATGCCATTCGGCGCCCTATGTTCCCGCGCAAGGTACATCACGATCTTGCCGTCGGTCTCCAAACCGTATTGTTTGACCGCTCCTACCACGCCTACAATCGTGATGGGCCTCTTCACCTCGAACCACAAGTGCTTTCCGACGGCATCGCCGTTTGGCCAGAATCTCTTCGCGAATTTTTCGTCGATGATGGCCACCGGTGGCAGCTCCGGGGTGTCATGCTCCGAGAAAAAACGCCCTGCGCGCAGTGGAATCTCCATGGCCCGAAAGTAGTTCGCACTCGCGACACGGATGTCTACCTGCAACTCCTGCCCGTGTGGTGGCGTATAGCCTTCCACGTCGACGCTCCCCAACCTACCGATCCGGTGAGCGGCAACACCGAAACCTCGCCCTCCGCGACCACACCCGGCAGATGGGCGACACGCTCTTCGATCTCCCGGTATAAATTCGCCAGAGCTTTATCATCGCGATATTTCGGGTCCGTCGCGGCAATCTGCATCGTCAGGACGTGTTCGGTGGTAAATCCCGGAACCACGCTTTGCAACCGCACGAAGCTGCGAACCAGCAACCCCGCGCCGATCAACAGCATCAGCGAGAGCGCCAGTTCGGAAATCACCAGCAAACCGCGTAAGCGGTGCCTCCGAAGGTACAGACCGCCGTCGCTCTGCCCGCTGCGCCCGCCGGCTTTCAGCGACATGTTGGGATCCACCCGGACGGCACGCCACAAAGGCGCCACACCAAACATAATCCCGGTCAATAGCGAAACGCCGAAGGTAAACGCCAGAACGCTGCCATTGATTCCGATGGCCTCCAACCGCGGAATATTGCCCGGGTTCATCGTGCGAACAACGTATAGGCTCACTCGCGCGACCAGGAGTCCGAAGGCCCCGCCCAGAATTCCCAACAAAACGCTTTCCGTGAGTAATTGTCGCGCCAGCCGTTGCCAACCCGCGCCCAGAGCCGTCCGGATCGCCACTTCCTTCTCACGTCCCGCCGCACGCGGAAGCAACAGGTTCGCCACGTTGGCGCATGCGATTAGCAAAACCAATGCTACCGATCCCAGCAGCACCAGCAGCGCCCGTCTGACATCCCCAACCACCTCGTCCTGCAATCTCACCACGTGCATGCCGAAGCTGCCGTCGCGCTTGTCCTTTTCCCGGATCCGGCTGGCGATCACATCGATATCTGCCTGCGCCTGTTGCACGGAAACCCCGTGTTTCAGCCGCACCACGATGTTGTAATTTTCGTCGCGCCTGTTGCTCACGGCATCGGCTGCCAACGGCAGCGGCAGGAAGACGTCCACCCTATCCATCGGCTCTTCCGACGGCATCACTTCGGCATTCAGCAGGAACCCGCGCTGCAGCACCCCGGCCACGGTGAAAGAATTCCCGTCCAGCGTGATGCTCTTGCCCACAATCTCTCGATCGGAGTTGAACAGCCGCCTCCAGACCCGCTCGCTGAGAATCGCCACCGCCGGTTTGCCCGGCTTGTCCTCTTCCGGCAAAAGCACGCGGCCCAGCAAAGTCTTCGCGCCGAGCATTTTCAGCAAGCTGGATTGAGTTCGTATCCCCGCAACCCGTTCGGGCTGTTCGCGGCCCGTCAGCGTGAGCATGCGGGTCTGCGCGAGGGCCATCTCCCCAAACGAGTGGTTCTCGTTCTGGATGTCGATGAACTGGCCCGGCGAAGGCCAATCGCGGAATATTCCGATCGCTGGAGAATGCAGCCATACCGCCGCTAGCCGCTCCGCCTGCGGATAAGGAAGCGGACGCAGCAACAGCGCGTCCACCACGCTGAACACAGCCGAATTGGCCCCAATGCCGACGCCCAGGGACGCCAAAATCACGAGAGTCGACAGCCAGTTCTTGCGCAGCATGCGCCAGGCGTAGCGAAAGTCTTGTGCCAAGGTGTGCATATTGGGATGAACGAATGTATGGCCGGCTAAGTTCCCTCTTCCGCCTCAGTTCTTGGTGTCTTTCGTTACTTCGCTTCCGCCTTCACTTTCGGGGGCCTGGTATCCAAACCAAAATCACTCTCGATTCTTCGGTACCAGGTTTCGTCATCACTGCCATTCAAATCCACCCAAGCCTCATCGCTCATTTGAGCCCGCCACTGCAGAAACGGAACGGCGTCAGGTCCCACCGGGTGACGCAGTTGCCAGGTGTCGCTCTCGGCGAGTTCCAGAATCTTCCGCGCGACCAGAGAGGGTGGCGCCGGATTTTTCAGCGATGCCGCGAACAAACGCGCGAACCGCTCACGTTGCCGGTAGGCCGATTCTTGCGGACGATCTCCGATGCGCTGGGCCATGGCCGTGTCAATGATGCCCGGCTCGACGAGCAGCACCCGCACATTGAACGTTTTCAATTCGCCTGCAAGTCCTTCGCTAAGCGCTTCCAGGGCCCATTTGGAAGCCATGTAGGGCGTCAACGGCGCGCTGCTGATGCGTCCGGCGACCGAGCTGATATTAATGATGCATCCGCTGCGGCGCTGGCGCATCCCGGACACCACCGCCTGAACGCAACGGATCACTCCGAAATAGTTGGTCTCCATGACCGCGCGGAACTCGGCCAAGGGAAGCTCTTCGACGGCGCCGTTGCGTTCCACGCCGGCGTTGTTGACCAGCACATCGATCGGACCATGCTCCTTCTGTATGGCCGCAATGCCGCTCGCCACCGACTCGTCGGTGTCCACGTCCATCGCGCTGACGTGGATCGGAAGCTTTTCGCGCGCTGCGATTTCCGCAAGTTCCGGAGCCCCCGCCGGATTGCGCATCGTCGCGTGTACCTGATGACCGGCCCGGCCGAACGCCAGCGCCGCCTCAAAACCGATTCCTCTGCTCGTTCCCGTAATCAGCACCGATGCCATCTTCGTCTCCTTCAGCGTTTACGTCATCCGCAACCGCTGGCAAAACCATAAGGTCCGCACTATATACCGTTAGCTCTTACAAGCGCATTCAAACATCACTGAGCGCGCACGTCAGGCAAACCAGGGGTGTCGCTCTTTGTCTAACTCTTCTTCTTAGACGGCTTGGGCCTCAGTCCTTTCGCATACTCATAGCTCAACTCAAGATATTTCTGCAGCTCTTTCGTCTTCCCCAGCAAAGTATCGGGCACCGGGACGTATTCCTTCATCACCGCTCCGTACGCCTCGTGTAGCTTCGTCTTGTATTTCTTCAGAAACTCCTCGCGCGCACCCTCCGGCAAACGCATCGCCAGCGTCCCGGTCGGCTGCATCAACAGAAACATGTTGCCGTTCACCGCCGCATAGGCATTGTTGGCCCCTTTACGTTCAATCTCCGGGTGCGCCGCAATCAACTTGTCAAACAGCGCCAGCTTGTCCGCAGGCACTCCACTCTTCTTCGCTTTCTTCGCGCCCATGCGTCCTCCATCACTCCCGCATTCTGCTAAACTCCAGCAACCGTAGTGGCCGATCTTTAGATCGGTCAGCCGCATATGAAACACGCAGCCATCGGTGTGCGCATGCATTCTGGTTGGGGTGCGCTCGTAGCCGTTTCAAACCACGACGGCATGATTGAAGTCCTCGATCGCCGCAGCGTGGTAGTCACCACGCCCGGAACTCCCGGGGTGAACCAACCCTATCACTTCGCCAAAAATCTCGCGCCCTCGGATGCCGAGAGATTTATCGGCAATTGTCTTGTAGCCTCGAAAGTCCTCGCTCTGGCTGCCGTCCGTGATGTCCTGAATGAATTGGGTAGCCGCCAATATCGTGTCGTCGGCTCCGCGATCCTGCTCGCTTCGGGCCGCCCGTTGCCACCTCTCGCTAAAATCCTCGCCTCTCACGCCGCAATTCATGCCGCGGAAGGCGAGTTCTTTCGCAAGGTCTTTTCGAAAGCCTGCCAGGATCTCGCTCTCTCCGTGGTCGGCTTTCGAGAGCGCGACCTCGACGATTGTCTTTATGCGGCCTTCGGCAACACAGCCGCGAAGCGGAAGCAGCAAATTTCAAATCTAGGCCGGTCGATCGGGCCACCGTGGACCGCAGATCAAAAAAATGCGGCGAGCGCTGCATTGCTGGTCTTGGCAAATGGCGAAAATGAAGGCACCTGATGCAGCTGAACAAACATTCCGTCGGCTAGCTACGCTTCCCTCGTTTCCATCGCGTCGCGGCGGTCCATATAGACGCGAAACACGCCCATCGCCGCCGCCACGATCGTGGGTCCCGCCACCAGTCCCAGCAAGCCAAACACTTCCAGGCCGCCCAGCACCCCGATAAACAGCAGCAGTTCGTTTAAGTGCGTGCGGTTGCGCAACAGCAGCGGCCGAATAATGTTGTCGGCTACGGCCGCAACTCCGCCGCAAATCACCAAAACCGTCGCCGCTTTTCCCCAGTGCCCGCTGAATCCCAGCCACAACGCCGTGGGAACCCAGATCAACGCCGAGCCCACGACCGGCACCAGAGAGAAAAATGCCATCAGCACGCCCCAGAAAACCGCCGTGGGAATTCCTCCGATGGTGAACGCCAGCCCGCCCAAAAGTCCCTGAATCCCCGCAATAATCAGACCCACGGCCACGCTCGCAAAAATCAGGTCCTTCGATTCCCTCAACATGTCTGTCTGGATTGCTTCGTCAAACGGTATAAGATGCCGCACGCCTCGTACGACGCTGTCGCCGTCGCGAAACATGAAGAACAGCGAAAAAATCAGGATGAACAGATCGACGAAGAATGTCGCGAGATTCTTCACCAGTGCCGCAAAGTTTCCCGCCAGGAACGATCCCACCTTCTCGGCGGCTTGCCGCAGTGGCGCCGAAAAATCCATATCCTGCCACTCGCCGGGAATATGCCCGCGAAGCCACGCGACCGCATGCATCGGCAAGGCCTTGTCCGGATCCATCACCGCGCTTTGTATGTGCGCGCTCGCCACGATGGCCTGCCGCGTCGCCAGCACCAACACCACGATCGCCGGCACGATCAGGACGAGCGTGACGCCCAGGGTGCTCACCAGCGCCGCCGGCGTAGGCTTCATGCGCGTCCCGATGCGTTCGTAGACGGGGTAGAAGAAAATCGCCAGCACCGCCGACCAAGCCAGCGGCACCAGAAATGGTTCCGTGATCCGGTACACCAGGTAAATCAGCAGTAGCAGCGTGCCGTACGAAAGTACGGTGGTTAAGCGGTCACTCGTGGACTTCGGTGTAGGAGGGGTGGGCTTCATGCGAGCAATGTGCCACGGCATCGAGACGATCGGGAGTGAAAATTCAATACCGCGCTATTTGATGCCGATGGCTTCGATCAGGCGCAGAACGTCGTCGTGGAAAACATCGTAAAGCGGGCGGATGTCCTCTTCCTCGAGGCGCTCGCGCAGAAATTCGGCGGCAACGAAGCTGCACTCGCGATCGGTCAGATCGCGTCCGGTGCGATCGCGAAAGGTGACAAAGGCGGTGTGCGCGAGTCCGACGACGTGGGCGACGCCATCGACGTAAAATTTCGTGTCGATGGTGTCCGCGTGACGCGTGGCAATCCCGTTCCACATGTGGGAAAAGCGGCACTCGTAAACCTGTCCCGTGAGCTTCGAGGTCACGGTGAACGCGCCGACAAAGGTGCTCATGGCGCCGCTGTTGGCGAGCATCGGGCGTTTCGTTGCGCTGCTCTCGTGCTCTTTCGCTGCAGTCGTCACTGTTTGTCCTCGTCTCTTTTCTTGCGAGTGCTCCGAAAAATCAAAGGCACTTCTTCAGGGGCTGAAGCCCTTTAACCCGCGCACTTTATGTCGGAGCTGAAGCTCCGACCCCCAAAAAACCTGTCGGCAGCCATTGTCACAATCATCCCGAATCGGCTTCAGCGGCTTACCGCTGCTGCTGTGCCTGCGTGGGTGTAGCTTTGTATCGCGGCTCCAACGCCGGCGCCGCTTGGAAGACGGAATCCTTGGTCGATTAGAGTTTTTTCCAGGGCGGCCAGGAACAGTAGGACGTATTGTCTCTGACTGCAGTGACCCATCAGGCCTACGCGCCAGATTTTTGCTTTCAGCGGGCCCAAGCCGCCGGCGATTTCGATATTGAATTCGTCGAGGAGTTGATTGCGCACCTTAACGTCGTCGATGCCGTTGGGAATCATTAGGGCGGTTACCGTCGGCAAGCGATCCGCGGGATTTTTCACTAGCATCTCCAGGCCCATGGCTTCGAGGCCCGCGATCAACGCGAGTTGATTGATGCGGTGGCGCTCCCAGCGATTTTCCAGGCCTTCTTCGATCACGATGCGCATGGCTTCGCGCAGGGCGAAGATCAGCGAAATCGGCGGCGTGTGGTGATAGAGGCGATCCTTGCCCCAATAATTCATGGCGGTGGTGAGATCGAAGTACCAGCTTTGCACTTTCGTTTTGCGATTGCGGAAGACTTCTTCGGCTTGCGGGCTCACGGTGATTGGCGACATGCCTGGCGGGGCGCTGATGGCTTTTTGCGTCCCGCTGAAGCAAATATCGATGCGCTGGCGGTCGACGGTGATGGGGACGGCGGCGAGCGATGCGACCGTGTCGACGATCAGGAGGGCGCCGAGTTCGTCGGCGACTTTGCGGAAGCTGTCGATATCGGTGATGACTCCGGAAGAAGTTTCGCCATGCGCGAAGCCGACGATTTTGATCTTCTTGCCTTTGCCCGCTCGACGCACATCCTCGGGATCGACGGCCCTTCCGTAGGGGGCTTCCACCTTTGTAACTTTCGCGGGCGTGTGGCCGGCGATAACGGCCATGCGATCAGAAAATGTCCCGTTGACGGCGACTATGGCTTCGTCACCCTCTTCCAAAGTATTTACGACGGAAGCTTCGATGCCTCCGGAACCGGAAGCTGACAGCGGCATCGTGATGCGATTTTCGGTCTGGAAGATTTGGCGCAGCAGAACCTGGACATCGTCCATGCAGCCCTTGAACCAAGGATCCATGTGGCCGACCAGAGGCGTGGCCAGGGCACGGTAGACACGGGGGTCCATCGAGGACGGCCCCGGGGTGAGCATCAGCCGGTTGGGAGGATTGAGTTCACCGATCGATTGGTTCATGACGTTTGCCTCATATTGTGCGGGAAACGATTCTCCCGCAGTGAGCCGTGGAGGCGCAACCGACAAATTGGCGTGAGCCGGAGGTTGGAAGTTGGAGGTTCGAGGTGGGTGGACCCCCTATGATATTTGCGCAAGGATTTGATTCTATAGGAGTTAGCTTTTCGAATGGCGCAGTGATTTGATTCTAAATGAGTTAGCGTGTTTTGACGTGCGGATTTGTGACACTTTGTCGGAATCTCTGCATTGTCGACTGTCACAAGGAATAATGCCACGAGTCTGATATACGGTCAATCATATAATTGAGTGATTAGCATTCGAATGGACGGGGAGCGCCCGGTGTGGACGAGAGAATGAGGGTCGATACCTGCGCGCGCAGCCATCAGGCTATAATTGCGCCACTTATGCCCCTTTCTCCGGGTACCCGGCTTGGTCCTTACGAAATCATCTCATCTCTAGCGGCTGGCGGGATGGGCGAAGTGTATCGGGCGAAGGATACGCGACTCGACCGAACGATCGCCATCAAAGTCTTGCCCGAACACCTTTCGCAGAAGCCGAATCTGCGGCAGAGCCTGGAGAACGAAGCGCGGACGATCTCCAAGCTGGCGCATCCCAACATTTGCACTTTGCACGACATCGGCCATCAGGACGGAGCTGACTTTTTAGTATTGGAATTTGTGGAAGGGAAAACGCTGCGCGAGCTACTTCGCGCCGGCCGGCTTCCGATGCGAACACTGATCCCGATCGCGGTGCAGGTTGCCGAGGGATTAGCCCAGGCGCATGAAGCCGGCATCATCCACCGCGACCTGAAGCCCGAAAATCTGATGGTAGCCGACCAGAACCTGGTAAAGATCCTCGATTTCGGACTGGCCAAGCTCGCGCTGGAAAGCGAAGAACAAACCGACTCCAGCATTACAACCGACTCCAACACGGAAGCCGGGGTGATTTCCGGGACGATTGGGTATATGTCTCCGGAACAGGCCAGCGGAAAGCCACTCGATTTCCGGTCCGACCAGTTCTCCTACGGCGCGGTGCTTTACGAGATGGCGACGGGAAAGCGCGCATTTCAAAAGAGCACGGTAGCGCAAACACTCTTGGCAATTATTAGCGGAGAGCCCGAATCGATCAGTGCGCTGAACCCCGAGGCTCCCCCTCCCCTATCGTGGGTGGTGGAGCGATGCCTGGCCAAGGATCCCGCGAAACGCTACTTCTCCACGCGTGACCTGGCTCGCGATCTGGTGGCCATCCGCGACCGCCTCTCTGATTTGCAATTCAAGCGCGGGGACGCGCCCCCCAGCAATTTGCCGCAACCCAGTACCGTTTTTGTGGGACGCGACAAAGAACTCGCGGCCGGCCGGGAACTCTTGCTTCGCAAAGATGTGCGGTTGGTGACGGTGACGGGGCCCGGAGGAATCGGCAAGTCGCGTCTGGCACTGGAGATGGCGCGGGACATGGCCCGCCACTCTTCCTCTCGCGTTTATTTTGTTTCGCTGGCTACGGTGAGCGACCCTAATTTGATCCCCTTTGCGATCGCGCAAACGCTCGGTATTCGGGAAACCACCGGTCAATCGCAACTGGAAACCCTGAAGGAACATTTGAAAGAGTCGTTGCGCGACCCGGTGCTGCTGCTGCTCGACAACTTTGAGCACCTGATCGGGGCGGCGCCGATGCTGGCCGAATTGCTGGCTGTGGCGCCGCATTTGAAATTGCTGGTGACCAGCCGCGCGGCGCTCCACGTGTACGATGAACACGAGTTTCCGGTTCCGCCGCTGGCGCTGCCGGATGCGAAGTCGTTGCCGCCGCTCGAAGAGATGTCGCGGTATTCGGGGATAGCGCTATTCGTCCAACGGGCGAAGGCAGTCAAGCCGGATTTTGAACTTACCGAAGACAACGCGGCCGCGATTGCGAATATCTGCGCGCGGCTGGATGGTTTGCCGCTGGCGCTGGAGCTTGCTGCCGCTCGAACTAAACTGCTGTCACCCTCGGCGATGCTTACACGTCTGGAGAGCCGGTTGCAGTTGTTGACGGGCGGCTCACGGGACATGCCTGCGCGGCAGCAAACGTTGCGGCACACGATTGCCTGGAGCTACGACCTGCTGAACGAAGCGGAGCAAAAGCTATTCCGGCGGCTGTCTGTTTTTGTCGGAGGATGCACGCTGGAAGCGGTGGAGTCGGTGTGCAACACGAAAGAAGATCTGGAATTGGATGTGCTCGATGGCATGGCATCGATGGTGGACAAGAGTCTGGTGCGACAGATCGAGCAAGCGGATGGTGAGCCGCGGTTTGTAATGCTGGAAACGATTCGCGAGTATGCGCGCGAGAAAATGACGGAGAGCAGCGAAGAACGCCTTACCAGGCGCGCCCATGCTGCTTACTGTCTGGTGCTGGCGGAGGAAGGGGACGCGGCCGAGACGGACGCGGGTTCGACGGAATGGGCGGACCGGTTCCAGATCGAGCACGACAATTTTCGCGCGGCGCTGGAGTGGCTCACGGAAACCGGCGACGCAGCGTGGGGCTTGCGGCTGGGGGCGGCGCTTTTTCGCTTCTGGGATATGCGAGAGCATTTAACGGAAGGCCGGGATCGATTAGGAAAGTTGCTGAAACTTGCGGAGGCGAACAAGCCAACAAAGGCACGGGTGCGCGTGCTCTTTGCCGCGGGAGCGCTGGCTGGAGCGCAAGGAGATTATGTTGTTGGCGACCCGCTGATCCAGGGAGAGCTTAGCGGGAGCGCGGCAATTAGGAGACAAGAGAAGTATCGCGGTGGCACTAAACGCACTAGGCGTCACGGCCAGCGACCAGGATGATTTTGCGGCTTCGCAAGCGCTGTTCGAAGAGAGCCTGGTGCTATGGAAAGAATTGCGGGATCCCGTCGCGGCCGCGCGAACGCTGAGTAACCTCGCGAATGGCGCGAAGTTACAGGGTGACTATGCGCACGCACGGGCTCTGTATGAGGAGTGTCTCTCGATCTTTCGAGAATTGGGCGACAAGCGGGGGATCGCCTGGGCTCTTAACCACGAAGGAGACGTGGCGCGGGAACAAGGGGACCTCGACGGTGCGCGGTCGCTGTGTGAGCAGAGTCTGGCGGCGTTTCGAGACGTGGGCGACCGGTGGGGCATCGCCGGCACGCTGGGGGATCTGGGAAACCTGGCGCGAGAGCAAAAAGACTATGGCACTGCGGACTCGATGTACCGCGAGAGTATCGGAATATTTCAGAAGTTGGAGCACAAGCGGGGCGTCGCGCGCCTGCTGGAATCGTTTGCGAGTGCCGCGGCTGAACAATCGGAAGCTGGCCGCTCCTTGCGGCTGGCCGGCGCGGCCGCTGCGCTACGCCAAAGTATTGGTGTTCCGCTTACCCCGAATGAGCGGTCCAAACTTGATAAAAGTCTGGAGCCGGCCCGGAGTGCGTTGACGACTACAGCAGGTAGAACAGCGTGGCTGGAGGGGTGGGTCATGCCCGTCGAGAAGGCTATTGAGGAAGTGTTGAAACCTACGGCGGCGTCCGGACGGTAAGGCAGTCCGTTGACGCGAGTCTGGCGGGGCCGCTTACTCGGCGGTGGAGGCGTCAATTAGCCTGCGCACTGCGGAAATGCGATTGGCGGGTATGCCTCCCCTTTTTGCGTGTTCGCGGATGGTGGCTTCGTCGGGAGCGAGGTAGATGCAGTAGAGTTTGTCGCCGGTGACGTAGCTTTGCAGCCACTGAATCTCGGGGCCCATGCCCCGCAATATGCTCACCGACTTTCGCGACATCTCCTGCAATTCTTGATCGGTAAGATCTCCGAGGCCGGGTATTTCCCGCTCGATGACGAACTTTGGCATGTGCTAACCTCCGTCGATGCATGCTAACAAGCAAATAGGGTTGCGACAAGGTGGCCCATTGTGGCGCGGGGTGCGACTGTCTTCCGTGGCTACGATTGAGAGTTGGTCCGGAGGACGTTATGGATCTTGAGTCGGTGCAAAAACCGCTGAAAGAACAATATCGCAATGACCCCACAGCGTCGCGAATCACTTTGAAGGCGCGCGGCGGGCAAACCGAGACCCCGATCGCATGCTCAGTGGCCATCGGACGAGCCATTTATGACGCACAAGCACACGCGGGAGTCGGGGAGCGGGCACCGGGGCGTGTTCGGGCGATCTGCTCCTCGGGGCGTTGTCAGCTTGCGCGCAGATCACTTGCCAGATGGTGGCTGCGGCTATGGGAATACCCGTCGAGCGGATTGAGGTTACTGCCGAGGGAGATTTGGACCTTCGCGGCACGCTGGGAATATCCAGGGACGTGCCCGTTGGATTTCAGGGTATCCGGCTTCGCTATGACATTGTGGCGCCTCACGCGACCCCGGAGCAGTTGCGCGGATTGCGAGAGAAGACCGAACAGTATTGCGTGATTTTGCAGACGCTGGTGCAGCCGCCGAGTTTGCAGTCGGATTGGGTGGTGGCGTCCTGATCGAGCGGCCTCTTGCAGCATGAGTTCGCCTTTTGCGATTGCAGGCTTGCCAGATCTCGCTGGAGGGCGGGAAAACGAAGAACTCTGGTATCAACAGGTTGTGCTCGATCATCTAAGGGTGTGGCGGCGGATCAACCGGATCGAGACGGCTGGGTTATTCCAACGAGGAGGACGACATGAGCGTGCAAGAGAATTTCGCGGCAATGGAAAAATTTGGAGCGGCGGTGAACAGCGGAAAACTGGAGGGATTGCGCGAAGCGGTGGCCGCGAACGCGCTCGATCACGATCCGGCTCCGGGACAAGGGCTGGGGCCGGAAGGATTCATACGGATGTTTACCGAGCTGCGGGCTTCTTTTCCGGATCTGAATGTTGCGGTGGATAAGGCGGTCAGCGATAACGACAACATCGCGATTGCTTATACCTTGACGGGGACGCACAAAGGGAACTTTATGGGCGTGGCTCCGACGGGGCGGCGGATCTCGGCGCGAGGGGTGCAGATCGCGCGATTTGAGGATGGGAAGCTGGTGGAACGATGGGGCAGTTCGGATCAGCTGGGGATTTTGCAGCAAATCGGGGCCGATGCGGCGAAGGCTCACGCGTAATTGCCGCGATTGCCGGCTCCTCTCAAATGTAGTGGCCGGTCTTCAGACCGGCCGCTCGTTCCACGTAGGGGCGGGACTTGCCCCGCCCGGTCCACTGCGTCTTGGCTCGGCACGGACGCTCTAGGGCACGGCTTGAGCTGTCTCCTCCCGGTCGCCTTGATTTTGAATTCCGCTAGGCGACGCGCTTGCTAACAGCCTTTTCTAAAAGTTCGTGGATAAACGTCTGATAAGGCTTGTTTTGTTTGGAAGCCATCCGGCGGAGTTTGGCCAGCACGCGCGGGGCGATGCGAATGGCGATGAGCTGCTTAGCGTAGCCGGTCGCAGGACGGCCAACGCGCCGCGCGCGCTTGAACTCCTCATCCGTCGTTTCCGGAATGTCGGAAAAGTCGATTTCGCTATCGGGAATATACCTGACGCTCTTTGCGGCTTGCTTTGCGGGCGCTGATGATGCGGATCGTTGCGATTGCACGTCGCGGATCGGGAAATTGTATTGAATGCCTTGAGCGTCGATGAACGTAATCTGGCCGCCGGGGGCGCCGCCGAATTGGCCGGCGTAGCTTGCGCATGATTCGCTCCTTGTTGCGCGAGGGAGTTTATCATTGATCGGAATTGGGCTGAAGACTTGGCGTAGACAGAGAAAAGGAAAGTTGGACTGCACAGAAAAAAACGCCCGCTTCGGAAAGCGGCCGCTACAAGTGCTGGAGAGAAAACCCTTCCCTGCGCGAGCGACGGCCCACATCTTTAACGATAGGATCCGACGCCGGATCAGCTGGAATGAGGTCGGAGGACCAGGGTGCGGTCGAGGCGGCAGTGAGGAGCTTCCGCCGGCACTTGCACTTTCTTGCCGCGTGTGAAGATTTGCGTCAGCAGGCTCCGCCGCCCGCTGCGGCGCCGATTCCCGCGCCCTTTCCGCCGCCGAAAATCCCGCCGAAGAGCGCGCCGATCGCCGCGCCGCCGCCGCCATATTCCGCCGTGCGCTTGTTTGCGCCGACGCCGCGCTTGCTGTTGATGTTTACGTCGGAGCTATCCACTCGATATTCCTTGCCGTTGATGCTGATCGAAAACAGATCGAGCACTAGATCGGCGCTGTGCACCGCCCCTCCGGTGCCGATATCTCGCACTACGAGCTTCGCCGGCGTGCCCGCAGGAATCGCTACATTGTTCGACACGTCGAATACATCCTGGCTGATCGTCGCGCTGTAAAGCTGGCCCGTGCCCGAGTCGCTCGCATTGACGGTGTCGTCGGTTCGAATCGTGATCTCCGTGCCGACCGGAATCATCTTTCCGGAGCCCGAAGCGGCGGCGGAGAGGGGAATCGAGCGCGTGAACACGAGCGACGCCACATCTTTCACCGGGAATTGGTAGCCGACCTTGATTATCCATAAATGGAATCGGGCTGACGCCGGTGTAATTCCCCGAATACACCTTGCCGTTCCGCAGCGTCACGATGTCATTGGTCGCCGTAAACACCAGCGATTGCACGTCGCGGACGGGAAATTGTATTGAATGCCCTGCGCATCCGTGAACGTAATCTGATCGACTGGAGCGACGTCGAATTTGCCGGCGTAGCTTGCGCCGTTATGCAGGATCACGGTGTCGGGGCGCGCCGGCGCGGCGAGGAAGAACGGAAAGAGAAAAAGTGCAGCGCAGGATTTTAGGCTGCGGGCGCGGAACTGGCGGGTAAGTTTGCGCATGATTCGCTCCTTGTTGAGCGAGAAAGTTTATCATTGATCGGAATTGGGCTGAAGACTCGGAGTGGACAGAGAAAAGAAAAGCTTTGACTACACGGAGAAAAGAAAAGCGCCCGCTTCGGAAAGCGGCCGCTACACTGCTCGGATTACAGACCTAGATTATCAAGCGGCGAGTTCTTGTTCTCGCTCTTCGGAGTGGAGGAGGTGGGCGGGGACTTGGCGGAGGTCCCAGACCAGACCTAGCCACGAGAAGGCTTTCAGAATGTAATAGGTGATGTCGATTTCCCACCAGAAAAATCCCTGCCGGGCCGACGCCATGTAGTGGTGGTGATTGTTGTGCCAGCCTTCGCCCAGCGTCAGCAGCGCCAGAAACCAGTTGTTTTTGCTGGTGTCCGTCGTTTCATAGCGCACAGTGCCAAACAGGTGCGACAGTGAATTGATGGTAAACGTGTCGTGCCACAGCAGCACTGTGCTCAGGCAGAAACGCCCAGAGAAACAGCGGCAGCCCGCCGATCAAATATAAGCTGACACCCAGGATCGTCGGCGGAATGAAATGATATTTGTTGAGCCAGCGCAGCTCCGGGAAATTTCGCGAAGTCGCGCGATGTAATTCAGGCGCGTGTCGTTGTAGCGATCGGAAACGATCCAGCCGATGTGCGACCAGAAAAATCCGAAGAGCGTCGGCGAATGGATGTCATCGTCCTGGTCGGAGAAGCGATGATGATGCCGGTGATGGGCCGCCCACCAGAGCACGCCTTTTGGGCGGAAGTCATGGCCATGAACGCGATTACGAATTGAAATACGCGGCTGGTTTTGTAGGAGCGATGCGAAAAATAACGGTGATAGCCGGCGGTGACCCAGAACATCCGGACCGAACGACGAGCGCCACGCAGGTGATCAGGTAGGACCAGTGGAACGGCACGAAGAAAACGCCCAGGGCCAGCAGGTGCATTATGCGCGAAAGGCGTTACGCCGATCAGCGAGATGCGGGCACCGTTTGGCAGGGGGATAGACAGAGATCGTGCCGCAGTAGGCCATACGACGATTCCTTTGCCCGATTTCCGGGGCTCGTTGGCGATTTGAGCGCCCGGACTGAGTGTTTTGCGAGCGGGACTCCGCGAAGCTCAGCGCACGAATCAGCTTGCTCAGTTTACGGGGTGCGGGTGGTAGGGGTCAAGCGGGACTGTGGGACAGGTGCGGCGCGAGAGGCACCGTACGCTTGGGCAGAAGCTTGGGCGTTTTCAGGACCAAGCCCGCAGGATGTGGGCTAAGCTCCGACCCTACAAGGTTCAGAGGAGCGGTGCAGCAAGTTCGAACCACTGGCAGTCACGCTTTCGGCTGAAGACGGAAGGGGCATTAGATGTGCTATCGTTCGGGATGCGCGAGGGAAAATGGCTGAACGGCCTGTGTTGGTTGGACTTATACCGCAAGCGGTGGTGCTGGATCTCGGCGATCAGGTTTCCTGGATGTCCGACGCCGGGAATCTGCGGGTCGAGTTCGATGTGAACCGCTGCCCTTTTGGCTCGAATGTATTTCAAGCGCCGGTGGGCATGCGGCTTTTGAGCGGGCCGCCGCGGCGTGGGGATCAAAGCTGGGACGTATAAGTATCGCGTTTGGCTCAACGACCAGATGGTTGGGCAGGGCGAAGTGATCCTGCGCGAGAAGTAGGGCGCGGTGACACCGATGGACCGAACGCCAAGAGCGTGCGACCTTCTAACCCGCGAGCAACAAACCAAATAGGCGAGCGCTGTAAAGGCGCCCGCTTCGGAAAGCGGCCGCTACAAATTCAATGCAGGAAGCTCGCCCGGGGCTTTATGCTGAGCGACGGTTACTGGGCGGCTGCGGCAGCCTGGCCATTCGGCGTCATCTTGTCCACGACGTGCGGCAGCAACTGCGTCATCATCGACGTGAGATGGCTCGGATCGACGCCGAACTTTGCGGCCGCCTGATTCAGCGCGTCGAGTGCAGCACGCTTTGCAGTTGATCCGCCGAAATCGGCAGGTTTTGCCCGCTGCCGATCCAGGAACCCACCAGCCCACCCAAACCCTTTTCCTGAAACTTTTCTGCAAACCGGAAATGCCGCCGACTTGGGGACTGTTGATGTACTCCATGATGGCGGACAGCGCGTTGGCATGCTGCTCGCCAGTCGCGGAACCACCGAGATTCGTTACCGCTTTGAGCTCGTCGAAAATTCCCATCGTGCCCTCCTTGAGGCTGGGAGAAACGGGCGCGGTGCGGTCACGCAATTTGAGTTGCGGCCGCCCGCGCCGAAGTTATTTCTGCTTGGCGATGATCAAGCTGGAGATCTTGTTGTAGGTCGCCTGGGGGATGACCTTTTTGCGAACGAGGTCCGTCTTCTTGGCGTAAGGGCGGCCGTCGATGATTTTCTGGGCGTACTTCTCGCCGATGCCCGGAAGCGCGTCGAGTTGCTCCTTCGTCGCGGAGTTGATGTCCACCAGGTCGGCCGCCTTGAGCTGCCTGGGCGGATGCGCGCCGCGGTGGAGGCGGGCGTGGCGTTGGGATGCGAAACCGCAACGGAAACGCCGAGAATCATCATCAAAGCTGCGAGGATCGCACCGAGAGAGTTGCTTCTTCATCGTATTTTCTCCTTTTGAGTTTTCTAACCAGTTGCAGCACCTAAACTATTCTTTTTCCGCTGCGCGAAATCCGGCCTTTTGCGCGTCGGCTTCGGACATGTATTTGCCCTGTTTGGTCTTGCCGTACCAACGAGTCCCAGGCTTGTGATAAACGCCGGAGTCGGTGTTCACCCAAACCATACCGTTACTGTTGGCGGGCGGCGGCTGCTGCGCGGTGGAAGTCTTGGGAGCAGCGGTCTTGGGCGCAGGGGCCGGGCGGCGCCGGGGTGGAAGTCGAACTGGAAGCGGGCGTGGTTGCCGCCGACGTGGAGGCACTGTTTGCAGGTGCGGCTGGAGCGGCGGTCTTTGTTGTTGCGGCTTGAGACTGAGTAGCACCGCTGGAATCCGAGGTGGAGGAGCTGGCGGGCGCCTGCGCCTGATCGGTAGTGGCGGCCTTCTTTGACTTCTTTTTCGTTGGTGGTGGAGCGTGCTGGCGGCGGCCGAGGAGGTATCCGCAGCCTGAGAATCACCGGCAGCATCTGCCTTCGTCGACTTTTTCTTCTTTGTCGTCGTGCTGGTGTCGGAAGCGGTGGATTTGTCGGCGGCCTGCGCGTCGTCCGTCCGTGGCGGCCTTCTTGGTCGACTTCTTCTTGGTGGTCGTAGCGCCGTCGGCTGCAGTGGAGTTGTCTGTCGCCTGAGCGTCATCGGCAGCGGCCTTCTTCGACTTCTTCTTGGTGGTGGTGGTGCCGCCGCTGGCGGAGTCTGTCTGGGCCGTGGTATCCGTGGCGGCCGTGTCGTCCGCGGCCTTCTTTTCTTCTTCTTGGTGGTGGTGCTGGAATCGGGTTGGGTCTGATCCGGTGATTGCGTGGATGTCTGTGCAGCTCGAACGGCTATTCCGCTGACGGCAAGCAGAAGAGCCACGAGCACGGACAGGTACGAGCTTCGCTTCTTCGAAATCATTCGTCCTCTTTTCGTCCGCGCCGAACTAGCCGCTCTATCGGGCATAGTCAGTCACTTTGGTGGGTAATGGTGACTTACGGAATGGGGACGCGGATCTTTCCTTGATGGAATGCGGGCATGATGAAGAAGGTGGGAGTGGAAGTCAAGTAAATGGATTAGTTCAACCCTGCGCGGCATAGGCAGGCCGGACGAATAGGCGTAAAGCGCACAGCCAGAAATGGCTGTGCCACAGTGTCCCGGTGGGCTGTTGATACAGAGAATGGGTTGGCTGGCGTTGGAAGGCTGGGGAATCGAAGCTTACGTTTTGACGAGACGGGGCGCAGCGTGCTGCTTCCCTTCAAGTGACCTGCGGGCCTTTGCTTAGTCGGCGGCGTTTACGGTTCTTGGTGATTCGACGGACTCGGCCAGGCCACGGCGTACGGGTCCGAGAACGAAGGCGGGGACGGTGCGCTCCGGCGCTAGAGTGAGATTGGCGGCCTTGCGGGGGAATTCGGTGCGTTTGTCCAGGCGCATGCCCACTTCGCGCAGGAATTCGGCGGAAAAACCCATGTCCTCGGCGCGATCGACGCCCCAGAACCACAGCTTTTCTTCATGGCGCTGCAGGAAGTCGAGAGACTGCTCGAGCTTCTTCATGGCGCGGTCAAAGGAGGAAGCCAGGAAGAATACGCCCAGCGACCAAGCGTGCCGCGGGTAATGGACGCGAATGCGGACACAGTACTTACCGCTCTGGTTCTTTTCCATGCTGCAGCGATAGTCGTTGCGGACAGTCGAAGTACGTGCTGGCATCTTCATTCACCGATCCAGAAGAGTTGGCTCCAGGCCGATCATTAGAAGTTTGTGTTACGGGTTAAGTCCCGAGAAGGAGCCGTCTTGGCTACGGCGTCGTGGCCAAAACAGCGAGCGAAGGGGACACAAATAGGGTACCGGGGCGGAGTGGCAAAGACAAGGGACCGCTTGTTAAATTTTAAGTCTTTTATTATTATTAACTTACACTAGCTGAGGTCGCCGAAGCCCTTGAGTTTTTCACTCATAATCCTCAGCTTCCCTTCCCGTTTCAGGCGGGCCTCAAGCGACGTCCGGAAGGCTTCAAAAGCGAGGTTGCGCTTGGTTTGCAGCACCTGATCGGTCAGATCTTTCTTCTGTTTTTCGAAATCCGCGGGGTTCGGCTCCTGTTTCTCCGCTACGCGGTAGACGAACCAGCTGGTGCCGAGGTTCAGAGGTGGCCCAACGTCGCCGGGCTTCATCTGGAACGCGGCGGAAAGCTGTTTGCCGCTAGCGGCACCGGAGATGGAACCGTTGCGAGCGAAGAGATCGCTGGTCTTTGGGTCTAAACCCAAGGCTTTGGCGGCGGTTTCAAATTTTTCGCCGGACTTGAGTCGCTTGTCGAGATCATCGGCCTTTTGACGGGCGATGTCGGTGCTCTTTTGCTGCTTGAGGTCGGCGATGACGCGGTCGCGGACTTCGTCCAGCGTGCCCTGGTGAGCGGGAAGAACGCCCCGAACCGAGAGGATCAGATAACCTCGGTCAGTATGGATCGGCAGGCTCAGCTCGTCCGTGCGTTGGCCGAAAATGGCATCCTTTACTTCCTTCGAGTTTCCCAGCTCCAGGATTGGTTCGGTTGCGCTCACGGGGCGCGTCTCGCCCACCGTGAGGTGAAACTGCTTGGCGAGATCGTCCAGGGAAATCTTGTTGGACTGGCGAATCGCGGTCGAAAGCTTGTCGGCGATATCTGCCCGCTGTTTATCCGCCTTGGCGAGCATCAGCGGGGCACGGATCGAGTCCTTCACCTCATCGAAAGTCTTGGTGTGAGCGGTCTCTTTGTCCAGGACCTTGATGATGTGGAAGCCGTATTGGGTCTTCACCAGGTCGGAGATGCTGCCTTTGGGCAGGCTGAAGGCCACCTTTTCAAATTCCGGCACGGTTTGGCCTTGCGTGATCCAGCCCAGGTCGCCACCCTTGTCCTTCGTTCCCGGATCTTCCGAGTATTTCTTAGCGAGTTCCTCAAAATTCGCGCCCTTCTTGTTGGCCTGCTTGAGCACCTCCTCGGCTTTTTGGTGGATCTCTTCGACCTCGGCGGGAGTCTTGCCGACGGTCATTAATAGGATATGGTCGACGTGGACGCGGTTGGGCACCTGATATTGCTGAATATCCTGCTGATACTGGACCTTTAGCTCATCGTCGGAGACTTGTGTGCTCTGGCGGATCTGGTTCACGTCGGCCAGGGCGTAACGCACGACGCGCTTCTCCGGGACCAGATACTTGCTCTTGTTCTTCTCGTAGGCAGCCTTAATTTCCGCTTCGTCCGGGTTGATCTTGGCGGCGAGGTCTTCGGGCTTGATCAGGGCGTAGTCGAGTTTGATCTTCTCGTTGCGGTAGCGAAATTCGTCCTGGAGTTCGCCGGGACCGACGCTGATACCGTCGGTGACCAGCTTGCGGAACTTCTCCAGCAACAAACCCTGGCGAATCTGCTCCTCGAAGACCGGAACGGTCATCTGGAAGCGGCCCTGAACCTCGGCGGCGTAGCGATCCATGCCGACGAAGGTGTCGCCGTTGTACGCGGTGGGTAGGAACTGGCGAATGCGCTCGGCGCGCTCCTGGTCGGAAACGTGGATGCCCAGGCGCTTGGATTCGTACTCGATTTCTTTCTGAAAGATGAGCTGCTTCAAGATTTGCTGGGCGTAAAGAGACTCAAGTTGCTTCGGAACCTGATTGCGCTGCTCGATCTCGGAGAGCTGCTGCCGGACTTCGTCCGTGGTTACGGACTCATCGCCGATTTTGGCGACCGTGTCGGTGGAGGCGGCATCGCCGGTGCCCGGCATGCTCGGCACAAGGTAGAGGAGCATGCCGCCTGCGAGGACGAGGACGACCGCACCTAAAAGGATGCGCGAGAAGAGTTGCTGCCGATTGTCTGATGATCCAGCCATTCTGTAGTGCTCCCAAGTCCGTGGTCAAACTTTACATTATAGAAGAAAGTGATGGGGAGTGTAAGGGTCAGTTAGGCGCTCGGGTTCGATGCGGGTCGAAAGAGGAACGAGAAGAGGAAGAGGCTTTGAGCAGGACGCAATGGCCGGGCGGGGCAAGCCCCGCGCCTACAAAGTTGCAGTCGGTTGAATGCGGCGCGGTCAATGAGGTTGGTTTCCGGTCACGCCGAGTTGCGAAAAGAGGAAGCTGATGCTGTCGGTCTCTTCTTCGATTTGTTTGCCGAGAGGGCGGCCGCCGGAGTGGCCGGACTTCGTGTCGTACAGCAGGAGGACGGGATTTTTGGTGGACGTGGCCTGAAGGCGCGCGGCCATTTTGCGGGCGTGGAGCGGGGCTACGCGCGTGTCACCGTCCCCAGTGATGAAGAGGACGGAGGGATAGTTGGTCGAGTCTTTGACGTTGTGATAGGGCGAATAAGCGCGTAGATATTTGAATTCGGCGGGAACGTCGGCTGAGCCGTATTCGGGCACCCAGAACGACCCTTTCATAAATTTTTGATAGCGAAGCATGTCGAGCAGCGGATATTCGCAGATTACTGCGCGAAACAGATCGGGCCTTTGCGTGAGTGCGGCGCCTACCAGGAGGCCGCCATTGCTGCCGCCTTCAATCGCCAACTCCTTTGAACTAGTGTAATGGTTGGCGATCAGCCATTCGCCGGCGGCGATGAAATCGTCGAACACGTTTTGCTTTTTGTCTTTCATCCCGGCGATGTGCCACGCTTCACCGAACTCGCCACCTCCGCGAAGGTTGGGTTGCGCGAAGATGCCGCCCGCGTCGGCCCATTCGACCGCTGGAGCGTAGAAGCTTGGCGTGAGGTTAACGTCAAAGCCGCCGTAGGCGGTCAGCCAAACGGGGTGCGCGCCATCTTTCTTCAGACCTTTTTTGTAGAACAGAAACATGGGTACGCGAGTCTTGTCTTTGGATTCGTACCAGACTTGCTCGACGGTATAGGCGCTGGGATCGACAGGGACTTTCGGCGTGACCCACGCGGTTAACTTTCCGGACGGAGCGTTGTAGCGAAAGATGCCGGTGGGAATATTGAAAGATTCGAACGCGATGAACACGTCCGGAGACTCCCACGAGCCGCTGCCTCCGGAAACCGCGCCGAGAGAGGGTAAGTGGACCTCGCCGGCCGGATTGCCTTGCAGATCGAAGATTTTCACCTGCGAGACTACGTTGCGGACGTACTGGACGAAGATCTTGCCAGCGGAAAGCGACATATCCTCAAACGCAGCGTCAGATTCGGGAACGATTTCCTTCCAGGCGGCGCGGCGCAGGTCTGCGAGGTTGACGTAGAAGATGTGCCATTTCGGCGCTTTCCAGTTGGTGCGCACGAAAAGCTTGCCGTCCTCGATCTGTCCAAAGAAGACCGACTCCGTGTCGTTGACGATTGGCTGGACGGGCTTGTCGCCTTGCAGATCCTTGAAATAGAGATCGCTGCGGGTGCTTCCCGAGCCGTAAACCACGGTAATCAGAAGGTGATGGCCGTCGGCGGAAAGTTGCGAGGCGATGATTTTGTCGGAAGCGAAACCCTTGCCGAAGATCTCGACGTCTGACGTAGCGGCGGAACCCATTACGTGATGAAAAACCCGGGGGCCGTCGGGGCTTGTGCGGGCGTAGTACAGTCCGTGAGAGTTGGGTTCGAAGTCGACGGAGTAGTAGGTGGCTTGAGGCAGCTGTTCGGGCAAGTCGCGGCGAGTTTTCGTGTCGAGGAAATGGATTGTGGTTTCGTCTTGTCCACCGACACGCACGCCGTAGGCAACGAGGGAAGCGTCGCGAGATGCGGCCATGAGCGCGACACTCGTGGAATGATCGGGGCTGAGGCTCTGGGGGTCCAGGAGGACTTCGTCGGCGCCGTCCACGCCGTGGCGGCGGCAGATGACAAAGAGGTCCTGGTCGGCGGCGCGCTTGGTAAAGAAATAGTAGCCGCTGCGTTCGAGCGGGGTGGTGAAGGAATCAATTTTTTGGAGTTCGCCGAGGCGCTTGGAGATTTGCTCGCGTCCGGATAGCGCATCGAGGGCGGCGGAGGTGCAGCGATTTTGTGCTTCAATCCAGGCGCGGGTCTCTGGGCTGTCTTGGTCTTCGAGCCAGCGATAGGGGTCGGGAATGGAGACACCGTGCAGGGTGTCGACAGTGGCGTCTTTACGCGTTGGCGGAGGGCAAGAGCCGTTGGTGGCGTGATCCTGGGCTGCCGCCGTGAGGCAAGCGAAACTGTAAATGCAAAAAAGGAGAAGGAGGAAGGGGGTCTGGCGAAGGAGGCTGCTTGCTAAGGTGAGGAGGAAACCGGGAGTTTGCTTCAGCGCTCGGACGCGCTGGACTTGCTTGCCGATCATGAAGCCTCGCGATCTTTCCCGCGCCAGAGATGAGGGTATGTGGGCGCGGTTTGAGTCGAGCGAAACGCTATCACCTCCGGTTGCGGGACCGCAAGGATGGTTGCGAGCGCGAGATCGCGCGTTAGGGGCAAGTGACACGAGATGAAATCGGGGCATCCTAGCTACTTTCCGTCGCAAAATAGCTCGCTTTGAATGAGCTATTCGTTGCTAGGGACCGTCTGATTCTGCTTGCACGCTTGAATTTTGCCGCTCGACCCGTTTGCGTCCCGAGTCATGGCAGTTGGGATCTCAGGCCCGTTGCCGTGCCAGGCAGCGACCGATCTGGATAACGTTGTCCGCAAGCACCCCAAGGCCAACCCATCGCCGGATCCCTTCGAACCCTCGGTACCGGCAGCGATTCATTCCGTGGCGCCGCTTCAACACGCTGATGCGGCCTTCACATCCAATCCGCCAGCGCTGCCCGGCCCGGAACCAACGCGTTTTCTGAAGTTTTCTCCGCTCGCTGCTTTTGGTGCTCCGACTTGGCACCGCGACTCGCGTTACTCCCATTGCCTGGATGGTCTTCTCATTCTTTAGACTGTAGAACCCCGTGTCGGCGGCCACCATTCGTGGTGCGCGCCCGAACCGGCGCTGGTGTTGTTCGACCGCGGGAACCAGTAGTTGGGTATCCTCTGGACGTTCGGCGAACACTTCATAGTGCGTGATGATCTGGTTCTCAGCTTCCTGCACCTTAAGCAGTTTGCCAAACTCGTTTGGTTTTGCTGTTTTTCCCTTGCGAATGATTTCGGTGTGCGGCTCGAAAAGACTCACGATCTTGTGGGGATACTGGGTAATCCCTTGAAACACTCGCGCCTTGGTTTGCCGCACCACCTGGCGCACCCGCCCAGACATCGTTTCCAGGATCTCTCGTAGTCGTTGCAGCCGCGCTTGTCGGCGCCGAGGAATGTGCTGCATTTCCTCCAACACATCCTCCGCTTGCTGCACAATCTTTCGCGTTAAACTCAGCAGTTCCCGATACCGCTCGACGCGCCGTTCCTCACCTTCCGGCCCCTTCCACCGCCCTGCCAAGGCAATCGCTATCACCTTCTTGTTCACACTGCGCATCCGGTCACGAATCCGCTTCTTCAGTCCACCAGCAGCCTTCTCTACCTTCTTCATGGTGCGCGTGAGCACACGCGCTCCATCTCCTAGTAAAGCGCTGTCGGTCGGATAGTGGATATTCGTTTCCACCACCGTGGTGTCTACCCGCATCTTCCGTCCTTGCACCACGCCTCGTTCTCGCGCCAACTCCATCAATCGTTCGTGTAGCTCACCGATCACTTCGGGCCCGATGACTTGTCCCAGTCGTGCCAGCGTCTTGGCATCCGGTACTTTCTCGTCTCCAATGCGGGTGAACGCGCGATAGACCAGATTCGCTCGTACTTCTCGCTCCAGCGTGTCGTAACTCCAGTTCCGCACGTGCTTCAAAATCAACAGCCGAAGAGCCACTTCTGCCGGAGTTTGCGTGCGCCCATGCGTCCGGCTCTTCCGATGTCGCTTTCCTTGTGCATCGTACACACTCTCCACCAGTGCGGCGTCTTCCAGCAGTTGGTCTACTTCTTTCATCCATGGTTCCCACAAGTCTTCGATGTCTTTCGCTAGTCCGCTGTGCCACAAACTTGGTTGCCGATGTCGAAGTTGGATCACGCTGCCTCCTTAATTTCTTCAGACGCAGCATCAAAACAAAAAGCTACACTTCGACAGCGCTCTACAAACCGAAAATCCGTAAATACTGGCTACAATGTTTTAATTTTGCGACGGAAAGTAGCTAGCGATGAGGCGAGCTCAAGCTTTGGTGGCGGCGGCTATGTTGATTGCGGTTGCGGCGTGGGGTGTTGCGAAGGGCGATGTGTTCGCGGGGACGCCGCGAACTTTGACGGCTGCGCCTCGAGCAGGGGGCTCGGCCGAAGATTCACCCACGTTTTACCGCGATGTGCTGCCGATTTTGCAGGAGCACTGTGAGGTTTGTCATCGGGCAGACGGCATCGCTCCGATGGCGTTCACGACTTATCAAAAGGCGCGGCCCTTCGCGGACGCCATTCGGTCGGCGACTGGAAGTCGGTCGATGCCGCCGTGGTTTGCGGTGCCGGGAATCGGGCATTTCTCGAACGATCCCTCTTTGACCGCCGCACAGATTGCTACTCTGGCCGCTTGGGCGGCTGCGAAGGTGCCGGAGGGCGATATTAAGGATGCACCGCCTGCGGTGCATTGGGCGGAGAGCTGGACGATTCCGCAGCCGGACCTGGTTGTGAAGATGGCAAAGGGTGTGGCGCTGCCGGCCAGCGGAGATGTCGACTACACCTATGAAATTGTGCCAACCCACTTCACGGAAGACCGCTGGGTACGGAGCGTCGAGGTCCTGCCGTCGCTGTGCGCGAATGTCCATCACGCGGTGGTGTATGTGCGGCCGCCGGGTTCGAGCTGGTTGCAGCATGCTCCGGTCGGCGTGCCATTCACGGCGGATACACTGAGCGATCCGGAAGACCAGCGCGGGGCGCATTGGACGGACGCGGACGTACTGCTGGTGTATGCGCCGGGAAGCTCGCCGGATGAGTGGCCGGCGACAATGGCAAAGTTCGTTCCCGCGGGGGCCGACCTGGTTTTTCAGATGCACTACACGACGAACGGACATGCCGCGACCGACGTGACGCGGGTGGGAATGACATTTGCGAAAAAACCGCCGCCGCAGCGCGTTTTGACGCTGCAACTCACAAACGATCATTTTGTGATTCCGCCCGGCGTTCCGGACTTCCGCGTGGAGGCGCGCGGGACCCTGCCAAATGATGCCTTGCTGCTGAGCTTTTTCCCGCACATGCATTTGCGGGGCGTGCGGTTTGAGTACAACATCATTCGAACGAAAGACGATGGGTTGGGACAGCACGGCGGCGTAGCTAACAGCAAACGGGAAGTCGAGAGCGAAATTTTGCTGCGCGTGAACTATCACTTTCACTGGCAAATGAGCTACCGCCTGGCGGAGCCTCGATTACTGAAGGCCGGAACGGAATTGCAGGCGATCGCGTGGTACGACAACTCGCGCAACAACCCGCACAATCCCGATCCAGACGCGGCGGTCCACTGGGGCGATCAGACCTACGATGAAATGATGGTGGGGTTTTTTGACGTAGCGGTGCCAGCAAATCTGGACAAGAACAGCTACTTTAAACGCGAGAAGTAAAGAAGTAAGGAAGTAGCGAAGTAATGAAAACGAACGGAGAGCGATCGTGGAAATTCGCACGGATTACGTGGACTTGAAGGTTGGCGACGGAACGACTATGCGGGCCTGGACGGCGCGGCCTATAGCGCGTAGCGCGCATCCGGGCTTGCTCGTGTTGCAGGAGGCCTTCGGCGTCAACGCGCACATTCGCGACGTCACAGAAAGATTTGCGCGCGAGGGTTACGTGGCGATCGCACCGGAACTCTTTCATCGGACCGCAGCACCAGGATTCGAGGGACGCTATGACGATTTCCCGAGTGTAGCGCCGCACATGCGTGCCCTGAAAGATGAGGCGATGGAAGCCGACGAGCGCGCGGCATACGATTGGCTGCGGGAAAACATAGCAAACGATGCCTTGATCTCCGCGATTGGCTATTGCATGGGTGGGCGGGCGGCGTTTTTGGCGGGGCTGACTCTGCCGCTGGCTTGCGCGGTTTCCTACTACGGAGGCGGGATCGCGACGAATCCCACGAATCCGGGATTGCTCGGACGCGCGGCGGAGTTGCAATGTCCGATTCTGCTGTTCTGGGGAGGCAAAGACAAATACATCACACCAGAGCAGAGGAGAGCGGTGAATGACACCCTGACCGCGGAGGGAAAGGACTTCGTGCAGGTGGAGATTTCGGACGCGGACCATGGGTTCTTCTGTGACGCGCGGCCTAGCTACAGTCCGGTGGCGGCGGCGCTGGCGTGGCCGTTGAGCCTGGCGTTCCTGAAGACGCACGGGTCGCACGGTCGGCGTACGGCCTAATGAGCTCCTTCGCGGAGAGTTCGCATCAAGACTCAACGGCCCGGGCGGGGCAAGCCCGCCCCTACGATGGAAGCCGTTGAAAATGGAAGCTGTTGAAACGCGCGGACTTGCCGGTCTTTCTGCGCCTTAGCGCCCCACTTGAGTACCAATGAAGACCTAATGTGACAAAGTTGCGCACCTGCTATTTGCAGTTTGACTAACGGGGTCGCGGCCAGTTTGGACGCCCGCAAAACGCTGTGCTAGATTCCAAAATTGGCGCTATTGGTGCGCCGAAACTCGTGCCGACGCAGACTCCAATCGAAAGCAAGCGGTCCACGGACCCCGCGGGGCATCAGAAAATCAACCGCGTGGAGGTGTATTGGACTACGGTTACCTACAAGACCGTGGCCATGTACATCATTCTGGGCGCGGCAATTATCTTTGGGGCGCTGTATATCGCGATTCCGAACTGGTACTCCGCGACGTTTCACAAGATCAGCACGGCCATCGACAACAACGACAACGAGAACATCGCCATCAATCAGACACAGGCCAAGTTTGTGAACCTGGATGGCAAAGTGTTGGTAAAGAAGGTGGATTCGGTGCAGTGGGTCGAGGCCGACTTCCACACCACGCTGGATAAGGGCGATCTGGTGCAGACCGGGGCCGAAGGCGTGGCCCGTATAACTTTTGGTGATGGAACGTTTTACGTGGTGAAGTCCGACACGCTGATTACCGTCGAAGAAAATTCGATGGCCAGCAATAAGCCTACGAGCGTGGCTGTTCGCATCAACACCGGATCGGTGGACCTGGCGACACCAGACTGGGCGTCTCCGGAGTCGAAGGCCACCGTGAGCGTGGAAGATTCCACGGCGCAACTTCATTCCAACAGCCGCGCCGCGGTCAAGGCCGATCCGGATAAGAAAGAGACGGAAATCGTGATGGCACGCGGCAGCGCCGACGTGCAGCGCGGTCCGGAGCGCATTGAACTTGCGCAATACCAGAAGGCCACGCTGCCGGTTGGCGGGCCGATCACAAAGACGGATGTGCTGGCGCCGCCCGATCTGGTCGAGCCTTTGAATCTGGCGCCCATCGTTGGCGAGAATCCGAAGACTACCGGCATTCACTTCGAATGGAAACCGGTGCAGGACGCGGTCTCCTACACGCTGCGTATCAGCACGACGTCGATGTTCACCAAGGCGGTGAAAACGGCGACGGTGCCGGGCACTAGCGTTGAAATCAACGGCTTGGATGCCGGCGATTATTTCTGGAACGTGTCGGCGATGGATCAAAAGAAACGCTCCAGCGAAGTCAGCGACACGTTCAAGTTCACTTTGGTGGCGCAGGGCAAGACGCAGGAGATGATGTTGGAGATCGACAGCACGCAGCTCCATGGGCGGGTGGTGGAGATTATCGGGCGCACTGAGCCGGGAGCAGCACTCATCATAAACGGCCAACCCGTGCCAAATATCGCTCCGGACGGAAACTTCCGCCACTTTACTGAGCCATTGACGCCCGGCGAGCACACCATTGTAGTGATTGGACAGAACCGCAGAGGAGGCACGAATAACAAGCAGGTGTCGATTGTAGTGCCCAGGTAGTGGGCGCATAGTTGTAGTAGTCGCAGAGTTGCGCGCTGCCTCACGGCGGCGGGTGATGTAGAAAGCGCGCCGATCGAAGAGTGATCGCGCGGAAATGAAATCGACGAACGAAACGCGCGTGCGCGGATCGTGGCGTCCGGAAATAAAGAGGACCGCTCCATGGTCAACAATCAATTTTTTCCCGGACGGCAGAGAGAAAATCTCTGCAGGGGGATCGCGGAATGAATAAGAACGGTTACAACCTCAGGTCGGTCTTCAGCTTGTTTTCTTCCGACCTGGCCATCGATTTAGGCACGGCGAACACGCTGGTGTTCTCGCACGGCAAAGGGATTGTGGTGAACGAGCCCTCCATCGTAGCCATCAACAAGAACAGCGGCGAAGTCGTGGCCGTGGGCCGCGAAGCAAAAGACATGCTGGGACGCACGCCGGGCAACGTCGTGGCCATCAAGCCGATGAAGGACGGCGTAATTGCCGATTTCAAAGTCACGGAAAAAATGCTTACGTACTTCATTCAGAAGGCGCATAACCGGCGCGTGCTGGTGCACCCGCGCATCGTTATCGGAGTTCCAAGCGAGATCACGCCGGTGGAAAAACGCGCGGTGCAAGACTCCGCCTATCGTGCCCGGGCCAGCGAAGTGTACCTGGTGGAACAAGCCATGGCGGCCGCGATTGGCGCGGGTCTGCCGATTGAGGAACCGTCGGGCAACATGGTCGTGGATATTGGCGGCGGCACAACCGACATCGCGGTCATTTCGATGAGCGGCATCGTCTATTCGCGCTCGGTGCGCGTTGCGGGCAACGAGATGGATGAAGCGGTCATGCAGTATTTGAAGCGCAAATATAACTTGCTTGTCGGCGAGCGCACTGCGGAACAGATCAAGATGGAAATCGGCTCGGCGTATCCGTTGGAGAAGCCGCTGACCATGGAAGTGAAAGGCCGCAACCTGATCGAAGGCGTTCCACGAACGGTCACGATCGACGACAGCGAGATCCGTGAATCACTTGCAGAGTGCGTTGCGACCATTTTGAATGCGATCCGCGTAGCGCTTGAGCGCACACCGCCCGAACTTTCCGCGGACATCAGCGATCGCGGCATCGTGCTCACGGGTGGCGGGGCGCTGTTGAAGAATCTGGATAAGCGTATCCGCGAGGAAACCGGGTTGCCGGTGTCGATCGCCGATGATCCGCTGGCTTCGGTGGTGCTGGGCACGGGGAAAATGCTTAGCGACTTTAAATTGTTGCGGCAGGTTTGCATCGACTAGAAGACGTCTCGTCAATAGCCCTGGGAAATGAAATTTTGGATTCTGGAGTTGGCTGATCGTTAGCGGATACGGTGGAGAAAAGCGCACAGACACTTCGAAGCTTAGTTAAACAAGAGTATCTGTGCCACGAAACGCTATGGTTGGTATTCCTTCTCGCCATAAATCACTGTTCCTGCTCGCGGGAGTGATCGTGCTGCAAGTGCTGCTGCTCGCGGTGCAGATCCATCGCGACTCGCAGGGGCGCCTGATCCGCGTGTGGACTGTTGGCGCGGTGACCCCGTTCGAACGCGCGGGCGCGACCGGAATCGGCGGCATTCGCGGCGCGTGGCGCCACTATTTCGCCCTGCAAAACACTTCGCGCGAAAATGAACGTCTGCACCACGAAAACGACACGCTCAAACTCCAGCTCAATCAATTGCAAAGCAAAGCCGTGGAAGCGGACCGCCTCGCAACCCTGCTGACCTTCCGTCAGGCGCATCAGTCGATTGCGATGGTGGCGGCCCGGGTCATCGGCACCAGCGCCGATACCGCCAGCGAGACCGTTTATCTGGATCGCGGCGAGCGCGACGGCATCCGTCGCAACATGGGTGTGATTACTCCGGATGGTGTCGTCGGCAAAGTCATCGAATCCTACCGCGACACCTCGCAAGTGCTATTACTGACCGATAAGGACAGCGGCGTCGGCGCCATGCTGCTGGAATCGCGCATACAGAGCCCGGTGGGCGGCGCGGGTGAACCGCTGCTATCGATGAAGTATGTCGCGAACGACGACACCGTGAACATCGGCGATCGCGTGGTCACCAGCGGCATGGATCGCATTTTCCCGCGCGATCTTCCCGTCGGCACCGTGACGCAAATCAAGCCGGGAACCCCGTTCAAGCAAATCCGGTTGCGTCCCGCGGCCAACCTCGAGCGCCTGGAAGAAGTGATCGTTTTGTTGTCGTTGCAACCCCTCGACCTCAATAAGGACACTTCCGCGGCCGAGGTAACGAAAAAATCCGTGCCGGGCCAGGCCAAGACGGAAAAGCCATGAACGATACATACGATCTGCGAATCGCCGAAGCGCACATTGAGGTGCACAAATTCCGCGGCGGCACGATTGCCGCCGCGACCATCATCGCTCTGTTTCTGCAGACCTCCGTGCCCGTCTATTTCCCGAAGTTCGCGGTTCTCGACTTGCCGCTTCTCCTCACCATCTACTTCGGTCTGAGCCGCCGGAATCCCTCGACAGGTTTGCTGCTCGGCATGATGATCGGATTGCTGCAAGACAGCTTGAGTGGCCCGACCATACCTCTTGGCTTGTACGGCATCGCCAAAACCATCGTCGGTTACCTGGCGTCGTCGATCGGCGCAAGGCTCGACACCGAGCATCCCATCGCCCGGTTTGCGCTGACGATCATTTTCTTCGCCGTGCATCAAGGTGTGATCGTAATTACGCGCCGCCTGCTGCTCGCGCAACCTGAAGGCTGGTTCACCATGCACCTCGCGATCGGCGCCGCGGTCAACGCGATTGTTGGCATCCCGCTGTTCATGCTCCTCGATCGCTTGCGTAAAAATTAACGACAAAGCGCTTTCCCTCTCATCGCGCGGTCTGCTAGCATCACCGACAGATAGCAGCCCATTCCCTACCCTAAGAACCCTTACCGGAGATTGAGCGGAAGGAGTGCCTCTAGCATGAGGTCAACTACTTTTGATGTCGTCACGGTTGGCGGTGGGCTAGGCGCGTCTGCGTGTGCCGCATCGATGGCCCGAAGTGGCATGCGCGTCTTGGTTCTGGAGAAGGAAACATAGTTCAGAGACCGTGTGCGCGGTGAATACCTCGCGCCCTGGGGCGTCGCGGAAGCACGAGAACTGGGCGTCGAAGCGCAACTCCTGGAGAGCTGCGCGACGCAGGTTCCGTGGATCGACATGGGCTTTGGTCCGCGGAATCTTGTCGAAACGACCTCGCAACAATTGGCGGCTCTCTCTTTTTTTCATCCGGAAATGCAGGAGGCGCTTCTGGCGGGGGCGGAGTCTGCCGGAGCGGAGGTTCGTCGAGGCGTGGCCGTGACGAGTATCCAGCCCGGCACAAATCCATCCGTCGTGGCTACCAGCAACGGGCGGGAGAAACGGATACCTGCACGCATGATCGTGGCCGCCGATGGACGTGGATCGCCGGCGCGAAAGTGGATGGGCTTCACGGCCGAGAAGAATCAGCAGCCCTTCCATTTTGCAGGCGTGCTGCTGACCGGGGTGCCCACGCGGAAAGACATGGGAACGTTTGTGTTCAATCCGGAATTCGCCCTGATCGGCGGAATCGTTCCGCAGGGCGGCGACCGGTTTCGCGGCTATCTTGGCTACCCGACAAATGGAAGCTTTACACTGCAAGGCAGCGATAAATTTGAGACCTTTCTGGCCGACTCTCGAAAGGTTGGACCGATGTTCATTGAATGCTACGCGCAAGCTCAAAGCTTGGGGCCGCTGGCGTCGTTCGACGCGGGAGACGTCTGGATTGACCATCCCTACCGTGATGGAGTTGCTTTGATTGGCGAAGCGGCTGCAACGAGTGATCCGAGTTTCGGGCAGGGGATGTCTTTGACGCTGCGCGACGCCCGCGTCTTACGGGACGCGTTGTTGAGCCATTCCGATTGGGACCAGGCTGGACATCTTTACGCAGAGCAACATGACATCTATTTTCATCGCCTTCATACCGTCTGCTGCTGGCTCCGCAATCTTTTCCAGGAACAAGGGGCGGAAGCCGACGCGCGAAGGCAAAAAGCGATGCCGCGAATCGTGGAGGATTTGTCGCGCGTGCCCGACCATCTGTTTGGCGGGCCGGAATTGCCGATGGATGAAAAAGTCCGGGCGCGATTCTTCGGAGAGTGCTGAGGGATTGACGGGAATTCGAACCGGATCTGCGGACGATCTCAACTCAACAAAAACTGCTTGAAGTCGTGGTACCCGCTCGAAATGGGCACTGACAGCTTGGGCCGTTGGAGGTAAGCCGCGAGACGATCGGGGAGCGGCGGCGCGACGCCGATCGCCCGCTTTACCACGTCCGCAAACTTCGCAGGATGCGCCGTGGCCAACACCAGACCTTGAGAGGGCTCCGTGTGAGCCCGCTTGTATGCTTCCCACCCAAGAACGCCAACGGCAGTATGTGGATCAGCAATATAGTTGAATCGCTCGTACAGCGACTTCATCGCGCTCAAGGTATCGTCATCGGTCGCGCCATGGCCCCAGATCTCCCGCTGCACGTATTCCAGCCTGCCCCGGCACAAGTCCAGCAATCGCGGAAAATTATTCGGGCTGCCGACATCCATGGCATTTGAGTACGTCGCGGTCGCCGACCGCGGATGAAACTCGCCGGTGCGCAGGTATTCCGGCACAACATCATTCGCGTTTGTCGAGGCCACAAAACGTGCCACGGGCAATCCCATCCGCTTCGCGAAAATTCCCGCTGTCAGGTTACCGAAATTTCCGCTAGGCACCGATACGATCAGCGGCACCGACGCGACCGGGAGCTGGCGGTACGCGGCCACGTGATAGAACATCTGCGGCAGGAGCCGCCCAATATTGATGGAATTCGCCGAGGTCAGGAATACCCGTTTGTTTAATTCCACGTCGGAAAAGGCCTGCTTCACCAGCCGCTGGCAATCGTCAAAGGATCCGCCGACCTCCAGCGCGGTGATGTTTTCGCCCAGCGTGGTGAACTGCTTCTCTTGTGCTTCGCTGATGCGCTTGGACGGATACAAGATGACCACGCGAATTCCCGGCACGCCCAGAAATCCATGCGCCACCGCGCTTCCGGTATCCCCGGAAGTAGCCACCAGCACGGTCAGCGTGCGTGTCTCTCCGCGAACGAAGTAGCCCATCAGCCGCGCCATGAAGCGCGCGCCGAAATCTTTGAACGCCAGCGTCGGCCCGTGAAATAACTCGAGAATGTGCAGCCCGGGCGAGAGCGAAACCAATTTCACCGGGAAACTGATGGCCTCGCTGACCACTTGCCACAAAATCTCCTCGGGCACTTCCGGGCCCGCGAAGGGTTTCACCACGCGATAGCATACTTCCGTAAACGGCAGCGCGCGGAACTCTTCCAACTCCTCGGGAGAGCGCCTGGCAATCTCCACCGGCATGTATAACCCGCCGTCCGGCGCGAGACCTCGCAGCACGGCGCCGCGCAGCGATGTTAGTGGAGCTTGCTTCGCTGTGCTTCGGTACCTCATTCGGGCGATGTCATCGTGATTGGTTGCTCGCTTGCCTGGCTGAAGCCAGGACGCCTGCATTTTGCGACACTGCGTGTTCGCGCTACAGTCCGCCGGCTTGGCCGGATTTTTTCTCGATCTGCGTGCGAATTTTTTCGAGAAACGCCTCCGCGCTGCTCCGCGCACTCTCCGCGTGCTCAGAAAGGGTATGCAAATCGGCTGCGGGCAGAGTGCAATGCGCCAATACTTCGTAACTCTGTCGCCGCGCTGCGATCAGGATCGGGTAACAGCGTGCCACGGTTTGGTGTGGAGTCTCGCCGTTCTTGGGCTGAAAGGCTCCGCGCCACAGGACCGGTTTCGGATCGGTCAGATATCGCTCGATCAAGAGTTGCTGCTCCTCTGCGGATGCCGCCAGGTACACGACGGTCATTTGCCGCCGAAGCCGCATGAGCACATTGTTCCCTGTGTAGATCACGCTGCCGGTGGTATCGAGAATCAGCTCGCGGTTGGGGTCCTGTTCGAGTTCGGTCAATAGCTCATCGAGTCCAGCAATCTCCGCCGCCAGGTAGTCGGCTTCCCGTTCCGCGTAGGTTGGGCTATCCGGCTTGCCCATCCACGCGGCTACGCCGTTGATGCCACTGTAGCCGTCGGAGGTGAGATGCGCGCGAAGGCGCTCCTCGATGCGGTCATCGCACGAAATGCTGGGATGCCCGCTCGCCGCTAAACGCTTGGCCCAGAAGGTTTTGCCGGAGCCGGACATGCCGACAAGCGCGATTCGCAATACTGGGGACGGTGGTGTAGCCATGAGTCGTTTCAGTACGATATCGCGTGGTCCGTCCATCGGCAAGTTTTCCCGGCGAAGTTTTCTCGGCGAGGGGGCGCCGCAAAGGCACCGACGAAGATCAGGCGGACGTGTCCGTCCCTCGTGCGTTCCCCGGTAAAAGCAACATCGTTGGAAACATTTTCTATCCCTAAGCGTCTTAGGGATAGAGTGCTCAGGGCAATTCGTTGCCAAGCGGCAACAGCCGGGCGGAGCAAGCCCCGCCCCTACAAACGGCAAGTTGGACGATGCCTGGAGGGACATGTCGATGGCGGAGAAGAAAGCGCAGCCGGGAGAACTGCTGCAGGGAACGCTGGACTTACTAATCCTGAAGGCCCTGGCGAGCGGCGCTATGCACGGTTACGCGGTCGCGGAATGGATTCACGAGAGTTCGCAGGATGTGCTGCGCGTGGAAGAAGGCGCCCTCTATCCGGCATTGCACCGGTTGGAGTTGCGTGGCCTATTGTCGGCGGAATGGGGCATGTCGGATAACAACCGCCGCGCGAAATATTACTCACTGACCGCAGCTGGCCGAAAACAATTGGCGCAGGAGACGGAATACTGGCGGCGGATGTCGGGCGCGGTCGCACGGATCTTGCAGACCGCATAGGAGGGAGCCATGTTGCGGGAGTGGGCAAATCGAGCGAGGCTTCGGGCCAAGACACTGTGGAAGCGTCCGCAACTCGAGCGCGAACTGAACGACGAAGTCGCTTTTCACCTGGCGATGCGCGAAGCGAAAAACCGCGAAGCGGGATTCACCGTTGACGAGGCGAGCTACGCCGCGCGCCGCCAATTCGGAAACGTGACGCGCATCCGAGAGAACAGCCGAGCGATATGGACCTTTGCCTGGACGGAGACGCTGTGGCAGGACATTCGCTTCGGCGCGCGCATGCTGATCAAGGATCCCGGCTTCACGTTCGTGGTTGTGCTCACGCTCGCCCTCGGCATCGGCGTGAACACGGCCATCTTCAGCATCGTGAACGGCCTGATGCTTCGGCCGCTGCCCGTAAGCGATCCGGCGAGTCTCGCGTATCTTGCATTTCCGCACGGAACGGAACTCGTTGACACTCAGTTTTCGTTTCCGGAATTCACCGACATTCGCAAGCAAACATCAGCACTCTTTTCCGATCAAGCCGGAATGATTTTTGGAAGTCTCGCAGGATTCGAAAATCAGTCTGACGGTCTGACGCTGGATGGAAAAACCGAGGCGGTACAGACGGCGTTCGTTACCGGTAACTTTTTCTCGATGCTTGGCATTGCTCCCTCGCAAGGCCGGCTGATTCTGCCTTCCGAGGGAAATGCTCCCGGAGCCGATCCCGTCGCAGTGCTCGGCTACCGCTACTGGAGAACGCGTTTTCGTTCCGACCCGCAGATCGTCGGCAAGAAAGCCGCAATCAACGGCCATTTAGTCACGATTGTGGGCGTCGGCCCCGAAGGATTCGACGGAGTTACACCGCTCATAAGTATGCAAGCGTATCTGCCCCTGGGCATGGCCACCCTGGACAGCGGCGGTAATACGGCTTTTCTGACCGATCCAAAAAATCGCAGTCTCGTCGTCATCGCTCGATGGAATAGAGGGATGAATGGCGATAAAGCCCAACCGGAGCTAAGTGTGGTTGGGCAGCGTTTGTTCCAGCAGAATTCACGGCCCGACGAGTCGAGCGCGCTTCGTGCTATTCCCCTGCGTCCCCCCGGTATGACCAACCCGCCCGGACTGCTACCGAAGCTCGCGAATCTCTTCCTGATCCTCGCGGCGCTCGTCTTGATTCTGGCGTGCATCAATGTGGCGAATCTTCTGCTCGTTCGCGCCACCGCGCGCGAGCGAGAGATGGCGGTCCGCGCCGCGCTCGGGGCTTCGCGAGTGCGGGTGGTGCGCCAGTTGCTCACAGAAAGCGTGCTGCTGTCCTCGCTCGGCTGCATCGCGGGTCTCGCCATCGGCGTGAACGTAACTAGTGCTATTACCGCTTTGCCGTTGGAAACCGACCTGCCACTCGTACTGAACTTTGCCTTCGATTGGCGGGTCTTCGCCTACGCCGCCAGCGTTGCGTTGTTAGCCGGCGTTCTAGTCGGTCTCTTCCCCGCGCTACGCGCCTCGCTCAGCAACTTGCGTGAGGTGTTGCATGCGTCGGGTCGCGGCGCGACCGGGCGAAGACAACGCTTACGCGCCGTTTTGGTAGCCGCGCAAGTGGGTGGTTCGCTCGCACTCCTGATCGTCGCTGGACTATTCCTCCGAAGCCTCTACAGCGCGCAAAATACCGACCTCGGATTCGACCCGACCAACGTCCTCAACCTAACGGTCGACCCTCACGAAATCGGCTACAACAAAACGCAGGGCATCGCGTTCTACAAGGAGTTGCTGGAACGTGTCCGCGCCATGCCCACCGTGAAATCCGCTAGCATCGCGTCCACCATTCCTTTTGGCGAAGTGGTTCTAGGCGACGACCTCGAGATTCCTGGCCATCCGTCTGCCCCGGCGGAGAATCAGCGCGCGCCTCACGCCATCTACACTGCAATTTCTTCCGGCTATCTCCGAACGATGAGCATTCCCCTGGTTCGTGGCCGCGAAATAACGGACGCCGACAATGAGAATGCGCCGCGCGTAGCGGTGATTAATTCGGCGATGGCCGAACGCTCTTGGCCAAAACAGGACCCCATCGGCAAACGCTTCGTTCGAACCAGTGATCCCAAACAACCGGTCGAAATCATCGGCATAGTCAAGAACAGCCGATTCGATCAGGTCTACGGACCGTTCGAGGAAGCCTTTTTCGTGCCGTACACGCAAGTTTACGCGTCCACCGAGATCCTTCAGATTCGCGCGAGCGAAAAACCGGAGGCGGTTTTCCGGAGCGTCGAAGAGGTAATCCATTCCATCGCGCCTACCATGCCCATTTCCGGAATCCGCACGATGTCTCGAGCCGTTCGTGGCATCAACGGGCTCTTGCTTTTTGAGATCGCTGCAGGCTTGGCAGGCGCCCTCGGCTTTTTGGGATTAGTGTTGGCCGTCGTTGGCGTTTACGGCGTGATGTCCTACTCCGTCAGCCGCCGCACCTCCGAAATCGGAATTCGCATGGCGCTCGGTGCCCAGCCCGGTCAGGTCCTCGCGATGATCTGCCGTCAAGGCGCGATTGTGGTTGGCTTCGGACTGCTGGCCGGTCTGGCTGGAGCGTTCGCCATCGGACGGCTGCTCAGCGACTTCCTCGTCGGCGTAACGCCGAACGATCCTGTTACCTACATCGGCGTCTCGCTCTTGCTGGCCGGCATTGCTCTTTTAGCCAGCTATCACCCGGCCCGCCGCGGAACTTGCATCGACCCGATGGTCGCACTGCGCCACGAATGAACTGTCCCGAACGTGGGAGGGTGAATGCCGTTCGAACAACTTCACAGACTCCGGCAACGCCTTAGAGCGGCGACGAAGCGAAGACAGCTCGAGCGCGAGCTGAACGACGAAGTCGCTTTTCACCTGGCGATGCGTGAACAGAAGAATCGCGTCGCGGGCATGGATACAGACGAAGCGCGCTACGCGGCGCGACGCCAGTTCGGGAATGTTACCGGCGTGAAGGAGAAAAGCTTGACCCTCTGGAGGTGGACCGCAATTGAGGCGCTGTGGCAGGACCTGCGCTATGGCGCGCGGTCTCTCCGCAAGAGTCCGGGGTTCACGATTGTAGCGGTGCTGACACTGGCGCTGGGAATCGGCGCGCCGACGGCGATCTTCAGCGTGATCGATTCGGTAATGTTGCAGCCCCTGCCATTCACGGAGCCACACCAACTCGTCAGCATCCTCTCAACGAAGAACGGCGCGACCCTGGACGGGCCCTCGGCGCTGGATACGCGCGACTATGCGCAAAACAATCACAGCTTTCAGAAGATGGTGATCTACGACCACTGGCGAAAGAACGTGAATCTCGGCACCGCGGGATCCGAACCCGAGCAGATGATCGTCGGCCTCGTTCCGGCTGCGTATTTTGAAATTTTGGACGTGCGCCCCCTGATGGGCCGCTTGTTTACGGAGGAGGAGAATCACTACGGCAAACACTACGTGGCGGCGATCGACGCGAACCTGTGGAGGAACCGGTTTGCGAGCGACCCGGCGATTCTCGGCAAGAAGATTCGCATCAACGAGGAATCGTACACGATTGTAGCGGTGATGCCGGTTGCCATTCCGGATTGGATGGAAAACCGGCGGCCAATCCATCTCTGGGCTCCGTTTGCAATCGCGGGAACGGACTGGTCCGAATCCTCGCGTGGCGCGCGCGATAACACCGCAATCGGCAGGATGAAACCAGGAGTAACCATCGCGCAATCGCAAGCGGACCTGGCGACCATCGCCGCTGGCCTTGCCGCTGCGCATCCGGTCGATCGCGGTGTTGGAGTAAAGCTGGCGCCCTTGGCCGACAAGCGAATCGGGACGCTAAAGCCAGTACTGTTCATGCTCATGGGAGCGGTCAGCTTGGTCCTGCTGATCGCGTGCTCGAATCTTGCGAATCTGCTGTTGGCGCGCAATGCGGTGCGACAGCGGGAACTAGCGGTGCGTGTGGCCTTGGGCGCGGGCCGATCCGGGCTCGTTCGGCAGTTGCTCGCGGAAACTCTGCTGCTTTCGTTGATCGGCGGCGCCGCTGGCCTGGCCCTCGCTCAGTTTGGACTCGTGGCGCTAACAAGAACGCACCTCGACGATTTTCCGCAACTTGCCGACGTTGGGATTCATGCCCCCGTTTTGACCTTCACGCTGCTCACCTCGCTGGTGACGAGTCTTCTGTTTGGCTTGGCCCCTGCGCTAACCGGCACGCGCGTTCAGGTGATCGATGCATTAAAAGAAGGAGGGCGCTCCGGGTCCGCGGGTGCGCGTCGATTGCGACTGCGCAATGTACTGGTGGCCGCGGAGATGGCGCTTTCCCTGATATTGGTCGTGGGCGCGAGTCTGCTGGTGCAAAGCATCGTGCGATTGCAGCGGCAGGATATCGGAGCGCGCGCCGACCACCTGTTGAAAGGTCACTTTTATCTGCCTCCTGCGCGTTATCCGAATCCCGATGCGATCACCCACTTCTCCGATGAGCTTGGGCAACGAGTGCGTTCGCTGCCGGGCGTTACTTCCGCGAGCGTTACCACCGTCTATCCGCCCGACAGCCAATGGACACAGCTCATTGGAATCGCGGGTCACCCGACGCCGCGAATCGAGGAAATCCCAACGTCTTACTTCGGTGTGGCGGATGCTGCTTTTCTGCGCACTCTGGGCGTACCGCTTCTCCGCGGAAGAGATTTTGCGGAGACCGACTCGGCAACGAGTGCGTCGGTCGCCTTGATCAGCGAGGAGTTTCGGCGCCGCTTCTTTCCGACGGAAGATCCCATTGGGCGGCAGGTTCACATCGGTCCGCCGGCCGGCGCCCTAGGAACGGTCCCAGGCGCGAACACTTGGGATTTTTCGGACGTGACCGTCATAGGCGTCATCGGCGACATGAAGAATGCGGGACTCGCTGCCGCCTCGGAACCTGAAATTGTCTGCCTGTATTCGCAACATCCGGCCGTGAACTACGGATTCAAGGACATCGTGATTCGCACCGCCGTCGCGCCACACTCGATCGAACCGGCGGTACGCAGCCAGATTCGCGATCTGGATGCCGATATGGTTTTCGCGGAAGTCGAGACCATGGATGAAGTGATCTCCGACGAGACCGGCGGACAACGGTTTACGACTATGTTGTTGTCGCTGTTTACTGCCGCTGGGTTGGCGCTCGCCATTGTTGGTGTGTACGGCGTCGTGTCGTATCTCGTGGCCCAGCGAAAGCAGGAATTGGCCGTGCGCGTGGCGCTCGGTGCGACGCCGCGAGACGTGTTGTGGTTGGTGCTACAGCAGGGATTAAAAATGGCGCTCGTCGGCGCAGCGATTGGCATGTGCGGCGCGTGGGCGTTACGACCACTGATGGGGCGGTTTCTGTTTGGAATTTCGCCTACAGATCCAGTGACGTTTGCAGGTGCGGCCATTTTCTTGATCGGCGTGGCAGCGGCGGCAAGCGCCATTCCCGGAGTTCGGGTTATGCGTCTCGATCCAGCACATGCGCTTCGTCAAGATTAGAAGACGAGCTCTCGCACTCGAAGTCGCAAATGAATTTTGGGAGTAGAAGCCTTGGAGTAGAAGAGCATGTTGCAATGGGCGAACCAAATCTGGCTCCGTCTGAAGGCGTTGGGGAAGCGAAGACAACTTGAGCGCGAATTGGACGACGAGGTCGCCCTCCACCTCGCGATGCGCGAGAAGAAGAACGCCTCCGAGGGGCTGCCGCCCGACGAATCGCGTTACGCCGCGCGACGCCAGTTCGGCAACTCCACGATTCTGAAAGAGAGGACGCGCGAGATGTGGACGTTTACTTCGCTCGAAACACTCTGGCGCGATTTTACCTATTCGCTGCGCACGCTTCGCAAGAAGCCGGGTTTTACCGCTGTAGCTGTAGCGGCGCTGGCGCTCGGCATCGGCGCATCCACAGCGATCTTCAGCGTAATTGAAAACGTTCTGGTCTCGCCCTTTCCGTATCCCGACGCCCAGCGGTTTATGACCGTGGAAATCCACGATGCGGGGCGCAGCGAAGCCCCCGGACGCGCGGAATATTCCGCTCCGGAATATCTGGATTACGTCGAGAAGAATCACGTGTTCGATCTGGCCATTGCCAACGCCTCCGAAGAGGTGTTGCACAACGTAGGTGAAGGCGTCGAACGTCTGCACGGCGTTTTGGTTACGCCGAATACGTTTGAATTCTTCGGGATGCCGGCGATGCTGGGGCGCGTGATGCAGCCAGCGGATTATGAACCCGGGGCGCCGCCGGTGTTTGTCCTGGGCTACAAGGCGTGGATGTCGCATTTTGCCGGCGATCCCGCGGCGCTGAACAAGACCTTCGTGCTGAATGGCGTCTCGCGCACCTTGATCGGCATCATGCCTCGACGCTTTGGATGGGGAGATGGCGACGTCTTTGTACCGGTGAAGCCCACGCGCACGGACACTCCTGTCGTAGCCGGAGAGTTTCCGCCGGTTTGGTATCTGATCGGGCATCTGAAGCCAGGAGTCTCCGTTCAGCAAGCGCAAGCCGATTTCACGGTGGTCGCGAATCAATTGGCGAAAATTTATCCGAAAAGTTATCCCGAGCATTTCGTGGTGAAGATCGTTTCGGCGACCGACATGGTGGTCGGGAATTTTCGCATGACGCTGTATCTGACGCTGGGAGCGGTCGCGTTGCTGTTGCTGATCAGCTGCGCGAACCTGGCGAACCTCCTGCTGGCGCGCGCGACCACGCGCGAGAAAGAATTTGCCGTTCGGGCGGCGCTAGGAGCGAGCCGCTGGAGATTAATCCGCCAGCTGATGGTGGAGAGCCTGATCCTGTCGATCTGCGGTGGTGCATTGGGTGTCGCATTGGCGGCGGTTGGACTCAACTCGATGGTCTCTCTCATCCCGCCGGTAACGATCCCGGCGGAAACGGAAATTTCCCTCAACTGGCCGGTGCTGTTTTTTGCGTTGGGGATTGCGATGGTAACGCCGGTGATTTTTGGCCTGGTGCCCGCTCTTCGAGCCGCGCGAAAAGATCTGGAGAAGCCGCTGCGCGACTCCGGCAAAGGGGCGAGTGGCACTGCCGGCCAGGGGCATATGCGTGATGCGGTGATCGTGTGTGAGGTCGCACTGTCGTTCACGCTGCTGGTGGGGGCCGGATTACTGATGAGGAGTTTTGTGGCGCTCCGCGAAGTCGGGCTGGGCTTGCGCGCCGATCACGTGCTGGTCACGCGATTGCCCCTCCCGTCCGAGCGCTACAAGACCGCTGCGCAAGTGACTTCGTTTTACCGGTCGTTAGTCGCGCGCCTCAAGTTGTTGCCGGGCGTCATCGACGCCGCCGAGAGCAGCGCCGTGCCGCCTTACGGAGGACTCCCCAGCGAAATTGAAATACCGGGAGCGGTGCACCGCGAAAAATGGTCGGCGTTATTTCAGTTGTGCAGCGAGGGATATTTCCCGGTGTTGCGCATCGAGTTGAAAGAGGGGCGTACCTTCAGCGAGGTCGAAGTCAACGACGCCCGAAAAGTAGCCGTTGTGAACCAAACATTCGTTCGCACTTACTTGAGTAGCGGGAATCCCCTCGGGCAACGCGTTCGCCTTTCCGAACTCGAGAATTTTCCCGACCGGGTGCAGGATCCGTGGTTCGAAATCGTGGGAGTGGTTGGAGACACGCGGAATCAAGGGCTGCAGCAGCCGGTGCGGCCGGAGGTTTGGGTGCCGTACACCGTTACGGGTTCTGGCGAGCGCGGCATTTTGGTGCGCACCGGCAACGATCCGATGATGATCACCGATGCCGTGCGGCGTGAAGTGTGGGCCACGGATCGCAGCGTTCCCATGACGCTGACGGGCACGCTGGACAACTACATTAGCTTGCGATCGTACGCCGGTCCGCGTTTTGGTTTTGTGCTGATGAGTGTCTTCGCGGCGGTTGGCTTGGTGCTGGTTATGATCGGCGTCTATAGCGTGGTCGCCTACGCCACCGCCCGCCGCACCCATGAGATCGGCATTCGTATGGCACTCGGTGCCACCCGAGGAGATGCGCTCAAACTCGTTTTCGGAATGGGCATGCGCGTCATCGGACTGGGTGTCGGCATCGGCTTGGTGGCCAGCCTTGTGCTATCACGAGTGTTAGCCAGCCAATTGTGGCGAGTCTCGGCGCACGATCCCATCACGATCGCGTGCGTTGCGGCTCTCCTGCTCGCCACGGGCGCGCTTGCCTGTTGGTTCCCGGCGCGGCGCGCCACCGGAATCGAGCCCACCTTGGCGTTGCGCCACGACTAATCCACTAGCCTCTCACCCTGGCCAAGCCTAGTGGCTTACAGGAACCTGTACACGAGGACGGCTTGCAGCGCTTCCCCGGCAAGTGTAGGGTTAAAAATGACTCCTCTCGCCACGCGAGAGGCACGTCAGATGTCCATTTTCATGACGCGAGCAGGCTCCGACGAGTTCGGAGCGGGCTGACAAATAGCCCTGATCGGCCCGGTTCCTAAGAGCCGTGGATGGAGAGACTCGCGCGGGGATTCCGTGTCGTACTGGTTCCGTGACGACAATCGATTGCCGCAAGCGCGGCTGGCTGTAGTCTCCTACGTCATTGTGGGAATGATCGGGCTGTTGCTGATCGGCTTCTGGAAGCTGCAGGTCATCGACTCCGATAAGTATTCGCAGTGGGCCGATCGCAACCGCATTCGCTCCATTCCGGTAATTGCGCCGCGCGGCCGCATGCTCGATCGCGACGGGCGCGTGCTTGTCGATAACTACCCTTCTTTCAGCGTCTTGCTCCTGCGCGACGATCCGACGCTGGTGATGAAGAATCTCCCGGTCATTGCGGAAGGACTAGGCGTTCCCCTGAACGATCTAGCCGACCAGCTGGACAATGCCAGGGAGCTTCCCAAATTTCAGCCCATTGTGATCAAGCCGGAAGCGACCCCCGGCGACGTGGCTTTCATCGAGTCGCACCGCTCCGATATCCCCCTGCTCGAAATGCTGATGGTGCACCGCCGCCGTTATCTGCCGAACGGATTCATGGCTCACGCCAGCGGGTACGTCGGTGAAGTCAGCGAAAAGCAGATCGAAGACAGCAACGGCAAGTTCCGCCCAGGCGACTTCGTCGGCAAAACGGGCCTGGAGCGCGAATATAACGACTCCTTGCAAGGCACCGACGGCATGCGCCGCGTCATCGTCAACAGCGTCGGCAAGGAAGTTGACCGCCTCCCGACGCAGGAAGCCATTCCCGGCAAGCAGATCCAGCTCAGCTATCGATTACGACCTGCAGCAGGTCGCCGAGCAATCGCTGGGCACGCGACCCGGCGCTGTTGTGGCTCTCGATCCGCGAACCGGCGAAGTGCTGGCCATGGTCAGCCGCCCGACGCCCCGACCCTAACGATTTCGCGGTTCGCATCACCGGAAAGCAGTGGAAGGACCTCAACGACGATCCTCTCAAACCGCTTGTTAAATCGCGCGATTCAAGCACAACTGGCGCCGGGCTCGGTCTTCAAGATCGTCACCGCCACGGCGATGCTCGAAGACAAAGTGCCGCCCGAGAATTTCACCGCCTTCTGCCCAGGATACGCCACATTTTACGGACGCCAGTATCAATGCTGGGTCTATCGGGAAAAGCTCGCACGGTACCGTGGACCTGAAAAAGGCCATCATGGAATCGTGCGATGTCTTCTTCTACAACGTTGGTATGCGCCTGGGTATCGATCGGCTCTCCTACTACGGTAGCGGCCTCGGCATCGGACACAAGACCGGAATCGATCTGCCCTCCGAGGAACCCGGACTCATGCCGTCGGAGGAATGGGTCGAGAAAACTTTTCACCGCAAGTGGTACGCAGGCGAAACCATTTCCGTCTCCACCGGCCAAGGCGCCGGTCACACCACGCCGCTGCAATTAGCCCGGCTAATTGGCGGAATCGCAAGCGGCGGCGTATTCAAGCAACCTCACTTGCTCAAGGACGCCCAGAACGTGGGTGAGGAGCGGTTCGCTATCTCGGAACCCACCGTGGAAAAGATCACCGACGCGATGTATGGCGTGGTGAATGAGGGCGGCACCGGTGGATCACTCAAGCTTGCCGGGATCGAACTCAGCGGAAAATCGGGAACCGCCCAGGTCATTGGCTATGCGACCCGCGAAAGACTAGGCAAACAGAAGAAATTCGAGGATAACGCCTGGTTTGTCGGCTATGCCCCGCGCCGCAATCCGGAAATCGTCGTCGCGGTATTGGTCCAGGAAAGCGGCCAACACGGTGGAACAGCGTCGGGTCCTGTCGCCCGCGATATCGTCAAGGCGTATTACGACAAGAAGAACAAGAAGCTGGACGAGGCAGATCACGGCCGACGGCACACAATTTGATCCGGCCAGGAATGCGCCGGCAGCCGCGGCCATTCAGCCGGCAGCCGATCTTGAAAGCAGCAAGGTCAGCCGCAAACCGTGCCAGCGCGCGCCAAGGCTGACAGGAACTAGCGGCTCGCTAATGCAAGTAGACGCAAAGACTCGATTTCGCTCGGCAAAGAGGCCATGAAAGACACACCCGGCGCTACCCGCGATTACGATTGGTGGCTGATCGCCATCCTGCTGGCCATCTGCACGCTCGGCGTGATCGAAATTTATTCCGCCACGCAAGGCAGCAACCTGGCTGGCATGCACACCAAGCAGATCCGCTGGCTGGTCGTGGGCTTCATCCTGATGTTCGTGCTTTCCCGCCTCGACTACCACCTGATCCTGGATCAAGCCTGGATTCTCTACCTGATCGGCGTGTCGCCCTCGTTGCAGTACTACTGGTCGGCCATACCCGCTTCGGAGCCAAACGTTGGCTTCCCATCCTCGGCGAGGCTTTCCAGGTGTCAGAACTCGTAAAATTGATTATAATCATCTGGCTGGCGCGCTTCTTCGCGGAAGTGCGCACCGATGAGCTTTCCCTTCGCGATCTGATCAAAGCAGGACTCTTGGTGGCTATTCCACTTGGGCTTATTTTAAAGCAGCCCGATTTGGGCACCGCGTTAGTGCTCATGCCCCTGTTGGTTGTTGGCGCTTTTCTCGGGGGCCTTGCAGTGGCAGCACGCAGCAATTTTTTCGTTGGCTGGAGCTTTACTGGTTGGAAGCGTTTTCTATCCCCCGGTGAGTAAGCATATATTGAAGCCGTACCAAGAGAGAGAATCACTTCCTTCCTGCATCCAGAAGAAGACGCAAAAGGCTCGGGCTATCAACTGTTGCAATCGAAGATAGCCGTGGGCTCCGGCGGCTTCTGGGGCAAAGGTTTTCGCAACGGCACGCAAAATCAACTGGGCTACATCCCCGTCCGTTATTCCGATTTCATCATGTCGGCGTGGGCTGAAGAGCAGGGCTTCAAAGGCGTGCTGATTGCCTTGGGTTTGTATATGGCGTTGTTGCTGCGACTCGTGCAGAATGCCCAACGCGCGAAAGATCGCGCCGGAATGTTTCTGGTCATGGGCGTGGCCGCCGCGCTAGGTTTCCATGTTTTAGTAAATGTGGCTATGGTGATTGGCGCTATGCCCGTCACCGGCATCCCGTTACCCTTAATGAGTTACGGGGGCTCGGCTACATTGTTTGTTTTTCTGGCGATTGGTCTGGTGATGAATGTCCGGATTCGCCGGTTCGTCAACTGAGCGATACGCCAGTCCCGAGCGCAGTGCCTGATTCTTAAGGGCCGCGCCGGTTTTGAATTTAGTAGAAATCAGGAATATTAGAGTGAGGACAGCATCGTCCGCCGTTTGCTCCTCCCGGCAACGGACCGGCCTCGTAAGCAAGAGGAAGTGCATCGTTAGTACTGATCCCGGCGTGTCCGTGATCCACCCCTCCGGCTTCGTACGCACAGGCATCATCTCCCCAAAGGTGTCGCCCACGTATTCCTGCTTCACGCAGGGCAGGCTATTCGTCCGGACCCCCGCAGAGCGCACGCTCGCGGCGATGTCGTCCGGTGGCTCCGATCCAATCGGTGCCACGCAATGCGATGTCCCCGGCCTGTCCGGGAACACGCAGAAAGGCGGCTCCGGCATATCCGGCGCCGCACATAACGAGGAGTTTTCATGTCGAAAGAATTGGTTATTTCCGCGGCCTCCCACGAACGGCGGGTCGCGATTTTGGAAGAAGGTCAGTTAGTCGAAATTTACATCGAGCGCGAAAAAGAGTTCGCGCTGGTCGGCAGTATCTACAAGGGCCGCGTCACGCGGGTGCTTCCCGGCATGCAGTCCGCTTTCGTGGACATCGGGCTTGACGGCGACGCCTTCCTGTACGTCAGTGACGTTTTCGAAAATCTTGAGGATTACGATCACGGACACGGGCACGCCGAGCCGCACGCCGCGGCGTCGCCACAGATTTCCGTCTCCGTCCACACCGAAGTGTTGCCAGGCGAAACGATCGGTCACACCGCCGAACCCGCCGACCTGCACGGAATCGACCACGGAATCGAGCACGGCGACGAGGCGGCTCATCACGATCTCGCGGAGGCCGAAACCCTCCACGAATCGCACCGTGAAAACGAGCATCGCGAGCACGAACACGGCGACCATGCCGAACATGTTCACGATCACGAAGAGCACGCCGCCATCGAGGAACATCACGACGCCGATGCCTCAACGCATTCCGACTTGCACGCGGAACCCGAAGAGCGCCAGCCGGAATCCAACGCGTCCGCGCCCCAGAATTTCGGCCATCAATACAATCCCACGCAGAAGTATCCTCCACGCAACGATCGCGGTGGTCCGCCACGCAGCGGCGGCCAGAACTTCGGCCGTGGCGATCAAGGCGGAGACCGCGGTGGTGATCGTGGCGGAGACCGTGGCCGTGGCCGCTTCGGACGTCGCGGTGGACGCCGTCGCGGCGGCGGGACGACCGTCAGGCCCCGGAAGCGCAACGGGCGGCCGCAATCTGCCGCCGTCAAAGTACGCCTCACCGCAAGGCGACCAGCAACGCCCGACCGACTCACGTGGCGGCTACGACCAGCGCGGGCAGCAGCCTCGCGGATTCGAACCCCGCGGAGCGCAACCTCGCGGCTTTGACAATCGCCGCCCCGAAACCGGCTCCCGTCCTGTAGGACCGGCCGAATCCAGCGCCGAAGACGAAATCATTCTTCCCGGCGAGTCGCTAGCAAAATATCGCAACAAGCCGGTAGTCTCGGCCGCTCCCATCGCGCCGGTCGCAGAACCCGAATTGCATGAGCCGCAGCCGGAAATCGAAGAGCCCATGCCACGCGCAGCCACATCACAACCCAGCGCGTTGCCGGCCACCCCCAATGCTCCGCGCCGTTCCTCTGGCGGACTCCCGCGCTGGCTCCTCGCCGAAACAGGCGCCGAAGCCGAACCCGCTCCGGAATCGGCGGAAACCTCGAGTCCTGTTCCCGAAGCTCTTTCCCCGATCGAAGAAGCCGCCGCAGCCCGCGAGGCCGAGCGCATCCGCGTCGAGAATTCTCTGAGCGAAGAAGACGTCGCGGCTCTTTCTCTAAGCCTCGTCGAAGCTAAACAGGAAGAAACCCAAGCCAAGGTGGCCGCCGACGCCATCGCTGGCGGCGCGGTATTCGAAGAAGAAGAACTGGAAGCCGACGAAGGCGAGGACGAGGAAGAGGCGTCGGAAGAATCGCACGAAGAAAGTTCCGAAGAAGCCGAAGAAATCCGCCTTTCCGAAGCGGAAGAGTCCGAAGCTTCCAGTGAATCCGCGGTCGAAGAAGCCCGCGACGAAGCCCTCAGAATGACTCCCCAGGAGCGCGCCGACGCGGAAGCCGACGCTGCTCATGACGACGCCGTACACCAAGCCGGCCACACCGACCACGTCGAGACCGGCACCCACGAACACCACGACGTTCACGAACACGGTGATGGCGTGCACGATCGCGAAAACGAACTCATCGAAGCTTCCTCCGGCGCCCAGGCCGCGCCGTCCGCTCCCGTCGAAGACGATGTCATCCTTCTACCCGGCGAGACCCGCTCGCCCCGCAGCGCCAGCGCCCCGCGCGACGATTTTGCTCCGCGCGAGTCCGCTCGCATCGGCAGCGGCAATCCGCGCTCGCGTTTCCAACGCCCCTTCCGTAGCGGTGGACGCGACCGCGGCCGCGACAATCGCGGCGGTGATCGCGGTGGACGCCCCAGTGGGCCTTCCCGCGGTGGACGCCCAAGCGGCCGCTTCGAACGCCGTCCAAGTGGCCCCGGCGGACCCCGGCACGATCGCGGTTATCAAGGCGGTCGCTCCGGCCCGCCGCGCCGACCGCAACTCATTTCCGAAATGCTGAAGGCCGGTCAGGATGTAGTCATCCAGATCGCCAAGGAACCCCTCGGCAAAAAAGGCGCCCGCATCACCAGCCACGTCGCTCTGCCGGGCCGTTTCCTCGTCTACATGCCAACGGTTCATCACACCGGCGTTTCGCGCAAAATTATCTCCGCCGAAAATCGCTCGCGCCTTCGACGTCTCGTCAGCGAAGCCGGCAACGCCTATCCCGGCGGCTTCATCGTTCGAACCGCGGCGGGCGAAGCCACCGACGACGAAATCCGCGCCGACATCGACTTCCTCGGCAAGACCTGGAACGAAATCAAGGAGCGCAGCGAGCAACGCAAAGCCCCAGCGTTACTACACCGCGATCTCGACCTCGTCGAGCGCATGCTCCGCGATTACGTCTCCGACGATTTCAGCGCCATCTGGATCGACAACGAAGAGGAATACGGCAAGGTCGTGGAATTTGTAAGCCGCTTCCAACCGAAGCTCGTCAACCGCGTAAAGCTCTACACCAAGGAAACGCCGATCTTCGAAGAGTTCGGCATCCAGCACGAGCTCGACAAAGCGCTCCGCGCCAAAGTCTGGCTGAAGTCCGGCGGCTACATCGTCATCAACCACACCGAAGCGCTGGTCGCCATCGACGTCAACACCGGCAAATTCGTAGGCAAAGGCTCCACGCGCCTCGAAGACACCATCGTCAAGACCAACCTCGAAGCGGTGAAAGAAATCGTCCGCCAAATCCGCCTGCGCGATCTCGGCGGCATCATCGTGGTCGATTTCATCGACATGGAAGAGCGCCGCAATCGCGAAAAGGTTTTGTCGGCCCTGCAACAAGCGTTAGAGCAGGACAAAGCCCCGTCGAAAGCCCTCTCGTTCAACGAGTTTGGCCTGGTCTGCATCACCAGAAAACGCACCAAGCAAGCCCTTGAGCGTGTCCTCTGCCAACCGTGCCCCTATTGCACCGGCTCCGGCATGGTGAAATCCAGCCCCACGCTCTGCTACGAAATCCAAGCCGAAGCCCGCAAAATGGCCGCCGCCGACCACGAGAGCCCGAACCTAACTCTCCGCGTCCACCCAGAAATCGCCAAAGCCCTGAAAACCCGCGAGTCCATGCTCATCGACGAACTAGAGCAAACCACGCACAAACACGTAATCATCCAATCCGACGCCACCCTCCACTGGGAGCAATACGACATCTACTAGCAGGTAGCACAGGCACTCCTGCCTGTGCCCACCGACGAAACGCCCGGGCGCCAAACGGCTCCCGGGCGTTTTTGTTTGCATCGACTCGAAGGGACGGCGCGTGCCGATAGCTATCGCAAAACAGATCCGGCTTCAGCCACTGAGGGGCCATTCCCATCTGACCGTAGCTGGCCTACGGCGCCATCGAGCATTGTGCCGTTTGGAATGGTTCCCGTTGACTTTAATTCCTGCGCTCGCGCAAGAAGCTTTTTGAGCTTGCCCTCAATCGAGGCGTCCCCGACGTGTTCATCCTGTAACACGCCATCCGCATCGATCGTGAAGGTGTGCGGGATCGCGGTGACCCCAAACATCTTCGCCACCGGGCCGGTAAAGCCTCCGTCTCGATACTGCGGCCAGGTCATTTCGTTTTTGCCGATGTAATCCTTCCACTTCTGTTCGTCGCTATCCAGGCTCACGCTGAGAATCACCAGCGGCTGCCCCTGAAACTTTTTGGCCACCTCCCGTATATGCGGCAACGCCTCGCGGCAGGGCGCGCACCAGGTCGCCCAAAAATCCAGCAGCACCACCTTGCCTTGCAAATCGTCCATGGACACCTGCGGGCCCTGGATCGTGGTGACCGTGAAGGGCGGCGCCATTCTCGCGCGCGCAAGCTCGGGGCGCTCGATATATCGCAGCGCCCTTTGGCGCTTGGGATCTTCCGTGGGCTTCGTCTTCACAAACTCTGCAAACCTGGCTCTTGCCGCCTCGTCTTGTCCCAACCGGGCGAGCGCCTGGCCATCGACGAACAGTGCATCCGGAAAGTTCGCATGCGCGGCGAGCGCCTTGGCAATCTCGTCGTGGGTGCGAGTGAAATATTCGTCTTTGTGTCTCTGCACCCCCTCATTTATCAGCACGATCGCAAATTGATAATGCGCGAGGGCCACATCGCGATCGCCTTGAGCTTCCGCCACGATCTCTCCCGCTGCGACCTCGGCGGCCTTCCAGTCCTGCAACTCAAGTCCGTACTTGAGTATTTGCTTCTGACACGCAACGCAATGCCCGCCGTCCTGCTTGTCCGCTTTCTTGAACTCCTCGAGCGCCGCGTCATTCCTGCGCTCATGTAAGTATTCAAGCGCTTGCTTGTACGTCTTCTGGGCTTTTTCGCTGACTGGCCCGTCCGCCTTTTCCCGAGCGAAAGCAGGCGTCAGAACGTAAGCTAGAACCAAACCGGCACAAAAGTACCGCATACAAAGCCTCCTGGGATAGAAGAAGTGCCTTATGCCGCCGTAACCCTCGTCAGAGTTCTCTCTTTTGTTTCCAATTCGGATATAACTTAGAGTTGTCTTAAGATTTTATCGCTTGAGTGGTAATAGTAAATTGGTGCGAGTACCTAGGTTGTTTATTCGATTAACGTCCCTAAAGGACCGTAAAATACGCGCGGGTCATATTGAGACCGCTCTTCGAAGCTCCCTGTAGCCGCCCTCTCCGAGAGGGCGGGGTTTAGATGACACACACTCTCGCTGGCCCTGCTTCGAAGCAAAGGCTCCCCGAGCTGAACGCCTGGCAACCACGAATCGAATGGCGCGTGGGATGCTATCCGCGAAAGTTTCGGCCCAGGCAACCGTGGGAACCAGGGCATCATCAAGGCAATAGATCAAAACCAATAGCATGAGAGCCTTGGGGGGCTCGTTGGGCTATGCAGAAGGGCCACCTTGAGGCGTTTTCTATTGATACTGCAATTGACATCGGACTATCGATTTACAAGAATCAGCCAGTCTCTTCGAAACTCGTGGCCTGAGGGCAACCAATCTGCGCGCCTTCTGCTGTCAACATGCATTCGCGCCGCGGTGCTTGCCATTTCACTCGCCGCATCGTTGGCCTCTCCCGCATCCGCGCAAAACCTCACCTTCAAGGTGCCTCCCGTAAAGATTCCGTTCACTGTCAAGGACCAGCAAGCGTCGATCACCGCCTCCGCGCTGATCTCCATGGTGTCGAAAGCCGGAGATCTCGACATATTCAACCTGCAACTCACCGCGGACCTCACGGGCCTACAGCAGAACATGACCGCGCTATTGAGTTCGCAACTCGACAAAGACGATCACTGCGGCGACCGCATCGCCATCCAGCAAGCCACGCTCGCTCCCGCCGATCCCGCAAGCGTCGCCACCGTCCAGCTCCACTACGAACGGTGGGCGTGCGTGAAAGCTTTCGGAAAGCAACAAGCTAAGAGGGTGGTCGGAGGCAACGCCGTGATTCCGGTGACGCTAACTCCGGGCGTGGACGAAAACAAGACCGAGCTCCGGCTCGTACCGGAAGTAGGCACGATCGAAGCCGACGGATCGTTAGGCGAACTGCTGCGATCGGGCACAGTCGGCGAGATGATTCGCGAGAAGATTCGCTCCTCGATCCTTTCCGCGATGCAAAAAGGAACGAACCTGAGCGAGACGCTTCCACCCGCAGCCCAGGGCTACGCGACCATTGAGAACGCCGAATTCAAGGATGGAGGTTCAGGCCGGTTGCTCGTTGTCCTGGACGGGCAAGTTCGCATCACAAAAGAACAAGCGCAGATTTTGTCGAAGCAGGTCAAGGAACGCATCGCCGCGCGCTAAAACCGCGCGTCTATCGCCTAAGCGTATCCAGCGATTTCCGCATAGATTTTTCCGCGCAGCCGAATTCCTACTGCCCCAGGTAATATCCGTCCCGCGCCTGCACAATCAGATCCTTCTGCTTGGTCGTGACCTGAAGGCGGTGATACCCCGCTCCGGCCGCCTTGTCCAACGGGTAGCCCAGGCTGTATTGATTGCGCAGCTCTTCCTCAATCTCCGAATAAATCTTCTCGACAGTTTCTTTTTTCGAGACCTCGAACAGGCGCCCACCGGTTTCCTTGGAGATCTGCTCTAAAACTTTCTTTCCATCGGGACGCTCTTGCTGCGGGCCTCGTCCCCCTCGGCGTCCTCCGCCCATGGGACCGCCGCCTCCCGACCAACCGCCCCGGTTTCCGTAACCTTCGTCGTCCTTGAACAAGATCGAGTACACGACTGTGTCCGCGCGCTGCGCGACTTCGATGGCCGTCGCGAGCGTTTCTTTGCTGCCACGATCCACGCCATCCGAAAGAATAATCAACGCCTTGCGTCCCTGCTGCTTGCTCATCAACTCATTCGATGCTAGGTAGACGGCGTCGTACAACAGCGTGCCCGCGCCTCGTTGGTGTTGACCTCGACCGCCACCTCCGCCATAGCCACCCCCGCCGCCGCTACCACCACCACTTCCGCCACCGCCGCCTCCATAGCCCCGATCCGATTGCGGCGTTTGCAGCAATTGCAGCGCCGCCTGCAATTTCGGTCGCGAAGGCGTGAACTCCTGCAGCAACTCCACTTCCCGGTCGAAATGAATGACAAACGCCAAATCCTTGTCCACTCTCAGCAAGTGATCCAGAAAGCTATAGCTGGCAGTCCGCTCCTCCTCCAGCACCCGCCGCTGACTCAAACTCGTGTCAACCAACAACCCTAACCGCAGCGGCAAATCGGTTTCCCGCGTGAAATAAGCGATCGTCTGTGGTTTGCCATCTTCACTCAACGCAAAGTCATCCTTCGTGAGACTCGATATCGTTTTTCCATGTTTATCGCGCACCGTGGCCAGCACGTTAACTACTTTCACTTCGACCGCAATCTTTTGCTGCGGCCCAGGCGTGCTCTCTTGCGGAGACGGTTGCGCCTGAGACTGTTGCGCTTGGGGCTGTTGCGCTTGGGGCTGTTGCGCTTGCGACTCCGGTGATGCCGTGCCGGTCAAAGCGTGGCCCAAGATCGCTAGGAATACGAAAGCCAGCATGCAAAGTGGCACAGGCATTCTTGCCTGTGTCCCCGTGCGAGTCACAGCGATGTCCCCGCGAAGAGCATAACAAATCCGAACTCCACTCCAGAAATGCCGCAAAAGCATCCTTCCTGGCAGGCCCTTAGCAATACCAGCAAGACGCGACGCGCTCCAGAAACCCCATCGCATTGTCCAGGCCCCCACATCACCACCGCTCACACACCCCCACTTAGCATTCCCTTGCAGGCACGAATTCGTTCCAAGCGAACTTCCTTCCAACGTCCGACCTTCTAACTTCCATCTTTTTCCGCTAACTTCTTGTAACCAAAGCCTCGAACACCCAGTAATAAGGAACAGAGAGTACTGGATGGACCTCCTGGAACGCTTTGCGGCCGGAGACCTGGAAGCCTTCGAGGTGCTGTTTCGCCAGCACCAGAGGCAGGTTTACGCCTGGATCGTTCGCATCGTCCGCGACTCCGGCATCGCAGAGGACCTGACCGTGGAAACGTTTTGGCGTATCTACCGTTCACGTGCGCGCTTCGATCCCGCCGGCAGTTTCGGCGCCTGGGCCTATCGCATCGCCAGCAACGCCGCTCTCGACCACCTGCGCAAAACGCGCCGCGAAACCGAACTCCCGGCAGATCTCGCCGCGGACCCCGAGCCCGACCCTGCCGTACAGCACGAGACCCGCGATCGCATCCGTAAAGCCTTCGCGCAGCTGCCGCCCAAGTATCGCCTCGTAGCGACCCTCGCGCTGATCGAAGACGAGCCCTACGAAAAAATTGCCGCGGCCGCGGGAATTTCCGCTTCCCTGGTCAAAATCCAGGTTTTTCGCGCCGTACGCATGCTCCGCAAACAACTCGCCTCTCTAGGTATAAAGGACGCCAAACCATGAATCCTCACGACGACAAAGCTCTGCGCGATCTTCTCAAAGAATCTATCGCGCCCGTGCGAGACGCCGAACTCCGCCGCGACCTCTGGCCGCAAATGTTGCAGCGCCTCGACGCAGCGCAACCCGTCCGTGTCCCGTGGTTTGATTGGGTCTTGGCCGCGCTCGCGAGCGCCGCTCTCATCTTTTTTCCGGGCGCAATCCCGGCATTGCTCTATCACCTGTGAGGAGGCTCTATGAACAAGCACACGTACTTGCGCGCCTACATGGCTGGAATCGTGACACCCACAGTTTTTTTCCTCATAATCGCCACGGTGTTCTATATGTGGCGCTACGTCTACGATGTGCCGGTCCCCATCGAGCGCGTGCTCATCTTTCCCATGGCCGTCGTCCCCAACCTCTGGGGATTGTGGAACGTCTTATTCATCGCGTCTCACGAACGCACGCACCTGTCGATCGGTGTGCATGGCGCGTTGCTGCCCTTCATATTGGCGCCGCTCGGCATTTTGTTGACTCACGCGTTGGACTTTCCGGCGGTGCCGCACGCCGCGCGAATCTTTCCCATCGCCGCGCCAATCGCCCTGATCGCTTACTACCTGGTCTGGAAATATCTGGTCAGCTTCCTGAATGGAGTTCTCGCCATCGCGTGATTTCACCCTGCGCAGTTGCACGCACGCTTTCTACGCACACGCTTTCTACACGCACGCTTTCTAAATGGCGCGGCAATTCCGTATGATGAGTCGGCAACTTGCCCGGTAAATCGTCCAAGGAAAAATGATGCTCAAATTTCACGGCTTCGGAATCAAACCCGCTGCGATTGTAGCGATAGCCACTCTGGCCGCGTTAGGCTGCGTCAGGGCGAAAGCGCAATCCACGCCGCCAACCGCGCGCGAAGTCGCAAAGTCCATCCAGGACCACGTCGGCATTCCCTGGATGCCGCAAACGGTGGACACTTTCAAAGCCGGCGACCCCGATACTCCGGTCACCGGCATCGCTGTAACCATGATGGCTACGCTCGACGTCCTGCAACGCGCCGCCGCCAATCACCAGAATCTGATCATCACGCATGAGCCCACGTTCTTCAGCCACCAAGACACTCCCGAAGGTATGGACCAAAGCGACGCCGTCTGGACCGAGAAGCGCGCCTATATCGACGAGCACCATCTGGTCGTGTGGCGTTTTCACGATCACTGGCACCGGATGCACCCAGACGGCATTCTCGCCGGAATGGTGCATGCATTGGGATGGGAAAAATATCAGCACGCCGACGATCCGAAAGTATTCACGATTCCGGAAACGACACTAGCGAAGCTGGCCTCAGACACAGCCAACCGCCTCGATGCTCCCACGATGCGTGTTGTCGGAAATCCCGACATGAAAGTCACCAAAATCGCGATGACCCCAGGGTTCGCAGGTTTCGTGCGAGAGACTCATGCCCTGGAGCAAGACAACGTCGAAGTCCTGCTAACGGGCGAAACCCGCGAATGGGAGACGGTGGAATACGCCGCCGACGCGGTCACCGAAGGTAAACACAAAGCTCTCATCGTTATCGGCCACATCCCTTCCGAACAAGCCGGTATGGAAGAATGCGTCCGCTGGCTAAAAACCTTTATCACCGGCACGCCCATCGAATTCGTCCCAGCCAAACAGCCCTTCTGGGTCCCAAAGACGGTAGCGGACAAGGAATAACGCACCTTAATGCGGTCCACACTGACCCTCACGTTTCTCATGTGCCCGAATAGCGCTGCTCTTTCCAGGGATCGCCGTATTCGTGGTAACCGTTGCGCTCCCAGAAGCCGAGTTGATCGTGATCGAGTAGCGTGAAGCCGCGCACCCACTTCACGCTCTTCCACGCGTACAATTGCGGCACGATCAACCGTAACGGTCCACCGTGCTCGGCGGTTAGCGGCTCGTCATCGTGATCGAAGGCGAACAGGACATTTGGCCGCAGCAGATCTTCTATGGGAACGTTGGCGGTATAGCCTTCCTCCGCGAGTACCAGCGCGAATTTGGCTTCTGGTTTAACCGCAACCAGCTTCATCACGTCCGTGAACAATACGCCCTTCCAGTGATTGTCGAGGCGGCTCCATCGCGTAACGCAATGAAAATCCGAAGTTACTTCCATCTGCGGTAATCGTCGAAACTGGTCCCAGGTTAGGCGCTTCGGGCTCCTGCACCAATCCCGTAATCTTGAAATCCCACTTCGCGGGATCAAAATGCGGCACACCTCCCGCATGCAACACCGGCCACTTGAGCGTTAGTGACTGCCCGGGCGGCAAGCGCCCGTCGGCCTTCGCCTTCCTCTCCAAATCCCGCCGCTCATCTCCGAACATACGTCTCCGTGTCTTCTGTGGCTTTCTATGCCTTCTGTGCTAAAGTTTTTCTGCTGCGCTCAAGCCGAAACGGACACTGCCGACCTGAGCCACTGCTCCATCGTGTCGTGTCCCACTACCCCAGCCTGCTGCATCACCATCTTCCCACCGGAGAAGATCATAAAGTTAGGGATGCCGCGAATCTGAAAGCGCATTGACAGCTGTGGATTCGCCTCGGTATCGACTTTGAGCACCACCGCTTTCCCAGCCATATCGGCGGCCGTTCGCGCCACCTCTGGCGCCGCCATCTTGCAAGGCCCGCACCAGTCCGCCCAGAAATCCACGAGCACCGGCACTGGCGCGTTCTGGATGATTTCGTCAAACAAGGCTTCATCAACCGCCAGGGGTTCCGCGACGGGCGGCAGCTGCGATTTGCACTTCCCGCAGCGGCCGGTGTCCGCAAGGTGTTTCGCGGGCACGCGGTTCTGTTGTCCGCAATGACTGCAGGTACGAATCACGGCCATATAAGTCCCTCGCTGTCCCTCGCTTACCTCGTCATACGATGCTGTAGGCGGTGCCCAAGACTCAGTTAACCATAACACCCCTCCCCCTGGGTTTTTCGTAAGTATTCATTCTACAGGTGGTTAAAGTTGCTTGTTTTGATAGACTTTCGGAAGTGTTGATTCTATATGGGTTAGCGATGGGGCTCTCAAAACTAGGAACCGCGATGCGGATCAGGGTTGGTGCGGGCGAGGAGTAGGCTCGGCGGGGTTTAAATCGATTGTACACGGACGAGATTAGCATTATATATCGATGTTGTCAAGTCCCGTTTTGGTACAGAACGTGGGAAAAGGTGGGGTTGTGTCGATCTTCGATTAGCGCGTCGTCGGGCCGAGCCTCGCGGCCGGGCTTCGCCGCTGTGCTACCATCGGGTTTTCTGGTCTTCTACTAGAGGCCATCTCATAAATGGCCGAGACAGAAAGAGAAGAATTTCCTCAGGGGCTGAAGCCCGATTTTGCATGTCCTTAATGTCGGAGCTAAAGCTCCGACCCCTGAGATGCATCTAAGAGATGACTTCCACGGAGAAAGCGAGATTTTGTGACGGCACGCATCCTGGATGGCACAAAGATTCGCGATTCGGTGTTCGCTGATCTTGCCGGCGAGATCCAGCGGCTCGGCGCCCAGGGAATACGGCCGGGTCTTGCGGCGGTATTGGTGGGCGAAAATCCGGCTTCGCAGCTTTATGTGAAATCGAAAATCGCCGCTTGCGAGCAGTTGGGGCTTGCGAGTTGGATGCATACACCTGCTGCGTCCATTACCACCGAGGAACTGCTGAGGCTGGTTCACGAACTGAACACCGACGATGCCGTTGATGGCATCCTGATCCAGCTTCCCTTGCCTTCGCAAGTGGACACCAAGCGCGTTCTCGAAGCCGTCGATCCCGCCAAGGATGTGGACGGCTTTCATCCGGTCAATCTCGGCCGGCTGGTCAGCGGACGTCCAGGGTTGGTGGCGTGCACGCCCGCGGGCTGTATGGAAATTCTTCGGCGTGGCGAAATCAAAGTGGAAGGCGCGAACGCCGTAGTCCTTGGGCGCAGCGATATCGTCGGCAAACCCATGGCGTTGCTGCTGATGCACGCCAACGCCACCGTCACGATCTGCCACTCGAAAACGCGCGATCTACCCGAAGTGGTTCGTCGCGCCGACATCGTGGTTGCGGCCATGGGAAAGGCCGGCTACGTGGCTGCCGATTGGATACGTCCCGGCGCGGCGGTCATCGACGTGGGCACGAACAAAGTGACCGACCCAAGGGAAGCCGAACACCTGCTGCAGAATTTTCCCGCGCGTCTTGAAAAATTCCGCGCCAGGGGTTCGGTGCTCGTCGGCGATGTTCATCCCGACGCTATCGGTGTTGCAGGCGCGCTGACTCCGGTCCCCGGCGGCGTGGGCCCCATGACTATCACCATGCTGATGAGCAACACCGTCAAAGCGGCTCGACTGCGCCGTGGAAAAATTGACGCGCACACCATGCCATCCGCTGCTGGCGCACGCTAAAACCGGCCATGCGCAAACTCGGCCTGACCGGCGGCATCGCCAGCGGCAAGAGCAGCGTAGCGGGAATGCTTCGGGGTCTGGAGTTTGAGGTCATTGACGCGGATTCGCTTGCGCGAGAACTGATGGACCCGGGCCAAACCGTTCACGAAGAAGTGATTCACGAATTTGGACACGGCATTATCGATCCCCAAAGCAGCACCGGGCAGATTGATCGCAAGAAGTTAGCCGCTGTGGTTTTCGCCGATCGCGCAAAACTTGATCGCCTCAATGCCATCGTTCACCCGCGCGTCCAGGAAATCATCCTGCGGCAATTCGAGGAATGGGCGTGCGAAGGAGATGTAAGCGTGGCGTTTGTCGAAGCGGCGCTACTGGTGGAAGCCGGCTATCAAAAATATCTGGACGGACTTGTGGTTACGTGGTGCAAGCCGGAGCAGCAACTTGAACGCTTGCGGGCGCGTGGGTTGAGCGAAGAAGAGGCTCGCAAGCGCATCGCCGCGCAACTTCCGGTGGCTGAGAAATTGAAGCTGGCATCCGAAACGATCGACTGTTCGGGGTCGCTCGAAGAAACGCGGGCGCAGGTGAAGGCGCTTGGGAAAAAGCTCCGGAGCTGGGGGTGAGTCGCGATTGCGGACGCAACTACGCCGGAGCGGGTTTGTGCGATCACAGCCAGGAATGGCTGTGCCACGGGAGTTCGCACCGGGCTGGCGCCTTCGTTCCACGGCTGGCATTTACGCTGCATGGAATTTGCCTATACTTAGGGCAATGCATCGGATTGTTCGCCGGGCTAAAGCCCGGCGCCTACGGGTACTTCAGGAAGGACCTCGGAAATGAATGAACGAAAACCAACCGGCCTAACTCGGCTGATACTTACTTGCGCGGTGCTGCTACTTGGCGCGTATTGGGCCGGAGCGCGCTGGGGCCAGCATCAACCTGTGAATGTTGGGGCCGGGAATGTGGGAGCCGAGCCTCGTGGAGGCAGCGCGACTCCGGCGCCGTCCGGAAATGGCGGCGGAAACGTTGGGAACAGCGCTGGGAGCACCAGCGGGGCCGCGCGCGATGCCGCGCTTACCGACGATGAAGCGAACAACGTCCGCGTTTACCGGCAGGCTTCGCCGGCGGTCGCCAACGTTTTGACGAAAGCGACCGAATACGATTTCTTTATGGATCCGGTTCCGGTCGAGGGGGCGGGTTCGGGTTTCGTGATAGACGAAAGAGGCTACATTCTGACGAATTTTCACGTTGTGCAGGAGGCGCAGTCGATTGAAGTGGTCCTCGGCGACCAAACGCGGTTTCCGGGAAAGTTCGTCGGCGCCGATCAGCGCAATGATGTGGCGCTGGTGAAGATCGATCCGAAGGGAAAGCATCTGGTGGTGCTGCCGTTGGGGGATTCCGCTGCGCTGCAAGTCGGGCAGAAAGTTTTGGCGATCGGAAATCCGTTCGGGTTTCAGAGCACGCTGACGACGGGCGTTGTGAGCGCGCTGGGCCGCTCGGTGCAGACCAGTCAAACGACGCTGATTGATGAAGCTATCCAGACTGACGCGGCCATCAACCGCGGCAATTCCGGCGGGCCACTGATCAATACGCATGGTGAGGTGATCGGCATCAACTCCGCGATTTACACGCCTAGCGGCACCACCGCGGGCATAGGCTTCGCGATCCCCATCAACACGGCAAAAAGGATCGCGCAGGATTTGATCAACGAAGGCCGCGTACATCTTGCCTACATCGGGGTGCAGACGATTCCCGTCGGAGGGTACCTTGCGCAGGCGTTGGATCTGCCGGTGCAGGAAGGGCTGCTTGTGGAGACTGCCGCGAAAGGCGGACCTGCGGCCGCGGCCGGGGTGCGCGGTGGCGACCGTGTAGCTCAGGCGGGGATGCAGCGCATCGCGATCGGCGGCGACGTGATCGTGGCCGTTGACGGCGCGAAGGTGGCGAGCTCGATGGACCTGAACATTATTCTGAATCGCAAGCGGCCTGGGGATACGGTCACACTGACGGTGTATCGCGGGGGGAAGAAGTTGGACATTCCGGTGAAACTCGTCGATCGGCCGGCGACGGAGCGGTAGCGCCCATTCGAAGCGCCAGCATGTTTGATGGCGTTCCCACGGGCTTGGCGCAAGGAGCGGTGAGCACATTCTTTGTGCGGCGCATGCATCAAATTGCTGATCCAGGTCGGGGAAGTGGGTGGTGCCAGTGCCGCCAAGGCAGCGGTTTTTGCCGGTGATGCCAACGCCTCGGAGCGCAGAGCTTCTCTTCGGTGAAACGAAAGCTCTCGGCCCGCACCGGGCCGTTCGCTGGGCACGCAGATACGTCAAGCCTTGCTGCTCGGATTGAGTTTCAACCTGTACAAGTTGAAACATCGCCGCCCTTTCCTGAGGATGTCAACAGAGCCAGATGACTTCTAGTCACAGGTCAAATTCGGCGCGATAGAGATCGCGCTCTTTATCGTTCAGCGAGAACCAGGTTTCGGCGATGTCGCGGACGCGTTCGAGTTCGCGTTGCATTTCGGCGTGCTTGGCTTCCAATGCTTCCAGATTGGCGTCGGGCGGAACGTAGATTGGCGGAGCGAACAGTATTACCGCGCGCGCGAAGGGCTTGGGCAACAGGAAATGATCCCAGGTCTTCTCGAAAGTGATGCCGCGATCGACGCCGATGTGGAAGACCATCACGGGACATCCGGTTTTTCGCGCGAGGATCACCGGACCGGGTTTCGCTACGTAGCGTGGACCACGGGGCCCGTCGATGGTGAAGCCGCAATCCACGCCTTCGCCGAGGCGTTTGGCCATGACGGCGAGACCCCGCAATCCGCCGCGCGAAGAACTTCCCTGGGCTGTGCCGAAGCCGAGCCACTCGATGACTTTGCGTGTCCATTGGCCGTCGAACGCGGTGGTATTCATGATCACAACACCGTGGTTTCGGTACCACCAGACGATCGGAATGATCACGCGATGCCAGAACGCCCAGATGATTTGTTTCTTCGAGGCATAGACGCGCTCGGCGTGCTGCCAGCCCATCACTTCGTAACGCAGCGTCGGCCCCAGCAAACGGATCACGCTATAGACGGCCGCGGCGATCAGCGGAATCTGGATGCGGCGGGACCACGGCAGAGTCGGCAGGCGCGTATCGTAGTGAGCGTTGACAACTTCTTGTGCGCTTATATTGTCTGAGTTGATTACATTGTCCGAGTTGATCGCTGCGCTGGACGTCGCGCGGGTCTCCGTGGACGATTGGTGACTTCGCTGGCTCGGCGAACCTTCGGCTGCGTCTGACATGATGGTCGTCGTATAGTATAGGCGGTCGATTGCCGCAAGGTTGCTGCTAATCGAGATTGCGCATCTGAGTAGGCTGGAGTTTCAGAGAGTGGAGCTGCGAATTCAAGTTGAGCTATGGCGGCGTCGCGCAGGTCGTTTCGCTGCGGGCGCGGCACACGTTTCCGGTGCTTGGCTAACTGCAGCGCGATCCACGGGACTACTCATCGCGTCACTGTCGTTGGCACTGTTGGCCGCGGGTCTGTCGGTAGCCACGTTGACTGCGGCACTATCCAATGTGCTGCCCACCGCAGTGGCGGCGAGCACGGATAATCCCCCCGACGATGCCGTGGGAACGATCGAAGGCGAGGCGATCGCGCTGCAGGGCCCGATGACGGTTGAGGTGGTCCACGGGCAAGTCAAGACGGTGCTGCGGAGTGGGAATGATATCCATGTGAAGACCGGACAGGCGCGCATGGAGTTGGTGGAAGGCGGGAAGATAGCGATCTGCGGCCCCGCGCATCTGTCGGTGTTGAAATCCGGAGGGTCGCTCACGGTGGCGCTTGATAGCGGGGTGATTCGGGTACACATCGACAAGCAGCCCGCGATTACGATTTACACGGCACAGATCCAAGCCAAGCCTATGTCGATAGGGGAAGGCCCTGAGGACGCGCTCATCGGTTTCGACGCTCCGGGAACGATGTGCGTCCGGGCTACATCTGGCGCGATACGCCTGGAGCAACAACTGACGGGGCAAAGCGTGATCGTGCCGCAAGGCGGGGACATCCTTCTGAACAATGGGGCGTTGGAGGGTCTGCAGAACACGGGGGGGCACTGCGCGTGCGAGATGCAATGGGTGAAGAATGACCCTCCACCACCGGAGGTCAGCCGCATCGCGACCACCGAGGAGATTCGGCAGCGAGATGCGGAAGCCAAAAAAGCGTCGCCGCCCCCGACTCCGGCCCCAGCTCCAGAAAAGACGGCGACTGCGGAGAAAGCGTCCGCTTCGGAAAAACCTGCGGAAGCGGAACGACAGCCGGTGACCGCGGAGAACGCTCCGGCAGACAAAACCCTCGCGGAGAGACCCGCCGCACCCAAACAAGAGCCCGTCTATCAAGTATTTATGCCGCCCCTTGCGTATGACGCCCATGCGGCAGTGCAGCCCGACAACTTCGATCCCAAGCTAATCATGCTGGTGCGGCGAGTACGGGTCCGGCCGACGCTGATCTTTCAGGGCCGCGTAGAGGGCGATGCGACAGTGCAATCGGTCGCCGCCGTAAAACCGACAGGAGCGAAAGCTGCGACTCCCGCGCCAGCGGCTCAGCCTAAAGACGACTCCGTCGTGAACCGGGTCCGGGCTTTTCTGCGGAACCTTTTCTCATAGACACTGGAATTCCTATAAGCGTTGGGGACGCGTGTCATTTCTAGCGTTTCGCTGCCATTTTGGGTATAGTGCTGAGATCTGCTCGGGATGACCGCAACATTCAGGGTGTGAGCGGTTTGAAAATAGATAGCGAATAGCAGCTTCCAGCCCCGCGGAAGCCTTAAACCTAGAAAACACAGCAACGGAGAGAACGGGAGTCTGTCTTGAGACGAGCGCACGTGAAGCGTGCCGCGCAACAGCTATCTGCGTTTGCTGCGGTTTTGGGAGTGGCGGTAATCGGCGGGTGCAGCGGGTCAACCAGCAGCAATCCCGCGCCGATTTCCATTACAGTGTCGGTAACCCTGTCACCGGCGACGGCGTCCGTGCAAACCGCGCTGACTCAGGCATTTACAGCTTCTGTGGCCAATGATAGCGCGAACAAAGGCGTGACCTGGGCGCTTTCGGGAGCCGGTTGCAACGGTGCCACTCTCTCGGCGACCAGTAGTGCGTCGGGCGTAGCGATCACCTACACGGCGCCTGCGTCTGTGCCTAATCCGGCCAGCGTTACGCTGACGGCAACGTCAGTGGCGAACGGGACAAAAGCGGCGGCAGCGGTGATTACGATCACCGCGGCGCCTCTTCCTGCTATTGCGGTCATGGTTTCTCAAACAACGGCGAATGTGGTGGCGAACAATACCCTGGTGCTAAGCGCGACGGTAACGAATGATTCTCAGAACAAAGGGGTTACGTGGTCGGTTTCGGGAACGGGTTGTAGCGGGGGGTCGTGCGGAACGATCGTGCCGAGTGCCAACGCCTCTGGCGCTTCGGTGACATACACGGCGCCTCCCAATGTACCTAACCCACCGCTGGTGACACTAACGGCCACGTCGGTGGCGGATGCCACGAAGTCAGCGGCTGCTGCTATTACGGTGCTTGCGCCAATAACGGTCAGCTTATCGCAAACTGCTGTGAGCGTGATGGTTAACGCGACCACGACGTTCACAGCGACGGTGGGGAATGACCCGCTGAACAAAGGCGTGAGTTGGGCCGTGTCTGGCACGGGCTGCAGCGGCGCGACGTGCGGAACGGTTGCACCGACAACGAGCGCGTCCGGGGCGGCAGTGACGTACACGGCGCCGGTGAGCGTGCCGTCGCCGGCGACGGTGACACTGACAGCAACTTCGGTGGCGGATGCCACGAAAGCGGGAACGGCCACGATTACCGTGACTCCCACGGGTGCGCCGATCAGCGTCACGCTGACGCCGAAGCGCGGGGGGTTGACGCTGGGGCAGTCGCTGGAGTTCGCGGCTACGGTGACGAATGACGTGGCGTCCGCGGGGGTGATGTGGTCGGCAACGAGCGGGACCTTCAACGCGCAGACCACAACAACCGCGACCTATGTTGCGCCGAATTCACCGGGAAGCATTACGGTTACGGCGACGAGCATTGCCGATGGAACGAAGACCGCGACGGCGACGATCGGCGTTACGGATCTGGCGGGAGTGACGACGTATCACAACGATTTGTCGCGCGACGGCGCGAACGTGCAGGAATATGCGCTGAACACCGGCAATGTGGCGAAAGCGACGTTCGGCAAACTTTTCTCCTGCACGGTGGATGGAGCGTTGTACGCGCAGCCTTTATGGGTGCCGAACGTGAGCATTGGCGGAGGGACGCACAACGTAGTCGTTGTCGCGACACAACGTGACTCGGTTTACGTTTTCGACGCGGATGCGAGTCCGTGCACGACTTATTGGAAGAACCAATTCATTCCGTCGGGGGAGACCTACGGGAACTACAGCGAGTTGCAGACGGAGGACATTACGATACGGAGACTGCCTTGATACGAGTGCACGCGCAGCCCGCCAGACGATATTTGTTTGCGCCGGCGATTTTGACGATTGCGATGACGGCTGGGTTATTGGGAGGTTGTGGAGGAGGTGCCAATTCGACTTCGAGTCCGAGTTCGAGTCCGACGCCCGCTCCGACTCCGGCGATATCGGTGACGGTAGCGCCGACGACAGCGTCGGTGCAAACGGGGCAGACGCAAGCGTTCACGGTTACGGTGGCAAACGATAGCGCGAACAAGGGCGTGAGCTGGGGGCTGTCGGGCGCGGGATGCACCGCGGCAACGTGCGGGACGGTTTCGGCGGCGAGCAGCCCTTCGGGAGTTGCGGTGACCTATACGGCGCCTGCGAGTGTGCCGAGCCCGGCGACGGTTACGCTGACGGCGACCTCGGTTGCGGACACTACGAAGGCGGCGACCGCGACAGTGACTGTTACGGCTGCGCCTGTTGTGGCTCCGCCGGTGAGCGTGACGCTGACGCCGAAGCGCGGTGGGTTGGCGCTCGGACAAAGTTTGAATTTCACCGCGACGGTGACCAATGATGTCGCAGCAGCAGGGGTGACGTGGACGGCTTCCTCGGGAACGTTCAGCGCACCGACCGCGACGACGGCTACCTATGTGGCGCCGGCATCACCCGGAGTCATCACAGTGACGGCGACGAGCAAGGCGGATGCGACTAAGAGCGCGTCGGCGACGATCGGCGTTACAGACCTGGCGGGAGTCACGACGCATCACAACGATTTATCGCGCGACGGCGTCAACGCACAGGAGTATGCGTTGACCACAACGAACGTGACGACCGCAACATTTGGGAAGCTATTCTCGTGCACGGCGGACGGAGCGATTTACGGGCAGCCGCTGTGGGTGCCGAATGTGAGCATCGGCGGCGGAACGCACAATGTGATCGTAGCGGTTACGATGCACGATTCCGTGTTCGTTTTCGATGCGGACGCGAGTCCTTGCGTGACTTATTGGAACAAGCAACTGATCCCGTCGGGCGAAACCTACGGTAGCTACGCAGACGTCAGCACGTCGGACATTTACCCGGATATTGGGATTCTTGGGACTCCAGTAATCGATCCTTCGTCAGGCACGATTTACTTGGTGACGAAAACCAAGACGACCGGAGGCACGTATCACCAGCGGCTGCATGCATTGAGTATTGCTGGGGGCACGGAAGCCACGAATAGTCCGGTGGAGATCAGCAGCAGTTCCGTCACCTTTCCCGGAAACTGCGATGGTGGTACGACGAACACCTTCAATACTTTGACCGAGAACCAGCGGCCCGGACTGGCACTCATCAATGGCGTTGTGTATGTCGGGTGGGCTTCGCATGGAGATCAGGGCGTTTATCATGGGTGGCTCGTCGGATACAACACGGCGAACTTAAGCATCTCGAATATTTTCAATGCGACGCCGAATACGGCGGAGAGCCTGAGTTATTGCCGTGGGGGAATCTGGATGTCGGGCGGCGCGCCGGCGGCAGATGCTTCCAACAATTTATATCTGATTACCGGAAACGGAGTGTTCGATGGCGTGACGGATTACAGCGACAGTTACTTGAAAATGTCCACGCCTGGATTGGCGGTGACGGACTTCTTCACGCCGAACAACCAGAGCAATCTGGATGCGAACGATCAGGACGTAGGAGCGAGCGGAACGGCGCTGCTGATCGACCAGACTTCGGGTCCGGTAACACACCTGCTTGTCGGAGGCAGCAAAGCGTCGGTGATCTTCTTGATTAATCGAGACAACTTTGGGAAGTTCAACGCGTCGACCGATGCGGTGGTGCAGGAATTTACCGTGAGCGGCCACTCGTTTTCGACCCCGGCGTTTTGGAATAACAGCCTGTACTACTTCGGGGCCGCGTTTGGAGCCACGCAGGCAGGTCAGAGCTTTGCGTTTAGTCCCACAACAGGGATGTTCTCGACGACGGCGTCTGCTCAGACGCCCTCGGGCTTCGGATTCCCGGGAGCGACGCCCTCGATTTCCGCGACGCCAACGGCGACGAACGGCATCGTGTGGGCGATTGATGCGGGAAGCTACGGGACGAACAACAGCGCGAGCACGGCTGCCGGACCCGCCATCTTGCACGCATACAGCGCCAGCAGCGTGGCCACGGAGTTGTGGAACAGCTCGCAGGCCACGGGGGGACGGGATACGGCGGGGAACGCGGTGAAGTTTACCGTGCCGACCGTGGCGAATGGCAAGGTGTACATCGGAACGCGGGGAAGCGACAACACCCAGGGTGGCGGGACGACGTTCGGGGAGATTGACGTGTACGGATTGCTTCCAAACTGACGACAGGTCATACAATTAGACGAGTCCAATCGGGCCGGCGACTTACTCGGCGGCCCGATTTTTTATTGGGGTTGCAGCGCACAGCCAGGAATGGCTGTGCCGCCCTGTTTAGCTCACCCTGTGCTTTCGCGACTCAGGGTAAACCGGCGCTAGCAATTACATGCCTTCGTAGTTGGGGCCGCCACCGCCTTCGGGGACTACCCAGTCGATGATCTGGTAGGGGTCGGCGATATCGCAGGTTTTGCAGTGGACGCAATTGGCGGCGTTGATTTTTAGTTTTACGCCGTCTTTTTCTTTGGCCATCTCGTAGACGGCGGCAGGGCAAAAATATTGGCACGGGTTGCCGTACTCGACCACGCATTTGGTGGCGCAGACGTTGAGGTCGTGCACGATCAGGTGGCAGGGTTGGTCTTCTTCGTGGCGTGTGCCGGAGTGGTAGACATCGGTGAGGCGATCGAAGGTAAGTTTGCCGTCGCCTTTGAAACGCTCTGGCGCGGAGTGGCCGTCGATTTTGTGATAGTGCTTGTAGCCGGCTTCGACACGCATGGGATCGATTAGGCCGCGGCCGCCGGTGATGAATTGCAGGCCGGTGTGGAAGAGGCCGCCGTAGAGTCCATATTTGAACGATTGGTGAAAATTGCGGACGGCCCAGAGTTCTTTTTTGATGTAGCTTTGCTCGACTTTTTTGGGGAAGGCGCTGAGCGTTTTCGCGGAAGTGTCGCCGGCTTTGAGGGCATCGAAGATGGTTTCGGCGGCGAGCATGCCACTCTTCATCGCCATGTGGATGCCTTTGAGGCGCAGCGAATCGAGGAAGCTGCCGGAATCGCCGATGATCAGGCCGCCGTCGACATAGTTGCGCGGCATGGAATAGTATCCGCCCGCTGGGAGAGATTTTGCGCCGTAGCGAACTAGCTTTCCACCTTCGAGGAGTTTTTTGATGGCGGGATGCGTTTTCCATTTCTGAAAGGCTTCGTGCGGATCGAATTCCGGATTCGCGTATTCGAGCCCGATGACCAGGCCAATCGAGACGCGATTGTTGGCGAGGCCATAGATCCAGCCGCCGCCGTACATGTCGGTGGCAACGGGCCAGCCTAGCGTGTGCGCGACATAGCCTGGCTGGATGCGATCTGGTTGTCACGTCCCACAATTCCTTTATGCCGATGCTGTAGATTTGCGGATTGATGTTGTCGAGCTTGTTTTTGGCGACGAGCTGCTTGGTGAGAGAGCCGCGCGTGCCTTCGGCAAGGACCGTGACTTTGGCGCGGAGTTCGTAGCCCGGCGTGTAGTTGTCTTTCGGCTTGCCGTTTTTGTCGAGGCCCTTGTCTTCGGTGATTACACCGGCGATGCCATTTCCTTCGTGAATGAGCTGCGCGCCGCCGAACTGGGTAAAGAGATTTACGCCGGCTTTTTCCACCAGGCCACCGAGCCATTTGGTGATTTTGTTGAGCGAGACGACGTAGTTGCCCTTGTTCTGGAACGGCGGCGGGGTGATGGGAAACCGGAACGAGGTGCCTTCGGTGAAGAAAAGGGCTGCATCGTCGGTTACCGGCGTGTCGAGCGGCGCGGTTTTCTCAAAGTCGGGTACAAGTTCGGCGAGGGCTTTCGGGTTCATGATTGCGCCGGAAAGCTGGTGTGCGCCGATTTCGCGGCCTTTTTCGAGCACGTAGATGTTTTCTGTGGAGAGTTCGGGCTTGGCGCCGGACTCGTTGTGTTTTTTGATGAGGTTGGCGAGATGGAGAGCGCACGAGAGACCGGCGGGGCCTGCGCCGACGATGAGGACGTCGGCTTCGAGTTGTTCACGCTGGACGGTCATTGGCTGCTTTCAACAATCTTAGCAAATCGCGATTCGCTTCGTGCTCATCGAAGCTTCGCAAATTCATCGACGGATACTCCCAGTTGACGGACGATTTTAAAGAATAGCGGCGGGCCTATTACTTTTCCGCCATGCACTGGGATAGTAACGGATCGGCCATCTGGATGATTCCAACGCTCATGACTGCCTGACGTGCGGGTTAAGGAAAATCCCAGGAGCCGAGCGACGCGCTGGAAATCGCGCGCCGTGGCACTAGGCATTCACGATCTCAGTGGTGTCGGCAGGAAGCTTCAAACCCTTTTGCAGATACTCTTCGGCAATCATCGCAAACACCTGATTTAGCTCCGCCAAAGCAGTTTCGCGAGTGTCCATGAGGGCGTAACAACCAGGGATGGCAGGAATTTCGGCGACCCAGGAGCCGTCCTCCTGCCGATAGAGAATCGTTTTGTAGTCTTCGAGTTTCACGGCGGTTTCGATAAGTATACGCCAATTGGACTGGCCCGTTTAGCCTAGCCTTGTTTCGCTTTTTCGAGGGCTTCGGTTAGGGCGGGCATGATTTCGAAGATGTCGGCGACGATGCCGTAGTCGGCGATTTCGAAGATGGGGGCGTTTTGGTCTTTGTTGATGGCTACGATGGTGCGAGCGCCTTTCATGCCGACAACGTGCTGGATGGCGCCGCTGATGCCCAGGGCTAGATAAAGTTTGGGAGCTACGGTTTGGCCGGAGCTGCCGATTTGGCGCTCCATGGGGAGCCAGCCTTCGTCGCAGATGGGGCGGGAGGCGGCGATTTCTCCGCCGAGAGCTTTTGCGACCGCTTCCGCTAGCGGGATATTTTCGGGGGCCTTGATGCCGCGGCCGACTGCGACGATAAGCGGGGCTTGCGTGAGGTCGACGGCAGACTTTGCCTCTTTGAAAAGATCGAGGGGCTTGGTGCGGATCTGGTCGGCATTGAGCGTCACGGACACGGCGTGGACTGGGGCTTTGCCGGATGGATGCGCGGTGACGAGGTCGGAGCGGAATGCGCCTGCCTGGAACGAGGCGAACCATGGGGTGGCGCTTTGGAAGGTGACGTCGGCGGAGGTTTTGCCTTGGAACATTTGGCGGACAAAGATGAGTTTGCCGGATTCGTTGCGGTAGCCGATGCAGTCGCCGATCTCGCCTTTGCCGAGCTGGGCGGCTAGCTTGGGGGCGAAATCGCGAACTTGATAGGTGTGCGGGAAGAGGATCAGGTCGGGCTTGGCGGACTCAATGACCTGCTTCAATGCGACGCAGTAACCGTCGGGCGTGTAGGCTTCCAGCAGGTCGTGCTCGACGAGGAGAACTTCGGCCACGTTTTTGGCCGCGAGTTCGTTCGCTAAGGCGGCTACACCTTTTCCAATCACCAGGCCGCTGACCGTGCTGGACGTATCCGTAGCAATTTGCTGGGCTGCGGCGAGCGTTTCGAAGCTGGTGTTGTTCCACTTGCCCTGGCGCTGTTCGGTGACGACCAGAATTTTCATCGTTAGATCACCCGCGCTTCAAACTTCAGTTTTTCGACCAACTTGGTGGCGGCTTCTTTTGGCGTGCCGGTGAGGAATTCGGTCTTTTTCGTTTTTGTGGGGACGTAGATTTTTTCGACGCGCTGCGTCGGTTGGACGGAGACCCCGAGCGACTCAGGCGCAATGGTCGCGATTTCCTTTTTCTTCGCGGCCATGATGCCCTTGAGCGTGGCGTAGCGCACTTTGTTGATGCCGGATTGAATCGACAGGACAGCAGGCAGGGGGCACTCGATGTGTTGGAACCAGCCGGCTTCGAGTTCGCGCTTTAGGCGGAGTTTTCCGTCTTGGGCTTCGATCGCCATGATGATCGTGGCGTGCGGGAGGTCAAGCAGACCCGCTAGGAGAACGCCGGTTTGGCCAAAACCGTGGTCATCGCTTTGAAGGCCGGTGAGGATGAGGTCGAATTTTTCTTTTTTGATCGCGGCGGACAGGTAGCTAGCCGCGCCGAGTGGATCGAGTTGCGCGAATGTGTCGTTGGCGATATGGATGGCACGATCCGCACCTTTTGCCAGGGCTTCCTTGATGGTTTGCTTCACGCGTTCCGGCCCCATCGACAGGACGATCACCTCGCCGCCGTGCTTCTCTTTCAGGCGCAGGGCTTCTTCGAGCGCATAACTGTCGGGCTCGTTCATTTCGAAACCAATGTCGGATTCCTTGATCCAGTTTCCGGCGATGCTGAGTGGAGCGTCCTTTGCGGGAACTTGCTTGATGCAGACGATGATGTTCAAGGCGTGCCTCTTACGTTGATTGGCTGACGAATCTCGCGGTACCGAGCTGAGCTTCGGCGTGCTGGATTGCGCCGCAGTTACTCTAAACCCTGCCCTCTCGGAGAGGGCGGCTACAGGTCGGCGATCGTTTACTTGCCGGACCACCGTTTGAAAATCAGAGCGGCGTTAGTGCCGCCGAAGCCGAAGGAATTCGACAGCGCGTACTCCACTTCCGTCTTGCGGGCGACATTGGGAACGTAGTCGAGATCGCAATTGGGGTCCGGTGTTTCCTGGTTGATGGTGGGAGGCACGATCTGGTCGCGCAACGCCAGGACGCAGATACCACCTTCGAGTCCCCCGGCGCCGCCGAGCAAGTGGCCGGTCATTGACTTTGTCGAGCTGACCGGCATCTTCTTGGCGCGATCACCGAAGACACGCTTTACAGCAATGGTTTCCAGCGTGTCGCCGATCGGCGTGGAAGTACCGTGAGCGTTGACGTAGCTGATGTCGTCCGGGGAGAGCTTCGCGTCTTTCAGCGCGGCGCGCATCACGCGGTAGGCGCCGTCGCCGTTCTCGGCGGGTTGCGTGATGTGATACGCATCGCCGGACATGCCATAGCCGACGATTTCCGCGAGGATCGGGGCACTACGCTTTTGCGCGTGTTCGAGCGATTCGAGGATGATGATGCCTGCGCCCTCGCCGACGACGAAGCCATCGCGCTGCGCGTCAAACGGGCGGCTGGCGTGCGCGGGATCGTCGTTGCGTGTGGAAAGCGCCTTCATGGAGGCGAAGCCGCCGACACCCATCGGCGTGATGGTGGCTTCGGTGCCGCCGCAAATCATCATTTCGGCTGCGCCGCGCTCAATGATTTTGAAGGAATCTCCGATCGCATGCGCGGAAGCGGAGCAGGCCGTAGCGGTTGCGGAATTTGGGCCGCGGGCGCCGTAGCGGATCGAAACGTGTCCCGACGCGAGATTCACGATTGCGGAAGGGATAAAGAACGGCGAAATTTTCCCCGGGCCGCCTTGCACCAGCTTCCAGTGTTCGCGTTCAATGATGTCGAACCCGCCGATGCCCGAGGAAATGTAGACGCCGACTTCGTCGAGATCGGCTTCGGTTTCCTTGCTCCAGTTCGCCATCTTGACGGCGAAATCAGCGCCAGCCAGAGCGATCTGGATGAACCGCCCCATTTTCTTGAGTTCTTTTTTCTCGATCCACCGGAAGGGGTCGAAGTTTTTTACTTCGCCGGCGATGGTGCAATCAAAACCAGTGGCGTCAAAAAGCGTGATGTTTCCGATGCCGCTCTGCCCGGCGACCAGATTTTTCCAGCATTCGTCCGTGCCAATTCCCAGCGCGCAGACGAGTCCGACGCCCGTTACAACAACGCGGCGAGTCAAAGGTTCGTGCTCCCTGATGAGGTGGTAATACTCAGCGGATCCTTACTTCCCTTTGGAGTGTTTGTCGATATATTCGACGGCATCTTTCACCGTCGTCATCTTCTCGGCGTCTTCGTCGGGTACTTCGATGCCAAAAGCTTCTTCGAACGCCATGACCAATTCCACCTGGTCCAGCGAATCGGCACCCAGGTCGTCAACGAAGGATGCGGTTGGAGTGACTTCCGCTTCGTCCACGCCGAGCTGCTCGACAATGATCTGCTTTACGCGCTCTTCAACGCTGGCCATTCCTATATCCTCCGCGATTTGCGTTCGTCGTGCCGGTTCATGCTGAGTATGAGTTCAAACCGCTCGGCCTTGCGATACCGTACGCACACTGCTTTCAGCCTTGTAAGTATAACCTGCCCATTCTAGTTAGGCCTCAGCGCAAGGTCAACTTCGGCCCTGCAATCTTTAACTGGAAAGTGCCCTACGCCAAATGCATGCCCCCGTTTACGTTTAACACGTGGCCGGTGATGTAGCCGGCTTCGTCGCTGGCCAAAAACACGATCGCGGCGGCCACTTCGCGCGCAGAACCCATTCTGCCCAGCGGGATTCGCGTCTTTAACTCTTCTTTTACTTTGTCCGGCAGGACATCGGTCATCGGCGTTTCGATGAAGCCCGGTGCCACTGCGTTCACCGTGATGTTACGCGAGGCGATTTCGATCGCCACGGCCTTGGTGAGGCCGATCAGGCCCGCTTTTGCGGCGACATAGTTGGCTTGTCCGGCGTTGCCCGACTGCGCCACTACGGAGCTGATGTTGATAATGCGGCCTGCGCGGGCTCGCATCATTGAGGAGAGAGCTTGCTGAATGCAGAGGTGCGCGCCGGTCAAATTGGTTTTCAGGACCGCTTCCCAGTCATCTTGCTTCATGCGCATGGACAGACCATCGCGGGTGATTGCGGCGTTATTCACCAAGATGTCGAGACGGCCGAATTTCTCAATCACTTGCTTGAATCCGGCTTTCACTTGGTCGGCATCGGCCACGTCCATTTTTACGGCCAGAGCTGCGCCGCCTGCCACTTCGATTTCGCTCACCAGCGTCGCTAGCTTTTCTTCGTTGCGCGCGGCTACGGCTACTTTTGCGCCAGCCTGGGCTAACGCTAGCGCGGTATCGCGGCCGATGCCTTGTGAGGCTCCCGTTACGATCGCGACTTTATCTTTCAGGCTGAACACTTTAGTCCCTTCGTTCACACAGCTTGCTTTGAAAAAAGGCTTGCTCGTTCAGTTCGCGGACACAGGCATGAGTGCCTGTGCTACGCCGCGTCTTCGCGTGACTGGGCCAACTTCTCTACTGCCGTCGCCAGGCTCTTTTCGTCTTCAACATTCAGTGTGCCGACCGAACGTTCGATCTGACGCAGCAAACCGGTAAGCACGCGGCTCGGACCGACTTCCACGAAGGTGTTCACACCCTCGTCGATCAATTCGCGCACCGATTCTTCCCACCGCACGGGCATAGTTACCTGACGGATCAATGCGTCGCGAGCTTCATCGCCGCTCGTTTCGGTATCCGCATCTACGTTCGTCACCAGTGGGAACCGCAGCGCTGCGAATTCCGTCTTGCGCAGATCCTTCTCCAGCTTTTCTTGCGCAGGCATCATCAGCGCGCAATGAAATGGCGCCGACACCGGCAGAATCACCGCGCGCTTCGCTCCCAACTGCGACGCAATTTCCACCGCGCGCTTCACAGCCTCCGCGTGCCCAGAAATAACAGTCTGCTCCGGCGAATTCAGGTTCGCGGGCGAGCACACTTGACCCTCCGCGGCGCGCTTGCACGCATCCATGACCACGGCATGCGACAGCCCCATGATAGCCGCCATCGCTCCCAGTCCAGCAGGCACGGCTTCCTGCATGTACTTTCCGCGCTTGTGCACGATTTTCACAGCATCGGAAAACTTTAGCGATTTCGCGGCCACCAGCGCCGAATATTCACCCAGGCTATGGCCGGCCACAAAGACCGGCGTGATTCCCTTGTCTTCCAGAATCCGGTAGATCGCCACCGAGACCGTAAGAATCGCCGGTTGGGTGTTGGAGGTCTGTTTCAAATCTTCTTCCGACCCGGAAAAACACAGATTCGAAATCGAAAACCCCAGCGCCTTGTCGGCTTCCTCAAAGACGGCTCGGGCCACCGGATACTTATCCGCGAGTTCCTTGCCCATTCCGGGATATTGCGAAGCCTGGCCCGGAAACACAAATGCCGTTTTGCCCATCGTCATTCCTTCTTCCCAGATTTCATACGCCTGGCATGTCATGGCTCGGCCGCGCTCAAGCTCGGCACCTACACGACTCGCTACCCTGGTTCTATGCGCGCGTCACGATTCGCTCGGGATGCACGCCGGCGGCTGAGAGTCCTTGTTCAATCTTTTCGTTCATATGCGCGCGCGCAAGGCCCGCGGCCACGCGAATCGCATTCTTGACGGCGTTGGCATTCGACCGCCCGTGCCCGATCACGCATACACCGCGCACGCCCAACAGTGGCGCACCACCGGATTCGGCGTAGTCGATTTTCTTCTTCAAGCCTTTAAACGCGCCTTGCGACAACATCGCTCCCACCTGCGACACGAGCGAACTCTTCAGGGACTTCTTCAGCACCTCGAAAATCTGCAACGCTAGACCTTCGCAAATCTTCAGCGCGATGTTCCCCACGAAGCCGTCGCATACGATCACGTCCACATCGCCGGAAAATAAATCGCCACCTTCGACGTTGCCCACAAAATGAACCGGGCTTTTCTTCAAGCGAATGTTCACTTCCCGCGTCAACTCATTGCCCTTAATATCTTCCTCGCCCACCGACAACAACCCAACACGAGGACGCCTATTTCCAAACGTCGCGCGGTAATAAATCTCACCCATTACCGCAAATTGCACCAGATGCTCAGGCTTCGAATCCACGTTCGCGCCAACGTCCAGTAATACAGAAACGCCGCCTTTGGCGTTCGGGAACGGCGCCGCCAATGCAACGCGATCCACCGACTCCAAAGTCCCGAGCAAGAAACGCGAAACAGTCATGACCGCACCGGTGTTGCCCGCACTCACCAGACCATCCGCCTTGGTCTCTCGCACCAATCGCGCGGCCACATGCACCGAACTGTCTTTCTTCCGGCGAAACGCCTGCGCCGGGTGATCCTCCATGGTGATCACTTCGCTCGCCGGCACAACTTCGATCGGCAAGTTTGGCTCGGCATGCCTCGCCAGTTCCGCTCGAACCACACTCGGCTGCCCTACAAGCAGAATGTGCACGCCGTACTCTCGCGCGGCTAGCACACTCCCTTCAACTTCGGGGCGGGGAGCATGGTCTCCGCCCATGGCATCAACCGCAATTGTGATCATGGGGGCTTCGATCAGGCAATTCCGGAAAAATTACCGGTAGAAAGGCTCTCGCTCACGCCGATACGAAACGTCTCGTTAGGCCGACACGTCTTGAACCGCTTTGCCCTTGTAGTAGCCACAATGGGGGCAAACCTGGTGTGGCTGCTTCATTTCGTGGCAATTCGGGCATTTAGCCAGCGCCGGCTTCTCCAAGAAATCGTGCGCCCGCCGCGTGCTTGTGCGTCTTTTCGAATGCCGTCGTTTTGGATTAGGCATAGCAATACTCCTCGTTCCCAGCCATCTTGGCCGGATTGTATGGGCTTTCGGCCCTGAAACCTATTGTTTTTTCAGCCAGTCCTGCTTCAGGCGCGCGAGGGGAGCCAATCGCGGGTCTGCTGCGTGCGTCTCACACCGGCACTCTTCGTGGTTCAAGTTCGCGCCGCAATTCGGGCACAGGCCGCGGCAATCACTGCGGCAGATCACTTTCATGGGCAGCGCCAACAGCACTTGTTCCCGTAATACATCGGCCAAAAAGAGACCTTCCCCTTCAAAAAAGCCAATCTCCGCGTCATCCTCTTTAAGCCGCGCTTCTTCCGGCTTTTCACCCTTGGGCAGCGGGCTGTAAAAGAGATCGAACGAGCGGTGTACCTCGTCCACAACGGGCTCCAGGCAGCGAGCGCACACTAACTCGACCTTGGTCGCGATTTCGCCGGCGACGCGAATCTGCCCTTCGAGCAGTTCCGCGGTGGCATTCACTTCCAGCGGATCGATCTGCTTCATTTCCGCGGTCTGGTAGTCGATGCTGCCGGGCGCGTAACTCTTCCGGATGATCTGCTTCCGGACGGCAAGGTCCTTGATGTCAAGGAACATGTCTTCAGCGCCTCCGGCGCGAACACTCATGCCTCCTCATTATTGAGGGGGTTGGCTGCCAAGTCAAGGAAGCGCGGGGTTTGTCGCAAGATTAGGTTCCCTTCCGATAAACGGGGACTACCGGCACCCTCCGGTCTCCATCTCGTAGAGCCTGAGCCGGGCCTCGCGGTTGCCGTGGTCGGCGGCGGCCTTCATCAGCACCTTGGCTTGATCGCAATTCTTGTTTACGCCTTCTCCTCGGGCGAAACGTTCCGCCAACGAGACTTCCGCAGAAACCGAGCCACTTTGCACCGCGCCCCAGAGAGAATCGACGCTATCTCCCTCGTTCCAGACGGGTTCCGCCTTCTGCGCAGGCCCTTGGCGCTCGAGCACAGACACGGGGCGATCGCTGGTTCCACGATCCGTGGCTGGCGCGACGCTGGCTGGCGGGTTGTCACGCGCGGTATCCAGATCTTTCTTCGGCGGCAAACTGGCATCGTCGGGGACCTGGGCCGCAGCATTCTTCTCGACCTCAGAGTTCGCAGCGGGGCTGTCTATACTGCTGTCGGGGGCGGTGGACGGCGAAGTCGAAGCAGGCTGCTGCTTCTCGGGTGCAACCGCGGATGCTTTCGCCTTCCCAGTGAGTGTCTCCCCGAGCCATATGAGTGAAGTCCCAACATCACGCTGGTACATGATCACCAATACCGCCAGCGCGACCAGCGTCGTTACCAGGGCGATTCCCCGCCAGACTGCGGCGGACTTGCGATGTGGATTTCCGAACGCTGCGTGATGATCGCCCAGGTAAGGTGATCCGTATCGCCCATCGTCGATGGGCGGGTACGCGCCAGCCCGCAAATTCGCCCACGCTGGCGGCACGGGCGGCTCCTCCACTGCCACGCGGGTATTCGGCATTGGTGCGGGGGCCTCTTCGGCGCCCACTGCGCGCGAACGCCGCGCACCACCCTCAAATGCGGCCGCTGCGGCTGGTGCGAACCCATGCTCCACCGGAGCGTTAGTCTCCTCTAACCACAGGCGGATCTCCCGATGTGCTTCCGCGGGGAGATTCAAAAATCGCAAGCCACCCATGACGCCAGCGTCATCCGCCCACACTACCTCGGCGTCGCCCGCTATTCGGCGCCCACCGTTAATCTGGAAACCGAAACGCGTCTCGCCGCACTTCACCGGTGTAATGGCCTGAAATCCACAACCATGCTCGGAAAGGTTCAGCATGACGCCGCCGTTCTCTTTCCCGAGTTCCAGGTACACGAGCTGCTGCGTTCGTCTGCGTACGATCGAGCGCTTATCTTGTCTTGTCGCTTCCACGTTAGTTCCGCCTTAACGACTGCGCAGGCGAAGGCAAGAGGGGGGCAGAAGTTCTTTGCCTATTGGCGCAGCAGGCACGACCCTCAATTCTATCCGACCAGGCCTGATCTGACATTGATAATTTTCTCTCCAGAAGGATCGAATCGGGATTTTTGTCTCCTTCTGTGGAAATCTATACCCCTAGCGCTTAGGATTCAATATTTAGGGCTTTCGTCGTCCCGCGGCAAACCCCGACAGCCTCGCCTCCAGCTTACACCCCTTCGCTCCGCTGCCCCAAAATTGAAACATCTTCCAAGCGTACGGGGAATACAGTATTCCGTGGAGTTATGCAAGGCATCTACCCTTATGCGAATTCGGTAGAATGGACGCCGTGAGCACCCCTCCGCACGGCATTGCCGCAACAGCGCCAGCCAGTCCTTACGACTCCAATCCAGTTCTGATTCGGCGCCTGCGACGCAGCGAACTGCCGGCCGGAACCATCGCGCTCGCGCGCTTCTTGATCGGCAAGATCATCGTTCGCGAGCTTCCTTCGGGCAGAATAGCCGGGCGCATCGTCGAAACCGAAGCCTACCCTCCACGCGATCCCGCCGCGCATCACTTTCGAGGGCCGACGCCGCGCACCCAATCGATGTTTCTGCGACGCGGCCACGCCTACGTCTATTTTAGCTATGGCAATCATTTTATGTTCAATGTCAGCAGCGAAATTCCCGGAGTAGGGGGCGGCGTCCTGATCCGCGCGCTGGAGCCCATCGATGGCATCCAGCAAATGGAGCAGAACCGGGCGACCACCCGCCTCGTCGATCTCACCCGCGGACCCGGCCGTCTGACCTCCGCACTCCAAATTGACCGGCGGATCGATGGCGTCGATCTCTGTGCTCCGGGACCTCTTTGGCTCGGGGCCCTCTCCCGACCGCATAACCCGAGCGCCAGCGGAAAGTCGTTGGCTTCCCGGTTAGGCATCAGCCAGCGTATCGGCATTACCCGCGCAGCGCATAGGCTGCTGCGGTTTTACGAACGCGGCAACCGCTTTGTCAGCGGCTCCGCTCGCTACCGCGCCTAGCTGATTCTCCATGCACCGGACCCCCATCCGGCCCCGTAACCAAATGTCGACCTGAACCTCCGTACAGGATTGCCAATCCGGTTGCAAGAGTATGATGGTGCTTGCTCTTTGTGAACGGACGGGGGGTGCACGATGTCCGATAGCTGGAAAGATTGCGAAGGCCAGATCATCGACGGGGAGTTTACGCTGCTCGAACACTTGGGCGGCTCTGACCACAGCGTTGTCTTCTTGACGCAACGCGGTAAGAACAAATCCGAGCAAGCCGCGATCAAATTCGTTCAGGCGGACCCTGCAAACGCCGATATTCAACTGTCTCGCTGGAAGCAGGCGGCGGACATTTCCCATCCGAATCTGATTCGTCTGTTTGAAAGTGGCCGCTGTCACCTGGCAGGAATGGATCTGCTGTATGTCGTGATGGAGTATGCTCCGGAAAACCTGGCGCAATTCCTTCCGGAACGGGCGCTGTCACCCGAGGAAACGCGCGACATGCTGGAACCCTTTGTGGAAACCTTGACGCATCTGCATGGAAAGGGCTTCATACACGGCCGCATCAAGCCCGGAAATATTCTTGCGATCGATGATCAGCTGAAACTTTCCAGCGACTCCGTGTCGCGCATCGGCGAGCCTCAGATCCTTCTCGGGAAGACCGACGCTTACACGGCGCCCGAGGGGGTGGCCGCTGGTTCACCCGCGGGGGACGTCTGGTCGCTCGGAGTGACGCTGATTGAAACGTTGACGCAAGATTTGCCGGAGCAAAAGGACCAAGAGGAGCTAAAGGTATCAGATTCCGTGCCGCAGCCTTTCTTGGATATTGCGCGGCACAGTTTGCGGAGCGATCCTCAGAGCCGGTGGACCGTTGCGGAAATATCTGCGCGGCTCAATCCGCCGGCACCCAAAGTTTCCGCGCCCGCGATACCGGATCCCATCAAGCCTGTGGCGGTCAAGGCATCACGTACTGCGTCCGTTGCGGCGGAGTCCGAGACTCTGGGGATAACGAAACCTGCCGCTTCTGTCGACCCGTTGTCGGTTCCACTCTCGACCATTTCCCCGCTGCATCCGTCAAGGCAACACGTGCTCGAAAGTCAGTCGGTCGCAGGAAAAGGCGCGTCGTACCGCTCTTACTACGTCGTAGTCGCTGTCCTGGTAGCGCTAACGCTGGGCGCCATGCTCGCCATCCCGAGACTACGCGATCATCAGAGTGAGCCGGAAATGGCGTCTGCCCCAAGTCAGGCCGCGGTGCAGCCTGAGTCGCCACGGACGCCTACGACATCCCAGCCGGAGCCGAAATCGCCACAGAAAAAAACTACGCCGGCGCCAGACCGCGCGTTGCAAGGACTCCCACAACGCTTGGCACTTCAACCTTCACAGGGTTCATTGCAGGATTCGCTGAAGACCGCCAGCGACAAGCAATTGTTCAAGAAGGACGCCGCCTCGGATTCTGGCGCCGGCTCGACTGCCGCTACCTCGTCCACGGCTGTTCATTCCGACCCGATTTCCATAGACCCTGCGAAAGCAACAGGCGGTGTGCTTGCGGGAACTGTTACCCAAGCTGAGGTTCTGAATCAAGTGCTTCCCGAGGTTTCGGCCAAATCCAGAAGTACAATCCACGGCACCGTGCGCGTAATTGTAAAAGTTCATGTCGATGCGTCGGGCACCGTTACTGGGGCCGAGCCGGCTGCTAGTCCCAGCAAGTTTTTCGGCGACGCTGCCGTTCAGGCCGCCAAGCACTGGGATTTTGCTCCGGCAAAGGTGGCGGACCAGCGCGTACCTAGTGAATGGCTGGTGCGCTTCGATTTCACGCAGACGGATACAAAAGTTCTGCCCTCGCAAACCAAGCCCTAAGATCTCCCGCGCGCACCGGGAGCAACACGCGTAAGCAACGCCAGCCCAAACGCTGAAGTGCGGCCACGTTCCTCAGCATTCCCATTGGGCGCTTCCGTGCGTTCCCTCCCGCTTTTCCAGATGCTACCATTCCTGTTTCCCAGCATCGAGGAGAACAACATGCGCTGGACACCCGGTGGAGAAAGCCAGGACATCGAAGATCGCCGTGACGATTCCGGCGGTGGAGGCGGAGGGTTTCAGCTCGGCGGGATGCACCTCGGAATTGGCGGCGCGCTCGTCCTGCTGGTGCTGAGCCTCATCTTCCGGCAGAATTTCTTCGCGCTGCTTGGCGGCGGAGGCGGCCCGGGGCCGGCGACCGTCAGCCAGCCCGACCCGGCGCGCGACGCTTCCGAAAAACCTCTGGTTCAGTTCGTCTCGTTTGTACTTGATGACACGCAGAATACCTGGACGGAAATCCTCCCACAGCAGACTGGCCGTCCTTACCATCACGCGAAGCTCGTGCTGTTCCGTGACTACACCCAGTCGGCGTGCGGTGGCGCGCAGTCGGCCACGGGCCCCTTCTATTGCCCGGGGGACGAAAGGGTTTATATCGACTTAGGTTTCTACGATGAGTTGAAGCGGCGCTTTGGCGCACCCGGTGAATTCGCTCAAGCCTACGTGCTCGCTCATGAAATCGGACACCACGTTCAGAATATTCTCGGCATTGAACAAAAAACGCAACAAGGCAGCATGCACGGCGCGAATTCCTCTTCTGTGCGCCTCGAACTCCAAGCGGACTGTTTCGCGGGCATCTGGGCGCATTCCACACAGCAGCGAGGACTTCTCGAAAAAGGTGACGTCGAATCCGCGCTAGGCGCGGCTGCCGCGGTAGGCGATGACCGTCTGCAGAAAATGTCCTCAGGCCATGTCTCGCCGGACTCTTTCACTCATGGCACGTCCCAGCAGCGGATGTCCTGGTTCAGCAAAGGACTGGACAGCGGCTCGATCGACGCGTGCAACACGTTTGCAGCGCAGTGAACCGGTCCGGCTACAATTTCACGAAATAGACGCTCACGAAATAAACGCGGAAGTGATCTTAGGTGGCAGAGAACTCTGCGCTTGAAAAAGACGAGTCACGGTATGGAGAGAAGAGGTGACCATGGCTTTCATCACCAGCAGCGTGGTCAGCTCCTCCCGCAGATTGACAGCGGCCGCAATCGCGTAAGTGATTGCGAGCCATCGCGTAGGATTTAGCAAATCTCGCTTGCAACCACCGGAGCTCATCGTCGATTCCCTTTCCACGCAAACCGAGTTCAGAAATCTCCGCCCGCCGCTCGTTCCATTCTCTACGCGCGGTCTCGCACTCTTCGAGCAAGCCTTGGTAGATCTCGCATACCTGAGTGTCGACTGCTGCCGTCGGACTCATCGCATCCTCCGTATGCCCTCAATAAACTGAAGAGCTTCGGTAGGCCTGGGAACGACGCTCCCACGTTGTGCAAACGGCATGCCATTGTTCGCAGCGGGCTCCGCTCACTGCACAAGAGACGTAACTTGTGGTTTTTGCGGGTATTACGGCGATCTGAGGAGGTGAGTAACGTTCCTAAGGTTAGAGGAAGATGATTATTTCTTGCACGCGTCTCGTACGATTTTCTAAGGACTTCCCGGTATGAATCATCGGCAGGGCCGGTACGATCCGGTCAGTTTGAAAATGGAAACGAAATCCTCAAGAATTCTTAGCGCCGCCGTCAGCCCTTAACTCCGGGCGCCCGGGATCGGCCTCGCCGATGCCGTGGCTTTTCCCCATCGCCTTTTCCGCCGCAGCCGCTTTTTCCGGATCCACCCAGGCATCCTGCGTGACTATGGTCGTTTGCGACGGCAACGCCACCGCACCGCCGGTTCGATCTAGCGTTTCCATCACCTGCAGCAGCAAATCTTCCTGCGTCGCCAGAAATGTAGGGTAATCGCGCTCCAGAATGTAGGCGTTGAGTTCCACTTCAATCGCGTTTTCACCAAAGCGCATCACCCGGACGCGCGCTGTCGATTCCTCCACCTTCGCATGCTGAACCAGGACTTCGCGCAATTGCTCAAGGACGTAGCGCAAGTGATCGGGTGAGAGGTCATACCGTAAACGGATCGTTTGCTTGCAAAGAATCTTGTCGCGGAAGCGAAAGTTTTCGAGAGTGGCGGTCGCCACGGTGCCGTTCGGAATCGACACCACCGTGCGATCCTCTGTACGGATTTTCGTCGAGCGTAATCCGATGTCTTCCACTGTCCCAGCGCGATCGCCGATTTTGCAAGGGTCCCCCACAACGATCGCCTTATCGGTCAGGATGGAAATGCCGCCCAGCAAGTTTTCAAAGGTCTTCTGCGCGCCAAGGCCGATCGCCAGACCGCCGATGCCAAGACCCGCAAGCGCTGCCGTCACATTGACGTCCATCCAGGTCAAGACAATCAGGGCGATCGCCACAAAAATCATTACATCCAGAACGCGGCGTGTCAGCGAGACCAGCGATCGCTCCGCCAATCTGCCTCTCTCCGTTAGGCCGAGCGCAATACTTCGGAACACCCAATGCGTCACCTGCAAGACCGCCCAGTACACCGCAAACGCCAACAGCACCAGGATGACGCGCCCATAGTATTGGCGGTACAGCAGCGAAGTCCCGATCTTGAAGACAAACCAGTAGTGAATCATCACCGCAAGCAGCATGGCACCCGGACCAAAGCGCCGAATCGGCTGTGGAGGAAGCGGACTAAGCCCGCGAACGCGTCGCGCCAGCTGCCAGATAGTCCGTATCAGTAGCGCCAGCGCCCAACCGAATGCCATAGCGACAGGCGCCAACAGAACGACCGCGATCCATTGCCAGGCCGGCATGCCCAGCGGACGGTTCCTGACCAGATAGGTGGGCAGATATTTTTCCAATTGGGGAAACTGCAGGGAGTCGTAAACCTCAGGCACCTCATTTAGTGTTTGCCGTGAAATAAACCAAAGTTTTACGCCGCGCGGATCCTGCAGACGGACCAGCGTCATGGGAAACGGCTCGCTCAGTCCGCGCGTTCCGCCGACCTTGATCTCATCGCGCGGCTGTTGATCGTCGCCGCGCCCTTCCGGATCGTTGTTGATCGATCCGAGAGCGGACACCGAAAATCTCGCATTCAAGACAGTGAGCAGTTGCGCGGCAAGTTCTTGCTCTTCTGCAGGAGTCTGCCGCCGTCCTTTTGGCGAGGGCTGGAAATACTCGATGGCTCGTTCGCTCTCGTCCTGCGCGGCATGGATAAATCCGACCACCGTCCCCCGGGGGTTATCACGCCAAAGCGGGTCCGTGGGATTCGCAGGTTGCGATGAAGCGGGCTTTGCTGTGGGCAGAAGGGACGATACTTGCCCGGACGCGAGCCCAACGCCGGCCAGGCTAGCCAAAAAGAGAACGAGTGTCCGCGCCTGCATCGCGGAAAGTGATTTTGCCAGGGCCTTGAACACAGTCACTTCCTCAGAAAAGGTGGATCGCGAAGAACTCGCCCCAGCATTGTACCTACCTCGGGTCGCGCCGCGGAAAATTCGCCGCCCTGATTCACGCGACTCGTCCTACGCGGACGCATTGACGGCGTCCGCGTCTGAACTGAGATGCTGGTGATATTGTCGCAGCAGAAATTGATCGGTCATTCCCGCGATGTAATCGCAAACAACGACGTGCCGTGGGTCAGTGCGCGTAAGCTCTTCGTGTGGTTCCGGCATCGACCGCGGCGAAGCCAGGTAGTAGCGGAAAAGCTCCTCAAGGCAGTGCACCGAACGGTCGCGATCCTCGGTGATCTCCGGCCGGTCGTAAATATTCGTAAACAAGAACCGCTTGAGTTCCGCATTGCGCGCTCCGAACCTATCGCTGAACCCCGCGATACGCTTCGGCAGCCGCCGGAGTTCCTCCACGGTAGCGATTCCCGAGTCACGCGCGCGCCCTTTCGTCGTTTCGATCAAGTCGGTCACCAACTGATCGAGCACGTGCTTAAGAGCTTCGTTGAATTTGAGTTTTTCGCGTGCGGCGGGATAGGTCGCCTCCACTTTGGCGTACGCTTCCCCAAAAATTGGCACTTCGCCGCACAAAGCTTCCAGGTCCAGAAGCTCAGCCTCACGCGCGTCATCGAGGTCCGCTGTGTTGTACGCAATCTCATCCACGCAATCGATCAGTTGCGCCTCCAGCGGCGGCCGCAAATCCAGAAGATATTCCGCAAATTGAGGGAAGTCCTTCGCCGAATATTCCCGCGAATGCTTGATGATGCCTTCGCGCACTTCGAACGTTAGATTCAACCCGGGAAAGTCCGGATAGCGCTGCTCAAACTGCTCCACGATGCGTAGCGCGTGCCGATTGTGGTTGAAGCTTCCGCCGTGCAATCGCATCAACTCGTCCAGCTTGCGCTCCCCAGCATGGCCGAACGGTGGATGGCCGATGTCGTGAACCAGGGCCAAAGCCTCGACCAACTCCGCGTTCAACCCCAGAGCCGAGGCCACGGTGCGCGCGATTTGCGACACTTCGATCGTATGCGTCAGCCGGTTGCGAAAATGATCGGAGAAGCGCGTCGTGAAGACCTGTGTCTTGGCTTCCAGCCGCCGGAAGGCCCGCGCATGCACGATGCGGTCGCGGTCGCGAGCGTATTCACTGCGGTAACGGTGCAATGGTTCTGGATAGCGGCGGCCGCGCGATTGACCGGCGTGCATGGCCCAGGCCGCAAGTGTGAAACCTATTTCGATGAGCCACTCCGTGGATTTGCCCGGTACGTAGTACAGACGCTCTTGCGAAGGGTCTGTGTCCCAGGTACGCGAACCCGCAGCTCTACCGTCGAGCGAAAAACGAACCGCCAGCTCAGGATTTCGGCGCGAGCGTATCCAAACCGCGGTCGGCTTCTTCCGAAATAGCCGACTCCGGAAACTCTTTCTTCACCTGCTGATACACGTTCGCCGCTTCCTTCGGATTGCTCTGGCGTAATGCCGAAGCCAACTCCAACAACGACAACGGACGCGGAACAAAGACCGAGGGCTTGTCGGCCAGCGTTCGAAATATCTTGACGGCGTCGTCCGCCTTTCCCGTCCGGAAATAGATGACCCCGGTCTGATATTCCGCCATGCTCGCAAGCTCCTTGTCGCTCCCGGAGCTGATCTTCTTCAATTGTTCCAACGCCTGATTCTGCCGATCCTGGTCTTCTAGACAAAGCGCCGCATAGTAGCGCGCCAACCGTCCGGGACTTGTGTTCGGATATTTATCGGCCACCATGGAAAATTTCAGCTCCGCATCCGCCGACCGCGCCCCTTCATCCGCGTACGTCGCCTCACCCGGTTCGGCCGGGTCCGCTGCGCCGATACGACCCGTGTAGGCCTTCATGGCCGTATCGAAAGCCGCGGAAGCCGCCGCCGTCTGCCGGTCGGTGTAAACGCTCCAAGCCGCGTATCCCGCCGCAATCACCGCAACGATCAACACCACAATCAGCGTCACCTGCTTGTGCGAATAGACCGCCTCCGCCCCATGCTCAAAGGCGTCGTGAATCTTGTCTTGTTTCAACTCTTTGCGCGAAATATGCTCGGCCAAGGCGGGCTCTCCTATTCGACTCCGAACTTGTAATCGTAGCATATCGCGTTCGTGTAGCAGTCCGATCTAACGGCTATGTAGCGGCCGCTTTCCGAAGCGGGCGCCCTTAGCCCCCGACATACTCCACGTGCTCTCCACAACCCCCGCTTTTCGCATCGCAGTTACCGTTGCAACAAGCGCCCCAGCGCAGTCCCGCCAGCGCACCGCAGACATGCTAATTTCGACACATGCAAGCAGCCTGCAGCCACTGCGGCACCGAACACGTGCTCAGAGACGCGGACGTGGGCGCCCATCCCAAAGTCCAATTTAGCTGCGCAAAATGTGGCATGAAGACGGTCGTAGACACTAGACGCCATCCAAACGCGACCATGGTTATCTCCCCGCTGCCTTCATTCGCCCGCGGTAACGGCTCCGGTTCCACCAATAGTCTCTTGCAGCACGACGACAGTGCGCGACTTCCCGCCACGCAAACCGTGGTTTTAACGATCATTTCCGGCCCAGGTAAAGGCGCCGAGCATCGACTATCCAAGCCTCGTGTCGTGGTCGGACGCGAAGGCTCGGACATCGCGCTGCAAGACCCGGAAGTCTCTCGCCATCACTGCGTCATCGAGGTACGCGACACTTACGTCAATTTGCGCGACCTGGACTCCACCAACGGCACCTTTTACGAGGAAGAACGCGTCCGCGCCGCCATGCTCGTCAACGACGCTCAATTCCGCATAGGCGAAACCGTCCTACGCATCTCTTTCCAACCAAAGTAAGCCCGTCTGCCCGCCAAGGCCCCCCCCCGCCACACCGGTCGCCATCCGGATTCTCTCGCTGCGGCGAGGCTTGTCCGCCCGTCGAGGCCGCCACCATGCCGGTCACCACCCGGATTCTCTTTTGTAGGGGCGGGGCTCGCCCCGCCCGGCGCTGCCCACACGAAACACGACCACCACGCTCGCCTACGAAACCTCTCGACTGTGAGATACTGAATCTCAGTCAAAGCTCTTCGCCTACCTGCGATGAACCGCATCTCCGTCTGCCTGATCACACTCAACGAGGAGCACAATTTACCGAGAGCGCTAGCCTCCCTCGCCGGTGTAGCTGATGAAGTCGTAGTCGTGGACGCCGGAAGCACCGACCGCACCCCCGAGATCGCCAAGGAACATCGTGCGGTGGTTTTCTCCCGTCCCTGGACGAACTATGCGGAGCAAAAGAATTTTGCGGCGCAACAAGCAGCCAATGAATGGGTTTTCTCCATGGACGCCGACGAGGAACTCAGCAGCCTGCTGCACACCTCCCTCCTCGACTGGAAGAAACGCAAACCGGAGCATGCCGTTTACGAGGTTGCGCGAAAAACCTGGTATCTAGGCGCATGGATCAAACACTCCGGCTGGTACCCTGATTTTCAGCGCCGCCTCTACCGCCGTGACGCCGCCAAATTCTCCGGCATCATTCATGAAGCGCTGCGATTTGACGGCAAACCCGGCCGCCTCATCGGCGATTTGCTCCACTACACCGTGCATTCCTTCGACGAACACCAGACCAATGTCGAGCGCTACTCCACGCTCGCCGCGCAGCAGATGTTCGCCAATGGCAAGCGCCGTTGGCGCGGCGCAGTCTGGTTCGCCACGCCCTGGAGCTGGTTTCAGAATTTCGTGCTGCGCGGTGGCTTCCTGGACGGCTACCGCGGCGCCTTGATTGCCCAGATGGCCGCCCGCTCCGTGCGCTTGAAATACACTAAGCTTGGCAAATTGATTGCCTCAAAGGGCCGCGGTACCGGAGCCGCAAAAAATTCGTGAATATTCTTCTCGTGGACTTGGACACCGAATGGCGCGGCGGCCAAAATCAGGCCCTCCTGATGCTGGAAGGCTTTCAGGCGCGAAATCACCATGCCGAATTGGTTTCCCCGGAAGGTTCAGCCCTGGGCGACCGCGCAAAGGCCAGGGGCATCCATGTCCATCGGATTTCTTCTCGTTTCTCGAGGATTTCGGCAACCCTCAAAATTTCCGAACTCACCACGCCTGGCCGCTTCGATATCGTGCATGCTAACGAAGCTCATGCTGTCACGGCCACCTGGCTCGCAAGAACTCACAAGCGCGTCCCTCCCGTAATCTCGCGCCGCGTCGGCTATCCCATTCGCAAAAACGCCCTCGCGATCTCCCGTTACCAGGCAGCGGCACGAATTCTTCCCATCTCCCGCTGGGTCGCGGACCGGTTGGCAGCTTCCGGCATAGACAAACAAAAGATGACCGTCGTCTACGAAGGCGTCGAAATCCCCCGCCTCCCTCCAAACGAAGTACGGCGCGAAGCACGCCTCCTCTGGGGCGTCACCGACGACTCCCCGCTTCTCGGTTGTGTCGGCGTGCTCTTGCCCGACAAAGGACAGGACCTGCTGATTCGCGTCCTCCCCGATCTTCGCACCGAATTCCCCAAAGCCAGACTGCTCCTCGCCGGCGACGGCCCAGACCGCTCCAGGCTCGAGCATCTGACACAGCAGTTAGGCCTAGGCGACGCCGTAATCTTTGCCGGCTTCGTAACTGCAATGGAGCCGGTCTATACCGCCCTCGACGTCTTCCTGTTCCCGTCCCGTTTTGAAGGCCTGGGCACCTCGCTCCTGGCCGCCATGAGCTATGCCGTCCCTTCGGTAGCCTTCGAGACCTGCGCGTTCGGCGAAATCATCGAACACGGCAAAAGCGGCCTCCTCGCCGAACTCGGAAGCGAGACCTCGCTACGCAATGCAGCCGCAACCCTTCTCCGCAATCCACTGATAGCCAAACAAATCGCCGCAGCCGCGCGCGCCCGCATCGAACAAAAATTCTCCGCCGCAAAAATGGTCAACGAAATGCTCCTCGTCTACGAATCCCTGACCCCTTCAATCCCAAATCAACCCGCCGATTGACACCACCCTGTAGGGGCGCAACACTGCTGCGCTCCAGTCCGGCACCCATCGATCGATCACATCGGAAGCCAGGTTTCGTACAATAACTCGACTCAGAATTGCTAGCTCTGTTCATCATGGCTAAACAAGAAAAAGGCTCATCGCGAATTCCGCAGCTTGATGGGCTGCGAGGCTTGGCAATTCTTTTCGTCCTTGGCCTGCATTTCCTGAATGACTCGAATCACGGGCCGTTTGGAAGTTTGCTCTATCGATTTGGGTCCGCATTTCGGCTGGGGTGGGCCGGGGTTGACCTGTTCTTCATACTTTCGGGATTTCTGATCGGCGGAATCCTGCTGGAGGCGCGCGGCGCAAGCAACTATTTCAGCGTGTTTTACTTGCGCAGGTTGCACCGGATCGTTCCCATCTATTATCTCTGGGTCACGCTATTTGTTCTGGTGGCAGCGGTAGGCGGAGGAGCGGTATCGCATGTGATGCCAATCGGGTCCTCGGCATTTCACACCATTCCTCTGTTTTATTTATTTCTACAAAACTATCTTCAGCTTCCCTTCGGTTCGCTGATTTGGACCTGGCTGGCGCCATCGTGGTCGCTGGGAGTAGAAGAGCAGTTTTACCTCGTCGCCCCGCCTTTGATCCGGGTCCTGTCTGGCAAGGCATTGAAAAAAGTTTTGCTCGCAACGGTTGTGGCCTCGCCGATCTTGCGCGTATTGGTCTATTGCTTCTTGCCCAACGGAGGAACCTCGATGTACGTGTGGATGCCGTGCCGCGCGGATTCTTTGGCGTTTGGGGTTCTCGCGGCGATTTACTGGCGCGATGGAACCGTCCGGCAATGGTACGCAATGAACCGCCGCTTGTTCTTGCTTGCGCTGGCCGTTCTAGCGGTAGCGATCCTGTTTTTTATTAAATGGATGTTTGTTCCCTACACGCTGGCCATGGGCGCGTTCGGATTTACGTGGCTGGCCATGGTATTCACGGGCCTGCTGTTATTCAGCCTGTTGGAGCCCTATGGAGCGTGGGCTTCCTTTCTTCGTTTAGGTTTTTTGCGAGAGATGGGCAAGCTTTCTTACTGCATGTATCTGATTCACCTTGCAATCCTTCATCTCTCTCACCGCATAGTGCTCCATTCCTTGCCCCGAATTTACGATCTTCCAGGAGCCACCGTTTCGCTGTTTGCGTTTTTTTTGACGTATGGCCTTGCCAAGATTTCCTGGGTAGTCTTCGAACATCCCTTGATCCGGAGCGGGCATAAGTTCATCTACCGCCATTCCGGCAGCAATCGAGCCGAACCACAAACAGTTGATCTCAAATCGTAGGAACCTTCAGCTCAGGGTCATGTACGATTTCAGAATCAGGCCGATTTCAGTGAGGGTCGCAAGAATAGCGAAACCGGCGTGAAATCGTTCATCCTCAATCTTGATTGCCGCGAGGCTCAGCAAGATGTACAGAGCCGAGCGCGTGTAGTATGCGGGGCCCAAAGCACGCAAATAACCCGTGCCCTTGATGGCGGTATCCGCAATATCCGCTACAAATAGAATCGTCATCAAACCGAAGATCCATCGTCGCCGCGAATAAAAATACTCTTTGAATCCGCTGTAGTCCGTCATCTCTTCCGGAAAGAGCATCACGCACAACAGAAACTGAATGACGGCGTACATGGCGATAAAGAAATAGAGGGGAAACGTCCATTGTTGGATCGCGGCCAACGATACTCCCACCACCAAAAATGAATCAGATAGAGAAAGGCGAAAAGGGCCCACAAGAGATGGACCCAATACACTTTGTATTCTTTAGGGTGTTGGACGATTCTCGCTACCCCGGAGAGGAGACGAGATACGCCGAGGCCAAGGATAATTGAGAAGAGCACGCGAACGTGCAAATACATATCCATTCGGTGGGCTAGAGCCTCTCCGTTACGCGCAGAATGATAAGCGTGCGATCGTCGTGGGCTTCCGATGGGCTCCCGCAGAATCTATCGGTAGCGTCTAGAATTGCAGCTGAAATATCTTCAGCGCTGCCGCCAGGAGCCAGGTTGCGGAGCACATCAGCCAAGCGATCGATGCCGAACTCCTGTTTCGTGGCGTTCGTTGATTCCATGATGCCGTCCGAGGCAAAAACAAGAATGTCTCCAGGAAGCAGGTTGAGGGTTACCGTCTCATAGTCGATGTCGGGGAACATCCCTAGTGGGGTACCTTCGATTTTGATCTCCTGAATTTCTCCGTCGCGAACGAGGATCGGGCGAGGGACTCCGGCATTGGCAACGATCAACTGGCGGAGCCTGGCGTCGTAGACGGCAAACAAGAGCGCCACGTATTTAGGGCTCATCTGGGCCGCGTTGAGCCGCGCATTCAATACAGAGAGCATTTCTTCAGGCCAACAGCGATGGTCTTGCGTGTATTCGCGCAGGATACCTACCGCGAGCGACCCATAGAGCGCAGCGGCCGTGCCCTTACCCGACACATCTCCGAGCGTCAGGCCTAGTCGCCCGTTGCCGTACGGAAGAAAATCATAAAAGTCACCAGCCAATTCGCGCGCAGGTCGAAAGGCAGAGGCCACCTCGAGGCCAGCGACTTCTCGTTTATCTTGCGGCAAGAGTTGGCGCTGAATTTCGCGCGCGGTATCCAGGTCCGCTTGCAGGCATTGCTCGCGATCGCGGGGACTGTTCGTACAAGCGTGAATTCTCAAGCGCGACGGCAATACATGATCCGAGGATTTCTAACATCCGTTCGCGCTCCAGAGTAAAGGCGCTCAGCTGGGTGCTCTCCAGATCGAGGACGCCTATGAGCCTGTCCTGAAGCAAGAGAGGAATAACCAGTTCGGAACGTACGTTGTCGCTGTGGGGGAACTCAATGTAACGCTGGTCCAGACGAACGTCGTCGACACGAGCGGAAATGCGGGTTCCCGCAGCGTGTCCGGTGATTCCTTTGAAGAGCGGAACGGAGAGCTCAACGGTAATGGGTTCCTCGTAATGCTTGGCGAACGCGCACTCCAGGTGCGAACTGCTTTCATTCCAGAGCATGACCATAAAGAGATGATAGTTAACGAGTTTTTTAACGCGGTCGGCAATTCGTTGCAACAACTCGTCTCTAGCCAGGATGGAAGTCAGTTCACGAGTGACGTCAAAAAGGACGGCGAGGGTTTGGTCTTGCTCAAAGTTGGGCACCGCCGATCGCTTTGGTTGCGCTGACGCCTGACTGCCGGTCGAGAAATTGGCATGTTCGGAGGTGTCGCTCATGGTTTTCCTCGCGATAGCATAGCGTCAAGTGCTGCGCTAAGCCTACCTTTGTCTCACGCCGAATCGAGGCCCACCAACCGTGATTCGTTTGTGAGGATTCCTGGAGGCAACCGTCGATCACAGGATTTACCACTCGCGACGTGGCTAACGCCCGGTAAACGACTTGTCAGAAGCTTTTTGGAGAATTTTGTTTCCCAGTGACCTATCGAAGGCAAGGGTGAGCGACTAATTCCTGAATCTGTTCACAATTTTCGCATTCGCCCGATTTTCGAAGGAGGATAGCACTATTTCTTAACGGATTCTGGAAGCAACAGGTCTTCGGCCGCCACGATTTGCCACATATCATTTCTGTACACCCAAGTATCGGTCCAGACGTACGTCCCTCGTTTTAGCTGCCCGTTACGCTGCTCCCACGTTTCGCTCCCTTGGGCAACCGCCGTTTCTCCGAAAAACCGAACCTTGACTTCGTTGACATGATTGGAAATTGTGTTGCCGTGGTCGTTCATTGTGTCAGCGATTTCTTTGGCTTTGTCGTAGGAGCTGCCGTCCGGTGCGATGCCAAGAAAATCGTCAGCTAGTATCCGCTTGACGGCGCTCGTGTCACCTTTTGAGGCAGCCGCAGCCCACTCCGATTCACTCTGCTTGATATAGTTTTCGGCGTTGGCCTGCTGTGCATCTCGGGGGGATGTAACAAAGAGCGCCACGAGCAACAGCGAGGCGGCAGCTAACATGAATGGGAAGCTCATTCGTTTCTCCTTGGCAGGTGAAGAGTGTTACAGCGCTTTAGCCGGGGTCTTGGGCGAATAGTATCACGCCAAGTTTTGGGGGTTCACGGCTCGAGTGCCCAAGTCCCGATTAACGCGGCCAGCTCGACCGGTCGACGCGACTGTTTCTCGTGCCTTCCTCCCGCCACGCCGGGGAATTTAAAATTTGGCTGGCGAAAATCGACATTTTTCAACTAAGAAACCGTGTATCGAAGTTTCGCGATGAAGAATCTAAGTTCCCATAATGGAGAAGTCATACATGCAGCGCCTCCTCCGCCACCATTGTCGAGTCGTCTGTCGATGACAGTGGGTCGGAAGTCTAAGTCCCTCAAAGGAGTCTCCGAAGTCCGATCAAGATAGCAGTTAGTTGAACTGCGCAAGCGGTGATCGATGCAGTTACAGAAAAACGAAAGGGAGATTCCATGTCCAAGTTGAACAAGAAAGTGGCACTCGTCACCGGCGGCTCGCGCGGCATCGGCGCCGCGATTGCCAAGCGTCTGGCCGCGGATGGAGCGAGCGTGGCCATCACGTATACGAAAGACGCAGACGCGGCCTCATCGATCGTCAGGGCGATCGAACAGACCGGTGGAAAAGCGCTCGCGATCAAAGCCGACGCGGCCGACGCCGCAGCGGTCCAGGGCGCAGTCGAAAAGACCGTCGCGACCTTAGGCCGGCTTGACGTGCTTGTGAACAATGCCGGCACTGCCATTGCGAAGAAGTTCGAAGAGACCACGCTGGAGGAGTTGGACCGCCTGATCGACATCAACCTCCGCGGCACCTTCGTCGCCACGCAGGCGGCGTTGAAGCACATGAACAATGGTGGTCGCATCATCATGATCGGCTCGTGCGTCGGCGAGCGCATGATGACGCCCGGATTGGTGCCCTACTCCGCCACCAAGGGAGCCATCAAGATGTTTACCCAAGGCTTGTCCCGAGAGGTGGGCGACCGTGGCATCACGGTCAACAACGTCCAGCCCGGTCCCATCGACACCGACCTGAATCCGGCCACGGGCGATTGGGCTGTGCCCCAGAAGGCCGTCACCGCGCTCGGCCGCTTCGGGACCGTTGACGAGGTCGCCGCGTTGGTGGCGTTCATTGCCAGCCCGGAGTCGTCGTACATTACCGGTGCGAACCTGACCGTAGACGGCGGCACCAACGCCTAAACGGTCAAGCGACTAAGCCACAGTTTTCTCGCAACCATTCCAAAAAAGCCGTCCCCAAAAAGAATGAAGCGCCGCCCGGCCTTCTCTTCCGTGCGGCGCTTCAACTCCTATTCTTTTGTTTGCACCAGTTATTTGTCTTCCGTTCCAGGCGTTCCCCTCCTATCCGCCCTACCGTTAAGCCGAGCTTTCTTTTGATTGAACAACCCATCGCCCCGCTGGATCGAGGAACTCCACTCCAACTGCATAGCCGTCGCCATGCATTGGTTGGCAGTAAGCCACCCGAGCCAACGAACGAAACTCTCCCGTGCGCGAAACAAAGGTAAGTGGTTCCCCTTTTTCCCATCGCCGCGTGCTCACCACACGCGCTCCGCGCGCACTCACATTCTCCGTAAAAGTCGATTCCGCGCCCGGCGTCTGCCGATGACCGTCCAGCAAGACGGGAATTTCCATCGGGATGCGGCGCTCGGCGCGGTGAAACGCAAAATTCCTCCGGGGAGACATGCTCGTCTCATTCCTCACAGGCACGCCGCGATGCGCGTGAGATTTTGAATGCTGCCGCCGCGGTTTTTCATGCCGTACAGCGCACGATCCGCGGCCCCCAGAAGCTGTTCTGGCGTATCCCCGTCTTCCGGAAACGCGGAAACGCCCGCGCTGACCGAAAGCGCCGGCCGCTCGGGTTCCGCGGCAAGCCGCTCCCGAATGCGAGCAACTACGCGAGCAGCCACCTCGCGACTCGCCTCCGGCAGAACCAATGCGAATTCATCTCCGCCATAGCGCGCGGGAGTGTCGATAGCACGCGAATGATTCGTAAGAACTTTGCCGAGCCGCACCAGCGCCCGGCTGCCGGTCAAATGCCCAAATTGATCGTTGATGGCCTTCAGACCATCCATGTCCAGCAGGATCACGCTGAATGGCCGATTCGTGCGCCGCGAACGGTCCAGCTCGGTTTCCAAAACGTGGATAAGCCGGCGATAGTTCGCCAATCCTGTCAGCGAATCACTGACGGCCATGGAGCGAACTTGTTCGAACAAACGCGCTTGCTCCAGCAGCGCTCCGGCAAGCACGACCACGTAACTCGCGGTCTTGAACAATTCGGCGACAAAAAACGGCCCATCGAAAATATGCCGTGAAAAAGCCGCGGCGGCGTGGCAAACAACGTTCAGCGAGGCAACTGCAAAAAGAGAGTATTCATACAGGCTTGCAGGGTTCTTGCTGCTCTTGTCACGGTCCAAACGCTGCCGGTAGCAAATCGCCGCCGCGAGGAACAGCACCCCCGGAAGCAAGTCCCAGGGACGCGATAAGACCCGCGCGGCGTGAGAAAACGGCGCCGCCGGTGCCGCAAGGAACGCCGCGCTGGTCAGGTACGCAGCCAATAGAACAACCAGCAACGCGCCCGCGGTTTCCCGGCTCGGCTGCCGCGCCGTCGGCATGTACCGCTCGACGCCGATGGCCGCCAGCAGCATCACTGCCAGAAGTACACGGCTGACCATCCACCCCATCGGCACCGTCGTCGGCACTGCGTGGCCCGCCTGCATCTGCGCGTTCAGTGCGAAGTACCCAACTGTCTCAATGATCCCCGACAGCACAAAACCAAACGCGAGAATCAAAGCAGTTCGATCGTGAGTCCCACGAAATCGAACCAACGCGTTGGCCGCGTAGCAAAAACTGATCAGCGTCCCGCCAACCTCAAGATAAAGATAGCTCTGTGGGCTTCCGGTAATTCCGGCTTGTCGCAGATAGAAGATGAACCCAAAGAAAACAGCCACCAGTGCAAAATACGAGGCGATCACCCAGCGAGACGCCGCCTTTTTCGGGGCGACACTCACACGTCGGTCCGCGCTAGTCCCACTCGTCAAGCGCGAAAACCTCAGAAACCCGATGATCTTGCCCCAACGCCCCACGAAATCCCCCAAATGCCGAAGAAAGCCTGCGAACCCCGATAAATGCACGTCGGTGTCCCTTCTCGACGGAAACTACCGGTCTGTAAACTACTGAACTGGAGAGACTTACTGGAGGGGTTACTGGCAGCGCACGGTCGTATCGGAGCGGCGAGACGGTGGTATCCCACAGAAAGCGGCGCGTATGCCCAGCTATCTAATTCATTTTTGGACACTTATTCGTGAGAATCGCGTCAGGGAGGCGAAATGAGATGGATTCTCAGTCTGAGACTCGTCTCAGACTAAATTGGGAATCTCTAATTTAATCATAGGCCTACGGGATCCTAGACCATCCCGCGGTCGGGCGCTGCCTGAAGGCCCATCTCCGTGTCTAGTAGACGTCTTCGGGGGCGATCCTAAATCTTAGGCTTCGGGGCAGGCAATTCGCGGGCGGCCACGGTGTCGGCAAATCCACACGCTTTGTGAGACCCGTCGCAGAACGGCTTGTTCGCAGAGTGTCCGCAGCGGCACAGGCCTATGGCGGTGCGGCCCGCCAAGCCGAACGAGCGGCCCTCAGGATCGACGATTTCGAAGTCGCCTTCGACGCGGATCGAGCCATTGTGGTTCACGATAATCTTGGTTGCCGCCATCTTCTCTCCTGGAAAATCCGATTCGATCATACAGCAGTTGTAGTGGCCGGTCTTCAGACCGGTCGTCGATTTGTTCTCTAAGTCGCTCGGAAATTGTCGCACCGATCTAAAGATCGGCCACTACACTGGTAAATGCTCAGTACTTAGGCACACTGGGATCGACTTCGTCGGACCAGGCTAGGATGCCGCCCCTCAAGTTCAAGATCTTCCGGAAGCCTGCTTTGCGCAGGAAGTCGACGGCTTCGGCGGAGCGCTTGCCGCTACGGCAATGTGCGACGATCTCTCGCGACGTGTCCAGTTCATGGACGCGGCGCGGCAATTCACCAAGCGGAATCAACGTTCCGTGGAGATTGCAGATCTGGTATTCGTGCGGCTCGCGCACATCGAGGATGAAGAGATCGTCGCCTTTGTCGAGGCGCGACTTCAGCTCCTTTGGCGTGATTTCTGGAACCGCCAGATCCGGTGCAGGGGCTTCCTCTCCGCGCACGCCGCAGAATTCGTAATAGTCGATCAGCTTGTTGATGGTGCGATGCTCGCCGCACATCGGGCAGTTGGGATTCTTGCGCAGCTTTAGTTCGCGGAATTTCATGCCGAGCGCATCGAACAGCAGCAACCGGCCGACGAGACTGTCGCCGCGGCCGAGAATCAGCTTGATCGTCTCCATGGCCTGAATCGATCCGACGATTCCAGGGAGCACACCCAGCACGCCGCCCTCGGCGCACGAAGGCACAAGCCCCGGCGGAGGCGGCTCGGGATAGAGGCAGCGATAGCACGGACCATCCGGCATGCCAAACACGGTAATCTGCCCCTCGAACCGAAAAATTGAACCATAAACGTTGGGCTTGCCCAGCAAGATGCACGCATCGTTTACGAGATAGCGCGTAGGAAAATTGTCGGTTCCGTCGACGATAATGTCGAAATCCTTGAATAATTCCAGCGCATTCGCGCTGGTCAATTGCGTTTCAAACGCCTCGATCTGAATGTCCGGATTCAAATCCGAAAGCCGCCCGCGCGCCGCTTGCGCCTTGGACTTGCCGACATCCGCTGTGCCAAAAGCAATCTGCCGCTGCAGGTTCGTAAAATCCACGACGTCAAAATCCACGAGGCCCAATTTGCCGACGCCGGCAGCCGCTAGATACAAACCCAACGGAGCGCCAAGTCCGCCCGTGCCGATCAGCAGGACCTTGGCGTTCTTGAGCTTGAGCTGCCCTTCCATACCGACCTCGGGCATGATCAGGTGGCGGCTGTAGCGCAGAATCTCTTCGTTGGAGAGGCTGGTCGCGGCTGGTTGCGCAGCGGGCGATGGTGTTAACGGCTGAACTTTGGTCGACATTGTGATTCCTCTAAATTCCCTCGCGATTGGGACGCGTTGAGTTTCGTTGATCTTTGGCTTGCATTAGATGATGCGCCGTCCTAGTCGATGCAAATGCAGCGCGCGGCGCACTTAAGTTGAGCAGGATCAACAACAATAGGATGCGGGGCAACAGCAATAAGGAGAAGAACCGCCGGCGATGGAGGGGACGATGCTGATGGTGTCGCCATCTTTGGTTGGGGTGTTCTCTTTCGCCAGATAACGAATGTCTTCGTCGTTGACGTACACATTGACGAAGCTGCGGAGCTTGCCGTCGTCGGTGAACAGATGTTTGCGCAGGTCGCCGAATTGGGTGGTCAGGTGGCCTAGAGCTTCACCGACTGTCGCCGCGGTGAACTCGGCGGAATCGCGCTTGCCGGCGTATACTCGCAGCGGCGTTGGAATCATTACTTTTACCGCCATTTTGTTCTCCCCACGGAAGTCTAAGCAAAAACTTGCCAACATGCCAGCGATGCGAGCTGAGATCTAAATTCCCTCAGCGGCTGAAGCCGTGAGAAGTCGCGGTGCTCTGCGGCACGGCTGAAGCCGTGCCCTGACGGCCGGACGTCAGGCTTTTGCGCTTTCACGGATCTCCAGGGCCTCGAGCGTAAATTTTGATCGATCGTCGAGCAGGCGCCATGAGGTCATGTCCTGTGGCTTGCCGTTGGCTACGCTGACGATGATGTAGCTGTACCAGGGCCAGGCGTGGTCGCGATCATATTCGCTCGGGGCGGCCGGATGATCGGGGTGGGAATGATACCACCCGACTACGTCGATGCCCTTTTCGCGTGCGGCCTTTTCTGCGTCGCGCACGTCGTCGGATGTGACCGAGAAACGATTGCGCGGGGAATCGTCGCGGCGATTCACCAGCGGGAATAACGCCACGATTTCGCGCGAAGGAGGCTGGGCTGCGTCTGGCGCTGACGTGGTGCTCGCGTCGAGATCGCGGCCCAGGAGTGCGCCGCAGCACTCGTGGGGATAGGTTTCCGCGCCATGGTCGCGGATTTTCTGGGCTATGTCGGAACTGAGTGCCGTGGCCATGGTTAGGATTCTTCCCAGAAACGTTCGGTGAGATATTTTGCCGCGGAGTCGGCGAACACCGTGACGATGACGGCGTGCTGATCGCGCTGAATCTTTTTTACGACCTGGAAGCAGCCGAGCAATGCGGCGGCCGCGCTGGGGCTAACGAGCAAGCCTTCTTCGCGCGCAATCCTTTTCACAAGGTGGTACGAATCTTCCGTGCCGACTTCGAGATTTTCGTCGGCTAGCGTGTCGTCGTAGATAGATGGGCGAATCGCGGTTTCCATGTGCTTCCAGCCTTCGAGCCCGTGGAAGGGAGCATCGGGTTGCAGGCTGATGAAACGGATCGCGGGATTCAGCTCTTTGAGCCTGCGCGTTACGCCGACGAATGTGCCGCTGGTGCCGAGTCCCGCGACGAAATGGGTGATGCGGCCTGCCGTCTGCTCCCAAATCTCGTTGGCCGTCGTGTGGTAATGGGCTTGCCAGTTTGCGGGATTGCTGTATTGGTCGGGATAGAAATATTTCTGGGGATCGGTGGCCACAATCTGTTGCACGCGGCGAATCGCGCCATCGGTGGCTTCGTCGCCGGGTGTGATGACCAGCTCCGCGCCAAACGCGGCGAGAATGCGTTTGCGTTCTTGCGAGGCGCTATCGGGGAGGCAGAGCTTTACGGGATAACCCATCGCCGCCGCGATCATGGCGTAGGCGATTCCAGTGTTGCCGCTAGTGGCGTCGATGATGGTCTTTCCTGGCCTGAGCGCGCCGCTGGTGAGACCCGCCTGAATCATGCTCAGTGCGGGGCGATCTTTGACTGAGCCTCCGGGATTGAACCACTCGGCTTTGGCGGCGAACTCGACGTTGGGGAATTCACGGCCCATCCGTTCGAGCCGAAGGAGCGGGGTGTTACCAATGAGGTCGAGAACCGAGCGCCCAATTGCGCCGGAAACCGAGCCTCCGGAGGTGGCAAGATGCTTCGTGGCGATCGTGGTCATGAGGGACCGCCATTATAGGGAGGTCTAGTTAACCGTTGCGACCCCTCCCCCGCCTTATTTTGTAAGTGCGGATTATAAAGGACTTTAAGTCCTTTGGATTTGGAAGTGCGGATTACAAAGGAGTTATGGGAGTACTTTTCGGAAGTGCGGATTCTAAAGAGGTTATGGAATTTTGCTTTGCGTCCGAGCTTCTGTGCGCTTGCGGGAAACGATTCGGAGGGGATCTGCCGATCCACGATTTGAAGATTATAATGCATAAGTAACTATTTGTCAAGTACTTATAAGGGTAGGCCTTGGGCAGGACCCGATTGGATCGGCGTCAGGGCTCTTACCTGGAAGTCGCGCATTGTACCTGTTATAGGATGCGCAGGCTAGGTTTAGTGGTATGCGGGGGCTGCTGGGTCAGTTTGAATTTCGCTTCACTGGAAAGGGTCCCAATATGACCCTCATGAACAGAATGAACAATGCAATCGAGATAAGCGCCATCCACCACGGCCTAAGCACCATCGGAAACAAGACAACCAGCAGCCACACCCACCAAGGTGCTTGTGACCACCGATTGCTGCCCGATTCTGCAGGCTTCGCTTGATCCTCCATGCAAGGGGAAGAGTAAGCCCGAATTGGCGTTGCATCAAACGTTAAAATCCCACGTCAATGAGGTGGAATTTCAAACTAGCCCACCGCCGCCACAGCCAGGAATGGCTGTGCCACTGGAAGAAAGACGGGGCCGCTGTGCGGCCCCGTCTGGTTTTCTGTGGATGCAGATTTGTTCGAGTTAGAACGTCAGGTGCAGCGACATTTGAATTAGGCGCGGGCTTCCGATGGTGCCTTGGATGAAGCCTGAGCCGGTTGGGGCTTGTCCGGTGCCGATCGGGCTTGTCAGTGTTCCGGTGGCCGGAATGGTGCCGAGCCACTGGCATCCATTCGCCGGACTGGTTTGAATGTTGGGGCCGAAGCAGGGATTCAAGCTGATGTTGTTATTGGGAGCGTCAAAGCTTGCGTGGTTGAAGATGTTGAAGAATTGGGCGTCGTAGCGGAGCGAAAAGCGCTCGGTGAGCTTGAACGTCTTGAAAACGCTGAAGTCGAAACGCGACTGGAAAGGTCCGCGGAAGGTGTTGCGGCCGGTGTTCGAGAAACCCGTTTCCGAGAAGTCGCATGCGGCCGTCGGACTTGCTTCGTCCGTCGTGGGACCACAGGGAGGGGTGCCGTTGGTTCCTGGAGCGTTGACCAGGATGCCGAACGCGTTAGCGTTGAGTACTGGATTGCCCGCGTTCACACCGGTAGTGCCCTGCAGCTGCACGCCCTTGGTCGTGCCGCCGGGTATGGCGAGCAACGGGTTGGTGATGAAGTCGTCGCCCGCGCCATAAAACTGGCTGGCTACGCTGCCGGAGAAGTCGTACACGCTGTAGGGCAGACCGCTTTGCACCGTAGTAATTCCGTTGACACCCCAGCCGTTGACGATGTGCTTGATGAATTTCTCGGAGTTGGTGAGATTCGGGATCTGGTAGACGTAGTTGATGGTGAAAACGTGGGTGCGGTCGAAGGAAGCGTTGCCGTAGGCGCTCCGGGGGTTGAGCGGGTCGTTGCCGTTGAAGAAGAGGCCCTCGGAAAGTCCACTGCCTTCATCGAGAGTGTGAGACCAGGTGTAGGAAGCGTTGACGGTGAGGCCATGGCTCAAGCGCTTTTTCACGCTGACCTGCAGGGCTTGGTAGGTGGAGATCCCTTCGGCTTGCCAGAAGTCGGAATTCGGGTTGTAGCCGATGAAGGGCACGCGGAGGGCAGTGTTGCCATCCGCACCGGTGAACTCACCGATGGTTGTGGCTACCTGTTCGGTTTGAAGAATGCCCGGGCCGCCGTTGGCGTCCGTAGCCTGATAGCCATACGAATAGATCTGGCCGTTAATGGGGTTGGCCGGAGTGGCGATCCCGGGTTGATTGAAGGGGATGGGCAGAAGCTGGTGGAGCCCGCGGTTGCCTACGTAGCCGACGTCAACGAGCACGGTGTCCCTGGGCTGCCACTGCACGTCGAGGGTCCAGTTTTCTGAGTAGGGCAGCGTGTTCTTTGGATCGTAGCCGCCGAACAGGAACGCCGGCAGAGGCGTGCCGGTGGGGGCGCACGTGGGTGTAACGGGCTCAGCGCAGCCACTCAATCCCGACTGGTTATGCACGAGGGCCTCGATACCGGAGAGATTGCTTGGCGGCGGGGGTGGCGGCGCGGTGCCAAAGGGATTGTTGCTGAGGCACTGCACACCGGTGCAGGAGGTGTTTAGAGGAACGACGAACGGCTGCGCGGCGGTGACACCAAAGGGACCGCTGATGCCGAGTCCCGCGCTGGCGGATAGTTCAGTGAAAAATTCGCCGCGGTCGGCATACAGGCCAAAACCCCCGCGGACGACAACATTTTTCACGCGCTTGGGACTCCACGCGAAGCCGATGCGCGGCTCGAACAGCCACTGGCGGCCGGTGAGCGTGGAATCATTGACGCAGAAAGTTGACTTGGTGGCGCAGAACTCTTTGTTGTTGCCGGCGATGACCAAGCCAATGTCGTTGATGGTGTCGGTGCCGAGATCATAGGAATAGTTCTGCGGGTAGAAATTGGTGAGCAGGCCGTTCTTCTCGCTGAGCGGGCCATTCCAATCCCAGCGCAAGCCCGCGGTGACGGTAAGATTGGATTTGAGCTTGAAGCTGTCCTGGGCGAAGAGTCCCGTCTGTTTAGCGCGATAGTAGCGGTTGGTCGCGCCGTTCAGGATTTGTCCGCCGTTCCGTCCGCCCAAGTCTCCGGTCAGGAAGTTCTTGAAGCTGGAGAAATTGAAGGTGGCCACTTCATTTTCGCGATTGAGGACGTTGAGTTGGCCGTAGTCTCCGTCGAATCCGAAGGAAAAGGTGTGGCGTCCCACGGTCCAGTTGTAGTTGGTGGCCACCTGAAAGTGATTCTGGAAAACGCCGGCATTGGCAAAATTGTTGGCCGGACCAATCTTGAGGCTGTCACCCGTACCGGAGCCTGCGTTGCTGATGGTGAAACCCGGAAAGAAATTGCTGCCCAAAAGGTTCACGCCGATGCTGGAGGCGTCGAGCTGCTGAGAGGTGGTGGCATTGGCGATTTGGCGGATGAAACCGATTCTCTGTTCCCAGGTGGCATTGGGAGTCACGCTGGTGGTGTTTTCGAGGGAAAAGACCTGGCTACCGGCTTGCAGGCTTTGGGGAAACCCGGCTACCTGGCTAACGGCGAACGGATTGGTTGTGGGATCGTTCTGAAAATAGTACTTCGCGGCGAGGCGGTCTTTCGTGCTGAACAGGTAGTCGATGTTGGCGTTGACCTGATCGGCGTTGAAGGTGCTAGCAGCCCCGGTCTCGATGGCATTGCCGCCCAGCAGAGCAATCTGGGCTGGGTCGGTAATATTCTGCGAGGGAATGATGAGTTGGCCGCTGGGAGTTTTTGCCTGAAGGATGTTGAGGGCGGCGTTGTCGATGCTGGTGACCGGAGCGCCGGCGAGGGCTGCGAGTGTCGCGGGGGTGCGATCGTCGGAGAGACCGGTGGGGACGTTGACGACCTGGGTCGAGCCGTCGGTGGCGTCGGAGATGCGCTGGCCCTGGTAAGAGCCAAAGAAGAACAGCTTATTGCGGAGGATCGGGCCGCCTAGCGTGGCACCAAAGGTGTTACGGTGAAGCGCCGGGCGCGCGATCCCCGCTGCGTTCAAAAAGAACTGGTTGGCGTCCCAGGCGTCCGTCTGGTGATATTCATAGGCCGAGCCGTGGAAATCGTTGGTGCCGGACTTGGTGGCCACGGCGATATGGGCGCCGCTATTCGCTCCCTGGGAAGAGTCGTACATGGAAGTGTTGACGTGAATTTCTTCAACCGTTTCCGACGGCGGGGATGGAAGGCCTTGCCCGATGGCGTCAAAGACGGACGAGTCGGTTTGAATCTGGCCGCCGGCTTTGAATTGCTCGTTGGTATTGAGCACGAAGCGGCTCTCGCCGACGGAGCTTGAGGACAGGCCGTTGAAGAGGTTGTTGGCGACGACGGAATTGACCGTGAAGTTGTTGCTGGTGTCGCGTTGGCCGTTGGCGAAGATGTTCTGATTGCCCAAGCCCGCGTTGGTGCCGGCTCCGCTTAGAAAGTCCGCATTGGCGCCCGGGGCCAAGAGGGCCAATTGAGTGAAGCTGCCTGTTCCGAGAGGTATATTTTCGATGAGGTCGCTTCCCAGGGTGTAGCCGTTGGTCATGTCGGTCTGGTTCAGCAGGGGCGTGCCCGTGACGGTAACCGTGGTAGCTACTTGCCCGGGCTGCAAGGAGGCGTTGACGGTGGAGGTGCGATCGCCCTGGACGAGGATTTTTGAATGGACTTCGGTGGTGAAGCCGTCGCGTGTGAAAGTAAGCTCATAGGTGCCGATCGGGAGATCCGAGACGAGATAGAAGCCATCGTCTTTGGTCAGAATGGTGCGCTCGTCATTCGTCGCCAAATTGCGAATTCTGACGGTAGCTTTCTGGAGCACGGCGCCGGAGGTATCGAAGACGCTGCCATTGATCGACCCGAGATTTTGCTGCGCGTAACAGGAGAGAACAACCAAGAAGAGATTGCAGACGCACACCACGAACGATCGAATGAGTTTCGACATTACCTGCATTGCCCCTTTGTCCTCGACCGATATTCGGCGGGGATGCACCTCCCCGCGCGAGAATCAAGTTTTGCCCTGTGACTATCAACAGGTGCGAGACAGCGTCCCCGAGATTGATAAAACAAGCATATGAATGGCGGTAGAACCGATTGTTGCAGTTGTGTTAATCGCTCTCGGTTAAATTTTCACAATACTCTGGCCCGGATTTGACAAACTCCGGGTTGCCGAGGCCCTTTACAGACGCGCATTCGTTCATTACCCTAAACAGCCTATGTGGAATGTCGACGAACGGTTTTCACCGAAGGCCATTGAAGGGCTGGCGGCGCTGGGTTTCAAGGTTGGCAGCACGCGCGGGGTTGTGCGCGTGGAAAAATACGGTTGCGGAGCGGAATTTCGAAAAGGGACCGACGAACAGTACCAGATGACGATTTTGCCCACGATCATGCTGAAGGGGCAATTCACCCGTCTGTGGGACGCCGGGTACCAAAAATTCTTGCTTACCGATGACGGGCAGAAACTCCCGGCGCTTGCGCATCACCTGGAGAGTCTACGCAAGTTCAATGAAGAGCTGCGGACGGCGCTGGGTGTGCCGACGTTCTACAACGAGGCGCTCGGGTCGGTGAGTCAAATATCCGTCTACGATCGCGTGAGAGGGCGCAAAGGCGCGGTGCCGGACGATACCGTGGGCGCGCATAGTGGCGAGGGCGGGCAATAGAGTTTTGTTGCTAGCTGCGTCGGGCGATGCAGCGAACGGGTAAGTCGGAAGCGCTGCGGGTACCTGCAATTCTCCGTTCAATCTCCGTTCAACCATAGCGAGAGCTGATCCCTTTCAAGCATCGTTTCGAACGGAGTCGGCGTCTGTCTAGAAGTGCTACGGCGCGGGGAACACGAAGAACGAGGAGAGGCGAAGCCCATGGAAAGAGTTGTGGCGTTGATCGACGATTTATTTTTTCAGATGAAGGTGGCGGAGACTGCGAAGCATCTCGGAATGGAACTCAAGGTGGCCGCGAATGGCGACGCATTGCTGACGCTGCTGGAATCCGGGCCGAAGCTTGTGATAGTGGATTTGAATGCGCGCAGCCAGCCGATTCAGGTGATTGAGCGGGTGCGCGCCGGCAAAAATGATGTGCGGGTCATTGGATTTCTGTCGCACGTGCAGACGGACCTGGCGGCGCAGGCCCGCGCCGCGGGTTGCGACGAAGTTATGCCGCGATCGAGCTTTACGCAAAATCTGGCGGCGATTCTTGGCGCCGCAAAGGATTAATGTGAAGCGGGGCTGCAATATGGCTCGGGCGCTCATTCCTGTAGTGATCACGGTGCTGCTGTCTGCCGGCGTCGAATGTCGCGCGCAAGAATCCAGTTCGCGACCCAGTGCCAACCCCGCCAGCACGCTCACTGGACCGAGCCTCGCGCTGCGGGAGGCGCTTTCCGCAGCCTGTTCGCAAAGCGAACGCGAATTCAGCAAATTTCTAACTGCGCGCAACGCCGAAACTTTCGCGGCTCTGACCGCGGGCGCACGCGTGGCGCTGATGAAACGCTTCGTGCTGCTCGATGAGCCCGGCAAACCGTCGCTGGTGACCGGCGCGTCCGACAGGCCGGTGTTGCGCTGCGAAACGCCGGACGGCGCCGCCGAGGTGCAAATTGGCGGTCCGGAAATCGCGGACAACCTCGCTTTTATGCCGGTGGAGATTCGCGACGCCACCGACTCCGTCGGCGCAAACGTGATGCACGTGAAGATGGGACTGGTCCGCGAAAATGGCGAATGGAAGCTGCTGTCGGTCGGCCTCGTGCTGCTGGACCTGCCTTCGCTCGCCGTCGAATGGGATGCCGCGCAAATTGAATCTACCGAGCGTGCCGCCATCGAGGCGATGAAGGTGATCGCCGCGGCCGTGGAAACTTATCGTAAGACCTATACCCGTTTGCCCGATTCGCTCGCGAACCTGGGGCCAATCAAGCGTGGAGCAGCCAGCCCCGATGCCGCGGGCCTCCTGGATGCCGATCTCGCTGCCGGGGCGCGTAGCGGGTACAACTTCCGCTACGTGATCGCAAGTGCCAGCACGCTCGGCGCACCCGCGAAATTCGCCCTCGCGGCAACACCGCAAACCTATGGCCGCACGGGTCGCCGCTCCTTTTTCCGCGATGTGAACGGCGGGATGCACGGGGCGGACCGCCAAGGGTCGGTGGGCAGCGAACTGGATCCGAAGGTCGAATGAGGCGTTCGCTTCGGTGCAGCGGTTGACACTTTGGAGCGACTCGCGGAGGTTGAGGCTTGCCTTAAGCCTCGGCGACTCCCACACTGCATTTCAGGGTCATTCCTCTAACTGCGATTCAGTACGAAAAGCGGCGATTACTAGCTGTTGGACCCAAGGCAGGGCACTCCAGGAGCCCTGACATGCCGAATTTGATGGCCGATCGACGCGATTGGCCGCGCTACGCGCTCACTTTGGTCGCGGAGGTTTCTGAACCGCTCAATGCCACGGTGCTGAACGCGCGCTCTTCCGATGTGAGCCGCAGCGGCTGCTACATCGATACGCTGAGTCCGCTGCCCGCCCAGACCCAGATCCAGATCCGATTGCGCAGCGGCGACGATGTCTTTGAGACGCAGGCTCGTGTCGTTTACGTGAGTGCTGGACTCGGCATGGGCATTCATTGGGGCACCAACCCACTGGAAAAAGATGTCGCCATACTGGAATGGCTGGCTGCTGAAGGCTACCAGCTCTTCTCGTTAGACCCTTCTCGTTAGAGAAGTACCGAACGCGGATTCAGCGAGCCCTCCAACCAACTTTCCGCGGCATCCTTTCACTGTTAGATTCACGCATATACAACAATTGTGCGTGCGCCTAGTTGGCGCTACCATCGAACGCTTCGTATGGACCACCCGACACTCGCGCGTCTGGTTCTTGTGCTCCTCGCTGCTTCGTTGCTTCTTCTGCCGCACGCCGCGGCGGCGGAGCAACAAGTGGATGCGCAATATGGTCCGCTTCCTGTATTCGAATTGCACAGCGGATTCTGGATCAATCTCCATCACACCTTGTACGGGCAAGCCAGGCAATCGCGCGACGGCCGAGGCAGTCCATCCGGCATCGGCGCCACAACCCACCGCACGCCCAGCGAACAAGTCGCATGGGACGCAGCCGTTGCCTACTATGCCGCCAATTATCAGGACAAGGACCTGCTCTTTAACACCGAGCTGATCCTGCTAAAAAATCAGCTCGGCGACTTCGAACAGTGCGACGAACTTTCGGGAGCAAAAAAGAAAACTTGCGACGCTGGCCTGCCACCAAAGCTCACCCGCATCCTCGACGCAGCCGCTCCAGTCTATCGGGCGCACGAATGGCCGGAGCACGATCGCGCGAACCGGCAATGGATCGCCGGCGTTTCGCCGCTGGTGCGGACAAAAGGTGTGGAGCTATCGCAGCGCCTCGCCGAGATTTATCAAGCGAGATGGCCCAAGGAAAGAATTCGCGTGGACGTCTCGGCATTCGCAAACTACGCCGGGGCTTACACCACCCTCGATCCGTTGCGCGTGCTCATCTCCAGTACCGATCCCAGGAATCAAGGGAACTCTGCACTCGAAGTTTTGTTCCATGAAGCCTCCAACGGTATTGCGGAGCCCGTGCAGCTTGCGATCAATCGGGAATGTCACCAGCGCGACAAAGCCATCCCTCGCGACTTGTGGCACGCGCTCGTCTTTTACACCACCGGCGAAATCATCAAGCCGGTCGTCACCGCTGAAAACACAAACGCCGGAGGCGGCGGCGAGTACATGCCCTACGCCTTCCGCGAACGCCTCTATCAACGCGGCTGGGATGACTACCTCAAATTGCTCGAGCGATTCTGGCAACCGTACCTCGACGGCAAAGCCACCTTCGATGACGCAATCGCTCACATCGTCTCGGCGCTGTGATAGTGCGGGAAGCTTCGGCCTCGGGACGATACCTCGACGAGTTTCTAGGCGAGATCTGATCGAGGCATTTCAAACGAATGGACGGGAGCCGCTTCCCACCACGCTGACGGGGAGAAACGCGATATCATGAGCCCCTCAACCTAAAAGCCAAACGAAGTACGCAAATTGCCGAAGTGAGGCACGCTCTAGTGGACTGGAAGGCCAAATTGCCGTCGCCCCTCTCTGGGATTCAACGCTATGGCCTCGCTGCGCTTTCCGTTTCCGTGGCGCTGGGCGGTGCGCTGCTGTTGGAGCGTTTCGGTTTCCGCGACGTAGAGGTTCCACTTTTCCTGTTTGCCGTTGCGCTGTCCGCCTGGTACGGAGGGACCGGAGCTGCGGCACTTGCGCTTGTCCTCTCCTGCGTAGGCTTCGACTACTTCTTCGTACAGCCGATTCACTCGTTCGACGTCTCCAGTTCCGATCTGCCTTACTTTATTGTGTTCGCCACGTTCGCGTTGCTGGTCACGTGGTTCAGCGCGGTGCGACGCCGCGTCGAGCGCGACCTCCGTCAAGCGCGCGACGAACTCAAAATCGAAGTAGCGGAACGAACCCAGCAGGCCAGCTTGCTGAACCTCACCCACGACACGATTTTCGTCCGCGATATGAGTGACGTGATCACTTACTGGAATCGGGGAGCTCAGGAGTTGTATGGATGGACGGCCGAGCAAGCTCTTGGCAAGCGCTCTCCCGATCTATTGCATACCGTCTTCCCGGCGCCGCTCGAGCAGATTCGCGAGGAACTGATGCGTTCCGGGCGTTGGGAAGGTGAACTCGAGAAGAGCAAGGCTGACGGAACCCAGGTCGTGGTCGCGAGCCGCTGGTCGTTGCGGCGGGACGCGCAGGGACAGCCCACCGCGATACTGGAAACCAACAACGACATCACCGAGCGCAAGCGGCGCGAACAGGAAACTCGAGTTCTCAACGATGAACTTGCGAAGCGAACCGCTGAGCTGGAAGCCATCAATAAGGAATTGGAGGCCTTTGCTTATTCCGTATCGCATGATCTTCGTGCGCCGCTTCGCCACATCGCCGGGTTTACCGAGCTTCTGCAAAAGAATGCGGCTTCATCGCTAAATGAAAAGAGCCAGCGATATATGACCATGATTCTCGAATCGGCGAACCGGATGGGCCACCTGATCGACGACCTTCTGGCGTTTTCCAGAATAGGCCGTGCGGAGACGCACAAGGCCATGGTCAGCCTGGATCAGCTGGTGCAAGAGGCTCTGTCCGAAACCCGGCAGGAGACCGACGGACGCAATATTGTTTGGAAGATTGGTGGATTACCTTCGTGGTATGGAGACCGCTCGATGCTGCGGCTTGCGCTCGTAAATCTGATTTCGAATGCTGTAAAATTCACGCGTACGCGCCCGCAGGCCGAGATCGAAATCGGATGCTCGAACAAAAATCCGAATGAGGTAGTGGTGTTCGTTCGTGACAATGGAGTTGGATTTGATATGAAATATGTGAATAAGCTTTTCGGCGTATTCCAGCGTCTGCATGGGCCCGAGGTGTTTGAAGGCACGGGCATCGGGTTGGCTACCGTTCAGCGTATCGTGCATCGTCATGGCGGCAGAGTGTGGGCCGAGGGTCTGGTGGATCAGGGCGCCACTTTTTATTTCTCACTTTCGAAAACGCAGGGAGTCTAACGTGATGACCAATTTTGGGCCGAATCTTGATGGTGGAAGACGATCCGAAAGACGTGGAGCTTAGCCTGACGGCTTTGGAAGAATACAATCTTGCCAACGAGGTCGTGGTCGCTCGGGATGGCGAGGAGGCCCTGGACTATCTATATTGCCGGGGCAACTTCAGTGACCGTCCGGATGGCAATCCCGCCGTCCTGCTGCTCGATCTGAAACTACCGAAGGTCAACGGATTGGAGGTGCTGCAGCAGATCAAATCGGATGCGAAGCTCATGATGATTCCCGTGGTGGTGCTGACGTCTTCTCATGAAGAAAAAGATATGGTGGCGAGTTATAAGCTGGGCGTGAACGCCTACGTGGTAAAGCCGGTGGATTTTCACGAGTTTGTGAACGCGATTAAGAGAGCTCGGGGTTTTTTGGGCAATTATCAATGAGCCGCCGCCAGGAAGCTTGAAAAAGCACTAGCCCGGAAATGAAATCCCAGCTGCGTATTCTCTATCTTGAAGATGATCCCGGGGACGCGGAGCTCGTTCAGGAAACGCTCGCGGTCGAGGGTATTCCCTGCCAGCTGACGCGTGTTGAAACGGAGGCTGATTTCATCACCTCCCTCCGAGCAGGGCGGCTTTGACCTGATTTTCGCGGATTATACCCTTCCCTCCTTCGACGGCCTGTCTGCTTTGAAGATCGCACGCCAGCACTCGCCGCGTGTGCCGTTCATCTTTGTTTCCGGAACACTGGGCGAAGAAGTGGCGATTGAAGCGCTCAAGGTCGGCGCGACGGATTATGTTTTCAAGACACGGCTGTCGAGGATCGTGCCCTCGGTGCGACGCGCGTTGCGCGAAGCCGAGGAAAGAATCGAACTCGAGCCGTTCCGAAGAAGCGCTGCGGCGAAGTGAAGCTTACCTGACCGAAGCGCAAAAATTGAGCCACACCGGCAGTTTCGGCTGGGATGTTCGCAGTGGAGAGATCTACTGGTCGCGAGAAAGCTTTCGAATATTTGGATGCGAGCCCACCGTCCGGCCTACGGTTGAGTTGATCGTCCAACGAATCCACCCAGAGGACCGGTCGACCGTGCAGCAAGTCATCGAACGCGCTTCCCGCGAGAGGACGGCGTTCGATTTTGAGCATCGGTTGCTGATGCCGGACGGATCCGTCAAATACGTGCGGGTCATGGGCCGTCCTTCCAAGGAGGATGCGGACAACTTCGAGTTCGTGGGAGCGGTCACGGACATCACCGAGCGCAAGCGCGCGGAACAAGCGCTGCGCCGCAGCGAATCGTATTTGGCGGAAACCCAGAAATTGACTCACACCGGCAGCTGGGCGGTCAGCGTTCCCAAAATGGAGAACATTTACTGGTCGCGGGAGGTCTATCGAGATTTTTGAGCTTGATCCGGCTCCAACCGACGCCCTCCTATTCCGAGGTTGGGCGGCTGTTGCACCCGGAGGACACCCCGTACCACACGATTGTGGATCAGGCCATTCGCAACAAGACCGATTTCGAGACCGAGTATCGTCTGATCTTTCCGGATGGTCGCGATCAAGCACGTCCATGTCATCGGGCATCCGGTGGTGAACGCGTCCGGCGAAGTCACCGAGATCATAGGTACAACGATGGATGTGACCGAGCAGCACGAATCGCGCACCGCTCTGGAGACAGCGTTCGCCGAAATAAAAACATTAAGGGACCAGCTCTACAAAGAAAACATCGCGCTGCGCGAAGAAATCGACAAAGTCTCCATGTTCGAGGAGATCGTGGGCAAGTCTCCGGCTTTGCAGGCGGTCCTTACACGGGTCGCCAAGGTGGCCCCGGCGGATACCACCGTCCTGATCACCGGTGAAACCGGGGTGGGTAAAGAACTCATCGCGCGCGCCATCCACAAGAGATCGCAGCGCTCCTCCCGCGCCTTTGTGAGTGTGAATTGTGCGGCGATACCCACCACGTTGATCGCCGCGGAGCTGTTCGGTCATGAGAAGGGAGCCTTTACCGGAGCGGTGCAGCGGCGCCTGGGCCGGTTCGAGCTTGCTGACGGTGGCACCATCTTCCTGGATGAAGTCGGCGAGTTGCCTGCCGAAACGCAGGTCGCTCTGCTCCACGTCTTGCAGGAGCGGGAATTCGAGCGCATCGGCGGAAACCGGACGATTCAGGCGGATGTGCGAGTGATCGCCGCAACCAATCGCGACCTGGAAAAGGCTATCGCGGACGGCGCCTTCCGAAGCGATCTGTTTTATCGCCTCAACGTGATTCCCATCGAGATTCCGCCACTCCGCGAGCGCAAGGAAGACATCCCGACGCTGGTCGAGTACTTCATTCAGCTCTATTCCAGGAAGGCCGGGAAGAAAATAGGGACCATCGAGAAGAAAACGCTGGACCTGCTGCAATCCTATGCTTGGCCGGGAAATATTCGAGAACTGCAGAACGTGATCGAACGATCGGTCATTGTCTGTGACACGGGTCTCTTCTCCGTGGATCCAAGCTGGCTGTCTATTGAAGCTCCAACCCCTCGGCAGAGCGTCATATCCATAGCAAGAAAGCCCGCTGCTCAAGAGCGAGAAGCGATCGAGAAGGCCCTGGCAGCGACTCGCGGCCGCGTCTCGGGTCCAACAGGCGCAGCCGCCCTGCTCGGCGTTCCGCGTCAAACCCTCGAGTCCAAAATCGCCAGTCTGGGAATCAATAAGCGCAAGTTCAAGTCCGCATAGTCGGCCAACGACGCCTCCAATACATGCTTCCCCGACACGAATCGCAAGGCATAAGTCTATTGTTTATTGACACTTACTAACGCAATCGACCTTCCTGGACCGCCGCGCAGTACTAAAACTGTCCTATTTCCCTGCCCTTGTCTTTCCTAAAGACATGTTCCCAATCTGTCCCGCTGTTCAGCTTGTACCCCAGTACGTCTATGACTAACATCACGACCTCGACAGCTCCGTTAGCCCACCAACCGGAAGATTGTTGATCGGCGGCAGTACGCTGTAAACAAATCACTTAGTGAAAGGGTCCCCGCGACTACATGATACGTGTGTCTGAAAACCAACGTTTTAGGTGTGTATTCTTCACTGCGATCCTGGCTTTAGTTTTGAGCTCCTCGTTTTGGCTATCTGGATGTGCCGGATCAGCCTCGGCTACGAAACCTACTAGCGCACCCCCCGAAAGCGGCTCTGCGGTGACTTCGGTGACCATCACCCCGAACTCCCCTGCGACAACAACCGGAGGTACGGTGCAGTTCTCAGCGACGGTATCCGGCGCTGCAACGGGCGAAACGGTCACTTGGACAGCAGCCCTTGGCAAAATCAGTTCGTCGGGACTCTACACCGCGCCCGCGAAGGCCGGCTCGGACACGGTTACGGCGACGAGCCATGCTCAGTCGAACAAGTCTGCGTCCGCCACAGTAACAGTTACCGCGCCGGCGCCGGCGCCGACACCAACGCCGGCGCCAGCGCCACCTTCATCCAACCCCTCCTCGAACGTGGCCTGCAGCGGCTCGAATTGCCCGTCGTTTCCTGGCGCGCAGGGTGGGGGCGCGGCGGCTGCGGGCGGACGTGGTGGGGTGGTCATGGAAGTGACCAACTTGAACGACTCCGGAACGGGCAGCTTGCGGGCGTGCATCGAGGCTTCCGGTCCGCGGACTTGTGTCTTCCGGGTATCCGGGATGATTACCTTCCTGTCGCGCGCACAGATTTCCAATCCGTACATCACCATTGCGGGACAGACCGCGCCAGGCGGCGGGATCGTGATTGGTGGTCCGAGCCAGAAAGGCGACCAAATCTTCGTGTCCACGCACGATGTGGTGGTGCGCTATTTGACCTACGACGGCAACAATCCGAATACCCCGACAGGGCCAGATACCGGAACGGTGTGTTGCGAGATGGCTTCCGGCGATGTGTATAACGTTGTCTGGGACCACATCTCCGCCCGCTGGATGGGCAACAAGGCCTTTCCGCTCGTTTCCAATAGTGCGAACAACAACATCCACAACATGGATATTCAGTGGAGCTTGGTCTACGAGCCGAATGTCCACCACGCAGTGGGCATTGGTACTGTGTATGTTGACCAAGGAGGTTCTGGCATGGCGACAACGGACGATGATGCGCACCACAATATGTTCATCACCGTTGATCATCGGCTACCGTTGAATCAGTCTGGCAATCATGTCCGTTGGGTCAACAACATCGTCTATAACTGGGGCCAGTTCGCGGCGCTCTCCATGGGAGGAGTGCAGACGGACTACATCGGCAACAAATATGTCGATGGAAACGGCTGCCTGTCCTCGGCGGGCTGCCTGAATTACAGCAACACGCATGTGTTTACCGCCAACGGCAATAACTGCGACCCGAACGATGAAACCGGCGATTGTCCTAATGAGGGCGGCGCCGACGACAACAAGCAGGCTCCGTCGATGTACATGCTAAACAACACCGGCCGCACCGGAGCTACGCGTGGCAGCCCGATGGTCACACCGACAAACGTGGTGAACGACAGTGGCCAAAAGTCAATGACGCAGCAGGGTTCGGAATGCGGGGAAGGTTGCGACCCGAACGCGACCGGACCGTGGCCGTCAAGCTGGTTCCGCAACTCACCGCTGCCAGCCGAGCAATTTCCGATCGAGGCTGATCCGGTTACGAATCTGGATAGCGTTTTGCTGCCGACGGTGGGTAACTCACAGCATCTCGACTGCACTGGAAAGTGGGTGAGTAACCGTGACTCGCAGGACGCCCGCATCATCAACGTCTACCAGAACAATCTAGCGGACGACCTCTTTATCGGCCAACACACCGCTCCGGCGATTCCGGCGGGAACGGCGTGCACGGAATCACTGCACGATGGTATTCCGGATCAATGGAAGTCGGCAAATGGTCTGAGCACGACCGATCCGAACCTGAACAGCGAGATCGCGCCGAACGGCTTCACTTATCTGGAAAATTATCTGAACGGACAGTAAGACAGAGTGGCCATCGCTACTTTGGGGAAATGAGCGTTGCCTCATTTCCCCAAAACCTTATCTGGGCGATCGCTCCCACAGCGACGCCGTCTCACCTCAGTCACCTCAATACTTCCTTCATTACTTCGCCCTTTCGAGCCAGCGCAGCACCCTTTGCGCTCTTTTGTGTCGACTCTGGATGTGCTAGTCTCTCCCTGCGGAAATTCAGCCCCGGCCACGTGCGACGCAAGTCCTCGCGCCGTAAGCGACTTCTCTCTTGGTTTCCAGATCACGCCTCCCGTCCCGGAGGTTCCGTTTCGGGAAACCGCCATCGCCTGGGCTCAGTTCGCCGCCCTGCGCTCCTACGGAAACGTCGGCCGCCCGACTTGCACCGGTCGAAGTTGCACCGGGCCAGAGTTGCAGCGATTCAGAAAGAGGATGCGACTATTACTATGTCCGGCCAGCCAGCCACCTCCAAGACCTCCCAGAAAACTATGGAAATCAAGCTTGCGCATTCTCCTGATTCCGACGATGCCTTCATGTTTTACGCCTTGGCCACCCACAAGCTCGCCACGCCCGGGTATAAATACACGCACGTACTCTCCGATATTCAGACGCTGAACGACGCCGCGCTCAAGGAAACCTACGACGTCACCGCCGTCAGCTTCGCCGCCTATCCCACTCTGCGGGACAAATACATCCTGCTCGACTGCGGGGCGAGTTTCGGCGAAGGCTACGGCCCCATCGTCGTGGCCTCCAAGCCCTTGCACCAGCAGGAGTTGGCCGGCAAGCGAGTGGCCGTCCCGGGGCTCACCACCACCGCTTACCTGACACTTAAGCTATTCGAGCCCAACTTTGACGCGGTCGTCATGCCCTTCGACAAGATTCTCGACGCCGTGCAAGCCAACGTCGTCGATGCCGGCTTGCTGATCCACGAAGGCCAGCTCCTGTTTCCGCAGCTCGGACTGCACCGCGTACTAGATCTCGGGGTCTGGTGGCACGAGCGCACCAAGCTCCCTCTACCGCTCGGTGGTAATGCCGTGCGCCGAGCGCTCGGCCCGGAACTGGGCCGCCAGATCGCCCAAACCATCCGAGACAGCGTCGCCTACGGCCTCGATCATCGCGAAGAGGCCCTGAACTACGCCATGCAATTCGCCCGCGACATGGAAACTGAGCTCGCCGACAAATTCATCGGCATGTATGTCAACAAATGGACCATGGGCTACGGCGAGCGAGGCAGGCGAGCCGTGATCGAACTGATCGAACAAGGCACCCAGGCCGGCTTGCTACCTGGCCCTCCAACAGTTGAGTTTCTTAGCGAAAACTAATCGAGCGCCGAAGTCCAAGTAACAATCGCCGGCAACTCAAGAAGAAAGCGAAACTAAGAGCGAGCCGAGCGAGAAACAACCAGCGAGAACAACACTCTAAAATTTCGAGTAGTTCGCCTAAGGTTTCTGGCGCGCCTGCCGATATAAAGCTTGTCTGGCACCAAGCGACGAATGGCCGTCGAGCTTAGCCCCCCTCCCGTCGATCATTCCCATTCTGGGAATTCCTTGATGCATCGGACCGGCCCAGCATGCTTGGAGGTGAATCATGGCAACCACAGGTCTTGTTAATCTCGCAGAAAGCCTTCTGAATCAGACAGCGACGGCGCAGGAACTGCAAGCGGTGCCCGCAACGAACGGAGCGGGCACTGCCACTGCGGGAGCGGTGAATACCCAAGCAATCCTGGATGAGTTTGTGCCCTCGTCACAAACCGGAGCTGCGAATGCGACCGCCGAGGCCGCGGGGTTGTTTACGGCTGCGCAAATTCCTTTGTTCACCGCGGCAGCGAATTCCTTGCTGGCGCAATCAACGCCGGCGCAATCGACGCCCGCGCAGACAAATCTCGCAGTGGCGCCGGGAAACACCGTGGCTCCGCTGGTCCCGCCGTTAGTTTCGCTCCTTGAGGGCACGGCGCAAACCCCGATTCAAACAATCGCCACCACGCCAGCTCCTGCCGCTGCCACACCTGCTGCAGCAACGCTTGCCGTCGCGGTAGCTGGAGTCCAGGCTGGCACGAATGGGAATGCCATCGCCGCGAACGTTGCGCCAGTGGCGACGACGCAGCAGCCCGCCGCGGTCGCTTCCGCGACGAACAGCGCAAGCGCCATCGGTGCCGCTACCACGGCGTCGTCCGGTACACTCGCGAACCAAGCGCAGTTGCAAACGCTCAATAATTCGCTGGCGGCGCTGGGCTTGAGTACGGCCGCCATTCAGACGGTGGACCAAATCGCGAACGCGATCAACGATTTCAACCCGGACGCGTATAGCAGTCTCGTTTATCAGCTCGAAGCGGCGGCCCAAGCCGCGGCTTCGCAAACGCCAGCCTCGAACGTTGCTGCCGCGAGTACTCCAACGGCTGCCACACAGGCTCCGGCGACAAATGTCGGCGCTGTGAATGGCCCGGCTGTCACCGGTGTAAACACCAACGGCGGAACCTTCGCGCCGCCAAGAGTGTAGGTTCAGCTAACGTTCATCGGCATCACCGGACAGACCGCGCAGGTCCTGACGACGGTAGCCAACACGAATCCAACAGTGGCATTGACGCGATCTCCTTGACGCTCCTTGCCGAATCCCTTACTGTCGTCGTCTCGATGAAATTTCTTGCCGCAACATCGGAGCGCGCTCGAATGCTGGCCTTGGCATTGCCGCTGGCAATTGCCTCCAGCGCACATGGCCAGGCCGCCGCGGAATATCGGCCGCAACCGATGCAGCCGGAGCAGTGGCCGAAACAGGCGGTGCGCGCGCCGCATGGCATGGTTGCGACTGACGAGCAACTGGGCTCACAAGCCGGCGTGGAGATTCTGAAGCGAGGCGGAAACGCGGTAGATGCCGCAGTGGCCGTCGCATTCGCGCTCGCGGTTGTCGAGCCAGCTGCGGGAAATATCGGTGGCGGCGGGTTTATGCTGGTGCGCCTTGCCGACGGACGCACGCAATTTCTCGACTACCGCGAAGTCGCACCCGGTAAAGCCACGCGCAACATGTACATTGGCGCGGACGGGAAACTCATTCCAAACGAAAATATCACCGGCTCGGTTCTCGGCTATCGCTCAGTAGCGGTGCCTGGAACGGTCGCCGGGCTTGAGCTGGCGCTGAAAACCTACGGCACGCTGAAGCTGGCGGAGGTGATGGCGCCCGCGATCCGCCTAGCGAAAGAAGGATTTCCTGTCAGCGAAAAACTCGCCCACGAACTGAACGAGGAGAAATCCGGCCTGCAGCAATTTCCCGTCAGCAAGCGTATTTTCTTGAATGACGGAAAGATGCTGCATACGGGCGACACGCTGCGCCAACCGGAACTCGCGGCTACGTTGCAACGCATCGCCAAAAATGGCGCCTCCGAGTTCTACCGTGGAGAAACCGCGCGCGTCGTGGTCGACGACATAACGCGCAACGGCGGCATCATCACGCTCGACGATCTCGCGCAGTACAAACCGAAAGTCCGCGAAGTGCTCCATGCCGAATTCAACGTCAACGATCGCGAGGATTCCGTTCACAGTTGGGAAGTGCTCACTTCGCCGCCCCCTAGTTCGGGGGGCGTGGCCATCATCGAAGCGCTCAACATGCTCAAGAGTGTTCCGCTGAAGGGCTGGGACGACGTCGAGAGCGTGCATATGGTCGCGGAGACCATGCGCCGGGTCTTCGCCGATCGCGCCGCATATCTCGCCGATCCGGATTTCTCAAACGTTCCGGTCGCCGGACTGACCGATCCCTGCTACGCGAAGGAACTCGAGGGCACGATCGATCCGCAGCATGCGTCGTCCAGCAAAACCGTCCAAGCCGGCACACCGCACACTTGCGCGGGAACCTCGTCCACCTCCGTGCCGACAACCGTGAGTTTTAACGACGGTCCGCACACGACGCACTTCTCTGTGGTCGACGCGGCTGGAAACGCCGTCGCCAGCACCTACACGCTGAACGACAGCTACGGTTCGCATGTCACCAGCCCCGCAGGATTTCTGCTGAACGATGAAATGGACGACTTCACGACGCAGCCAGGCGTCCCGAATGCACTGTTCGGCTTGATCCAGTCCGATGCGAATGCCATCGCGCCCGGACATCGGCCTCTTAGCTCGATGTCGCCGACGATTCTGCTTCGCGATGGCAAGCTCAGCTTCGTTACCGGATCGCCCGGCGGCCCGACAATCATTTCCGCGACACTGCTGAGCGTCATCAACTGGATGCGGCTCGGCATGGATGCGCAAGCCGCCATCAACGCTCCACGCTTCCATCACCAGTGGCTGCCGGATTTAATTTTGATGGAGCAGAATTTTCCTGAGGCGATGGAGAAGGAGTTGCAGGCGCGGGGCTTTACGACAAAGCGCCGCGGTCACATCGGATTGGTCAACGCGATTGGCATCGATCCCAAGACCAGCGACCGGCTCGGCGCCGCTGATCCTCGCGACAACGGCAGCGCCGCGGGGTATTGACCTCTGTTCACGGGCTGGCGAAGCCGGAAAGCAAAGATTCACGCGGAGAGTACGAAGGAGGCACAGAGAGCGCAGAGATGTGACTTTTCTCTGCTTTTTTCTGTAGTCCGCTGCCCTCTTTCCTCTCTCGAACACCTGAAAGACGAAGCCGCGAGCTAGTTCCTGAAACTCGTGGATAATATCCCAGGCACGCCTATGCAAAGACTCTTCTCAACGTACATCTTCGTTTCTCGCAAACTCACACGCGAGCTGCTCGGCCAGATTTCGAACGCCGGTTTTGCACGGCTGGAGATTTTCTGCTCGCGCAGTCACTTCGACTACACCGCAAAAACGGAGGTGCAAGAGATGGGGCGAGCGCTCGCTGACAATCGCCTCGTGTTGGCTTCGCTTCATGCGCCTACCAGCCGCGACTTGAGCGCCACGCGCGAGGGCGGCCAGCCACTATCGATCTGCGAAGTCGAACGCGTCCGCCGCATCGAGGCCATGGACGAACTCAAACGCGCCCTCGATGTCGCGGAAGAGATCCCGTTTTCTCGGATGATTTTTCACATGGGCGGCCCGCGCGAAACCGCCGACCCGCGCAAGCGTGACGCGGCCTTCAGTTCGCTCGAGCATCTGATTCTGCACGCGCGTCATCGGGGCGTCACCATTTGCGTCGAAAACACTACCAGTGAGATGGGCGCGCCAAAGTATCTACGCTCCTTCGTGGACGAAACGCGTCTTGCCGGGCTGCGCTTTAATTTCGATATCGGCCACGCGCATTTGGCCGACGGCCCCGAGGAAAGTCGCGTCGCGGACAGCTTCGAGCCACTGCGCGAACTTGTTGCCGGCATACATGTCCACGACAATCATGGCGAAAAGGACGAGCACCTTCCGCCCTACGATGGCACGATCGATTGGGCCGCTGCGGTCAAGGTCCTCAAGACCACGCCGGAAGCAAATCTCCCGCTGACGCTGGAACTGAAAGAGAAGATCGGCCCCGAGGCGTCCAGCGTGCAGGAGCAACTCGCGGCCGCGCGCAAATCTGTGGACCGGTTGGAAGAGGAGTGGGGGTAAGTACCCTAGAGGCCGGCCGCGCTTGGGCTATTGCATGCAGCCGGGATTCTCGTCGGAATCGTAGGTTCCGCAGAGCGGCGGGTTGTAGGACGACTGCTGATCGCTATTTTCGAAACTCTGATCGTTGTTGTCTAGACTGTTGAGCGCTTGAATGCCGGTGTCCAGCAAGTTCCAGCCGACCAGGCCCACAGGAGCCCAGGGGTTCAAGGCGAGGCTGCTAAAGTTCAGCGCAAGGCCGAACAGATCGCCTAGAAACCAGAAGTCGTTGCCACCGCCGTACCCTCCACCATTCCAGCCCCCACCGTGCCATCCTCCGCCGTACCAGTCGCGGCCGTGCCAACCGCCGCGACCGTAGCCGTAGCCGCTGCGACGATTGTCGCCATGCCCATAGCCTTGGCGTCCGAAGCTATTCCGCGCGAAGCTATTGCCTTCGAAACCGTGAGAGTGTAATCCGCCGAATTGTGATGATCCGGATCGCGAGAACGATGCATTTGTGAGATTTCCACCTGAGATGCGCGAGTTGCCGAAATTGGACCGGCTGTGATTCGCATCAAAATTGGACGCTCCCGACCCGTACGAATTCCCGCGGCTCGACAAGTTTTCTTGAGCGGATCGAGCGCTTGGCGGCCTGTCGGATCCAGAGAACGTTGCTCGTCGCATCGCGCTTCCGGCAAGTTGACTGCCGCGCGAAGAAGAGGACGCCATCCCACTCGCGGAACTCGCTCGATCAACCGGCCGATTCATGTCCGATGAAAGGACTCGCCCCGCTGGGGTTCCCCGACCGGAACCCCAGCCACCGCGACCGGATTCATTCAACCAATTTCGCTCTGCGCTGGGAGGACGATTCGGGTTAAACGAGGAATTCGTCCTCATCCTGCTACTGGATGTATTTCTTGCCAGCGAAGAACTTCTTCCCGACCAATTGCTTAATCCTTGCCGAGAATTTGGCGGCCGGTTCGCTCCAAACGAAGCGGCAGACGTCGACGTGTTTCCCCAACTCGAAGCCGAGCTCGAACCGCGCCCGGACCAAGTTCCCGAATTTGGCCGTCCAACGGAAGTCCGGTTGGCACCCGACCCGCCGCCGCGGCCATATCCAGAATTCGCATATTGGCGGGAGGAAAACGATCCAAACGTGTGACTCGATGCCGCGCCAGTATGTCGCTGCGAGCCCGAAAACCCGCCGTGACGATTGGTCCCGCCAAAGTGACCGCCGCCGCTATTGTGAGACTTGCCCGCGTGAAAGCCTCCACCACCACCGCCGTGGGAATGGCCACCGCCGTGAGATCCCCCGCCGTGCGAGTGCCCACCGCCACCATGCGATCCGTGTCCGCCGTGCGACGCGGCCGCGGAACTCGCTGCGCCGCCGACAACGCAAGCTGCAACCAAGAGCATGCTTTTCAGGAGCGTCGGCTTCCGCATCTCATTCCTCCATCGACTCAAGAACAGGACTCGGCGTCACGGCGCTTCTCCGTTCGATGCTTCCGGCGCACTTAGTTAAGGGCGGTGGTCATCCGGGAGCAAGTCAATAGCCGAAGAAATTGTCACGATAACTTACTGAATGTAAAAGTGTTATCTTTTTTACGCGACTCAAGGCCCTGCCAGATCCTTCTGACACCGACGCCCCTCGCCGACAGAACGGACGACGCCTCATGTTGCCCCGTTTCCGCGGCAATTCCCTGATATACAATCGCTGCGTGGCGGTGAACCCCAAAATTTCGGAATTCGTCGAACGCGCCAGAGGAAGCGGCACGTCCGAACAGTCCATCGTCGGAATCTTGACGGCTCGCGGATGGCCGGAAAGAGAGGTCTACGAAGCGCTGGCCGATGCGTATGAGCGGCTAACGGGAATCGAGATTCCCCGCCGAGGAAGCGCGGGAGCGGCGGCCAAGGACGCATTCTTTTATTTGCTGATCTTCTCCACGCTGGCGACGTGGACTTGGGGCCTGGGCTGGCTGGCATTCACGCTGATTGATCACTGGCTTGAGGATGCGCTTTTTTCCAACGGCTACTTTCCGCAAATGGAGACCTACAGTATCGCGTCGGCGCTTGCGACGATCCTTGTGCCGTTTCCTATCTACCTGCTGGTGTCGCGGGCCGTCGTCAGCGAGGAGCGACAGCATCCTGAGAAACTGGATTCGCCCGTCCGCAAGTGGCTGACGTACATGGCGCTCGTTGTTGCGGCCGCGGTTTTTATGGGCGACCTGATTGCAGCGCTGACGACACTCTTGCGCGGCGAGCTCACTTCGCGATTCCTTGCCAAAGCGTTCGTGGTACTGGTGATCTCGGGCGGCGTGTTCTTTTACTATTTCGCGGGGGTGCGGAAATCCGATGAACCACGTGCCCCCGGCCGGCTGAGCCGAGACAGGATGATGGCGCTGGTCAGTGCCGTAACCGTCCTAGTCATGGTAGTTCTGGGATTTTCGTACCTGGGAGCACCGAAGAAACAGCGCACACTGCGAGCGGACAACAAGCGGGTGCAGGACTTGTATCAATTGAGCAATCAAATCAATACTCATTGGAATTCCAGCAGCCATAAGCTACCCGAGCACCTGGACGAACTTTCTGGCGTTGTTTTGGCCGATCCCATTACGCGTGTGGCCTACGGATATCACGTCAAGGAAGGAAGCCAGTACGAACTGTGCGCGACATTTTCCATGGATTCCATGGAAAATCGCGGAAAAGATGAAATATCGCGCCGAAGCCAGTGGTCGCATCCCCCGGGAAACCACTGCTTCACGCTGGATGCAGCAAACGCGGCTGAGAATCCCTACATCTACTTTCCGAACTAGCAAAACAATCGGCGAGCGCTGCCCGGCCTGTCTGAGGTCGCATCTTTTCAGTGAAGCGCGATATTCTATAGGTCTGGTCGCACTGCTTCGGAGGATGAAATAATGCAACGCCCTGACACGCTGCACGTTCCCGCGACGGAACCGCTCAGCGACGCAACGCAAGGCCATGACGCGAAAGGGTCCATGACGATCATCACCATCGAAGACGCAGGAAAGCACGACGGCCAGGAAGTCACGATTCGCGGCTGGCTTTACAACCTTCGCGAGTCGGGCAAGCTGCTGTTTCCGATTTTTCGCGATGGTACCGGCATTATTCAGGGCGTGGTCGCGCTGAAGGAAAATCCCGAGGCGTTCGCGGCACTCAAGGGTTTGACGCAGGAATCCAGCGTCATCGTGGCGGGCAAAATTCGCGCCGAGCAGCGGGCTCCCGGCGGGTATGAGATCGGCGTCACGCAAATCAACGTGGTGCAGAAGAGTTTCCGAGAGCCAGCCGTATCCCATTCAACTCAAGGAGCATGGCGTCGATTTCCTGTTGGATCACCGGCATCTGTGGATGCGCACGCCGCGGCAGGCGGCGATTCTACGCATACGCGCCGAGGCGGAGCGCGCTGCGCGCAACTACATGGACAGCCAGGGCTACACGCTGACGGATGCGCCGATGTTTACGCCCGCGGCTTGCGAAGGCACGTCGACACTGTTTGAAGTGAATTACATCGACGACCAGAAGGCTTATCTCACGCAGAGCGGTCAGCTCTACATCGAAGCAACCGCGATGGCGCTCGGCAAGGTCTACACGTTTGGACCGACGTTTCGCGCGGAAAAATCGAAGACACGCCGCCACCTCACGGAGTTTTGGATGCTGGAGCCGGAAGCGGCCTACGCCGATCTCAACGATATGATGGCGCTTGGCGAAGGCTTGGTGAGCGCTATCGTGCAATCGGTTTTGCAGAACAAACCGCGCGAGTTGGAGACGCTGAAGCGCGATACCAAAAAACTCGAAAACGTGAAGCCGCCGTTCCCGCGGATCAGCTACGAGGACGCGATCAAGTTGCTGCAGAAGCACGGCAACCCATCGAAATTTGGCGATGACATCGGTGGCGACGAAGAGACCATCGTCTCCAGCGAGTTCGACCGGCCGGTGATGGTGCACCGCTACCCGGCTTCGATCAAGGCGTTCTACATGCAACCGGATGCTGAGCGGCCCGATCTCGCCCTTGCCTTCGACATGCTCGCGCCGGAAGGCTACGGCGAAATCATCGGTGGCAGCCAGCGCATCCACGACTACGATCTACTCGTTAAGCGATTGAAAGAGCACAGCTTACCGGAAGAATCGTTCCAGTGGTATCTGGACCTGCGGCGCTACGGCAGCGTTCCCCACTCGGGATTCGGTATGGGTCTGGAGCGGACGGTCGCCTGGATTTGTGGCGTCGAGCACATCCGCGAGGTCATCCCCTTTCCGCGCATGCTGTACCGCGTGTATCCTTAGTCGGGGTAGTTGGCGTCGCTTCCTGCACTTTTTGTTAGATTTCTAGCATTCTAGAGTGACTGTTGCACCGTGACGTGTGACTCGTGCGCTCCTGCCCTGAAGGTGTGCCAGTCATCAACCGCGAGTCACCAGTCATCGCCCCAGGATCTTCGCATGTCGCAAAAAGTTCGCATCATCGGCGTACCCATGGACCTTGGCCAGAGCCGCCGTGGCGTGGACATGGGCCCATCGGCGCTTCGCGGCGCCGGCCTGCAGGCGGCCATCAAGAAGCTCGGGCTCACCGTCGAGGACATCGGCAACCTGGAAGTGAAGCAGCCTGAGGAAATGCCAGTCGGCGAAAAACGCGCCAAGTATTTGCAGGAGATTGCCGAAACCTGCCTGGACATCGCCAAGACCGTGGAAAAATCGCTGACTGAAAGTTTTCTCCCAGTCGTTCTTGGGGGGGACCATTCCATCGCGGCTGGCGTGGCTGCCGGTGTGGCAAGTTTTTACCGCCAGCAAAAGAAAGACATCGGGTACATCTGGCTGGACGCACACGGCGACATGAATACGCCGGAATCCTCGCCGTCCGGTAACGTTCACGGCATGCCGCTCGCCGCCATTATGGGCTATGGAGCACCGGAGCTCGTCGACCTGATGGGTTTCAAGCCCAAGGCCGAGCCCGGCAACATCGTGATCGTCGGCGCTCGTGACTTGGACGCGCAGGAACGCAAGATTGTGAAGAAATCGGGGATTCACGTCTTCACGATGCGCGACATCGATGAGCGCGGAATGCGCGATGTCATGTCCGAAGCGCTGAAATACGCGATGGATGACGCGGCAGGAGTCGCCGTCAGCCTGGACATGGATTTTGTCGATCCCACCGACGCTCCGGGCGTCGGGACTCCGGTGCGCGGTGGCGTCACTTATCGCGAAGCGCATCTCGCCATGGAGATGATTGCCGACAGTGAAGCGATGGTTTCGCTCGAAGTCGTCGAGATCAATCCCATCCTCGACGAACACAACCGCACCGCATTACTGGGCGTTGAGCTGGTGCTCTCCGCCCTCGGCCAGAAGATTCTTTAGGACCCGACGCTAGCCAACGCAGAGGCGTCTCTTCATGGTCGCCGTGGTCTGTGTAGGCGGCTCACTCGATTCAACTCGTGCGCAATGCTGACATGGGTTCAATTTTGGACGCCCGGCGTGCTGGCAAGTACCCTGCGAGTCCGGCTACCAACGCCAAAATTACCACCATCAGGACAAAGGTCAGCGGGTCACCCGGCGTAACGCCAAACAACATGCCGCTCAACGCCCTCGCCAAAATCCACGACGCCACGATGCCCACCACCACTCCGATGGCCGCCAGCCCAAGCGTATGCAATAAAATGCTCCGCTGCAGCATCTCCGCCGAAGCTCCCAGCGCCATTCGAATCCCGATCTCCTGTGTCCGCTGGTTCACCGAATAGGAAATCAACGCGTAAATTCCCAGAGAGGCGAGCGCCAGCGCAAACGCGGCAAATCCGCCCAGCAGAATCACCACAAATCTGCGTGGCGAAACGGCGCGATCCACCATCGACTCCATCGTCCGCAAATTCTGCGTCGGCAAGTTGGGTTCGATGGGACGCAGCGATTCCTGCAATCGCGACGACAACTCCGCCGTAGACATCGACGTCCGTACCACCAGATCGACCGACCCGTAGTCCTGAGTCTGCCGAATCGGAATATAGAACTCGTTGCCCGATCCTTCCTCCAGCGCCATATGATGAACATCTCCCACCACGCCCACCACGGTGCGATCCACATCCTCGGCAACGATCTTCCCAATCGGATCCTGACCAGGCCACAAATTACGCGCGCACGTCTCGTTGAGAATGATCACCGGCAACGTGCCTTTGTCGTCGCGCGCCGAAAAATCGCGCCCCTTCTTCAACGGCACTCCCATCGCGTGAAAATATCCTTCCGTGATAATCCGCGGAAATCCATCCGGATACGTTTCCGGCGTGTATTGCACACCTTTCGCCGCGACCCCCCAGCTTCGGTTATGCCCAAGCGGCAGCGCATCCGAAAGCCCCGCCCCCTCGATTCCCTGCACCTCGGAGACACGTCGCAGCGCTTCGCTGAAATACGCGTTGCGTTGCTCCTGCGTTTTGTATGACGCATTCGGATCGATCCGCACTGCGGCCGCATGCTCCGGTTGAAAGCCCATGTTCACATCGAGCACCCGCAGAAAACTTCGGATCAGCAATCCAGCACCGACCACCAGCACGCACGCAAGCCCAATTTCCGACACTACCAGCGCATTCCGCAACCACGCATGGCCCCGCCCCTGGCTGGACCCGCGATTCGAATCCTTCAACGAGTCGTGTAGCTTCACATCGCGCACCTGCAACGCCGGCAACAACCCGAAAACTAACCCGGTCCCAAGCGCCGTCAGCACCGTAAACGCCAGAACGCTCCCATCAATATGCACCTCGGCCAGCAGCGGAATGCTTACCGAGGTCAGGTGCGTCAGAACACGCGTTCCCACTAGCGCAAGCACCAGCCCGATCAGCGCTCCACAACACGACAACATCATGCTCTCCGTCAGCAGTTGCCGGATCAACCGCCACTTCCCCGCGCCCAGCGTGGCGCGAATGGCAATCTCTTTCTGCCGGGTCGCCCCGCGCGCGAGCAACAGATTCGAAAGGTTCGCGCACACTATCAGCATCACCACGCCAACCGCTGTGGCCAGCACAAACAACGCCGGCCGCAGATGACCGCTCACGTGCTCATTTAACGAGTACACCTTCGGCTCGAAATCGTTTCGTTCCTTGTGCGCGTCCTTATCCAGCTTCGCGAGAACCGTCGCCTCTGCCTGCGCGCTCTGCACTGTGACAGGAGGCTTCAGCCGGCCTACGATCGAGAGCGTGTTACCCCACTTGTTGGTCTCGGGCGTCAGCGGAAACGGCTCGAAGATGTCCACCCGGCTCCCAGGCGTAAAGATCGTTGCGAAATCGAACGAGGCCGGCAGCACGCCAACCACCGTCTTGGGCCCGCCGTCGAACGGCAACGCCCGGCCTACGATGTTCGGATCAGCCTCGAATTTTCTGCGCCAGATTCCGTCGGTCAACATCACTGCCCCGGGCGCGTTAAACTTGCACTCGTCCGCGCTGAATTGCCTTCCGATTTGCGGCTCCACTCCCAGCAGCGCGAAGAAATTTTGAGACACCGGCACGCTCGTCAGCCGTTCCGGCTCGCCATCTCCAATCAATTTCGCGTCGCCCACGCCGTAAAACGCCATGTACGCCGCCATGTCCGAAAACGATTTGCTCTGCGCCCGCATGTCGAGAAAGTGATCGACTTGCGTCGTCTTCGCCGACATATCGCCGGTGGCATCCTCGTGGTTCGCGACCCATGTAAGATTCGCCGGGTCGTGGAACGGCAACTCGTGTATCAGCAACGTGTTAACCACGCTGAAGATCGTGCAACTGGCTCCAACGCCTAGCCCCACGATCAGAATCGCGAAGATCGCAAATGCATAGTCGCGCCGCAGCGTCCGCGCGGCGTAGCGAACATCCTGGCCCAGCACCTCGAGAAACGGCAATCCACGCGTCTCGCGATTTTCCTCTTTCAAGACTTCTCTCCCTCCGACCCGGACCATCGCCTTCCGCAGCGCCTCATGCGGCGGCATCCCCGCCTTCTCGTTTTCGCCGGCAAGCAGGTCGATGTGGTTCAGTATTTCTTCGTCGAAGTCCTGGTCCAGCTTCGCTTTGAAAACCATGGCGCGAACGCACGAAATAAAGACACGAATCGCATCGATCATGACTTCTGGTCCCCCTTCTGAGCGAAGAACGCCGCGATGACGGCGGAGAGCTTCTCCCAGTTCGCTACGGTTTCCGCAAGTCGCTGGCTGCCCCGCGGAGTGATCTTGTAAAACCTGGCCCGGCGATTATTTTCCGAGGTCCCCCACTCCGATCGAATCAGCCCGCGCTGCTGCAAGCGCACCAAGGACGCATATATCGTACCTTGATTCAACAAGATGGCGTCGCCACTGATCTGTTCGATACGCCGCGCAATCCCGTACCCGTGCAGCGCTCCCATAGCCTGCAGGGTCTGTAACACCATGAGGTCCAAAGTGCCCTTCAACATCTCCAGTTGCGGCGACATCCCACCTCCACATGTGCCATTCCCACAGGAACAGACGATAGAAACGCGCATTGGTCACGAAATGTTCCGAGAATACTTGCGAAGCCCGGTCCACCGGCACCGCCGTTAACAAATTGACGGCAAACGCCCACGGAATCTGTAACCCTGCACCAACCGAACGGTAAACTGTTTCTTGGCGACTCTGACCGTCCCACAAGAGTCAAAGTTCACGAGTCACAAGGAGACAGGTAGTCGTAGACCTATGGTCATTCCTAACAAGCGTTTCCGCGTCGGCGTCCTGTTTGGCGGGCGCTCCGGCGAGCATGAAGTCTCCCTGGCATCCGCCGCTTCCGTGATTCGCGGCCTCGATCCCACAAAATACGAGCCCGTGCCCATTGGCATCACCAAAGAAGGCCACTGGCGCATTGGCGTGGGCGCCCAAAAGATGCTGCCCGAAGTCCTGCGCGGCGGCGATCCAGTCATGATGACCGCCGACCCGACGGATGCATCACTCATGCCCTTGAAAGGCGGCGGCGCAGGGCAACACCTCGATGTAATCTTTCCCGTGATGCACGGAACGTTCGGCGAAGACGGCACCATTCAGGGCCTGCTCGATCTTGCGGGGCTACCGTTTGTTGGCGCGGGCGTGCTCGGGTCCGCCATCGGGATGGACAAAGACGTCGCCAAGCGCTTGCTGCAAGTGGCGAAAATTCCCGTAGTGCCGTGGATCACCGTTCATCGCCACGACTGGGAAAAGAATCCAAAGCAAATTCAGCGTGCCATCGAGAGCAAATTCAAGTACCCGGTATTCGTCAAGCCCGCAACGCTGGGCTCCTCAGTAGGCATGACCAAAGTCCATTCACGGGCGGAACTCGCCCCGGCGTTGAATCTGGCTGCCGAATTCGCGATGAAGATTCTGGTCGAGAAAGCCATGGTCGCGCGAGAGATCGAAGTTTCCGTGCTGGGCAACCATGACCCGAAGGCTTCCATCCCCGGAGAAATCGTGCCGCACCGCGAGTTCTACGACTACACCGCGAAATATCTCGAAGACGGCACGCAGCTCTTGATTCCCGCAAAACTCAAAGCCGCGCAAGTGAAAACGATCCAATCGCTGGCGGTGGCCGCATTTCGCGCGCTCGAACTCAGCGGAATGGCCCGCGTCGATTTTTTCCTGGAAAAACGCGCCTCCGGCAAACTTTTCCTCAATGAAGTCAACACCATCCCAGGCTTCACCTCGATCAGCATGTACCCCAAATTGTGGGAAGCCAGCGGAATTCCCTTTCGCGAGTTGATCGACCGCCTGATCGCGCTCGCACTCGAGCAACACGCCGAAAAAGCCCGCACGAAGTACGAGATCGAAGTACCCGAAGGCGCAGCCGGAGCGTTGCAAGGCTGAGCTCTGCACGCCGAAATCATTTACTCCCACGCTTAAATTTTGTTACGGTGTGAGTGTCGCAGAACGCGCGTTCGTCGCATCGTTCCAGCGGCTGCTCTGACGCTCGCAGGGCAGGAGACCCTAACGTGTCACTTCTCGATCCGCCTCCGGAAACATCGCACAAATCCCGGCCACTGGCCTTCACGATTGCAGCGTTCGTGCTGGTTGCCATTGTCTCGCTCTGGTGGACGTTTCGCTTTTACCCAGAAAAACGAGCCGTGGCGAATTTCTTCGACGCAGTGGTCGCGGGTGATACCGCGAAGGCCTACCAACTCTGGAAGCCTAAGCCCAGCTACAAAATGGAAGATTTCCTCGCCGACTGGGGCCCGAACGGCTATTTCGGGCCGGTGAAGAGTTACCGCGTCATGCGCGAAAGCTCGCCGGCCGGTTCGAATGCCGTCGAAGTGGCCGTGGCGATCAGTCCGTACTCGCCCATGCCGAGTCCCGTCGACCCCGCGACGAAAGAACAGAGCCAGAAAACCCGCGTGATCGGCATCTGGGTCGTAACCAGCGACAAGTCGTTGACTTTCCCGCCATAAAATCGGCGCCGCGCATGACTCGCGATTCGCGTTCCGCGCTCCGTTCTTCGCGACACAACTCCAGATCACGAATCTTGCCGAAGTTCATCCAAAGCGTGCTGAAGTTCGGCCGGGCTTACGGTAGCGGTACCAAGCTTCCCAACAACATCCCCAGCCGCGATGTTCGCTAGCCTTGCAGCGTCCGGCAACGAAGCACCCGCAGCTGAAGCCAGCGCCAGAACACTAAGCACAGTATCGCCCGCTCCAGTGACATCAAAAACCTGCCGCCCAGTAGCTCCGCGATCGACACCGGCCTGGCCCACCCGCGCGTAAGTCACCTCGAAACTCGTAGCGGGAATATTCAGATGCCGCGGCGAGGACTCCTCGAACAAGCTCATCCCTTTTTCACCTCGTGTAATCAGCACCGCGCCACAACCGAAATGCGCGAGCAATGCCCGACCCACTTCCTCCACGGTTTTCTCATCCGCGAGAGTTCGCGAAACGAACTGTCCCGCTTCCTTGGCATTGCAAACGATGGCCTTCGCGCCTCGATACGCATAAAGGCGCGATCTTTTCGGTTTAACAAATACAGGCACCTCCAGACGGTGACAGGCGCTCAGCACACGGTCTGCGAACTCATCGGTGATCAAGCCCTTGTCGTAGTCGGAAAGCACGAGCACGTCGAAGCGTTCGAGGGCAGTAAAAAGGGAGCGCAAGACGCGCTCTTCAGTTTGGGAACGCAGTGGCTCGCGACGCTCGCGATCCACTCGCACGATATGGTGATTCCGCGCAATGATTCGCGTCTTGACGGTGGTGATCCGCTTGGGATCGGCAACCACGCCCTTGTCGATAATATTCGCCGCCAGCAGACACTTTCGCAGCGCAGCACCCGGCTCGTCGGCGGCACCCTTACTGCCAGCGCCGCCAATCACACCAAACATTTCCACGCGCGCGCCAAGTGCCGCAAGATTCCTAGCCACGTTCGCAGCTCCGCCCAAGCACTCGCTCTGCTTCCCGAAGTCCACGATCGGTACAGCCGCCTCCGGCGACAACTGTGAAGCATTGCCCCAAAGGTAGCGATCGAGCATGAGATCGCCCACAACACCGATGCGTTTACCGCGCATCCGCGGCACGATGCGCTTCAACCGAGGCGCAGATTCAGCGAGGGTAGCGGAGGTGGGTGATTGTTCCATGCGTTTAGCGCCTGGTCATTCCGGCGCGATAGTAGCTTCTTCGATCAGCATGACAGGAATTTCATCGCGCACGGGATAAACGCGCCGGCACGCCTGGCACTTCAATCCGGAGTTGTCCGGAGTAGGCTTCACCGGCGCCTTGCACGCCGGACAAACCAGAATGTCCAGAAGGTCTTGCGGGATTGGCATGATTAGCTCCGTGGGTATCAAGCTACCACTGTAGCAAAGCCACGAGTCGACCGTCGATAGTCTGCAGTTAACAGGCGCTCAGTTTAGTTGAAGTCCAAAGGAGGAGAAGCGTATGATGCGTGAGCCGAGGTCCCAATCTCGGGAATTCCAGGTGCGCTGCTAGGCGCAAGGAGGCCAACATGCGGATTCGATTTCTCAGTCTGATTGTTCTGGTGTTGCTGTGCGGCGCAACGCTCGCGCACGCAGCCGCGCCTACCACGTACTATCTCGCTCTCGGCGATTCGCTCGCGATTGGTCTCCAGCCGTCCGCGAGCGGTGACGTTGCCACGAACCAGGGCTACCCGGATGACCTCTACGCTGTGTTCCGGTTCCTCAAGCCGGGGCTCAAGCTCGAAAAGCTCGGGTGCTCCGGCGAGACCACCACAACGATGATACACGGCGGCCTCTGCAATTATGCCGGGAGCGGCAGTCAACTGGCGGCGGCCGTGAGCTTTCTACAGACGCACAAAGTCGCCCTGGTCACATTGGACATCGGTGCGAACGATGTCGATGGCTGCGTCAATCTCAGCCCACTGAACATCGACATGACCTGCGTCCAGACGGGGATCCTCAGTGTCAGCAGTAATCTGCCGCTGATTCTGACCGAGCTGCGCGAGGCGGCGGGCCCGAGCACGCCCATCGTCGCGATGAACTATTACGATCCGTTCCTGGCGGCGTGGACACTTGGCCCCAGCGGGCAAGCGCTGGCCGACCAATCCCTGGCGGCAGCGACAACCTTCAACGGGGTACTAGAAGGCGTGTACAAGGCATTCGACATTCCCGTGGCGGACGTCGCGAAAGCGTTCCATATCAATGACTTCGCGCCCGTTCCCGTTATAAATCTTCCGATTAACGTGTTTCTGACCTTGACGTGGACGTGGATGGGCGCGCCCGCGCCCCTTGGACCGGATATCCATCCGAACGCCGCCGGCTATGCCGTCATCGCCGCTGAGTTTGCCAAAGTCGCGAAGCCGTAGTGGCGGGGTACTCGCCAAGGTCGGAACGCCCCCTGGCTGCTTCCACAATAGGTTAGATCTTGCGAGCCGAGTGTCCTTATAGCCGCTCCTGGCCTGCCACCGCCGTCTTTTCTCCTGCTACGAGCATCGAAGTGGCGATGCGTATTTCGACTGGCGTTTTGCGACGCCCTTTGGTAGCGTTGTTTAAGCTTAAGTGTCCTTTGTATGGTCAGGCCACCAGGGTAAGATCGGCTTGGATTAAGACTTTAGGAAACGCAGCTTCCAGCCCCCGCGAAGCCTTATCTCTAAAACACCGACGTAGACGGAGACCGCCTTGATACGAGTGCATGCAGGGCATGCAGCGCAATCGTTGTTTGCGTTCACGATTGTTACGGTCGGGTTACTGTCTGGTTGCGGTGGTGGATCAAACCAGGAGACAGCCCCGAGCGTTGCCACCCCCATCTCCGTGGCGATATCTCCTGCGACGATGTCGGTGCAAGTCGGCCAAAGCCAACCATTTATAGCGACGGTCACGAACGATAGCGCGGGCAAGGGCGTGACTTGGGCCCTGTCCGGCGCTAGTTGCAATGGGGCCACATGCGGCACCCTTTCCGCTGCCAGCAGTGCGTCTGGCACCGCCATCACCTATACCGCTCCAGCGAACGCTCCGACTCCGCCCGCAGTCACGCTCACAGCTACATCCGTGACGGACCCCACGAAGACGGCCGCGGCGGCGATTACCGTAACGGCGGCTCCGACGGCACCTCCGGCTCCTCCCCCAATCGCGGTGAGCCTCGCGCCGCCGACGGCCAGTGTGCAGGTAGGGTTGACGCAACCGTTCACCGCGACAGTGACCAACGATAGCGCGAACAAGGGCTTGACCTGGACCCTGTCCGGCGCTGGCTGCAGCAGCGCCACGTGTGGCACCCTCTCGGCGGCCAGCAGTGCCTCAGGGGCTGCCATTACTTACACGGCACCGGTGAGCGTGCCGGCTCCCCCCACGGTGACGCTGACCGCGACTTCGGTCACCGACACAACGAAAAGTGCGCCGGCAACCATCACGGTAACCCCCAGTGGCGCGGGTCCAGTGAGTGTGACACTGACGCCACGCCAAGGCGCTCTGACGCTGGGTCAATCCCTGAACTTCACCGCGACAGTCACAAACGATGTCGCGGCAGCGGGCGTGACCTGGTCGGCATCGACGGGCACGTTCAGCGCGCAGACCGCGACGACGACGACCTACGTTGCGCCGGCGTCACCCGGAAGCGGCATCACCGTGACGGCGACCAGCAAAGCTGACGTGACGCAAAGCTCGACGGCCACCATCGGCGTAACCGATCTGGCAGGAGTCACCACCTACCACAATGATTTGTCGCGCGACGGCGTTAATGCCCAGGAATACGTTCTGAATCCGACCAACGTGGCGCCCGCGACGTTTGGGAAGCTCTTCTCTTGCGCCGCGGATGGCGCGATCTACGCCCAGCCGCTGTGGGCGGCGAGTGTGACCATCGCCGGCGGTACCCACAACGTGATCGTGGCGGCCACCGCGCATGACAGCGTTTACGCCTACGACGCGGACGCCAATCCGTGCATAACATACTGGCACGCGAATTTGCTGGACACTTTGCACGGTGCCACCGCCGGTGAGACGACCGTACCTTCCGGCATTACCGGAAATCTCGTGGGCGCCGGCGCTGGCGATATCACCCCGGAAGTCGGCGTGATCGGTACACCGGTGATCGATCCGACGACCAACACGATCTACGTCGTGAGCAAATCGGTGATTGCGCCTTCAACATTCTTCCAGCGGCTCCACGCGCTCGATCTGGCCACTGGAAACGAAAAATTCAGCGGGCCGGTGGCCATCACCGCATCCGCGCCTGGAAACGGCGACGACTCTTCTGGCGGGAACGTCCCCTTTGAACCACAGACCGAGAACCAGCGGCCCGGACTTGCCCTGGTCAACGGTGTGGTTTACGTTGCATGGGCTTCGCACGAGGACACCAGCCCCTTTCACGGCTGGATCATCGGGTTTAACCCCGCAACATTAGCCCAGGTCGCTGTCTTCAATGACACCCCCAATGGCAACAAAGGCGGAATCTGGATGTCTGGCGGGGCTCCCGCAGCGGACAGCCCGGCCAACAGCAACAACGGTGCGTATAACTTGTATGCGATCACAGGCAACGGAACCTATGACGGATTGACGAGTTTGGATTTTGGCGACTCGGTCATAAAACTCAACACCACCAGCGGGCTTGCCGTCGCGGATTGGTTCGCGCCTGCGGACCAGGCCACGCTTGCGGCCAACGACACGGATTTCGGTTCCGGTGGCGCCGCCATGCTGATCGATCAAACTTCCGGCCCGGTACCTCATTTGGTCATCGGCGGCGGCAAGGAAGGCAACTTGTTCTTGCTGAACCGCGACAACATGGGACACAACGACGAAACGAATCACGTCGTGCAAACAATTGCGTTCGGCACCGGGATCTTTGCCACCCCGGCGTTCTGGCAAAACAGTCTGTACCTCGCGGGTAGCGGGCCGCTGCAGCAATTTTCGTTCAATCCAACCACGGGCCAGTTCGGCGCGTCTGCGGCTTCGCAATCGAGTGCGAGTTATGGTTTCCCGGGATCTTCGCCTTCGGTTTCTTCGCAAGGCGCGGCCAATGGAATCGTCTGGGCAATTAGTTCGAACAGCTTCGGCGTGAACGATTCTCATCCGACGCGGGCTGCCGGTCCCGCCGTGATACATGCGTACCCGGCGACCGGTCTGACCACCGAGCTATGGAACAGTTCGCAAGCCGCCGGTGGGCGTGACACTGCGGGGAATGCCGTGAAGTTCATCGTGCCCACGGTTGCAAATGGCAAGGTCTACATCGGAACGCGAGGCAACGATACGAGCGCGGGAAGCGGCACGGTCTTCGGAGAGGTCGATGTGTACGGGTTGCTGCCAAACTGACAACGGAACCCCGCCACCAGAGTCGCGGACACACCATCCCATCGCCATAGAACGCGCGCAGTGATAGCTGGCTCCTTTAAACATTCGCTTGACTCCTAAGTCGTACCGTTTTTAGTATATGGCAATACCATATATGGATCAGGCAGCATCATAAGTAGAATGGAAGAAAGGTAGCGCCGAACTCCTCATTCTTTCGCTCGTCGAAGCCCGTCCACGCCACGGCTACGAAATCAGCAAACTGATCGAGCAACGCTCTGGCGGGACTGTTCGTTTTCACGTCGCCTCGCTCTACCCGCTGCTCTACCGTCTTGAACGCCGTGGCTGGTTGTCTGGACGCTGGGTCGAAAAGGAGGGACAGCGGCGTCGCCGTTACTATCGCCTGACGCGCCAGGGCCGCAAAGTTCTCGCTTCGCAGCTTCGTGGCTGGCACGAATTTGTAGCCGGTATCAATCGCATCACCGAGGCAGAAAATGCCTGACTGGAAGCCAGAAATTCTCCGCCGCCTTGCTCCGTTGAGACTCTCGCCGGGGCGCGAAGCGGAAATTGCCGAAGAGATCGCGCAGCACCTTGACGATCGATATGAGGAACTTCTCGCTGATGGGCACTCGGCGGACTCCGCCTTTCGAGGAGCTCTCGACGAACTGAAGGGCGAAGACCTTCTTGCGCGCAACCTATCACCAGTCGAGAGTGACTTATATCGCGAGCCCATCGCGTTCGGAAAAGGTAGCAGCAATATGTTCGCCGGCATTCTTAAAGACATTCGATATGCCTTCCGCATGATGCGCAAATCCCCGGGCTTCACCGCGGTCGCCGTACTTACCCTTGCCCTCGGCATCGGCGCCAACACCGCTATCTTTACTATGATAAACGGCCTGATGTTGCACACGCTCCCCGTGCGCGATCCAGGGCAGCTCGTTGAAATCCTCTATCCCGACGACCCTGAACCCGGGTTCAACGGTTTCTCGTGGGACGCCTACCAGATCATGCGGGACGGCAATCACGTCCTCTCGGACCTGATCATCGGCTCTCTCAACGTTTACGTCGTGAGTGGGCACGCGTTGGAGTCGCAAACCGTTTTCGGCGGGAACGTTGGCGGAACGTACTTTGAAACGCTTGGCGTCCGGCCGGCGATCGGTCGGCTCATCGGCCCGCAAGACGCCATGGACTCCTCGCCCGTCGCTGTAGTGAGTTGGTCCTTTTGGAAATCGCGCTTCAATTTGAATCCTGCCATTGTCGGCCAGAAAATCATTGCAAGCGACACTCCCGTCACCATCATCGGCGTGACTCAGCGCGGATTCTACGGTCTCAGTAATCAAGCGCAGCAGGACATCTGGCCGCCGTTTTCGCTGGGGGATCGTTCTTCTCCGGGATTTTCAGTGGGGTCGCTGGGACGCTTGAAGCCGGGCGTTTCCATCCCGCAAGCCCGCGCGGAGATAGCGACGTTATTTAAAACGGCCAACGACCGGCCGGACGCCAATCTTTTCATGCGTCGAATGGAACTCCGTATCGCGCCGGCCGGAAACGGTGTTTCGACACCTGTGAGCCAAATGCTCTCGACACCGCTGACGGTCTTGATGGCAACGGTAGGCCTGCTGCTGCTCCTCGCATGCGCGAATTTGGCAGGGCTGCTCTTGGCGCGTGGGGCATCTCGCCAACACGAAATGGCCGTGCGTGTCTGCCTCGGAGCCGCTCGGGCTCGCTTGCTGCGCCAGACACTCACCGAATCGCTGCTGCTGTCGCTAATCGGGAGCGCGGTCGGTATGTTTCTGGCCTACCTCGCAGCTGACGGGCTGATCCGGGTCTTTGCATCAGGCAGGTTCATCATGGGGTTGCCGGTGCGTTTTGAGGCGCTGAAGCACCCAGACACACGCGTCCTGTTGTTCACCGGGACGATCGCGCTGCTCACCGGACTTCTGTGTGGAGCAGCACCGGCCATGAGCGCCTCGAACGCGATACCGGCGTCCGCGCTGCAACCAGGGTCGAAGATCAGAGAGACAAAACGTCAACGGCTGTTCTGCAAGGGCCTGGTCGCTTCGCAGGTGGCTCTCTCACTCGTACTGGTGAGCTTGGCGGCCCTGTTCGTGGGATATCTGTCGCAGCTTCGGAACAATCTGGGATTTGAGCGCAATAATCTGCTGTTGGTCACGCTCGATTTGGCGAAGAGTGGCTATAACGCTGCGCAATTCTCGCATCTGTCTCAAGAGCTGGTGATGCGGCTGAACACCATTCCCGGCGTGAGTTCAGCCACCTTTAGTAAAATGAGTCCGATGGAGGGTCCCGGAGCATCGAGCTTCGCATCTGCGGAAGACCATCCTGAAAAAACGACCCCAATCTCCATCAATTACATCGCCCCCGACTATTTCGAGACGTATGGCACGCCATTTCTCGCGGGTCGCGATTTTTCAGCACGCGACCAGGCCGGCTCCCGTGTCGCAATCATTAATGAGGCCGCTGCTCGCGATTGCTTCGGGAACGAAAACCCCATCGGAAGGCACATCACCCTCAGCCATATCACTCTGACGAAAGGCGAAAAGACGTACGAGGTTGTCGGAGTCGTCGGCGACGCCAAATACAACGACCTCAGCAACCCGCGCCGCCCACGATCTACACGAACCTGTTTCAAGAGGGCTTCACCGCTTCTCAACTGGCGATCCGCACGAAAATTGATCCACCCGGAATCGCCGCCACGATTCGCCAAACCGAAGCCGACGCGCTCAAGAACGTTCCAATTATTCACCTGATGGAGATGAACCAGCAGATCGATTCCACCATCGTTCCACAGCGGTTGTTTGCAACGCTTTCCGCAGGGTTCGGCGCGCTGGGCGCGTTGCTTGCAGTCATCGAGCTGTACGGCCTGCTCGCGTACACGGTCGTGTGGCGCACACATGAGATCGGTGTTCGAATGGCACTCGGTGCAGCAGGGACTGACGTTATGCGCTTAGTCCTTCGCGACGCCCTGTGGATGGTCTGCGCTGGTCTCGCTGTCGGCGCACCCCTCGCGTTCTGGGGAAAACGCGCAGCCGCCAGCCTGATCCCCGGCCTGCCAGTCGCCAGCCCTCTTCCGATTGTCCTTGCCGCCGCAATAATGATCGCGGTCGGTTTGATTGCCGCTTACTTGCCCGCGCGCCGCGCCATGCGCGTCGATCCCATCGTCGCGCTGAGGTACGAATAGATCGTCCCTGTACCCCATTCAGACCCAAGTGGACGGTAAGTGATAAACAGCTTCAATCAAGACCTTCACGCCTTTTCTTGACAGTTTCCCCATGTTGCCGCTATAGTGCCGCCACTCCGCATTTCGTACACCGGTCCTTTTTCGCACAATGGCGTAAAGACTCACATTTGCAGCGCCCTCAGGAGGCAAAGTTCTGTGGCCATTTCAAACGTAGGGCTAGCTCCTGGTATTGAGAAAGCAGCAAGCACAACCCACCCGTTCAAGACCTTCTTGAGCAGGTATTTCTATCTCTGTATGTCGCTGGTATTGGCCACCCTTGTGATTGTGGGTTTCAGCCGCACGGCCAACGCCAACCTGTTCCACGCCAACCCGCCAAGGCCGCTGCTCTTGTGGATACACGGCGCCGTCTTCTCAACGTGGGTGGTCTTCTTTATCGCTCAGTCCGCCCTGGTGCGCGCGCGAAAAGTCAGCGTGCATCGCTTGCTCGGCCGGTTTGGAGCGGGGCTGGCCTCGGTGATGGTTGTGCTGGGCTGCACCATCGCAGTGGTCATGGCCCGCTTCGATACCGTTGTCCTTCATCAAAAGGACGCAGACGCTTTCTTGTCGATTCCGTTCGGCGACATGATCGTCTTTGGCTCGTGCATCGCGATGGCAATTTATTGGAGAAAGAAGCCGGAATTCCATCGGCGGCTGGTCTTCATAGCGAGTTGCCAACTTATGGACGCCGCCCTCGGCAGATTCGATTTCATCTTTAACCACAACCTCTTCTACCTCGCCTTGGACTGTCTGATCGCGCTCGGTATGCTGCGTGACTGGGTGGTGGACAAGCGCGTTCACAAGGTGTATCTCTACGCGCTGCCGTCGTTGATCGTTCTGCAGAGTCTCGCAATCTACGCCTGGAGAATTAATCCGAAGTGGTGGCAAGCGATCACCCAGGCGATCCTGCGATAGTGACGGCGCTACGCTGCGTCAAATCGCTTCGATGTCTTTCACACCGAGAGCTGTGCCACAATGAAAACGGACTTCCTGCGATTCAACGGTGCTGTCGAGCGGGATCCCGCCATCGATGAGTGGATGAAAGATCATGCAGGCGAATTGGGAGCCATCGCCCATCTGTGGTTTGAGGTGATGCGAAAGTGCGGGGACGAAGTCCGGGAGCTTTTGCATGACGGCTGTCCGGTTGCTTGTTTGGGAGATGCGCCCTTCGGCTATGTGAACGTATTCACCGCACACGTAAACGTGGGGTTCTTTCACGGCGCGGCACTACCGGATCCGGCTCGCTTGTTACAAGGCACCGGCAAGTTTATGCGTCATGTGAAGCTGAAACCCGGAACGCCCACAAACGCCGCAGCGCTAAGCACGCTCATCGATACGGCGTACTCGGACATAAAGGCGCGCGTCGAAAACGGCTAGTTATTGTTGTTGTGTATCGTTCCGATCAGCCTTCGAGCCGTGACCCTTGCTTACCAGGTAGCCCAGCCTTCGAAAAGAGTCGAAGGCTAGGGTCACCTGAGAATTTCATCCCGCCGCGACACTAGCCTTTCCCGCTATGAATTCGAGGAGGTCGGCGTTGATCTGGTCAGCGTTCGTGGTCGGCATGCCGTGTGGGAAGCCCTTGTAAGTTTTTAAGATCGCGCCCTTCACCAACTTCGCGCTCAGAGGACCAGAGTCGGCATAAGGGACGATCTGGTCATCATCGCCGTGCATCACCAGCGTCGGCACAGTGAACTTCTTTAGGTCTTCGGTAAAGTCGGTCTGGGAAAACGCCACGATGCCATCATAGTGAGCTTTCGCGCCTCCCATCATTCCCTGTCGCCACCAATTCCAGATCACCCCCTCTGACGGTTTCGCGCCAGGCCGGTTGTAACCGTAGAAAGGTCCGGTCGGCAAATCCACATAGAATTGCGCTCGGTTGGTGGCAACCTGCGCCTGAAAGCCGTCGAATACCTCCTTGGGCAGGCCGCCCGGATTGGCCGCTGTCTTTACCATCAGTGGTGGCACGGAGCTAATCAAGACGGCCTTAGCGACGCGACTTTCGCCATGCCGTGCTATGTAACGGGTGACCTCGCCGCCGCCCGTTGAGTGTCCAACGTGGATGGCATTCTTCAAATTGAGATGCTCGGTGAGCGCGGCCAGGTCATCGGCGTAGTGGTCCATATCATGTCCGTCGCTGGTTTGGCTTGAGCGTCCGTGTCCTCGCCGGTCATGAGCGATCACGCGGTAGCCGCGGTTCAGGAAGAACATCATCTGCGTGTCCCAATCGTCAGCCGACAGAGGCCAACCGTGCGAGAAAACGATAGGCTGACCTTTGCCCCAATCCTTGTAATAAATCTCTGTCCCATCTTTCACTGTGATCGTGCTCATGTACTGTTCTCCCATGGATTGCCTTAGCTAGGTTGCCTTAGAGGCTGGAGACTGGCTGTCGGCTTGCAACGATTCCGCCAATCACTCCAATTCGGCATGCGACCATGTTCACAACATCCATTAGGAGTAGATGAACCCAACAGGATGGGAGGTGCCTTAATTCTTTAGAATGTTTTGAGTCAACTCCCGACAAGTCCGTTTCTCGCCGGCGCTTGTCGTTCAATTGTGGCGCGTTCACCGGGACTTAGCCGAACTTCAGCGTGAGCCAAGGTTGTAATCAGCTAGAGTCAATCGTGCGTTCACTCGAAACAATTAGCAGATGTGTTAAGAATTGACTTCATGAGGTATGGTGTACGAGCAGATTGGCCGCGCGCACCGACATCGTGGAGCGCTAGCGGAGGAGAAAGACTATGAACGTCAAACTGACGGGAGTGGCGGGATTGGCCGGGGCGTTTGTTGCGGGGATGGTGGTGGCGGCGGCGTTGGGTGCGGGGATGGCTTCGGCGAGGGCGAAGACCCAAGGGCAGCAAGTTACCGTGGAGAGGGTCTTCAGTCCGACAGTGACGGACGCCGACATTGCCTTGCTCCGGCAAGATATACGGGCAATGAAAATGCAAGTGATTGGGCAGAATATGACGCTGTCGGATCCAGAGGCCGAGAAGTTCTGGCCCATCTACAAACACTATGCGGACGACCTGCATGAAGTGAACAACTCGAAGTACGCACTGTTGAAGCAGTATGCGGAGACGTGGGCGACGATGACGGACCAGGATGCGCTGATTTATGTGCGGCACTGGATGGAGGTCGACGCCGAGGCACAAGCGTTGCGCCTAAAGTACGTGCCGGTCGTGACCCAGGCGCTGCCCGGGAAAAAGGCCGCGACCTTTTTTCAATTGGACCGGCGGCTCAGCATGATGGTCGATTTGCAATTGTTTTCGCAGATCCCCTTGGCGCATCCAAAGGAATAGGGCGACGAGATATCAGACATCAGTATTCAGATACTCGGAAGCGAAGAGAAGAGCGTTCGTTGACTTGCCCTCACCACGCAACCTAAGATGAGCGACGCTATGTCAGTGGCCGATCAGCCCGTCGGTCAGACCACAATTCGGCATGCGACCAGGTTCACAACATCCTAGCCAAGTCGGTTTCTCTCCAGCGATTGATCGGTCACTGCTGGCGCGTTTACCGGTAGCTATCCGGTGGAAATTCCTACAACCGGACGTCCGGCCCGAATAACATTCCGGTTAGCCCGTCATCCATTCCCTACGTCCCGCGCGGTACAATCGTTCACCTTATGGCTTTGCCTCCCGGAACCCGCTTGGGCCCGTACGAGATCATTGCGCCGCTGGGCGCTGGCGGCGGAGGACGGCAATATTATCGCGAGTCTGCGCGTCTCCGGTGGACTGTCGCAACTCTCCTCCGCGGGCGGTACTCCCACTCCGATCACCGAGCTTGAAGGAGAAGAACGGACGCATCGCTGGCCGCAGGTACTGCCCGGGGCCAAAAACGCCCTGTTCACCGCGGAGAATGCCACCGTCGGCTTCGATGACGCCAAAATTGACGTGGTCACGCTGGCAGACCATCGCAGGAAGAACCTGCTGCGCGGAGGAACGTACGGGCGCTATGTGGCTGCGCCTGGAGGGAAGGGCTACCTGACTTATGTGAGCCGGGGAACGCTGTTCGCGGTTCGTTTCGACCCGGTGAAACTGGAGATCTCCGGCTCACCCATGCCCGTATTGCAGTAGGTTTCTTATTCCGCAATGTTTGGCTCCGTCAAGCTGAGCTTTTCGCGCACGGGAACGCTGATGTACCGGAGCCGCGAGATCGACGCCTCGCGGGTGGTCATTCAATGGATGGATGCGGATGGTAAGTTGACACCGCTGCTCGACAAACCCGGCCTCTTCGTAAATCCGCACTTCTCCCCCGATGGTGAGCATCTTGCGGTCGCGAACGATGACACGAAATCCGGGATATGGATCTACGACATTCGGCGTGACACGCTGTCGCCGCTAACCGGCGAACGGAATGGAACGAATCCGGTGTGGACACCCGACGGCCGGTACATTGTTTATCAGGCAGCGGATGGGATATCGATCGCCCGCGCCGACGGCGGCAGCAAAGCCGAGCTTCTGGTCCAAAGCAAGGAATTTCGGTACCCCTCTGCCTTCACGCCCGATGGCAGAACCCTGGCCTTCTATCAGTCTGGTGAACGAGGGTTTGAACTCTGGGCTTTGCCCGTGGAACGCGAGGGAGAGAAATTGAGGGCGGGGAAACCGGAGTTATTCCAGAGCACGAGTTTTGGGCACCGGGGTGCGAAGTTCTCCGCCGACGGACGTTGGCTGGCATACAGCTCCAACGAGTCGGGGAGTTCCCAAGTCTATGTGCGCGCCTTTCCAGACAAAGGCGGTCACTGGCAAGTCTCCAGCAACGGCGGAACCACGCCCATCTTTTCTCGAAACGTTAAGGAGCTGTTTTTCTTTGATCCCACGGACGATCGGATTATGGTGGCCAGCTATTCGGTAAAGGGCGACTCGTTCGTAGCGGAAAAGCCGCGGGTATGGTCGAAACAGAGCGTAGCCCTGACCATGAGCGGCGCGGTCGGAGCCCAGTACGACCTAGACCCCGACGGAAAGCGCATCGCGGTGGCCACCTACGCCGGAGGCTCATCTCAACGAGACGCGGGCCACGTGATCTTCCTCGAAAACTTCATCGACGAGTTGCTGCGCAAGGAGCCGCTAACGGGCAATTGATCGTCCCATTCCGATCAAGTTGCGAAAAACCGACCAACATGTCCGCATTAGACTCCTATGAGAAGCGCCCTTCCGATTCCGGCAGGTTTGTCGGCCACACGGAAGTTACCCAGAAGCGGGATTCCGACAAGCTGGCCGGTTTGGACCCTGACCGCTGAAACAAACTCCTCGTTGCAAAACGCGCGTTACTGCCAGCGCAGCGCTACTGCCGGGTCCACCCGCAACGCCCGCCACGCGGGAAACGCCGCGGCAACCAGCGTCACCAGCACCGTGAACGCGGTCGCCCCCACATACACCACCGGGTCCGCTGGACTCACACCCACCAGCGTCGCCGAGATCACCCTTGCCAGCGCCGCCGCAGCCAGCGACCCAACAATCAGTCCAATCAACGCAAACGATATGCCCTGCCGGATGACCAGCCGCATGATGTCCCTTGGCTGGGCGCCCAGCGTAACGCGTATCCCGATCTCGCTGGTCCGCTGCGCCACCGAATACGCCATCACGCTGTACAGTCCCACCGCCGCCAGCAGCAGCCCCAATCCGCTCAGCACGCTCAACAGACTCGCCGCAATCTTCGCACCGAACAGCGACGCCGCAACGTACTCCGTCATTGGTTCAGCGCCGAAAATCGTCAGCGATGGATCAATCGCCGCCGACTCGCGCCGCAGTGCCGCAATCGCTTCGCTCACCGATCCCGAAGTCCGTACGTGGAACGTCAAACCGTATTCCGGCCGGAAAATCTGCCGGATGGGAATATAAAAGTATGGCTGAGGATTCTCATTGACCCGGTGATACTTGCTGTCTTTCGCGACGCCAACAATCGTGAACCATTCGCCCCACCCATGCACTTTGCGCCCGATCACGCTGCGATTGGCCAGAAATCGGCGCACAAATTCCTGGTTCACGATCATCACTTTCAACGACTTCGGGTCATCGCGCAGGTCGAAATCACGCCCTTCCACCAGCGGAATCTTCATCGATTCAAAAAACTCCGGTGAAATCAGATCTCGATAGATCTTCATGTTTTCGTTGGCTGCGGGAACGTAACCCTCCACCTCCAGCGACTCCCAATTCCCTCCGCTGAATCCCAACGGCACAGAGTCGTCGTAACTCACCGAGGTCACGCCAGGTTGCTGCTCGAGTTGCTCGCGCAGGCGCCGGCAGAATGTGTCGGTCTGCTGCGCATCGTAGTTGGCGGTTGAAAAATCAAATTCCGCCAGCGCGACGCCCTCCGGCGAAAAACCGGGATCCATCGTCCGCGCGGTCTCGAAGCTTTTCAGAAAGAGCCCCGCTCCAACCAGGGCAATCACCGCGAGAGCTACTTCGGAAATCACCAGCAGCCCGCGCAAACTGTGCGATTGAGCGCTGGACGTCGCGCTGCGTCCGCCTTCCTTCAACACTTCGTTAATGTTCGCGTGCGTCGCGTGCAGCGCCGGAACGAGCCCCGCAAGAATAGCCACGACAAACGCTAGTGCGATCGTGAAACCCAATACCTGGCCGTCCAGCGGTGGCTGCAACATCGTGGGCCTGGACACGCCGGGAAGCAGCCACCTCAATGCGCCGCCCAGCAAACTCGCAAGCATCAGGCCGCACAACGATCCTCCAACAGCCATGAGCAGAGTCTCGGTAAGCAGCTGCTGCGTGAGCCGCACCGGCCGCGCACCCAACGCCAGGCGAACGCTGAACTCTTTCAGGCGCCCGGTTGCGCGAGCCAGCAACAGATTCGCAAGGTTCGCGCACACGATCAGCAGCACCACGCCGCTGGCGCCCATCAAAATCGTAACCGGCGTCAGCAGCATCGCTTGCGTGCCGAAGTGCGATTGCCACAGGGGCAGAACCGTAGCCCCAACTCCCCGATTCGAGTCCGCGTCGGACACCGCCATGCGATTGGCAAGTGCTTGTACTTCGCCACGCGCCTGCTCGATTGAAACTCCTGGGGCCAGCCGCGCCATCATCATGAAGTTGCGTGTATTCCGGTCACGCAACATCCACGTCCCGGTATGCGTCAATTGGCCGTACATGGTGAGCGGCATCCACATCTCGTAGTCCAGCCCCGAGCGCGTTCCGTGGAAGCCTTCCGGCGTCACCCCGATAATGGTGAAAAGCGTTTGGTTAATGCGCACGCTCGATCCGATCGTCGTAGGATCGGTGTGGTAATGAGCTTTCCAATAGCTGTGGCTGATGACTACCACGGCGTGCGCGTTCTGCGCGTCATCGCGTTCCGCTCCGGAGAAGAAGCGACCCGCTTCGGGCTGCACCCCAAGCAAATCGAAAAAGTTTCCCGATACCAGTTCGCCCCAAACTTGCGAGGTCTGCGGAGCATCGCCCACGGAAAAAACATTGCCAGTGCGCGCGGTAAGCGAATTCGCCAGCCGCAAATTGTCGCGGTAATCCCGGAAATCGAGGTAAGACGTGGTCAGCGGCTCGCCGTCGGCAGCGGTGTTCTCTAAAACCACGATACGCTCTGTCTGCTTGGCGCCCGGCAGCGGATTCAGCATCAGCGAACGCATCCAGCTGAAGATCGTCGTGCTAGCGCCGATGCCGATACCAATTGTCAGAATGGCAACCGCGGTGAACCCGGGACTTCGCGCCAGCGTCCGCAGCCCGTATTGGATGTCGCGCACCAAAGTGTTCATAGGCAGAATGAGAAATGCAAACGGCTGACCATCCTAAGTCGTTGAAAGCACGGAGCGGGTTTAAGTCTTACCACTTCGCACTGTCCGCTTGTGGGAAAATACGTCCGACAGCCGAACACGATGTTCGCAATCGTACATCCGGGCGAGAAAGCAGTAAGCCGCTCTCGCTACTTCTTCGTCTGCTTTTCCTGAACCCAATTCGCCGATTTCTGGAACGCCTCCTGCGAGGCCTGATGCGCCTTGGCCGAGTGTTCCATCGCCTGCCTGGAATGCTCGTGCCCTGTCTCGTGATCGCCCTTACCTATGTGGGCCGCTGCACTGCGATGGGCATGTGCGGCAAGCTCGTGGAACTCCGCGGCTCTCTGGTGCGAGTCCTGTGGCATGATTGGCTCCTTAAATCCTCAAGCAATCTTGACGCAATCTTGACGCAATCTTCAGACGAATATTTGTGCGCCTCTACCGCCAGTGTCCGGCGACGCGCCACGAGTGTGTGGCACTATTTGGAGGCTGGGACCGCCGTTTCCAACTGGGCGATCTGTTGCTTGATGAGCTCGGCGCTCGGCCCGGCCGGCACATACGTCAGGCAGTTGCGCAAATGCTGCAGCGCGCCGGCATAGTCCCCTTTCCCAGCCAGAATAACCGCCAGGAGTTGTTCGGTGTTCGGCGCCGTGTGCAGCGGGTCCATCGCCAGCGCCTTGGTGGCGCTGGCTTCGGCGACATCCGCCTTGCCTAGTTTGAAATTTCCGACCGCATTGAAATACCAGGCCTGCGGCGTGCCACGCGGGTTTAGCTCCAATTCGTGCGTCGTATAATCGACGACCTCCTGCCACTTGCTGGCTTGCGCGGCGATCGGCGCGAGCCGCTGGTAAGGAAGAATAAATTTCGGATCGGCGGCAATTGATTTTGAGTACGAATTTGCAGCGTCCTGCGGCTTGGAAGGTTCCTGAATCTTTCCGAGCTGATACCACGCTTCGGCAAATTGCGGGTAAACTTGCACCGCTTTTTCCAGATCTTTCTGCGCCTTATCGGGTTTCTGGTCCAGCCACTCGGTACGCGCCTTTTCGAACGCTTTCATTGCGTCTTTCGGAGCGGACGCGGTGGTGCTGCTGACCGCCGCTCCAGCCGATCCCTCTTCCCGCTTCAGCGTGATGGTGCCGATATTCGGATCGTCCAGCAGATTGTGGTTCACGATGGTAAGCGAGCTGGAATCGAAGCCCGGCAGTGTCGCTTGTATCTCGCATCCGACGAACTGCGCCGCGAATTTGGGCTTCACTTCGGTGCTGCCGACTTCGGAGGCGCCTGTCCCCGCCGGAGCAATCACGAAATTTCCTTTGGGATCCGTATTCGAAGTGAAGCGGGTCTTTCCCGCGCAGAGTACCGTTAGCGGAATAGGGTCCCAAGGAAGCGCGCCGCCGTTTACCTTTACATTGCCCGCTAAATAGTCTCCGGGACGTCCTTGCCGGACCAAAGCGTCCCAGTTCGCGGCTTTCCCGATATCGGTGGAAGCCGCGGGCCCCGCCGCGGGATTCGCCGCGGGACTTGTCTGACTGGAAGTGGCGCCGCCTCCGCGACTTTGTGGATACGTTGCTGCGCTGAGCGTCAGTAACGCGGAGAGGAACAGGAAGGGTGTCACTTTCATGGCGCGCCTCGCCCGAATTATCCTCCAATTCGTTGCACGCATGAAGGAGAATTGTTTCCGCAAAGAAAGTGACGCGAGTGGATTTCGAGCGCAGCGTGTGCTACATACTGCGCGAATTTCCAAATTCGATTTGCGAGTACACGGCAGGCCGCCGGAGGAATTTATGAGCGCGAAGTTGAAACTGGTTTTTGCCTTGACGGCAACTTTGATGGCAACGCTGTTCGCGATTCCCCCGTTTGGTCAACCCTCGTTCGGTCAAACGGCAGCGCCGTTCCCGCAGGACAAGACCGTCGTGGTGCTGGGACAGACGCTGCACTACTGGGATGTGGGATCTGGATCAATCCTGGTGCTGGTGCACGGATTAGGAAGCAAGAAAGAAAACGATTGGGGACGCGCGGTAGGCCCGCTATCCCAGAAATATCACGTGATTGCGCTGGACCAGCTCGGATTCGGACAGTCGGACAAGCCGGTAATCGACTACAGCATTCAGACCTACGTGGATTTCCTGAACGAGTTTTTGCACGAACTGAAAATCGAGAAGGCCACCCTCGTTGGCGAATCGCTGGGCGGCTGGATTTCCGCGCTCTACACGCTGGAGGCGTCCACGGATAAGCGCATGGTTCCGGTGGAAAGATTGGTGCTGGTGGATGCCGCGGGTCTGCAGCAGGACAAACCGATTCCCGACCTGAATCCGAGCACATTGGCGGCACAGCGAAAAGTGCTGGAAGTGGTGTTTTACAATTCGAGCTGGGTAACGGACGATTTGGTGAAAAAGGATTTGGCCGATCGGATTCACTCGAATATCAGCTACACGGTGCGCAGTATTCTGAGCAATCCAGCACTGGCGAGCGAAAGGCTTGACGGAAAGCTGGGCGCCATTCACGTGTCGACGCTGGTGGTTTGGGGAAAACAGGACGCACTGCTGCCGATCGCTTCTGGCGAACGCTACTCGAAAGAAATCGCCGGGGCTAAATTCGTAGTCGTCGATCAATGCGGCCACGTGCCGCCAGTTGAGAAGACCGCCGAATTCGTTGCCGCAGTTGAAGACTTTGCGAAGTAGGGCACCGCGCATCACACTGGCGTGGACCTGTCGCATCTAGATCCCCCCTGTTTTTCGTAAGTGTTCATTTTAAACATAGTTAAAGTCATTTGTTTTGATAGACTTTTGTAAGTGCTCATTGTGCTGGACTTAAGCTCACATACTGTCCTTGCCCCGACATCGGAACCATGGACCGCAGAACTGGTCGGTCTGGGACGTGAGGGCAGCGATGTGAGGGCCGATGATAAGCGCCGAGGGTGGTCGTTTCGGTGCTAGGGCGATGGGAGGACGCGGCGGATTAGTTGGGCGACGTCGTTGGGGACTTCGCGTTGGGGGAAGTGGCCTACCTTTGGGAATTCGATCCGCTGGTATCCTCTCGGGAACCACAGCTCTTGGCCTAGCGAGGAGGCCGGGAGGTTGACGGCGTCCGCTAAGCCACAGCCGAAGAGTAGCGGAACTTGGACTTGCGGCACGGAGGAGCCGGGTTGGGGGTCGAGTTGGGCTTGCTGCCGGACGTAGGCTGGTGCGCCGGGGGCGTTTCCGTAGCGATGACGGTAGTAGGAGATGACGATCGGGACGAATTGCGGATTGGTCCAGGCAAACTTCGCACTTTCTAGTTCGGCTCGCGTGTATTTCCATTCGGGCGACCACGTGGGCCAGAGATATTCGCAGAAGGGTATGGGATCGGCCTCGAAAGCTGCGCGGCCGCGTTCCGTATTGAAATACCACTGATACCAGTAGGCGCGGACTTGCTCGGGGGACTCGCGCTTTCCCTGAAACATGAGGTACGGGGTCGATAGGGTGACCAGACCCATGAGACGTTGCGGCGCCAGAACCGCTACGGAATATGCGGTTCTGGCTCCCCAGTCGTGCCCGACGAGTACGAAGCGATCAATCGAGAGAGTATCGGCGAAATCGAGGACGTCCTGGGCGAGCGCCGCGGTTTGTCCGCTCAGCGCGTCGGGGTGGTGGACGTGGGTGGCGCCGAATCCGCGCAAGTGCGGGACAAGAATGCATAAACGCTCGCCTTTCAGGTTATCGATGACGCCATCCCAAGTTCGGAGGCCGTCGGGAAAGCCGTGGAGCAAGATGAGCGGGAGATGCTCTGGGGAACCGTACGCTTCGTATTCGATTTGGGAATACGGCGTGTGGGCGCTGGGCATGACGTACCTCTAAGTCTTGAGTAATCGAGCATCAGGGTATTACGCGCGTGGGTGCGCGTAAAGCCAGCAGTAAGTGAGATGGCCGAGCGCGGTCCAATAGGGTTGCTGGCGCTCATTCGAGTCGAACGTCAACACCAAGACCCAGGTTCAACACCAAGACCCAGGTTCAAAAGCGGAACTCGGGGCACCCTCCGTAACCCGAAACGCAATAGGCGAACGTTTTGCGACTACTTGATAATCGGGACGACCGCGGCCGCAGCGGCGACTGCACACGAGTATTCGGCACCCCAGTGAAAAGAAAAAGCCCCAGGGCTCCGCGGACTCCGCCCTGGGCTACACGGTGCTGGCCTGGATGGGTCGGCTCGGGGGCGCTAAAGCATTATCAGCCGATTGCACAATGGGTTGCCTCAAGGGCCTTCCCCCTAGAAACGGGGCGGATATAGTGGGCATAAGGAGTTTCTCCCCTTATGCCAGTTGTGCCCCGGAGTGATTTTAGGGATTGGCTTGCTTGTGCGCGCTCGCGGACTAGGGCGATTCTCTGTCTTCTGAGACCTCTTGCTGGTTCCAAATCGGAATGTCGCGGTGGTTTTCATGTGCTGCTAGTTGTCGTGGCGGCTTTTGGATTGTTGGGGATCACAGGGTGTGCGGGGGGATTCCAGGGAGCGCGGCCCGAGGCACTGAGTGGGCCGACTGTGAACGGGCCGACAAGCCAGACGGTAATGGTGGGACAGACTGCGACCTTCACGGTGACGGCGAGCGGATCCGGGCCGCTGACTTACCAGTGGTACAAGAATGGTGTGGCCATAAGCGGAGCGACTTCAAGCACTTACACTACACCGGGGACCGTGGCCGGGGACAGCGGGGCGGTGTTTACGGTGGTGGTGTCGAATGCAGCGGGATCGGTGACGAGTGTCGGCGCTACCTTGACGGTGCAGAGCCCCGCGCCCTTGGCCAAGAGCATTGTGCCTAGCAACGCGACGCCTCCTTATAACGCTTCGGTGATGCTGATTCCTACGTTTTCGGGTGGGACGGCGGTGATTGGGTCGATGGGGGTAGGGAGTTCGGATATCACGGCCGCAGCGGTGAGCGGGGGTTCGTATCCGACGCCGACGCTGACTGCGGCGAAGACGTACACGTTGACGGTCACGGATGCGAAGGGGAATGTGGTGTCGACGACGTGCGTGGTGACGCCGACGAGCGTGACGATTACGCCGATTACGCCAGCAAATCAGACCGTGGCGCCTGGACAGGTCAACTTTAGCGCGACGGCTAGTGGTGGCGTGACGAATGGACTGACGTGGAAGGCGAGCGCGGGGACTTTTGGCGGGAATGTGTGGACGGCTCCGGCGACGGTGGGCACGTATACGATCACCGCGACCAGCGTGGACGAACCTTCCGTTTTTGTGACCACGACGGCGACGATCAGTGGCCCGGTAATCCTGACGCAACCTGCCAGCCAGCACGTTTGCACCGGTGCGGGGATATTGCTGACGGTGAGCGCGAATTATGCGGCGAGCTATCAGTGGAGCTTTAATGGGGCGCCGATTCCGGGGGCGACGAGCGTGAGCTATATGGTTTCCGCAGCTGCGTCTGCGAATGCGGGAAATTACAGCGTCACGGTGACGAACGGAATCGGAAACGTGACGTCCAGCGTGGCGGTGGTGGCGGTGGGGTCGACGATCACGTCGAATCCGACAAATCTTTCGCTGCGACCGGCGCAAACGGCGCTTTTTGGAGTGTCTGCGCAGGGACTCAGCCCGTTCACGTATCAGTGGTATCAAATTCCAGTTGGAGGGACGACGGGAGTGGCGATTGCGGGTGCGACTTCGAACCTGTACACGACGCCCGGTGTGGATCTGACTTACAACGGAGCGAAGTATTACGCGATCGTGACGGACTCATGCCCAACGCCGCTGACGAGCAGTGACGCGACGCTGACGGTGACGGCTGGCAACACCGGGCCGACGATCATCACGCAGCCGGTGGGAGTGACGGTCACGGCTGGAGGGACGACTTCGTTCAGCGTGGTAGCAACCGGGACTCCGGCCCTGACTTATCAGTGGTATCGCATACCCGCGGGACAAACGACGGGGGTGGCGATCGGAGGAGCGACTTCGGCGACGTACAACGCGCCAGCGTCGGCGACGGCAACAACCAACGACCAAGACGAATATTACGTGGTGGTAACCAACGGATATGGGCAAGCCATTTCACAGAAGGCTACGCTGGCGGTGGGGAACGGGATATTGCTGCAGATAACCGGGCAGCCGGTGACGCAGTACGTGGATGTGGGAGCGCCGGCTACTTACCAGGTTACGGCGGTTTCGAGCTTGCCGTTGAGCTATCAATGGTACGAAGCGCCTCCGGGAAGTTCGACGTTTACAGCCATTCCCGGGGCGACCAGTTCGACGTACACCGTGGACCCAACGGTGATTACGCAGACTGGCTCTGTCTTCTACGCGGTGGTGAGCAATGGGACGACCGCGTCGGTGACCAGCAACTCGGCGGGACTATTTGTCGGACCTTTGGCGCAGGTTCCAAATCTATGCGATGCGAATTGGTCGGCATTGGGAAATGCGGTGGCGGAACCCGGGTGCAGCTACCAGTTGACAGCCGCGGTGGGTAACCAGGACGGGGAGATTGTTTGGCCCACGCTTATTTCCACTGGCGATATCCAGCTCACGTTCACGGTTACGCTCAGCAATCCAAGCGGCACGCCGGCAGATGGCTTCGCGGTGGTGCTGGGCGATCCTTCCTTGGGAGCGACGCCTACTACTCTGGGAACGCCCGGAATGGGGTTAGGCGCGAAGGGGATTCCTGGGTTGGCGTTCGCGTTCGACACGTATCACAACGCGGGTGAGTTTCCGGTGCCGTACGCGGCAGTGGGACGCGGAGAAGCGGCGCTGTGGGAGAACCCGTGGGATAGCGTGAACACCAGCATTCCAACACTGGTGGCGGTAGGCATGTCGATTACGCACACGTACACGGTTTCCATCGTTCAGGGGCTGCTGACGATGACGCTGGACGGCGAAGAGGTCATTTCTGGAAACATCACGCCACCGCCGGTGGCTTATTTGTACGTTACGTCGTCGACGGGCGGATCCTGGGAGAACACGGTGATCAGCAACGTGTCTGCAACGGTATCGGTGCCTTCGAATTGATGCGAGGGTTGAGGAGAACGGCGATGCGATCGATTTTAGTTGTGGCGGCGCTGCTGTTTGTGGGAGCGTCGGCAGCGGTGGCGCAGGAAGGGTTCAGCGGAGACGCGGCGGCGACGTATCAGTGGGTGCATACCAACGCGGGACCTGGGCAGTGCGGGTGTTTCGGATTGAATGGGGGCGGGGTCTCGGGCTCGTGGAACGTGCTGGGGCCGTGGTCAGTAGTCATGGACGTCAGTAGTGGGTTTACGAACAGCGGGGCGCCTGCTGGGCATTCTTTGACGCTGACATCGTTCATGGCCGGGGCGCGCTACCAATTGCCGGGGCTGCCGCGGACCTGGGCACATGGCGCGCATCGCGTGCAGCCGTTCGCGCAGGTGTTGGTGGGGGCGGCACATGCGGGAGGCGGCGTTGCGGGAATTGGCGATGCGTCTTACGGATTCGCCAGCCGCGTCGGGGGAGGGTTGGATTTGCCGGTGAGCCGGCGGTTTACGGTGCGCGTGATTCAGATGGATTACTATTTGACGCGGATCGCGAATGCGGTGAACGATCACCAGAATAATTTTCTGGTGGGGGCGGGCGTTGTGTTTCGGTGGTCCCTCTCGAAATAACGCGTGGTGAGTCAGTATCCGGTAACCCGAGCTAACAGGTTGAGGTCGTGCTCGAGCAAAAAATCAACGAATTCTTTGGTGATGCCGAGTCCACTGTCTTTGGAACAGGCTGGTGGAGTGGGATATTGTCGGCCTTTTTTGGATTTCTCGCTTTGGGCGGCGTTCTATGCCTGCATTTTCCCCAGTTCTTAACCTCCGCCGAATTCCGTTCGTTTTACTCTCTACACGCAATCCGCCTCTTAATCCAATTCCTCATCCTGGCGGCAGTTGCGTTTGGAGTGATCTCTTCGCGGCTGCGCAAGAAAAAGACTCTGGCGTTAACGGGAATGCTGCTCGCCATTGCTGCAACAGCTTGGGGCAGCTCCAACGTAAAAGTGAATGGGAGCCGACTCAATGGCATAACCATCGGCATGGACTGGTTTTTGCTTGATTTGTTGTTGATGGCGCTCATCTACGTGCCACTTGAAAGAATCTGGCCACGGTATCCAGAACAAGGAACATTCAGAAAAGGGTGGACCCAGGATGTGGTTTATTTCATGTCCACTCATCTGCCGATTCAGATTTTATCGTTTCTGGTCTTGCTGCCTGCTACCCAGGCCACGAAATATTTGGGTGTTCCAGCTCTTCAGGCAGTAATCGCTCGAATGCCTTCGATTTTGCGCGGTAAGGATTTCCGCAGTGTATTTTTCGTTTGACGCATTTTCCTGCTGGGGTTTTCCTGCTGAGGTGTAGAGTTCTCCTCTTCAGAACACCGATCATAGATTTTTCGAGGCGCGGAAAACGCGGACTACCGTTGCGGGGTCGCGCTGGTTGGCGTCGACTTCGGCATTTAGATGGCGCATGTCTTCGGCGGTGATTTTGTTGGCTAGGTCGGCGAGCGCGGCGCGGAGTGGGGGGAATTTGGCCAGGGTGTCGCGGCGAACTATGGGGACGGCGTCGTACGGGGGGAAATAGTGGCGGTCGTCGGATAGGGCTACCAAGTTGAGGGCATCGATCAGACCGTCGGTGGAATTGCCGGCCACGATGTCTACTTTTTTGTCGACCAGGGCGCGGTAGATGAGGCCGAGATCCATTACGTCGGGTTGGGCGGCGAAGTGCAGCCCGTAGCGCTGGCTGAAGCCAGCATAGCCGTCGGGGCGCTCGAGGAATTCGTAGCCTACGCCTGCACGCCAGTGGGGGGCTGTGGGGATGATGTCGGAGATTTTGCTCAGGTGAAATTGCTGGGCGTCGGTACTGCGGACGACCATGGCGAAGGTGTTCTCGAAACCTAGAGGCTCGGTTACTTCGAGGTTGAAGCGGTCGGCGTAGCCTTTTTTAACGCGCTCGTAGATGGCGGCGGCCGAGTCGCCACTAGGAGATTCGTTCAGGACCGCGGTTAGAGCGGTGCCGGTGTACTCGACGTAGAGATCGAGTTGGCCGGATTCGAGGGCTTTTTGGCAGAGGAGAGTGCCGCCAAGGTTGGTTTTGCGCTCGACTTGGATTCCGGTGCTGGCTTCAATGTGTTGAGCCAGGAGTTCGGCGAGGATGACTTGCTCGGTGAAGAATTTTGAGCCGACGGTGAAGTGGGGTTGAGAGGAGCGGCAGCCGGAGAGGGAGAGGAGAGAAAGAAGGCACAGGAGGGTCTTGGCTGCGCGGCGCATTGTTGGAAATGTCTCATGGGCGCAGCGATTGATAAAGAGATTGTGCTGGGTTGCGCCTGCGCCCGAAATGAAAAGGCTTTCACCACAGAGTTCGCAGAGGGCGACTTGGGTGGTGGTCAGGCGATTTTCAGGCGGCGCTCCAGCCAGGCTAGGAGAAGGTCGGCTGCGATGGCAAGAAGGGCGGCGGGGATGGCACCGGCCAGGATTACGGCGTTGCTGACCATGGCTACGCCGCGGAAGATGAAGGTGCCGAGGCCGCCGGCGCCGATGGCGGAGGCGATGGTGGCTACACCGATGGTGATGATCGTGGCTGTGCGGATACCGGCTAGAATCACCGGAAGGGCCAGTGGTAGGCGGACGCGCCAGAGGATTTGGGTGTTGGTCATGCCCATGGCTTCGGCGGCTTGGAGGACCGCAGCGTCGATTCCGGTCAGGCCGACATAAGTGTTTCGGAGGATAGGGAGGAGGGCGTAGAGGACGAGTGCTACGATCGCGGTGCGGGCGCCGATGCCGCCGATGAATGGGATGGGAATCAGGAAACCGAAGAGGGCCAGGCTGGGAATCGTTTGAAAGACGCTGGCGATGCCGAGCGCGATGTTGCGGAGCGTGGGGCGCTGAACGATCACCATGCCCAGCGGGACCGCAATCAGGACCGCGATGGCCATGGCGATCAAGACGAGCGTCAGGTGAGTCGCAGTGGCGTCCAGGATTTCGGCGCGGTGACCGACAAAGAATTGCCAGGGGCTCATGACGTAGCTCCTGGCACGTCATCGATACAGGAAGCGAAAGCCTTTACTTCGGGATGATCGATGCGCAGGAACTCCGGTGGTTGCCCGGAGGCAACGATGCGGCCGGACTCGAGGAGAATGATGCGCGAGGCGAGCAGTAGAGCTTCGCGAAGGTCGTGGGTGACGAAGACGATGGTCTTGCCGAGGCGACGAACGAGTTTGCTGAACTCGCGTTGGAGTTCGGCGCGGGTGACCGGATCGAGCGCGCCGAAGGGCTCGTCCATTAGCAGAATGAGTGGATCGGAAGCGAGGGCCCGGGCCACGCCAACACGCTGACGCTGGCCGCCGGAAAGTTGGTGAGGGCGGCGGGTGGCGAATTCGTGAGGATCGAGACCGACGAGGATGAGGAGTTCTTCGACTCGCTTGGCAATGCGAGCCGGCTCCCATTTTTCCAATTTGGGAACCAAGCCGATATTCTGCGCGACGGTAAAGTGGGGGAACAACCCGCCTTCCTGAATAACGTACCCGATGCCGCGGCGCAGGCGAATGGCATCCCAGTCGGAGGTAAGGCGGCCTTGTACCAGCACGTCGCCGGATTGGGGCGATAAAAGGCCATTAATCAGCTTTAAGAGGGTGGTTTTGCCGCTGCCGCTGCGGCCCAGAAGTACCAGAGTTTCACCTACGTGAATTTCCAATGAAATGCAGTCGATAATTGGCGGCGAGGCCTTACCGTTAATACTGTATGTTACGTCATGAAGGACAATGGTACTTTCGGACGGTAAGTCGGCTTTGGCGTTCATCTCGATTGACACCTCGGCAGTGCGGGAGAGACCATCTTACTTGGCTCGGGCTCCCCGCATCGAATTTTGGTGCATCCTTCAGGCGGAAGCAGCATCGAACTGTGGGGAGATTATCCATGGGAGTTCTTAGCAGCGCGGTACGCATACGTCACGACCTACACGTGCGCCTTTCGGAGGCGCGCAAACGCACCGACGAGCTGTTTGGAATCGTTCGCGAAGAAGCGCTGTACGACCGGCCGATTGCGGAACGTCATCGCATTATTTTTTATGTGGGACATGTGGAGTCGTTCGACTGGAATCTGCTAGCACAGCGCGCCTTTGGGTTGCAGCCCTTCCACGAATCATTCGATAAATTGTTTGCGTTCGGGATCGATCCCGTCGGTGGTGGTTTGCCGACGGATAAGGCGTCGGATTGGCCGTCGCACCAAGAAATCCACGAGTACAATGAGCGGCTGCGCGAGGAGTTAGATCGAGCGATTGCGCGAACGCTAGCGAATCCCTCCGAGGGCCATCCGCTGCTGTTGCCGATGATCGAGGTAGCGATTGAGCATCGCTTGATGCACGCCGAGACTCTAGCCTATATGCTGCACCAAGTGCCCGCCGAAAGAAAAGTTCCGGCCGAAAAGGAAGCGGTTTGGAAGACAGCGCGGGCGAAATCACATTTGATTGACGTGCCCGCAGGCCCGGCGACGCTGGGGATGCGGCGCGCCGATAACGGTGAATTCGGCTGGGACAATGAAATGGACGCGTGGGAAGCGTTCGTGCCCGGATTTGCGATCGACAATTACAACGTGATGAACCGCGATTTTTTGCTATTCATTCAGTCGAGTGGCTACGAAAACAAGTCGCTGTGGAGCGACGAGGCTTGGGCGTGGAAGAAAGCGGAGGGGATCCAGCATCCGACTTTCTGGCGGCGCGAGGGTAGCTTGTGGATGTATCGAACCATGTTCGGGGATATACAATTGCCGCTGGACTGGCCCGTGTACGTGAGCCATGCGGAGGCCACGGCCTATGCGAAGTGGCTGGGACGCAAGTTGCCAAGCGAAGAGCAATTTCATCGCGCTGCCTATGGCACCTCGGATGAGCGCGTTGAGCGGTTGTATCCGTGGGGCGATGAGGCACCCAGCGAGCGTTATGGGAATTTCAATTTTACTCATTGGGATCCGAAGCCGGTGGGTTCTTATCCGCGAGGCGCCAGCGCATTTGGCGTACACGATCTGGTGGGTAATGGCTGGGAATGGACACGGACGCAATTCGCTCCGTTCGCCGGCTTTACGCCAATGTCGTTTTACCCAGGGTATTCTGCGAATTTCTTTGACGGTAAGCACTACGTGATGAAGGGCGGCTCCCCCCGCACCGCCTCTTGCATGTTGCGACGGTCGTTCCGTAACTGGTTCCAGCCTAATTATCCATACGTATATGCTACATTTCGCTGCGTAGAGGACTGACCAAGACGTCAGCCCAGGGAGCCGACATGCTGAGCTATTCCCTACCGACAAGGCACGTCTCGGAGTTCGCGCAATGTGTGCGCGAATGCCTGACGAAGTCTGGACAGAAAGAACTGCCCTCGAAATATTTGTACGACGAGGTTGGCTCGGCGCTGTTCGAGACGATCTGTGTGCTGCCGGAGTATGGCTTGACCAGAGCGGACGCGCGGTTGCTGGAGAAACATGCCGGGGAGATCGTGGCGCGCTTGCCATTTCCCATTGAGGTGGCGGAGCTCGGAAGCGGCAGCGGAAAAAAGACGCGCTGGATTCTGGAGGCGCTCTCGCGACGGCAGCGGACGTACTACTATCCGATTGAGATTTCGCCGTCGGCGCTGGCCGCTTGTGAAAAAGAGCTGGGGCAAATTGATCTTGTCAGCATCGTGGGTTATGAGCAGCCGTATCTGGAAGGGCTGCGTGCCGTAGCAGAGCGACGCGATGACCGCGAGCATTTGCTGGTGCTGTTTTTGGGAAGCACCATCGGGAATTTCGACCGCGAAGCCGGCGAGGGATTTTTGCGCGAGGTTTGCACGATTTTGCGAACTGGAGACGCGCTGCTGCTGGGAACCGACCTTGAAAAGAGCGCGGAGGTCCAGAGACTGGCTTACGACGATCCGGCGGGAGTGACCGCGGCGTTCAACAAGAATCTGCTCGCGCGGATTAATCGGGAACTGGGTGCTGACTTTGATTTGGAGCGCTTCCGGCATGAGGCCCGATGGAATGTGGCCGAACGGCGCATCGAGATGCACCTGAGGTCAACGACAGACCAATCGGTGAATATTCCCGCGGCGGGACTGCAGGTCGAGTTCAAGGAAGGCGAGACCATTTGGACGGAGAGTTCGCACAAATACCGGCCCGCGGAGGTAGCCGCAATGGCGCAAAGAACGGGATTCCGGTGCGATGGCCAGTGGATTGATGAGGAATGGCCGTTCGCGCAGAACTTGTTGATTCAGGAATGAGAGGCAGTGAGTAGTGAATAGTGGTCAGCGAGTGGTTTGGGCGCGACCCATCGATTGCGGCACGTCGTTGCGGTCCTATGTTTAGTTTTCCGGGATTTCTTCAATTCGCCAGACCAGGCGGCCCAGCCAGGATTTTTCGTTAGCGAAATCTGGATACCAGACAGCCAGAATTTGCGAGCCTTGGTAGACACGCTCGAAACCCTCTTCCGACTCTGAAACCGTTTCAATCGGGGCAATCCAAAATTGCTGCGCGGCAGGTGCGTGCAGAGCAGTCTTTATTCGCTGCCAGCCATCTTCCATGCGTAGCGTAGGTCCAGGAACCGTGCCGCTGAAGCGAAGATTTTGCGGACCGTCCGCAGTCTCAAAATATCGATCTGCGGCGTCGGGCGCGAGCAGATTCACAACTGACTCCAAGCCGACGGCGAGAGGTGTTGCGATCGGCCCCTTGAACTTTACTCTCAGTTCACAAGCTACCTCGCAGCCGCGAGGCGCGGGACCCAGCGAAAAATGCTTCGTGATAGTTGCTTGGGCGTGCGGAGCAGAATCGGCTCCCGGCCACGTAACAATCCCATCGCGAATGAGGTCGGCATTTTGGGGCGAGGAGCTTTCGACAGCGAAAACGCCGCTGGCAAATCCGGGATCTTCATGGAGCTGGAGAGCTTCGTAGTCGGCAGCAGTAAGCGATGGATCAAAGAGAAATATCCGGAAGGTGTGGCGCGGCCAGCGATCGTATTGCAGAAAGCGCTCCAGGCCGACTTCTTTGACTTTGGTTTGTTCGTAGGCCAAAGCGGTTGATGTCGCCGGACGATAATTGGGATCGCGTAGCCGGGAATGATAGGGTTCCGGGCGCCGCAAGATGGAATTGATCATGGTGGAGGACGTGGAACGAAAATCGAGCGCTGCGAGTGTGGCGCCGTCGGATGGTTTGAGGAGGGCCTGAACTGCGGGGGCGGTGAATAGAAGCTCATCGATGCCGTCGCCATCGTAATCCAGGGTTTCCACGCGAGGAACATGCGCTCCCGGGGTGTGCCGGTCGGCGATGGCTTCGGCGCGAATCAGGTTCCGAGAAATTTCGGTGCGAAGGTGAGGTGCGTACAGGCCGCCGAAGATTCCGTGCCAATAGGCGTCGTTGCATTGGGCGCGGTGAAGTAGGTCGCGGGCCACGGCGACCTCGTCTGCGGCCTTCGAACCGCTGCGTCGTTTTGGCGCAGCGGCGATGCGGCCAGCGACGCGCAGCATTTTTTTGTGAAGCAAATTGGATTCCGAGTACTTGCGGAAAAAGCCGCGCCAGGGGCAGCCGCGCAGGAAGGAGAGCACCTCGGGGCGTGCGCTAAATTCCTTAAGCAGCGCGTTGTAACGTTGCCGCGTCCGCGTGGGAAGCGCCCATTCCATCATCTCGGTGTACGAAGCGGTGGGTAAATCGGCGCGTCCGATGGGCTTGTGCGCCGTCAAATACTCGCACGGTGTGCAGACATCGAGCCACGAGGAATTTTGTTTGAAGGCCGCAAAGAGATTGTCGAGCCATCCCTCTTGAAAGCAGTGTTCAAAGGTGCCAGGCCATCCGCCGAATTTTTCCATATCGTCGCCCATTGCGGCGATGCCATCGGGATGGGCGGCGGAGGTTTCCTGCAGATGGACCATAACCTTGTCGACAGTGTCCCAAGGAATGAGGTAGCGCAGCGATTTTTGGCCCGGGATGATACGAATCGTCTGGCCTTTATCTTCGGCGATGTAGTCGCCGAACAATTCCTCCTGCTCGAAGCCCGCGGAGAGGAAATGGATGTCATCGAGGACGGTGTACGCGACATCGGCCTCGGCCAAGACAGACGCCAACTGGGGTTCCCACACACGTTCGGCAAGCCATGCGCCGGTCGGGCGATTTCCGAAATGGCGCTCGACGTAGTCCGCGAGTTGGACGATCTGCTCGTTTTGGTCCGCCGGCGGGATCGAAATCAGAATGGGCTCGTAAAAGCCGCCGCCCACCATCTCGACCTGACCTTTGGCGACCATCGCTTTCAGCCGCTCGAAATATTCCGGATGATGCTGGTTGATCCAAGTCAGCAGCGGACCTGAATAGTGGAGGCCGACGTGCACGCTCGGGTGTCTCTCGAGGACATCGACGAATGGCAAATAGCAACGAGCGTAGGATTGCTCAAAAACGTGATCAAAATTGCCAACGGGTTGGTGCGCGTGGACGAGAAGAACCAAATGGAGCTTTGGCGGCACGGGAACTGGATCGGACTCCTAAATTACAGCATAACCTGTAGAGCGCGGTTATGAACGCCCGGAGAACGCAATGTTACGCGAACTACGCACCCGGGTTCGATGCCACCGGGGCATGCCTGGGTGCGCCCGATTGAAATTGGCCGGTTCTTTGCGGCAGTGAACGCTTCAAAATCCAGGCGGAGATGGTGTTCAGCGCGTCAGTCGCGAAGGTTTCTTCGATCGCGCGAGACTCCTCCGGCAAACCCATGTAGCAGTGCTGAAACTGATGATTGAGGCCGGGCAATTCAATGACCTGAAAGTCTTTGTTGCCGCCGGTTTCAAGGGCTTTTTGAGCGAGCGGCAGATTTTCTTTCGGGGGCACTTGCAGATCTTTCTCCCCACTCAAGACCAGGACGGGACACTTGGTTTGTTGAAGGGCGGGGACGGGATCGTAGTCGAGGAAATAGCGGAACCATGGCGAGCTGGTCCAGTGAATTTGCCGCTGAAGAAATGCAGGAGGCGCGCCGGCTCCGAGACCGCTGAGCTTGACGAGATCTTGCAGCTTGCTCTCCAGAGCCGCACGGTCGGTCTCATGACGGACGAGGTTGTACGACTCCCGGTCGAAGTCCAGGCTCTTCACGACTTGGTCGCTGGTCATTCCAGCGGCCCGGGTGATCAGATCGGACTGCAGGAGTAACGTCTCTTCTCCCTTTGTAGCCGGACCAGCGAGAATCACGATCCAGGCGACGTCCGAGGAACGCGATGCAATCATGGGCGCGATGATGCCCCCCTCGCTGTGACCGATGAAGCCGATCCTACGCTTGTCAATCCCTTGGCGGACCTTGAGAAAGGTTAGAGCGGCCTCGGCGTCGGCGGCAAAATCCGCAGTGGTGGCCTGATCGTAGTCCCCGGTGGATCTGCCGATGCCGCGCTTGTCGTAGCGAAACACGGCGATACCCATGCGAGTGAGGTAGTCGGCGAGCACGAGAAACGGGCGATGACCGGAATCGGCTTCATCGCGATCAAGGGGGCCCGAGCCTGCGAGCAGAATTGCCGCCGGAAAAGGTCCCGGGCCGCGGGGCATCGTCAACGTTCCTGCGAGCGCAATACCGGCCTTAGCGTTGGGAAAATCGAGTTCTTCCTCTGTATATGGAAACGGCTTCCTGGGCGTTTGCGGACGACGAAGCTCGAGAATCTGATCGGAACGCTTGAAGGTCAGATCGGAGGGATTGCCATTCTGCCGCCAGGTTCCGGAGATCGTATTTCTGATCGAATTCAGGGTGCCGTCGAACCCGCCGCGCACAGCAGGGAGTTCCAGGTGCACGGCGGAGCCGCTCTGGATCACCTGTGATGCGCGGAAACCATTGATGCCCTGATCGATGCTATCCATTGTGGCGACTAACTGTCCTTGCGAGTCATGCGAAATGCGCAATTGCAATCGGTAACGCATACCGTTGGTTTCCAGCGCACCTTGCCACGTTCCCTCCGCGGAGGCGACCGCGCCTGATGGAGCTCTGGAGAGGGCTACGCGCGGCTGACGATGGAAAGTCAGGGGAAGGTTCGCACCGCCCTGCGACCAAGTGCCTTCGATGCTGTGATGGTCGGCGGAGATTGCGCCCTGGAACGATGCATTGACCGAAGGAATTTCGAATTCGAAGGCGGTGTCACGGTACTTCAGCGAACCCACTTCGATGCCGTAGACGCCTTGATCGAGGCTATCGAGCGTCGCCGTAGGGGAACCGTACTCGGTCTTGGAGACATGCAGGACTAAATGGAGGACTGCGTCTCCAGCTTGAAGCGAGCCGGTCCATGTGCCTTCGAGAGTCTGGGTGTGAGCTTGCGGGTTCGCTGGAGTCTGAGGCGGGGCTTGCGCCGCCAGATCGGGCGCGTGCCACAGACTGCAGCTCAGCACGATCAACGTCCACAGAAAACAGGTCCACAGATGAAAACAGGTCTTCACGCCAAGTCTCTTATGCAGATCTTCCATAGGATTGTAGATGACTTGAAGGCAGGAAGCGTTGGAAGGACCCAGCGAAAGATAAGCGAGCGACCTGGATTTCAGATGCGAAAAACTAACGGCACGCCGGAGCGTGCCGCCGACGCTCATTAAGGTTTGCCGCGTTCAGCGCAACACTCGTTCAACGCAACAATTCAACGAAACAATTCAACGAAACAAAGGGACGCTACTTCTTCGCGTAAAAGTCCGCGTTGACGGGCGTATAGCTCTGCCACTTCTCCGGCAGATCTTCGAGCGCGAAAATAGCGGTCACCGGGCAAACCGGTACGCACGCGCCGCAATCGATGCATTCCGCGGGATTGATGAAGAGCTGCTTCGCGCCTTCGTATTCCGGCTCATCCTTGCGCGGGTGGATGCAGTCGACCGGGCAAACGTCAACGCAGGCGCTATCTTTTGTACCGATGCAAGGCTCGGCAATCACATATGCCATTCAAGATCTCCTTTGTTGGACCAGGACCGGTGGCTTTTCGGGATTACAGCGCGCAACCGCCGGAAATTTCTTATACCACGGCCTCATCAGGGCCAACAAGCGATGACTTCGATTGTACGCAACACGATTAGGTTTCTCAACTTCGGCTCGCGCAGTTAGAATGGTACACCAAGGGATGCTCATGAATATTCGGACCGTTTTCGTCGCAATGGCGTTCTTCGTGGCGGCCTCCACGCTAGCCGCACCCCAAACTACCACGCCCCACGATCCAAAATTGATCGACGCGCAGGGTTATCAGAACTTGGTGGAGCAGTATCGCGGGAAGCCCGTGCTGATCACTTTCTGGGCGACCTGGTGCGAGCCGTGCCGCGACGAATTTCCCATGTTGAACGAGTTGGCGAAGGAATACGCACCGAAAGGATTGCACGTCGTGGGCGTCAATCTCGATCAGGATGGCGATTTGATATTGATGCGGCGTTTCATCACTCGCTACAAGCCAGTATTCCCGAATTACCGCAAAACGGCGGGCGGCCAGGATGCGTTTGTGCAGGCAGTGCTGCCAGGGTGGGGCGGCGCGATTCCAGCTTCGTTCTTTTACGCGAAAGACGGGCGGCAGATTGGCCACTTGCTCGGAGCAAACGATCGCGCGACGTACGAAGCGGCCATTCGCTCGCTGCTCGCATCGAATGACAGTGCCGCTGCGACGCACTAGCTCATAGAGTTTCAGCCAACCCAGCCTGTTCTTCCAATCTCTTCTCGAGGCCTCTGATGATTGACATTCCGATAATCAACACAAAGGGAAACAAAGTCACTTATTTCGGCCATAGCACGTTTTCACTGACTACGCCCGGCGGACACGTGGCGTTGATCGATCCGTTTTTAACAGGCAACCCCGTTTGCCCGGAATCGCTAAAGAAGGTTCCGCGGCTCGACGTGATCTTTCTGTCCCATGCGCATTCCGATCATTCTGCTGACCTGTTGGCGCTGGCGAAACAGCACAAACCGAAAATCGTCGCTATTTTCGAGACGTGCCTGTGGGTGGGAAGCAAGGGATTCGAGAAAGAAACCATGCCGATGGGAAAAGGTGGAACGCAACAGGTTGGCGAATTTCAAGTCACGATGACGCATGCGTTCCACTCGAATTCGATCCACGACGGCGACAAGGTTATACCCGCCGGCGAACCGGCGGGCCTGGTGATTCGCATGCCCGGAGGCTTCACGATTTATCACGCCGGGGATACCGCACTCTTCAGCGACATGAAATTGATTGGCGAACTGTACAAGCCCGACCTCGCCATGCTTCCAATTGGCGACCATTTTACGATGGGCCCTCGAGACGCCGCGTATGCCATTCGTTTTCTCGGAGTGAAGCATGTCATTCCGATGCACTATGCGACGTTCCCGTTTCTAACGGGCACGCCGGAGGCCTTGCGATCCGAGGCGAAAGACATTGCCGGTTTGAAAATCCACGCGCTGAAACCAGGAGAAAGTCTGTGATCCGCACCGAAAATCTGCGCAGCCAGTACATCCAGGACGACGTCGAACAGTATCTTTACGAACTGCTTCCACCGCGCGACGCCGTCATCACCGAAATCGAAGACTATGCGGCGAAGAATCGCGTGCCAATCATTGGACCTGCCGTAGCACGTTTACTCACGCTGCTGGTGCAGGTGTCCGGCGCCAAGCGGATTTTTGAGATGGGCTCGGCGATCGGCTACTCGACGATCTGGCTGGCGCGCGCCGCCGGGCCGAAGGCGGAGGTGTTTTACACTGACGGCGATCCCGAAAAGGCGCGCCGCGCTGAAGATTATTTCCGGCGGGCCGGGGTGGCCAAGCGCATCAAGGTGCAGACCGGCGACGCGATCGCCTTCATGAAGAAAGCTCCGGGAAAATTCGATTTCATCTTCAACGACATCGACAAGCATCAATATCCCGACGCGTTGCGCGTAGCGCTGCCAAAGCTGAAGCGCGGAGGCCTGCTGGTCACGGACAACACGTTGTGGTCGGGTAAAGCGGCACGTCCGGCGGCGGCTGATGACAAGCACACACTTGGCATTCAGGAATTCAACCGCCTCGTCTATGCTTCCAAGGAGTTGTACCCGGTGCTGATTCCGCTGCGCGATGGTGTTACGGTCTGCCGGAAACTCTAACCGCGCGTTTTCCTTTGGTCACGCTGCGCCCAAAGGACGGCGTCCGCGTTATCGTTAGCCTGCGCCATCCACCGGCATAGGAGCTTTTGGTGTTATTTCCGAAAGAAATTTCGCAGTAGAAATCCAATGTTCGCCGGGCGTTCCGCCAGCCGCCGCATGAAGTAGGGGAACCAATCGCGCCCGTAGGGAATATAGATTCGAACCCGGTAGCCGCCACTTACCAGCCGGCGCTGCAAATCCGTGCGGATGCCGTATAGCATCTGAAACTCGAAATCGTCCTTGGGAATCTGTTTCGCCGCCGCGCATCGAATGGTTTCGGCAATCATGTGCGGATCATGCGTCGCGATCGCATGATAGAAGCCGCTGGGCAGCAGCATCTGCATGAGCCGCACATAGTTCGCATCCACGTCCCGTTTTCGCTCGAATGCAACGTCGGCCGATTCTTTATAAGCGCCCTTGCAGAGCCGCACGCGACAACCGTACCCCAGCAGATCCTGGACATCGCGCTCGCTGCGATACAAGTACGCCTGGATCACGGTCCCAATCGCCGGATTTCGCGCGCGGATCCGTTTAACCAATTCGATAGTCCGCTCCGTGTAAATCGATCCTTCCATATCCACGCGCAGAAAACTGTCGTAGCCCGCGGCGCGCTCGACGACCGAAAGAACCAGGCCTTCGCAGAATTCGGCGCTCAAATCGAGACCAAGTTGCGTCAACTTGCAGGAGACGTTGGCTTGCAGCCTTTCCTTAGCGATGCGCTCGAAAATCTCCAGATAAGCGTCGCGAGCGCGTTGTGCATCGGTGGTAGTGGAAACATTTTCGCCCAGATAGTCGAGACTCGCGAACATCCCGGCGTCGTTGCACTTGCGCGCGGCGGCAATCGCTTCGTCCAGCGTTTCGCCGGCAACGAAGCGTCGCGCCATGCTCCGCGTGGAGTTGTTGGAGGTAACCCAGTGAGCAAAACCGGGGCTTTCCGAAAGCTTAAGGAGGGTCGACCTGAGCATGGGCCTTTCGATTATGCCCGCGCGCGATTTGCGCGGCTAGGTCCGCGCTAATCGTTGTGCTCTTCCAGGAACTTTTCCGCGTCCATGGCGGCCATGCAGCCCGAACCAGCGGCGGTGACGGCTTGCCGGTACCGATGATCCTGCACATCGCCGGCAATAAACACGCCGGGGATCTTCGTCAAGCTGCCATGCTTGGCGATCAGGTAGCCGTTCGCGTCCATTTCCAGCTTGCCCTTGAGCACTTTGGTGTTGGGATCATGCCCGATGGCCACAAAGAGTCCGTGGACCGCAATTTCCCGCGTCTCACTCGATTCCGGATTGCGCAACCTCACGCTCTCGACGGAACCATCCTTGGCTATGATCTCATCCACCACCGCGGGTGTGACAAACTCGATTTTCTCGTTGGCCTTCGCGCGATCGATCATGATCTTGGAAGCGCGGAACTCCTTCCGCCGGTGAATCAGGTAGACCTTGCTGGCGTACCGCGACAAAAAGTTGGCCTCTTCCATGGCCGTATCGCCGCCGCCGACCACCCCGATAGGCTTGCCTCGGAAGAAGTAACCATCGCACGTGGCGCAGGTCGAGACACCGTGGCCGATCAACTCGCGTTCGTTGGGCAGCCCAATCAGCCGAGCCGACGCCCCCGCCGCGACAATCAACGCCTTCGCTTCATACGTATCTTTGCCCGCGACGATCTTGAATGGCCTCTGGCTCACGTCCACGTCGGTGATTACGCCGGACTTGAACTCGGTGCCGAACTTGGCTGCTTGCTTGCGCATATTTTCGATCAGCTCGGGTCCCATGATGCCATCCGGGAAGCCTGGGAAATTTTCCACGTGCGTGGTCAGCGAAAGCTGCCCTCCAGGCTCGTGACCATCGATCACAAGCGGTTTCAAGTTGGCGCGACCCGCGTAGATCGCGGCCGTCAGTCCCGCGCAGCCACTGCCGATGATGACCACGTTGTTCATTCGAAGGCTCCTAACGCTATTTGATTCCGCAACATGCCCGCGCGATTCATTGAAGATCATTGTAGCAAACTCGCGCCGTTAGCCCCGAAAGGGCGCGGCGTCCAATTTGGAGAGCCATTTGGACTTAGCCCGCATTGACGCAGTGAAGGGGCGTCGCTAGGCTTGTGTTCGGAACGCAAAGCCGTCTCGGAAGGAATGAGCTGATGGATCCGCGCTACCCAATCTCAAAATTCGCAATGCCCCTGGAAATTACGCCCGCCCGGCGACGTCAGGCCATCGACGAAATCGCGGCGACGCCCGCGAAATTGCGCGCGGCCGTCAACGGCCTGGACGAAGCGCAACTCGACACGCCCTATCGCGAAGGCGGATGGACCGTTCGCCAGGTGGTTCACCACGTGCCCGACAGCCATATGAACGCCTTCATCCGCTTGCGGCTGGCCCTCACCGAAGACAAGCCGACGATCAAGCCCTACGAAGAAGCCCGCTGGGCCGAGCTCGCCGACGCGAGAATGCCCATCGGGGTATCGCAAACCCTCCTCGATACATTGCACGAGCGCTGGGACATCCTCTGGCGATCGCTGGAGCCCGAACAATTCGCCCGCCCGCTGATTCATCCGGAAAGCGGCGAGCGCAACGTCGATTGGCTTCTCTTTCTCTACGAATGGCACGGCAAACACCACACCGCCCAGATCACCAACCTCCGCAAACAAAAATCCTGGTAGTGTAATCTGGATCGAGCCGACGCAAAATGTGCGCTCGTATGTAGGTGCTGGGCTTTAGCCCGGCGAATCATTCCAATGCAAACCTCGCAAACCTGGGATCCCGAACGCTACGCCCGCAACGCCCGCTTCGTCTCCGACCTGGGCGCGCCAGTCCTCGAACTACTCGCTCCCATGCCGGGCGAACGCATCCTCGACCTAGGCTGCGGTGACGGCGTCCTAACCGCCAAGCTAGCCGCTATGGGATGTCGCGTCATCGGGGTAGACGCCAGCCCCACCCAAGTGGATGCCGCGAAAAAACTAGGAGTGGCCGCGCATGTAGTGGACGGCGAGCACCTGAACTTCGATAACGAATTCGACGCCGTCTTCAGCAACGCAGCACTTCACTGGATGCGCAGTCCTGATGCGGTAATCGCCGGCGTCTGGCGCGCCCTGCGCCCAGGTGGACGCTTCGTAGCCGAAATGGGCGGCTACGGCTGCGTAGAAACAATCAAGCGCGCACTCATCGAAGCCCTGGACCGCCGTGGCATCGATGGCCAAGCCGCGAATCCATGGTATTTTCCAACGGTCGAAGACTACTCAGCCCACCTGATCAACGGCGGTTTCCATATCAATTACATCGCGCTCATTCCCCGCCCGACTCCGCTACCCGGCGACGTAACCGCGTGGCTCGAAATCTTCGCCCAGAACTTCACGGCAACCCTCGCGCCCGCCGAGCGCACCGCTTACCTGGCTGAGGTCCAGGAATCGCTCCGCCCCAAACTTTGCGACGCCGAAGGCAAGTGGACCGCCGACTACGTCCGGCTCCGCTTCGAGGCGAGAAGATCGTAGTAAAGAAGTAACGAAGTAATGAGGCAAAGAAAGGGCTCAGCACGCTCTCGTGCCCTCTATTTCATTACCTCGTCTTCACATCCCGAATTGTCTCAAATGATGATCCATATGCAGATAACCCCAGCGCATCCACTCTTCTTCCGACAACTCCAAGAACATGGGGTGGGGCTTCCACACAAAATCCCTGGGCCGCCGCGTGAATCTCTCAAATAGCTCAAGCGACTCCCGCCTATCGGCCTCAAACTCCGCAGGCTGCGTCCCGCCAATCTCCTGATCCATCTCCGGCATGGTCTTCACTCCATGCGGCCACGGGAACGGCGCGTACAGCGCAATCCACTTAATGACGCCGCGCCCAAACATCGGCCTCGGCGCCAACGATTTTTGCCCCATCACTCCGCGAAACGAATCCGCCAGATGGCACACCATCTGGTGCGCAGACATTTTTCCCCACCGCCGTTGGCTGTCCGCCTGCACTCGCCCCACGCGTTCTCTGATCTCTTCCCTGCACTGCCCGTCCGCCAGCGTCTTCATGCCGCATCCCTCCTGCATCATTCTCCAAACTTCTCATTGGCTTGTCACCGCAAACGGAAAAGCGGACCTTCGAAATTCCCAAACTGTCATTCTGAGGGCATCCGATAAGGATGCCCGAAGAACCTCAATGTTAAGACGCAAGCAGCCGCACATCTTTATCATCAAGCGCTACCCCGGCACCAAGCTCGAGCGAGTGTCCCAGAGCACCTGAATAGAGGGTCACAGGCAATAGAAAGATTTCGCTTGACACATTCCCATATGGGAATGTATTCTCTGCCCATGGCTCGCGCTTCCACGACCTCCGATGCTTTCAACGCCGTCGCCGAACCCCGCCGCCGCGACATCCTGAACTATCTTGCCCTTCAGGAACGCTCCGTCGGTGACATCGTGGACAGTCTGAGCATGGAGCAGCCCTCGGTCTCGAAGCACCTGCGCGTCCTCAAAGATGTCGGCCTGGTCCAGGTGCGCCGAGACGGCCGGCGCATGTTCTATCGCACGAACGCCGAAGCCATCCGCCCGCTCCACGAGTGGACCAGCACCTTCGAGCGCTTCTGGCGGCACCAATTGAATCACATCAAGGAACGCGCTGAAGGCAAGAACAAGCTGTCCAACATTTCAAACTTCATTCCAAGGAGCAAAGATGATCTCGACCGCGACAAGAATTGAAGATTTGACGCTCAACATCACACAGGAAATCCACGTGAACGCCTCGCTGGAAACGACGTTCTCCGCCCTTCTCGATCAGCTCGGGCCGCTCAGCGAATCGGCCGAGGGCCAGTCGATGAACATGAAGATCGAGGCCTGGCCGGGCGGGCGCTGGTATCGCGACCTCGGTGGCGAAAACGGCCACCTCTGGGGACACGTGCAAGCCATCAAACGCCCCACGCTTCTGGAATTTACTGGCCCACTGTTCATGTCTTATCCAGTCGTCAATAACGTGCAATACCGTTTGAGCGAAGTCGCGGGCGGAACGCTGATCAAGTTCCGTCACACCGCGCTGGGGCTGATTATCGACGACCACCGCACCGGCGTGAACAAAGGTTGGTCGCAGATTCACGAAAACGCTCGCAAACTTGCCGAATCCCGGCACACGAAGTAACGCGGCGGCGGAGGGAATACTTATGTGTCCCGCATGCATGGCGAGTGCGGCTTTGATGGTAGCGGGTGTGATCTCTACTGGCGGACTCACCGCGCTCGCCGCGAGACTCCGTCACGCCAAGATAGATCTGGCCAAAAGGAATCCCGGCAACCATTCATCCGAGCAGCAAGTCCAATCCGAAGAACTAAAACGAAAGGAGCAGTAATCATGGCAACGGCATCAAGCAAGACTGAAAATCCGAAAGTCGTATCTCCCGCCGAGTGGCTCGCCGCGCGAAAAGAACTCCTGGCAAAAGAGAAAGAGTTCACGCACCTGCGCGACGAACTGAGCCGCAAGCGTCTCGAACTCCCGTGGGAGAAAGTCGAAAAAAACTACGTGTTCGAAGGTCCGAAAGGCAAGGTGTCTCTCGCCGATCTGTTCGGCAATAAAAGCCAATTGATCGTCTATCACTTTATGCTCGGCCCGACATGGACCGATGGCTGTCCCGGCTGCTCCTTCCTCGCCGACCACTTCGACGGCAGCCTCCCACACCTCGCCGCCCGAGACGTCGCGTTCGTGGCGGTTTCGCGCGGCCCGCTTGCGCAGATCGAGACCTTCAAGAAGCGTATGGGCTGGGGCTTCCGCTGGGTCTCCTCCAGCGCCAACGACTTCAATTTCGACTACCACGTCTCGTTCCTGAAAGGCGATGCCGCGAACGGCGAGATCTATTACAACTACGCGACTCAAAAATCAGGCGCCGAGGAAATGCCAGGCGCAAGCTGCTTCTACAAGGACGCAGCCGGGAACATTTTCCACACTTACTCCAGCTACGGCCGCGGCCTCGAAGCGATGATCGGCGCGTACGACTGGCTCGACATCGCCCCGAAGGGCCGCGATGAGGCCAGCCTTAAACCACCGATGTCCTGGGTGCGTCACCACGACAAGTACGTTGACGCCTCGATCGCGGGCACACCGACAGCGTAGAGCGTTCGCGCTGGGATTTGTGTGGGTTGAGGTTCATCCAGCGTGCAGTCCGCGATCACTTTCGCAAATGATCCAAGAGCGCGGGGATCTCCGTGATGGAATCGAGCAAAAATTCGGGCCGGGCGGCCCGCAGGCCCTTCTCTGTCGGAAAACGTCCGAGCACGGCGATCGCGCGGACTCCGGCGCGCCGCGCCATTTCCAAATCGTGCGGAGAATCGCCCACATAAACGCAGGCGCCAGGATTCAGGCGCATTTGTTTCAGCGCCAGGCGAAGCGGAGCGGGATGCGGTTTTTTCTGCGTGGTGTCGTCGGCGCAGACCCGCGACGCAAATAGGCGCGTCAGCCGGAAGTAGCGCAGTTGGCGCATTACCCGGTCGCGGTCGCCGCTGGTGACCAGTCCGAGCCGATACCGCCGTCGGATGCGTGCTAGGACACGACGCGCGCCCGCCACCAGCTTGGGCTTATGCATGGCGTATTGTTTACGCCAGGCCAGGTTGGCAGCATCCCAGCGAGCGCGCGGCAGTCTGGCGGCGCGATAGACGTTGTACCAATTGGGCGAGTAGTGTTGCGCGAGTTCATCGAGTCCCCAGGGAATATCCATCTCGCGGAACATAGCAAGGTACGCGCTGGAATCGGCGTCGAAAGAGTCAAGGAGAGTGCCGTCCCAATCGAATAGCACCGCTTCGATGGGATGTTCTTGCTTCGCGGCCATGGAGGAGAAAAGAGTAGCAGAGAATCAGCTGGCACCCGAGGGGACGCCAGCCAGAATGTTGCTGACGTTTGGTTGGGCCTACAATTTCAGAAATCGCGCGGGCACGCGATCATCGCGGTCGAAGGACATGTCATCGAACAGCGCGGCAACGCCGTACCAGCCAGGCGTGGCGGCAGGCTCCAGTCGCCGCACCCGCGCGGCGGTCGCCACGACGACGTTTCCGCGACCCATGGGTCGGCTGACCAACACGATTTCCAGTTCAATCTGCGTGCCCAAGGCGAGCTCCTTCGGGCAAAGAAAGAAAACTCCGGTCGAGCTAATGTCACGCGTCACCAGAGTAATCGGAAATTCTTCCAGGATGTTGTTGACGCTGCGGAGCCGCAACGGCAGACGCAAGGTTGCCCGCGGGTACTCTCGATGCTCGGGATGGACGCCCACTGCGTGCGTGGGCACGCGCACGAAACGCCGTGGTTGGGTGTCGGTGATCAGCGGCACCACGCGGAGAGCGGGCGCGCGGGAAGCCACTGCCTCAGTCTGCGGCACAACGACTGGTCCGAGTACGCGAGACTCCGCCAGCACGGTTTTCGACACCGGCTCAATAACCCTTGCGAGGTTTGTGGTCCTCATCTCACCCTCAGAGACGCTGACATCACCAAATTGTAGTGTTCCCGACCCACCCGAGACGGCCTTTTGAAGCCGCTCCCACCCTGCGAAGGTGGGCCGCTAAAATGCCACTATAAGCGGCTAAGGTCAACCATGGGAAAGCAGTGCGAGTGTCCTAAGATCAAATACATGGTCATAGTACTTCGCCGCTCCGCAGCTTGGCCGACAAGGCCCACCCCATCGACCGACGCCTTACTTTGACGATCCTTTCCGGATATACCGGCTCGCATGCGGAGTTTATCCTGTGTAGCGACGCCCGCGCCGCGTTTGGGCGGTGCGAGCTTGATCAAGGCGTGCACCAATATGGCGCTGTACATGTGAGCTTCTCGCGTCTACGTTATTCTTCTTACGCAGGCTTATTACGCAAGATGGATCGCGCGTTCGGTCGCAACCCAGGCCAATGTCTATCACCACAGTGACCCCGTCGAAATCCGACAGTCCTCCGCACCCTAAGCCTTCCCTCGACCAAGCGGGTGGCGCAACGTTGCTGCTAGTCGCATTCGGCGCCGTCTATTTGATCTGGGGCTCGACGTATCTCGCGATTCGCGTGGGCGTCGAATCCTTTCCGCCTCTACTGTTAGCGGGATCGCGACACTTGATCTTTGGCTTGTTGTTCTATCCGCTCTTGCGGTGGAAGACTGGCATACGTCCGACGTGGGCCAATTGGCGCACGGTGACGGTTACAGGTTTCCTGTTGCTGTTCGTAGGAAACGGCGGGGTCTGCGTTGCAGAACAGACTGTGCCCTCGGGAGTAACCGCGTTGCTGGTGGCGACGGTTTCGCTGTGGATGGTTCTGATCGATTGGTTGCGGCCCGGTGGAGTGCGACCGGTCGCCCGCGTTCTGATCGGCTTGCTGTTGGGCTTCGCGGGTCTCGCGTTACTGGTGGGGCCGAAGGATCTCGGGGGATCAGCGCGCATCAATCCCGTGGGAGTCGCGATTCTCGTCGTGGCATCGTTTGCCTGGGCTTGCGGGTCGCTGTATTCCAAGCACGGCCAAATGCCGAGTTCCCCGCTTCTAGGCGCGGCAATGCAGAGTCTGACCGGCGGCACGGTGCTATGGATTGTGGGCTGGTTATCCGGGGAGGTACGGTCTCTCCATCTTGCCGCAGTTTCGACGCGTTCGTGGGTGGCGCTGGGGTATTTGGTATTTTGCGGCTCGATGATCGGATTTACGGCATATCTCTATATTTTGAAGCACAGCACAGCCACGCGAGTCGCTACGTATGCGTTTGTCAATCCGGTGGTTGCACTGTTTCTGGGATGGCTACTGCTTGGAGAATCGATCACGCTCCGGACGATTTTGGCGGCAGCGGTAATTTTGGCCGCGGTGCTGCTGGTGATCACCGCGCCCCACCGCCAGGCTGTGCCCACTGCCAACGCTGTCCCAGAAGCCGCCGAAGCTTAACTTCGTTCCGCCGGGTGGCTGGGCGGTTTCCTATTCTTCTTTGACGCGTCTTTGCGGATAGATTTGCTTTTCTCCTTGAGTTACTTTGGCCTTGCCATGATGAGTCAAAACATTATGCAGTCCGGATCAAACATTCCGCCTAGCGCCGCGGCCCGCTACTGGCGCGCTACCCTGTCGCGGGACGCGCGAGCCGATGGCACCTTCGTGCTGGCGGTGCGCTCGACGCAAATCTATTGCCGCCCGTCCTGTCCGGCTCGACGTCCATTGCGCCGGAACGTCGTCTTCTTCCGTACCCGGGAAGAGGCCGAAAAACAAGGATTCCGGCCGTGCCTCCGGTGCAAGCCCAATGAAGTGGCTGGGCCAGTGGCGCTGGTCGAGCGCGCCACGCGTCAATTGGCGGAGTCCGCCGAAGAGAGCGTCCGATTTGGCGCGCTGGCGGACAACCTTGGCACGACGCCCGCAACGCTGCGGAGGGCGTTCCTGCAAGTAACTGGCCTCCGGCCTCGCGAGCTCGCCGAAGCGTTGCGGCTCGCGCGCTTCAAGAAAATGTTGCGCGCCGGGAAAAGCATCACGGACGCGCTTTACGAAACGGGCTACGGCTCCTCAAGCCGCGTATACGAACGGAGCAACGCACAGTTGGGAATGACGCCTGCGACTTATCGAAAGGGAGGCATGGGTATGAAGATCGGTTACAGCATTGCGAAATCGACGCTGGGCAAGGTCCTGGTTGCGGCTACGGACCGCGGCGTGTCCGCCGTTTACCTCGGAGATGCAGAAGCAAAGCTCGTGCAGGAGTTGAAAGACGAATATCCCCGGGCGGAGCTTGTTCCCGCCGACGATTCCTTCGAGCGCTGGGTGAAAGAAATTGTGCAGCGCGTGGAAGGCAAACCGCCGCGCATCGAGTTGCCGCTGGACTTACAAGCGACAGCCTTTCAGCGCCGCGTCTGGCAGGAGTTGCAACGCATCCCCGCGGGGACAACGCGGACGTACTCTCAGGTCGCTAAAGCACTTGGGAACCCGAAGGCGGTGCGAGCCGTGGCGCGTGCGTGCGCAACGAACCCGGTCTCCATCGTAGTGCCGTGCCACCGCGTGATCCGAGAAGATGGCAATCTCGCGGGATACCGCTGGGGCTTGTCTAGAAAAGAACAGCTGTTGGCGCAAGAAAAGGTAGCAAGCCGCTGACGGGCGTTTGCTAGAACCTGTTTTGCAAGAACCAATGTAGGGCACCGGGCTTTAACCCGGCGTACAAGGCGACCATCGCAGGAAATACAGTCGGGCGGAAATGGGGCGCGCTCCAAAGCGTCCCTCGCTCCGGTTAGCAACCCACCGCAGTCGAGAACGACCTCAGCCCCTCGGCTTCACCCGAGTTACGTCTTTTGGCCAATCCTGCTTGAACCTGGAGTCGCTGATCTTCAGATTCTTCATCACATTGCTGTAGTGGAACTGTATGTAGTCGCCTGATCCAGTTTCGTAGAATTTTTGCTGAATCGGGAGCCATGAAGACTGGTCAATCCACATCTGAATCTTCGTAATTTGATGGCGCACGTCGTCTGATTTCGGCGCGAGTTCCAGGAGAAACGTCTTTCGGCCATCGAGCTGGTCTTCTCCGGTCAGTTTAACGTCGTAGCTCTTCAGCATGTTCTGGCTCTTGGTGCCAAAGCCCAGCAGCACGTATTGATCGACCATGGCGCGGTTTTTGCCGAGATCGTATTCCTCGACGCGCTTGATTTTCGGTGTGTACACGAAGAGCGAATCGCCATTGCGGAGAATGGTGCGCGGGTCGGGTTTCAGGATTTCGATGCGCATCTTCTGGTCTTTGCGAACGAAAATCTGTCCCGTTTCGATCGAGCTATCCTTTACAACATCGGTGTACTTGGTGTTTTCGAGAACAGCGGTAAGACTGCGAAAATCGGCGGCGGATTTGTCCATCATCGCCAGGACCGATTCGGTGGTTGCTGGGGTTTGCGCGGCCCGCAGGTGCATGACACAAGCAATCGCACAGAGCCCGAATAGAGCAACAGACCAGAATGTCCGTGTCAAAATGAGCCCCTGCGGCGGATGGACCGACCGATGAATCCCGCTCGATTTAATCGTAGCACATCGGAACAGATGCGCGAACGTAGGCGAACGTTTTCCATTGAAGTCCTGCCAGATGAATAGCTAACGGTGAATCTCGACCTGGTAGGCGATCACCGTGCCGGCCTCGTCGCGAACCGCCTCGATCTTGGTGATCGAAAAGCGTCCGTTGCGCAGGTCTGGGAGTGCCTTCTTCAACGCGTTGTGGAGGTCATTTTGCAGCGCAGGCGTCTGTTCCGGCGGCGCCAGAACGCGCGCGTCAACGCGGTAAGTCTGCCGAGCATCGCGCTCCGAGCCGGCGACCAGCGCCACTTGTCCCGCCGACGCGGGCATTCCGACTTGCGGCTCGTCATGAAACCATCTGGGCGGCGTCGCCAACACAAAAATCAAGATGAGAATCACCGCGAGGTCGTATTGCCAGGTACCGCGCTCGTACGACCAGAAAAACGTTCGCGAGAGAATGGTTTTGAGGCTGGCCATCTCAATCCGCGGGAATGCCGTCCACGATCACGCCATCACGCATGTGTACGACGCGGTCGAAATAGGTGACCGCTTCGGGATTGTGCGTGATCATCACCACCGTCTGGCCCAAATCCTTGTTCAGCTGTCGCAGCATTTGCAGTACGATTTCGGAATTTTTCGAATCCAGGTTCCCGGTCGGCTCGTCCGCGAGCAATATTTTCGGCTCGTTGATGATCGCCCGCGCGATGGCCACGCGCTGTTGCTCCCCGCCCGAAAGTTCCGAGGGCTTGTGCTGAAGGCGGCCCTCGAGGCCCAGCATCTTGGTGACAACATCGAAGCGGTGTGGATCGAAGCCATCGCCGTGAATAAATTGTGCGATAGCGATATTGCCTTTGGCGGTGAGCGTCGGCAGGAGGTTGAAACGCTGGAACACGAAGCCGATTTTGTGGCGGCGCAACTTGGTGCGCGCCGCGTCACCCATCGTGGTCAGGTCGTTGCCGTCCACAAAGACGCGGCCCCGGGAAGCTTGCGCCAACCCGCCAATCACGTAGAGAAGGGAAGACTTGCCGCAACCCGAAGGTCCCATGACCGCAACTGACTCTCCCGGAGCGACTTCGAAATTCACGCCGCGCAAAGCCGGTACTTCTACCTTGCCGGCATGGTAGAGCTTCCACAGACCTTCCGTTTTGAGTATCGACTCCACGCTGTTTTGCCTTGGAAAAATCAGCTTTTTTGCAAGTGGTCGTATTGTAGCCGCGTTTGCCATCCCTGCCTAGTTACGCGCGAAACTACCCGCGCGCCCTTTCCGAATCTACCGATTGCGGACTGTGCGCCGAATCGGCTGCTATATTTTGCTCATCTTCAATCGTAAGAAAGCGCCTCGACTGGGTCTTTCCGGCTGGCGATCCACGCGGGATAGCTGGCCCCCAGAATCGCTCCCAGCAACGCTATGCCCCCAGCGCGCAAAATCCATTCCGGCGTGATCAAGATCGACAACGTGGGAAAGCCGGCCAGAAACGCCGCCCGCACCAGATAGCTCAACCCAACCCCCGCGGCAATACCGAAAATGCACAGCGCCGCCGACTCCATCAGCAACGCGCGCACGATGAAACCACGATTCGCTCCAATCGATTTCAAAACGCCGATGTCGCGCGTGCGCTCGATCACGGTGGTGTACATGGTCAGAAAAATCACCAGCAGTCCGATGGAGATCGCCAGCGCGATCATCGCGTGGATAAATGTCTCCAGCCCCGGAATATTCGTCGAAGTCATCAAGGATAGGAAATCCCTAAGTGGACGAACGGTATAGCCCGGCAGCACACCGCGAATCTCCTCCATCACGTCATCGGTATGCTCCGGGCGCGTGCACTTGAGCAGGAAAATCGAGGCCTTATCGCGCGCCCCCACCAATTCCTGCAGCGTGGCGATAGGCACAAACAACCGCGCGCCTTTTCCATGCTCGATAATCGCGGCGACGTGCCAGTCGTGGTTCAACAGATTGTAGGTATCGCCGACCTTGATGTTTTTTGCGCGCGCTTCCCAGTCGTCCACCAGCAGATCGTCCGGGCCTTCCATGTCGTGGCCGTGCAAAAAGACAAATCCCCCGGACACCGCGTGAAAACTGTCTCGATCGATGCCGTAAATCACTTCGACGCCGCCGCTGGAATTAAATTGCAGCAGGGCCGGCGCCACGGCTTGCACGTATTTCAGCTCTTCGAGTTTCACCCCAATTTTGATAGGCATGGGCGAGCCGCTAAAGCCCAGAAAAATGGAAGCTGCGGGCGGTTGCAGCATGACGTCGGCGCCAATTCCCTGGATGCGCTTGGCGGTTTCGGTCAACAGGCCGGAGGTCAGCCCGACGATGAGCACCACCAACGCCACCTCGACGGCGACCGCCATTACCCCGATGAACGTGCGTAGCGGGCGATGGAGCAAGGTTGCGAACAATCAGCTCACCCATCATTGCGCTTTGTCACCCTCGTTCTCCCCAACGCGCACCAGTTCGCTCCCGGCGGGCTGATCGAGCTTGAAACGATCCGCCGGTATTTCCACATTCAACGTGACTTTGGTGATCTGCAAATCCAGCCGGTAGTCATCGTGCGGGCGGTCGATGCGAATGGCGCGGGGAAACGAGCTCACGCCACCATCGGGAGCCGCAGGTTGCGCCGGATCGACCGGCACGGACCCAAGCGGCTGCCAATCCGACAGGTGCACATCCGAAAGCAGCACGCCTTTCGGGCCGTAGCTTTGCAGCCGCGACACCTGCAAGTCCGCGCGATCGAACCAGATCTTCCGCAAAATCTCGGTGTGGTAGCCGCCGCGCAGCACTGTCAATACGTAAAAGCGCGCCGTGTCGTCGTTAGATTCCTCGAACAGCACGGCCTCCTCTTTCCGGATCTCTGGCCATAGCAGCGCATCCAGCAGATGCTGCGGGCGAAGGTTTTCGATGGGCTTGTTGCTGGCGCGCTCGGCCGCAACCTGTCCCGTCAGAAACTTATTTTTCGACGGAACCCACACGCGAAACATTTCGCCATCGCTGGTCATGTCAAACACCGTCGTACCGACCACCGGAGCCTGCCCGATCATGCGGATTTCCGCCGGACGAGCCGCCAACAGGAAGGCTTTTACTTCGTGATATTCCTCGATCACGCCGCTATATTTCGACCCCGCCGTGGGTTTCAGTTCCACGGTGGCATTTACGGTCTTCACCCCTTGGGCGATCTGGTTGTACTTTTCCAGCAGTTCTTCCTGCGTAGCGTCTCGAACCACGGGCTTCGCGCTCGGCGCGACCGTGGTCTTCGTGCTGACAGTGCCGCCATGGCACCCGGTGGAAAACGCCGCCACTGTCGCCCCTACCGTCCATGCCAGCACTCGTCGATTCAATGAGTTACGTCCTACACCACGCAAACGAAGCAATCGATTAACCACCTCAAGCGCGGCCACCTCGCATGGCCGTCAATTTGGATGCCGTCAATGTAACAGGGTCACGCGCCGGTGTCATTTTGATACGCCTCCATACCACCGGGCACTGGCCGCCCATTTCCTGACGCATGGCGGCTGATTTCACGCGATTTTTATCCCTCCTCGGCAGCCTTTTTAGGTTCGGCCTTCATCCTATCTGTCCCGTGTGTCCTGTCCCTATCGCTGTTTGTTCGCTATCACTTTGGACAAATACCATCCAAAAGTACTATTGGGATTTTCGCTACCGGTACTATCGTCCTTTTCCCAGCGTACTATTGGAGTTTTTTCCGGGTCAGCTTTATTCTCAATCCCGCGAACTGCTTCAACCAGTCGATCGGCCACCTTCGCGACAAAAGACAGGCCCCTCGACCCAAGTCCATCGAAAGAAGGCAAGAAATCGATGAAGAACCTAGCACGTGTGTCCCTGTGTGCCCTCGCTGTTTCGCTCTTCGGTGGAATAACCGTTGATGCCCAGAACATCACGACCGTGGCGGGCGGTGGTCCTCCGGCCACGGGCACTACGGTTACCGCAACCGTCTGCGAGCGTCGGCGCTCCGGCAGCTGTTCGCCAAGACTCCTTGGGCAACACCTATATCCTCGACAACGACTTCGGTCGCGTCTACAAAGTGGACGCCACCGGACACCTGACGCTCTTTGCTGGTAACGGCACGGTAGGGTACAACGGCACCGACAACGGTAACCTGGCCGTGAATGTCCGCCATGGACGGCCCCAGTGGCATGTGTATCGACGTGAACAACAACGTCTACGTGGCCGACTCCGACAACGGGCTTATCCGCGAGATTGTGGTAACCGCCTCGACCGGCAAAGTCGCTGGCCACATCTACAACATTGCCGGCGTGCAGACCGAAACCGACTACATCTACGGCGGCGACGGCGGGCCCGCAACCAGCGCCAACTTGCATTTCCCCGATGGCTGCTCCTTCGATAGCCACGGCAACATGTACATCGCCGACCGCGGCAACAATGAAATTCGCGTCGTGATCGGTATCGGATCGTCCTACGCCGGGGACGCCTGTTGGCCTGACCGGCCCCTTAACGGCCGGCAACATCTACCGTTTCGCCGGTTTCACCGACGGCGCCCCGCCTAACCCACCTTCGGGAGGCTACGAAAACGGCATGCCGGCCATCAGTTCCCACGTGTATGGGCCGTTCGATGTGTTTGTAGACTCGCACGACAACGTCTTCTATGCCGACCTCGGCAACAATTTCCCGCCGGCAGGCGCCAACAAGAATCCCGCCCCCTTCAACAACAATGTGATTCGCGAGGTTCCATCCACAACAACGGTTACGCCGCCGATGACCGCTGGCAATGTTTACACCGTTGCGGGCGTTCCAGGCGTCGCCGGAGTTGGAGACACTACCGGTGTCCTCGCGACGACTGCGCTACTCAATGGGCCCGTTGGCATTGCTGTGGACGCCAGCGGCAACCTGTTCTTTGCCGACAGGGGAAACCACGTGGTTCGCGAAGTTCCCGTAGCGACCGCGAATGGAATGACCGCTGGTTTCATTTACAGCGTCGCCGGCACGGGTGGTACCAGAGGGTTACTTCGGCGATGGAGGAGCTGCCAACGCAGCAGAACTCAACTCCCCGTCGGGCACCTCTCTCGATTCAACAGGAAATCTCCTTATCGCCGATCAAGTTAACGACAGAGTCCGGAAAGTCGTTCCAAACGCCGGCGATTACGCCACCGGAATCATAAGTACGTCCGCGGGAAACGGTTCCCCGTCCTTCTTTAACGCCGTTCCCGCCACTCGCCGGCCAACTAGACGTCCCCGGCAGGTCTCGCCATCAATTCGGCGGGTAACCTGGCCATTGCCGACGTGGGTGCCGGCGGCGAACAAAGCTTGATCCGTGAAGTCGCAAATCCTATCGCGACCGGAGCTCTCACCACACTCGTCGGTTCGCCCGGATTCAACGGCTTCGTGAATGCAAACAATACGGGCTTTCCTAATTACGTGGTAAACGATCCCATCGGCGTTGCTTTCGATTCTGCCGGAAACCTGTACATCGCCGACACCGGCAACTGCATCATCCGCAAACTGAGCGCGGGGGTGATGACCACTGTGGCGGGTGTTGAGCCTACTCCTGATCTAATCAATCCACCGAACAGCATGCCCAATTGCGGATTCACCGCGCAGGGCGGAGCCGCCGTCGGCACCAAGCTGGGCGCCGTGAACAGTGTCGCACTCGACGCTGCCGGCGACATCTTCTTCTCCGATTCCACCAACAACGTGATTTGGGAAGTCCCGAAGAATACGGCGGGCTCCATGACTGCAGGTAACGCCTACATCGCCGTTGGCACCCAGGACCTCACCGGCTCCTTCGGCGGCGAAGGCGGCGTCGCTACCGCCGCGCATCTGCATAAACCCACGGGTATCTACTTCGACATCTACGGAAATCTCTTCATCGCCGACACCGGCAACAACATCATCCGCGAAGTTCCGGTCGACAATACCTCCACAACGACCGCCGGCTTCATCTACACCGTCGCCGGTGACAAGACGCATCAAACCGCAGGCTACGGTGGAAACAGCGGCCCGGCGACCAGCGCACAGTTGAGCGCGCCATTCTCAGTCGCGGTCGATAACGCCGAGGACATCTTCATCGCCGACACAAATAACAACGTCATCCGCGAAGTAGCAGGGACGACGGCGGGCGGCAGGATCGTGGGTGATATCTACACCGTAGCGGGCAGCCCCACCGTGGGTATGAACGTAGCCGGCTTCACTGGCGATGGCGGCCCCGCGACCTCCGCTGAGCTCAATGCCCCGCAAGGCTTGGCGATCGATGGAGCTGGCGATCTGCTGATCGGCGACTCCCAGAACATTCGCGTACGCAGTGTCGCGGGCATCGCGAACGTAGCGGCCGTTCCCGTAGCCAGCTTCCAACCGTCCAGTGTGACATTCATGTCCCAACCGCTGACCATCAAGTCGACCGCTCAGGTGGTCACGCTGACCAATAACGGCGGCGCCACACTAACGGGCATTGTCGTCACTCTTGGTGGCACTAATGCAGCTAACTTCGCCGACACCACCACCTGCACGGCAACGCTCGCAGCTGGCGCCAACTGCACCATCAGCGTGACCTTTACACCGACTGTGGTCGGCCCGGCGTCTGCCGCACTATCCATTGCGGACAACGCCGTTGGCAGCCCTCAAACCATCGCGCTCAACGGAACCGGCCAACTCGGTTCTCCCACAGACGTTGTAACTCCCAATCCGATTGCGTTCACCACGCCGCAACTCGTCGGTGTCGCCTCTGCGGCACTTCCCGTCACTCTGAGCAACGCCACCGGTACTGGCGCCCTCGTGATTTCCAGCATTACCTTCGGCGGCGCCAATACAACCGACTTCACCCAAACCAATAATTGCGGCACGACCGTCGCCGTCGGCGCCACTTGCACCATCAACGTCATCTTTAACCCGACCTCGGTGACACCACCTGCGCGCGCGGCCACGTTGACCATTACGGACAATGCGGCGAACAGCCCGATAAGCGTGCCTGTCACTGGCACCGCCATCGCCCCGGCAATCAGCATCACTCCCGCCAGCCTGACCTTCGCCAGTCAGACTGTGAAGACTCCATCGGCGCCTCAGACCGTCACCATCAAGAATACCGGCACCGGGCCCCTATCCTTCACCGGTACCGGCATCACCATCGCCGGCGCCAACGCTGCTGACTTTGCGATCGTCGGCGCGGGCGATACGTGTTCCGCTCCCCTGGCCGCGGGTGCGACGTGCAGCTTCAACGTCGTCTACAATCCAGCCGCAGCCGGGACCAGCACCGCCACGATTGTTGTGGCCGACAGCGTTCCATCCAGCCCGCAACTGATCCCCCTGAGCGGCACAGCCACGGCTACGCCCCCAACGCTGGCCTTGACCTTTGGTCCAGCTGCTGGCGCCTCGCCATCGCAAACCGTTACCGCCGGCCAGACGGCCACTTATATGTTGCAAATCAGCGCAAACGTGGGTGCCACGGTTACCTTCAGTTGCTCTGGCGCTCCGACGGCCGCGACGTGCCCCGTTCCGGCCCCCGTCACGTTGACTGCCAACACGCCGGCTCCCGTCGCCGTTACCGTCTCGACCACCGCACGCGGCATGCTGGCCCCGCAATCCGAGCCCGCGACCAAGGTGCAACCTCCAGCCGCGATCCAAATGTTGCCGCTCTCCGTGCTGGCCGTGCTCCTGTTGATCGTCACCTTACTGGCCGCAGCACAGAGTCCTGCAGCACGCCTGCGCTTCGCCCGCGTAGCACTCTCCGCATGCCTCGTGCTGATGCCCATCGTCGCGGCCACGCTCCTCGTTGGGTGCGGCGGCGGCAGCTCCAGCACACCACCGCCACCACCACCAGTCACCGGAACGCCCGCTGGCACCTACACAATCACCGTCACTGCAACCTCCGGCAGCACCACCGCAACGACTCCGTTGACGCTGATCGTGCAGTAACCCAACTTCAGCGGCATCCCCACGATGCCCTGAGCTTCTCTCCAGCGGCGCCTTTCGCAGCAATGCGGAAGGCGCCGCTGCCGTTTGAACCATCCGCCCGCGGCCCCGAATTTGACCACCCACCTGTAGCCGCCCTCCTGTTCTTCGGAGGGCGGGGTTTAGATACAACCCCGGCACCCGGAAAGATGTGCCAACGCAATCGCGCCCTGTTACTTGCAACACAGCAGGGCACAGGACCGCCGCCCACCCCGCGCGATCTTCTATTGACACTCTATAGGTAGAAACATATTCTCCTGCAGAACGTCTATAGGAAAGAGCCCACGTGACCCAGAATCAAACCAACCTCCTCCAAGGCACACTCGACATGATGATCTTGAAATCCCTCGCCCTGGCTGAAATGCACGGCCTGGGCATCGCCCGCAGGATCGAGCAGATCACCAAGGGCACCTTCCAGGTAAAGCCCGGCTCACTGTTCCCCGCCCTGCACCGCATGGAAGAGGAAGGCTGGCTGACCTCCGCATGGGGAGAGTCCGAAAATAACCGTCGCGCCAAATACTACAAACTCACCAGCGCAGGCCGCCGTCAACTCGAATCCGAAACGAAACGCTGGGGCCGCATCTCCCTGGCCATCGCCCGCGCGCTCGAAACTTCCTTAAGGGAGCATCATCATGGGTTTGCTCACTCGTCTAGCAAGTCTTTCGCGCCATCTCATCGCCAGAAAGCGCGTCGAACGCGAACTCGACGACGAAGTCCGTTCCTACGAGCAACTTCTTGCCGACGAAAAAATCCGAAACGGGATGAGCCCCCAGCAGGCCCGCCGCGCAGCCCGCATCGAACTGGGCGGCATCGAGCAAGTGAAAGAGCAAGCCCGCGACGCGCGCCCCGGCCATCTGCTCGAAGCGTTCTTGCGCGACTTGCGGCTCACCTTCCGCAGCCTGCGCAAGAAACCGGGGTTCACCCTCGTTGTCGTTCTCTCCCTGGCGCTTGGAATCGGCGCAAACGCGGCCATCTTCAGCCTGATCGATGCCATCGTTTTCCGCCCCTTGCCCGTTCCCCACGCCAGCGACCTCATCGCGATCGACACCGCCGCCTCAAAACTGACCCGCTACGGCGGATCTTCCTATTTGGACTACATCGACTTCTGCGCCCGCGCCAAATCCTTTAAGAGCCTGGCGATCGCCCAACAAATATCGGCGGGCATGAACGGCGCCACTGCCACTTCCGGTAGTAAGCCCGAAAATATCGATGGCCACCTCGTTTCGGCAAATTTCTTCTCCGCACTCGAAGTGCAACCGATCCTTGGCCGCGGCTTTCTTCCCGAAGAAGGCCAGGCTCCCGAAAAATACCCGGTCGCCGTGATCAGCTATTCCTTGTGGAACCGCGTCTTCGCGCAAGATCCCGGCATCATTGGAAAAATCATCAAGCTCAATGGCCACAGCTTCACGATCGTAGGAGTCGCTCCAAAATCGTTCACCGGCATCGAACTATTTTACCGGCCCGACATTTTCGTTCCCGCAGCCATGGCCGCCCATTTAACTGTGGACGGTGCCGACACCCTCAAACAACGCAGTTATCGGGGCTTCTACATGCTCGGCCGCCTCCATCCCGGCGTCAGCGTCGCGCAGGCGCAAGCGGAAATGAATGTGATCATGGGCGATCTCGAAAAAGAGCATCCCGAAAGCAACAAAGACAACGTGGCGATTGTGCGAAACGAAATGAGCCGGCGCTTGGAACTAAGCAATGTTGCGGTGCCGGCCATCCTGGGGGCCCTGGTGATTCTCGTGCTGCTCATGGCGTGCGCGAACGTTGCCAGTCTGCTGATGGCCCGTGCCACTTCGCGCCTCAAGGAAACTTCCACCCGGTTCGCGTTGGGCGCCACTGGCGCTTGTCTGGTTCGTCAATTTCTGACCGAGAGCATGGTCCTCGCCGCCCTTGGCGGTGCCGCGGGCATTCTGCTTGCCGATGCCGCCATCAAAGGATTCGGCGCGCTTGTGCCCTTCTCCGGAACCTCCCAGGGGCCGGACTTCCGCCTCGACCTCCGCGTTCTCGCCTGTGTCGCGATTGCCTCGGCCGCCTCCGTTCTACTCTTTGGCCTCGCGCCCGCTTTCATGGCTGTGAAAGACGCCTGGAACTCTGTGATGACCACGCGCTCTTCCGCCTCCGCCAGCCGTTCTTTCAGCAGCATCGCTCGCCGCGTACTGATTGGCGGACAGATCGCTCTCTCCGTCGTCCTTCTGATTGTCAGCGGTCTCTTCTTGAAATCCTTCACCCACTCGCAAAATCTCGATTTTGGTTTCAATCCAAATCACCTCTTGCTGGTCACCATTGACCCCATGCTCCGCGGCTATTCCAACGAGCAAGCCTCCCGCTTCCACGAACAGCTGCTGCAGCGCGTCGCCGCTCTCCCGGGCGTGAAATCCGCCACCGTCGGCGAGCGTGTTCCCTTTCTCTCCGGAGCATCCTGGGATATCTCCATCGACGGCTACACCGCCCCCGACGGCGAAAAATTTATCGACACCTTGACCAACGAGGTGGATCCAAATTATTTCGCGACCATGCAGATTCCTCTGCTCCACGGGCGCGAGTTCACCAGCAACGACACCAGAAAATCTCCCGGCGTCGCGATCGTGAACGAAACATTCGCGCGACGCTATGTCACCGGTGACGGCGATTTGAGCAAAGCTCTCGGACGCATCATTCGCTTACGCGATGCCGCGCCGATCCAGATCGTTGGAGTTGCCAAAGATTCCACCTACGGCTCGATCGGCACCCCGCCGCCCCCGGTTTTCTATCTGCCCTATCTCCAGCAGGGCGGACCGAACGCCACCCTGCACGTCCGCACCGAAGGCGATCCCGCGATCGTCTTGCCAGCAATTCGCGCGGAAATGGCCACGCTGGATGCGGAAATCGCTCCCATCTCAGTGCTGAAGATGACCGATCTGATTTCCCAGCAAGGACTATTTCTGCCCAGAATCGTAACGATGCTAGGCGGTGCATTCGGTTTCGTGGCGATGTCGTTGGCGGCGATCGGGCTCTACGGCGTAGTCTCGTTTATGGTGGGTCGCAGAACTCAGGAAATCGGCATCCGCATGACGCTGGGCGCCCAACGCAGCGAAGTTCTGCGAATGGTGCTCGCAAATGGCTTGTCACTGGCCGCCGTAGGCCTCGTCGTAGGTGTTGGCGTTGCACTGCTGGCGACTCCGCTCATCCGCTCCATCCTGGTCGGCGTAAGTCCCTGGGATCCCGCAACATTCCTCGGCGTCTGTCTCGTACTCGTCACCGCAACCGCGGTAGCCAGCTGGATCCCAGCCAGCCGCGCCACGCACGTCGATCCCATGGTCGCGCTCCGCCACGAATAGACCAGCGTGTTTACTGGGACGGGCGAGGTACACGTCGAAGCGTTGGACGGCCGGGCGGATTCGGCGAATGACTTCGCTGGGCCACAGCGTCTTGCTCAGCAGCGTGACCCAGCCATCTTCCGGTTCGCAAATAGCGCAGAAAGTGTAGCGCTCGTAAGCGGCCTGATACGAGTCCAAGCCGCGGCGTGAGAGGTCTTTCTCGAGCGCGGCGTCAGGCTCCTCGATTGCGGCGCCGGCGCGGACTCCAAACGTTTCGCGCTCGAAGCGCTCGAAGATTTCCTCCAGTTGGGTTCCGGTTGGCTGGCGCAACACCACGCAGCGTTCGGCCGCATCGCGATAATGAATCTCATACATTTTGCAGAATTCGCGCACGCGGTCCACGTGACTGAAAAAATCGAGGACGAAAACCTCGTTGGCCGCGAGAGCAGGGAAGGTGGCGGCCCAGATCGCCGCGGCCTCTTTGCCGCGCACCGGTTCGCGGCTTTCCGTTCCCAGCAACTCCAACCCGACCGCTTTTACGTCCGCGCCAAGATCGAGGGTTTCGACGTCCAGCGAAAACGGCGGGAGATCCAACGCTCCGCTATCGAGAGGCGCACCGCCGGTCGCGCTCATTCCGACTTCCTCCTGCTCTTCAGGCGGAAATTTTGCCCGGAACTCCGGTGATTGTTTCCGCACGTCAAGCCAATCGAAGAAAACATCCGGCGTTTCCAGCCAGATGCGAAACCAGTTGGCAATCTCTTCCTTCTCGGCGCGTTTCTGCGGCTCGACTTTATGATTTCGCGCGATCATTTCAGCGCGCCGTTTGCCCAGGCGTCCCACATTCAAAACCCGTTCAGCCGCGGCGTGTTCGCCGTGCGCTTGAAACTTTCGCATCAGTTCATCCAGCCGCATGATGCTGACTTCCGCGTCCTCCAGCGTCTTGAAGTGCAGCAAGTCTTCAAATTCTTCTTCGTACTGGTCTTCCGCTTCTTCCTGAAGGGAAAGCACGACCTTGATGCCCGCATTTTTCAAGACGTCGGCGATGTAGTCGTTCCCGGTCTTGCCTTCTTCGCCGTATTCCGCCATCAAACGCCGGCGCAACTGGTCGATTTCCGCGGGTGTGAATTGCTGCGCCCCGATTTCGCGGGCGGTTTGCAAGATGAGTTCCTTTTTTGTCTTCAGCGATTCATTCATTGGGCAGCGCCTTGGTGTGGTTGGCGCTCGGACTTACTTGCGATCGGTGGCAAAGGTACCACAGGCGGCGTCTGTGTCGCAGAGGGCCCCTTCAAGAGTTGCCGGTATTTCGTGACGTTGCGATTATGCTCCTCCAGCGTCGCCGCGAAAAAGTGGCCGCCCTGCGTATTCGCCACAAAGTATAGAAAAGATGTCTTGGTCGGCGCCATCGCCGCACGCAGCGATTCTTCCCCTGGATTGCCGATGGGACCCGGCGGCAGTCCAGCGTGCTCATAGGTATTGTATGGCGAATCGAACTTCAAGTCCGCGCCAGTGAGTGTGCCCTTGTATTCGCCGATCTGCTCCAGAGCGTAAATCACGGTGGGATCGCATTGCAGCCGCATATTTTTGCCCAGCCGATTTTCAAACACGCCTGCCACCAGCGGCCTCTCATCAGGCTTTGGGGTTTCGCGTTCCACCAGCGAAGCCAGCGTGACCAGATGTTCGGTAAGCCCGCTGGCCGGAGCGATCTGCACGGTGGAGCGAATCCGCGACCATTCTTCTTTGAATTTCTTGACCATCTCCCCCGTCAGTTCGTTGGCTGCGGGACGTCGCGGCAAATTGTACGTGGCCGGATACAGAAATCCTTCGAGAGTTTTCGCATTCGGCGCAAGATCATGAACGAATTCCGGATTTTTTGCCGCGGTCAAAAAATCGCTGCGCAGCCATGAATTTTCCGGCTTCCAGGTCGCGCGCGATATCGAACATGGTTTCGCCCTCGCGCACGGTGAACGGCTGCTCGAAAATGTGGCCGTCGGCAATTTGCCAGAAAACGTCGTGGCCCGAAATCGGGTGGTTGAAAAGATATTCGCCAGCCTGCAATCTGCGCGTCGGATGGCGCCGCGCGTAAATTTCAAATGCGATCGCGCTGCGGATCACACCGTTCTGCTGCAAAAGCCGCGACACCGTGCGGCTGGATGCGCCGTGCGGCAAGATCGACGAACACTCCTTCCGTCGGAAATGTCCCGTAGGGCCGCTCGAGGGAAATCCACAACCACCCCGCAACTCCGACGGCGACGATCAGCAGCAACAAGAACTAGTTTTCCAAGGGTCTTCAAGTTCGCTTGCGTCTCTCCGTCACGAATCTCGGGCCCAGCCCGCGTGCATAACTTAGATGCTTTTACCGGCCATTTGCTCTCGCTCTAAATACTCTTTCAAGATGACCGCGGCGGCCATGGCATCCACCGAAGCGCGGGTCGATTCGCGCCGCTTCTTGTGCGAAGTCTTGGAGTCGTCGTGAAAAACTTTTCCGGAGTGGTCTTCCAGCAGGCGCTCCGCTTCCCAGCTCGTCAGCCGCTCGTCCACCATCTCCACCGGGATGCCGAGTTGCTTGCGGATGCGCTCGCCAAACCGGGCAGCTTCCTCCGCCATTTCTCCGCGCGATCCATCCAGGCGCAGCGGCAATCCTACGACAATTTGTTTCACGGCATGGGTCCGCACGATTTCACGCAGCCGCCGCATATCTTCGTTACGGTTAATCCGCTGCAGCGTGTCCAGCGGCCGGGGCAACGCCGTTCGGGCGTCGGCGAGAGCCAGGCCGATGCGGGCGCGGCCATAGTCTATCCCTAGAATACCGGTTCGCCGGATTTCGCCCGGCATCGTTTCCGGGGAGTCACTGGTCGATTGCGTCATGGTTCCAGTATACCGGGAAGCGGCGGGCCGACGCCGGGAGCGGGATCGGTCTTTAGACTCCTTTCGTAGTTTGACGTGCTGCGCTTTCCGCTCTCCCGGCGGTGCTGAACCGATCTAAGATCGGCCACTACATTATGGTTTGCGGCCGTGGGTGCCGTTTTGCCAGCCTTCCCAGACGCCTTGCTGCTTCATTTTTTCGTCGAGACCCGTTTCCTTGAGTTGCTGTTCGATCTCGGCGCGAGAGAGGCGCTTGCCTAGCGGTTCGGCGCGGTCGGCTACGCCCCACGCCGTAACCGCGGCGATCACCGCGTTGATTTTCAGCTCGCGCATATCCACTTTGTCGAGCGTATCGGAAGCCGCGTGATAGTTCGGCAGGTAGTTCGCCTCCACCTGGTTCGCGACCATGGTGGGAACACCGTCGAGCAGAAAGTCCCAGTTATCGGTTCCGATGTCTCCGTCGAGGGTATGCCGATTCACATCCCAGGAACCCAGCGGCCTGAGTATTTCCTGCAAGCCGTCTCGAATGTCCCGCCTTCCGCTGAGTGAATACCCGCTGACGCGCCCGACGCCAGAATCGAAAATGATGACGCCGCGAATCTTGTCCATCTCCGCGCGATGGGCGGCCACATACTGCCAGGATCCGACCATGCCCTGTTCTTCGCCGGTGAAGAGCGCGAAGCGGATAGTGCGCCGCGGGACGAGCCCCGTCGCCCGGATGGCGCGAGCCGCTTCGATCACCATCGCGGCGTTGCAGCCGTTGTCCAGCGCGCCGGTTCCCAGGTCCCAGGAATCCAGGTGCGCGCCGAGAATCACCGCTTCGTCGGGCTTTTCGCGCCCGCGAATTTCGCCGATCACGTTGAACTGTTCGATGGGCCCGCCGATCTTGTTCGGCATGGAAAAGCGCACGCGAACTTTGCCCGGGTAGGCCGCAATGGTGCGCGCCAGGCGCATGGCGTCTTCGCGCGCAACTACCGCCTGCGGAATCACGTCGATCTGGCCGTCGCCGCTGTTGGTGTGCCGGTACAGAAGCAAACGCTCCCGCGCGCCCATCCAAATAATCGCCGCCGCGCCACCTTTCACCGCACGATCGATGATGGCGGGCGGCAACGCGTACTCGTTGAACAGATCGTTCCAGGTTGAGCCGATCTCGGAGGATACCAGGAGGATCGAGCCTTTGACGGAAGCGCCTGCTTTGGCGAAATCGTCTGTCGTCCCAAAGCCGACATCGATCAGATTTGCCTCGATGCCGCCCGGAGGCGTCGCCGGCGACCAGCCTTCCGCGACCAGCCGTACGGAGAATTTCTGCGGGCCGAGCAATTCCAGGCGCGTATCGCCTTCGCTCCAACTGGTTGCCAGCCTGTATTTTTCGGTGTGCACCTCGATGCCTTCCGCGCGAAACGCCGCGACCGCCCACTCGATCGCCTTTGCCATCTCCGGCGATCCGCTGACGCGACCCCCAATTTCGTCGGTGAGCCTGCGCAAATTCTCTTCCATCGGCGACGGGCCCATCACCTGAGGAATGATCTTGGCCGCGGCTTCGGCGCAGGAGGCTTCCGTAGCGGAACAGGCTTGGGCATTGGGCGACGACTTCCCAAACGGGTCGGAACTTACGGCGGGCAGCTGTGCCGCGAGAGGCGAAGCATGAAAGCAAAGAAATAATGAAGTAGCGAGAAGAGAGCCAAACCGGATCAAACCGCACCTCGAGCCAGGGATTTTGCCGACGACGGACTGTAGCACAGGCATTCTTGTTTACCCTGAGGACCGAAGGGCCGCTCCGATGACTTCGCTGTGCGGTACAGCACCGCGTGCTGGAAATTCTGGTTAACAGTTTGGCCCCTCCCCGCCTTTTTCGTAAGTGTGGATTCTAAAGGACTTTAAGTCTTGTGTTTTGGAAGTGCGGATTCTGAAGGAGTTACGGGCGCGTTTTTCATAAGTGCGGATTCTAAAGGGGTTGTGGGATTCGGCTGGGGAAACGCAGGTGTCGGAGGAGTTAGAACGGTTTGTTCGAATGAGTTCTACTGACACAAAAGAGTGTAGCACGCTGTTTACCATATGTCAAGCGATAACTGTTGTGGTATTCGAACGCCTGTGCCGCGACACGCGCGAATCCCGGTGACCCGCGAGGTCAACTAATTTAGAAAAGGCGGCGGAAAAAGATTTAACACAGAGGGCACGGAGATAGGAACAAAGAGAGCACTGAGAATGCGAGGAGGGCGTAGTAAGATACGGCCATGACTACCGGAAAAAGCGTGGCGGAGTTTCGGGCGCCTAGCGCGGTCGAGGCGCTGTTCAACCGGACATTTGGGTTTCTCGTCGGGTTGGGGATCGGGCCTAAGTTCATCTATCTCTTGCAAGTGCGGGGGCGCAAGAGCGGAAAGATTTACTCGTCGCCGGTGAACGTTATGGAAATCGGGGGAAAGCAAATCCTGGTTGCGCCGAGGGGCCGGGCGCAATGGGTGCGGAACGCGGAGGCGGCAGGAGAAATTACGCTGAAGCGGGGCAGGTACCGGCGGCAGTTCGGGTTGCGGCCCATCGCGGATGCGGAGAAGCCGGAGATTTTGAAGGAATATCTGGATCGGTATGCCAGCGCGGTACGCAAGTTTTTCCCTGTGCCGGCTGGTTCGCCTGTCGAAGCGTTTCGCGATATCGCTGGCGAACTATCCGGTGTTTGAGTTGGTCGCGCGTTAGGCTGATGTTGTGGCGTCAGGCACTCGCGCTTGAAATCGCTCGCATATTGGTTGGTCCGTCCTTGAGGAGTCCGATTGGATGACTGGGTCGTCGGAGCACAGGCCCTTCTAGACTCCAGGGTAAACAAGAGTGCCTGTGCTACTTTTACGATTTGCTGGCCAAAGATGGGGTTTCGTTGGCAATTGGCGGGGATTCGTGGAGGCGGAATTCGTTGTGCAGGGCGACTAGCGCGCGCTGCATGGAATCCTTTTGCACAACTAGCGAGATGTTGTATTCGGAGGAGCCTTGGGCGATGGCCATGATGTTCACGTTTTCGCGGCCGAGGGCGGTGAAGGTGCGGCCGGCTACGCCGGGGATGCCGCGCATGTTTTCGCCTACCACCGCGACGATGGCGATGTCGGGATTGCAGGTGACGTGCTCGACGGTTTGTTCGGCGATTTCTGGAGCGAAGGCGTCGCGTAGGGCCTTGAGCGCGCGCTTTTCGTCGGCGGTGGCGATGACGAAGCAGATATCGTTCTGCGAAGACGATTGCGAGACGAGGAACACGTTGGTGCGCGTTTCAGCGGTGGCGGCGAAGGAACGGGCGAGAACATCGGGCAGGCCGACGATGCCGGGCCCGCCGACGGTTACCAGCGTCACGTCGCGGATGGCGGTGAGGGCTTTGACGCCTCCGCCGGTGGGCATACCTTCGGCGGTGATCCTTGTGCCGGGCTTCTCGGGTGCGAAGGTGTTGCGGATCCAGACCGGAACGCCCGCGGCGGTGACCGGACGTAACGTGTTGGGATGTAGAACTTTGGCGCCGAAGTAGGCGAGCTCGGCAGCTTCATTGTAGGAGATTTCCGGGATGGTGCGCGCTTCCGGCACTAGCCGCGGGTCGACAGTTTTCACACCATCAACGTCGGTCCAGATTACCGTTTCTTGCGCGCAAAGCGCCGCGCCCAGAATCGTAGCGGAGTAGTCGGACCCTCCCGGCCGAGCGTGGTCTGCACGCCTTCTGGTGTAGCGGCGATGAAGCCGGTGACAACAGGCACGATGCTTTGATCGAGTAGCGGGCGCAGGCGGGCTTCCGCGCGATTCCTGGTGGGGGCCATCAGCGGTTCGGCGCGGCCATGGTGCGAATCGGTAACGATGACTTCGGTGGCGGAAATGGGCGCCGCGCGGATGCCTAGTTCGCAAACCGCGGCAGCGACCAGTGGTGCGGAGAGACGTTCGCCGATTCCGGAAATCACGTCGAGCGCGCGCGGGGTTAGTTCGCGAAGCAAAGCGGTGCCCCGGAGCAGGCGTTCGAGTTCGTCGAGAACCTGCTGGCAGGCGGCGGCTACTTTGGCGCGGGCTTGTGTGTCGCTTACGAGGGCTTCGAGCGCGGCGATGTGCTGCGTGCGGAGTTCGTTGGCCAACGGCGCGATGGCGTCCTGTTCGCCGTGTTCGGCGCGGTGGGCAGCCTGGACCAGACGATTGGTGACACCGCTCATGGCGGAGACCACGACCACGACGGGGTGCTCGGTGGCGGCGGAGTGAACGATGCTCGCGACGCGACGGATGCAGTCGGCGTCGCCGACGGAGGTGCCGCCGAATTTCATGACCTGGAGAGCGGGTTTCATGGTTTTGGCCAATCTTTCCATTTTCGCATAGCGCGCGGATTCCGCGACTGTGAAGAGGGGCGCGTTACGTGATGCTAAAGCAGGGCGGGCAGGTGCATGGAGTCGTCCAGCGTCGTTTTTGAACACCGAGAGAGATTCCTCCACTGCGCGTGCCGGCCCGTTCGCAGGAAGCGAACGGGAAGAAAAAACCGGCACGCTTCGGTCGGAAGGACAGTTGTGAGGTGTGGCAATCTAGGCAGACGTGACTGTGATGTGAGCTGTGCAGCTCAGGGCGATGCGGCCGGCCGTTTGGGCCTCGTGTTGGATTTGTATTGGGTTGACTGTAAACCCCGCGGTCTCGGAGACCGCGGCTACAGGTGCCGGCCAAGACGCATTGATTGCAGGGCGGGGCGAGCCCGCGCCCCTAGCAGGGACGATACTGCGCCGTTCGACTGGCGGCGATCGGCGGTTGCGCCTGACTTAGATTTGCTGGAGTTTCCAGCGGCCGCGGCGGAACAGGATTATGCCGGCTGCGGCGATGGCTGCTTCGGCGACTACGATCGAGATGAAGACGCCGTTGGAGTGCAAGTGCGCTGGGATGGCCAACGCGTAGGCTAGCGGAATCTCGATGAACCAGAAACCGAAGAGATTCACGATGGTTGGAGTGATGGTGTCGCCCGCGCCGTTGAAGGCCTGCAGCATGACCATGCCGTAGGCGTAGCGATGTTGCCGTAGCTGATGATGCGCAGGCAGGATGCCGCCAGCGGCATGACTTGCGGGTCGCTGGTGAACAGGCGGACGACGGGCGTGGCGAAAATCGTGAAGATGACGCCGATGCCGCCAAGGAAGAGCATGTTGTAGAAGCCGGTGCGCCAGACGGATTTTGCGGCGCGTTCGGGTTGCTTGGCGCCGAGGTTTTGGCCGACGAGCGTGGCGGCGGCGTTGCTGAGTCCCCAGGACGGCAGCAGGATGAAGATCACGATGCGGATGGCGATGGTGTAGCCGGCGAGCGCGGCCGAACCGAAGATGCTGACGATGCGGACGAGGCCGATCCAGCTGGTGTGGGCAATGGCGAACTGCAGGATGCCGGTCAGCGAAACGCGCAGCAAGCGCAGCAAGACGCTGAGATTCAGGCGAATCTGGCTGCGCAAGATGCGGATACGCTCGCTGCCGCGGAGGAGGCGGTAAAACTGGTACAGGACGCCGATGCTGCGACCGGTAAAGGTAGCGAGGGCCGCGCCGGTGACGCCCGAGCTTCGGGAATGGACCCCAGCCGAAGATCAGGCAAGGGTCGAGAATGAGATTGATGATGTTGGAGACCCAGAGCAGGCGCATGGCGATGGCGGCATCGCCGGCCCCGCGGAAGATGGCGTTGTTGAGAAAAAGCAGCATGATCGCGCCGCTGCCGCCTAGGGCAATGCGCGTGTAGCCGCTGCCGGTGGCGATGATTTGCGGTGAAGCTCCCATCAACCGGAGCAGTTCCGGCGCGAAGAAAAAGCATGGGACGCCGACGAGGATGGAAACCGCCAGACCTATGGCGATGGCCTGCACTCCCGCGACGGCTGCGCCCTCGGGATCTTTTTCGCCGATGCGGCGGGCGACCATCGCGGTGGTCGATAGGCTGAGGCCTAGACCCACGGCGAAGACCAGGCTGAGCAGAGATTCGGTGAGGCCGACGGTGGCGACCGCGTCGGCGCCGAGACGGCCGACCCAGAAAACGTCGACGACCGCGAACAGTGATTCCAGCACCATTTCGAGGACCATCGGGATGGCCAGCAACAAGATGGCGCGGTTCAGGCTGCCCGTCGTGAAGTCCTGGTGCGATCCGCGAATGGCTTCGCGGATCGATTGCCAGATAGGGATGGGCCTTGGTTCAAGAGTAAGCTGCTGCGTTTCCATGAAAACCTTTGTATTTCTGCACGAAGGCGCCTGAAAAATCGGGCGCGATGGCGCGGCTATAGAAAATTGAGAGTTACGACTTAGAGAGAAGCAGGTCCGCGAGATTCGCGGATTAGAGGACTGCCGGGATTTGTACGATGACGATCTTCATCTGATTTCACCAGTCATCGTTGGGCCGGCGAAAGGCTTGAGCCGCAACGGAAGAATTCGTGAAGGCATTGTAGCGAGGATCTGGTATTCGCGCTAGAAGAATTTCTCGCGGAAGATATAAGGCGCCCGCTTCGGAAAGCGGCCGCTACAACTGCGGGTTGAGGAGGCGGTCGGCGACGCTTACGACTTGCGCCATTTCGGCGACATCGTGGACGCGGACGATGTGGGCGCCACCGAGGATGCTGGCTGTGACTGTGGCGGCGGTGGCCCAGATGCGTTCTTCGGCGGGAACCGATTCGGTCTTGCCTGCGGCGCGTCCCTTTCCCAGAGCTAACGTTCGGCCGAGAAAGCCCTTTCGCGACGTGCCGACCAGAAGCGGATAGCCGAGCTTTGCCAATTCCGGGAGGCGCCGCAGGATTTCGTAATTTTGCTCGAAGCTTTTGCCGAAGCCGATGCCGGGGTCGACGATGATTTGCGATTTCGTGACGCCCGCTCTCCTGGCTTTCTGGATGGATGCGCGGAGGCCTTGGGTGACGTCCTTCATCACGTTGCGGGCGAACGGGGCTTTTTGCATGGTGCGAGGCTCGCCGCGCATGTGCATCAGGATCAGCGGGACGCGGCGGCGGGCGGCGACTTCGGCGATGCGCGGGTCGTGGTTGAGGCCGGAGACGTCGTTGATGATTTCGGCGCCAGCGCCGATGGCGATTTCCGCGACGCTGGCTTTGCGGGTGTCGATCGAGATCGGAATTTTCAGTTTGCCGCGGAGCGCTTGCAGGACTGGGAGAAGACGGCGGAGTTCTTCAACAGCACTGATGCCGATCGAACCGGGTCTGTCGATTCTGCGCCGATGTCCAGGAGCTCGGCTCCCGCTTTCTGCAAGGAAAGAGCGTGGGCGATGGCGCGGTCGGGCGCTAGGAACTTGCCACCGTCGGAGAAGCTGTCGGGCGTGATGTTAAGTACACCCATCAGCAGCGTGCGTTTGCCCAGGACGAGCGTGTGGGTTGGGAGGTGGAGGCGAAAGATTTTTCGGTGGGGCATTGGCGTTGGAACAGTTTAGCGTAGGAGGCGCGTTGCGCGGGATCTGAGGACGGAGAATAGGGAACGGTGAAAGGATAACGCAGAAGCGCGGAGATGCCTGAGGATCGCGGAGAGAAATTCGTGGGAGGGCGGAATGTACGGGGATACGCCAGCGAGGACCGATCTAAAGATCGGCCACTACAACACGGCGGTTACTAGTCCAGGTCGAAGTCGCGGATGGGTTTGCCGGCTGGGGCGTCTTTGGCTTTCTTCATGGCTTCTTCGAATTTCTTGGCGAGGATGTCTTCTTTATTGGATTCCTGGAACCAGGAGTCGCGGAATTTGTCTTCGCGCTGGCGATTTTGTTCGGCGAGGATTCCGGCTGCGTCGGTCAGATCGACGCCGGGCCCTGCCTTGGCGGGGCTTCATGCGACAGGACTACGCCCAGACCAACATCGATTCTGAGCTTTGCGTGGCAGCAGGGGCAGGCTACCTCAAGAGCGCCATCTGGTTTCTTCGCCATGAGCGTATTCTACCTCTTTTTTGGAGGAAGGCTGTAAGTCGGGCAGCGCTGACGGACGCGGTTCATGGATTGCGACGGATTGCGGCTTTGCGGACTGTTTGCCGACGTCGGCGCCGACGCAGGCACGGGTCCGGAAATGCAGACGACACCACCGACTAGCAGCCCAATCTAACAGGACCAAGTTGCGCACAGGCTTCATCTGTGCTTTTCAGCGCTATTGACCGCTGCTCCGCTTTCCCTTCGCCTACACCTTGCGAAATGGGCGGACAGCCCTGCTGCCCCTACAAATTTAGCCGAGGTAACGTCGTATAGTGTTGAAGGGTGAATCGTTGTTGTGGGGCACAGCACCGCTTGCCCCGGCTCGGCTATTTTCAGGAAGACGCCGATTGCGCACCCAGATTGCCGCGAAGGCCAAGGGCGTCCGCGTTTTCGCGCATCGCGGCGATGCAGAAAGCAATGTGCTCTTCGAGGGGGATGCCGAGTTCTTCGGCGCCTTTGCGGACATCGTCGCGAGAGACTCCGCGGGCGAAGGCTTTGTCTTTCATGCGTTTCTTTACCGAATCAACCTCCAGATCCAAGATGCTTTTCGACGGGCGGACGTAGGTGCACGCGGTTAGAAAACCGGCTAGCTCGTCGCAGGCGAAGAGTGTGTGTTCGAGCGGCGATTGGCGGACTACGCCGGAATAGTCCGCGTGCGAGAGGATGGCGCGGACGGCTTCCTCCGGGTAGCCGAGTTCGCGGAGAATTTTTGCGCCTTCGGCGGGATGTTCTTTGTCGGCGGCGTGGTCGGCGTTCGGAAAGCGTTCGTAGTCGAAATCGTGCAGGAGGGCGGTGATGCCCCACAGTTCCTCATCGGCGCCGTTTTTGCGGGCGTAGGCGCGGACGCAGGTTTCTACCGCGAGCATGTGTTTCCGCAGGCTTTCGGATTGCGTGTATTCGCAGAGAAGTTTCCAGGCATCGTCGCGCGTGGGCATAAGATCTCCTCAAAAAAAGAATGTGTAGTGTAACGCAGGAAAGGCGTGGCGGTCTGATTACGGAGCGCGCTCGTGATTACGCCGGGCGGGGCAAGCCCCGCCCCTACAAGGTGTGACGCGTTTTGCGGTAGGCGCGCGGACTTTCGCGCGTTTTCGCCCTGTCCGGGAGAACAGGCGAAACCCGGGCGTAAACCGGGCGAAACAGGGATGCGCGCCTAAAAAAATTCTAAAAATACTCTTGACAGAGAATGCGCGGTGCACGATACTCCCCCTCGCGCCAGTTACTGCCTTCCCCCCCGAAGTACGTTCCGACGTTCCTCTCCTATCCGCACGCCGGACAAAGTCAGCGAAGGAGTACCGGTGTCCTTACAACTAGAAAAAGAGTCGTTGAATTCATTGGAAATGGATAGGGAAGTCATTCGCTGCAAGACTTGCGGACTCGTACAATACCGGACGCGCACGGGAAACTGCCGTCGATGTGTGCGCGCATTGCCCCAGCGTTTGGAGTTCCTGATTCCTCCACCGGCACCTGCGGAGGAGACCAACGCTGAAGCCACGCCCGAAAAATTCGCTAACCGCGAGACGGTCGAGAATATCGGCCAGCGCATCCGTCAGTTGCGCGAATCGCGCGCGATGACGCAGAGCCAGTTGCAGTCGCGCTCGAAGGTGTCGCGCTCGTATCTGTCGCGCATTGAAAGCGGACAGATGACGCCGAGCCTCGGAACCTTGGAGAAAATCTCCGAAGCATTGAACGTGGGCTTGAATCGCTTCTTCATTCCGGAATCGGATGGCGAGGCGCTGCTCGAGGATCCTTTCATTCAGGGGTTGCGGCCGTTCCTGCGGCAGTTGGATTGGGAACAGTGGCAATCCATTCTGAAGAGGCTCCAGGCGATCAGCGATCACGTTACCGCGGTTCCGGCGACTAATCTCCGCCCTATCGGTAATCCCGCGCGGTTGCCGCAGCCCGCGTCGGGAAACGGAAATGGCAACGGTCATATTACGCAGCCGGGCCATTCGAATGGGCATGCGTTGACGCATGCTCATGGTCATCCGCAGGGCTATCCGCTGCGGCGTCCCGGGGCGCCATTGTTTCAACGGCCTTTGGCGCGATAACAGTTTTCCTTGCAGAGCACACTGGTGCGGCGTGATCTTCGGATCGCGCCGCACTTTTTTTTGTGCATATCACGGTAAGAATTTTGAAGGCTGGGCGTTAGGGGCACAGCACTGCTGGCCCCCACAAGATCACGGGTGCGGCTTTGGGCGTGCGGTTCGTTTGTTCTTTCTGGAGTGGCTAGTCGCGGATTACGGCGACTTTTGCGGACGGCACTTCCAGGCGCATAAGGCGGTGGTTGGAGTCGAGGTATAAGACCACTTCCAGGTCGGACGTCGCCACACGCAAGCCGTCATAGGACTTGCCGCCCGCGCTGAGCGAACCAGCCGATTCCACCGAAATCGATCCAGGCGTCAGTTCCTGTGGGATTAGCACCGGTAGACTCTGTGCGCCGCCCTTGGACCAGTCGTAGACGCGGGCGACCACGGCGTATTGGTAATACAAGTTGTTGTCGAGCACGGCGATGAGCGGAGAGCCGAAGCTCATATCCTGCTCGAAGGGGCGCGCGTCCTGCATTTGCAGCGTGATTTTCGCTACGCCGTTCGCGAACAAAATGTGCGCGCCATTTGTTTTTTCGGATTGCGCGGTCCACTCGTAGCTGATGGGAGCGCCGTCGGGCTGAAGCGTTAGCGCGCCGGTGATGCGCTCCGCAGGCGAGTCCGGCGCGGTGATGTCGGTGGTGCTGCGAGCTAGCCAACCTCCGCCGGCTGGCGCGAGATCGAATTCTTCGTGTCCAACCGACTTGCCATTCAGCTGAATTGTGAATTTTCCCTTGTCCTGCGCAAAGACAGAGGGGCTGGCGGGGACCGCGCTCTTTTTTTGAGACGCGATCGTCAAGGTCGTGCACACGAAGAGGATCGCCATGATGTACGTGAAAATCTTGGGCTTCAAATCGGTGGTGCTGTTTTGCATGGTTCCCTCCCCTCGATGAAGCGAGTGTGCCACACGCTGCGAGAGGAACTGCGAGACAACCTTGTGGAATGCGCCCAGAAAGACACGGGGTCTGTGTTTGCCGCGTAGTGCACGATCGCGGGCGATTCGTGAGTTGATGGGCGGGAGTGCTCTGTCGGCTCGACCGATGACGCCAGCCATCGCCGGGCGGGGCAAGCCCCGCCCCTACAGAGCCTCGCAGAATCTGGACAGAGCGGAGCTGAGGAGCCCTGGCCCCGGCGCCCCAGAGCCTTGCAGAATCCGAACAGAGTGGAGGGGACCAACCGTTTTAGGACTGGGGCTTTTCAACGATCAGGTGAGCTTCATTTCCGCCGGCGGCGACGATTCCGCGGCTCAGTATTTCCGCGACTACGCGAGCCGGATCGCCGGAACTGTCCACGCGGTGCTCCGCCTGCTGGTAGGAGGGCAGGCGCTGCGCATGAAGAGCGCGAAAGCTGCTCTCGTCGCGGAAAAGAGGCCGGCCGGTCATGGTCATGCAGCGCGCGAGCAAGACTTCGACCGGCGAATCCAGCCAGATCACCGGTACGCCTGCCGCGCGCAGAAATTCCGGAGCGCCAACCTGCGCATAGGTGCCGCCGCCGAGAGCGAGCACGATCGATTCGTTAAATTCGAAAACGCGCCCGAGAGTTGCGCGCAACTGGTCGGCCTCGATCTGGCGAAAAGCAGGCTCGCCAAGGCGCTCGAAAATTTCGGGGATGCGGAGTCCGGCAGCTTCTTCAATGCGATCGTCCAGGTCGACGAAGCGCCAGGCCAGCTGACGGGCGAGCAGCGTGCCGATGGTGGTTTTGCCGGAGCCCATGAAGCCCGCGAGGCAGAGCATTTGTACGCGCGGCTGAGACGGACGTGAAATTGGTGGTTGGGTCATCAACTGTTGACTGCGCCGTGAGACTGAGTCTGGCTTGACTGCGTCCTGAGCCACGGAAAGCTAAGTGGCTTCAGGCCGGGCAAGCTGGGGCGCAACAGTGCTGCGCCCTTCCACTGGACGGCGAACAGTCTTGCAGCGCGAAAAAGAATTTCGCTTAGTCGCGCTTTAATATGCGGATTGTACCACTGTAGGAAGAGAGTTCGACTTTGGCCAGGCCGCTGCCTACGGTGCCGAAGAGGCCCTTGGTGAACTTTGAGGCCATGTGCTTCATGCCATGGGAATCGGGCTTAAGGTAGGCTTCCGCCTGGTTGTCCACGGTGCCGGTGGCGGTTTGCGCGTTTAGATCGAAGGAATCGTTTCCGGAGAAATGCACTTCGACGGTGCCCTTGCCGCTGCGCATGGTGTAAATCCCGGTGCGAATGAAATCGCCGTCGAAGAGAATATTCCCCGAGGTGGTAAACAAATTCACGTTGGTGAGGGCGGGCTGCAAGAGCTGGGCGTTGCCGCTCACGGAATTAAAATCCAGCTTGCCGGCACACTGGGCGCAAACCAACGAACCATGGGTTGTGCGGACCACGATGTAGCCGGAAACTTCCTTCAGGTGAACGTCACCGGCAACGCTTTGCAGGGTCATATCGCCCATCACCTGTTCGACGTAAATCAATCCGGTTTGCGTTTTCAGTTCGAGTTCGGTTTCTTCCGGCACAGTGAGCTGAAAATTGACTTCGGTTTCGTCGGGCTGCGCGGTGATGTCAACAATGTTTGCCGAGACATCGATGCGATCACCAGCATTCTCGGTCTCGAGGGTGACTTTGGACGAAGCCTGTGTGCCGGCGACGATCACTTCGGAAATTTTTGAGGATTTCACTTCGATGCGGCCGTTCCCAATGTTATGGATGCAGACCACCGGATGGCCCTTCACAGGGAAATGCTTCTCGAAGTGTTGCGTCCCTCCTGTCGCTGGGGTCGCGGTCCAAAAAAACAGCCCGGCGCCGACCAGCGGCAGAATGCTCCGACCCATCGTTCGCGCGTTCATTTCAGTTTACGCTCCCCCCGCGTTCCATCATCGCGGACAGCAATTCCGCTTTCTGCTGGTAGGCCCCGGTCAGATACTCACGCGCCAAATCATCGCGCGGCTCTTCCTTGATGCGTTGTTCGCAGTCGGCAATAAACTTATCAACGATGTCGAGATTTTGGCGGAGAGAGACGTCCACGACCGAGCCGCCAAGTTGCATCTGCGACAGGTTCGCCTCATCGGCGTTCAGAACCGTGGCAGCGTCGTCGTAAACGTTGCGTGCTTCGGTGGCGGGAGCTGGACGCTGAATCTGCAGGGCGACCGCGGCAATCACCAGCAAACTCACGGCAGCGGTGGCCAGCACCCGACTGCGGAACAGGTCCGAGAAGCCCTGCAACCATGAACCACGCTCGGCGGCCGCCCGCTTGATGATTCCCTCTTCTTCCAGTTGGGCACGTAATGAAGTCCAAACGTGAGCAGGGGGTTCGACTTCGGCGGGAAGCAGGTGGGCCGTAGCGACAATGGCGGTCAGGTCTTCCACCAGGTTCTGACAAGCTGCGCACTCGGCAACATGCTCGCGCGCGGCTTCTGGCAGAGGTGTCCAACCCTCGTGTTCAAGGACGACTTCCACTTCTTTACACTGCATGGCCGTTCACTCCGCTAGACGAGACGACAGGTGGCTTGCCCGCTCGATTTTCGAGGAATCGCGCGGCCCGTCTTCGTCTGAGACAACACCCCGAAACTCTTCGTATTGTAGCTTAACCGCCATGTCCGGTCTGTGTCTTTGCCGCATGACGCACCTGCCGCGCCTGCTCTCGTACTTCTTCCTGCAGCAGATCCCGCAACTTCGTGCGCGCCTTGTGCAACTGCGACTTCGAGTTACCTACCGAACATCCCATGATCCCAGCGATCTCGTTATGCTCGTAACCCTGAACATCGTGCAAAACGAAGACGGTACGATATCCGGGCGGCAACTTGTCGATAGAGCGCTCCAGATTGACCCGATCCACCGCTCCGCTCAGCTTCAAGTCCGGAGCACCGATATCCTTCCGCGGCCCTCCGGTGTCTTCGTCGGGTTCCGTGGTCTCTTCTAAGGAGGCCACTGGAAGTGACTTCTTCCGTAGTCGCATCAAGACGACGTTGACAGTCATCCGGTGCAGCCACGTCGAAAAAGCCGACTCGCCGCGAAAAGTGCCTATCTTGCGGAAAAGCTGCAGGAAAGCTTCCTGCATCAGATCTTCCGCGTCCGAGGGATTACCCACCATGCGCAAGCACAACGCGTAGACGCGACGACCGTGGAGTTCGTAGAGGAACTCGAAGGCCGGAGCATCCCCGGCTTGGGCCAGACGGATGGCTTCCCCCTCGCTCAGAGGTTTAGCCTGCTGAGAAGAAGTCGACACGCTGGGATCGCTCGGTCGGTTTCGGGCCAACGGTCCTATAACGGCGCATCCAACGGTTCGGATGCACCGGATACCTCCTGGAGTTGTATTCGCAATGAACCCGCGCTGCCAAAGAAATACGCGGTGACAGGCGTTTTTTTCCGGAATGCCCGCTGACGTTGCGGACGGGCAGACTTACCTGCCATCGGCAGGCTTGTCTATTCTCCCCCGACTGCGGCCATACGTCTATGCCGGAATATCCGTTTGCTCGATGGTGTGGAATCGTCGGGGGCGTGCGTCTGGGCCCGCAGGGAATTCTGGAACGTACCCAATTGGTCTTGAGGGAGAACCAGCAAGAACGACTTCAAGAGCACGATGGCTTCCCGCAGGCAGGTATTCAGATCGAAATGCGCGGCGTCCACAACCCGCCAATCCTCCTCCGGGTCCAATGCGACTCCGGTGGACAGATTCTCAACCGTGAGACGAAAGTCCTTCCCCAAGTCGCCGACCATTTCCTCCAGCGTGCCGATCTTGTGCAGGAATTGAGAACGCTGCGTTAACAGAACGCGGCTCAGCAGGTCGCTCATTCGCGCCGTGCGCTGTTGCTGGGGACCATGGAAATTCTTTGGGTCGAGCGGCGCGGCGTTGGGAATCGTGCCGTAATGTCTTGCGTGCCCGCCGAGTCCTCGCAAAAGTGCTGCCACGCTGTAGGAAAGTCGAGCGGCCAATCCCGGAGTCATACCTACCGCCTGATACGACTTTGAAAGCATTCCGGTCTCGCGAAACTCGATCGCTTCGTTCAGTGCAATACTGAACATCATGTAGACCGATTCCAATTGTTGGACTTGTCCGTCGAAAATTTGCGCCTTCTCTTTTGGCAGCCAAGCGCACCAATCATCTTGCACAGAAGGAAGAGCGCGAATTTGCACTTGAATAGGACCTCCTCGGGGAGGGGAGTATACCAAAATCCACAGGACATGGCGTATTTTCTTGACAGTTTCTCCACAGGCTTCCGTACCGAGTAGCACAAGCAAAAGTGCCCGCTTCGGAAAGCGGCCGCCACAAGGGCGTTCGCGTGTCTCCTGCCCGGGTGTACGAAGCCAGCAGCACCGCGTTTCCGCTAGGCCCACGCCAAGGGAAGGGGCCTACACTGCTGAACAGAAATTTGTGAGCAAGAATTCCGAAGCCAGTGGAAATGGTTTTCCTTGTCGGGGCTCACGTCCCTCAATGGATTTGCTTCGTACTAGTATTTTTACGGAGCGTGCAAAGTCTCGATTCCTTGCTCTTCGCGGGCGCTGGCCGCTATACTCGCGTGCGATCACTGCCGAAAGGATTTCTATTTTGGAATTTGAGCCGCGGGACCAGTTTGAGCAGCGTCAGAAGAAACTTGAGCAGATCCAGGCGTTGGGCTTTGACCCATTCCCGCGCGAGTTTCGCTGGACGGATTCGCCTGCAGCGTTGGTGGACAAATTCTCGGCAACACCTGGGCCGGATTTAGAGGCTAACAAGCGTGAAGTGCGCGTCGCCGGGCGTCTGGTGTCTTACCGGTTGATGGGAAAAGCAGGCTTCGCGCACCTGCAAGGGGCCGGGAAGCGTATCCAGATCTATGTAAAGAAAGACGTTGTGGGAGAGCGCGGCTTTCAACTTTTCCATTTGCTGGATCTGGGGGATTCTATCGGTGTACGCGGGCACCTGTTTCGCACTCGAACGGATGAACTGTCAATCTGGGTGGAGGAACTATTTTTCCTCTCCAAGGCACTGTTGCCGCTGCCCGAGAAGTGGCACGGCCTGACTGACGTTGAGTTGCGCTACCGTCAGCGCTACCTGGATTTGATCGCGAACGACAAATCACGCCAGGTCTTTGTCACCCGCGCCCGTATCATTCAGGAATTGCGGCGTTTATTCGATGCGCGGGGCTACATCGAAGTAGAGACGCCGATGATGCATCCCATTCCCGGCGGAGCAGCGGCGCGTCCTTTTGTTACGCATCACAATACTCTGGATATTGATTTGTACCTGCGCATCGCCCCAGAGCTCTATCTGAAGCGGCTCACCGTAGGGGGCTTCGATCGTGTGTACGAGATCAATCGCAACTTTCGGAATGAGGGCATTTCGACGCAGCACAACCCGGAATTCACGATGCTTGAGTTCTATGAGGCTTATAGCAACTACCGGGATTTAATGGACTTGAATGAGCAGCTCTTCGCGGAAGTCGCGAAGACACATCACCGGTTCGACGATTGTGAAATACGGCGACGTGGAGCTGAATTTCGGCAAAATGGAGCGCCTGTCGATGCGCGAGGCCATTGGCAAGTATTGGCCAGCGGACGCCGGCGCGGCGCCGACGGCGAGCGATCTGGCGGTACCGGGTGGTGCGCGTGCCGCGGCCGCAACGCTACAACGTATGGGGGAAGAAGACCGGCGCGCCGTATGCCGCCGCAAAGGGCATACTTAGCGACGGCGAATGGACGGGCTTGCTTTTCGAGACGATGGCGGAGCATCACTTGGTCCAGCCGACCATTCTTTACGACTTTCCGACCGACATTTCTCCTCTGTCCAAACAAAAACCGGATGACCCCTCATTGACTGAGCGGTTCGAGATCTACGTTGCGGGCATGGAAATCGCCAATGGCTTCTCGGAACTCAATGATCCCGCCGAGCAGGAACGACGCTTTTTGGCACAGATCGCGCAGGGGGGCGACGAAGTCCCCAAGCAGCTCGACATGGACTACATACGCGCGCTCTGCCACGGCATGCCGCCGACCGCTGGGGAAGGCATCGGCATTGACAGGTTGACCATGCTACTGACGGATTCACCCTCCATACGTGACGTGATTCTCTTTCCGTTGCTCCGCCCGGAAAGCCGCGAAGAGTCTGCTTCCGAAGCGCACGACGCGTGACGTATCCTTAGCTCATCGATGCGATTTGAATGGTTCGTCGCCAGGCGGTACCTGCGGTCGCCGTACCGTCCGGCGGTGCTGCGCCTGGTGACGGCGTTTTCGGTGCTGGGGGTTGCCGCCGGTGTAGCTACCTTGGTGATCGCGCTATCAATGAACACCGGCTTTCGCGAAACGCTGCAGGATCGTCTCCTGGGGGTGAAGGCGCATATTTCACTTGCCAGGCCTGGAACCGGCGGCATCCGCGATTACGAAGCGCTGGCCACGAAATTCGCGACCATCCCAGGCGTAAAGTCCGTTACACCAGCCGTGTATCAAACGGTGTTGTTGGCGTTTGGCGGAGACGCGCGGGGCATAGTCACAAAAGGCATTGATCCGGAACGAGAACGTCGTAACGATGAGGCGCTGCAACGCATTGTTGCAGGCCATCTTGATTTTTCTCCCGACGCTGACGGTATTGATGCGCTGCTCATCGGCAAACAACTCGCCGAGGAATGGAAGATCACGCCCGGCGACTATGTGACCCTTACCAGTCCTCAGGGCCGGCTCACGCCCTTCGGCATGATGCCGCGAACACGCCGCTTTCGTGTCGCGGGCGTATTCGATTCCGGCTTCTATGACTATGACGAGAACTGGTGCTTTATGACACTGGCGGCCGCTCAAGCGCTGTCCGGGACTGGCGACATCGTCAATGTTCTGGAATTCCGCCTCGAGAAGCCGGAGCGCGCCACCGAAATCGCCCGGGTATTGGAACTGGAGGCAGGGCGGAGTTTCGCAGCCAGCACGTGGGTGGAAGAAAATCGCGCCTTGTTTCGCGCGCTCCGGCTGGAGAAGCTGGTCACCGCTATTTTCATCGGACTGATCACTTTCGTCGCTGGGCTCAACGTTCTTGTGGTGCTTTCCATGACCGTCACCGATAAGGCTCGCGATATTGCCGTGTTGATGTCCATGGGCACACGTCGCCAACAGATCCGCCGGATTTTTCTGTGGCAGGGGATTGTGATTGGCGCTACCGGAACGATTTGCGGTCTGCTCGTCGGATATGCTTTTGCCTGGATCGCGGGAGCCTTTCACGTGATTCCTCTCGATCCTCAGGTCTATGCGGTTCCTTACGTTCCCTTCCACCCGAGTATCTGGGACGGAGTCTGGATAACCGTTGTGGCTATGGGCATCTCCATCGTGGCGACGATTTTGCCGGCACGCGCCGCGGCTGGGTTGTTGCCGGTCGAAATCCTTCGTTATGAGTAGGCGAGGACTCCCCAAAGACCGGCGAAGTGAGTGACGCTTGAGAGACATTCATGGCTCAAATAAAGAACGGTTTGGGCCCCCTAAATGGGCAGGCTTTGGTGCGCTGTTTGCTCCTACAATGGGTCCAAGGGCAGGTAGGACGGAAGCGGAATATCTTTCGCCTCCGATTCTGCGGATTTCCTACCTCAAGTCACTGAAAAATAATAAGTTATGTTCGTTTCAGATTGAAACGGGCTCAAGACTCTTTTGAATTGGGCAATGATGTGCAAAAAACGGGAATAACTTAGGCCATAGGGCCGGTCGCGATGGCTGCTGGGCGCGGCACTCGAATTGCACTTACTGCATCTAAGTAAAGTGTAGCAGGTGCAAAGAGGGCGCAGTGAAGGCAGAGCTACCCGAAACGAACTGATGCAAAACGAAACCAATGCGGATCAAGGCAGGTTAAGCGCTTCGGCGCTATCGCCGGATGCCGCTGTGGTCTTGGAAGCTCGCAGTTTGAAAAAATCCTACGGCTCTGGTGAGCGAACCCTACAGATCTTAGTCGATGCGAATCTAAGTTTGCGACGCGGGGAGATGGTCGCAATCGTCGCGCCATCGGGAGCGGGCAAAAGCACTTTGCTGCACTTGCTCGCTGCGCTAGACACGCCAACGAGCGGTACAGTATACTTCGGCACGAAAGCAATTGAAACGAATGTTGACAGCGAGGTAGCGGGGTTTCGGAATCGCTCCGTGGGATTTTTGTGGCAGCGGCACCAATTGTTGCCGGATTTTACAGCTGCCGAGAATGTAGCTATGCCGCTCTTGTTGCGCGGCGAAGATTTCACTTCGACGCTGGAGACAGCGAGGAAGTGGCTCGCGGAGGTCGGACTTGCAGATCGGTCCGATCACCGCGCAGGGGAGCTTTCCGGAGGGGAACAGCAGCGCGTGGCGATTGCTCGGGCGCTCGTCACCGAGCCGGCCGTGCTGCTGGCAGATGAACCTACCGGAGATTTGGACGAGCAGAATGCTTGGGCCGTGTTTGAGTTACTAGAGCGGTTGCACCGCGCGCACCAGTTGACGTCGCTGATCGCGACGCACAATCTGGCGCTCGCCGCGCGATGCGACCGAATTCTGGGCTTGGAACACGGCGTTCTGCGTACTCGCAAGGCTTCGGCCGAAGCGAGCGGGGCCCCAGGGGGAGAAGCGAGCTAATCGTGTTCGAACGGTATACAGAAAAAGCGCGACGCGTTATTTTCTTTGCAAGATATGAGGCCAGCCAGTACGGCAGCCCGTACATTGAGACGGAGCATCTGTTGCTCGGCTTGATGCGCGAGGACAAAGCACTGGCCAATCGCTTCCTGCGTCAGCAGGGCTCGATTGAATCGATCCGAAAAGAGATCGAGGCCCGCATTACAATCCGCGAGCGCATTTCGACCTCGGTCGAAGTACCGCTCAGCGCGGAGTGCAAGCGCATCCTCAATATGGCTGGTGAGGAAGCGGAGCGGCTCGGGGTGAAGCACGTGGGCACCGAGCACCTGCTCCTCGGAATCCTGCGCGAAGAGAAGTGCTTCGGCGCGGAGATCCTGATGGAGCGCGGCCTGCGCCTCTCGACGTTGCGCGAAGAGCTCGCGCGTACTTCCGGTGAGAAGACCGCCGCCGCACGCCCGAAGGAAACGTCACTGCTCGCGGAATTCAGCCGCGATCTGACGCAAGCCGCTTCCGAAGGCTCACTCGATCCGCTCGTCGGACGCGAAGGCGAAGTCGAACGCGTAATCCAAATTCTGTGCCGCCGCACGAAGAACAATCCCGTGCTCATCGGCGAACCAGGAGTCGGCAAAACCGCCATCGTCGAAGGTCTAGCTCAGCGGATCTCCGACGGCGACGTTCCGCCATTCCTCGCGGACAAGCGCATTCTCTCTCTCGACCTCTCCCTGATCGTCGCCGGCACCAAGTATCGCGGCCAATTTGAAGAGCGCCTCAAGACCATCATGAAAGAGTTGATGGAGAGCCAGAACTCCATCGTTTTTATCGACGAACTACACACTCTTGTTGGTGCGGGTTCGGCCGAAGGCTCTCTTGACGCTGCCAACATTTTGAAACCCGCGCTATCCCGCGGCGAAATTCAGTGCATCGGCGCCACCACGCCAGGCGAATACCGCAAGTCCGTCGAAAAAGACCGCTCCCTGGAGCGCCGCTTCCAATCCGTCAAAGTTCCGGCGCCCAACGAGGAAGAAGCGATTCAGGTCATCACCGGCGTCCGCGAGCGCTACGAGAAATTCCACGCGGTCAGCTACACCGACGAAGCCCTGCGTTACTCCGTCTATCTCTCGAATCGCTACATTCCTGACCGCTTCCTGCCGGACAAGGCCATCGACCTGATCGACGAAGCCGGCGCCCGCGTGAAACTACGGCAGGCCAGCGTCCCCGAAGAGGTCGGCGAAGTACAAAAGCGCGTGAAGTTCATCACGCACCGCATGGAAAGCGCGATTGCCGCCCATGAATTCGAGAAGGCTCGTTTCTATTCCGAAGAAGAGCGCAAAGAGAAAGAGAACCTGCGCATCCTTCGTGATCGCTATAAGCTCGACGACGCTTCAACGGGTATCGTCACCCGCGAAGACATCGAAGAAGTCGTCTCGCGCTGGACCGGCATCGGCGTAACCTCCATCAAGGAAGACGAACAGCAAAAGTTGCTGCGCATCGAGCCCGAGCTTCACAAGCGTGTCATCAGCCAGGATAAAGCCATCACCGCACTCGCTCGCGCCATTCGCCGCAGCCGAGCCGGTCTAAAATCACCGCTTCGCCCAGTCGGCTGCTTCTTCTTCCTCGGGCCCACGGGCGTAGGCAAAACGGAAGTGGCTCGGCGCCTGGCCGAATTCCTCTTCGGTTCCGAAAAATCGCTGGTGCGCTTCGACATGTCCGAATTCATGGAGAAGCATTCCGTCTCCAAACTAATCGGCGCGCCTCCAGGATACGTCGGGTACGAAGAAGGCGGCCAGCTCACCGAACGCGTGCGCCGCACACCGTACTCCGTCATCCTCCTCGACGAAATCGAGAAGGCTCATCCGGACGTCTTCAACATCCTCTTGCAGGTGTTCGAAGATGGCCAACTGACTGACGGCCTCGGCAATACCGTCGATTTCCGCAACACCATCATCATCATGACCTCCAATTTGGGCGCGCGCCATCTACAGAAGCGCACCTCGATGGGCTTCCAATCCGGCACTGACGAAGCCGGCATGAAGTCCATGGAAGATCTGGTGATGGGTGAAGTGAAGCGGGCATTCAATCCGGAGTTCCTAAACCGCCTGGACGAGGTCATCATCTTCAATCCGCTCGGCGACGACGACCTGCTCCGCATCATCGACTTGCTGGTAGGCCAGCTCAACGACACGCTGATTCACCGGCAGGTGCAGATCGTGGTTTCGCCGGAAGCACGTCAGTGGATCCTCGAAAAAACGTGCGCGGACCGCAATTACGGGGCGCGGCCATTGCGGCGCGCTTTGCAGAAGTACGTGGAAGACCCGCTCTCGGAAGCGCTCATTCAGGGTGGAATCACCAGGCCTGCGACACTTCAGATTTATGTCGCCGGGGAAGGCCTCGCGTTCCGTCCGGTGGGTGAGGCAACCCCGGTCGTCCACTAACGAATCAGAACCAACGCATGGCGGCCCCGGTCTCGAGCCGGGGCCAACATCACGGCCGACCCGTACCGGGTACGGCGGGAGAAGAACAAATTGGGTTTGGGGGCGCGGCCTTGACCTCGTCAAAGGCCGCTCAAATAAGGGTTTGTTCGCCGTTTGGGGTTCTACGCGTTCGGATCATCTGGATCGCGGGTGTGGTGTTGTCGCTCGCTTCCGGTTTGCCCGCTGCCGCATCCGATAACCATGCGCCCGATGATTCCGCGCATTCGCAACCCGTCGCCCGATTGGATTCTTCCGATTCACCAAAGGTTACAACCGCAGCGGACGCCGAGCCTGACCAAACTCCGCAAGCCGGTCAGGACCAACCACCTGCCGCTGTCGTCGATCGCATCATCTTCCTCGGCAATCGGCGTATTCGCACCGACACCTTAAAGGCGCGCATCTTCAGCCGCGAGGGCGATCCTTATAACGAAGAAACTCTGCGCCGCGACTTTCAGGCTCTCTGGAACACGCAATTTTTCGAAGACGTCAAACTTCGCGTCGAAGACTCTCCCGACGGACCCAATCACAAGAACATCATCTTCGACGTCAAAGAGCGCCCGGTCATCCGCCGCATCCGCTATGACGGCATACACTCGGTTTCTGAATCCGACATCCTGGACCGCTTCAAGGAGCGCAAGGTAGGTCTAACCGTCGAGAGCCAGTTCGATCCTACGCGCATCAAGAAGGCCGAAGTGGTCTTGCAGGAGCTACTAGGCGAGCACGGCCGCCAGTTCGCCAAGGTGACACCCCAGTACGAGCGCATCGCCTCCAGCAACGCCGTCATCCTGGTCTTCAAGATTGAAGAAGGCCCGAAGGTCAAGGTCGGCCACATCAAGTTCACCGGCAATCATGCGTTCAGCGAACGCAAGCTCGTTCGCGCCATGAAGCACGACCGCCCCTATGCCATCCCGTTGTATATCACCGAAATTCCCGTTCTCTCTAAGACCTACGACCGCGAAAAACTCAATGAAGATCTGGAAGTTGGCGTCCGCGGCCTCTATCAGGACAACGGCTATTTCAAGGTCATCGTCGGCGAACCCGTTCTCGAAAATATCGACACGGAAGGCTACCGCCTGGGCGTTCCTTTGACGGGCCGCACGAAGGGCAAAGCCGTCAACATCACCATCCCCATCGAAGAGGGCGAGCGCTACAAGATGGGCACCCTCAAAATCGTCAGCGCCGATCCGGACAAGGCGCTCTCGCTTAAAGTCGAGGCCCTTAAATCCATCTTCCCGCTCCACGAAGGTGATATCTTCTCCGTCGCCAAGATTCGCAAAGCCATCGAAGATTATGGCAAGGCCTACGGGCAATATGGCTTCATCGACTTTACCGCGGAGCCGCAGACCGACATCGACGACGTCAAGAAACGCATCGACGTCACCATGCGCTTCACCGAAGAAAAGCAATACTACGTTCGCCGCATCGACTTCAGCGGCAACACCACGACCCGGGACAAAGTCATCCGCCGCGAGTTGCTCCTCGATGAAGGTCAACTGTTCAACAAGCGCGCGTGGGAAATCAGCATTCTCCGCCTCAATCAGCTCAATTATTTCGAGCGCATCGAAGAAGACAAAGCCGTCGAGATCAAGCGCAACACCAAGGATGGCACCGTCGACCTCAATCTGAAGCTGAAAGAAAAGGGTAAGCAATCCATCGGACTGCAAGGGGGCGTCAGCGGACTCGCCGGCACCTTTATCGGCCTGACCTACCAGACCAACAATTTCCTAGGTCTCGGCGAAACTTTGACCTTCTCCGCGCAGTTCGGCGACCTCCAGCGCAGCTTCATGTTTGGCTTCACCGAGCCCTACCTCTTCGATCGGCCGATCTCCACGGGTTTCACCATTTTCGATAGCAAGTACAATTTTGACCAGGCCAAGCAGGAAGCGCTGGCCCTGGGACAATCGGTCAGCATCAACCCGCAATTCGTCCAGAATTACACGCAGAACTCGACTGGCTTCACCGTGTTTGCGAATTATCCGGTCAAGCGCCTTTCCTTTACCCGGTTCTCGCTCACGTACGGGCTCACGCGCACCAACATCGAATCGTTCAATCAAGCTTCCACTCTCTTGTTCGAACAGCTCCAATTTCGCAGCGTGGCCGGACCCAGCGCGTTAGATGGCATCATCTCCAGCACGATCACCCCCTCGGTGAGTCACAATACGATCGACAATCCACAGAATCCCAGGAAGGGTAGGAGCTATTTCTACTCCGTCGCGTTCTCCGGTGGGCCGATCGGGGGTAATGTCAACACCGTCACCAACGTCTTTTCGTTTACGCAGTTTCGTCCCATCTTCAAAAAGCGCAACGTCCTGGGTCTGCATTTCACTGCTGCGTACACCACCGGTTATGGCGGCGGGGAAGTTCCACCCTTCAGCCGCTTCTATATGGGCGGGGAAAACGATCTTCGTGGATATGACATCCGCTCCATCTCGCCGGTCACGTTCATTCCCACGGCCACCGCGCAGACCTTCGTGTTTACCGATCCGACCACGTTGTCCGGCAACGGCACCCCGGTTCCGCGGTCCTTCACCGTTCCCATCCTCACCTATACCGCCACGCTCCCCGGCGGCGACGTACAAACTTCTGGAAACATCGAATACCGCATTCCCCTTGTCGGCCCGGTCACGGCTTCGCTGTTCCTCGATGCCGGCACGGACGGGATTGCGAAGGCAAGCGCGCTCAAGCTGAATCCCGATGGCCTCACGTCGTTGCAGCAGCAATTCCCCGGTTCTAATGTCAGCGGCCAGTTGCCGATTGCCTCGGGAACGAATTTTCGCTTGCGGGGTTCGACGGGTATCGAATTTGGCGTGCAGCTCCCGATTGTGCAGGCTCCATTCCGCATCTATTACGCGTACAACATCAACCGGCTGCATTCCGAGATCGTTTCGCCCCCGGACTACATAAATCCGAGTGAACTCACACTTTTGAAAAACACGCTGCCCCCTGAGGTTTACAACACTCAGGTGTTGCCATTGTTGCAGGAGTTCAGCATCAATCCGGGGCGTTTGAATTATTTTGAGCCCAAGACCACTTTCCGTTTCACCGTGGGCAAGACTTTCTAACGGTCAAGGTTCGCTCGATTTTTGCTGGCGGCTTGGGCGAGATCAAACGAGCGCGATTCGATCGGCCGGATGGGTCCGGTCAAGGGGCATCGCGACTCATCGACTATCTCGTACAACGTGACCGCCGGGCAGTTCACACGTGGGAGGCAGGGGTAATGAAGTTGCGAAAGATGGCGAGCTGTATTGCGATATTGGCCGCGTTGGCGTCCGTCTGGCTCGACGGCTGCGGCGGTGGTAGCGCGAACACCGTTACCGTCACGCTAAGCCAACCGACGGCAACGCTCGTGGTGACTCAGGTGCTGAATCTTAGTGCGACGGTCGCGGGCGCCACCAACCTCAACGTCACTTGGACGTGCACCTTCACCACCACGACCACGACCACAGCCGCCAACGGCACCACCAGTATGACTACCAGCACCGCCGCTCCCTGTACCGCTGCCACCGGCGTGCTCACCAACATTCAACCCACGACCGTCACGTTCACAGCGCCGACGAAAGTCACCACGCCTCCAGCTACCGCTACCACCGTCACTTCTCCTCCGACGGTCACCATCACAGCCACCTCGCAACAGGACACCAAGGTTACCGGCACTTGCGTCGTTACCCTCGATTCCGGCATCATTGTCACGATCAATCCAGCGAACGCCGCGGTTCCCACGGGACAAAACTTCCAGTTCACCGCCACGCTGGCCAACGATACCACCCCCAACGATGTCACCTGGCAACTTACTCAGGAACCTCTCTCCACCACCACGCTGGCCGATGCCGTTACTTGCAGTCCCACTTGCGGCAGCATTAGCTCCAACGGCCTTTACACCGCACCCACCACGGTGCCCACCGCCAATACTCCTTCCAGCATAACCACAACGACTCCTCAATCGCTTTCGGTGATCGCCGTCTCTATCGTGGACGCCACGAGAGTAGGCACTGCGACCGTTACCATTGTTCCCACAGGCGATATCGCTTTCACCGGCATCGTGCCTGGCCAGGCCCCCCAGGGCGGGGTTCTGCAAGACGTTTATTTGGCGGCCACCAACGTGAATTCTTTGACCAGCATCTTTTACGATGGCACCGCGCTGCCCAGTTCGCAGGTTCTTGTGGTCTCTCCGCCGGTGGCCGGATCAAATCCATCCGGCGCTCGCGCTCGTCTGTTGCCGGCGCAATTGGCTAAGGCCGGACCTCATGTGATTGGCATTTGCAATCCGCCCATCGGCCAGCCGACGTGCACTCCCAATTCCACCGGCGGGCCTTTCACGATCCAGGTCGTGCCCCAACGTCCTTCCCTGGTCTCCACGCAACCCGACAGCCAGCCTCAAACCGCCATGGCGGCGCCTTCAGGCGGCGCGCTTACGATCGATGGCGGCTATTTCGGATCGGCCAACGCTCCGCTGGTATCCGCGCAGTTCAATGGCAATCCGATCGTGGTCGCCGAACCTACCTCGCGTCAGCTTTCCATCACGTTGCCAGCTCTGCCGACTGCGGGACTCTTCCCCGTCAGCGTCATCAATAACAACGCTTCCCCGAGTACCGCCGTAACCAATATCGCGGTCTTCCCCGACTACGGAAATACCAACCCCGTCCCACCGGTCACCAACGTAATCGCTTTGGCGACAGGATCGGTGCCCAGCGCGATTGCCATCGACGACGTGCTCAACACCGCGGTCGTTACAGAGGCGGGGACAAACAGCGTGGAGTACCTGAATCTGAACGGCGCCACTCCTTCTCTTATCACTGGACGCGTGCCCGTTGGTAACCTGCCGACCGGCGTTTCCGTGGATGATGTGCTTCACGTCGCCGCGGTAGTTAACTACGCCGACCGTTCTCTGGAGTTGCTTGCTGTTCCGGCGGCCGGCCAGACTCCCTCGGCAACTCCGCTGGCCACCATCGACCTGAGCACCCTCATTCCTACCAGTGCTCCGACAACACCTCCGACGCCTCCCCCGTTTCCGTACTCCGTCGGCATAGATCCGTTTACACATACGGCGGTCATTGCCTTCGCGAACACCAATATCGGATTTATTGCGGATGTGAATCCGGCGAATAGCGCGAACGCCTCGGAGTGTTTGTTGGCCGGGCAGCATCCGCCTTGCGTGATTTCCTCGGTTACGCTGAACAGTGGCCAATATCCGCAGGTGGCTCTCCAACCGCGCGTCCATCTTGCCTACGTCACTCCGGGCGGGGCGGGCAACATGTCAGTGGTTGACCTCACTCATAAATCGGCTTCCATTGGCATCGCAAGCGCGACGCGAGCCACCAACGTCGTCACCATTTCCACCGTTGCGCCTCATAACATCAACCCCGCCAACCCGGGAACCATCTTGATCAGCGGTGTCCCCACAAAGAACACTAATTTTAACGGCACCTTTTCCGGCATCAGCGTCATCGACGCAAACGATTTCGCATACTCCCAAACCGCGGTCGATGATTCCGTTACCGGTGGCACCGTCGCTGCACCCATCGGCCAGGCCAGCTACGGCATCCCTTACCTTACCTTTAGCATTTCGCCGACCATGCAGGGTGTTGCGATCAACCCCATTTCCCGTAGCGTTATACTCGCGGACCCCAATGCCACTGGCCGCCAGGTTAATTTCATCAGCACCTTGGACCAGAGCGTGAGTTCTCTGACGCTGAGCCAAAACACGGTAGCTGGAAGCACCGCCACGACCGCCGCGCCGGAGATAGGTGACACCAATGTGGCCTTCCAGCCCTATACGAACACCGGCGTATTGTTCAATCCTACTTTGAACCAAATTTCGCTGATCGATCCTGTCCGCTTGCAGCGCTATCAGATTGTTTCGACGGCTCCCACGGGCGGTCCACCGACGGTGGGAATCGGCTCGGTCCCTGCTCCCGGCGGTGGCGGGACTCTAAGCTTACCGGGAGCGGTGGCCGTCGATGCGTCCACGAATACGGCGCTGGTCGTCAATTCCGGCAGCAACAACGTGAGCGTGGTGACTCTAGGCACGAACATTAAGCCCGTTCACATCGAGTCCGTGCAGACCTCCAGCGGTATTCCTGGGTCGATTTTGCCTCAGGCCGTGCTCACTACCGATTCCACCCCGGTGGCCGGCGGCCCGTTTACACTCAGGATTTTGGGCACTGGATTTCAATCCGCGACACCCGTGCAGGTACGGCTGGACGGTACGTCATTGACCGGCGCTACAGTGGTCAGCAATACCGAGATCGATGTCGCCGTTCCCGCGACCTTTCTCAATCTCCCACGCCGCTACGCTTTGGACGTCCTGGTCGGCAGTGTCGGATCGAATGCCACCGACTTGACCGTTATTCAAACTGTCGATCTCACGCCAGCTTGCGCTGCCGGTTCAACGCCGCAACCGGGCGCGGTCGCCGTTGATACCACACGCAACATCGCCGCCGTCAGCAACTTCGGCTGCGGCAGCATTTCGCTTGTGGACTTGACTCCCGGCGCGTCCGCTCCGCTTAAGAGCACCATTGCTGTGGGCACTTCGCCCATCGGCATCGACGTTATCCCGCGTCTGGGCTATGCCGTCGTTGCCAACAATGGCAGTGGCACCGCTTCCATCGTGAATATGGATAGCGCCACACTGGTGTCGAGCCCCGGCACGGGCACGAACCCGACGGGCGTTGCGATCGATCAATACTCCGGGCTGGCGATCGTGACCAATACCGGTTCGAACAGCATTAGTTCCATCGATCTGACTTCCATCACCTCCGCGAATACTACTCCAACGGTGAACACGCTCGGCATCGACCAACAACCCGTTGCGGTCGCGATCGATCCCAACCGCGCAGCTTGTGGCAGCGCGACCGCCACTGGAATCGGTGTCGCCGTCATCACGGCGGTCGAATTGAACTCCGGTGCAGCAACTGGTGCGTTGGATACCGTGGACATCAGTAGCGCAGTCCCGATTCAATGCACGACGGTCACCGCCGCGAGCGTGACTGCCACTCCTACGGGGATCGTCTTTGATCCAGCCGGCCAGGCCACCGGGGCCAACTCGACCTCCGCTCCCGGCACGATCCCAGGCGTCTTCTACGCTACCGGAAGCCAAGGCAACGTCATCTACGTTTTCAATCCGGACACCGGAGTTGCTACGCCCGCGAACGTCGGCATCAATCCGACGTCTCTTGCGGTGAACTACAACACCGGAAGCCTGTTGACCGTGAACTCGCTCAGCAACACCATTTCTGTCCTGGATACGCAGACGCTGAAGACTCGCACCACCATGGCAATCGGCGGCTCCTCACAGTTTGCTGCGGCGATTAATCCGCTCAACAACATCGCGGTGATCACCGATCAGGCCAACAATCGTCTGATCATTATGCCGCTGCCTAACTAGTCGGATGACGGATACGATCGAATTTGCGATGCACGCGAACGCAGGCGCATGTACTTCGGCCAGCTCGGCGTCTCCGGCCGCCATTCCGGTTAGCCGGGCACGACGGCAGTTGGTTTGACAGTGCTTTCTGATTGCAGGGGGCTGCGCGGCTCGGCTATACTTCAAAGTTTGTGCGGTGCTCGTATTACCCGCTAGGAAGCGGTTCACGCCAATCGTGAATTCGTTAGGCTCAATTTGTTAATAAGGAGAAACACAGTGAATTTGAGAATGTTCACCGCTTCGCGGTCACGCGGCACCCTACTTCAGGCCACCGTTCTCGCCGCGGCGTGCCTTTTTTCTACCGTCGCCGTTCACGCGCAGGGCACCGCTGCTGCGGGCGCCGCGGTCAACGGGAAGACAGGCGTCATTAACATCCGCCAGGCAATCGCCAGCACCGCGGAGGGCAAGCAGGCCGGCGCGGAGTTGCAATCGCAGTTTGCTGCGCGCCAGAATGAGCTTGAGGGTCTCAACAAGCAGATCAATGACCTGCGGCAGCGTCTTGAAGCTGGCGCCGGGAAGCTCAGCCCGGACGAACAGACCCGGCTTCAGCGCCAGGGCGAAGTCATGGCCCGGCAACTCCAGCGCAAGCAGGACGAATATCAGGAAGATGTGAACGCCGCCCAGGGCGAGGTATTCGATCGCATCGGCCGAAAAATGGTCGACGTCCTGGACCGCTACGCGCGCGAAAACAGCTATGTAATCATTCTCGATTCTTCCGCGCAAAATACGCCGATTCTGTTTGCGTCCACCAACATCGACGTCACCCAGGACATCGTACGTTTGTATGACGGCGCATATCCGGTGAAGGCTGGCAGCGCCGTACCGGCGAAGCCTGCTCCCAAGCCCGCGACGCCTCCGGCTCAGAAACCGCCGCAGCGATAAGCTGGCGGTCGTGAACGGCGGGTAACCTAGCCGCGTCAAGTTCGTCACCAACTATCTCAGGGCCAACGCCCCGGAAGAGATTCCGGGGCGTTTTCCTTTTCGGGTGCGTTCCCTGTCTTATCTTCCGTCAACCATGTCTCGGATCCAGACCTGCGGCGTTGAAGGTAAGCGTACAACTCGACAGGTCACCTCAACATCGTATGCTCCGTCTGCTGCAGAAGTTCCGCTGCGCATCTCGGGAGGACAATTTTGCGAAACCGCTTGTTCGCATTTTCGGGGATTCTTGCGTGCTTGCTGAGTGGATCGCCGGTCCGTGCGCAGAGTGCGGATAGGAAAAATGATGCTCCCGCAAGAGTCATCGAGATTTCGGCGAAGAAATATGAGTTCAGCCCCAGTGAAATTCGCGTAAAGATGGGTGAGAGGATTCAGTTGAAGGTGCATTCCGTGGACGAAACCCACGGCGTGAAAATCGATGTGTATCCGGAAGGCAGTAAGGATAAATCGACTCCCGGCTTGAAATTCGATCAGCCGGAACAGAATGGCAAGGTCGAAAAGAATGTGGATCAGGTTCTTGAGTTTGTGGCCGTCAAGGAAGGCGCGTACGAATACAAGTGCGCGAAACTGTGCGGGATGGGCCACGGGCGGATGAAGGGGAAATTGATCGTCGAATAGGCGGCGTCGCCCGGCGAGTTGCTAGTACTAGTGGTGCGGCGACGCGACCACCCACCGGTTGGCCCGTATCTTGCTTTTACCGTGCTGCGGGAATATACTGCTGTTTCGCTCTGAAGCGGGTCGCACGATGAGTGGGCGCGAGCCCACTTTTTTGTTGGGCCGGTTGCAGTGCTCTTGATACCGGCATTGGCCGGGGAGTCTTCGCGTGAATCTGGAGAAAATCCGGGGCGCCGCCGAGCGGGTGGCCCGTTCGGAGGGACTGGAAGTCTTTGACGTCGAGTGGAAGATCGGGAAACAAAGATTTTTGCGCGTGTACATCGACCGAATTCCCTCCTCGACGTCGAGCGGCGGGGAACTTGCAGGGACTTCAGACGGGTCCGTCGCCGATCCTTACGGGGCCATCAGCCACTCAGACTGCGAACGGGTGAGCCAGCAGTTGAGCGTGATCCTGGATGTGGAGAATTTGATCGAGGGACCAGGATATATCCTGGAAGTGAGTTCTCCCGGGCTGGACCGGGCGCTGAAAAAGCCCGCGGACTTCGACCGGTTCGCAGGCAAGCTGGCGAAGATTATGACCAGCGAGCCAATCGGAGACATGACTTTCTTCGAGGGGCGTCTGGCGGGGATCGCGGACGGGAAAGTCCGCCTGGAACTGAAGGGGAAGGACCCACGGGTTGTTGACGTGCCGCTGGGTGCGATTCGCAAAGCGAATCTGGTGGTGGAGTGGTAGGAAGCGGGGTTCAGAAGTTAGAAGTCAGAAGTTAGAAGCTCGAGATTGGAAGCTCGCATTTTATAGGGGCATTTTAGGAACGAACGGAAATGGCGAATCTCCTCTATCAGCAAATTGAGATGTTGAGCCGCGAGAAGCACATCGAGCCGGAGATCGTGGTGTCTGCGATCGAAGATGCGATGGTGGTCGCGGCGCGAAAGTATTACAAAACGGAAGAGGACCTGCGCGCGAAGTTCAACCAGGAAACCGGACAAGTGGATGTGTTTTCGGTGCACATCGTCGTCGAAGAGGTAACCGACCCGAAAAAAGAAGTGAGCCTGGCGGAGGCCAAGAAGAAAAACCCTTCGGCCGAGGTTGGCACGGAAATCGTGGCGGCCAAGCCTACCGATGTACTCGGACGCATCGCAGCGCAGACGGCCAAACAGGTGATTTTGCAGAAGGTGCGCGAGGCCGAGCGCGATACGATTTTTAACGAGTATCACGGCCGCGTGGGCGAGTTGGTCACAGTGATCGTGAAGCGCGCCGAAGGTCCGGACCTGATCGTGGACATGGGTCGAACCGAAGCGCGGCTGCCGAAGCGTGAGCAATCGAAGCTGGAAACTTACAATATTGGCGAGCGGTTGCGCGTGGTCATCAAGATGGTGGATCGAGCGGCGAAAGGGCCACAAGTGATCGTGTCGCGCGCGGATGCGAGCCTGGTACAGCGCTTGTTCGAGATGGAAGTGCCGGAAATTTACGACGGCACCGTGCAGATTCGTCACGCGGCGCGCGAGGCTGGAGAACGCACGAAGGTGGCAGTCGCCAGTCGCGATAAAGATGTGGATCCGGTGGGCGCCTGCGTAGGCATGAAGGGCATGCGCGTGCAATCGATCATTCGCGAGTTGCGCGGCGAGAAAATCGACATCATTCCGTATAGCGAAGAGACCGTGGCGTTTGCCCAAAAGGCGTTGAGTCCGGCTAAGGTTACGCGCGTCCAAATTACAGATCCCGAAAATCGCAAGCTCGAAGTGATCGTCGAAGACTCGCAGCTTTCGCTCGCCATCGGCAAAAAAGGACAGAACGTTCGCCTGGCGAGCAAGTTGATCGGCTGGGACATCGACATCAAGAGCGAAGAAGAGAAGCGGCGCGAGATCGAAGAACAAATGACCGCGCTGACCGCCCCGACCACTCCGCTGACCGCTTTGGCGGGCGTTGGAGCAAAGACCATCGAGAAGATTGAAGCCGCGGGAATCACCAACGTCGAGAAGCTCGCAGGGATGACACCGGAACAGTTGATGGAAATCCCGGGCATCGGCGAAAAGATGGTGGACAAGATCTATCAGGCGGTGAATCGGTTCTATGAGGGCGGCGAGGCCGCGGCAACCGGCGAAGCGACCGAAAATGCCGAGGGATCGGCGGAGGAAGTCGCGCCCAGCGATCAGGCGGAAGCTCCCGCTGAAGGCACGGCTGTGGAGACGCAAGAAGCTGAAGTCGAAACCGAAGGAACCCAGGAAGCGGCGCCCGAACCGCACGACGAAGCGGCCGCACCGGCTCCAGCGGAAAACGACGCCGCCGATAGCGATGGCATCAAGATTGCCGAATCCCATGAAGAAGGCGATCAAAAGCACTCGGAATCGGATGAAGAGGCTAAATCTTAGGAACGCATGACAACAGACCCAAACCAAGTACGGATTAACGAGCTAGCCCGCGAACTCGAGGTCAAGGCGAAAGCGATTATCGATCTCTTAGCGGGGTACGGCGTCACCGAAAAGAAGACGCACTCCAGCTCGATCCCGGTAGATGTCGCAGAGAAAGTACGCGCGCACCTGCAGGGAGTTGCCAATGCCGAAGCCGAGGCGGAGGCTAGAGCCAAAGCGGACAAGGACGCGAAGGAAGCTGCAGCGAGGGCGGTAAGGATGCGCCCAGCTGTCGCCCCAACAGCCGCACCTTCGGTGGCTGCTCCGCCGTCGACACCAACCCCCGCAGCGCCGACGCCCGTGACGGCGAGGCCCGTGGCCGCCACGCCACCGCCGATAGCGGCGCCCGTGGCCCCCGCGCCAGCCGCTCCCGCAGCTGCCCAAGTGGCGACGCCTGTAGCGGCGACACCGGCGCCTGCTGTTCCCAAAGCGCCAGTACAAGCTCCACCGCCAGCTCCCGGTGCGGTAACCGAAGCTCCTACGGCAACGACGCCCGCGCCTGTAGCACGGCCAGTCGCTGCGCCGACTCCACAACCAGCCGCACCCCTACGTCCGTCGACGCCTGCACCTACGGGTGGCGCTCCACGGCAGGGCGCTCCAGCTCCTGGCCAACGACCTCTTCCGCCACAGCGACCGGGGCAACCTCCGGCGAATCAGCCCGTCGGTGCACGCCCTGCGGCAGGTGCGCGTCCCGCCGCTGCTGCTCCTGGCACGCGGCCCGCTCCGCCTCCTGCGCGTCCACCCATGCCTACCGGTGGCAATCGCGGTCCAATACCGGGCACAACGCCGGGGACTCATCAACGTCAAGGCGGACCCAGACCAGGTCAGCCGATGCGCCCTCTGCAATCGGGCGGTCAAGGTCGGCCATTTACTCCGCGTCCGGGCGGACCCGGTGGACAGAGCGGGCAACCCGCAAGACCTTTTGAACAGCGCCGCGGCCCGATGCCGACCGGTTCGCGCCCGGGACCCCGCATGCCGGGACGTCCCGGAATGCTGCCGCCACTGCCGGACAAAGCCCCCGCGAAAGCCGAGCCGGGCAAGCCGCTCTACACCAGGAAGCCACCGCAGCGTCAGCGTCCCGGTGTCGACAAGCGCGAGATGGAAGGTGAGCGCAAGCTTCACCCCACGCGCCAGCGTCCCGGTGCCGGAGGACGCGGCGGAGCAGTTGCCGCTATCGCACCGCCAGAGCCGCGGGCGCCTCGCGACGTAGCCATCACGGAAGGCATCACCATTCGCGAACTCGCCGAGAAACTCGACGTCCGCGCCAAAGAGCTGCTGAAGACGTTGATGGATCGCGGCGTGTTCGCCAGCATCAATCAAGCGCTCGACGTTCCAACAGCAACCACGATAGCCGAGGCATTCAACGGTGTCGTCAGTGTCGTTTCCTTCGAAGAAGAGATGGTGCTGGAGGTTGCGAAGGAAGAGACCAAGGAAAACCTGAAACCGCGGCCGCCGGTGGTTACCGTGATGGGCCACGTCGATCACGGCAAGACCAGTTTGCTCGATGCCATCCGCGAAGCCGATGTCGCGGCGGGCGAGGCAGGCGGCATCACGCAGCATATCGGCGCGTACAAGGTGATGGTGAACGATCGCGCCGTAGTGTTTGTGGACACGCCGGGTCACGAAGCGTTCACGCGCATGCGCGCGCGCGGCGCGAAAGTAACCGACATCGTGGTGTTGGTCGTGGCCGCCGACGACGGCGTCATGCCGCAGACCAAGGAAGCGATCGATCACGCACGAGCCGCCAATGTTCCGATCGTGGTGGCTATCAACAAGATCGACAAGCCCGAGGCACAGGTCGAACGCGTGAAACGCCAGCTTGCCGATTTGAACTTGCTGCCCGCGGAATGGGGCGGCGATACGGAGTTTGTGGAAGTTTCCGCAAAGCAGAAAACCGGAATTCCCAAGTTGTTGGAAACTCTGTTGCTCGTGGCGGATTTGCGCGAATTGAAAGCGAATCCGGATGCGCCTGCAACCGGCACCGTCTTGGAATCGCGCGTGGACAAGGGCCGTGGCCCAGTCGCGACGATTTTGATTCAGAACGGCACGCTGCAACTTGGCGATTTCTTCATCTGCGGCTCGGTCTTTGGCAAGGTCCGCGCCTTGTTCGATGATCGCGGGCGTCCGACGAAGGACGCACCGCCCTCCACCCCGGTGGAAGTGCTCGGCTTGCAAGGAATCCCCGACGCGGGCGACAACTTCCAGGTTACCGACGAAGCCAAAGCGCGACACATCGTCGAGTTCCGGCAGTCGAAACAGCGCGACGCGGCCATGGCTCGCTCCAGCGGCGGGCGCATCACTCTCGATCAGTTGCACGAACAGCTGAAGGCCGGCGAAGTGAAGGAACTTGGCATCGTCATCAAGGGCGATGTGCAAGGCTCCGTGGAAGTGCTTAGCGAAATGCTGCCGAAGCTGTCGAATGATCAAGTGAAGCTGAAGATCATCGGCTCTGGCGTAGGCGCGGTGACCGAAAATGACGTATTGTTGGCTTCCGCATCCGGCGCCATCATCATCGCGTTCGGCATCCGGCCTGACCGCAAAGCGGCGGAGCTCGCGCAGCAAGAGCACGTGGAAATCCGGCCTCACACCATCATCTACGAAGTTTCCGACGAAATTAAGAAGGCCATGGAAGGCCTGCTCGAACCCGTCGTTCAGGAAACGTACGTGGGCCGCGCCGAAGTGCGCAACACGTTCCGCGTCAAAGGTTCTGGCACTATCGCAGGTTGCTACGTGGTGGACGGCGTACTCAAGCGCGATTCCCAGGTTCGCGTCATGCGCGACGGCGCGGTGGTCTACACTTCAAAGCTCAGCTCGCTGAAGCGCTTCAAGGACGACGCGAGTGAGGTTCGCACCGGCTTTGAATGCGGCGTGGGCATCGCGAATTTCAACGACGTCAAGGTCGGCGACATTCTGGAGTGCTTTCAGGTGACGAAACTCAGCGCCGCCGATGCCGCCGCACAGAGCGGCGCACCAGGGTCGCGAAAATAGGTTGTAGCATCGTTCCTGGAGCCAGTCATGCCCGTCGGCTTGCTCACCCTTGAGTTGCACATCCCGGACGCGCAATCGCTGAAGGACAAGAGACAGGTGATTCGCAGCTTGAAAGATAAGCTGCGGAGGCAGTTCAACGTGGCGGTCGCGGAATTGGATCATCACGATCTGTGGCAACGGTCGGTCGTGGGGGTAGTGACGCTATCGAACGAAGAACGTCACGTGCAAGAATCCTTGCAGCAAGTCTTGGATGAAGCCGATCGCATCCTGGGCTCGTTTTTGATCGGACAGAAATTCGAGATTGTTTAGGGAGTGCGGCGTTTCGCATCGCCGTTTGCACCGATGAGTCCAACCAATCACCGACACGAACGCGTGGGCGAGGAAATCGCGCACGAAATCAACGCCATGCTGGCCGGAGAGCTGAAGGATCCGCGGCTGGAAGGCATGGTGGTGGTCAGTGAAGTGCGCGTGCAGCCGGACATGAAGCATGCACGCGTCTATGTGCATGTGCGCGGCACCAACAAGGAACAGACCGACGCCATCAAGGCGCTCGATCACGCCTCAGGTTACATTCGCAGCGAGCTGATCGAACGCTTGCAACTCCGCCGATTGCCGGACTTGCACTTTACGCTCGACCTCTCGCAGGAACACGTCGAGCGTATCGAACAGCTCTTGAGAGAAGTAAAAAAAGACAAGCCAGCAGCACCATAGCAGATCCCGCAATGTAAGCGTTGGGCTTTAGTCCGGCGCAGGATTCTTTTGCCAGTATTCTTTTGTTTCAATCCGAAAAGCCGCACAAGGAAAATTCCCACGCATGCCACGACAGCCGAGTCCTGCGCCGTTTGACGGCGCGCTGGTGATCGATAAGCCGAAAGGTAAGACATCGCACGATGTCGTGGACGCGGTGCGTCACCTGGCAGGCTTCCGCCAGATCGGGCATCTCGGCACGCTGGACCCGCTCGCGACGGGCGTGCTGGTCTTGCTCCTCGGGCGCGCGACTCGCCTCGTGCAGTTTTATTCCGGCCGCCGCAAGCGCTATTCAGCTGGCTTCCGTTTTGGTTTCGCCACCGATACCTACGATTCCGACGGCGAAGCGCAGGCGCCCGATGCGGCGCCCTCGCTGCACCGGGCCATGCTTGAGAAACTGGCTGCGGAGCGCATCGGACGCTTCGAGCAAATGCCACCGTCATTTTCCGCGAAAAAGATTCACGGTCGCCCCGCTTACGAGCTTGCGAGAAAAAAACAACCTGTGGAGTTGAAACCCGCGGAGGTCGAGCTTTTCGAGTACAGACTGACCGAAATCGAAAACTGCATCGCGCGCTTTGTGATCGAGTGCTCGTCCGGCACTTACATTCGTTCGTTAGCACATGAAATGGGCCAGAAGCTGGGGTGTGGAGCGCACCTCGCCGAAATTTCACGCCTCGCCGTTGGAGAATTTTCGCTGGACCAGGCGATCAAGCTCGAAGAACTCGCGGAAGGCGCGCGAGTGGGAAAATTCGCCGACTACGTGATCAAGTTGGAGAATTTATTGCCAAATTTTCCTCGGGCGAACGTACTGCCGGTCGTCGAGCGGCGCGTCCGTCACGGCACGAAGTTCAACGTAATGATCTCGCAGATTCAGCCGGGTCGCGCGGAACCCCCGCCAGGCTCGACGTCGGAACTTGATGCCGGCGAGCTTCGGCCTCCGCGCCTCCGGGTGTTCAATCAGCAGGACAAGCTGATCGCCATCGCTGAAGCTGTGGTTCCGCGAACGTACCAGCCGGTAGTGGTTTTTGAGCCCTTAGCTTAGAGCAATTTTGCTTCAACAGATGTTTTGTAACACGGACACTCTTGTTTACGCTGAGCATCGAAGCATCTGGACCCTCTCAATCCGCAGCGAGGAACCCATGAGGCACCCGAACAAAAGCGCGTTCTACTTGTAAGGTTCCATCGCGCTGGTTATAGTTTTTTCGTGGGGCGTGCGATGTCAGCTGCTTCGTCTTCTGTAGGGCAGAATTCAATTCCGGGAATGAGCCGCCTGGTCACCGTGAAAGATGACGGTGGTCCGGAGCGAGGCCGTGCCCTTTGCGGTGAGCTCGAGGCCGGCAACATTCTCTTTTTCCCACAAACACCGTTTGCCTTTCCCGACGACGATCTGAAATTTCTGCTGACCCGCAAGCAGACCGACGCAAGCTTCCACAAGAATATCGCCTACCGTCCCGCGGAGGATCGCATCACCGGCCTGGACCAATCCGCGGCAGGCCCCGAAGTGGATCGTTTGCGCGCCATCGTCGCGGGTTATTCGCAACGTTCCAATCAGTTCCTGGGCGAATTACTCCCACCCTACGCGGGAAAATGGAAGCTCGACTTTGCAAGCTATCGCCCATTGGAAGAACAGGGACGTCCCGCCCGCCTCCGCGCTCGCAATGATTTGCCGCACGTCGATGCCTTTCCCACGCGTCCCACGAACGGAGACCGCATCCTGCGGCTATTTACGAACATCAATCCGGCGCAAAATCGCGTCTGGATCACCAGCCAGAACTTCGATGTGATTGGGCCTCAGTTCGCGAAAATGATCGGGCTGCCAGCAGGACAAAGCTCGAATCCCATTTCGAAAGCGGTTCGTAAAATCGCCAGGGCCGTGCATCTTCCCGGAGCAAACCGTTCGCCTTACGACGAATTCATGCATCGATGCCACAACTCCATGAAGGAAGACGGCGAATTCCAGCGAGACTGCCCCAAGCAGCGCTGGGAATTTCCGCCGCACTCCACCTGGATGGTGTTCACCGATTTCGTCAGCCACGCGGTGCTGCAAGGGCAATACGCGCTGGAGCAGACGTTCATCATTTCGCGCAATGCGATGGTGCAGCCCGAGATGTCGCCCCTGCGCATTCTCGAAAGCCTTTCCGGCCATCCTCTGACGAGAGCAAGCTGACATCGGAAATTTCGGCCGCCCACCCGACTAGCCAATCAATGTTTTGGCTTAACAGGCTGCGGAAAAAGTCTTTTTCTTCAGGAGGTCGGTGCTTTAGCGCCGACGTAAACTGCGTGCTCTCAACGGGCTTCAGCCCCTGAAGGAAGCTTTTTCTTCGTTGTTGCATTTTCCACAGCCCTTTAGGGGTCTAAGGTTGGGGCGGCGGATTAGGATTCGGCGCCGGAGGCGGATTCGGATTTGGCGTCTGTCCCGGATTAGGATTTGGGATCGGGGTTGGACCCACCGGCTGCGGAGGCGGTGTTGCCGGCGGTTGAGCTTCCGGCGGCGCTGGCTGAGGCACGCCCGCTCCAAGCGAACCGCGCGACCCAGGATCACCGCGACCCGCCAGGATGTTGCGTCCCGTGCGCACCGGAGCACGCAACCGCCGCGGCGTAACCAGGATCATGAACTCCGTCTCCTGCAGCGTATTATTGCGCGTGCCAAAGGCGTACCCGGCCTGAGGAATGTTCGCCAAGCCCGGCAATCCTTCGATTGCTCGCGTCTCTTCGTCGTCCAGCAGTCCGCCGATGAGCGTCGTCTCATCGTCCTTGACGCGCACTACTTGGCTCAGCGTGCGATTCGAAAGGATGGGAATGCCGTTGATGCTATTCCCCGACAGCGCGCGAATCTCAAACTCCAATTGCAGCGTGACCTCGTGATTCGAGTGGAGCGTGGGCGTCGCCTTGACCTTCACGCCGAGATCGACATACTCAGCTCCCGGATACGGCGTTTGCGTCGGCGTCGTGCCGGTCGCAAAGGTCGAAGAGTCCTGAAAAATGGTGACCACTCCTTGATTGGTGGTCGAACCCAGCGCCGTCAGCGCGACATCCGGCAGCCCGCTGCTCGTCAAGGTCGCGCTGATGATCGCCGAAGGGCTCGTGGGTGTGGCAATCTCCAGACGACTTGAAAATGTTCCTCCACCCAATCCAACGTAAATACCCAGGGTACTTTGCCCCTGATTGGTCACCGCAAGGCTCGGCACATTCCCGCCGGTAAAGTTTGCAATCACAATTCCCGCGGGAGTGGTTGCGGTGGCCAGAGGCGAACCCGCCGCGGCGCTGAAGGTAGCGTCCGCATTCGCGCTCGAGAGAATGATCGAGACACTGTTGTCGCCCTGATTCACCACCGCCAGATCGGGAATGCCATCCGTATTCAGATCGCCAGCCGCGATGGCCACCGGCGTAGTGCCGACCGCCAAGGGCGAACTGTTCGGCTCGGTCAGCAACAGATTGCCGTTGGAATCGAGAGAGCCCAGCAGAATGGTCACATTATTGGTGGTCTCGTTGACAATCGCCAGGTCCACTTCCGGCGCAGTTAAGTTCACCAGCGTTGTATTCTTGAAGTTTGCCGTGGCCATCGCCACCGGCCCTTTTTCGCTGATCGTCGCGTTATTTTGCAGCGCGTATGGCGACCGCGGAAATGCCGTGAATCCACCTTTTCCGTCGCCTTTGAAAACGGAAATGGTGTTGTCACCTTTATTGGCAACCGCGAAATCCAGGTTGCCGTCTCCGTTGAAGTCCGCCACCACCACGGAACTCGGATCCGTCCCCACCGCATACGGAGACCCCGCCGCTTCGCTGAACGTGCCATCGCCATTCCCCAGCAGCACCGTCACATTATTCGAAGTGGAATTCGCGATGACCAGATCCTCCGGCGACACGGTGACGCCGTTGGAGTTGACGACCGTATTCCCGAACGTGCCGGCGGCGATGGAAACCGGACCCGTTTCGTCCTTCGCTAACTTAAACGGCGAATTCGCTTGCGCGACGAAGTTTCCGTTGTCCTGGTTCAACAGAATGCTGATGGTGTTGTCGTTCTGATTGGCCACCGCTAGATCCGGCAGCGTGCCGCCACTGTACGCCGCCGCGGCCAATGCCACGGGATTGTTGCCCACACTGAAGGTAGTCTCCGGGAACGTAGTAGAGCTAGGTACCGCCCCGATCACCGAGGTCGGGTTGGTCGCTGTCCCGGTTCCGGTGCCCAGGCTTCCAGACAAAAGAGAGAGCGTGATCGGATAGCGGTCGCCCACGAAAAAGGTGGCCGGCTTGCCGTCCTGCGCGCGCAGCAGGACCTGCCTCCCACTCTGCACCAGTGTGAGCGCATCCGAAAAATTGGCGGCCGCGGCCGGCACCGTTAACAAGAACGTGGAATAGCCACCGCCAACCAAAATAAATCCCGGAATGCTGCTGATTCCCTGAGCGCTGAAAAGTTGACCCAGGATCGTCAATGCATTCGACACGTCGGACGCACCTCGAAGCGCGGCGATATCGCTGGGGCTAATCAGGAATGCCTGCGTCGACGTTGGCGGTGTGATGCCAAGTTGCGTCGCTTTGTTCCGATCCACCTCGAGCAGCTCAACCTCCAGCATCAGCTCGCCGCGCGCTCTCTCCACTTGCGTCAGCAACTCGCTCGCCAGCGTCAACCTTTCCGGCGTGTCCCGCATGGTAATCGTGCGGCTGTGCGAATCCAGCTCGATATGCGTCGATCCCGTTATTTCGCGCAACACGCGCAGCAGTTCCGTCATTTCTTCCGGCGCGACCGACGACGACAGCGGGAACGTCTGCTCCGCCTCCACCGCGTACTGCCGCCGTTTCTCCGGCGTATCCGGCGTAACAAATATTTGGTTCGCGCTCAACGGCCGCCAAAACGTGCCGGTTTGCTCGGACAACAAAGTCATCGCCGTGGCGAAGTCCACGTCATCGACGCGCAGCTTCACGTTGCGCGGCTGCAGGTCCGGGTCGAACACCGTTTTGATGCCGAAAATTTGCGCGACCTGGTCGTAAGCGCTCTTGGTGTCACCCCGCAGGTCCAGGCTGTGTTTGCCGTTCTGGGTCTTCAGTTGCGGCATGCCTTCGATGGTCTGCGCTTGGGCAGCGGCGGGCTCGTCATCCTTCATCGCTTCCATCTCCGCCATGCGCTCCGCAACCACGGCGTTGCTAGCATCAATCCGCAGCGCGAGCCGCAGTTCGGCGATGGCCTGCGAAATATTCCCGGCGAGCGCCAGATTCTCGGCCTTCGACGTGTGCTCGCCAACGAGTTTGGCACGCAGCGCAGCGCCCCGCGTGATTGCCGCCATTTCCTGCGGTGCGAATCGCGCCGCTTCGTCATAGTCGGCCAGCGCCTCCTCCAGATGCCCGTTGGCCGCAGCCTCGTCCCCCCGCTCCATAGCTACCTGGGCGCGCTCCGGATCCACCATGATGGCCTTGGGCGACTTGGTAGCGGTGGGTGCCTGCGTCTGCGCAAACAGCGGTGCTCCGATCACCACACTACAAAGAAACAGTGAAGCCGTCAGGCGAGCGATTTGGGCCGCGAGCATAGTTAGGATATTCTAGCGTGAAGATATAGGACCAGTGTGGTCCGGTTGACGGAAGTAGCTAATAAAGGTAAACTTAAGTCGCATTTGCAACTGACTAACAACTGGTGTTTCTTTGCTCTCGGCTTTTCTCATCGCTCTCCGTGAAGGCGTCGAAGCCTCCCTCGTGGTTGGCATCATACTCGTCTATTTGTCTCGCACGGGCCGGGCCCATCTGGCCCGTTACGCCTGGTATGGCGTCGCTGCCGCGGTGGCCCTCAGTCTGGCCATAGCCATCGCCTTGGATCGATGGCAGATCAGCGAAGATGGCTTCGAAGGCGTCCTGCTACTCGCCGCCGCCGCCTTCGTCATTACGATGATCGTATGGATGAATCGCGTTGCGCGCCACCTGAAAAAAGAAATCGAGCAAAAGGTAGAAGCCTATGCGGTTCGGGCGGGCAAAGCCGCCGGTTGGGCCATCTTTGCCTTCGTCTTTCTGATGGTCGTCCGCGAAGGCGCGGAACTTGCCTTGATCTTGCGCGCTGTCGAACTTTCCACCGAGGGTCTGCAGACCTGGATCGGCACCCTCGCGGGTATCGCCGCCGCGGTTGCGGTCGGCGTCTTCTTCTTCAAAGGCACGTTGCGCATTCCTCTCCAGCGATTCTTCGCCGCCACCAGCGTCATTCTCATGCTCGTGGTATTTCAGCTGGCGCTCACCGGCTTGCATGAGCTGAGCGAAGCGCAGTGGCTTCCCTCCGGCAAAACAGAAATGGCCATCATCGGCCCCATCGTGCGCAACGAGCTGTTCTTCTTCGTATTTATTTTTGGCGCCGCCGCGCTGCTGGTATTCCGCGAGTGGCAGTCTGCCAAACATGCCACCGCGGTAACCCGCGCCGCAGGCGAAGCGGAAAAGCGCCTGCTCGAAGCGCAAAATCGCCGCCAACGCCGCTGGATGGTAGCCGCAGCCTCTGCATGCCTGGTAGTCATTCTCCTGCTGACCGCGGATTTCATCTACGCCCGCGCAAATTCAGCGCGCCCCACCGTCACCCAAGTCACCGTGCAAAGCAACGAAGTGCGCGTCCCGATTCGCGACGTGCAAGACGGCGACATGCATCTATTCTCGGCCGATGTAGGGAGCGGACAGACGATTCGCTTCATGATCATCAAGAAGTCGAATGGCTGGGGCACCGCCCTCGACGCTTGCCGCATCTGCGGCGCCGAAGGCTACCGCCAGGACGGCCAAAACGTAATTTGCCGTCACTGCGGCTCCGCCATCTACGTTCCAACAATCGGCCAAGCCGGCGGCTGCAATCCCATAGGCGTGCCAGCCCACGTAGACGGCGCAAATCTAGTGTTGGACGTTTCAGCGCTAACGCAAGCCACAAACGAGATTCCCAAGTAAGTAGCACAGACACTCCTCTCTGTGCCGGGTTCGCACAAGGGCAAAGTCGATGAATCACAAGCACCAAACGATCACACTTTGTAGGGGCGGGGCTTGCCCCGCCCGGCGCAACGAGTTCGCGCAACTGCAATCGTGCGCGGTCTGATCGCTCGACGAAAAAAACAAAATGTTCCTACGCCTAGTAGCCGACTCCTTCCGCCGCCGCCCCCGCCACAAACTCCTGACCGGCGCCGCCCTAGCCCTAGGCATGGCCGTAGCCACCGCCGCCCTTAGCGTCTCCTTGGACGTAGGCGACCGCCTCTCCCACGAATTCCGCAGCCTCGGCGCAAACTTGCTCGTCACCCCGCAGGCAGACACCCTCCCCCTGGAAATCGGCGGCATAGACTACCGCCCAGTAAACGCCGGTGCTTATCTCCCCGAATCCGACCTCCCCAAAATCAAAACCGTTTTCTGGCACAACAACATCATCGCCTTTACACCGACCATTGAGGTACCGATCATCGTCGGCAATCCGGCTTCCGTACCCGAAATTGCTTCCTCTATCCCAACAACGGGGGTCAGGTTGATCGGCACTTGGGCACACCATGAAGTTCCGCTTCCTGACGGCTCGATTTACGTCACCGGTGTGGAAAAGACGAATCCCTGGTGGCACGTCCGAGGCCGTTGGTTCGAAGACAAGTCGACAGAGTGCGTGGTTGGCATCACGTTGGCCAAGCGCCTGAAGCTCTCGGTCGGCGACACTTTGATGATTTTTGAAAGAGTCCACGGAGGACTGGAATCGTCTAGCCAATTGGCTGTGGTCGGACTGCTGGAGACTGGCGGCACTGAGGACGATAGGATTGTAGCTCCACTGGCAATCGCTCAAACACTTTCAGGCAAACAAGGTCAATACCGCAACCTCTACGTCAGCGCCCTCACCAAGCCCGAAGACGACTTCGCCCGCCGCAGTCCCGCCGCCATGACTCCCGATGAACTGGAGCGTTGGAGCTGCAGCCCGTACGTCTCCTCCATTGCCTACTCCATCAAACAAGTTCTCCCCGGCTCCGACGTCCGCGTAATCCGCCGCGTAGCCGAAGGCGAAGGCCGCATCCTGACGCGCGTCCGCACGCTACTCTGGCTGGTGACGTTCGCCGCGTTATTGGCCGCCGCATTAGCGGTCGGCGCCTCCTCCGCCGCGAGCGTTATCGAGCGCCGCACCGAAATCGGTCTGATGAAAGCGCTGGGCGCAGGTTCCGGAATGGTCGGCATACTGCTAGCCGCCGAACAACTCCTGCTAGCCGTAGCAGGCGGAGCCGCAGGCTACGCCCTAGGCATCGTCCTCGCTCGCCTGGTCGGCGAAAAGATCTTCGGCGTAGCCCCGCAGCCCTCAATCTTGGTTCTAGTCGTAATCGTGGGCCTCGCCGCTGCTGTAACCATCGCTGGTAGCGCCATCCCCCTGCGCCGAGCCGCCCGCTACGAACCCGCCCCCATCCTCCGAGGCGAATGATGACGATGCGAAATTTCGTCGCGCCCCAAGAACCCGTCATCCTTAGAGCATCCGAAAAGGATGCTCGAAGGACCTCAACGTCAACCCGCGCCATCAATCCGATCCGCGGGCTAGCCCCTGTACGGGCGCAGCACTTCTTTACCCTGAGCCTCGAAGAGTGCGCCCCATGTCCGCAAGGTCTCCACCTCGCCACCATTCTTCCCGGCACCCATCGCCATGTCTAACTCTCGCCCCATGTTTTGGCGCATCGTCCGGCGTCTCCTAACCGCCAATCGCGGCCGCCTGATCGTCATTTTCCTCGCTCTGGGCGCCGGCGCCGCCGTAACCTCCGCCCTCCTAAATCTCCAAGTCGACGCCAAGCGCCGTCTAACCACCGAATTTCGCACCTTCGGCGCGAACGTGATCGTCGCGCCGCGCCAGTCCTCGGAATCGGTTAGCTCGATATTGAATCAATCCATCCTTGGATCGATTCCGTCGAGCTTGGAAGGCAAAGATGGAGTGCTCGCGGTGTTGTATGTCTCGGCTTCCGCGTTGTCATCCGACGGTCGAACCACAATTCCTATAATTGTCGCTGGCGTGGCGGGCGACATTCGTGCGGAATCAACGGCAACTCCTTGGGATCGGTCCTTCGTAGGGCAGGTTTCCCACCATTCTCCCCAACCGCTATGTTGGGTGGGAGCCAGAGCAGCCTCTCGCCTGAATATCAAGCTTCTGTCGCTCTTATCATTGCAAACTGATGTTCGTAAGGAACTTTGTAGCGTCCACGAGATCCGTTCACTAGGTGGAACTGAAGACGACCAGGTGATCGTGCCCTTGGATTTGGCCCAACGTCTGGCCGGACTCATCGGAAAAATCAGTCTCATTGAGATCAGCGATGCAGGCACTCCCGCGGAAATTCAAAACTACATTGCCGGCCTTCAGAAAAAACTCCCCGAAGCCGACGTTCATGGCATCCGCCAATTCACCGAAGCCGAAGCCAAAATCTACAACCGCATCAGCGGCCTTCTCACCGCTACCGTCGCGGTCGTCCTGATCCTCACGACGCTGTGCGTCATGGCCGCCATGACCAACGTCGCCATGGAGCGCAAGAACGACGTCGGCCTGATGAAAGCGCTCGGGGGCGCCACCCCTCGTGTTCTGCGGCTCTTCCTCGCCGAGGCGGCGGTCCTCGGCCTCGTCGGCGGCATCGTAGGCGCAGCCGCCGGCATCCTGCTCTCCATCGCTCTCGGCAAAGCCGTTTTCGGAGTAGCGGCGCAACCCCGCCTGATTGTGTATCCTGTAACCGTATTGCTGACGATCCTCGTTGCCATTGCCAGCGCCTATCCATTGCGCCGCCTTGCGAGTGTTCGCCCAGCGTCTGTCTTTCGAGGTGAAGCGTGACGTCGCAGGTCGCCATTGACTCGCTAACCAAGCAATACGGCGCACTCCGTGCGGTCGACGGCCTCAGCTTCAGCATCAATCCGGGCGAGTGGGTCGCGCTGATGGGTCCCTCCGGCTCCGGCAAAACCACGTTGATTAACGTTCTGGGCGGCCTGGACACGCTAACCAGCGGCCGCGTAATCGTAGACGGCGTCGATCTCGCGAAACTCACGGAAAGTCAGATGGTTCGCTATCGCGCCGAAAAAATCGGCTTCGTCTTCCAACAATTCCATCTAGTCCCGTATCTCACCGCCGTGGAAAACGTCATGCTCGCGCAATACTTCCACAGCGTCATCGACGAATCGCAGGCCGCAGAAGCTCTGCGCCGCGTGGGTCTAGGCGATCGCTTGACCCATCTCCCCGCACAACTCTCCGGCGGCGAACAACAACGCGTCGCCATCGCCCGCGCCCTCATCAATCAACCAAAGCTCATCCTGGCCGACGAGCCCACCGGCAATCTCGACGAACCCAACGAAACCATCGTCATGGAAATTTTCCGCGAGCTGCATCGCGCAGGCCACACCATCCTCATGGTCACCCACGACCCCGACATCGCCCGCCAGGCCGACCGCCGCATCGAGCTTCAGCACGGTCATCTTCACTACGACAGCACGCAGCACGGCCCGAATCATCCTCTGCTCTGTCCGCTGGCCAACACCAACGACTGCTGCACTTCCGGTGTGCCCACCGGTGACGACGAAATCCGCTTCGACCATCTCCTCGAGCAAATCTGGGTCTTCGGTGAAGAAGGCAAGCCAGCAAGAGTCGATTCCCTTCACGCCACAGGACCAGCAGGCACGCTCCCGCTGATTACCGACGAATCCCCTACGCGCATCCTGACCCGCATGTCCGAATTGCAACTAGTCCAAGCCGAAAATGGCCACATCCAACTCACCGACGCAGGCACTCGCCGCGCCCGCGATGTAGTCCGCCGCCACCGCCTGGCCGAGCGCCTCTTCAAAGACACCTTCGCAGTAGACGACTCCGAAGCCCACAACCAAGCCTGCAAATTCGAGCACATCATCAGTCCCGAACTGGACCAGCGCATCTGTACGTTCCTGGGCCATCCAAAAACGTGCCCCCACGGCAACCCCATCCCCCCAGGCCACTGCTGCAACGGCACCCCCAAGTCGACAGTCGACAGTTAAAGGTGGAAGGGGTGCGATCCAGCACCATTTCAGCGCGCGGCTTGGGGTTACTCGGCTTGCGGCGATCGGCCACCTCCGGTTAGTTCAACATGGCGGCGCAGTAGCTCCGCGACGTCGCCCATCTTGTCGTCCAGCACATTCAGTTTTTGTGTCACGTTCTGGATTTCTCTTTCCGCGCGGCGATTGACGTCGTAGTCCAGCTCACCCCGAACGCGATCTTTCGAGTCTTGGCGATTTTGACTCATCATGATGACCGGCGCTTGAATCGCGGCCAGCATCGATAAGAAGAGGTTCAGCAAAATGAATGGGTAGGGATCCCACGCGGCGCCTCGCAGGATGACGTTGATGGTCACGTAAATCACCAGCACGACCAAGGCGGTGATGATGAACGACCAGGAGCCGCCGAAGTGGGCGACGGCGTCGGACACGCGATCGCCGAAGGTGGCGTGCTCCTCGATCACTTCGTTGGGATTGCGGCTGGCGCGATTGCGCACTAATTGCTGCGACGCGTGAAACTGGCGGCCTAGGACGGTGAGCATGTCCATTCCGGCGTGGGGCTTGCGCTGGATGAGAACGGCGATATCGTGGCGGTCCACCTCGATGCAACGGGTCTCTTCCAGAGCGATCGCATTGGTCTGGTGCGGAGTCTGCTCCAGCATGGACGCGAAGCCGAAAAACTCGCCGTGTGAAGGTTCGTCGACGATCACTTCCTGCTGATCGTCGTCCACCGTTGTCACACGAACCTTGCCGGAAACCATAACGTAGGCGTGGCCGCTGTCTTCGCCCATTTTATAAATGCGCTGGCGAGGGGCGAAGGTTTTGACCTCCACCTCACCGCCGAGGACGGCGAGTTCGTCTTCATCGAAGAGAGAGAACAGCGGGACGGCGCGGAGCGTTTCAGGACTGGAACCCATCGAGGCACCTCTTGGATTTGAGAAATGCCGGAAGCATTCCACAAATCTGCCGCGGGTGGCAAACGCGGTCGCCAGAACGTTTTTAAGAGCGGTGGGACCCTCCCCCTAGGTTTTTTGTAAGTATTCATTCTAGACGCTTAAGTGCCCTTTAGAGTCTGTAACTTACAGATTTAATGGGCTATAGATTCTAGGAATTCTACAGATTCGTCGCTGGGTAGCCCAGATGTATGCCAGAAAGTCTTCAGCCTCACCGCGAAACAGTCGCTCAGGACGTTGAGATAATAGCAGCCTTACTAGCCGGGGCTCGCGCAAGTGAACGCCGCGAAAGTCCGATTTGCGCGCCGAGCCATCGCGTCGATACCCACGGCGAGCACTCTTTCGTTCGGCGCAAAGTCAGTGCCGTTCCGCTCGGATCAGAAATTAAATCGATTCCATCTTCAGATGGAGCGAAGTTGCCGCCTTGATTTCAGACTTCCCTGTGGAGTACGCTTTTCTCTAACATTCGCGTTAACCTCCCCGCGTTAGCGCTAACCGCGAGGATTCATCATGAATAAGACAGACCACGGTCGGCAAGAGAGACGACCCCAGGTCGCCGGCGAGCAAAACCTGTCCAACTCCACGGCCAGGCGAGAAAACTTGAACCCACCAGAGCAGAACCGGGCAGGAAGCGTCATGATGACGCGGTTGACGCCTTCGTCTGACCTTCTCAATCTTGGTAGCCAAACCTCTCTGATCGAGCTTTTTCCAATGGCTGCATATGCGGTCCAAGCGCCCGACGGGGTGATCGTTTGGTTCAACTCACGGGCGGCCCAACTTTGGGGCCGTGTGCCCGCACTTGGTGACACTGATGAACGTTTTTGCGGAGCGTACAAACTTTACTATCCCGATGGTACCCACATGGCCCATTGCGATACTCCTGTCGCCCTCGCGCTAAAGACCGGCGCCTCGGTACACGAACAGGAAGTCATCATCGAAAAGCCGGACGGAAGTCGCGTTACGGTTTCGGTGCATATCGATCCTATACGTGACCAAAACGGAGCGATTATTGGTGTCGTGAATTTCTTTCACGACATCCGGGAACGAAAGGAGGCCGAACGAACGACTGGTCTGCTGGCTGCTATTGTAGATTCCTCGGACGACGCAATTGTCAGCAAAAGGCTCGATGGCACTATTACAAGCTGGAATCGAAGCGCGGAGCGGCTGTTTGGATACAGCGCTGACGAAGCTATCGGCCAGCACATTACACTTGTTGTCCCTCCCGACCGCCGACAAGAAGAAGTGGGGATTCTTGAGAAATTGCGGAGAGGCGAGCGCGTGGACCACTTCGAAACTGTACGGCTGCGCAAGAATGGCACGCGGTTCGATGTTTCTTTGACTATTTCGCCTGTGAAAGACCCTACGGGACGCTTGGTGGGAGCCTCCAAAGTAGCGCGAGACATCTCTGAGCGCAAGCGCGCGGAACAGACTCACAAGGAAGCCGAACTTTCAGCGCGCCTGCTACAGGTTCAAGACGAAGAAAGAAGACGTATCGCCCGTGAGTTGCACGACGGAGTGGGACAACTCCTAAGTGCAGTCGGTATGAATGTTTCGCAGATTCTGACAGAGAAGGGCAAGTTGAGTCCGGCTGCGGTCCGGTCCGCGGAGGACATGAGGTTTTCCATCGAACGGGCTTCGGCTGAAATTCGCACAGTGTCCTACCTATTGCATCCGCCTATGTTGGATGAAATCGGGCTACCAACCGCACTCAGGTGGTACGTCGATGGATTTGCTGAGCGTAGCAAGATGAAGCTCACGGTGGAAGTGGCGTCTGACTTCCCGCGCCTGGTACAGGACTGTGAATTGTCTTTATTCCGAATTGCCCAAGAATGCTTGACGAATATTCATCGTCATTCCGGGAGTTTCACGGCGTTTGTACGGTTGTCATGCGTGGACGAGAAAGTAGAACTTGAAATAAGAGACGAAGGTAAGGGAATCAATCAGGAGATTCAGTCCAAGATCAACTCGGGAGCAAGCGTCGGCGTCGGTTTTCGTGGAATGCAGGAAAGGGTGAGACTGATTGGTGGCAAGCTGACCGTTCATCCTAACCCTAGCGGGAACGGTACATCGGTTCTGGTCACGCTGCCGCTAAACGAGGAAGCCTTAGCACCGAGCGAGAACACAGTGCTTAATCCCGATGTGGCAGGCGACGAAGACCGCTTCCGTGCCCAAGGATTGTCGCTCTAACTTCAGCTTCCGCATTCCTCAGTGCAGACTGTCCCTAAGGTAGAATCGGGTTTTCACCTGATTTAAAGCCAAACTGCCGGGCTTATCTTGGTGAAAGTGCCCCGCATCCTAATCGTCGATGACCAGCCAAACGTCCGCAAAGCCTTGCGTTGGTACTTCCAAGAATTGAAACTCGAATGTAGCGAGGCAGAAAACGGACTGGACGCTCTGCAGAAAGCTCAGCAAGTAAAGCCTGACTTGGTGATTCTCGACTTCTCCATGCCCGTGATGAATGGCGTCGAAACTGCAAAGGTATTCAAGCAAGTGATGCCGGAAGTGCCGATCCTCATGCTGACTGCACACTTTGGGGTCGCGGACGAAGCAGCCAAAGATGTAGGAGTATTAGGAGTCTTTTCAAAAGATAACATCGCGCCCCTCGTCAAACAGACTCGAGCGATATTGAAGATGCGCGAACTCTAAAAAGCCTCGTAGGTTCTCTCGGTGATGAGACCCCGGAGGCCGCCTTCGGCTTTTACCAATGCACACCTTTCATCAGCTCGCAGCATGATCTCCTCGCGGCTCATCATGGATCAACAGCAACATCTGGCTTGTGCTATATAACCGGATTCCCCAACTCAGCTTCAATCGCATTCAACAAGGGCTTTGGGCCGTCTTCCTTTGCGACGACTTGTCGGATGCCAACTAGTTTGGCTGCTACTTCCAGTTCTGCGGTCCTATGTAGCGTATACATCACAACCGGAGTTCTGGGCATAAGGCTGCAAATCTCGCCTCCCGCTTTTATGCCATTTGTGATCGGCATTCTAAAATCCAAAAGAACAAGGTCCGGTTTTAGGTTTTCGACAGCTTTTGCTACGGCATCTCGCCCCTCGTCTGCTTCACCACAGATTTCCCAACCGGGGTGCATTCGAATCACGGTCTTAACTGCCATCCTCATTGATTCACGATCATCTGCAATTAAAATTCGAGCCATAGGTCCTCCTAATATCAGCGGAATTGATTTGCAGCCTTAGACTCTTGGTGTGCTCGGCCCGCATGTCGCGATCCTCCGGACTTATTGCTGGAGACTTCACGCTCGGCTACGATTTCTTCGATAGCTTTGATTAGCTCCCAACCTTCGGACTTGGAAACAACTCGGCTAATTCCTGCCTTGTGGGCCGCACCCTGGAGACCCCAAGGATCCATGAGCGTAAAGAGGATTAGAGGAACAGTGGGGTCAATAGCGTGCATTTGCCGACTGGCCTCGATTCCATCAATGTCAGGCATGGCCAAGTCTACTAGGACCAAGTCGGGCTTGAGTTGTCGAAACTCGGCAACACCCGAGCGACCGTCCTTTGCTTCGCCGCATACGGTCCACCGTGACGCAACCAGTCCGGAAATAATGCGACGCGTCATCTTAGAATCATCAACGATTAGAATCCGAAGACTCATGGATTTTACCCCCGACACAGTTTTGGTTGCCTGCTGATTGCCGGGATATACAGATTTCTCCTTATTTTGGACTAGGGGTTACTTTTGCGTATCTCGCCGGGCCAAGCGTGTTTGGTGCCCGGTGCCTGCATTTAGGGCAGACGCCTCGGCGTTTGATCGGAAACACCCGGGTTGGAGGCAGTTTCTTACCGATAAGTTGCACCCTTGGAAGACGTATCGCCTTCGCTCACGGTGGGGTAAGGATATCGTCCTTCGTATTTCCCGAGTACCATTACAGTACTGGAGATTTTCTTCATTCCATCCCGGAAGAATCGCTATACGGGATTCCCTTTATAATTTCCGTATATTCTTGAAAACATGAGAACAAACTGCTGGTCACTTGCGTGCCTCCTTGTCTCGTAGCCTGTGGAAGGTATGAAATGATCGTCTTCGTTCTAACCTATGCCGTCCTGGCTTTGTTGGGTCTTTCCTTAGCGGGTTCCATGAGCGCTGAAATTCGTGGCCCAAGCGCAAGGGCAACTCCATTTCAACGAGCGCCCTCAGCATTCAGAGCAGTCCCCCCAAACCCGGGCGGTTCCGTGTGGCAGGCAAGCGAAGTACTTCTCACGCTTATATTCGGACAGGTTCTTCCTGCTGCGATGACCAAGGGGGAAAAATGAGTATGCAGTCAGCAGTTCAAGTATGGTGCGATGAATATGAGAGGCTGCTCAAAGACTGTCAGTTCACCTTAACGATTTGGAACAGCGGTCGTGCCAACGTTTATAACTCCAGGCGTCGAGGAAGAGATGCGGACAACGAACTTCGGACGCTACAAGCGAATTTCGCAAAGGCATGGGCCTTGCTGCAATATCACGAGAACGGCTGCGAGGTGTGTCAAGCAATTTCGGCACTTCATGGCGGACAATTGAGTCCGGCCGCCAACAGGCTCCAACCGATCTATCGCTGAACTAGTCCCAAACTTTCCGCTTGGAATTAACTCTCCACAGAAAACCTGCAGGTTCAAGGTCGAGGTCCGCAAATGAAATGCTTAGTTCCAATTCCTCCTGAAACTGCCAAGACATGACGATTACTGTTCAAGATTGAAATAGATCAGGTAAAAACGGTATTTCGTTCTCTGAATGCTGACGATAGTGTTTCTCTCGTCCCCCTTTGTTTCTCCACAGCCCCGCGATGATGGAGGGCGCAGTGTTCGATTTCAGCGATTCGAACATTTCCAGATTAGCGATGTCGGAATGCCGTATCTGATGATTCCAATGAAGCCTGAATTTGCGACCAACGGCAACCAAATGCGTATGTCCTAGTTGCGGCTATGCTGCGACCTACCTTCGCACGGACTTGTTGTATCGGGCTGGAGCCGGTACTACTCCGTCGGAAGAATCTCGGTAATCTGCTCGGGATTCATCGACACTGCCACGCTGCCATAGACGCAGGAAACAATCGGGTAGGACTATCGCCATAATTGGTGCCACTAGACGCGGTACGTCAGATCGCTGCGGTCATAGGTATCTCTGTTCCCGCAACGGGGGCATTCGAGTTCTACACCCTCTCCCAAGTCTGGCTTTTCTGGAAGATAGTAGCTCTCCGCTCCGAGATCAGTAATCATGGAATGGGTAAATTCCGAATTGCAGTTGTCGCATCTCAGGACCCATTTGGGCATAAACGCCGACGATATCCGGCAGGTAATCTTTTGAAAATACAGAAAACTATTTATCTCTCCTTAGTACTCTTAGGACGTTACCGTACGAAAAGGGCCGGTGAAAAATGGGATTGAAAATTGCTTTTTTCGTGGGGTATATTTTCGAAAATTTCCGCGTTCCCAGAGTCCGAAGGAGGTGGCTCATGGATCAAACTAATTACTTGTGGCAGGCCGCATACCTGGCGGCGGTCTGCGAGACTGACAACTCACTTATGGACGGCAGGATTCTAGAAGCAAGAGCCGCTCTCGAACAGCGGCTCCTGAGCCCAATTGAAGACGAAGAATACCGTGCCATCGAGAACGCCGAAAAAGCCCTTGAAGTGTTGAGGGTTGAGCGAATCCAATCTGCTGGTTCGGGGTCGTCTAGACAAACTTCCGAGCCTTTTCCATCTAGTCGTCAAGCGTTCGAATGACCTGGTCTCCGCGCCGTGTTTTCCTGAGGGACAATTCGGAGTTTGCCGGATGCAGTCCCTATTTTCGATCTCCAAGATGCGCGACGACGGAAGCCTGGAGTTGTTCGCCGGAGCGGACAGCCTCGAATCCGCGAAGGAGCGAGTCGAAGAACTCGGAGAATTCTGGCCCGGCACGTACGTGATTTTGAATCAGGCAACAAATGAGTCGTTCACAATCAACATTGGTGACGATACAAGATTTTGCTAGGCATAGAAACCCTTCGCGAGTTGGCCCATCAGCGAGCCTCAAGTATCAACCTGATAGATGCGGGCGTGGGAGTTTAGCAATCTTGTGCTGCCACATGTGAATCGTCTCCCAAACCCCAAAGAGGCTCGGGACTCCAGGCCCTGGGCCTCTTTCTTTTTTCCGTCCTGACCTAATTTTGAGGCAATCAGATGGACCTATGTTGCGTTTACACAGTAGCGTAGGCTTCCCATGTGAGACTGTTCTCGCCAGTCGGTCCAGTCGTGCTCTTTGTCGCGGCTCTGTATTACCGTTTCGCTCGTCACGACGCTCTAAGGTTCTACGTGTTCTTTGGGGTTGCGGCCATCGTTGCGTGCTTCTACCTTTTTCGCTACGGCAACGACTGAATTCAACTCAGGTCTTGTCATCCCTTACGGCTGCTTGGGTAATTTTCAATGCACGATTACGGCAATCGCAACAGATGTAATGCCCCGCAGAATATTTCCATAATCCCTTAACTTCCGGGAAACCCATGCGACAGAATCGGCATGAGTGCTCTGTCAAACCATGTTTGAAATGACCAATACACCAAACAGCTTCTAATAACATTTGCGTCGGTGGATAACGCTCAGGGCGTCCAGTGGTCATGATTGCGCCTGTTTGTTGCCGTTAAATATCTGCTGTGCGGCACCGTACTTCAACTGGAGAACCAGAAGAGTCTATTCATGCGGGACAGTCATCAGCTACCCTATCCGCCGTGCCGCTTCTTATCCCGGTAGTTTGCCCAGCAGCGATGAATGGCAAGGGCTAACGCGATGCCGACAATGAGCACGCCCACGACAGCAACACTGTGGAATATCATGATGGGATTGAAGGCTCGGGCAAAGGTGAATGCAATACCGTAAGAACCTGAACTTCGAACTTGGTGAGCCGCGGCCTCAACTAGAGACGCATGCGACCTCCAGGGTTGGATTACCCGAACAATTTGTTGTTCGTCTACTTTTGGTGAAGCCTTCCCGAACGGACGTGGACCTTACCTCCAACAAGGCAGCAGGCCCTAACGGCCGCTGCGGGCTGAGCGCCCTTTGGGTTTCGGTGGGCTGGGTTCGTCGCCAGCTCGAAGGTACAACTTTTTTCGCATCCGTTTTTCCAGTTCCGTAAGTTCGACACTCAATCGCGCGGACCGCTGACTGAGAGGATAAAGCTGGTCATAGGCCAGAGCGATCATGCCCTGAGGTTCGCCGTCCATCCCCGAATCGCAGAGCTTTAGATACTGACAGGCTGTATCGAGCATTTCGCCGAGCAAGATCATTTGATCGGCACAGCATTGAGGTCTAGGCATTTCGTAATGGTATTCTCAACCACGGCCAACTCAATCCATATTTGGCTTTAGACGACCTCGATCAATCCAGCGCAGACTATCGGGATTTTGCATGACGATTTGTATACATAAAACAATGTATTGTCGCTGACTGTGTGCTCGCGTATTTATACTCGAAAAATAGTCCCCGGCTCGCGAGGTCCTTTTATGGACGGCATTTACTCCTGGCAGGCGGCATACCTAGCAGCGGTATGCGAAACCGATGATTCGCTCATGGACGGCAGGATTCTCGAAGCTCGCTCCGCGCTCGAAGAACGGCTCTTGAGTCCCATCGAAGGCGAAGAATATCGCGCCATCGAGAACGCCGAAAAAGCCCTTGAAGAGTTGAGGGCAGAGCGAATCCATAAGTTTGATGGCTCGGGGTCATCTAAGCAAACTTTCGAGCCTTCTCAATCTACTCCGTTGTAATCGAAGTGTTGGTCTAGCCCATCTTAAACAAACTGATTTTCAACGCATCGCAGATTGGATTCCATTCCGCGTCCGAGCATTCTTCGGTCGCCTTGGCAATGATTTGTTGCTCGCCGCCTTCATCGCCCATTCGTCGGATGGTCCGGTCTGGGGATATCCAATAGCCTTTGGTGTCGATGTAATCTTTAGCGGTCATGGCCTAACTCTATAACAAGAGCGCGGTTTCATCGGACCTGTTTGACAATCTGCTTCTCTTCCACCTTGAAGGCGTCCGGTCCGAACGTGATGTGAACTTTGCGGCCAGCAACACTATCTTCAATTCTAGTGACCTTGGCTTCGACTTCGCGGCCGTCGTAGAGCTGGACGACTACAGTTGAGCCGACTTGGATTTGCTTGCGCACTATGTTGCCGGCAGGACCTCGGTAATCTGCGCTGGATTGATCGAGGCGGTCACGTTGCCACAGACGATTTGCAGTTTTCGCCCGGTGGACTGGTTCGTGATTGCTGTTATCTGAGCCTCGACAACCTTGCCGCTGTAAAGGCGGACCCGGACGAGGGAGCCTAGTCCCGTGTTTTCAGTATACTCGCTCTGGTCAACTCGGACCCAGAACGCTCTTCCTTGCATCTAACTTTCACTTGATCGCGATCGAAAGGTCCCACCAATGCCAAAGCGGAAGCGTGACAGCCTTGCGAACCCTATTCGTCTCGCGTCTAAAGACCCAGAGGATGCGGATATCATTCAGGTAGTCATCGAAACGCCCAAGGGAAGCCGCAACAAATATGCGCTCGATGTAGAACAAAAGGTATTCGAGCTTACGAAGGTGTTACCGGCAGGGATGGTGTTTCCATATGACTTTGGATTCATTCCCTCCACTCTGGCGGAAGACGGCGACCCCACCGATGTGCTCGTGCTGATGGACGAACCTGCCTTTCCCGGCTGTCTTCTAAAATGCCGGACAATTGGCGTCATTGAGGGCGAACAAGGAAAAAAGAGTAAGGCGGAACGCAATGATCGCATCGTGGCCATAGAGCAGATGAACCACAGCTACGCCCATGTAAAACACGTCGATGACCTCGGCAAAAAATTCGTCAAGGAATTGGAAGAGTTTTTTGTCCACTACCATGAACTGACCGGCAAAGTGTACCGGATCCTGGACGTGAAAGGCCCGAAGGAGGCGCGTCGAAGGATCCGAGATGGAATGCGAGCCCTAAAGAAGAGCTAATGCGGCTTGCAGACGGGTGATGCCATTGAGGGAAATGTTCTTTCGTTTCTTGGCCGGCGGTATTGTCGTTGCACTGTTCTCCACCCTGGGAGACGTATTGAAACCCAAGAGCTTTGCTGGACTGTTCGGCGCGGCGCCTTCTGTCGCATTGGCTACATTAGGACTGACGATTGCCAGTAACGGAACTGCCTACGCCGCTCTGGAAGCCCGTTCCATGATCGGAGGCGCGATAGCGACTATTCGCCTATACGTGGTCGGTGATGTGGGTGATGTCCAAGATACAAGCCGTCCGCTCACCTTGCCACGACGGGCCTTCTTTCTGTTTGGTTTGCGACCGCCTTTGGCATTTGGTCTCTATTCCTCAAGTAGCATGGTAGTTAGACTCAATCTCTCGGTACTCCGACAGACGAAATGGTACGAAATTGTTCTTCGCTTCCTCTTTGGAGGACTTGCGACCGTTGCGACTGGCTTGATTGCAAAGTCATTCGGTCCGGTTGTAGCCGGTCTTTTTCTCGCGTTTCCCGCGATCTTTCCCGCGACCGCTACACTGGTCGAAAAACACGTGAAAGAAAAGAAACGAGTGGCGGGCATTGATGGAGTTAACCGCGCTAGTTGTGCGGTTGCGCTGGAAGCACGCGGAGCCACAATGGGTAGCATCGGACTCGCTGCCTTTGCCATTGTTGCGTGGCAATTTCTGTTCGGCAGACCCGCGTGGTTAGTTTTGACAGCAGCGACCCTAAGTTGGCTGATAACTTCCCTACTGATTTGGGAACTACGACGAGTGGCGCGTGGTCATCTCCTCGCGAAGAACCACACTTCGTCTGCTAAGTAGCCTCACTTCACGCGTGGTACGCACGTCAGGTACGCCCGCCTAAAGCGATACGCATTCCAAAATACAGGAATCCTCTGGGCGCATCAGGCGTTCGGCCATGCACTAATAGCTCTAAGTTCGCCGCTTCAGTCCCCACACGGTTCTGAGCCGAACTCAATCAACTTGAAAGGACGTGAACATGTTCGGAAACGTCAAATCACTTCGAGAGCTATTCGAGATCCAACTTCGGTATGCATACGACGGCGAAAAGAAGCTAGTCGAAAAGGGCTTGCCCACGATGATCGAGAAGGCCAGTTCGCCAGAATTGCGAACCGCGCTACAACACCATTTGGGAGAGACCCGGAACCAGGTCGCCCGCTTGGAGCGCGTGTTCGGCAGCATCGGCGTCGAACCAGACACGAAAGGTAACGACATTCTAGATAAAATGATGAGCGCAGCTAAAGACTCGGCGTCAAATATCGAAGAGTCATCGCTTCGGGATGCCGCGCTAATCGCGAACGGCAACCTAGTCGAGCATTACGAAATCGCCTTGTACGGCTCGTTGGTTGCATTTGCTCGCAATTTGGGCCTTCAGGGCGCAGTCGGTCCGTTGGAGGAAACTCTCAACGAAGAGAAGAAAGCTGACGCCAAGCTGACGCAACTTGGGGAAACCGTAATGAATGCACGCGCCGCGAAGCACCAATCAGCCTGAGCAACGGGTACATCTTCTAAGACATGCGAGGGCGGCTTCGAGACTGGGGCCGCTCCTTCTCGTAAAATGGCCCTCCTGTCGGACTGAATTTGCGACAGGAGGGGCATTGTATTTTTTGACTCTAGTTTCGGGCTACAAGTTGGACACCGGGTTCCCGTTTCTGCATTTCGGCAAGGTCTGAGGGATGTATCTCCCAAGATTTCCCTTGGCTATCCTGAACCTTCACCCATTCTTGAGGATTGCCGGGCGGAACTACGGGAGGCCGAAACCGGATAAGCGAGTGTCGTGCCGCATAAATTTGAGGGCTGAACCTTTTGTTCGGTGACCCCACGTATCATGCGTTGCCGAGATGTCGTCTAACCTTCGGGGTGACCGCCCTACAGAAATTCACAACTCGCAGTAACGTTTTGCCCCTATCGACGGATGGCCCTAAGAAGTCCTAAATAGAAACACCGCCGCAAGGTGCGGCCAGCCAAATTTCGCTCATAGGAGGATCAATATGTTTGGAATTATCGGCCTTGTGTTGTTGCTCATGTGGCTGGGCGGATTCTTCGCCTTTCATGTGACCGCGGGCTTCATACACATCCTTTTGGTCTTAGCGGTCATTTCAATTGCTTACCACTTCTTCGCGGGTCGCTCGGCAACCGCATAAACGCCGAGGACTGCGATGGTTAATCAAAACGACCAAGGCAGGGCTCGAGCCCTGCTTTGTCTGATCTATGTCCAGCCATGTACTGACGGTCCGGGGGGGTGCACGCTATGTGGAGCAAGTTCGCTCCCATCGTTATAGCTATTGTGCTGTGCGGAAGTTCTCCTCGTTTGCTCGCACAGGAGCGAGTAGAGATTGGCATATTTCTCGATTACCTCGGCATTTCCCAGACCAACACCAACAACCTCGGAGTGGGTGGACGGTTCGGTTACCGCATTCATCGCAAAGTGATGATAGAAGGGGAGCTTGCTTACGACTACGGGATCAACTTCCACGAGGCTTACCGCAACATTACGAACGGCGATATAACCGCGATTGAACGTACGTCGATTGGCGTCACCCATGGCCTGTTCGGGCCCACGCTGCAGCCAGACAAGGGTAGATTTCGTCCATTCATCACTCTGAAGGGCGGGTTTATGGATTTCCGCCTGAGCCCAAGCCTACTACCGCTTAGCACTGTTGAGAGCACGCTCCTCGGTCTTCGTACGTCCAGCTTGAACGTGGCAATGTATCCCGGAGCAGGAGTGGAGGCAAGTCTGGGTCCGGTGGGGTTGCGTCTCGAATTGGGCGACGACATCTATTTTAACAGTGGCGCGCACAATAACCTGCGGGTCACGTTTGGTCCGATCCTCAGGTTCTAACAGTATTGGCCCAGCTTGTCTTCCCGCGGTTTCTAAAAAGCTCCAAACAGCGAACCTGGCACCCAAGCGAGCCAGTTCCAATTCGAAGGGCATACGAGGAACGAGCTCTACAGACACCTACACATCTATACTCTCCACCCTAGGCCTTCGGCCCGATATCAAAGGTTTCTTCAAAGAGACAGACTTCCACTGCGTCACTTCTCTCGACCAATCAAGAATACGCGCCCAGCCGATTCCGACGCTGCCGAGAAATACGAGCTTTTTAAAAGGAGACATCTTATGGACGATTACAACAAGCAGTCAGGCCAACCAAGCTACAACCAGTCCGAAACCCCCGGTGCGGCCGCAGCAACACGCATGAGACTTTCCGACACAGCCGCCGACGTGAAGGAAAAAGTAGCTGATATCGGTCGGCGCGCCGCCGATTCGATCGACAGTTCCCGTCAATCTGCCGCGGGCGCTCTCGACGGCACCGCATCCTCTCTACATTCGAGCGCCGACCAGATATCCGGTGCCGCCCACACCGCTGCCGATAAACTGCAGGCGACCGCTCATTCGACCGCCGATAGGCTCCAGGCTACTGCGGACTACGTTCGTCAGACGGACCTGAAAGGTATGGTCGATGACCTGACCGGCGTTGTAAAGCGTTACCCCGGTCAATCCCTAGCGGCAGCTGCCATTTTGGGTTTTCTCGTAGCGCGTGGACTCAGAAGTAACGACTGATCAGCCGAGGAGATGGCTATGTCCACCCCACAAATGCAGCGGACGGTTCCGGAGTTGCTCGGCAACATCGTAGACAATATCCAGCAAATAATTCGGTCCGAATTCAGGCTGGCCAAAGCTGAGCTACAGGAAAAAGCGTCAAGAGCCTCCAAGCCCGCAACCAAGTTGGGAGCAGGTTTTTTGCTTGGATTGTACGGGCTTGGCTTCCTGTTGCTGGCGGCGGTATACGCATTGTCGATGGTCATGGCGGCCGGGCTCGCCGCGCTCATTGTGGGCGGCGTTTTAGCCCTCGTCTCCGTCGCGTTAGTAACTTCCGGCATCAAAAAACTGAAAGCCTTGAATCCGGCACCAGAAAGAACAATTCAGACCTTAGAGGAGAATGTCCAATGGGCGAAAGACCAGATCAAATAGAGCGGCAAATCGCGGAAACGCGCAGCGAACTAAGCGATAACTTCAGCGAATTACAAGACAAAGTGAAGTCCACTGTGGATTGGCGCACTCAGTTCCGAGAACACCCTGGAACTCTTTTGGCCGTTGCTTTCAGCGGGGGCGTAGTCCTCTCGGCTTTGCTTCCCTCGCCAAGCCGTCCCCGGAAGGCGTACGACTCCGGCTCAACTTCCGCTGGAGACCGGACGTATTCGGCTCCTTCGTACGACACATCGTCAGCGACACCAGGCAAATCCAGCGACCTACGCAAAACCATTGAAGCCTTGACTGGTGCTCTCCTCGGCGTAGCAGTAAATCAGGCCAGCGGCTTCCTCGATTCAGTGCTACCCGGCTTCCACCAGGAATTCACCAAGGCCCGCACCGGCAAAGACAAAGATTCGCGCGGCGATAATTCACCAATTGACGCCTCCGCTTACGCGCCTACAAAGGACTCTGCCTCACCGAAACCTTTAACCGCAGCCGCCAACGCCTAACGAAGCCAACAAAAGTGACCGCGATGTTAACGTCAATCAAGCCGGGCGGCATCAGCTGGTTCGAAGTCATTCGGCGAACTTGGGCGAGCGCCACTGAAGACGACATTCTGGGGCGCCCTGCTCAACTGCGAAAACTATTTCGCGGAGCGGAATATCCGGGGAACGACGGGTGCCAAGCTTTCCAGGAATGTGCCAAGGGGCGCCTTGTGAGCGCCCCTTCTTTTCTAACAGTTGTATTTTCTGCCGCCTCTTTTATCGTGGATGCCCGTGGTCGTCGTCCCAATCGTGATCCGTCCGCCATCCATGGGTTTCGACGTCCCACCATCTGTGGCTGTGATTCCAACAATATTCCCGCGCTTCGTGCAGTTCGTGACGCGCATGCTCGGCTTGGCTGCTGTCCCAACCGTGATGTTCGATCGCTTCATGGAGGTGATGATCGGCCCGTTCTGTCCGGTGCTCGCATTCCGACTCGCCGGCACGGACACGTGGTACGCCGGTGAAGAGCAAAAAACTAGCCAGCCCTGCTAGCGTTACGAGCAACTTCCCGTATTCCAGCATTCCTAAACGCGGTTCACTATGCATTCGCTTCTCTCCTGTCGAACTTTGATAATCGGGGTTTGATGACTAGGTTGTTTTGGAGTATAGGTTTCGGGAGAGTACGCCGCCATACGGACTCGATGGGAAAATTATGGGGGAAAACCTGTAGTGGTAGTCCTGGCAAAAAGGCAATGATTTTCCTATGGAGGATTCATGGACATTCTTGCGGCGATCAAGCGCGAAGAGAAGAAACTCGAAAAGCAGTTAGGCAAGCTGAATCACCAACTAAGCGGCGTGCGAGCGGCTGCAAAAGCATTGGGCGGCTCTGCGGAGTGCGAAGTCGTCGGCGTGAAGAAGCGCGTTTTGTCAGCTGCTGGCAGAGCGGCGATAGCGAAGGCGGCGAAGAAGCGATGGGCGAAGGTTAGGAAGCAGGCGAAGAAGACAACAGGGTAGTCTGATTTCGGTGGTGCGTTGCAAGTGGAACGCAAGGGTTCTATTGCAACTTCGCGTACTCCGCCTTGGCTTGCTTCAGGATAGGGATGTCGGGGTCGGCGTCTTTCCAAAGCGTGAGGAAATCCTGATAGGCGGCGCGGGCTTTGGCGGTGTCGCCTTCCATCACATAGGCTCTGCCGAGTTGGAGATGCGCGAGTGCTCCGATGGGTTGGTTGATTACAACTCCGCGATGGTCGAGGATTTTCTGGAACTCGGCGGCGGCTTCGCTGCCCTGATGCGCGGCCAGATAGGCTTCTCCGCGAACGTAGACGGGATATAGAGCAAGCAGGATAACACCGTGTGGCGAACCCAGCTCATAAGGTGCAGCGGGCTGAAGAGCCTCGACGGCCCTCGCAAAATCGTTGTGAATCAAGTCGATTTGAGCGCGAGTTGTGGGGAGATAGTTAAACTGAACAATTGTATCTTCTGGGAGCCGCTTGCCCAAGTCATCGGCCAATGGCTGCGCCCGGGTTGCATCCTGGGCTGAGGCCAGCGCCAACGCCGCTTGATACTGCACATCCCGTCCGGTTGAAAGCCCCAACGCTGCGGCTGCTTGTTGTCGTGCTTCTCCGGTGGTGCCAAAGAGGCCTTCCCGCAGAGCCACATTTGCTTCGTAGGTCGCTGCTTCTTCTTTTTCTTCCGCCCGCTCCGCCGAAGCTACTGCCCGACGGGAAAGTTTCCGAGCGGCTTGGAGCTGCCCGGAATAAGCCGCCGTATCAGCCTCATAAACTAGAAGAACGTCCTCTACTCCTGGCTTGCCCTCAGCCCAGGCCGCTTCCTGTGCCATCCTCGGCGCATCATTTCGCAGGAAGGCTAGTTGGTACATCAAAATATGCAGAGTAGGGGAATCGAACTTTTTAGCCTGCGCCTCTTCGGCTGTAGCTCGAGCGTCCTCTAAACGATTGAGGTTGAGGTATGAGCCAGCAAGGCGTGCATAACCATCGCTATTCGCGTTGAGGCGCAGGGTTTCACGAGCTTCCTCGAGGGCTTTGTCGTATTGGCCGAAGCTACGGTAGACAGCAGACAAGTTGAGTCTCGCTACATATTCTCGCGGGTAGGTCTGTGCCCACAGTTCATACACGCGACGGGCCTTCTCCAAGTTTCCAGGCACAATCTGATAATAGTGAGACTCGATGTAGAATCTCTCTGGCTCGCTCGCCCGTTCCCGCAGCTCATAGGCCTTCCTCATGTTCTCGGCCCCCGTAGTGGTCTCGCCGAGATTTCTATAGCTCATCCCGAGTCTTGCATGCGCCATAGCGAAATTCGGGTCGAGGCGGATTGCCCGCTGCAAGAGCGGCGGGGCATCGGCCCAGTCGTCTCTCGCCATCATCCCCCGTCCTAAGCTGTAGGCCTGAAGGGCTTCAAGCGAAGGCGTCGTAGCCTGTTCAAGCGGCGTGTCGAAGCGCTTGACTGTGCTAAGCGTCTCACCAAGCTTAGCGCGCAGCTTCGCGGTCGAATCACCCAGCGCGCTCAGCACTCGCTCTTTGCCGTCCGCCGTTGCCTGCTCTTCAGCCAAAACGTCTCCCGTGCGACAGTTGACGGCCTGGAGGCCGAGGACATATTGGTTTCCGAGGTTTGCAATCGAGCCGTCAATCACCGCAACACTCTGGGTCCGTCGGCACAGGTCGCGAGCAATCTCAGGTGTGAGTTGGGAGTCTGCTGGCTGGCCCATCAGGCGCAGTGTTTGCTGGACATGCTGTTCCGACACGAGGCTCAAGAATGGCGATTGCTCCAGTTGAACCGATAATCCCTGTCGTAGTGTGCCGTCAAACACCGTGTCGCCGGTCGTATTCGTAAAGTCAGCGAGGACGATCGTGTCCTTGTCCGTCAGCGCGTGCGCCTTGCGGGAGAAAAACAACAACCCGCCCACGGCCAGTCCGATGACCGCAATTGTTGCGCCAGCGACCGCCACCCATCGAATGGATTTCCGGGCGAACTTCGACTCGACCTGCGCTGTCGCGGCGGCTGAGCGGGTCGTATCCGAATCTCGCCTCAGCCGCTGCAAATCCGTGCGAATCTCGGCGGCGCTCTGGTAGCGCAGCTTCCGGTCTTTCTCCAGCGCCTTGTTGATGGTCTCTTCGAGCTTGGGAGGAATGTCAAGATTCAGTCGCACCGGCGCAACTGGCCTGCGATTCAGTATCGCTTCCGCAATCACGCCTGAGGTCTCGCCACGGAAGGGCAGAACGCCGGTCACCATCTCGTAGAGGACCACGCCAAATGAAAACAAATCCGTGCGTGCATCTAGCTCTTCGCCCCGTACTTGTTCGGGTGACATGTACGAGATGGTGCCAATCGCCGTGCCCGGTCGAGTAAGCTGTTCTAACTCGCTGACTGTGGGCATCGCTGAAAGATTCACGGCACCGCCGGCGGGCACCAGCTTCGCTAGACCAAAATCCAATACCTTGGCGTGACCGCGCTCGGTCACGAATATGTTGGCAGGCTTGATGTCGCGGTGGACGACTCCTTTGGCGTGCGCGGCGTCTAGTGCGTCTGCAATTTCGATCCCCAATTCAAGCACTGCCGCAATCGAAAATGGTCCGTCAGAAATGCGGTCCTTCAACGTTTCGCCGCTGAGATACTCCATCGCTATGAAGGGCTGACCGTTGTGTTCGCCGATTTCATGAATGGTGCAAATGTTGGGATGGTTCAGGGCGGAGGCAGCCTGTGCCTCACGGTCGAAGCGGGTCAGAGCTTGTGAGTCTGGCGCAAACTCGTCAGGAAGGAACTTCAAGGCAACGAAGCGGTGGAGCTTGGTGTCCTCGGCCTTGTAGACCACACCCATGCCACCCCCACCGAGCCTTTCGAGGATGCGGTAGTGCGAGATGGTTTGGCCAACCATGACTGGAGTCCAACTGTGTGGGCGATGTTAGAGGTGACGTAGAGGTTGAGTCAACATATGGTTGCTAGACTTTGCTTAGCAGCTTGGTGAGAATTAAGGTTTGTTGTGCGATGGACTCTATTTTTCACGGTCATAGGTTCGACGCAGAAGCGATTTAGATCGCGGGCGATTCGAACCCATGACGAACCATGACTTGATTTTGCTAAAGCTGTCCATTCAACAGGCACGACTGGGTGACGTCACGGATCGGCTCGTTTTCGTTACCTGCGGTCTGAGTGAGCGGAACATTAAAGGAGTGAAGCATGAGGAAGCCATGCCGTAGCAGTGTTATCCGTCTTGCCGAGGCTCAAGCGGATATCCCGGGCCCCGCGGGCGAGCGCGCCGTCATGGTCCTGCAGCGTGGCACTCTTGACGTGGCCCTTGGCCTTCCTCTGCACCCGAGCCAACAGACGCCGCATGCACAGGACGAGATTTACTTCGTCATTCGCGGCCGAGGAGTACTCATTCACGACAGCAAGCGAGACCGGTTCCAGTCGGGCGACCTCCTGTTCGTCGCCGCGGGGATCGAGCATCAGTTCGAGGACATTACCGAGGACATCGCCCTGTGGCGTGTATTTTACGGCCCTCATGGTGGCGAGGTCCCTGCATAGAGCGTGGCCGAGACACCAATAAAGTTGCAGTTGAAGGTGTTTTTCAACAAGCTGTTAGACGTTCGAGCCGACCGCTTACCGGCTGCTGGCAGAGTGGCGATTACCAAGGCGGCGAAGAAGCGGTGGGCGAAGGTTAGGAAGAAGGCGAAGAAGGTAGCGTGATGACGCTGGCGAACCCTGGTTTATGGGAATTGAATCCGTCACCCAGTGCGAAACCCGTTGTCGATTATTTTCTGGAGGCGGAAAATCCTCAGCAGCTCCAAGGAGACTCTCTCGCTTCTGCTAGGTCCAATCTTCGGGCTAGTCAGAGAGGAGGTTCATCTTGCGGCGAGGTAGTGGCAGTCGCTGCAATTTTCGGTCGTCGTCCATCTGGGGCCGGTTCTAAACGTCTACTCTGGTGAGCGCGCAGCCGGTCCCGCATGATCCTTGATTGGGCTGGAACGAACGCCATAGCACCTTCAGAGACATTTCGCAGTTCTTCATAATTCCAATGCGCGCACATAATTCCACCCGCGGAATGAGAAGTCGATCCCAGCAGCAAGTGCCCGATTTCGTGCGCCATCACATCGGCCAGCAGGGCATAACCAAGCCCTCGCCGTTGGGCAAGTTCTTGAATGCGGTCATAGAATACATATGCAAAGTACCCGGCTCCCTTCTCATCCGGATAAGCGGTACCCAGCACATCGGGGCGATCACGAACTTTCGCATTCATCGCGTGACGACTGATCTTAAGAGTCAGATGGGTGGCGTCCGAGAAATAACAGCTCCTGGGTTCAAGATTCTCAAGTTCAAGTTTCGGAGAACAGTTTAGCCAAACCGTCTCCAATCCCGCGCGCCGAAAAATCTCTCTGGCTTGATCCTCCGCTGCAGCCAACAGCGGTGTAGGAACATCGGCATACTCATGCACGGAGATAGTTACTTCTGGGCTCAAGGACGTTATCGTCGGCGGGTTTTGAGCAAAGGCAAAATCAGGCACGGCCAGGAACGTCAGTAGGCAGCAAATCCCGGATACTTTGTACACAGCGTCACCTCCATGGCGACGCCGACTCTGCTTCCGCGGGCAGCTACCTCAATGCTCCAGCGGTTCCGAGCTAGACCAATACAGGTGACGAGCTAAACTGCTTCACACCTATCGCTTACGTTGGAAAGTGACGAGAATTCCAGGCCGGTGTAGACTTCCCCTACCCCGAGGCATGATGCCTCCACAGTCCCAGCTTCCGCGTGTTGTGCGGTTCGGAACCTTCGAGGTTGACGTTCCGGCAGGCGAGTTGTGCAAGAATGGACTCAAGCTGAAGCTTCAGGAGCAACCGTTCCAAGTCCTGTGCACGCTGCTCGAGCATCCCGGCGAGGTGGTTACCCGAGAAGAACTTCGCGGCAAACTCTGGCCAGGGGACACCTTCGTCGATTTCGACCACGGCCTTAACGCCGCCGTCAAGAGATTGCGGGACGCTTTAGGAGACTCGGCGGACTCGCCGGTGTTCATCGAGACGCTTGCTCGACGCGGCTATCGGTTCATCGCCCCGGTTAACGGGTCCTCTCCGTCGAGCGGCACTGAAATTGCACAGCTCCCGGAGCGAAGCAAACCACTTTTCTCGGCTCACCCGATTGCCATCGGCTGCATTGTGCTGATCGCAATCGCCTCATTGGTCTGGGCGGCGTGGCGCCTTCCATCGCGGCACACTGACATCATCGAACGTAAGTTGACCTCGAATTCATCAGAAAATAGCGTGAGCAGTGCGGTTGTCTCACCGGACGGCAAGTACCTGGCCTATGTCGACAACACAGGAGTCTATCTGAAGCAGATTCGCACAGGCGAAACCCACTCCGTACCCGTGCCTCCAAACTTCTCGGTTCGCGTAGACGACTGGTTTCCGGATGGTTCGCGTTTACTGGTCTCGCGGATGGATCATGTAGGGAAGGGTAGTTTGTGGAGCGTCTCAGTGTTCGGAGGCACTCCCCATCCCCTGGCCGATGACGCCTTTGGAGGGTCAGTGTCTCCGGATGGAGCGCACATCGCGTTCCGCCGAGTGTATGGGGCATACGAAGTTTCGCTCGACCTTGGTCGAGAACAGTGGGTGATGCGTTCCGACGGAGCAGAGCAGATCAAAGTTGCGAACGACAAGTCGGATGGCTCGTCGTTGGGAGCGTCCACGTGGTCTCCCGACGGCAAACGGATCGCTTACATCAGAACCACGGGGAGTGACAATCCGCGGAATAGTTCCGTCGAGGAGAATGATTGGCAGACGGCAAGAGCCGAGACCATCTTTTCAGACGGTCGCCTCACTCCTGCGTTGCACTGGCTCCCCAATGGCCTACTCATCTATGGCCTTCTTGAGAACCAGCAGGATTCAAGCCTCTGGGCGGTGTCGCTGAAAAAATCTGGAAAAGTTTCTGGGTCCCCCAAACGCATCACTCGAGGACAAGGATCGATTCTGCACGTTACTGGGAGCGCGGACGGAAAAGTAATAGCCTTCTTGAACGAGCATTGGTCGCCAAGCGTTTACATCGGTACGCTGGCGCCGGATGGCGCACACTTGCTTACGAACAGGAGGCTAACGCTCGATGAAAATGCGAACGAACCATATTCTTGGACACCGGACAGCAACGCAGTCCTGTTTACTTCGGATCGAAACGGTACTTCAGAGATTTTCAAACAGGCCACCGATCAACCCTTGGCGGAAAATCTGACGAGTGGCGCACAGGATCTCTGGCAACCTAGATTGACGCCCGACGGTTCAGAGATCTTATATGTTTCTACTCCTCAGCCCTCCGGCTCTGAAACACTGTCATCCATCTTCGCCATTCCGGTAATCGGCGGAACTCCTCGGTTAGTCCTGCGGGACATCAACATCCATAACGTGCAGTGTGCGCGCTTGCCATCGACGATCTGCCTGTATGGCATGAGCGAAGGAGATATCTGGAAAGCGTTCCGGTTTGATGTGAGAACCGGGAAAAGTACAGATCCCCCGCAAATCGATTCCCCTTGCAATTGGAGCTTGTCGCCCGATGGCTTGCAACGAGCTATCGTAACTCCTAACAACCATGGAGTGATCCATCTCCAATCCACGTCTACCGGCAAATCGCGTGATCTCGTCGTAAAGGGATGGAACAATTTGAAGGCCATCGACTGGTCCGCAGATGGAAAAAGCCTCCTGGTTTCTTGGCATAATGCCGACATGGACAGTGCCTTGCTGAAAGTCGCGCTCGATGGCAGAGCTTCCATCCTACTTCGTACCAGAAATGACGTCTGGGCCGTTCCCTCCCCCGACGGGCGACTCTTAGCCATCGGAGAGACCACCGGCACTAAGAATGTGTGGGAGATAGAGAATTTCAGATGATCGCGCGGAGCGCGGAAAAACCGCGTCGGGGGTCTATCGAAACCGCTCGTTCTGAGGTAAATCTGACTGAGGCGCTATCGCACACCACGAAAGTTGGCTTGTGCGAGCTTGGAAGCTCCTTTCGGAACTTGCCCCGATTGCTGGCGGATGACGGGCAAAGCGGAAGTAATACTGTCAGCACAGACGGTGAGGCCCTCAGCCGTTGCGACCGAGGACCTACCCTGTCTCACCCACTTTAGGACTTCGCCCTTGAGCGCCTCGTCGAAGTGCTGGGCGTCAGCTCCCGCCTTGGCTCGCTGAACCCCGGCTTTCATTAGCAGCGTCACCTTTCGTGTGCCGGATTTTATCGACGCTGGCCTCCAAATGAACCATGGTTTACTCTACGCAAGATCGAAGAGAATAAAGCCGAGGAGTAGCTGGAGAATCTCATGACTCAGACGGTTCCCATGAAGCGCGTAGTTATTGTCGGCGATGAAACCGTGGAGTACCGCATCGTGAAAGAGATCCGTGATCTTGGCGCTACCGGATATAACTACCACCTCGTTCACGGCTACGGAGGAGGCGGTGAGCGTCCGAGGCACGGGGAACCTGGGAGCACAAAGATCGAAGTCATCTGCACCGCTGAATTGGCTCATCGAATTCTTGAACATGTCGGGCAGCACTACTGCGACAAATACAAGTTCATCGCTTTTTTGGACGACGTTGAGGTGATTCGCGGCGAGAAATTCGGAGTGAAGCCCTTGTAGGAGTTGTGCAAACGCCCGATCGACGCGGTAACCGTAATATCCGGTTTCCCGTGCCAGCGTCAGTTGATCGGAGAGCACTTTGATTCAACGGTCGCAAGCGAACCTTCCCGTGACGGCGTCGTGTATACGGACATTGAAGTGATCGTGGAAATGGACGGCGATATTCGCGACACCGTTCAGCTTGTTAAAACGCTGGAGCGCCCATTGAAGGAGCGCAAATGAAGGCCGGGAAACGGAAAATCTCTAGCCTCACGACCGTACTGGCGTAGTTCGAGGTTGGTCATTCTACGGAGTCGTTCGCGGACTTGTTCGATGTTCTCTGGTTCTGACTGAACTAGCCGGCTTGCGGGCTGAGAGCGCGATCCTGGACGGAGAGGTCGTCTGCCTCGACGCCAACGCGTGTAGCCAATTTAAGGAGTTGCTGATCGAGTGCGCGAGCGTAAGTTTGTTGAGCGACGCCTGGCACAAGCCCGTCGCGCTGCACCCCCGACTAAAAGCCCGGGGGTGCAAGCCAGAGTCAGTAAAAAAGGTCGCTCCGGCAGGAGCGTCGCAAGGGTATGCCGGAAATCGGTTAGGGTTGAAAGTTGCAGCGTCGCGGCCTCACTGGCCGTGATCATCGTCGCTGATGGGTTTGTGAAGCCAAGGAGTGAAACGAACGTCCGATCCGCTGGCCGTCGTGCATTGTGACCCACCGGGACCCGCAGCACATCCCCAGTAGTTCTGGGTAGCATCGATAGTGCCGGTGCAAACAGTAGCCTTGTCGAACGCGCAAACGTCGGCGACGCCAATCTTGCCGCCCAGCAGATCGTTGAGATGTACGTCAACCGGTGCCGGAGTGTTGATGGCAATGTCCACGTCCTCATCACGGATCACGTTCTGAGAAATGACGGTGCCCATAACGGGAGAACCTCCCCCACCGCTGTTAATGTTGATGCCCACGCTACCGGGCGTGGCCGTGTCCTCCTGGTCCGCCAGGTTTCCAGCAATAAAGTTGCCGATGATCATGTTCCCGTCCATGTCATCCGCGGGAGCGCCAAAGGCTGGGCCCACGTGCGTGTGGAGAGCAACGCCGCCCAATCCATTACCGGTCAGCTTGTTGTGGATGATCACGTTATCCGACGTTCGGCCTGGGCCGTTGCCATCAGAGAAAAGCCCTACCCCCGAGCCTCCAATTTTCACGCCGTTGTCAGCAGAGATGTTGTCGGCCACGGTGTTGTGATCCACTCCAAAGTGCGGAGCAAAAAAAGGTCCACTCGAGCCTGTGGGCGGATGCGACGCCAGAACAATGCCGCACTCCAGCGGATTGTTCTTGACGATATTGTGAGTGAGCAAATTGTGATGGCTTTCCGCGGTCTCGTCACTGATCAGGACGCCGTCGGCATTGCCGGTAATAAGGTTGCCGGAGATGATCGAGTTCGACGTGCCGATCAGATGAAGCGCGCCGCCGCAGTCACCCGTTTCATCGTTCTCGTACATGCCGCTGCCAGGCTGGCCAGGGCAAGCCTCGGGCGCTCCCGTAAATGACAAGCCTGGGACTGCATCATTGTTCAAAATGTGATTGTCACGGACGGTGACATCCGAAGCGCTCACGATCAAAATCCCTTCATATAAAGCGTTCTTCACTGTGAATCCTGCGATGGTCACGTCCGCGAGGCCGTGATGATCGAAACCGTCCACAAAGATGCCATGAGCTAGGTTCGTGGCGTCTATCACGGACTGACCGGCGCCGGCGCCGAGGAGCGAGAGCGGAATTCCAATCACAACCTCCTCTTTGTAAGTCCCGGCTTCAACATTGATGACCTCTCCGGAAGAGGCATTGTTGACGGCCGCTTGGATGGTTGAGAAGCAGCCATTGGAGCCATTGGGGTTGACGCAAAGGGTCCACGCCGCGGCGCTCTCAGAGAATGCCGCGAACAGAACGATGGAACAGACGATTACCCAGGGGCGCAATCGAACTAGCAGCATCGACGATCTCCTTTTTTTTAGCGGCACAGCCATTTCGGAAGCATTGAATCAATGGACGCTGGGAGTCCACTTTACGATTCTTTTTGCAAATGGCGCCTGTGCTGCTCGATGGGGAAAGATTCCGTTGGAAATTCCGGATTGAGCTCCGGCTGGCGCATCATACGCTTCTGCTGCTGTGGAATACAACAATTCTGCGGCGGGAATCTCGCTCGCCAGAAAGTATGTCCACGCGCAGCCTGACCCTTACGATGAGCCTGCAAGTACATTCATTGGTCACCGCCCACCGCTGGGTCGTCTGTGCAAGCGCGAACTACGTGTTCGTGATCGGAGTGCGGATGGTAGTTTTGGTGGAATTCAGGGCGCCGCAAGCCGTCGTGGGACAGAATCGCCAGGCCGGTGCATATAAGAGGTAGGGATGATCTACGATTCGCGCCCTCTCTTCAGTTAAGAGCCCCAGATTCAACAACAAGCAGACATCGCAGGAGTCAACCTCCCTTCCGCGAAATAGCTGCCTGCCTACACGCTCCCTATGGAAGGACAGTGAGACCACGCCCGTCCCGGGAAATTGGGTGCCCTGCTAAATAGCGCCTGGTATGGCGCACCTTATAAAAGCGGATGAGGCCTCGGCTGAGACGAACCGGCCTTGTCTCGCTCCTTTAGGGGGAGAGGGCAAGCCACTCCCGTTCCGCGAAATGGCAGCCCCCCTACGGCCCTCCACTGAGGGGGCTAGATACTCTGTTAGCAGAAAGTGCTTTCGGGATGCCTAGCATCGCTTCCGGGAATACCACATCCTGTCAGGCCTCGATGCCAAGCCTTTTATTATCAGTGAGTTAAAATAGGTGCCCCACTACCGACCCCCTATGTAGGGTGTATTACACGTCGCCCTGACACCTAAACCTTTACGCGACCCGGGACGCTGGATTCCCGACACTTCAACCGCCGGCCGGAGGCGTAAATCCGGCCACACCTGGGAGGACACATGGGGATACGAAACCGATTTGACGAAGCCGCGTATGAAGTTACTTCGGAGTTGTTCGACTCTGATGAGCCAGTCATCGCGAAACGAGGAATGGGCATTGACGCGGTTAGAAACCGCCAGCCTCGCAAAGAGACGCCGGAATTCTTTCACTCCAGGCCGAAGATTGCCTGGTTTCTCGCCAAGAAGTTCCCATATGCCATTCTCCCGTTTTGCAAACCGAGGATGAAGTGCCAGTGCGGACCTTGCACGTTTCCGTGGCATAAAGCCGGTAGGCGAATTTCCGTGAAAGATTGCGAATTCGATCCGATTTGCCGCGCTTGCCGGGACACGCGGAAGGCGTTTGTTTGGGCCTCGGTCATTGTCGAGTGGTTCTTGATGCGTGAAATCGATCGCGACATCGAAGAAGAGCATCTCTGGAAGCCTGGTACGGTGAACCAAATTGTCCAGAAGATACGCCGGCAAATCCGAGGGGAACGGCAAGACGGGCTTCCACGCACGGGTAATCCGCGCGGGCGACCAAAGCGAAAGATCGACACCTTCCGCGCCACAGTGGAGATGGCGGGACACTAAATCCTGATAGCTTTTGTGTTCCTCGGATGGATAGTGATTTGTTCACGGGAAAGGCTTTAAGCCCTAAAAAGTGAATTCCTGATAGCCCCCAGGCATATTATGAGGGGGGATACACAGGTCGAGCCTTCATAGTCGTGCCTCGCAGTACGAAGAAGCACTTTCGAGTCTTGTCGCACGAGGGGATCGTGAGTAGGTAGTTTTCCTTGTGGGACCGTTTACCGTTGCTGTTCCAACCCCAAAGCTTTCAGACGTGGGCCGAGTATTTTCTACGTGGAAATGCTCGGCTCTTTTTCTCGCTACAAATTCAACGAACAAACAACTTTGTTCCAGGAGCATCACATGGCAACTGCATTGGCGACTCACAGTAACGAAGGAAAGATTCAGCGCGGTTTAGAGCACCTTGGCTGCGCCGCGCGCAATTTCGTGTTGATCACAAAGACGGTCGGCTTGACGCGCTTTATGGAAGGAATGAATGGAGTGCCGGGGCGACATTTTTCTGATGTGGCCGCTCAACGCATGCTTGAGGTCCTTGGTGAAATGTACGAGCTACAGATTGATTTGGATGCTGTGAATGGCGCTCACATCCCCATTGACTTCGCCAAAGTAGATGCGGTTACGACCGCGCTGACGATTCGCCGTGTCGCGAGGATTGCGGCGGAAGAGAACGATCACACGTTGGACCCAGAGGCTCTTCGCGCAACCAAGAAATTGATGGAGAAAAAATGACAAGTTGCATGATCGAGTTGGATAAACCCCGCGTTAGTGAATCGGAAATCATCGATATCGCGACCGCATTCTTGTTCGATGGCCGTTCAGTGTCGGAATGCCGGGGCTACCTGCTGAGTGAGTACGACGTCAGTGCCGATGATTTAGGCCGGCTGCTGGAGAAGGCGCAGCGCGAAGTGCGGGAGTGCGAAGTGGAGTTCGGCACACGGTTGAGTTTTTGAAGGGAGAAGTTTAAGAGTTTGGCGGTATAAAGCCGCTAATTATCCGACACAGTCGGAAAGGGATGCACATGATAGCGCAGATAACCACATATATTGACGTTCGCGGATTCGGGTTCTTAACCGACTCCGAGGGTGAGCAGTTTTTCTTTCACGTATCTAATTTCTTACGGGAGGGTTCACAAGGAAAAGAAAGAAAGCCAAAACTTGGGGAGATGGTCAGTTTTGAGATTACCGATCCCGTCAGGTTAGGCGGCAAGATGCAAGCCGTCAAGATTCGTCCATCAACGGCTTCGTATTTAGTCCAGGACGAAGCACAGGCGGCACAGGCGGTTGTTCCGATCAACGCGGTGGTTACGCAGATCGGAGTGTCCCAGGGCGGTGGTCAGTGAATTCACCAACCCAAGCTCTCGACATCAACAGCCTCGATAGCATCGCTGCGATGCTACAACCAACAAACGCGCAGGTTACGGGACCAGACACCAACGGGGAGTTTCCTTCTCCGCTGGCGGGTGCGCTATGGATGGCCACGAAGTATCAAGCTTTACAGATTCCGCTCCAAGGAAAGGTCGCCCTTCTTTCTGAGTGGCCGAAGAAGGCGAGCACTGATCCAGCACAGATACAAGCGTGGTGGGATCAGCACCACTGCAACTTTGGAACGGTAGGCGAGCCAGGACGGCTCTTCATGTTCGAGACGGACTCACCATCTGTCCGCGAACGTTTCCAAGCACTGGGTCACGACTTCACGGCTGGATTAGTTATCGAAAGCCGGGAGGGTCGAGAACACCGATACTATCCGTCTGTGCCGGGTATCGAGAATGTTGCCCAGAGCGCCGTCAAATTCGGTGACTTCTCGATCCGCGCGGACGCAGCTTATTGCGTCTCGCCGGGTAGCGTGCATCCGATTACCGGGAAGCAATACCGTGTAATCAGTAGCGGTGGGTTGACCCCGCCGACACCGGAGGAGATTTCCTTCTGGAGGTCGGAGAAGAAGGAAAAGGAGAAGACCAAGCGTGATCCGCAAGCTGCGATTACGAAGAACCGTAACTCGACCTTGTTGAGTATCGGCGGAAAGTACATCGACCTTGGCGAAGACATCGAGAATGTCAAAGAACGCATCCGCGAGATCAACCAAGAGCGCTGTACCGAACCATTGACGGAGGAAGAGCTAAGTACGACAGTCTTCGTCTCTCTCGGGAAGTACGCAAAGAATCCCGATTACATCACTCGGAAGGCGAATGAAAGCATTCCGACGATTGGGGGAAGAACCGCCGAACAGCTTCAAGCGGCACGGGAGGAGCAAGCTAGAGAGGAGGAAGAAGAGCAAGCTAAGAAGGAACAGTACGTAAAGGATGAGCAAGCTAGGAGGGAGTCTGCCAAGAACGGAGGAAAAAGTGAACCATTAGGACGAACGATGCGGTTCGTTCAAGGAGATACTATCCAAGCGAAACGATTGAATTGGTTGTGGCCGGGAAGAATCCTCGCCGACAAATTGAACGTGTTCTCTGGTGAGCCGGGTGTTGGTAAGGGTATGACCACGGTCGACCTCGCCGCAAGACTGACCCAGCATCTGGACTTTCCAGACTGTAAGAATGAACTCGGTGGGCCCAAGGATGTAGTCTTCATGTCATCGGAAGATGATATGGAAGATACCATCGTACCCCGCTTGATCGTTGCTGGCGCGGACATGAAGCGTATTCACTTCGCGCAGATCAGCGATAACTCCACCGGTACACTAGAGGAAGGGATCGTTTGTTTGGATCGCGACCTCCCGTGCTTGGAGGAGATCATCAAGCAGTACCCGGACATCGTCTTGATTATTCCTGACCCGATCATCGCATTCCTAGGTGATGCGGACGCGAATAAGGACAAGGATGTTCGCCCGATCTACTCCAAGATGAAGGCCTTCGCGAAGAGACTAAACGTCGCTTGGCTCTTCATCAATCACTGGAATAAAAACCAGACCGCTACCTCGATCAATCGGACCAGCGGTGCCAAGACCATGGTCAGCGCTCCTCGCGCCACCTGGATGTTCGGTGTCTCGCCAGATGACCCAAAGAAGTACCTGATGATGAAGGGTAAGGGTAATCTGACGGGAGACTCCACGAAGACTCTTTCTTACACCATCGAGGGCATCCCGTATGACTTTCATGATGGCTTGCCCATCGATCCCAAGGGCGTACCCAAGCTCATCTGGGGCGGGGAGACCGAAGATAACGTCGAGGACGTGCTCAGAGACCAGAATGATCCAAACACGCGCCACGACGTGAGGGCGGAACTGCTCCTTACGAAGCTGGTCAAGGACGGTCCCGTATTGGCTAGCGAGGTATACGAGGCCGGACGAAAAGAGAAGCTCGATGACAACCAGATGAAACGTGCTCGCTACAAGCTAGGGTACGTGGCTAAACAGGTCGTCGGCAAGCCGTGGTACTGGGCGAAGTCTGAGGAGGATATTCTCGCCCTCAGACAACAGATGTTCACCTCTCACCCTGTCACCCTCACTCCCGATGTTGACCTCAACAGCGCGGTGAACTGATCCAAAACTGACCCAAAAACGATTCTTACCGTTCACGTCCCTGATACCCTTGGAGAAATGAACGGTAAGAACGGTAAGCCTTTCGGTAAGCCTTTTGACCTCTTTTCTCTATGAATCACCTTTTATACATATATATAGGAATCTAAAGGAGTTATGCCGTTAATTGGACCCACTGAACGGTACCAGAATTGACATCAAAATTCTTACCGTTCTTACCGTTCATTTCCTCAAGGGGACCAGAGCGTGAACGGTAAGAAATCAGATTCCTTACCGTTCTGACCGTTCATTGGTCGAAATCGTGAACGGTAAGAAACCAGAATGCCGTCACCAATTCCTCTCTGCATGTCCTGTGGAGAACTCAAAACCGGGCTCGTTTCTAGCCGGAAAAGGAGCAACAAATGGAAGCACACCAAGACGCAGTGCTGGCCGAGAACATCACCGTGACCGAGGGACCGGGCCAGGCCCTCAACATTGAGTTCGATTTTCTCTGCGCCAACTGTGGTCGAAGGCATTGGTCGAGGGAGATCGCCTGCCGCCGTTTGATCCAGGGTATGAGCGTTCAGCTTGCTTGCGGTCGAGTGAATTTACGGTTTCCATGGGCGAAATCACCTCCCAGAGATGAGGAATCGATTTATGGAAATAGTCCATCGTCGTAAGGCGCTAGGCGCATCCCTAGAAAAATACCTTAGAAACACCTTTTTATCAGCATTTTATGTCACTTTATCGTACACATAGCTGTAAGTGCAACACAGTAAGAGAGTTAGTTGCGACGAAGCGTCGCATTTACCTCAGAAGGACGATCATTTATCGATATCAAACGCACGTCACGTCGCCGAGGAACCCAGCACATATCGTTTAACGGCTCTGGGAGCCTCTACGCGCGGATATATCAGCCCAAACGTGTCCCAGGAGCACGATTTCGCCACGGAGCTTCGTACGCGGTAATCCAATGTAAAAGCGCAGAAGTAAGCCAGCCTCGGCAGGCAACGATGCAAACAAAAGAGTTGAGTCGCTAACAAGTGTTCTACAAGAACACAGGCGATACCCCGTCACGAGTCGCAACGCAAACCGTACCTTGACTGACCCTATAGTCCCCAACGATCGCAAACAAAATGACCACCCCGGGGTAGTGCCGGAAGCCGCACAAGCACCCGGGGGGTGGCTTCCCAACGTATCGAGGCGCGCTGGCGCATCCCTAGAAAAGTCCTTTAAACACATTTTTTCAGCGTTGCCGGTCACATTCCAGGGCTTATCGTTGCAAGTGCAACAAAGCAAGATGGTTGCTCGCGGCCCAGCTTCCTATTTACTTCACAAGGACGGTCATTTCTCGACATCAAGGCACGTCACGCATCCGAGGAACGCGGCACATATCGTTTAACGGCTCTGGGAGCCTCTACACGCGGACATATCAGCCCAAACGTGTATCAGGAGCATGATTTCGCCACAGAGGCGCCTACGCGTTGCTCCAGTGCGGAAGCCCAAAAGTAAGCCAGACTTGGCAGGCAACGATGCAAACAAACAAGTTGAGTCACTAATACGTGTTGTGAGGGAACACAGGCGATACCCGGTCACGAGTCAAGACGCAAACAACGCACAACTGACCCGTATCTCCGCCAAGATCGCAAACAAAATGCCCACCCCCTGGGCGCTGCCGGGCCGCACAAGCCCCCGGCCCCCAGTTGTCTGGACACAGGGGCACGTTGACGCACCTATTTTCGACAGTAACGCTGTCACAGAGGAGCAACATGGAACCAACCGACCAACAACTCGAAGTACGCGCCGCCAACCGAGAACGCCAACGCCGCCACCGTCAACGCGAAGCACAGAAACGAGCCCGCGCTATCGAAGCGCAACGAGTGGAGAGTGAACGCGCTGAGCGCAATCGTCGTAACCTACATTTCCACGGGGAATCTTCGCCGGGGTGCGATGCCCAAACATTTGCGGAAGAACTTCAGATTCATCGTGAATTTCTGCGAGCCTTCGGTAAAGAAGATGTCAAACACGGCGAAACCCTTCGCGCAGTAGCGAAACGGGCTTTTGAAGCTTGGCTGACAGGCCGATTCGCATGTCAATCGTATGGGCCGCCGTTTTACGTACCGGCTTTTGACCGTACCAGCCAACAATTCGATCCTGAATTTGGTTTCACGATTGGCGATGCTCCGTTTGAAGAGTTCTGGACGCCACCTTCGGATTGCACCGGAGACGAGCTTATCGATGTAGCGGCTTTACCAAAGTTGCCGAAACTATCGAAAGCGAAACCAAAGACATTGGAGGTGAAGGTCGAACCAGCAACACCACCTACACCACTGCTACCAATTCTTCGGCAACAACCAGACGCGATCCATTTCATGTACGTACCACCGGACGCGCAACGATTTCTGAACGGCGGCAAATGACCGCCGGTTGGAACCAGCAAAACTTAAGGAGAAACTCATGAATGTCTTGGATCAAAAGAAGCTGTTAGTCGAACGAATCCTACCGTACTTAACTGGCGCACCCGCCGACGCCGCTCAACGCTTGCTGCAACAAAGCGTCTCGGATCTTGAAACCATTCTAGAAGACGCCATCACGAAGAAGGCGCGGGCGCAGGCGGCTGAGCAAGTAAAACAGCACGCCGACGAAATGCGTCGCGAGTCTCAGTTAGAAGGCGCGTGGACGCACGCACTCCGCAACGTGTGGTTGAACGGAAAGCAGCGTCTCGTAGATTGCGACAGTAATCGCGCGATGCTGGAGAGTCTCCTTCAGCCACATGAGACGCCCAGCGTCTCGCTGTATTCCACCATTGCTCTAACTTACCCGACCAAGTTCTCATGGGAACTGCCCAAGGTTCAGCCGACCAAGGAAGAACAACGCGACGCCTTCGAACTCTTCGTTCGTGAAAACAACCTGAGCAGCGTCGAGGCCAACTTCAATTTATTCAAGGAGGGTGCCAGTGTCGAACACTACGCTGGTGCAAGCCAAGCAGAGCAAGCCGCGAGAAGTGCGGAAGCCGCTAGAGAACGCCAAACGTGGTTACGCACCGAGGCTTCGCCTCTCGAACTGCGGGCCGAAGCTAGGTACGAAACGCAAACGCAGTTAGCGGCAAGTCAGCAGGCTCAGGCGGATGCAAGTCTCGAAGTATACAAACAGCGAGATCAATACGCGGGATATAAACCGTTGCCAGCGCATATCGATCACAAGGCGCTGATCAAGGCTTCTAAAGAGGAGCTTCGCAAGTGGTCAAGACTGTACGGTCAATTCCAACTCAACACCGCCCTTCGGGGCCAGCAGTAAAGGAGATTCACAATGAGAACGTCACCAAGCCTTACAGAAGTAGAAATCCAAGCATTCACGAAGTTTGCCATGGATCACGACATCATCATCGATGGTGAAACCGGAGTGAGGAACGCAGATATCTTATGCAATCCGATCATCAATCTGGATTCCGACATCACACCCGAGGCGTTGTCGACTTCATTCGCGAAAGTGAACAGCCAACTCAAAATAAAGAGCGCGACGTACAAGAAGGCAGATGAACTCGCGTCAAAATTGAGTCCCCTGGAACAAGCAACCTATAAAGCGTGGGCGGCACGTCAAAGGATGTTGATTGGACTCGATGGTTCAGAAGAGGGCTACCAGAACGTAAAGAGCCTTCTTGGCTGGATGAGAGGCAATCCAGTAACGGATCACAATCTCGATCTAGCCCTTGGAAACATCACAAACAATATCCAGTTCGGCAGGATTCACTTCAAACCGCAGCCAAGAGCGGATCGCCCTTACGGACCTGGTGGAAAACTGAACCACGCATTCGGTCAGAAGGACGAACCGGCAAAGTCGGTTGAAGTGCAGCAGGAATTTCACCCGAACGGACGCCGTAACCACGCTTACAAACGGCCACAGGACGCAGCAACCAAACCCGCGCCAGTGCCGGATGCATGGCAACAAATCTGCCAGTTGCTTTTGAAACAGTGGGTCACGCCGGGACAACGCGCCAAGCTCGAAGCGGAATACAACGCGGGCATCGCAACCGGCAAATCTTGGCGCGGGATCGGCGCTGCGCTCGGTCAGATCGTGAAAGGTCGGGAGCGCGGACGCTAGTTGGTATCCGAAACGCGGTAACTGGAGAAGTTAGGTGTTTGAAATCCACTTCTCCGCTAACGCGTGCGGGAGTTGAACAGGTCATGCTTCGCGTCGACCCCATCGTCTATAGAATTAAAGCGCTCTTTTAGCAAAGCTGTCGAGCGCCGAAGGAAGAGTTCCGCACGGATGACCCTTCCTCCGGCGTCCGAAACGGCTGAAACTTAGTCGACCTCGGTGCTTGGCGTTTTGAATGTCACGCGCTTGGCCGACGTGGTGCCTTTGATTGTGCCCATCGGGTTGCCGCTGGGATCGAACTGGTTGAACTCGAAATTGCCGGTGTAGGACTTCCCGTCTTCGGAGACGGTATCGGTCTCGTCGACGGTAAACGTGAATGCAATTTTCCCAGTCGTCGCGTCCCAGCCGACGCCGATGTGGTGCAGCTTTACACTCTGGTGACCAGTCTGCTTCCACACGCCGTAGCAAATGTCTCCACCCGATGGCGGCAGGAGCGCATTTTCGAACTCGATGCCGTCCGAGTGCCACATCTTAAACGTCTGGTTAAAGGGGCTGCCGTCGTTTTGAGTGTAGACGACGTGCCACAGGCCCACAATGGAGGGCTGCCAGTCGCTTTCGTCCTGGTGCTCCAGCCATGGCATCGCGGGCGACGCCGTAGCCTTGCCCGGTTCGGCGCAGGCGTTGGCGCTGCTCACTCCGGTGAACAATCCGGCAGTCAATAGAGTGAGAACTGCGGCAAGACGGAACGCGCAGACTTTAGACCGTATTTGCTTTCGAATCAGAGTCATTTCGTTCTCTCCTTTGAGTTTGGTCTTGAGACTTGGTTCAAGAATTCTTCATTCCTTGCTGGCCCACCGCCGGATACTGCAACTGACGGTGATGTTGCGGGGCAAAATGCCCCAAAACGACGAGAATCAGCAACAGACATCTGTTTATTTTTGCATTCACATTTTCTTACCAGCGAAACAGCTGAAGGGTTTGGTGTTAGCCGCATGTTAAAGGCGCGTTTTCGTTGACCGTGTATGCGATGTTTGGTAGCATCACCGCGCGGTTCCCCAGCCAGGAGGGACCGGATGCTCCCGCAGGAAGCCGATCCAAATCCATATGCACAGGTCATCCGGTTCGACCGGTATGAGGTCGATGTGCGCTCAGGCGAGCTGCGCAAAGAAGGGCGGAAGATCCGGCTGCAGCCCCAACCCTTCCAGCTGCTCGTCTTGTTATTGCGCAACGCGGGCCGGATCGTCAGCCGGGAGGATGTTCGACGGGACCTGTGGACGAGAGATACGTTCGTCGACTTTGATAAGGGTTTGGCAGCCGCAGTGAACAAGATCCGGGAAGCGCTTTGCGACTCCGCGGACAAGCCGAGATTCGTGGAGACGCTGCCCCGGCGGGGTTACCGCTTCATCGGCGAGATCGCTCTGCCCGCGACCGCTCCAGAACCCCCTGGTGCCACGCAGGTCTTGACGTTCCCTGCCGTTTCCGAGGTCCTGCCAAGCGCAGATTCTCGCATTCGACGGTTGGCACTCCGTTACTCGAGCATGTCCTTCGCAGTCGCGTTGCTGGCCGGAGCCGTCCTGTTTCTTATCTACGGCAAACTGCACCGAGCCGCGCCGCAAAAGCAGCGCGCTCTCACGCGCATTACCTTTGACAAGGGACTGCAATTCGGTGCGACTTGGTCGCCCGACGGCCGATTTGTCGCCTACAGCTCGGACCGCGCGGGCAAATTCGACATTTGGGTTCAGCAGGTCAGCGCAGGAGATCCCGTTCAGATCACCAAGGGCCCAGGGCACAACTGGCAACCGGAATGGTCACCCGACGGTAACTATATTGCTTACCGATCAGAGAACGGCGACGGCGGCATATTCGTCATACCCGCCTTGGGTGGTACAGGACTTGCGAGAAAGATCGTATCCGGCGGCTTCTACCCGCGTTGGTCGCCAGACAGCACGCAAATCTTGTTTCAGACGAACGCGGGCACCGGCGAAAACCAGTTCTATGTCGCGAGTCTCGACGGTAGCCAGCCACATGAGGTGAAGACGAGATTCTCGGAGCGTCCTTTCCCTGCGCGGTCTGCCGCGTGGCATCCCGACGGCAAGAGAATCTCCGTTTGGGTCTGGGGAGAAGGGCCCGGTCCGACTTTCTGGACTGTGCCAGTTATAGGAGGTGAGGGGGTAGAAACGGAGATCGATCCACAGATTCTCCGCCAACTCGATGATGTTTCTGCAAACTTCAATGATTCAATGGGGAGGGATGTCAAGTTTTCCTGGATGCCTTCGGGGAAGGCCATCATTTTTGAATGCACGTTTCGAGGGGTCAGAAATCTGTGGAAGATGTCCGTAGATCCGAAAACGCTGAGGGCCTATGCGATTGAGCGATTGACAGTCGGCTCTGGTCTCGACACGGACTTTGCGATTTCAGCAGACGGAAAAAGGGTCGCGTTTACCGCCGAATCCGATCGCGTGCAGGCCTGGATATTTCCTTTCGATGGCAATCGTGGGCGCCTGACGGGTGCTGGCACTGCCGTGACATCGCCGGGAGAAGAAGCCTGGGATCCGAACCTCTCGCGGGATGGGAAGAAGCTCGTTTTCAATGCACTCCGTGCTGGCAAATGGGAACTTCGAGAGCAGTCGCAGATGGATGGAGAGACCCCAGTCTTCGCGGATGATTCCAACTCCGCGCGTTGGAGTGCTGTCTGGTCGCCGGATGGAAAGCGTCTGGCCTATGTCCGTGCGAAAGCGGGGGTAGATGGAAACCAGCTTGTGACATGGTCCGCTGAGGATCGCACCGAGCAGCATTTGACACCGTTCAGTGACCTTCACATGCAGCTCACCGATTGGTCTAACGATGGTAAGCAACTTCTGCTGTCGCAAGTTGTCGGCGATGTACAGTCCTCACAGATCGTAGCGGTGTCGGCAATCCAGCTTCCCAATTCTGAAACGCCTCCGCGTGTCGTTGCTGCGAAGGATGGGCACTACCTTTGGCAACCTCACTTGTCTCCTGACGGCCAATGGGTTGCTTTTCTCGATCAAAGCAGTCACTTCACCCGCTTTGAATCGATTGTCTATGTAACCCGCGCGACCGGAGGGCCCTGGATTCGCGTTACGGACGGCAAGTTCTGGGTTGATAAGCCCCGCTGGGCTCCTGATGGAAGGATCATTTACTTTCTTTCCAGGCAAAGTGGTTTCTATGATGTCTGGGGGATTCGTTTTGATTTAGAAAAAGGTACGACAGTAGGGGACAGCTTTCGCGTCACGGATTTTGGAACTCCCGCCTTAATGATTCCCAATGACATGGATAAGGTCGGACTTTCGCTTACCCGGGACAAGCTTACGCTTCCGTTGACGGAGGCGTCAGGCGGTATCTGGGTATTAAACGAAGTGGACCAATAGGTGGCAGCCCAACTCCTGGGCGCTTATCGGAAACTGGGCGGATACTATGCCTCATTCCTTGCACGGGCAAGCGTTGATTTATCGATTTCCAATAGAGAATTAAGTGGTGCCCTAGTAGCGACAGCTTATGGGAGGTGAATGAGACTCTCCCCTCGCCCATGCTTTTACTTCGCCGCGTCCGAGTTTTGACGCAAACGCCCCAGGGACATCGGCTCCTGGCAAGCGGGAATGTGGCAGTAGACAAGTACCTTCGCGGGGAAAGCCATAAGTCTACGGGTTATACGACCTCCGAGAATTAAGGACACCACTGGTGTCTCAAATCTCGGACGTGGCAAGTGGCACTACATGATAAGCATTTGAAGGTTTCCTACCTGGCAGAACAATGGGGTTTTTCGGATCAGTTCATCAGGGATCTGTTCAAGAACGAGCCTGGCGTTTTCAGGATTCTCCGTCCTGAGAAGTCGAACGGCCGCAAAGGCGGATTTAAGCGCGAATACGAATCTATGCGGATTCCCGAATCCGTAGCCAGGAGAGTCTACGACCGTCTCGTCAGCAAGGCGGCTTAGTCCGCTCCAGCCGCTTCCAGAATTCGTTTGTTCGTTGCTACGTGCGCGTCTTTCAGTTCTTCGATGTACGGAAGATAGTGACGCTCCACCATCGCCACGGTGTCGCCCAACATCTTGGCGACATCTTGGATCAGGGCACCTTTCCTGATGTACCACACGGCGCACGTATCGCGGAGTTGATGCGGATGTGCTGGACGCATTCCCAGGTCCGTCTTAACTTCGGTGATCCTAGCCCGCTCAAATAAATCCTGAAGTTGTATGCGCCAAAAGGCTTTGTCAGACTCAAGCTTGAAATCGGGACGCCGGAACGGCTGGCCCTCTGGCAGTTTGTTCAGCAGCGTGACCACACGCGACGGGAGGACCACGATTGCGCGTTTGCCGGTCTTCTGGCGTTTGTAATCGAGCGTTGCGTTGACAACTGATTTGGTGTCAAACAAGGTCGCATCCACCAATGCCATACCGGACCAGCGTAGCAACTCCAGGAATGTTTCCAGCTTGGTGTCGCCGTCCTTCTGGACCTGGGCGAGGATCGCGGCGTACTCCGCGTCCGTGAACGGAACAGTGCGTGAACCTTGCTCGATCTCCGGCCGCTTGAGATGTTTCGCGGGACTCGCGGGAAGCCAATTCTGAGCTTCACAAAATTTGAAGAACTGTTTCACCGAACTAACAAACACGCTGGCCGTGGAATCCCCGAAGGTCCACGTCTGTCGCCAATCATGGAGATCGGTGGGTGTGATGTCTAAAACCGGAGTCTGTGCTCCGAAGTGCTCAATGATTTTCTTGCCGAACAGCGCCTGCCGGTTCAGCGTGCCTTCGGCGCGGTTGTTCACCTTCAGATCTTCTAGGAACTTCTCGACTGCAACATCCAGCGGCACTGTCTTCAATTCCTTTTCCATACGGAGGCGCTTGAGTTCGATCTTGGTCGGATCGAAGGAGTCGAGCCATTCGCGGCGAACCTGCTCCGCTTCTTCCCATACGCGTCGCTTCGTGGATTGCTTCCACTGGCGTTGACCTTCCGGCTTCGCACCGTCATAGAGCAACATGGTCTTCACGCACTTGCACTTCTGCCAGTCGTTTCCTCTATCCTTATCCTTGCAGTGGCAATCCTTGCTGTCGTGCCTTACGAAGAGCGTAGCGGTCCTGGTCACGGCGTCCATGAGGCCTCCATGCGGTCCTGTAACTACTATGCCATAATAATCGCATGGTTGTCAATAGAACAGATAAGTCTATTATTTACAGCACATATTGACCGTAGGAAGTGTTCATTCTAAAGGAAGTTGAAGTTGTTTGTTTTGAAAGCGTTCTGCAAGTGTTGATTCTAATAGACGTAGCCCGGGCCCTTTTTGCAGCCGGATGACGGCGTTCTTTGGCGAAGAACCGGCGGACGGGCGCCTTCTGGATTTGGAGATGCTGCGTGGGGACACAATCGAGGAGGGTAGTGACAAAAACACACCAGGGCTGCAACCAGGTAGAGGCCATTTCATAAATGGCCGAGACAGGAAGAGAAGAACTTCCTCAGAAGCTAAAGCCCGATTTTGCGTGTCTTCAAATGTCGGAGCTAGAGCTCCGACCCCCTGAGATGCATTTAAGACAACTTCTGATGATACTATAACAGTATGTTACCTAGTTGTCACGATAAACTTTGAGCTTAGCTTGCCGTGGGGTCACGGAAGGTTTTGGCGCAGGTGGGGCAGGGGCAGATGGTGCGGAGATGGTCATAACTGTAGATGCCGGTGGCGTGGCCGTCGGTGAAGGTGAACTGGATGGCGTAGTTACCTACGGCGTTGGCGGACTTGGCGCTGGCTTTGGGTTTAAACATGGGTAGGGCAGCGGCTGAGGCTGGGCCTGCGGAGGTGAAAGCCAGCTTTTTTTCGCGTTCGTCGTTGCAGGTGGCGCAGGGGCACTCTTCGCGAAGGTAGTAGAAATCGTAGTGGCTGGCGTGGCCGTCGGACCAGGTGATGTCGACGCCGGCGCCGGTGGAGACGTGAATTTTGACGCTGGCGGGCTTTTTGCGTTGGTCGATGGGAGTGGGCATCGGAATAGTTGACAGTCGACAGTTTACAGTTGAACGTTCGGAAAGGGAAAACGGCGGGAGGTGGGGAGAGGGAAACTTTGCTCTCGGCTGGCTTGGGACACAGACGCTTCGATGCTCAGCGTAAACAAGAGTGTCTGTGCTACCTAAGAATCTCGGAATATTTGGTCACAGTTGTGCATGCGCCAAATCGGCACAATCGCGCCTGGAAAGACAAATGCAGCTTAAAGTGAGTTCACCGGAGTTGCTAGACTTCGCCCGAAAAAAATGCGAGCATTTTAATCTGCAGGTCAACGTCACCCATTCATGAGCAGCAGCACTCCTACTAGCCCCGCTGCCCCGCGCAGCCGGGGAAACGGTATTCCACGCGTTATCGTAGCCACCACGGCGCTATTGACGTTTATTTCGTTCTGGCGCGCCGCGGCTATCGTTCTGAACGATCTGGCTTCCTCCGCCTACTATGCGGGCGGCGAGGCGGAAGGTTTCATTGGCAAGACCGCGCCGTGGTTCATCCTGGCGATCATGTTGTTTTCGTACGCGGTGCGCGCCGTGTACGTCGAAAGCTGCAGCATGTTTGTCCGCGGCGGCGTGTACCGTGCCGTTAAGCAATCACTGGGCGGCACCCTCGCGAAATTCAGCGTTTCCGCGCTGATGTTCGACTACATCTTGACCGGGCCAATCAGCGGTGTGGCCGCGGGTCAATATCTTGGCGGCCTGCTCAGCGAATTGTCGCAATACTTCCACCTGAGCGGTCCTTTTTCCGAACATACACTAGGCGGAATCTCCGCAAGTTTCGCCATCGTCGTCACCGTCTATTTCTGGTGGGAAAACACCAAGGGCGTCTCGGAATCCAGCGAAAAAGCGCTGCACATCATGAGGCTGGTTACCGTGATGGTGGTGATTCTGATTGGCTGGTGCATCTATACCGCGATCCTGCGCCATTCGTCGCTGCCTCCGTTTCCCTACCCGCGCAACATTCACCTGACGGGCAGCGCGCTGGGCTGGCTGGCGCACAGCAGCTTGCCGCATATGTTCGGCGTCATCGCCATCTTCATCGCGCTGGGACATTCCGTGCTGGCCATGAGCGGCGAGGAATCGCTGGCGCAGGTATACCGCGAAATCGAAAGCCCCAAGCTGCAGAACCTGAAGAAGGCCGGCTTGGTCATTTTCGTCTACAGCCTGGTTTTTACTTCGCTAGTGTCCTTTTTCGCGGTGATGATCATCCCGGACGATGTCCGCCAGGGCTTCTTGGAAAATCTGATTGGCGGGCTGGCGATGAGCTTGCAAGGCCCATTCATCGCGCGCCTGATCTTCCATGGATTCGTGGTGGTGGTGGGAACGCTAATCCTAGCGGGCGCCGTGAACACCGCGATCGTCGGCTCGAACGGAGTGCTGAATCGCGTTTCCGAAGACGGCGTGTTGAGCGAGTGGTTCCGGCAGCCGCATCCGAGATTCGGGACCAGCTACCGCATCATTAACATCGTTGTGCTGCTGCAGATCGCCACGATTGTGATCAGCCGCGGCGACGTCACTTTTCTGGCGAACCTTTATGCGTTCGGCGTCATCTGGAGTTTCGCGATGAATGGCCTGGCGGTCCTGGTGCTTCGCTACACGAATCCGGGCCAGCGCGAATTCCAGGTGCCGTTCAATTTCACGATACGCGGCGTGCAGATTCCTGTGGGGCTCGGCTTCATCACGCTCACGTTGTTCGTGATCGCGGTCACCAACCTGTTCACCAAGCCGGTGGCTACCATGGCCGGCGGCGCGTTCTCGGTCATGTTGTACATCGTCTTCACCATTTCCGAACGGCGAGGCCATCATCGCGGCGTAACCCACGTGGAAATGGATCAGTTCAACTTGGAGTTGGAAGGCGAGCTGAGCCCGGAGGCGGTGGGCGCGCGTCCTGGGAATATTCTCGTGCCGGTCAGCAATCACTTCAATTTGTATCACCTGGGAAATGTGCTGGACCGCCTGAAACCGGGACGGCGCGACGTTGTTGTGCTGCACGTGCGCCTGTTGCGGCGTTCGGGTTCCGGCGAAAACGAACTGGAGCCCGACCAGCTTTTTGGCAGCGTTGAGCAACATCTTTTTTCTCAGGCGCTGTCGATGGCTGAGAAGCGCGGAAAGTCCATTCGCCTGGCGGTGGTTGCCGCTAACGATCTCTGGGACGGTATTCTACGCGCGGCGACGTCGCTGCAATCCAGCACTATCGTGGTGGGCCACTCCGCTAAGGAGCTGACGGAGGAGCAGGCGCGGCAGATTGGCGAAGCATGGGAAAAGCTCGGCGACCAGAAACCGCAGTTCAACCTGGAAATTCACATGCCCAATGGGGACAAGATCTACAAAGTCCTCGGGCCGCACGCGCCGAACCTGACCGCCAATGAAGTACATCTATTGCATCGTTTGTGGCTGCGTTTTAGCGAGGTCCTGGCGCGCGAAGAATTGCATCACCATGACGTCGTGCACTTCGCGCTGGAAGAAGTCCAGAAAGAGATCGACGAGGGACATGAAGAGTCTGTCGTTGGCCGGTTGCGGGCGCATTTGGAAGCGAATCAGAACAAGCGGAAGCCGCCGAAGACGTAGAGAGTCGCAGGCAAGACGCGACGGCCGGGCAGGGCCCTTCGAAGCTCAGGGTAAACAAGCCCCGCCCCTACAAGTGCCACGAAATGGCGTTGCTTGGCCATCGACATTGTTCGGATGCCGATTTTGGGGACACGAAATTCAACTAAGCGAGTTGCGAGGTGCAGTGGCCGCAGCGCTTGGCCGCGATTGGAATCGACATCGCGCACTGCGGACAGTCTTTTGTGGTGGGTGGCCCTGGCGGCGCTGGTTTGTTGACCCAGTGATTCACCAATTGAATGATGACGAACACGCAAAAGGCCACGATCAGGAAGTTGATAATGGTGTTCAAAAACATCCCGTAGTTCAGCGTGGACGCGTGATCGGCCTTGGCTAATTCCAGACTGTCGTAATGCTTGTCATTCAGACTGACAAACAGCTTGGAGAAATCCACCTTCCCCACGAGTTGCCCAATCGGTGGCATCAGGACATCGTCAACGAGTGACGAGACGATTTTGCCGAAGGCTGCGCCGATGATTACGCCGACTGCCAGATCCAACACGTTGCCACGCATTACGAAGGCTTTGAATTCTTTCAACATGCGGAATCTCCTATCAGAAGGTTAACGGGTGGAGCGGATTATAGCGGAGATTGCTCGGCAGTCTATAGGGGAATCCCCGTGTCAACCGGAACGCTGGATGTCACATTACGGTCTAGCGAGGCCGGAGAACTAAAACGGAGCCAACCAGACCGCGCAGGACCAAAACAAGGCCTGCCAGCGCAAACAACTTGCCCACCCACAAAAAGGGCGCGCGGGCGATGGCGAGCATCACGATGCCCAGAAGGATGAGCGAGAGTCCGCGGGTCCAGCGTTCGCCGCGCAGCCAGGCGCGGCCCGGGCGGTAAAATGCGTAGACGCCCCAGAGAATCAGCGCGACGCTCAGGATCATCCACGGGGCGGTGCCGCGGTCGACATAGATTCGCCCGGTGACGCCGAGCCACACGACCAGCACGCCAAGCAGGACAAACATCAGTTCGATGACGACGCGAAGCAGGCGGTCCGTTGTGAGCATTGCCGTTCACCAAATCACCAGCACGGACAAGGGCGTGAGGGCTCTGGTTCCTGTGCCCCATACTGGCGAAAACTTGCGCTACCCAGAAATTCTGCGCCGTGGTTACGTCTAAACCCCGCCCTCCGAAAAGCAGGAGGGCGGCTACAGGTCGACTACGCTACGCGCTCGATGCGGACTTTGTTCAGCGTTACCGGAGTACGTGGACGGTCGCTGGAATCGCGGGGCACCTTGGAAATTTTGTCGGCGATTTCCTGGCCTTCTACTACTTCGCCGAAAATCGAGTGCTTGTTGTCCAGCCACGGTGTGGCGGCAACCGTGAGGAAAAACTGGCTGCCGTTGGTGCCGGGCCCGGCGTTAGCCATCGAGAGCTTGCCGGCCTTGTTGTGCTTCAGCGACGGATGAAATTCGTCGGGGAAAGTATAGCCAGGGCCACCTCGGCCATCGCCACGCGGGCAGCCGCCCTGAATCATGAAATCCGGGATGACACGATGGAAGGTTAGGCCGTCATAATAATTTTTCTTCTCTTTCTTGCCGGTGCGCTCGTCGGTGAATTCTTTTGTACCTTCCGCCAAGCCTACGAAATTCGCGACGGTCTTTGGCGCTTTGTCTTCGAGCAGCCGGATAACAATTTCGCCCTGCGATGTATCAAAAATGGCATACGTACCTGCGGGTCGCGTCATGAAATCTCCTTGAGTGGTTCGACTCATCGTACACGAGGGTCAGGCAGCCGCGCCAGTTTTGACGCTGCGAAACGCCCGACGGGCTGCATTCGACCGATATCGCCGCTGCTGTGGAAAATGGTTTGTGAATTGCCGCGGGGCGAGACCACCTAGGACTGGGGCTTCGCCGGTGGAGTTCCCTCCAGCGCGGAGGGAGGCGCCGCGGGCCCGCTGGCGGGAGCCGAAGCGGTGGCCGGCAGCGGCTTGAAATCGCTCCACTTGATCACCAGGCGCACTGGGAAATCGCCGTCCTTCAAGTGCAAGGTCACGTCAGCGCGTTCGTAGTCTGGAAACCAATATTTGCCGTCGACATTTTCGCGGTAAGTTTCAAAGGTTGTGAATGGCAGCGTCGCGAATTTCACGTCGCCCAGTTCGTTCACCCACCGGCCGTAGGTCTTCACCACTTCCAAATACTTGGTGTCGATCCACACGAGCCCGTCCAGGTAGGCGTGCGCGCGGTCGAGGGCTTTCGGCGTCACCTTAAAAATGTAGGTATCGATCTCGTCGAGCGTCTCTTGACCGATATATTTCAGGTCGTACTTCGCAAGCTGCGCCGAATTTAGCGGAAATTGTGGGATACGGTCAAGCTCCTTCACGTCTTCGGACTCCAGGGCAAAAACGTGCAACGTTGACTGCGGGTGCTCGATTACTTTGTTCACGATTCTGCCGTCGGGCGTGCGGATGACTTCGGTGACCATCAGAAATTGTCCCGATAGTTTTCCCTGGCGATCGAATTCGTCGATGCGAATGGTCTTGCGGGCGCCGTACGTGGGACGGACGGCAACAAACTCGTCCTCTTTCGCGGCGAATTTCTTGATGATTTCTTCTGGAGGAAGGGAGGGCGGCTCCGCGGGTTCCGGTGTGTTTCCCAATCGCTTTACATCATGCTCGGGGGGAGGCGCCATTGGCGCCGATGACTCCTGCGCAACGACGCCGCGGGCGCTTAGGAACAAGATGGCGGCAAGACGCGCCGTACGCAACATCGAAACATTCGCACTGCGTACCGGAGTGTGCACGTCTCGGATCATATCGATTTGGATGCGCGCGGAACGCCGGAGGCAGCTTGGACCTTCGCGCGGCCCTAAGAGCTTACCGCAAATCGCTCTGCTCTTTCGTAGCACAGACACTCTTGTCTGTGTTGTCTTCCAGGTCGTCTAACCTTGCTTTTCCGCCCCGTGCTGGTAGGTTCCATCGTTAACCACACTACTCACCTCAAGCAAAAAATCCTGCGCATGGCTCCGCCTGATTGCGATTGCCGCGGGCACAGACAAGAGTGTCTGTACTACTTCTGCTACAATTCGAAGGTTTGTGACGGACGCGAAACAAGCAAAGCGCTTCTTTGTCTCGGGATTAGTGCAGGGGGTGGGATTTCGCTACTTCACGGAGGGCGAAGCCAGCCGGCTGAAGGTGAGCGGCTACGTGCGCAATCTGCGAGACGGCCGGGTGGAAGCGTACGCCATCGGTACGCCCGAACAGCTTGCAAACTTTCGAGCGGCGCTCGAGCGTGGCCCGCGCTTTTCCCGGGTCAGCGGGGTCACCGAAGTACCCGCGAACGTGGACCCGCAATACGCGGGCGAATTTGTCACCACCTATGATGAGCTGTGATCCTTGAAACTCGAACAGGAGCCCGCCGGATGGATGAGCTGAAGAAATTGATTCGCGAAGTGCCGGATTATCCGAAACCGGGAATATTGTTCTACGACCTAACGACGGTCCTGAAAGACAAGCAAGGCTTTCATAGGCTGGTCGACCGGCTTTGCGAACACTACAACGGGCGCACGATCGATCTGGTCGCGGGGATCGAAGCGCGCGGCTTTATCTTCGCTCCGGCACTGGCTTACCGGATGGGAGCCGGGTTCGTGCCTGTCCGCAAACCGAAAAAACTTCCGGCGAAAACCAGGAGCGTTTCCTACGCGCTCGAGTATGGCTCCGACTCGCTGGAAATTCACGAAGACGCAGTGCAGCCCGGCGATCGCGTCATCATTTGCGACGATCTGCTGGCCACGGGAGGCACTGCGTCGGCCACGGTGAAACTCGTCGAGCAACTTGGCGGTAAGGTGGAAGGCCTGGCGTTCGCCGTCGAGCTCACGTTCCTGAAGGGCCGCGCGAGACTCCCGGGCCTGGACGTCTTCTCGCTGATCCAATACGACAAATAGATCGCCACGTTTCGAGCGGCGGCGATTGTGCCGGGCGGGGCAAGCCCCGCCCCTACAAGGTTTGAGCGACGGAGCAAGCAACTTCTTCGTCTCTATCGCTTCCCTCTCCGCTGCCGCAACGCCTCAAACAAAACCACGCCTGCGGCCACCGACACGTTGAGCGATTTCACAGGGCCAGTCGTCGGCAGCGACACTACAAAATCGCACCGCTTGCGCGTCAGCTCGTGCAGGCCTTTGCCTTCGCCGCCCAGGACGATGCCTGTTGGCGAGGTATAGTCCACGTCCGTGTAGTTTTTGTCTCCGCGCTCGTCTAGCCCGACCAGCCAGTATCCCGCTTCCTTCAACTCCTCCATGGTGCGCACCAGGTTGGTCACCTTCGCGACCGCCAGATGCGCGAGAGCGCCGGCAGAAGCGCGTGCCACCGTGTCTGTCAATCCCGCGGCGCGGCGCTCTGGAATCACCACGCCGTGGGCGCCTGCTGCCAACGCGGTACGAATGACCGCGCCGAGATTGTGCGGATCCTCAACGCCGTCCAGCAAGACGATCAGTCCTTTTTCACCGCGTCCGGCGCCTGCATTCGCTGCCGCCAAAATTTCGTCGAGCGTGCCCGCCGCGCGCGCGGCCACCAGGGCGACGATCCCCTGATGATCCTTCGAATCCGCAAGGCGGTCGAGCTGCCCGCGATCTTCAAAGCGTACGGAAATATTTCGTGCGCGCGCCGCTTGCACGATTTCTTCGACGCGGGAGTCCTGCCTTCCCTTGGCGATCACGATGCGATCAAAGGCGCGCCCCGCCTCCAATGCCTCTCGCACCGCATGTATGCCGGTCAATCGATCCATGAACCTCTCACAATTCGCGGCGCTTCAATCCAACGCCGAGCAAAACTCAATCACCCTTTCACGCACCGTTTTCACATTTGCCGCGAAACCAGCGCTCGCCGCTGCATCCACCAGCAAAATCACGCGATCCAGGTGCCCTTCGCCAGCCCGACCGACTAGCGCGAGCCGCAAGGGATGCAACACTTCACGTCCGCGCAAGTCGAGCTTCTCCTTCAGCGTGGTAACAATCTCCTTGAAACGCTCAGGGGTGCATGGCCCGCCGTTCAAAAGCAGCCGCGCTAGCAAGCGAATCACATCGCGCGCCGCGTATCGCGTCATCGCCGCGTGGGCCTCGATGCTCGCCATCGCTCGCGCCGCATCATATTCGAACACCAATCGCAGGAGCTCTGCGAGCGTCTCGCGATCAGCGGCCTGCGGCCCGAGCAGAAACGCCGCGCGTTCGCACCAGGAGCTTTGTTCCGCCGAAGTCTCCGAAGACGAAATCCAGCCGCGTTCGCGTAACAGAGCCGCGACATCCGCCGCGCTGAACGGATTCATGGTCGCTACATCGGACTTGGGAGGAATTTCTTCGACAGCCATCGGTGGGATTCTATCGCATGGCGCGATAATTTTGTTCGTTGGTGCGATGGCAGGGAAAAAGGCGCCCGCTTCAGAAGGCGGCCGCTACAACTGCACAGCTGTAATCGTGGCTACTACGTATGAGGCGATCGCTTCACCGCGGCCGATCGCGTCCACGCCTTCGTTGGTCTTCGCCTTCAAATGAATCTTTTCGGCGGGCACGCCCAGCGCGCGACCCAGAGCCTCGCGCATCTTCGGAAAATGTGGACCCAGTTTGGGCTTTTCCGTGATCACCACGGCATCCACGTGCTCGATCGCAAACTTCTTCTCATCCAGCAATTTCCTGGCGTGCTCCAAAAAGATCAAACTGTTCGCGCCTTTCCACTTCGGGTCGGTGTCCGGGAAATGCGTGCCGATATCTCCGAGCCCGGCCGCGCCCAGCAAGGCGTCGCACAACGCGTGGGCCAAGACATCTCCATCCGAATGGCCCACCGGCCCTTTCTCAAATGGCAACTCAATACCGCCCACGATCAACTTGCGGCCTTCCGCCAGGCGATGCAGATCGTACCCGATCCCGCAACGGACGCTCATGACTTTGCACGCTCGCGTTCCAGATAGAACCGGGCTAGGTCCATGTCCGCGGGCTTCGTGATTTTGATGTTGCGCTCAGATCCCAGCACCACGTGCACATCGTGTCCAAGCCGCTCTACCAGCCCGGCGTCGTCCGACGCGCTCACTCCGTCGGCCTCGGCCCGCGCGTACGCTTCTTTCAGCAACTTCGCGGCAAACACTTGCGGCGTTTGCGCGAGCACTACGCGCTCGCGCGGAATCGTGGCCGTAATCAGGGCGACATCCTCCGGCAAACTCGCGCGTTTCACTTCTTTCACGGTGTCCATCGCGGGGATCCCCAGAATCGCTGCATGGCACCGCCGCGCCTCTTCGATCACACGGGTGATCTGCTCTCGCGTAACAAACGGGCGCACCGCGTCGTGCACTAGCACCAACTCGGTATCGTCGGCCACCTCTTGCAAGGCCCGTGCCACGGAATCCTGCCGGGCATCTCCGCCGCGCACCACGCGCACGGTCTGTTTGAATTTCTCGGCGCGGATCTGCTCTTCGAGCCGCGCGATTCCATCGCCGCGCGTGGCCACGATGATGTCGGTAATCAGCTCGCAGGAGGCAATCCGCCGAAGGCTTAGCATCACAATGGGCACGCCTTCCAGCTCAAGAAATTGCTTCGGCGTCTCGGCGCCCATGCGAGTGCCCAGACCCGCGGCAGGCAAAATGGCAGTTATGCGGCTCATTTTTATAATTCGTCGGGGACCTGAGAGTGTACATCAAGCCCTACGCCGAGGCGAAACGCGCCAACGCTTTTCCGTTGGTTCGAGGTGGAACAGGAACTCCTGGGCGTGCTACCGTTCTCAAATTTTGTTGCTAGTTTCCGTTAACACCGTAGGGGCGCGACACATCGGGCCCTACAGTCGACGTGGCAGCGCCGATTGCCGCTGTTGAAGAAAGCTGCGGACGGAGGGGTCGCGCTCCAGACCAATCGCCATCTTGTATGCTTCGCGTGCCTCGCTGTATGCGCCGGATTTTGCCAACAATTCTGCGCGTGCCGCCCAGTAGGGCTGGTATTCGGCAAGCCGCGCATCGGCGGCAACTTCTTGCATGGCTACAAGACCTGCGCTGGCTCCGTTCAACTCTGCGAGCGCCAAGGCGCGATTGATCGCGACCACCGGTGATCCAGCGATCACCAATAGCGCGTCGTAAAGTTGCACTACCTCAGCCCAGTTCGCTTGACCGGTGCGGCACCGATACACGTGCGCCGACTGCAATGCGGCTTCCAGCTGATATCGGCCGATGGAACCCAGGTCGCTGGCGCGACGGAGTAGCGTCTCGGCCTCACCGATCATCTGCGCGTCCCACAATTCCGAATCCTGCTGGGCTAGCGGAATGTATTCGCCGTCGGGGCTGCGCCGGGCGCGACGACGCGCTTCCGCGTGAAGCATCAAGGCGAGCAGGCCCAGCGCTTCGGGCTCGTCCGGCAGCAGCTCGGTGACGAGTCTGGCCAGAAACAATGCTTCTTCGGTGAGATCGCGGCGTGCGAGATCGGTGCCGCCAGGATCGTTCCAACCTTCCGCAAACGCGGCGTAAATTGCGGCCAGTACGGTGTCGAGCCGCGACGGCAATTCTTCGCGCTCCGGGACACTGAACGGAATGCCCGCTTGGCGGATCTTGGTCTTGGCTCGAACCAGGCGCTGGCCCATCGTCGCGGGAGAAATGAGGAAGGCCGAAGCGATCGTGGCCGCGTCCAAGCCCAGCACGACTTGCAGGATCAACGGCGCGCGAGTCCCGGCCTCGATTGCCGGGTGCGCGCAGGCAAACATCAGTGCGAGACGGCGATCGGGAATTTCGGCGTCCGCCGGGCCGGAGCCTAGCACCTCCGCCACGCGCTGCAACTCCTCGGACACCATTTCCCCGGTCTTGCGTCGTCGCGCGAAGTCGATACTCTTTCTGCGGGCCACGGTCAGCAGCCACGCTTCGGGATTCGCAGGGCAACCGTTGCGCGGCCAATCGGCAAGCGCGGCGGCGAAGGCCTCGGAGAGCGCGTCCTCGGCCGCCGCCACATCTCGCGTGCGTGCGGCGAGAAAGGCGACCAGCTTGCCGTAACTGCGCCGGGCGACAGCATCGGCAGCGATCTGTGCATGAGCATCGTGTTCGTCTACAGTCATGTCTTCACGTAACGTAGAAATCTAGCACCGCCGCGGAGAAGCGGCTATGGTGCCGCTGATTCAGCGAGAGCGTCTGCGAACAATAGCGGGGACACGCTGGCGCGGTCACCCCTACATCGCTGGGATTGCGCGAATCTCGACGACTCCGTGACTCGCGCCAGGGCACTTCTGCGCCCACGAGATCGCGGCATCGAGATCGGGCACGTCGATCAGGTAGTAGCCGCCGATCTGCTCTTTCGATTCCGAATACGGGCCGTCCAGCACCTGCGCCTTCCCATTCGCTATCCGCACCGTGGTCGCCGTCGCGCTAGACGCGAGGCGATTGTTGCCCTTGAGCACCCCCGCCTTAGCCAGCGCTTCGGTGTAGGCCTTGTAAGCCGCCATCCCTTGCTCCTGTTGAGCTTTGGTCAGCTCAGGCCAGCCTACCTCGTTCACATGGAGCATCAGCATGTATTCCATGAAGGCCTCCTTAACCAGTCACCAGAGGGAGAAAATCTCTCTCACTACAATGACGTTCGAAATCCAGCGATTCAGACCGTCACCGCAGAATAATTCTCGTCAAGTCCTCCACTTTTTGTCTTGCTCGACACTTTCTTTAACGCGAAACGCGGTGATCTTGCGCACCAGAGACAGAGGCAGCGGCTTCTCCAACGGAAATTGGATCGAACCCTTAGCCGTGGAGAATTTTGACAACTCCTTCGCGAAGGCGGTTACCGCCGACGGCGTCGGATAAAATCCGATATGCTTCCTAAACCCGGCAAACGTCACCAGGATTCTGCGATAAGAGAAAGCGGGCATCCCCCACTTCAGGCCTTCTTTGGCCCCAGGTGCCGCTGCGCGGATGCACGCACGCATCTCGCGCAGTTTCCTTTGAGCTTCTCTAGGCGCCGCCTGGATGTATTCGTCGATCGTCTTAGGTCGCGTCTTCGTTGAGATCATCGTCTTATGTCACCCGGTGTTGGTTCGAATTCCAGGTTCAATTTACTTGCTGGCTGGCTCGTAGCAAGTGTAAACATTCCCGTTGCCGAAGGTCCGCGATTTTGTCAGCTTCAGGTTCAGCTTCTCTTTGACGCCCTCAAATAGCGTTCTTCCGCTGCCGATCACGATCGGACACACCACGATCTGGAATTCGTCGATCAGACCCTCCTGCGCCAGTTGCGAAACGATGGTGCCGCTCCCCATGATCACCAGGCCCTGTCCCGACTCCTGCTTCATTTTTCGGACTTCCGTGGCGAGATCGCCCTTCACGAGTTTCGTGTTGTTCCAGGATGCCTTGTCCAGCGTTCTGGAAAACACTACCTTCTGCAAATTATTCATGTGCTCAGCCACCCCGGGAGAATTCTGAGCGGCCATGGGCGTGGGCCAGTAGCTCGCCATCATTTCATAAGTCACTCGGCCAAACAAAAGCACTCCACCGCCGCGCGCATTGCCGGCCACAAATTCGTTCCACTCCGGATCTTGTTTGTGGGCCCAGCGCATATCTTCTTTTTTGTCGACAAAGTAGCCATCCAGCGAAACGTGATTGAACACAATTAGACTGCGCATGTTTCTTCTCCTTGTTTGTCCAGATTTTGTGCGTTTTTATGCGGCGAAAATCGTGGCCCGTCGGAAGCAGATCACTGCCGCTTGATGTATTGGTTGACGTCCGTGGTCAGCAACGTACCTTCCCACATGGGCCGCACCTCCACGACGCCGTGAAGCGCGGTCGGCGACCTCGCCGCCCAAGCGATGGCCGCGTCGAGATCGGCAGCTTCAATGATGTGATAGCCGCCGAGTTGTTCTTTGGACTCGGCGTAAGGCCCGTCGAGCACTTGCGTCTTGTCGTTCACCACGCGAACGGTAGTGGCCATCGACGCGGGCTTCAGTCCACCGCTGCTCTTCAGGACGCCGGCCTTGGTCATTGCCTCCATGTACGCCTTATAGGCGCCTAGCCAATGTTCCTGCTCGGCTTTGGTCAGCGTCTCCCAGCCGGCACTTTGGACGTAGTCCATCAACATGTATTTCATGTGGCGCCCCCTTGTAGGTCGTCCCTCTCTATCCTTCCTGTGCTTCTACTACAATGACGCATCAAATCGGGCGATTTCGACAGCCCAAACAGATGGGGGACACAAAGCTAATACAGATGGCCTAATACAGATGGCTGGAATTATTGAGCAAGCAAGCTTTTGAAGGAAGAGGGTCCGGGACAGTCGAACTTGGTTCTGGAGAACGCCTAGTCAGCTTCCGATTCGGGATATATGGATCGCGTTCCGCGATCCAGCGAATGGGGATCGGTCACGCGCCCGATGGCGTCGCTCCGCCCCGCAGCCGCCTGCCGGGCCATGGGTCCCGAGGCCTCGGCGCGATCGTCCACGCGCCCAAAAATCATCTTGCCCGCGGTGGTCTGGTGCACTGAAGTCACGGTGATGTCCACGCTCTTGTTAATGAAGCGCTTAGCCCCGTCGACCACGACCATCGTACCGTCGTCCAGATACGCGACACCCTGATTCGCTTCTTTGCCTTCGCGCAAGATCAGCACGCGCATCGGTTCGCCCGGCAGCACTACGGGCTTGAGCGCGTTGGCCAGTTGATTCACGTTCAGCACCGACAGTCCTTGCACTGTCGCCACTTTGTTCAAATTGAAATCGTTAGTGACGATCTTCGCGCCGGTCTGCCGCGCCAAGTCGATCAATTTATGATCGACCTCGCCTGGCTGCGAAGAGCCGTTCTCGAGGACACGCACTTCCACTCCGGGCATCTTCCGGATACGCTCCAGCACGTCCAGACCGCGCCGCCCGCGCTGCCGTTTGAGCGCGTCGCCAGAATCAGCCACCAGCTGCAGTTCGCGCAGAACGAATTGCGGGACGATCAGAACGCCGTCAATGAATTGCGCTTCGCAGATGTCCGCGATGCGACCGTCGATCAGCACGCTCGTATCCAATAATTTCAGCGACTCAGGAGCCGCTGCGGGGGCCTTCGCCACAACCCGCTCTCCAATCGTTTCCAAATGCAACTGGGCGGCCTTGGTCGATCCCAGCACCAGTCCGAGATACGCGAAAGCGACGAGTACGCCGCATTCCAGGAAGGATTTCGTAGGTTCAGGCTCCGCGGTGCGGGAGATAATCAGCGTGACCAGGACGGCTGCAAAAATCCCCAGAACCGCGCCAAACGCCCCTCCCAGCAATCCGCTCATTGCCGCCCACCGCAAGCGCAACTCCAAAAGAAGAATAGCCCCCGCGGTCAGCACTCCGACGCCGGCCGAAGGCACTCCTCCCAAGTGGAAGGGCGCAATGCGTAGCAAATCACCGCCGCGCAAACCACAAGGAATGCGCGCAATGCCCACGATTCCAAGTTGGTTCGCCGCAAGCGCGAGTTGCGGAAAGTGGCCGGACCGGATGCAGATGCACTTGGAGCGGCAGAAAGAGGTGAGGAAACTGCGCGACGTTCCATTCCCGAATACGCTCGGCTCATGCGACCTCACAGGACTTGCGCAATCACTGCAAAATCGGTGCAGCCTTCCCGCAGAGCGTGGGGCTTAGGGCCGGTGCGGGATAGAACCTAGTTACGTTCCAGACCCGTATATACCGTATCGCCAGAATGGCGTCAAGGCTTTACGCAGATCGCGGATCATACAGCTTGACGGGCCGCGGAGGTTGGATGTCGCGAGCGGGAAAAGGACGCGAGCGGCAGCCGCGGTCAGGAAACGTATACGCGTGGCACGCGCGCGCTAACCGCACAAAGCAAGTCAGAAGTCACCGTGCCGATGCCCCGCGCTACCTGGCTGGCTGGGTGCACATGCTCGCCATCGACGCCGTAGATGGTGACGATGTCGCCGACCTCGACGCCGGGGACATCGGTAACATCGATCATGGTCACATCCATCGAGACGATGCCGACAATGGGGGCGAGCTCGCCGCGCACCAAGACGCAGCCGCGGTTGCCCAGCGAGCGGTGCACGCCGTCGCCGTAACCTGCGGCGAGCACTCCGATCACCGAAGGACGCTCGGTCACGAACTTTCCGCCGTATCCGACGCTGGCGCCTGCTGGGACGCGCCGCAAACTAATGATGCGGGTGCGCAGGCTCATCACCGGTTTCAGCGGCAACTTTTTTTCAGCTTCCGAACGCTGCTCCGGTGGATCGTAGCCCGGGTGATAGCCATACAAAATCACGCCGGGACGCACCATATCCGCCCAGGTCTCCGGGCGTACGGCGATGGCGGCACTGTTCGCCAGGTGCACGATTCCGGGATCGACGCCGAGCGCGCGTAGTCGTTCGAGCGCGACGAAGAAATGCTCTTCCTGCTCGCGGGTCTGCTGGCCTTGCGCTGATGGGGCAAACGCTTCCGAGGAGGCGAAGTGTGTCAGCACACCGCCCAGTTGGAGGTGACGGCATTTGGCAAGCTGTCCGGCAAAACAGTCGACGTCGCTCGGGGCGATGCCCAGGCGATTCATCCCGGTGTCCATCTTCAGGTGAAACGAAAATGGAGTGCGGGTCCTCTTGGAAGCCGCATGGTCTAAAGGCGCAAGTTGGTCGCAGCGGTGAATCACCGGAGTGAGGTTGTGCTTCAGAAGATTTTCCTCTTCGCCGGGCCAAAAACTCGTCAGCACCAGAATCGGCTTGTGGATGCCGGCTTTGCGGACTTCGATTCCCTCGGATGCGGAGGTCACGCCAAACCAGTCCGAGCCGGCCTTTTCGAGAATTTGGGCGACTTGCGGTCCGCCATGGCCGTAGCCGTTGCCCTTCACGATGGAGAGAACGAGTCGCGGCGTTTTGCGCTGCTCGTCGGCGGGATTGACGTAGTCGCGTATGGCGCGGAGATTGTGTGTTAACGCTGAGGCGGAAACCTCTGCCCAGACCGGGCGGCCTTCCACTTTGGCAACTTTTGCGACTTTTGCCGCTTTTATGACCGGGGCCGAACTTCGGCGCGTCTGCGTTTTCTTGGAGATGGTTTGCGTGTCTGCCATGGTCTTCCCAAATGAAAAATTTAGTGTACGACATCCGCGCGGAACGGGCCGTTTCACCGCGCGGATGCCGCGTGAAAGACAACAGTACGAAGGAGAGCAATCGAAGCGCCGCCTCCGAAGGTCTCTCGGTTTACCTGTAACTTGTTGAGAGCACAAGCCTATGCGGCCTGTGTGCGCTTCCGACCGCGCTCATCGGTAGTATCCCTGCTTGCACAGGCTGCCCCCCAGGAGCCACAGTGAAACTCCGGAAGCACGACGTTCTACGATGATCTACAGGGAGAGGAAATTTTTCAGGAGTTGCTTGCCGGATTCGGTTAGGACTGATTCGGGGTGGAATTGGACGCCTTCGAGTTTGTGGCGGCGATGGCGGAAGCCCATAATGATGCCGTCGTCGGTTTCGGCGGTGACGGTTAGCTCGCGCGGAAGGGATTTGCGTTCGACGATGAGGGAATGATAGCGCGTGGCTGTGAAGGGATCAGACAGCTTGCGGAAGACGCCTTTGGAATCGTGGTGAATGGAGCTGGTCTTGCCGTGAAACAGCTTCGGCGCGCGAATGACCTTGCCGCCAAAGGCGGCGCCGATTGCTTGATGGCCTAGGCAGACGCCGAGTATGGGGAATTTTCCAGCGAGGCGCTGGATCAGGTCGATGCAAATTCCCGCGTCCTGGGGCGTGCACGGACCCGGGGAAATTACGATGCGTTCTGGTTTGCGGCGAGCGATCTCTTCCACGGAAATTTTGTCGTTGCGATGCACTTCGACATTGCAGCCCAGTTCGCCGAGGTACTGGGCGAGGTTGTAGGTGAAGGAATCGTAGTTGTCGAGTAGAAGGATCATGGTGGCCTTAATAGAGCGTGATCGGTAACCCGAAAAGCGGGCCCTCAGCGGCCCTAACGTTGTCGGATCGAGTCTTAAGCCCTCTTAATTGTCGCATTTTTTCTGCGTGGCTGAACAGTTCGGTTATGAAGGAGAAAGAATGAAGAAACGCAAGCTTGGAAAAAGCAATCTGGAAGTGTCGGCTATCGGGCTGGGCTGCATGGGAATGAGCTTTGGCTACGGGCCGCCCGCTGACAAGCAGGAAATGATCTCGCTGATTCGTACGGCAGTGGAATGTGGTGTCACCTTCTTTGATACCGCCGAAGTCTACGGTCCGTTCACGAACGAAGGACTCGTGGGCGAAGCTCTTGCACCGTTCCGTGGGAAAGTAGTGATCGCTACGAAGTTCGGGTTCAAGCTTGATCCGAACGCCGGCAAACAAGTGGGTATGGACAGTCGTCCGGAGCACATCAGGGAGGTCGCGGAGGCCTCGCTGAAACGACTGAGGGTGGAGGTCATCGATCTGTTTTACCAACACCGCGTGGACCCGGACGTGCCGATCGAGGACGTGGCGGGAACGGTGAAAGACCTGATTCACGAAGGCAAGGTGAAACACTTCGGCCTGTCCGAAGCAGGAGTGCAGACGATCCGACGCGCGCACGCGGTGCAGCCGGTGACAGCACTCCAGAACGAATACTCACTGTGGTTCAGGCAAGCGGAAAAGGAGGTGATTCCAACGTTGGAACAACTCGGGATCGGACTCGTTGCCTATAGCCCGCTTGGTAAGGGCTTCCTTACGGGAAAGATGGACGAGAATACCAAGCTGGACAGCGGCGATTTCCGCAGCATTCTGCCCCGATTCACTCCCGAGGCTATGAAAGCAAACCGAGCGCTGGTTGATCTACTCGGTAAGATCGCACAGCAAAAAAAGGCTACTCCCGCGCAGATTGCGCTGGCGTGGCTGCTTGCGCAGAAGCCATGGATTGTTCCCATCCCAGGGACGACGAAGCCGGCGCGCTTCGAGGAGAACATTGGAGCAGCCGCCATCGAACTTACGCCGGACGATCTGCGTGAGATCGACTGCGCCGCCTCAAAGATCAAGGTGGAAGGAGCGCGGTACCCGGAGCACATCGAACGAATGACCGGGCGCTGAACGGCCGAAAGCCACGGAGCAAACGACTCACAGAAGGGTCGTGGGTGAGCGCTGGACTTCGCTCGGCCAGGAATGGCTGTGCCACTGGAGCAAATGCTAGCGGCGGCGTTCTGCGGATTCCAGGGCGGCCAGGAGGGCGCGGGATTTGTTTACGCTTTCCTGGTATTCACCTGCGGGGGTGGAATCGGCGACTATGCCGCCGCCGGCCTGGATGTGGGCTACCCCGTTTTTGATAACCATGGTGCGTAGTGCGATACACGAGTCCAGATTGCCCGCAAAATCCATGTATAGAACGCCGCCGGCATAGATGCCGCGGCGGGTGCGCTCCAGCTCTTCGATGATTTCCATGGCGCGAACTTTGGGCGCGCCGGACACCGTGCCTGCGGGAAAACAGGCCATCAGGGCGTCAAAACAGTCAACGTCTTCGCGGAGGCGGCCGCGCAGGCTGCTCACCAAGTGCATTACGTGAGAGAAGCGCTCGACGATCATTAACTGCTCGACCTTCACCGTGCCGTACTCGCAGACGCGTCCCAAGTCGTTGCGGCCTAGATCAACGAGCATGATGTGTTCGGCGCGCTCTTTTTCGCTCGCGAGCATTTGCTTCTCGAGGCGCTGATCTTCGGCTTCGTCTTTGCCGCGCGGAAGCGTTCCCGCGATAGGCCGGTAAAAAACGTCACGTCCCTGGACCTTGACGAGCATTTCCGGGGAGCTGCCGACGACGGCGATGTCGTTCATCTGCAGATAAAATAGATAGGGAGATGGATTCAGGGCGCGAAGCTCTCGATAGATATCGAAAGGCTGGGCTTTGGTCTTGGCGGAGAAACGCTGGCTCACCACGACCTGAAAAATATCACCGGCGCGGATGTATTCCTTGCACTTGCGGACCGCTGCCAGATATTCGCTGCGGCGAAAATTGGAAGTGACCTTGAGCGGCGAGCGCTTTCCCGCGCGGGCTTCTCGCCGGGGCTTTTCCGCGGCGACGGGTTGCTCCAGCAGCTTGCGTGTTTCGCGTATCTCGCGAACGGCGGCGTTGTATTTTGCGCGGAGGCTGCCCGAGCCTTCGGTGAAGACGTTGCGCACGATCCAGAGCCGATGCCGCACGTGATCGAAGGCGATGATACCGTGATAGAACATGAGCATAGCGTCAAACAGGCCGATATCGTCGCGCAGACGCTTCGGCAGACGCTCGATGAGGCGCACCATGTCGTAGGAAAAATAGCCGATGGCGCCGGCCACGAGCGGCGGCAGGCCCGGAAGGCGCACGGGACGAAAACGCTCGATGCGAGTGCGCAGAAAGGCAACGGGGTCGCGTTCTTCCCAGACCACACGGTCGCGACCTTCCATGACGCAGGCCCCATTGGCGTAGCGAAAGACTTCTTCGGGGTTGGCGCCGGCGAACGTGTAGCGCGCGATTTTTTCGCCGCCCTCCACGCTTTCGAGCAGGAAGGAATAGCGCGCGCCTTGCGCGATGCGCAGATATGCGCTGACCGGCGTAAGCAAGTCGGCGGGAAGCACGTCGAAAACAGGGATCAGGTTGCCTTGCTTTGCGAGCCGCTGGAATTCGCGGAAGTCCGGCTGGATCACCGCAGCCTCCGCGGCCGCGTCGCTTTTAAGAGAGCCTCCGCGCGCAATGCGGACAGAACCGCCCGGCGCATGACATCTTCCGGAGCTCGCCGCTCAATCCACATCTCCCACTGCGCGATTCCCTGGGCAAGGAACATTTCGACGCCGGAAACCGTGGCGATACCTTTATTGGCGGCTAGTTTCAACAATCGCGTGCGCTCGGGGCGGTAGATCAGGTCCATGACAATCCGACAGTGTAACTCGCGGAGGCTCAACGGAGAAATTTCGTCGTGCGGATACATTCCGACCGGAGTGGTATTGAGCACCGCGTCGAAGGATACCGTGCGCAGAGCGCGCCGCGGAACAACCTCGCCGCCTACCGCACGAGCTAGTTCGCGTGCGGCACGGTCTCGCCGCGCACAAACAGCAACCGCAGCACCGGCGCGAGCCAGTGCAAACGCGGCTGCGCGTGCCGAGCCACCGGCACCGAAAATCAGCACGCGGCTTTTCGCAAGATCGAGTCTCTTTTCCAACGAGCGAAGTACTCCCACGTAGTCGGTGTTAAAGCCGTACAGCGAGCCGTCCCGATGAACCTCTACGGTGTTGACAGCGCCGATGTCCGCCGCCAAGGGATCGCACTCCTTCAGATATTTCAAGATTTTCTGTTTGTGCGGGATCGTGACGCTAAACCCACGTATGCCGAACTCCGGGACGGCGGCCAAAAAGTCACGCAGGTCTTTAACCAAGAACGGGAGATACACCGCGTTCACTTTCTTGCTGACGAATGCGGAGTTGTGCATCAGTGGGGACAATGAGTGTCCGACGGGATCGCCAATCACGCCAAAAATTCCTGTGCGCCGGTTCAGTTCATGGGCTCGATAAAGATGCTTCAGTTCGTGAAGAGACACTTGGCCCGGGGCGGTCGCCGCGGCCACCGGCGCGTACGCCAGCGTGCTGCCTTCTCGCAGCGCAAGAATACGGCCGGGGAGACCCACCTCCCCCATGGGAACCGCGATACAGTTCTTGGAACGCCGAGCCCATCGAAGCAAGCGCACGCTGTCTGCAATGGTTCGGGCATGCGCGGCGATCTTGACGGTGTCCACCTCACCGTGCAACGGGAGATGGACCGACCGAGTCAGTTCCGGAGTTTGCTCGAAGTCGTGTAGCGAGAGCATGATGCGGGGTGGGACGGCGTACTCCCGAGCCGATCGGCCGGGCAATTCCCGCAGAGTCTCTACCTCGATGTCGCACCACTGGCATCCAGCTTCGCGGGCCTGGATCAGCCAGTACAGTTGAGCGTCGATATCCCCAGCGAAACGCCCGCCCGCCCCTTTGCGACGACAAGTTGCCAGAAGCGTAGCGCGCCGAGGCCGATGCTGCCGAAGCCAGGCCAGGAGCTTAGATCGTTCGGCGTCGCTGGTGAGCCAGTCGAGGCGCAGCTCGACGGTTGGCGTCTCGCGCAGTGCTGCCCGAATGGCAGCGGCCATACCGGCAGCGGTTGCCTCCGCTACGACCCCACAAATGCGCCCCACACCGGTGCCCAGCCGCGCCATCGCCGCCCTCGTGCCCGGAAGGCCGGGCTAAAGCCCGGCGCCTAGATTTGCCGGTTAGCCATTCTATTGAAAACAGGGCGCATAGCAAGCCATGCGCAGCCCGTATCAAAAGTGTAAAGCTCCTCTTCCCATTTCGTTGACGCACCTAGGGTTGCTTGTTACTTTCGATGAGCACGTCCCCGCACGACCCTCAGTGCGTGTTGCCGTGTCTAAGGAGCATTGTAATGCGCGCGAAACTAGCTACATTGTGTGTTTCGATCCTCTCCAGCGCGGTCGTCTGCTCGGCGCAGACCGCTCCGGAAGCGGCTACTAGCCCAACCGGACAGCCGGATTACACCAGTGTGTACTGTTCCGGCTTCGTGAGCGACCCCAAAGTTCCTGACGAGATTCGCGTCATTTCCGGCGAGCAGTCCAGTTACAAGATCGTGTTTGCGCGCGGCGAGTACATATACATCAACCGCGGCGAGGAGCAGGGTGTAAAGATCGGCGACCGCTTCGCCGTCGTGAGACCCGAGACCGATCCGGCCAATGAATGGTTTTATGGGCAACCTAAGCTAACGAAGGAAATGGGTACGATTTACCGGGATATCGGCCATGTTCGCGTCGTCAGTGTTCATCCCAAGGTTTCTATCGCGGAGATTGTGTTTTCTTGCAATTACATGGAACGCGGAGATGTCGTGCGGCCGTTCGAGGAACGCCCAGTTCCGCCGTACAAGGATCCGAGCAAATTCGATCATTTTGCGCCCATCAGCGGCAAGCCCGTGGGAACGGTGGTGTCCTCGTTCGACTTCCATCAAGTGCTGGGACGCGGCGATGCGGCATACGTAAATATCGGGGCGAACAAAAGCGTGAAGGTTGGCGATTACATGCGTGTTTTCCGATATCAGGAGACCAAAAAGGACGTAAGTGCCTCCGCCGGGGAGCATGACATGCAGTACAAGGATTACGGATTCGGAAGCGCGCCGAAACGTTATGAAGGGAAAGATTTGCCTCGCGAGATTCTTGGCGAGGGGATCGTGCTCAACGTAACGAAGGGCGCCGCCACGGTATTCATTACCTATAGCACCGCCGACATGTATGCCGGAGATTTCGCGGAGATCGAATAAGCTCAGATTCCGAGAAGACAACCGTTTCAGACCCGCGCGGGACTCTTCCCGCGCGGGTTTTTTGGTTACCACCCTACGGGTGCGTGGCGCTGCCTTCGTCGGTGAAGACCTCGCACGTAAATCCCAGCATTTGAGTGCCTGGATCCCGCCAGGATTGTCGCGGCAACTGAGCCTTCCGGCAGGCCTCGTCGAGAAACTGCTCGGGGGTCAGCTTGTGCTCAACTGCCACTTGCGGAAGCAAGAGACCACGCTGGACGCCCCGCGAAATCAGCAAGCCATGCTGGCCAATTTCAATCCGAGCAGGATCGATTGCAGCAGGGGGCGAAAGTAGCGAAATTTCAATTTCAAGTTCACCGAGATCTTCCGGTTTGAGAGGTGCAAATCTCGGATCGTGCAATGCGGCACTGGCGGCGCAGCGCACCACGGTCTCACCCAGGGGATCGTCTCCTTCGATGACTCCTATGCATCCGCGGAGACGGTGTCGCCAGCGTAGCGTCACGAATACACCGCACCGCTCGGCGAAAACTCCGTCGTTTGGGATTTTGTCGGGAAGGCACCTCAGGGATACGGCCTCAACGACAGCTTGCCGCGCCAGTCGCAGCAACTTTTGACGGTCGGCTTCAGAGAGAGACGGCATCCTCAGTCTTCTCGCGGCCCTCAAGTATGCGCAGCTTTCTGCGCTGCTTGATGCGATCATCGAGGTGCACCCAGAAGCGCAAGAAATACTGGGCGGCCGAAACCAGGGCGCTCACGACCACCAGCCATAGTAAGAACAATGCAAGGGGTTTCAACGAAGGGTGCCTGGCGCCAGCAATCAGCACCGCCACGGCACAAACTTGCAGGACCATTTTTGTTTTGCCGATCAGCGAAGCGGAAATCGTGAAACCCTCTGTTGAGGCTATACTTCGCAATCCCTGGACGGTGAACTCGCGTCCGATGATGATGACCACCATCCATGCAGGCACGAGGTGCATGTCCACCAGAGAAATAAATGCCGCGGAAATCAGTAACTTGTCGGCGATCGGATCAAGGAGCATCCCTAACGTCGTTACTTGCAAACGCCTTCTCGCGAAATAGCCGTCCGCCCAGTCGGTAGCTGCCGCCATGAGGAGAATCAAGACTCCCCAAAACTCGAAATGCATAGGGAAACCCCACAGCTCCACATTTGGACTACGCGTCAGTAGGATCACAATGAGGACGGGAACGAAAAAAATCCGGAGAAGCGTCAATCCGTTCGGAAGGTTCATAGTCGCCAAGCGGCGAAAAGGCCGCCCATCGCGGTCTTTACCACCACCGAGCCTCACTATAGACCCCGGTTACGCAGGCGTCAACGCCCCGGAAGCGGGGTAAGCGGTTGCGGCCGCAGGTACTTCCGGGTTAACCATGTTTATAGATTTAATCGTGCGCGCGGGATACTCTCTCGTAACACGCGGTCTGTAAACCTGTGCAAATGTTGGAATTAGAGTTTCGCGGGAGAATGTGTCGGCGGGATACGACAGCTTCCCAGAGAGCCTCGTAAGCTACTGTTTCCTATACTAGTTAACGAAGTGTACGACAAAATCCCGGCATTTCATCGAATTCGCGGACCAACCGGAAGTGCTGGTAGGGTTTTGCTTTCCCACAGAGTTTTCCACAACCGAGGGGGCTTGCCGCGGTCTCCCCCGAGCCGCGTTTCCCGACTCCATTTCAGTGCCAAAACGCCAATTCTGCGAGCTTTACCGGGGAGTTACCGGGGCTTCGCCGCGTAACGCCTTTAGATTGCGCGGGGGCCGCGCAACAAGCGCACCGGCAGAAAGAAAATTGCGGTCAAAAGCTCCAGCACACCGCCTACAGCGATGCCCACAATCCGGAACGGAAGCAGAATCAGCCAGACGAAGGGATAGGCGATGAGCGCCAGCAGTGCCAGCGGCCAGCACAAGATAAACAAAATGACCCACAAAAGAAAAGCGGCCATCGAATTTCCTCCACTGTTAGTTACGTCAGAGCGAGCTTGGAAGTTCCCTCGGCGGTATATTGGCTCAAATGCAGGCTTCGCGCAATCGAGGTGGGCACTTCGGCGTCCATCAGCATGTGGGAATCCTCGACCTCCGAGTGGAGCACGCGTCCCATGGCGTGAACCAGCGCGAGTGTGCGGCCCTCGGTCAACGGTAGGCGCAGCGACAGGGTGACCACAGGGTCGACGGGTAGGGCGGCGTCGATCCGCCTAAGCAACTCGTCGATGCCATTTCCGGTGAGACCCGAGACGAGCACAGGCCCGGCCGCTCCATTCCTTGCGACACTGGATTCGAGTGTTTCTCGCAACAATGGCGACAGCAGGTCGATCTTGTTTAGCACGCGCAACTTCGGGCGGTCGGTCACGCCCAGTTCCGCGAGGATCTTATCCACTTCCTCGTCCAGTTCATCGTGATGAGGATTTGAGACGTCGCTGACGTGCAAGATTACGGCCGCCTCTTGAACCTCCTCGAGGGTGGCGCGAAAGGCGGTGAGCAGTCCTTTGGGAAGGTCGCGGATGAACCCGACCGTGTCGGAGACCAGGACGCGGCGATTCGATGGCAGGCGGATAGCCCGAATCGTGGGATCGAGCGTTGCGAACATACGCGAGGAGACGAGGACGTCGGCCTTGCTGAGCGCATTAAACAAGGTCGATTTACCGGCGTTGGTGTAGCCGACCAGGGCGACGGTACCAAGAGGAATAGCATTCCGAGCTTCGCGCCGAAGAGAACGCTGTCTTCGGACGGCTTCGATGCCCGCTTGAATTTTGCTTACGCGATCGCGAATGCGGCGCCGGTCGGTCTCCAATTTCTTTTCACCAGGACCGCGAACACCGATGCGCCCGGCGCCGCCGCCCGCGCCGCCACTGCCACCACCGCCGCTTTTACCGCCCAAGCGGGACATCGATGTACCCTTGCCGGTCAGGCGCGGCAGCATATAGTTCAACTGCGCCAGCTCCACCTGCAATTGGCCTTCGCGGCTGCGCGCGTGCTTCGCGAATATGTCCAGGATCAGCTGAGTACGGTCGATCACGCGACGCTCAGTGGCCTCTTCGATGTTTCTTTGCTGCATGGGCGAGAGATTGCCGTCGAAAATAATCAGGGGCGCCTTGTGGGCAGTCGCTTCCGCGCGAATTTCGTCAAGTTTGCCACGGCCGACAAGCGTCGCGGGGTCGGCAGCATCGCGCACCTGATACATCGTGCCGGTGACTTCTGCGCCGGCGCTGCGGGCTAGTTCGACGAGTTCGGCGAGAGATTCGCGGCCTTGCTCGCCCGCGAGAGTGCCGGGAATGCGGCGGGCGCGCTTCCAGGTCACGCCGACGAGCAATGCGCGTTCCGCGGAGGAGGTCTGATGCTGGGTCTTCATGGATTGATTGAGACAGGCGTCATCGTGCCGATCGGAGTTTCAATAGCTGCGGGAACGGTTCACGGAAGGAAAGCTTCTCCACGGTTGGATTATACGCCGATGGGTTGCTCGACGCGACCTGCATTGAGGCTCGTGATCGAGTGTCGGTCTTGTTGACGCCGGGCCGGGCAAGCCCCGCCCCTACAAGGGGAGTTCGCTTAGGTATTTGAGCGATTGTGCCTGGACTTGAGGATCGTCGCCGAAACCTTCGAACCAGTGGACGCCGGCTTCCCTGCGAAACCACGTCAGTTGGCGCTTGGCGTATCGGCGCGTGGCTTGTTGGATGGCGCTGCGAGCGTCTTCCAGTTCCAAGGTGCCGCGCAGAACTGCGCGCAACTCGCGATGGCCGATGAAGTCGAAAGGCTTTGCACTTTCGGGCAGGCCGCTATGGAGTAGAGCGCCCACTTCTTCGGCCCAGCCGTGAGCCAGCATGGCGTCTGTCCTGGCATGGATTCGCTCATACAGTTTGTCCCGCGGTGGTAGCAGGCCAATTTTCAATACGCGCCATCCATCGAGTGGTATGCGTCCCGACCGGTGCACTTCCGAGAGCGGCCGCTTTGCGAGAAGGCAGACTTCGATTGCGCGGATCAATTTTTGTTCGTCGCCCGGTGCGATTTTGCGGGAGGCTTCCGCATCCAAGCGTTGCAGTATGCGATGCAAGTGGCCGGAAGGATGGCTTTCGATGCTGATCCGTAGTCGCTCGCGGAGCTCCTCTGACCTTTGCGGGACGTCCGCCAATCCTTCGACCAGCGCGCGTAAATAGAGCCCAGTGCCCACGACGAAAATGGGGACCTTGCCACGCTGCCGCAAATCCTCGAGTACGCGAACTGCCATTTGCCGGTAACCACCAGCTGTCGCATCTTCGCACGCCGACAAAACGTCGATCAGGTGGTGTGGAATGCCACGGCGTTCGGCAAGACTTGGCTTTGCGGTCCCAATGTCAAAACCCTTGTAGAGTTGCGTCGAGTCGCAAGCCACCACCTCCCCGCCCAGGCGCTCAGCAAGCCACACACCAAGGATCGATTTGCCCGAGGCGGTCGGCCCTACGATGGCTATCAGCGGCGCACAGCCAGGAATCGCTGTGCCACTGGAGAGCGATTTGCCGGGACTCATGGGAACAAGAGATGGCGCGCGCGGACGAACAGGAAGATCAGCACAAATAAGGCGATCAAAAGACTGCCGAGAACTTGTTGGCGTGCAAGCTTCACTAGTGTGCGTAGTCGGGCTGCAAATTATAGTAGTACGTAAATCGCAATTCGATGTAGGGCCCGCTAAACTGCGGCGGCAAGGGCTCGAATGGATTGGAAGCGCGAATCGAAGAAACCGCGGCGCGGTCGAGCGGCTCTTTTCCGGATCCGGCCAAACGAACAGGCTCGCCGTCGGGAACACTGCCATTCCGCATGATGCGAAACTGCAACGCGACTACGCCCTTATCTCCCAGCCGCACCGATTCCGGCATCACCGAAAACCAATTTCGCTTCACGGTGATGTACACCCTGTGCAGATAGTCGTTGAAGTCCACGCCTTCGGTGGGGGTGAGCATTTCCATCGCGCCGTACGCCTGCGCCTGTCCGCCGCCACCTGGTAAGCCGCTGTTGCTGGGGACCTGTCCGCCGCCCCCAATTGCCGACGGCGCATTCATCTTTGCGGATTCACGAATGGAATCCTGCAGCGAATGGCCCAGCGAACTCTTGGGCAGAAGCAGAGAGTGATCGGTGGGCTGCTGTTGTGGCGTTTCCAGCTTCAGGGGCTGTCTCGGAGCATCCGCCTTCGCAGTGCTGTCGTCGGGTTTTGGCTGCGGTGTATTGGGTTGCGGCACGGGTGCGGCTGGCAACTCTTTGGCTACCCGTTCTGGCTCCTTCGGAGCAGGAGTCGGGATCGGCTGTGGCGTGGGCGGCGCCACTTTGTGGAGCACGCGCGGATCGACGTGCACGGCCGGCGGCCTGGGACGAGGCGTTGGCTTAAGCTCATCGAGCGCGCCGGGCGGAAGCAGGATGGTCATTTGGCGGCGCGCGAGTTCATCCTCTTCGCGGGTGCGCTGGTGCGGCGGAAAAATTTTAGGTTCAAGGATAATCAACGCGATGAACAACACGTGCGCTGCGAACGAAGTGATCGACTTGATCAGCTCGGCTTTGTTCTGCTCTGGCGAAGGCTCTTTGTTGAGAAGGTTGACCTCGCCGGTCATGAAAATGTCGGACTCCACCAGATCGGTGGGAATGTTTTCCAGCGGTTTTACGATTAAGGGAGACGCCGCGCCTTGCGGGACCGTGATGCGCTCGTCCATATCGGTCGGCTGCAGCGGCAGGTCGCCGTTCTTCTCGGACACAAACTTCTCATGCTTCACATCGCGCGGAACCACGACGCGGGTGGCGATCGACTCCAACGGCAGTGATGTGGGGATGTTGGTGTGCCCGTCCAGCTGAACGATCGGGAGCATCGCCGGCACAAGCGTGCGTTCGTCCATCGTGGTAGGACGCCGCCGCGTTGTCGGGGCATCGTCCGCCGGGGGCTTGGAGCCAAAGGGAACGAGGAGTCTGGGAATCATTCGTCTGTTTTCTGCGCGGCGGCAAAGGCTGACAGTTGGACGCGCTCGCCGTGCTCCTGGATGCTTGCCATGACGCGCTCGGCCAATTCCAGCGCCGCACGGCCGCTGCGACCGCTGGTCCGAGGCTCACGACGCGAGCGCACGGCCTCGACAAACGCTTCGAGTTCGGCGCGCAAAGGTTCAACTGCATGGGAAGGCAACTTCTCGAACGCAAATTCCGGTTTAGGTCCCGGCGATTTCACCGCAACCCGCAACGCATCACGCCGCGCGTAATCCAGGGAGATATATTCATGCTGCTGAAAAAATCGCATCTTGCGCACGCGTTCCGTGGAAACCCTGCTCGCGGTCACATTGGCCACTGCGCCGCCAGTGAATTCCAGCCGCGCGTGAGCGATATCCACTTTGTCGGTCAGCACCGGAATGCCCACGGCCTTTACTTCGGTCACGTTCTCCTTCACGAGTGTCAGCAGGATGTCCAGGTCGTGGATCATCAGGTCGTAAATGACATCGACATCCAGGCTGCGTGCGGTGAAAACTCCCAGGCGGTGCACCTCGAAAAAGAGCGGATGATTCAGTATAGGCTCAACTGCCAGGACCGCGGGGTTGAATCGTTCCACGTGGCCGACTTGCAAGATGCGCCCGAACTTTTTTGCCGCGTACAGGAGCGCGTCCGCCTCGGGCAAGTTCGTGGCCATCGGTTTTTCGACGAGTACATCGAGGCCCATCTCCATCAACTTGCAACCAACCGCTGAATGCTCGACGGTCGGGACCGCCACGCTCACCGCGTCGGCGACTCCTCGCAACTCTTCCGCCGACGCAAGCACCCGCGTCTGAAATTCTGTCGCGACTTGCGCCGCGCGATCGGGATCTTTGTCAAACACGCCAACGAGTTCCGCACCGGGAACTTCGCGGTACACGCGCGCGTGGTTGCGCCCGAATTCACCCGTACCCACTACGGCGACACGGATTTTTTTGGGTTCTCCAGCCACCGCGCTCATTTCTTGTTCATTCCCCCGGGAACGGTCCGTGGTTCCACAGTCGTGGCCGCGGCAAAGGCCTGAATGGCTATTCCCGCAGCATCGGCCTGCGTCATCAATTTTTCTCGATCGAACAACAGGGTGCGCCCGGCATCAAGAGCCAAAGCCGTGGCGCGGGCACTCTTCATTTGTTCGATGGTTGGCAGACCAACCACGGGTACATCGAAGCGCATGTCCTGTCCCGGCTTGCTAACCTTCACCACGATCAGCGGCCTGCCGCCCGCGATGCGCGCAGCCCTGGCGATGGTTTCGTCAGTGCCTTCCATCGCCTCGACAGCCACGCACGCACGGTCGGAAATCACCACTGTCTGTCCGATGTCCATCGCCGAAATCTGCCGAGCGACGCCCAGTCCATACGCTATGTCCGCGGCCTCGCGGTCATCGGGTGCGCGACGCGTGAGCACGCCCACTTCGGGCACGAGGGGCTTCAGAAATAGCGTCGAGTCCACCAGTCGGATGCCTTCGTCCTCTAAAACTCGCGCGACCGCGCCGATCAGCGAATCGGTATTTTTTCGCGGCAACGAAACCAGTAGCTTCGCCAGCTTCCAGTCCGGCCGGATCGCGCTGAAAATTTTGTTGTGCTTCACTTGCCCGGCCATCACCGCTTGCGTCACGCCCTCTTTGTGCATCAGGTCGATGGCTTTGCTCAATTCACCGAGACTTACCCAGTGCAGCCGTTTGGCCGATTTTTCCAGCTCCGTCGAAGCTTCTTCCTTCAATGCGATAACCGCCATCTCGATGCCCTGGCTCCGGGCGCCTTCGAGAACTAGAAACGGAAACCGGCCGTTCCCGGCGATGAGCCCCCAGCCGGTCGAGCCTGGCGCGGTACCCGTCAGGCCGTGACTCGTATCCGTTGCGTCTGTCATGAGGTGGCCGTTGGCTGAATCTACTTCCCAAACCACTTGCCAGAACTACTTGATGATGCCCCGTTCCGCAGTCTCGATAAACCGGATGAGCTCCGCCACATCGGGGGAATCCGCTAGCGAAGCGCGCATCTCGCCCAGCGCCTGATTCGTATTCAGCTTTGAACGCAACAATAGGCGAAATGCCTGATTCAGCGCCTTCAAACGTTCTTCGGAAAAGCCTTTGCGCTGCAAGCCGATTTTGTTCACGCCAAAACAAGTCGTCTCGCGTTCCGTCACGACCAGCGAAAACGTCGGCACATCCTGCGTAATCACGGTGGACGCGCCAATGTAGGCATAACGACCCACGCGGCAGAATTGGTGTACCGGCGACGAAAATCCGATGGTGGCGAAATCCTCCACGGTCACATGCCCCGCCAGCGTCGCACCGTTGACAAATAAATTGCTGTCTCCAACATGACAGTCGTGCCCAACGTGCGATGACGCCAGAAACAAATTTCGATTACCGATGGTGGTCCTTCCACCGCCCTTGACGGTGCCGCGGTTGACGGTCACATATTCGCGAAATGTGTTTCCGTCGCCCACGAGGAGCTCCACGTGCTCGCCGCGAAAGCCGATATCCTGTGGATCGCCACCAATCGAGCTGAACGGATGAAATATATTGTCGCGGCCAATTGTCGACGGCCCCTGCACCACCGAGTGCGCGTGCAAGACGCAACCATCGCCCAGCTCCACTCCATCGCCAACAACCGCATAGGGACCGATCTGCACGCCGGAGCCGAGTTTCGCCGTGGGGGCCACCGAAGCTTGCAGGTGGATATGGGCGACGCTCATACCTTGGTTTCTTCCACCTTTGCCGCCGGCTGTTTCGGTTCGCGGTCCACCATCTTGCACATCAGCGTAGCTTCCGCGCAGAGCTGCCCGTCAACGGTCGCGCGGCCGTCCAACTTGGCGAAATCGCCGCGCCACGAGAGCACCTTGACCTCCAGCTTCAGTTGATCGCCGGGTACGACCGGCCGGCGGAAGCGGGCGCCATCCACAGCCACGAAATAGAGCAGCTTGTTCTCGCGATCGGGAATCTCCAGCAGCAGCAACAAGCCGCCCGTCTGCGCCATAGCCTCGATAATCAACACGCCCGGCATGATCGGTTTCCCGGGGAAATGCCCCTGGAAGTGATGCTCGTTAATCGTGACGTTCTTCACGCCCACGATGCGCTTTAGCCGTTCCATCTCCAGAATTCCGTCGATCATCAGAAACGGATATCGGTGCGGCAAGAGTTTCTGAATTTCGTTCACGTCCAAAATCATCGGCGCTCCCCGTCGCACCGCACACACTTACACTGCGGCGCCCCTTAATGCCCGGCAAACCTATGATTATATGCGAAGCTTGCCGTTGGCGGTACTCATCCGTGGGCGTTGTCGCGCAAATTACCCCTTTTGCGAGGGCGATTCCGGGCTGTTTTCCGGGGCTCGATCCAGCGGTTGCCGCAGGTGGGTTGCACTGCTAGGATGACCCGTCCATGCGCGAATCGCATCCAGCCAAGAAAATCCTGCAAATATTGACGCCGCGTTTGCCGGAGATGCTCTCCATGCTCCGCGGTTTCGTCACCGTGGAGTCACCGAGCCTCGAAAAGGCCGCCGCTGACCGCTGCTGCGACACGATCGCGAAGGAATGGCGCAGAAGAGGCGTATGCGTCGAGCGCATTAGCCAGAAACACCGCGGCGATCATTTGCGGATCACTTGGTGGCCCGGAAAGTCACGTCCTGTCGGGCAACTCTTGGTCCTGGGCCACTATGACACCGTGTATGCGCGCGGCACGCTCGCGAAAATGCCGTTTCGGATCGCCCGCGGTAGGGTTTATGGTCCGGGAACTTTCGATATGAAGGCGGGCATCGTGCAGGCGCTGTTCGCGCTGGAGGCCCTGCAGCGCTCGGGGGAGCCACCGCCCAAGCGGATCGTCTTTCTGTGGACTTCCGACGAAGAGATCGGCAGCGAGTCTTCCCGCAAATTGATTGAGACCGAAGCGCGCCGCAGTGACGCGGTGTTCGTGCTGGAACCCTCGTTTGGACCTCGTGGACTGTTGAAGACCGCGCGCAAAGGGGTCGGCGAAGCCGAGATCATTGTGCACGGGCGTGCCTCGCACGCTGGCCTCGCACCGCAGGAAGGCGTCAACGCGATCCACGAACTCGCGAGGCAAGTCGCGCGCGTCCAGGAATGGAATGACTTGCGTCGCGGCGTCACCATCAACGCTGGGCTCATCGAGGGCGGCACGCGCACCAACGTGATCCCAGAGCGCGCCCGAGTGGTTCTCGATCTCCGCGCCTTGCGCATTGCCGACATGCACCGTCTTGAGCGACGGCTGCACGCGCTGCGCCCGACGCTCGCCGGCGCGCGTCTCGAGATTCATGGCGGCTTCAACCGCGCCCCCCTCGAGCGCAAAATGACCGCCTCCCTTTTCAGGCGCGCGAAATCGCTCGGCGCGCAAATGAACCTGTCCATCGACGAATGCACCGTCGGCGGTGGATCCGATGGCAACCTCACCGCTGCCTGCGGAGTTCCCACGCTCGACGGGCTCGGCGCGGTGGGCGATGGCGCCCATTCCTCGCGCGAATATGTAATCGTCAAGACGATGCCAGGACGCGCGGCGCTGCTGGCGGCATTGCTTCAATCATCTTAATTCTGCGGAATTCCCTACCTGAAGTCGGGACGCGCGTCCCGGCGCGAGTGAACGCAGCCAGAAGGGCAACCGGGACGACGACGAATAGCCCGATGAAGATCACTACGTCGCCAAGTCGCAACTGCCACGCAGTCGCCCGCGCTGCCACCGACGCGCCGGCAGAGCCCGGCGTAACCATCATTCCGAACGGAGCGGGCCGAATTTTTCTTTCCCGTTCGCTTCCTGCGAACGGGTCGGCCTGCGCAGAGAGGAATCTCTCTTGGGTTTGAATTGGACGACGAACACGTCCGTTGACAGGAAGGATGTTCTACCTAGGATGAAGAGGTCCCCCCCGCCGGATACACGGGCATCACAAATAGGTTTTGCGCAGATACGTGACCGTCGTTTGGGCCAATTCATCATAGTTGCTGTGCAATACTTCTTGCACCGCGCCCTCCGTGGAACTCCCCTCCGCGATGCGATTCAGAATTCTCTCCAGATCCCCCATCCCATTCACCTGGACGATATACTCGACATTGGCCAGCGCCCACGCGTACGCGTAACCCGCGATGGGACCCGAAAGTTGCATCCACGAACCCTCCAGCTGCCCCAGCCCCATCGCCTGTTTTTCGTCGTAGACCTGCACGAGTACCGAGGCGTTGTCTTTGCTCCGCTGCCCTTCCATCCATTGCGCGATACCTTCTTGCAGCCACACGGGCGCACGTGCGTGCGTCTTTTGCTGGATGAAGCTGTGGGTTAGCTCGTGCTTCAGCGCGCGCGATAGTTCCGGCGTCAAACTCGTCAAGCCTTGAACCGGCACGCGGATCCGCCCGTCGTTCAGCGCGCCCACCCAACCGGGCGCCCGCGTGATGTCCGCAAACGCCTGTTGCGTGTACAGAATTACGCCGATCGAATCCGGCGGCGTGTAGTTGAGCTCCGACTCAATCGCCGAGAAGTGTGTCTCCAACGCGCGCAGGATTTCCTTAGCCAGCTCGGGCTCGGCCCCGCCGCTGTAGCGCAGATTGAAATGACTGCTCTCATTCTCCCGATAGTTTTGCTCCTCCTGATTGTCGCGCTGCGCCTTGGCCAGTGCGACCTCAACCTCCGGGTCCGGACCCAACGCCAGCGCACGCCTCCACTCGGCCACCGCGAGATCCGGCCTGTTCATTCCGTAGTAGGCCCAGCCCGCCAACTTCGCAACTTCCGGATCATCGGGAGCTACGCTGCGCGCCCGCTCGAGATATTCCATCGAAGCCTTATATTCGCTGCGTTTCAGGTGCAGGTAGGCCACATTCATCAAAATGGTGGGATCGTCCGGCGCATATTTCAGTGCTGACCGCTCGTCCACGAGAGCGTGCTCCATATCGCCGCGCCCCAACTCAAATTGTGAAGCGGCATGCAGTGCCCGCGCGGCCTTCGCGTTTGCGGCCGGATCCCCGGAACGCGCCTCGCCCTCCGCTCTTGCTAGATAGTTGCGGTCGATTCCACCATCGTGTACCGCGGCCTTCTCAATATCCGCGCTGGCCTCCATCGTAGGGGGTGTGATTTCCAGCTTCGCCGCGGCGGTCTCGCGTGACTCTGGCGCCGCCACCGCTCCGCCCTTCTCGATGTGATCCACTATCGATTTCGGCAGAGTCAATTCGCCGGCGGCTGTTTGATAGCGAACTTTGTCGCCTTCCTCGACTACCGTAAGCGCGACGATGCGACGCCCATTTTTCAGCACGATGGTGTCCGCCGCAGCTGTGGAAGAACTGCTGGCGAGCCACAAGATCAGTGCTGCGAGCATCGCGAGCACAACAGTGCGCAGCTTGAGACGCGTCGCGTGCAAGAAACAGAGCATCTCCCCATTCTAGGTCGCTTGCGCACAACCGCTTCCCGAGGCTTGTCGCGCGATGCCGAAAGTGACTACACTTGAGGCATGCGGGCTGGGGTGGCCCTTCTCGGGCTTTGTCTGGTGATGCCCTCCGTGGCGTCGTCCGGGGAAAAGTCTCCGCGTGAACAGTACGAAGCTCTGAATGCCCTTCGCGCCGATTCTTTGACGGTCTACGAGGTAACCAGCGTGGACCGCATCGAGCTCCGCCGCGCCGACATTCAATTCTCTTTTGAACAAGGAAAGCTTACCTTCTTAACGCCCTATGACGGGCGCATTACCGGAGCCGTGTTTTCCGGGCGCGGGCACGTTCTCGCGGCGCCCCGCGATCCCGTCGAAAAACAGCAGATGGCACGCTTCCTTGGCGCTCCCATCCTGGATCAGGACTTTACCAACGTCTGCCTGCGCTTCACCGACGAGACCGCGGCCGACCTGCTCCGCCAGTTGCAGAACGCGAAGAACACGCCGCTTCAGGACTCCGAATTTGCCTCGCGTTGGAATCCGGTCCTGGCGGCGGTGAATCCTCCTCAATCGCTGCGCATCCTGTTCGGGAGCCTCTCCAGTAATTCGCAGCCATATTTCTATGCTGCCGTCGATGGCGTCACCGCAGGCCCCTTCGACGTAATCATCGATCAGCAGCGCCCCGAGGCTGTGCTGCTCGGCCAGCCAAAGAATGTAGGCGCGAAATCGTTTTATGACGTGTGGGCTTCCTATGCGATCCCCGGCGCTCGGCCGCATGTTCGCAGCTTCGTCGCACTGAACTACGAGATCAACACTTCCATCCTGGCTGACACGTCTCTCGACGCAAAAACCGATCTGCGCATGCGAGCTGATGTTTCGGGTGAACGAGTCCTTGTTTTCCAGCTGGCGCGCACGCTCAATGTAGACGCAGTCACTGCCGGACACGGCGAACCCCTCACTTATTTCCAGAACGAAGGAATGAATTTGCAGGACCGCAACTCTCACGGCAGCGACTATCTTTACGTGGTGCTGCCGGCGCCGTCCGAAAGCGGAACGGAATTCAATTTGCACTTTCACTATCGGGGCAATGTCATTGAAAACGCGGGGAACGGCGTGCTCTTCGTCAACGCTCGCGAAGGCTGGTATCCGCACTATGGAGGGGCCGCCGACTTTTCCAGCTACGACCTGACAATGCGCTGGCCGCGCAAGTTGCGGCTCGTCGCTACTGGAACCAAGCGCGAAGAACGGGAAGACGGCGAGTTTCACGTCGGACGCTGGCAGTCCGAAAAACCCATCTCCGTCGCCGGATTCAATCTAGGTGACTACGTATCCACTTCGCTCGCGTCGGAAACGCGCACCGTGGACGTTTACGCCAATCGTCAGCTCGAGCGCTCCATCGACGATCGATTAGAGAGCCCTCAGTTCGATGCTCCCCGGGCATCCTCGCCGTTCAGCGCTGAGGGACGCACCAGCATTAATGCGATGGCGGTCACGCCTTCTGCGCCCAGGCCTACCGACGCTGTGAAGGGGCTCGGCCGCCAAATTGAAGACTCCATCCGCTTTTACGAAACGCTCAGTGGACCGTTCCCGTTTCAAAAACTCAGCGTGTCCCAAATCCCGGGCAGCTTCGGGCAAGGCTGGCCCGGACTGCTTTATCTCTCTACCTATTCCTATCTGCCTGCGGAGGCCCAGCAGCGCGCCGGACTCTCGGAAAACGGACAAGAACACTTCACCGAACTCGTACCGTTCCACGAAGTCGCGCATCAATGGTGGGGCAATGTTGTCGGCTGGGATGCTTACCGCGATCAGTGGATCGACGAGGCCATCGCCAACTATTTTGCGTTGCTCTTTGCTGATACGCAGAAGCGGACCGATCATTCCCTGCTGGTTTGGCTCGGGCGCTATCGCCAGCAACTTGTCGAGAAGCCCCCTAACGCGGAGCAGCCGCCGCATTCCGAGATTGGCGCGCTCGAACTTGGCAGCCGGTTGACGTCCTCCAAATCTCCGGCTGGATTTGAGGAGGTCATTTACGGCAAAGGGGCATGGGTAATTCACATGCTCCGGGAAATGCTGAGACAGCCTGGAGCGAAGAATCCGGACGCGCGTTTTTTTGCTTTGCTGCACACGATCGCGACCAAGTATGCCTACCGCGCCCTTTCTACTTCGGACTTGCAGCATGAAGTCGAAGCGGTGATGACACCCGCGATGGATCTGGAGGGCGGTCACTCGATGGAATGGTTTTTCGAGGAATGGGTCCGCGGAACGGGCGTCCCGCGGTATCGCGTGGAATATTCCGTCCACAATTCCGACAAAGGATACGTTGTGCGCGGAAAGCTCTACCAGGAAAATGTGCCCCATTCTTTTCTGGCTCCCGTTCCGCTGTACACGGGCGCAAACTCCGGACACGCATCATTCCTTGGAGTTGTAGTTACCACCGGACCGGAGACTTCCTTTCACTTCACCACCCAGACCGAACCCCACAAAGTCCTGATCGACCCGCAAATGACTCTGCTCTGCGTCACGCAATGACAACAACCTTCAGCGCGCCAGGCCCGCAAGGGGCTTTTGGTAGATTCGTTTTTGTTTGATGAGGGGACTCGCCGGATTCAGTTGGGACTTTCCTTCCGCATCGAAAACGTAGGGAAATCCCAGCGGATCGACCGGTGTCCGCGGGAGCAAGCCGGCAACCACTAAGTCACGCGCGGTCTTTGGACGGTGCCCCGCGCGCTTTTCGTATTCGTCCGCGATGCTGTCCAGTTGCTTGCAGTCCGCATCCACTCGGAGCAATTGCAAATGCGTCTCCGCGTTTTGCTTCATCTGCGGGTCGGTCGTCGAATTGTAGATTTCGCTCCACAGAAACGACGAAGTTTCCGGAGTGTCGCCCTGTTCCAACACCTTCGCCGCGAGCACCTTCATCCAAACGAGAGCCGCAGGATTCTTGCTGCCTTCCAGGAAAGCTTCGGACGCTTTCTGATAGTCCTTAAGCTCAAAATAGTAGATGAACCCCAGGTCTTCGTAGAACCTCCAATACTCTGGATTCACCCGAATTCCACGATAGATCAATTCGATCGCGAGATCCGGCCTTCCGGCGCCGCTTGGGGGACCTTCGCTTAGAAACATTGAGCCGAAGCGATAGGCCACGAGCAGGTTGGGATCGAGGGTTGTCGTGACATCCAGCAACGGCCAAAGCAGCTCGAAATTTTCATCGTGACGCGCGTGCTTGTCCCCGTAATACTGCACCACCCGCGTCCAATAGAGGTCGGCCATCAGCGGCGCGTATTCCAGGCTGATGGCTTTCAGCATCGGTCCCGAACGCAGCACCAGGTCGTCTTTCTCCTGGTGCAATGCGTCGCGTTGCACGTCGATGCGCTGCTGCAATCCCCAAATCCCCGTGAATCCCGCCACCAACACGACGAGTAACAAAATCGATCCGCGTGCCCGCGCGTTCATTTCAGGTTCCGCCTGGAGAAAATAGCCGAAGCGGTTGCCAGGACAATGGCGCAATACAATGCCGCATACGCCGTGTTGTGAAGGATCAAACTCGCGGGAATGTGCCGTCCGTGTGCCGCCGACGCCATAACGTCGAAATTTTCAAAATTGGGAAGCAGGTAGGACAGCCACCGCAGACATGTTTGCACGGCAGGCGCCATCGTCTCGCCGTGAAGGCCGCGCATCTCTCTCACGAACAGTCCGGATACGTATAGTCCGGCCGTGAACAAAATCGCCAGCAGCGGCGTGGTGTAGCACGAAAACAGCAGCGCCAGCGCCACGACCAGCGCCAGTTTCAACAAGATGAAATAAATTGCCACCAACGCCACGCCGTCCGCGCGCTCCAGCGAATGCTTTACGTAATACAATGCCGCGAACAATCCCGCGGCCATCGCCGCCGTATTCACCGACAGCGTCAGCAACAATCCGGCAAACTTTCCCAGCAGAAATTCCCACCGTCGCACCGGCTTGGCGAGCAGCGCGTATAGCGTCCGCTTGTCCATTTCCTTGGACACCAGCCCGACGCCGATAAACACCGCCATTAGCAAGCCAATCACCGATATGGCGCTCAACCCCAGACTAACGATCACCATCTGCTCGATACCGATTGAGATCTGGCCCACCAGGACTGCCGCGCCCATCATCAGCAGCGCGAAGAAAACCAGGTTGTACAGCACGCGATCGCGCACCGCTTCGCGAAACGTGTTCCACGCTACTACCCCGACGCGGCTCATTTCCCGCTCACATCCACGGCTGCCGCTTGCGCGCGGTCCGCGGCAATCAGGTGCATGAAATATTCTTCCAGCGACGCCTTCATTTGCGTCACCGACAAGATTCTCGCGCCGGCTTCGCGCAACGTCTCGATCGTCGGGTACAGCTCGGCCTCTTCGACACGTAGCCGGTATCGGCTTCCCGTTCGCGTCGCTTTTTCCAAAAGTGTTGATGCGACGCCGGTAGCGTCGCCGATGTGCTCAAACAAAATCTCCATCCCGTGCGCTTGGATTCCTACAATCTCGTCCGGAGCGCCCACGCCGCGCAGTTTTCCTCCCACGATCACGCCCACGCGGTCGCATAGCATCTCCGCATCGGACAGGATGTGCGTCGAAAATAGTACGGTTCTCCCTTCGCGCTTCAGCTCCAGAATGATGTCGCGCACTTCCCTCCGGCCCAGTGGATCGAGGCCGGACATCGGCTCATCCAGAATCACCACCCGCGGATCGTGCAAGATCGCTTGTGCCAATCCAACGCGCTGCAACATCCCCTTCGAGTACTTTCGCAACTGAATTTTCCTCGCCGTCTCCAGCCCCACCTTCTTCAAGATGCGCGCTACACGCTCGCGCCGGTCCGCCGCCTTCAAGTTGTGAAAGCGCGCAAAATAATCCAGCAGCTCCGCCGCGGTCAGGTAATCATAGAAATAGGGCTGCTCCGGCAGGTAGCCGATGTCCTGATGCATCGAGATGTCGCTGATCGACTTACCCAGGATCTGTGCCGTTCCAGCCGTCGGAAAAATCAAGCCCACCAATAACTTGATCGTGGTGGATTTCCCGGCGCCATTCGGACCTAGGAAGCCGAACACCTCCCCGTCCTCGACGCGCATCGTCAAGCCTTCCAGCGACCTCTTCGTTTTGAGGTGCAGAAAGCCGAAGGGATAGTCCTTGGTCAGGTTATCGATCTGAATCGCCGCGCCCGCCATGTCTCAATTGTTGAAAACTAAAGGCTTAGCGTCAATCACTCAGAGCTAGCGATGTGCTGCGGAAGGAACTTTTGGCGCCGATCCAAGAGCAAAATGGGCGTATTCAATCGTCGAAAGGATAAGGACGGGCATTTCCGTTCGTTCTTCGATCTGTGGCCGGCAGCCTGACAGACTTCACGATTCGCTGCGGGCGGAACCAATCTGGACTAGCGGAGACGCCACAGGAGGCGGCGCCATGGGAATCGGTTTCAGCGTCTGCTTGCCACGCCAATTGTCCAGCATCGCCACTTGCTGCACACAAGAGACCGTACATTTCGGCGCGCAAAACTTCTCCGTATAATACTCCCGGTGCCGCATTTCCGTCGTGTATTCCGCCAGTGGAATTCCCGGATACCCACGCTGTTGCGAACACCAATGCACCAGCCCGTCTTCGCACACGTACAGATACCGTGAACCCGAGCGGCAGCGCCAATCGTGTTCTTTCCCCCGCGCGACGTTGTGCTGAAAATCGTTAAATCGGGAAAACGAGCTCTTACCCAGCGACATAATCTCCTCAAATATCTCGATCTGCCGCGGATTCAAGCTCTTCAGCTGGCCGTTCCCGTCGTGAATAATCCCCACGGTGCTCGTAAATCCAAGCTCCACCGCGCGGTGCGCAATCTGCAGCGCGTCTTCCGGATTTTTCACCCCGCTGCCCAGCACGGAATTGATATTTACTTGAAACACCGCGAACTGTGACAGCCACTCCAGCCGGCTGTCCAACGTCTTCAGGCTCTTCTTGGACACCTCGTCCGGCGTCACATTGTCTATGCTGATCTGCAGGTATTCGAGCCCGGCATCGTTCAGTTTTTCAATTCGGTCTTTGCTCAGCAAAAATCCATTGGTGATCATCCCGGTGTACATGCCGCGCTTGCGCATGTGCCGGATCACCTCTTCCAGTTCCGGATGCAGTAAAGGCTCGCCGCCGCTGATGGTGATCATCGACGTGCCCATGTCCGCCAGCAAGTCCAGCCGGCGCTTCATCTCCGCCAGCGGCACTGGCTTCGACACTTCGTCATACTCGTTGCAATAACCGCAATCCAGATTGCAACGCCGCATTGGGATGATGTGCACCAGAAAGGGATGCTTCGTGGAGACCAGGGCCTTGCCAATCTTCATCAACTCCCGCGCTCGCGACCTGACGAACCGCAGCTGACGCCGCAACCGTACCGACGTGGATGCCGACACCTTCGCCTTGGACGTGCCGTTAGCCATGAAAGTCTGCAGATTCCCCTGACCCTAATTATACACGAGCGCCTCTTCCGCCTGCGTCTGTTCCGCCCAAACGTTACGGGCTTGAATTCAGCCGGTTTGTGCTCAGAAATCAATCAGCCAACATCCAGTGGGATCCATTCGCACAAGGCGAAATCGCTTGAACTTTAGGAATCCCCGGAACGTATCCTGGTACGTACATTGTTTCGGGCGGGTAGTCTCGCGGATAAGACCAATTGCAGATCGGCGGCGTCTACTAACCGTAGAGGTGTCCTGTCGTCCAATCGGACGAAGTGAGGTGCGCATGCAATCCTTAGTCTCCGACCTCCAGTATTCCGCCCGCGAACTTCGCAAGCGCCCCGGCTTTGTCTTGACCGCCGTCCTCTCCCTTGCTCTCGGCATCGGCGCAACGAGCGCCGTCTTCAGCGTGATTTACGCAGTCCTGATCGACCCGTTCCCCTATCCCGGGGCCGATCGCATGATGGAAGTTCGCCTGAAAGACAAGTCCGGCAACAACCGGTATGTCGGCTTCAACGGGCTGCAACTAGAGCAGATGCGGCAGGCCAGATCGGTCGAGAGCGTCGTGGCGCTCGACGGCTGGAATCTCACCACAACCGACGGGGACTTGCCCGAAGACGTCAACGCCGGCTACCTCTCCCCGAATGCTCCCAATCACTGGGGCGTTCCCGCCTTTCTGGGACGCTGGCTTGTGCCCTCAGACGCGCCTTTCGGCCAAGAGGCCCAGCCAGTCGTCGTGATCACCTATCAATTCTGGCAACGGTATTACCTGGGAGATCCCAACGTCGTGGGCCGCAAGATTCAGCTGGTGCATAAGCCCTACGAAGTCGTTGGGGTCATGCCGCCGCGATTCAAGTGGGGAGAGTCGGACATCTACGTCCCGTTGAAAGTGACCCAGGATCCCAACATCCATTTCGGCGCTTCGATCAAGCTGCGTCCAGGCGTCACCCTGGAGCAAGCGCAGTCCGAACTGCAACCACTTGTCGAAGAATTCGCCAAGCAATCTCCCACGAACTTCCCGGAAAAGTTTCGCGTCAATCTTCACAGCATCGTTGAGCTGTACGCCAAGCCTCTGGGTACCACGCTCTATTTGCTTCTTGGCGCGGTAGGCTCGCTCTTGCTCATCGGCTGCGCGAACGTGTCCATTCTGCTGCTCGCCCGGGGCGCAGAGCGCCAGCACGAACTGGCCGTGCGCGCCGCCATCGGCGCCAACCGCCTGCGCATGATTCGCCAGTTGCTCACCGAGTCGCTGGGGATTGCCGTCGCCGGAGCCGGCCTAGGTGTGCTCCTCGCGTGGAAGAGTCTGCCGCTGATCGTGGCGTGGATGCCTCATGCATTTCCGTCCGAGTCGGTGATCAAGGTCAATGTGCCGGTTCTGTTGTTCTGCGTTGCCCTGGCCGTAGCCACCTCAATCATTTTTGGTTTGTCCCCTGCTCTCCAACTCTCGCGCCCGGACGTTGCCCGCTTGATGCAAGGCAGCGGACGCCGCGTTGCCGGCAGCACGCACGCCAAACGGGCGCATAACGCCCTGGTGGCAGCTCAGGTGGCGCTCACCATTCTTCTGCTGACCACCGCCAGCGCCGCCGGCAAAGGATTTCTCCATCTCGTCCGGGCAAACCTTGGCTACGAGCCGCACAACGCCATGTCCGTTCCCATCCCGGTGCATGAAAATACGCACGGCACGTGGAAAGATCGCTCCGAATACTTCGACCAGCTCCGCGCCCGCCTCGGGGCCATGCCTGAAGTGATTTCCGCGGGCATCTCCACCAACGCTACGCCGCCGTCCAGCGGCCGAACTGAGCAATTTGAAATCTTCGGTAGCGCGGCCGGCGAGAAACCCGAAGCACTCTTGCACTACGTCAGTCCCGAGTATTTCCCGATTCTCCGCATTCCGCTGGCTCAGGGCCGTATTTGGGATCACGCCGAGACCATGCGTGGTGCCACGCTAGCCGTGATCAACCAGACCATGGCCCGCCAGTTTTGGCCCAATAGTAATCCCGTCGACCAACAGATTCGCATTCCCGGACTCAAGCAGGAGCTGCCTTACTCCCCCGCTGTGGCCGGCATCGAAGGATCCTGGCTGCAAATTGTCGGAGTCTGCGCGGACGTTCTCGACGACGGCCTCCGCAAGCCGGTCAAGCCCGCCATCTACATTCCTTACACGCTGAAAATGTGGATGTTCACCCAGATCCTGATTCGCACCCGCATCCCCCCGGCTTCCATGCTCCGCGACATCCGCGCGCAGGTAACCCAGGTAGACCCTGAACAGCAGGTCACGCACGCTCAGGATCTCGAAACGTGGATCGTCGACGAGCGGGAATACGGCCAGCAGCGTTTCGTCGCAACGCTATTCAGCGTGTTCGCCGTTCTCGCCCTCGTGCTGGCCGCCGTCGGCCTCTACAGCGTCGTCTCCTACGGCGTCGCAACGCGCACCAACGAATTCGGTATCCGCATGGCTCTCGGCGCGAAAGCCGCCGACGTTTTTCGACTGGTCTTATCCTCCACCACGATGAGCGTAGGCGCAGGTCTCGCAACCGGTCTTCTGTTGTGCCTCGTGTTCAACAAACTAGCCACCAAGTGGGTCAACGAAAGCTCCCACGACCCGCTAATCCTAGCCGGCGTAACCCTGCTGCTAGTGACCGCCGCGCTCTTGGCGTCGTTCGTCCCAGCCCGCCGCGCCGCCGCCGTCGACCCCATGGTAGCCCTCCGCTACGAGTAATTTCGCTAGAAGTCATCTGGCTCTGTTGACATCCTAGCAACTTCACGGAAATTCGAGAGGGCAATGGACCGCCTGCGTGGTTTTCTATGGGGGCAGGAGGTGCGATGGCCGAAGTCGGACTTCTGCCTTTTGCCCGCATCGCTTTGCGAGTCTCCCGGGCGGTGCTCCCGCGCTACCGAAGCCGTTTCAGCAAACGGCAATTTACCCAGCCGCAGTTGCTGGCCATTCTCTGCCTGATGCGTTACGAAGACTGGACCTTTCGTGAAGCCGAGGTGCGTTTGGGCGAGCATCGCGAATTGCGTCAGGTGTTGGGCCTGGTGAGTGTGCCCGACTTCACGACACTCTATCGTTTTTTGCAGCGTCTCGACGATCAGACCATCGACCGCGCCGTTGGCGAAACGGTGCGCCGGTTGCGTGGTTCGCTGCGCCAAAAGCGGAAACGTGTTCACGTCGCCGTGGATGCCGCGGGCTTGGCGCAAGGAGCGGTGAGCACATTCTTTGTGCGGCGCATGCATCATCACCGGCAAAAACCGCTGCCTTGGCGGCACTGGCTGAAGTGGGTGGTGGTGGCCGACCTGGATCAGCAGTTTCTGCTGTCGCAAGCAGCCCGCCGCGGCCCGTGGAATGATTGCGCGAATCTGCCGACCGTCGTTGCAGCCGCTTCCGAACAAACCCGCATCGGGCTGGTGCTGGCCGACGCGGAGTTCGACAGCGAACGCAATCATACCTATATCCGCCAACGCCTCGGAGCGCAGAGCTTGATTCCCGCCAAACGAGGGAAGAAAACCTGGCGCCTGCGTGGAGTCCGCGCCGAAATGCGGCGGGCATTCCCGCAAAAGCTCTACCGCCGCCGCGCATTGAGCCTGTTCTCTTCGGTGAAACGAAAGCTCTCGGCCCGCGCACCGGGCCGTTCGCTGGGCACGCAGATACGTCAAGCCTTGCTGCTCGGATTGAGTTTCAACCTGTACAAGTTGAAACATCGCCGCCCTTTCCTGAGGATGTCAACAGAGCCAAGTCATCTCACAAATGCATCTAGGGGGTCGGAGCTTTAGCTCCGACATTTAAAGACACGCAAAATCGGGCTTTAGCCCCTGAGGAAATTCTTCTCTTCCTGTGCCGGCCATTTGTGAGGTAGCCGCTCGCCTTCGTACTTCGCCTTTCGCACCTCGCCTTCTTACCTCGCCTCTGTAGCGGCCGCCTTCCGAGGCGGGCGCTTTCTAACGCCCCGGCAACATCAATACCGCCCGCGCCACCCACCCGTAATTGCCCCCAAAGGGCAACCTCTACCTCATACCACGCCTTCCAACTTCGCCAAGACCCCGTGCCGCATCGAGGTGCCGATGCAATCCCTAATCTCCGACCTCCGCTATTCCGCCCGCGAACTTCGCAAACGCCCCGGTTTCACGCTCACCGCCGTCCTCTCTCTCGCGCTGGGTATCGGCGCCACCACCGCCGTCTTCAGCGTCATTTACGCCGTGCTGATCGACCCATTCCCCTACGTTGGCTCTGATCGCATCATGGAGATGGTGCTCAAGGACAAAGCCGGCAACGATCGCTACACGGGCTTCAATGGTCCGCAATTCGATCAGCTGCGGAACGCCAGATCGATCGAAAGCGTCGTCGCCCTGCAAGGCTGGAACCTGACCACCACCGACGGCGAACTCCCCGAAGACGTTCGATCGATGGCCATTTCCACCGGCTATCCGAATCATTGGGGTATTCCCGCGCGATTGGGCCGCTGGCTGGCTCCGTCCGATGCGCCACCGGGGCAGGACGTGCAGCCCGTCGTTGTGCTCAGCTACCAGTTCTGGCAAAGGTATTTCTCAGGCGACCCCAACGTGATCGGGCGCAAAATTCAGTTTGTTCACAAGAGCTATGAGGTCGTGGGAGTGATGCCGCCTAGATTCAAATGGGGAGAGCAGGACGTCTACCGTCCTCTCAAGGTAACTGCGGATTCGAATATTGGGTTTGGAGCATCGATCAAGCTGCGGCCGGGCGTCACCCCGGCGCAAGCCGACGCGGAACTTCAACCAATCGTCGAACAATTTGCAAAACAGACGCCGCAATATTATCCGGACACTTTTCACGTCGATCTGCGCAGCATCGTGGATGTCTACGCGCGACCCTTGGGACCGACGCTGTATCTGCTTCTCGGCGCGGTAGCTTCGCTGTTACTGATCGGCTGCGGAAACGTATCCATCTTGCTCCTCGCGCGAGGAGCGGAACGCCAGCAAGAATTGGCGATTCGCGCCGCTGTGGGAGCCGGAAGATTACGCATGATTCGGCAACTTCTCACCGAGTCTCTCGCTGTGGCAATCGCTGGCGCCTTGCTCGGACTACTCCTCGCCTGGAAAGGTCTCGCCGCGATCGTGGCGTTTCTTCCCGAGGAATCATTTCCCTCCGAATCGGTAATCAAGATCAACGTGCCCGTATTACTCTTCAGCGTTGGGTTAGCCTTCCTTACCACGCTGGTCTTCGGACTTTGGCCCGCGCTCGCGCTTTCGCGCCCGGACCTCGCTCGGGTGATGCAGAGTAGCGCGCGTCGCGTGGCGGGCAGCGCGCACGCCCGAAGGACACACGGAGCTATGGTGGCGGCTCAGGTAGCGCTGACCCTAGTGATGCTTTCCGGCGCAGGGGCCGCTGCGAAAGGCTTCCTATCCCTAGTGAACACTGATTTGGGCTACGACCCACGGGGCGCGATGTCGCTGCCCATCCCCGTGCATGACAACACGCACATCTCCTGGCAGGACCGCAGCCAATATTTCGAGGCACTCCGCGCGAGAATCGCTGGGATGCCGCAGGTGGAAGCTGCCAGCATCTCCACGAACGCCACGCCACCATGGAACGGCGACGATCGCAAGATTGAAATCCTGGGGCGCTCCAACGGCGAGAAGCCGGAGGTACGCTTAAACTTCATCAGTCCCGAATACTTCCCGCTCCTGCGCATTCCTCTCCAACAGGGACGCGTGTGGGACCACGCGGAAACCATGCGCGGCGCTCCTGTTCTGGTGATCAACCAGGCGATGGCGCGGCAATATTGGCCCAGCGGCAATCCTGTCGGGCAGCAGCTTCGTATCGTTGACATGAAAGCCGAACCGCCGTATTCCCCCTTGGCGCCAGGAAGCGACGGCTGGTTGCAAATCGTCGGCATCGTAGCCGACGCGCGCGACGATGGGCTGCGCAAGCCCGTCAAGCCCGCCATTTACGTTCCCTACACTCTTCAGATGTGGATGTTCACGCAGATTTTGGTGCGAACCAAAATCGCTCCGCTGTCCGCTCTGCGTGACCTCCGAGCGCAGATCATTCAGGTCGATCCCGAACAGCAAGTGATGCGAGACCCGCGCGATCTGCAATCGTGGATCACCCACCAGTCCGAATACGCAGAGCAGCGTCTGGTGGCTACCTTGTTCTGCTTTTTCTCAGTTCTTGCGCTCGCCCTCGCGACCGTAGGTCTTTACAGCGTCGTCTCCTACGGCGTCACCACCCGCACCAACGAGTTCGGCATTCGCATGGCTCTTGGCGCCAAAGCGTCGGACATATTCCGGATTGTACTGTCGTCCACCAGTCTAAATGTGGGCGCGGGAGTTTTCGCTGGCGTGTTACTGAGCGTGATTTTCGGCAAGTTCGCCACCAAGTGGGTCAACGAAAGCTCCCGCGATCCGCTGATCCTCGCCGGCGTAACCTTGTTACTCATCACCGCCGCGCTTTTAGCGTCGTTCGTCCCGGCCCGCCGCGCCGCCGCCGTCGACCCCATGGTCGCCCTCCGCTACGAATAATTTCCCTCACCTTCATACTTCGCCTTTGTAGCGGCCACCTTCCGAGGCGGGCGCTTTTTAACGCCACCTGCAACATCAAATCGCCAGCGACCCTCACCCGCAATTCCCCCAAACAGCCAACCCCTCTTCGCACTCCGCTACTCGACTCTGGTTGCGATCCTAACCATGCCTCCCGAAACCTCGGGCTGGCGTGAGCCTGCCGCGCACCCTACAATGCTCAGGCGCAAAGATACTCATGCAATCCCTAATCTCTGACCTTCGCTATTCCGCCCGCGAATTCCGACGGCGCCCTTACTTCACACTCACTGCCATCTTCTCTCTCGCTTTGGGTATTGGCGCTACCACCGCCGTCTTCAGCGTCATCTACGCCGTCTTGATCAATCCATTCCCTTATTCCGGCGCCGATCGCATCGTCGAGCTTCGCTTGAAGGATAAAGCCGGCAGCGATCACTATGTAGTCTTAAGCGGTCCGCAGCTCGATCAGCTTCGCCAGGCTCGCTCCATCGAAAGTGTCGTCGGCTTGAATTGGTGGAACCTGACGACTACCGATGGCGACCTTCCCGAGGACTTGCAAGCCGTTGCCGTCACCACAAATTCCGCGAGCCACTTCGGTATCCCCGCTCTAAAGGGCCGCTGGTTCATCCCCTCCGACGCGCCTCCCGGCGAAGACCCGCAGCGCGTCGCGGTGCTCAGCTATCAATTTTGGCAAAGATATTTCGTGGGCGACCCCAACGTCGTTGGCCGCAAATTTCAGCTCGTTCACGACACCTACGAAGTAATCGGGGTGATGCCGCCGCGCTTCAAGTGGGACGATGCGGAAGTCTACATACCTCAAAGGGTGACGCAGGATGCGGGTCTCAACCTCGGTGCGTCCCTTAAGCTCCGGCCCGGCGTGACCCCCGCTCAAGCCGATGCCGAACTCCAGCCGCTGGTAGAACAGTTCGCGAAACAATCGCCGTCGCACTATCCCGACAATTTTCGCGTGGATCTTCGCAGCATCGTCGAGCTGCGCGCCAGGCCGCTAGGCCCGACTCTCTACGTCCTGCTGGGCGCGGTCGCTTCCCTGCTGCTAATCGGCTGCGCCAATGTTTCGATCTTGCTTCTCGCCAGAGGAGCCGAGCGCAAGCATGAACTCTCCGTCCGCGCGGCGGTGGGCGCAGGCCGCCTTCGCATCGTCCGCCAACTGCTCACCGAGTCTCTCGCGCTAGCCACCGCGGGAACGGCCATCGGCTTACTCTTCGCATGGCGAGGCCTTTCACTGATAACTGCCTTCCTCCCGCAGGGCTCCTTCCCGTCCGAATCGGTCATCCGCATGAACGTGCCGGTACTGTTCTTTAGCATCGGCTTGGCGTTCATCACCACGATCGTATTCGGGATTTGGCCGGCACTGCAGCTTTCACGTCCCGAAATCGCGCGTCTCACGCAAACCAGCGCCCGCCGCGTCGCCGGCAGCACACAGAGCCGCCGCACTCACGCCGTGATGATCAGCGCTCAGGTGGCTCTCACCATTCTTCTGCTCACCGCGGCAAGCGCCGCGGTCAAAGGTTTCCTGCGCCTGGTGAACACCGATCTCGGCTACGATCCGCGCAACGCGATGTCCCTTCCCATCCCCGTTCATCGCAACGCGCACGTCTCCTGGCAGGATCGTTCCCAATATTTCGAACAGCTCCGCGCAAGCCTGGCCGCCATGCCGGAAATTGTCGTAGCAGGCATCTCCACCAACGCGACTCCTCCCATGGCTATCGGGAGCACGCGCATCGAAATCATGAGCCACGCTGAGGTGGAGGATCCGCAAGTTCGTGTGAACTTCATCAGCCCCGAATATTTTTCCGTGCTGAAAATTCCGCTGGCGCAGGGCCGCCTGTTCGACCACACCGAAACCATGCGCGCCGCGCATCTCGCCATCGTCAATCAAACAATGGTGCGCCAGTATTGGCCAAACGGCGACGCCATTGGCCGGCAAATCCGCATTCCCGATCTGCAGGACGAGCCGCCGTATTCGCCCGCCGCTGCTGGCAGCACCGAATGGCTGCAAATCGTTGGCATCGTCGCCGACGCCCGCAACAACGGCTTGCGAAATCCCATCAAGCCCGCCGTCTTCGTGCCCTACACACTGCGTATGCCCATGTACACCCAGATCCTCGTCCGCACCCGCGTGCCTCCTCTGTCGATCCTCCGCGACCTCCGCGCGCGACTCGTTCAGGTCGATCGCGAACAACAAGCCTCGCACGTTCGCGATCTCCAAGGCTGGATCACCGGTCAGCAAGACTACGCACAACAGCGCCTCATCGCGGCCCTGTTTGCCCTCTTCGCGATTCTCGCGCTGGCGTTGGCCGCCGTCGGCCTCTATAGCGTGGTCACCTACACGGTAGCCACCCGCACCAACGAGTTCGGCATTCGCATGGCCCTCGGCGCCAAAGCCGCCGACGTCTTCCGCATCGTGCTCACCTCCACAGCGACCAGTCTCGGCGTCGGCCTGGCCACAGGCCTGCTCCTGAGCTTCGCCTTCGACAAACTCTCCACCAGATGGGTCAACGAAAGCTCCCGCGATCCGCTGATCCTCACTGGCGTCGCGGTGCTGCTGATCACCGCCGCGCTGCTAGCGTCCATAGTCCCAGCCCGCCGAGCCTCCACCGTAGATCCCATGATCGCCCTCCGCTACGACTAGCCCAGCATCAGTAGCGCCGGTGGTCTCAGTAGGTCGATGCAACACCAGCTAGAAGTCTTACTTGGCAGGAGTTTCAAAGGCGAAGTTCGTTCGCGAGCGTTGATTCAAAGGAAAGCCACGACCATGAGGCAGATCGTCAAATGGGGCTAAGGAGTGACGGCGTAGCGGCCGACCATGCCGCCGGCGCTGTGGAAGGAAATGTGACAGTGGAAGAGCCAGATGCCGACGTCGTCGGGCACCATGTCCGCCGTGACCATCTGCATGGGTGCCAGCGAGGTGACGTCGGTGCGCATCTGATTGATGACGACCGTGTTGCCGTGCCAGTGCGGCGAGTGCGCGTCGAAATCGTTGGTGCCGGCGAATACATACCAGCGGACGTGGTCGCCTTTATGCATGGTGAGCGCGCGCAGAGGCATGGTGCCGTGCTCGTAGCCGTTTAGAGAAAACGTAACAAAATAGGGGTACGTGCCGGTTGCGCTGAATGGCGTCATCAACACGAGCATGGCCGGTTCGGTCGCCATGTTCGCGGGGAGATTTTCTTCAGCGTGCCAGCTGTCTTCTTCGTGATCCTGCACGAACATTACGACGAATTCGCGATCCACGCCTTGCGGAGTGCCGTCGGGCTTGGCTTGGCCGCGCGCAGTGATGATCATCGGTCCGACCAAGCCTGTGTTGGGATCGCGGTGCTCGTCGAAATGGGAGTGATACATCCACATCACGGAATTGACGTCGCCGGAGGCGGGGCCAGCGCGCTCCGGGACTTGCCACGTGTATTTGTGGGTGCCACCAGGAGGGACGCCGTCGTCGGCTTTGTCCGCGCCGGAGGTTCCGTCTTCGTAGGGCGCGCCTTCGGAGTCTTTGTTGTAAAAGACGCCGTGTGGATGCATGGAGTAGGGGCGCTTGGAGTTGTTGCGGAAGATGACCTGAATGGTGTCGCCGACTTCCGCGCGGATGAGCGGACCGAGGAAGCCGAGATGTTCCCATTCGGGCGTGCGCGGCTTCAGAGTCTTGAACGTCGCGTCCGTGTATTCGCGGTAGAGAGTCTTTAGGTACGTAGTGGGGACGGGCCGGTCGACGCGTTTGCCGGCAACCTGGAACGAGCCAATGGATTTAAACGGCTGACCAGTGATGACATCGACGCCACCGGGAACATAGTCCCAGGTCACATCGTCGGCGGCGATGTAGTAGGTGCGCGTGCGATCAGGCGAGGTTTGGGACGAAGCACCGCCGGTCTTGGACGCCATGTTGGTCATCGTTTGCGTGGATGCGATAGCAGGACAGAGCAAAAGCGCGACGATACACAAAGAGAGTTTCACCGTGTGACCGGCCATGATGCCTCCGAAATTGTGGGCCCGAACGCCTCGACCGAAAAGGTGGGAACCTGCGCGGATTGTACATCGGGGCCAGATGCGAGCGCCACTCGGTGCCGGTGATCGCAGCCTTCGCCGCCGACTCCAGAGGTCAAGGGTAGCGGAACATCCGGCCGCCTTCCCAATTCATTAAGGCTCCCCAAATCCAATTGCGAGGGTTGAGCAGCCGCAACGGTCTGTGCAACCGTTGTACTGGTCGCAAACGCGACTGTTTGCCAAGTGGGTGAGAACAGCCGAAACGAATTGGCCGGTCTTGGACTAGGACGATTATTGTGGGACGACGGCAACGACAGATGACCAAGCCCCAAAATACCGACTTTCGCGATTTTTCATTTCCCCTTTATCCTAGGGTGCTGGCCTAAAAGGCAGCCGTTTTCGTCCGGCACAAATATGTCCACCGAGACCAACATCTCTGCGCTTCACACCGAGCGGTTCACCGGTGCTGCTGAGCGCTCCACGTTCAAAGTCCTGCTCGCCGTCAGTATCTGTCATCTCCTCAACGACACCGTGCAGTCCCTTCTTCCCGCTCTTTATCCTTTGCTCCGAAATACCTTTCGCTTGGACTTTGGCCAAGTTGGTTTGATCGCCTTTACAGCCACCTTCACCTCTTCGCTGCTCCAGCCGCTCGTCGGACTCTACAGTGATCGTCATCCCAAACCGTATTTCCTGGCCGCAGGTATGGGCATCACCCTCACTGGCTTACTGACTCTTGCCGTCTCTCCTACCTACGCGATCGTTCTCATCGCCGCAGGACTGATCGGTACGGGTTCCGCTGTTTTCCACCCGGAGTCTTCGCGCGTCGCTCGCATGGCCTCCGGTGGACGCCATGGCTTCGCCCAATCCATCTTTCAGGTGGGCGGCAACGCCGGTTCCGCGCTGGGTCCTCTCTTAGCTGCGTTCGTTCTGTCTAACGGCCAATCCAGCATCGCTTGGTTTTCGATCCTGGCGCTCATCGCCATGATCCTGCTTTTCAAAATCGGTCATTGGGCTCACCGCTATCGTCTTGGTCAAGCCGGCGCTAAAACCGTTCCGATTGGCATTCACGTCACAGGCTCAGTCCACGCCCGCCGTCCGGCGTTTTCCTCGCGCAAAATTGCGCTCACCATGGGTGTTCTCATCATCCTGATGTTCTCGAAGTTCTTTTATCTCGCCAGTCTGACCTCGTATTACACCTTTTATCTCATGGACCGTTTCCATATCTCCGTGCAGAGCGCCCAGGTCCACCTTTTCATATTTCTCGGCGCTGTCGCCGCAGGCACCATCATCGGCGGGCCAATCGGCGACCGCTTCGGTCGCAAATTCGTCATCTGGTGGTCCATTCTCGGCGTGCTTCCTTTCTCCATGCTTCTGCCCTATTCCAGCCTTTTTTGGACCGAAATTCTGAGCGTCATCATCGGCATCATCCTTGCCTCCGCCTTTTCCGCTATTCTCGTCTACGCCCAGGATCTCATCCCCACTAAAATTGGCACCGTCTCCGGACTTTTCTTCGGACTAGCATTCGGCTTAGGCGGTATCGGCGCCGCACTGCTGGGCAAGCTTGCCGACCACACGAGCATCAGCTTCGTGTACCACGTCTGCTCGTTTCTTCCCGCACTCGGCGTCCTCACCGCCTTTCTTCCCGACCTCACCGCCAGGCGCCCAAACGAGAATTAGATTTGACTCTTGGGGCCTTTCAACGAAGCTGCCCGTATTCACGCACTCCGGCTTCCGCATTGGTTTCGATCATCGAGCGGGTCTGGAACTGGCTCCAACGCAGCGACTTGGCTGCCGTGATTCCTATACCCTTGCCTGCAATTTGTAACGAAGGACAGTAGGCTGACCGCACTCTACGTCTTCATCGACTCGCCTTCGCAAGAGTAAGTTCGCTCGCGCGTTCCCAGCAGACGACAAATTGAACTGCCGAAAAGGAAATGGTAGACGCGCTAGCAGTGACGGTTAAATTGCTGGTGAAAAACTGACTTCCCGTTACCGAAGTCCTGAGGCCCGTTTCAATGAGGTTTTGCATTCCCCGGACGTTGCCCGCCGCACGAATGCCGCGTCAGCTGCACCAACTCAGGGGAAGTCCGTTACCCTCGGCGTCACGCGAGGATGCATCGCGGTCGCTTCGCCAGTGTCGTCGATCACGTGGTTGATCGCGCCGTGATCGCCCAACGCCACGGTGATCATGTCGTGGAACCGTACCCCCGGGCTCTTCGGCGTCTCGATTGCCCGGGTCAGCCCGACATCCGGATGGATGAAGACGCTATACACGCCCAGCCCCCACGCCTCATGCTTCGTCACTTCATCCGCCACCTTGTACGAGGCCCAACCGTTCACCCCCGGCGTACTGGTATAGCTCGCCTGGTTCGGAGGATCGTAAGGAATCTCGGACTGATAAAAATACGTTCGCCCGCCATTGCCCTTCCACAGAACCTGGAATTGCTGGTGATGCTCGACAAACAGGCCATAGATCGTGACCTGGTTTCCATTCACCACCAGCCCGTTCTCGCTGGTATTCAGCTCCCAGCCCACTCCGGCGCCGTGGTCCGCTCTCCATATCCATGTATGGTCCACCAGGGTGTCGTTGCTGTTGATCCTCAAATTCACCTTGGCTCTGCCTACGCCCGCACCACCTACGCGGAAGAAAATATCGTGCAGCGTGATCGGGTCGTTCGCATGGCGTGCCCGGCTTCCCTCTGGCCCCACCTCCAGCAGCACCGGAGACTCGCTCGGCCCCGCATCGAAGAGCAGCCCCGCAATCTCGGTCCCGTCGTCATCGGTCGTCGTCATCGCCGCCGTGCCCTTCATCGGACGTAGCGTCGCAAACCCGAGCCCCAGCACCACCGTATGTGGCCGTGTCACGCGAATCGGAGCGGTCAGTTCATAGATCCCCGGCGTCAGAATCAGGTTCTTGCCCTGGGCAAGCTGCGCGTTGATCGTCTCCGCCGTATCCACATCCGGGCGCGCAATATAAAACCGCGTAATCGGAATTGTCTCTCCCGGCGTTTCCCCGCCACGCCACGTAATCCCGACGCTATCGCTGTGCAGCTCCGGAACCCGCACGCTGAACTCGCCCACGGCATTCGTCTGCAGAAACGGTTTCTCGCGCACTACGGGCGTATGCGCCACCTTCGTGTACGGCGGCGAAGGCCATGCGCCTTCCGGAGGATGCACCACACCGACAAACACCATGTTCCAGTTCGCACCCGTCCAACTCTTCCACTCGCAGTTGCGCGAGATCCACTGCTGCTGGCTTCCGGAGTCGACATTCCCGTCCACCAGCGAATCCGACATCCAGCCGCCGCTTGCCCAGCCGCGATTCTGGTGCAGCACTAAGTCGCCGCGTACATGCGCGCGCCGCAGCGACACTGCCTGCGAAACCGCCCACTGCATCGTGCCCCCGGTCGGCTTTATCGAGAGCCCTTCCATAGCTCTCCAGAAGGTCGTCGTCGCATTGTTGTGCTCAAGATTCGCATCCGCGTGCACGTTGCCTGCAATCCGTGTTGCATCGGGCGACGCCCCAAGCCCCATCACTTCCGTGTAAAAGCCTACCGGCACATCCACCGAATAGTCTCCCGGCAGGAATAGCAGAGCGTTCCGCTGCTGTCCAAACTCGTTGTGCTCCTGCGTCGCATACACCGCATCGATCTGCTTCTGGATCGCCTGTGATGACATCGACGGATCGAAGACCATCACTTTGGGTCCGAACTCCGGCGTCGCACCCTTCGCCGCAAGTGTCGGCAGAGCCGTCGTCAGCCACAGCCGCGCATTCCCTTCCTGCTGCCCGTTCAACGACCAGGACGACAAGAAGAAAATCAGGGTACAAGACAAAAACAGGACCACTCTCAGCTTCATGAGGACTCCGGTTTACGACGGGTACGATCTTTGTCGGAAAGCCAAACGCCTGCGCTAATAAGAAACAACAGCTGTACCACAATTCGCTAACGATAAACGATAAGAGCAGGGCAGAATTGCGCCTGTCAACCCCAGCGACCACGACAACCGCAAAAGGAATCGATTGGAGCGGCTGGCTGGATCGGAGAGCCAGAAACGCATGCTCGTCGGAGCGAACTGGTTTAGCACAATCTCGAGCTCTACTTGACGTCCCCGAAATCGATGGCGGAGCACTCAGATCACTAATTTGCGTGGCTGGTGTAAATCGTTATGCCGTTCCCATCGGGGTCCTTTATGCAAAAAAGATAATGCCCAAAAACAGCTTCATCAGGGATCTCTCCTGCTGCGATTCCCCGACTGATTAGCTCCGACCGATATTTTTTCAATTCATCCAGGCCTTTGCCTTCAATCATGAGGTCAAGTTGTTCAGAAAATCTTTTGTGGAATTGTCCTGTCACACTTTCCGCTACGTCTTCTCCAGCCAGCTCATCAACTGATAACAGTACAAGATGAGTCCCTCCACGTAGTTCAATAATTGCGACCTTTTCTTCAATAAAAAAAGGAGGAAGGCCGAGATTCGAGTAGAATTCGCAACTGCTCTTAAGGTCAGCCACCTTAAAAACAAGGTGAGCCACTGCTAATTCTGGGTCAACGACAGTCTTCATCTCGCTCATGATTCGCCTCACAAGTTGTTCTTCAAAATTGACCTACCAAATACGATCAGCACCTTTTTGCAGAGCTTTCTAAAGATACCATACGGTATCTTTTAAGCAAGCACTTTATTCGCGCCACTGGCTCATCCAGTGGAATACAATTTCGGGACGTTGAGGAGACTTTCGAAAATGAAGGCGACTAAAGTAAAAAACGCGTACATGAAAAAGAAGGACCCTCTCTTCGTTAGAGAATCCCTCTTAAATGCCGCCTTCGAACTCGCTGCGACCAAGGGCATGGCTGATGTCACCGTCAACAAAGTGAGCGAATTGGCGGACGTTACCAAGGGGGCTTTCTTTCATCACTTCGATAGCAAAGAGACCTTGGTGACGGAGCTGATGCAGATACTATTGACCCGATTGGACAAGCAGTTTGACCGGCTGATGGCGGAGGAAGAGAATTCCGACGGATGCTTTACTCGTGCATACATTAGAGCCGCATTCTCCGAAGGTGCAGCTGAACGTAAATGTTGGGGCGCGCTCTTGAGTCTGATGGCCTCTAAAGATCAGGTCGCATGGGTTTGGAATAACTGGCTGAGCGAACGCCTAAAGAGGCATTCGAAAACTGATTCGAGAATCGCGCTTCGTGCCGCAAGACTTGCGGCAGATGGCGTATGGCTTGAGAGAATCATGAACGCAAAATCGACAAACCTAAAGGGTGTCAAAGAATACCTCAGTGAGATGACGCGAATCCGTTAGATTTCTCGAGCTGTTGCGGACAAGGTGAAATCGGGAATGGCTGTTCTTGTTTTCTATAACCCATCGAATCCAAACGAATATCTCTGCATCGCCGGGGCCTTTCATCGAATCGCCGCGGGATGAAAGGCAGCATCCAGGAGAGGGCCTCCTACAAAGCTATCCGACTCGGTCCTGGTAAACGCGCACCTCGTCAGCACTTGATTTCCTGACGAGATGCCGACATATCGGGAGTTAAGATACATCCCGCGACACCGCATTTGGCACCATGCAGTGGCCTTTGTCCGTCACGGCACGAAGCCACGCCTAGCTTTCGGCGCGGATCGATTCGTAAGCGGACTTCCAGAAATCTTTGATCACAGCCGGCGGATCGGGTGATTCGTACCTGAGTTCGGTGACAATTATGGCGATCAAACCTTCGTTTGGATCGTTCCACCATGAAGAGCCTAGTCCGCCGTTCCATCCGTAGCGGCCCGCACGCGTTGCGAGGCCATCCGTTTTGGTCAGCACGGACACACCAAATCCCCAACCCGCGTTTTCTCCCAGTATCATGCGACCCATCTGTTGCTGGTCCGGGGGCAGATGATTCGCCGTCATCATTTCGATCGAGGATGCGCCAACGAGCCGTTTTTGGCCGAACGTGCCCTTGTTGAGCATCATTCGCGCAAATTCGAGATAGTCATCCACTGTTGAGACCAAGCCGCTAGCGCCTGAAGGGAATGCCGGACTATGGCTCCACTGTCCGTTCGGAGGATCTATCAGGTCCAGTTTCTTTGTCTGTGGATTGAACGAATAGCAGGAGACGAATCGGTCCAGCTTGCCAGCGGGTACAGAGAAGCTGGTGTCCTTCATTCCCAGCGGTTCGAAGATGCGTTCGCGGAAAAACGTTTCCAGCGGGCGACCCGCGGCGCGCGCGATCAGCACGCCCAGCACATCGCTACCGGTGTTGTAAAGCCAGCTTTCACCCGGTTGATACATTAGCGGCAGTGTTCCCAGGCGCCGTATCCATTCGTCCGGCGGATGCGGCATCTGCGCGGGAAACGGAGTCGTCCCGACTTCCCGCTCGTACATCGCCTTCACGATGGGATGGGTATCTGGTGGCGCGAGCAGAAATCCCAATCCCAGTTGGTATGTCAGCAAATCCCGCACGGTGATCGACCGTCTGGCCGGGACGGTGTCGTCCAGCGGACCGTCAACGCGTTTAAGAACATTGCGGTTCGCCAGCTCCGGCAGGAGTCGGTCTACGGGCTCGTCGAGGTGCAGCTTCGACTCTTCCACCAGGATCATCGTGGCGATAGCTGTAATCGGCTTGGTCATCGACGCGATTCGGAAGATCGTGTCTCGGCGAACCGATTGCGAACCCGCTCCGCCGGTCGATCTCTCGCCGAGAGCATCGACGTTAGTTTCGTCACGGCGGCTGACAAGCGTGACTAGTCCAGGAACTTCGCTCCGCTCGACATAGCCGGACATGACGTCATGCAGGTGCCGAAGCGCCGTGGCGGATAACGCGGCGTTCATTGGTTGTCCTCTCTCAACATTTTGCTCTCCGATCCCCGTCGTGGTGCAAATCCGGGCAGGTCATGATAAACGCGCTTCTCGTCACTTGGCTTACAGCTTGTCCGCCAACACGGAAGTTATCCTCCAACCACGTTCGAGAAGCAATCCAAGCGAACCGTGCGGCACTTGGGCGACGAACGCGGCTATCGGAAACTTGAAGTACTGGGACTGGACTTATCCGGTTATCCGACTAATCAGATGGGATGAGAAGGCCGGTCTCCAGCGGGATGCGTTACGCTCCCAATGATCGACGTGCTTTAAGCACAAAAAAGGAGACCGGCGATGAAGAAGATTAGCACTATGCAGGCATTTGGGAACGAAATTTTCAAGGAGCAAAAGCTGACGATCGGTGTGGATCTGGGAGATCGCTGGTCGTTCTACTGTGTTTTGGACGAAGCAGGCAAAATCATTCTGGAACAGAAAGTGCCGACGACACCGGAAGCGATGAAGCAGACATTTGGAAAGATACCGCGAAGTCTCATCGCCCTGGAAACCGGAACACATTCGCCATGGGCAAGCCGGCTGTTAACGGAGCTGGAACACGAAGTGATCGTGGCGCACGCACAAAAGGTGCAATTGATCACCAAGAGCAATCGAAAAGATGATCGACACGATGCGCGGACACTGGCACGGCTGGCGCGAATCGATCCCGAGCTGTTGGGACCGGTGCGGCATCGCAGTGCCAAGGCGCAAATTCATCTGACGGTGATCCGCGCGCGAGCGGAACTGGTGAGTGCTCGAACGGCCTTGGTGAACGCAGCCCGCGGGTTGGCGAAGTCCTTTGGTCAACGACTGCCCAAGTGTGGCACACAACAGGTGAGCGGGAAGTTGGCCGAGGGATTGAGCGCGGAGTTGCGCGAGGTTCTGGAGCCGCTATTGCGAGAGGTCGAATCGCTGAACGAGCGCATCCAGGAATACGACGAGCGCATGGAGAAAATCGCCAAGGAAGTGTACCCGGAAGCGTCCTTGCTCAAGCAAGTGAAGGGTGTAGGAACGCAGATCGCGTTGACCTATGTCCTGACGATCGAAGACCCGTATCGGTTTCCGAAGAGTCGCGCGGTAGGTTGTTTTCTGGGGTTACGACCTGGCCGGAGGAATTCCGGGGAGAGCGAACCACAGAAGAAAATCAGCAAAGAAGGAGACCGGTATCTGCGAACGATGATGGTGCAGGGAGCGCATTACATTCTGGGGCCTTTTGGAGAAGACAGTGATCTGCGGAGATGGGGAATGAAGCTTGCAGAGCGAGGAGGAAAAAATGCCAAGAAACGAGCGGTGGTTGCCGTGGCGAGAAAGCTGGCAGTACTGCTCCATCGGTTGTGGGTAAGCGGAGAGGTGTACGAACCACTGCGCAATAGCCAAAAAGCGATGCGCGCTGTGGCCTAAAGAGTTTTAATCCGGACAGCTGAGCTCGACCGCCGAGTCCAGGTGACTGCGACTAACTCCTGGGGCCCAACTCTCACAGAAGTGGGGAGAGAGGTCGATAATCAGGTAGCAGCACCTACTGAACGAGAACACCCACCTTGCACCGGGCGAATATCGCTCACAAAGAGTGCGAATGGAAGGATGGCGACAGGGGCGGCTTAGCTGAATGGGAACAGACGGAAAGAAAGAAGAAAGAAAAAGCGTGCCTTGACATCAACCGGCCTTCTCATGGAAGGAGTTAGGATCCTGGAGCTAAACTGTGATGGAACAAAACTGAAAAGCTCTCGTATTCGGTGGCATGAAAATATCCCTGCTATGGTTCCTCTTTCTTCTTGCGGTGTTTCCGGCGACAGGCACTAGGGGCCAGACCGCACAATCGTCCGGTCAACCCGGGAGCACTGCAACCGCAGAGTCGAAAGACACGCACTCTTTCACGTCAACGGTAGATGCAGCAACGCCTAGCCTCCTGCGGGAATTTGCGGTACCTGGGGCTGCGGTCGCGCTGATTCAGAAAGGCAGAGTCGTCTGGATGCACGGCTATGGTTTCGCCAACGCTGCCAGTGCTGCCCCTATCACACCAGAGACGGTATTCAACGTTGGCTCGATCTCGAAGTCGCCAACCGCGTGGGCGGTCATGGGGCTCGTGGATAGCGGAAAGGTGGATCTGGACCGCCCCGTCGATTTCTACCTGAAACGATGGCACCTGCCACCGTCCGCATTTGACAATACTCAGGTCACCGTGCGGCGGGTGCTCAGCCACACGTCTGGAATTTCAAACCATGATTTTCATGGCTGGGATCCGGAGACCGCGCTACCCCCAATTGAGGACACTCTCTCGGGAAAAACTGGAACCGGAGAGGTGAGGGTGGAATCAACGCCTGGATCAGGTTTGCACTACTCGGGCGCGAACTATGCCATTCTTCAACTCCTCATTGAGGAGGTGTCCGGCCAGAGCTTTCAGGAGTACGTAAAGGCGAATGTCTTTAAGCCTCTGCACATGTCTAATAGTCAGTATGGGCTGCCTCCCAAATTTCAGGATGTGATGGCTACGCCATACGATGGACTCGGAGGCGCACTTCCGATTCTGCGGTACAACGAGCTTTCCGCCGCCGGCCTCACAATGACTTTGCGGGACTTAGCGACATTCGCGGCTGCGGGACTACAAGGGCCAAGCGGCGAGCCTCCTGGTCGTGGAGTGTTGAAACAGCAGACCGTTGCGTTGATGCAATCTCCAGCGCCTGCCTCACGCTGGGCGGATCGCGATCCTTACGGCCCCGACCCACAATACGGCTTCGGCTACACGGTTCGCCCCGCGCAACTTGTTGGCAAAGTTGGAATCGGGCACGGTGGGTCGAACCGTGGTTGGGAGAGCTTCTTTCAGATCGTGCCCTCTACGGGCGACGGTATCGTGATTATGACGAACAGTTCCAACGGAAGCGCGGTGATTTCATCCTTGCTCTGCTCGTGGCGAAAATGGGCGGCGAGCCAAAGCGCTGTTGTGGAGTGCCCGAAGATTGACATTCGTGCGGTTCTATACGGAGTTTACCGATCGAAAGGCGTAAAAGAGGCCATCGCACGTTACCATGAGCTGCGCCGCAACGCTCCAGACAAATATGATTTCGAAGTTTTGCAGTTGAATTCCATGGGCTACGATTTGCTTCGCAAGGGCGACACCGTTGCTGCCATAGATGTTTTTCGCCTTAACGTTGAACAATTTCCGCAGGATGCAAACGTATACGACTCACTTGGGGAAGGGTATCTGAAACAAGGCGACAAGACGCTGGCCATCGAAAACTACAAAAGGTCACTCGATCTGAATCCTCAAAATGACAACGCTCGTGAAGTATTGAAGAAACTGGAAGTGCCAATCGGATAAGCCCCTCGCTGGCCGCTCCCTCCGCTAAGGCTAAGTCCTTCCATGAGAAGGCCGGTTGATGTCAAGGCATACTTCGCTTTCTTCTTTCCGTGAGTCTGCTCCCATTTAACCAAGCCGCCTCTGTCGCCATCCTTCCATCCGCACTCTTTTGTGAGCGATATTCGCTCGGTGCTAGGTGGGTGTTCTTGTTTCAGTAGGTGCTGCTACCTGATAATCGTCCTCTCTTCCCACCGTTTCTGGGGGAGTCGGGCGCCAGGACTTAGTCGCAGTCACCTGGACTCGGCGGTTGAGCTCAGCTGTCCGGATCGCAACTCTCTAGGCCACTGCCTGCATCGCTCTCTGGCTATTGCGTAATGGTTCGTAGACCTCTCCGCTTACCCACAACCGATGGAGCAGTACCGCCAACTTTCGAGCCACGGCAACCGCCGCTCGCTTCTTGGCATTTTTTCCTCCTCGCTCCGAAAGCTTTTGTCCCCACCTCCGCAGATCACTGTCTTCTCCAAAAGGCCCCAGAATGTAATGCGCTCCCTGCACCATCATGGTTCTCAGATACCGGTCTCCTGCTTTGCTGATACCCTTCTGCGGCTCGCTCTCCCCGGAGTTCCTCCGGCCAGGTTTCAATCCCAAAAAACAACCTACCTCGCGACTCTTCAGAAACCGGTGTGGATCTTCTATCGTCAGGACATACGTCAGCGCGATCTGCGTTCCTACACCCTTCACCTGCTTGAGCAAGGACACTTCCGGGTACACTTCCTTGGCGATTTTCTCCATGCGCTCGTCGTATTCCTTGATGCGCTCGTTCAGCGATTCGATTTCTTTGAGCAATGGCTCCAGAACATCCCGCAACTCGGTGCTCAATGCAGCGGCCAGCTCCCCGCTCACCTGCTCCGTGCCACACTTGGGCAGTCGTTCAGCGTAAGATTTCACCAACCCGCGTGCTGCGTTCACCAAGGCCGTTCGAACACTCACCAGTTCAGCTCGCGCCCGGATTACCGTCAGATGAATTTGCGCTTGTACACTGCGATGCCGCACCGGCCCCAATAGCTCGGGATCGATTCGCGCCAGTCGTGCCAATGTCCGCGCATCGTGTCGATCATCTTTTCGATTGCTCTTGGTGATCAATTGCACTTTTTGTGCGTGCGCCACGATCACTTCGTGTTCCAGCTCCGTTAACAGCCGGCTTGCCCATGGCGAATGTGTTCCTGTCTCCAGGGCGATGCGACTTTGCGGCACCCTCGAAAATGTCTGCTTCATCGCTTCCGGTGTCGTCGGCACTTTCTGTTCCAGAATGATTTTGCCTGCTTCGTCCAAAACACAGTAGAACGACCAGCGATCTCCCAGATCCAACCCGATCGTCAGCTTTTGCTCCTTGAAAATTTCGTTCCCCAATGCCTGTGCAGTGCTAATCTTCTTCATCGCCGGTCTCCTTTTCTTGTGCCTTGAGCACGTCATTCATTCGGGAGCGTATCGCATCCCGCTGGAGACCGGCCTTCTCATCCCATCTGATAAACGCGGCATCAATCGGACAAGTGTCCAGGCCTAGTACTCAGCCAGGCCTGAGCAAGCACGGCGAACCTGCCAGCCCGCGTGGGATAGTCACGCGTGGCAATGGCGAGGGTCTTTGTCGGATTCGAGTGTAGGCGGCGGTAAAGTTGAATGGCCTGAATGCGATTGAGTCGGCAGATCCGCTGGATCTCCGCGAAAAAGATTTAGAACGTAAAATCGACCGGTGACTTACTTCTTCAGCCTACGCAAGAACTCTTTGATCTTGTCCTTGTGTTTGCTCACGATCGCTCGATAGAGTTCATAGCGCACTGACTCCGGCTTGTCGATGTGGAAGAGTTTAGACATCTTCGACTTGCTTTCCTGACATTCGCGGGGGAGGCCCGAATTTGTGAGCCGACGGAAGGCTTCGGCTTTGATGACTCTCGCGGTCTCGTTCTCCAGTGGACGGCCGCCGCCCGTTGCCGGAAGGGACATCTCCATAATGGCCCAGAACCGAGCCATGGGCGGCACCTCGACCTTGAACTTCAGGCGAATGGTCTTTTTCCTCGTCAACTGTTCCAGATCTGCTTGCAACCGCGTCTTAACGTCCTGCCGAAAGTAGTCGTCGGCCGTTGACTCTTTGGCGTTCTTATCGCTATGCGTCGCGTGTTCACGTTTCAATCAGCACCACCAAGGCCGACAGGATTGCCTCCTGTGCCGGCCTTTTTCCGCCCATAGCGCTACTGCTGGGTTGGCTTTCATCGCAACAAGACGGCTGAAGGAGTTTAGCTATTTCACTGCCACGTAGGCCGCTCGAAACGGGCGGCGCTCAAATTGTCGATTTCTCGGGTTGCCGCCATTATTTCTTCAAATTCATCGTCTATTGCCCTGCTCGTTGCCAATTCTTGAATGCGAAGGATGATTGCATCTTTTGCTTCGGTTAAGCGATCTGGCAGTTTTGCGGCGTCGGTCTCACGAAGGGCGGCTGAATAGAGGTCTCTCCAGTTCGACATACCAAATAAGAACAACAGGCTACTGCCGGGGTCTCCTAAAAAAGCCAAGAAACACGTATGCGGACAAGGCAACGCCTATGCTGCTTAGGTTAGCCATGAACAAGCCACGCATGTTGTCACTCCGCGAATTGAACCCACCCAGCCTTACCAATCTCGGAAATCATCAGCTATGCGACAGGGCCAGGACGAATATAACGTTATGTTTGGTTCGATATTTTTACAACTAGGTGAATCCCTAGCGAGTGGTGGAGGATCAGATTCGCTTCGTGATTGGGCCAAGTCGTGATAAACGCATTATAAAAGGGCGCCCGTTTAGAGTAGGTTTTGATCGTTCGCATCTCAACCTACAACAAGGAGCGCCCTCATGAATGACGCCAAGTATATTGGGATGGATGTGCATCAGGCAACGATCTCTGTGGCCGTTCGGGATTCGCGCGGGAATTTAGTAATGGAGGCGATTCTCGAAACGAAAGCGGATACGATCCTTGAGTTTATTCACGGGCTACGCGGCAGTTTGTCGGTGACCTTTGAAGAAGGAACCTGGGCCGCCTGGTTGCACGATCTGCTCCAGCCTCACGTCACCCGGGTGGTGGCCTGCGATCCGCGCAAGAATGCCCTGTTGAAAGTCGGAAACCATAACGACCGCATGGATGCCCGCAAGCTGTCCGAGCGTTTGTATCTGAACAAGCTCAGCCCGGTGTACCACGGCGAACAGGGTATCCGCACTCTGAAGGAACTGGCACGCAGCTACATCACGATAACTCGCGATTTGACGCGGGTGATGAGTCGGCTGAAGGCGATTTACCGAAGCTGGGGGATTCCTTGTGCCGGCCAGCAAGTGTATGCACCGCGCTTCCGTGCGGAATGGCTTGCAAAGATTTCGGAAGCCGGCGTTCGCCGTCGTGCCGAACTCTACTACCAGCAGTTCGATGCCTTGGCGGCATTGCGCCAGGGGACGCGACGAGAACTATTGGCGGAAGCACGGAAACATCCGGCCATGAGATTACTGCGGCAAATTCCTGCGATTGGTCCCATCCGTGCCGCTCTGTTGATCGCTCTGATACAGACGCCTAATCGCTTCCGTACCAAACGGCAGTTGTGGGCTTACTGTGGATTGGCACTGAGGACATACACCAGCGGTGAATACCGCTTCGTCGCTGGTCAGCTCAAACGTTCCAAGAAGGTCCTGGCCGTTCGCGGGCTCAACATCAACCATAATCACGATCTGAAAAATATCTTCAAGGGTGCGGCGACGCGAGCGGCTGCTACCGCTGGACCTTTCCAGGGCTTTTACCAAGACTGCGTCGCCCGAGGCATGAAGCCGCATTTGGCGCGGCTCACCTTGGCACGCAAGATCGCGGCCATCACTTTGCTGGTTTGGAAGAAAGGAGTTCGTTTCGACGCAGAACATCTGAAACAACAAGCAGCTTGAGCGCCGGGTTAGGACCGTCCTTTGCTGGATTCATTTCTGGTGATGGCTTTTCGGTTCTTCTGACGCTTTGGTTCGAGGGTGAGTCTCCATAAGCGCGTTAGGCGGAGAGTGTGCTCCGAGCACCACGAGTCTCTTGATAAACTATAGGCCCCCTCGGATAACCAGAAAAAGCTATAGGCCTAGAGCCTCAGATAGAACCATGGTTGACAACGTTCAACCGCGCAGCTTGTCTTGCTTCAGAATCCGAAAGCGCCGTCACAAAAACAGAATGGATCTACGAAGAGCGAAAACCCAAGAGCCTCTCAACATGACTTGGGCTGGAAAGCAAAGCGAACAACCTCGCTCCTTCCAGTCGCCGGAGACGTATTTACTATTGACTTTCCCCTTTATAGAACGCGGTTATCGGAAACTTGAAGTACTGGGACTGACTTGATTGCATAACAATGCCGGCCCTCCTGGACTCGAGTGGGCTCTTGTTGATAGGCTCGGGAAGACGGAGCCGGAATTCGGTTCGCACGCGGGACAGCTCGGTACCGGACATGGCGCGCGCACGAAAGCGCCGTCCACTTGATGGGGCATCCCGCTCCCTCGCGAGAGGGAGTTCGAAGAACTAATCATGGTCTGAAGTTTATGATCGAAGAGATGTATGGGTCGGACTGAAGCCGACCGCTAGATTACGAGCGAGCCGAAGTCGTCAAGGCCGAGGAGCAAGACAACTAAAGGAAGCGGAAGAAAAAACTCTTTTAAGCGAGTGGATAAGTCTGCTCAAAAAGTGTTTGACAGAGCCGACATTGTTAGAGATGTCCGGTAATCCGACTTGAACGCAGCCGCCCGGCGGCGGACGCTTCGCGTGAGGTAACTCAACAGTGATTGCCTATCGGTAGAGATAAATTTGGGTCACAGGAGGTGTCCCCGTGACCCATCTCAGAAAAATGATGCTGGAGGAACTCCAGCGTCGTAATTACGCTGAAACTACCATAAGCAGTTACATCCGTATAGTGGAAGATTTCTCACGACGCTTCCAGCGTCCTCCAGACTGTCTGGGCCCCAAGCACATTCGTGAATACCAATCGGAACTTTTCAAGAAGCGAAAGTTGGCGGCGAGCACCGTTACGGTCTATCTTGCAGCTCTGCGGTTCTTCTATGGCAAAACTCTCAAGAAAAGCTGGAGCGCAGTCGAGACTCCCTATCCGAAAAGAGCCGAGCACGTTCCCTCGATTCTGAGCCAGCAAGAAGTGGCGCGACTGATCGATGCGGCTGACAGTTCCTTCCATCGCACTCTGCTGATGACCCTCTACGCCACCGGAGTGCGACGTGCCGAGTTAACCCACCTGAAAATTTCAGACGTCGACAGCCAGCGCATGGTCATTCACGTCCGGGGTGGCAAAGGGCGCAAAGATCGCGACGTGATGCTTAGCCCAAAGCTGCTCAAGGAACTGCGGGAGCACTGGCGGCGGTTAAGGCGAAAGCCAAGCGAGTGGCTGTTTCCAGGCAACCAGCAGCATACCAACGATCGGCCGATTTCTACGAAAGCGGTTTGGCATGCGTGCCGGAACGCTGCCAAGCGAGCGGGTATCAAAAAACAGGTACACCCCCATACGCTTAGGCATTGCTTTGCCACGCATCTGCTCGAACAGGGTGCGGATCTGCGCAACATCCAAATGCTGTTAGGCCATAGCGATCTGGAACAGACCACTATCTACCTCCATGTTTCTGAACTTCGCCTGAACGCGACAGCCAGTCCACTGGACTCACTGTCCCTAAGAAGCGAGTCACCGCAGGAAGAGTAGATGGACCGGCCACCCCTCGAGGTGGCCGATATCGTCCGCGCTGCGGGAGATACCTTCATCGAACGAAACCGCAAGTGGCTCCGGTGGATGCATGTCAAAGTGCTGCTGGCCATTCGGCGGTGCCGTACCGCCGCCCTCGGCGGTCATCTCGATGAGTGCACCCGCTGCGGGCATCGCGCCATCTCTTTTAATTCGTGCAGAAATCGCCACTGCCCCAAGTGTCAGGCGGGTGCTCGGGAACGGTGGATCGCTGCGCGTCGGCGAGAACTTCTCCCGACACGCTACCTCCATGTCGTCTTCACACTGCCCCACCGGTTGGCGCCACTGGTCCTGCAGAACAAAAAGATCCTCTACGATCTCCTGTTTCGCACCAGCGCGGAAACACTTCTCGAAGTCGCTCGCGATCCGAAACACCTCGGCGCGGAAATTGGTTTCTTCAGTGTGCTGCACACCTGGAGTCAGAAGCTCAATATTCACCCGCATGTCCATTGCGTCGTTCCCGCCGGCGGCCTCTCGCTCGATCACACCCACTGGGTTCGCTCACGAGAGAACTACTTCCTTCCCAAACCGGTGCTGCGGAAAGTCTTTCGCGGCAAATTCGTGGACGCGCTCAAGCAAGCTTTTCAGAACGGCCAACTCAACTTCCATGCAGACCTGAAGTTCCTCGCTCAGCCCAAGACCTTCGCTGCCTGGCTGCGGCCACTCTATCGACAAGCCTGGGTGGTGCACTTAAAACGCCCCTTCGGTGGCCCCGAGCATGTGCTGAAATATCTCGGCCGCTATACCCATCGGGTAGCCATCTCCAACCATCGCCTGGTTTCCTTCACCGATGGCCAAGTCACTTTTCGCTGGCGCGATTCCGCAGACCACCACAAACAGAAGTTGCTGACCCTACCTGTCGATGAGTTCTTGCGCCGCTTCCTGTTGCACCTACTTCCGGAAGGCTTCGTGCGCATCCGTAACTTCGGATTCCTGGCCAACCGCAAGCGTGCCACTCTTCTGCCGCTTTGTTTTCAGTTGCTCGGCGCGGTACAAGAGCCGCAAGCCGAACAACACGCTGCCTCCACCGAAGACTTCCCCGATCTTTGGCGCTGTCCCCAGTGTGGTGGCCCGATGAAGATCATCGAAAGGCTCACCGCGTCTGAAATTCAGCTTCGTTCTCCACCTGGGATCACGGCTGCGGCATGAACCGACTCTCTCTAACCCGAAACCTTCGCGTGCCTCCGCACGCTCCGGACTTCTGCGCCTTGCCGTCGAACAGATCTCTTTTTTCAGCCTCTTCAACCACGCTCTTGGAGATACTTTTTCGCGGTAGCCAACTTATTGGCACATGCGGCCTTGTATGGCGCGCTGTGGCACAGTCTCCGCGCACCTCCACACCGCTCTGTCCCACCATTGAATTTGCATAGGGCCCGCGTCCGCCGCAACCGCGGGCGGCTACCTTCAAGTGGTTGTATCGAAAGCGCGCAAACACACCGTGCTCGTGCCTGCGCCTTGCCCACTCGCGCTTCCGATACAACACTAGGACTTATCGGGACCTGCGGTTGTGCTGTCACTCTTGACAGTTCCGGGGAAGGCGCCCATGTGGAAATATCCGGGGCGGGGCGGATACTCTGCCGCAATAGCAGCGATTTGTGGCTGTCAGTGCCCGATTAACGCGACTTGGAGTTAGACTTGCGTCGGTAAGAATTGCCTTGCAGGTTTTCTTGTGTCGGCTCAGTGGAGCGCGACTTGTCGGGTGAATTTAGACACCCAAGTGGGCTCGATTCTGGCCGTTATCCTAAAGGGTGGCCAGGACGGGCAAGGCTTGTCCTCGCGGTAATTGTCGTTGCGGCTTCTCTTTTTCCTCAATCAATTGGAGGTGGGCAAATAAAGGCAGTCCGGCGGGTCCTCATTTTCAATGACTTCAGTTCTATTTCGTCGCCAGGAATGGCGGTTCTCGATCAGGAGATCGTCACTGGTCTAGCGATTTCTCCATACCAGATCGAACTCTATAACGAAACCCTTGAAGCAACTTTATTCCCAGACGAGGCTTCCCAGCACAGCTTTGGCGAATGGTACGTCCGCAAATATGCAGACCGCAAGCCAGACGTGATCATTACTGTCGGACCTGCGTCTCTCAAGTTTATGGTGGAATCCCATGAAGCGTCATTTCCGAATACTCCGGTTATCTTCTGCGGCACTACAGAAGAAATGTTAGACCGGTTGAAACCCGACTCTCACTTTACCGGTGTTTGGGGGATGGCACAGCCAGAAATGACCCTGATCGCGGCGCTGCATTTGCAACCCGACACGAAGCACGTGGTTGTCGTGGGTGGTGTGGGAACTTTTGACCGGTCCCTTGAAGCCGTGACTAAGGAAAGTTTGCGTAAGTACGAGTCGCAGTTCGAGTTCACATACCTCACGAACCTGGACATGCCCGCGCTCCTTGAACGGCTAAGGCGGTTGCCGAGCAAGACGATCGTCTATCACACGTCCATTATGGAGGATCTTGCCGGAGCACACTTCATTGACGCATCCCAATCCGTTCCAATGCTTGTCGACGCGGCGAATGCGCCAGTCTTTGTCACCGATGACGTGGATATCGGCAAAGGAACTGTGGGCGGCTATGTTGTGAGTTGGTCTGCAGACGGTAAGGTCGCGGCTGGGATGGCGGTGAGAATGCTCGACGGTGTGAAACCGCAGCAAATTCCCGTGGTGAGAAACAGCGACGTCTATATGTTCGATTGGCGAGCTCTACATCGGTGGGGATTCAAGGAAAGCGACCTTCCACCCGGAAGCGTAGTGATTTTCCGCGAATTGTCGGTATGGGAACGCACCAAATGGATCTGGATGAGTGGACTATTGATCATTCTCAGTTTGTCTCTTCTAGCGACGTACCTTCAGCACAGCCGAAGGGAACTGGAGAAGTCGCGAGACACACAGGTGCAACTCAGCGGCCACCTAGTCAACGCGCAGGAGAAAGAGCGAAGCAGACTGGCTTCAGAACTGCACGATGATTTTAGCCAACGATTGGCGCTGCTTGCATTCGGATTGCAGAATACTGAGGAAACATTTCCCGATTCACCAGATGCGCTGAAACAGACGCTCGACGAGTTCAGGCATTCAGTTATCGAGCTTAGTAACGATCTTCACAGCTTATCCCACCAATTACATTCATCCACGCTTGAGACTTTGGGACTAGTCACCGGGCTAGGGTCTCTGTGTAAAGAGTTCGGTGCTCGGCAAGGCATCGAAATCGATTTCACATCTGAAGGTGTTCCACACACCGTTAGGCCGGAAGTTTCTTTATGTCTGTTTCGCATCGTCCAGGAAGGCCTTCAGAATTTGAAGAAACACAGCGGTACAAAAACGGCTCAATTGAGTTTGCACAATATCGGCGATAAATTACTCCTTTCTTTGTGCGACGAGGGTATAGGATTCGATGCGAACAGGCTAGAAAAATCTGGGCTGGGCATTCTCAGCATGCAAGGACGCGCACGCCTCTTAGGCGGAGAATTCGAGATTCATTCAAAGCCTGGCGAAGGAACGCGAATTGAGGTCTGGGTGCCTCTCCAGCCGGTCGCAGATCTATTAAATGTTTGAGTTTGCCTGACTCCGCGCAATGGCGGAGAAACTTAGGGGATATGGCGATATGCGTCAAATTGGATTCCAACGGAACCCGTGCCAAAAGACGTGGACATGATCGCGCGATACTAAAAAACAAAATCCGTCGTGCAACCTGTCGCAATAAGTGCACCGATATGGTCGAATAGCGGTCACGAGAGTCAACTTTGCGAGCCCCTTTCGCCTCTCCCTATACATACACTTCTCCGCGACTATCTAGTCGCAGTTATCCGATCGGCGGCAATAGCAGCCTGACATCCATTTTCCAGGACTGAGAAATGCAAAAAAGAGCCCTGTCCTGGTATTCCCCGAACTCTTGGTGTGCCTCAATTGCGGCAAAGCGGAATTTACTATTCCCAAAGATGAATTAACCCTATTGGCTGAGAGTCACACCCCTCAGGGGGATCCCTAGTTGCGCGAGCCACGCGCCGTCGTAAATATTGCCCGTATCGGGGAGGTGCGACATGAATTGCTGGAAGCGAACTGCATTTTGGTGCATGACAATGTTAGCCGTGGGCAGCCTTTCCACCTTGGCGCAAGCTCAAACAAATCCGTTTACGAAGGCGCAGGTGGGCGACCGCATCCGTAAAGTGGAAGACGGCGTGGACCAATTCCAAAAGTATCTCGAAAACCGTGGACAAAACGCCAAGAACCGCGCCGACTCGGCACAAAGCAGCGGAGCGACAACGCGCCGCCAGCGTTCGGATACAGCGAACACAGACGCTCGGACAAACCAAGCCAATCAAACAAAAGACGATCTCGAAAATGCCATGGACGATTTGAATCGCACAACAAACCGTCTTCGGCGCAAGTTCGACCCCACGTCGAATTATCTCGAAACAAAGGCACAAATGGAGCAGGTCATGGACAGCGCACGCCGCGTGAATCAGGTGATGACCAAGGGGAATTACGGTAGTCAGGCAGAAAAATACTGGGCCGCTTTGCGCGCGAATATCAATGACCTTGCGCGATGCTACAACTTGACTCCCATGGGCGCGTAGGTCTCACCGAAAGTCCCAGTTAACCCGACTAATCAGGAGTTGGCCCTCCCGTCGCGATGCTCAGGGCGTTCATTTATAGAGACAGGAAAAAAGTGCCAGAATCCTCAGCGTGCGAGGGCCTGTTCTCTTGTTGAATCGTTGAACGGGAACCTTTATGGATGACTTCAACCGACTCAGGGGCGCGGTAAACGGTAGTGTCGAACTCTGGAAACTGGGCCAGCACCAAAAGGCTCTCACGCTCTTGGATGATGCGATTGCCGAAACCATTCAAGAAGGTGGTCACTGTAGGTCCATAAGCACGCTGTGTCATCATGCCGCTGTACTGTGTCGCTCGTCGGGCGATTTTATTTCAGTCAAACGCTACTACGAACAATCTCTGCAACATGGCCCCCAGAACCCTTTGACACTGTATGGTTTGGCTCAGGTCGCGCTAGAGCAAGGCGAAGTCAATTTAGCGAAACACTTTGCGAAAAGGTCATATGTCGCGACTGTTCAGGGTTCTGATGACTGGGCAAAACGTCGTCTGCTCGACTTGATCGTTAAGCAGTGGCCCGATGTCGGTCTGAAATAAGAGCAAAACCGACCGGCGACGATTCGCCGATGAGGCAGGAATCCTTAGTGCTTGATAAACGCATTATAAAAGGGCGCCCGTTTAGAGTAGGTTTTGATCGTTCGCATCTCAACCTACAACAAGGAGCGCCCTCATGAATGACGCCAAGTATATTGGGATGGATGTGCATCAGGCAACGATCTCTGTGGCCGTTCGGGATTCGCGCGGGAATTTAGTAATGGAGGCGATTCTCGAAACGAAAGCGGATACGATCCTTGAGTTTATTCACGGGCTACGCGGCAGTTTGTCGGTGACCTTTGAAGAAGGAACCTGGGCCGCCTGGTTGCACGATCTGCTCCAGCCTCACGTCACCCGGGTGGTGGCCTGCGATCCGCGCAAGAATGCCCTGTTGAAAGTCGGAAACCATAACGACCGCATGGATGCCCGCAAGCTGTCCGAGCGTTTGTATCTGAACAAGCTCAGCCCGGTGTACCACGGCGAACAGGGTATCCGCACTCTGAAGGAACTGGCACGCAGCTACATCACGATAACTCGCGATTTGACGCGGGTGATGAGTCGGCTGAAGGCGATTTACCGAAGCTGGGGGATTCCTTGTGCCGGCCAGCAAGTGTATGCACCGCGCTTCCGTGCGGAATGGCTTGCAAAGATTTCGGAAGCCGGCGTTCGCCGTCGTGCCGAACTCTACTACCAGCAGTTCGATGCCTTGGCGGCATTGCGCCAGGGGACGCGACGAGAACTATTGGCGGAAGCACGGAAACATCCGGCCATGAGATTACTGCGGCAAATTCCTGCGATTGGTCCCATCCGTGCCGCTCTGTTGATCGCTCTGATACAGACGCCTAATCGCTTCCGTACCAAACGGCAGTTGTGGGCTTACTGTGGATTGGCACTGAGGACATACACCAGCGGTGAATACCGCTTCGTCGCTGGTCAGCTCAAACGTTCCAAGAAGGTCCTGGCCGTTCGCGGGCTCAACATCAACCATAATCACGATCTGAAAAATATCTTCAAGGGTGCGGCGACGCGAGCGGCTGCTACCGCTGGACCTTTCCAGGGCTTTTACCAAGACTGCGTCGCCCGAGGCATGAAGCCGCATTTGGCGCGGCTCACCTTGGCACGCAAGATCGCGGCCATCACTTTGCTGGTTTGGAAGAAAGGAGTTCGTTTCGACGCAGAACATCTGAAACAACAAGCAGCTTGAGCGCCGGGTTAGGACCGTCCTTTGCTGGATTCATTTCTGGTGATGGCTTTTCGGTTCTTCTGACGCTTTGGTTCGAGGGTGAGTCTCCATAAGCGCGTTAGGCGGAGAGTGTGCTCCGAGCACCACGAGTCTCTTGATAAACTATAGGCCCCCTCGGATAACCAGAAAAAGCTATAGGCCTAGAGCCTCAGATAGAACCATGGTTGACAACGTTCAACCGCGCAGCTTGTCTTGCTTCAGAATCCGAAAGCGCCGTCACAAAAACAGAATGGATCTACGAAGAGCGAAAACCCAAGAGCCTCTCAACATGACTTGGGCTGGAAAGCAAAGCGAACAACCTCGCTCCTTCCAGTCGCCGGAGACGTATTTACTATTGACTTTCCCCTTTATAGAACGCGGTTATCGGAAACTGGCCCACTACCCCGCGGCCTCGGTGCTCCCGAACTCTGTGCCCTCTGTGACAAAATTCTTCTTTTGGTTCTCCCCCTTCCTTGCTTTCTTCCCCTCTGCTTTCTCTACCGCCTAGGCTCGGATCCGGCAAATACTCCTTGACTTTTTTCCATTCTCCGCTATACTAAATAGTGTAGTTTACAGAGCGCCAACAAGGGCGCTTTTTCCATTTATGGCCAGTTACTGTTAACCTGTAATCCATTTAGAATGAATACTTGCAGAACGCTATCAAAACAAAGCCAATTCAAGGCCTTTATAATCAACACTTACGAAAAACATAGGGGAGGGGTCAATTACGGTTAAGCAGGCCCTTTCAACGAGCGCCTTTAACTGCTGTAAACTGCGTCTGTCTTTCTGACCAGGAGCCACCATGTCCCACGCCACCCAAACCCCCACCTCGGGTCCAACCCGCACCGAATCCGACAGCATGGGCAAGATCGACGTCCCCACCGACCGCTACTACGGCGCCCAAACCGCCCGCTCCCTGATCCACTTCGATATCGGCAAAGACACCATGCCTCCGGAACTGATTCGCGCCTTCGGCATCCTCAAAAAAGCCGCCGCCCTCGTAAATCAGGATTTGGGCAAGCTCTCCCCCGAAAAAGCGCAGCTAATCACGCAAGCCGCCGACGAAGTCATCTCCGGAAAGCTCAACGATCATTTCCCCCTACGCATCTGGCAAACCGGCAGCGGCACGCAAACCAACATGAACGTCAACGAGGTGATCTCGAATCGGGCAATCGAAATGGCCGGCGGCGAAATGGGCAGCAAGAAGCCCATCCATCCCAACGATGACGTGAATATGTCGCAGTCCTCGAACGACACCTTCCCCACCGCCATGCACATCGCCGCAGCCGCCGAAACCGCCCGCCGCCTCCTGCCCGCTGTGAAAAAACTTCGCGATGCGCTCGACGACAAAGCCAAGGAATTCGCCGACATCGTAAAAATCGGCCGAACGCATCTCCAGGACGCCACGCCGCTAACGCTAGGCCAGGAATTTTCCGGCTACGTCAATCTTCTCGACCGCGACGGCGCTCGCATCGCCATGGCCCTCGACGGCCTCTATGACCTGGCCATCGGCGGCACCGCCGTGGGCACCGGCCTCAACGCCCATCCTGAATTCGCCGAGCGCGCCGCCCGCAAAATTTCCGAACTGGCCGGCCTGCCGTTTCGTTCGCACCCCAACAAATTCGCGGCCCTCTCGGCCCACGACGAAATCGTCTTCGCCTCCGGAGCCCTGAAAACACTGGCCGCCTCGCTGATGAAAATCGCCAACGACATCCGCTGGCTAGCCTCCGGTCCTCGCTGCGGCCTCGGCGAACTAAAGCTCCCCGAAAACGAGCCCGGCTCCAGCATCATGCCCGGCAAAGTAAATCCCACGCAGCCCGAAGCCGTAACCATGGTCGCCGTCCAGGTCATGGGCAACGACGCCACAATAGGTTTCGCCGGCTCCCAGGGCAACTTCGAGCTCAACGTTTTCAAACCCGTGATGATCTTCAATTATTTGCACTCGGTGGAGTTGCTAGCCGACGCCTGCAACAGCTTCGTGGACCACTGCATCGTAGGCATCGAAGCCGATCGCGCACAAATCGACCACTACGTCCGCAACTCCCTGATGCTGGTAACCGCCTTGGCCCCCAAAATCGGCTACGACAACGCCGCCATGGTCGCAAAAGCCGCCCACCACGCCCACATAACCCTACGCGAAGCCGCCCTAAACCTAGGCCTAATCAGCGCCGAAGACTTCGACGCCTTGGTGCAGCCAGAAGATATGACCCATCCCTAGATAGAACGACTAACGCTCCCGGAAATGGAGGCCGATTTTGTGGCTTGGAAATGTGAACAATGTGGCAAGAAGCACGACGACGCAGCGGAAAGCTACGGATTCGATGAGCCGTTGCCATGGTCCACACTGACAGAGGCCGAACGTGGTGGGCGATCAATACTGCGTGAGGAGTTCTGCATTCTGAACGATACCCATTTTTTTATCCGTGGCTGCCTTGAGATTCCTGTTATCGATGGACAATCTGCATTTGTTTGGGGAGTGTGGGTCTCTCTGAGTTTCCGCGAACTTCGATCGTTCGATGAACTTGTGGGAAGACCCGAAACGAGTCGACGAACCACCTTATTTCGGGTGGCTGTCCTCCAGGATTCCTCTCTATCCAGATACGTTCTTGTTGAAGACCCGCGTGCACACTCGCGAACTTGGGCTACGACCTCGCATCGAACTCGAACCGACCAGTCATCTTCTCTCGATCGAGCAACGCCAAGGCATCACTAGAGATCGTTTGCGTGAAATCGCTTCTTTAATGGAGCACGACTGGGTTCATCCCAAGTGGGATTGCAACTAATTGAGCTGTGACGTCTGGAGATCAGAATGATTCGTTTCTCGGGAATAATGACTTCGGTCGGCATACTTTTAGCGATCGTTTTCGCTGCGCCCCGCACCAAGGGGCAGACGACATTCACCCTGAAGCCGACGCCTAAGACTGTGGCTTGGGGATATTACGATGCGAAGGCTGCGCCGGTGCTGCGCATCAAGTCGGGCGACACTGTTGAGATTCAGACGCTGATCACTTCTACGCCTAAGCGGCTGGAGGATGCTGGCGTTGCGCCTGGGGATGTCGAGCAATCGTTGCGCGACATCACCACGCAAGTTACCGACAAGGGGCCTGGCGGGCACATTCTTACTGGGCCGATCTACATTGAGGATGCGCAGATTGGCGATGTGCTGGAAGTGCGCATCCAGAAGATTCGGCTGGCGATTCCTTATGCTTACAATGCGTTTGGAGCTGGTCGCGGCTATCTGCCTGACGATTATCCTTACTCGAAAATGAAAATTATTCCGTTGGATGAGCAGCGCATGGTCGCGCACTTCGCTCCCAGCGTCGACATTCCCCTCCATCCGTTTTTCGGCAGCATGGGAAACGCGCCGCCTGAAGCTGCGGGCCGCTTCAACAGCGCTCCGCCGTGGATCATGGGCGGCAACATGGATAACAAGGACCTCGTTGTTGGCACCACGCTGTATCTCCCGGTGCACGCCCCAGGCGCGCTCTTTGAGGTCGGCGACGGACATGCCGGCCAAGGCGACGGCGAAGTGGACATCACCGCGCTCGAGACTTCGCTCGTCGGCACATTCCAGTTCATCGTGCGCAAAGACATGCACCTCAAGTGGCCGCGCGCGGAAACTCCCACGCACTACATCACCATGGGCTTCAACGACGACTTGAATGCCTGCGCCACCCTGGCCGTCCGCGAAATGATCGACTTCCTGACGACCGAAAAGCACCTCTCCCGCGACGACGCCTACATGCTTTCCAGCGTAGCCGCAGACCTGCACATCACCGAACTCGTCGACGGCAACAAAGGCGTCCACATGATGATCCCAAAGAGCATTTTCCTCTCAACCCCGGCCAAATGAGCGGTGAGCCAAAGAAAAAGAAAGATATCGACCATTCACATCAGACTCGCAAATCCCTCGGACCGGTCCACGCTGGCTACGCTGTTCCACGGGCTCTGGCCCGAAGGTCCCGTGGAAGAACACTTCCGCGAACTCCAAGCGATTCTGTCCGGGAATCCTCCGGGCACTCTACCGCTCGTCGTATTCGTGGCGGAAGCAAACGACAAATCGCTGGTCGGTTTTCTCGAAGTAGGCCTCCGCTCGCACGCTGACAGCTGCGACCCAGCTCGTCCGGTCGGCTACGTCGAAGGCTGGTACGTCACCGATGCTCACAGAAATCGAGGCATAGGCAAGCAACTCTTGCAGGCGGCCGAAGACTGGGCGCGAAGGCAGGGCTGCACAGAAATGGCTTCCGACACGCAGATCGGCAACGAACTATCGCAACGCGTCTATCAAAGCCTGGGATACGAAATCGTCGAGCCGGCTATTCTGTTTCGCAAGGCGTTGCGTTGACCCGGCGCCCATTGTCCGGGTTGGGGCACTCATGTACCGCAGTCAGCCGCAGTGAAAGGCGCGCCACGGTCGGCGGCCGCTACAACGGCGACCACAAGGGTGCGCAAGTGGGCTTCAATAGTCGTAGATGTGCTCGATGGTACCGCGGCTCGCTAGATCGTTCAGCACCAGATGCAAATCGCGCACGCGGCATTCGAGCACGACTCTCTTCATGTCGGGCTGCGTCAAAAACTTCTCGAAAAACAGCACACGCTCTTCCGGCGTCTCATACGTCCAGTTCCGCACCATCGCGCTGACCACGATCACATTATTTCCAGCGATCTGCGTAAAGTGTACGTTGTCCTTCGCCATCCTGACGGCCACCTGGGTGAATTCCTGGTAGCGCGGGATACTAACCAGATACGAACGCCCGTCGCCGCTTTTCACCCTGCGCACTTCGGGATACTTCGCAAACAGCGATTCCGGCACGTTTTCAATCCACGTATACGTTTCCGTGGGCTCGGCCCCGTAGGTCATATGGCTCAACTTCTCCAGGATTTCCGCATAGATCGATTCCAGCCCGTAGTCCACGGTGAGAATCCCTTTGCGCTCCAGCTTTCGGAACTCATGAGGTCCCCAAAAGCTGGTCTCTTTCCACAAGCCCGCAAGCGCATGCGCGAAGTGAAATTCGTAGAACGGCCGCATGTAAACGAAGTTCGCATACTCTCGCGCCACTCGCGCCGCATAGCGGTCTTCGTCGACGGCTTTATCGGAGCTCGTCCATTCGCTGAACGCTCCAATGGACTTCTCGTACAAACCGCGCACCGTATATTCAGCCGCAAAGCTCGTCCCCAGCACCACTTCCATCACATGACCGCCGAAACTAGACTGGTGGCGGCTATGAGTAATTCTGCAAATCTGGCAGTATCCGCGCCAATACTGGTGGATCGAGCCGAAGTATGGAAAATCACTCGGCAGCGATCCCTTTTCCAAGAACGACGCGCGTTCCTCGTAGCTCCAGACGATGTACCACTCGGGATAGCTGTAGTACGCATCCATGAGCGGCCGGTTGCGAACGTTGGGCTCCGCAATCGCCCCATCGTCCGGCAACGGTCCAACATCGGCCTTTGAAAACGTGCACCAGGATTCAAAAACCATCAGAAAAAGCGCCAGCGCGCCAAGGGAAATAATCAGTACAATCGCAACTTTCCGCAGGAACCACTTCAGGAACGGGATCATTTGTGCGTCTAGGCCTCGTTGTTCGGGAGTCTCTCGGAGCCTGGGAGGCTCACGGTCAAAGCAATCCAAAACGCCGCAATAAAAATCAAAATATGCGGCATATTCACAAGAATGTTTTTTGCCAGCGGTATTTTGTGCAGGTGCCCGACAAAATAGGTAACCACGTCGATCGAATACCAGATGCCCAGCACCCAGAAATAAATCCGCGCAGCCTTCGCGGAGATCAACGCCCCGATGATCGCCAACGTACCCGCCCCCAAGTGCCCGAGATCCACGATGCTGGTCATCTGAAAGAGTCCGAACATCAACCCGTTCGCGTCCATGATTCCGGGCACGTAGTCCAGCAGGTAGACCCCGAGAAACAACGCCGCGAAGCCCCAGGCACACTTCTGGATCGTCGTTATTTTTTTAGACATAGGAAGCTCCTGGAAGACCTCTTCCAAGGATAGTTGCTCGTATACTCTGCGGGTACCTACTTCTTGCCTTACTTATGCAAAACACTAACTCCCCGGGTCGCAAGAAGTCGCGGTTCGTGGCGTTCTTTCTAGCGATCGCGATCGTGGTGGTGGCGGCGAAGGAATTCTTTGAGTATTCCGCGGCGCCCGCTAACGAGAAAACCTCCGACTTCGTTTACCCTCCGAACGCCGATCAAACCAAGCCAACGACGCTGGTGCTGCAGGTCGCGCCGTCTCGCCAAGTGCCCTTTGAGCAAGTCGGCGGGTTCATCAACGACGCGAGCCACCTCAACAAGACTTCGGTCTACGGCATCGTCAAAGTCACTTCGGTCGACGACATCACGAACGCGCTGCAATTTGCCCGCGACCACAACCTGAATGTAACGGCCGCAGGGCAGCGACACAGCATGGGCGGGCAAAGTTTCGTCCAGGACGGCGTTGTTCTGGATATGCGCGGCTTCAACCAGCTACGACTGGACAAAGAGCACAAGATCCTCAACGTCCAGACCGGCGCTACGTGGAAGCAGGTACAACTTTTCCTCGACACGCAGGGCCTCTCCGTAAAGGCTATGCAATCGATCAACATTTTCACCGTGGGCGGCACGCTCAGCGTCAACGCCCACGGCATCGCTCACAATCCGGGCCCGATCGCGTCCACCGTCCGGTCGATGCGCATCATGCTGGCCAGCGGTGAAATCAAAACCGCAAGCCCTACGGAAAATCCGGAGTTGTTCCGCAACGCGCTGGGCGGCTACGGCTTGATGGGCGTAATCCTGGACGTCGATTTGGACGTCGTGGACAACGAAATGTACGTCTGGAAAACGCACTACCTGGACTATAAGGACTTCGCGGACTATTACCAGAAAAACGTCGAAGGCAATCCGAAGATCGGCCTCGCGTACGGGCGTCTCTCGATGTCTCCATCCACGTATCTGACGGAAAGCGCTCTGCACATGTACGAACGAATTCCCGAAAGCGTGCCGGTGCAACCGCTAAAGCCCGCGCGCTTCGTCTGGCTGGACCGCTTCGTGATCAATTTCTCAAAGACCGGAGGCCCGGGCCGCCGTCTCCGCTGGGCGCTCGAAAAATACGCCGAGCCCCGCCTGCATTCTTGCATGACGCGCAACCAGGCGATGAGCCGAGAGGAAGGCTGCCTGGTCTCGCGCAACCAGGAAATGTACGACTCCATGGACTATCTCGAGAACCGCCTGCGCGACACCGACATCCTGCAGGAATATTTCATCCCGCAGCAGCGGCTGCCAGAATTCGTCGACGGCCTGCGCAAGATTGTGGACGCCAACGGCGCGAATCTCATCAACGTGACCATCCGCATCGTCCACAAAGACACCATCACCGCGCTACCCTACGCTCGCGAAGACATGTTCGCGTACGTTCTGTATTTCAATCAGAAATTCAACGATCGGGAAAGCCAGATTCTGCAGAAGACCACCACGGACTTGATCGATCTGGCGCTAGGCCTCGCCGGTACCTACTATCTCCCGTACCAACTCTTCTACTCCCCCGTGCAATTACGGAAAGCGTACCCGAACTTCGACCGCTTCCTGGCGGCGAAGAAGTTATATGATCCTTCCAGGCTGTTCACCAACAAGTTCTACGAAAAATACGGAAAAAGTTGATCCACGCCAAGCTTGAAAAGACCATGCCGCGTCCAAAAAAATCCAGTGCCCTCCCAGCAATCGCATCCAGCGTAGCTGTGTGCATCGCGCTAATCGGGCCAGTCCACTCCCCGGCAGGGAGTCCTCGCGATCTCGGTGTTCCGATCTCTGTGGCCTCGGTGTTAAATCTTTCTCTCTCTGCTGCCGCGCCAGAACCCCAAATTCCTGAATGGTGCCGCAACCTTCCGCGACCCGAATACAAATCGCTGGAGCGTATCCTCCCCAGCGAGCCATGGTTCGAAATCTACAAAGTCGCCCCCAACACGATCGCCATCTACGAACCTCATCAATTCGAAGAAACCATCTCCTATCTGATCATGGGCACCAAGCAAGCGGTGCTGTTCGACACCGGCATGGGCATCGGCAACGTTCACGCGCTGGTCACGCGGCTCACGTCGCGCCCGATTGTAGTTCTCAATTCCCACACCCACAACGATCACATCGGCGGCAACTGGCAATTCCCCTACGTCTTCGGCATGGACACGGCGTTCACACGCAATAACACGAAAGGCGGGCGGGAAGACGCTCAAGCCGAACTCGCAGCTGGCCAAATCTGCGGCGATCTTCCGAAAGGATTCGATCCCAAAACCTACGTCACCAAACCCTGGCACGTTTCTATCCCGGTCCACGATGGTTTCAAGGTGAATCTCGGCGGCCGCACGCTGGAAATCATCGCCACGCCGGGCCACACACCAGACGCTATCTGCCTGCTGGATCGCGACAACGGCCTGCTGTTTACCGGCGACACCTATTATCCCGGCCCGATCTGGCTGTATCGCCCGGAAACGGATCTCGACGCCTACGTGGCGTCTGTTAAAAAAATCGCCGAACTGGCGCCGCAGCTCAAACTCGTCCTAGGCGCTCACAACGTTCCAGTCGCGCAGCCTTCCGTTCTCGTTGGACTCGTCAACGCCATCCAAGGCGTCCGCGCGGGCCAAGGCGAAGTAAAACCCGCGGGCGACGGCAAAGCCATTGACACCGTCGACGGTTTCTCGTTCCTGATGCGCGCCACACCCTAGACAGGCCATCTCATAAATGGCCGAGACGGGAGGAGAAGAATTGCCTCAGGGGCTAAAGCCCGATTTTGTCTTTTAAATGTCGGAGCTAAAGCTCCGACCCCCTGAGATACATTTGTGAGATGACTTCTAGACAGGTTCCCTGTCTACCGCCGCGCTATAATACGCAGGTGTTGCATCACCATCATCCCGAACTAAGTGACGCCGACTACGTGATCTTCGCGGATTCGTCCCGGCGCTATGTGGACTGCACCGAAGCGGTCTGCACACTCCTTGGCTACACGCGCGAAGAAATCCTGCGCAAGACGGTGGACGATATCAGCTACAATGTGGATGAAGTGCCGCAATTGTTCGCGCAATACCTGAAAGCCGGCGCGATGGAAGGCGAATACGTCGTGCGCCACAAGGATGGGACGCCCATTCCGATTCATTTCCGCGCTTTCGTTTTTAACGATGGTTGCAATGCCGCGATCTGGAAGCCCACCAAGGATTGGCGGGAGCCTTATCTCGCCGCATTGCTGGAAGTCGATCCGGCCAAGCTAAAATCCAAACTCGACGTAGCCCTGGCCGCAATTAACCGCGCGAGAGACTCTCAAGGCCCAGCGACGCAAACGCCTTCGGAGCGCCAAGCGATGGCCGACGCGGCTTCCGCGCTAAACTCACTACTGCGAAGCACGAGACGTGCTCGCTGAGAGAATCCCGAAACGAGGTCTTTCTCCTGGGTGACACACATCGGTCTTACGGGTATGCCTGCCCAGCGGCTTCCAGCGTACCTTGGTGACTTGCAGCCGATCGCTGACAAAAGCGACCCTGGCCCTAGCTTCCACCCTATTTTTCCGCGAACCGTTCGGGAGTAGACTCTCTGACGGGTATCCCAACTTGCGCTTTCATCCCCGAGTACCGGCGTGGCTGGGCGTGGCTCTATTGCTCGCCGCAATGCGGGTTACTCCCGCGCCCCAACCATCGCGCGACAAAACCGTTTGGAACTACGAAGGAGGCCTGTACCTCCAAACCAACGGCTCCGTCCCCAACGGCCCGTGCTTCCGTATCTCCGGCCACGTTGCCGCGCCAGGTTTTTTCGATAATCTCAAGCGCATTGACACCGACGGAGGCGCCGTGTTCCGGCGCGGCAACGAGACCGTAACACAGTTCCCGGATCAATTGTCGCTGCAATTCGTAGTCTTCGATCACTACGATCAAACCTGCCCGCCGCAAGTGGAAAACACGAGTTCGTCGCGCTACCTCACGCGCGCGATGATGAGCACCATGCATCTGTATCTCTACTGGAAGCACGGCGTGGAGTTGCGGCCCATCGCCAACGCCGAGCCCAAATATTTTTCCGTCGATCCAGTGCTGCCCACAGCCACGGCGCGTGCCGCCGCGCATGGCAATCCCGTCCCAGAAAAACTCGCCTGGTCCTACGAGTTCGCCGTGCCCAGCGCCGGCGTGCCTCTTGGCGACAGCCTCGTCCTGATCATGCGCACTCCCGACAATCACATCGCCGCGCGCGTCGCCGCTCGCATGTAGCTTGTTCTATACCCCGGCGGGGCAAGCCCTGCCCCTACCAAGGCAGGGAGCGAATGCCCATTTTCAGAGGCACGGAGCGAGCCCCCATTTCCACGCGCACGGAGTGAATCCCCATTTCCAGACGCACGGAACCGTGCGGCGCTCTTTCGCCACGCAACTCGTCGTCACTCAGACTTACCTGCCCTCGGTCATAGAAGTCCTAGACCCACCGCTGTCCCAAATACGGCCCTACGGACAGTTGCCCGCACAGTACCCGAAACATATTGTCACCAAGTCGCAAGCGCTCCCCTCAGCCCCTCCCACGCTTGCCGTTAAAGTTTTCTAATTTGATCAGGTATCGCATCCGAGGAGGATCCGTGCGGAAGGCCCTAGCTCTCGTCTCATTTCTTATTCTGTCGTCGGTGCCAGCAAAAGCGCAAACCCAGCAGCCCATCCGTGTGAAGTGTGGGGGCGCGGCGTACACGGACTCGAAAGGTCAAGCGTGGGCAACGGACTATGACTTCAGCGGTGGCATGGTAAGCGCAATGACCGGTCCGGTCTCTGGCACGGCCGACCCCGCGCTATTTCAGCATGGACGCATGCCTAACGATACGAGCCCGCTGGTGTACAGCTTTCCCGTTGCCAACGGCGCGTATCACGCGAATCTTTACTTCACGGAACTCAATTCCGCGGACGACTTTGTTGGCGGGCGCGTGTTTAACGTCAAGTTGCAGGGGACCGTCGTAATCCAGAATCTGGATATTTTCGCAACCGTCGGCGCGGGCGCGGCGCTCATCAAGGGCGTAGACTTTGCCGTAACCAACGGCCAAGCCACCATCGAACTCGACAACATTCCGGGACACGACCGCGGAAAGGTCACCGCCATCGAAATCACTTCGAATGGCGCCTCTCCGCAATTGACCATGACGTTCGTGCATCCCGATGGCACACCGGTCGTGGGCACGCTGAATTACACGATGACCACCTCGCAAGTGAAGCTCGGTGGGAACACGCCACTGACCAACGGCCAAGCCACCTGCGTGCTCTTCGCTGCTCCACAAATCATGGGCCTGGTCGGGCAGATTCAACTCACCCTGAGCCTTACCGACAACACCGGCAACACGCTTTGGCAGATTGGCATGACCATGGACCCGACCAGCGTCAACTTTGGCAGCGTGCAAAGCACGTCGCTGAACGTGATCGTCCAAAAAATGTAGTGCGCTTCAGTCTTCCTTCTCCGTGCCCACGTGAGGGTTTGCCCTTGCGTGGGCATTTCGTTTGTAAGTAACGCTGATGTTCTCGCGATCATCAAAAGAATGCCACCAATGACGATTCCCTTCTCTATCCTGGACCTTTCGCCCATTCCGCAAGGCGCAACCGCTTCCGACGCCTTGCGCAACTCTCTCGACCTCGCGCAGCACGCCGAGCGATGGGGCTACCACCGTTACTGGCTCGCCGAGCACCACAACATGCCTGGCATCGCCAGCGCCGCCACGTCCATCGTCATCGCACACGTCGCCGGCGGCACGAAAACCATTCGCGTCGGCTCCGGCGGCATCATGCTGCCGAATCACTCTCCGCTGGTTATCGCCGAGCAGTTCGGCACGCTGGCTTCGCTTTTCCCCGGACGGATCGATTTAGGTCTCGGCCGGGCGCCCGGCACGGACACCCTGACGGCGCGTGCCCTGCGCCGCGATCTCGCCACCAGCTCCGACCGCTTTCCGGAACACGTGTTGGAGTTGCAACACTATTTCGAAGAGGTCGCTCCCGGACAAAAAATTCGCGCCGTCCCGGGCGCCGGACTACACGTCCCCATCTGGCTTTTGGGCTCAAGTCTTTTCAGCGCGCAGCTCGCCGCACACCTGGGCCTTCCCTTCGCGTTTGCCTCGCATTTCGCACCCGCCGACATGCTGGACGCGCTGCGCCTCTACCGCCACATCTTCAAGCCCTCGAAGCAACTCGATCACCCGTACGTCATGCTGGGAATCAATGTCATCGCCGCGGAAACTGATGGCGAAGCCCGCCATCACTTCACCTCCCTCCAGCGATCGTTCACCAATCTTCGCCGCGGGATGCCGGGGCAGATTCCGCCTCCGATCGACGACATCGACACGTTCTGGTCTCCCGCGGAAAAGGCTCTCGCCAGCCAAACACTCACCGTCTCAGCCGTGGGCTCACCCGAAACCGTGACCCGCGGCCTGCAAAACTTCCTGGATGTCACGCATCCAGACGAACTGATCATCACCGCACACATCTACGACCACAGAGCCCGGCTGCGCTCGTTCGAACTGGTGTCCGACCTCCGTGCCAATCTAACCGCCGCAGAAGCCAAAGCAACAGCCTAGTCTCCGAGCGCTCGTTTCAGGCACTCCAGTAGGGAGGCGCTTTAGCGCGTCTCGGCCGCCGCTTCTTGGCGCAAACCATCGTCGCAAGATTTCTCACTCCAACCCGCTTGTCATACAACTCACTGGACTCCCTTTGACTACACTCCCGCGCCAACATACAATCCGCCGGTTTGCCGATACTCTTGGTAACCAGACATTCGGGAGCAATCGGAGGGAGCAATCGGATGAGGAATCCACTGTTTTTATTCGCCGCCATGACCTGCGTCTTTTTTGTTCAATCATCACAAGCCTCCGCGCAGGCTCCCGACAAAGACGCCAAGGCTTCCGAAACAAAACCCGCCGATAAATGCGACGCCGCCGCAACCAAAGAAGAATCCTCGGTCACCGATCACACCCTCCGCATCGGCGCGCAAACGATTCCCTACAAAGCCACCGCCAGCACCACGCTGCTCAAAAACGACAAGGGCGACCCGACGGGACTTCTGTATTCGGTGGCCTACACGCGCAGCGACGTGAAAGACCTGAGCCTCCGCCCAGTCTCGTTCCTCTACAACGGCGGCCCTGGCTCCGCCACCATGTGGCTGCACATGGGCGCCTTCGGGCCACGCCGCGCGCACACCGTGGACGGCGTCTTCACCCCTCCCGCGCCATACAAGCTCGTAGACAACACCGAAAGCCTCCTGGATAAAACTGATCTCGTCTTCATCGACGCGATGGGCACGGGCTATAGCCACGCCGTCTGCAAAGCTCAGGAAAAGGATTTCTATGGGATCGATGAAGATGTAGAAGCTTTCGCGCAATTCATCGTCACTTACCTGAGCCGCAACGATCGCTGGAATTCGCCGAAGTTTTTGATTGGAGAAAGCTACGGCACATTCCGCTCGGCAGCCCTGGGGAATTATTTGCAGAATCACGACACCGTCCACTTGAACGGCATCGTCCTGATCTCTTCGGTCCTCGATCTCGCGACGCTAACGTTTGCCCCGGGCGACGACCGGCCCTACGTCTTCTATCTCCCCAGCTACGCCGCGGTGGCTTGGTATCACAAAGTTTTGAAGGATCGTCCGGCCGATCTACCCGGGTTCATCGAGGAAGCCCGCAGGTACGCGCAAGGCGAGTACGCCGCCGCCCTTTATAAGGGTGCGGAGCTCTCTGTCGCCGAAAAAGCCGCGGTCGCAAGAAAGCTGTCCTACTTCACGGGCCTAAGCGAAGACTACCTGATCAAAGCTGATCTCCGCGTCACGCTAAGCCAGTTCCGCGTCGAGCTGCAGCGCAGCGCCGGGCTGACCACTGGGCGCATCGACGCGCGTTTCACCGGCTACACTTATGATTTATTGGAAGAGAATGCCCAGGGCGATCCCGAAGGGCCCGCAGTAGGAGGCGCGTTCACCGCGCTAATCAACGCCTACAATCACAACGAACTGAAATTCGGCGGCGACAAGGTCTACCACAACACGAACGGCGGCGGCGGAACCTGGAACTGGACGCGCCAGCAAAACGGCCCGCGCCGATTTTTTCCCGGGGCTCCCAACGTCGAAGGCGACCTGGCCCAAGCCATGATCACCAACCCACGGCTGCTGGTCCAGGTCGAAAACGGGTACTTCGATTTCGCTACTCCGTTCTTCGCCACGGAATTCACCATGGAACACCTGGGCCTGCCCGAAGCCCTCCAGAAAAACATCAAAGAGGACTACTACTCGGCGGGGCACATGATGTACCTCCACGACGAGGACCGCGTAAACCTGCACAACCATATAGCCGCGTTTATCGACCACGCCACCCAACAGTGATTAAACTTCAGGAGCGCCTTAGACGCGTTTATTGGACTTGCATGATTCGCGGCGCGGGCGGCTGGGACACAGACAGGAGTGTCTGTGCTACTTAGGTTGAGCTTTCGACCGTGAACTGCTCCCTACCCCATCGTGCTGAATCGATCGGGCTCGATCTTATACAGCACGCGCACTTCGCCGGGCTGCCGGTACGGATACACTGGATTGCCCAAATATTTTTGGGACAGGGAATTGATGTGGTCGTCCGCGCCGTTCTGCGTAATCTCGACTACCTTGCCGCGGACCTCCATGTAGCGGTAAGGATTTTCGGGATCGACAATCGCCAGCGCGACGCGCGGGTCGCGGCGAATGTTCTTGTCCTTCACGCGGCCCAGCGCCGAATTTACACGCAGGTGGTGGCCGTCATAATCGAACCACACCGGGGTGACCTGCGGGCTGCCATCCTTCATCAATGTGCTCAGATTGGCGAACGCCTTCTTCTTGAATAGATCGGAGTATTTCTCGGGTACTTGCTCTGCCATGAGGACCTCCAAAAGTTAAGTGCCATAACCAGGCTTTACAACCGGAACCGGCGCTTCAACAAGACTCTACCACTCCGCGCGAGTCACTGCACCGCCGGCGCTGGGACCGCCGGGGTTAACAACTGCGGTGGCTGAATCGGAGCCTGCATCCAGCGATCGAGAATGTCGGCCGTGTTCACACCGGTGGCCTCGTGAAAAATTGCCGGCAGTTCCTCGGTGCGAAACGCGCGTTGATTCCGTTCGCTCCAGTCCATCAGGTGGCGCAGTGCGTCGCGCAGTGACTTCTTCCCTTCGGTTTGCGCGCGAATGCGATCGTCCATTTCCGCAGCCATCAGCGCGCCGCGTGCGAACAAATTCATGCCGACACGAAAATCGTCCGAGTACAGAAACGATCCCTCGCGCGAAAGCTCGTCGAGTGGCATTCGTTGCAGGAACGCTGGTGCGGCCGCGACGATACCGCGCAAACGATCCAGCTTCGCTGAGCGGTAGCGTGCCGCTTCGTCCCTGGGCAGAGCGTCGGCCAGTGCCGCAATCGCGGCATAGCGGCCAAATCCTTCGTTGAACCAAATGGTGTCGCTGACGGGTGCCATTTCCCACCTGAACGGAAAATAGCCTGCGCCGTAGGCCCGTTTCGGTATCCACGAGTGCGCGATATGGTGGGCGTAGTTGAACCGATGCGCCTCCTTCTCGGAATCGGTGCTCCTGGAGGTAAGCGCGTTCCCGATCTCCAGATAGAACGTGCCGCTGTTCAAATGCTCCATGCTGAAGCCGTATTCGTGGCGCGGAGAAACCGGCTTGAGAAACTCGAGCGCCACGGAGTAGTTGGAAAAGGGCGCTTTGCCGAAATAAGCGATGACTTTGTCGAGTGCTTCACGCGCGAGCGCCGCTTCTTGCGCCAGTTCCGCGTCGCCCTCTGCGTAGGCCGCGACGAAGAGTGGTGTGCCGCCGTCGATTCTTCGCAACTGTAGCTTTGGCCCCATCATGATCTGCGAATCCGCCAGCGCATAGTAATCCGGCGCGTGGGCCGTCAGCGCGGCCGTTGGTGCCGGAACGGTTGGCGCCAGCGTTGCAAAAACCGGCCATCCCTCGGGTGCGGCGATTTCCAGAGCGATGCTGCGACTTTCCCATCCGTCGAGAAACGCGAAAACGGAGTAGCCTAGTAGCCCCACGTACTCATCGCGAATCTTGGAGCTGTCGGAGGCCGCGAAAACGTCGCGTTCCATCTGGGCCACATCCACGTCGTACTCGATGCGCGTCACACGAGCGCAGCACTGACCGATCGACCAGCGCGGGCCGAGTTCTTCGCGCCGCACGCCGATCACCTCACCATTCGCACCAAAAGCTTTCACGTTCGAGATATAAGGATCGTAAGGGCGCTGGACATATCCCCCTGGAAATGATCGCGGCATGATCAGCGTAAGGGGTGCGGTGCCGAAAACAGTGAGACCAAGCGAGATGTGAACAACCCCAGGAGTAGCTCGATCGTAGCGAACGCCATAGACCATATCGTCTTGCGCCAGCACCGAGGAACACAAACACAGCGCAGTGAGTGCGAGGAGCGCCGCGGTCTGAAATATCGGGGTCGTGGAGTTTTTCAACTCGATCACTCTCAAGCTGCGACCCGCTGGTCGAGCTGCTCAAGGACGATGGGCCACGCTTCTTCGTGCCGCTTTCTCAATTCCTCGTCGGGGAACCCGGCGTGGGTCAGTTGAAGCAGCGTACCGCCCGGCTGCAACACGAATTCGACCGTGACCACAGTCTCAAACCCCTTGGTCGCCGACGTGAGCCAAGTGAGTTCCACGAGCAAGTTCTGCTCAAGTCGCAGGAATCGGCCGTAATGAGGATGACGCGTTTGCTCGAACTCGGTCTCGAAGAAGAAAACCGCATTGACCTCGCCGTTCATCAATACCGTACCCGGAACCACAAACCAGCGATCGAACTGCTCGGTCCACGCCAGGAATAAGGCCTCTGGCGTTGTCATCATCAGCCGCGCAACGTTCACGTTGAATGGTCTGGATATGAGATCGGGAGGAGAAAACACGGTCGTCACGAAGACCTCCATTTTTCGACTTGGGCATTTCTCGACCTGGGATTGTACCGCTAGGAGAGACGCATTTCCGGGACGTTCTCCGGCACAGTCAGTCTTGCGCCGGTCAGCGCCTGCACGTCCGCCGCGCTCCATCCCGGCGCAACTTCGCGCAGCACCAGTCCATCCGCTCTGACGTCGATCACCGCAAGATCGGTAATAATGGTTGTGACGCATGCCAGTCCAGTCAGGGGATAAGTACACTCTCGCACGATCTTCGGCGCGCCTTCTTTGGTGGTGTGCTCCATGCAAACGATGAGCGTCTTCGTTCCAGCCGCGATGTCCATCGCGCCCCCGATGGCGCCCGAACCTTTCGACCCCGGGATCTTCCAGTTCGCCAGATCGCCCTTTTCGGAGACTTGAAATCCGCCGAGCACCGCCACGTCCAAATGCCCACCGCGCGTCATCAAATGCGCATCGGCCTGGTGGAAAAAAGACGCGCCCGGAACCAGCGTCACCGGAACTTTCATCGCGTCCACTAGGTCGTAATCCTCTTCTCCTGGTTTCGCGCGTCGGCCCATGCCCAGAATTCCATTCTCGCTGTGAAAATAAACAGTGATTCCCGGCGGCAAATAATCGGCGATCAGGTTCGGGATGCCCCATCCCAGATTCACGTAACCGCCGTCGGCCAATTCCCGCGCCGCGCGCTGCGCGATCTGTTCTCGGGCCAGGCGCCGCTTATCCGGCATAGCGAATCCCTTTCGCCTGCACGATGCGGTGCACGAAAATCGCGGGCGTCATCACGCTCTCTGGATCGATCGCGCCGATGGAAACAATCTCCTCGACCTCCACGATGGTGGTTTTCGCGGCCATGGCCATAATCGGGTTGAAATTCTGCGCCGCCAGCCGGTAGGTCAGATTGCCGAGCTCGTCGGCCTTCTGTGCCTTGATGAAAGCAAAATCGGCGTGAATGGGAATTTCCAGAATGCAGCGCTTACCGTCAATCGTGCGCTCTTCCTTTCCGGAGGCAACCTCCGTGCCGACGCCAACGGTGGTGTAAAACCCGAGAAGTCCCGCGGCGGCCGCGCGCATTCGTTCGCACAGAATGCCCTGCGGGACAAGTTCCAGCGTCACTTGTTTAGCCGCGAGCCGCTCCTGGAAATAATTGGAGTGTGGGCCAGGAAACGATGCGGTCACATGGCGAATGCGATCCAGCTTGAACAAGGGCCCGAGTTCGCCGTCGCGTGTCCCGCAGTTGTTACTGATGGCCACGATGTCCTTCGTGCCTTTGCGCGCCAGCGCTGCGATCAAATTGTTTGGAAAGCCCGCGCCGCCGAATCCTCCGAACATGATTCGCGCACCATCCGGCACGTCCGCGACCACCGCGTCGATATCGGAATAGACTTTTTGTCTCATCCAGCGCTCGGGACAAAGGGCGTGGTGATCTGTCTGTCGCCCGGGCAAGCTGGGGCACAGCAATGCAGTGCCCCTACAACTGTCCGGATGTTTGTCTGGATCATTTCTAAGGCAAACCGGTCAGCTACTCGCCGCAACACGCGCCCCTGTCATAGACCCCAAACACAATTTCTCCAAGAGTCCGCTGTCTCGCAACCAAGAACCGGTTTGCGTGCCACTCAAATCGTGCTGCAACACCGCGCGCAAATCCGATTCGTCGTCTACGTCCATCTCCAGCCGTACGTTTCGCCGCTTGAGGACCCGCGCGCTTGCGCGTTCCGCCTCCTCGCAATGCTTGGCAAAACTTCCATTACCGAAATGCGAGGGAAACAGCGTCGGCGGCGTCCGCAAAATCGCATTGGTCCCGGTTCCATCGCGCGACGGTACGATGACCAGCGCCGGCGCGGCGCATTCCGCGACGAGCAAGTCGTCGATGTCGCCCGATTGAACCAGCGGCAAATCCAGCGGCAACCGCAATACCCCGGTCATACCGCGTTCCTCGCACTGCCGAGACGCAGCGTCCACAGACACACTCTCCGAGATTTGTTTCTCCTCCCGGATAATTTCCCAGCCATTTTCGCGCGCAGCTTGCATTGCGGGTTCGTAGTTCGTCACCACAAGAATCTTGTCGGCGTGTTGCACGCCTCGAACCGCGCGAATCGTATCCGCGAGCATGGCGTGCGCCAAAGCAAATCGCTCCTCTGGCGTTAGAACACCGGCGAGCCGCTGCTTTGCGGTTCTAAGGTCCTTGATTGGCAGCAAGAGAGCGCGCATCGAAATTTCAGTACGCGCCTTCCGCGTATGGTTGATGTTTCTTTTCTTGCACTAGCGTTAGCGCGGCGGCCGCGCGAGTGTGCGTCGCCTCGGTCACGACCGGCTCGCCACTTTTGGACGCTTTCGGCGAATCGAACATGCGGCGAATCTTGTAGGTCGTGCTGCGTTCCGCTGGCACGCGCCCAATCGATAGAATCATGCGCTGGAATTCCTCGGGCGAGACGAACTCGCCAAACGTGGCACCCGCTGCCTTCGAGATGCTCTCTTCCATCAACGTGCCGCTGAAGTCGTTGGCGCCCGCCTTCAGGCACGCGAGCGAAACGTCGAATCCCAACTTTACCCAAGACACTTGCAGATTCTCGATCGCGCCATGCAGCAACACGCGCGACAACGCATGGACGCGCAAATGGTCGTCGCGACGGGCACCGGCTCGAGCGCCACCATGCTTGTACAGCCTGGTGTTTTCATGAATGAAGCCCAGCGGCACAAATTCCGTGAAGCCGCCGGTGCGTTTCTGGATCGACCGCAGCAACAGTATATGTCGCACCCAATCCGCGGGTTCCTCCACGTGGCCGTACATCATCGTGGAGGTAGTGGGAATTCCCATTTCGTGCGCGGCGGTGATGATTTCGACCCAGCGTGCGACCGGAAGCTTGTTCGGACTCAGCTGCTGCCGCACGCGATCGTCCAGGATTTCCGCGGCGGTTCCGGGAATGCTGCCAAGTCCTTCCTCTTTCATCATGCGCAAGTAATCGGGCAGTGGCATTCCGGTCTTGTCCACGCCGTAGGAAATCTCCATGGGAGAAAACGCGTGCACGTGCATGGCGGGAATGGCGCGTTTGATGGCGCGCAAAAGATCACGGTAGAAAAATCCGTCGAGATCGCGCGGCAAACCGCCCTGAATACAGACTTCGGTCGCGCCACGGTCCCAGGCTTCCTGAGCCTTGCGAACGACATCTTCCTTGGAGTGCGAATACGCGTCGGGAGCACCTGGGCCTCGCGCGAAGCCGCAGAAGCTGCAGCCGACAAAGCAGACGTTGGTGAAATTAATGTTGCGATTGACGACGTAAGTGATCGTGTTGCCCACGGTTTCGCGCCGCAGCGCGTCAGCCACAGCTATGAGCGCTTCGAGTCCGGAACCTTCGGCGGTGGCGAGACGCAAACCTTGGTCAAAGGAAAGCTCAGCACCGTCGCAGGCCGCGGCCAGATAGTCGCGCACATCGGCGGGACAATCGGTCAGCGCGGCGGAGTCTCTAAGTTGTGCTGCAGTGCTCATAGACGAGCCGAAAGCGGCCGGGGTCGGCAACGTGCCAACGAAGTGTATCGTACCAGAGACGCCGCCGGTTCGTCAGAATCCAAAATCGAACGACCAGGCGGAGGATTGGCTTCACACCGATTCGCTGCTCGGTACGCACATGTGGTCGCGCACTAACATAGAAATGACCATAGAAATGAACACAAAAATGACAAATTCTGCTCAGCGCGGCGAATCAAATCTATGGCGATGATAACGAACCGTCGGGTACCATGAAAGCGAACCATGAAACGCGGTAATCTCATCCTGCTTCTTGTGGTGGCGGCCGTGGGGCTGGCGGTTGCTGCTGGCGCATCGATTTTGCACCACGGGCTGAGCGCGCGGGCCACCCCCACCGCGATGGAAGCGATGATCGCGCGAAACGTACGACGCCTGGCTATTCCCGCGAACGCGCGCAGCGAGCACAATCCCATCGCCACGTCGGACGAAACGCTGAAGGGAGCCCGCGCACACTTTGCGGATCATTGCGCCAGCTGCCACGGCAACGATGGCAGCGGCGACACGATGTACGGGAAAGGTTTGTACCCGAAGCCACCCAACCTTCGTTTGGAGGAGTCCCAAAAGCTTTCCGACGGCGAACTTTTCTGGATCATCGAAAACGGGGTTCGCTTCACGGGCATGCCAGCTTTTGGCGGAGGCCCCCACTCGCAGGACGATAGTTGGAAACTGGTGCTTTTCATTCGGCATCTGCCGCAGCTGACGATGGAAGACCGCGTCGAGATGGAGAGCGAAAACCCGAAGGGGCCGCATGAGCACGAAGAGGATCAAGAGGAACAGGATTTTCTGCGCGGCGAACCGGTGCAACAAAAGGCTGCGCCGGAGCATCATCATTAACTGGGGCATTGCTGACTGCTATTGAAATTGGCAGGGGACCTGACCTGCTCGAATACTGGCTGAGTTACGGAGAACTTTATGAAGCATCGAATGATTTCACTCTTGGCGCTGGTCATCTTGATGGCGAGTGTTGCGATTGCTCATGGCGACAAGAAGCACGTTATGGGCACGTTGGAAAAAATCAACGCCGACTCCGTGGTGGTCAAGCAGGCCGATGGGAAGTCCGTCGAGGTGAAGCTCGTTTCCGCAACGATGTACGTTACACGCGAGGGCAAAGCCGCGAAACTTTCCGATTTGGCTATTGGCGATCGCGTTGTGATTCATGCCACGCCGCAGCCCGACAGCACTTTGTCGGCGGACGAGGTCAAGTTTTCGGCGGCAGGATCGACCAGCGCGGCCAAACCACAGCAGTAGCGTTTCGTGAGGCTGTGGCGGAAGGGACTTGTCGTCAGGGCATCAAAATCCCGGTCGGAACCCCGCAGCGTATCTCCGTGCTATCAGTTCCGGCCTCCTCTCCATAAAACTCATTAATGTTGGCAGATTCGCCGCACCGGTACCCCTGGGGGATAGCCTCGGAAGCGTCCGCTTCGCATGCTGGCGTTAGCCCCCGGGATGGGCCTCCTTGCCTGATCCTTTGCAGCCAATTCGCGATTTGCCGAACGACTCGACGACGGCAATGAATCGGGCCGACCTTTCGACCTCCGCCTCAGGAAATTCGGGGCGGGAAGCGCCGCAGCCGTCGGAAGCCGACGTGGTGCACGTACTGGTCGAAGTCGAACAGGCGACGAAGAAATCGGCGCCTCGTGATGGACCAATCGCGCCGAATCGCTCTGCCCTTCCGCAAGCTGGGCCTTCACGCACCTTGGGAGTCATCCTTTATCTTTCGGTGGGATTCGCTCTCGTCATGCTGCTTGGCTGGACCGTGCAAAACGGGGCGCGGAGAATTCATTCGTCGGTGAACTCGATAACCGACTGGGGTAATGGCGGTGGGTTGCAGAGCGGAGCGGCAGCGACAGGGAGCAGGTCATCGCAGCAAGCCGACGCGGAGAGCCTCTTGGAGCGGCTGGCGTCCGGAGATTCGATAGCTGCCGATCAAATTCTCAGCGAATCCGATCGTTGGATTGGCGAAACGCAACGCACCGCAAAAGCGAACCAGCTTGTGATTGCGGCTCTCAATCAGCGCGACCTTCACTTGCGCGAGGCTGCGCTGCAGGCAACGCTGGCGCTTGATGGAGTTTCGCGAGACGCCGGCGGGTTAAATCGATTGCAGCTTTCACTCGCCGACCGGAACACGCGGGCGTGGGCGCTGTGGATGCTGGGAGCGCTGGGAAATCGCGAGGTCGAGCAGAAACAACGCTTCGTCCAAACGTTGAGAGGATATCTCGATGACCCGGACGCGCGGACGCGTGCGGGAGCGGTCTATTCCCTCGGACTTGTCGCTACGGATGAAACCGTACCGATGATGTTGGAGCGCTTTCGCAACGATCCTTCACCAGTTGTACAGGAAAGCGCCGCTTGCAGTTTGGCCGAAGCGGGAATGTATACGCACGAACAACGTATGGAAGCGGCGGCGAGCTTCGTGGGATGGATGGACGAAACACAGTTAAGCGCGCAGCAAAAAGGTTGGATTGAGCACGCGTTGCGCGATATTTCCGGGCTGAATTTCGGGACGGACGCACCGGCGTGGCGGCAGTGGTACAGCGGGACGCGCTGAACTTGCTTGGCGAATGCTAGTTGAGGCAAGCCGCAGTGGCCGTGACGCGCTGAATCGCCCCGTACCTGATTTCGCTTCGTGCTCCCGCAGAGTTCTTCTGTCTTCTCGCAAATGCAAGGATATTTCGCTAGTCGCTGACCAGATGGCAGGAGTGCGTTTTCAGGACGATCCAGACGGGCTTACCCGCGATGAGTTCGAGCGCGCGAACGGCGCCCGGCGTCAGATGAACCGTAAACATTACTCCGGCTTCGACGCGCGCGACGACCAGCGTGCCGCGCGGCTCGAGCGAGACGATCTTCCCTTCCAGGATGTTACGGGCGCTGAGTCCGACAGGGGGTTGCGTTGCGAGCAAGATGTCTCCGGCGCGGATGGCGATCTTGACGCGATCGTTTGGCACCGCGTAGCCGAGTGGCACTTCGATCTCGCTGACGCCTCCCTCAAGGCGCACGCGCATCACGCCGTCGGCTTCGCGTAGCTCGACGACTGTGGCGTCGAGCAAATTTTCAAAGCCGGCGGCTTGGGCGAGTCTCTTTCGGCGCGGCGCGTCGAGAACTTCGTGGGGCAGCCCTTCGTTGATGACCCGGCCGTGATCGAGGACCACGACGCGCTCGCCGAGGGCGTCGACTTCGTCGCGCGTGTGGGTTACGTAGAGGATTGGGATTCTTTGCGCGGCATTCCAGGCGCGCAGATCGTCGAGAATGGACGCTTTTAATTCCGCGTCGAGCCCGCTGAGTGGTTCGTCGAGCAGAAGAACGCGTGGCAAGGTAACGAGCGAGCGTGCTAAGGCGACTCGCTGCTTTTCGCCGCCCGATATTTCTCCGGCCCGCCGCTTGCCCAGGTTTTCGACGCGGAACGCCTGCAGGATGTCCGCGATTCGCTGGGTGCGTTGATCTGCGATCAAGTCCACAAGGCCATAGGCTACGTTTTCCACGACGGTCATGTGCGGAAACAATGCGAGTGATTGGAAAACGTAGGCCATACGGCGGCGCTGGGTGGGAACGTTCACGCGGGCTTCGGAGTCGAAAAGGCTGTCTTCGCCGATTTTGATGTGACCCGCGTCCGGGCGCAGCAGGCCCGCGATGCAATCCAGCAATGTAGATTTTCCGGCGCCGGAAGGGCCGAAGAGGATAGTGATGCCGGACGGGATTTCGAGCGACACGTCCAGCACGAATGATGGGGAGTTTGCGGCGCGCCGCTCGATGAGAACGCGCAGCGAGAGATGCGCGGCGGTTATCTCGCCGGCCACGGTGACCACATTCGCCCGCCGATGCGGCGATTCAGTCCGTACACGATGGATAGCACGACAAACGAGAAGGCGATCAGGATGAGTGCCAGGCGATTCGCTTCCGCGTATTCAAGGGATTGCACGTGGTCGTAGATGTCGATCGAAATTGTGCGGGTGCTGCCCCCGAGGTTGCCGCCCACCATCAGGACTACGCCGAACTCGCCCAATGTATGGGCGAAACTCAGGACCAGCGCGGTGACCACACCTGGAATCGACAGCGGCACAATGACGCGGCGGAAAGTGCGCAGGGCGCCAGCTCCGAGAACCGCGGATGCGTCGAGCAGCTTGCGATCGATGCTCTGAAACGACGCGACTAGCGGCTGCACGGCGAACGGCAAGCTGTAGAGCACTGATGCGAACACCAGTCCGGTGAAGGTGAACGCCAGGCCGTGACCAAATGCCGCTTGCCAGAATTTTCCCAGTGGACCTCGCGTGCCCATCGCGACAAGCACGTAAAATCCGAGAACCGTTGGAGGCAAAACCAGAGGTAACGCTACCACGGACTCCGCCAAGAATTTGCCGCGCCATCGCGAATACGCCAGCCAGTAGGCGAGCGGCAATCCAACTGCAACGAGAATTGCTGAGACACAGGCGGCGAGCCGAATGGAAAGGAGCAGGGATTGCATGGTCAACAGACGCGCTGTAGCGCGGAACACGGCGCGTATTGCTTGCGACTGTTCATGGCTTGGGCGCGACGTTCGGGTCGGCCGATGGAACGACGAATCCGTACTTCGCGAGCGTTGCGCGACCCGGCTCGCTTTTCACAAATTCGAGAAATGCGCGCGCTGCGTCTTTGTCTTTCGCGCTTTTCAGCATGACGACGGCCTGTTCGATTGCTGGATAGGAGTCGGGCGGAATCTCCCAGCGCTTGCCGTCTTTCATGGCGGGCGAAATGGCGAGCGATAGTGCAATGATGCCTGCTTGCACGTTGCCAGACTGCACAAATTGCGCGGCCTGGGAAATGCTTTCGCCGAAAACCAGCTTTCCCTGGACCTTTTCGTAGATTCCGGCGCCCTGCATGGCCGCGACCGCGGCGCGGCCGTAAGGAGCGTGCGCCGGATTGGCGATGGCGATTTTGCTCACGCTGGCGTCGAGAAGGGCGTTCCACTCTTGCTTGACTACGTCAAGTTTGGAATCCGGAGGCGTCCAGATGACGATGCGGCCAACTCCATAGGAAAAGATCGAGCCGGGTTCGACGAGGCCGGCGCTCTGGAGCTTCTTCGGGTAGTCGATGTCGGCGGAGAAAAAGAGATCGAAGGGAGCGCCGTTTTGCAGCTGCGAAAAAAAATTGCCGCTTGAGCCGTAGCTGACGTGGATCGCGTTTCCGGTCGCCTTTTCAAATTGATGGGCGAGGTCGGCCATCGCGAACTGCAAATCCGCCGCGGCGGCTATGCTGACTTCGTGCTTTTGAGCGCAAGCTTGGCGCGAGCCAAAAAAAAGACAGAGCGCAAGGATTAGAGGGAGGCAGGTAGCGCGGCGAATCGCGTTATAACAGATCATGATGAGCCCTTAGACGAATGTTGCTTGCGTTCACACCCTCAAAATCATCACTTCGGTGGATTTGATCAGTGCGGCGGCGCGCTCTCCAGGCTTCAGCCGCATCTCTTTTGCGGCGTCCGCGGTGATGATCGCGGTGATGTGCTGCTCTCCTATCGCCATGGTCACTTGAGCGAGCAGGCCGCTGTACTTGACCGCGAGGACGCGGCCCATGAGTTGATTGCGGCCACTGATCTTGCGGAAATTTACCCGGCGCGTCTGAATGTCCCCCCGCTCCAGAGATTTCGGAATCAGGCGGTCGATTTCACTTTCCGGGACGCGATGATGGCCGCCCGGCGTCTTCGCAGTCTTAATCTTCTTGCGATAGATCCATTGCTTCAGCGTGGGATAGCTGATGCCGAGAATATTTGCCGCTTCACGCGGCGCCAGAAGCCGCTGCACGATTGCACCTCAGGTGCGCCGGTAGAATAGACGGTTTTGATGCATACTATCAATACGTTTTTATACGGTTCACCGGAGCCAGCCCGAGGGGAAACGTGCGCATCACGACTGGTGCGTTTGCGACTTAATTTCGCAGGGACTTGCCCGTCTTAAGCGTGTGCGCGATGCGCTCTTGCGTTTTCTTTTCGCCGCAAAGCGAGACGAATGCTTCACGTTCGAGGTCGAGGACGTATTGCTCGCTGACCATTTGCGGCGCGCTCAGCGAACCGCCCGCCAGAATGTTGGCGAGTTTGCGCGCCACGTGCGCGTCATGCTCGGAAGCGTAGCCTCCGCGCTGCAGGAGATGAATCATCATTTTCGCGGCGGAAAGGAACTGTTCGCCTAGGACTTTAATCTGTGTGGTTTGCGCGCCTTCCTGCCAGCTCGCGGCAAGCGGATTGTATCCGGCACGCGCGAGGGCGAGCACGACTTCCTTGGCGTCGGCGACAAGGCGATCGCGGTTCATGGAAATGCCGTCTTCGCGTCGCAAAAATCCCAGGTCGCGACACTCTTCGGCGCTGGTCCCGACCTTTGCCATAGCGAGCGCCTCGAAGGCCGGCTTCAGCGCGTGAAATAAATCCAAATCTTCGCCGCCGGCCGCGTGTTCATTTGCGCGAATCAACATCTCTTTCGAGCCGCCGCCACCCGGAATCAATCCGACGCCGGCCTCGACCAGACCCATGTACGACTCGGCCGCCGCCTGAATTCTCGCGCCATGCAGGCCGACTTCGCAGCCGCCGCCGAGCGCCATGCCCTGCGGCGCGACGACGACGGGTTTCGGCGCGTACTTGATCGCCAAATTCGCATTCTGAAATTGCTTCACTGCCAGGTGCAGCTCATCCCACTCCTGCTCCTGCGCGGCCACCAGCACGAGCATCAAATTTGCCCCGACGGAAAAATTTACGGCCTGGTTGGCGATGACCATAGCGTCGAAATCGGAGTCGAGCCGCTTCAATCCTTTGTGAATCATGGCAATCAAATCAGCGCCAATCGCATTCATCTTGGAGTGAAATTCGCAGCAGACGACGCCGTCGCCAAGGTCGATCAGGCTAGCGCCGGAGTTGCGATCGATTTCGCGAGCGGCGTCCTTCAGCGATTTGAGAATGACCACGCCGTTTGGCTCTTCGACCTTCTCCGCACCACCGCTCGCGATATTGAATACAGTCGCTCTGCCCTTCCCCGATTCATAGAAACTCGGACGGCCGCTCGCCAAGAGCCTTTCCAGCACGGGCGGCAGCGTGCGGCCCTCTTTCTGCACACCAGCGGCGAAAGCTTTTACGCCAATAGCGTCCATCAATTGGAACGGTCCAAGCTCCCACGCAAATCCCCAGCGCATGGCGCGATCGACATCGGCAACGTGATCGGAAATTTCCGGCACCCGCCGCGCGGCATACAGGCACGTTTCCGAGAGCAGGGCCCAGAGGAACTGTTGAGCCTTGTCGCTTTTCTGACCTTCCAGGACCGGCCCGATCAAAGCACGCAACCGCTCGGTCGTGTCCTCGATCGTCTTCCCATTCTCCAGCGAAGGAAATCGCGCCTTTTGCCGCGGTCGATACTCCATAGTGTTTACGTCGAGAGTAAGAATCTCTCGTTCGCCTTCGCCTTTAACGCGCTTGTAGAAGCCCTGGCCGGTCTTGTCGCCAAGCCATCCACGCCGCGCCATCTCATCGACAAGTGCGGGCACGCGATACATCTCGCGGGATTCATCATTCGGCACAGTTTCGTAGATATTCTTAACCACGTGCAACAGCACATCGACCCCAACGATGTCCGCGGTGCGAAACGTGGCCGACTTAGGCTGCCCGATCGCCGGACCAGTGCAGGCATCCACCTCCTCGACCGTCATTCCCATCGCACCCATCAAGCGCAGCGCATTCAACATCGAGAACGTGCCAATACGGTTGGCGATAAAGTTCGGCGTGTCCTTCGCCACAACCACACCCTTGCCCAGCCGGCGGTCGCAAAACTCGCTCAGCGTCTCCAGCACTTCCGGTGAAGTCCGCGGCCCGGGAATCACCTCCACCAATTTCAAATAGCGCGGCGGATTAAAGAAGTGGGTGCCTGCCCAGTGCTGCTGAAACTCTTCGCTCATTCCCTCCGCGATCAAATGCACTGGCAGCCCCGAGGTATTGGTGGTAACAATGGCGCCAGGCTTGCGAAACTGCGCGACGCGCGCCAGCAGATTTTTCTTGATCTCCAGATTTTCGGCGACGACTTCGATAACCCAGTCCGCCTCCGCGCAACGCCCCAGATCGTCGTCGAAATTTCCAATGGCAATGCGTTCCGCGAGCGACGCGGTGAAAAACGCCGCAGGCTTGGCCCTTTTCGCTGCCTCCAGCCCCGCGCGAACAATCTTGTTTCGCGCATCAACAGGCGCATCCTGAGCCACTCCAGGAGGTACAATGTCTAGCAAGATGCAAGGCAGACCAGCGTTCGCAAAATGCGCGGCGATCCGTGCGCCCATGGTTCCAGCGCCCAACACGACAGCCTTCTCAATGCGACGCTTCATCGGTTAGCAGCCTCTTGAGGGGATTAGCACCGTAGGACAGGTTACAAAACCGGCATGCAGCGGTCAAACAAGGGCCTAGCAGCCTCGACTAGCACTAAACTGTAAGTGAGATGATGGACGACAAAGTTGCCGTCGCAGTGGACTGGCTGAAGAACGCCACGGACAAGATCCGCGCCTTGGCCAGCGGCGAAACACGCTCCCCAGGGGAACGCCCCCGCGTCGGCCTGGCTTTGGCGGGAGGCTTTGCCAGAGGGATCGCGCATGTCGGTGTGATTCGCGCGCTCCGAAACGCCGGCGTTCCGATCGATGTCGTTGCGGGAACCAGCGTGGGAGCCTTAATCGGTGCCTGCTATTGCGCCGGCGTGCCGCTAAACGACATGCAGCGCATCGCCCGCACCACCACTTTCGCGGACTTCGGACGATGGACGCCGTCATGGCTCGGCCTCGCCAACAATCTACGCATGGAACGCTATCTCGAGCGCTTCACGTCAATAAAGACTTTCGAGGAGCTCACCACTCCGCTGGCCATCGCCGCCAGCGACATCAATGAGGGCGTGTCCGTCTTTTACACGCGCGGGCTGCTTGGGCCGCCCATGCGCGGGTCATGCGCGTACCCGGGCCTGTTCGTGCCCATACAATTCGAGGGTCGCACCCTGGTCGACGGGTTTCTTACCTCGCCGGTGCCCGTCGAAGGAACCCTGCTGCTCGGCGCCGACATCACCATCGCCGTCTATCTGGAAGCCGGGAGCTTCTCGACTCCTCGAACCGCTGCTGACGTCATCAGCCGCTCTTTTTCGATCATCCAACGCCACGCCGATCTCGCCTGGCGCCAACAGGCCGATGTCATCATCGAGCCGGATGTGAAGCCCTTCGTCTGGGACGATTTCACGCGGACCGATGAGCTGGTTGCTGTGGGAGAAGCCGCAGCAGAAGCGGCGCTCCCGCAGATTCTGAAGGTTCTCGGAAGCGAAAAACGAGAACCGGCAGCCTGACTTGCTCCTGCAGTTTCCGAAACTTTTCTAAACTTCAGGCCGGCGTCACTTCCCCGCGTTGTTACTTCCACTGTGTTACTTCCATTGTGTTACATCCACTTGCAGCCCCTGCCCTTCGCCCTTTCCTCGCTGCGTCAGCCACGCTCCAAAGCTCTCCGCAAACCTCTCCGGCGTCACGCGAAAGCTGGCCTCGACTCTGCCCTCTCCGACCGGCAACATATCGTCAAACTCCGCGGCATTCGTAAAGTTTCGCATGCAAAACTGATCAAGCCACTCCAACGGGCACGCTCGGCGTTCGCCGCGAATCACCACGTCCACTTTGAATTTCTGCGAGTACATTGGGAAACTATAACATCGCCGTAGATGGCGCCGCTTTGAGGGATTGCCGTAGTCCAGTGGTTATAAGTCTGCCGTCTGAATTTAAACCACTGTTCACATTACTTTATATTTACTTCTGACCGTCCGCTCCTTAAGATTCCGTTCATTGAGGAAGGCTTATCGACAACGTATAGCTCTTGCTAGCGCAACTTTGGGCAAAAAACCGATCCCTCAGCGGAGTGCGCGGTTCGGGGAGGTTCCCTTGCGCAAAAAGCCCATGAATCAGGACGCTCGGCTCCTTCTTCAGCTCGATCGCCTGCAAAAGCAAGCGGAGATGCACAAGGCGCGTCTCTGGTGGCGCGATGAATTCTGGCCGGACCACGCCGGCGATTATTTGAAAATTGAATTGGCGCATGGCAAGAAGGAGAGCCGCTGGTTGAGGCAGCTGCCTACGTACTGGGGAATGGCAACTTCCTTCATTTTGGACGGCACCTTGAGCGAAAAGGCTTTCCTCAACGCGGAGTTTTCGCAAGAGATGTTCCGGATGTTTGCGAAGGTGCGCCCATTCCTCACGCGATTACGCAAGCGCACCGGCAATCCGGACTTCATGGCGAACGTCGAGCGATTCATTCTGAAATCGAAGGAAGCGCGCGAGCGCCTCCGATTGGAATCGCAACGTTTGACAGCCCCGCGCAAGGCCAACAAGTAGCCACAGCTGGAAGGTTCCCGCCTTGGCGTCGCGAATTGAGGTCTCCAGGAAACTACGCCGGTCAGTTCGGCGAGCGCCAGCTACCCGCCGCCGCGAACAGTTGCAGTCCTACCGCAAACTGATCATTGTCCACCGGCACGCAGTAAACCACGCGCGCCCGCGAACGGAAGTTCCCCCCCAGTGACCTCAGGTTCAGGCGTTCGTTCGGTTTCCATGGTTTGCTGGTTAACACCCGCGCCCCCCGAGGGCTGATATTTTCCGTGATTCCCCCTGTCGCCGGTATGCGAACGTCCAGGCTGGATAGGTCTACGTTCACCTTCAAGGGAGTACGATTTTCGGTGCGCTTCGACGCAGGGTCCATAGGGCGCGCGATAGCTTTCGGCTAAGCTTCCGGTTAAGCCAACATTGCAAAGGGTTGAAAGTGTCGGGCCCGGGCAGCGAGATGATAACCCCGTTCGTGGCCCGCCCGTCAAGATATCCACCGTTCCCCCTCGTCTACGGTGTCCGGCAATGCGACACGCCATCCCATGAACGGACAGTGTGCCTGTTGGCTATCGTTGGAAATCCGCCATAACCCATTGTTCTTCAATCAGTTTCTCGCCCGCGGTGGTCGGCATCTGAATTGCCACGACTGCTGGGGGTTGTTTCTCTATCCGATACCCAAAAGGTTCCTCTGCCAGGAGCGCTCATGAAGAAGACGGAATGGACCCGGGAAATCCTTTCGACATGGCCAAGTTATGAGTACGTGAAGCAGAAGGAAAGCGCCGGTTGGCGCCTGGCAGCTATCGAATGGCACCGCGAAACCGACGCCGAGGCCCCGCGTGAAGCCCCCGAGGGTTCGCGTTTCGGTGAAGAAATTCCCTACGGTACCCGCATAGCCGGCGATTGCTTGCACCTGGAGGAGAATCCCTCCGAGATGGAGATTCTAAATTGTCTGGCGGAAATGGTCGTTCAGGATCTTTCCTACCCGCGAATGGCCGAGGGCCTAAATCGGCGAGAATTTCGCACCCGCGAAGGAAAGCCATGGACCCCGCTAGCGGTCTTTAAGCTGACGCCTCGCCTGATCGAAGTGGCTCCACGCATTCTGTCCGGCGCTGAATGGGAAACCCGCAAGAAGCAGCTGTCCCGAGTGGCCTGGAACTCCTAACACTTGGCTGTAGGGGCGGGGCTTGCCCCGCCTGGGCCGACGCGTCTTGCTCAAACCTGTCCGCCAATCCCGCACGGCCATTCCTACTCGCTCAAAACGCTCTCAAGCGAGTCGTAAACTGTCAGCCCCCCGTTGTAGTGAATGAACCCCCAATTTCTGAACTTGTTCATAAAAAAATTTACCCGCGACCTCGTCGTCCCAACCATCTCCGCCAACGTGTCCTGCCCGATTTTGTCCAGGATGGGCGCAGCCTCGTCGCCCTGTCGGCTCCGCGCCAGAAGCAAAAGTGTTCGCGCCAGTCTCTTCTCGCTGAAATTGAACATATGATCGATCAGGTCCTGTTCGATGCGACGGTTCCGCATCACCAGATAGTTAATAAAGTGCTTGGAGATGGCCGGATCTTCCTCCACCATCTTCAACATCACCTTCCCCTTGTTTATTTTGCTGGGTACCAGCGCGATTGCTGATGTCGAATACACCGCTTCACCGGTCACGCAGGCCTCACCGAAAAAATCGTCTTCGCCAAGTATCCCTAGCACCGCGCCCTTGCCGCGATTGGAAACCAGCGTGAGTTTCACTACCCCTTTTTCGATGTAGTGGACATCCGTGCAGTCTTCTCCTTGCGAGATGATGGTCTGTCCGGCCTTGAATTCCTTTATTTTCTTGGATGGAAGCGCGCTGGCAAAGAATCCCGGTGTAGGGAACCCGTTTCGCCACCTTGATTTCATTTCCCTCATTTAAGCGTGGCAATGGCCCTAGAAATCCCCTCGTCGACACGTCTCTCTATGAATTGCAATGAGTAGCTGACTTCTTCTGTTCGCTATTGCCCACCTTCTACCCTTCGTTGCTGAGTTCGTCTGTTCAATATTGAACAGACAGTGCCCGTCCATCCCGTTAACCTACCGCGCTAAACCATCCCGTTAACCGCCGGCACGTTAATTGCGGATGCGGGTCTCGGGATCTCGCGGGTTATGCCAACCTGAGGCTGGGTTTCGACATCTTCAGGCGACTGGATGACGACAGCCCGTTGTGGGTCGCTCAGGTAAGCTCGATTGCCGAGGCTCAAGCGAGACTCGAAGCCTTGCGACAGTATTCTCCTGGTCGCTACTTCGTCCGCGACGCGGAAACCGGCCAGTACATTGCCCCCGGTGTCTGCGAGAAATCCACGGGCCGCTTGGAGCAAGCGTAGTTAAGCGCCCAGAATGGCGCTCAACCACGCGGCTATTTTGGGCCGCTGGGGAAACCATCGGAATTCTGGGATGTCCCTAATACTTCTTGTTTAGGCGTGTAGGAAAAGTATTCAAGCGTATAGGAAAAGCCTGCGGCGTACCGTATTTACTTTACTTCGTATGACGATCCTGGAGATTCTTCGCACCCGCGAAGTCTCGTGGGCTACAACTTGCACAGGGGCCCAGTTGAGGCATTTGCCACCGAACGCCGCGCCGAACCAACTCCGCATCGGGGGCTGATAATGGCACTCGAAAGTGCCTTACTACTTCAATAGCCCAAGCTGCCGGGCGTGCTCCGCGCACAGAAATAAATTCAGGTAAGGGTTGAGCCGCGAATTCCAGTCATTCCAACGGCTCTCCCAGTCCGAGCGCCGGAAATCACACATGCATTCACTCAGCACCTTGATCGGGCGTGAGCTGCTGCCGTGCGTTTGCGCATCGAAAATGAAATCTGCTCGGCAACGGAGCACGACTTCGTCGGCGGCTTGAGTTTTGCTCATCAGTTGGGACCAGCGATCACTTTTCGTCGCGCGTACCTAGCAAATAAAGTAATCCCAGAGCAAAAGTACACAACACCGCTCCCTCAAATAGACTCTTCGTTTGCGGCGCCTGCGCTCGCGTGAATGCATCGTAGAGAACAAACACGCCCAAGGACATCAGCGCCAAGGTGGTCGCCATCGCGGCTTGCTGTAACGCCCTGATCATCATGACGCATCGGATCGCGGAAGCAGGCAATTCATCGCCAAGGGCACAACGACTAATTGAAGGCTCACATTTACCGCCCTTGCGCCACGGCTAGCCCCGGGATCAGCATCTGAGCCAGCCGCGTATTCGCGGTAATGCGGCTTAACGTATGGTCGCCTCATACTGCTGCCGCAGAAGCACGTGGGGTTGGCCCTGTTGGGCCCACTGCCCAGCGTTAGAAACTGAATCGTGTGTCCGCACACGAGGTTCGCGCATTCCCACCACTCTTCATTGCTCTTTTGCATGAACCTGGACCTCCGCTTGTACGCGACGCCGATTCCCCTTTCCGCCACGCGCGCTACGCTTCGTTATACGGCATGCGTCAGTGGACTCAATCATGCCCATGCCGAGAGAACGAAAACAAAGGACATAACCTATATATTTGAGACTCCCAGTAATCTCTCGGTGGAAAAAAGAGCGCTTCGCTTACGATCACAACCGCACCGTCGCGAGGCAACTCCAGCCGCCCTTTACGTCCCGGTGTCCGCGGTCTGAAATCCAGAATTTGACGGAAGGCGTCGGGCCTTTTCATGGGCACCACGACGATTGACAACTCTTCTTGGCTACTTGGCCTGTTTTTTATATCTTCAGAGTTGGCTGGGGCAGCCAGGAGGCTCGGTCGGAATCTTATCCCTGAGTACTGATAGATTTAACTGGGGATCGAATTTCGCCCACTTTCTGGATGTAGCAAGCCGAGAGGCTCGTGCTTCGGCAGCCTCCAGCCGGCTCTGGTTGGAATTCCGACCACGGCCTCGCTCCATTCGGTTCTTTCCCCTTTCTCTTTTAGGCTTTCCCGACTCGTGGCCGAACTGTCGCGAGGTCATTTCCAGGTCCCAAATGTTTGTGAGGAGGATTTATGCGTAGGATCAGGATTGTTTTCATGTTTTGCGTAGTGCTCTTGGTGGCAGGTTTAATGGTGCATTTCAGCGTTTTGACCGCCGACGGTGGCAGACCCCTGCCCACCCCTTGGTTCACCGCCGATGGTGGTCGCCCTCTACCAACTCCCTGGCTTGTCGCCGACGGCGGCCGGCCACTCCCAACTCCTTGGATTGGAATTGCTTCTTAGGATGGTTCCGCGATGACAGGGGGAAGATGCGCCGCCATTTTCCCCTGACTCGTGCTAGCATTTGACCGCGTTTCTGTTACCCGGCGCTCGGAGAACAATGCTGAGCCAGTCCATCTGGTGGGGCAGTATCACGCTCGAAGTTTTTCTGCTTGCACGAGCCATACGCGGCAAACTCGTCTTCCGATATCCAGTTTTCTACTTCTATCTTTCCTTCATAATGTTTGAGGACGTAATTTCCTTCGTGGTTTATCGGTGGAAACCGGCATTCTATTCCTACACTTATTGGACAACTGAATTTTTGTGCGTCTTGATCGGTTGCGGGATCGTTTTTGAGATTTACCGCGTGGGGTTGGCATCCTTTCCGGGAACCGCCAGGATGGCGCGCAACATCCTCGTCGTCCTCTTCATCGTGGCCGCTGCGAAAGGAATGGTAGCGGCCGCGAATGATCATCAATGGTGGCTGGAAGCCGGCACACTGGAACTCGAGCGCACGCTTCGCGTGATGCAGGCCGTTTGCGTGGCGGCGCTGGTCGCGCTCTTTCTGTTTTATTCAATTCCTTTTGGAAAGAACCTGCGGGGCATTTTACTCGGGTATGGCTTCTTCATCGGCATGCGGGTCATTACACTGACATTCTTCATCGGCGGCAGCGATGCGTCCCGGCAATTCTGGGGCTACATCTATTCCGCTTCGTACCTCATCGCCCTGGGAGTATGGTGCGTACATCTTTGGTCGTATGAGGCCAGTCCCGCGCCCCGGCAGACAATCCAGATCGAACGCCACTATCAGCATGTCGCGGCCGCAACCCAGCGCCGTCTCCACGATGCTCGAGCCTACGTGGCAAAGGCGGTGGGTTCGTGATTGGCATTCCCACAGCCCTGCTGCTTGGCACCGTCCTTCTTCTCCTGCTGCTTCTGATGGCCGCGCGCGGTTCCGCCGCTGCCCGTGAAGTATCGTCGAGGTCGGATGCGCCCCTCTTCGAAGAAGAAGCCGGTCTCGATCTGTGTCCGGCCGAATTTGTTACCAGAATTTTCTGTCCCAACGATTGGGAATTCGTTTCCAACACCGGGTCGCGTCCACTGCAAGAGCTCTTCCGCCGCGAACGCAAACTCGTCGCGTTGGTTTGGGTTCACCAGACTTCCATCGCCGTCCGGCGCATCATGCGCGAGCACACCCAGGCGGCGCGTCAGAGCCACGATCTGCATTTCGCGACGGAAACAAAACTTGTCCTGGTATATGCCGAGCTGATGCTCATTTGCGGCATGCTTTTTCTGGCGATTCAGGCCGCCGGACCCCAACGTGTCCGCGGCCTGGCAGTCTACGCGGGCGCGCTCTCCGGGCGTCTCGCGCAAGCCCAGCACGACTTCCAAGCGGTTACCACAGGCCCCGAGTTCCGCGGCGCCGGATCATCCTAATCCATGTCCAATCATGACTAAGGCCCGCACTCCCGGTACCCAATGACCGTCACCCTCAAGCTCGTGCCCGAGCAAGCCGCCTACGACGATCTGTTGCAGAGGTCACTGTCGAAGATCTCCTGCGATCTGGCCCGGCTGATCTATCTGGCGTCTACGCGCGATTACAATACCGGGACTTATCATCATGATGGGCTCGCGGCACGCTTCAACACGGACGTAGCCGGCAAAGCTTTGGAAATGGCGCACCGGCAGATTTTTTACCAGCTCTCTGCGTACTCGCTGGAGCGATTGGTCGAACAGTTGCAAATTTATTTGGATTGTTCGCACGAGAGTGCAGCGGATGTTCTGCGCATCTGGCAAAAGCTGGAACCTTATCGAGTGGCGATTCCTGTGGAAGTGAATCCCGCGGTTGCGCGCTTATTTCTGTCCAACATCAGACTCGCTTTGGCAATTTGGCGATTCCGTCAGGAGCCGGCTCCGAAGCATCCGTGAGCCGCATGGCCACCGCGGTCACCTGGCCGACGATTTCCGCTTCGCTCCCGTAGGTCAGCCTACGCACGCTGCGTGACGACAGTGGATGCGGCAGCAGCAGTAAGTGCCCGTCCTGCATTTCGCACCACGAACACGCATAGCCGTCGCGCAACTCCACGAAATAGATTGGCCGATCGAATTCCGTGCGCCAGCGCATCGGCTGGATCTTGTGCACGTGCGGGTCGATCTGCACAAACGAACCCGGCCGCAGCAGCGGCGACAGCGTGTTGTCCTGCAGCCCGATGTAGCCATACAAGCTGTGGCGGATGTCCAGGTGCTGGATCAGCGCGATGGGAACTTCGCCCCACACTTCCACCATGCGCGACAACAGGTTGGTGTTATCCACATCGAAGGAGCGGTCGAAGCGCACCGGGAAGGAGATGGTCTTCTCGGTATCGTAGACTTCCAGCGTCGTCAGGTGCGTCTTGGGTAGCGGCGCGGTCATTTGGTGTTTGACCAGGTTCTGGAGGTCCACGCCGTACAGCAGCAACAAGTCGCTGAACTTGATGCGGTAGATGGAGCTCAAACTGTACAGCTTGAATATGCTGGGGACGGAGTCGGAGTTCTCGATCTGCGTCAGCCACGCGTTAGAAATGTGATATTCAGCGTTGTCTTCGGCTTGCGCGATCTTCTGGCTGAATTCGGCGACGTCGCGCGTGGTGATTCCGAGCCGGTTGCGGATGTCTTTCAGCTGTTCGCTGGGGGGGAGAGCCAGAGCCATGCGGCATTCTACAACAGGGGGCAATTGAACTGCCAAGCCGTCCCTCGGAGGTCAAGTCTACAAAGTAACAAATGTTTCACTTGGTATGAAGACCTGCCAGTATCGCGTCATCTTTGATAGACTCCTTCTCGCGTTTTCGAGAGACCCACCGGTGAGGAGCCTGATGAGCTTGCTGCGTTCGATCCGATCGATCTTCAACAAAAAACATTGTATAACCCTGGCATTAACAGTGGCTTTTAGCGCCGGACTGGTGCTCATTGGCGCTCGCGCGCAATCCGCTCCCGCCCAGGCGCCGTCTTCGCCCAAACTCGCCGAACAGCAATTCAAGAACATCAAAGTCTTGAAGGGCATTCCCGCCGAGCAAGTGATCCCCGCCATGCAGTTCATCACCGCGTCGCTTGGCGTGGAATGCGAATACTGCCACGTTCGCAACGATCACGCGCAGGGACTGGCCTTCGACAAGGACGACAAGAAGCCCAAGGTCACCGCACGCAAGATGATGCAGATGATGTTTGCGATCAACAAAGACAATTTTGAAGGCAAGCGCGAAGTCACCTGCTTTTCCTGCCATCGGGGCGCCGCCGATCCGGTCGGTACGCCTCTAGTCGCCACAGAAGATGCCGCACCCGAAGCTGCCGGGGAGAAAAAGCCAGCCCTCGCGTTGCCGACAGCCGATCAGCTCTTCGACAAATATCTCGCGGCGGTGGGCGGAGCCGATGCCGTCCAGAAAATTACCAGCCGCGTCGAAAAAGGTACGCTCACCGGATTCGGCGGACAGCATTTCCCTATTGATGTCTACAGCAGGGCGCCCGACCAGCGCGTCTCCGTCATGCACTTGCCCGGCGGCGAAAGCGTCACCGGCTTCGACGGCCACTCCGGCTGGCTCAGCGTTCCTGGACGGCCGCCCCACATCATGAACGGCGAGGAGGTCTCCGGCGCGCGTCTGGATGCCGACCTCCATTTCCCCGTTGACGGGAAGACTTTGGCATCCAAATGGAAGGTCAGCCCCGGCGAAAAAATCGACGGCCACGACACGACACTGGTCGTGGGCCAAACTGAAGAACTGCCGCCACTCAAACTCTATTTCGATTCTCAGAGCGGGCTGCTCTTGCGGCTGGTCCGCTACAACGAAACTCCTCTGGGCCGGCTGCCTACGCAAGTCGATTATAGCGATTATCGCGATGCCGACGGTGTCAGGGTCCCCTACCGCTGGTCGCTGGCGCGCCCCGGTAACCGGTTCAGCATCCAAGTCGACGAACTGCACCAAAATGTTCCAGTGGACGACGCCAAGTTCATTCCACCTCCGCCGCCGCCTCCACCAGAACAAAAGCCTGCCGCCCATTAGGCGGGACTGGACAACGGCTGGAAGACCCAGCTGCAAGGGCTGAAGCCCTGTTTGCACGTGGCTTACACCGGGGCTCAAGCTCCTGCCTCCTAAAGAACCGGAAAACACCAATCTGCGGTTGTGGCAATACTTCCCTCGAGGCACGGACCTGTCCGCCTTTTCTCAAGCGCAGCTCGACCAGGTCTCGCTGGGCTTGAGCGTCCGATAAAGACCCTAGGATTCGAGCGCCCTGCGAGGTGACTTCAAGAAGGTGTTGCGTCGACCGGTCGAGCTGGCTCTGGCAGCGTTAATCAGGACTTGACCTATACTGATGATGTCGAACTCCTTCCTTGGCTTAAACTTGGAGTCACTGGCTAGCTACCAGTCGCGAACCATCACTCACGCCACCTGTGCTAGCATGCTCGCGCCTTGTCACAGAAATCCCAGCAGCAGAGTCTCTGGTTCTCCGTCGTGGTGCTCTTCGCCATCAATATCCTCAATTTCTACGACCGCCACGTCCCCGGCGCGCTCGTCGAGCCCATGCGCAAGGAGTTTCACCTCAACGATACCCAGATTGGCCTCCTCGGCAGCGCCTTCATCTGGATCTATGCCATTGTCGGCGTGCCCCTCGGGCGCATAGCGGATTCTGCCAGCCGCAAAAAGCTCCTGGCCTGGGGAGTCGTCATATGGACCGCCCTGACCGCTTCCGCGGGCCTCGCCACCACCTACCCGATACTGCTCCTTTCCCGTGTAGGCGTTGGCGTCGGCGAAGCAGCCTGCGCGCCAACCGCGACGAGCTGGCTCGGCGATCTGTTTCCACCGGCTAAACGCTCTCGAGTACTGGCGCTGTTCATGCTCGGCGTGCCGGTCGGCGGCGCACTCGGTTTTTTCTTCAGCGGACCGATAGCGCAGGCCTATGGCTGGCGAGCCGCAATGGTATTTGCGGCGGTGCCGGCGTTGCTGCTGGTTCCCGCGTTACTGATGCTCCACGAACCGGAGCGCGGCGCAAGCGAGAGCCATCGCGCTCCGCCTGCAAGTGGCTCGATGTGGAGTGTGCTGCGCATCCCCACGCTGTGGTGGATCATCGCCTCCGGCGCGCTGCTAAATTTCAGCATGTATGCTATCGGAACTTTCTTGCCGGCGTTTCTGAGCCGAGTCCACGGGCTGTCGCTGGCGAAATCCGGACTCGCCACAAGCGTCGTCTATTTAGCTGGAGGCGTGAGCGGGGGAGCCCTCGCGGGCTATCTGGGCGATTTCATCGTCCAGCATCGCAAAGACGGCCGCATGCGCTGCGCCGCCGTCATGGCACTAGTGGCTATGCCGTTTGCATGCGTGGGAATTCTTCAGCCCGCGGGCTCTTTGTTTCTGGCGATGGCGTTCCTGGCGCTGACGTATGCTGCTCTCACGACGTACTACGGACTGGTGTATTCGGCGATACAGGATATTGTGGCTCCGAACCAGCGGGGAGCCGCGATGGCGATTTATTTTATGGCCATGTACATGTGCGGCGCGTCCCTCGGACCGTTGCTCACCGGCAAGTTGAGCGACGTGTTGGCGCATCGCGCCGCAGCGCTGGCGGGTTCAGCCGCGGTCACGGAAACTTTCCGCGCCACTGGCCTTCGGGAAGCCATGCTGATTATTCCGGTTCTCTGCATAGCGCTCGCGTTTGTGCTTTACATGGGCTCGCGCACGATCATCACGGACATATCGCGGCGCGAAGCTATCGCTCGCGGCGCGTCGTGACCCTCATGTACGTCGGGTAGCCGGAAATTAGAAGCCACTTTTGCGATTGATGCCATAACGACGCCGGCCTCGCGACGGCCCGAGTTAGCTGTTCGGTGTTCACCCTACAGTGCTCGGACCGAAGGAGACCGGTATCGTTAAGACATCAATTCGGCACTACGGAGTACTACAGCCAAAGCCACCACGGGAGTCTGACACGGCGAAGGATTTCGCAGGGATAAGTCACGGCGCTGTAGGTTTCGGTGCTTGCATCCGTGTGAAGCGCAACGGTTTTTCGAAGTCTTTGCAATAAATCAGCAAATGGGAATCCTTCCACTCGAAACGCTCGGCTGCCTGGAGCGCATCGAGGTATTTGCTCTCCTGATTCATCACCGCCTCCGGGCAGGCCATTCGGGACGAAGCCAAAGGACCGAATTTGATGGTGTACCCACTAATCGCTGCTGGACCAAAGAAACGATTGCAGGAGCCGTTACCCGCTACTTTCCCAGCTTCCGGGAAAGCGAGCGTTGCTTGAATACGATCTAGCACTCCGCTGCCGCCGAGATCTTCCAGTAGCCATTCGCTACCTGACAGCTTGAAGGGAACCGTGTTTGCGGGCATTGGTTGGGTCGTAGCCTTTGCTTCTCCGATTGAGGAAACGACAAGAACGAGCCGCTCGCCCGTCTCCACGCCTTGTCGGTGGGAGATGGCACCAATCGCGGTGACGCGCTTACTGTTCAGTTTTTCCAGTTTTCCGGTCTTGGGATAATCAATTTCGATTGAACCGACCTGGTGACCGTCGATGGTAGTTTCGGACTCAAGTTGAATAGCCCAGCCGGTCGATTCCCCTCCTATGGCCATTGTGCGGCTAAGGTTGCCGGTGACGGTCATCTTCTTCTGCACTTGCTCCTGCGCCTGCGAACAAATGCAAAAGAGCACTAGAATTAGAGCTGTACTCAAGCGCGCGACAAGCATCGGATTCTCCCCTTCGCCCAGATCCTGACTTATTTTACCTGACGAGTGAAATCGATTGCGATGGTCTAAGATCGTGATGGTTTGAACAGATGGAAGGATGGGCAGATTACGATTTACCGCGGGCCAAGCGCACTGGCCGCAGGCGACAGTGACAGTGACAGTAGGGAACGAGAACGCGACGGATTTGGTGGCGGGAGCGAACCAGTTACCCGCTGGCTTCCGCACCTGGAACCAGCTGGAAACTCGTATTGCAAGGCGCTACGCACCTAAACCCGATGCCAGGTGCTCAGAGTGATTCTCTCGCGGCGTTCCCAGGGGCGGCCTACAGGGAAGTGTGTCCCTGTTTGAGGTTCCAGATGGCCGCGACGAGAGCGTCGACATCTTCACATGTGTTGTAGAGAGCGAGGGACGGGCGGACCGTACTTTCCACGCCGAAGCGGCGGAGAATCGGCTGAGCGCAGTGATGGCCCGCGCGTACAGCGATGCCTTGACGATTGAGAGCCGCACCGACATCCTCGGTCCGGAAGCCATCGAGCACAAGCGACAACACCCCGGCCTTCTCCCGCGCGGTTCCAATCAGCCGCAGTCCGGGAATGCGCTGCAGTGCCTCCGTCGCGTACAAGAGGAGATCGTGTTCGTAGCGCGAGATGTTCGGCATTCCAATGCGCTCGATGTAATCGATGGCGGCTCCGAGACCGACCGCATCCGCGATGTTCCCGGTGCCCGCTTCGAAGCGCCCGGGCGGCGGCTGATAGGTTGTCTTTTCAAAGGTAACATCCTGAATCATGTTGCCGCCGCCATGCCATGGTTGGGTGTTCTCCAGGATATCCAGCTTTCCGTACACTACGCCGATGCCCGTTGGCCCGAACATCTTGTGCCCGGAGAAGACATAGAAGTCGCAGTCAAAGAGCTGCACGTCGGTGCGCATGTGCGAGACGGCTTGCGCACCATCCAAAAGTACTTTCGCTCCATAGCGGTGCGCCATCTCGATCATTTCCTGCGCGGGAGTCACGGTGCCTAGCGCATTGGAAACCTGCGCAAACGACACCAGCCGCGTGCGCGGTCCCAAGAGCTTTTGATACTCGTCGAGAATTACCTGCCCGCTGTTGTCGACAGGTGCTATGCGCAACCGCGCACCTTTCGCCGCGCAAAGCATCTGCCAGGGGACGATATTGGCGTGATGCTCGAGCCAGGTGATGACGATTTCGTCGTCCTTCTGAATATTCTGCCGTCCCCAGCTCTGCGCCACCAGATTGATGGCCTCGGTGGTGCCCCGTACAAAGATAATTTCCTTCACCGTGCCCGCGTTGATAAAGCGCCGCACTTTTTCGCGCGCGGCCTCGTAAGCATCCGTGGCGCGCGCCGCGAGTTCGTGAGCGGCCCGGTGAATATTCGAGTTCTCGCGGGCGTAAAATTCACTGAGCCGGTCGATCACGCTTTGCGGTTTCTGCGTAGTTGCGGCGTTGTCCAGCCAGATCAACGGCTTGCCGTGGACACGCTCCTGGAGAATGGGAAAGTCGCGCCGAATCGCCTGCACGTCAAACGGCCCCGAAGAAATATTCAGTCCAGGCACCACGGCAGAGGTGACATGTGGCGGTCCGGCAGCAGGCACGGTACCGGCGGGAGCGAGCTGACGAATCTCGTCGAGAAAAGCGTAAGAAGGGAGCTGGTCCAGCGCGCCGAGGTGAGGCACCCCGCCTGAAAGTTGGGGCGCGCTAAGGTGCGTGGATGTAACGGGAATTTGCGGCGCCGTGGTGTAAGAAAAGCTATCCGCGAAAGCGCGCAACTCAGTCTCGCCCGGAATCTTCACCGCCGGCATTGGAAGTGCCGCAGCCACCGGTGATGCAGTGGGATACGAGAACATGGGTCTGATGTCGTCCAGGAAAGAAAACGAAGGAAACACGGAGAAGTTCGTCGCACTCACGCCGCCGGGAATTTCCGGCAGCGCCACGGGCGAAAGCTCCGCCGCCATCGTCACCGGAAGAGCGCGCAGCTCCGCTTCGCGAGGAATCGGATATCCCGGCAGAGACGATGCCGTCGCCTCATTTCCCAGGGTCGGGGCCGCTTCCGCCACACCCGTAAGCGCCGTGCTCAGCGCAGGAACGGCAGCCGCGCTCTGGTCCGCCACAGGCGATTCCGGCAACTTAAAAAACTCATTCGCCATGCGCGCTAAAACGCCGGGATCGAGAACGCCCGCCGGAACGGTCGAGCTTTCCCGAGGTAGAACCGTTTCGAATGCTCCACTGGGAAGGTGGGGGGCGCGTTTTCCTGAATCACTTGTACTCATGATAGTGTCCGACTTCGACGTCTTCGAGCGCGGCAATCGCGTCGTCCACCAAAATGGCCGCGGAGCAATACAGCGAAATCAAGTAAGACGCGATGGCCTTGTTGTTGATCCCCATAAAGCGCACTGAAAGCCCGGGCGTCTGCTCGCCCGGGAGCCCCGGCTGGAACAGCCCGATCACGCCCTGTTTTTTTTCGCCGACGCGCAACAAAAGAATGTTCGTCTTTCCGCCCGGCCCCTTCGCTTTCTTGTTTCCGTCGATGTAGAGCTTATCGGTGGGTATCAGCGGAACTCCTCGCCAGGTCACAAAGGGCGTGCCAAACAGCGTCACCGTCGGCGGTGGCACGCCGCGCCGCGTGCATTCGCGCCCGAACGCGGCGATCGCCCGTGGATGCGCCAGAAAAAACGAAGGCTCTTTCCACACTTTCGTAAGCAGTTCGTCCAAATCGTCCGGAGTCGGCGCGCCCTTGCGCGTTGAAACGCGCTGGCTTGCCGGAACATTCTTCAAAAGTCCGTAATCGGGATTATTGACGAGCTCGCCTTCCTGGCTCTCCTTCACATTTTCAATCGTCAGTCGCAGCTGCTCGCGCACTTGATCATAAGGATTGCTGTACAGATCGGAAACGCGGGTGTGAACATCGAGCACCGCGGAAATCCCGCACAACGTGTATTCACGCGGCTTCTCTTCGTAATCGACATAGGTCTCCGGCAACGCTCTCTCTTCCTTCTGCCCGCAGACCACCTCGACGGTTTTGTCGTCCGCCACGCGATTGACGCGTAACGTCCCCGCTTCAAGCGGCTTCCAATCCAAAAATCGCACCAGCCACCGCGGCGTAATCGCTCCATACTGCGGCGGCGTCTTTGTGACATTCGCAAGCTGAAATGCTGCGCGGTCTCCCAGCGCATGTTGAGTCGGTGTGTCCGGCACGGAAAGTCTCCTTTAGGAATGCTGTCCCTGAGTCATCTCGAGGTCAGTCTGCTCGCGAACAAAAATGGATCGGGATGCTTTCGACCCGACCGGAAGTCCACTGAGTTTGGATTGTAACCGCGCCCGCCGATGACTGAAAGTGCGAAAATGGTCCTCCCGCCAATGAACTCAGCAGCAGAAAATGACTATCGGGCCCTGTGGCGTGCGAATGCATTATGCACGATCGCGTTAGTGATAATGGGCGTACACCGAAGGAGTAGAATGTGGGCACAGTTTTTTGCATATCTATGAGCCATGGGCTATCCACTTCCCGCGGAGGAGTGGATGAGCGGCCGAGACCAGCGACCTGAAAAACGCCGGGTACGGCATCATCTGACGCCAAGGCTCACAGGCTGAAGCCTGCGCCACAAATTCAGCAGGTGGCGCGCGATGCTCGTACCTGAGCCCGGGAGTAATCTCAAATGAAAACGCTTTGGCAGGATCTGCGCTACGGTCTTCGCTTCCTTGCAAAGTCGCCTGGCTTCACGGTGGTCGCGGTCCTGACCCTTGCGCTTGGCATCGGCGCTAACACTGCCATCTTCACCGTGGTCTACGGCGTGCTGCTTCGGCCGCTGCCCTTTCGGCAGCCGGATCGGCTGGTGCAACTGGCCGAGAGTTTTAAGGACGAAACTGGCGAGATGAGCGTCACCGCCGACCAATTGCGGCGGCTTACCGACCACGGCGAGCTATTCGAGCACTTGGCTGGGTTTACGCAGGCCGGCTACAACCTGGCGGCTGACAATAGCGGCGAGCACCTGCGCGGCATGCCTGTGGGCGCCGACTACTTCCGGGTTCTCGGCGTGGAGCCGTCGCTGGGCCGCGATTTCATCGAAGCCGACAACGTGGGCGACGGCCAGCGGGTTGCGATCATGACCTATAACCTGTGGACCCGCCGGTTCGGTGGCGATCCGAATCACATCGGGCAGACTGTTCTGTTGAACGGCGAGCCTTTCACGGTGGTCGGGGTCATGCCGCGCGGATTCAACGCGTTGGGGCAGGCCGGCGCGCCGGATTCCGGAGCGCCCGACATTTGGACTCCTCTGGCGCTTGTGGCCAAAACCGCAGGCAGCGGCGAGAATCTCGACGTCATTGCACGCCTGAAACCCGGCGTGACTCGGGCGCAGCTCGACGCGCAAATGAGCGTGGTGACGCAGGACTTCCAGCGCACATATCCGAACGACGTCAGTCAGGGCGTGTCGATCCGATTTTTGCCCTACCAGGCCATGCTCGGAGCTGAGCACCGGCCGTATCTCTTACTTTTGCTGGGCGCTATCAACTTCGTGTTGCTGATCGCTTGTGCGAATGTTGCGAATTTGCTGCTTGCGCGCGGCGGGTTGCGGGCGCGAGAGATCGCGGTGCGGGTGGCGCTAGGAGCTTCGCGCGAGCGGATTTTCCGGCATTTGCTAACCGAGAGCATGCTCGTCGCGGTGGGCGGTGGAGTGCTTGGGTTGCTGGTGGCGGCGATTGGATTGCGATCGCTACTGGCGCTGGCGCCGGTGAGCTTACCGCGAGCGGGGGAGATTCATCTCGATCTTTGGGCCTTCGGCTTTACGTTCCTGGTTTCGCTTGCGACCGGGGCGCTGTTCGGCTCGGCGCCCGCACTGGATGCCAGTCGCATAGGCCTCAGCGATTCACTGAAGGAAGGAGCAGCGCGATCCAGTGCGTCTCACACGCGCACACGCTTGCGGCAGGTGTTGATCATTGGCGAGTGCGCTCTTTCGCTGGTGCTGCTTACCGGCGCGGGCCTGATGATCGCCACTTTCTCGAAATTGCTGCATACCAATCCTGGATTCAATCCGCGCCCTTTGCTTTCCATGCAGTTCTGGCTGGTTGGATCGAAATACAATTCGACGCCAGAAGTCGAAAACTTCAATCGTGCCCTCGTTCAACGACTGGAATCTGTTCCTGGCGTGGAAGCGGCGGGGGTGATCGCGGCAGGGTTGCCACTGGAGCGAGGCGGGAACAACGGAGTCCGCATCGTGGGCTCCAGCGATTCCGAATGGCATAGTACCGACTATCGCGAAGTGACGCCCGGTTTTTTCCGCACCATGGGAATACCGTTGCGGCAAGGGCGTCTTTTCTCGGAGGCGGATTCCGATTCGTCGGCGCGCGTTGTGATCGTCAATGAAGCGTTTGCGCGACAGTATTTTCCCGGCCGCAACGCCCTCGGCGAGCATGTTGACGCCACCAACACGATTTGTGAAATCGTTGGCGTCGTCGGCGACGTGAAGTCTTACCTGGATCAGCCCGCGCCTCCGACGACGTTCGTTCCGGCTTCGCAGGCTTCTTTTGGCACGTCGGAGCTGTTTGAAGGCTGGTTCCCGCGAAGCGTGGTCGTGCGTGCTGCAGTGGATCCGCGCGGCCTCGATCGCACCGTTCGCGAAGCTTTTGCCGCCGTGGATCCACTGGTGCCGACGGGACCCATGCGCCCGATGGAACAGGTGCTGTCGCACTCGCTGGCTCTTCGCAATTTCATGCGCTTGCTGCTCAGCATTTTTGCGGGCCTGGCGCTGGTTCTGGCGAGCGTCGGCATTTACGGAGTGATTTCGTTCGCCGTCTCGCAGCGCACGCGGGAAATTGGTGTGCGCATGGCGCTGGGCGCGCGCCCCGCCGATGTGCTGCGATTGATTCTAGGCGAAGGCTTGCGGTTGGTGCTTGCCGGCGTAGCTGTGGGGATCGCCGCGGCGCTCGCGTTGACCAAATTGCTCGCTAGCTTGCTGTTTGGGGTCAGCGGCACCGACCCGATTATTTTTGCGAGCGTCACCGGGCTGCTGGTCGGCGTCTCCCTAGCCGCGTGTTTCATTCCGGCTCGCAGAGCCATGCGTGTTGACCCGATGGTGGCGCTCCGCTACGAATAGCGCGACCTCGATGAGGGATTCGCGTCCCGCAGGACTTGTCACAGTTGCGGCCGCTCGGGAGTACGACATCCGCTGAGACCGGCCGATCCGGCACACAGGATCATCCTGACTGCGCGAGAGAGGGCTCCTCAGGGCTGAAGCCGTGCCCTAACGAGAACCGGGTGGCGTCAACAACGAACTCAAGACACGAAGCGTGCGCCACCCGCGTTCACGGCGATTTTCGCCGATGGTCCTAATTTTCAGTCAGCTTCTCGATATGGTCGATGATCAGAACCTCGACCGGGCCCTCTTCCGGTTCGAGGTTCAACCCCAACTGCTCCTGCAGATCCTGCTGAAACGTCGGTGCAGCCTGGCCAGAGTGAGCGTTAGCCGCGACTGGCAGGACCTCTTGGGGCGTCCCAGGGCCATGAAACTGAGGCGTCCACTCGAACGTGAAATCATAATTTCCGCTGAGCCCGGTCCGATCCAGCACCGCGCGATCCAAGTTCCCGATTTGGGCCAATGTGGACGCAAGCAATCCAATGGGCACTCCGCGCGCGCCAGCGCGCAGCCGGCCAGATGGAGTTGATGGCAGTCCTTCGATGCCGCCACATACAGTTGGGAGCCCACCGGCGACGGTGGCCGTCGGCGCGGACGCCACACCAGCGCTCGTCTGCGAAAGTGCGGTGGAGCACGTTGAGTCCTCCGGGTGCGGCTGAAGTCGTGGCCCGGTTCTTCCCGGCTTAGCCAGAACAAGGGCGAACACCGGAAGTCGGCGGGTCTCGTAATGAACCGCCAGCTTGAATCGATCCGCAAGCAGAGATTGCATCATCAAGCGCATTTGGTCCTTGCTAGGGTTGCCATCCGCGCGAGCCTGAATGTCAAAATGATCGTTAATGACCCACTTCGGTAACTGAGGCATTAAAAGTTGGAATTGGTTACCCTTGATGTTGTATGCGAAATATATGTAGGAGATCAACCGAGCATTCGTGCCGGATAGTAGGCCGCCAGCGGGTGTGACGTTCATGCTGACATCCTGAGTGGCGGACTTGTTCAGCGTGATCGAAGCTGAGTTGAATGCCAGCTTGCTACTCGCCGCCTCGCTCTGCAACTCGGGTTTCTCGACATGATCGATAACGAGAACCTCCATCGAGGCTTTTCGGGGTTCGAGTTTTAGGCCCAGTTGCTCCTCGATTGCCGTCGAGAGCGCAGGCTCATAGGATTCCGGGGGAGTCGGATTGTCGATTCCCCGCGGGACGCCATTAGGCAGTTGCAGCGTGAAATCATAGGTTCCGGATAGCCCGGTTTCGTCGAGAATGGTGCGACGCAATTGCCAGGACAAGTGCGCCCGTAGGGGTCCGATGGGGACGCCTTGCGCGATCAACCTATTATTGCCAGCAAAGTGGATGCCGCCCGGCCGCGCGACGCCATCGGGACCTTTAAATCCGTTGGGGTAAGTGTCGCCGGGTTTTGATTGCTGAAGTCTTGGACCGCTTTTCGCGGGGACCAGCGCGTAGACGGAAACTTCCCGGGCTTCGCGGTGGACCGCGAGTTTGAGACGATCCGCCAACGCTGTTTGAAGCATCACTCCCTGCTCCGAGGCTCGCTGTTCGGGGCTAAGCTGGCGGGGGTCATTCATCGCAGAGTTGTCTTCTCTGAGCTCTACATCGTATTTCTCGGAGGCGAGCCAAGCAGGAGCTCCGACAATGCGATCGTCTTCTACTCCATAAGCCACTCGAATAACCTGTTGTAGCGAACTGTTTTTTGAGACGAATCCGGCAGGCCCGAACATCAGCCCGACGTTCTGGCCACCGGAACTACTTGGCGTGATGGAAACGGTGGCATACGGAGACAGAGGCGCGGTTGTATTTTGGGCGTGCGACTCGGCGCGGCCTGGGTTGGCGTGGAGTATGCCGGCGGCGATCGGTGCGGCGACGGCCAGGATGAAAGCGGCGCCGACCAACAGCTTTCTGCGGAAATCGAGGTTGCGGGCGACTTGGCCGGACATGATGCGGGTGATGCGGGTCTTGAGTTCGGCGCCAGTCACACCAGAAACGCACGTTAACGGCGATCCCACGCAGAATTCGCAAATTTTCAAAATGCTTTCCGCGTAGACCTGACGGTCACCGCCGGATTCTAGGACTTGCTCATCGCAGGCGCGTTCGCGTTCTTCGACCAGGCGCGTTCCCATCCACCAAACCAAGGGGTGAAACCAGAAGACGGCTTCCACGAGCATGTGGATGGCTGCGGCGAGATTGTCGCGACGCCGGATGTGGAGCAGCTCATGAGCGAGGATGGATTTCAAGTGTTCGTCTTCGAGGCGTCCGGTGATTCCGTGGGGCCACAACAAGACGGGCCGGGTGATACCGAAGACGCCAGGCTCGAGGGAACCGCGCGACGATCGGATTTCGACGTGCTTCGGCATACCCGGTGCACTTTCAAGACGGCGGAGAACTTCGACCTCTCGTCCTTGGCGCAAGGGCTCGGCTTCACGGACCGACGCGGAAATGCGGCGCCAACGCACGCACCACACGAACAGCACGACTACAAATCCGCACAGCCATACGACCAGGAGCGCGGGGAGAAGATGGATCAGGCTCTGGAAGGCGGTTGACGGAGTGGCGTCCGGAATCGGCGGGACCCCTTGTCGGGTGAAGGGTTGGCCAACCTGCTCCATCGCGATATACAGTCCGGTTTTTGGGGCTGCGGTCGCGCGGGGCGATGCCAGATGACTGCCCAAGCCGACGAGCAGCGAGAACGGGATCAAGAATTTAAGCGAGGCTGTGAGCCATAGCCAGTAGCGAACCTGGGCGCGATTGTTTCGCAACGCCAAAGTCAACAGTGCGATTGCGGAGGCGAACAGCGTCGACTGCCAGAGGTGGTTGCCCAGCGACGGTGCGATGGCCGTCCAGATGGCGAACGAAAGTATTGGGATCATTTCGATTTTTCCTTTCTCGCGAGCTTGCGGAGAATTTTTTCAGCTTCCTTCACGTCGTCGAGCGTGAGCTTGCCGGATTCGATCAAGTGAGCCATTACCGGTTGGGTGTGGCCGCCGAACATCGCGAGCAGGTCGTCGATCAACTTGCGCTGGGCCGCGCTGCGGGAGACGGCGGCTTCGAAGATGTGGAAGTTGCCGACTTTTTTGACGCGGCGGACGGCCTTCTTCGCTTCGAGGCGGTAAACAGTTGTCTGGATGGTGGTGTAGGCCGGACGGTGCTTTTCGGGGAAGGCCTCCTGGATGTCGCGAATGGAGGCCTGGCGTTGGGTCCAGAGGGCGTCCATGATTTGGAGTTCGAGTTTTGTCAGTTTAGGCTCGGTCATTGTTGTTTCCTACTACACTCGTTTGTTATGCTACTACCGTAGTAGGCGTGTCAAGAGATTCTTTTGGGTGGTCCTTGGAGCTTGATTGGGTGGTGAAGGGCGCGATAGCGGCCGACCCATTCGCAGGAAAAGAAAAAGCCGACCTGTTTCGCTCGGTCCCTAAATGCATCCGCGCTGAAACAGATTAATCAAGTGACAGTGTGGCGAGCGCGCGAGTGGGATTCGGAAAAGGCAAGCCCCGCACCCTTGAAAACCGAGGGGCGCGGCACCCGGCATCCCTGGAGGTTATCGTTATCGACCACGTCGAGAAGCCCGCGCAGGACAAGCGGCTTGAGCTTGAGTCCTCACTTCCGGTGGATTCACCGGGCTGAAGCTCGGCGCCTACATAGTCAAACCGGATTTCGCCCGGGGGGTGGAATGATCACGTGTGGGTGGTGAGTTTAACTGCCGGATAGCTCAGGCTTGGGTCGTGTTGGATCTAAACCCGCACCCTTGAAAACCGCAAGGGTGCAGCACCCGGTTCTAGCCGTTGCCCTCCGAACGATGAGCATCGAGCCAGTCGCGTAGATGCCTGGCTTGGCGAGCGAGATTCCCGTCATAGACAAATAAGAACGCGCCAAAACCCAACGACACATCGATTAGCAAGATACCGGAGAATCCGAAAGGCACGCGGACAATTTGCTGCCAGGGCGGAAGCGGACTAATACGCAGCGCGATCGTGAGTAAAACAACTCCGGCCAATGCCATTTTTGAAAGCAGCGCCCAATCCTTGGCCTGTGCGAAAGTGGTGGACCACCAGCGATCCAGCGAGCAACTCCACGTGCGAATCGATATTCGTAGATGCTCAGCGAGCACCGTTTGCGGCGCCATGGCGTCTGTTTTGATCGGCGTGACGCTCCGCCTTCCTGGCAGGTCCCTTGACGACTTCCGATGCTCCCAAAGGGTAAGTTCCCGGCTGCGGTATTTTGTGGCGCGAAGGCCTGTGTTTCCATGCATCCCCAGGCCGCTTTCACAGACCGGGCATCCGCGGCGCGTGTGTTGGTGCAGTGCCGAGAACGCGGCCGAATAGTTGCGCTCCGCGCGGCACACTTCGCTTTCCACCAGTGTTCCCATCGAGCGAGGATAATCCTCAAAACCATGGAGTCGAGTCAACCGCGTCAAGGCATCCAGGCATTTGTCAAACAACTGCTCATATTCCGCGCAGGATTGCACATTCGCAGGCAGCAGGTCTCTGTCTGGCAACGGATCTCTGCCATCGGGATGGTCCGGACGGCCTAATCTTTCGCTTTTCAGGACAAGCAGAGAGGCTGAGGCACGCGCGATCTCCTGGTGCTCGTCATTGGGGGTTTCCAGAGTTTGTAAGCGCGAGATTATCGCGTCTTCCGTTTCGTGAATGAGGGCTTTGAGCTTTTCTGAATTGGTTTCCAGAACGCAGGCTATATAGAGTTCTTGCCACAACACAGAACCTCCACTTCAGCCGAACCCTTAGGGTGGTACGGTAGCGCACAGCTGGCCAGGAAAGATATAGGAATCGGTTTTGTGGGCACGCGCAGGTCACCAAGACTTACCGACATCGATCCACCAGGTGTCGGGATTGTCGGCCGACTCTCCCAACGTGGGGAAAGACTATTTCTTGGGCGGCGACGGCGGTGCGTTGGGATCATTCGTGGCCGGTTTGCTCTCCGTTGTCTTGCCTTCGGGCGGCTTGCTTGTTTCTTCACCCTCGGGTTTGCCTTCGGCGTCGGGCTTTTCCGGGGCTTCGGTGGGCTTCTTTTTCAGGTACTGCACGATCAGTGAGATCCTGCGGTTTGAGGGATCGAGAGGGGCGTCCTTTTTTCGGAGGCGCTGGTCTGCGAAGCCGCGGACTTGCGTTACTTGATCCTGGCGGATGCCGTGCTGGGTCATGAGGCGGCGGGCGGCGTTGGCGCGGTCGGAGGAGAGCTCCCAATTTCCGTAGTTGCTGGCTCCGGGATATTGCTTGGAGTCGGTGTGGCCTTCCATGGCGAGTGTGTTGGGGAGCTTGCCCAATTCCGCGGCTAGAGCGATCAGGAGGGCGGCGCCGTCGCCGCTGATTTTTGCGCTGCCGCTGTCGAAAAATGTGTCTCCGAACTGGCCCATCGCCTTTTGTGGGCGCAAGTTTAGTTCCAACTTATTTGGTTCTGGTTCGGCGGTTTTCGCGCAGGTCTACGTTGTTTGCTGGCCCGTGGACGTGTGTGGGCTTATGGAACAAGCGAAGGGCGTCTTCGGTGAGCATAGGGACGGATAGCGGTCGGGGCGGTGATTTACTGCGCCACTTCTGAACTTGGGAGCGCGGGAGGGACGTGCTCGATCGGCCAGGCAATCAAGTAACGAGGAAAATTCTCCGCGGGAATGCGCCATTTCGCTGAGTAGCGGAACTCCTCCAGCCACGCGGCGATTTTGTCCGCTGCTTCCTGGTGATGTACTTCCACGACAATCTGCGGACGGTGGTTCGCGAACAGAGTTGATCCGCCGCGCAAGACTTCGTACTCGCCGCCTTCCACGTCAATCTTGACCAGATGCGGTACGGAGCCGCCGGCGGCAACAAAATCGTCGAGAGTGGTCACCGGCACCGAGATGATCTCGCCATTCGCCAGGACTGGACGCTGTCCATCCGATTCCACGCCACCTTGCGACGCCTCGCTTTTCCCACGGCGAAATGAAATTCCGGATGCGCTCTGATGGGACCACACGGCGGCATGCACCGCTTGAATGCACGAGCCCAGGTGATTGCGCACACTATTCTCGCGCAGACGCTCAACATTTTCGGGGTCACCATCAAACGCGACTACGCGGCCCGAGGGTCCGACAAGGCGCGCGGCACCGAGTGCGAGGGATCCCAAGTGCGCACCGACGTCGTAGACGACATAGCCGGGGTGGACGATCGCGGAGATGACACTTTGGACTTCGGGCTCGTGCTCGCCGCGCCAGAAGCCGGCTTCCTCCGGTACACGCAGGCGCATCCACAGTCCCAGCGCGAAACCGGATTGCACCTGGACCCAGGCCGTGCGGCTAGGCAGAGCGCTACGCTTGACGAAATCCTTAGCCTTGTTGAACCTGGCCTGCCCTTGCGGCCAACGGCGAAACACCGGGTCGATAACACGCTTCTTGAGCGCGAGGTAGGCGCGATACACAACGAGGTACAGGGAGTTCAAGGCAGTTGGACGCGTTCAAAAGAATGCGTAGTGCATCATTCCGAATGTACCGCGGCTATCGGATGGAAGGCAAAAGGCAGGCGGACTCATGGAAACTGCGCGTCATCTCTGCAAGACGAGATAGTGACGCGCAGAACCGGCTGAGAAATTGGAGGGCAGTGGTTCGGCTAGAACGGCGACCGGAGCGAAGCCTGTGACGCCTAGGCGCTTACGTTGACGGAACCGCTTCCCGCCGCGGTGGACGAGGCGGTGCCAGTGCCGCTGGATGCCGCACTGAAGCTTGGAAACGCCTGCTGTACATCGGACTGGAACGTTGTGTAAGCCTGCTGCGCGGAAGAAAGATTTCCGGATTGCAGAGCGGTGCCGAGCGAAGTGAAGGCCTGCTCCAGTGTGTTGCTAGCCTGGCTGGAGCCGCCACCGTGAGGGTGATGGTGGCCTTGCGCCTGGCCGGAACTTTGCTGCTGCTGCGCGTCTTGCTGGATCGTGGCGAAGTCGGTTTGCGAGGCCGCGAGATTGCCCGCTTGTAAATCCTGGCCGAGGGCCTGGAAGGCTCTGGCCAGAGTGTTTGTTGGTCCGGTGGTCGTTGCGGCGCCGGCTTGCTGGGAGCTAGGGAGTTCTTGCGATAACGTCGCAAAATCAGCCTGGGCTTGGGTTAGATTGCCGGATTGCAAGTCCTGGCCGACTTTCTGGAACTGACTCTGAATCTGCTGGAACTTTGTCTGCGCACCCTGGGCAACAGATGCCTGAAACACGTCACTGCTGGAAACACCTGAAATGGACATGGATTGCCTCCGATTAAAATTTACTAATCCGGACTGGTCTGCGTGTCGCGCGCCCCTAGGTACTTCATCGGCATTTACCACTCAGACTTTAGTTTCGGGCGCCGCGCCGGCGTGATCGGGGATGCATTCGCGGTGCCAGGAGGCCGCGCCCGACAAGCGGTCCAAGTCGTTTGTTTACAACTGAAAATCGATCGGCTGAAGATAGCGTCCCCAGGGAACAAAGCCGCTCGGCAAGAATGTCCCCCGACGTGGGAGCACATTCTGCCGGGGGGACGCGTTTGGTGGACTGACGTGACCTTGTTTACGTTTCTTTGAGGAGGTGACGAGCGCGGGGTTTGTGGGAGTCGGTGAGTTGAAAAATGCGCGTTCCGCTCGGCTATCGACGCCGATTTTGATTCGTCAGCTGGACCATCGCTCCGGGGCAGTTTGGGTGGGAATAAATGCGCTGCTGTGATGGTCTGGATAGGCAGGATCCTCAAAAACGGAATTCGAAAGGCTCCTGCAAAGAAACAATTGGAGAAGTCCCAAAAGCATGTTTCGTCCGAACGGCCAGAGTCGATTTTGCTCGCTGGTCCACGCAACATTCTCACCTTGCACTGATGGACTTACCCAGTCGCTAATGGCCAGGCGGCAGCGCGGAGAAATCTGTTGAACGAAGGATTCCTTGGAACGGCGGCCCCACTTGCGGCCGACTTGGTTCTGCTCCTAGAAATCGGGATGGGACTGGGGCTGCTCATGGGTGCCTGGCTCGCGCGAACGAGGCGTTTTCGGGAACACGCGTGGTGCCAATCGGTCATCGTGCTTCTCAACCTTGCTGTGATCGCGCTGATGATGATTCCTTCATTTCGCGCTCATGTGTTTCCCAGGATTCCAGCCAGGCTTGGAAAGGCTTATTACGCCCTGGCGACGTCGCATGCGGCGCTCGGAACTGTCACTGAAATCGCCGGGTTGTACATCCTGCTGTCGGCGGGCACGCGGCTCCTGCCGGAAAACATACGGATCACGAGGTACAAGGTGTGGATGAGAAGCGTCCTCGCGCTTTGGTGGTTTGTGCTGCTACTAGGGGTGGCGACATATACGCGCTGGTACGTACCGCATCTACTTGGGAAATAATTGGGACAGTAAATTCCGGTCGCCGTCTCAGACAGCGTCCCTATTGACGATGAACGGATCGAGACATAGGTGACACTTCGTACCGAACAAATCGGCAACACTTTCCTCCTTCTAGGGAGAAGGATTGGCGACACGTCCGAACCGGTCCAGTCGCGCGAGTGTTCAGCGGCTGACGAGCGGCTTGCCTGTGTAGCTGATCCGCCAGATCGACTTCGAGCCGTCATCGGTCACCAGCAGCGAACCATCGGGAGCGACCGTGACTCCAACCGGCCGTCCCCATACGTGCCCGTTGTCGACAACGAATCCGGTCATGAAGTCCTCGTATTCGCCGGTCGCGTGTCCGGATTTGTCGAGCGGCACGCGAATCAATTCATATCCCACGCGCACCGATCGATTCCACGAGCCATGTTCGGCGGCGAAAATGTCGCCTTGATACTCGGCCGGGAATTGCTTGCCGCCGTAGAAAGTTAGTTCGAGCGATGCATTGTGCGGATGGAGGATTACGTCCGGTGTGATCACTTTGTCTTTCAGCTCAGGATGCTTTCCTTCGTGACGTGGGTCCTGGTGTTTGCCCATGTACCACCAGGGCCAACCGTAGAAGCCGCCCTCCTGTACATGAGTAATGTAGTCGGGGACCAGGTCGTCACCCAGCCCATCGCGTTCATTGACCGAACACCACAACTCACTTGTTTTTGGCTGGATCGCGAGGCCAACGCAATTCCGGATGCCATAGGCGTATATGCGCATGGCTGAACCATCGGGATTGAATTCGAGAACGTCAGCGCGATTCTTTTCTTCAGGCGTCGTATCCGGGTCGTTGATATTCGAGGCCGAACCGACGGAGACGAACATCTTCTTGCCATCGGGTGTGAACTGAATGTCGCGCGTCCAATGTCCATCGCCGCTCGGTACGTCTGCGAGGTGTTCCGAGGGGCCTCGCGCCTTTAAGTCACCGTTCTTGTAAGGAAAGCGCACGACTGAATCGGTGTTGCCGACATAGATCCATTGCGGATCAGGACCTGGTGGATAGAAATTAATTCCGAACGGCCGTTTCAAGCCGGTGGCGAACGTGGCCGCTTGTTCTGGCTTGCCTTCCGCTGTGATTCCGCGGAACACGCGGATCTCGCCCGTCTTGCTTTCCGCCACGAAAAAGTCGCCGTTCGGTGCCGTGCGGATCAGCCGCGGCTGATCGAGTCCGGCTGCGTACAGCTGAACTTCAAAACCGGAGGGTACCTGTGGCCAAGCTTTTTCGGGTCGATCTACCAGCTCAGGGCTATTGCCTGCCGATGTCGTTGCGAGCGGAGCGGGTAGATTCCCAAGCGTGATCTTGCGAATCGTGCCGGGCTTCTCAAAGCGGTAGTCGGTAAATGGAGCCATCGGCGGCGGAGCGTTGACACCGACATTGACCGCTTCGTCGGAAGAAAGACGCACGCGGGGAGAGCCCGGCTTGGAAGCGCCAAGGACTCGAAGATAATTGATGATTTGCCACCGCTGCTCCTCGGGCAACAACTCCCACGAGGGCATCCCGTTGTTCACATCGCCCTTGGTGATGTACCAGAAAAGCTCGCCGTCGCTGGCTCCTTGGGCCTTTTCAGCGGCTAACGAGGGAATGTTTCCCGAGCCTTCTCCGTTGGGACCGTGGCAGGCCACGCAACGGAGTTGAAAGGCGGCCTTGCCAGCTGCCGATTGTTGGCCCTGGTAAGGATTTTTCTCTGTTTTTGCCGACGCGGGCGCGTTGTGGAAGTTCGGATTTTGTCCCAGCGATGCGACGCTCAGGAGAAGGGACAGGACCAAGCACTTCGCGATAATGTCTGTGCGAGTTTGCTTGCTCTTTTTCACCGCCATCTCAACCTCCAAAAAATCTTGTTGGCTCTAAGAAACCCGCACCCGGAATCTGACGAACGCCACGGCAAGTCCCTTACGTCGGCGAAGGGGCATCGTACCGACACTCTACACATCACGCAAGACAGTCGCTGAGTACTGTCAAATTCTCACGGACGAAGCGCTCATGGAGTGTATGGCGGCATTGTGGGCCTTCGTTGCATTGTAGTGAGATTTCTGTGGAAGGCCAAAGAATTCGAACAGGGCGTCGTAGGCCAAGCAAATTCGTGCGAGCCGACCAACGATCGGTGGCGCAAATCCGCTCATGGTTCCTGAATCACGGGCAACCCGGAAGTTATCGGTTCGTCGGTCGGATTAGTACCGACAAACGCGCTTGTATGGACTGGTCCGGCTAATTACGGTCGGGACGTCGGAACATCACAAATCCGCAAGACGCGCCATCGTTAGCGCTCCTGACGGGCGTACATCGGCATGATAATCGGCTGAAATTCTGGTTGCGCAACAGTTGCCACAAATGCTCCCAAGCAATGGCTCTTTGCACAAAAATGGGGCATCGTGTCCGAACATAACCGATTGATTCCGAACAACAGCGCGTGGAATCGGGAATTTGCTAAGCCGTTTTCTGTGGAAAACTCCGGCGGGCAATTTGATTTGTTGTCGCTCGAGAAGTTCCTCTAATCATCTGTATTCTCTGGACTTGTGAATCGGATGTTCGCAGGCCCGCGTGTCTGCAGAATTTGTGCAGTTGCACATTGGTTGCACGCTGTGCGGACTTGTCGAAACAACGGTCTCGGGAACCGTTGTTCGGGTTCCACTTCGACGAATAGCCGACCATTCGTCCAACGGTTCTAGAAACCGACGCGGAGAGCGTACGATTCTGAACCCACAATTAGCGAACTTCGACGATAACGAGGGACACGTCGTCTGCGAGGGGACCGTGGCTCCATCCAGCTACGCCGTCGAGAATTGTCTTCTGCATATCCGCAAGTGATAGCGTTGCCGATTGCAGGACTAGATCTTCCAGACCTTCGACGCCAAGCATATCGTCGAGGCCGTTGAAAACCTCTACGAGGCCATCGGTGTACAAAATGAGGCGATCACCCGGTGACAGATCAACTTCAATGGATGGCTCGGACGGTATAGTTTCGGCGAGGCAACCGAGGATACCGTTTCGCGACTCAAGCCGACGGAGAGTGCCATTCGAAACGAGTATTGCCGGCGGCTGGCTGGCGGCAGAAAAGCTTAGTCGGCTTCCATCGTGGCTGAAACGGGCTGCGGCCATCGTGAAGAAAAAGCCGTCGACCCGGATCCGAGTATGTACGAATTGATGAAGCTCCCGCAGCAAGGTTCCTGGCTCGGGTTTGCGTCCCAGTGCATGCAGCGTTTCAGAATAGATGCGGTTAGCCATTAACGCCGATCCGACTCCATGTCCGGAAACGTCGGATAGTACAATGCTGAGAGAATCGCGCAAGTGACGCGCAGTGTGGTCGTGAGAGGACTTGCGGAAGCGCCAGAGCAGTGAACCAAAACGTAAGATTTCGCGAGAAATTTCTGCACCCACCATCGACGGCAACGGGCCGAGCATCGGCAACATAGCGAGTCCAGCACAGCAAGGACTTGGACGATCTGAAAGCCGGCGGAATCAGACCAAGAGTGCGAGGTTTCGCAAGGTCCCGAAAGAAATCACTCGAACGCGAATGACTCGCTGGCATCGACCAACAAAAGGCGCAAACTGGTGGCTCAAGGCCGACCGAGCGAGCAGGTGGCGGCGAAGTCTGAGACTTTAGTTTATCGGAACTGGAAGTTGAACCGTCTCAAGCAGGCGAACAAACTGTCGTAGTTAGGGGGCTGACCTAACAGGTAAATATTAGGACCGAAGAACCGAAATGTCCGGCCGTCGTCAATCAATATCTAGTTAAATGGTGTTCCGCTTGAATCAGCGGTCGCAAACGACCCTTAGCTGCTGAAAGCCCTGCGCGTCCGCTTCGAGCAAATGTTTCGTCGACCCATTGAGACCGCCCGACTTATCGGGACTTTGCCATGTGGCCAAGTCGGATCGCGTTTGCTCGCTCTCAGGTGCTGGGGTAAACTCCATGGCCGATGAGCGAACCGTCCTTGATAGTCGGCCGAACAATTTCCCACTATGACGTGCTCGAAAAGGTGGGAGGTGGCGGAATGGGCGTGGTCTACAAGGCCAGGGATACGCGGCTTGGCCGGAGCGTTGCCCTCAAGTTTCTACCCGACGACATTTCGCAGGACCCTCAGGCGGTCGAGAGGTTCCGCCGCGAAGGGCGCGCTGCATCGTCTCTCAATCATCCGAATATTTGCACAATCCACGATATTGGAGAATTCGAAGGTAGGCCATTCATCGCTATGGAACTGCTCGAGGGCCAGACTCTCAAGCACCGCATTGGTGTTAGGCCCATCGAAATGGCGGAGCTCCTGGAGATCGGCATTCAGATCGCGAATGGCCTCGATGCGGCGCATTCAAAGGGAATCGTGCACCGCGACATCAAGCCGGCGAACATCTTTCTAGTGGAACGAGGGCAAGCGAAAATTCTGGATTTTGGCTTGGCGAAGGTAGCGCCCGCGGTACGAGATGCTGTCGGATCGACGTCTGGCAGATTTATGGATACCGTGACGCATGTGCTTCAGGTTGAGCAGTTGACCAGCCCGGGCAGCTCGATCGGCACAGTCGCATATATGTCTCCGGAACAGGCGCGAGGCGAAGAGTTGGACGCACGCTCGGATTTATTTTCGCTCGGTGTCGTACTCTACGAGATGGCTACCGGAACGGTTCCATTCGCCGGGGCGACTGCGGCCGTCATTTTCGACGGCATCCTTCACTCCACGCCCGCGCCTGCGAAAGAGCTAAACGCTCGCGTGCCCTTGGCTTTTGAAAACATTCTCGTCAAGGTGCTCGACAAAGATCCCGACCTGCGATGTCAGACTGCCGCGGAACTCCGCACCGACCTGAAGCGACTCAGCCGGGATCTCGAATCAAGCCGCCGGCCTGGCGCGGAGAAGAGCGTTACGGATTCCACACCGCACGCGGTTCCCCCCAAGCAAAAATCAGTCGCGGTGCTCTACTTTGAAAACCAGAGTGGAGCAAAAGAGGACGAATACTTTCGCGACGGGATTACGGAAGACATCGTCACCGAGCTTTCCAAGATCGCCAAACTGCAGATCTTCCCTCGTTCGGAGATGCTCGCATTCCGCGACAAGCCGGTCACGGCGCTACAAGTGGGCCAGCAGCTCGACGCCGGTTACGTGCTCGAAGGATCCATCCGCCGAGCCGGCAACCGTGTGCGCATCACCGCGCAGCTCGTGGAAGCCTCCACTAGGCACTCTATATGGGCCGAGCGCTACGATCGTCAACTGGAAGATGTGTTCGCCATCCAGGAGGAAATCGCGCGGAGCATCGCCCAGGCGTTGCGCATTACGCTTACGCCGCAAGAAGACAAAATCATCGCGCGCAAACCGACGGAAAACCCGCAGGCCTACGATTTTTATCTGCGCGGCAGGAGCTACACGCGCCGCGAGAACCTGGACTACGGCCTACAGATGTTCGAACAGGCCATCCAGCTTGACCCGAATTTCGCCTTGGCGCACGCCGGCATTGGCCACCTCTGCGGGCGCATGTATGAGATTCGCGAGCAAAACCCGAAATGGCTTGAACGGGGGCTAGCCGCCTGCGACCGTGCCACGGCTCTTGCACCTGACCTGCCAGAGGTTTTGATAGCTCACGCACGCCTCTGTTATGCGCAGAAGAAATACGAAGAAGCCGCACTGTTGGCATGGCGCGCCATCGAACGGAAGCCCGACTGTGAAGGATCCTGGAACATCCTTGGCCGCGCGTTTTTCGCCTCTGGCCGGCACGAAGAGGCCGCGGCGCTTACCGAGCGCGCTCTTGAAGCCAACGGCGACGACTACAATACGTATATCCCCTTCGCAAATGTATTGGAACGGCTGGGACGGAAGAAAGAAGCGGAGCACGTCCGAGAGCGAATGAGCAAGATCCTCCGCCAACAACTGGAGTTAGTTCCGGAAGACGTACGGGCCCGTATCTTGCTGGCTGCAAACATAGCCCATTTCGCACAAGACGCGGACGAGAGCATCCGGCACCTGCAGACCGCCGTCGCCCTTCGTCCCGGAGATTCCAACACCCTTTACAACGCTGCTTGCACATACGGGGTCCTTGGGAAAAAAGCAGAGGCGCTCGAGACGCTCAAAAAGGCATTTGCGGCAGGATACGGCCTCAGGAATTGGGCCGCTAAGGATTCCGATCTCGATTGCCTCCGTGACGACCCTGAATACAGGAAACTCGTTGGCCTCAGCGAAGGTCCCACGTCGTAGCAAGTACTGTTTCCCCCACTAGCCCGCGATGTCCTATATTCACCAGGATGAACCCGGGGGTGTTGCGGCGCCGGGTAGGCACTGAAGATAGAAATAAACGAGAATGGCTCCATATCCCTCCGGCGGGTGTTCCTGGCGGTGGGTCCGAGGCACCGTCGTAGACTCCGGAGGAAAAATTCCAGACGATGGCATTTTTGCAAATCACACGACATTTTTGTTTGCCGTCGCGTACGCGGTGATGCGAACGATCAAAACATGCTCCGAGCCTCGCGACGCTCGGAAACAATCCGTTGCCCGGATTACCGGACAACTGCCCAAAAACAACTGATTCTGTTGAAAAAGTGCGGAAAGAGAGGAACCCAGGTGCTGATAGCAGTTGATTCGCCTTCTTGATTTAGTTTGCTGGCCTTATGCACTTCCGTTTCGCCCTTCAGTTAGGTGGAACACGGAATTGGCACGGACGCTCGTTGTGCCAGGAACCGAACCAGCCGCTTAAGATTCTGGGCTGTGGCCGCCAAGTAGAACTGCTCAGAGACATTCCAGAGCCGCCGCAAACGTACGCGACGAAGTCCGACACGCAACTGGAGTTCGGAGAACAGAGCCTCGATCTTGTTCCGTTCGCGTTTCGAGCAAGCATACGCGGAAGTTTGCGCCAACTCTCGGGCCGTCTGCCGTGCCGGTTCATGCCAGTGAACGAAGAGCCGCCGAGTCGATCCGGTGCAACGCTTCTTTACGGGGCAGCCTCGACACTGCGACTCCCCGGTTTGATAAAGGTAACCTTGTGCTTGGCGGTCCATTCCGCGGTAGCGCAGTGTTTGGCCCTGCGGACAGCGAAAGACATTTTCGACCTGGTCGTACTGAAATTGGTCACGAGTGAAGTGTCGATGCGTTTGGTGGCGTCGATCGATCACCGGGATATACGGCTGGATGCTTCGCTCTAGCAACCACGCCAGAAACTCTCCACTACCGTAGGCCTTATCCGCTCCTACACCCTCGGCGCAGTTGCCGAACCGCTCTTTCACTCGTGCGAGCATGCGGCGCGCCGCCAAGGTCTCTTGCCGAAATCGTGCCTGCGTTGCTTCCACTCCCAAAATGACGCAACTGCCATTGTCCATCAGGTAGTGATTTAGATAAGAAGGAACGCTCCGGGCCCCCAATTTGCTCGCCCAACACGCATCGGGATCGGTTGTGGAGATGTAGCGTGCCGCCACCGAACGTGGGGCTGGTTTATTCTCGTCTCCCGACACGGGATTTTCCCGTGCAAGATCCGCCAGGTATTCGCGCACTGTGCGCGAAACCTTAGCCACCTCGCCTAATCGCTCGGGCTTCGTCCCGCGTTGTGGACTTGCATTCGCCGTCACCATGGTCCCATCCACGGTCAGGCGCTTGCCTTCCACCAACCCGGCTTCCAAGCAGCGTCGTACGATCTCTTCAAAAACTTCCAGGAAGACCCCTACACCGCGGAATCGGCCATGCCGTTCTTGGAGAAGGTGGAGTGGTCGGGAATCTCTCGCTCGAATCCAAGTCTGCTGAACCAGCGGTACGCCAAATGCATACGCACCTCTTCTATCAAGCGTCTTTCACTGGTGATTCCGTACAGATAGCCCACCAGCAAAAGGCGCAAGAGCACTTCCGGGTCAATCGAGGGACGGCCAATGGCACTGTATGTATCTCGCAACCGTTCTCGGACGAATCCGAAATCGATGAAGCGATCAAGGCGCTTACTCGAAGACGCAGAGCAGGTCGCCCGGGCGTTGATGATCCGGCTCTGCGTCCATACACCTGGTACAAGCGGTTTCTCGTTGAAGGCGCGCGCGAGCATTCTCCCCCAGAAGACTACATTGCTGAACTTGATCGCATTGAGGCCGTCGCCGATACAGATGAGCGCAGGGATCGAGAAAAGCGGGCACTGGCCTGTCATGCCGAGTCGTAGTCTCGACCGACCCGCTTCCGGCGAGCAAGCAAGGAAAAAAAGCTACTCACCTACGATTCGCCCGACGCTCGCCAGACTCTTTATGCAATTGCTTCCCCCGAGACCCTCTGAAATGTGTAGATTCCACTGAAAAGAGCTATTAAAGCAAATGGGCCTATGTTTTAATAGAAACAGCGCTTATTAAAGGGAGCTTGAATACGTCCGTGCCCAACGAGAAAAGCTCAAGGCTAGGCACCTATATCTCGACGACGACCGCTGGCGAGACAGTAAAGGCTTTTCTGCCGCCGCCCTTGCCGCCGGACCCTCCTGTCGATCTTAGCGTGCTTTACCAGCGGCTTGATCGAGCAAATCAAGCCCTCGGTCGTTTGGATGGTCTGACCACTCTCCTGCCCGATACCCGGCTTTTCCTCTACCTCTATGTCCGCAAAGAAGCGCTTCTTTCCTCGCAGATCGAAGGCACCAAATCTTCGTTCTCCGATTTGCTTCTCTTTGAAAATGCAGCGGTGCCCGGTGTGCCCATCGATGACGTTGAAGAGGTCTCGAACTACGTTGCTGCAATGCAACATGGCCTCCGCCGTATCAAGGGAGGTTTTCCACTTTCGCTGCGCCTGATTCGAGAGATTCACGCAATCCTGTTGCGCGGCGGACGTGGAGCGAATAAAACACCGGGCGAATTTCGCCGGTCGCAGAACTGGATTGGCGGTAGCCGACCGGGCAATGCTGCATTCGTGCCGCCTCCCCCAGAACGAATAATGGAATGTCTCGACCGCTTTGAACATTTCCTTCACGATGAAAAACACAAGCTGCCTGTTCTCGTCGAGGCCGGATTGATCCATGTGCAGTTCGAAACGATTCACCCATTTCTTGATGGAAACGGGCGTCTTGGTCGTTTGCTAATTACGCTGCTTCTTTGCGCCAAAGGCGTATTGCGCGAGCCCCTTCTGTATCTGAGTCTTTATTTCAAGGCTCACCGCCAACGTTACTACGATCTCCTTCAGCGTGTCCGAACGGAAGGGGTCTGGGAAGAATGGATCGAGTTTTTTCTGGAAGGCACCGAGACTACGGCTCGCCAGGCGGCCGACACATCCGTGCAAATTCTTCATCTTTTCGAAGTGGACCGGAAAAAGATTCGAGCGATGGGACGCAAAGCGGCATCAAGCTTGGCTGTTCACGAGTACTTGCAAGCACATCCGCTGACCAAGATTGGTCCGGCGGCGAAAGATCTCAAACTATCCATACCCACCGTCACGAGTGCTTTAGAAACGCTCACTAAGCTCAAAATTGTGAAGGAATCGACCGGAAAACGCAGAGACCGACTGTTTGCCTATCCGCGATACCTAAATATCCTTAGTGAAGGAACGGAGCCTCTGAGGAGTTAGGGCTAATCGGAGAAACCGCTTTCAACTGTTCCCCGAACTTCAGGGCTTTTTGCTTTTCTTCCAAAGGACGGGGACTTCGTATTCCCTTCACTCAAAGCGCGCGGGATCGTTCCCCTATCTGCGTCTATTTTCGTCGCCGATCACCTAAGGCCGGCGGCAAAGAAGACCGGAGTGGATATCGAGGACGGTCAAAGGTTTGGACTTCACAATCTCCGCCACTCACTTAGCAACTGGCTGGTGAACAAGGCGAAAGTCGAACCCAAGACCGTGCAGGGCATCCTGCGTCACGCGAAGATTCAGACGACGCTCGACCTGTATACCCAGGACGACGGCGATGAAACACGGGCGGCACAGGGGGAATATCTAGCGGCGCTGGGAGTGGCTACGCAGATGGTGCAATGAAGTGTGGGTCCAGTTGTGGGTTAGGATTTGTGGGACGACGCTCGGTAACCTGCTGAAAATAAATGGTGGGCCTGGGTGGACTTGAACCACCGACCTCGCCCTTATCAGTTGTCAACAAGCGGTCTACTACGGAGTGCGACGGTTGCCTATCGTGTTGGTTTTCTGCGCCAGTACGGGCGATTTGTTCTCCTGCTCGACTACCACCGGCTGCTACCGTTCTTGATGGAGGGTGGGCACAAAATGGGGCACAGCCCCTATCCCGTAGCATCCGCCTCCCCGAGGGCTCCGGACGTTGGGAAACGTAACGAGCACGCTTCGACACAACAAGCATGGACCGGTCCGGTCCGACGGTCGCTCGGCTAATTCAGGTGCTATGAGAATGCGGGTAGCGTTCTCATTGCGACTTTCGCCAGGCTCCGAACGACAGGAAGGTCCAAGCTAAGACGGACAAAATCGTTGCTGGTATCCGGGTTAACAAATGGCGGCCGGAACACATGTACGACGGCATTTCTGCAATTGTTGTCCAGGTACTCCGAAATCCGGCGGTTGTTCTGGAGGATAGCCGCCACGCGTTCACGCTCCTGTGTCAAGTGCGCTGCTGACTGTTTCCACCCAGTCAAACCTCTATTTCTTTGGCCGGAAAATAACTTCGATTATTTTCCAGTAGCTTAGAAACGAATAAAAAACGCTCCGAGCGTTTATCGCCTCTCGAAAAATCGCGAGTACCAAGACTTCTGTTTGTCCGATCAGATTAAGGTTAAGGCGAAGGGGAAACCTTGGGTCAATCTTGAGAGAAAAGATCGAACGTGGAGACACGATGAATGGCAACTCACGCTTCCGCCCGATAATGGGTCCATTCTTCTTTGAGATCGGGACTCCATGCTCCCATGCCAGGATGCTCAAAAACCGATTCAGTTCTTCCTCGGCGGGGAACCGATCTTCTCCCTTCCTCAATCCGACACTAACCCGAGTGTCTGATTCGAGTGAAGCATTTATCCATCTATATTCTCTGCCCTCAAATTCAAGCGTAATAGCCTCCTCGTCGCCGACGCGGAGTTGTGTATCGAGTGCGAAATCCATCTGCCTCTCATAATCGGGACCCAGCTGTCTGTCGCTTCCACCTGGAATCCGGGCTGGTCTGTACGGTTCCGCAGCAAGGGTGTCCGTAATTGCCGCTAGCAGATCACCAGCCAGCCACTGCGGATCGCATAGATTCGACCAGGGTCGCCATGTTACCGTGCGCGTAGCGTGCCATTGGAGAAAGGACCAACGATGGTTCAGGGAAGGCCATTGCCGGTCCTGAACGACGGCCTTCATCGAATTGTGATACGAGTTCCCATGTTCGACGAAGTCCTGAGCAATCACCAACCAGGAAAAGAATTGCAAGAACATGCGTATCACTCCGAACTCACGCGTGACCTGCTCCGTAAGAAAGTCAAGTCGCGATTCTTCGAGCGTTCGGGCTCCAGTAACCTGATAGATGGTTCCGTCCGATTCCTTTCCGTAGTAATTTTCGTCTTCTCCCAACCAAACCTGATATCTTTCGGCCAGCTCTTTCCGGAAGGACTGGGTCCAGCCAGATAGACCGTCAATATCAGCAAGAATGCGAGCCCTTAACGATTTCCATGCTACGTCAGGTGGAGCACCCACCATGATTCGCAGCATTTCAATACGTACCGCCGCGGACGGCAATTCGGGATCAGTGGGCATGAGATAGTAATGAACAAAGAAATTCCACACTTTCTCTGCATCTTTCGCGGAAGTATTGCGGGAAAGAACCTCTTGTCCTAAGCCACGCAACGACATCATCACGCTATCGACAGGCTCTTCATCGAGGCGGCTCAAAATGTTCCGAGCCGTCTCTGGCAAAACATTTGGCAACACATATGCACTGCCACCCTCAAAAATTGCAAAGGGCGAGGCGAGTTCTACAAATTGCATGGCTGACTCTCCTAGAATCTAGACATTTTGCCATGTGTTTTTGTTCTTAGGCCGCATTTGTCACTGCAGCTGCCGCAGAAACCCACCGATTGCCAGAAGTGTGCCTTACTTATGAAAGCCGTTTTGAAGCTGAGTTGATTAAATGCTCTCTCAGCTAAGATTCGTCTTCGTGTTTCTCTCAATAAAACCGTTCAGTTCAAAGACGCATGCAGTTGCGGCGGACTCCCCCATGAGGTACAGCATTTCTATGAAGTCGCTTAAATAGTCACGGAGATTGACCATCATGGATGTCGGATGTGCGACTTTCGAGCAGATGCGATTGAATGCCACATAAGATGCACGCGCTCCTACACTCTGCGCAGCCTGATCCACGCGCAGGTATTTTTTCTCTATTCCTTCGATTTTCTCTTCCACAGCCGCCTGTTCAATTTCTAAACTAAGTTCATCCAATGATGGATGACGTTTTCCAAACCGTAGGACATATAGCTCTTGCAAAGTCTTTAACATTTCCCTGACGTCCCGTCCCGCATCACCCAGGAATATACGGGCGTTTTCTTCCGAGACATTGCAAAACAACACCCATATGTTCAATTCAATGAGGCCCCGGGCGCTTATGGCGACACCATCGCATCGTCTCTCATCGAATGCTTTTTTGAGATCTTCGACGTATACGGAGATCGCCCTTAATAGGTTGACTACAATCGCTTCCCGCCAATCCGGAATAAATCTATGGCCACTATTAGCGCTCCGAAATGACTGCCCTATTTCCTGCAATCTTGCCGGGTTGATCAAGTCTAAACGCTCAGTGGCCGCGGCAATGTCCGCGAGGGATATCCCCATACGCTCTCCTTTCCCGCACCAAATTATAGACTTAAGGGAATCGCGCTCCCATCGGATACATCACGCCGAGGGACATGCTCGCCGGGCATCAGCAGGAGATTCAGGCCGAGCGTGATCGGAAGTTGGGACAAGTGCCGTACTAGGACTTCACTTGATTGCATAACAATGTCGGCTCCTTGCCCCGAGTAGACTGTGGTTGCTTGACGACCAAAGGCTCGGGAGAAAGGAGCCGAACATGATGTTGATAGGCGTAGATTACCACCCGAGCTTTCAGCAGATCGCATTTTTCGTGGAAGAGACTGGTGAGTGTGGGGAACTGCAGTTGAATCACAGTGAGGGAGAGGCCGAACGATTCTATCGAGACCTGCAGCAGCGAGGAATCCGTGTTCGAGTAGGGATGGAGGCCACCGGATATTCACGCTGGTTCGAGCGACTGCTGGCAGCACTAGGGATCGAGTTATGGATCGGCGACCCTGCGGAGATCAAAAGCAAGCGCGTGAAAAAGCAAAAGACCGATCGCAGGGATGCCTTGTTGCTGCTTCGGCTGTTGCGGGAAGATAACTTTCCGCAGATCTGGGTAGCGCGTCCGGAGAATCGAGATCTTCGGCAACTGCTTTGGCATCGTCACCGGCTAGTGCAGATGCGCACGCGGATCATGAATCAGTTGCAGGCGCTGGCGATGAACGAAGGCCGGCGTTGGAAAACCAAGCTGTGGAGTGCGCAAGGGCGAGCCGAGTTGGAGAAGCTGGCCCTGGCTCCCTGGGCGGACCGGCGTCGGAAAGAGCTGTTGGAGCTGCTGGATCGCCTAGACCCGATCGTCAGTGAACTAACCAAAGCTGCCGAGCAGGAGGCCCGGAAGCGACCCGAGGTGGTACGACTGATGACCCCTCCCGGCGTGGGTTCGCTGACCGCACTCGCCTATGTGTTGATCATCGGAACTCCGCAGCGATTTCACTGCGGCAAACAGATCGGCACCTACGTGGGGATGATTCCGAGTGAAGACTCCAGCGGTGGCCGGCAACGGTTGGGACACATCAGCAAGCAAGGCCATTCGTTGTTGCGGTTCTTGCTGGTGGAGGCCGCACAGGCGGCGGCACGCATGAATCCCGACTGGAGACGTCGCTACCTCCATCTAGCCATGCGTCGGCACAAGAGCATCGCCAAGGTGGCTTTAGGACGCCGTCTGGGAGTTCGCCTGTACTGGATGTGGCGGAACGGTTGCGAGTATTCGCCTTCGATGGAGTTCGGTTCGTACGCGGGACAGCTCGGTACCGGACATGGTGTGAAATAGAACACCGTCCACTTGGTTGGGCATCCCGCTCCCTGCAAAGGGAGTTCGAACAAGTAATCATGGTCGAAGTACAGATCGAAGAGATGTTTGGGTCGGACTGAAGCCGACCGACAGATTACGAGCGAGCCGTGGTCGTCGAAGCAGAAGTCGAAGAATCAGGTAAGACCACTCTCGGGAGTGAACGGAGAAGTGTGCTCAAAAAGAGTTTGACAGAGCCGACATTGTTAGAGATGTCCGGTAATGCGACTTACCAGGACTTGACCCCACTCCAAAGTTTGGAGAGCCTGCAGTCCGTTGACAAACGTGCTCTGGTGGTGACAAATGAGGGCGCAGAGGAGGCCTTATGAAAGGTACTTCTGTGTTCGTAGCTCTAGCGTTTCTTGCAGGACTCGGCGTCGGCTACTATGCCCGAAGCATTGGTACAAGCACGCCTCGCAGAACGGACGCACACGCAGCGGACATGGCGGGTATCGAGAAACTCCACCAGAAAGACATTGAAGTTACTCTGTCCCAAGACCCGAAAGGACGTTAGACATCTGGACGGAGGATGCGGTGCGCTTCAATCCAGGAAACCCGCCTGCGGTCGGCAAGCGAGCTATTCAGGCTGAAAACGATGCAGCCCGCGCTCAACTCCCGGGTTTCAAAGTGTTGAGCTACTCAGCCGAATACAAAAACACTCAAATCGAGGGCGGTATGGCATGCGAATGGGGCGAACATAGAGCCCAGTACAAACTGTCTCCAGAGACTCCGGCGGCCAGTTTAGACCTCCAAGCATTCCATGTGCTGAGGCGGCAGACAGACGGCTCGTGGAAATTTGTGGTGCTCATCCCGAACGAGTAGCAAGACATCCGGTAACTCCGACTGGGGCCTGATAAACGCGGAAATCGGAAACTTGAAGTACTGGGACTGGAGTCGGCCACTGCTTTGTGTATCGGAGACATAGTGTCCTGAGTTCTAAGGATCGCCTCATGGAAACGGCCCGCGTGCCAATCACGTTTTTTTGTACGTGCAAAATTCATTGGAACCTAACTACCCGCCGACTGGTAGCGACACGGGTTGCTGTGAACGGAACTCCAGCAAGGTCTCACTGGGAATTTGCAGTTGCTGTCCCTTCTTAGAGGCGGCGACCGCTGTACCGGCTCCAGCGCCGGCGAGTGCGCCGATGCCTGCTCCCTTTCCTCCTCCCGCAACTCCGCCGATGAGTGCGCCCAATCCTGCACCGCCGACGACTTTCTTGGCCGTACTCCCCCCTTCGCCCTTTCCCTTCACCTCATACGTACTGGTCAGCAACGGATACGCTGTGCCGTTGATCACGATATCGGTCAGTTCCAGAGTCAATTCAGAGCTTCCGGACATCCTTCCTGCAGAGGAAGCCTGGGCAAGACGCCCGTACAACGTCGTACCCCGAGGCGCCACAGTGGTATCTTCGGCTTGCAGGTTGGTTTCTAGGGTAGCGGTGAAGCGGTAGCCCGTCTTTTGCTTCGTCGAGTCGATCGAGTCGACTATTCGAATCAGGATTCGCGTCCCCGCAGGAACTGTGATTCTCTTCTTATTCTGAGCCGCTGGATTCGTTGCGGCATGACTCCCGTTGAGTCTTCCTGACCAGTAGCCCTCTCCAGGAAGCGGACAGAAAATTGCGGTTCCAATAAGTAGAGTCGCTGCACAAATGAATGTTTTCCGCATCGGTGTATTCTCCTGTTTCCTGAAATCTATGAACCTTGCCCGACAATGGGTAGGGAGGAGTCAATTTGCAGATCGATGATCAAAAGTAACTGGTGTTCCACCTGGGCGAAACGCGCCGCAGTTACTGCTCCCAAGGCTTGTTTGACCTTGTCGTAGGTCTGCGCAAGAAGCTCGGCGCGTTGTTTTTGATAAGCCACCGACCTCTGCATCAACTCGTCCGCTTTCTCGTCCGTCATCTGATCGTAGGTTCGCGCATATTCCTTGATGTTTTCGACCCTCTGATCGTTCAGCTTCCTTAGTTGTGCGTCGTAGTCGCTGTAAATTGGCCAGAATTTAGTCGCATCTTGGGCGCTCAACAACATTACCGCACCCATAATCTCGTCCTTCTGCTGACGCACATCGCTGCGCAAAAGCGTAATGTATTCCTGCATGTTTTTCTTTTGCGCTTCTGCCTCGGGAGATGCCGCGGCTTTGCCTTGCGTCTTCTCTGTGTTCGTTTGGGCGCGGCCGGGAGGTGCCACAACCACCGCAAGGGCGAAGAGCATCCCCAGCAAAACACGATTCGAGAATTTCATATTTTTCATCCTTTCCGATTGACATCACCACCTGGACCCACATCGAGCAAATTAGGTGTGGTGCACTCGACGGTCACCTGTAGCAAATCCCCAGGGGTTCGACTTGCTCGGGTACCATAGGCTCGAGATTGCGCCCGAGCCCAGCGCACCGGCATAAAGCGCAAATTGTTCCGCCCCTCCCACCCGGCCCTCCAAGCAGCGCGATTGGCAAGAACCTCTGCTACCTGGGGCAGTGCTCTGAGAATCAAACGGGAGAGCCGGGTTTCACGTTGGGCCACGATTTCCACCCGGCATGTGCAGGACGCTATCACACTCCAAGGCAGAACCACAGAGGTTTACCGCTCGTGCGGTTGGTCCCAATGACTGGCGCCCACTTTAAGGGACTTGATTGCATAACAATGTCGGCTCCTCTCGACATGAGCAGTCTTTGGTTGTTAGGCTCAGGAAGGAGCCGGAGTTCGGTTCGTACGCGGGACAGCTCGGTACCGGACATGGCGTGCAGTAAAGCGTCGTCCACTTGATAGGGCATCCCGCTCCCTCGTGAGAGGGAGTTCGAAGAACTAATCATGGTCGAAGTTTTGATCGAAGAGATGTTTGGGTCGGACTGAAACCGACCGCTAGATTACGAACGAACCGTACTTGTCAGGGCCGATCGGAAAGACACCGAAGGAAGCGGAAGAAAAAACTCTTTTAAGTGAATGGAGAAGTGTGCCCAAAAAGTGTTTGACAGGGCCGACATTGTTAGAGATGTACGGTAACGCGACTTACCGGGACCTAAGTTGAATTTGTTGACGTGGCGATGAGCGTTCGAGTAACCTCCGGGCGCAAAAGCCAATTTTCGACAGTGAGGTTCTATGGTGAAGGTGAGCGTGTTCTATCCAAACCGACCGGGAAGCCACTTCGATATGTCTTACTACTGCTCAAAACACATTCCTATGGTTCAGCGACTTCTTGGCTCAACTCTAAAGAGTGTCGCTGTTGAAGAAGGCATTGCTGGTGCAATTCCGGGTTCTCCGCCAACTTATCTGGCACTGGGTCATCTTTACTTCGAGTCCGTCGACGCGTTTGTTCAGGCGTGGGTGCCTCAGGCGCAAGAAATTGTCGGCGATGTTCCCAACTACACAAATTGCGAGCCAATCATCCAAATCAGCACCGTAAGAATCTAGCCCGGTACTAGGAAGAACTTGATTGCATAACAATGCCGGCCCTCCTCGACTCGAGTGGGCTCTTGTTGATAGGCTCGGGAAGACGGAGCCGGAATTCGGTTCGCACGCGGGACAGCTCGGTACCGGACATGGCGCGCGCACGAAAGCGCCGTCCACTTGATGGGGCATCCCGCTCCCTCGCGAGAGGGAGTTCGAAGAACTAATCATGGTCTGAAGTTTATGATCGAAGAGATGTATGGGTCGGACTGAAGCCGACCGCTAGATTACGAGCGAGCCGAAGTCGTCAAGGCCGAGGAGCAAGACAACTAAAGGAAGCGGAAGAAAAAACTCTTTTAAGTGAGTGGATAAGTCTGCTCAAAAAGTGTTTTGACAGGGCCGACATTGTTAGAGATGTCCGGTAACCCGAACTTACCAGGCAAGTGGAATCACTTCCGGGTAGCCCGTTATCCTCTCGGAAGGGCTATACTGCTCGCAGTTTTCGGGCTGAACACTCCGAAGGCGACCCATCGAGCGTGAAACGGCGAGCGCTGGAGTGACAACTTGGGGTTCTGATGTAATCTTTTGATGGATGTCAAGCAATTGAACTAGTTGATGGGAAGCCTTGCATGCATCCTGCGTATCTGTTCATTACAATCCTCTTCGCGGCGATGGTGGCGTTCTCCGCAGTCGCCAAGGTTCGCCGAGACCCGAAGGTAGTTCTGTGATCCACGAAGTAGTCGGCGTACCGCTGAAGCGGTTTCCGCTCCTGGCCGCTTTTGAGTTTGCCGGTGCGTTGGGCCTTGTCCTTGGCATCTGGTGGCCGTGGGCGGGTCTGGCGGCAGGCGTTGGCCTCGTCATCTATTTTGTTGGCGCGGTCGTGTCGCATCTGCGCGTACATGACATCAAAGGCATTGGGCCCGCCGTGTTCATGCTGATGGTTGCAGCGGGGGCGCTCGCCCTGCGCGTGCCAACCCAAGCGTCAAGCTAAGTTCTGAGGTATTCCTGAGAGCCGACCGCAATCAACCTTGTGAGTTAGGTTTACTGGAATAACTTCCGCATCCCCCGTCACTCGGGGCAATCGCCACGGTGTCAAGAATGGCCACGTATCCGGTTTGCCCGCTACGTGTTGCTCTTTCCAAAAAGAGCACCTGCATCGCTTGGCTCTTGAATATTAGCGAGGGGCGGAGCTCGCAGACACGCGAGACCAAGCGCCGACCAAGCCGATGCAAGCGCCAGGTGACTTCAGCGCCACCAGCTCTGCATCTAGCCTTTCCCGCAGCGTCTCGAAATTGCCCAGCGCTTCGCAGGAAAGATTGTGCTGCTGCATCTGCGGGCGAACACTGCACAGGAGATCGTAGACCCATCCCGCAAAGAACGAATCACCTCCCATGGGGATTTCCATCCACATGCTCGGCGCAGGCAGACCAGCCTCTGCGAACGCCCGGAAGAGCACGAGTTCCATGTCTGGGTTTGCTCCGCAACATTGGAAGGTCTTGCGAATGAGCGAAGCGCACGCCGACCACAGCGGGAGTTGGGCGGTAAGCAAAAGCAAAGGGGACCACGTCGGCTCGTGAAAAGCGAGCACGCCTCCGGGTCGGATCAGCCGCGAGAGGGAACGCAAAACAGCCGCGGCATCGGGGAGAAACAGCAGAATGCAACGGCCCACTACCCCATCGAAGGGCTCGCCACTCGTCACCTGACTCACGTCCGACTGCACAAACGTTACGTTGTGCAGTCCAGCTTCCGCTACGCGAGCCTTGGCCCTCGCGATGGACCGTACGTCGCGTTCGACTCCGACGATCTCTCCCGAAGAACCAACCAGACGCGCCGCCAGCATCGCCACGTCGCCAACGCCCGAGCCGATGTCCAGAATCCGCTGCCCCGGACCCATGCCTGCGTCACGGAACAATCGCTCGGTGTAAGGATCAAGGCGCGCAGCCTGTCGAATCAGCCGCTCTTGCTCGGCATCTGTACTCCCAAGCACGTAGTGAGAAGTGGAACCACTCGCGGTCATATCGCGCGGAATATTACCATGCTTTGATTTTCTATCGGCATCCCCTCGCCTCCTGGCAGTCACTGCGCAATTCAACCGGGGACTCGTACGTTTGACAACGCAGACTTCGCCATTGCAGCGGATCCGACGATTCTGGGCGTATGGTCGGCAAACCGGAAGTAATCGACTAGATCCTGATTAGCGCGGTAATCGGAAACTTGAAGTACTGGGACTGGACTTGATTTCATAACAATGCTGGCTCCCTCGACCCGAGTAGACTGTGGGCGAGGGTACCGTCTACCGGCTGGCGCGGGCATCCGCCAAAAACCCTCTCGGTGTCGCACCCGTAAGTCCTTACGCTGTAGCAGCCGATTAAGCGCCTTTTGATCCGCCAAAATCAGATGTTTTCGGAAGGTGCTCCCCGGTTAGGGTTGGAGCCGATATTCGGTCGGGTCTGCGAACTAGCGCTGCATTATTGTGTGCCAATTCGTTATCCCTACTACTGATTAAGCGAGAAGATGACGTCAATCGTTGTGTCAACTTCGATGGGCTCACCGTTCAATAAAGTGGGTTGGCATGTCCACTGCCGAACTGCGTCGGTGGCGGCTATGGCTAGACCACGCCGAAGTGGTCGCAGAGAGCACTGAAGGCCAAACGAGGGCGGCTGGCATCCAAACCGCTGCTAATGTGGAGCATGTCTGAGCCGGGCTTTCAGTTTCCATCGTTGTTGACCGAGCGCCATCGCCTGTAACTTTTGACAGTTGGCCGTCCTGGGCCCTGGTGGCAGCCTCACTAGATTCGTAAAGTCAACATGTTCAGAGGAGAGGGTCCATGCGATTAGTTATCTTGTGCCTCGTTGCGTCCGCGGTGCTCCCGTCATTAAGCCGAGCACAGACTCCTGCAGGGGTTCCTGTTATCGCGATCACGAAGGAAGAAAGTGCGATTAGCTTCAGCGTGAAAGCATCGGTGGCTCTGGAAGGTAAGTTCGACAAGTGGGATGCGACGCTGACATATCCCTCTACGGACGTCACGACAGGTGTTCTGGACATCAAGATTCAGGCCGACAGTGTAAGCACAGGAAGCGGCACGAAGGACGGGAAGTTGAAGAGCAAGGACTTCTTCAACGTGAAGGACGATCCGTACATCACGTTTCATTCTAACAAGATTGTAGAGACCGGTCCCACCACCGTTGATGTTCAGGGGACGTTTACGATTCGCGGAGTGTCTAGAGCCGAGACTCTGACGTTCACGGTTACCGGCAAGGGGACAGGCGTAGGCGAGATTAAAGGGACAATGGCCTTCGACCGTAAGGAGTACGGGATGAACAGCGGCATTCCGTTCATCAAGATTGCCGACCGCGTCGAGGTTACTGTCGACCTCAAGGGCAAGCGAATCAGCGGGCCTCCATTGGTATTCAAGCAGTAGCCAGCCAGGATTCAACAAGGGCCGTTTCGAGGTGCCAACTGCCTTCCAATCATGTCGGGCTGAATTACATGGTGCGCTTGTATCGTCCACGTCTAATCCGGCTTACTTCATCGAACCCCGTTCGCCAGTGACCGGCACTTTTCCCGAGTATGCGATCCACAATCGCGAACGGTAGCGCAATGGCGATAACAAGAAGCGCCAGCACCGTCACGATACTGTCGCGTCGCAGGCCAAGTCATTGACCTAAGGAAACGGGCCGCCCTCCCCTCCGTTCGGCTCATTCCTCTCGCCCTTTCTACCCAGCGGCGCGAGCTTTCTCAGTGAGCCCGGCCTGTCTGCCTACTTCCAGCAGCCGCTTGGCATCAATGAATCCGTAGATCTGGATGATCTTGGCCACGAGTCCGGTCCAGCCGGTCTGGTGACTGGCGCCCAACCCGGCACCATTGTCGCCATGGAAGTATTCAAAGAAGTAAATGTTGTCTCGCCAGAACGGATCGCTCTGGAACTTTTCCGTGCCGCCATAGACGGGTCGCCGGCCATGGTCGTCGCGCAAGAAGATCCGGGTGAGCCGATTCGCGATCTCCTTGCTGACCTCAAAGAGGTTCATCAGCTTGCCGGACCCTGTGGGACACTCAATTTTGAAGCTGTCGCCATAGTACAAATAGAAGTTCAGCAGCGCCCTGATGATGAGCGCGTTCACCGGCATCCAGACCGGACCGCGCCAGTTGGAATTCCCACCGAACATGCCCGTGTTGGACTCTGCCGGCAGGTAATCCACTCGGTACTCCTGGCCACCCGAATGGAAGATGTACGGGTGTTGCTCGTGGAACTTGGAAAGCGAGCGGATGCCATAAGGGCTCAAGAACTCGTTTTCGTCGAGCATCTTTGTAAGGATCCGGCCGAGCCGCTCCTGGTTCACCAGAGCCATAATCCCCCTCTCCGCTACGCCAAAGTGTCCCGGGCCCGTGGGATGCATGGACTTCAGGAGTTCGGGCATCCGACGCCGACGTGCCTCGAGCTGGGCAGTTGCTCGCGGAGCGCGCTCTCGGGCACTAGCCTCGACAATTGTCGTCGCGCATACGGGCAGGAGTCCGACCAGCGAGCGGACCTTGAGACGCGTCGCGCTGCCGTCCGGGAGCCGCAGCAGATCGTAGTAGAAACCGTCCTCCTCGTCCCACATCCCGTCTTGACCGGGCTGGTTCATGGCTGCGCCGATGTAGAACAAGTGCTCGACGAACTTCGTGATCATGTCCTCGTAGGTGGGGTCATGGAGGGTAAGTTCAAATGCGAGCTCAATCATGTTCTGTGTGAAAAGGGCCATCCACGCAGTGCCGTCTGCTTGCTCCAGATGGCCGCCGGTGGGAAGCGGCGCGCTGCGATCGAACACGCCGATGTTGTCGAGGCCGAGAAAGCCCCCCTCGAACACGTTCTTGCCGAAACGGTCCTTGCGGTTCACCCACCAGGTGAAGTTCATCAATAGCTTCCTGAACGTCGTCTTAAGGAAATCGAGGTCTGTCTTGCCGTGTAGGGCCTGTTCGGTCCTGTGCAAAAAGACAGTCGCGAAAGCGTGGACTGGGGGGTTAACGTCGCTGAAATTCCACTCGTACGCAGGTATCTGGCCGTTGGGGTGCAGGTAGAGGGCGCGGAGCATCAGCTCCATCTGTTCCTTGGCGAAGTCAGGATCAACGATGGAGAGCGGGAGCGTGTGGAAAGCCAGGTCCCAGGCCGCGTACCAAGGGTATTCCCACTTGTCGGGCATGGAGATGATGTCCTGGTTCAGCAAATGGTACCACTCCGAGTTCCGGGAATTTCGATATCCGGTATGGAGTGGGTTGGACTTGTGCTCGTCCAGCCAGTTATCGCCGTCGAAGAAGAAGAACTGCTTGCTCCAGAGCATGCCGGCGATAGCCTGGCGCATCACCTTGGCCGCGTCCGGGGAGACCGAAGGTGGCGTCACAGAACGGTAGAAGTCATCTGCCTCCTGAATCCGAGCGGTCAGGATCCTGTCAAACTCTGTGCCGAAGCTGGATGCGGTGGTTTTGCTTGTTCCACTCTTACCTGCATCGGTCTGGTTGGTCAGACGCAGCCGCACTACGGCTGACTCTCGGGTACCCACCATCAGTCGATAGTGCGCTGCAACTTTGGTGCCTTGCTTTCCAGGGTTCACCGCGCCATGGTTGCCCTGCAGCACGTAGTCGTTGATGCCGTCCTTGACGTAGCGGCTCTCGTTCTTTTGACCAGGGAAAAGCCGCTCGTGGTTAGTTTCATTCTCGGTGAAGAACAGCGGCACCTCGCTTTCGCAGGAAAGGACGAATTCTCCGAGCAGCGGGTGCGTCGCTGCAACCGCACTCGTGCCCGCCGATGCCTCGATCTGCCTGAGGTTTGGTTTCTTAGGAGCCCTATTTGATTCGGCAATCCACGGTGACCAATCATTCCTAAACCACAACGTCGGCAACAGATGCAGTTCTGCCGCTCCGGGTCCTCGGTTGGCTGCAGTGATTCGCACAAGGATGTCTTCCGGTCCGTCTTTAGCATATTCCACAAAGACATCGAAATACCGGTCCTCCTCGAAGACACCGGTGTCGAGCAGTTCATACTCCATCTCGTTCTTGGAACGACGCCGATTCGTCGCCACTAGATCGGCGTAGGGATACGCCGCCTGCGGGTACTTGTAAAGATACTTCATGTAGGAGTGCGTCGGTGTGCTGTCGAGGTAGAAGTAGTACTCCTTTACATCCTCTCCGTGGTTGCCCTCGCTGTTGGTCAATCCGAAGAGGCGTTCCTTGAGGATTGGATCCTTGCCGTTCCATAACGCCAGCGCAAAGCAGAGGTGTTGTTTGTTATCGGAAATGCCGGCTAATCCGTCTTCCCCCCAACGGTAGGCTCGCGATCGAGCCTGATCATGGGTGAAAAAATTCCAGGCGTCACCGTTCTCGCTATAGTCCTCGCGGACCGTGCCCCACTGTCGTTCACTGAGATAGGGTCCCCATTTCTTCCACGCAAATTTTTCCAGTCGCGCATCATCTAACCGCTGCTGTTCTGCCGTAAGCATGATCTTCTTCCCCGCCGCACCTTTAATCTCCTACTGTAATTCTCTAGAGGTATTCACTGGGCTCTATGTAGCGGCATACGCGTTCTACAACCTCAATCATCTGAATATCCTTGGAGATCGGCAGACTCAACTCGCGGCGCGGGCGCGTGCGTCCAGGTGGCCGATCTTCTGGATGACGTGGCCGCTAATTCTCGCAAGTCGTAGGCAGCCTACTGGCCGAAGATCATCTCGGCTCTGAACGACCGGCAGCCATGAGATCCCGTGTTCGAACATCGTGGCCGATGCCACAAGGGTCGTGTCCTCAAGCGACACATACACGCGATTTCCAACGGCAAGGTCCCCAAGCGTGCGTTGCCCGAGATCTTGCCGCGTATCTATAGGACTGATAGCGATGCGCGTAGCAATGTGATACAGGTCGTCGCGATCTAAGGTCGCCCACAAATGCTGTTTCTCATCGAGGATCAGGAGTTCGCCAGTTGCGCTTTCACTTAGGACCTGGATTGCTTTTGCCAAGGTCGTCTCCTTGCTAATGGTCTCGTGAGGAATGGGGTCGACAAGCGACGCGACAGACTCTTCCGCCAGAAGCGACGCGGCCACCGGCAGGCGACTCCAAAAATCTCCCGAGCGCCTGATGATTGCCTTGGAGACTACTTCGCGGAAGGGTGAGAAGGCACCAGTAGCTTGGGAGAACAGAGCGCTGCCGACTTGCCGCACACGGACCGCCGAGCGAGCGCGTATACTTGTCTCATTACGGCCTCCAGACAGAGCCGCTTCCCCGAAAAAGTCACCCTTGCCGAGAAGGGCGATGACTTTTGCCTCGCTGTTCTCGCCTGCCGACTGCAGCATCTCTACCTCGCCTTCTTCGATGACACTCAAAACTCGAGCCACTTCTCCCTGCCGCTGAATGAAATCTCCTGGGCGGTAGTACGCATGGGTGACCTGTTGCGCCGAGTCGGTATTCAAGAAACTCAGATCACGGGGGAAGAGAACGTCCCACCCCCAGTCCAGGCCCACCTTAATCCTGCGCGACCACGTCGGCAGCTTGACCAGATACACACCACGCCATAGGAACCACGCCAGAAAACCTGAGATGCGCATGCCAAACATTTCCGCAACAGCTTGGTAACCACCGATCGAGCAGAGCTGTCCAAGCGCCTTGAAGCGAAATGGATGGGTTGGCTGGCCTTTCAGAACCCGAACCAGGTTGAGCGCCGCTTGGCGGCCCTGGCGTTCGGCGAATTGGGCGGTAGTAGCGGACGGCTTGTTGTCGAATGCGTTCATGATGAAAGCGCAATCGCCGATAGCCCAAGCGTTGGTTTGCTCTTCGATCCGCATCTCCGGCGCGGTGCGAATGCGTCCCCGCTCTATGGGGACTTCGAGGTGTTGCACAAGTGGAGAGACCGCCGTCCCAATCGTGCACACCACTGTGGCTCCAGCTAGCATCCGCCCACTGTTCAGTTCGACTCCTTCGTGGGTTGTCGCAACTGCGCGTGTATTCAGCAGTATGGTAATACCGGCTTTCTCCATCTTCTTTTTGGCGAATTCCCTCAGCCTCACCGCCAGTTCCGGCAAGATGTGGTCCTGAGAATGCACCAGGGTGACAATCACGTCCTCTTTTCGAAAATTCCGGTAAAAGCGGGTGCTGTCGCGAACTAGCTCATTGATCTCCCCAGCCAACTCAACGCCGCTGAAGCCCGCCCCCACGATGATGAAGCTCAGATGCCAGCGTCGACGGTCCGGATCGCTCGAGACCTCCGCTTGTTCCATTTGACGCACGATGTGCTGGCGCAGGTCGATGGCATCGCGCATGACCTTGAACCCAAACGCATGCTCGGTCATTCCGGGAATGATGCTCAGGTTGCTTTCCGCGCCGCAGGCAATCACCACGTGATCGTAACGCAGGCGGCTGAGGACGCCGCTTCCATCATCGAATTCGACCTCGGAAGAATGAAGGTCAATTCTCTGTACTCGCTCGGTGCGGCAACCAACTCCGGGTAGCATCTGGCGCAAGGGAGTTGCCGCAGCATCCGGGTTGATCGAAGCTCCCGCGACATCCGCAAGCAGGGGATGAAACACCAAGTGGTTCTCACGGTTGAACAGCAGAATCTCACACTCGGAGGCGCGCAGCTTCTTGCGAAGAGTCCGTGCGAACTGCACTGCGGCGAACCCGCCGCCAACGACGATCACCCTCATTGGATCACCTCCGCTGCCATGGCTGGCCAGATCGAAAATTTCCGCGTCATTTACGCCGATGGCTCGGCTTTGATGGTAACGCCACAAATAATCTTATCTTGAGCCTCAAGCCGGTCGCCTTGCCGAAACTCGCTTTTGCCTCGGCCGCGGGCGACGGCTCATTGAGAAGATACTTGAGTGACAATCATGGAGCCAGAACTATAATCGGCAACGAAGCCGAGTGACTGGGTTACCCAAAAAATGGTGTAGATGTGCAGTGTGAAACTGTAGATCAACATTGCAGCGACGGTGGAATAATTAAGGAGAAAAAATAAATGAATTTACAGATCACAAAAATTTCCGTAGCAATACGCGTAAATAATAAATTGGGAACAGCAGTAAAAGCATACGCGGATATCCAGTGCTGACCACTCTCGCAACCCGTGACGGTGTACCGCACACCCGGCCCTGGGGATTTACGGCCACGTCGTTGGCAATGCACAACGTGAGGCAGTGGAGAAACACGCGGAGCGGATCGAGAAATACTCGGTGCAATGACTCAATTGGAGCCGAGTAGGCGAATTGGAGCCGACTTTCCTCTAAGTCTACTGGCTGCAACGAAATTGGTAGGGGCGGTGGGGATCGACCCACGTCCGAAGATTGGGAGGTGCCTGATTGCTTTCGGTCAGGCGGACTACTTCAAAATCAACAAGAAGGGCGTCGCTTTCTTGAGTTTGTCGGAAATAACGCGCGATCAAGCGGCCGCTATCAGGGAAATCACTCTGGAGAGTTGCGCTCAGGGCCCCATGAAAGACGGCAACGTGCGCAGGACCTTACACCTTAGGCTCTCCGACAAGGTGCGCTGCCTGGAACTGCTCGGCAAATTCCTGAAATTGTTCGGAAAGAGCGGTGTCTCAGCGAGCGAGCCAGTCAGGGTAATCATCGTAGATCCGCCGCGTCGACTCCCTGCTTCGCCCTTGGAAAACGATAGCTCGGCGATCAACGATCGGAGCGAACCGTCGATTTGAAGTGTACTGCGAACTGGTGAAATCTTAGCTTTTCTTAACTGTGTTGCCATTGAACTGCTGGTTGTTCAAGTTGGTCCTCGTTGTCTCGCGACCGACGACAACACAACTCTGCGATTCCCCCCTGTTACTTTTGCCGATTGACCCCATCAGCGCACCCATAAGAGAATATCGGGCCGTAGAAGGACGTTCCTGGCTCAACGTCCAAGAGTGGTTCTTGAGGTGGCTCAGCTCATACCCGGCCCATAAATGTCATCCCGTAATATTCCGGTTTGTAGCGCGCGGTGAAGGGGTTGGGCTGCTGTTGTGGCCAGAGTTTGTCGTCTCCGCAAGTCTGTCGATGCTTCTCGTCGGGCGTGGCAGAAGGTCACGCGACAGTAAGGAGGGCTCTAATGAGTCGGAGAACTATACGCATGACGATCATTGGTGCGGTAGCGCTTCTGGCCGCTGCCCCAACATTTCCACAGAATGCTGAACTTCAGCAGAAGCTTGCAGCCGCGAAGCAGTCTGTTGCGGAAAACAAGCAAAAACTGCTGCAGTATCAATGGACAGAGACACAGCAGCTGACACTTAAGGGAGATGCGAAGCCTCCTTCCAAAAATTTGTGCCAGTACGGTCCTGACGGAAAGGTCCAAAAGACCCCGATGGGTCCCCCTCCGCAAGAACCGAGCGGCGGCAGGATGAAAGAAAAAGTCATCGCGAAGAAAAAGGCGGAAATGAAAGATTACATGCAGGACGTGAAGGCCGTCCTCAGCATGTACGTGCCACCCGACCCTCAGAAAATGCAGGCAGCCTACCAGTCCGGAAAGCTCTCCTTGAACCCCGTGCCTGGCGCCGTGAACTTGGTCTTCGCTGATTATGCCCAGCCCGGAGATAAGATGACCCTCACGTTTGACACTACCACTAAGAAAATCACCGGCTTGAACATCAGTACATACATGGGGCAGGAAAAGGACGCCGTGACGTTGCAGGTGCAGATGGGCAGCCTGCCGGATGGCACTAACTATGAGCAGCAAACAGTTCTCAACGCAACTGCGAAGCAGTTGGTAGTAACAACGACGAATTCGAATTACCAGAAACTTGGAGGGTAGTAAATCTTTGGCTCGCTCCCAACTGCGTCGCCAGACTCGGAGGGAAACGGCCTGCAGGAATCGTTTCTAGCTTATGGGTTGTAGAACCGAAATGACAGGTTGAACATACCACCCAGCGGATTTTTTCGAGCCCACGTACAGGCTTCCGCCCGTGCCGCGGTCGATTGACTGTCCGGGAGAAAATTCGAATGAATACACTCCTCAAGCTCGCGGCAATGGCCGAAGCGGGGACGGGAGTGATTTTGCTGATCTATCCACGCATCGTTGTCCGCCTGCTGTTTGGAGCGGAAATCGCCGGCGCTGGCGTTCCGATGAGCCGCCTCGCGGGTCTGCTCTGATCGGATTGGTGGTCGCCTGCTGGCGTGGCAGCGACACTCGACCAGCATTCCGCGGTATGGCGACCTATAGCGTGCTGGCGATGTTATACCTGATTTACATCGGCGTGCGCGGTGGAGGGGTCGGGCCGCTAGAATTCAACCGGACCTAGGGACGTCGAGCACCGCCTCCGCTACTCGTGCTCCGAGTCCCGCCGCTGCTCCCGGTCGCGCGCTGGTAGTTTTGGGTCTGTGCCGATCCTCGCTGCCGGTTCTGCATTTCCGAAGTGAGACTCTGGGTAGACATAGCGCTCGAGTTTGGACTCTGCGAGCGCTGCTGGCCACTGTACGAATTCGTTTGCGCACTTGGGGCCCGCTGCTGAGAAGACTGTCTTTGTTGCTGGGCCTGTTGGGAGTTCGCCTGGCTACTTGGATTCTGTTGTTGATAGGACTGTCTTTGCTGCTGAGCCTGTTGGCTACTTGGATTCTGTTGTTGATAGGACTGTCTTTGCTGCTGAGCCTGTTGGCTACTTGGATTCTGTTGTTGATAGGACTGTTTTTGCTGCTGAGCCTGTTGGCTACTTGGATTCTGTTGTTGATAGGACTGTTTTTGTGGCTGAGCTTTCTGTTGAGCCTGCTGCCGGTTCTGGGACGTAGTCGCGGTGTTCCAGGAGCCGGAACTGTTGTCATATTTTTGCCAGCCTGAACCCGTGTTCTTGTAAACGTTGCCGTCCTTGCCGGCATACAAGTCTCCGCTTGTAGTTTTGCCCACCGCGGCATTGCCATAAGCGGTGGAAGCCCCGACTGCCTTTCCGCCCTGGGACCCCTGCGCGGATGCAACCGTTCCCTGCGAGGTCGAGTAGTGTTGTGTGTAGGCGGATTTATTGCCATTCGAGACGTAGGATTGACCCCACTGCGCGGTGGGACTCGATCCCTGATGCGTTGCGGCGTACGTTCCGGTATAGGGATTGTAGGCCTGCCCGACACTTTGCCTGCCATAAGGAGTTGCAACAGATGCGCCCTGTTTGTAGGTGCCGCTGTACGGGTTGTACGAAGCTGCCCGCGTTGCTGTGCCATACGGACCGTACGCCGTGGCATAACGACCGTACGAGCCGTTTGCGGTGTTGTAATAAGAGCCGTAGCCATACGGCACTGGATACGGGCGATAAACCGGATATGCATACGGCGGACGGTAAATGTAGGGCGGATAGTAATAGCCAGTTCCATTGGCAATGACGGCGCCAACGGCAACCCCAATAACAAAAGCGCCCAGGTACCCGGCCGTGTGACTGCATTGCACGGTTCCACTGGAAGTGGTCGTCTGCGTCACATACGTCACGTTATAGACCGGCGAGCTTGGCGGGATTGTGTATATGACTTGTGGAACGGAACTGGCTGTCGTCCAAGGGCCCTGGGCGTTCGGAGACATGAACCACACGCCCTGGAGGCACAAATAATAGACATCTCCAACCTTGATTACTTTGTCGGCCGTGTTCGTCGCGTAGGAAAGCGAAGTTCCTTCGATCGGTGCGAACTGCGGATCACCGTTGTAGTTCACGTTGGCTTTTGCCGCGGCGGACTTGGGGTCAATCTCCATCACGGTGGGAATCTGGGAAATCAACACAGCATCTTTGGCTTCGTCGGTACCCGGCACCGAAGACAAAATGGTACCAGCCGGACTGGCGGGTGGGATTTTGGAGAAATCCTCTGGCAAGTCCATCGATGCGAAAGTCCATTTGCCCTGCATATCTTTGGACCGGAACCAGCGCCCCGCAGCCAGATAGTAATATTCGTTCGTGGGCGAGTAGAGAAAGACCGGACTATCCGTATTGGTAGCGTAGAGAAGATGGGTCTGCGGAATCTTTGCGAAAACGGGTTTCCCGTCAAAAAGAATGACTTCGGCCGGAACAGTGCTGTAAAAAACTTTTGGAATCGGACCGCTTGCTTGGACAGGCAGCGGTATCACTTCCTTCAAATCTGTCCATTCCGGATCCTTGGGGAGTTTCGCCATGTCCTCCGGTAACTTTGTGGCAGCGGCCCACGGGCCATGCAAATCCGGGGCGGTGAGCCAACGGAGGCCAGCCAGCAGGTAATACTGCGAATTATTTGTATCCAGAAAAACTGCCCACTGGGTGTTGACAATAAAATTCAATTTCGTGCTCGGGATTTCGGAAACAACAGGTTCGCCATCGAGTGACAAAAGGATTGCAGGGCCATAATTCACGAAGATAGAAGGCGGGTCGTTTTTCAGGTTCACCGCCTGGACGGACTGGGGCTTAGGCATATAGGCAACAACCCGTTCGAGGGAGATGTCTACCACTTCCGGAACAAAGGTCTTCAAGAGCTGATCCATCTTTCCGGATGCGGCCTCATCGAATGACGGAAAGTAGGTATTAATGACTCTGATCCCGGAGATGGCGACCATATGCTTGTCGCTATCCACGTTTGTGGTTCCTTGGAACGTCGCGGCGCCAATCACCTGCTTGCCACCCGCAGGCGTTATCTGAAAAGCCTGGCGCCACGTGACATCGGAGAAATTGTTCCACTCATCCACCTGCGGCTGATACGCGATGACCGCAGCGCCGGGCTTCTCAAGTATGCGCGGCCAGCCTGGATCCTGTTCAAATTCAGGTGTACCAGATGCCAGCGCTTCCGCGGGGCTGGCTTTATCAGTTGACGATGAACCAGTCTTATTCTTACAGCCCATGGGGCTTGTCAGTGCAAGAGCTATACAGCAAAGGAGTGCAAAATAGGGGGTTTTTGTTTTCATGGTGGTCTCCGCCTGCATCAGCCCCCGGCGAAGCGGGCAAGTGAACTCTCGTTAGACCGAATCAAGGACTTCCGAATAACTCTCTCGCTAACTTGAGCGATTCGTTTCTCTCACGGAGTGGGCACCACTTTGTAAAGCACCCCGTTCGCGCCGTAGGAAGGGCTGAACCAGGTGTTACCGCATAAATAATAGGTTCCACCTCCCGAGACATTGGGACTGATGCAGCCGGCGGGCAGCGCCCCATAAACCGCGCCCATTTGGTACGTGACGGTGCCTGAAGCGGCATGATTAGCGTTCGAAGCCGCGGCATTGGCGTTCGCGGCGGCCTGATTCGCATTGGCCGCAGCGGCGTTGGCGTTCGCAGTGCTCGCGTTAGTCGTGCCGGCGGAGTAGCCTGCACTGTACGCGCTCGAGCTTTCGGAGCTGGCCTTGGAAGAGGCTGCGGCTGCGCCGACAGCCATTCCGACAACCACACCTGCCGCGGCGGCACCTGCAGTTGAACCCGAGCTGCAGTTGTAGCAGCTTGTTCCATAGTACGCCACGGTCGTGGGTGGATGGTACCCATAGTAGGCAGTGGGTGGGTGATATACCGCTGTCTGGCCAGAGGGAGTTGTAGCGACGGTGCCAGCTCCCGCGTAATGTGTCGCGGTACCACCATAGGCGTTGGTGGCCGTCGTCGTTCCTGACCCTGCCGCATGATATGCAGAGCCACCGTATGCGTTGGAGGCGCTGGTTCCCTGTCCGGCGGTGTGTGTCGCGCTGCCACCATAGGCGTTGGTGGCCGTCGTCTTTCCTGACCCTTCCGCATGACTTGCAGAGCCACCGTATGCGTTGGAGGCGGTCGTTCCCTGTCCAGCGGTGTGTGTCGCGTTGCCACCGTAGGCATTGGTGCGCGTGGTGGTATTCCCGCTATGGGAGGTGGAACCGCCCCCGTAGCGGTTCGCATGCGCTTGAGCCCGGGCCGTCCCGCAGAAGAGCAGAGTGAATAGCAGAGTTAGCAAACTAGCCATCATCTTTTCCATCACGTGTCCCTTCTCCTTCATGGTTGTTTTTTGGGTGAATTCGCCCTCGCGGAGGGCATAGTGCCCGACGCGGCCTGCGTCTTAATGTCAGCGAACGGGATGCGTCTCGCGTCGCCAGCGCTCGAGAGCGCAAAGGTATCCGCGGGGACGGTAACGTCGAGTTGCCAGTTGGAGAACTCGACCTGGCTGCGCAAACTCTCTGGATCGTCGAGAAAAATTGCCCGGACCATGTGGGGAAGCTTGTCCTCAGTTCCAATCCACACCTGGATGAACACGCCGTTATCGATGTATGCCACCATGTCCGTCGTCGTTCCCTGAACCACGTGGGATTGGCCGACATAATAGGCAAGTGTCAGCCCTTGCGCCATATCCTTATAAGGATCGGCAACAACCAAGTCGGTGAATGTGAAGAAGATACCGGCGGAGTGGTAGACCGCTTCCAACATGGCGTCAATCGTAGGGGGCGCATCGCTCACGGCGAGTAGGTTTTCGGCCGGTGCGAAGGCCGTCACGGTTTTGCCGTTGTAGTAGAACTCCGAGGCCGGACCGTCACCTGAAGTGATCACACGAATCCTGTCAGGCCTCTGCAGAGTGACGTCTGTCTTTTTTGCATAGGCAAGGGGAGGGCCCTGGCGGCTCGGAGACTCGAAGATTTGCACCGCTGTGAATGACAGCGTACGCGTAGCAGCCAAGCGGTTGCTCACGGCTTTTAGCAGTTCAATTGCTTTCGGCTCCAGGTCCGGTTTGGGCGGGGTAGCTGGAGGGTTCTTGGTTTGAGTGGTCTTCTTCTTTGCGGGCGGCGACGTAGTTTGAGCGCTCGCGGCTACAGTCACCAGGGAAAGTGCGAGCGGCAACATCAGTAGTGTTTCTACAAAACTCTTGAGTCGGGTTTTCATGACATACCTCAAAAGACTGGCCTGAATTTCTTAGTTCCGATCCCCTCATGGAATCATTCCACACTCAAACATCTTGTTGGCGATTGGTGGTGCAACTTTGTTGATGAAGGCGGTACGCATCTCATGATCGCTTTTAAGAAATGCGATGGCCTTCTGCTCTTCCGGAGTTGGCGGAGTCTTTTCGCTCTTCTTCACCCACAATTGCTCGCAGGTGGACGTCTGATATTTCTGGATGATCTTATCGGCCACTTTGTCCATGATCGGGTACTGTTGCGGTGGCTGAGCTTTTGCTCCGCTGGAGCGCAGCAGAGTGATTCCAAGGAATAAGAGTGAAACCAGCGCGAGCACGGCAATCAATCGGAAATACCGCTTCGTCATGATCTTCTCCTAAATTCAGATTCATACTTGTCTTCAACTGATGACCGGTCTACTTTTTTGGCGGCACGTGGGAAATTCTTCAGCAGCATCGCCTTGGCCTCGTCCAGATTCTTCGACTGGGCTGGCTTACAAGGCTAGCTGCAAACGCGAACCGATGTAACAGTAGTCAGCCATCGTGGTTGATCCGCCACTCTGCATGACGCGCGGGACAAATCCAGCGCCGCCTGGATTGCTCGCGTGACCCTGTCTTCGGCTTGCAAGGCCTGCCACTTTGTCCTTCGGTGGGCTAGTTGGCCTGCCCGTTGGCGGGGAGAGCCGTCAGGCATCAAGCCACCTCTGAGGCCGCTTTCCTCAGCAGTGATTCAGGTTGCGCTTTAAGAAGGTCCTCAACCACGTTGATCTCTTTCAGTGCAACGCTCATCTCGCCCAAGACGTATGAAGCGGCCAGCACCTTCAGCTCCGGCAGCTTGTGAACGGGATCGTTTTCAGAAGGGTAATAGTATTGCCACCTTTAGGTAACGGTGGCGGCTATACGCTTGAAGGAGAAAGCGATGCCCTGGGTTCTCTGTTGTCACAAGCAACTTATCACTTGTGGTACATGCGAAAGTTAGGCGGATGCAGGAACCATGTCAAGTGTCAAAAGTAACGTCTTCCCCGGAGTTGTCGGCTTTCTCCATGTGCCGCCGAGGCGGAGCTGGCGCATTCTTGTGCACTGCGAACGCTTTATTAGCCATCTGAGTTTTTCCTTAAGTCTCTAATTCCAGGCCTCGAGACTAGTTAGGTAAGATTAGCGGCGGCTCCATTACTCCTGATGGTTGAGCCCCCGCATTATTACCAATAGCGGAAAGTCGGGGACGGGGGTATCGTCGCGTTGTGTTCCGCACCCTCAGGGAGCAAGCGTGCGCAAACCTGCCAAGCGAGGCCTGCGGTCGAAAGCAGCTCCCGCTCAATTTTCGACAACGGCCGGATGGTAATCGCTAACTTGTTAACCGATTCCATCGACATCGGAGTTGGGTGATGGAAACCGAGCCTAATCGTTCCTCTTGGAGCGCCGTGAATCTGAATTCTCCGTGGCACACGGTGATCCTAGTGTGCTTCGTGGCCATCCTGGCCTACGGCGCAGCAAAACTCGGAGGGATGCTGATGATAGGTCCCCAGGCGGACTGGCCACTCTGGCTCGGTAACGTATTTCTAGTATCCGTATTGTTGCTGGTGCCGCGGAGGATGTGGCCAATACTGATCGCGGCAGCGCTTGCTGCTTCTCTTCTGTATAACATCCAGGCGGGCTTGACGATTCGTTGGAGTGCTCTGCTCATTCTGTCTGATACGGTCGAGGTCCTCACCGCCGCGTTGTGTCTTAACTATGCCTTTAGGGGCGTGCCTCGGCTAAACAGTGTAAGAGCCCTGGCCAAGTTTTCGTTGTTCGCGGTGATCCTAGCGCCTTTCATTGGGGCATTCGCCGTCGCGCTGGCCACCAGCAGAAACTATTGGGCGAGTTGGAGGATTTCTTTTTTTTCAGAGGCGATAGTATACCTCACCCTGATGCCAGCGATTTTAGGCTGGTTCAGCAAAGGACCGGAACGGAGCCAGAAATCACGCGCTTATTACCTCGAAGCCGCCGCACTGTTCGTTGGGTTGATAGTTTTCGGATATCTCACGTTGGTCGCTCCTGGGAGATACAGCTCTGAGGCACTGCTTTATTCTCTCGTGCCATTCATGCTTTGGTCCGCTTTGCGTTTCGGATCAACGGGGGTGAGCACTTCGGCGATTGTAATCGCAGTTCTGGCAATTTGGGGCGCAACCCGCGACGGAGGTCCATTCATCGCATCGGGGCTGCCCAATAACGTGTTGTCTCTGCAGCTATTCTTATTTTTCGCAGCAGCACCGTTCATGGTTCTAGCAGCCGTTGTCGAGGAGAACAAGCAGGCAAGCGATCGGCTCTTCCGCTCGATTTTCGAGAATGCCCAGATCGGGATCAGCTTCTTCAATATTGATGGCCAGGCGGTTTTCACCAACCGCGCGTTTCAGGAGATGTTGGGTTACGCCGAGAAGGATCTGAGCCACCTAGAAAAATGGGACCAGATTGTCCACCCGGATCAACGTGCTTCCGGGGCGGAACGATACGCCGAACTCGTCCAGGGCAAGCATGAAAAGGACGAGTGGGAACAACGCTTCGTACACCACGAAGGCCGAGCCGTCGTTACTAACGCGCGGTTCTCGTTGATCAGGGATACATCCGGAAAGCCACAGTACGTTGCGTCCTTAACGGAAGACATTACGGAAAGCAGGCGGGCGCAAGAGGAACGAAACCGCCTAACGCGGCGAATGCAGTTGCTCCTGGAATCTACCGGGCAGGGCATCTACGGGATCGATCTGGAAGGGAAATGCACATTCATCAACCGGGCTACCTGTGAATTGGTGTGCTGCCGCCCCGAGGAGACGTTAGGCCAGAATATGCATGAGCTGGTGCATCACCACAAGCCGGACGGCTCCGTCTATCCCGCTGATCAATGCCCCGTTTACCGCGCAATTAAGAAGGGCGAGTGCTGCCGCGTAGACGATGAGGTGATGTGGCGGAGGGACGGCACCCCAATCCCGGTTGAATATTCCTCGTTTCCAATTCTTGAAGACGGAAGGATCATTGGCGCCGTCGTCACGGTTGTTGATATCACTGAGCGAAAGCGGGCTGAGGAAAAGGTGCGGGCTAGTGAGCAGCTTTTCCGTTCGATTTTCGAGAATGCCCAGATTGGGATCGGTGTCTTCAACATCGATAGACAGGAACTTAGTCCCAACCGCGCGCTCCAGGAGATGTTAGGTTACACCGAGAAAGAGCTAAGCCGCTTGGAGACGTGGGACCAGATCACCCCTCCTGACGAGAGTGCTTTAGACGCGAAGCGATATGGCGAACTCGTCCAGGGGAACCGTGAAAAGGATGAATGGGAACAACGCTTAATTCGCAGAGACGGCCGTATCGCAGTTACGAGCGTGAGATTCTCTTTACTCCGGGATGCGGCGGGCAGACCGCAGTATGTGGCCTCCTTGCAGGAAGATATTACGGAGCGCAAGCGGCTAGAGGCGGAACTCATGACCGCGAAGGATGTGGCCGAAGCCGCCACGAAAGCCAAGTCCAACTTCCTCGCCAACATGAGCCACGAGATCCGGACGCCGATGAACGCCATCCTCGGGATGACCCATCTGGCTCTGAAGACGGAGTTGACACCAAAACAGAGCGACTATCTGACCAAAACGAAGATTGCCGCGCAGGCTCTGCTCGGCATCATCAATGACATCCTAGACTTTTCAAAAATCGAGGCTGGGAAGCTGGAGATGGAAAAGACAGAATTCCACCTCGATAATGTGCTCGAAAACCTGTCCTCCGTCGTCAGCCAGAAGGCTCACGACAAAAATCTGGAGTTCCTCATCGCCGCGCAACCGGATCTGCCGTCGGATCTCGTTGGCGACCCCCTGCGGCTCGGTCAAATCCTGATTAACCTTGTCAACAACGCTGTGAAGTTCACCGAACAGGGCGAGATCGTGGTGACCGTCACGTTGGTGGAAAAAGCGCAGAACAGCGTGAATCTTAAGTTTTCCGTGCGCGACAGCGGCATCGGCATGACACCCGAACAGACGGCTCGCCTGTTCCAGGCTTTCAGCCAAGCCGACAGCTCCACGACTCGAAGGTACGGCGGGACCGGTCTCGGGCTCACGATTTCCAAAAAACTGGTCGAAATCATGGGTGGTAGCATCTGGGTCGAAAGCAGCTACGGCGTAGGCAGCACTTTTTATTTCACTGCCTGGTTCGGCATTGGGTCGGGGAAAGCGAAGCGCAAGCTCTTGATCCCGGACATCGCGAATATTCGGGTCCTTGTGGTCGATGACAATCTACAGGCCCGGGAGATCCTCACCGGCTTGCTTAAGGAACTCGCTCTCCGTGCTGTAGCTGTTTCCTCCGGCGAAGACGCAATTCAGGAACTCGCGGCCGCCGACTCGAAGGATCACTATCAACTAGTCATGATGGACTGGCAGATGCCAGGCATGGACGGACTGGAGGCGAGCCGGATCATTAAGCGAGGCGGCCGCCTGAAGAACATACCAAAAGTCGTGATGGTGACGGCGTTTGGGCGGGACGACATCCGGGCGCAAGCGGAGGAGATGGGAATTGACGGGTATCTGCTGAAACCAGTAACGCCATCGACGCTGTTCGACACCCTTGTAGAGCTGTTTGGCGAAATTAGCCTGGAGGCTGACGCCACACTTGTCTCAAGAACGAATGTACCTATTCACGACGCCACGGGTGTCCGGATTCTGCTGGTCGAAGACAATGAGGTAAATCAGCAGGTGGCCACCGAACTTCTTGAAAGTGCCGGCGCAATCGTAACGGTGGCGAATCACGGGGCCGAAGCCGTAACAATCCTTACCGAGGGAGAACAACCGCCGCCATTTGACATCGTGTTCATGGATCTGCAAATGCCTGAGATGGACGGTTTCACGGCTACAAGGCTTCTTCGGAGCCGGCCCCAGCTGCAAGACCTTCCCATTATCGCAATGACCGCACACGCGCTGGTAGAAGAGCGGCAACGCTGCCTGGAAGGCGGGATGAATGATCACGTGAGCAAGCCGATCGAACCCGATGCGCTATTTGCAACGCTGCTGCGGTGGACTAATTCGCGACAAGGGCAGATTGCCAGGCCTGACGTCGGGCTTGCAAACCCGGTTAACGACGTTGTCCTTCCCGAGATTGAGGGCATTGATATGGCTGGCGCTTTGCAACGGGTTGCGGGAAACAAGCAGCTTTATCGAGAGCTGCTGATGGGATTCGCGACTGATCAGCACGAATTGACATCGCAGATTTTGTTGGCAATCAAAAGCGGAGACAACAAACTGGCCCAAAGAATCGCTCACACCGTAAAGGGAGTTGCGGGAAATATCGGGCTCGTAGAACTATTCAAGGTTGCGGAAAAGCTGGAGCGAGCCCTTCGCAAGGCGGATCCGACCGTGCCGGCGGTGGCGGAAGAATTCTCGCAAGTGGCTGGCCGCCAGGTGCAGGCCGTTCAGCAAGCGATGGTCGATGCTATGCCGGCAAGGTCGGAGTTGTCGGAAAGGACCGCCACTTTCGACCCGCGGGCTGCGGCCGCCGCAGTCTCGCAGCTCAGGGCTCTGCTTGAAGCCAGCAACGGCGATGCCGTTGACGTGTTTTTCGCCCTTGGTCGTATTCTGGCTGGCACCGTGGACAACCCGCGATTAGACGCTCTAAGTACAGCGATCAGCAAGTTTGATTTTGATGATGCGCGAAAGAAATTAGATGAGATCACAACCGAATACGGTGTCCATTGGGAGCAGCCAAAATGATCGAATTTGATAAAAAGAAACTTGTACTCGTCGTAGACGATGCTCCTGCCAACCTTCAGGTCGTCCGTTCTATTTTGAAAGACGACTTCAAAATCTTACTCGCCACCAGCGGTGCGAAAGCTCTGGACCTGGCGAAAGCCGAACCGAAACCGGACCTGATCCTCCTGGATGTTGTTATGCCGGAGATGGACGGTTACGAAGTCTGCGGAATACTGAAGACCACACCAGAGGCCAAGGACATACCGGTGATTTTTCTTACGGGCCAAACGGAAACCGACGACGAGACCAAGGGATTCGAGGTTGGAGCTGTGGACTATATCCACAAGCCGTTCTCACCTGCTGTGGTGAAAGCCCGAGTCCATACGCATCTTGTGCTTCGCGAAGCCCGCGAACAACTGGCTCGACAGCTCTTGGAAATAAATAGTGAACTGGAAATGGCGCGAGAGATCCAGGGGTCCATCCTGCCGCACGAGGTTCCCAAGTTTAAGGGTTTGGAAATCGCTGCACGCTACCTTCCGATGAGCTCGGTAGCAGGCGATTTTTACGACTTCATTATTTTGGACGAGAACCACGTGGGGATTCTGATCGCTGACGTTTCCGGGCACGGTCTGCCGGCGGCACTTATAGCCTCTATGCTAAAGGTTGCCCTGGCAGCGGAATTCCCAAACGCATTTGATCCCGCGCGGGTCTTGGCCGGATTGAACCAATCCTTGTGCGGCAAATTCAAGCATCATTATGTGACGGCAGCCTACGTATTCGTGGACATGGAAAAGAGGGCCATGAGTTACGCCGGTGCGGGACATCCTCCTCTCCTACTCTGGCACGCATCAACGGGAAAAGTCTCGGAAGTTCTGGAAAATGGCCTAATGCTCGGCCTGTTCCCCGAAGCTACCTACTCTGCTGTCGAGGTGCGAATGGAACTGGGCGACAAGGCCGTCCTATTCACTGACGGAGTAGTGGAAACGACGAGCCCTTCGGGGCAGCAATTTGAGATCGACCACTTCAAAGGATTTCTGGAATCCAACCATGAACTCGCAGCAGGAACTTTTGCCGATTCGATGCTGGATGAGTTATCGAGTTGGTCGGAACATCCGAAGGGGCAAGGACAACAGGACGACATAACCCTCTTAGTGATCGACTTTCAGGGCTCATGAAAGTTGCGGCAGCGTCAGGAAAAGCTACGAATCGCTTGCCTGTTCGATGGTGCGATTGAAACGTAACGTACGTACGTTACGTTAGGGCACGCCGAACACGATTCAAACTAGCCTGAACACTGCTCCAGCACCATCCGTGATTAAGAACGGCAGAACCTTCGCGGAAGCGGTGAAGGGTGGCGGGAGCAAATCGCCGTAAATCTCAAGCCTTCAACAGTTTGTGCTGCTGAAAGCCATTTGGCCCAGCATATCGAACCCCGGCTTGGGAGTTTTTTCCTTCAAGACAAGATATGACCGTCAAGAACTTGCAGGCCTTCGTGACCAGCACGGCAGTAACTGGAGTGACTCGGAAGACTCTTGAGAACATTTTGCAGACTGTGTTCTCGATTCTGCGCACTGCACGAAAGTTTGGGAATTCCCTGCACCAAGTGAAACGGTCAGAACTAATGCTTCCGCGTAATGAAGCACTGGAAGTAGTTCGCTTCTTGAGCGCGAAGGAAGTCGGACAAATCATCAACAATGCCAAGGAACCTTACGCCACGATGTTTGCGGTGTTGGGCATGACCGGGTGCAGGGTTGGTGAGATGCTCGGCTTGAAGATTGGCGATTTGGACTGCAATCGAAAGGTGATCTACATTCGCCGTTCGATTGATTCGCGCACCAAACAAGAGCAATCCACGGAGACCAAGAACAGCACGGGTGAAGTGCCCATGCCAGCAGCACTGGAAAAGAGACTTCGCGCCTTCCTGAACACCGGATACCGCGAAAACGAGAACCGCTACCTCTTCGCCAACCAAAACGGCAACGCTTTTTCAGTGGGCAAGGTGACGGAATACTTGCAATCAATTCTTTGGCAGAAAAAATCGCGCGCCAAGCAATTGACTTGGAGTCAAGTGCTGAATTGGAGTCAAAGCCAAGTTAAGTGCTTTATCTTCAGTAAATCTGGAGCGGGCGATGGGAATCGAACCATGTCCGAAGCTTGCGAATCCACGCCGAAACGGGCAATGAGAGTTGAGGCCAGAATGAGGCCAAAACCTTCCTGGCGCAAAGCAGCTAAGGCATCGAACTGCCGATAGTAGATCTCGGCGCGACGGCGCACGCCGGCTTCGGTGATCTTCGCGAGCCATTCGGCACGGTAGCGAGGTGCATACACTTGCTGGCCGGCACAAGCAATCCCCCAACCTCGATAGATCGCCTTCAGGCGATTCATCACGCGCGTCAGATCGCGGGTGATGGTCAGATAACTACGTGCCAGCTCCTTCAGCGTGTGGATTCCAGTGTCGCCGTGATAGACCGGATGGAGCTTATTCAGGAACAACAGTTCGGACAGCTTGCGTGCATCTTCACGGTCGTTCTTGTTTCCAACTCTCAACAGGGCATTTTTACGCGAATCACAAACCAACACTTCGGTAACGTGAGGCTTCAAAAGATCGTGTAACCAAGCGGCACACGTTCCTTCCTCGAAGCTCACGTGCAAACTACCGCGCAAACCATGAACAAACTCAAGAATAGTCTCGGCTTTCTTTTCGAGTGTGGCTTCCATCACCAGATTTCCGCTCGAATCCCGAACCGCCGCCGAGATCGTTGCTGTATGCACATCCATCCCAATATACTTGGCATCATTCATGAGGGCGCTCCTTGTTGTAGGTGTTGATGCAACGATCAAAACCTACTTCAAACGCAGACTGTTACGAAACGAGTGTGATTAAGCGATTTAAGGCGATGTTCCGAGTGCCGGAGCATCGCCTTTTTTGGTTTTGGCGAGGCGAATCACGTTGTCGTCGTGTGATGACTGGTGGGAGCAGGATCAGGTGGCCTGCAGGGCTGCATGTAGCTTGCGTCCGCCGAGAATGTTCACCATGCGCTTCAGATTGTAGGCGGATACGGCCAGACTGATTTCCGTTTGCGCCCCTCGCAGTCCACGCAGCAGGAAGCGTGGATGTCCGAAGATGCGGTATTTCAAATTGGCGAATGGATGTTCCGCGGTGGCTCGTCGCAGCCGCATCGCTTCCGGCGTGGCCCGTTGTTGCATGCGCTGTAGCGCCTCTTCGTGCATGTGACGGGTAACGATCCGTCGTGACGACACAGTGCATCGCGACTTCAGACGGCAGGCTCCGCAGACTTCGGGTTTTGCTGCATAGAGCACGGCACGATCTTTCCGCATGAGTTGTTTGCGGGCGAGAGTCTGCCCGGCCGGGCACAGGAACGTGTCGCTCTCAGCTTGGTAAGTAAATTCCGTGCGGTCGAACAGCGTGCCATCTCCTCGACTGTTCACGCCACGGTTGGCAGGCACATGCGGCAAGATGCCCTTCGCCTCGCAGGCTTCGGCCTGCTCTCCATTCGAATAGCCCCCATCGGCAACCACTTTGATCGCCTGCGCAGGCCCGCCGGTCGCTGCCTGCGCGGCTTCCGCCATCGGTTGCAGGCTGCCGTTATCGCCGGCCTGAACGGTCACTTGTTGCGCCACGATCAGCGCGTGTTCGGCATCGACGGCAGCTTGCACGTTGTAGGCAGGAAGGAAGCCGTGAGTGGTTCGCAGGAAGGCAACTTCCGGCTCCCGGTGCCGGTGCAATTTTTCCAGCGCACTGGCCACAGCACTGGGGTCGATGACCACCTCGTCTTGCTCATCGCTCTGCTCCAACTGTTCCAGATAGCGTTCCAGAGCCTCACGCTCGTGCACACTTTTCACACTGCTGACGGCCTGGAACTTCGAGCCGTCGATAGCGACCCATTCGCCTTTCACCAAGCCTACCGAGCGCGCCAGCCGCACCAACGCGGCTCCCGCTGCGGTTACGCCCTCGCGATGCATGCGCCGGAACTCGGCAATCGTCTTGTGGTCCGGCGCTAGCCGTCCCAGCAACCACATCAACTCAATGTTCCGTCGGCACTCCGACTCCAGTCGCCGCGAGGAACGGATCTGCTGCAAATAGCCATACAGGTAGAGCTTCAGCAGATCGCGCGGATCATAACCAGGCCGCCCAGTCTCGGCCGCCTCGGCGCGCTCAAATCCCAATCCCGCCATGTCCAGGCGATCGACAAATGCATCGATGACCCGGCACACATGATCATCCGGAATCAACTCTTCCAAGGTGACTGGAAAAAGAGTTCTCTGCGTACGGCCCTCACCCTGCACAAAGCCCATAAGAAATTCCCTCGCTTTTCACGAGGGAATCTTCTCATTTATTTTTGGGCGGTCAACAGAGTTTCGTAACAGTCTGAAACGGGCGCCCTTTTATAATGCGTTAACCAGGACTTGGGCAACCACCGAGCGAATCAGGCAGTAGGGCCCAATAAGTGAATAAACCCACCTAGTACTTTTGCGAGTGGCAGTGGGAGAGGCAAAGCCCGACCATCGCAGCCTCTTATCCGGAAAAACGACTATGGAGAAGCGAGTCAGCCGTCCTCCGCTGACCTCTAAAGCAACAGTCGGTCTGCTTTCACCGATTTCGTCAAACCTAACCCGCTGCTGAAGGAGTTTGACATGCCAGAAAATGACCACCGGTTAATGCGTTCTCTTCAGGCTGCCGCATACATTGTCGTCGTAGCTTGGGGAATCAGAGCCGCATCCCACATCCTCTTGCTCCTTCTGATCTCTATTTTCTTTGCCTACGTGGCAGTCCCGTTTCCGCGGTGGCTCATAAAGCGTTTCAAGCTTGGGACGCAGGTGGCAGTCGCTATGACAGTGGCCCTGGTGGCTATAATTTACGTGGTCTTTTCTTCTCTTCTGTTTGTGACCAGCCTTCGCATGATGGTGAAACTGCCGACATATGAGGTGCACTTCACGGCCGTCTACCAGCAGGTCACCGCCTTATTGAACTCCCATGGCACTCATTTCGCGAACCTCCCGCCGGCAGGTTTTCTTAACCCTGATCGAGTCGCCGAGCTTGCGATCGGTATTCTCCCAACTGCGGTGGGCCTATTCTCCGAACGATTGTTGGTATGGTTGCTATCACTATTATTACTGGTGGAGATTGTGGAACAGGAGGAATCAAAGCGGAGTCCGGTCGCTGTGACTCTAATCCACTATGGTGCCGACATACAGCGATTCATCGGCATTCAGGCGAAGACGGGCGCTATCACGGCGCTGGCAAACTTCGCGCTGCTTGCCGCTCTTGGCGTGGACTTCCCGATGCTCTGGTGCGTTCTGTACTTCTTCCTGCAATTCATCCCCAGCTTGGGTTTCACGATCGCCCTTGTCCCCCCGACCTTCTTGGCGCTCCTGATCTTTGGCTGGAAGAGAGCCCTCTTAGTTGGAGGCGGCCTCGCTTTGACCCAGCTTCTGGCGGACTACTTACTCCAGCCAATGTTTATGAAGAAAGGGCTGCATGTCAGCCTCTTCGAGATCATGTTATCTCTTATCGTTTGGGCGTCCCTCCTGGGCCTCTGGGGAGGTGTTCTCGCGCTTCCCCTGACCCTAGCGCTGAGAAAGTTCATCCAGGAATCCTCGTCCGAAGCGCCGATTCGGGCGACGTGACAGTCAGCTAAGTCCCGATTAGTTCTATAAAGGTAGAAGTCAAGAAAAAACACTCCTGCGTTGGCTGGAACTTTTCTTGTTTCTCAGCCCACGTGATGGAGCAGGATCTGTTCTGACCTTCCGCGCCATGTGCTCGGTTGTTGGGCACTGTGACCCAACGGTTTGGGTTTCCTCTACCAGCGGTTTTCATTGCCTGTCCGCAACGAAGCCTGTCAGTTCCGAAACCAGCAAAGCAGAACGGCGGTCAAGTGGCGACCATAGTTCTATCCGGGACTCGTGGCCCATAGCTTTTTCTGGTTATCCGAGAGGGCCTAGAGTCGGGTGTGAGACTGGGTGCCCGAAGCACGCAGCGCCTAACTAATCGGCTGAGACTCGCTCTCGAACCAGAGTGTCTCGAGAACCCACGGCCACCGCCAGAGAGAATCCCCGGGATGGAGCGGATTCGATCAAGACACTCAAGCTGTTTGTGGTTTCAGATATTGGGCGTCGAAGCACACCCCTTTCTTCCACACCAGCAAAACAATGGTGGCAATCTTTCTGGCCAAGGTCAGTCGCGCCATCTCTGGCCTCATACCCTTGGCCACTAAACCCGTGTAGAACTCCTGAAAGGGGCCCGGCTTGCTGGAAGCCACGGCGGCCGCGCCCTTAAATAGGTTCTTCAGATCGTGATTGCAGTTGCGGTTGAGGCCCCGCACCAAGACGTTCTTCCGGGATCGTTGCAGTTGTCCGTCGACACTACGGTGATCGGCGCTGCTGTGCATCTCGATGGCTAAACCGCCGTAATTCCACAGCGGGCGTTTCGTGCGGAAACGATGCGGGGTCTGCAGAATGCCCAGCAACACCGCCGCGCGGATCGGCCCGATCGAGGGAATCTCACAGAGGTGTTTCCAGGCTTTGTGCTTCTTGCTCTCCGCCAGCAGATCCCGCCGCACTTGCTGGCGCACCACTCGCAGCGCATCGAGTTGTTGGTAATAAAACTCGGCCCGCCGGCGTACTCCCGGTTCGTCGATCTTCGCGAGCCATTCGGCCCGATGCCGAGGGGCATAGACCTGTTTGCCGGTACAAGGAATGGCCCAACTGCGATAAATGGCTTTCACGCGGCTCATCACCCGTCCGAGATCTTTCGTGATGGTCAGATAACTCCGTACCAGCTCCTTCAGGGTTCGTAGGCCATGCTCACCGTGATAAACGGGAGTGAGATGATTGAGGCGTAGCAGCTCCGCCAATCGGCGGGCATCAATCTTGTCGTTCTGGTTGCCTTCTCGCATGGACTTGTTTTTTCGTGGATCGTACACCACCAGTTTTGTGACGTGCGGTTTCAACAAGTCGTACAACCAGGCGGCTGAGGTGCCTTCTTCAAAGGTGACCTGTACATCTCCGCGCAGCCCGTCGATGAACTGCAGAATCATGCTGGCTTTGGTTTCGATGACGCATTCCATCACCACCTTGCCGGCGGCATTCCTGACGGCAATCGAAATACTTTCTTTGTGCACATCCATGCCGATATATTTAGTGCTGGTCATAAGGGCGTTCCTCCTCTGGAGCGGTTGAGCGAGCACTCAAACCTTACTCCACAAGGGGCGCCCTTTATATTGCGTCGGGTGGTCTCAATGGGTCGACGCAACACTTAGCTCGAACCCACCTTGTATTGAAAACAAAAGCTAAAATCGCTCGCTAGATTAAATCAGCCGGAACGCTACCCTGGCTAGGTTTTGACCTGGTGCAGCCAAATAGATCGGTTCTCCAGTGGAAGTAGCGTCGGATCAACTGATTAGATGGTGTTGCATCGACCGGTTGAGCTGGCAGCGGTTACCGGACAAGTCACTTTGGCAGTGATAACGCCAAGTGCTTCTTGAAGAGACTGCGCACGAACTGCTGTCTTCTCGGCTTTGTAAAATTCGCGAGAGAGATACTGCGTGAAGCCCCTCGACTTAACCGGCCATGTTTCCAGATGGGTCTCGACCGCTACGCTGGCAAACGCCGTGCCTTCTGGCGAGTGGAAAAGCTGGCCCTTCTCAGCAATCGAAACCAATTTCGTAGCCTGAGAGTCGCGATGACTCGATTTCGCGCCGTCGTTCATCGCCGCACTTCGCGGGCTGGAATGGTGTTTCGGCCGATAAAATCTTCGACGGCCTGCGCGGGAATTCGCACGGCCCGGCCACAATTCACCCTGGGTAGCTTTCGCTTGGCGAGCCATGCCCTGACGGTGGAAGTCTTAAGGTTTAGTGCCTCAGCGGTTTCAGCCACGGTGAGCAAGTTCTTCATCTGTTTCCTCTGTCGTGCACGATATGATTTCCAGTGCGTGCATCCGCAGTCGTAGCACGTGGTGGTGGGTGTGGAGCAAGATGGTAAAAACCTGGAGGAATTTATTTCATGGCGGAAACTAGTTCTGTGCAGGGTTTTGTACGGCTGGAAGCGGCCGCAGTTTCCCGGACCTCAAGAGATTGCGATAGGCATCCTTGCTCTTTTTCTGGTCTGTTTCGCGATTCATTTCGATTGCAATTTGAGCCCATGTTTTTCCCTGTGACCTCAACTCGGCCACTTTTTTCCGTTCATCATCCTTGCGAGGGCGACCGCCTAGGTCCAGCTGCTTTGCGGTTTCTAGTTTGGTGCTAGGGGACGTTTCCTGTTTTGCCTGACCTGCAGACGCCTCCGCAACTTCCACTGCCAGCCTCAGCCACTCGTCGGATTTTCTTGCTTCCTGTCCAAGCCGGACCCTACCACCATCATGGTCGCAGTTATATACCAGCAGCGAATGGAGCAAGCCTCCCATTCCGCTATCGAAAAACACTTGGTCTGTCCTCAGCGTTCCGGTCTCAACTGCCTCACGGAAAAGCGGGGTCATTTCAGAAATTGCGTATTTGCACAGTTCGAGTGCTTGCGTTTGGAGCGGAAACTTCCTGACAGCCTCAGTCAGAATCACCACCGTCCTTGCAATTAGCCCATTGGGAAAATACGGGAGAAAGTCTGGCGGTATCTGCGTTGCTTTCGCAGGATACGGCGCCATCCCTGACCCACGCACCGGCGTTATAGGGGAGAATAATTTACGTACCTGCGAGCCGGGCAATTCCGGTGGCAGGTGGTCCGAGAGGCGCGCCAGACCTTTGCCCACAATATTGCCGCGCACGTTTCTAGCTTTCTCCAATCGTGAGAGCACCTCACCCGCAGTTTCAGACCATTGCCAACCATCTTTAGGTGAACTGCGGCCTTCCACTCGACGAGCGATAATTCTGTCCAGGTCAGCAATCCGATCTTGCATTCCAAGAACGTGCGCCCGCTCCTCTGCCGAGGGATTAGCCTGAAGCCAAAGCACTGTATCTCTCAAAGCATCTTCGATTAGGCCGCGGATGCTCCCTAACTCCTCGAGCTGTCTCTCTGGACCGCGATGAGCGGCGGGAGCCTTCTGGTATTCAAGCTCACGCGCCTCGATCTCGTAGCGGTTGGCTACTTCTCCCGTGAGTTTGCGTATCTCCATCGCGAGGCGACGCTGCGCGGGATACGGGTTTTCAACGCGCGTTAGCGGGGCCGGGGGCGTTACACCCCGCTTAATCTGGCTCTCTTTCGTTCGGATGATCATCATGGCTTCCGGCACCAGAATTTCGCGCACAAAGTCAGGCGTCATCGCGTCGCCCTGGGTCTGCCAGACTTCGCGGGCAATTCGGTCAATGCCCGTTAGCCACTCATCGCGCAAGAGTGCAAGCTGACCACCTACCATATGCATCAGAAGCGAGTTTCCTCTTTCCCGAGACGCCACATGTGCCTTTCTGTCAGATGCCACACTTTTTATATGTATCTGGCGCGATAGCTCCGCCAGCTTGAGGGTGAATAATTGCCGGTCAAACTTTTGGCTGGCTCTGTCCATTGCCGCCTCCGTCGTGGCTCCCGGTGTGGTGAGGTGAGCGGCAGACACGCCCGGAAAGCGTGCTCTTCGGGAGCTACCCTAGCCGCGCAAGCAAGCTAGCACATTTCCCTTGACATTTCCAACCTAAACGTTTAGGATATTGACATGGGAAAGAAAGCCGTCAGCGAAGCAGCAAGCCTCATGGGAAAGCGCAGCTATCGGGCCCGGTTGGAACGTTTCGGCATTGAGCGGCTACAGGAAATTGCGCGAGAGAACGGCAAGAAGGGCGGACGGCCGCCGAAGGCAAAGGGAGACAAGCGATGAGCCTTTACAGGCGTGGCGCGACGTGGTGGTTTAAGTTTCGCTTTGCGGGGCGGATGGTCCGTGAGTCCTCAAAGAGCAGGAGTAAAACAGTTGCGAAGGACGCCGAGCGCATCCGTCGGCGCGAGCTCGAGGAATCGTGGAATCAGATCAAGCGCCGGACGCTACCGCCACTGTTCTCCGTCGCCGCTGACGGATGGCTCGCGTCCGTGAAGCCTCACATCGCCGAGCGCACCCAAGAAATCTACGAGGTGGCTCTCCGGTGCCATTTGAAACCAGTCCTGGGCGCAACGTTGCTTTGCGACATTGACGGCAGCCGGATCGCCTCATACCAGGCCCGTCGCAAGGCTGAGGGCGCCTCGGCGCGAACGCTCAACAAGGAATTGCAGGTGCTCCGTCAAATCCTGAAACGGTACAAGCTCTGGGCCAACCTTCAAGGTGATGTGAAGTTTGAGCGGGAATCGGACCACATCGGCAAGGCGATGACGGAAGAACAGGAAACGGGATTGCTGGCCGCGTGTGAATCCAATCATCTGCTCCGCACTGTTGTGTCTCTTGCGCTCAACACGGCCCTCCGAAAGAACGAAATCCGCACGCTGCGCTGGCAATAGATCGACTTGCTCTCGCGTACCCTGACCGTAGGACGCACAAAGACAGAGGGGGGCAGCGGACGGACCATCCCGCTGAATAGCGTGGCCTATGCGGCCGCTGTTCGCTGGGCAAGCCGGTTCCCCGAAGCGAAGCCGGAAGATTATGTGTTTCCATCCTGTGAGGCCGCGGGAATCGAGAGGGAGCACCCCGACACGGAGCGCATTGACCCTAGTCGCCCTATCACATCCTGGCGATCGGCGTGGCGCCGTGCTTTGAAGGACGCGAGATTGAGCATCCGGTTCCACGATCTCCGGCATACCTGCATTACCAAGCTCGCAGAGGGCCAGGCGAGCGAGCAAACCCTCATGTCCATTGCGGGACACCTCAGCCGCAAGATGATCGAGCACTACTCGCACATCCGCATGGCCGCCAAGCGCACGGCCTTGGACGCCATCGTAAAGCCCGCTTTTGATGCGGGTGTGGCACAAAATTGGGCACAGTCCAGCCTGGGGTGAACCCCTCTGTTGAGACAGTTTGGAATTGGCACATATGCAGTTCAATGATTTTCCCTTCTCAAACTTCCTCGTCTCCTTCAGGATGACGCTCGGCTGGTGAAGCGGAGGCGAGCTCTGCTGGAGAGCAACTCGCCGAGGAATAGCCAGCTGGAGACTCATCGGAACGATGAGCCGGGGAGCGGCTCTTGGGTCGCTCCCCGCTACTGTTTCCTACATCGGACTGATAGATCTCCCCATGCCTGAAAAAACTCATTGTTGCTCCAGCAGGATTCACCCCGGTATTCGCCTCTCGCTCGAACTCTTCCGGCGACCGATAGCCCAGCGCCGAATGTAAACGGCACCGATTGTAGTACTGTTCGATGAAGGCCTCGATGTTACCAAGCAAGTGGTCTAAGTCTCGGTAGTCGTTCGCATAAATCTCCTCCCGTTTGAGCGTTTTCATAAAACTTTCGCAACTGGCGTTGTCATAGGGGTTCGCCGGCCGACTCATGCTCGGGATCATCTGGTGCTTTCGCAAGATCTTCACGTAGTCTCCGGAAGCGTACTGCACGCCACGGTCGGAATGATGCACCAAACCTGGTGGTGGCTGTCGTTGGGCCAGGGCCTGTTCCAGAGCTGTAATCGGCAATCGGCTCGCGAGTGTTCGGTCCAAAGCCCATCCCACCACCTTGCGTGAGAACGCGTCCAGAACGACCGCCAGGTAGACGAACTCCTTCTTCAAACGGATATAGGTAATGTCCGCTACCCAGAGCTGATTCATCCCCGTCAGTTTCATGCGACTGGCAAGATTCAGATAGACCTCGAACTCGTGGTCGGAATCCGTGGTCACCACGAACGCCCGCGGCTGCACGGCTAGCAGGTTATCTTCCCGTAGCATTCGCAACACACGTTTGTGATTCACCAGCATCCCGCGCCGCCGCAACTCAGCGCTGATCCGCCGATACCCGTAGCGGCGTCGATGCTCGATAGCGATCTGCTGAATCACGCTCCGCGCCTCCATATCTTCCTCGACCGGTGCTCGTTCCTGCAGAGAACGATAAAAACCGGCCCGGCTGACTCCGGCTAGCTGACACATTCGCTCGATGCTTAGGCTGCCTTGCAGCGGCATCACTTCTTGGATTTCGTCGTAGATGCCTTCTCGCCACTGATACCGCTCTTCTGGCGTCGAGCCTCGACTTTTTGCAAGGCACCTTTGAAAAAATCCAGCTCCAACGTCTTGTCAACCAACACGCGCTTCAGCTGATTGATTTCCTTGCGGAGCATGGACTCACGAGAGTTCTCTGGTGGCGACTCCTCACCGGGTTCGAACGGATCAAATTGATCTCGCCACTTGTAGAGAAGCCGTCGATGCACACCCAGTTCCTGTGACAATTCCACAATGTTGTCGCAGGTCTTCAATCGCTGGACAGCCATCCGGCGGAATTCTTTCGGGTACTTTCCCACTCGTCTCGTCGCCACTCGCAGTTCCTTTCCCTGCAGAGTGTGCCTTATCCGAGTGTCTCAAGTTAAGGGTTCAGTCCAGCCTTCTGTCGAAAAAACGACTGCCCCTAACTGATTGAAAGGAATGGTGGGCCTGGGTGGACTTGAACCACCGACCTCGCCCTTATCAGGGGCGCGCTCTAGCCACCTGAGCTACAGGCCCATTCGAGGTAGGACTCACAAATTCTAGCATGGTGGGGCAGGTGGCGCGCAATGCGGCTCTGCCTTCTTTTGCCCTCTGTTGTGCCTTTACTGCACGAAACCCACCGTCGGCGGAACGACTTCCGGGGCTTCCTTGATTGATCCGAACTGCGACTCGTAGCGCGCGATATTTTCTCCCAGTGCCCGCCAGATGCGCTTGGCGTGGCCCGGGCTGACGATCATGCTCTTCAGCAGCTTTCCCTGGGCGCCATTCGGGAAAATATAAATAAAGTTCAGGGTGAACTCTTCCAGGTTGTGGTGAATCATCAGCAAGTTGCTGTATTCGCCTTGCAATTCCTTCTCGTCCGCCTTGATTTGAACTTGCCCTTGCGCGGGCCGCTGCTCATCCATTTGGTTTCTCCGATCGGTTGTTTTCGCGGTGAGGAACTCGTTCAAGGTATCACAGCGGCGTGGAGGTGCGCTCGCAGCGTGAGCTGCGAAAATTTCAGTAAACAAATGGCGCCCGAGTCGGCGCTCAATTCGCTCTTAGCGTATGCAGTGCCGGACAGAGCAAGCACCGCCTTCACAAGGGAAAAGGGACCTGTACGTGATGGTCGCGTTGCGGCAGGCGAAAATGAGATGCCTTTCCTCCTTTCCTATTGACACTATCCGATGTTAATTGTAGTTTAGAAGTGATATTTACCGTAATTAACTCGCGCAATGCAGAGACTGAACGCTCCGCAACTCGAAACCGAACCAGCGCTCAACGCGGAAACGGCCCCTGCGAACCCGGCCCGAACCGTGCATATAAGCACGCTTCCATCGCTGCCGGAAGCCCACCGTACTATCCCCATCGTCGCGGGGGCGACCTGGTTCCGTAAGGCCTTGGCTTTCGCCGGGCCGGGCTATCTTGTCGCGGTCGGCTACATGGACCCCGGCAACTGGGCTACGGACATCGCCGGCGGCTCGAAATTCGGGTACACGCTGCTCAGCGTGATCGTTCTGAGCAACTTCATGGCGATGATTTTGCAAGCGCTTTCCGCGAAGCTGGGCATCGCCACGGGCCGCGATCTGGCGCAGGCTTGCCGCGAACACTATTCCCGGCGGACGTCCTTCATTCTGTGGGTGCTTTGCGAAATCGCCATTGCCGCATGCGACCTTGCTGAAGTTTTGGGGTCTGCGGTCGCGCTGAAACTTCTATTCGGATTGCCGCTTCTTGCCGGCGTGCTGATCACGGCGCTGGACGTGCTGATCGTTCTTGCACTGCAGGGACGCGGCTTCCGGCTGATCGAAGCGTTCGTGGTCACTTTGATCGCCAGCATCGCCGCGTGTTTTGCCTACGAAATATTCTTTGCGCAACCGCTGTGGCGGGAGGCCGCACGCGGAGTGATTCCGAGCGCCGAAATTCTTCGCAATAAGGAGATGCTGTACATCGCCATCGGCATCCTCGGCGCCACGGTCATGCCGCATAATCTTTATCTGCACTCGAGCATCGTGCAAACACGTGCCTTTGGGGCCTCGGTTCGCGATCGCCGCGAGGCTTTGCACTACGCCGTCTTCGACTCGACGCTGGCGCTTGGATTTGCGCTTTTCGTGAACGCTGCCATTCTTGTCCTGGGTGCGGCGGCGTTCCATACGCACGGGCTCCATGACGTGGCGGAAATTGCCGATGCGTACAAACTTCTCAGTCCCGTTCTTGGGGCCAGCTTTGCCAGCACGCTGTTCGCCTGCGCGCTCCTGGCTTCCGGGCAAAACTCGACGCTCACCGGCACGCTCGCGGGACAAATAGTCATGGAAGGGTTTCTGGATATTCGCCTGAAGCCCTGGGTGCGCCGCTTGATCACTCGGGCGATCGCGATCATTCCCGCGGTGCTGGTGATCGGCATTGCGGGTGAAGGGAAAGTCACTTCGCTGCTCATCGTCAGTCAGGTGGTGCTGAGTTTTCAACTGCCATTCGCGGTGATTCCGCTAATTCAGTTCACGGGCAATCGCGCCAAGATGGGCGAGTTCGTCAACTCTCGCCTAACATCGATCATCGGCTGGACGGTTGCTGTCATCATCCTCTTCCTCAACTTCGAATACGTTTGGCTGATTCTCCGCGTGTAGCGGCTATTTCAGCATATTCCCGCGTTCTGCCTTCGAATTCTGAGCACACTGGTTCCCGTTCGTCTTTGACCACTATTGCGGATATGCGAAGATTTCTTCGCGTCCCATGCCGACCAGCGCGCCGCAAAATCTCAGAGCACGCAAGCTTCTGTTCGCGCTTCTCCTCGTCTTCATCATCGCGGCCATTGGCTGGACCATTCTGCAAAATCGTCCGTGGACCGTTCCCGAGCAGGCCAAGCGACGTGAAAATCCCCTGACGAGCTCGGACTCCATCCTGCAATCCGTGCGCCCGCTCTATCACGAAAAATGCGCGTCGTGTCACGGGGACTCCGGCAAAGGCGACGGCCACGACGCCTCGTTGTACGATCCCGCGCCCACAAATTTCACCGACACAAAGCGTATGACCGCGGTGACCGACGGCGAACTTTTTTACAAGCTGAGCCAGGGCCGCAAGCCCATGCCCTCTTTTAAAAAGCGCCTGACCGAAGACCAGCGATGGCGGCTCATTCTACTACTTCGTTCTTTCGCAGGCGCACCGGCCGGCAGCACGGCCGCGGCATCGGACAATCTCGCCGGGACCTCGAACCCGCAGCAATAGAATTTCTCTATTCACAGGTGCGCTCGTTTTGGTTATCGCCGTTGCCATGACTAGGATTTCTGGAATCCAGGTTGATCAACGACGGGCGAAATTGTGCACTCCCAGAATGGGAACAAAACCATTTCTTACATGAATCAAAATTAGTTTTCCGCGCGCCCTATCAACATCAAATCGTTCTATTTTTCTCTTGTATTCTTTGCGTTGGACAAGATGCTGACGCGCCCGCAAGATTGCTCGTGAAGATAGCAAGTTCGCAACGCAGGCAAAGTTCGATGAGAACCCCGAAGTTCTTTCGCTAGCCTCTCCGGTTTCGCTGTTGGACCGACCCCGTGACCTCGCGGTGTGAAACGAAATGTTGAGCTGTGTGGGCGAAGCCTGCCCACTGAGTAAAAACTAAATTTAAGGAAGGTATTAAATAACTAGATGTAAGAAAACACGCTACGGCAGTTTCTCAATCGTGAAGCTGTTCCTGTTCACGCTCTTGCTGGCGGGCGGCGTAACGAGCTTGGCTGACGCCCAGGATCTGGTGAGGGGCACGTTCATCCTGAACGCGGAGACACGCTTCGGCACGACGTTGCTCCCCGCCGGACACTACACGGTCTCGGTCGCGCCCCTGACAACCGTCACCGGCCCGGCATCTCGTGTATTGGTCTTCGTCCGGCCGGATGCCAAGTCCGGACCAGTGGCCTCTCTTTTTGCGATGGCATCGGCAGAGGCGTGCGACACTCCGTCGGGGCTTACGCTGGCTTCCGATGGCGTTGGCTTAGCCGCTCGCTCGCTTTGCTTGTCGAAGCAGGGGCTCATGATTGACTTCGACTTGGCACGGTTCAACGAAACTTCCAAAGTCAAGGCGGTAGCCTCGGTTCGACCGTAAGTTCGATGCTCGGGCGGGCTCTCACCGGGCCCGCCCATTTCTCCTGGAAGTGATCTCATAAATTACATCTCAGGGGGTCGGAGCTTTCTTGCCCTGAGGCACGGAGGGAGCTCCGACATTTTAAAGACGCGCATAATCGGGCTTTAGCCCCTGAGGAAATTCCTCTCTTCCTGTTCCAGCCATAATGAGATGGCCTCTGGTTGGATCGCTGGCTGCGCAAACGGCGGGTAATCCACGGCCGTTCACGGAGTCATTCGCCGGCCTGTGTTCCTTCCTCTCGCCCGTGGAGACTAATCTTCCATCATGGCCTTCAATCCGGCATGTTCGAACCCGCGCGCTCCGGCGAACTGGTAGAGACGTCGCCGCCACGCGTGACGCTGCGCAGTAACTTCGCCCATCCCTTCGATTCCGCCATCGCCGCCGCGCGCACCTGCTACGCGACGCGCCTGATCCATCGGAGGAAGTCACCGACAAGCAGCGCATCAACATCGGCGCCGCTACCTTCTACAGCGGCCATCACACCGTCTACCAGCACGCCCATTTCGAATTTGGCCTGGAAAATATCAGCCGCCAGTTTGTCTGGTCGTTTCTTCACGCGCATCCTTTCTACAATTCGGAGCAGCAGAGCCAGCGGTACGTTCGTTTGGACCGCGCACACGCCTACGTTCCCGCCGAATCGCTATTTTTCAACGAAGGCAGCCACGCGATCTACGAGCGTTCCATCGCTCGTTCGTGGAATTACTATCGCGAACTGTCCGCGCTCCTTGCCGGCGACACGCGCGCCATCCTCAACGACATCTGGCATGTCGGCCCGATGTCTCACGTGAATCGCATCCAGAAGATCGAGCGCTCGGCCGAAAAGCGCTCCATCGAAATCGCGCGATATGTTCTGCCACTTGCGGCATTCACAACCATGGTGCACACCATCTCCGGAATCGTGCTGCATCGGCTGTGGCGGATGTGCAATGCGTCGGACACGCCCACCGAAGCCCGCGAGGTGATCGGCCAGATGGTGGCGCTGGCCCGCGACATCGATCCGCAGTTTTTTGAACGGTTTGGCACGGAGCCTTTGGGAGAATTGCCGGAGTGGGCCAACCGCTCTGCGGTTGCGCAACAAAATGACCACGCGATGACTGCGAATGAAAACGATCGCTCTCATTCAAATGACACTGGAGCGGTAGCAACTTCCACCGGTGAACCCTTTCGCTCGCGAATTCGACACTAAGCTCGCAGGAAGAGCCTCCAAGCTCATAGACTATTCTCCCAACGCACCGCGCGTCGCCGCCGAAGCTTACCGCGCCGTCCTAGGCCAGACCGAATCGCAGTGCGGCGACGCCGAAGCCATCGACCGAGCTGCTCAATCCGGCGCGCAATCTCTATCGACTCGAAACTCTAAACGTCGGCGTCCACGCCCCAGCGATGCGCGCGCTCCAGCATGTCAATTACACCTTCGCTAAAAAAATCAGCCACACCGCCGACAGCCAGGACCAGCGCCACCGCATGGTCCCCGGCTCGCGCCCACTACTCACACTCTCCGACACGCGCGAGCCCGACTACATCATGCCCATGCTGCTCGACGGCAATCCGCGCGCCAAGGACGTTTATGAACGCGCCATGCATGACGCGTGGAACGCCAAAAACGAACTCCTCGATCGCGGCGTCCCCGCGGAAATCGCGCTTTATGTTCTTCCCAACGCCAAAGCCATCCGGCTGGTCGAGTCCGGTTCCCTTCTCCATCTTCTCCACAAATGGACCATGCGCACCTGCTTCAACGCGCAGGAAGAAATCTACCGCGCGTCGATGGACGAAGTCGCACAACTCCGCGAAGTCCACCCGCAATTCGCGCGGTACGTCGGACCACCCTGCTACGTCCGTGCTGGAATCACCACACCAATCTGCACCGAAGGCTCGCACTTCTGCGGCGTAAAAGTCTGGCTCGACTTCCCCAACGTGGAACGCCGCCTCTGAGCCAGCCAACCCACGCCTGTCTGTGCCAGCATCAACCTAGCGCAACTTGGCGTCACCAACAAGGAACCCTTCGGAACCATCCCATCCTCCCAATTCAATCCTCTCAGTAAGCGGTAGTTCCGCCGACGAGCCGTTCACCATGATCACGTATTCCCCCGGCACGAGCTTCCTTCCGCGTCGCTACCCAAAAACCGTCATCCCCAGCAAAGCAGAGACGACTTTTTCCTTCGGCTCGCGAAGTGGAGGGATCTCTCTCCTTGATCGCCCACGGCTGGCCCAACGCTGTCACTATCGATCACTTAATCCACGAGCGGCTCGCCGACTCTGAAAAACCGACGCGTTTTGGGTCGACATTTTCCCAGTCTGTGGTACTCTGGACACTGGTGTTTGTTCGCCTCCGCGCCGAAACTTTTGGGCGCCGTTTGTTTTTTGAAGCAAATATCAGCCTAAGTTAACCCCCTAGAGAATCAACACTTACAGAAGCCTGTCATAACAAACAGCTTTAAGTATCTTTAGAATGAATACTTACGAGAAATGGGGTGGGGGCAGTTACGGTCAACTAGCCTTTTCTCGCCAGCAAGCTCAGTCCGTCCGTGCGACCGAATCCCTCTCGGTTAAGATCGCCAGTGCAGCGTAACCGGACCGCTCATCGGGTGCGCAACCTCTGCGCCTGTCCGCCGTGACTCCAGCAGGTTGGCTTTCAGCGCGAAGTACCACTTCACCAGGCGGTCGGCGTCATCGATCAGCATTAGGTGCGGGTTGTGCTTCAATCCCTTCCGCCTGCTGGATCATCGTCTCCTGATCCTGGCGTAGAAATATCTTCCCGAACGTCCGAAAGATTGACACCGGCAGGAAGAAGAGATTCCAAGCGGCGACGAAATCGATGCGGCACAGGTCTCGCCGCACTGGCGTCACCGTCGTTTGGCTTGTGAACCACAACTTGCCGCTGCGAATCTCTTCCAGTCGCCGATTAGGCAAAACGAAATCGATCGTCGTCGTTACCGGTTCGCCGGTCCGCTTCTTCAACAATTGATAGGGCAAGCTATTGGAGCTCGGGGAGTGCGGGCTCATGCGAAAACCGTTCGGAATCGGCTCAAACTGTTTCTGCTTTTCATGGATGCTGCCGCGGCTGCGC
>CAWIAI010000008.1:0-936370 GCA_963834025.1 uncultured Acidobacteriota bacterium | reverse complement strand
TCCGCCGAGAGCCACTACGATTACTAATGTTAATGCGAAAATATTCGCGCCCCGTGCCTTACTGTCTTCGTCTTGTGCCGGCATACGGTCGGGCTTGGTCCAAGGGCCGATGAGCGAAAAGAAAACTGGTTTGCCGTGCCAGGCGGCTGCTTCCACGTGCAGAGGACGGCCACTTGCAGGCGACGTACCGTCCCATGCCTCGCGAAAGTCAGCAGCAGCGAGAGAGTTCCAGGCAGGAGCAACCGGATGAAGTGTTGCCGGATCGATTTCGGCGGCGGCGAATAGCGCGCTCCAATCGACGGTAGTTGCAGCGCCTTTCGCCGGAGATGTGGGAGACTCCACTTGAGGAGGAATCGCCTGGAGCCATTGCAGGCGACCCTCGGCGTCAGACCAGGTAGTGATCATTCCCGACAGGGTCGGCGGCGGCTCGTCAAAGGTCACGCCCCCGGGTGTTAGTCCGAATCCCCAAAAATCTTGCGAAACCATTTCATGCGGGCTTTGCCGATACCAAAATTCGACCAGCTCCGGGCGTTGCGCGACAATTTGATTCCAATTGGCGCGAGGCTTGTCATTCTTTGAAACGTAATTCACGAAATCATAGTTGTAATTCAAGCCCCATGCCCTATCGACGGGACGTTCGGGGTAGCCGATCTTTGCCAGTGTTTCGCTGGCCTTGTTGGCTAGGACCTCTGGAGATTTTGTCAGGTGAAGGCGCTCTAACGCGCTTTCTTTCACCCCGAGGTAGGTAAACAGGACAGCCGCCAGGATAACCGCTGCGAGGCACGCCAGCGCGATGCGCGGAGCCAGACTGGCGTTCTCTCCAGCGGCAGCGACCATTTGCGGTGAAGGGGTTTCACCAGTAGCGAGGGCGGCAGCCAGCGGGTCTCCGCCGGGCAGGGCTGCGGCCACCTGCAAGGCGGAAGAGGGACGCAGGGCCGGGTCTCGTTCAAGGCAGCGCATGATCACGCGCTCCAGCAAAGGATCGAGATCCCGAACGATCGAGGTGGGGCTGGTAGGCGCGGACTCTTCGCGCAGCCTCATCAATTCGGGCAATGTGGCCGCTTCGAAGGCGCGTTTGCCGGTCAGGATTTCATAGAGGACGAGGCCCAACGAATACAAATCGCTTTTTACCGTCACTTCTTTGCCGAGTTGCTCCGGCGCCATGTAGGCGGGGGTACCGGCGCGGACCTCCGCGCCCTCGATACTGGCGGCGATGGCGGCCAAGCCGAAATCAGTGATGCGGATTTTTCCGGCGCTGTCGAGCATCAAGTTGGCGGGCTTCAGGTCGCGGTGGATCACCCCACGTTCGTGCGCGGCCGCGAGACCCGCGCAGGCTTGACGCGCGATCTCGATGGCTTTATCGGCGGGGAGCCGGCCGATGCGGCGCACCAATGACGCGAGGTCTTCGCCGTCGACATATTCCATCGTCAGAAAAGTGACGCCGTCCGCATCCCCGATGTCGAACACGCGGCAGACGTTGGGATGGGAAACCTGACGCGCGATGCGCACCTCGGAGTGAAAGCGCGAGAGCGCCGCAGCGTCTTTGGAAAGCGTTTCGGGTAGAAATTTGATGGCTACGATCTGGCTGAGCTTGATCTTCGGCGCGATAGACCTCGCCCATTCCGCCGCGGCCCGCCAGCGCGACGATGCGGTAGCGCTCGGCGACGATTTGGCCAGGGACGAATCGTCCGCCGCCGATAGTGCCGAACTCAACAAAGATCCAGCGGAGCCTGACGGGGCGCGAGGCGCGCTGCGATGGGAGGGCGTCCGCGCCGCCGGGGTCCGCGGCGGAAGGGGCATCCGCGGTGTAGGATCGATCGTCAGACCTTCTGCAACCGAATCGTTGGCGAGGACGGTGGCTTCCGCGTCGTGGTTGAGGGCTGCACCACAGGCTGAGCAAAAGCGTCCTACAGGAGAGTTCTTGCACCGCAGGAAGAGCAGAACATGGGAAGGCGGAATTCTACCACCAGCTGCGCTCAGGGACCTCAATTGCCTGATCGAAATACCGCGATCCGGCCCGCTTCCAGGGTCTCAATGGGCTCTAGCCACCGCTCTGCTCCAACGGTTGGCGTGCAGGGGCCAAATGTGCAGACTCGAATCTCGCGGCCGATTGCTTCCCGCCGCAGCAAGTCCAACACGGCGCGCAGAATAGTGCCGAGGAACGGCGTGTAAAGATAAAACACCGTACCGCTGGACAAGTCGACCTCTGCGCGTCTTGCTGGATGAACGTTACATTCTTCAGGTTTAGCTCATAGGCACTTTGCCGGGCGCAATGCACATAAGCTCCCTCCACCTCGATCCCGACGCTGCGTCCGCTTGAACAGATAGAGACCAACAGTGGAACGTGACCCAGCCCAGAACCAAGGTCGATCAGCACGTCTCGGTCGGTGAGCTGCGTGAGGGCAATCAGGTCGAAGATGTGGCGCGCCGGCGTGGGCTGATAGGGCACCATCTCGGCTGGCAACTGGACGATCGGAGCAACGGGCTTCACAAACCGCAAAACTCCACTCACCAGTTCATCGAGATAGTGATAGCTGTCACGGGAGCGGGACGGATCGCATCTCCAACCTTGTCCGATTTGACTGTCCACTGAAGCAACTTATTCGGATCGGCTCCGCGCTGAATCTCTTCACGGATGGTGTCGTAGAACTTCAAATTAGTGGCTTCCAGCTTGGCACAGAGTCCTCTTGCTCGGCGATAGAGGCTCGCCTCGATGGACTTGGAGTCCAGAGCCGGAAATTGCCTGTCCAGGGGATAAGCGTCAAGGCGGTCAAGCGCATCGACGCGCTCGCGAAATCTATCCAGTTCGCCCAGCGAACGATCTACTTCCAGCTCCCGGGTCGAGTTACGGAGCGCACTGATCACGCGTCTCAATTCCTTTGGTGACGCAGAGCCCTGCCCGGGTTGGGTCTCTGAATTTTAAGAATTGGGTCAGACGGAGCGCTCTACCTGCACAGCGGTGCCGTAAGCCAGAACTTCGGTGACGCCCTGCATCACTTCGGTGGCGTCGTAGCGCATGGCGACGACGGCGTTTGCGCCATGCTGGGCCGCATGTTGCAACATCAATTCGAAGGCATCCTCGCGCGTTTTCTCGCAGAGGTTCGTGAGAATGGTGATATTGCCGCCGACCACGGTTTGGAGCGCCGCCGCGAAGTTCCCGACGATGCTGCGCGATCGCACGACGATCCCGCGGACGATCCCATAGTTCCTGACGACACGATAGCCCGACAAGTCATTTGCTGTCGTAACCATCGCAGTGTCCACGCGGCCATTCATAAGAAGTCTCCTCAGCGCTGACGTTTACCGGTGCGATTCTACCTCTACACGGAGTCAATGCGGATAGGTAAGTGTTCTGCTACGCTCGTTCCACAGTGGAAACTCTTTTCTATTTTCTCTCTGTCGTACAGATCGCGATGGGTCTGTATCTCGTATGGCAAGGCCTGCAATGGCTGGGATATGCGCGGCGGCGGGCGGCCACCGATCCGGGCTTCACGCGCCCCGGACGGCGGTGCTCTGCTCCTGCAAGGGGCTCGAGCCGGGCCTGGAGCGGAATTTGACCACGCTGACGGAATTCGATCACCAAAACTACGAGACGTTTTTCGTGCTGGCATCGGAATCCGATCCAGCGTGCGCGATCGTGAAGCGTGTCGCGGCGACTGCGCGAACGAAGGCTCACGTGGTGATCGCGGACAAGGCCGAGGGCTGCGGCGAGAAAGTAAACAACTTGCGGTTCGTGATCGAGCAACTGCCGCCGGATTTTGAGTTCTTGGCCTTCGCCGATTCCGACGGGCGCCCTGGGAAATCGTGGTTGAAAAAACTGGTGGCTCCGCTTGCGGATGCCCGCGTGGGAGCAACCACCACGATGCGGTGGTTGATTCCAAACCGCAGCAACCTGCCGACCGTGTTGCTGGCCGCCTGGAACGCGCCGATCGTCACGATGCTCAGCGAGAAGGGCAAGAATTTTTGCTGGGTGGCGGCATGGCCCTCCGCCGCGATGTGTTCGATAAAATCGGAGTCGCGGAGGACTGGAAAAATTCGGTTAGCGACGATTATTCAATGACGCGCGCCCTTCAGCGAGCGAACCGGCCAATCATGTTTTTACCGGAGTGCCTAACGCTCTCGTACGTGGAAACGGATTTCACGGGCCTGCTGGAATTTACGAACCGGCAGATTCTGATCACGCGCGTCTACGCTCAAGAAATGTGGACGTTCGGGTTCGCGACGCATTTGTTGTACTGCTTGACGCTGTTTCTCGCGTGTCTCTGACTGTCGGAGATGTGATTGCGACCCTCCCGTCATTCCATCACGCGATTTTGACGTTTCTTCCAGTCTTGCTCGGAGTAATCCGTAGCAGCTTGCGCGTTGCGGGAGTAACGGAAGTGATGCCAGCGGCGCGCTCGCAGATCATGGGTCAGGCATGGATCTACATCCTCCTGACGATCTTCGTTCCGTTCCTGTACGTCGTGAATTTCGCGACTTCACTGGTGACGCGTAAGATAAAATGGCGGGATATCACCTACGAACTGATCTCTCCGGAACACACCCACATCGTCGCAAACTAAAGCGACTTCATTGCTCCCGCGCAACGAAAGGGGCGGGATACTATGAAATCATAGCTCTGGAACGCAATTCGAATCGTTGCAAAACGAACGAGAAAGGAAACGGCCACAGGAAAGTTTTTGCGTATTGTCGTCATTATTTACTTGACGATACTATTTACTAGTATATTATAGACGTTGAGAAAGAGCAGTACTAAGGGTTTGCAGCGAATAAAAAGGGAACCGCTCCAGGCCCTGTGGAGAACCCCGCGCCATGCCGACCAACGCCTACGATAGAGCGAATCCTGTGGGAAAAATTTCGCAGACTGTGCAATTCCTACCGTTACAGGATAGCCCTAGGCTTTTCTACGGGAAAATAAGTACCACTGTTTTAGCAAGTTATAGTACTCGCGAGATTCGGCGGTCAGGTTGCATACAGTTGGCAGTTCGGTGGGTGGTAAAAACTAGAATAGCGAGCGAAGTGTCAGGGTGTACCTTCTCACGTCTCGGCGTGCCGTTTCTGAGGGTTTTAGACGCTGGGTCCCCACAACCCCCAAACTTGGCTTATCACCTGACTGCTTGCTGCAGAAGTGGAAAAATGCCTCGCCAAGAGGCTATCAATAAAAACCAACGGGTCTCGGTTGCCATTGCGAGGCTACGTACGGAGGGGTGCACGTGAAAGTAATCCGCAGAAATGAACAACCGCATCATTCCGACACACATCAGTCGCAGGACGGCTCTCATACTCCACGCGAAACCTATTTTTTCTATGAAAAGAACACCGGCGTTTCGCATTTTCACGTCGCCGCCGGGCCGGACGGGCAGTTTCCAGTCGAGGAAGCGGCCGGTCTGCTGGCGATGCATTGCATGGTCCGGGGCCAGTCGCCGCGGGACTATGTGGTAATGGTTGAAGCCGCGCATGACTCCCTGGAAGGTCTCACCGAGAAGGCCGAAAAACTGCTGCAGGCTGGGCATTCGGTGGGCAGTGCGGTGAAACTGACGCGCCGGGAAGAAGAAGTGCTTGGCGGGGTTATGCGCAGTTTGGCCAACAAGGAAATTGCCGCCACGCTGAATCTTTCAGAACGCACCGTAAAGTTCCACGTCTCGTCGCTGTTGACGAAGTTCCGAGTGCGTGGGCGAATGGAGTTGGTGCGCGAGGCGACACGCCGCACGCCGGCATCCATGGGCCCGCAAACGCTCGCGACGCGGGAAGCAAGGGCGTATGCCGCTTCGCCATCTAACTATCATGGCGCGCCGCGAGTCGGGCCGATTGCAATGGCCAAGCGCCACGCGATGGCCTGATCGCTTCCCAGTTGACAGTCTCTGAAAGAAGGAAAGGCCCGGTCCGAGATTCGGATCGGGCCTTTCACTTTAGTTGCGTACTGCTGGCCAGACTACTTCCTGGCCGCTGAATAGTGCTCCGAGGCCGAGTCCCAATTGACGACGTTCCACCACGCCGCGATGTAATCAGGCCGCCTGTTCTGGTACTTTAAGTAATATGCGTGCTCCCACACGTCCAAGCCGAGCACCGCTTTCGCTTTCAGCGAGATGGGCGTGTCTTGGTTCGGGGTAGAATCAATCGCCAGCTTGCCATCCCTGACCACCAGCCAGGCCCAGCCCGAGCCGAAGCGCCCAACGCCGGCAGCTGCGAACTTCGTCTGGAACTCCGCGAACGATCCGAACGTCGACTTGATGGCCTCGGCCAGATCGCCCTTAGGCTCACCGCCACCGCCCTTCTTCAGTTGCGTCCAAAATAATGTGTGGTTCCAGTGGCCGCCGGCGTTGTTGCGGACGGCATTGCGGATGTTTTCGGGAATCGCATCAAGATTCCCGAGCAATTCCTCCAGCGACTTGGATTGCAGATCAGCATGGCCTTCGAGAGCCTTGTTGAGGTTCGTTACGTAAGCACCATGATGTTTGTCATGGTGGATTTCCATCGTCTTAGCGTCGATGTGAGGTTCGAGCGCGTCAAACGGGTACGTCAGCGGGGGCACTGTAAATGCCACGGGTTTATCCTCCAATTTTAGATTTGTTTGTTCCGAACTTGGTGTTGCTGTGCTTGCTTGCAAAAGGCTGGTTGCGGCGTTGCCAATCCCAAACAATCCTGCGCTGACAATGCCGCCGCTGACAAGGAACTTGCGGCGATTCATCGAGTACTCCTGCGGCGCGGGGTGCAGATCGTGACGCCGAGGATTATACCGCCATTATCGCGCGGTGTCGTACTGTTGGGCCTCGTCGACGACGCCACCCAAAATTCCAGCGAGCACCTTCGGCCGTTTATTGGATGCGGCAGAGGGCCCAAAGGGCAGATTCGGAGATGGGTGGGTCTGGAGACGCGGCGAGGCGTTGGAGTAACGCGCTGACTCTGTCGCCTGCGCGCGTGCCCCGTACCAGTTTGGCATTTCCGAGCGCGATGCAGGCATTGCGAACCACGCCTCGCCATTTGGCGCGCTTGATGGCGCTGTTGCGGAAGGCTACTTTATAGTCGTCTTCGGTCATGGCGGCCATCCATTCCAGGCTTGGAAGCAGGAGCGACTGCGTCGTGGAAAGAGCGATACCGTCCGATGGCACCGACCCGCTTTTCACTCTGTCGCTTTCCACCGCGCGCTTGGGCAACGCGAAGGTTCGGGGCTGAAATGTTTCCGCCGGTGTCACCGGCGCACGACGGTTCCAGGGACACACGTCTTGGCAAATGTCGCAACCGAAAACATGCCGGCCGATCGGCTCGCGCAGGGCTTCCGGGACGCTGCCCTGAAGTTCGATGGTTAGGTAGGAGATGCAGCGACGCGCATCCAGGACATAAGGTTCCACCAGAGCGTCGGTAGGACATGCATCAATGCAGCGGGTGCAGCTGCCGCATAAGTCCGGTGGAAGGGATTCAGTCTCTCCGATCGAAGGAGTTAGATCGAGCGTGGTCAGGATTGCGCCCAGGAAAAACCAGGAACCTAACGCTTGGTTGAGGAGCAGCGTGTTCTTGCCAATCCAGCCGAGACCCGCGTGCTTGGCGAAGATACGCTCTTGCAAGGGACCTGTATCGGCATACGCAAGAGTCTCAAATGGTTCGTCGAATCGCTCCTTTAGAGCAGCCACCAGGCCGCTTAGGTTTCTTCGCAGCACGTCGTGGTAATCGTCACCCCAGGCGTAGCGCGAAATCCATCCATGCGGCTCGCCGGTGTGCGGTTCCATGGGTAGGTCGGTCGATTTTGCATGTTGAGTGTCGTAATTCAGCGCACAGACGATCACGCTGCGAACTCCGTGAAGCACGCTTTGCGGATCGCTGCGGCGCGGGTCCGCAAGATATTTCATCTCTCCCGCATATCCTTTTGCGAGCCAGACTTCCGTCTGTGCCATTTCTGGAAATCTCGTGGCTGCCGCTACGCCGCAGAGATCGAAGCCCAGCGCCTTGGCGCGCTCGGTGGTCCAAATTGTGTCGGAGATCGGCCTCATCGTTACGCCTCATCGTTTACGATTGCTGACGCAGATGCGCTGATCTGGCGAGCGGGGCTTAGCGGAAGCTGCTTATGGCAGCGTTCTCATCCGAATAAACGTCGAAGACCGTGAACAATTTGGTGAGCTGCAGGAGGTCGTGGACTTTCTTTGTAAGGTACAGGAGCTTCAAGTCGCCGCCACTCTTCTTCACGGTCGTAAAGGCAGTGACCAGTTCACCGATTCCAGAGCTATCAATATAATTGACGTCGGCAAGGTTCAGAACGATTTTTGTGCGCCCTTCTTCCAGGAGTTCGCGTATCGTTTTGCGCAGCAGCGCGCTGCCTTCGCCGAGCGTAATCCGCCCGCCGATATCCACCACGGTCACGACGCCAGCATCTCGATAGGTGGCACGCAGATCCATAGTCTTACCTAGGCTTCCTGTTGCGGCGTCGCGTTTTGACCGCTCTGATTGTTCTCGGCGGGACCGTTTCCGGGAGGCAGCTTTTTCGACATGATAATTTCTGCGCCACCCGTGCGGCCCGACACCACATTAAATTCATCCATAAAGGCGCGCATCAGGAAAATCCCACGTCCGGATGTGCTCAGCAGATTCTCCTGGGCGAGAGGATCCGGGACATTGCTCAAGTCGAAGCCCTTGCCCTCATCCAGAACGTGAATGATCATTTTGTCCGGCGTCAGATCCACCGCCAGGTGGATCTTCTTGTCGGGGCGCTCCTGATTCCCGTAATGGAATGCGTTGATCACGCCCTCGCGTACGGACATACCGATCCGGTAGCAATCGTCCTCGCCGAAGCCTGCCGACTCCGCTACGCGCAGACACATCTCTTCGGCTAAATTCACGCTTTCCACGTGTGTTTCCAGAGTGACTTCGAGGTGCTTGGTCTCAGGCGCCATGCGACCTATCACTGCGACCCAAATTGGGCTGTACTTGGGCGCACTATGGGTAACACACAGGTGGAAACCGAGTCAATGAGCAGAGTGCTCGGTGTTGACCATCTAGCCTGCGTGCTGGCCCAAAACTGGGATGCTAATGCCCGGCTACGAGATGCAGGCAGCCCTATTTAGGCCCAATAAGAGCGGTCCAGGGTGCGGTATTGGATGGCTTCGCTCAGGTGTCGGGGCTCGATGCTTTCGGTGGCGTCAAGGTCTGCAATCGTGCGGGCGACTTTCAAGATGCGGTCGTGTGCGCGCGCGGAAAGACCCAGCTTCGTAATGGCATTCTCCAGCAGCTTTTCGCCCTCGGCGGAAATCGCACAGAACTTGCGGATCATTTTCGGCATCATCTGGGCGTTGGAATAGGTCCCCTTCTCCGTACGGTATCGCTCCGTCTGCCTGTCGCGCACAGCAATCACGCGAGCCCGTACGGCTGTGGAGTCTTCGGATGAGGAGGGCGCGCGCAGCTCCTTGTATTTCACCGCAGGCACTTCGATGTGGATGTCGATGCGGTCCAGCAACGGACCGGAGATCTTGGATACGTAGCGCTGGATCATCGGGGGCGTGCAATGACATTCCCGGGTAGGGTCGCCGAAGTACCCGCAGGGACAAGGGTTCATCGCGGCGGCCAACATGAATCGGGATGGAAACGTGACCGAGATGGCCGCACGGGCGATGGTAACTAACCCGTCTTCGAGAGGCTGGCGCATAACCTCCAGGACGTTCCGCTGAAACTCCGGCAGTTCGTCAAGGAAGAGAACCCGTTGTGGCCGAGTGAAACCTCTCCTGGGCGCGGCACGGCGCCACCCCCAATCAATCCGGCGCCGCTGATGGTGTGGTGCGGTGAGCGAAAAGGCCGGGTACCGACCAGTCCGCGGCTGTCTTCCAGGACACCGGCGACGCTGTGGATACGCGTGGTTTCGATGGCCTCGTCGAGGGACATCGGAGGCAGGATCGTCGGAATGCGCTTGGCCAGCATGGTCTTGCCGGCGCCCGGAGGACCAATGAACCAAGATGTTGTGCCCACCAGCGCAGGATACTTCCAGGGCGCGCTTGGCGGCCTGCTGCCCGTGAACGTCGCGCATATCAACGGAGTATTGAGCGGCTTCGGAAAGCATCAGGTGTGCGTCGACGCGAACCGGGTGAAACGACTCCGGTGAATTGATCAGGTCAATGGCTTGCGGCAGAGACTTCACGGCGAAGACGTCTACGCCCTCCACCACAGCAGCTTCCCGGGCGTTCGACTCCGGGACGGCAATAGCCTTCAGGCCCACGTCCCGAGCAGCAATCGTCGCGGAAAGCGCTCCTCGGATGGAGCGCACGCTGCCGTCCAGAGAAAGCTCGCCCAGGAACATGCACTTGTCGAGTGGCTTGCCGAAAAAATGACCCATGCAGCCAGCCAGACCCAGTGCCATCGGCAAATCGAACGCCGAGCCTTCTTTACGAACATCGGCGGGAGCGAGGTTGATCGTAACGCCCTGGCCATGAGGAAACTCGAAAGAACAGTTTCGCAGTGCAGACTTGATGCGCTCGCGGCTTTCCTTCACGGCATTGTCGGGAAGACCCACCACATTGAAGTCCTGCATGCGCGCGGAGCCTACGTCTACTTCCACCTCCACAACATAGGCGTCAATTCCATACACGGAGGCGCTGAGCGTTTTGAAGAGCATAGTGAGGCAGGACGTGGAGGCGAGTAGCGTAGAGGTCAAACAGTTATTGTAAGCTAGGGTTATTAAGCGAGGACACGAAAAACCAGGCTTTATTGCATATTGCCAGATGCGGGGGCAGGGTGCTTTTCGGGATGTCTCGAAATCGGTTTGCGCCCTATCGCAATGAGCCGCTCAGCATCGGGACCATACTCATCGCCATCCAGATTCCCCCGCAGAGCCACGTCCACGAATCCAGCGCGCTCCAACCGGTCCCGCAACTCCAGCCCAGAATAGACGGTGTGCTGAAACTTGAAGCTCTTCACTTTGCCGTTTCGTATGAGGAGCCATTCGTTCCGAACGCGCGTCCAATCATCAAAAAACTCGTGCCGCTCCACCAAAAGAGTACCGTCCGGCAGCAGCGTGGATACTGTCGGCTTAAGAATTCTTGCGAGACGTTCTTTCCCCAAGACGTCGATCAGGCAGACTCCTCCCGGCTGCAGCGACGTAATCATATTCTCTAAAACAGTCATATCCTCTCGCCTATCGTCGAAATACCCGAAGGAAGTAAACATGCTGAGCACGAGAGCAAAGGAATCTGGACGGACGAAATCCCGCATATCCTTCTGGACCCATTCGATGTTGACGCGTGCCGCGCGCGCTTTCGCCCGAGCCTTATCCAAAAGGTACTTCGTCCGGTCAACACCAGTGACCGAGAAGCCTCTTCTTGCAAGGGCAATGCTGCATCTGCCGGGACCGCAGCAGAGGTCGAGAACAGACTTGCCCGCGGGCTTGGTCAGTGCCACTGCCTTCGCGATCTGTGCGTCCGCATCGGCGATTCGCTTTTCTGGAAACATGAAGGAATACAGGTCCCGCCAGAATGAGTCGTCGTCAAACCACTCTTTTTTGCGCGCAGTTTTCATCTGATCTGTTGAACATACTAGCAAAGCCATGGGCCGCCGGGCCGTCCTTTGAATTCCGAACGGCCTCAATGCTGTTAGTCGGCAGCCGGAAACTGAACGAGAGCTGGATCATAAGCGCTCGCGGGTCGCAGGCTGGTCACGGAAGCATCGCTACGGAGACCCGCTAGTTCCTCCGAAGCCGTAAAACTTCAAGACTTCATGCAGGGTCACAACGCCTTCCAATTTGTGGACGTCGGCGCGGCTTACGACCGGGAGTACGTCCATGTGCGTCGTACCCATGCGTTCGAGCGCGACGCTGAGCGGATGGTCGGCGTGCAGGTGCGGGAATTCGCGCGCGTCGACAAACTCTTTGAGCGTGCGGCCCGCTCCGCCGTCGCCCCACGCATTCTGCAGCGCACTCAAGCTAACCACTCCAACGACACCGGAATCATCGATTACGGGCCAGGAATGAAAGGCACTGGCACGAACCTTTTCCATCGCCTCTTCCACGCTCATGTTGTCGCTGAGAATTTCCGTGGCCGGGCGCATCGCGCTGATCACGCGCCGCTGGCCTTCGACGGAACGCGATTCAGGACCGGGAAGGTGGATACCGTCCTGACGGGCGAGAACTTCATAAATGGGCTCGCGCTGCAGCCGGGACGAAATGAAGAGGCTGACCAGATTCGAGATCATCAGCGGAACGATGATGGCGTAGTCGCGCGTGGTCTCAAAAATCATGACTACCGAGGTCATAGGCGCGCGCACGATTCCCGCAAACGCTGCGCCCATACCCACCAACGCATAAACCCCGGGTGCGGCGACGTGAGCCGGTGCCAGGTGGTGTGCTACCGTGCCGACAACTCCCCCCAGCATCGCCCCGAGAAATAAGGCCGGACCGAAAATGCCGCCGGCATTCCCGGATGCGTAGCTGGCGGTTACTGCAAAGAACTTCAGCACCAGCAACAACACCATCAGCCTGACCGCCATCCCGCCGTTCAAGGCCGCCCCGACGTAGGTATAGCCGACACCCAAAATCTGCGGCACAAACCAGCCCATGACACCAACCAACAATCCGCCTGCGAGCGGCTGGAACCATACCGTCTTGCGAGGCAATCGAAGAAACCGTTCCCGCATGCCCACGAGAAGCTTCGTGAACGCCACCGACACCAAGCCGCCGAGCACGCCAAGCACGGCATAGACACCGAACTCCCACGGACTGACCAACTGGTATTGAGGAACCTTGAAGAGCGGATCGTTCCCAAGGAGCAATCGAAGCATGGCCCACGACGTCGCCGAGGCGAGCACCACCGATCCGAGCACCGGGGCGTGAAGATCGCCAACAACCTCCTCCAGCGCGAACAACACCGCAGCCAGAGGCGTATTGAACGCGGCCGCTACCGCCGCCGCCGCACCGACCGGCACCAGGGCTTTGACCTTTGCCGGGCTCAGCCCAAGCGCCCGCCCCAACACCGACGCAAGTCCCGCGCCCACCTGAACCGATGGACCCTCGCGCCCGAGCGGAATACCGCTGGCAAGCGTGGCGGAGGTGCAGAAGAATTTCCCAAACACGGTACCGAGCGAAATGCGTCCACCACGCGCGTAGAGCGCGGCTTTCGTCTGCGGCACTCCGCTGCCCCGAGCATCCGGAAAATATTTGAACAACAGGTAGCCCATCGACAGCGAACCCACCACCGGTGCAAGCACTCTGTGCCAGACAGCACCACCGGGAGGATAGATTCGCGCACCGACGTGTTCAGTCAGCACGATAAAAGCTACGACCGTAAGACCTACCAAAGCGCCGATCACCAGCGTTAAGACAAGGAAGATCTGATCCTCGCGGCGTTTCCAAAAATCGACCCATTGCCGCACGGGCACGTCCCACCATTTCACTGGAACCGCATTAAGTTGTGCTGTGTTTTCCGACATGCTTGACCATTTCAGTGCGCGACCGGAGTCTGGGGCTTTTTGGTTTCGCGGCCTCCGGGCCAAGCAGGACCGTGCGCGATCTTTTGATTTTGACTTTCAGGTTTCTCAAACATACTACCCACGCTTGCCTCGCCTTCGATTGGTCGCACGTGTTTTCAAGAGATTGCTGCGCTGCGGCTTTTGCGGACGATCCAGAAGTTGATCGATAGCCCGCGCAAGCTCGTGTCCATACGATCGAACTTCGTCGATACGTTGGCGCGCCACATCTTCCAGCATTCGCTCGCCCCGCGGCAGCAGCGAGACCAAAACGCGGCGGCGATCGTCACGGCCCCGCGTCCGTCGCACGTACCCGTGTGCTTCCATGCGATCCACGAGTTCGACGACGCTGTGATGCTTCAACGCCAGACGCTCCGCCAAAGTCCGGATGGTGGCTTCCTCGCCGCTGGGAAGCCCCCGAATCATCAGCAGCAGGAGATATTGCTGGGGTTCAAGGCCTGCCTGGCGTGCGGCAGTGTCACCCTCACTCAGGAAATGACGGATGCGATAGCGAAGCTCGGCCAGCGCTCGGAACTCTTCGGTGGTGATTTCGGCGAACACAAACTAAGTATATCGTAATGCGATACACATGGCCACTTCGCTCAAACCAGCGTTCCAAGTGATAATCCCCCGACACCTGGAAGCACGCTTGGCATGATGGGTGGTGAGAATGAATCGAATGCGATTGACTTGGAGCGTTCCGCGCGAGCGCCTCGCGAAAGTGGTGATCGCGGCCGCCTGCCTCGCCGGTTGGATCACGACAAATGGCAGAAATGCGCCACCGTCCGCGCTTTCGACGGGGCCGCCTGGCGGAAATCCTCAGAGTGTGCCGATTCTCGTCGCGGAAGTAGTCAAGTCTTACCCTCACGATCCTCACGCGTTCACACAGGGGCTGGAGTACTACGACGGTTACCTCTATGAGAGCACCGGACGGAGCGGACAATCCACCTTGCGCCGTACGGTCTTGGAGACTGGCGCAGTCCTCAACCAGGTCAACCTGCCATCAGAATATTTCGGCGAAGGCTTGACCATTTTTCGCAGCAAGACCTATCAGCTAACCTGGCTGTCAAAGATTGGATTCATCTACGATGTACGCACCTTTCGTAAAGTTGGAGAATTTCATTACGAATCCGAAGGTTGGGGTCTGACGCACGACGACGCGTCGCTGATCCTGAGCGATGGGTCAAACAAATTGCAATTCATCGATCCCGCTTCTTTCAAAATCGTACGAACACTCGAGGTGTACGCAGGAAATGTAGCAGTGACGAACTTGAACGAGCTCGAATATATCGACGGAGAGATTTTCGCCAACATCTGGCATTCGCCGCGGATCGCTCGTATCAACCCGCGCTCGGGTCAAGTGCTGGCGTGGATCGATCTGGCATCCGTCGTAGCTCGGAGCAAACACGAGCCCGAAGATGTGCTGAACGGAATCGCCTACGACGCCAAGCGGCGCAGATTGTTCGTAACCGGCAAGGATTGGGCCGAAATACTCGAAATCAAGATCGACACCAAGCCGAACGAGCGATAACGCGGCAGTTTTATCGGCTAACCAAACCAACGTGAATTACAGCGGCTTCCGGAAAGCTTTCTGCGTCTTGTAGTGTTCGTAGCCGTTACGCTCGTAGAAAACGTGCGCGCGCTCGCGAACCACGTTGGAGCGAACCGACATGTTCACACATTTTTTCCCTCGCGCCCAATTCTCCGCGGCGTGGAGCAATCGAGCTCCAGCCCCCCTGCTTCTTTGTTTTTCACTTACGATGAACGCATTGATTTCCGCTCGAGTGGGTACTTCAATCAGGTGGTTGACGCTGATATGCAGCCAGCCAATCACCTCGCCATCGCATTCAGCAACGAATAACGCATCGTTGGCGGCGGACTTCAGGCGGCTCAACCGCGATCTTATCTCGGCCGCCGTGGCGGGGTATCCAAGCTCGCCGCTGAGCGCCGCAAGGTCCGCGGCATCGCCGCTCTTCGCGCGGCGGATCTTCGGTTCCGATGGCTTGTTCGTCTCTGTCATCGAACGTCATTTGCGGCGCGCCTTCCAGGCGGCGCCAACAATTCGACCCCGATCTAGCGCTGGAGAACTTCTCGTATCTGAGTGCAACGAGTGGGTCGACGCGCGATGCGCGGCGTACGGGGACCCAGCAGGCTACCACGCCGGTTGCCAATAGCAAGGCTACCGCGCCCGTCAGCGTGACCGGGTCGCTTGCCGAGACTCCCCATGATGGATGGTCTCCGAGAAACACTTTGCGTGCGTGGCACGCGCGCGCACGGAAGTGCGCAGAATAATACGATCCACTCAGACAAAGGTTTCTGCATTCGGATTGAAGAGAGGGTTGGTCCGAACCTGCCCACGTTCTCGGATCTGCCGCTACCCAGGCTCAGTGATCCGCTCTTGATGGAGATCCGGTGCTATAATCCGCCGAGAAATTCTGGCTCGAAATCGAACGAGATTTAGGGCTGAAGGTCCGAATTCGAGCGGATCGAATCCAAGTTGAACGAGGATGGCAGGCACGACTCGGGTTGGAGTCGAAGAGTATTTGAGGAGGATGGACGATGGCGTTTGTTCGGGCGGTTGGAACAGCGGACATACCCGCGGGGGCGATCCGGGAAGTGGATGTGGCTGGGAAGGCCATCGCGATCGCGAACGTCGGGGGGCAGTTTCACGCTATCGACAATACGTGTTTGCACCGGGGCGGGCCATTGGGCGACGGCCCGCTGGAGGGCAAGATCGTAACTTGTCCGTGGCATGGGTGGCAGTACGATGTCACGACGGGCAAGATCGTGCAGAACCCGTCGGTGGGCGTGGCTTGCTACGCGGTGGAGGTGCGGGGAGCGGAAATCTTCGTCGATCTGGGTTGAGTGTTGTGTAAGTATCTGATCTTAGGCAGTTTATCGTATGATTTGGGCGTGAGTTAGAGCCCGGGGCGAGAAAAGTCCAAATTTTGGATGATCTTTCGGGCTAACCCTCATATTTTGTTTCGCTTTTCTGCTGGCGACGTGTATAGTCCCGTCTCGAATATTCGATGGCGCTTCCGACCTCGCACCGACACTACTGGATCTTCAGTGCCGACCCGCACCACTACCATTGGGATACGCTGTTCGTAAAGGGTAAGGAAATGTGGCATGGGGCGGCCGGCAAGGCCGACGCTATCCGTGCGCTTAAGCAGGTGCGCAAGGGTGACCGGGTGCTGTGCTACCACTCGGCGCCGGAGCGGTCGTTGTACTCGATCGCGGAGGTGACGCGCGATCCTTACCCGGATCCTCATGATCACAAGGGGAAAAACCTGGTGGCGGACTTGCGGGCGTTTGACCGGTTACCGAGGCAGGTGACCCTCGCGGAACTGCGGGCCAATCCGGCACTGAAGAAAGTGAAAATGCTTAAGAACGTGCGCTTGCTGATCTCTGCGATTACCGACGTCGAGTACCAGGAGATTTTGCGGATGGCTGGGATTGTGGCGACGCCTGGGATTCCGCTGCCTTAGTTCGAGAGGGCTGGGTTTCGCGCTGCCAAGGCCGATTGCCGAGTTCAAAAAATCAGCAAGTGCGCGAAGGTCGTGGTGGCCGGGCCGGTTTTACTGGGGTGATTGATGGGTGTGCTCGGCCGCTCTGGGATTTTTGTTGGTTGTGTTGCTGCGTTCATGACTCTCCTTCCGCAGAATCCACATCGAGATAATTTGCTGGCCAATATTTCTTCTGGGAAGACGCGCGTACTGGACCTCAGCTATGCGATCAACGACAAGCTGGTGCCTTGGCCGGGAGATACGCGCGTGTTTGAGGCGCAGGTGAATGCGACCGTGGAGAAGAATGGATATTTTACGCGCAGCTTCTGGATGCTGGAGCATTACGGGACGCACCTGGATGCGCCGATTCATTTTCCGCCGGGAAAAGTGACCGTCGATAAAATTCCTACAAAACAATTGTTTGGGCCTGCGGTTGTCATTGATGTGCGGGCAGATGCAGTCAAGGATGCCGACTACTTGCTTTCCGTGGCGCGAGTGGAAGAGTGGGAAAAGCGGCATGGGCGGATTCCTGAGGGCGCGATCGTTTTGCTGCGGACAGGTTGGGCGGCGCGATGGCCGGATGCGCAGCGATATCGGAACGAGGATGCGCAGGGGCGGATGCATTTTCCGGCATTTTCCGTGGAGGCGGTCAAGGTCTTGATGGAACGGAAGATCAGCGGGCTTGGGTGCGATACGCTCAGCGCGGATTATGGGGCTTCTACGGATTTTGCCGTGCATCATTTGGCGTTGGGAGCGGGATTGTACCAGGTTGAGAATCTCTCGGATTTGAGTGGCGTGCCGGAGGCGGGGGCGTTCTTGATTGTGGCGCCGATCAAGTTGGAAGGGGGATCCGGTGGGGCAGTGCGGGTGTTTGCGTTGGTGGGAGAAAGCGAAGTAAAGAAGTAATGAAATAATGAAGCCAGGATTCGATCCGGACTGTGCGCGTAAATTTGCCAACCGCTTAGCAGCGAACTTATTTCGGGTTTTATGCGTCTGAAGGGGTGGGTGGTTCCTCGTCTCGTGAGGGTGGGTACATGAAAACAGTTCGGTTTGGCGGGATCGCTGCGGCGATTTTGTGTGTGGCGTTGTTCGTCGCGGGTGCCGCTCGGGGGCAGCAGGACTATCCGGTTTCTGTGCGGACGCTTAAGAATGGGATGAAGGTGCTGGTGCAAACCGACCACAGCATTCCGAACGTTGCGCTATACATTTTCTATCGGATTGGATCGCGGAATGAACGGCCGGGGACGACCGGGCTATCGCATTTTTTCGAGCACATGATGTTTAACGGGGCGAAGAAATACGGGCCGGGAGATCTTGACAAGGTGATGGAAGCCAACGGGGGCGCGAATAACGCGTATACGACGCGCGATGTGACGGTGTATCAGGATTGGTTTCCGCGGTCGGCGCTGGCGTTGATTTATGACATCGAGTCAGACCGCATCCGTGATTTGTCATTTGATCCCCAGAAGGTGAAGTCCGAGCGGGAAGTGGTGGCGTCGGAGCGGCGGCTCAGCGTGGATAACGAGAACAGCGGAGTGTTGGACGAGCAGCTGTGGGCGACGTCTTATATTGCGCATCCTTATCAGTGGCCGGTGGTGGGCTGGATGAGCGATATCGAGCAGTGGACGATGGAAGATCTGAAGCATCATTTTGAAATGGGTTATTCGCCGAACAACGCGACGATGGTGGTGGTGGGCGACGTGTCGGCGGACGAAATTTTCAAACTTTGCGAGAACTATATTGAGCCAATCCGGACACATGCACCCCCACCGCCGGTGACGACCGTGGAGCCGCCGCAGATGGGAGAGCGGCGATTGGTGGTGCACAAGGCGGCCGAGTTACCGCTGCTGATGCTGGGGTATCACGTACCGCAATCGAACAACCCGGATTTTTATGCGCTGAACATATTGCGAACGATCTTGTTCCAGGGAGAGAGTTCGCGGATGTATCAGCGGCTGGTGGACAAAGATCAAATCGCGCTGGATGTGTCGTCGGAGGTCGAGCCGTCGTTTGACCCGTCGATGGTCGAAGTTGTGGCGCAGCCGAAGCAGGGGGTGGACCCGCAAGCGTGCGAGAAGGCGATTTATGAAGAGCTGGAGCGGGCCGCGAACACGTTGGTTGCGGATACAGAACTGGAGAAGGCGAAGAATATTCGGCTGGTGGAGTTTTACCGGCAGATGCGTACGATCAACGGCCGTGCGAACACGATTGGCACGTACGAAGTATTCTTCGGGGACTACAACAAACTGTTCGAGGCGGCGAAGAACTATTCGGGTGTGACAAAAGAGGACGTGCAGCGAGTCGCGAAAGTCTATTTTGGAGCGAACAACCGCACCGTAGCGACGCTGATGCCGGAAAACGGAGAGAAGGCAAAAGAATGAGGCGCGGCCGGGCGATCGCGAGACTTGTTCGCATAGCTGTCGTGTTTGTTTTGGTTTGTTCGATCGCGCCGGCGCAAACCCTGCATTTGCCGCCACACGAGAAAGTTGTCTTGAAGAATGGCTTGACGGTGCTGCTGCTCGAAAAGCACGGGGTGCCGTTGGTGAATATTTCGGCAATCGTGAAGGCGGGTGCAGGCAGCGATCCATCTGGCCAAGAAGGGCTGGCAACCACCACCGCTGGACTGCTGCGTAAAGGAACGAAGAAGCGGAGCGCGCAGCAGTTTGCAGCAGACCTTGACTACATTGGCGGCGAATTCGAAGCCGAGGCGGGTCCGGACTTCACAGCTATTCGAGCGGAGTTTCTAACCAAGGATCTGGCACGAGGTCTGGATCTTTTTTCGGATGCGGTGTTGCACCCAACGTTTCCGCAGGACGAGACGGACAAATTTCTGGCGCAGTCGGTGGACGCCGTGAAATCGGCGAAAGACGATCCGCGATCGGTGATGATGCCGTATTACTCGGGATACCTGTATGGAACGCATCCGTACGGACGCCCGACTGGCGGGGATGAGATTTCGCTGAAGCGAATTCAACGCGAAGGGGTGGTGAAGTTTTACGAGGCAAACTACACGCCGGGGAACACGATTGTGGCGGTTGCAGGTGAGTTCAATGCGGCGGAAATGAAAGCGAAACTCGAGGAATCATTCGGGGCGTGGGATCCGCGGGCGGTGAAGAGCGTGGTCATTCCAGGAGCAGCACCGGCGAAAGGGAAACGCTTGCTGCTGGTCGACAAGCCGGATGCGTCGCAGACTTATTTTGCGATCGGCAATGTCGGAGTGGCGGCTAACGATCCGGACCGCGTCGCGATCCACGTGGTGAATACGATTTTTGGCGGAAGATTCACCTCGGAGCTGAATGAAGCGCTGCGCGTGGAATCCGGATACACCTACGGCGCGCAGTCGTTTTTCGATCAGCGCAAAATGCCGGGGCCGTTTGTGATCTTCAGCTTCACCAAGAACGAGACGACGACGCCGGCGATCGATCTGGCGTTGAAGATTCTAGCCAAGTTGCACAAAGACGGAGTTACGGAAGAGCAGCTGAAGTCGGCGAGGAGTTACATCAAGGGGCAGTTTCCGCCGGAGATCGAAACCTCACGTCAACTGGCGCGGACGATTGCGATACACGAGTTTTATGGGCTCGGAGACGATGAAGTGAATCAGTTGGAGGCGCGGCTGGATGGGGTGACGCCGGGCATCGCGCGACAAGTGATCGAGAAACATTTTCCGACGGAGAATCTGGTGTTCGTGTTGATCGGAAAGGCCTCAGCCATCGGCCTTGCCGTTCAGAAATACGCTACGAGTCAAGATACGAGGCTGATCAGCGATCCGGGGTTCTGGCCGGCACCGGCTGCCGGGAAGAAATGAATCGATAAAATTTCAGATGGTCGTGGACTAAGGCGGGACAAGCTTGTCTCAGCTCGACGGAGGAAAGATGCGTGCTCGAATGCTGCTCTTGGTGGGAATGCTGCTTGGGTTTGCGGTTGGTGCGGTGGACGCGGACGAAGCGCCGTTGCTGGTGCATTCACCAACGATAAGCCGGACACAGGTCGTGTTTGTGTACGGAGGATATTTGTGGAGTGTGCCACGGGCAGGTGGTGAAGCGCGACAACTTACCACCGGGGGACACGAAGCGCGGCCCGCATTCTCACCCGACGGCAAGTGGATCGCTTTCACCGGGCAGTATGACGGCAACATCGATGCGTACGTCATGCCCGCCGAAGGAGGTGAGCCGCGGCGGCTGACCTGGCATCCAGCGCCGGACGTGGTTGTGGGATGGACGCCGGACAGCCGGAAAGTGATGTTTCATTCGCCGCGTGAAGCGTACGCGGATTTCGACCGACTCTATACGGTACCGGTCGAAGGGGGCTGGCCGGAAGTTTTGCCGATGTGGCGGGCTGAAGACGGGTGGTTTTCATCGGACGGAAAGCGGATCGCATACGTGCCGAACCTGAAATGGCAGACGTCGTGGAAGCGGTACAAGGGCGGGCAGGCGACGCCGATTTATATCGTGCAACTGAGCGATTTGAAGCTGGAGAAAGTGCCGCGAGAGAATTCGAATGATTCGCATCCGCTGTGGTTAGGCGATACGGTGTACTTTCTGTCGGACCGCAATGGAGCAGTCACGCTGTTTGCTTATGAGACGAAGACCAAAGCCGTGAAGCAGGTTGTTGAGAATAAAGGGCTCGACATGAAGTCGCTTTCGGCGGGACCCGATGCGCTGGTGTACGAGCAATTCGGCGGGATTTATGTATTTGACCCGGGGAGCGATGGCTCCAAGAAATTAGATATCCATATCTCTGGTGATCTTCCGGCGACGCGGCCGCACTATGAAAAAGTTGGAGACAAGATTCAGAATGCGGGAATCTCACCGAGCGGAGCGCGCGCCGTTTTCGAAGCGCGGGGCGAAATCCTGAGCGTTCCGGCCGAAAAAGGCGATGTGCGGAACTTAACGAGGACGACTGGCATCGAGGAGCGTGATCCGGCGTGGTCGCCGGATGGGAAATGGATCGCGTATTTTTCGGACGAGTCGGGCGAGTACGGGCTGCATCTGGTCGATCAGTCGGGACTGGGAACGGTGAAGAAAATCGGGTTGGGTCAGCCACCCTCTTTCTTTTATGGGCCTACGTGGTCACCCGACAGCAAGAAGATTGCGTACACGGACAAGCGACTGAACTTTTGGTACGTGGATGTCGAGAAAGGCATACCGGTAAAGGTGGATTCGGACCGATTCGAGGATCCGAGCGTGAGTCTTGCGGTTGCATGGTCGCCCGATAGCAAGTGGCTTACTTATTCTAAATTTCTGGAGAGTCATTTGCGCTCAGCTTTCGTGTACTCGCTGGACACGGGTAAGGTGTCGCAGGTTACGGCCGGGCTGGGGGACGCGCGATATCCGGTATTCGACAAGAGCGGGAAGGAATTGTTCGTTGCGGCGAGTACGGACTTGGGCTTGTCGTCGGGATGGCTGGATCTTTCGAGTTATCAGCATCCGGTGTTGCGCAGTGTGTACGCGGTGGTGTTGAAGAAGGGCGAGAAGTCGCCAGTGGAACCGGAGAGCGACGAAGAGAAGGTCAGCGAGAATAAGAAGGACGACCAGAAGAAAGACGCTGACAAGAATAAGGAAGAACAGGGCAAGAACGCCGACCAAAAGAAGGACGGCGATAAGGACAAAGACAAAGATAAGAAGGAGGAGCTGGCGAAGACGGTTATTGACTTGGAGGGAATCGAGCAGCGCATAGTCGCGCTTCCGATTAAGCCGGCGAACTACGTTGGGCTCGACGTGGGCAAGGCAGGTACGCTGTACTTGAGCGAGATACCAGATGTCCCGAGATTTGAGCCGATGACTCCTGTGACCGTGTCGAAGTTCGACTTGACGACGCGAAAGACGGAGCCGTTCCTGGGCGGGGTCAGTGCGTTCGCGGTGTCGGCGAACGGCGAAAAAGTGCTGTACAAGCAAGGGCAGGGCTGGTTTATCACCGCGGCCGGCGCGGCTCCGAAGCCGGGCGATGGCGCGTTGAAACTGGGAGAGATGGAAGTACTGGTCGATCCGCGCGTGGAATGGAATCAGATGTACCGGGAAGTCTGGCGCATCGAGCGGGATTTTTTGTACGACCCAGGGCATCACGGATTGGACCTCGCGGCCGCTGAGAAAAAATATGCCGCCTACCTGAAGGGACTGGGTGGACGAGAGGATCTCAATTACTTGTTTGACGAGATGCTGGGCGAAATTACCATCGGGCACATGTTCATTCGCGGGGGAGACGTTCCCGCACCTCCGAAAGTGAAAGGCGGTTTGCTGGGGGCGGATTACAAGATCGAAAACGGGCGATATCGTTTTGCGAGAGTGTTCAACGGTGAAAACTGGAATCCTGATCTGCGAGCGCCGCTGACACAGCCGGGCGTCGATGTAAAGACCGGCGATTATCTGCTGGAGGTGAATGGGGTGGACGTGCGGCCGCCGACGGACGTGAACAAGTTTCTGGAGAGCACCGCGGATCAGCAGGTGCGGATCAAGGTCAGCGCCAGCGCGGACGGCAAAGATGCGCGGGAGGCTACCGTCGTGCCGGTGGCAGATGAATTTGGTTTGCGAAATCGCGCATGGGAGGAAGACAATCGGCGGAAAGTGGATGAACTAAGCGGCGGAAAGATTGCGTACATACATGTGCCGGACACAAATATCGAGGGCTATTTGAACTTCAACCGCTTTTATTTCGGGCAGGTGGGCAAGCAAGCGGCGATCATCGATGAACGCTACAATCATGGCGGTCAAGTTGCCGACTCTATAATCGATGAGTTGGAGCGGCCATTGAGGAATTGCGCGGTCACGCGCGAAGGAGAGAAATTCTGCTCGCCGCTGGCGCAAATCTACGGACCGAAGACGATGATCGCCAACGAAATGTCGGGTTCGGGCGGCGATGCGCTGCCGTGGATGTTCAAGCAGGACAAGGTGGGGCCCTTGGTTGGCACGCGCACCTGGGGCGGGCTGGTAGGTATCTGGAACTATCCGCCGTTGATGGATGGAGGTTTTGTTACGGCGCCACGCGGCGCAATTTACGGGTTGCACGGCGAATGGGAAGTAGAAAATCACGGAGTTGCGCCGGACATTGAGGTGGAGAACGATCCCGCTTCGGTGGCCGCGGGTCACGACGCACAACTGGAGAAAGCGGTGCAAGTCACGCTGGAGGCGTTAAAGAAGAATCCGGTGGTGATTCCGGATCATCCGCCGTACCCGAATTACCACAAGAACTGACGCGGCCTATTTCGGCTTGTTGGCGAGGGTCTTGGAGTAGAGCCACGGGTACAGTTTCGGCTCGTCGTAGGCTTTGTCCCAGGAGACGTGTTTTATGCCGGGATATTCGGTGTAGTGGACCTCGGCACCGACCGCTTTCATGGCGTCGGCCATGCGCTGGGATTCCGCGACGGGCACAATGTTGTCGTCGGCGCCGTGAAAGATCCAAACGGGAAGTTTTCCGATCTTGGCTGCCACGTCGGGATACGCTTTTGGCCCATCGGGCGGAGAAAATTTCGCCAATTCGGGGTGGGTTTTTAGCGTGGCGTCTGGAGGATGAACGCCTCCGCACACAACGACCAGGGCGGCGAACTTGTCCGGATATTTTGCAGCCAGGTGCCAGCTGCCATAGCCGCCCATGGAGATTCCTGTCAAGTAGGTGCGCTGCGGATCGCCGTGGAATTCTTTCGTGGCGGCTTGCAGGGTGGCCATGGCCATATCGTCCATCGGCGGCTCGATCCACCAGGTATTCTTGCGGCATTGCGGCATCACGACGATAGCGTGGAAGTGTCCGCGGTCGGAGCGAATGGCGGTGCCGATGCCGACGTCGGTTTGGTCCAGGCCATCCTCGCCGCGCTCACCTGAGCCGTGAAGAAAGAGGATGACCGGCCATTTTTCGTGGGGCGTCCAATCTTCGGGGACGAACACCTGATACTTGTACGTTGTACCTTGTAGCGTGATGGTGCGGTCGAGGAAGCCAGTATCGCGTTGTTTGCCTAGCGCCGGGATTCCGATCATCAACGATAAAAGCAACAGCGTAAGAGTCCTTCCCGACGTGATGAGCACCAATTCCTCCAAACTACAAACTTTAGCATGAGTATCGCAAGTGAACCGCTGCCAGCGCCCTCTTAACCATCTTCTTGACCGCTTATTAACAGGGACGGGCGCCTGGCGAAGAGCCAATGTGATAATTTGATGAGGAACGAATCATGCCAGAACTCCCGGAAGTCGAGACTGTCGTTCGAGGTTTGCGCCAATCGATCCTTGGGCGGACGATTTTGTCGGTGCGGCTGGGGAAGACGGATTTCATCGACGACCCTGTGGCGCTGGAGGAACACCTTCCTGGCCGCCGGATTGAGGTGATCGAGAGATTTGGCAAATTCATGTTGCTGCGGCTGTCCTCCGCCAGTGACGCTGGCTTCGATCCAAACGGTGACGCGGCGCCCGCGGCGCTGCTCGTACATCTGGGCATGACCGGGCAACTGGCACCGAGCTCCGCCGCACAGCCTTCCAACAAGCACACCCATGTGTATTTGACGCTCGATGACGGCAGAGAGCTGCGCTACACGGATGCGCGGCGGTTCGGGCGTATGGCTTACCTGACAGCGGCGCCGCTTGCGGAGGAGCTGAGAGCATTTGGCGCGGACCCACTGGAGGTGAATGCGGCGGAGTTCGCAGCACACATTCGCACACGCTCCGCACGGATCAAGGCGCTGCTGCTGGATCAAAGCGTGCTCCGGGGTGTCGGCAATATTTATGCCGACGAGAGTTTGTGGCGCGCGAAGATTCACCCGGCACGGCTCGGCAATCGGCTAAGCGCGCGTGAAGCCGAAACCTTGCGTAAGGCGCTGCAGGATATTTTGAAAAAGGCGATTGTGATGCGCGGGTCGTCCATTTCGGATTTTCTTGACGCCGATGGGGAGCCGGGAGAATATCAGCGGCGCCATCGCGCGTACGGGCGGGAAGGTGAACGTTGCTATCGTTGCCGGACACTGATCCGGCGTATCATCGTCGCCGGCCGGAGCAGCTATTTTTGCCCGAAATGCCAGCCGGCGCCGCGCCGCCGAAAGTAACGCAGGGCATCACGAAACTTGGCAGGGATATACGGGCGTCTAAGGCTATGGCGAGCGGTAAGGCGGGGACAGGTGGATCGCCGCAAAAGGCCGCGAGAAGTGGCCGAGTTCATACACATCAATTGGAAAAAGTAAGGGAGAACGGATGAATTCACGTCGAGTCGGTGTGCTCGTGCTCGGTTGTGTGTTGGTGTTGACTGGCGTGCGCGGGGGATTGGCGCGGCCTTCGCCCGATGAGAAGAGTTCGTTTGCGACGGCAGATGGCCAGATCATCAGTGAAATTCGCGATCACAGCGAGGCGATGGCCAACCTCGAGTATCTGTCCGACAGCATCGGGCAGCGCATGACGGGATCGCCACAGCTCAAGCAAGCGAGTGATTGGACCAAGCAAAAGTTCGCGGAGTATGGCTTGACCAACGTTCACCTAGAGGCTTGGACAATGGCCCGCGCGTGGACGCGCGGAACCGCCAGCGCACGAATCGTCACGCCGGCCGAGCATCCTCTGACCATTGCCGCGGCCGCCTGGTCGCCGAGTACGCCGGGAGTCGTGCAGGGGCAGGTAGTGTATTTCGACGCGAAGAAAAAAGAGGACTTTGGCAAATTTCACGGCAAGCTGAAAGGCGCGGTCGTCATCTACCAGGAACCAGAAAGCTTGTCGCCACCGAAACCCGTCGATCCATACCGCGCCGTGACAAGAGCCATGCAGCAGCCGCCTCCACGAATGGGCGAGCCGCCGATTGCCGACCCTTACAACGCGTTTATGCAGACGGCCAAAGAACGGACGCAATTTTTCAAGGACGAGGGCGTTGCGGTGATCCTGCGCGACTCGGATAAACCGCATGGCTTGCTGAACATGACCGACATCAGCCTGGAAAGATATGCGTCGGGGGTGATCCCGACAGCGTTTATCACTGGTGAGGGCTACCGGATGATTTTCCGCTTGCTGAAGCATGGACCGGTGCAAGTGGAGATCGAGATGACCAACAAGATGGGCGACAAGCCGGTGGAGGTCTACAACACGGTGGCGGATCTGCGCGGCTCAGTAAAGCCGGATGAAATGGTAATCCTGGGAGCGCATCTCGATTCGTGGGATCTCGGAACGGGATCGACGGATAACGGTACCGGGTCGATGGCCGTGCTGGAGGCGGCGCGCGCGCTGGCGAAGCTCAATCTGAAGCCGAAGCGCACGATTCGATTTGTGTTGTTCAGCGGCGAGGAACAGGGACTGTACGGCTCGGAGGAATACGTCAAGGCGCATCAGCAGGAGCTCGACAAAATTTCTGGCGTCTTGGTGCATGACACGGGGACCGGACGCGTTTTGACGCTCGGGCTACACGACAACTATCAGGATCGCGAATTGGTCGACGAGACGCTCTCGCCGCTGCGTGAACTAAGACTGCTTGAGCCCAGCATGTCACGATCTTATGGCACCGATCACCTTTCCTTCGATGAGGCCGGCGTGCCCGGGTTTTACTGCATTCAGGATTTTGCGGAATACCGGCTGACGCACCATAGTCAGTCGGACACCTTTGACAAGGTGTGGAAGGATGAACTGAACCAGGGCGCGGAGCTGCTTGCGGCGTGGGCTTACAACACCGCGCAGCTGCCCGGCATGCTTACACGGCGTCCGCTTCCTTACAATCCAGCTCCCACAGCAAACGCGAAGAAAGTGGAAGCGAAGTCAGACCCGATTGAAGAGATGGACACGAAAATCATCGCGCAGGTCAAAAGTGACGAGCCAGAACTGAAAGCTAACTTGACATATCTCGCGGACCGCATCGGTCCTCGACTCACGGGGTCTCCGCAGCTTGACCGCGCGAGCCATTGGACCGAGGAGCAGTTCAAGGCGGCAGGATTGACCGGCACACACCTGGAGCCGTGGAGTATCGCGAACAGCTGGACGCGCGGACCTGCGACCGGTCGTATTCTCGATCCCGCAGATCAATCGTTAACGTTGGCGTCGGGAGGATGGTCGCCCAGCACGGATGGAACAGTGCGAGGTACGGTGGTGGGCGTGGCGTATCGCACGGTCGACGATCTGGAGAAATATCGCGGCAAATTGAAAAGAGCAATCGTGTTGCTGGGAGCTCCCAGAGAGATGGAGCTCCCGACGAATCCGCTGACCACGCCGTGGAATGAAGAGGCTGTTCCGGTGGCGCACCCGAAGGGGGATACGCCGTATATGGCCGGTGACTACCGAAGAATTCGGCAGGCGTTGACGAAAATGATGGAGGAGGAAAAGCCGCTCGCGGTGCTTGCAGGCTCCGAGAAAGAGTATGGGCTGATGAATACGGGCAACCCACTGTCGCGCGATTATCAGGCTGCGGCGGCTCCGACGGCCTATGTGGAACGCGAAAACTATCTGCAGTTGTGGCGCTTTCTGGAGCAAGGACCGGTACAACTCGAGGTAAACATAGGCGGCAAGCTGAGCGGCAAACCGGTGGATGTTTATAACACCGTCGCGGAAATTCGCGGAACCGAAAAGCCGGACGAAGTCGTAATCATTGGCGGGCACCTGGATTCCTGGGACCTGGGAACCGGTGCGACCGACAATGGCACGGGCTCGATGGCGGTTCTCGAAGCCGCGCGAGCCTTGCAGAAATTGGGCGTGAAGCCGAAGCGCACCATCCGCTTCGTGCTGTTCACCGGGGAAGAACAGGGACTGAATGGCTCGAGGGCATACGTTAAAGCGCATGCCAGCGAACTGGGAAAAATTTCTGGTGTGCTGGTTCACGACACCGGAACCGGAAAAGTTCTGACCGTCGGTCTGATGGCGAATTACGCCGCGCGGGAAGAGATGGACCATGTGCTATACCCCTTGGCGAAAGCATCGGGCATCGAACTGGCTGAGCCGAGCTTGCGGACGGAAGGCGGCACGGACCATGTGCCGTTTGACGACGCTGGCGTGCCGGGCTTCTGGTGCGTGCAGGACAACGCGGACTACGACAAGACGCACCACTCGCAGGCGGACACGCTCGACCGCGTGCGGTGGGACGATCTCACCGAGGGTGCGCAGGTGTTGGCCGTGTTTGCATACAACGTGGCGCAGCTCCCCGACCTGTTGCCTCGAAAACCGGCGAAGCCCGCGCCGCCTGCGGAGTAGGCGTAGTGAGTGACGGCGTGTTGCTTGGGAATCGTTCTCGGAAATCGGTCCAGCGATGAGGGCGGTGGTGCAGCGAGTCAGCCGCGCGCAGGTCACCGTTGACGGCCGCGTGACCGGTCAGATCGACGCGGGCCTGATGATTCTCCTCGGTGTGGGGCGCGATGATACCAGCGCCGTGGCGGTGTCTATGGCCGAAAGAGTTGCCAATCTCAGGATCTTCGAGGACGAGCAGGGAAAGATGAACAAGTCGCTGCTGGAGGTTAGGGGCGGCGCGCTTGTAGTCTCGCAATTCACGCTGTATGGCGACGCGCGCGGCCAGCGGCGCCCGAGTTTTATGGCAGCGGCGCCGCCCGACAAGGCGGTTGCGCTGTACGAAGAGTTCAGTGCGGCGTTGAGGAAGCTCGGCGTTACCGTCGCGACCGGAATATTTCAGACGACGATGTCCGTGGAATTGGTGAACGAAGGCCCGGTTACGATACTGCTCGATTCCGACAAGACCCTCTAGCTGCGGTTCGCCGTTTGAATCTGGGTCTTTCCTTACTCCCGCGGTTGCCAGAGCTCGACTCGGTTTCCTTCGGGATCGATAAACCAGCCGAATCGCCCATACTCGTAGCCCTCACGCTTCGGATCGACCATTACTCCCCGATGCTATCTCTTTCCTCCGCCGGCGGTGAGAGCTCGGCGATTCTCCTTAAGCCTTCGGCAACGCCGCGACGAACCATGTCGCCGTACCTTCCTTCCGGCAAACTCGCCGCTTTCGCCTCAGCCAGCCAATAAAACTTCCTGGCTTCTTCCCGGTTGCCCAAGTCCTCGTGAGCTTTCCCCATGTTCAGATACAGCGAGGGATAAAATGGCGCCACTCTCTCGTCATTTACAGCGTCTGCGTAACGCAGCGACTCCTGATTCCAGGCCAACGCCTCGTTCGGCGTCCGCTGCACTCGTGCCAGGTAATGCGAGACGATGCAAGCTTCGTAGTCATCCTGCCGCGCTTCCCAGGCCTCCCGGTACAGGCGCGTCGCTTCGTCCAATCTCCCGTGCATCTCGGCAGTGATGCCTCCCGCGCACAACCGCACTACCGGATTATTCGGATCGATCTCCATCCCGGCCCTTCCAGCTCGTTTCTGAAAATATGCGTCGCTTCCTGGATACTATCCCAACCTAAGCCTCGCCGGATCGCTTCCTCCTGGGTAGCACAGACGCTCTTGTCTGTGTACCTAAGCCGTCCTCAACGTATCTCTACCGCGCGGCAAAAAAATCCGCGCCACTCCCCGTTCTGCTATCTTGAATTCATGAAGCGCCTTCGATTCCTTGCAATGCTCTGTTTGGGCGCGTGTTCCCTGTTCGCAGCACAAACTCCGCCGCCAGCCGGCAAATCTGCGTCCATCGAACCGGCGCTTCCTGTCATCAACTTCAACGCATGCCCCTTCGAAGGTTGCAAATTCAGGAAATGGATCGTTGTTAAGGAAGTTACGCTGTACTCCAGCTGGAAAGAAGATCGCAAACCGGTGGTCACACTGAAGACCGGCGATGTGGTGACCGGAATTACGGGCGTGCACATCACCTATGAACCGGACCGCATTCATGTTCTGCAGCCGCTGCCAGAACTCCAGCTTCAGCCGGGCGACATCATCCTGCGCTACATGTATCGCGGCGAAGGGTTCGCGGACATCTGGACGAAGGGCCGCTGGAGAAAACAATTCGATTGCAGTTTCATCACCGAGAAAAACAGCACCGGCTGCCTGTTCGACTGCGCCGCCAAAGTTGTCTCCGGCGGCCGCAAAGACTGGTGGGTGCAGGTAAAGAACGCTCAAGGCCAAACCGGCTGGACCAAATCAGAATCCCAATTCGACTGCATGGACTCGCTCTCCGGCGACGAGAAGTGCGACAACCTGAACGCCCCCGCGAAGTCCAACCGTTAAGACGTCCCAGCGCGACTTACCAGCGCTCGGCACCGACACGCTCCAAAAGTTCAAGCATCGCTGTTCTCGTCCTTGGCAATCATCACGTGATTTCCACCGGAACGCTTCGCTGCGTACAGCGCCTTGTCCGCTCGCTGCACCAGCGTCTGGAATGCGGGCGCTTCCTTGCCGCAAAAGCCCGCAAGCCCGAAGCTCGCCGTAATGGACACCGCGTTTCCGCCAAACTCGAATTCGCAGCCGGACCATTCTTCGCGCATGCGGTTGATCGTCGATTGAATGTATTCGCTGGCGACGTGCGTGATCACCAGCAGAAATTCGTCGCCGCCCATGCGCCCGCAAATATCCGAAGCTCGCGTGTTCCCTTTCAGAATTTCGGAAAACCTTCGCAATACTTCGTCACCCGCGTCGTGCCCGTAGCTGTCGTTGATTTTCTTGAAGGAATCGAGATCGCCCAGCACCACCCATAGCGGGAATCCGTGGCGTGCCGCTCCGCGAAGTTGTCGCGCGGCCCATTCCTCGATGGCGCGGCGGTTCGGTAAGCCGGTGAGCGAATCGGTGTGCGCGATCTCTTCCAGCAGCCGATTTTTCGCATCGATCTCGCGATGGAGTTCCACCGTGCGGCAGCCCACGCCTACGCGTGCCAGCAACTCGCCGGGATCGAACGGCTTGGTCAAATAATCGTCCGCTCCCGCGGCCAGCCCTTTGACTACATGATCCTTTTCGGCTTTGGCGCTGAGCATAATCACGTAGGTGTACTCGCGCTGCGCGTCCCCGCGGATGCGCTCACATAGTTCCAGGCCGGAAAAGTCCGGCATCATCCAATCGGTGACCACGATCGAGGGGGAATGCCGCCGGAACAGGTCCAGCGCTTCCTGGCCGCTCTTAGCGAAAAGCAGCGAGTAATCGCCAGCTTCGAGCGCGTGCTCGACCTGCTTGCGAGAGACCGCCGAATCGTCCACTACCAGGATCTGGTAGGTTGCCGCAGCTTTAGCCATGTGTGCCCGCGCCGCCCTAATTTGCTACAGGCAGGATTGCGACAATCGTAGCAGGGCGCAGGCGAAAAGAACTCTGGGCGATACCCTTACATTCCTAAAAAGTAACCGTCACGCATAGACTTATTCAAAAACACAATCACCCGTTGAGTTTCAGGCTCCTTGCACTTTGGCTAGCAGCTCGACGAATTTCTGTTTGCGCTCGGACTGGTCGTGGCCACCCTCGGCATCGGCGAGTTGGGTGATGTTCATGGAGCAGAATTTGGGACCGCACATGGAGCAGAACTTGGCTTCCTTGTAAAAGTCATCGGGCAAGTTTTCATCGTGCATGGCCTTGGCGGTGGCGGGGTCGAGGGACAGCTCGAATTGCTTGTTCCAGTCGAAGAGGAAGCGGGCGTAGCTGAGGGCGTCGTCGCGATCGCGGGCGCCAGGACGATGGCGGGCGACGTCGGCCGCGTGGGCTGCGATTTTGTAGGCGATTACGCCCTGCTTTACGTCTTCCGGATTCGGCAGGCCGAGGTGCTCCTTGGGCGTGACGTAGCAGAGCATGGACGCCCCGTGCCAGCCGATCATGGCCGCACCGATGGCGCTGGTGATGTGGTCGTAGCCGGGGGCGATGTCGATTACCAGCGGCCCCAGCGTGTAGAACGGGGCTTCGTGGCACCACTCCATTTCCTTGTCGACCTGCTCTTTAATCTTGTCCAGCGGAATGTGGCCGGGACCTTCGATCATCACCTGGACGTCGTGTTCCCAGGCCTTTTTGGTAAGTTCGCCTAGAACCTTGAGCTCCGCGAATTGCGCTTCGTCGCTGGCGTCGGCGATGCAGCCGGGACGCAGGCCGTCGCCAAATGAAAAACTCACGTCGTGCTTCTTGAAGACCTTGCAGATCTTCTCGATGTTTTCGTAGAGGAAATTCTGTTTCTTGTGATGCTCCATCCAGTGGGCCATCAGCGAGCCACCGCGGCTGACGATGCCGGTGATGCGCTTGCGCACCAATGGCACATGTTCGCGCAGGACGCCGGCATGGATGGTCATGTAGTCGACGCCCTGCTCAGCTTGCTCTTCGATCACTTCGAGGATGAGGTCGAAGGTGAGATCTTCGGGGCGGCGCACGCGGGAAATCGCTTCATAGACTGGGACGGTGCCAACCGGCACCGGCGAGGCGTTGATGATGGCTTTGCGGATGGTGGGGATGTCGCCGCCGGTGCTCAGATCCATGACGGTGTCGGCGCCGTAGTGAACCGCGTGGTGCAGCTTCTTTAACTCTTCATCGATGTTGGAACTTGTGGCGGAATTGCCGATGTTCGCGTTGATCTTGCAGCCGGTGGCGATGCCGATGGCCATGGGTTCGAGATTCCGGTGATGGATATTGGCAGGAATGATGCAGCGGCCGCGCGCGATCTCGCTGCGAATCAGCTCCGGCTCCAGCTTCTCGCGCTTGGCAACGTACTGCATCTCCTCGGTAATGACGCCGTTGCGAGCGAGATGCATCTGCGACATGTTGCGATTTCCGTCGGCGGTAACCTGCTCCGCCTCTCGCTTCTCAATCCAGCTATCGCGCATTGCCATTGTTAGCTACCTCCAGGAAGAACGGTGACCCATCGCCAGAACTCTAAGCAAGCTGGAGTCCGCAGTCGCGAGGTGCAATCGAAGCTACGATTATGGCACCCGAGGATAGACGCGGCAACCTGCGGTGGACCAGGGACGAGGCTGCTAGCGAGGCAGGGACGGACGAAATTCGTCATGCTGCGAGAGCTGAGTGTCGACAAGCTTGGTTAACACTTCAGACCCCTCCCCCCTGTTTTTTGTAAGTGCGGATTCTAAAGGACTTTAAGTCCAATGAATTTGGAAGTGCGGATTGCAAAGGAGTTATGCGGGTAATTTTCGGAACTGCGGATTCTAAACGGGTTATGGTCGGAATGACGTTTGGCAGCCGTGAGACTTCAGAAGAGTTTGGGAGCGAGGCCGTCGTTCAAAGAGATATGTGAGGTAACACCTGTGAAGATAACACTGTGGTAATACTTTTGTCAAGGACCATTTCGGGACGGGAGTGTCAGCACACGAGCCACACTCGAAGCTGGTCGACTTGGAATGTCAATCGGTTGGAAAAAAAGTCAACCGCAAGACCCAGGTTCAAAAACCGAGCCTGGGGCACCCTCCGCGTCGGTTCGGCTTATGCCTTATACGCTGGTGTCACGGAGGGCGAGCGCCTCGCCGTCACTTGCTACAACGGCTTGATCCTGGAGCGGCAGTATCACGAGCACGGATGTGCCATTTCCGTTGGACTGAATCTGTAGGGCGCCTCCCATCTTCCTCACTCGTTCGCGCATGCCTTGCAGGCCTACGCCGGTGCCCTTGCCGGCGAAGAACTTTACCTGGGTTTCCGGATCGATTCCGCGCCCTTGATCGGCCACGTCCAGATGGATTTCTCCAGGTATGCGCGAGAGACGTACCTGGGCCGTGGCGCTTCCGGAATGCCGGTGGATATTCGTCAGGCATTCCTGGACGATTCGGAACAGGCATATTTCGTACTCTCGAGGTAAGCGCCGCATCTTCGCCGGCAGGTCGAGCGTTACACGTAGGTTGCTGCGTTTTCCGAATCCGTCTACGTACTCCTCCAATGCAGACACCAAGCCGACTTCGTCGAGGAATGGCGGATGTAAAAGATGCGAGAGGGTGCGAATCTCCGTGAGCGCTTGCTCCACCAAAGCTCCATTCTCGTCCACACATCGCGCAGCAGCCACGCTAAGCTTTGCTTTTTCTTGCGCGATGGCCGCAACGTTCATGCCCAGCGCCGCTAGTAACTGTCCGACGCCATCGTGAAGTTCGCGGGCAACGCGTCTTCTTTCCTCGTCCTGAAGTTGCAGCAAACGACCGGAAAGCTCCGCTTCCTTAAGGACGAGCTCGATCTGCTTTCTGTCGGTGATGTCGCGGGCGATTTTGGAAGCACCGATAATACGCCCGCGTGCATCGCGCACCGGAGAGATCGTCAGGGAAACATGCCGCCTCATCCCATGTTTTGTCTGGCGAATGGTTTCGAAATGCTCAACACGCTCCCCGGAACGCAGACGGCTGAGGATCTCGCGTTCCTCATCCTGGAGCTCAGGCGGGATGATAATCGTAATCGACCGTCCGATGGCCTCATCGGGCGTAAACCCGAAAATGCGTTCTGCTCCGGCATTCCAGCTGGCGATGATGCCGTTGAGATTTTTGGAGATGATGGCATCGTCGGAGGACTCAACGATTGCTGCAAGGCGGTACTGTGCCTGCTCGGCTTGCTTTTGTTCGGTGATGTCGCGATTGGTCTCCAAAATGGAAGCAACGTTCCCTTGCGTGTCGCGGTCAATGGACCAGCGGGTGGAGACGGTAATTCTCGTCCCGTCCTGACGGGTATGCAGGAGCTCGCCCGCCCAGCGCTGGTCGCGGAGAAGCTTTTCCTGGATGACTTCGAACGGCTCAGGAAATTTGGTGTTGAAAAGGTGGTGGGTCACGCGTCCCAAGGCTTCCTCGCGACTATAGCCATACATCTCAACGGCCCCCTGGCTCCAAAAAGTGATGCGATCCGCAGAGTCCCTTACGAGGATGGCGTCGGTGCTCAGATCGAGCAGGCACGCTTTTTTCGTCAACTCCTGCTCGGCCACTTTACGCTCGGTAATGTCAATACTGACGCCGGTCAGCCGCTGCGGAGTGCCCTGTTGATCCTTGAAAACCCACGCTCGGCCTAAGAGCCAATGAACCGAGCCATCCGGCCAGATGACACGCCACTCCTTCTCAAAAACTCCTTCTTGCATCGCTTGTTCGACAGCATGCAAAACTTCCCGCCGATCATCCGGATGCACGAGTCGTTCCCAAGCTGGATATGTACCGGGAAAGCTACCAGGAGGCAGGCCGTACATCGCTTCCAATTCCGGTGTCCAACGGTTCACGCCGGTCTTGATGCTCCACTCAAACGCGCCCACTCGAGCGACTTGCTGGGCCATCCGCAAGTGCTCCTCGCTTTCGCGCAGCGCCTTCTCGAATGCCGCACTTCGTTGGAGGATCTCCTGGGTGTCGATGTTCGTTTGCGTGCTGTCATATACGGCGGGAACGAAAGCGTGCTAGCCGCTCCTCACTCTTTCCAACGCCGCGACAAGAGCCGTGGAAACGGCCGACTTCACGACGTATCCGTTCGCGCCGGCATTCAAGGCCTGCTGCATCATCTCTGGAACATCATGCTGGCTAAGGACCAGGATGTGCACGGCGGGCATAATGCGCCGAATCTCCCTGGTTGCCTCCAACCCGTTCATATTGGGCATGCTGATGTCCATGGTAATGAAGTCGGGAAGCAACTCCTGCGCCTTTAGGATCGCGTCCTGCCCGTCCACGGCCTCGCCACAGACTTCAATATCCTTTTCAAGCGAGAGGAGCGAACGCACACCCCGGCGCACCACTTCATGATCATCAACAATCAGGATCCGTATCACACAGCACTCCGCTAGCTGGTGCGCGCGTTCACGTCAAAAGGCGCGCCGATGGCAGTGGCTATCGATCTGGCTATTTTGGCGAAAAGGGTTTCGTCATCGATGTTGCAAACGCTGATGTCGCAAATACCGAGCAATCGTATTCTTCAGCGAAATCGCTGCGTATCCAGTAAATACTGTAGTTCTGGCCTTGATGCCTTAGACCAAACGTTCCCGAAATGGGAGGATGCCTTTGGGCTGGGGGCCGGGTCGCGAAGCGCTCACTGGAACGCCCATAAGCCCTGCCCCTACATAGGCCTAGCATCGGAGGCTAGAAAGCACGCGGCTACTCTTCGAGCTCGATGAGGTGGTTGCGGTAGTCGATGCGGACGGAGTGGAATTCGCGGAGGATGTCTTGGCCCAGGAGGCCGTCGAATTGGGCGCCCAAGAGGCGATTGAGATCGTCTAGATTCATGATGGTTACCAGTTGGCCTACCCAGCGGTGGTTGGCTAGCCTCAGGTCCAGGCGGACGGAGATGGATTCTCCGACGATGCCAGCGCTTTTGGTGTTGCGCTGCGCGGCACGCAATGGGAAGTATGTAGCGCGGTAGGACTGGGCGTTGATGACGGTGCTGGTGGCGCCGGTGTCCATCAGCAGCGTGACCGGCTCGCCGTTTACTTCGGCTTCGATGAGGATCATGGAGCGGACGGTGCGGAACGGAATGCGGAGAGTGTTGGAGTGGGCGCGATTGGGCAACGGAGTCAGCAGAAACAGCAGGAGCAGGAGATAGCGAAGACGGCGGCGTGGCGGAGCGGATGTTCGGGCGGCGTGGCGCGCGGGTTCGCGGCGGCGTTGCGCGGCGGCCAAAATGGCGCGGGATTGCGGGGCCGAGATACTGTCCGGACGTGGGCGAAGTATGCTCAAATTAATCATCCGTCAGCCTCGGCGGCGCGTCGATAGGTCAGCGCTCATTCGTGACTACGGAAGGCCTGTTCTTTCGGGCGACCCCGGCCGCTGCCATCTCTTCCTGGAGCGAGCAACGGACCGGAGCCGGTAGTCCTCTACAGCGAGTTCAGCGTATGGTCCGCAAACAGCAGTAGCAAATGGATTGATTTCATCGTGGAGATGAGCTGCGTTCATGCGGATTGACGCGGGGGGAGACCAATATGAACCTTGAAATACGGCACCTGAAACTGGTCGCGGCAATTGCGGAAACCGGCAGTGTTACGCGTGCGAGCAACCGGCTGCATTTGACGCAGTCGGCGTTGAGCCATCAATTGCGGGACGCGGAAGAGCAATTGGGGGCGCGGCTGTTCGAGCGGCAGAAGGGCACGATGACTCCAACGGCGGCGGGAGAGCGGCTGCTGCAGTCAGCGCGAGCCGTTTTGGAGGAATTGGAGCGCGCGGAAAAGGAGATTCAAGACGGCAGCGCATGTAACAACGGCGTGGATCGCGGGTTGATCCGGCTGTCGACGGAGTGCTATACGGTGTATCACTGGCTGCCGCCGCGATTGAAAATGTTTCAGCGCAAATTTCCGGCGGTGGAGTTCGATCTGATCGTGGAGGCCACCGACAATCCGTTCGAGGCGCTGCTGGAGGGGAAGCTCGACCTGGCGATCGTGTGCGAACCGATTCGCAACCGCAAGATCCGGTACACGCCCCTGTTTGACGATGAGATGGTGGTGCTGGTTTCGCCGGAACATCGCATGGCGGGAAAACTATACGCGGAGCCGCAGGATTTTGCCGACGAGACGGTTTTTCTGTATCCGCCTAAGAGCGATAGTACGTTGCTGAACGAGTTCCTTACGCCGGCAGGGATTGTGCCGCGGCGAATTCAGGAAGTGATGCTGACCGAAGCGATCATTGAAATGGTGCGGGGCGGGTTGGGAGTGGCGACGTCCGCGCGGTGGGCGGCGGCGCCGCAATTGGCGTCGGGTGTGGTCGTGGGGCTCCCGCTGACGGCGAACGGGTTTAGCCGTACGTGGTCGGCGGCACAGTTGCGGGATAAACAGGCGCCCGCTTATTTGCGGGAGTTCATCCGGTTGCTGGCGGAGAATCCCATTTCGACAGATATGTCAAAATGCACGGTAGGGGGGCGTCAGCGCCGGCCCGCGGAAACGCCGTGGAAGCATGACCAGCATCGTGAACGTGACCGCGGAGCGGCGAGGCGCGCAGGTTCAGCCCTGACTTGATGCGGATTCGAGTTGGAGGAACGTCGCTACTTTCGAACAACACTTCATGCGTGGGCGGCGGAGGACGAGGGCTTCAACAGGATGTCGAGATCGTCGGGATGAATGGCGCAGAGCAGCGCGTCCTCGCGATCGATGTGACCGTTACGGACCAGGGTAACCAGCGAATCCTCTAGACTAAAAGAACCCTTCCTTTTGGTGATGGCGATCTCCTGATGGAGGTGTTGCAGCGCGTTGCGCCGGATGTGGTGGCGCGCGCCGTAGCCGATGAGGAGGAGTTCGGCGGCGGGAACGCGGCCGCCCCCTCTCTTGGGGAGCAGGATTTGGGTGTGGACGGCGGCTAGAGCCATGGCCAGTTCCTGGCGTATGGAATTTTGGCGCTCGGTGGGAAACGAATCGGCGATGCGCGCCACTGTGGAGGCAACGTCGGTGGTGTGGATGGTGCTTAGAACGAGATGGCCGGTTTCCGCGGCGGCGACGGCGATGCGCATGGTTTCGGTGTCGCGCATTTCACCGACGACGATGATGTCGGGTGCCTGGCGTAGGGCGCCGCGAAGCGCGGTGGGAAAATCAGGCGCGTCGATGCCGATTTCCACTTGCTCGACAATGCTGCGCACGTGTTGATGCTCGTACTCGATAGGGTCTTCGATAATGACGATGTGGCGCGCTTCGCGGCGGTTGATGTCGTCGATCAGGGCGGCCATGGTCGTGGACTTGCCGGAGCCCGCGGGGCCGCCGATGAGCACCAGGCCACGCTGCAGATGGGCCAGGGATTCGACCGACGGGGGAAGGTTCAGCTCCTTCAGGGTAGGCACGCGGGCAGGGAGGACACGAATCGTAGCGGCGGCGCGGCCTTGCTCGCGGTGAAGATTGATGCGAAAACGGCCGAGACCTACGATGCGATAGGACGCGTCGGAAATGTAGGTTTCGCGATAGAGGATCAGCGCGTGGCGCGGAAGTGCGGGGAGAACGGCCGCTTCGATTTCCGGCCCATCGAGGATGCCCGGTTCGATTTTGCGAACTTCGCCATGCACGCGCATGCAGGGAGGCGCGCCGGAGACGAGGAGCAGATCGCTAGCGCCGCGGCCGATCAACATGGCCAGCCAGCGGTCGAGACGCTCGGTGGCGGCTGAGTCGACTTCGCGGGATTCCTCTTCGCGGTCGAGGTGGTTCAGTCTGGCGGCGTCGTCCATTCAGGCACCCGCAGGCTGCTAACCCCGATATTGCCCCAGTGATGCGAATTAGTCCAGATGTAGAAAAACCGCTTTTTTTGCGGAAACCGAGAGCTACTGGCCATCCGATAGGCAGGCCATCGATGATTCGGGCAGACTGCTCTTCGGCTACGAGGACCGTCACGATGCGGGAAATAGCGCGTCGAATTCCGGGTCGCCGTGCAGACACATCAGGTCGGGATCCTGCCGCGGCCAATGATCGTTGGAATAGCCGGCTTCCCTTGCACGCTTGAGTATGGCCAAGGCCTCAGCCTTCTTGCGCAGCACACCGAAGGTACAGGCCGCATTGTAAAGCACGCTGGAGTCGGATGGGCGAAGTGCGACGGCCATCTCCGCGTGGCGGATGGCATCATCTACGCGGCCAATGTTGGCGTAGTCCGCGGCCAGCAAACCGCGGGCGCGGACATCTTCCGGCACCATTTCGAGTTGGCGCTCGAGAACGAGCATTTCCATTTCGCGGAAACGGCGGGAAACCTCAGTGTTGCCGAGCCGGTCCAGACAATTTGTGTAGGGGATGTAGACGTTATAGTCGTCACCATTCGCTTCGACAGCACGCTCGATCAGGTCCGCGGCTTCCTTGAAGCGGCCGGAAGCGAAATAGGCACGACCGAGAACGTTGTAGGCACCCTCGCAGTCAGGCTTGCGATCGATGGCTTGCAGCGAGTACCGCGCAGCTTCGTCGTATTGCTGCTGGGCGTAGAAAATCCTCGCGCGAGCCACCAGCGCGTCGGCTAGCTTCGGGTCTAGCTGCAAGGCGCGCTGGCAAGCGGTCTCCGCTCGTTCAATCCAGTGGGGAATGCGCCCGTGATATTCAAACTGCAAGCCACACGCGTTGGCGATCCCTGCGTAGGCGGAAGCGAAGGAGGAGTCCAGCTTGATGGCCTGTTCGAACATCTGGATGGCAAAGTCAAGGCTTTCACGGCGCGTGTAGCTGCGGCCCCGGAGGAAATAATCGTAGGCCAGAGAATTCTCCGTGGGCTTGCGCGCGATCTTGCTTTCTTCCTGCGGAGTCAAATTGATGCGAAAGGCTTGGGCGATGCTGCGGGCGATCTCGTCCTGGACTTCGAATACGTCGGCCATTTCGCGGTCGTAACGCTGCGCCCATAGGGTGTGGCCGCTGTTCGTTTCGACCAATTGCGCGGTGATGCGCAGGCGATTGCCGGCGCGGCGCAAACTGCCGCCTAGAACGTAGGAAGCCTTCAGCTCCTGGCCAACCTGGGGAGCGGTCACCGACTTGTCGCGGTACGGCAGCATCGCGGGGCGCGGAAAAACCTTGAGATCGCGGATGTTAGCGAGTTCGGTGATGATGTCTTCGGTCATGCCGTCGCGGAAGTATTCGTCCTCTTTGGCGCTGCTTAAATTTTCGAAATAGAGGACGGCGACGGATTTTACTTCGCGCAGGGCTGCTGCTCTTGAGGCTACCGGAGTTCCTTTTGCGGGGGTGGCGCGGCCGCTGGATTCGCGATCGCGTTTGAGGCGCTTGAGGTCCGAGCGCATTTCGGCGGCGGACTGATAGCGGAGGTCGCGGTCCTTTTCGAGCGCTTTGTTGATGATATTTTCCAGCGAAGGCGGCACGTCGGCATTCAAACTCGCTGGAGGCACGGGGCTGCCGTTTAAGATGCCGTCGAAGATGACCGCGGAGGTGTTGCCCTCGAAGGCGTGCTTTCCGGTAGCCATCTCGTAGAGCACAACGCCGAAAGAGAACAAGTCGGCGCGAGCGTCCAAGTCTTCCCCTCGAGCTTGTTCGGGCGCCATGTACGCGATCGTGCCCATGGCGGTTCCCGGGCTGGTCAGATTCATGTTCAAGACGGTCGTGCCGTGGCCGGTGGCACCCGCGGTGTCGGCGCTGACAGCCGCAGCGGTCAGCTTGGCGAGACCAAAATCGAGCACTTTGGCTTGGCCAGACTTGGTGACGAAAATATTGGCAGGTTTTATGTCTCGATGTGTGATGCCTCGCGCGTGCGCGGCATCCAGCGCGTCGGCAATTTGAATGCTGAGTTCCAGAATGCGGTCGACCAGCAGCGGTTTGCCTTCGAGGATGTGCTTGAGGGTCTTGCCCTCCATCAGCTCCATAACGATGAAAGGCTGGCCGTCGTAGTCCGCAATTTCGTGAATGGTGCAGATGTTTGGATGATTCAGAGCGGCAGCGGCGCGGGCTTCTCGCAAGAAGCGGTCGAGCGTTGGCTGATCTTTGGTGGAGTCCGGCGGCAAAAATTTGAGCGCGACGCTGCGATCGAGGATGGTGTCGCGGGCGGAATACACAATGCCCATACCTCCGCCGCCGAGGCTTTCCACGACGCGATAGTGAGATACGGTTTGACCGATCATCGATACGAGGGCCCGCACCACTCGGTTAGTTGCGGCATCTTATGTCTCACAATTCAGCAAGTCAACGCAGCCTGGTCTGGCCTCAATCGTTTGCAGCGGATTTGCAAAGGGTACTCGTACGATTAGGCCCGGCGCAGCACGATCAGAGAAATTTCAGGGGGGACGCCCAGGCGAACCGGCGCTCCGACCGTGCCAAGACCTCGATTGACGTAAAGCCGCGCAGCGTGAACTTGCGGATTTTCGGCGGGAACATCTGGCTCGGGTCGCACCAGGACTTCCTCGGAGGGCTTGTAAAGTGGGCGCTCGAATAAGCCTGCGATGTAGTCGGAGATGAAGCGCGCGGGAGTCAAGCGATGGTCGAGGATTTCTACCTGAATCTGGCCGCCGTGGGTGTGCCCAGCGAGCGACAACTCGATGCCGAGTTCAGCGGCGCGATTAAAGGTGTTGGGATTGTGCGAAAGCAGAATGTTGGGCATGTCGCGGCGGATCAGCGCGTCCATATTCGCGAGCATTGCCGTGCGGTGGCCGTCGATGCTGCGTTCGCGCTGGTAGTCCACGCCAATTAGGTTGAATTGCTCGCCGCGAAACGTGAGCAGCGCGTTTTCCTGGCGAAGCAACTTCATGCCGTACTGCGCGAACAGTTGTTGCGCGGCATCTTCGGCCTTGGCGTAGATTTCGTGATTGCCATTGCAGCCCCATACCCCGAGTGGAGCTTGCAGGCGGCTGACTTCCTCGATGCAATCGGCGATGGGGTCGGAAGAGCCGGTTATGAAATCACCGGTGACCACGGTGAGGTCGGCGCCCAGATCGTTGGTCATGTCCACGGCGCGGCGGACGTCGACGCGGCTCATGTAACTGCTTAGGTGGATGTCGCTGATTTGAGCGATCTGCATGCCGTCCAACGCCGACGGCAAGTTGGCCATCGGGATCTCGATGCGGCGGACTTGATAGTGGAGCCGTTCGGCGGCGAACCCGTACATGCAACTGAAAAAAGGAGTGGCGCCGGCAAGCACGCTGGCAGTGCGGAAGAAATAGCGGCGCGAAGGATCGGCAAGCTGCTCGAATGCAGCAGTCGAGGAAGAGTTCGACGCAACCTCACGCGGGGTCGGAGCGGGACGGAACCAGTTCCACACGCGCTCTGCACCGTGTACGACCTCCACAGCCAGAAATGCGAAGAACGCGCTGGAAACCCAAAGTCCGGAGAACATGGCGAGGATCGCGTCGCGATGCTTCAGATGGCCGTGGCGCCCCATGCGAAGACCATCTATGGCGGCCAGGAGAACCACACAGAGGGCGAGGCAATACAGCAGACGCGCCGCAATCCGAAGCCAATCCGCACGCCAACTTCCTGTGGTTCGCCAGATCGCGCGGTACCAAAAGCGCTGGGAAAGGAAAAGTGTGGTCAGGAGCGTCAGACCGATGACGATCCGCAGCAGTAGCCAGCCCCAGTTCACTGAGTTCTCACTGTTCTTGTCACCCCTAAGTTTACCATACGCGGTGGGTGAAGGGCGGAACGACCTGTGGCGGGGAATAGCGCATGGGTAATTCAATGTGACCTTAGCGCCTTTCCTCTGTAAGATGAACCGCCAAATCGGGTTCGGGACGCGGATGAGGGTCTCGCGGAAGCCTTTCGCGGCGATGGTGCGTCAGAACCGTAGAGTTGTCGGCAAGACCCTCGAATTGGTTTACAGCAAGAATCTTAAGGAGAGATAAATGCGAAAAGTGCTGTCGATTGCTGCGCTTGTCCTGGCCACGGGCCTCGGAGTTTCCATGGTTTCCGCTCGGGGAGCGGCCCTTTTCAACGACACAACCAACGATGCACCTAAAGCTGCGCCCAGCGCGTCTGCGGCGGTGCTGGCGCAGTGGAACGATATCGGGCGAAAGCTGATTGCGATGGCAGAGGATTTTCCCGAAGACAAGTATGAGTTCAAGCCCGTGCCGGAGGAACGCACGTTCGCGGCGCAACTCCTGCATGCTTCGGCATCGATGTACTACTTCACCGATCCTGCCGAGGGAAAGAAACCGCGCTATCCGGATGACCCGAAGCGCGACGAACTGAAAACCAAAGCCCAAGTGGTGGCCTTCGTGAGAAAGTGCGTTGCAGACGGCGCCGCGGAGATCAAAGCGAAAGGTGACAAGGGCATGGCCGATCTGGTGACCGATCCGGAGAGTAAGCAGCAGACCCCGGTGGCGGATCTTGCCTACGGCTTGATCGAACATTCCGGCGAACACTACGGCCAATTGGTGGTGTACTACCGCGTCGCCGGATTAGTGCCGCCCGAATCGCGACCCAAGAAGTAAGCTGCGGTCTCTACTGAAGTGAATCCGAAGTTCACGCAACGGTAGGGGCACGGCATTGCCGTGCGCCATCTCCGCAGATTCCATCGAACAACCCGGGCTGCCTCGTTTAGAGTGTAGCCGCAGCAGCTGCGCCATTTTCCAAGAACGCGGTGAGCTGGTCGGGGTCGCTGCTGGGTGGCAGACAGGTCTTGCCAGCGCAGACCAGCGCTGCGGCCTTATCGGCCGGAAGATGCGGCAGCGTTTCCTTTAGTGCGCCGGCGAGATTCGCTATCGTCGAGCCGGGCGTCAGGCGCAGTACGGATTTGCCCAGGCGGTAGACGCGGTGGGCGGCGGCTTCGAGCGCTTGCGCGGCGGGGTCGTCTTCGCGGCCGGTGATCACAATTTGCAGTGGGTGATGCGCGAAGAGCGTAGCGGCGAGGCCATAGGTCGCGGCGAAGAGCCCGTATTGCGGCGCGATCCCGGCGAAGGCTTCGAGCGTTTTCTGCGCGACATCGTGATAGCGGGAATCTCCGGCGAACGAGTGCATGCGAGTCAGCGCGATGGCCGCCACGGAATTGGCGCTGGGCGTGGGTGAATCCTGGAAGGGTTTGCGCCGGACTTCGAGGCCGCCCATTGGGGCGGCGTCGGATGGACGATCGAAAAAGCCACCGCTTTCCGCGTCGCCGTACCGCTCGATCGCAAGATCCATGGTGCGCTTCGCCGCTTCAAAATAGCGCGGCTCCAGGGTGGTCTCGTAGGCGTCGAGCAACGCGATCACGCCGAAAACTTGATCATCGAGAGAGCCTTCCAGCGCGGGACCGCCAACGCGATGCCCGAAGGCGCGCGATTCGCTCCATACTTCCCCTAGCATGCGGTCAAGTGTTTTCAGCGCGAAGGTCCGGCAATTGTCTCCGAGCGAACCGTCCAGAACGCGCGCGGCCTCGAGATAGGCGGAGACGAACATGGCGTTCCAACTCACATACATGGTTGTATCGACGTAGGGAGTCGGCCGCGGCAACCGTGCCGCCAGCATTTTTTGCTTTGCGACCGCGATCGTCAGGCGCACGGTCGCTTCGTCGAGATTCAAGGTTTTCGCGATGGTGGCTGCGTCTCGCGCGATCCACAACACATTCTTTGCCGGATTATGGTGCATTCCGCCGTGCGCTTCGACGTCGTAGTACAGCTCCATGACCCGGGCTTCTTCCGGCGGCAGCGCCGAGCGAAGTTCCTCCAAAGTCCAGGTGAAGTAGTCGCCGTCATCGTCGAGCGAGTAGTCCGCGTCCTGGCTGGCATAAAAGCCGCCATTCACCTGGTCGGAAAGCACTTCGTTGACCCAGCCGATGATGCCCTCTGCTGTTTCGCGAAGCAGTGGATTCAGAGTGACCTGCCAACCGTGCAGATAGTTCCGCAGGAGCTCGGAATTGTCATAGCTCATTTTCTCGAAATGCGGAACCAGCCAACGCTCGTCGACCGAATAGCGATGAAAACCGCCGGCGAGCTGGTCGTAGACTCCGCCCCGCGCCATTTTTTCGAGCGTGGTTTCCGCGATCGCAAGCAAGTGCTGTTCTTTTCCGCGAGCGGTGGCTGTCTGCTGGTAGCGCTCCAGAACCAGATCGATGGCCGAGGCGTGAGGAAACTTCGGCGCATTGCCGAAGCCACCGTTCTTGATGTCGAACTGTTGTGTAACCGAGCGAACTTGCGTATCGACTACGCCCGGATCAAAGTCCGCTCGCGCGCCGGCGAAGACTTCGGCCTGCGCGACGGCATCGGCGATGGAGTTGGCGGCGCGTTCGAGGTCGGCGCGCTTGTTCTTATAGGCATCGGCGACGGAGAGGAGCACGCGGCGAAAACCTGGCCGCCCCATTTGATCTTCGGGCGGGAAATAGGTGCCGCCAAAGAACGGCTTCCCATCCGGTAGAAGAAAGCCCGTTAGCGGCCAGCCTCCTTGGCCGGAAAGCGCACTGATCGCAGCTTGATAGCGCGAATCCACATCGGGACGTTCGTCGCGATCCACTTTTACCGGCACGAAGTGCTCGTTGATGATTTTAGCGATCTCGACGTTCTCATAGCTCTCGCGGTCGATTACGTGGCACCAGTGGCACCATACCGCGCCGATGTCGAGCAGTATGGGCTTGTCTTCCGATTTGGCGCGCGCGAAGACGGAGTCGTTCCATTCGTGCCAGTCGATGGGCTGATGTGCGGCCGAGCGGAAGTACGGACTGGCGGAATCTTTCAGACGATTTTGTGAATGATCGGACAAGCTGAATCCTTTCGCAAATTAAATGGGCGGGCTAGATGGAGATAGCAGCGACCTGTCGCTTAGTTGGTCGCCTGTTTTCGACTGCGTACTTGCCGTTTGCGCGAGCACAGACCCTTCGAGGCTCAGGGTAAACGGGAACGCCTGTGCTACTCACTGCACGATGTCGCCAGAGCCGAGGTCGCGCGGATCGAGCGGCTTACGCCCGGCAAAACCTTCATCCTGGCGGTGATAGAAGCGGATGCGGTCTTCGCCAAGCCTCCAGCAAAGATATACCTCTTCATTGTTGATGCGCGATGGAAAATCGAGGAGGCCGACGTCCAAATCCTTGATCACGCATCCGGTTTCGAGGATGCGATTCAGCGCCGATTTCATTGTTTCCGCAAGCTGAGTGTGCTCCGCGCGCAAGGTAGCCAGTTTTTCATAAGGCACGATAACGCCGCCCATCATGGTGATCCGCGCGGCCACGGCGGAGAGATCAGTCTCGAGACCCGCAAGCTTCTTGCGGCAATCCATAGCCTCAAGCAGAAACGGCTCGAGTTCCTGGCGGGCGCGCTCGGCTTCGGTCAAGCGTAAACAAGCGCGGCTCAGGCTCCGGATCTGGCGACTCGTCCTGGTCGCGCTCGTCGTCTTCATCTGCCATGCTGCATCCGATCTGCGGGGCGCGGCTAAAGGTCGATGCTAGCGCAAAGTGAGCATCCGGTCGAGCGCAACTCGCGCAAAGTGTCGCGTTCGTTCATCGACCGAAATGCGGTTGACGATGTTGCCGGCGACCAGGTTGTCCAGCGCCCACAGAAGATGCTGCGGGGTGATGCGGAACATCGTGGTGCAAACGCATACGCTGGGATCGAGCGACATCACTTTGTGATTTGGCAGTTCCTTGCTGAGCCGATTGACCAGGTGAATTTCGGTGCCGACCGCCCATTGCGAGCCCGCCGGCGATGCGGTGATCGCCTTGATGATGCCTTCGGTCGAGCCGATCTGATCGGCGGCTTGGGTAACCTCGAAGCGGCACTCCGGATGAACGATTACGTCGATGCCCGGATGCTCGCGGCGCACGCGTTCGACGTGTCGCGGTGTGAAACGCTGGTGGACGGAGCAGTAGCCTCTTCCACAGAATTACGCGCGCGGCGCGAATGGCATCCGCGGAATTCCCGCCGAATTCCTCGTACGGATCCCACACAATCATCCGATCCAGTGGAATGCCCATGCGAAAGGCGGTGTTGCGGCCAAGGTGCTCATCGGGAAGAAACAGTACTTTTTCGCCGCGCTCGTATGCCCATTTCATCACCACTGCGGCATTGGAGCTGGTGCAGACCGCGCCGCCATGCTCACCCGTGAACGACTTGATCGCGGCGGTCGAATTCATGTACGTGATGGGAATCACTTTCAGGGCGCCGACGGAAGAAAGCTCGCTCCAGCAAGCTTCCACCTGGCCAATATCGGCCATGTCCGCCATCGAGCAGCCAGCACTCAGGTCCGGCAAAATGACCGCTTGATGCTCGCGGCGCAGAATGTCCGCGCTTTCCGCCATGAAATGCACGCCGCAGAAAACGATGTAGCGGCTGTCAGCTTCGGCGGCCTGATAGGCAAGCTTCAGCGAATCGCCGCGAAAATCGGCGAATTTCACGACTTCGTCACGCTGGTAATGATGTCCCAAAATCACAACATCACGCCCCAAGCGCGCTTTCGCCGCGCCGATGCGCTCGTCCAGAGAATTGTCCGGGACCAGCAGATAGGAATCGAAATCGCAGCCGACTCCCGGCTCGATTTCGGGCGCCCGCAGTGTCGCGGGTTGCGGTTCGCCAACCAGAAGAGACGAGTTCGTTATGGAAATAAGAGTGCTCATGGCCTTATGCGCTGGTTGCTGTCCGGTAAGGTAGTCTCAGAAGGTCCCTGGGGATTGGATGAATTCTCTCAGGTTTGGATGCAATTCTCCACTATCCGCCAATAAACACCATGGTACGGGAGGGTGGCACGAAATCGGGGGCATTGATCCGGTGGCCCTCCTCTTTTTCCATCACCACGGAGCGAATATAGATGACCAAGTCGTCGTCCGAAGCGCCTTCTCGCAGCAGGGCTCGCAAGTCATGATCGTCCTTGCTGAAAAGGCAGGTTCGCAGCTTGCCATCCGCGGTCAGCCGAATGCGCGAGCAGTGTCCGCAGAAAGGTTGAGTGACCGGAGCAATCAAGCCGATTTCGCCCGGAGCGCCGTCGGCGAAACGGTACTTGCGCGCGGTCTCGCTGCGCTCGTGCGGAATCTGTTCTAGCGGCCAGCGCGAGTGAATGCGCTGATAAATCTCGGCTGCGGGAACCATCAGCGCGCGCGTCCAGTGGCGATCGGCATCCAGCGGCATGAATTCGATGAACCGCATGATCGCGCCGCGTTCCCGGGCAAAGGCCGCGAACGCTTCGACCTCGTCGTCATTCGTACCACGCACCAGTACAGCGTTGATTTTCGCAGGCGCCAGCGCTGAATTTTGCGCCGCATCGATTCCGCGCATGACGGCGGCGAAAGACTTTGTGCGCGTGATTTTCTCGAATTTCGTGGGATCGAGCGAATCCAGGCTGATGTTAATCCGCCGCAAGCCCGCTTGGATCAGGCGTTCGCAACGGTCTGCCAATAGGTGGCCATTGGTGGTCATCGATAGGTCTTCGACGCCCAGCGCATGTAACCGCTCGATGTAGTCTTCCACGCCGTCGCGCACGAGCGGCTCGCCGCCGGTGATGCGAATCTTGCGGATACCCAAGTTCAGGAATACCCGTGCCAAGCGATCCAGCTCCGGCCAGCTCAGGATTTCATCATGGTCGCGGTAATTCTCCGGATCGGCCGAGCGGCAATAGACGCAGCGAAAATTGCATCGATCCGTGATCGAAATCCGCAGATCCGTAATCGGTCGCCCGAATTTGTCGTGAAGCGTCATCGCCACCGTTTGCCCGCTCAAAAAACCAAAAAGCCCGAATCCGTTGGTTGGATGTCGGGCACAGACGAAAAAGTACACACTTTCGTCGTCCCTCCTTTCCAAACACGGGAGGCCCGGACGTTTCCGCCCAAACCCTCATCCTCGGCCGCCCAAAAATGCGGCCACCGAAGCATCGCCCCCACCGCCTTAGGCTGTCTGTCCCGTAGGCGCTAGGGGTTCGGACTCACCTCCAGTCTACCCCCCTGACAAACCATCGTGCAATTGAGGGCATGAGCTTGCCAGCCTCAGGCTAAGCCTAAGGGCGTTTATGATAGAGTTTTCGCCACGCCATGCGGATCTTCGTTCTCGGCGCCGGCGCCACCGGCTCCTTACTCGCACAATTTCTAGAGCGCCAAGGACATACCGTCTGGTGCGGTGATCGCGATCCCGAGCGTGGCCGCCGCTTTCTCGGCAAACGCAGCACCATCGCGGTCACCGAGGTCAATGCGCGGAACCTGCGCGGAATTATCCGCGTGGCTCGCGGCTGTAACCTCATCGTTAACGCCTCGGCTTCGGTCTTCAATCTAATCGTGATACGCGCGGCGCTACACTTGCGCGCGCACTATGTCGATCTAAGCTCGCACCTGACGCGCAACCCGTTCATGGCCGAACAGTTTGCCTTCACAAAACGCTTCGAGGAAAAGAACCGCACCGCCCTGATTAACGCTGGCGCCGCCCCCGGTCTAACCAACCTGCTGGTCAAGCGCGCCGCGGAAATGCTCGACGAAGTCGAATCCGTGCAAATCCGGTTGTACGAGAGCATCGAGAGCGAAGACCCCATCTCGCAATGGTCTGCCGAAGTGACCTTCGATGAGGCTATTTCGAAACCGCGCGTCTACCGCGACAGAAAATTTCGTATGGAAAAGCGCTTCGCTGAACTCGAGAAATTCCGCTTCGCGGATCCCATCGGAAACGCGAACGTGGTGCTCGCGGCGCAGGACGAAGTGGCCACGATTCCGTACGTTATCCCGCTGCGAAATATGGACGTGAAAATCGGCGGCAACGAATTCGATCGTCTGCGGCGCTGGTACAAACAGGGAAAATTGTCGAAGTCGCGCGGCATCGTGCGCCAGCGCTTCCCGCAAACATCATCCCCGCGAGTGATTGCGAAGCTGATCCGGCAAGGCGTTCTGCAAAATGCGCGGTTCGCAGCGGCCATACTGGTGCGCGGCGTGAAGCGTGGCAAAGGCAAGAAAGAGGATCAGCACCTGCTGGTTCGCACCGACTGCGCTTTTCCGACGCTCTATCAGATCCGGCAGCAAGGCCTCTACACGACGCCCGTGGCCTATGCCACCGCCCACGTCGCCGCGCTATTCATCAAGCACTTTCCGCGCGATCTAGCTGGCGTATTCGCTCCTGAAGCCCTGCCACTGGAAACGCGTCGCGCCATCATCGCCGGCATTCGCAACAACAAAGTGAAGATTACCCACAAAACGACGGCATTGAAGCACGACGACGCAGACGAGATCCTGTAGCCGCGTTCTCCGAGACCACGGGGCTTAAGGATAACTATGCACAAGACTCGTTACGACGAGTTGACCTTCGATGCTACACCCGCATGTGGCTGCATCTAAACCCCGCCGTCTGAAAGGACCGAGGGCGGCTACAGGTTGTCCTACGGCCGCGCTTCGAAAATCAAATTGAATGGCGTCTGCGTAGCGCGGCGGAATCGCGTAAATCCTCCGCTGGTTACCACTTCACGCAGGCGCTTCTCGCCCGCCTGTGCTCCCAGCGCGAGACCTACCTCTTGATCGAGCGAAGCCGGCGTGCATAACAGCGTGGACGCTCCATAAAATGCGCGCCCAATCGGATTCAAATTATCTTCCAATTTATCGCCGGCGTTCGGCTCGACAATCATCCACGTCCCGTCCTTCTTCAAACTGCTGCGAACATGCGCCGATGCCCCCGCGGGATCGCCCATGTCGTGCAAACAATCGAAAAATGTGATGAAGTCGTAGTCCTTGCCCGGATAATCCTTCGCTTTCGCAATCTCAAACCGAATCCGGTCGCTCACGCCCGCATCTTTCGCCCGCTGTTTCGCAGTCTCAATGGACTTGTCGTGATAGTCGAAGCCCACAAACTCCGACTTCGGGTAAGACTTCGCCATCAAGATCGTCGACGCGCCAAGCCCGCACCCGACATCCGCCACTCGCCCGCCACTCTTCAGCTTCTGATCTACGCCCTCAAGTGACGGAATCCACGTGGCAACCAGATTTGCAGCATATCCCGGCCGGAAGAATCGCTCCGTCCCCTCAAAAAGCTCATGATGATGCTCGTGCCATCCCAATCCCTTGCCGGTCTTGAATCTTTCAGTAAGCACCTCTTCCGCTTTCACCGCCGCGAGAGCAGCCTGGAACGCACCGGGCAGAAATACCGGACTGCCCTCGTCCGCCATCGCAAAGGCCTGCTCCTCGCTGAGGTGAAATTTCCCAGCGCCAGGATCGTATGTGACGTACCCACCGGCCGCCTGAGCGCTGAGCCACTCGCGCACGTACCGCTCCGCGGTTCCCGTCTTTTTCGCCAGTTCCGCGGATGTCTGCGGTCCGCCCGCGGCCAGCGCCTTGTACAAACCCAGTTTGTCGCCGATGCGAATCAGTGCTGCGTTAAAAGTCGCGCCAAAATCGACAATAGCCTTACCAAGAAATTCGTGCAATTTATCTTGATCGATCGCCATGAGTGCCTCCGTCGGAAATAATCAGGTGGGCTGGAAGATTGAGGGGATTTTAGGTCGGTGCCGCGATCAAAGCAAGCGTCTCGAAGGATCAGCAGCAGCGGTTAGGGCGGGAGTACCGTCGGTTCAACTGATCGACGTAAAACTGCTCTTTCGTTAGAACGCAGCTTGGCGAGACCGCGTTCGTTCGTGAAGCGCGGAGATACCGTTCGTAAGCGGAGTCGCCACACCAATCGCGAAGCCCGCGCCAGAAACTCCTCAATGTGCTCCGCCCGAATTGGAAGACGCCGCTCATGGAAATTAATTGTCTCCGTGCGCCACTCCGGAAAAGCCCGGCGCCCATTGCGTGGCCACATACGGCGCTTCGTGCAACACCGGTTTAGTCCGCTGGGCCAAAACGGCGTACCACTGAATCAGTGCCTCGACGATCAAAACCAGCACCATCAGTGCCAGCACAATTGTCACGCCAGCGTCCAGCCGCTGATTGAAAATCAACCGCTGCGTATCGACGAGCTTCGCCGCCGGAACTTTCCCAGCCGCAATCTGCGCAGCGAGCACGTTCGCATAGGAAAGAAACCCAATGCGAGGATCCACAGAAAAAATCTTCTGATAACTCGCGGTCATCGTGATAATCACCAGCCACGCCATCGGCACCAGCGTCACCCAAACCCACCGCAATTGCCCCATTTTGAGCAATATGGTCGTAGCGACCACCAGCGCGACCGCCGCGAGCAACTGATTCGAGATCCCAAACAGGGGCCACAACGAGTTGATGCCACCCAAGGGATCGACCACGCCCTGGTAAAGAAAATAGCCCCACATCCCAACGATGATCGCGCTCGAAAGTAAGATCCCCGGCATCCATCCGGTGCGCCCGAACGGCTTCCACACCCGCCCGCCAAGCTCCTGAATCATGAACCGCCCGACGCGCGTCCCCGCATCCAGTACCGTCAAAATAAACAGCGCCTCGAACATGATCGCGAAGTGATACCAGATGCTGAGCAAGCGATCGCCGCCGATGGTGCTCGAAAAAATCTGAGCCATTCCCACCGCCAAGGAAGGGGCACCGCCGGCGCGATTCAGCAGCGTGATCTCCCCCACTTTGTGAGCCAAATCCGTCATCGTTTGCCTCGTCAGCGGAAATCCCCAGCCGGAGATCGTCGTTGCCGCCGCCTCCGCCGTTCCGCCCACGATGCTCGACGGACTGTTGATCGCAAAATAGACACCGGGAGGCATCGCGCAAGCCGCCACCATCGCCATGATCCCGACGAACGATTCCAGCAGCATCGCGCCATACCCGATGAACCGGGCATGGCTCTCACGCAAAATCATCTTCGGCGTAGTCCCCGAAGAAATAAGCGAATGAAATCCGCTGATCGCTCCGCAAGCGATGGTGATGAAGCAAAAGGGAAAGATTTTGCCTGCAAAAACCGGCCCGCTTCCATCAATGAATCGTGTAAGCGGCGGCATCAAAACATGTGGCCGCACCAAAAGAATCCCCGCCGCCAGCGAAAAAATCGCCCCCGCCTTGATGAACGCGCTCAGATAATCGCGCGGCGCCAGGAGCAACCACACCGGCAGCGCCGAAGCCGCAAACGCGTACACAATCAGCGCCCCTGCCAGCGGAATTCCCCCGATCGTAAATGCCCGCGCCCAGGACGGCGAATCCGCCACCCATTGCCCCGCGACCACCGCAAACAAAACCAGCCCCACCCCGATCAACGAAGCTTCCAGCACGCGCCCTGGCCGCAAGAACCGCAAGTACAGACCGAGCAGCAAAGCGATCGGGATAGTCATGGCCAAGGTAAACGTCGCCCAAGGTGAAGACTTCAGGGCGTTAACGATCACCAAGGCCACGACGCCCAGCAAGATCACCATGATGGCCAGCACCGCGATCTGCGCGATAACCCCTCCGCGGCGACTGACCTCCTCTCGCGCCATTTCCCCCAGCGACTTCCCGTCGCGCCGGATTGAGCAAAACAAAATAATGAAATCTTGTATGCAGCCCGCTACCACCGCCCCTGCAATCAGCCAAAGCGTCCCCGGCAAATAGCCAAACTGCGCCGCCAGCGTGGGCCCCACCAGCGGCCCCGGCCCCGCAATCGCCGCGAAATGATGACCGAACAGAACCCACTTATTCGTCGGCACAAAGTCGCGCCCATCATCGTGTCGTTCGGCAGGAGTCGCCCGCGTGTCATCCAACGCTAAAATCTTCGCCGCCACAAACCCCGAGTACAACCGGTACGCCACCAGATAGACGCACACCGCCGCAAGCACAAACCAGATCGCGCTCAACGACTCGCCGCGCTGCAAAGCAATCTTCGCCAGCGCCCACGCTCCCAGCAGCGAAATCACGATCCAGATCAATGTTTTCAGAAATTTGTTCATGATGGACGCTTCGTAGAAACCCTGACGTCGGCAAATTGTTGCATCAGGCGTTGAACCATGGTTTGGCCATCACGATTTGTGAAACGCGCGGACTCAAATTTGATTCCCAACCTGTCCGGGAACCGACGCGCAGCGATATTGCTTGTCCACAGCCTCAAGAATTCGCTCCAACTGGTCGTGCTTATGCTTTTCCGAAGACGGCAGGATATCCCATCCCGTGAAAACCACAATCAAATCGTATTCCGGCACGAGAATCAGTTGCTGGCCGCCGAATCCGTGCGCCGCCCACGCCAATTTGTCGCCAGATTTTCCGTAGGGGATCAGCCACCACTGAAACCCATACTTCCAACCGCCATCTCCAGTGGAAATCGCGGGCGCCACCGACTCGTTAATCCAGTCCGCCGAAACGATCCGCTTCCCTTCCCAGAGTCCGCCCTGCAGGACAAGCAGACCAATTCTCGCCAAGTCGCGCGAAGCCAGGTACAGTCCGCCCTCGGTGTCCGGTAATCCCAGCGGCGTATGCTTCCAGAAATACTGCATGCCCAGCGGCTGGAAGAGGTATTCCGCCGCATAGTCATCCACGTTCCTCCCGGTCACTTTCTTGAAGATATACGCCAGTAGCTCGGTGGTGCCGCTGTTGTATACGAACATTTTGCCGGGTTCGCTGACCATTGGCTGGTCGATCACGTACTGTACCCAGTCGCGCGTCGCCTCCATCACGTCCGCGGAATTCTTCGGATCGTCGTAAGCCAGGTCTTCATGCCACTCCAAACCCGAGCTCATCGTCAAGAGGTGCCGCAACGTGATCCGCCGCTTGCGATCGTCGACGTTCGCGATCTTGTAACCGTCGAAATATTTCAGGATCGGCGCATCCAGATCGACTTGGAACTCCCCGCGTTGCATCGCCACTCCCATCGTGATGGAAGTAACGGTCTTCGACACCGACTGCATCGTGTGTAGATCGCTGTGCTCGTAGTACGGATGAAATTCCGTGCTGAAATAATTGTACGGCCCGTGCAAATCGTGATTCAGCGGACCCACTTTCTTCGCGCGCTCGCCATAGATCTTGTCGTAGTCCCGTACATACCCGTGCTCAAACGCCTGCTTTCCGCAGCGGATCACCAGCATGCTGTCGACGAGACCGTACTTGCCGCTCGCCAGATCGGCGTCAAGCACCGCTAACTTTGTCGGTTCCAGGCCGATTGCATGCGGTGCCGCTACAGGCCATGGTTTGGCCTCCGCCGGCGCGTCTTGCCCAGCCGAACACGAAGCGTACGCGAGCAGCATCAGCATTATTGCCAACGCGAGCCATTCGTGATTCCTCATCAGCCCTCAATTCCTATATGCACATGTCTGCTGCATTCCGACGGGCAGCGCTGGTCCGCCCTGAGAAAACAAAGGGCATCCCCATTTGTGGCTCTTGGATTCCACAAACTGCGTCCCCGCCTGGTGTTATTCCGGCAAAGACGTAAATCGCAGCAGCGGATACACATCGCGAAAAATCTTCCCAAGTTCGTCCGGGAACGACGCCCGAGTCGCAGCCGCCAGCGGCAGCTTGCGGCGGACAACCCACGCCCGCATTCTCTTCCAGTCGTCCGCTGAAGCGGGCCAGCCCGATCGCTGCTTCCAGTCCCCCCTTTCGACCGCGTACCAATAACTCTCGTAGCGCCCGCTCAGGCGCTTCCTCTGCCGCGCCAGCCAGCCTGGCTCCGCAATCGAGCGCGGGTGAGCGATCTGCGCCAGCGCAGATTCTTTGTATTTCGATCCCGCGTAGATCCGGAATCCAGCGGTAACGCTTTTTGCCGAAACACCTGCATACAGTTCCCCGGTTTCACCATCGCCTGGAAATGGGGCGCAAAACTTGAGATACATCTGCGTTTTGTAAGGGGTCTTGTCTTTCGCAAAACGAATGTCGCGATTGATGCGCGATATATTCCTGCCTCCACGCGCTGCGGTGTCGATCCTCGAATCCAATGCCAGCACCGCCGGAGTCGTAGCCTCCAACAGCCGGCGGAATGGCCGAACCACACAATCCTGGTAACGCTCACGGTTTGCGTCCATCCACGTCTTTTGGTTGTGGCGCGCCAGATCACGAAAAAATTGGAAGATGTCGCGGGTGAAGATGGGCTCGGGTTTCGCCATATCTGTGCCTTGATTGTAGGTGGACGCGATTGCACTTGCGCCGCGTCGCTTAGCCTACACGATTCCCAATCGGCGTCAATTCGACTATGCTGTGCGGCGGCTCATTTAGATGCATTTTTAGTTTCTGCAAGAGTCGGCCTCTCTGGCCGCAAATCGAATCGACCGCTTCGTGGTCGCACAAAACTAAGGATGGGAACGATGCGACGTCAGTTTTCGGCTGCAGGTCTGCTTCTCGTTGGATGCATGGTATGTCTCGGAGTTCTACGGTCATCCCACGCGGTTCGCGCAGATGAAGCAAAACCTGCGGCAAAAAAGGACCTATGGAAGCCGGAAGATTTCATCTTCAGCGAAAGCGTCGGCCAATATCGCATTTCTCCAGACGCGAAATGGCTCGTGTGGGTAAAATCAGCCGGTGATAAGGACAAGGACGCGCGCTTCTCCAACCTCTATCTTTCCAGCCTGACGGAAACTCGCGAAATCGCTTTGACCCGCGGCACCGACCAGACCAATCAACCACGCTGGTCACCCGACGGCGAAAAAATTGCCTTCATCAGCACACGCGCGCGGCCGAAAGCCAAGCCGGACACCGCGCCGATGCAGATCTGGCTGATCAACGCGCACGGCGGTGAACCATGGCCACTCACCGAACTCGCACACGCGCCGAAGCAAATCGAATGGCTCGACAAGGACACGCTGGTCTACAGCGCCGAAGAAGACCCTGCGCTCTACGAACAGGAAATGAAGAAAAAGAAGGACGACTCCGAAGTCGTGGACGACACCGACCACGAGCCACCCGTGCGTCTTTACAAAGTCAACGTAAAGGACAACAAGATCACGCGGCTGACTACGAACACCGACTGGATCGAGACCTTCGAGCTTTCGCACGACATGAAGTACGCAGTCGCATCCCACGCGAAAAGCCTGCACTACACCTTCGACCAGAAGGTTCGTCCGGTTGTGATTCTCCACGACCTTGGCAACGGCCAGGAGAAGCAAGTCCTCGCCGATCTTAGGATTCGACCCGAGGGATTCGAGTGGGCCTTCGACAATTCCGGTTTTTACATGGCCACTCCGTTTTCCACCGATGCACGCTTCATGACTGCGGGAATCACCATCGTGTATTTTTACGATCTAGCCAGCGGCAAATCCACGCAGGTCAATCTCGACTGGGAGAATGGCCTGGGCTTTGACCTGCAAACCGTGCCCGGCGGATTTGTAGCTCTGCTTGCGGCGGGCAGTCACGACGAGCCCGCCTCCTATTCCAAGGAAGGCACAACGTGGAGACGCCAGCCGATCGCGGGCGACCATGTGAGGAACATCGAAACGCTGAACGTGAGCGACGACGGGAAAACCATCGCCTACGTTTCTTCGACAGCCAGCAAACTCCCGCAGCTGTATCGCGCGCAACTCGACAGCGGCAAAATCGTGTCGCCCGTGCAGGTTACAAAACTAAACGAGGGCCTAGTCACCGGCCGCGCCTATTCAAAAACAGAAATCATCCATTGGAAGGGCGCAAACGACGAAACTGTCGAAGGCATTCTGTACTACCCGACAAACTACGAAGAAGGAAAGAAATATCCGCTGATCACCGCCATTCACGGCGGTCCGCAAGGCTCCGACAAGGATTTGTGGGGCGAAAGCTGGGCTTATCCGATTCAACTGCTGACCCAGCGCGGCTCGTTCGTCCTCCGCCCGAACTATCACGGCAGCAACAACTACGGACTGAAGTGGTCGGAGTCCATTTGCTGCGGCAAGTATTACGACCTGGAAACGCCAGACATCAACGCCGGCGTCGATTACCTGATCGGCAAAAGTATGGCCGACGCCGACAAGATCGCTACCATGGGCTGGTCGAACGGCTCGATTCTCTCCACCAGCTTGATCACCACGTATCCCGAACGCTACAAGGTCGCCAGCGTAGGCGCGGGCGACGTCGAGTGGATCAGCGACTGGGGCAATGTCATCTTCGGCGAATCCTTCGATGCCTACTATTTCGGCAAATCACCGATGCAGGATCCACAGCTCTACATCAACAAATCGCCCTTCTTCAAAATGGACAAAGTGCAAGCTCCGGTGCTGATTTTCCACGGCACCGCCGACACCAACGTTCCTCCCGCCCAAAGCTGGTCCTATTTCCGCGTGCTCCAGTATTACGGCAAGGTGCCGGTGAAATTCGTCGTCTTCCCCGGCGAGCCACACGGCCCGCGCAGGCTGACGCACCAGATGCGTAAAGTCGAAGAAGAAGTCGCCTGGTTCGACAAATATTTCTTCAAGACCGCGAAACCCGACAGCGAGGCCGTGAAGGAAGGCTCGCCGCTGGAAGCGTTGTTCCGCACAAAAGATGTCGCCAAGTCCGGCGTCAACTATGGAACTCCGTTTGCCGCTAAAGGCAAGAGCGTGCTGGTTCCCGAAGTCGTGCTGCGCGGCGAACTGGAAATTGGGCGGTTCGAGGTGACCCGCGCGCAATTCACCGAGTTCGAGAAAAATTACAAAATCGAGCCGGGAACCGAAAACTATCCCGCAAACGGCATCACGTTCGATCAGGCGAAGGCGTACACCGTGTGGCTCTCGCGAACGACCGGGCAAACCTGGCGGGTCCCGAACGAGACCGAAGTCTCCGCCCTGCACGAGAAAAAAGACGGCGAGAACACGCTCGACTACTGGGTTGGATATTCGCTAAATCCGGACGACGCCGCCCGCGTGCAGAAAAAACTCACAGAGCTTCCCGGAACCACTCCTCTGCTGAAACCGGTAGGCAGTTTCCCAGGCCAAGGAAAAGATAACGAAGAGCTGATCTTCGACCTGGGCGGCAACGTGGCCGAATGGGTGGTCGCGCCAGACAGCAAAGGCAAAACCCTGGGCGGCAGTGCCGACCAGCCAATTGACCCGCGCGCGTCCCACGAACCCAACACCGCGTACGTCGGTGTCCGCGTGGTGCGCGGCGCGGTCAAACCGGCATCCGAGTCACATTAGGAAACCAGCGCCACAGCTAAATTCCAGATTGGCTCTTGCGACTGCGCGAAGCGCAAGCTAGTCTGCTGCCATGAGCAACTTCCCTTCAACGGAACGAACCAAAGTTAAGCGCAAGCCAGATCGTGGCTCCTACGATCGCGAATTAATTTACGCCATTCTCGATCAGGCCTTTGTGTGCACGGTTGGTTTTATCGTCGACGGTTTGCCTTACGTCGTGCCGACGAACTACGTGCGCGTGGGCGATCAGCTGTTTTTGCACGGATCAACGGCGAGCCGCCTGATGCGCACTCTCTCGAGTGGCGCGCCGTTTTGCCTGAGCGTAACCCTGCTCGACGGCATAGTTTTTTCGCCAACCGCAACAGGCCACTCGGTGAACTATCGTTCCGTGGTGGTGATGGGCAAGGCCGACGTAATCGAGTCGCCGGAAGCCAAGCTCGCGGCCATGCGCGATTTCGTCGACTACGTACTCCGCGGACGCTGGGCCACGGTGCGTCCGCCAAGTGAGCAGGAATTGAAGGCGACGATGGTCCTGGCCGTACCGCTTGTGGAGGCGTCCGCAAAAGTGCGCACAGGTTTCGCGGTCGATGCCGACGTGGAATACGCAGGTTCAGCATGGACCGGGGTCCTACCGTTCAAATGGACGCCGGGTGAACCCCTCCGCGACCCGCGCGGCAAGCCAGACATCCCAGTACCGCCAAACGTCCAGCGCTATACCCGCCCGCAATAGCGCGCCCACCACTGTCCAACGACAATCTAACAAGCCAAAACTGTCATTCTGAGGGCATCCGACAAGGATGACCGAAGAACCTCAACTGCAAGCCCCAAAATAGCGACCGATTCGAGCAACCGTCCCGGACGCATGTTCTGGCAATCAAAGCACGCCAGAAGAAATTTATCGAGGCCGCGGTCACGAGCCCTTCGCAGTTCTCTCGCCTCTCGTTTTCTTTCTCCGTTTCCTAGCCCGCTCCAGCATCCGCCGCACAACCAGTTGCACGCGCTTCTCCCGCGTCCGCACCTGTTTGGCCGAAACCACGTACTGCACAATCTGCCGCCGCAAGGCGACCGTAAGCGTGTTGAAAACGGCAAGCGCTCGCGGCACATCCGCCAGCCCCGCAGCAAGGTCTGGTGGCAAGACCGCCTGCCGGGGTTCCGTGTCGACAAGTAGCGTGACTTCCACGGCCGCCCCTGCATCAATGCGCAGTTTTCGCCAGATCCGGCTATGTACATGAAGCCGGTAAGAGCCTCCACCCCGCGGCACCAGCGTGCTCTTGAACGGCAGCCCCTCAATCCATCCATGCACCGGAACATGGAGAGGATCACCGTCAGCAACGCTGCGGATGGCCTTAGAAACATCCCGCGGAATGTCGACGCACCGCATGATCCAGATCTTTTGGATCTTCGCAGCAAAGACGTGCGGCTGGCTGGCGGTAGCCACGGTGCCAGCAGCATAATGTGCTCGCCTCAACTAGAAAAGGGGCTTGCATTAGGGTTTCCTAGTCGAGCCCGCGAATGCGGTCGCCACTCCCAGCGAAATGAGCATGCCGCCACTGATGTATCGTTGCGTACGCATCGCGCGAGCGTTGCGCCGGAAAAGATTGGCCACCGTGCCCGCGGAGATGGCCCAAAAGGTGTCGGTCGTGAGGCCGAGCAGCGCAAACAAGGCGCCCAGAAAGAGTATTTGCGAGGCCACGTGACCCCGGGAGGCATCCACGAATTGCGGAAGAAAGGCAAAGAAGAACAGCGCCGCCTTCGGATTCAGCACGTTGACGACGATACCTTGGCCGAAGATGCGGCCGAGCTTCACGCGCGGGGCGTCACCGGATAGCTCGAAGGGCTCTTCACGGCGAATTTTCTGGATACCGAGATAGATCAAATACGCCGCTCCAAGATATTTCACCGCCGCGAACGCCACTGCCGAGGACATCAGCAGCGCCGACAATCCCACCGCGGCGGCAGCGGTGTGGACCAGCGATCCTACACTGATCCCCAGCGCGGAAACCAGGCCAGCGCTGCGGCCATGGCCGATGCTTCGTCCAACAATGTAGAACACCGCCGGGCCGGGTATCAGCAGCAGCACCAGTGCAGCGGTGACAAAGAGAAAGAACGAAGAGGGGTGAGGGAGCATCGGCACTTCCTAAATTGTTAATTGGGAAGCAGCTCGCGAGAGCAATTGTAGTGGCGGGTCTTTAGACCCGCCAACTCTCCCGCTCACTACTAATTGCAGCCGCAACCCCCGCCGCAGCAACCTCCGCCGCCAGAGGAGGGCGTGAAGGACTTCGAGGACGCGCCGTTGGCTGAGCCGTTCGCGGAGCTGAAAACGGACAGCTGGATCGAGTTCTTCTTGCTCGCGCAGCTCGGGCACGCAATTTCCTGCGTCTTATTGAAGACGATCTTCTCAAAGTGGGTCTGGCAGTCGTCGCAGACGTATTCGTAGATGGGCATTCGAGCGCTCCGCTGAGTTCCCTCTCATTATAACAAAAGACAGCAAAAGCGTTCATTCCCAGGTGAACGGAAGCCTCCTCGCGGGGCGTTCAACTCATGTAACGGCCGGCGTTGATGTTGAAGGTCTGGCCGTTGATGGTTTTGTTTTCCGCAAAGAGGACAGCGATGCGGGCGACTTCGTCGGCCGAGCCAACGCTCTCGGCAGGAATTTTGTCGCGAATTTCCTTGGGGACGCTAGCGGCCATGTCCGTGTCGATCAGTCCGGGAGCTATGGCGTTGGCGGTGATCCCGTCTTTGGCCAATTGGGAGGCATAGGAGCGGGTTAGCCCCAGGATGCCGGCCTTCGAGGCGGCGTAGTGCGGGCCGATGATGCCCCCGGTTTGCGCAGCAATCGAGGAGAGATTGATGATGCGGCCCCAGCGGGCAACGCGCATGCCCGGAAGGACGCGCTGGGTCACCAGGAAGACCGAGGTCAAGTTTACGCGAAGAAAGTGTTCAAAGACTTCCTCGGTGACCTGTTCTGGCGGCAGTACTTGAGCAATCCCCGCGTTGTTCACCAGGATGGCGACGGGACCCAGTTTCTCCTCCACGGTTTTTACCAGGCGATCTACGTCCGCGGTTTTTGAGACGTCGCCTTGGACCGTTATGCATTTCCGGCCGGCGCCGCGGATTGTTTGGCATACCGCGTCTGCGACGTCAGCCTGAGTGTTGTAGTTCACAGCGATGTCGGCGCCGGCGTTGGCCAAAGCCACGGCGATCGCTTTGCCTATTCCTCGGCTCGCGCCGGTGACCAGAGCGACACGATTTTGTAGGGATGTCACGTTGTTAGGGTCTTCAGCCACAAGGGTGTCTGGTTCAGGGCAATTCCCCGATGCTACAAGCGAAGAAGAACAGAAAGCCCGCTACGGCGATTAGCAAATATATTCTGGCCTTTCCTTGCGCGAAAGAACAGATTACAACTAGAAGCAGCGAAGAGTATCTTCCAAATTGGGCACTCGCAAAAATATAGGAGTAGTCGTTGCGCAATTCACGGATCACGGCGTAACCCCAAAATGGAAGGCCAGCTGTCGTAATGAGAAGTGCCAAGGTCGTTATGGTGTGTCGCCACGTTTTTTGTTGGTGGGATTTTTGGGAGATTAGCCATTCGCGCCACGCCATTGCTGTTCCCGGGAGTGGGAACAAATATCCGCCAAAAACGACGATCGCCAAAACGATGACCATGAGCTTTGGAAGCGAACGAAAGCTGCTGCTGCGATAGATAGTATCTCAGCCAAAACGCACCCGCCACGGCAGGCGGCCGCCCGACAGGAGCCATTGAGATAGCGGCAGTTAAAAGGAAAAGGCTCCCGTTTCTCAGACTGTTACGAAACTCTGTTGACCGCCCAAAAATAAATGAGAAGATTCCCTCGTGAAAAGCGAGGGAATTTCTTATGGGCTTTGTGCAGGGTGAGGGCCGTACGCAGAGAACTCTTTTTCCAGTCACCTTGGAAGAGTTGATTCCGGATGATCATGTGTGCCGGGTCATCGATGCATTTGTCGATCGCCTGGACATGGCGGGATTGGGATTTGAGCGCGCCGAGGCGGCCGAGACTGGGCGGCCTGGTTATGATCCGCGCGATCTGCTGAAGCTCTAGCTGTATGGCTATTTGCAGCAGATCCGTTCCTCGCGGCGACTGGAGTCGGAGTGCCGACGGAACATTGAGTTGATGTGGTTGCTGGGACGGCTAGCGCCGGACCACAAGACGATTGCCGAGTTCCGGCGCATGCATCGCGAGGGCGTAACCGCAGCGGGAGCCGCGTTGGTGCGGCTGGCGCGCTCGGTAGGCTTGGTGAAAGGCGAATGGGTCGCTATCGACGGCTCGAAGTTCCAGGCCGTCAGCAGTGTGAAAAGTGTGCACGAGCGTGAGGCTCTGGAACGCTATCTGGAACAGTTGGAGCAGAGCGATGAGCAAGACGAGGTGGTCATCGACCCCAGTGCTGTGGCCAGTGCGCTGGAAAAATTGCACCGGCACCGGGAGCCGGAAGTTGCCTTCCTGCGAACCACTCACGGCTTCCTTCCTGCCTACAACGTGCAAGCTGCCGTCGATGCCGAACACGCGCTGATCGTGGCGCAACAAGTGACCGTTCAGGCCGGCGATAACGGCAGCCTGCAACCGATGGCGGAAGCCGCGCAGGCAGCGACCGGCGGGCCTGCGCAGGCGATCAAAGTGGTTGCCGATGGGGGCTATTCGAATGGAGAGCAGGCCGAAGCCTGCGAGGCGAAGGGCATCTTGCCGCATGTGCCTGCCAACCGTGGCGTGAACAGTCGAGGAGATGGCACGCTGTTCGACCGCACGGAATTTACTTACCAAGCTGAGAGCGACACGTTCCTGTGCCCGGCCGGGCAGACTCTCGCCCGCAAACAACTCATGCGGAAAGATCGTGCCGTGCTCTATGCAGCAAAACCCGAAGTCTGCGGAGCCTGCCGTCTGAAGTCGCGATGCACTGTGTCGTCACGACGGATCGTTACCCGTCACATGCACGAAGAGGCGCTACAGCGCATGCAACAACGGGCCACGCCGGAAGCGATGCGGCTGCGACGAGCCACCGCGGAACATCCATTCGCCAATTTGAAATACCGCATCTTCGGACATCCACGCTTCCTGCTGCGTGGACTGCGAGGGGCGCAAACGGAAATCAGTCTGGCCGTATCCGCCTACAATCTGAAGCGCATGGTGAACATTCTCGGCGGACGCAAGCTACATGCAGCCCTGCAGGCCACCTGATCCTGCTCCCACCAGTCATCACACGACGACAACGTGATTCGCCTCGCCAAAACCAAAAAAGGCGATGCTCCGGCACTCGGAACATCGCCTTAAATCGCTTAATCACACTCGTTTCGTAACAGTCTGAGAAACGGGAGCCTTTTGGACACAACGACTTACCGAAAACTATTAGTCGCCGGCTACGGCTTCGGTCGCTTTTTCAGCCGCCTGCGGCGCGGACGCACCGTTGCCATTGCTGTGGCCGTTGCCGTTTGAATGGCCATTGCCATTTCCGTTGCCCGCAGCTGGGGCGATGCTCACCGGTTTACCGGCATTGGCGAAGTTGGCTGGGACGGCTTTGGCTATGTCCTGCACCGTGCCGATTTGAACGACTGTCGGCTGCGGCTTCTTCAGGACGAGTTCTTCGTAGATGGCGCGGACCTTGGCCTGCTCTTCGAACGCCTTCTTGCGGCGCGCGCGATCTTCTTCAGCCGCAGTCAGTGGGATGTCGTGCTCGAGGTGGCGCACGCGGGCGGCATCATCAGAGTCAATCCGGAGCGAGTGCTCGAAACTCTCGAGATTGACCTTCTTGCCCTTGGCGTAGATCTCGTGCTTCCCGTGGTTCTTGTACCACTCCGCGACGGTCGCGTTCTTGTGCATGTTCTCGATGATCTGGCGCCAGCCCACTCCGGTGTTGTACGCGCAGAAACTGATTTCCCCCTGCTGCGTGGCGTACGGGATGATGCACATCTCCGTCCGGCGGAAGTCGTAGTTGAACAGATCCTGGAACCACATGCCGGCGATGAACAGGAAGTTCCATGGGTCGGTCTGGCGGCGCTTCATGGCGTCTTCGTAGGTGCGGTCCGGAGACGTGCGGCCATACTTCACAGTGGACTTCTTGGTGAGCGCCCAGGTCTTGTCGAACTTCTTGAAGAGCGCGCTTAGCGTCAGACCCTTTGGTCCTTGGAACGGCTTGTAATTCTTCAGGAGGGCCATGGCCATCATGAAGTTTGAGAATTTCTTGCCGCGGGCCGCGTCGGTGATGGCCGTCACGTCCTTGGTGAGCTGCACGGCGTCCAGGAAGCGCGGAACCGGCGCCCATTCCTTCGTGTCTTTGTTGATCATCATCGCCGTACCGACCCCGCAATTGGGGTGGCAGCCGCAGGAGAGCGAACCCCACTGCGATTCGTTGCCCTTGACCATGTCGGCGAAGCCCGCAAACGTGCTGATGAATGAGATCGGGAACCAATCGCGGGTAGGCTCAACCTTGCCGACCTGTGCGCTTACATCCTTCGCAAGATGCGAAAGCGTGTAACGCTGGCGGAGCCGGCGTTCCGGAGTGATGTCTTCGTCACGGCCGGTGAAGGAAACCGGCTGGAAGCTGACGAACGCGATCTTCTTGGGGTTTTCCATCGCGAACTTCACGACGCTGCCAACCTGGTCGTTGTTCACGTTGTTGACGATAGTCACGACCAGAACGATTTCGATGCCGGCTTCATGCATGTTCTCGATGGCGCGCAGCTTCACGTCAAAGAGGTTGCCGATCTGGCGATGGCTGTTGGCGTCATTACCGATGCCGTCGAACTGCAGGTAGGCGTAGCGCATGCCTGCTTCGAACGCCTTCTTGCAGAATTCCTTGCTCTTGGCGAACTCGATGCCGTTGGTAGCGGCCTGCACGCTGTTGTAGCCGATCTTGCGGGCGTACGATACGGCCTCGAGGAACAGCGGGCTCATCGTTGGCTCGCCGCCGGAGAACTGCACGGACATCTGGCGGCGCGGCTTGATCTTGAGCGCGTTGTCTAAGATTTCCTTAACCTCGTCCCAGCCGAGTTCGTGCACGTAGCCAACCTGATTGGCGTCCATGAAGCACGGATCGCACATCATATTGCAGCGATTGGTGAGATCGACGGTAAGTACCGAGCCACGGCCGTAGCGAACCGTGCTGGAGCCGTGCTTGTGGAGATCTTCGTCGTTGTGCGCCGGAATATCGCGCCCAGGGAACTGTTTCTCGATCCAATCAAGGAACTTGGCGTCAATGGCCATCATGTCTTCATAGTGGCCGTGCTGCGGGCAATCCTTGATCATCCAGATTTCGCCATCGCGCTCGACTATCTGCGCCTTAATCTCGCCGACCTTCTCGTGCATAAGGTCGCGCCAATCCTTCTTACCGGCGATAATCGACTCGCGCGCTTCCTTGACGCACGCGGGACACAGAGAATCGGTCTGCCGCGGGAAGCCAAGCGTTGGCTTGGTCTTTTCCCACGACTTCAGCAGCGGCTTGTCAGACCACTGCGGAGTCACGGAAGGGTTTGGATTGCGCTTGTTGAAGTGCTGAACGCTATTGAACGTCACCGCTGCGGCCTTACAAAGTACCCAATCGATAGTTCTCAACACCTGCGTGCCTACTTGATTCGGCATAAACTTCCACCCTCCAGCTTTCGAAAATGCGAGCTACCGTGACCCACGCCTTTGATGCTGCCCGTTCAATCGTTGGAACAAATAATAACGACCGCCCCCGGGCTTGAAAAACCGTACCATCTAAGGACAGTACGGCCAATAAGTCTTTGACCTCGTATAGTTTGAGGGTAAAGGGGGCCATAAGCCAGCGGGTTGCGGCGAACGGTCGAATACGGGGGTCGAACGGTAGAAAAGGCGGGTTTGCGGGTAGCCGGAGGGTAGTCGGATGGGCCGCCAGGGGAGGTTACCGATAAGCGATTTCTGGTTGAGAAAAGAAGACAAAAGGAAAAATGTCCCCGCAGCTGGCGCAGGGAAACGTACCCACCGAGTCCTACTCGTTTAGGACCGGGCGTAGTACCGAGATGACGAAGTGAGCGAAGTGCGACGCGCCTTCATCGAGTTGCAGCCAGCGCACCACACAATGGTCGGCTAAATATTTTCCGACGCGCGTCTCTGCAATCCCCAAATGGGACGCCAGTTGCGGCTTGATCGAATCCGCGCCCCGTCGGCTCGACCCACCGCGCAACAAATTGGGGATCGCGATGCGCAAAGTCTGGCAGGCTTCGACGTAGTAATAGCTGGTTAGGTCGGAATCCGTGACCAGGAACACACCCGGACCCGCGGGTGCGCGGTCGGCTTCATCAAGTTTTACCGGGGCGCACGTGAGCAACCGGCGGAATTGCATTTCCAAAAGAGAAAGACGCGAAGAAAGTCCGGGGTCACCGTAGCGCCCGCGGAGCGCGATGCCTCCGGCGTCACCCATCGGTTCGACCGGAAGACGAGGCATGACGGATTCGGAAGATCTGCTTGTTCGCGGCTCGACCGAATCTTCAGGCGGCGCAGAAACCGATGCGCGGGAGGAGGAAACTCCTGGGCCATCTTGTTGCGTCGGGGCCGCAGGGGTCTCGCGAGTGACGCTTCCTTTGCGGCGGTTGCGGCCACCGCGTCGACCTCGACGGCGACGTGGGCCTTCAGCGGCAGGTCTCGATGCGGAGGCGGCACCCGACGGCGCCTCGAGCTGCTCGTCCGAAGCCTGCTCGTCTTGTTCTGACGGCGCAATGATGGCTTCAAATACTGTCGCGCTTTGTTCGAATGGAAGCCCAGGCTCCGGAATCGTGAGAGAAGGAGCGATTGCGGGAAGGTCAGACTGCGATTCCAGCAGCGGGGCTTCCCCACCCAGCCGGACGGCTGCTTCCTGTGCCTTGGTCTTCCAATCCGCACGGCGAAAACGGGCCGCGGCGGTGGTGTACCATTTTGCGGCTTCGGCATTTTGGCTGGCGGTTTCGAAATGGCGCGCCAGTTCAAAGGCAACCATTGCGTCCTGCGTCTTCTCGTAGAGATTGGAGAGTTGCGCCGCGGGATCCTTGCCAGTGCGTGCGCGGCGAATGCGCGCTGTAATTTGTTTCCAGTCCGCCATAGGTTGATTTCTGGACGCATTGTAGCAGCGACAAGCGCCCGCGGCTAGTGCGAGGGGCAAAACCGCAGCGTCCTAGGACCGTGAAAGATTGTTTCGGCACAAGCGCTTTTACACGTTGACGCGGAATGCAGGGGTAAGTATTCTTGCCCTCAGCCCTCTTGGAGAAGCAATGGCGCGCTTGCGCGACCTTTCACGGATTACCGCCGCCGTAGTCTTGCCCTTTGCCTTGATCGTCGCTTCTGTCTCCACAGCATCTGCTCCTGGATTCGGGACGGTCGTTTCGGCGGAACATGCGCACGTGGGGCGAGCGGCAGCGTCGGTTGGGACCACCGTTTTTTCCGGCGACAGTCTCGATACCGAAGAGCTCGGAAGCCTGCAAGTACGATCGGGAGCAGCGCGTTTGCTGCTTACGGCTTCGAGCCGCGTAACCTGGGGGACCGACGAGGGAACCTCCGCGGCTACACTGAAGAGCGGTACCGCCATGTTTTCTACGGCGACCGCCAAGGCCTTTGCCTTGCACGCCTCCACCGCAGTGATTCGCCCAAGCGGTGACGGGCCGACCGTCGGCAGCGTGTCCATCGTCAGCCCGAAAGAGCTCCGGGTGAGTTGCTCGCGCGGGACGCTGGCGATCTCGGTAGACGATGACACAAAAATGATCGCCGAGGGCACCGCGTACCGCGTGGTTCTCGATCCTGATTCCGTGTCGGACGATGGCAGCTCGCCGGGCGCTGGACCCGCGGCTCAGAAGCCGCCGAAAAAAGCCGGTAAAAATAAATTTCTGTTGTATGTCATTATCGCGAGCGCTGCGGCCACTGGAATTGTGCTGCATTTTGCGCTGGAGAGCCCAGACGCGCCGTAGCTGGTAACATTTTTGCGCTAGCGTAAGCTCGTTTTCGTGTTTTTCCCCAGGTTGTTCAACCCCTTACGTCGCGGTCCAACGTTCTATCTGTAGCCGCCCTCTCGGAGAGCGGCTCGGCTATTTTGGCTCGGGCAAATTCGGGCCGGGTAAACTTTGGACGTTCCATCAGGACCGTCCACTTTCAGGCTTTAAGATTGCCTTGCGCTGACCTTTGAAGTTGTTCGTTTATGAAGGTCGTGGTGGAGTGTTTAGCGGAAAGGCGCCGTTCTGCTATGTTGGTCTCCCAACGTCAGGCAAGGCATGCCCGCCTGACACCTTTGGCGATCGCTCTGGAGAACACAACGGAATGCTCAATCCACTAGACTACCCATTTCTCATTCTCGTGGTCTCCCTGCTTGTTTTCTGGACCGCAGCTTGGGTCGGCAGCACGCTCCGCGGGAGACAGTCGGACCAAAAGACAGATGATCACGAAGATTTCGCGTTTGTCCTCGGCGGTACTTTGACGCTGTTAGGTCTTATCATCGGCTTCACTTTTTCGATGGCGGTCAACCGGTATGATCAGCGAAAGAACTACGAGGAGCAGGAAGCCAACGCCATCGGAACGGAATACGTCCGAGCCGACTTGTTGCCACAGGCGGACGCCTCGAAAGTGCGCGCCTTGCTCAGCGGCTATCTCGACCAGCGAATACTCGACTACAAAGCCCGGCGCGATCAACAGCTTCGCCAGATCAACGCCGAAACCGCTCGGCTCCAGACACAGCTTTGGACCGCCGTCACCAAGCCCGCTGCCGCTCAACCGACGCCTATCACCGCTCTCGTCATTAGCGGTATGAACGATGTATTGAACTCTCAGGGATACACGCAGGCCGCCTGGTGGAACCGCATTCCCATCGCGGCGTGGTTACTTCTGATCGCCATCTCCATTTTCTGCAACATATTGATAGGTTACAGCGCGCATGGAAGAAGCGCCTTCCTCTTTCTCATTCTGCCTATCGCTCTTTCGATATCGCTTTTTCTCATAGCCGACATTGATAGCCCGCGTCGGGGACTCATCCACGTGTCGCCCCAAAATCTCGAGAGCCTCGCCGAGTCCCTGCATCCGCAATGAAGCGTTAGAAACATTTGCGTAGCAAGGATCCTGCCGCCGGACGCTCCGTTTGACCCTCGTTCTCTTTGCCGTCATCTGGTTTCCCCAGATGCCTTCCACGAGCGTGAACCGCCACAGGCCTGGGGACGTTGTGAGGATGATCAGCGCGACGTAGAATGGAGGACCGAGGAGAAATTGATGGCTACTGCAGAGACAACCGTTCGGGTTGGTGATTTCGCGAATGAACCGTTCGTGGACTTTTCACGGCCCGAGAACCAGGCCGCTATGGCGGCCGCGCTGAAGAAGGTGGCCGCGGAGTTTGGGCGCGAGTATCCCATGTACATCGGCGGAGAGAAGGTTTTTACTACCGCGAAGATGATGTCGACCAATCCTTCGCATCCCTCGCAGGTGATTGGGGTGTTTCAGGCGGCGTCGGCGGAGCATGCCAACCAGGCGGTGCTAGCGGCGAACAAGGCGTTTGAGTCCTGGAAGCGGGTGCCTGCGGAACGCCGGGCGGAATGTCTGTTTCGGGCCGCGAAGATCATTCGCGAGCGGAAATTCGAGATTTCCGCTTGGATCTGTTACGAGGTCGGCAAGTCTTGGGCGGAAGCCGACGGAGACACCGCGGAGACCATCGATTTTCTGGAATATTATGGCCGCGAGATGTTGCGATTGGCGGGGCCGCAGGCCACCACGCCGATGAAGGGCGAGAAGAATTTCATGGTGTACATCCCCCTGGGCGTGGGCGCCGCGATTCCGCCCTTGGAATTTTCCGGCAGCCATCGCGACCGGGATGACGGCGGCGGCTTTGGTCACTGGGAACACCGTGGTCCTAAAGCCATCAGAGGAAGCGTCGGTGGTGGCGGCCAAGATGGTCGAGATTTTGTACGAGGCGGGGATTCCCAAGGACGCTTTGAATTTTCTGACCGGCGCCGGCGAAATTGTGGGCGATGCTTTGGTAAAGCATCCGAAGACGCGGTTCATCACATTTACCGGGTCGAAGGAAGTGGGCCTGCTCATCAGCGAGGCCGCGGGAAAGAAAATGCCGGGCCAGATCTGGATCAAGCGCACCGTCCTGGAAATGGGCGGGAAGGACGCAACGATTGTAGATGAAGAGGCGGACATCGACGCGGCGGTCGAGGGCGTGGCGCAGGCGGCCTTTGGGTATCAGGGGCAGAAATGCTCGGCGTGTTCGCGCGCGATTGTCTCGGAGAAGGTCTATGACGCATTCGTGCAGAAGATTGCGGAGCGCGCGAAGAATGTGACCGTGGGGCCCAGCGAAGAACCCGGCAATTATATGGGTCCGGTTGTCGAGCAAGACGGCGCTGGAGACCGTGCTTGGATATATTGATGTGGGAAAGAAAGAGGGCCGCCTGCTCGTCGGCGGCGATCGCGCGCCGGGCGATGGGTATTTCGTGCAAGCTACCGTGATTGCCGATGTGGATCCGAAGGCCCGCGTCGCGCAAGAAGAGATTTTCGGCCCGGTCTTGGCGGTCATCAAGGCGCGCGATTTCGATCACGCCCTGGAAATTGCCAATGGCACCGAGTTTGGGTTGACCGGCGGCGTCTATTCGCCGCAATCCGCAGAAATTGGAAAAGGCGCGCGAAAACTTTTACGTGGGGAATTTGTATTTGAACCGGAAATGCACCGGCGCCATGGTGGGCGCGCATCCGTTTGGCGGATTTAATATGTCGGGGACGGATTCGAAGACCGGTGGGAAGGATTATTTGTTGTTGTTCCTGCAGGGCAAGAGCATCGCGGAAAAAGTCTGAAGCAATGGCGTAAGGAATGAAGTATAGAAAATAGCCCGCGAAGTTCTAGACTCTGATTTCGTTGTTACGTTTGAGCCTGTCCGATTTCTCCTCGTTCGTTCATTACTTCCTTACTTCTTTACATCTTTACTTCGCCTCTCGTACTCGCGTATTTCATCGCCCGGTAGACCGGGTAGCTCGCGATCAGCATGAGCAGCGCCAACGGCGCGTTGTGCCGGTCGGTCGCTATCGACCCGATCAGAAAGAGAATCGAGCCCGCCAGCGCGATGGTCGTCGTGTACGGGTAGCCCCAGGCGCGATAGGGACGCGGCATTTGCGGTTCTTTCCTGCGCAGAATAAATAGCGACGCATAGGTGAGCGTGTAGTTCGCTACGAAGAAAAACGAGAGCATAGCGATGACCCGTTCGAATGGGCCGAGTACGAACACCACCGCGACAATGGTGCTGAGGAACAGCGCGAACGCGGGCGTGCCTCCAGCTGTTGACCTTGGCCGCTTGGCGGAAAAACAGGCCGTCGAGGCTCATGGCGTACAGCGTGCGCGAACAGAAGAGTTGATTCGCGTTCATGCACGAAAGCAGCGAGATCACCATGATCGAGCGAATGATGGGATCACCCAGGTGACCGAAGATGCGATCCGCCGCGGTGCCTAAGGAAAACGTATTGCCGGCGACTTGGTTGAGCGGGAGAACGTAAAGCACGGCGGCATTGATCAGCAGGTAGATCCCCATGATCGAGAAGACGCTGCCGAAAATCGCGCGCGGGACATCGCGGCCGGGGTTGCGAACCTCTTCGCCGAAGTAAACCACGCCGTCCCATCCGTCCACGGTGTACAGCACCGCTTGCAGCGCTAGCATGAAAGCAATGGCGAGCGGCCAGCCCGATTGCAGCGTGGGCATTGCTGCGGCGGCGTGGACTGCGCTGGCGGCTTGGGCCGCCGTTGGGACGGCGTTGCGCGCTTGGCCGCCGAACAGGAAACATGCGGCAACGAGAATGAGGAAAGCGATGGTCTTCATCGCAGCGGTGACGAGTTGCGTGCCCTTGCCCCAGCTGATTCCCCGCCACTGCAAAACGAAAAATCCCACGATGACCACAATCGCGATGGGTTGGACGTGTCCGGCAAGTGCGGGAATCAGCGCGCCGCTGTATTCGCCGATGACGATGGCGACGGCGGCGGCGGTGCCGCAAGTCGAGAGCCAGTCGCTCCACCCGACAATAAAGCCGGCGTAGTCGCCGATGGCCCGGCGCGAAAAATTATATTGGCCGCCGCTGCGCGGAATGGCGGCGCCGAGTTCGGCCATCGAAGATGCGCCGACCAGCGCGTAAAGTCCGCCAAGGATCCAGACGCCGAAGAAGAGATAAATGTTCGGCAGCCACTGCGCGATATCGCCGGGAGCCCGCACGATTCCCGCGGCGATGGTGTTGCCCACGGCGGCGGCGATACCGAACCAGACTCCGAGAACTTTCAGCAAGCCGCCGCCGTGAGCGTGCCGCGTCGGCGGCGCTTGCAGCGATGGGGCCTATTGGTGCGACGGGAGTGGTGGTGGACGCGTCGGATGTGTTAGACAATGGGATCACAAGGGGAGCTTGCAGCAACGTCGCCATAATAGTGTCGGCGCAGGAAAATGCAAGCCGGAAGTCTTGTTCGAGATAACGGCCGGAAGTGTTGTTCGGGATAATGAATTGACCCCCGATAGCGTTAACACGGTTGATACGGAGATTTCGATGCGCCCGGTGGCGCAAACGATCGCAGGCACCGCCGATGTGTCGGTAGTGATTCCCTGCTTGAACGAGGCCAACTCGATTGGCATCTGCGTGGGGAAGGCGCTTGAGGCTTTTCGCGCGGCGGGACTCCGCGGAGAAGTCGTGGTGGCGGACAACGGCTCTACGGATGGGTCGGTCGAGATCGCCGAGAAGCTTGGCGCGCGGGTGGTGCCGGTGGCGCGACGTGGGTACGGAGCGGCGCTGCGGGCGGGAATTGCAGCGTCGCGCGGTGCGTTCATCATCATGGGCGACGCGGACGATAGCTACGATTTCAGCGAGGTGCCGCGATTCGTGGAAAAATGGCGACAGGGCTACGAGGTGGTGATGGGAAACCGCTTCCGCGGCGAGATCAAGCCCGGGGCCATGCCTTGGCACCATAAATATATCGGCAATCCCGCTTTATCGTGGGTGCTGAATTTATTTTTTCACGCGGGAATCGGAGATAGCCACTGCGGGATGCGGGGATTTACGCGCGCGGTCTACGACCGGATGGATTTGCGCAGCACCGGAATGGAGTTTGCGTCGGAATTCGTGGTCAAGGCGGCGCAGCTGCAGGCCAAGATTACCGAAATTCCGATCACACTGTGGCCGGACAAACGGGGACGCCCGCCCCATCTGCGAAGTTTTCGCGATGGGTGGCGGCATCTGCGCTTCATGCTGCTGTATGCGCCGAACTGGTTGTTTCTCTTACCTGGCGCGTCTCTAGTGGCCGCGGGATTGTTTCTCGTGTTCTGGCTGCTGCCCGGCCCGCGTGTTTTGACGCCGCGCATGACGTTGGACGTGCACACCATGATTTTTGGTTTGATGTTTACGCTGCTGGGCGTGCAGATTCTCTCGATTGGAGCGTTCGCGAAAGTGTTCAGTTATGCAGAGCGCTTCGATCACCGGAATCATTCGTTGCGGCGCGCCCTGACCCACGTGACCCTGGAATCCGGGCTGCTCCTCGGCGGCGGATTGTTTGTCGTGGGATTTGCGGGTTGCGTCTGGGTGGTGTGGGGCTGGGTGGCCAGCGGGTTCGGGCCGCTGCACCAGGTCCGCGCCGTGTTGTTCTGGTCGATGTGGTTATTTATCGGGATTCAGGTGATCTTCGCGTCGTTTTTCCTCAGCATGCTGGGCATCAGCCGGGGCACCTACATCGGCGATTACGATCTGAAATAGATGGCTTACACCGGACTTGACCATTTCATTGCGAAGCTTCGATTTCGCGCCGCATATCCCTTTATCCGCGCCGGCTCCAGCGTCTGCGATTTGGGTTGCGGATTGGAAGCGGCCTTCTTGAACTATGCTGGCGATAAAATCTCGCACGGCGTCGGCGTCGACGACCAGGTCGAAGACGGCGTGCGCGGGCGGTGGTGGCGCATTCGCGGAAATATTGGAGCGCCGTTGCCTCTGGAATCCGGGCAATTCGATCATGTCGTGATGCTCGCGGTCCTCGAACATCTTCCGGACCCAGCCCCGGTGCTGCGAGAGGCGTATCGGATTCTCAGGCCGGGCGGGTCGCTGATCATGACTTGGCCTTCGGAAATGGTGGATCCACTATTGAAAGTTCTGTATGCGCTGGGCCTGATTAGCGATGAGATGGAAAGCGACGAACACCAAAAACGGATTCCCGTCGAGGCCTTGCGAGCGATGCTCCAGCAAATTGGCTTCAAAGAATTCCATCACGAGCGATTCGAAGTCGGGTTAAACAATCTAATGGTGGCGTCGCGGTGATTAAGAGTTGTAGCGGCGCAGCACTGCTTAAAGGCTGCGGAAAAAATCTCTTTGTTCAGGAGGTCGAGTCTTTTTCTTCAGGAGGTCGGTGCTTTAGCGCCGACGTAAACTGCGCACTCTCAACGGGCTTCAGCCCCTGAAGGAAGCTTTTTCTTCGTTTCATCCGCAGCCTGTTTAACCTGAGCTTCGAAGGGTGCGCCCGGACGCCGAGACACAACATTTAAGCGCACCCATCAAACGACTTGACACAAGATCACACTAGGTGAAAAACCATGAACAAGAGAACATTTATCAAGCTTTCTTCGGCGATGATGGCGACTCCGATCATCTCGCCGCTGCTGGCGGCCATGCCCGATGACAAACTGAAAAACTGGTCAGGCAATCTGGAATATGGCACGGAGCGCCTCTACTCCGCGAACTCCCTGGAAGAGGTTCGCGCATTTGTAGCGAAGCAGGCCAAGCTGAAAGTCCTCGGCACGCGGCACTGCTTCAACACCATCGCCAACAGCACCGACCAATTTCTGTCGGTGCGGCCGATGGCGAAAATTGCGGCGCTAGACGACAAGGCCCGCACGGTCACCGTCGAGGGCGGCATGAGCTACGGCCAGCTTTGCCCCGATCTCGACAGCAAGGGCTTTGCCCTTCACAACCTCGCATCGCTTCCTCATATTTCGATCGCGGGGGCATGCAGCACCGCAACGCACGGCTCCGGGGACAAGAACGGGAATCTGGCGACGGCGGTTTCCGCGCTGGAACTGGTCACCGCGTCCGGCGACGTGGTGCGATTGTCGCGCCGCGATGATGGCGACACATTTCGCGGCGCAGTTGTGGGACTTGGCGCCCTGGGAGTGATCACCAAGGTGACGCTCGACGTGCAGCCGACCTTCCAGGTGCGGCAGTTCGTGTATGAAAATCTGCCGATGAGCCAATGGTCCGAAAACTTTGAAGCCATTGAATCGAGCGCTTACAGCGTCAGCCTGTTCACCGACTGGAAGCAACAGCGATTCAACGAGGTCTGGCTGAAGAAACGGGTGGAAGAGGGCAAGGCGATGTATGCTCCGGAAGAATTCTACGGGGCCAAACGCGCGACCAGGAATCTGCACCCCATCGCCGAACTCTCCGCGGAAAATTGCACCGAGCAGATGGGTGTGCCCGGTCCGTGGTACGAGCGGCTGCCGCATTTTAAAATGGGCTTTACGCCGAGCGCCGGTAAAGAGCTGCAATCGGAGTATTTCGTGCCGCGGCCAAATGCGGTCGAAGCGGTGATGGCGGTGGAGCAGCTGCACGAAAAGATCAGCCCGCACCTGTTGATTTCGGAAATCCGGACGATCGCAGCCGATGACCTGTGGATGAGTCCTTGCTACAAGCAACCGTGCGTAACGATTCACTTCACATGGAAGCAGGATTGGCCCGCGGTGCAAAAGCTGCTGCCGGTGATCGAAAGAAATTTGGCGCCGTTCGGAGCGCGCCCCCACTGGGGAAAGCTGTTCACCATACCTCCCGCGCAGCTTCATCCCAACTATGAAAAGCTGCCCAAGTTTGTAGCGTTGTGCAAGAAATTCGACCCGCAGGGAAAATTTCGCAACCAATTCCTGAACGCAAATATTTTCAGTGCGGCCTGACCGCCACGCGTCATAGTTGTTGTGGGCGCGCGCAGCACTGCTTTACCCTGAGGTTGGTAAGTAGTTCAGTTTACGATTATCTAACTTATCGGGATCTAATACAGTCGGAAGACTGGAATACATGCAGTAACGGTGTTTCGTTCGGACGAAAAAGATCGTAGCCAAGATGAGCCTGTCAGGGATGGTGAAGAACGTTGGTATCCCTACTTGGAGCGTTTTAGAAGAACTCGATTACTTGTGTTCAGCGTCACCACCTCCCAACCCTCGTCGCCTAGCTTGTTGATCTGGGCGACCTGACCGGAGCAGCCGACGCCACAACCGACGATCTGGTATTCCCACTTCTGGGGGCTTTGCGCCGCCGCGGTGCGCGGATAGTGTTGACCCGCGGTGAACGCGCCCGCCAACAGCAAGGAGAGCAAGCCAATTCTTACGACGGAGCGCGCTGCGTTCGAACTTGCATTCCAGCTATTGTTCCGGGACGAGCGGGGCGCCCGGCGGCGTGTAGGGCTCGAGGTAGGTGTTGTCCGTGTCCGGAGTCACGAGCCAGACTTTGCGATCTTTGAAATGGGTCCGCAGCTTGGCGTCTTGGTCGGGATTGATTTCTCGGGCCCACAAGACTTTTGCGTCGTCGATTTCGGCGCCGTTGTAAACCCATTCGTCATGGATGTTGTGATCTTCCGCATAGCGCACGATGATCAGATGTTTGCCTGGCGTTTGCTCTAATTTGTTGGCAATCGCTGTCCGGCTGGGATCGCCTTCGCACGTCCAGAAGAGCGGATCGCAGACATGCCGAACGACGTTGATTCCCGTGCCAACAAACAAAGACAGAACGATAGCTCGCGACAATGCCAGGCCTATCGGGCGCGTGCCGATACGTATCGTGCGCGAATGGCGGATGGTTTGTGCCACAAGCAGATAGAGCACGCAGGTGATCGGCGCGGCATAGTGAGCGTTGGACCAAATGACGATGAAAACGCCGGCCACTCCAATGACCGCGATGATCCACGGCAGACGCATTTTTCGATCGCGCAATACGAACGGTAGCGCTGGAAGAGCCAGCAACCAGCCCGGCCAGAAATAGGTTACGCCGCCGCGAAATAGTTTTTCCAACGAGACGCGGAAAATATCAGCGCGGGTTTGGTGATAATTCTCACGCTCCCAGCCATTGTAGAAATCCTCGAACTGCTGATTGCGGTAGTGCATTTCGGGTTTCGGCTGTTCCCACAGAAAAAGCGGCGCGGTGTGATAAGCGCGCGTATTGAGCACATGCGGCATCAGCAGCGCATCACCGGTTAAACGCCAGTTGTAGAAGCCCATCCACGCGGCGGTAAGAACCACAACGGTGATAAGAGGAACGACAACTTGTGTGAGTCGAACACGCAGCACGTCCTTTGATTTGGTTCTGCCCATCAGCCACCACAAAAGCCACACGGCGACGGGAACACAAAAAAGAGTTCCTTCGTATGGGCGGCTGTTCGCGAGAATGGCAATGCCTAGTCCAAGCAGAAGCGCATCCCGAATTCGCGCGCTCTTGACGATTCTCGCCGCAGCGCCCAGGACCAGCGCGCCGCCGATGGCCGCGACTGCGCCTCCCCAGTAGCTGTTCATCCAGTAGCTGGCGACTCCCAACTTGAGGGCGACGATTGCCGCACCGAGGAAGGCCCAGCGCGCTGGCAGCCAGACCTGCAGCATCCACAGGATCGCGGCGCACATGGCGGCATCGCTCAGTAAAACGCCGATCCAGGGATTTCCGAGGAGTTGGCCAATTGCCAGAGCGAGTCCTTGCGCGGGCGGATACATTGAGCAGTATGTGGGAAACCAGTTCACGTGGAATGTCTCGAAACTGATCCACATCGGATGCGTAGGATTTGTCAGCCGCCCGTGAGCGAAAGTGTCGGAGAGGAGCAGGTAGCTGTATTCGTCGTGAATGCCCGGGACCGGGACGTGGAGTAGCGGGAGCGCCAGGAGCCGGATGGCGATCACCGCGAAGAACAGGGCAACGATTGCGAGCGTACGGCGCTCAGAGAACTTCGCGAGTGTGCGTTCCACGCGGTCGAACAGGCTTTGTCCGACGCGCGGAAACAATAGCGCGATCACGCCTAGCGCGAAGGCAACGCCGAAAGAAAGTGCGAGGATGTGGAGAGTGCGGAGAGTTGTCGCGTCGTCAAGTCCGGTCATGAACGAGGAATTGTAGGCTGTTTTTGATGAAGGAATGCCTCAAATTTTCTTTCGCCTCTGTGACGCGCGCTGATGCCCGAAAAAATGTCGATGCCCCAACAAATAACGACCTCGTTTAGGGCTCGATTTCGATCTCGGTGGCTTGGTTTTCCCTGGGTCTTGGCGCAGCTGCTTTGGCTCCGCGAGGATTGTCGATGAAATCGGCGAGTTCCAGGCGCATGTTGCCGGGATTGGTGGAAAAGGCCATGCCGGTCTCGAAATCGATGACGCCGTCACGGATGAATTTTTCGATGACGCCGTCGAAGTGCTGCATGCCTTCGGTGTCACCGTCGCGCATGGCGTCGAGGAGCGTCTTGCCTTCACCTTCACCCTTTTCGACGTATTCACGGGTGCGCATGGTGGCTTTGAGAATTTCGATGGCGGCGATGCGTCCCTTGCCATCTTTTTTTGGAAGCAAGCGCTGCGAAACGATATAGCGGAAGGCTTTTCCGAATCTCGTGCGGATGCCTTGCTGATCGCTCTGCGGAAAGACACCGATGATGCGCTCGACGGTTTTGGAGGCGTCGATGGTGTGCAGGGTGGAGAGCACCAGGTGGCCGGTTTCCGCGGCTTCGAGGGCGATCTCAATGGTTTCGCGATCACGCATTTCACCGACGAGAATGACTTTGGGAGCCTGGCGAAGCGCGGCGCGCAGGGCCAGGGCGAAGGTCGGCGTGTCGCTGTGGAGCTCGCGCTGGTGGATGGTGGACTTTTTGTGCCGGTGCAAAAATTCGATGGGGTCTTCGATGGTCAGGATGTGGAAAGCCTTGTCTTCGTTCATCTTGTCGATGATGGCGGCGAGCGTGGAGGATTTTCCAGATCCGGTGGGGCCGGTGACCAGGACGACGCCGTTGCGGAGGTGCACGATATCTTCGAGTTGCGACGGAAGGTTTAACTGTTGAAAGCCGGGAATTACCATGGGAATCACGCGCATGACGATCGCGTAGGTGCCGCGCTGGCGGAAGATATTGACGCGGAAGCGGGCGATGCCGGGGAGTCCGTAGGAGAGATCGGCGGAGCCATCCTGCTCGAGTTTGCGGATGGGATGGTCGTTCTTGCCGATGATGTCGTAGGCGATGAAGCGGGTGTCATCCGGGCTCAGCGATTCCAGTCCCTTAAACTTCAGCTCGACCAGTTCACCGCTGACTTCGATTTGCGGGGCGCGTCCAGGCGAGAAAATCAGGTCGCTGACGTGACCGTTGGACTTGAGCATCGCGGTGATGAGCTGTGCCGTGTGAATGGTGCGTTGCGAAGCGGGTGCTTGAGAAACGGGTGCCTGAGATGGTGGTGCCTGCGGAGTTGTAGCCATGGGTCGTTTGTATCTCCGTTGGTTCGACTCGAAATTCGCTGGGTCGCCTGAAGAGGGCCGATCGAGTGGCCGTCCGACGAAAACAGTGTAGTCGAGGGGGAGGCGGGGTTTGGGTAAAGTGTTCGGAGTTGGCGCGAGAAGATTACCCGTTACTGAAAGGCGGCCATCCGGTAGTTCTATCTTCAGCACTTCCCTCCCCTACTTTTTTCGTAAGTATTCATTCTGAAGGGGGTTAAAGTCATTTATTTTCATAGACTTTTGCAAGTGTTCATTTTGCGCAAGATAGCCTCGTAAGACGCTACAGGCGGAAACAACACACACCTTCCCCGCATTAGTCAGACGAAAGTGTAGCGCATGATTACCAGAGTGTTAAATATATATTTGGTTCATATAGCTAGAGGCCATCTCATAAATAGCCGAGACAGAGAGAAAAGAATTTCCTCAGGGGCTAAAGCCCGATTTTGCGTGTCTTTCAATGTCGGAGCTAAAGCTCCGACCCCCTGAGATGCATTTATGAGTTGACTTGATGACTTCTAGTCGTGCTTTGCGGAGGCGTCGATGAACGCGGCGACGTTGGCTTTTAGCTTGGCGAGATCATCGTCGCGCAGGTACATCATGTGTCCGGCGTCGTAATACTGCAGATGAATGTTTTTCTGGAGCTTTTCGGGCAAGCCGAGATGGTCCATGGTGTATTCGGTAGCGAAGAATGGGGTGGCTAGATCATACAAGCCGTTTTCGACCTCGATTTGCAGGTGCGGATTGGTGAGCAGGGCTTGAATCAGGTCGCCTTCGACATTGGGGGAGCCCGGGAAGCCGAAATTCTCGCCTCCTTTGTGTTTCCAGTCCCAGGCGGGTTCGGCCTCTTCAGAAGCGGTTAGATATTTTCTGTCCTGCAGACTGAATTTGAGTTCGTCGCGCGAGTAGTTATTGAAGGCGGCGGTGTAGGCTCCGGTGATGGCGTCGGATTGAGGATCGGACTGGGCGTATTCGCCGAGCAGATCGTAGGTGAAGCCGGAGAAGCGGGCGTCGAGGCGGCCGGTCGTGAGTCCGCGACTACGCTGGAGTTCCACCATGTATTGGGGGAGGTTGACGCGAAGGTTTGCTTTGATGAGGTAGTCTTCGCTCAGGCCAGTGTAGTGCGAGATTTTTTTGGCGATGTCGGCTTTTTCGGCGGGGCTGAGCTTGGAACCTTTCTGGAGCGCGGCGGCGTACTCGGTGACGGCGAACTGGCGGGTTTCCTCGATCAGGGTGTGGACATTGTCCGGTCGATTGGGAAGAACCTTGTGATACCAGGAGGTTGCGGCGTAGCTGGGCAGGTAGAAGATGTAGGGCTGGTCGTCGCCGGGGCTGAATGAAATAGTGCCGAGATCGAGGACTGAAGAGATGAGCACAATGCCGTTGAAATACATGCCGTTGTGGTTCTGGAGGTAGTTGGAGAGCGCGGCAGAGCGGAAGGTGCCGTAGCTTTCGCCAATGAGGAATTTGGGGGAGTTCCAGCGGTCGGTACGGCTGACGTAGATGTTGATGAATTCAGCGAGAGATTTGACGTCGGAATCGACGCCCCAGAAATCCTTGTTCTCGGATTTGCCGACGGCGTGGCTGAAGCCGGTGCCGACGGGGTCGATGAAGACCAGGTCGGTTTTGTCGAGCAAAGAGCTGACGTTATCGGCGAGCTTGTAGGGCGGGGGCGGAGTGGGCTCGGCGTTGGCGGTGACCACGCGCTTAGGACCAAACGCGCCCATGTGCAGCCAGACGGAGGCGGAGCCGGGGCCGCCGTTGTAAACGAAGGAAATGGGGCGCTGGGAGGTGTCCTTTGCATCGGAGCGGGTGTAGGCGGTGTAGTAGATCAGAGCGGTGGGCTCTTCCTTTTCATTTTTGAGGAGGATGGTGGCGGCGATGGCTTTGTAGGGGATGGATTGGCCGCCGATTTTTAGGGTGTGATCGGTTACGGAAGAATCCTCTTTGGGAGCTGGCGGGGCGGGCTCGGCGGGCTTTTCCTTTTCGACGGTCTTCGTTTCCTTTTCGTGCGTTTCCTGGGCGCGAAGGTTCGGCGACGCCATGGGAATCAGGAACAGACTGGTCAGAAAGATAGTGCGCGAGACTTTGGTCATGCTGGGCTCCCGTGAGAATGTGCGTTTGCGGGCGCGATTCTAACAGAGCGCGCACGCGAGTCAAAGTTTTGGAGATTCGTCGTTGAAGGAGAAACCGAGATAGTGATTGCCCGAGAGCGGAGCGAGCCTGATGGAAGCTAAGTCGTTGACGATCCAATCGGCACCTGCCGCGGTGAGTAAAGGATCGACTTCCGTGGTGCGCAGGGCCAGCACGGACGCGCCGGAGGCTTTGCCGGCGCGAATGCCGGCTGGCGCGTCTTCCACGACGAGGCAATCGACGGGCGCGAGTTTCAGCAGCTCCGCCCCTTTCAGGTAAGGATCGGGGTCGGGCTTGAAGCGCGGAACGTCATCGGAGGTGACGAGATGTTTTGGCCGGGGCAAACCGGCGACACGGATGCGGACCTCGGCCAGGGGGCGAGTGCAGGAGGTGACGATGGCCCAGCGGTCGGCGGGCAGGGCTTGCAATAGGTTTATAACGCCGGGAAGCGGGATGACGCCGTCGGTGTCTTCGATCTCCCAGCGCTCCATCTGGCTATTTTCGGCTTCGAGATCGGCGTTGGGAAGGAGTTCGCGGAGCGTGGTGATGCTCGGGCGACCATGAGCGCGACGGGTGACTTCGTCAGCGACAAAGCCGTGGAGGAGCGACCATCTCGCCCAGGTGCGAGCGACCGCGGGGGTCGAATCCACGAGCACGCCATCAAGATCGAATAGAACACCGAGTGTACGAGTATTCATGCGATTACCCTAAGCCTGACTCCAGGTTGACACGGTGTTAGGTGTTGTCGGCATCCTCGAACGGTTCACCTTCTACCCGCGCATTGTGACCTGGGTCCAGCTTTCCAATGTAGCACGCAAGGAGCTTTTGAGACTTTTCACGCCCGCGCTTCGTAAGCGTATGTGCGGGAGGAATCGCGATGAGAGCCTCTTTGACCTTGCTTGTGGTTGTCCTACTGGTGCTGGGCATTCTGGCTGGATGCACGGCGGGCCCTAACCAGTCCAAAGGAACGGCGAGCGAACACGGAGGAGTTGCGTGCTTCTGGATGGGTCTGTGGCAGGGGTTTATCGCGCCGTTTATTTTTGTGGCCTCGCTGTTCAAAAGCAACCTCAGTATCTACGAGGTTCACAATAACGGAGCGTGGTACAACTTCGGCTACCTGTTTGGCCTAGCCTGCTTCTTCGGCGGCGGCGGCCACGGCGCGGCGAGGCGGCGGTAAATCTAGTTGGGTTGACCGATGAGATGGTCCCTGAACTGTTGACCGCGCCTTAGCCTTCCGACGTTCATTCATCGGTTCAGAACCCAGCGGATCAACTGACCGGTAGTGGATCAGTTTCCGATTACGTGACTAACCGGGAGTTGGGAAATCCCATTCAAACTACATCGTAGCAACTTGCACACATCGCGACGTGGTTCTCAGGCAGGGCCGAGTCGTGGAAGACAGGAACCACCATTCCTTGGTGATAGCTGTCAGTCCAATCTTGATCGAAACCCTCAAACTGTTTTCCGTTTTCGGTTCGAAATCTGTATACGACCCCTGGGAGCAACGCACCACTTCCCGCATTCGAGTTCATAACCAAAGCGAAGCGAACCTGGCCCGAGCGTAACAGCCGTTTGCGCCGACGTTCTATCCACCAGCCTCCAAAAAGCGCACAGTAAATCACGAGAGAGAGAAACCCAAATCGTATACCTCAATGGGGGTCATCCGGTGCCTTATAGGGGGGGAACAAGGAGGGAATAGCGAACGTCTGTGAACGCAAGCGCGATAATGCCCAGCAGTATCGTCAGCCAGCGGAAGACGCTCTTCATCCTTAGCTTACGAGGAACGGGTAGAGCGGAAAAGTGAGAAAAGCGAGTCGGAACAACACATTCAAAGGGTTGCTCACTTGCAACTCCAGCAGCGGTAGCAGACTCAGCAGTTGCGCTTGTTCGGGTTCTGCTTAACCAGCACCAGTGACGTGTTGAAACTTAGCTCAGCGCACTAGCCCTTCCAGACGAACTTACCGCAGAGACAAGGAACCGTCTCCGCGGGATGTTTCTTTTCCAAAGGTCGCCGACAAACTGGACAACTTCTGCGCCACATACTCATACCTGTCTTTCCAGTACAAATGGGCCTCAAGCCCTGGCAGTAATTGCCTCCCGCACGGACCCACTCAAATCCAATGGATTTTCGAAGAGTCCGTTTTGAACACTAGTCTCGCGGACTACGGGATGTCGTTGTCCCAGAGCAAGGTTGGGCTGGGAGCCATCCGCTAGTACTCAAAGTCTGATAAACGCGGTATCTCTAACGACGCCGGCCGTGTCAAGAGTGTTTTCTCTTCTTTTCTATCAAACTCGGACACACTTCTCCGTCAGCGCACGAAGTGCGTCTTTTCTGCCGCTTCTGTTTCTCTGTGTCACCCTAACCTGCTCAGCCTGTTTACGATCATCAACTCCGTGTTGCCCACCAAACATCTCTTCGATCACCATCGACCATGATGAGTTATTCGAACTCCCCATTCCTAAAGGGAGGCGGGTAGCCTAATCAACCGGCCGGTGACTTTTCGCACCATTCCGCGTTTGCATCCCCGCACAGGCATCACTGCTTTTCTGCTGCTTCTGTCCACGACGACAGAACTCGTGGTACTCAATCTGGTCCCGCAACATGATCCACAGCCGGATCCCGAGCTTGCGAGCCACGGCCACACTCGCCTTGCTCAGGCCCTTCTGTACCAATTTGCGGCGGTAAAAACGCTGCAACTCCCGATCCTTGCGTGCGGCGTGCGCCCCCGCCTCACCCCAGAGAAAACGTAACAGCCGGTTGCCTTGTTTACTCAACCCACCGAGCCGCTGTCGCCCTCCACTAGAATATTCACGTGGAATCATTCCCACCTAACTAGCCAGGGCCTTGCTGTCTGCGAATCGGGCGGGATCGCCCAGAAACACCTCGGTCGCCAACGCGGTGATCGGCCCCACTCCAGGATGGGTCAGCAGCAGCCGCGCTCCGGGACGTTTGCAGGCTTGCTCCTCGACTCGCTGGTTTAGTTTCTCGATCTCCGCTTCGAACTTCTCGTACATCGCCTGCAACTCGCTCCGCCGCTAGGCGATAGGAGGCGCCAACGACAACGATGCGATCCTGCTTTGTCCGTCGTGGCTCCACAGGGCCGTGCCTCGTCGTAGGCCATTCGCTAGGGCAATGGACTGCAACGCATTTTGTATTCGCGTCCGCATGCGGACCCACTGATGACGATGCCGCAACAAGGCCCGCAGATCCTGTAGCTCCTGCGAAGGCAACCAGATCGCCGGAAAGCGGCCTTCCACCAGCATCTGCAGAATCAACTCTGCATCGCGCAAACAAGCGCAACAGTTATCCGCCCAGCTAAGCGGTAACTCATGGTCCTATTGGAGACTCGTGGCCTATGACTTTCTTTGGTTATCCAAGGGGGCATAGGGTGGAGTCGGAGACTCTCATGTTCTAACAACACGGTGGCCTGACTTGTCCGGTGGATACTCGCCCTCGAACCAAGCGTCTCAACAACCCGACGGCCACCGCCAAGGATGATCCTCACGATGGAACAGACTCTCTGTCAGAGGCGCTCAAGCTGCTTGTTTTAAATAGTTGGCGTCGAAACTTGCTCCTTTCTTCCAGACGATCAGAGTGATCGCGGCAATCTTCCGCGCCAAGGTGAGACGAGCCATCGTTGGTCGCATCCCTTTGGCGAGCAAGTTCTGGTAAAAATCGCGGAGCGGTCCAGCGCAGGTGCTCGCCCTCATGGCCGCACCCTTGAAGACATCCTTGAGATCGTGGTTATGGTTCGCATTCAGCCCACGAAGTTGCGGTGGTTTCTTGGAACGTTGCAACTGTCCCTGGATAGAGCGGTATTGCGCGCTGTCGTGAGTCTCCAACGCAAGCCCGCTGTAGGTCCACAGTGGGCGCTGGGTGCCGAAGCGGTGGGGCGTCTGCATCAACGCCACCAAGTGAGCCGCCCGAAGCGAACCAATACCAGGAATTTGGCGTAGCAACTTCGTTGCGCGGTGCTTCCTAGCCTCGGCCAGCAGCTCTTTCCGGGCTTGTTGGCGCAAAAAACGCAGGGCGTCGAGTTGTTGGTAGTAAAGCTCTGCCCGCCGGCGCACGCCAGGTTCCGTGATCTTGCTCAACCATTCCGAGCGGTAACGCGGGGCGTAAACTTGCGTCCCAGCACCGGGAATAGCCCAGCTTCGATACAAGGCCTTGAGCCGATTCATCACCCGCACCAGATCCTTGCTAATCGTCAAATAGCTTCGGGACAATTCCTTCAACATGCGCAGGCCGTTCTCTCCGTGGTAGACCGCGGAAAGCGCTCCATTGCGCAGCAGTTCGGCTAATTTCCGGGCATCGATGCGGTCACTCTTGCTGCCTTGTTTCAGCAAGGCATTCTTTCGGGGATTACACACTACGAGCTCGGTGACGTGTGGCTTCAGCAGGTCATACAACCAGGCCGCCCAGGTGCCTTCTTCAAAGGTGACGTACAGGTTTCCACTTAGCCCTTGGAAAAACTGCAGGATGGTGCTGGCTTTGGTTTCGATAGTGCATTCCACGACCAGCTTGCCACAGGAATTTCGAACTGCGATGGAGATCGTTTCCTGGTGAACATCCATACCGATATACTTCACGCTATCCATATGCAGGGTGCTCCTTTCTGGAGAGGTTCGAGCTGACACTCAAGACCTACTCCAAAAAAATGGGCGCCCTTTTATAATGTGTGAGGTCCTGGCGCTGCAGTACCCGGTAACGCACTAACAGGCCGGCTCTCGGTTCCGAATTAGACTTAGGATTTCTCAACTCCTCTCAGTAGAATGTGGGCCGTTTCGCCATTTCTAGAGAGTCAATCGGACATCCTCTGTGCGGATCGCTGCGCTTATCCTACCTGTGTTTGCGGTGATCCTAACTGGCTGGATCGCTGCCGTTACGGGCTATCTGTCGCGGGTGTTGTCTGACGCACTGATTCACTTCGCCTATAACATCGCAATGCCGGCGTTGCTGATCGTTACGATCGCACAAGAACCGGCTCATTCGCTGATCAACTGGCGCTTTCTCGTTGCCTTTGGTGGTGGCTCCCTCCTCTGCTTCATCCTCGTGTTCGGCATCATGAGCATTCAGGGTTCGCGAAGTCTCGCAAGCCGAACGATGCACGGTATGGCGGCATCGATGACCAACACCGGCTTCGTCGCCTTACCCGTCCTGCAGGCGATCTACGGTCCGCGTGCCGTGTTGCCCGCGGCGATCGCCACCGTCTTCGTCGCTGTTGTGATGTTTCCATTAGCGGTGATCTTGCTCGAACTTGGTCAGCGGGATGCACACAGATCACAAACGCCCGTAATGGTCACGGTTAAGCATGTCGTGCTCAACCCGATGGTCATATCAACTCTGAGCGGTATGCTTTGGTCGGTCTTCGGTCTTCGCATGCCAGTGCCAGTCACCGCCTATTTCGGCATCTTGGCCGATGCGCTCACGCCGTGTGCTCTGTTCGCTATCGGACTGGGGCTGTCGATCGATGGATTGCGCGCCAATTTTGGGCAAGCTTCGCTGCTCTCCGCGGTAAAGCTCGTCATCATGCCTCTAATCGTGTACGGATTGAGCGTGTCCTTCGGCCTCGACCCTCTCTACACCATTGCGGCCGTAATCTGCGCCGCGGTGCCCACGGCCAAGACCGTCTACATTCTTGCGGGAGAGTATCACTGCGAGGAAATGATGGTGGCGTCCACTGTCTCGATGACAACTCTAGTTTCCGTTATCTCGCTCGTGGTCTGGCTCTATGCGCTGTCTGGGCTAGCGACGCGCATCGCTGCCCGGTGAGGAAAGGAAGCGGAGCGCAACCGGCGGTGGCATCGTGCGCGCACCTCCTGGCAGGTAGCACGAACCTCCCGATTAACGCGGTCACCGGAAAACTGACCAACTACCAACTGACCGGCTTTGTTGCCCGAATGAAGGCGCTGAAGAACCTGCCTTCGACTTCAGGGGCAATCGAATCTGCATCAACACCTTGAGCACACAGGAACTGGCGGGCATCTTCGACCTTGTAGACTCGCGTCGGCTCAATCGAAACCTGCTCAAATCCCGCCGCCGTCAACTTAGAGACATATTCGGAGTCCTTCAGCGCACCAGCGACGCAACCCACCCACAGTTCCATGTTTTTCCTAATTTCGGCAGGCACGTCACCCTTCACAACTACGTCGGACACCGCGAACCGACCACCGGGCCGAAGAACGCGGAAGGTTTCGGCCAGCACTCTGTCTTTGTCGGCGGACAGATTGATGACGCAGTTTGAAATCACCACGTCCACGGAGTTTTCGGGCAAGGGAATATTTTCTATTTCACCCTTCAGGAACTCAACGTTGTTAACGCCAGCCTTTTGTTGGTTCACCCGCGCCAAGTTGAGCATTTCGTCGGTCATATCCAGCCCGTATGCCTTTCCACCGGGGCCGACTCGCTTCGCGGACAGCAAGACATCAATACCACCACCAGAGCCAAGGTCGAGCACCACTTCGCCGGGCTCTAGCTGTGCAAGCGCGGTGGGGTTTCCGCAACCAAGAGATGCAAGAACTGCCTGCTCCGGCACGCCGGTGGTTTGACCGGCTTCATAGAGATTTGCGGTAATCGGGTCACCGCCGCAGCACTGCGAGGAAGGCGAAGTGCCACAGGAAGCGGAACCACCGGAAGCGACTCTCTTCGCTGCTTCGCCGTACTTCTCTTTAACGGCCTGCGTGATGTTTGTTTGCTCGCTCATTTTGGCGCCCCTTGATCTGAAAGGCAGAATTAAAGTACATTCGCTTAGGCGAATATAGGACATGGGCAAAGCAACTGTCAATACGATGTTTCGCGCCTTCTCTGACTCCACGCGGCTGCGCATCCTGCATTTGCTGCTGAATGGCGAACTGTGCGTGTGTGACATCGTGAGCGTGCTGCGAGTGCCGCAGCCAACGGCTTCGCGCCATCTTGCGTATCTGCGCAAGGCCGGGCTGATTGTGAAGAGAAAGCAGGGTCTGTGGGCTTACTACAAACTCACCGCTGCGACATCTCCGTTTCACCAAAGCCTGATTAAGTGCCTCAGGGAGTGCTTCCGCGATGTGCCGGAACTTGCGAGCGATGCGAAACGGGCATCGAGGCAGGACATTTGCTGCCAAGCAAGTGGAGGAACAAGTGGAGGAAAACGTTGATGAAGCAATACAACGTCCTGTTTCTGTGCACCGGCAACTCGGCGCGCTCCATTCTGGCTGAAGCGATTCTCAATCAAAAGGGAAAGCCAACCTTCCATGGGTACAGCGCGGGAAGTCAACCAACCGGATGGGTTTGTCGCCGCAAAGTGAGAATGTCCGGTTTGTGCAAAGTAGAAATGTCCGCTTTCATGGATGGCCGAGGGCCCCATGGAGACGGAGCGAATCGCTTTGAGCCAACGAGAACGGGACCGCCTGAAAGTGTTGCACGAGATACAGCAAAAACATCTGACGCAAGTAGCCGGGGCCCAGCGGCTGAGAATAAGCGAGCGTCAGGTGCGGCGGATGCTGCTCCGCCTCCGCCAACGAGGAGATCATTCCCTGGTTCACGGATTGCGCGGCCGACCATCGAACCGCAAGCTGCCGGCCCGCTTGGAGCAGAAGATTCTGGCGCGCCTGCAGCAGCATTATGCGGATTTCGGACCTACGCTGGCTGCCGAACACCTGGCCCAGGAAGGTTTCTCCGTGAGCCGGGAGACGCTGCGGAAGTGGATGACCAAAGCGGCCCTGTGGCGCCCGCGCGCGCAGCGCGTGAAGGCCGTGCATGTATGGCGGGAGCGCCGCGCCAGTTTCGGGGAGTTGGTGATGCAGGACAGCTCACCATTCCGCTGGTTGGAGGAGCGCGGTCCGGCTTGCCAGCTCATCGCCTTGATCGACGACGCCACCAGTCGCATCTGGGGACGGTTCACCGAGCACGACACCACGGAAGAGAACTTGCGAACTCTGGAGGGATGGTTACGGCGCTATGGACGTCCAGTGGCGCAGTACACCGATAAAGCCAGCATTTTTCGAAAGGCCGGGCCGCAGCCGCTGGCTGAACAACTGCGGGGAGATCCGCTGCGCACGCAGTTTGGGCGAGCGTTGCACGAACTGGGGATCGAATGGATCGCGGCCCACAGTCCGCAAGCCAAAGGGCGTATCGAGAGGTTGTTTGAAACTCTACAGGATCGTCTGGTGAAAGAGATGCGCTTGGCAGGAATCGACAGCATCCTGGGAGCGAATCATTTCCTGGAGACGCGCTTTCTTCCTGAGTGGGAGCAGCGTTTTACCGTGACACCGCGGAATACACGCAATGCCCATCGACGACTGGGGCGGGAACAGCACCTGGAAGAGATCCTGAGTGTACGCGTGGCCCGTAGGGTGGCCGAGGATCATACCGTCAGCTGGGATGGAAATCGCTGGGGAGTACTGCGGGAAGAAGTTTGTGCGGGGCTTCGCGGAGCGGCGGTAGAGATCGAACGACGGTTGGACGGAAGTCACTGGTTGCGCTACCGCGGTCGCTATCTGCACTTGCGCGCCTGTCCCGCATCGGTGCGGCCGTCCGCAAGTCCTTCCGGCCTACGGCCTCCAGGACTCGCGGAACAAAAACCAAGACCCCAAAACAAAATCAAACCCCAATACCATGTACCTGCCGAGCACCCTTGGAGAAGACCATGGAAGCGGACATTTCTATCTGGCGGAAAACCGGACATTTCTACTTTGCGTTGACACCAACCGGATGGGTTCGGCCAGAGGCTTTAAAGCAGTTGGAGCTTGCCAAGCTGCCCACTGATGGCCTTCGCAGTAAGAACTGGGACGAGTTTGCCAAGCCTGGAGCGCCGCATCTCCATTTCGTCTTCACGGTGTGCGACAACGCAGCCAAGGAAGTCTGTCCGATCTGGCCGGGTCAGCCGATGACGGCGCACTGGGGCATTCCGGACCCGGCAGCCGTGATTGGGACACTTGAAGTTGTGGAGCGTGCTTTCCGAGATGCGTCTGTGACGCTGGACCGCAGAATCAGTCTTTTTCTTTGCCTGCCTATAGAGAGGTTGGACGCGCTCGCTCTCAAAAGAGAAATCGACCGCATCGGGCAACGATGATGGCCACGCTCTCGAGTAAGAGAAAAAAGAACAGGATGGAAATGGGGTGGGAGACGGGGATTGAACCCGCGACATTCGGTGCCACAGACCGACGCTCTACCAGCTGAGCTACTCCCACCACTCGACAGCGCCCGCCACGGTTGGGGGCCGCTACAGGTAGAGTTTAGCATGAGTGAAGGGGACGGAAAACGGACAATGGGCATTGCCGATCCGGCGATTACAAGCTCGCTCACGAGTGGATGGCGAAAGATTGTGGAGGCCGCCAAGGTCGAATTCCGGCGCCGCGCAAGTAACGCTTTGGGCAAACCACTTAGGCATTCGTAGCACCACTTTAAAATAGGTTGCTAGGTTCTATCCACCGGGCGAATTTTGGGGCAAGTCGAATCGGAGGATAGAAATGATCCTGATTACTCTCTTCGATCAGATGTGCAATGACCTAGCGCAAGGGAAGACTGAACTTAGGGTGCCGCCAAACGATTTTGTTTCTGTAACCGAGGAAGATGGATTCAAGTTCTTTGACTTCGTGGCGAATGGCATAGCCTTCAAAGGCGCATTTCGGGGCCAACGTTTGTGGATAACTCTACCAGACAATGAGTTCGTGGTTGAGATGGAGCGCGACAGGCTCTTGAGGACTAGTTCCATTTTCCGTACGTTTTGCCACTGACGCCGCATTCATTTGAGCGTTCCGTACCGGCGTTGAAGCTGCGGGACTTGCTGAACACGCACAGCCAGGAATGGCTGGGCCACTGGGAGCCCCTCACGCTCTCGGGTCCTCCTTATCTGGCTTATCTGGCACGGGATAATACTCACTGTTAAAATGGTCGGCAACGGGCGGACCGCATGCGGCAGACTCTGAGCGACGTTATTCTAAAGTGGGTTATGGATGCGCGAAATTCGCCAGGTTTCGTGCATGTGGACGATCCGGCGTTCATGTTGTTGATCGTGAAGAAAGCGATTGCGAATCTTCCCGATCAGAGGATGCAACGCCGGGAAGCGGAACAGATCTACCGAAGTCTGCGGAAGGCGGCGGACGAGTACACGACGCTGCACCCGGAAATGCAAATTTTCGGGGCGTATGATACGCCGCTCGCAAAGATACGAATGCTTTTGGAAAAAGCTTCGAGGGGCACGGCGTAACAGGCTGAGGAAAATACAACAAAACGAAGAAAAAACTTCCTTCAGGGGCTGAAGCCCGTGAGAGCGTGCAGTTTACGTCGGCGCTACAGCACCGACCTCCTGAAGAAAAAGACTCTTTCCGCAGCCTGTTAACTCGCTGTGTTGTTGATAAGCTTCAGGGCAAAACCAAGTTCCATGGATTTATCTACCGCCGCGCCTGGGACTTCGAGAGGCAAAAGACCGGCCCGATGATTTGCTGCGGCACGCCTGCTGCCACACGTCTGCTGGTCCACGTAATTTCCTGCGGCGCATTCACTTGCCGATCGATGCGATCAGGCTGGCGATTTCTGGGCTGGATGCAATTCCTGTGAGGAAAAACACGAGCGCACATAGCACGTAGTCCAAAGCAATGAACGGCATGGGTGGAAAATCAGCATACGGATCTTTTAGATACCATTTCTTGTGCATGACCCCAGTGGAGCTCCTGGCGGCCATCATGGCTCCGGAAATCGTAGAACGTCTATGGGGTAAAAGGTCTAGTCTGTGGAAAAGTTGATAATAAAGTGTGACTACCGAGCCGGATGGCATAACACTTTCTGGAGGATTATGGGACCCAATCCTCCAGTGGGCGATGTGATGCCAGCTCACTTACGCCTTCCCCAGAATTGTGGCGGCGACCCTGAACAGTTTGGCGTTGTGCAAATCGCGCTTACGATTCGAAGGCGCGGGAGTCTAACAGGCCGGCACTCCGCCTGGCTGTGCATCACTGTGAGGACCGGGGCTGCGGACCGGACTGGGCGGCTATGGGCTTCGGCAAGATTTACGTTGTCTAAGGGGGCGGCTCGGGAGTAGTGTGCGAGAAGGGCCATTTGAGTGTGTGCGCCGTAACGGCGAAAACGACCCCCAGCGACTGAAGCCGGGTTGACGGCCAAATACCGCGGCAACTGAAGCCGTGCCCTGACGTTCTCGAAATACTCCCCAGCCACGAAGTGATGACCGCGCGTGATGTACGTTGCGTAGGATGCAAATCCGATGATCGCCGGAAGACGTATATCGAGCTGAGGGTTCATTGGTGAAACGTAGCGGGTTATTCCTTGGGGTTCTGGTGACGGCGGTTGTGCTGGCGTCAATGGCGCCTTCCCAAAGCGCGTTTGCGCAAGCGCCCAGTTCGGTGTTGTCCCCCAGCAAGCTGAACTGGCTGCCCTGGTCGGATGAAGCGTTTTCCCAAGCCAAGCGCGAGCAGCGGTTTGTGCTTCTGGATCTGGAGGCGGTGTGGTGCCACTGGTGTCACGTCATGGATGTGACCACGTATCGCGATTCGACGGTGGTGGCGCTGCTGCATAGCAAATATGTGACGGTGCGAGTGGACCAGGATTCGCAGCCCGATCTTTCTGATCGCTACGAGGACTACGGGTGGCCGGCGACGGTGGTGTTTGACGGCGCGGGCCACGAGATCGTGAAGCGGCAGGGGTACCTGACGCCCGATGAGATGGCTGGGATGCTGCAAGCGATTATTGACGATCCGAGTCCGGGGCCGTCGGTCGAGGCGGAGAAAGAGATTGCGTTTCCGGCGAATCCGCTGCTGGGGAATGCGCTGAGAGCGCAGCTGGAGAAGGATTACCTCGCGGCATACGATGCGAAGCAGGGCAGCTGGGGGACTGAGCAGAAGTATTTGGACGTCGATTCGGTGGAGCTGGCCATCGACCGGGCGGCGCATGGGGATGCGCGGGCTGCGAGCATGGCCAAGCAGACGTTGGATGCCCAGCTGCAACTGCTGGACCCCGTGTGGGGTGGTGTCTATCAATATTCGACCGACGGGGTCTGGAGCAAGCCGCACTTCGAGAAAATCATGTCGGTGCAGGCGGAGAACCTGCGAATTTACGCGGAAGCGTATGCGCAGTGGCGTGATCCGAAGTATTTGCGCGCGGCTCAGGCGATTCAGCGATTTCTGGTCACGTTTCTGACGAGTGCCGACGGCGCTTTCTATACCAGCCAGGATGCGGACGTGATCGAGGGCCAGCACAGTGCGGACTATTTTGCGCTGAACGATCCAGAGCGCCGCAAGCGGGGCATGCCGCGGGTGGACACGCACATATACGCTCGGGAAAACGGCTGGGCCATTAGTGCGCTGGCTTCGCTTTATGAGGTGACGGCTGACCCGAAAACGCTGGAGCAGGCGGTGCGCGCGGCGGATTGGGTGACTCAGCATCGGGCGCTTCCGGGCGGGGGATTCCGCCACGGGGCGAAGGATGCGGGCGGGCCGTTCCTGGGCGATTCCATCGCGATGACTCGGGCGTATCTGGCGCTGTATCGGGTGACCGCGGACCGGAAATGGCTAAAGAATGCGATTGCATCGATGGGGTACATTGACCGGACGTTCCGGAGCCCTGGCGGTGCGGGATTCGTCTCATCGGTGGCGCCGACCGACCGAGCGTATCAGCCACATCCGCAACGGGATGAGAATGTCGCGGTAGCGCGGGCGGCAAACTTGCTGTTTCACGCCACAGGCGAGGCGAAATATCGAACGACGAGCGATGCGGCGATGCGCTATTTGGCGGCGGCTCAGGTGGCGACGCGGTTGCCGGTGGCGAGCGTGCTGCTGGCAGACTATGAGGTAGGCCGGCCGCCGCTGCACTTGACGGTTGTCGGCCCGAAAGATGATCCCGCCGCGAGAGCGCTGTTCGAGTCGGCCTTGCAATATCCGTCCTTTTATAAGCGACTGGAATGGTGGGACACGCGAGAGGGGAAGCTGCCCAATCCTGACGTGCAATATCCATCCGTTCCACGCGCGGCCGCGTATGTCTGTACGGAACGGACGTGCTCGGCGCCGATTTTCAAGCCGGAGGATGTCTCGGCCAAGGTCAACCGAGTGCTTGGGTTGCAGGAGAGCAAGGCTGCGTTGTCGTTTCTGCCGCCGACAGCGGGGACGCCCGCTCGGTGAGACACAGCCAGGAATGGCTGTTCCACAGGGCTGGGAGAGTGGGGAGTTTGCGGAGATCAGTACTAGGAATGGCCTCGACCTACGTTACAAAGTTTTTGCAAGGCGGGACGATATTTTTGCTGGCAGGCGGACTCTCATCGGGCGTAAGGTTAGACCCGCCGTCGAGACCGCCCACCGGAGCCCGAGTCCTGGCCCAGACAAAACGCTCGCAATTTGCCTTGTGGTCAAGACGGAGTGAAACGGTGCTCTGGGGAAGTCACACGGTCTTCTGGCAGAACTTCTGCCTGAAGTAGGAGAAGTAAAATTCATTCAGGAGGACGTTGGGGAAAATGACAAAGTCAAATAGGTTTCTACTCACTGGCGCAGCGATCGCGGGCTTGCTCGCGGGAACTGGCGCGGCGGTAAAGGCTTCGAATCTCGCACCTGGCGCGAACGCTTCGGCGGCCGCGCAGGACGACACGAAGACCGACAAGAAGGTGAAAGAAAAGCACGCCTGTAAGGGCCAAAACTCCTGCAAGGGCAAGGGCGGCTGCAAGTCGAGCGACAACGGCTGCAAGGCCAAGAACTCCTGCAAGGGCAAGGGCGGCTGCGCGACTGACGGCAGCAAAATGCCCGAGTAACATCCTCAACGATAAGCGGCAATCGTTTATTGTTTGTACGGGGGCTGGTGAAGTTTCACTGGCCCTTGTGCTTTCGCTAATTTTTTGACTGGACCCGGAGAAGATTGCAATGCCAGCGAATGAGTTTAATGGGTTTACCGACTACGGCATCGGGATTGGTCTGCGCGCTACGCATTACGACCATATTTTGACTCGCAAGCCGGTAGTCGATTGGTTTGAGATTATTTCTGAGAATTTTATGGTCGATGGCGGAAGGCCGCTGCAGATCCTGGATCAGATTTTGGAGCAGTACAAAGTGGTGCAGCATGGCGTGTCGATGTATTTCGGGTCGGCGGAAAAGCCCAACCGCGAGCACCTGCGCCGGTTGAAGGACCTGGTCAAGCGCACCAAGACCCCTTGGGTGTCCGATCATCTTTGCTGGGGAAGTGTGGATGGGCGATACACGCACGATTTGCTGCCGATGCCGTATACGTTTGAAGCGGCGAAGATTACCGCACAGAAGGTGCGCGAGGTTCGCGATTTTCTGGAAGTGCCCGTGGCGGTAGAGAATGTCAGCAGTTATGCCGAGTTTCACGTTTCCGAGATGACCGAGTGGGAGTTCCTGAACGAAGTCGTGGAGCGAGCCGACTGTGGAATTCTGCTGGACGTGAACAATATCTATGTCTCGTCGCAGAACCACAACTTCGATCCCATGACCTATGTGAACAGTGTTCCGGCGGAGCGCGTTGCGCAGATTCACATTGCGGGCCACTCGAAGTATCGCAAGTACATCTTGGATACGCACGACCATCCGGTCATCGATCCGGTGTGGAAACTGTACGACCGCGCGATCCATCGCGCCGGGCACACGGCTACCTTATTGGAGTGGGACGACAGTATTCCTTCGTTCAAGGAAGTGCACGACGAGGCTTTGAAAGCGAACAAGTTCCTGGCGTCCAGCGTGCTTGCGACCGCCGTATGAAACTCCTGAAATTACAGCGAACCATGGCGCGCGCGGTGATGCAGCCGCTCACCGTGACCGAACGCATGCAGCACAAAGGGCCCGACGGCCGGTCCATGCGGACGTATGCAGCACGGTTCATCAAGCCCAACGACCGCCTTACTTCGTTCGAACGGCTGGAGATTTACAACCGGCAATATTGGTTCCGGCTACTTTCCAGCATGACCGAAGACTTCCCTGGCGTGCGTTCGGTGCTCGGCGAGAGACGCTTCGACGCGATGTGCAAGGCGTACCTGATGGATTGCCCTTCGCGATCGTTCACGCTGCGCAATCTGGGGGCGAAGCTGGAACCGTGGCTGCGTAAGCAGCCCAAGTGGGCCGGAACCAAGCAGCAACTGGTGCTGGACATCGCGGGGCTCGAATGGGCGGACATTGAGGCGTTCGATGCCGGGGCGGTACCCGCGCTGCGCACCGAGGATCTCGGGGGGGTAAGCGGCGCAGGGTTACGATTGCGATTGCAACCCTACGTGCAGTTGCTCAGTTTCCACTATCCGGTCGACGATCTGCTGCTCGCGATGCGCAAAGAAGAGGAAGACAAGGAGTTCGCCAGCAACGCGTTCGAGGAACGCCGCAAGCGAAAGCATGTGCGAGCGGTCGCCAAGCTGAAGCCCGGAGCGATATTCCTGGTAGTTCACCGGATCGATAATTCCGTATATTTCCGGCGCATCGAGGCGGAGGAGTTCGCGGTATTAGCCGCACTGCGGCAAGGGAAGCCCCTTGAGAAAGCCATTAGCGCGGCATTCCGCAAGAGTGCAATTCCACCGGACGAACGAGCCGCTTCCGTGCAGCGATGGTTTCAGAATTGGGCCACGCTGGGATGGTTCTGCCGGCCGGGGAACAAGCAAGCGAGTTCTTGAAAAGGCTCGCGAGCGAGACCCTCATTCCATATGAAAACCCTGATTACGCGATTCCGGCAGCTCTACGATCGATTCTTCGATCTCGTCGCTTATCTGCAATCCCCGTTTCTACTCCTAGTACGACTGTATTGGGGCTGGCAATTAATTCAAAGCGGCTGGGGCAAGTTGCATCATTTGCCGAATGTGACGGACTTTTTCACGAGCCTCGGCCTGCCACTGCCCGCACAGACAGCTCTGGCCATTTCCTGCCTGGAATTTTTTGGTGGAATATTCCTCGCGATCGGTTTGCTCACACGGCTCACGGCGCTGGCGATGACCATCAACCTGATCGTCGCCTACATCACCGCGGATCGCGAGGCGCTATTCTCGATTATCTCGGATCCCGACAAATTCTATGCGGCCGCCCCCTACACGTTCTTGATCGCTTCGTTGATCATCCTGATTTTTGGGTCGGGCAAATTCGCGGTGGATGCGCTGCTCGGTTTTCGCAGCGGAACGTCGATCGTGCCGGCGGCGCGCTCGCTCGAAACTTGAAGAAAAGACAGTTTGCTTGACGCCAGTGGTCGTCATTCCATGCCTTGCACCGGGTTCCCTTCCCCTTCGTCGCGTCGCATCGCTCGTTGTCTATTGGCTTTATCGTTGGCTTGGATTCCGGTGGTGGCTTGTGCCAGGGCGGATGATATGACTTCGACATTGATCATTGGCAGCTCGCGCATCGACGTGACCATCCAATCCGGCGAATGGAAGCTCTCACAGGCTGATCTGTTGCACTGGGTGCAGATGGCGGGGGAAGCCGTGGCTACGTACTACGGCCGCTTTCCAGTTCCGCACCTCGAGCTTCGGATTGCACCCTTTGACGGCCGCGGGGTATCGCACGGCATGACGTGGGGACGCGATGGCGGCGGATTGATTAAGATCGGTGTCGGAACGCAAACGATACCCGCAGGGCTGGCCCAAGACTGGATGTTGACTCACGAGATGGTGCACCTGGCGTTTCCATCGATGGCCGACGAGCACCATTGGATCGAAGAAGGAATTGCGACCTATGTCGAGCCAATCGGTCGCATACAGGCTGGACAAATGACCGCGCTACAAATGTGGACGGATTTGGCGCGCGACATGCGTAAGGGCGTTCCGGATCCGGAAGACAAGGGTCTCGACCACACGCACACGTGGGCGAGCACGTATTGGGGCGGGGCGCTATTCTGCTTCATGGCCGACGTGAGAATTCGAGAGCAGACGAACAACAAGAAGGGACTGCAGGATGCGCTACGCGGAATCCTGAATGCCGGCGGGGACATTCGCTACGATTGGACGGTCGAAGATGCGTTGAAGGCTGGAGATCAGGCCACCGGCGTGCCGGTGCTGATTGAGCTCTACGGCAAGATGAAAGATCAGCCGATGCCAGTGGATCTTTCCGCTATGTGGAAGCAACTAGGCATCGATAGTGACGGCAAGACAGTGCACTTGAACGACGATGCTCCCCTGGCGGCTATTCGGCGGGCGATCACCAGTCCGGAGACAGCCAAGGCTATGCAGTCAGGCCGCGCCTCACCGCCTTCGGCGGTGTATGCGGGGCGTTCTGCGAGGTCATACACACGTCCTGGTGGATGATCATTATTGGTCAAATGCATTGGTCATTGGGGCGGCTAGCCGTACGGACTCCAATCCAAGAGGATGGCGACAGTCGTGGGGTGGGATGACTGGGGTATGCCTGCCTGGAGTATGCCAACCCGGGTTCGCCGCGGTTGGCCATCTGTGCTTGGTGTCCTTTCGGTGACTCGTTCTTAGCTGGAAACGCTCCCGCTACGTGCTCACTATCCCTTGCTAGACTGAATTAAGGAATGCGTCGCCGCGCATGAACCCGCACGAAACCGATCGCCGGCATTTTGAACGGCAGATTGCTTACGCCCGCCCGATCATCGTTCTGTTGGCGCTGATCGCGCTGCTACAGCAGTCGGCGCCCGTGCACGCCAAGAGCTCGATCTCGTTTCTGATCGGGTACCTGGTGGTGTCGCTCTTCGCGGTGCTGTTCGAAAAAATTGTCCCTAGCCGCTCGTGGCACCTGCCGCTATTCTGCGATTTGGTGGCGTTGGGCTATTTCATGATCGTCAGCCCAACCATGGTGCCCGCATGGTTTCCGTATCTATTTGTTTGCTACGTCGCAGGTATTCGCTGGGGCCTTAACTCCGCTTTCCCGCTCGCTGGGCTGCTTTCGCTGGAACTTGTGTTGCTCACGGTCGTCAAAGGCGAAATTCACTGGATCAGGATCGTCTCGTGGGTGGGTCTTGCCGGGGCTACCTTTGCCGCCGGAGCGGGTATCGCTTTCCTAGGTGACCGCAACCGCCTGTTCGCGGTGCAAAACGAATTCTTTTCGCGCATCACCAGCACCATGGAAGTCGATCAAGGCTTAGCGGAGTGCCTGCGGCTGTTCCTAGATGAGCTTACCCGCGCGTTCCAAGCTCAGGAGGCCCTGCTGGTCTATCGTGATATCGATCTGGAGCGGATCTTTCTGTGGCGCCACAAGGCGGGTGAGGGCGACCGCCTGATGCCCGACAATCTCCCGCTGACCCGCGCGGATGGCCTGCTACTCGACGACGCCGACGCAAGCATCTGCTGGAACAGCCTTGTCGGGGCGGGATCAGGGTTCGGCTGGGACCGCCGGGATGGCCGCACCCTTAAGTCGCTCCCGCGCCTTCCTGGGCCCACACAGCAGTTATTGGGGCTGAAGTCGATGATGACGGTAACGTTCGACCAAGGGGGGCAGCCGGTCGGCCGCCTGTTTCTCCTCAATGGCCGCAACCGCTTCACCCGAGACGGTTTAGCCTGGTTTGAGCGCATTTCCCGCCACATCGGCCCGTCTCTCGAGAACGTCTTCCTGTTACGCCACCTGCGCGCGCGCGCCATCGAGGCCGAACGGAGCCGTATCTCCCGCGACCTCCACGACGGTATCCTGCAGACCCTGCTCAGCTTTGAGATCCAGCTGGACGTGCTCCGCCGCCAAGTGGGGGTGACGCCCGAGCAGGCCTCCGCCAGCCTGGCGTTGCTACAACAGACGGTCAAGGGCGAGTCCGCTGAGCTCCGCCGCATGGTCACCGACATGCGCCCGGTTCGCGTGCAGAGCGCCGACCTGGTCGATCTAATGATTGGTTTCGCTGAGCGTTTCCGTAACGAATCGACGTTGGCCCTGGATTTACTGATCGATTCCGTCGAGGTGCAGGCTCCGGACCGGGTCTGCCGGGAACTCTTCCAGATATACAGGGAAGCACTGAACAACATAAAAAAGCATGCTAAGGCTTCCCATGTCGTGGTAAAACTGTCGCAGGACGACAGCCGACTCGTTTTAGTGGTTGACGATAACGGCGAAGGGTTTAGCTTCGCTGGACGGTTCACAGGCGATGAATTAGACCGTCTGCGGCTGGGTCCTATCTCCATCAAGGAGCGTACGCGTACCGTGGGGGGCGTGTTGACCGTGGAGTCGAATCCTGGCCACGGAGCGCGTCTGTCTATCGAGATTCCGCTCGGCTAATGGCCAAACCAAAACAACAAATACGGGTCCTCCTCGCGGATGACCATGCGATTTTCCGCGATGGCTTGCGCAAACTCTTAGGCTCTGATGAGGATATCGTCATTGTCGGGGAAGCGCAGAACGGCGCTGAGTGCATCAAGCTACTCGCGAAGCTGAAGCCGGATATTCTGTTACTCGATCTGCGCATGCCCGATAAAGACGGGCTTGCCGTGCTCGAAGAAGTAAACTTCGACACGATACCCACTCGCGTTGTAGTACTCACAGCCGCTGAAGATGATCGCGACGTGGTGCGCGCTATGCGACTGGGCGCACGCGGCGTCGTTCTCAAACAATCCGCCACGGACTTGCTGGTGAAGAGCATTCACCGCGTTTTCGCAGGCGAAATCTGGCTCGACAACCGCATGACCTCGGAGGTCATGAAAGCGTTCTCGAAGTCTTCGGAATCGGGCCCGCGCCGCGAAAAGCCGCTGCTGAGCGATCGCGAAAAAGAGATTGTGCAGCTCGTGGCCCAAGGATTCCGCAATAAGGAAATCGGCGAGAAGCTGTTTATTAGCGAGCAGACCGTGAAGAACCATCTTCACAACATTTTTGACAAATTGGGCGTCTCGGACCGGCTCGAACTCGCCCTATACGCTATCCACCATCGCCTGATCGACCAAACGTAGCTCCGCCGTTCTCTCGAAATTACCTTCGTGGAAGAATCGGTGTTTTTGGTTTCTGGGTCGCTGTAGCTAAAGCATCTAGCAACGTTGTCGCCGTCGCCTGCGCTTAACGACGGGCTCGGTTTCGTGACGCGTCGTCTGGCAATCTATGCCAAATCGATCGCAAGCGTGGAGCGCACATAATCATTGCCAATTCGGGAAGAATAGTGCGATCCATATTTCTCGCGCAACGATGGCGCGCAGCTCATACTCTGAAAAAAACTAGGTTTGGCCCGAATAAATGAGGGCTTGTGGCCTGAATAGCCTTGCGTCAATTTTCCGGTTAAGCAACAAGTCCTGTGTTTATAGTAGCTTGGCGGGTTGCAGGACGTGACCGAGTACTGCTCTCGACAGCCCCGGTTCTGGTACATCCGTACTTTCAAAGCTTAAATCGATTTTGTATCCGCAGTCCTATTGTCGGTTGGCCCCACCCCGGCTAAACTCTATTTTCAATCAGGAGGCTCCGCCTTGACCGCGTCCGAACGCCGCAATACCCAGCGCTTTCAAATGCGGCTGCCGCTAACCGTCCGATGGACGACGGGTGCGGCGGTCGGCGAGACCAGTACGGAATCCCGTGACGTCAGTTCGCGGGGCGTTTACTTCTTCCTCTCCAAGGATGTCAAACAGGGTTCTGCTATCGAGATCCTCTTGACCTTGCCAAACGAGATTACGCTTGCAGGTCCTGTACGTGTGCGCTGCCTTGGCCGCGTGCAACGGACCGAAGCGCGCGACGAGGGCGCCATTGGCGTCGTCGCCGCGATCGAGCGCTACGAGTTTTTGCGTAGCGACGAAGACCGGAAGCAGTAGAAACGGTCTTGCCAGCTTTGCATTATTAGATTTATTACGAGTTTCTTGCTCGCTCACTGCGGAGGCGGGCAGGATGAGCCGGAGTGCCTCGGCCCCTCAGCGGAGCGCTCCGGCTGCTTTATTTCCGCGCAGGCCTTGCGGCAGGACGCACGGCTAGCGGGTTTCCGACCGGATCGAGGGACGCGCTGAAGCGTGCCTCTGTATAGAAGTCCCGCCAAACATCCCGTCAATCATGCGATTCACTTCGGCAGTAACTTCACTGCTAACCCGCTGACGGTGTCATGCAGCGCGTGGGTCATCATGCCCGGACGCATGCTCTTTCTCCATTGCGCCAGAATGCCGAACAATACGCCGTACACCGTAATCACGACGACGGCTTTCACTCCCTGGTACATGTGGCACACGCCGAAGATCGCACCGGAAAGAATTATGCCGGCAGGCGCGTTGCCAATCCATGCGACGAACTGTTTTTGGAGGTAGCCACGAAAAATGGTCTCTTCACAAATTCCCGCCGTCACGGACAACGCGACCCATCCAGCAACCTGGGCGACGCCTTCCGGGGCAAGAAATTTTAGATTTTGCTGCGAACCTCCGAAATGCAGCAACTTTGCAGTCGCCGCGAGCACGATCAGAGCCGCGATCCAGAACGCCATGGCAATTCCTAAGTCACGAAAGAAATCTTTCGGGCCCTTCCAGGCGGTGCCCATTACCTCGGTCAGCGGGGTTCCGTGGCGGCGCACACCAAACAATACATACGCGGTCAGGAACCATTCCCATAACATCGTTGTGGCGTAGAATCCTAGGCGGTTCGGCTGTTGGACGCTGCGCATGGGGCCCGCCGAAAAATACATCAGCCCCGCTGCCCCCAGCAGGATGACCAGGAGAATGACAGTGTGAAGCGCGCCAGCAACTGGCTCGCGCTTCCTGGTGTAAACGTCCTGGACGTCTGCGACGACGGCCGTGCTCATTCCTGACACCTCGCAACTCTTGCCGACTTCAGAATCCTACTCGAACTAGTTTGATTATTGCCCCTGTATACGGAGAGCGCTGCCAAAAGGCTACCGGTTGCTGCGTCTCAAGTTGCGAAAGCACCGAAAGGTGAGACATTCAGCAGCGATGTTACCTCTAAGCCGCCTGTACTTCGGAGCAGGCGACTTCCTCCACTCTAATAGGCGAGGATGATCGGTGCCCGGGATCCCCACCCCCCGCCTGGATAACATTGGTGGCGGCAAAATCCGCCACGCGGGATGAAGTTCGTCCTCTAAACGATTTGGGGTTCGCGCTGAACTCGAGGCGTTGATCGACAGGAGTGCAAGGAATGGGACTGGAAATTCAAACGGAATCGATTGCCGAGCTGCAGGCCGCTTTGGACGCAGAGCGCGCCACGGAAGGTCACAAAGCCGTTGATGTGCAAGGTCCAGCGGACGTCCAAGCTGGCGAGCCCACGAACACCGCAACGGATTCGCCGAGCGATCTGGGGCTGCGCGAGCACCCGCAGCCGGAAATCACCAACGAGGCTAGCCTCGCCTCCATTTCGATGCTGGAACTCGCCGAGATACTGGACCAACACCGCATCTGGGTGGAGTCAGCCGGCGAGACCGGCACGAAAGCTGATCTCTGCGGCGTAAATCTATCCAAAGCCGACCTGACCGGAGTCAATCTGCAAGGGGCGTCCCTCCAGCGAGTGAACTTATCTGGCGCGGACCTCTCCATGGCCAACCTGCGTGGCACAAGCCTGATCCAGGCCGATATGCGCGACACCAATTTGCTCGGGGCGGAACTCCGCGGCGCTAACCTAATGGGCGCCAACCTTTATGGCGCGGAAGGCGTGTGGGTCGGTCGCCTGGGCGGCGCGAATCTGTTCGACGCTATCCTCCCGGAAACTGTGGCCGCTTTCGACAGCTCCCGGGCCATCGAAGACGCCACAAAAGTCGCGCGATGGTTCTATTTTCTGATGCTGTCGCTCAGCGCCATCTGCTGTCTATTGGTGGCCACCACGTCGGATCTTCGCCTCATCCTGAATTCGTCAGCGATCCCAATCTCCCGGCTCGGCAATGTCCTTCCCATGACGGGCTTTTACCTGGGCGGGTCGCTGCTCTTGTTCATCGCCTATGTACGATTCCATTTCTTGCTGCTGCGTCTGTGGGGGGGCATGGCGGAACTTCCTGCCGTGTTCGTCGACGGACAAACGCTTGAAAAAGATGGTCCCTGGTATTTGATGGGGGTCGTCCGCCGTCATTTCCGGTGGATGCGTGATGGCCGCTCGCCGTTCGCCATGTTGGAGACTCTGCTTTCGACAATTCTGGCCTACTGGGTTGTCCCCGCGACGCTGTTGCTGTTCTGGCTGCGCTATCTTGTTCGCCAGGATTTCCGCGGCACCCTGCTGCATTCCGTCTTGCTGACCCTTTCTGTCGGTGCCGCCACTTGTCTGCCTTCCATCGTCTCCAAATTCCTGCGCCCTGGCGAATTGCGCCACCACAAGACCAAGAATCTTCTGCGCCTCGCGTTTATGACGTTGCGCGCCGCCCTGGCCACCGGTTGCGTGATCCTTCTCTTCTCTCTCGGCATCAATCGGGGATTGCCCTCCGACCGCGACATCGCTCCGCAGCATTCCACCGCCGATATTCGCCGCTGGGCCGCGAATGTGCTCCAATCCGTCGGTTATCGCCCATACGCAGATTTAACGGAGGCCGCGCTCTCTGGGCCGCCACCGAACGGAGACTGGAGCGAGCAGGGCCTGGCCGAAGTGGAAGGCGCGCACCTCAACCAGAGCAATCTGCGATTCTCGCGTGCCTACCGCTCCTATCTCGTCAACGCCAAGCTCTGGCGCGCAAACCTCGAAGGTGCCTATCTGTCGGAAGCGGACCTGCGGGGCGCCAATCTTCGCGAAGTCAACCTGCGCGATGCCATTCTGGACCGCGCCAAGATCAGCCATGCTTTGTTGGTTTCAGCGAACATATCCGGCGCAAACCTTGTGGGCGCGGACCTCCGCGCCGCCGATCTTTCCTACAGCGTTCTCGAAAACGCCCGGCTCTCTAACGCGAAGCTTGCGGGAGCTTCACTCTACGCCGTCAATCTTCGCTACGCGCAAATGCTGCGAGCGGACCTATCCCTTGCGGACTTGCGCGATACCAAACTGGAACAGAGCGTCCTCTCGTTCGCCAATCTCCAACAGGCCGATCTCTCTTCCGCGAAACTTACGCAAGCCAACTTGAACGGAGCCCAACTCAAAGGCGCGATCCTGCTGGACGCGGATCTCAAGTCCGCGGACCTGCAGGGGGCGGTGCTAACAGGCGCCGTACTGCGCGACGCCGATTTCCATGGCGCAACCCTCTCCGGCGCGGACCTGCGGGGAACGAGCGGCCTCACTGCCGCCCAGGTCTGTTCCGCCCACTGGCACGGCGCGCTCCTCGACCCAGAGATGCAGACCGCAGTACAAACACAGTGCCCGCAGTAAACAACGTCGAATCGCATCAGGCGTGACGGCCACCAACGCATTTCAAGGAAAAACGGAACTATCGTCAACTCAGCGAGTTTCGTTACCGCGGCATCCAGTGCGGGTGAAGAGTGAAGAGGCCATCAACGAAGCCGATCTGGTAGGAAAGAAACAAGCCAAAGGCAAGACTTAGCAGACCCGAGGCGACAGCGATGCCGCGGTTCCACCCTGCAAATTTCTCAAGGGTGAACGCAAAGGGTAGGGCGATTACAGCGGTGATTAGCATCATCCCCGCAATGGTGCCCACACCAAAGAGGAGGAGATAAGCGATGGCACGCCAAGAATCGCGAATGGTGGTCATAACCAAGAGGGCCACAGCCGCTGAACCTGCGAGGCCGTGTACGACGCCGATGACGAGTGGCCGCATGACGTTGTACAGCCCGATTCCGTGAGACACGCGATCCTGGGAAAGTTTTTGGCTATCAGCCTGTGATGTGACGGGCGACCGAGCAGGCTGCGCTTTGGCCTCGTCGCAGTCACCGTCTATAGTCCCGGCGCCGGGGACTTGCGTGCCGGAGATGAATCTCTCTTGCAGCCAGCGGAGGGTTCCCGTCAGATTGAGGACGCCCAGCAGAATCAGCATTGCGGCCACAGCGAACTCCATGGAAAGGCCGAGACGTGGGGGAATGGTGACTTGGAAGAGAATGATCATGGTGCCGACGACAAAAATGGTGAACGTATGACCAAGACCCCAGAGCGCGCCAATGAGTGCGGCTTTCCCAATGCCACGCTGTTTGGTGACGATGGTGGTTATGGCCACCACATGATCCGGGTCGGTGGCATGACGCATACCCAGGAAGAAACTTAGAATGAGAACGGCAGCAAATGAGAACACCACGCCTCCTTACTGATTCGCTTCAGCGAAGCCGCCGGTATTCAGAGGCTCCACAATTGAAAATCAAGACCACATTCGAAACTGCACGATACCGGCCGATATCAACCCGCGCATTGCAATGCCAAAGCCCAGCAAAACGATCATTGCGGCCGAGCCCATTGGTAACCACCGCTGAATCAGGGCACCTTCCAGTGGCAGGCGGGATACCATGTGGCTGGCATAGACAGCAGCCAGGCCCATGGCGATCAGCACTGCAGCCAGGCCGATACTAAAGGCAACGATTAGAAACAGCCCGAAGCCGGTGCGATGCAGGGCGACAGCACTCAACAACACAACCAAAGCGGCTGGACAAGGCACGATTCCGCCAGTGATGCCGAGGACCAACAGTTGCCGGGCGAAAAATTTTTCAGGCTGGGATTTCGTTGCGCTCTTTCGAGCCTCTCCTGCCGCCGAGATTTCGTCGCTATGAGTGTGTGCAAACTCGCCACCAAGGTAGCGCTGCAGAAATAGGTAGCAACCCATTCCCGCGATAAGGATGCCGGAGAGAACGCCCAGGAAAGGGTAAATGCGGTCTGGCAGAACATATTTCTGAGCGTAGAGGGTTATCGCTCCGAGTAAATAAACTCCGGCCGTATGTGAGATTGTTACGATCATTCCCAGAAGCAAGGCATGCCGTGCAGTGCCTTTTGAACCGACCAGGTATGCCGCCACAATCGTCTTGCCGTGACCGGGCTCGAGAGCATGAAGAGCGCCAAGACCCGCGGCAATCGCAGCGGCAAGCAATGCGATCGTAAAGCTGATCTGCTTTATCGCCATCAATTCGGTAAAGGGGTTTCGTGGCGTGCTTTGCTGGTTGGGTTTGAGCTGAGCAGGCTGGGAGCTCGCGTCTGACAGTGATATCGCCTGCGCCGAGATCATCTTAGAGTTGCCACTCGTATCCTTTTTCGAGGGGCGCGAATGAGATGCGGCCGGAGCAGTTGCCGCCGGGGGCGCGGACCCAGGCCTCGCTTGCGCAATCGCCGGCGAGAGCCGGTCGGATGACTTCTCGACCGAATAGATGATCTTCGCGTCCACATCCTGTGGCGGGCTGTTAATCAAATCGGTGGGATAGTTCGAAAGCTGATTGCTGCGGTCATGCGAAGGGACCGAACTATTTTGAATTGTGACTCCATGGCTTGATGAGGCGACAACCTCTTTCCAGCCCAGGCGGCCGGAAAAGTTCGCGTCGCGATACTCGAGCTCGCAGGGCGTGACAGTGCATGTTTCGGATAATTGTGCTCGGTATACGAGTCCAAACTTCATTGTTGGTAGATTGCCCGCGCCCGGAGAAAAAAGAATGTCCTGTGAAGTAGTTTCCAGTGATAGTGGCTGGCCGTTCAGAGTGACAAGCAAATTCTTTTTGAACGTCTCGGCTTGGCTCGATAGATAGGATTGGACGCGCGGATCATCCGACTGAGCGATCATACTGTTCTGCTGCATCTCTTGGAATGTGGGGATCTCGGCCATATCGATGAAATAGCGCACTTCCACGAAGCGGCCTTCGATGGTTATGCCTGCGTAGCGGCTGATGCTGAAGTTGCCCATGGGATGGGCTCTCGAGGGAGCGGGCAATAGGGCCAGCGTCGCGGCAGCTGCTAGAAAGCAACGAACAACCTGCGCTTTAGCGAACACTGGAAGCCTCTTGCTGGCTGACAACGATTTCCTTTTGTGTCAGCCGGGCCAGTCTCTCGGTGGCCTTTTCGGCATTCTGAACGTTGAAGTGAGGATTGGTTGCGAGTGCTTGTCGCAAGTAGATTTTTGCCTTCGCGGATTCGCCTACTTTTTCATAGATCATTCCGGCGTGAAAGAACAGTTGCGCGTCTCTTGTTCCTTGGCTAAGAGCGTGAGAGATCGCGTCAGCAGCTTCCTGAAGCTTGCCGTTCTTGTATAGGGACCACGCGAGCACGTCCCAGGTATAGATGTCGTGGCGGACTTCCAACTCCTTGCGAGCGAGTCCCAGGGATTCGTTAAGTTTCAGGTTGTGATCGGCATAGAAGAGCGCCAAATCTCGATTGTGAATTTGCTGATTGATTTGACTCAAATAACCGATGAACTCCACCAACTCGTATTGTTTTTTGGCTTCTTGTGCGTTGCCAAGTTTCTGATAAACATCGCCAAGCGCGGCTGCATATTCCGGGTAGGGCACCGCCGCGATTGCTTTTTTGAAAAGATCGACTGCATCCGTATATTTACCTTGCGCGGCGCGGACTTTGGCAAGCCCTGCGAGGCCGCGGTAATAGCCGGGATATCCCTCGAGCGCTGCGAGATAAGCCTTTTCCGCGGGCGCCATTTCCCCTGTCTGGAAGAGCTCTTCGCCGAGCTGGTATTCGCTCCACGCGATATTCTCGGCGGGCATGCGCATCTCGATCGCCTCTTGTACCGCGCTACGCATGAGATCAATGGCGCCCGCAGTGTCGCCCGCGATGAATCGAAGGAACGACGTGCGGGTGTCCCGCTGGTAGGAGAGAGCTAGTTTCTCGTCCTCGGAGCCAAACACACTGTCCAGTTTCGAATAAGCCTCCGCTGCGCCTGTGTAATCGCCCATATCCGCGAGCGCGTCACCCGCGATGGCCCACGGTGATGGATCACCCGAACCGAGTGCCAGGGCTTTCTGCGTCCAGGCCAGTGCATCGTCAAAACGGTGTTCGGCCATGCAGACTACGGCCATTTGCGTCATCGCGAAGGCTGCCGCGGGGTCGTTTGAGAGTAGATCAAGCGATTTTTCGAGCGCGTCTTTGGCTAGCTCGAAGTCAGCGGCATCACCGGTTTCTCGACCCTTCTGCAAATACGCCGCGCCCAGTCCGGCATATCCGGCGTAGTCTTCCGGGTACCGTCTGACGCGGGACTGCAGAGTCTTGATCAGATCATTCGTGGAGCTCTGCTGGGCTTGCAGCAGCGCGGGTTGCGCCAGGTAAATCAGCACAAACATCAGAAATAGAATCTTTCGAATCATGATGTCCTCGCTGCGTTGCAGATCTACTTCGAGTTGTGGGCTTCGGCCGAAGCCGGAGCGAGCTTCTCGAGAGCTTCGCGGGCGGCGCCGGCTGTATCGGATGATGGATTGAGTTCGAGTGACGCTTTCAAGAAGCGCGCGGCGGCGGAGCTATCTTTCAAACTCTCGGCGATCGCTCCAGCGTGATAGAGCATCGCTGCGTCGCGAACGCCCACGGCGAGAGCTTCGGCGATCTGCTTTTGAGCCTCTTCGTAATGGGCGCTGGAATAGAGCGCCCAAGCGTAGGCGTCCGACGTGTTCACGTCGTGACGCTTGGCGATTTCGATGCGCGCGATGCGCAGCGCTTCGGCGATGTTATGGCCGTGCGCGAGGTAGTAAAATATGAGTTCTTCGTTGGCGTTGTCGGCTGAGTCGATGGTGCGCCGCGCGCTGGTTTCGAACTCCTGGTACGCAGAATCTGCTTCGGCTGTCTGGCTGGCGCGTTCGAGGGCTTCCGCCAAGGCATAACGGCTAGCGGCGGTCGGAAAACTGAGGTTGCGTTGACGAAGCAGTTCCACAGCTTCCGAGTAGCGCTGGCGCGCTGTTTGAACGCGGGCCAAGCTTTCCTGGGCCTGGTAATAGCAGGGGAATTTTTGAAGCGCGGAGCGAAGTAGACTTTCGGAGTCATCGATGTGACCAACTGATAATTGCAAGTCCGCCATCTGGGTCAATGTCCACGCCAAGTCTTCGGTTTGAGTTGGAGGCATTTGCTGATAGGCCTGGGAGAAAAAGAGCATTGCACCTTCGGTATCGCCATACAGGCGGCGCAGAGAAGCTCCGCGCAGGAGCGCTGGAACATTCCCGGGGCGGAGATCGAGCATCCACTGAACCGCTTTCTCGGCATCGGCGTACTCGCCGAGTTCGATCGCTGCATCGGCGATGAAGCCGTAGAGCAACACGTCATCTGGAGTCTTTTTGTTCAGGGCTTTGGCGAGATCAAGCGCCCCGGCGAAGTCGCCGCGACCGAGCAGGATCATGACACGCGCTTTTTGCCCTTCGAGGTTGCCGGGTGATAGCTCCAGAGATTTCTGAACCGCCGTTTCTGCCAGATCGTAGTAACTCGGGTCGGCAGTTTCACGAACGCGGTTGACGTACCCTACTGCGAGCTCGTTGTAAGGTTGGCTGCGATCCGGATGCGCTTTGATGGCGGCCTCGGCCCACGCGATTTTCTGTTCGGCGGGCGTAGTCATTTTGAGCGGCGCCTGTGCGTAGATCGCGGGCGCTAGAATGAGTGAGAGAACTGCCAAACGCAGATTCTTCATTTTCTTTTCCCCTTTTCGCTTCGAACCCTGGCCGAAGCCGCGCGGATTTGGCCGCGCGGCCACGGGTTGAGCATCTACGACACGGGCCCGCCTCCGGGCTCTCCTGGATCGATGTGGCGGCGATTGCGGCCGCTCGGCGAATCCGCGAGGAATGGGAATTGCGTCCGGAAAGGCACGTCGTTCACGTTCACTCCGTCGCCGAGGCGATTGTTGGGGAAGACGTTGAAGCCGGGAACCAAGACACCGCCGACCGCTACGCGCAGCGTGATGTCGACGGCGTCGTCAAACAAACGCCGCCCGTTCGGATAGCCGGCGGGATCGCCTCCGATCAAACCGAGACGGCTTGCGCTGTCGGGTGGTGTTGCCGGAACGCCGGTGTTAAGACGCAGCAAGTCTGCGATCGGCCCAGCGGGAGTTCCCGGTGCCGCGATTGGCGCAGCATAGGTGACCAGGGGTAGCAGGTCGTTTCGCGGTGCTGGCGGAATCTTCAAAGCTCCGCCATACAGCGCTTCGACGATGTGCGCGATTGCTGGATCCAGGTCGAAGTGAGCGAACTGTTTATCGTTCACGGGCTTGTCCATACTCCACCGGTCTTTCGAGCCGATGCCGATCACCAGTTCGTTGATGAGCGAGTTGCCCATTCTCTGCACCTGGCGGTAGGGACCGAAATTGTTTGCCGGATTCGGAGAATTGCGAACGGTGACGCGCGGCCTGGAAGTGGTTCCCCAGATGCCAATCGTCGCTGCGGGCGAGGTCGCGGGTTCAACTTTTCCGGTGCTCGTCAGCATCTCGATCGGTACCTCAAGGGCGATCGTATTGACGGCATAGCCCGAGACCGTATCACTCGCAAAGTTCTGGTTCGCCGCATCCTCCGCGTCGGTGAGGACGCCGGGGATGCCGCTGCTGAGAGTGCGATAGTTTACGGTGTCGAACGTAGCGCCGAGGTCGATGAAGAAGGGATCGTCCACGGTGCCGGCGAAAACCGATATGCCGTTTTGAAGATGATAGGTGCCAGCACTAAAGAGCATGTCGTAATCCATCGTTCGTGGACCGTTGTTGGTGGGCACAGCGAAGAATGGCGAGCCATCGGAATTGGTCAGTTGCGTCGCTCGCACATCATCCGCGTCATCGTCGCCGTCGCCCTTGATGTGGCGAACCATGGTTACGGTGTAGGTCTGTCGGAGATTCAGGCCGGGATTATTGAAATCGCGAATCTGCGGGGGCACGACGAGATTCGAGGTTCCCGGCTGATTTGCGCCGTTGTCGCCGATGCCCGCCAGCCCGACCGGTATGTTCGGGATCTGGAATTGGGTCTGGAAACGGATTTGAAAGGTGATATCCGCCAGAGCGTCATGATTGTTATCGACGTGGATCTCGTAGAGGATGTCGGGATCGAACGGAAACCAATTGGGGCCGTTCGCGGGCTCCAACAGAGGGTCAACGTTGAGAATGAGGGTGACCTTGGAGGGAGTTGTTTTTGGTTGCTGATTGGCGCTGTAGCTCACAAAGGCGTAGAGGTCGGTGATATCCGCTTTGTGGTCAAGCGCGGTTATGGGAGCCTCCCGGTGGCTGGAAGCGAATAGGCCGGGTGGCACAGCAATCCCCACCGCCACGAGCGCGGCGAGGCAACTTCGTAACCATTTCATTGGCAATCTCCTTTAGTTTGTTGCTACCCGCCCACACCCCGGAGAAAATCCCGCAAACGGATAGCAAATTGATGAGGCAGACTGTGCGCGCTGCAGGTCCACCAGAACCCATTGGTTGGAGTTCGTGTGGTAGTACGCGAGGAAGCGGCGATTCGGATGTGCGCCGCGCTAACATTTATATTTTATTTACAAAGTTTCTGGGGATGGCAGGTTAGCGGGGAGATTTGAGAGTGGTGATTCCTAAGTGGACGCGCAGATGGGGCAGCTTCGCGGCGTGGCCGCTCATCCCGATTAATTCACGTGGTGGGTGCCAAAGCGATAGGTGTAGGAGGCACTGATGTAAGAGTGCAGCCGCACGCCTACGATGCTCGTCAGCGGGCTGGGCTCGAGCTGTTCGGTGGTTTGGCCTGTGTAGCCTTTGGCTATCAAGAAGTTCACACCCAGGTCCATTCGGCCCTGTTTGAAGGTACGTAGCAGCGCGCCGCGAACTTCGGTGTTTGGAACACCGATCGCATCCGAGCCCGGCACACCAGAAATGAGTTCGCCGAGCGGCTTTGCTCCCACATATTCGAACTCGCCGCGCGCGCGCAAATGAAATGGAAGATGATCCAGTGTCGCCAGCCCATCCACAATGAGGCGGGGAGCTTCTGGCGTTGGCGTGCCGTCGGACAAATCGCGGGCGTCCGCTTTTGACACGGTGGCTTGCAACAAGCCAAAGCCGAAGTAGTGGCGCGCCGCAAATGTTAAGTAACGCAGCCGGCCGGGGCCCTCGTCAAACTGCAATCCGGTATCCGGATCAATCTTCGCCAGGGAGGCTTCGGTAGTAGTGTGACCCAGAGTAATACGGAAATCTGTTCCGGCAAGCGTCTTGCTGGCGACGAGTTGATAGGAGTGCGAACGGCTGATCAGCGTGCCTTGAACCGTCCCTGTACCAATTCTGGGATCGTTCGTGAAGAAGGCTTCCCCGCCACTAAACGACACGTTGGGCAACCAAGAGTGTTCGTTCGGAAGGAAGGACACGGTGGCCTTAGGATTGTTCACGCCGACCCAGCTCTGAAAGGAGTGCGCTGGAACAAGAAGGTCGTCGTTGCTGAAATCAATTTCGTCACGTCGCCATCCGAGATAAAAATGCAAATATCGATCCAGCGCGCTTTGCGCGGCAATATACGGCGAGAGATCCCCGATGGTGATGTTGTTGGCCGACACTTTCTGAAATGGACCGTAGACGTTTGGTTCGGCAGGATCGAAGAAATCATAGTGATCCAAATTGTCGCGCCGCGGAGCATCTCGCTGGCAGTCGAGTCCGGCGAGCAGTGATAGGAAATCGCCGAACTTCTTAAGGTATGTCGCGTTGCTGCCGGTGACCGTGCGGAACTCGCTTTGACGTATGAGGCCGTCTCCAAAATTGGAAAAAAGGGAAAGATTGTAGGTGCGGAAGAAACCCGAGAGCTGCAGTTGCTGCGAACTGGTCACTTGCCAAACGTCATTCAGGACGATCTCAGCGGTGTGGGTTTGATCCTTCTGTCGAGGATCAATGGTGTCGCCTGGAACCGAAACGCCCAGCGGCACGAGGCCGGGCACATACGAAAACCCGTAATAAGCGATGCCAAAGAGTGTAAGTTTGTGGCTACCGAAAGCGAATTCGCGGAAGCCATTCCCCTTGAACTGTTCGCGATGTTCGAGCCGATCGAGAAAGCCGTTGCCATACGAAGCTTGCGCCAGAAACCAGGAATGGGCGTTCGGACTGAATCCGGTAACGAAGTCGAGGTCTCGATAGTCTCCGGTAAGGGTAAAGAAGGGATCAAACTGAGTGCGCAGTCCGTATGTCGCCGAAAGATTCTGCGCATGGTTGCCTTCGCGCACATTGAACGCGCCCCCGTCTACCTGAACGCTACCGATGACTTCGGGGACAAGAATGTTCGGGTCGGCGTAGCCGTTGCCATGGGCATTGGCAGACAAATTGTTGGAAACCAGATAGCTTCCGACTTGGATGTACGAGGCGATGGGTTCCCCGTGGTCTCCGGCAACGCCCGGCGCAAAATATTGCGGCGCTTTGATTCCGCCCGATGCGGTCTCGATGGGCAATCCTGGGATGGAGACCGGCGCTCCGGGTCGCCCGGGATTGGCGTCGAGTGTTTCCTCTCGAATGATGAGGCGTTGTGCAGGATCGGGCCTCACCACGTCCGGTTCCAGCACATCGCTCGACACTCTGACTTCTTCATTCGTCGCCGCGATTTTCAGCTGTATGTTGGAAGTGAGAGACTCTCCGGCACGAACAATCAGGGGCTGACTCACACCCTCAAAGCCAGCGACCCGCAGTTCCAGCTGGAATTTGCCCGCCGGAATTCCGCTAAAGACGAACCTCCCGTCGTTTCCAGTCGTGATTTGCTGAACCAGTCTCCCCTCATCGGTGAGAAGCCTCACCGTCGCATTTCCTACCAAGTGGGTTTGCGGGTCCGTGATGCGTCCTTCAATGTTCACGGCCTGTGCGCAGATGGCGCTGGGGAATGATAAGGCGCCGGCGAGAAAGAAAATGTAGGCAGCGGCAGCAATGACCTGATGCCAGAGACTTCGCAGGCGGGACGTAGTTCGTACGCTTGTGACGTAGAGTTCCATTCGACGTCGTTGCCTGCCTTTGGGTTCGGCTCACCCTAATCCTGAAGCGACCGCGCCTCGAAATCGGACGTGACTCCGACGTCGATACCGAGCCATAAACTGGACCTAATTTCTCGAAGACCTGAAGCCGCCAAAGCATATTAAGGGGAAATCGCGCACGCGCGGCAAATTGATAGGGCAGACTGCCTGCGCTGCGGGCCGACCGGCACCCCTTGGACAACATCAAGTGGTAGTACGCAGGCCGACGATGATCCGGATGCGCTCCAAACAAATATTGTTTGGCTCAACAAAGCTTCCACAGGCCAGACTCGGCGCCATTCAGGAGTTGCAGCCGCGGCTCGACCTTTCGCGAACCAACGAGTGATCAGCACGAGCAGTCGCGAGAGGCCCTATACTGTCTCATTGACGCTGCTTTCTCAGGTGTGTCGGTCGGTTATACCGTACCGATGACGGTTTGAGAGCATCGTCGTAACCGAAGACTGCAGGCGAAATGACGGAATGGAACGCGCCAGGATACGCCAGGATCGCGGGCCTTCAGGAGGCTATGGCCGCCGAAGTGCTGTCGCTGCTCGATCTCAAAGGGACCGAGACCGTACTGGATTTGGGATGCGGTAACGGCAAAGTCACGGCGGAGATTGCAGCGCGTGTTCGTAAGGGGACTGTAGTTGGCGTGGATTTCTCCGCGGATATGATCGCGTTCGCATCGGCCCATTTTGGCCCGACCGTCTTGCCCAATCTTCGATTCGAGACACGGTGACGTCCGCCGTCTGCAGTTTCGAGAAGAATTCGATCTTGTGGTTTCTTTCAATGCGCTCCATTGGATACCTGACCAAGACAACGCGCTCCGCTCGATCCGTGCCGCGATGAAACCCAATGGTCTGGCGCACCTCCGCCTGGTCCCCGCTGGTAAGCGCAAGAGTCTTGAAAATGTGATTGAGGAAACGCGACTATCCGCAAATTGGGTTCGCTATTTCAAGGACTTTTCCGACCCCTATCTTCACCTGACGTCCGAGCAATATGGAGCCCTCGCCGAGCGCAACGGGCTGCAGGTCCGCCGCATTCACACCGAAGACAAAGCCTGGGATTTCAAGTCTCACGACGCATTCCTCGCGTTTGGTTCGGTAACCTTCGTCGAGTGGACGAAATTCTTACCTGCGGGCGAGAAACTCGCATTCGTCACAGATGTCTTGGAGCGCTACCGTGCTGTGGTCGCGGAACAACCAGGGGAAGAGAACACCTTCAAGTTTTATCAGATGGATGTGACCCTTTCGCCCGGTTTTTCCGCCACGTAGACGTGCCGCAGCAGCCGCCGTTCGCTCGTGAGGGTGTGCACACTCGAAAGAAATTGTTGTAATCCTTCGAAATTTGCTTCGCCTTCGATGGCCGTCAGCGCCTCTTTTCTCTTTTGTCGCGCGTCGCGCCAGCGCATCGCTACCAGAGCCGCGTTTTCGGTGGTGTCAGCGACGCTCACCAGCAGAAAACCCTCTTGCTTAAGCAGTCGTTCATTCTCCCCAGGGGGACTGAAGAGGTAGTAGCCGATTGAGCTGCGAGTCGCAATTTCCTGATGCGAAATCGTTCCCCCGATGATGAGGGCGTCGCTGAACAGAATGCGTCCACCCCGCCTAAGCACCCGGAATAGTTCACCAAAGACGGCGGGCCGTCCGGGAAGATGGCACAGGACATCATTCGAGAAGATCGCGTCGAACGTCGAATCGCTAAAAGGTAGCTTCTTCGAGGCATCGCAATTCTCAAAGCGCACTTGAGCAGACATGTTTCGAGCGGCCGCAAGTTGATTCGCCGTGTGGATACCAGGGCCGTTAGTGTCGAGGCCCAGGATTCGACAACCCACTATTCCAGCAACCTGCAAAGCATATCGTCCTGAGCCACAGCCGATTTCGAGCGCGTACGAACTGGGTGTGAGACCCAACATCGCGGGTATTTCTCTAGACTCTTCCGTTGTTACCCAACTCGTCTGTCCGAGATCTTCCCCGTAAGTCTCGACACGAATATCCCGATAGACCTCAGCATCATAGTTGCGGTAAGCGTTATCGTAGAGGTCCACGTTTGCTGACATCGCGGTTCCTTTATCTAAACAATGCGACCTCCTGGTGCACCATATCACATGGATAATGCGCGGAGTCGGCGCCGGTTCTATCCATATTATGGTCCTGGGAAACTCTGCCAGCCGATCCCGAGGTTTAAGAGGAAGTTGGCTGCCTCACGAACCCCTTTTTACGGAGGTGCAGAAATGCACGTTGATCCATGGTTGGCGCTCGGCGTGTTCTTGTCTACTGCCGCGACCGACGCAGTGTACGTCCTGTTCAATGCTGCCGTGTCCTCTCAACGACGGGTACCCGCGGCTACCTGGAGCAGCGTGTGGTACCTGCTGTCCGCGTTTGCCGTCATCAGTTACACGAAGAACTGGATGTATGTCGGTTTTGCAGCCTCAGGGTCATGGGTTGGATCGTTCATTTCGATGACCTTGTTACGCAGACCGACGACGGGGGGAGCCGACAGGCCCGGACTCGTCTGATAGACGCGCAAGTCGCGCGTGCTTACGAGCGGTCCTGCTCGCTCGGTCCGGGCAGAGCCGCGACTGACGAATTGAAACCCGCACTCAAGTTGGTGGGCCCGCTAGGATTTGAACCTAGGACCAACGGATTATGAGTCCGCTGCTCTAACCGCTGAGCTACGGGCCCCACTCGTACGAACATCTGGATCTTATATTACTACGGGCCTTCTGGGCCGCGAGCTTTGCCGACGCATTCAGTTCATCGGCATCCCGCGGGCCCAGACGTTGGTGACTTGCAAAGATTCATTGAGCAGAACGACGTCGGCGTCGGCGCCGATGCGCAGCGCGCCCTTCTTGAATTCCAGCCCCAGCAGCCGAGCGGGATTTGTCGTGAGCATACGCACGCCATCTGTAAGTGGAATGCCTAGTCCAACGATATTACGCAGCGCCCGATCCAAAGTGAGCGTGCTACCCGCAAGCTTTCCTTCGGAGTTGCGGCACACGCCGTCCGCGACAGTCACCTCGAACGTTCCCAGCATGTACTTGCCGTCGGGCATGCCCGTCGCGGAAATGCCATCGCTCACCAAAATCACGCAGCCCGATCCTTTTGCTTGCAGCAGCAAGCGCATCGCGGCTTCCTCCACGTGCACACCGTCAGCGATGAGTTCGGCGGTGACCTCGGGAGTCGTAAGGACAGCGCCAATCACGCCACTGTCGCGGTGTGAAAACGGCCGCATCGCGTTGTACACATGCACCGCGTGACGCACTCCTCGTGCGATGGCCGCGCGCGCCTGTTCATAGGTCGCATCCGTGTGGCCCATCGCCACCACCAATCCCGCTTTGTGCGCCGCATCGATGCAAGGCGCCGCGCCTAGCAGTTCCGGAGCGATGGTGAGCATGCGCGCGGTTCCGGATGCCGCCTGCAAGAACCTGTCCAGCAACTCTGCGGAAGGCAGCTGGATCCATTCCTTGGGATGCACTCCCCGCCGCGCCGCGCTGATAAACGGTCCCTCAAAGTGGATGCCCAGCACCTCGGCTCGCGGTTCGTCGGTTTCGTGCTGCGTGCAAGTAAAGCGTGCGATGCCTTCCACGCTGCGGCAGATATCGTCGGGGTTTGCGGTCACGGTGGTGGCCAGGAAAGACGTTGTGCCATGCCGAGCCACTGTGCGAGCAATCGCCACCAGAGCTTCGTCGTTGCCTTCCATCACGTCGTGGCCGCCGGCGCCGTGGATGTGCACGTCCAGAAATCCGGGTATTGCCGTTTGCTGCGTGGCGTCGATTTCCTGCGCGCCCGCCGGCAGGCTCAGACCTTCGCGCGGACCGACCGCCTCGATGACGGCGTCGCGGATCAGAATACCTGCATCCGGAATTTCGGCCGCTGGGGTGATCGCCCGCGCAGTGTGCAGCAGAATTGTGGTCATAAGCAGAACAACATCGTAGCGGAAATACCGGACAAAAGAAAAAGGGAGGGTTCTCTGGAACCCTCCCACGGGTGTGCTCTCTCAAGTATTACAGCAAACCGCTGATTTATTGAGCTGGCGTCGCAGCGCTCGCCGAGGTGGCGCCCGCCGACTTCGGCACGCTCAGGTAGCCCGACGCGCGTTGTCTTCGATACTTTGTTGACCACGAGTTCCAGCGCCGCGTGGCTTCCGCCGGTGTAGAAGAAGATCGGTTCGTTAACCGAGCGGTTCTTTTTCTCGAAGCTCTTGTCGTCGGCAAGCACGTTGATGGTGTACTGGTTCTTCTTGGTGTTCGTGTCCTTCAGCTCGACCATAATCGAGCCCACGCGTTCGCGCGCCGGATTTGCGCGTGACGGTGAACTCAAAATAGTCGCGCTGGCCCATGCGGCGCAACTGGTCGATTTCATCATGGTTACGGGCAATCAGCGTGCCCATCTCGCTGCGCGCCATCTGGATACTGTTTTTCGTGGCATCCAGGTCAGTCTTCACGCCGTTAACGTCACCGTTCAATTTGTTGACGTCATCGGTGTTCGCTTTCGTAGCAAGCTGGGTGTTGACCGAACTCTCGAGGCCGCTCAGTTTCTTGTCCACGGCAACGGTGGTTGCCTTGGTTTGCCTGCGGGCGGCAACCAGCTGGGTTTCCGTCAGGTTCAGCTTGTCGGTCACCACCTTCAAGTCGCTCTGCAATTGCTGGTTGATTTCATCATCCTTGGCGAGTCGCTGCGACAACGCGTCGGTGGATTGTTTCACCGATGCCTCTGTCGCCTGCTGAATGCTATTGGCGTGATTGAGTGCGCTCAAGCCTACTCCGAGGCCGAGCACCGACACGCCGCCTAATACAGCGACGGCCAACCCGACCCAGCGGGGCGCCCCTGTGTTGGTGTGGTAAATCGGTTGCTGAAAATCGCTCATGAAACTTCCTCCCGTTCTCGCGTCGTCCGCCGTTCCTGCCTAAAAAGGAGCATCTCCCACACCAAACACCTTACCTGCTGTGGAAAAGCAAGTTAATCCCAATCGCCAAAGGGGGTTGCGGGAATGTCGAGGCAAAACCGAAGGCATGCTTATACGTACTAGTACTAGTAAAGATTACCGCTGGTTGAACACTCGGGTAAATTTTGCTGAAAGAAGCCCTTCTGGAGATTTAGTACGGCTGGGAAGGGCCCAAAAGAGAAGAAGGCCGTGCTTTTTTTGTGCACAGCCTCAAAATGCTGTTTCAGAAAGACTTAAACCAGCTCGTCTATGCCGCCGTCCGCGCCACGTCCGCTTCGGGCGTTCGTGCTAGCCCGAAATACCGGTCTAACGTAGTGTTGGCAGCGTCAAAAACAAGGTGGCAGTCATGGCATTCGCCCAAATGCCGTTCGATTTCGCTTTCCACTGAAGGCGACAGTTTCCGTTCTAAGTACCAACAAATCAAATGAATAGTGTCCTTACAGCTCATAAATCCCCGTCTCTGGACGTCCCCGGTGATGCTCCCCTGACACCGTTTATTGGTGCACTTGGTCTACCAAAGGCCTGTCCTAAAGGACAGTTTATTAAAACAATTCGAATCAGCGACTTAGGATTGGAGTAGCGCCGCCGCGATCCGGTTACACCAATTCGCCTTGGAATCTTTACACGTCGGATGGGCAAGATTGTGCAAAACGCCAAACTTAAATCGTTAGCGCTGCGGCACGATGGTCATTTGACGGAGAGCGGCGATACGATCCTCCAGTGGAGGATGTGTGCTGAACAGGGAAGCCAGCCCTCCGCCGCCAATCAGGGGTTTAACGATGCACAGAGCTGCGGTTGTGGGCGCAAGCGCGGTCGTAACGATGCGCTGATTGTACGCGCCCAGCTTCTGGAGGGCGCTGATCAAGCCGTATGGCTGACCGACCATGCGAGCACCAGTCTCGTCGGCGGAATACTCCCGAGTCCTGGAAAGGAACAACTGCAGCATCATCGCTGCAAAAGGCGCGAGAATCATCATGGCGATTGCGGCGAAGGCACCTCCACCTCCTTCCCGGTCATCATCCCTCTCACCGCCGTAACCGCCGAAGATCATGCCCCATTGGGCCATGTGCGCTAAATACGTGATCGCCCCAGCGATCGTTGCGGCGATGGAGGTGGTGAGGATGTCGTAGTTGCGCACGTGCGAAAGCTCGTGCGCGATTACGCCTTCCAGTTCTTCGTCGTCCATCAACTCCAGTAGGCCTTGGGTCACCGCCACGGAGGCATGCCGGGGATTGCGGCCAGTGGCAAAGGCGTTCGGCGCTTCTTCCGGAATGACATACAGCTTCGGTACCGGCAAATTGGCCTTCGCCGCCAGGCGTTCCATTACGGCGTAGAGGCGCGGGAGTTGCTCTCGGGTTACCGGCTGCGCGCCGCTGGTTTTCAGCGCAATCTTGTCCGAGAAGAAATACGATACGGCGTTCATTACGACTGCGAACGCCAGCGCGATCTTCATACCGGTGGGACCAGCGAGAGCATCTCCTGCGACCACCAAAAGCACGCTCAACAGGATCAGTAGAATGCCCGTCCGAAGAATTTTCATGAACTCACCGCAATTCCATCCGTTCTAGAAACCCCGCGCGACAGTTTACTCAAAGTCAGCACGTGCTGAGATGGCCGCCGCCTACTAAAAATGGCCGGCGAATCATACCCGCTGCGGTTACTGCGTCACCGCCGCCGCAACTGGCTTTGCCTTGGCCACACGCTCGAAGCGCATCGCGTCCTTCTGCCCATCACGATCCACGCGAACCTGATCGCCCGGCAGAACCTTGCCTTCCAGGATTTGCATCGCCAGCGGGTCCTGGATCATTCGCTGGATCGTCCGCCGCAGCGGCCGCGCCCCATACGCGGGATCGTAGCCTTCGCGCACCAGCAATTCCTTCGCAGCGCGAGTCAGTTCCAACTTGATCTGGCGCTCCGCCAGCAGTTTTTCCACGCCGCGCAGCAGCAAATCGACGATGTGGTCCAGCTGCTCTTTGCCGAGCGGGTTGAAGATGACGATCTCATCGATGCGGTTGATGAATTCCGGGCGGAACGCCGCCCGCAGCGCATTGAGGGCCTCCTTTCGCGCTCGCTCCGGATCCGTCTTCGACAACTCAAAAATTGCCGTCGATCCGACGTTGCTGGTCATCACCAGCACGGTGTTGCGGAAATCGACGGTGCGGCCCTTGCCGTCCGTCAAACGCCCGTCTTCGAGGATTTGCAGCAGCACGTTGAATACATCGGGATTCGCCTTTTCGATTTCGTCGAACAAGACCACCGAATAGGGGTGCCGCCGCACTTGCTCGGTAAGTTGGCCGCCTTCTTCGTAGCCGACATATCCTGGCGGCGCGCCAATTAACCGCGACACACTGTGTTTTTCCATGTATTCGGACATGTCGATGCGGATCATCAGCTTCTCGTCGTCGAACAGAAACTCCGCCAACGCGCGCGCCAGCTCGGTTTTGCCGACACCCGTGGGCCCCAGAAAAATGAACGAGCCGATTGGCCGCTTGGTGTCCGACAAGCCGGCTCGACTGCGCCGCACGGCGTTCGCCACGCGTTCGAGCGCATCCTCTTGCCCAACCACACGCTGCCTCAACCGCTCTTCCATGTGCACGAGCTTTTGCGCTTCGCCTTCGAGCAAGCGGCCCACCGGAATGCCTGTCCACTTGCTGACGAGTTTCGCGATATCTTCCTCGTCCACTTCTTCCTTCAGCATCGGCGTGCCTTTTTGGACAGCCGTGAAACGCTCTTCCGCCTGCTTCAGATCGCGCTCCGTCGCGGCGATGCGGCCGTAGCGAATCTCTGCGACCTTGGCAAGTTCGCCGGCGCGTTCGTATCTCTGTTCTTCCGCGCGCAGCTGCTCGATCTGCTCTTTCAGCTTCCGAATTTTACCAATAGCTTCCTTCTCTGCCTGCCAACGCGCTTTGCGCCCGCTCGAATCTTCGCGGAGTTTCGCCAGCTCTTTTTCGATCTGTTGGCGGCGTTCCTTGGAGTGCGCATCCTTCTCTTTCAATAAGGCCTGGCGCTCGATCTCCAGCTGCATGATGCGGCGCTCGATCTCGTCAATTTCTTCGGGGAGAGAATCAATCTGCATGCGCAGGCTCGCCGCAGCCTCGTCGATCAAGTCGATAGCCTTGTCCGGCAGGAAGCGATCGGAGATGTAGCGGTGCGAAAGCGTGGCGGCAGCCAGAATCGCAGCATCCTTGATGCGCACACCATGGTGTACTTCGTAGCGTTCTTTCAAGCCGCGCAGAATCGAGATCGTGTCTTCAACGGTGGGCTCGTTGACCATCACCGGCTGGAACCGGCGCTCCAGAGCAGGGTCCTTCTCGATATATTTTTTGTATTCATTTAGCGTGGTAGCGCCGATAGCGCGTAGCTCGCCCCGCGCAAGAGCCGGCTTCAAAATATTCGAGGCGTCCATCGACCCTTCCGCCGCGCCTGCACCAACAAGAGTGTGCAGTTCGTCGATAAACAGAATGATCTGTCCTTCGGCCTCTGAAACTTCCTTTACCACCGCTTTCAGACGTTCTTCAAACTCTCCGCGGAACTTCGCGCCCGCGACCAGTGCCGACAGATCCAGGGCCACGAGCTTCTTCGTCTTCAACACGTCCGGAACGTCGCCGGAAATAATTCTTTGCGCCAAGCCTTCGACGATCGCGGTTTTGCCTACGCCAGGCTCACCAATCAACACGGGATTATTCTTGGTGCGCCTCGCCAGAATTTGCATCACACGCCGGATTTCCTCATCCCGGCCGATCACCGGGTCGAGCTTCGACCTGCGCGCCAATTCCGTCAGATCGCGCGCGTACTTCTCCAGTGCCGCGTAAGTCGCTTCGGGATTCTGCGAGGTCACGCGCTGGTTGCCACGCAAACCGGTGAGCGCCTGCAGGATCGCTTCGTGCGAAGCTCCCTGGCGCTTCAGCAATTGCCCCGCAGGATCGCGATCCTGTCCCGCGATCGCCAAAAACATATGCTCCGTGGAGACGTATTCGTCCTTGAAGTTTTCGGCTTCCTTGAAGGCGCGCTCCAGGACATCGTTCAGCGCGCGACTCATATTCTGCTGCGCGTAGCCGGTCACTTTCGGCAGCCGGCCCATCTCGCGCTCAAGGTCCTGCGACAACATCTCGCTGCGGATTCCCAGCCGCGCCAGAAGCGGGGAGACCACGCCATCAGCCTGCGCTACCAGCGCGGCCAGCAGGTGCACCGGCTCGATTTGTTGATTTTCGTGGCTCGCAGCAACTTCCTGCGCGCTTTGCAGCGCCTCTTGCGCCTTGACGGTCATTTTTTCAAATCGCAACATAATCGTTCTCGTTCCTTATGTCGTTTCTTACCGAAACAGGTTCAATCTCGCTTCTTGTGACGAAGCGGGGCTGGCAAACTTGCCAGCCCCGCTATCGTTTCACAATAATATTACTGACTTACTTCGCGCCCGCCGCGGCAGCTGCTGCAACCGCCGGAGTTCCGACGCTCACCTTGATCTGCTTGGGCTTGGCTTCCTCACGCTTGGGAACCACCAGCGTCAAGACTCCATTCTGATAATCGGCCTTGATGCCGTCCGGGTTCACCGTATTGGCCAGTGAAAAGCTGCGGCTGAACGAGCCGTACGCGCGCTCAACACGTAGGTAGTTGTCTTCGCTGACCTGCTTCGCGAACTTGCGTTCCCCACGGATACTGAGGATGTTGTTCTCCACGCGGATATCGAGATCCTTTGGATCGATATCCGGCAGGTCTGCCTTCACGACCAATTCATGCTCATTCTCATAGATGTCCACCGCTGGCGCCCAAGCCGTTAGGTTGGATTCCTGGCCGGTGCGCTCGAAAGCGTCGTTGAACAAGCGATTGATTTGGTCCTGCAGAGTCGAAGTACCTCGAAAATTTGAAAGTGTTCTCATGTTCTGCTACCCCCCTGTCTATATCGACGAGTATGTGACTACGCTGCAATAATAAAATCTTAGCATAACATTGTCAAGCCAAATTAAGAACACTCCGAACATTTTGTAAGGCACACAAAATAATACTGTTATATGCCTCCCTACCGTAAGTGATAGACCGTCATCTCGGCCTGCCCATGGCAGAAATCCTTCACTTGGCCGTCGAGTCTAGGGATTACTGCTAAACTGCGGAGCGATGCGCCTTGACGAACTCGACTACCACCTCCCTTCCAGTCAAATCGCGCAACGCCCTTTAGATCGCCGGGATGCGTCGCGCCTTCTTTCGCTGAGATGCGACACGGGTGAAATTGGAGACTACGTTTTTGCACAGCTTCCCACTCTCCTGCGCGGTGACGAGCTATTGGTGCTGAACAATACCCGAGTGATCCCTGCGCGTTTATTCGGGCGGCGCGTCGGCGCCTATTCTCAACGACCATCAAAGGCGAGCCGATCCGAGCATCTGACTGGCAAGATTGAAGTGCTTCTGCTGCGGCAGACTGCGCCGGACACCTGGGAAGCGTTGGTGCGTCCGGGACGGAAATTGCCGAAAGGCGAGTGTGTGCTGTTTGGGGAAGGGGAACTCGAAGCGGAGATTCTTGCGCGCGGAGAGTTTGGGCTGCGGACGCTGCAATTCGTTTCGAGGGATGAGCGTTCCGTGGAACAGCACATTGAGCGGTTGGGCCACGTCCCGCTGCCGCCCTACATTGATCGCGACGACGAAATCGCGGATCGCGAGCGTTATCAGACCGTGTTCGCGAAACATCCTGGAGCCATCGCCGCGCCGACAGCAGGTCTGCATTTCACGCCCGAAATTCTTAAACACATTCAGCAACGCGGCGTGGAGATTTGCGAACTTACTCTAGACGTCGGGCTGGGAACATTTCAGCCGATTCACTCTGAAACGCTTGAGGGTCACGCCATGCACGCGGAATCTTACGAGATACCCGAGGAGACCGCGGATCGTATTTACAATGCTCGCGCAGCTGGCCGGCCGATTCTGGCCGTTGGCACCACGGTTGTCCGGGCATTGGAGGCTGCCGCTTTGCGCGCTCTGGAATCTGGATTCTCCTCGGCTTCTGCTAGCAGGAAAGGCCGAGGCGCGATTGTTCATTTTCCCAGGGTTTCGCTTTCGCGTGGTGGACGCGCTGCTTACGAATTTTCATCTGCCGCGCTCGACTCTGCTGGCGCTGGTCTGCGCATTGGCGGGCCGAGATCGCGTTCTCGGCGCTTACCGGCACGCGGTTGACGCGAGTTATCGATTTTACAGCTATGGGGACTGCATGCTGTTGAGCGGAAGTAAGTAAAAAACGAAACAGAAGAATTCCGATTTAGTCAGCGTGCCTCGCGGTGGCGGCTCGGTCTATTGGATGTGTGCACGAGCTAAGAGCGTGACTACCGGGAGATTGCTCGCAGTCTCCCGGCAGTCACGACAGAACGGGTTGCTACTCGCTGAATACGAAGACGCGCTTTTGACCTGAGAAGCGCACTTCGGTGACCTGACCCTTGTCGTTCAGGAGCACCGCATCGTAGACCGACTTTGCGTCGCGGTCTTCCCAGCGGCCTTCGCTTTCCGCCACGACCTGCTTGCCCTTCTCTACTGTGGCTTTCGTGCCGTCAATCAACAAGCGGTATTCACCGGCTTGCAGATCGGCTTTACCCACTTTGGCTGCCGAAGGGATGTTGATTGTCTTGCTGATCGGCTTGGCGAAAACAGGTACGGCCATCGCTACCACCGCTAGCAGTACGATGCTCCGAAGAAGTGATTGGGATTTCATGTGCGTGTCAATTCCTTTCCGTCAAATTCGAGTCAGCCGCAGACCACCTGCAGCAGGACAGACAGAGTTGACACGCGGGCACAGGGACGAGTAAATTTCCCCGAACGACACTTTCTCTTCCTGGACTAACGGCCGGAAAGAATGCGTGTCATGGCCCCGCGGCTGCCACCGCGGGGTTTTTCTTGAAAGTTCTCTGGCTGACCTACGGCAGCCCTGCTATCCGGCTGCACTCGTATAGACGAAGCGCACCGGGTGAATGTTTCGTCGTTCGGATGAGTTTTTTCGATTTTATTGCTGCGCATGTGTCAACAGATGATGTTCGCTTCTGGAACGTTGTGACGTTTTTTGCTCAAATTTTCATAGAAATTAGAACTTCGGGAGACAATTTGTCACTGCACCGGGCCACTTCTGGTCATCTTAACAACCGCATGCAATCCCGTCGTGCATCGGCGCGTATGTTCCTTTATACTCAGTTACTCTTTTTGGATATCCTGGATGCGACTTCTCGTTCTTAGCGACATTCACGCTAATTCGACTGCTTTGACTGCGGCCCTGGAAATGGCCAAGGATCGCTGGGATCACATTGCCTGTTTGGGCGACGTCGTCGGCTACGGCCCCGATCCGAACGAAGTAGCAACCAGAATTCGCGAGCTCGGCGCGCGCACGATTCGTGGCAATCATGACAAAGCCGCCACCGATTTAATGGAAACGGCCGACTTCAATCCCGTCGCGAAAGCCGCCGTGGATTGGACCCGTTCTCAGCTTTCTCCTGAAAATCTGAAATGGATTTCCGAGCTTCCCTCTGGCCCTTTGGAAACGGATAACGTGGTGCTCGTTCACGGTGCGTTTCAAGATGAGGACGAATATGTGTTCACGCCGGCGCAGGCGCTGGAGGGCCTGCTCGACTCCACGGCAGCGGTCACATTTTTCGGCCACACGCATCACCAAGGCGGATTCTCTTACGAGAATATGAATTCGCATCTGGAAGTGCTGAACATTCACCCGCGCGCTTCGGAATCCTTTCGCCCCTCTCCGGATTGAACCGAAGCGCCGGTATTTGCTCAATCCCGGATCGATCGGGCAGCCGCGCGACGGCGATCCGCGGGCAGGTTTCGCCATCGCCGATCTCGAACACGAAGTCGTTGAATTCTGGCGCGTCCCGTACGACATTTCCGAGGTTCAAACACGCATGCGCGCTGCCCGGTTACCCGAGCCACTCGTGCAGCGCCTCGTAGTAGGCCGCTAGACTGGAACCCAGCAATACTGCAACTTACCCCAAGCATCGCGAAACGTGCGAAACTTCCGTCGTGAGTTCATGCACGAAGAGCCTCAAATCGAGATCCCCGATCCGTCACAGCCCGACCGAGGCCGTTTCAACTTTGCCTTGATCCTGGCGGCCGCGGCCGTGCTGGTCATCGTGGGCGCTCTCTATTTCTTGCCTGGCCGGCAGTCGCCACCGGGAGCCGCACCGCCAGGCACTCATTTTGCTTTCGGCGCAGCGGAACAGGCGTATGCATCCCGGATGCGCATCGAAAACATCGCATTGAGTCGCGCTGAGAATTTCCTGCATCAGGAAATCACTACGCTCAACGGCGAACTGGTCAACGACGGCGACCGGATAGTCCGTGGCGTGGAAGTCACCATCGAATTCTCAGATGAGCTCAATCAAATCGCTTTGCGCGAGGCCCGCCCCGTTTTGACGCCGGGATCGCCCTCGCTGGTTGCCGGCACGCGACGTACCTTCGAGGTTTCCTTCGAGCACATTCCCGCCTCCTGGAATATGCAACAGCCCGCCGTCCGTATCACCGGCCTCCAATTCTAAGAGACCTATGCAGGCGCCTGGCTTTAGCCAGGCCGACAAATCAAATGGTACTGTATTTTTACGTATCTAAATAGTTTATACTACACGCGTGGCGCTCACCACCGATCTCGAAGCCAGCCTCCGCGAACTAGCCTCTTCGGAGGCAGTCGAAGTCCGCGAAAATGGCGCGCGGGTGGCCACTTTCAGCACGTTGTCCTGGGAACTTCGCGGCGTGCCTGCGAAACCGCTCCTCCGTCTCTGGTCGGAACAGCACAACCTCACTCGCCGGGTCCTAGCGATCGCCGACCATTCCGACGAGCGCCTCGCTCTTGCGGTAGAGCGCTTCGGGCGTCTCAAACCCGGCCGTCTAGAATTCGTGCGCGTGGACTTCACATGCTCCCCCAGGGATCTGTCCCGCGAAGAATTTTGTGCGCGTCTGAGCCGCATCCTCTCCGAGCAGTTCCCCGACGAGTCCGTGGAATCGCTCACGATCGGTTCGGACCTCGAGCACTCACTCTCGCGAAGTTACGCGCGTGGCTTATTGAAAACCGGCTCCTCACATTGGGCGGTGCTCGCGGTGCCTCACGGAGAGGCGACCGAGCCCGCTGAAAACAGTTTGACGTTCGGGCTCTTGTGGCTCGACCGGGCAAAGGCGACTGTTCGCCGCGGCTTCGTCGCGGGACTCCGCATGATCGTGCCGAAAGGCGCGTCGTCCGTGATTGCACACCACGCGCATGTCCTGCATCCGAAAATCCCCATCGAGATCTACGAGCTCGACCCACGGCAAGAGACGCTTTCGCGCGTCGATCCGCGCTCCGTCGGCAATCTCGATACCTGGCTGGTACCTCGCCGCGAAGCTCAGTCTCTTCTGGATCAGGCCAAGCCAAAGATCGAGCCGATTGTGGCGTTATTTCCAGAGGCCATCACCGTTCATCCTACCGTGCACTCTGGTGAAGTATGGCTGCGTTTTCGTGGCTTGGCGTTTGCGCGTTGGGACGATGGACAACTGTATTTCGGCGGCATGGATCCGCGTCGGAAATTGACTTCAGCTGCCGAGCCCGCTCTGAGGCAACTACTGCAAGACCTCGGAGTTCATCGCCATCCGCTGGCCCGCGACACGCGACACTCTCTTTATCGCCAGCAATCCGAACGGTGGCTCGAATCGATCGTACGCGGCGATGTCGCCCGCATCGATGCAGCGCTGGATGCCCGCTTCGTCTACGCACAGGTTTTCGCCAACACTTTCAGCGAGCGCGGCATTCTGGATTTGCTCACCGTCACGCGCGCGGGACGTCTCGCAATTCTGGAGCTCAAAGCAACGGAACACATCCACCTTCCGTTGCAAGCGGCAAACTACTGGCTTCGTATTCGCCGCCACCTCCTGCAAGGTGATTTTGCGCGGTATGGTTATTTCACTGGAATCGAGCTGCAGTCTGTGGCTCCCATCGTGTATTTGGTTGCGCCGTCGCTGCGCTTTCATCCCACGACCGATGCATTGTTGCGCCATCTCTCGCCGGAGATGGAGGTTCTTCGCGTGGGCGTCGCGGAAAGTTGGCGCCGCGAACTCCGCGTCGTAATGCGACAGTAACAATTTTGCGTCGCAGTGCCGCGTCGTAGCGCTCTTGTACGGTCGATCTTCAGCATTCCGTTTTTTTCTCTCAGAATTGACAATTTTTATAGTTGCGAAACGCTCGAGAGAGGTACAATGCCTCGTCCCTGAACGCAGAGGATACTGTGAACTTTTCGGCCATCATTCGCCGCACCGGCGAAGTCTCCATCGTGGATCTCACCGGACAATTAACTTCGTTCGCCAGCGGCGCGCTGCGCGACACCATCAGGGGACTCATGCGCCAGGGGCGGAAAAAAATCGTCCTGAATGTTCATGGGCTGCTCTATCTCGACAGTTCCGGCGTAGGCGAGCTGGTGAATTGCTATATGAGCGTGATCAAGCAGGGCGGCGAGATGAAAGTCGTCGGACTGACTCCCAAGATTGAAGAAATCCTCAAAATCACGCAACTCTATCGCGTCTTTCAGGAATTTCACGACGAAGAGGCCGCGCTGCAAAGCTTTCCGGAGAACCGGAAGAAAGAAAGCGCGTAAACCGTAACTGAACACTGTTGTCGAAACTTTCTTGAGAGAATCTATCGCGGGAAAATCAGCCCTAAAAGGAGAGAAGCAGCTAAGGTTTTGGCCTTAACTGCTTCCCGGGGTGTGTCCTCGAAGTGGTTAGTTAATATTATAGATGCATCCCACTAAAAAAGGTTTCCTTTTTCGATAAAAATTTCTTAACTTGACGCCGTCCTCAAAATCGCTAGTAAAATAAGTACTTACGCCACCGTTCATCTCTGTGGCCGATTAATCGCATCAGTTGCCGCGAGGTGTGCAAGGTGAACGGCCGCGGTCGCCGTGCCAATTTGAAACCGGCCTCTTCCGGCGTACGGTCCCCCTTGCTGTTATTGCAGCTGTAGCAGCAAGCCACCAGATTCTCCCACGAAGAACGCCCACCCCTCGAGCGCGGGACTACATGATCCAATGTAAGCTCAGACCCGGGAAACACCCGGCCGCAGAACTGGCAAGTATTCCGGTCGCGCAGTAGGATATTTTTCCTGGAAAGCGCGCGGCTCTGCTGCGGGATATGCCGGTAGGCCAGCAGCCGAATCACGGAGGGAACCCTGTGCGCGTGCGCCGACGAATGTACTTCCGCGTTGTGCAACTCTTCTGCCTGGGCGACACCTTTCAACATCAGCACCATGGCGCGTCGCACCGCCGTAACGTTAATCGGCTCGTACGTTGCGTTGAGCACCAATACGGGTTCCTGCATCAGCGACGCGCGCCGTAGTGGAAGCGAGTTGTGGATTCTACTGCCTGCGGGACCCTCGGAGCCGGGCACAGCGGCTCCAGAAGCTTGGGGGGTATGGTGCCCCCGGGATTCGACCGGTTCTAGCCGTCGTGCGCTCATCGCGCTCCCTCAAGGGTACTACAACTTCCTAGAAATCGTCGGAAGAACCTGTCACCGGGTGTCTAACAGCACGGGCGACCGTCAACCCGATGACCGACTTAGCCCCGGCTTGCCGCAACGCCTTAGCACAGGCATCCAGCGTAGCTTTTGTCGTCATTACATCATCTACCAGTAAGACGCGTAAATTGTCAACTTGGCTGCCTTCGCGTGTGGCAAAAGCGCCATGTACAGACTCCCACCGCTCGGAAAGGCTCAGGATATGCTTGTCCGGCCTGGGCTTAGTGCGCATCAGCAGGACAGGTCGGTACGGCAAGTGAAGGCGTCTCGCCAGGGGACGGGCGATAAGATCGGCTTGATTATAGCCCCGCTCGCGCTCTCTTTGCCGGTGAAAGGGTACCGAAACTACAACGTCGGCCGTCAGGCCATGACGTTTTGCGACCTCCCCGAGCTGAGTCGCGAACCAGGCCCCTAGCGGCTCGATCCGCTCAAACTTGAGCAATATGATGGCGCGAATCAGTCGGCCTTCGTAGGCAGCATAGCTCCGCGCTCGCTCGAAGGCATAGGTTCGCCCCTGACACACGATGCAACCCGGAAGACTCGTATGTTCCGCATCTCGCGACACCGCTTCCGGCGCACCGCGGTCGGAAACCGGGGTCGAGAACAGGGCCACAACCGGTGAACCGCAAATCTCGCAGAACTCCGGCGCCAAAGTTGCAAACGACGTCAGACATTCGTCGCAAATCGGCACCCGGCTGGCACGCGTCAGTAACCGTTCGCACAGGCTGCAGCCCGCGGGATAAAAGACGCTCACGAGAGCATCGCTTGCGGTCGCGAGACAGGTGCCCAGTCGCCTAGCGAATTGACCGTGCGCGGACATGCAGGTCTCAGCCTACACGCCTTACTTAGATAAACATACCTAAATATAACGCACAAGTAACTATCCCGGAAAATGGCGCCCCTGGTGATGGTACCGATTGGGCCCAATGAGGGTGCCCGCACGGAACACGGCTTCGCCGACGGACATCTCCGCCAGCACTTCCAGTGGCATTTTTGAACAGAAAAACGCAGGGCTGGCCGCCCCGCGATCCTGCGATTACAGCAGTCCCTGCTCGATCTTTTCCTGACAGCTGATGCAGTTCTTGGCCCAAGGTACCGCTTCCAGTCGCTTCTGTTGCATTTCTTCCTGGCAATTCGCACACAAGCCGTATTCGTTGGTCTTGATGCGCTTCAGCGCTTCGTCAATCATGTTCAGAATGGTGCGGTCGGTATTGGTCATGCCGAAGAGGAACTCTTTAGTGTAGGAGTTCGCCGCCTTGTCGGCGAGGTCCACGGTCGGGTCATCGTCGGCTTGCCGTCCTTCCTCTTCCGTGCGCGCGATCGTCTTCATCAATTCCTCGCGGCGTGTCGTCAATTTCTTCTTGTAATAGTCGAGTCTTTTCTTGTCCATATGGGAGTCCCGCCCCTCAGTGGAGTTTTTGGGGCTGCCTAAAAACTCCATAGTGTAGGCCGACCCCTCAGCACTGTCAAGATTGTCAGCCGTATGGGAGTGCTTGATCATAACGTATCCTCCGAGGGGGATTTGATGTAGGTAGACACACAAACGATTCAAGGTAGCCCACCACGGCGGAGGGGTCGCACAAATTGCCGCCTACAAACTGTGTTATCGTCCGGGACTGACACGCGAAGAATTGCTGCGAGCAACCTCGTAGAGGAAGTGATTCGACATGGTCAACCTAAAGCCTTTCGATCCTCAGTCGGTGATTGTCTTCATTCTGACAGTTCTTTTATATGCGGCATTGTTCGTGAAGGGTTTCACGCACGATTTTATTTATTGAGACCGGAGTGCTTCTCGTTTCCATAAAACTGATTCTTCTGGCACAAAAGAATGTTCGAACCGGGGAGAATCTGAAGCAGCACCTTCTGCACATCGACGAGTTATTGATGGCACGGACAGCTTCGGGAACTAGTCCTTGGCACGCCTCGAGCCGTATTGGCCATGAGCGGACACTGCCACCCTGGCATCGGCCGAACAGTCAGCTTTTCCCGGCCGCCTTGTCTTTCGCGACCGTGTCTTTGGGGTCCGCCTCAACCGTGACTTCCACCTGGGCGCCGGGTTTGAGCTGAACCTCCTGGCCCTTATCATCCTTCAGTGTGTTTTCGATGCGGATCTCGCGATACAGTTCGTCGGCGCCTTCCACGGAGATCTCCGCCTTCTCGGGCAAGTCTGGATGAACCGGCTTGATGATTTTCTTAACGGTTCCGGGCATGGTTGTATTCGGTTTTTCAGGCATATTCACTTTCTCCACACCTAGGGATCGACACCGGGGTCTGAAATCGTAAATATCGTAGCACTGATTAGACAAGCAGAGCCAACTGGGGCAAATGAGCCAACCGACACAACGGGCTTTTGATGTGGTCATTTTAGGCGCGGGAGCGGCCGGCTTGATGTGTGCCCTGGAGGTTGGGCGTCGCGGGCTGCGGGTCGCGGTACTGGAGCGGGCTGAGAAGGCCGGAAAGAAGATCCTGATTTCGGGGGGTGGCCGCTGTAATTTCACGAATTTACGCTGCCAACCGGAGAATTTTCTGTCCGAGAATCCGGATTTCTGCCGGTCGGCGCTCTCTCGGTATGCACCCGCGGATTTTCTGGCTCTGGTCGCAAAGCACAACATCCCCTATCACGAGAAGCGGCCCTATCCAGAGGCGGCGGGAGGGCAGTTGTTCTGCGACCGCTCGGCCAGGGACATCCTAGGAATGCTGCTGGACGAATGCGCGGTGGCAGGCGTGCGGATCTATCTAAATATCAGAGCGCGGGAAATCACGCACGACCGCACATTTACGGTACGCGTGACAGAAGGCGGGGACGAAGTCGTGTTTGCGGGCGGAGCGCTGGTGGTAGCTACCGGCGGCCTCTCGATTCCCAAAATGGGAGCGACCCCCTTCGGCTACGAGATCGCCCAACAATTCGGGCATTCGATCGTGCCGTGTCGCCCGGGACTGGTCCCGATTGTCTTCGGGCGCGCGGATGCCCTTGGATATTGTGAGTTGGCCGGGTTGACCACCTCGGTGACGGTATCCTGCGGCGGTGCGAGCTTTCGCGAGAAAATGCTATTTACGCACCGGGGGATTAGCGGACCGGCGATTTTGCAGGCTTCGTCCTATTGGAACTGGAACGGCGGCACCCAGCTGACCGTCGACCTGGCGCCGGGGAAGGATTGGACCGCTCCCCTGCGCAGTGGAGCTGGTCGACGAGACCAGGCATCGGCTCGGACGGCATTGCGCAAGGTTCTGCCGCAGCGGCTGGCCGATCGCTGGATCGACCAACACCCACCGGATGACTGGACGAACCGATCGCTGGAGTTGCTGGAGCAGGGGATACACCGCTGGGAGATTCGCCCGGCCGGAACCGAAGGATATGAGAAGGCGGAAGTAACGGCGGGCGGCGTGAATACCGCGGAGCTTTCCAGCAAGACGATGGAGAGCAAGAAGGTGCGGGGTCTATTTTTCATTGGCGAGGTTGTCGACGTGACCGGCTGGTTGGGCGGATTCAATTTTCAATGGGCATGGGCTTCGGGTGCTGCCGCTGGGAAGGCAATCGAGAAGCGCTAAAGTCAGGCAGCACAAGCACGCCTGTATGTGTCCCGCTTTGCTCACCGCCAACCTCGCCGCTCAGCCAAACTCCGCGTCGCAGTCCTCTCTCTTCGTGGGTGCGGTAGCCACCCTGCGTTGGGTAGGCGGACAGTTTGTAGGGGCCGGGCTTGCCCCGCCCGGCCGCTTCGTCCTGGCACCCAGCTTATCCCTCAGACCGCGGTGACAAAGGAGCCGTCGGGAGCGACGTAGCCATACGCCATGCGAGGGGTATTGAATGCGAACCCGGGGTTTCCGTCGCGGTCCAGGAGGATCAGTCCTGCGGTAGCTCGAGTCCGTTTGGCCAACAGGGCGATCGTCTCTTGCGCTACTTGCATCGACGAAGACTCACCGCGGAACATGTCCACAGCAGCTTTGGCCATAACAACTTTCATGATAGCTTCGCCATAGCCGGTAGAAGAGGCGCCGCCCGCTTCCGAATCGGCGTAGCAGCCGCAGCCGATCAACGGAGAGTCGCCGACGCGACCGGGGAGTTTGCAACAGGTGCCCCCGGTCGACGTGGCAGCGAACAGAGCGCCGTGCGAATCCGTTGCGACAGCGCCTACGGTACCTTGTTCGTGGCCGCGATGATTGGCGGCCGCGTGCTGGTCCTTCTTGCACTGTTGCCAGGCTTCCCACTCGGCTTCCGAGATCAGCTCCTTCGGATCGCAGAGCGGGATGCCATGCGATTTGGCATAGCGCTCGGCGCCCTCGCTCACCAGCATCATGTGCGGGCACGTCTCAAGGATTTTGCGGGCGAGGCGGATGGGATTGCGAATTCTCTGGAGTGCGGCCGCCGAACCAGCTCGGAGCGTCGCGCCATCCATCACGATCGCGTCGCATTCCACCCGGCCATCGAGATTGAGGTGCGATCCGTAGCCCGCATCGAAGACCGAATCATTTTCGAGGACAACGATAGCCGCTTCGACGGCGTCGAGCGCAGAACCCCCACCAGAGAGGATGGACCATCCGGCGGTTAGTGCCCGCTGGCAGCCCGATTGGCAAGCCTCGACGGCTTCGTCGGGAATGTCCCATGCACCGCCATGGACGATTAGCGAGGCCTTCATCGGGTTAGGAGAATGGCAAAGGGCCGAGGATTTGTCCACATGAGCGGAAGAGAAGAAAATGCAAGAGTTAACACGGAGACCGCGGGGCGCACAAAGGACGCAGGGAAACCCAATCGCTTGAAAAATCAGCGATCATCACGACGGCTGGATCCCAAAGCATCTAGATGAGGAAATCGAGTAGCACCAGAAGAGGGCCTAGCACCAGGAGCGATGCTCCGTAGATGTAGCGGCTACGCGGGATGCAGCTCAAGGTGCGGACCATTTCGGTGGGGATTACCTTCAGCCGTGATTCCGGGCGTGGACTGTAGAAAGGACCTACTGGCGTATAGCGGGACATGTGACGGCGGTAGGCTCGGACTTCGTCATGAACCCAGATATAAATGTCATCCCTGCCGCGCCACACCAACACAGCGCCCGCGACGAAAGCGAGATAGCCGAGAAGAGTCAAGAAGCCCTGACTCGGGCCTGCACCCCAACTCATGGTCCCTCACAATAAAACCGCTACGCACTCCGTAGCGCCGCAGCGCTACATACCTAAGCCTTAGGACGGCCCGAAAACGTGGCCGGTTACTGTTTCTCCTGATTTTGCAGCGGACGATCAACAATCATCCCGACGAACTCCGAACTCATCGTCATGTCACATCCGTCGAAGCGGGGGGTGCTTCGCAGTTGTGACCGCTACACGTCTTCGTGAATCGTGACCAGGCGCACGACTTCAAATTCCTTCTGGCCAGCCGGTGTGGCCACCTGAATCTCGTCTCCCACTTTCTTGTTCAACAACGCTTTGCCGATGGGAGAAGTGGTGGAAATGAGCCCCTTCTCCACGTCCGCTTCTTCCGTGCTGACGAGCTTGTATTCCACCTTAATATCCTTCTGTGTGTCCAGCACGATGATGCGCGAGCCATAGCCCGCGCGATCCTTCGGGATATTCGTGAGATTGAGCATCCCCAGATCGCCCATGCGCCTCTTGAGTTGGCCGATACGCGCGTTCACGAAGCCCTGGCGCTCCTTGGCGAATTTGTACTCGGCGTTTTCAGAGAGGTCGCCGTGGGCACGGGCTACAGCAATCTCCTTGGGGAGCTCAACGTTGAGCTCGTGCTCAAGGGCCGTGATTTCGTCCTGAAGCTTTTGCTTGATCTGCTTGAGTGGGTCGGACATGGTCGTCGGTCGCTATCTAGGAATATTCGGGTATCGCGCTGTCTCCTGGAACAGCGGGCCTGAGGCCATTCATTATAGATGCTGACGAATTGCCTCTACAAGCGGGCTTTACAGGTACGCATCACTTTCCATGGGCGCGCCATCTAAACGCAGTCAGGCATCGGTCGGCATGCCGGCCGCCGGTGTTGGAAAGAGATTGGGGAGCGTCCATGGAAGGTAAGTATCTCGGGCGGTCGGGCGATGATGTGGTGTCCGGTGGGGGAGATGGCACGGGCGGCGACATTCCCATGAGGCCCTTTGGGCGCCACGACCAGCAGGTCTCAGCCTTGGGCTTCGGTGGGCATCATCTGGGAGACGCGGAAGACGAACAGATGGCCATTCGCATCGTCCAGGAAGCAGTGGATAGCGGCATCACGTTCTTTGACAACTGCTGGGAATATCACCGCGGAAAGACCGAAGACTGGATGGGCAAGGGCCTGAAGGGGTGCCGGGACAAAGTCTTTTTGATGACCAAGGTCTGCACGCACGGCCGGGAAGGCATGATTGCGACGCGCATGTTGGAGCAGTCGTTGCGGCGACTGCAGACCGATCATTTGGATTTGTGGCAGGTACATGGCGTCAGCTGGGAAAATGACCCGGAGTTGTTCATTCGGCCCAATGGCGCGGCGGAAGCTCTGCGAAACGCAAAAGAACAAGGCAAGGTGAGATTCCTTGGATTTACCGGGCACAAGGATCCCGCAGTGCATTTGAAAATGATTGAGACGGGATTTCCCTTCGACGCGGTGCAAATGCCGCTGAACGCGTTCGACGCGCATTTTCTCAGCTTTGCGGAACAAGTGCTGCCGGAACTTAATCGCCGGGGCATCGCGGCGTTGGGCATGAAGCCGCTGAGCGGGCATGGCGAGCCGATCGTGCAAGGCGAACTGAGCGCCGAGGAAGCGCTACGCTACGCCATGAGTTTGCCGGTAGCCACAACCATCACGGGCATAGACAAATTGGAAGTCCTGCGGCAGAACGTCAAGATCGCGCGCGGATTTAAGCCGATGACGACGGCGGAGATGCAAGCGCTACGGGAGCGCACGCGGCTGTCGGCGGGAGACGGGCGGTACGAGCTCTACAAGGTATCCCTGCGATTCGACAACCCGGAAGCGCGCATGGCTCATGGATTTCCACTGGACATGCAAAGTGTCGAGGTCAAGGAAATGATGAAGGCTGCCGAGAATACCGGGTTTCCTTTTCCAGACGTGAAGCAGCAACAGCAGTAATAAGCCTAAGAGATTGGGGACACCAATATGGCGGATGAAGATGGATTCACGCGGAGGAATTTTGTGAAAGGGACCGCGGCGGCATTGACGGCTTCTTTGATTGCGAAGCCATCGTTCGGTGCGACCGACGCTGGTTCATTGGAAGAGAAAGGTCCGGTCCATGGCGAACAGATTCCCCGCCGGCCGCTCGGAAAAACCGGTGTGCAGATTTCCGCACTCGGAGTCGGTGGATATCATCTCGGATCGATCAAGGACGAGAAGGAATCGAACGAGCTGGTGGCACGAGCCCTGGATGCGGGAATCGATTTCTTTGATTGTGCTTGGGAATATCACGACGGGATTAGCGAAGAACGCCTGGGAGCTGCGTTGAAGGGCAGGCGTGACAAGGCGTTTCTGATGACCAAGGTTTGCACGCATGGGCGATCCAAAGACGTGGCGATGAAGCAGCTTGAGGAATCCTTGCGCCGGCTACAGACCGATCATCTTGACCTGTGGCAGATCCATGAAGTGGTCTACTACAACGATCCCGATCTGATTTTTGCTCCAAACGGCGCGGCGGAAGCCTTACTGGCGGCGAAGCAGCAGGGCAAAGCACGATTCATCGGCTTCACCGGACACAAGAATCCGGCGATTCACTTGAAGATGTTGTCGCACGATTTTCCCTTCAACACCGTGCAAATGCCGCTGAACGCCCTGGACGCAACGTTCAAGAGTTTCGAGCAGCAGGTGCTGCCGGAGGCGATCAAGCGCGGGATCGCGGTGCTGGGAATGAAGAGCTTGGGCGGCAGCGGCGAGATTGCGTCGCACGGAGCGCTTACCGCCCAGGATGGTCTGCGATATGCAATGAGCTTGCCAGTCGCGACGACGGTCAGCGGGATGGACTCCCTCGGAGTGCTGAACCAAAACCTTCAGGTTGCTCGTGGATTCAAACCGTTGACCGCAGAGGCGATGCAGAGTCTGCGCGAGAGTGCGCGTATGTTCGCCGCCGATGGGCGCTACGAATTGTTCAAGACCACGACGAAATATGACGGAAAGGTTGGTCGAGAGCAGCATCATTATCCCCCGGCGGGGAAACTGCCTGTTTAGTCCAAGTGGCACAGGCTTGATGCCTGCGCTACCCTCACTGAACCTTGACTTCAACGCTTTGGGATTTCGTGTTGCCGGCGGCGTCCTGGACAGTCAGCGTGTACGTTGTTGTTTTTTTCGGAGTGACGTCGACACAACGGGAGTAGGAGGGCCAGACGGGATTCGGCTGCGGCTCAAGCGTGACCGTTTTGGCGTTGGCAACCCCGTAGCAGAGCTGCACTGATCCGCCGCGATGCACCGCGCCCGGGCTAGCGTAAAAACTTTGAATGTCGAGTTGTTTGCCGCCGAATTGGTCGAGAGCGACGCGATCGTTCTCTCGCTGCTTCTCGCTTCTTGCTTCTGCGCTTTGCCGATCGATGCGTTTATTTTCCTGCCAGCGTGAGAACAGCATCCAGCCGACGATTAGGGCGACGATCGCCAAACCGAAAGACGAATACAGCAAAGGATTTTTGAAGATGGAGTTCCTTTGCGGTCCAGGAGGCCGCACGGGTTTGCCTGCGGCTTGCGGTTCTATCAGCATACCCATTAGATGATCTACCGCCTCGCTCGGTTCTGGGTTGTATGGGTCCAGTGGGCAGAATCCCGGCCTGACGCCGAACCGAGTATTCCCCGCCCCCACATCGAACCCTGCGCCTCAACAAGCACCCTTGCGTAGGGCAGCGGGTCAAGGATTTAGCGGAATGTTGAGTTGGGCGGCCAGCTCGACGGGATTGAATGGGCTGCACGCAAAGTAGCGATCCCCGACTTTCAGAGTGGGGACCTTGCGCTTGCCGCGGTTCGCTTTCAGCACGATGGCTTCCGCGTTTTCGTCTTTTTCAATGTTGATTTCGTTGTAGATGATGCCGCGCTGCTTCAAGAACGATTTGGCACGGTAGCAGTCGGGGCACCACGTTGTGGTGTACATCGTCACTGTTTTTTGCATCAGGCCCTAGGAAAATGCATGGTGGAGTTATTCGCCGGAAACCCGGACGCTGTGCCCTTTCCGCGCGACCTGAATGCGAATCAGCGAGCGTTGCAGCGCTATCGCGGCTCGGCCCCAATCGATGTTGGGGTCGCTCGCGGCAGCGGCCAAGCGCTGCTCGGCGCGCTTTTTGGCTTCTTCCGCGCGCGGGATATCGATTTCCTCCGGACGCTCGGCGGTTTCGGCGAGCACCGTGACGCGGTCGCCCAAAACTTCCGCAAAGCCGCTGATCACTGCGACTGGCACCGATTCACTGGAATCCTTTGCCTGATAACTTAGCTCACCGATTCCCAGTTCGGTGATCAGCGCCGCGTGGCCAGGCAGAACGCCGAGTTGACCCTCCGCGCCGGGCAGAGTGACCTCGACGACAGTCTCGCGAAGAAGTTGCCGCTCCGGCGTGACGATGATCAGCTCGATGGAATCGGGAAGCATATTTCGTTAGTTTAGGCGCTCGTCTTCATCTTTTCGGCTTTTTCTAAAGCCTCTTCGATCGTTCCGACCATGTAGAAGGCTTGCTCCGGTACGTCGTCGTATTTGCCTTCGACGATCTCCTTGAAGCTGCGCACGGTGTCCTCAATCTTGACGTATTTTCCTTCGAGGCCAGTGAACTGCGCCGCCACGAACATGGGCTGCGACAAAAAGCGCTCGATCTTGCGGGCGCGGGCCACGGTGCGCTTGTCTTCGTCCGACAACTCTTCGATGCCCAGAATGGCGATAATGTCTTGCAGATCTTTGTAGCGCTGCAAAATCGATTTAACGCCTCGGGCGACAGCGTAGTGCTCGGCGCCGACGATGCGCGGATCGAGAATGCGCGAGAAGCTAGCCAGCGGATCGACAGCGGGATAAATGCCGCGCTCGACGATCTGGCGGCTGAGGTTCGTGGTGGCGTCCAGGTGCGCGAACGTCGCGGCGGGAGCGGGATCGGTGTAATCGTCGGCCGGAACGTAGACCGCTTGCACCGAGGTGATCGAACCGGATTTTGTCGAGGTAATGCGTTCCTCGAGTTCGCCGATTTCGGTGTTGAGGTTTGGCTGGTAGCCCACGGCGCTCGGCATGCGGCCCAGGAGCGCGGAAACCTCCGCGCCAGCTTGAACGAAACGGAAAATATTGTCGATGAACAAAAGGACATCGAGGTGCTCTTCGTCGCGGAAATATTCCGCGACAGTCAGGCCCGTCAGGCCGACCCGGAGGCGCGAACCGGGCGGCTCGGTCATCTGGCCGTAAATCAAAGCGGCGCGCGATTTTTCGGAATTGCCGGGGACGATGACGCCACTCTCCGACATTTCCAGCCACAGGTCGTTGCCTTCGCGGGTGCGTTCTCCCACACCGGCGAAAACGGAAACGCCGCCGTGCTTCATGGCTACGTTGTGAATCAATTCCATGATGAGCACGGTCTTGCCGACACCCGCGCCACCGAACAGACCGATCTTGCCCCCTTTGAGGTAAGGCTCGATCAGGTCTACCACCTTGATTCCGGTCTCGAACATTTCAAGGGTGGTCGATTGCTCGTCCAGATTCGGAGCAGCGCGGTGAATTGGATAGTGTTTGTCGCTGACAACCGGTCCAAGCTGATCGACCGGCTTGCCCAGAACGTTCATCACGCGACCCAGCGTGGCCCGGCCGACCGGAACGGTGATGCCTCCGCCCGTGTCAAACGCCTTCATGCCGCGAACCATTCCTTCGGTGGGCTCCATGGCGACGGCTCGTACGCGGCCTTCGCCGAGATGCTGCTGCACTTCGACGATCACGTCGAGCGGTTCGGGAATGTTGTAGCCTTCGCTGGTGATGCGAACGGCGTTGTAGATGGCCGGCAGGTGGCCGGCCTCAAATTGAATATCGAGCACGGGTCCAATGATCTGGACGACGTGCCCTACTCCTGCGACTTTCTCTGCCATGCGTTCTCCTATTTCCCGTAATTCGCGCCGCTGACAATTTCGATGATTTCGGTGGTGATAGCCGCCTGGCGCACTTTGTTCATGCGCAGGGTAAGAGCCTCGATGACTTCGCCGGCGTTTTTGGTGGCCGCTTCCATGGCTGTCATTCTGGCTGCATATTCCGAGGCGGACGATTCCAGCATGGCGCGAAGGATTTGCGTTTCGATGTAGCGCGGCAACAGTTTCCCGAGGATATGTTCAGGCGCCTGCTCGTAGATGTAATCGATTTGCGCGCTGTCCCGCAGACCGGCCTTTTTCTCGTCCTGGGCGGCTTCGCCGCGAGAGTCCACTCTTGCTTCGTCCACCTCTTCCATCTTTTCGATCGGTAACAGCTTATCGACCGTGAGGTTGGACGTCATGACGCTTTTGAATTCGCTGAAAATAATATAGACGGCGTCGATTTCACCTTTCGCGTAGAGCTCCGTCGCCAAATTGGCAATTTCTTTCGCGGTCTTGAACTCCACTCGAGCAAGGACGTTGACGAATTCGCCGGCAAAGACGAAGCCCGCTTTCTTCAGCGAGTCTCGCCCCTTCTTGCCGACGGGAATGGTAACAACCTTTTTCGCCTTGTTGGCGCGGAAAAACTCATTCGCTTTGCGCAAAATATTGGCGTTGAATGCCCCGGCTAATCCCCGTTCGCCCGTCATCACAATCGCCAAAACATTCTTTTCCTCGCGCTTCTCCATCAGCGGGTGATGCACGTCCTGAATGCGGGACATCACCGAACGGAGCAGACGCGCGAGCTCCTGCGCATACGGGCGAGCAGCCAGCGCGGCTTCCTGCGCACGCCTCAGCCGGGCCGCGGCGACGAATTTCATTGCGCGCGTGATCTGCTGGCTGCTCTTCACCGAGCGGATGCGTCGTCGGAAATCGAGAAGTGTGGCCATAGTCGAGTCGCTGGTCGCTTACTTCGCGGCGGTCTCCACGATCGACGCGGTGAAGCGCTCCTTAAACTCCCCGACGACCGTCTTGATTTCGGCCCGGATGCCATCGTCCAGAGCTTTCTTCTCGGCAATCGTTTTCAGGATGGATGGAGCGCTCGTTTCCACGTATCGCAGCATTTCCTTTTCGAAGCGGCGTACTTCGTTGACTGGCACACTATCGAGCAAGCCGCTGGTGGCCACGAAAATACTCAGCACCTGTTTCTCCACGGACAGCGGACTGTATTGATCTTGTTTCAGGACTTCCGTCAAGCGCTGGCCTCGGCCCAGCTGCGCCTGCGTCGCTTTGTCCAACTGGTCGGAACCGAACTGCGCAAAGGCCGCGAGGTCGCGATATTGCGCCATATCCAGCCGGAGAGAGCCGGCCACTTGCCGCATGGCCTTGATCTGCGCGTTTCCGCCTACGCGGCTAACGGAAATGCCGACGTTGATGGCCGGGCGGATGCCCGCGTTGAACAAGTCAGCTTCGAGATAAATCTGGCCGTCGGTGATGGAAATGACGTTCGTCGGAATATACGCCGAGACGTCGCCGGCTTGCGTCTCGATAACCGGCAATGATGTGAGCGAGCCCCCGCCGAGCTTGTCGTTCAGCTTCGCGGCGCGTTCCAGCAAACGCGAGTGCAAATAAAACACGTCGCCGGGAAAGGCTTCGCGGCCCGGCGGGCGGCGCAACAACAGCGAAATTTCTCTGTAGGCTTGGGCGTGCTTGGAAAGATCGTCGTAAAAGGTGATGGCGTGGCGCTTGGTATCGCGGAAATATTCGCCCATTGCACAAGCGGCGTAGGGCGCGATGTATTGGACCGAGGCAGGCTCGGATGCGGACGATGCAACGATGATGGTGTAATCCATCGCGCCGGCGTCGGTCAAAACTTTCACGATCTGCGCGATGGTCGAACGCTTCTGCCCGATCGCGCAATAAATGCAGATCAGGTCGCCGCCTTTTTGGTTGATGATGGTGTCGAGTATGACGGCGGTCTTGCCGGTTTGCCGGTCGCCAATGATCAGCTCGCGCTGGCCGCGGCCGATCGGAATCATGGAGTCGATAGCCTTGATGCCAGTCTGCACCGGTTCACGCACCGGTTGGCGATCCAGCACGCCGGGAGCGATACGTTCTAGCGGATTACGCTGCTTCGACGCGATCGGACCTTTGTCGTCGAGGGGCACGCCCAGCGGGCTGACCACGCGGCCGATCAGCGCTTCGCCGACGGGCACGGACATGATCGTATTGGTGCGCTTTACGGTGTCGCCTTCCTTTAGCTCAAACGATTCGCCGAGCAGCACAGCGCCGACTTCTTCCTCTTCCAAATTGAGCGCGATGCCGTAAACGTCGTGAGGAAAGGCAAGCATCTCACCGGCCATGACCTTGTCCAGCCCGTGAATGCGCGCGATGCCGTCGCCAACGCTGATGATCGAGCCCACTTCGTCGACCGCGACGGTCCCCTCGTAGTTTGCAATCTGCTCGCGCAGAATTTTGCTAATTTCGTCTGCTTTTATATTCGCCATTCCTGCTCCGTCGGTGCGTTCGCTGCGTGTCTAGCCAGTCTGTCACGATGTCCGCGATTTCGTGTCTGAGGTTCCGGGATGCTGGCCCGGTCCAAACCAAAAACCGCTATTGTGCTGCAAGCCGTGCGCGCATTTCGTCGAGTCGACGGCGTAGTGAGCCGTCGTAGACGGCGTCGCCGATGCGCACGACCGCCCCACCCAACAATGCTGGTTCGAGCGAAAATTTTGCCTCGATGCGTTTGCCCGTCATCCGTTCAAGCGTGAAACCGAACTCCGCTTTCTGCGTGCCGTTCAGCTCGATCGCCGTGGAGATTTCCGCTTCGGCGATGCCTTGGCGCTGGCGCACCACTTCCTGAAATGCCGCGACAATTTCCGGAAGAATATGAGCGCGTCCATGGTCTACGATCAAAAACAGAAAATTGCGAATGATCTTGCTGGCGCCAAGCCGTGCGACCAGCTTTTCGATGACGCCGTGCTTGGCATCGCGATCCACCGCGGGGTTCGCCAGGAAATTCCGCAATTCCGAGGACTGGGCATAGACGCCGCCGAAATCGGAGAGTTGCTTCAAGGCGGGTTCCGCCGCGCCCTGCGCCAAAGCGATATCCGCAAGCGCGTTTGCGTATTGGAGGTTCGCGGACTTCAATTGGGTCTCCCCGCAAGTCCCTTGACGAAAGCGCTGACCAGTGCTTCCTGACCCTGCGGCGTGAGTTGTTTCGCGAGCAGCGATTCGGCTCCGTCCACGGCGAGATTTGCGGCGATGGCCTTCAGTTCAAGGCGCGCGGCACGCTCGGCGGCCTCGACTTCCGCTGTGGCTGCGACACCGATCTTCTGCGCGTCGGCCTGCGTTACGTTGCGGATGCGCTGCCCTTCTGCTTCAGCCTCGCGTTGCGCGTCGGCCCGCAGTTGGGCGACTTCCTGTTCCAGATGCGCCAACTTTTCCTCGGCTTCCCGAAGTTGGCGATCGGCTTCGGCTTTCGCGGCGGTGGCTTTAGTGATCGCCGAACTGATACTGTCGGCATTTCCGCGGAATTTAGACGGCAAAACTTTGCCGAAGAGCCAGATCAGGCCCCCGGCCACCAATACGAAGTTGATCCACTTGAAAATTTCGTTGGCATGCTCCTGCGCGGCGTTGCCGCCCTCTTCCGCAGCGTGGACGGACAAAACCGCGAACAGGACCGCAAAGAGTACGGCCGCAAAAATTGGAAGCCGGCGAGTCATTGAGCTCCTCTTGCGGGGCTGCTGGGAGGCCGCTGCGGTGGAATTTCCACAACGCGACGCGCAATTTCCGCGGAGAGTTGCGCGATGGTCGTTTCGATGTCACGGCGGGCCGCGTCAAGCTCCTTCGCTACACGCTCTTTCGCCTTAGCGACTTCCACCGCGCCCTTCCTTCGCGCTTCCTTTAGTAGCTCGGCGCGCTCATCAAGCAGTCTCTTGCGCGCAGCTTCCTGCTCAATGTATACCTTCGCGCGCGCTTGCTTCAGAGCTTCCTGGTACTGCTTGATTTTTTCCGCAGCGGCGGCCTGCGCGGCTTCGGCGGCTTTACGAGCGCCGGCGGTTCGCGCCTCGCGCTCGGCCATTATCTTAAGCAGCGGCTTGAAGAAAAGCGCCCGCAGAACGCCGTAAAAAGCGAGCAGGATCAGGACTGTGGGCACAGCCTGAAGGAACAGTTCCCCAAGTTGGTGAACGATCTCTTGCATTTAGCTTGTGTCGCCTGAACCTCAGGATTGGCAGCCGCGCCGTGCACTCGACCCGGGAAGAGCGCCTCGGCGGGCCATGAAGCGCCCGCATGAACAATAATTTTATAGCATCCGGCGCCGCGCGGCGTCAAACCGGCGGAGACGCGTTGCGTTAGCTACTTGATACGGCTGGATCGTGCGCGGTAGCGTACACGTGGTAAAACCCGACCTTCCCGGAACTCAGCCCGCCTATTGTTTGGGCGCGGCCGCCGGGGCCGGCGCGGCGTTGGCAGCAGCCGCTCGAGGATTGCCGGATTGATCGTAAACGTAGCGGATTACCACGGGGGTGTTGCTGTGACCCGTGGTCATGTGCAACGTCTCATAGAGCTGTGTGCCGTCGTAAGATAGCTCGTACGTGCGGCTCATTTTGCCGCCGTGAGGGTTCTTTTCGTCGGTCGTTAACCGCGTGCCATCCCAATGCGCTGCGATCTCCTGATAATTGGCGTCTTTCGATTTCTGGACCTTGCGGCCATCGGTGAACAGTGCCCGTTTGCGTTGTTGGTCATCAAACAGATCGACCTCCACGTCTTTCTTGGCTTCCGCGACGTTCAGTGTACTCGCTGGACTTAGCAGCTCCTGCATTCGCTGGCGGTCCTCGTCACTTTCATTTTGCTGCCCCATACGATGGCCGCCATAGCCCCCGCCACCTCCGCCCGGGTAGCCACCGCCGGGATAGCCACCGCCCATCCGCCGATTACCACCGTAGCCGCCGTTGCCCTGGCTGTTCTGAGCGTCCTGCATTTTCTTGCCAGGATCGTCGCTATCGTCTCGGTCAAGCTTCCAGTCGCCGAAAATCGAAGTCCGCGGCTGCACCGCCGGCTTTTGCACCTGCGGCCGGGGTGGTGGTGGCGGTGCGTCCTGGGATTCGGTCTGCGGAAGCGGTCCCGGAGGCGCTTGAGCACGCGTGAAGGGCGGCGCCGCGAGACAGGATGCTCCCATGAGCGCGAATGTCGCCAAAATTGCAGAGTTGCGTGAATTGTCGCGTGGATTGTCGATCATTGCTGTTCGGGCAGACCTCACATACTAAGTTCCCGATGAACTGACGGCAAGTTCCCACCTAGGTGAATCGGGACCAGGACTATGAAGCGCAAACTACTTCTTGAGGCCCTAGTATTGCTTAGAGGACCTTGCGCGGCGAAAGTTTGCCTTGCCTGCATGCGCGGTCATTGCGACAACAGTCCACCTCCGAACCGCGCCCTGTCCTGCCCGCTCTATTCTATCCGCTTTGTCCCGCCAACGTTGCCTCGCACGGCTTAACAGGCTGCGGAAAAAGTCTTTTTCTTCAGGAGGTCGGTGCTTTAGAGCCGCCGTAAACTGCGTCCTCTCAATGGGCTTCAGCCCCTGAAGGAAGCTTCTACTTCGGTTGTTGCATTTTCCCCAGCCTGTTAAGACACATACAGGAGTGCCTGCGCTACTTGGCAGACAGCCACCGATTCAGATCAGTGGCGCGCGAAAGCAGAGCCAAGGCACCCAGTTTTCTGAAGTTTGCCGCTCGCTCACGGTAACCATAGGCACCCGCCGGTAAAATAGCGAGGAACGGAACGTGCGCATCCCGTGCCGCGAGGGCATCGTCGATGTTGTCGCCCACATATACCGCCGTCGCCGGATCGCGCTTCCCCAATATCTTCAGCAATCCCTCCGGATGCGGCTTCCCGCGGGTAACGTCATCCATGGTAATGACTCTGCGAAAGTGGAACGTGTGCGGCCAACCATCAAACGTATGCGCAAATTCCCGCCGCGTCCTTCCGGTGAACAGATTTAGCTCGTAGCGCTTCGCCCAACGCTCGATCTGCCGTGGAGTGACCACAAATTTCTCGTTGCGAACATTGCCGGGCTGGCCGTCCGTGCCCCAATAGAACTTCTCAAACGCGGCACGCGCCTCGTTGTAAGTGGTTGGCTTGCCGAGCGACGTAACCCAGTTAGCCGTCATGCGCCAGTCATCGTTGTGCCCAGGTTTGCTCTTCCATTTGTGCAGGTCTGCGTAGGTAACGCGCTTGCCGCTCAGATGGCGGACCGTTTCCAGCGCGGACCGCCAGTATGTTCCACGGACATCGATAAGCACGCCGTCTATGTCGAAGATTAGAATTGCGGGCTGGAAATATTTCCTCGGGCTGCCTTTTTTTCGGGTCATCGTCAACAGTGAGTGAATGGCATAAGCCGTCTTCGCGCAATCAGGAATGCAACATTGAGTGTCGCCGGACTTCGCGCGCAGCGTCAAGCCGAGCGCACCAGCGTTCATTTGCGTTGTCCGACAATTTCCTCTGTCTTGGCCGGCGCGGAACGCCGCGCCAGGTAACCCTCCAGGATCTCGTCGAGTTCCTGCGGGCGGATCGGTTTGGTGAGATAACCATCCATGCCTGCAGTCAGGCACTGCTCGCGGTCACCTTTCATCGCGTGGGCCGTCAAGGCGATGATCGGCAGATGCACTCCGGTGCTTTTCTCCTTCTCCCGAATCGCGACCGTAGCCTCGAGTCCGTCCATCTCCGGCATCTGCACGTCCATGAAAATCAGATCGAACTTCTCCTTTTCCAGCGCGAACATGTTCTGGGCCGCGATTTCGCGTAGCTTCCTACCCCGGCGGTCAACAATCCTCCCTGCGTGCTGCTGGCCTTAAGGGTGGTGATGTTGATGACTCCGTTTACTGCATTGGCCCCCCGAACCGCCGCCCCAGGACCCCGAATCACCTCGATGCGTTCGATGGTAGGCAGCGGCACTTCTTCAATCCTTAATCCCTGCTTTTTCCCCCGACTTTTCTTCGGGTAGCTACCCGTGAGACATTCATATCACCCGCTGATACTCAGGGAGTCACCAAATTCAGGAGAGCACGATGGCCGCTTACGGCGGAGTGGACTACATCGATTTCGATTCACAACTCAACGACGAAGAAAAGCTCGTCCGGCAAACCGCCAGGCAATTCGTCGAAAACGAAGTCATTCCCATCATTGAAAAGCACAGCCGGGAAGGCACCTTCCCGCATCACCTCGTGCCGCAGCTAGGCGAACTAGGTTTCTTCGGCGCGAACCTCCACGGCTACGGCTGCGCGGGCATGTCCAATGTTGCCTACGGTCTCGTGACCCAGGAACTCGAGCGCGGCGATTCCGGCCTCCGTAGTTTCGTCTCCGTGCAAAGCGCCCTGGTCATGTATCCAATCTACGCATACGGCAACGACGCCCAGAAAGACAAATGGCTTCCGCTGCTAGCCCAGGGAAAAGCCATTGGCTGCTTCGGCCTCACCGAACCGCAGTTCGGCTCCAATCCCGGTGGCATGCTGACCCGCGCGGTAAAGAAAGGCGCCAAGTATGTTTTGAACGGCGAAAAAATGTGGATCACCAGTGGTTCCATCGCAGACGTCGCCGTTGTCTGGGCCAAATGCGAAGACGAAAAAATCCGCGGCTTCCTGGTAGAGAAAGGCACGCCCGGATTCAAGACCTGGGACGTGCACGGAAAATGGTCGCTACGCGCCTCCGTAACCTCGGGACTGGCGTTCAACGATTGCGAAATCCCCGAAGCGAATTTGCTGCCGAATGTCGTCGGCCTGAAGGGCCCACTAGGCTGCTTGAACCAGGCGCGTTACGGCATCGGCTGGGGCGCGCTCGGCGCGGCAATGGCCTGCTACGACACCGCGTTGCAATACGCGAAAACGCGCAAACAGTTCGCAAACAAGCCCATCGCCTCCCACCAGCTAGTCCAGGAAAAACTGGCCTGGATGATCACCGAAATCGTGAAGGGACAATTGCTCGCTCTGCACGTAGGCCGCCTGAAAGACCAAGGCAAAGTCGATCACTCCCACATTTCCATGCTCAAAATGAACAACGTCGCCATCGCGCTGGACACCGCCCGCAAGGCCCGAGACATCCTCGGCGCCAACGGCATCGTCGACGACTACTGCATCATGCGCCACATGAACAACCTCGAAAGCGTCTCCACCTACGAAGGCACCAACGACATCCACAAGCTGGTCATCGGCGAACGCATCACCGGCATCTCCGCCTTCAGCTAGCAACCTGTAGCCGCCCTCAACCTCCGAGAACTCCGGTCTTCGTCAGGGCACGGCTTCAGCCGTGCCACTCGTCAGCTTCCCAATCCCTTGTAGGGGCGGGGCTTGCACCGCCCAGGCGTCAACCATGAGCGTCTTGAGCACTCGCGTCGCACCGACATCCCAACCGGAGCAGACCGCACCCCGCAACTCCAAACGCTGCCCGCACCGTCATTCCGACCGGAGCAGACCGACTTTTTTCTTCCGCGTTCGACTCTTGCTCGTGCCCTAAGCTAAAGACCCGGTTCCCGTGTTCTTGTATGCTGTGGCGGCACGATATATCGTCCCTTTGGAGCCCCCCGATGATTGCGTCTCCACACCATTCGTCCCGGATCTGCTTTAGCGCCACGCTCTGCATTTTGGCGCTTATGGCGTGCAACGTCGCAAGCGCCCAGCGCAAACCCGCCGCTCCCGATCCCGACAAACCCAAAATCCGCGCCATCACCGCCTTCGTGAATCTGGATCGCACGCAATATCAACCACAAATCGCGGACGCGCTGAAGATGCTGAAATACGCGCGAACGGTCTTCGAGTCGCGCGGCTTCGAAGTACAAACCATCCGTATTTCCACGCAGCCTTTCTCGCAATACACCAAGGGCCTCACCACCGAACAGGCTCTGGCGTTCTTCCGCAACTACGACGCAGTCGCCGAGCAGGACAAATTCGACGCGTCCATCGGCCCGGCCATGCTGGACGTCAATGACAGCGAAGCGCAAGCCGACCTCCTCGCGGAGATCCTGAAAAACACCAAGGTTCTAAACGCCAGCCTGGTCGTAGCAGGCGAAGATGGTGTCCGCTGGCGCGCCGTAGGCGCCGCCGCCCGAGTCATGAAGAAACTGGAAGACACCGAACACAGCCAGGGAAATTTCCGCTTCTCCGCCATCGCCATGGTCCCACCTCTCACGCCTTTCTATCCCGGCTCCTACCACTCCGGTTTCGGCCACCAGTTCGCGATCGCTCTGGAGTCCGCGAACGTGGTGGCGACGGCGTTCAAGAACGCCCCGAATCTGGGCACCGCCAAGCAGAAACTTACCGAATCGCTCGCCAAGACTGCTTTTGACGTGGAAGCCCAAGCCCAGCGCATCGACCGCGACACCGGCTGGGCCTACGTGGGAATCGATCTGTCGCCCGCACCCTCGAAAGATGTATCGATCGGCGCGGCACTGGAAGATCTAACCTCGCAACCGTTTGGATCCAGCGGAACCCTCACGGCCGCGGCCACCGTCACCGCCGCGATCAAGGACATCAGCGTAAAGCGGACCGGCTATTCAGGGTTGATGCTGCCGATCCTGGAAGATTCGCGCCTGGCGCAGCGCTGGAGCGAAGGCAACGTCTCGCTCGACGCACTGCTGAGCTACAGCGCCGTCTGCGGCACCGGACTCGACACTGTGCCCCTACCCGGCGACATCACCGAAGAGCGCCTTGATCTAATCATCGGCGACATGGCCTCGCTAGCCTTCAAGTGGCACAAGCCCCTGTCAGCACGCCTCTTACCGGTAGCCGGCAAAGGCCCGGGCGACATGACCGAGTTCGACGACCCATACCTGGTGAACGCCACCATCCAACCGCTGGAGAAAAAGTAGAAGGGCATCCAGCGACCTCATGTAGGCGCTGGGCTTGAGCCCCAGCGCTTCCCCCTGCTCGTAGGAAGGGCATTCTGATGATACCTATACATAAACATATTTACATGGTTAACAGACGATGCTACCACGGGTCGTGAAATCTCGACCCTGCCCTCCGCGCGCGCACCGTCAATCGCACCCCCATTTTTCGCCAACCCCTCTAGAATCCGCACTTACAAAATGCTCAGGGGGAGGGGGGCAAGGTGTTAACCACGCCCGCTCCAGCGCTATACTTTCACCGCTCGACCAGAACCCCACGAACCGGGGCTGCGGAGGATGACGTGATTAAGCCCGAGTCACGATGGGCCTTGCGGCAGATGCTGCTCGCGATCCCGCTCAGTGCGACGCTAATCGCCTTCGCCCTACCATTACTGCCTCCGCAAGCCTTGGCGCAAGCCTTGGCGCAAGCCGGTTCTACAACACCCGTCCATTGCCATTCCTTGGGCACCCAGGACGAAATCCCACCCGATAAAGTTCCCGTACCGCAAAAACTGTCCGGCATCGGAAATGTGCACATCAAGATCACCGCCTCGCCGGAAGCGCAGATGTGGTTTGACCAGGGCCTGAACCTTTATCACGATTTTTGGGAGTACGAATCGCTTCGAGCTTTCCAGCAGGGCGTGCGCGTCGATCCGCGGTGCGCGATGTGCTACTGGGGAATTTACCAAGCGGAAATATTCCGCCACAGCTCCAGCAAACATTTCGCCGATGCGGCCCTGGCCAAGGCAGTGAGCCTGAAAGGTCACGCGAGTAAGGCGGAGCGTTTGTATATTGAGGCCAGCGCAGCTCACGAGGCTGAGGAAAAAGATAAGAAAGATGACGCTAAAGAAGGGGACTCCAGGGAAGTCCAGATCTTGCGGAAGCTGGTGAAGCATTCTCCAAAAGACACGCAAGCCCTCATCTTTCTGGCTTGGACGCTGATGGACGGCTATGACGACGACGGCAGCCCGCGAAAGGGCACCAAGGAGACACTGACGATTCTGCAAGGCGTGCTGAAGGACGAACCGGAAAATTCGGCGGCCAACCACTACTGGATTCACTCAGTCGAAGCAAGTCCGAAGCCGGAACAAGCGCTGCATAGCGCCGAGATCCTGGGACGCCTGGCGCCTACTTCGGGTCACATGGTGCACATGCCGGGACACATTTTCTTCCGCACCGGCGACTACGCGCGCGCGCAACAGTCATTCGCGGCGTCGACGCAAGCCGATGAGCAATACATGCACGCGCAAAACGTGCAAGTGGACGATGATTGGAACTACGTCCACAACCTGATGTACGCGATCGCCAACCTGATGGAACAGGGGCAACTCACGGAAGCCACCGCTCTTTCCGCGAAATTGAAGGATGCGCGGGGCCAGCTGGAAGCCAGCCTGTACCCGTGGTCGCCCCGCGATTCCATCACGCGGCTCGATCCTCGCTTGCCGGTGGCGTTACGCGCGGGTGATTGGTCCGGCGCTCTGGAATTGCTGAAAGCCAGCGCGCCGCCGCCAGCACCGCTGTCGAACCTCGCTTTCCTGCAGCGAGCCCTGACGGATTTCACAAGCGGGATGCAAGCCCTCGACGCTGGCGAGATCACCAGGGCCGAGGAGCCTTCACAACGCTTGGATGCGGAACTATGGCGAATTTCGAGCCGAATTTCGAGCGAAAAAGCCACGGAAGACGCAAAGTCGAAGGAAAAGAAAGCAGAGGATACCGGAACGCCCAAAATGCAGTTGATGCCGGATGCAAACGCCAAGCAATTGATAGGCAACGTATCGATCATGTCGCTGGAACTACGCGCAGGCTTGCTGATGGCCGACAAGCGGATGGAGGAAGCGAAGAAACTCTATACCCAAGCGGCGCGGGAAGAGAAAGAGTTGGGGTATCGCGAACCTCCCGGCTACATTCGGCCGGTCGCGGAAACAGAAGCAGCGGCAATGCTGAAAGCGGCGGCGTGGACCGATGCGAAGACGGCGTATGAGAAAGCCTTGGTAGACCGCCCGAAATCAGGATTCGCCCTGTACGGCGTGGCCCTAAGCAGCGAACGCAGCGGAGACCTGAAATCCGCCTCAACGCAATACACAGAATTTGTAGCCACTTGGAAAGATGCAGACCAAACTCTGCCGCAGCTAACCCACGCCCGCGCATTCCTAGCCGAGCACGGCACCAGCACAGCAGCCAGATAGTCTGCGGCCTCGAGCTAAAGGTCAAGGTGCGGCTCGACGAAACCGCACAGCCAAGAATGGCTGTGACACCGACTCCTGCAGCTCAAGGAGAAGGGCGCGGCACACAATGTGCTGCGCGGATCGGCCATCACTTGGCAAAGAAGCTGTTCGGGGGTCGGGGCTTTAGCTCCGACATAACCGCAAGCCACCAATAGGGCTTTAGCCCCTCAGGAAGGGTTCGGATTCTTTATTTCAACGCGTAAGAACGATAAAGCGTATCCCGCTGCGCCGGAATAAATCCCGCATCCGAAATAATGCGCCGCAACTCGCTCTCATTGGTCCGATTGCGAACGCCGGCGGCGTACACGACGTTCTCTTCAATCAAGATGCTACCCACGTCATCCGCGCCGAACTGCAAGCCTACCTGGCAAACCTTGATTCCGGGCGTCAACCAGCTCGATTGAATATGATCGATGTTGTCGAGATACAAGCGGCTGACCGCCAGCGTCTTCAAATAATCGACCGCCGTCGTCTCCTGCACCTTTTTGCCAAGCGCGGTATTTTCCGCCGCGAAAATCCACGGAATGAATGCCGTGAATCCGCCGGTATCTTCCTGAATACGACGAATTCGATCGAGATGATTCACGCGGTGCTTCAATTCCTCGCCGCAACCAAACATCATCGTAGCGGTAGTGCGCAAGCCCAGCGAGTGCGCGGTGCGGTGCACTTCTTCCCAGTCGTCGCTGGTGCATTTCAAGCGCGCGATCTTCGAGCGAATCTCGTCGTCCAGCAGTTCCGCGCCGCCGCCGGGAATCGACTGCAACCCGGCATCCATCAACCGCTGAATCACCTCGCGAACGCTCATCTCCGAAACATCCGCGATGCAAAGAATTTCCGGCGCCGAAAAACAGTGCAAATGCACCTGCGGGAATCGCGCCTTCAGCGACCGCAGCAAATTTTCGTAGTAGCCGATCTGCAAATCCGGGTGCAACCCGCCCTGCAGTAAAACTCCCGTGCCGCCCAGCTCCAGCATCTCCTCGATTTTCTGATAGATCGTTTCCAGCGACAGGATGTAACCCTCTCTGTCGCCAATCGGCCGGTAAAACGCACAGAACGAACAATACTCGGTGCAGAAATTCGTGTAGTTGATGTTGCGATCGATCTGGTAAGTCACCACGCGCGGATCATTCTTCGCCAACCGGAACTGGTGCGCCTCCATCCCAATGCCCACCAGGTCATCGGACTCCAACATCTCAATCGCTTGTTGTTTCGTCAGTCCCACAATAGGTCCTCAGACCGCCATATCCATTCTAGCCGTATTGCTGCTCTCGAATTCGTCAGTTCTCTTCTTTGTCTTTCTTTTTCTCGTCTTTGTATTTCTTGCTGCCGACTTCGGAGAAGCGCTTGCCTAGTGAGGCTTTGGTGAAGAGATCGGGCGGCAAGTTGGAGTTGTACTTACAAATGCTGAAGAAGACTTGGCTGGAGCGCCGGCCGTTGCGGTCGGTAGTGATCTGCATGGCGGTGCGCACACCGTCCATGAGCTGAAAGTTCGTGAAGATGTTGGTCTCGACGTTGCGGCTATTCATGGTTTCGTCGGGAGTGCTGACGACGGCGCGGTCCAGAAGATGCGAGGAACGGTCGACCGCCAGGCGGAAGTTGCGCTGCTCGGAGTCGGTGATGTCCACCCAGTCGACGGTTTTGAGGTCGACGATATCCTGTCCGCCGTAGCGGATGGTCATGCCCGGTTCTTTCAAGCGGACGCGCAGCAAATTGTTGATGTCCCTTTTCGCTTGTTCCTGAAAATCCGCAATGGCCGCTGCGCTCAGATCGGATACGCCGCCTTTGTCGAGCGTCCATCCCTGGTCGCCCACGTAGAGATTGATGATCACGCCCTTTTTCGAGAATTCGGTACGATTCGCGTCGGGATAGCGCCAGTAATCTTTGAAATTCGTGTAGCCGCTCATTTCGCCGTTGTGGCCGAAACGCGCGAGGCGTCCTTCGCAATCGGAGTCGCGAATGTCCGTGTAGGTCGGCCCGCCGAAGGCGTCGATCAATTGTTGAAGGATTTGCCTGGCTTTGGCGGCGCTGGCTTCGGGCATCAGCGTGTCGGGATTTTGCGCCGACGCAAAGCCAACACAAAGCGCCGCGACAAGAACTGACGACGCAAACGCGAACGGACGCGATCTTTTGGCAAGCGTCAGCCGCACAACACCGATCCTCCGTTTACATTGATGATTTCGCCGGTGATGAAGTTGGCCAAGTCCGAAGCGAGGAACAGAATGGGTCCGGCGATTTCCTCCGCGGTCGCGGGGCGCCCGAGAGGGATGGCGCTCGCTGCCATCTTCTGGCCTTTCTTCGATTGCAGCACCGGATTGGACATGTCCGTGGCGACCCAGCCGGGAGCAACGGAGTTGACCAAAATATTGTGACGCGCGAGTTCGCTGGAAAGTCCCTTCACCAGGCTGATCACGCCGCCCTTCGATGCGCCGTAGTGCGTGTGAAAGGATTCGCCGCGCTGCCCGGCCGTAGAAGTGATGGGAATAATCCTGCCGGACTTCTGCTTGATCATGTGCGGCACCGAAAAATGGATCAGCGAGTAGACGCTCTTCAAATTGATGCGGATCATGTCGTCCCACTGCTGCTCGGTCATTTTCTCGATGGGGTGATCTTCGAGGTTCCAGATGCCGGCGTTGGCGACGACGATGTCGAGACGCCCAAGGCGTGCGATGGCGTGATCGACGAGCTTCTTGTTGGCGTCGTGCCGCCCGATGTCGGCCTTGAATCCCTCGACGCGTGTGCCGTGCTTGCCTGCTTCCTGTTCGACCAACTGAGCTGCGTCTTTCGCTTTGTTGTAGGTGAACAGGACGTCCGCGCCCGCCTGCGCAAACAATTTGACGGCCGCGGCGCCGATGCCGCGCGAGCCTCCGGTGATGACTGCCGCCTTGCCTGCCAATGAAATCATGATGCCCCCAAAGAGCCCCAAGAGAGTGAACCGCCAAATCTTGCGGATCGAAAAAGCGGAAACGTTAAGCCTTTTGCACGACCGAGCCGCGCGCGCTGCGAACGGCGGCCACAAATTCCGCAAACAGTTTTTGTGACAAGGCATCCTCCGGCATGCGCTCCGGATGCCACTGCACGCCGACGACCCAATTGGGATTGCCGCTCCACTCCACGCCTTCGATGATGCCGTCGCCGGCGCGGGCTGTGACCCGTAAATCGTGCCCCGGCTTGTCGATCGCCTGGTGGTGGCTGCTGTTGATCTGGCCGGCGGTGGCTCGATTCAGCCGGGCGAGCAGGCTGCCCTCCGAAAACAACACCGAGTGCTCAAGATCGCCCTTCGAAATCCCGGTAGGCGAAGCCCCGGAAGGCAGGTCGGTCTGGCCGTGAGCGATGGACCCGGGTCGTTCTGCCGGAATGTCCTGAACGAGCGTCCCTTTTCGATAGACGTTCAAACTCTGGCATCCGAAGCAAATGGCGAGGACGGGTTTCCCGGTCTCAAACGCGTGGTCCAGGATAGCAAAGTCGGTGCGGTCGCGATTTTCGTCTATCTCATTGGTTTCAGGATGCTTAGCCGTGTCGTAACGCGCGGGATCGACGTCGGCGGGGCTGCCGGGAAGGACGAAGCCGTCCAAGTCGCCCAGCTGGGCGTGGAGCTGGGCTGGATCTTGGTCCAGTCGTATGTCGTAAGGGTCGGCTCCCGCCTTGCGGACCGATGCGAAGTAGTAGTCCAGCTTCTTACGGTTGCCCTCGCGCTGCTCACTCGTCATCCGCCAGGGGATGCCGACGCGGATGGGTGGGGAGCCGCTTCCGGATGGCAGGGTGGGAGTCATGGGAACCCCGCATCCTAGCATTCGGGCGGGTAGGCGGCAACTGGGCGGGGTTGGTGAGTTTGGCACGTCGGTCAGGCATCGATTCGTGTCGGTCCTGCAGTGATTCGTACGTGTCGGTCCGCCAACGATTCGCTCGGGATCATGGTGGGCGGTCGTCAGAGCACAGGCAGGAATGCCTGTGCCACGGTTAGGCGCGGGAGGTTATTGGGCGGGCGAGGACTGCGTCCAAGCAAAATTCGGGGCGGTGAAAGAAGCCGGGTAGTTCGGCCAGGCGCGACACCAGTTGTTCCGCGGACGCCGCGCGCAGGGTGATATGGCCGAGTTTGCGGCCGGCGCGGGGCGATTTGCCGTAGAGATGGAGATGCGCGTCGCGGATCGCGAGAACGTCAGCTGAGTCGGGAAGTTCGCCAATCAGATTCAGCATGGCGGAGGATCCGATCGCATGCGTCGAACCGAGCGGCAGACCCATGACGGCGCGCAGATGATTCTCGAATTGACTAGTGAGCGCGCCTTCGATGGTCCAATGACCTGAGTTGTGGACGCGCGGGGCCATTTCGTTGGCGAGCAGGCGGCCATCCTGTTCGAAAAATTCGATGGCGAGGACGCCGACGTATTGGAGCTCGTCGAAAACGCTGCGCGCGGCTTCTTCGGCGGCGCGCTGGATGGCGGGTTCGAGTCGCGGTGCGGGAGCCAGGGAGAGGCGGAGGATGCCGCCTCGATGGTGGTTCTCGACCAAGGGATAGACGGCGGTTTCGCCAGTGCGGGCGCGGACGGCGAGGACGCTAAGCTCGCGGGTGAACGGAACGAAGCGTTCGAGGATGAACGAGGCCTCGCGCGACGCGTTAGTGTCGGCGTGCGCCACGGCGCCAGAACTGGCGGGTGGCAGCTCATTTTTGGCGTGCGTGACATCTTCCGCGGTGCGGAGCAGCCATTGGCCCTTTCCGTCGTAGCCCATGCGGCACGTTTTCAGCATGGCGGGCAGGCCGACTTTCTTTACCGCGGTGTCCAGCGCTTGACCATCGGCGACGGGCGCGAACCCCGTTGTAGGGATGCCCAGCTTCAGAAAAAGATGCTTCTCACGCAGCCGGTCCTGCGCCGCCTCCAGCGCGGCGGGCGGCGGAAATACGGGGACGCGCTCGGCGAGAAACCGAACCGCGGCGACGGGCACGTTTTCGAATTCGTAGGTGACCAGCTCCAGGCCGTTGGCGAATTTCTCAAGGGCCGCGTCATCGGAAAATTCCGCGGTGACGCGCGACGCGATACGTCCGACGGGGGCTTCCGGCGAAGGGTCGAAAAATCGAAAATGGAGGCCCAGCGGATAGCCTGCAAGCGCCAGCATGTAGCCGAGTTGGCCGCCGCCGAGAATGCCGATCGTCACGCGGGCTTCCTTTTCGCGGGAGCCTCGGGAGCGCTGAGGCGGAATGACGCTCCTTGCGCCACGGCAGGGTCGGGGTTGGCGAGAACGCGCTCGGTCTGCTCCGCGCGGAACTTTCGCAAGGCCTCGCGAATCTCCGCGTGTTTGGCGCCGAGAATGGCCGCCGCCAGCAATGCGGCGTTAATTGCCCCGGCCTTGCCGATCGCCAGCGTGCCAACCGGGATGCCGCCGGGCATTTGCGCAATGGAAAGCAGCGAGTCCAGGCCCTTGAGAGTTTTCGATTCGACCGGAACGCCGAGCACCGGCAGCACCGTCTTCGAGGCGGTCATCCCGGGCAGGTGCGCCGCGCCGCCCGCGCCTGCAATAATGACCTCAATGCCGCGCTTTTCGGCGGACGACGCGTACTCAAAGAGCAAATCAGGCGTGCGATGAGCGGAAACCACCCGCGTTTCATGTGGAACACCCAGCTCTGCCAGCGTCTTGGCGACGTGCTCCATCGTCTCCCAGTCGGATGAGGAGCCCATGATGACGCCGACGAGCGGCTGGGTGCTATCCGCAGCGGGTTGAACACTGGACGCCGGAGCGGCGGCTCCAGCCGGAACTCCTGAAGTCGTATCGTCGTTGTGGCTCCGGCGCTTTTTTGCCATGCGATTGGTTGAAGGCAACTCCACCCCGTTAACACTAGCCGACCGCACATTCTACGGTGTTTTTCAGCGCGCCGCGACCTGCGTTCGCTGTTTCCAATAGTGGCGAAGTTGCCCGACCAGGTAAAGCGAGCCAGTGACGAAGACGGCGTCGCCGGGCGCGGCTTTCGAAAGGGCATAGTCCAGCGCCTGTTCGGCATCGGGGATCACCGAGCTCTGCGCCGCGTGGTGCGCCGAAATTTCCGCGAGCTGCGCCGCAGAGATAGCGCGCGAGGTGCGCGGCTCGGTAAAAATGACTTCAGCGGCGAAAGGGAACAGCAGGCCGGCGACTTCGTCCACGGCCTTGTCGCGCAGCGCGCCGTAAAGAAGATAGATCTTGCGGCCGGCAAAATTTTCTTCCCAAAAGGTGGCAAGTTCGCGAGCAGCGGACGGGTTGTGCGCGCCATCAAGGTAAACGTCGGGATGAGATTGCAGCTTCTCGATACGCCCTGGCCAGACTGTGCTGGCGATGCCTTCCGTGACGTTTTCGTCGGAAATCCGGAAGCCGCGCCCACGGAGCAGCCGCGCAGCCGCGACAGCGTTTAACGCGTTTTGCAATTGGAAGCGCCCCGGGAGGCGCGGGGCTAGATCAATCTCCCATCCGGATGAAACTTCGGTGACGCGAGCCCGGACACAACCATCCTGCATCGATTGACCATCGATCTTATAGGCGGTCGTTGTGTCGGTCACCGGACAACGGAGTTCGGCGGCACGGGCAACGACCACCTCGCGTGCTTCCGACCGCTGCTCCGCCATAACAACGGGCACCGACTGCTTGAGAATCCCCGCTTTCTCGCTAGCAATTTCTCGAAGCGAATGGCCGAGAAAATTTTCATGATCGAAGTCGATACGCGTGATGACCGAAACCACCGGCGTGACAATGTTCGTGGCGTCCAGGCGCCCCCCAAGTCCTACCTCGAAGACGGCAGACTCGACCCGCTGCTCCGCAAAATATTGAAACGCCATGGCGGTTACGCACTCGAAATAGGTAGGGTGCGCGCGTAGCTTGCCCGCGGCCAGCAATTCCTCCGTGACGGTCTGGATGCGCGTCAGGACGTCGGCAAAGTCGGCATCGCTGATCTCTTCGCCGTCGACGCGAATGCGTTCGTTGATTTTTTCGAGATGCGGCGAGGTATTTAGCCCAGTCCGAAAGCCCGCGTGGCGAAGGATCGACTCCAGGAACGCCGCGGTCGAACCCTTGCCATTAGTCCCGGCAATGTGAGCGGACGGATAAGCGCGGTCGGGCCGCACCAGGCGCTCTGCCAACACCGAAATATTCTCGAGATCAAACTTCGCCGCAGCGGCCTGCGTAGGCGCAGCGAGTTCTCTGCCGAGCGAAAGCAGGTAGCGAACAGCAGCGTCGTAGTTCATGTCAGCTCAATCGCATGTCAACCCAATGGCATGTCAGCTCAAGAGAAGGTCGAGTGAGGAGGCAATGAAGCTCTTCAGCTCTTTGCGGGGAACGACAGCATCGAGAAAGCCGTGCTCGAGGAGAAACTCGGAGCGTTGAAAGCCGTCCGGCAGCGTCTGGCGGATGGTCTGCTCGATTACGCGCGGTCCGGCAAAACCGATCAACGCGCCGGGCTCGCCGATGTTGAGGTCGCCCAGCATCGCGAAACTCGCCGTGACGCCACCGGTTGTGGGGTCGGTCAGCACAGAGATGTACGGCACCTTGGCGTCGTCCAGCCTCGCCAGCGCGGCGGAAACTTTCGCCAGCTGCATCAGGCTGATGGTGCCTTCCATCATGCGCGCGCCGCCGGAACACGAGACGACGATCAGCGGCTGGCGGGTGTCGAGCGCCAGTTCGATGCCGCGCGTGACCTTCTCGCCGACGACCGCTCCCATCGACCCGCCAATGAAATTGAACTCCATCGCGCAGCAGACGACCGGACGGCCGGCAAGCTGTCCTTCCGCGGTGATGATGGCGTCGTTCATGCCCAGTTTTTTGCGCGCTTCCTTCAAGCGCGTGGCGTAGGGCTTGGTGTCCACAAAGTTGAGCGGGTCAGTGGACGTCATGCGCGCGTCGTGCTCGGTCCAGCGGCCATCCAGCAACATCTCCAGCCGCTGCTTGGCGTTCATTTTGAAATGAAATCCACACTTGGGGCAGACGAGGTGGTTCGCTTCCAGGTCCTTCCGGAACACCGTGGTCCGGCAGGACTCGCACTTCACCCACAGGCCTTCGGTGCGCACCTTGCGCTCCTCGGGCGGGGTGGACTGCTCGATGGATTTCTTGTCGCGCTTAAACCAAGCCATAGTTGAGAGCCGCTACCTCGCGGCGCTAACCTGCGTCTGACCTAGAAAAAAGGCCGCGCTTTGGACCAAGGCGGCCGCAACCAAACCTTAATAGTCTATACCACGCTGAGCCAGAATGCCTTTAGTGTAGGGGTGTTTCACCTCGCGCATCTCGGTCACCAGGTCGGCAATCTCGACCAGCTTGGGATGCGCGTTCCGGCCGGTGCAGATCACGTGCACGCGCTCGGGCCGCGCCTTTAGCGCTTCGACGATCTCATCCGGATCCAGCATCTTGTAGCTGATGACGTAGTTGATTTCGTCGAGGATCACCAGATCGTACGTCCCGCTGTTGATGGCGTCGCGCCCGGCGACCCAGCAATCGTGCGCCATCTTGATGTCTTCGGGATCGGTCTCCGCTCCGCCCACCTTGACGAAGCCCCGCCCCATCGGCCGAATCTCAAACTTGTCGTCGCCCAGCATTTTGGCGGAATCGAGCTCGCCGTAGTGCCACGAGCCCTTGATGAATTGCACCATCAGCACGCGCAATCCTTGGCCGACCGCGCGGAATCCGGTGCCCAGAGCGCAAGTGGTTTTGCCCTTGCCCGGGCCGGTGTAAACGATGAGCAGTCCTTTATCTTCCGGCATGGTCTTGTCTTAGCGATCCCGTGATGGAAACCAGTCGCGGCTACAGCCCCAGCCGCTTGATGAATTCGCGCGCGATGGCGGCGATGCGTTCCCGCGTAGCTGCCGGAAGGCTGGCGTGCTGATCCGCGTGCACATCGCGCAAGACGATCCACAGACCCGGCCGGTAGACTTCATCATTGCCAGGGCAAATCGCGCCCGTAAGTTGCTCGACCTGCAAGGAGTGATCGTTGGCATGCGACAGATTGAGTGCCCGGCCGTGCGAAGTATCGACGGCGCGCGGTTCGTTGGAAAGCAGATCCATCAGAATGCCGCGCGAGTCGTCGACCAAATCGCGGAATCCCTGCGACACCAGGACGCCATCCACGTCGCGGGGAGTGGGTTGGTCGATCTGCTCGAGGTCGTAATCGGGAAGCGGCTTCTCCAGCGGGATTTCGATGGCCGCGGAGGGCTTGCCTTCATCGGGAACAATACGGGCCGGCATGGTGGCTAACGTTTTACAACATTTCCAGCGCGATGCCTAATCCGACCGCAAGTTCCCGCGACGGCAACCAGAATGCAGGGGCGACACCTCTGCACGTCCCTCGGTCCGCGGAGTTCAATATTTTCATTTCGGATAAGGACTCCCGGAAAGTATCGCGAACCCTCGATAAAGCTGCTCGGCGAGCATGACGCGCGCCAGCTCGTGAGAGAAAGTCATCGGGCTGAAAGATATTTTCTGATGAGACCGCTGGAGCAGGGCATCCGGAAATCCATCGGCATCGCCGCATAGAAAGATCAACTCGCGGGTGCCTCGGTCGCGCTGCTCGGCAAGCCACTTGGCGAATGCTTCGGAACTGAAGTGCTTGCCCGCGGCGTCGAGAAAAACTACCGTGGCGGCGCGGTCGGCATCCATTTTCTTGAGAGCCCCGGCCGCATCGCGCACTTCGGTAACTTCGATCGGTGTCTGATGGCTGATCCGTTTTACGTAGTCTTCGAGGACGGCGCGCATTTCGGGGCGGCGGGTTTTGCCGAGCATGAGTAGCCGGATCTTCACTTCAGCTCGTATTTCTTGCGTTTTTCGAGCAAGGTCTTGCGGCTGATGCCCAGAATTTCGGAAGCGCGGCCAATCTTGTAGTGCGTGGCTTCCAGCGTTGCGGCAATCGCTTCCTTCTCAATCTCTTCCAGCGAACGAAGGTTCGCCGTGGCGCCGACGAGGCCGGGAACAGCCGCGCGAATATTTTCTGGAAAATCTTTCGGTTCGAGTATTTCGGCTCGAGAGAAGACCACGGCTCGCTCGAGCGCATTGCGTAGCTCGCGGATGTTTCCGGGCCAATCGTAGGCGCCCAGCAAGCGTCGGGAGGCATCGCTCAATTGTGCGGCTGGTCGTGCGAGCAAAGTTCGCACCACGACCAGCAGGTAATCGGCGAGCGCGCTGATGTCCGCACGGCGCTCTCGCAGCGGCGGAACATTCAACGTCAGCACGTTCAGCCGAAAAAACAGATCCTCGCGGAACGTGCCGGCCGCGACCGCCGCCGAAAGTTCCACGTTGGTCAGCGCAATAAGCCGCGCCTCAATCCGCAGCGTTTCCGTTCCACCCAGCCGCTCGAAGGCGCGCTCCTGCAGAACGCGGAGCATTTTGCTCTGCGCAGTGGGGGAAAGTGCGGCAACTTCATCCAACACGATGGTGCCGGCGCCGCCGAGCTCAAACCGCCCAAGCTTCCGCTCCACAGCGCCCGTAAACGCGCCTTTTTCGTGGCCGAATAATTCGCTCTCGACAAGTTGTGCCGGTAGGCTGGCGCAATCGATCTTCAGATAGGGCGCATCGCGCCGCGGGCTCATTTCGTGAATGGCGCGCGCAAGATAATCCTTGCCTGTTCCACTTTCACCGGTGATCAGAAGGGTGGTGGGCGCAGCCGCGACCTTCTGCGCCAGTTCGTACAGACGTAAGGACGCCGGGTCCGCAGAGATCCACGGCAACCGCTCCGCCGTCATTTTGAGACTGCTTCTCCGTGAGGTGGTGTCCCGCCCGAGGCCGCATTGATCGGAATGGCTTTGCCCGATGGACTGTCCGGAGCGTCGGGAATTTCCAGTTTCGGCGCTGAACGCCACAACCGTTCCAGGTCGTAATAGCGCCGCGCCTGTTCGCCGAATACGTGAACCACAAATCCCCCGAAGTCCAGCAGCGCCCATTCGGCCGAGCCGCGCCCTTCGCGGTGCTCCGGAGAGCGCTTCGCGTGCTTGTAAAGTTGCTCTTCGATCTCCGAGCAGATCGCCTGCACCTGCGGCGTGCTGAAGCCCGTGCAAATCACGAAATACGAAGTGAAGGCGCCGACCTCGCGAAGATCGATCACGGTAATGCCGGAGGCTTTTTTATTTTGTGCAGCCTCGATTGCGAGGCGTACGGTTTCTGGCAGCGTGCTTATGTTCAACGGTATAGGTCCTGTTTGAGAATGTATTCCTCGACGCGTGCGGAGACAAGTCCATGAATATCTTGAGCGCGATGGCACCGGCGGCGTATGTCGGTCGCCGAAACTTCACTGGAAACGTTGTCGAGCAGGTAGACCGAAGTGCGGTGGAGATGCGCCACAACGCTCGACTCGTGCACCGCTTCGATATCTTTTCGTACTCCCCCGGTCGCCATCAAATCCGGCGGTATCACCAGTCGCAGCGCCTCGATTCGGATGCCCGGGCGGTTCGCAACGATGAAATCGCACAAACCCAGCAAAGCCTCATATTCCTTCCACATAGGAATATCCAGAAACGCATCCGCGCCAATGATGAAATAGATGCGGTCCCCCTGCCCGTGGTAGGTATGCCGAAAATACCGCACTGTATCCACGGAATAGTGAAGCTGCGCACCGCTGAAGTCGTCGCCTGCTTCCGCCACCGACGGCACGAAGTGCGGATGCTCCGCGCAGGCCAGCGCCACCATCGCAAATCGATGCGGAAATGGAGCTAGATGCGCCTTCAGCTTGTGCGGAGGACGGCTGGCCGGAATGAAATGAATCTGATCGAAATTGAAACGCCGGTCGGCAGCGCGCGCGACGGCCAGGTGGCCGTTATGAATCGGGTCGAACGATCCGCCAAACAGCGCGATGCGGCGAGGTTGATGTTTTGCGGCGGTGCGCTGCGCTTGCGCGGTGGTCAATACCCCTCCCAAGGACGATTACTGCATTTTCTCATAGATTCTTGGACGCAGCAGGGGATGTGTCATCCAGAGCAGTACGGACCTTGGGATCAGCATCGCTATTCGCGTCGGCACTCTGGTGCGAGCCGACCCCAAACTCCAGCGGGGATTCCGGAGCAGGTTTCGGGATTTTATCGAGCGCGTCAGCGATGGAACGCACCAGCTCGCGGACGCCTTCGCCGGTCGCGGCGGAGATGGCGTGAAATTCCAGTTTGTGCTCGCGGCAGAATTCGCGCAGCGTGTCCAGGCGCGTGCGATCAGTCGTCGCGTCCAGCTTGGTCGCGACCACGATCACCGGCTTTTCCGTCAGGGTCTCGCTGAACGCGCGCAGCTCGCCGGAGATAATCTCGAAGGAATGTATCGGATCCTCATCCGACATATCGCTGGTGTCGATCAGGTGGACGAGCAGGCGGGTGCGCTCCACATGCCGCAGAAAGCGAATGCCCAATCCCGCACCTTCGTGCGCTCCCTCGATCAACCCCGGTAGATCGGCGACGACAAACGTGCGCCCCAGTTCGCGGCCCTCTTTTCCCGTGCCCCCATCCGCATTCACAACGCCAAGGTTTGGTTCCAGAGTGGTGAACGGATAGTTGGCAATTTTCGGCCGCGCCGCGGAAATGACCGAAATCAGGGTGGACTTGCCGGCATTCGGAAACCCAACCAATCCCACATCGGCGAGCAATTTCAGCTCCAGCCGCAGGTGGCGTTCCTCACCCGCATGGCCCTCTTCATGCTCGCGCGGCGCCTGGTGCCACGGCTTCGCAAAATGTTGATTCCCGCGGCCCCCGCGCCCGCCGTGCGCAATCAACACGCGCTGGCCGGGCGTAGCAAGGTCCGCGATGGTCTCGCCGGTCTGCTCATCGAAAGCCAGCGTGCCCACCGGAACTTGCAAAATCATGTCCGCCCCGGAATGTCCGGAGCAGTTCGATCCTTCACCATGCCGCCCGCGGTCAGCTTTGAATTCGCGGTTATAGCGGTACCGCAACAGGGTATTGTCGTTGGGATTCGCTTCCAGATAAATGCTGCCGCCGTGCCCGCCATCGCCGCCGGAAGGGCCACCGCGCGGGACGAATTTCTCCCGCCGAAATGCGACGCAGCCGTTTCCGCCGCCCCCCGCCTTCACCAGAATTTTGGCTTCGTCAACAAACATCGAAAGACACTCCGGAGCTTAGATGCACCGGGACTCGTGAATGAACCGGAACCAGATATAGGGCGCGCTCAGCGCGTCTCTACGGTGCTGCCTGCAGGATGGCATGATCTCTAAAATGCGACACAACCTGCCCTTGAAAACACGAAGGCGGTCCGGCACACGCCGAACCGCCTCGGCAAAATCCAGCTTAGTTTACGGCGGCAGGAGCCGGCTGAGCCTGCTCAGCAGGGTGCACGCTGATGAACCGCCCGTGGCGGCCCTTATCCTCAAATTTCACAATGCCGGTAACCAGCGCGAACAAGGTATCGTCCTTACCCTGGCCGACATTCACGCCCGCCTGATGCTTGGTGCCGCGCTGCCGCACCAAAATCGTACCCGCATTGACGAGCTGCCCGCCAAACCGCTTGACGCCCAGCCTCTGCCCGTGTGAATCGCGGCCGTTAGTAGAGGAGCCGCCCCCCTTCTTGTGTGCCATGATGCATTTCCTTTTCTGATTCCGAAATGTAGGCGCCGGGCTTCAGTTCACCCTGAGGAACGAAGGGCCGGCGAAACACAAATCTTCAATCTTTACAGCTTAATATCACTAACCTGCACCGCCGTATAGTTCTGCCGGTGCCCCCGCGAAATCTTGTACTGGTTGGTCTTCTTGAACTTCAAAACGGTAATCTTCTTGTTGCGGCCGTGGCTAACGATTTTCCCGGTCACGGTCGCTTTGGAAGCATCGTCGCCCGACAGAATCTTCTTCTCGTCGTTGTGCACAGCCAGGACGGAGCCAAAGGTCACTTTTTCGCCCACGTCTCCCTTAACTCGTTCAATTCGAATAGTGTCGCCGGGCGCGACGCGATACTGCTTCCCCCCGGTCTTGATAACGGCGTACATCAGTCCTCCAGCGCTAGAGACAAACCACGATTATACGGGCGAATCCGTAAAATCGTCAACGAGAATGCGCCTTGGAGCATCAAATAACTGTAGTTAGGTGTAGATTGATGAGGCGAAACGCAGTTCGACAGGGAGCGGAAGGTCAAGTAATAGGACGCGCCCCGTCGAGATTACGAGCACCGCAACTTTTGGTCCAGTTTGGAGTTTAACTAAGTAAGGCTGAGAGCTAAGTTTACGGCTCCTGCCGGACGGATCGGAAAGTTACGGACTCGAAAGGGGGTCCTAAGATGCGATACCTCAGGATTGCTGGAATTGCTGGTTTGTTGGTTGCGGTTTGCTTGCTTGGCGCGGGGAGTGCGAACGCGCAGCGAGTCGCGGTTGGCATTGGTTTTGGCGGACCGGGTTACGGATACGGATATGGTGCGGCCCCGGTTTGCTCGTACGGCTATTACGGCTATGCCCCATATGCCTGTGCGCCTTACGGATACTACGGACCTAGCTGGTTCGTCGGCGGCGTCTTCATCGGCGCCGGTCCCTGGTTCCACTACCACGGCTACTATGGCCGGGGCTACTACGGACGCGGATACTATGGCGGCCGCGGATACTACGGGGGTCGTGGCGGATACTATGGCCGCGGCGGTTACTACGGGCGTGGCAACGTCAGTCATTATTCAGGCGGCGGATTTCACGGCAGTAGCGGCTTTGCGGCGCGCGGCGGTGGTGGATTCCACGGCGGCGGTGGCGGAGGCTTCCATGGTGGAGGCGGCCACCGATAAGTAGGTCGCTTTACCCGCGACGAAAGCTTAAGTGAACAAACGGCTGGCAGCGCAAGGCTGCCAGCCGTTTGTGTTTCTTCATCCGTGTCGATCTGGACGCAGACGCTAAACGCAGACACCCTCATCGGCCGGTTCGGGAAAGCGCTGCGAAAACCAAAACGAGAACGGTGTCGCGCCATACCTCTGGTAATGCTCCATCCGTTCGCGGCCCTCCGCCACCGTCGGCCGGTGCCCGACCGGAACCCACCATAGGCAGTAGATAGGCTTGTCCAGCTTTACGAACCATTTCGCGCGATCCCGAAAGAACTTGACGTGGTCCGAACGGTAAACGTACTCGCGCAGCGTCTCAAACGATTCCCAGACGGACATATTCACCATCATCGTAGGGTCATCGCTATACGCAATATCGGTGGCATTTCCTGATCCTGACTGCAGGCGCCAGATAAATCCCGGAGCCCGGTCAGCAAGAGCGTTGATAGGTTCGAGCCCCGCCACAAACTCCGCAATCCTCGGGTCATCGATCGGAGCAATCAAACGCCCGATATTGATTTGCGCCAGGTGGTAGGTCATTGGGCCAAACTTTCCGCGTGCTCCGCGCCAGGTCAGAAGTCGAACCGATACCCGAGAATCATTTTCGCAATCAAGTGATCGGTCGAGCGTGTAAGCCCCACACCCAACCCAAAGTTGATCTCCCATTTCGGCGAAACGTTGAGATCAATTGCTGGAAAGATCTGGTGCTGCTGCTGGTTCAGCGGCAAAAACCCGGTAATCGGCCCCACCGACCCGTAATATTCCAATCCTCCGGTGATCTTCGGCGTGAAGTCATAGCTGAACTTGAAATTCGGAGAAAACACCACCCCTTGATTCACGCTTTCGCCGTGAAACGAGCGGTCCAGCGTCGGATTTACCGAAAAATACCAGCGCCCAATCTGCTTGTCCGCAATGGGGCGCATCTCCCACGTCCAGGTGTCCGTGGAAAACTGTCGCCGCTGATACCCGATCTCGTTCGACAGGCTCAACCCGACGGGCCAATTCCATCGCTTCGGAATGCGCACACGCGGACGAATGTGGTCGCCCACCCATTGCACGCCATAGCCATTGCGGATCGACGTGAAGATATAGAAGCCGACCTCGAACCAATCGGTTACCCCGTGCGTGATTTCAATGGTCTCGTGCTCGGCGTGATTGGTGGGCAGCACGCCATTCACAACGGTCTTGGACCCGTCGATGGTAAAGTTGCTGTGCAATTCCACCATCGTCTTACCCGGATCGACGGTGTCGTAGCCATATACCTGAATTTCGTAGTTGTCTTGCGCCCGTCCAGCGGGCACCCCGAACCCATGGAGGGCGATCAGAGAAAGTGCAACAGCAAGCAGGCTTCCCACTTTCACGGTACCTTCGCGTCGTGCAGCTAAGAAATGAGAATAACCTGACCAGATGAACGCAGCAAATCAGTCAGATCGATGGAGGCGAGTGAATTTTCTTCAGATGACGTCTGCTTTTGGGGGAGGACTTCTAACTTGTATGGGCCCAGCACTGCTGCGCCATATCTCGGCAAGATCGACTGCATACGGCCAGCGCTTCAAGACTCAAGCGTGCGGATGCGCTTTGTCGTAAATCTCCATCAATTGCCGGATGGACGCGTGCGTATACTTCTGCGTCGTCGAGAGCGATTGATGTCCCAGCAGCTCCTGAATCGCCCTCAGGTCCGCGCCATCCGCCAGCAAATGCGTCGCAAACGCGTGCCGCAACGAGTGCGGGTGCAAATCCCAATTAATGTTCACGAGCCGCACGTATTTCTTGACGATGCGTCCCACCGAACGCTGCGTCAACCGCCGCCCCGCGTAATTCAAAAACACGGCTTGCATATGCGCGGGTCCGCGTCGCCCGCCCCGCGCCGCCGCTTTCTGGAGCAGCAACTCGTCCCGCAAACTCCAGTATTTGTCGAGCGCCTCTTGGGCCTTCGAGCCGTACGGCACGATGCGCTCTTTGTTCCCCTTGCCCCGCACGCGCAGCATTCGTTCTTTCTGATCCATATCCACCAGGTTCAGCCCGGTCAACTCGCTCACGCGAAGCCCCGCGGCATAAAGCAATTCCAGCAGGGCGCGATCTCTCCGCAGGAACAATCCATCCTCGTGCGCTCGTGCGGGCCCTGCCGCCGGCAAGGCACCCGCCGTTCCTCGGCTACGCTTCCCTAAAGGCGGCGCAGGGCTCCCGGTTGCGGGCGCACCCATCTCCGCGAGCCGGTCCAGGAAACCAACCATCTCTTCCGCCGACAGCACCGCCGGAAGCCGCTTTGGCAATTTCGGCGTGGGCACAAGTCGCGCCGGATTTTCCTGCAGCATCCCTTCGCGCACGCAATACTTGAAGAACGAGCGCAGCGCCGCGAGCTTTCGCGCAATCGAACTCTTTTCCAACCCCTGATCGTGGAGATGTCCGACGAATTCGCGGATGATCGTGTGGGTTATTTCCGTCAGCCCTGGAGGTTGCATCCCTGGCGGCGCAAGGTACTCCTGAAACTGGTTCAGATCCTTGCCGTAATTCAAAATGGTGTGCGGCGAGGAGTTCTTCACCGAACTCATATACTGCAGATATTTTTCGACAGCTTGCTTCATTCCTGCGGGTTCCCGGATGTCCCTGTCACATTAGTATAGATGCGCCCGCCAAATTCCGCGGATGGCCCGCATGTTGTTCGGTATACCAACCTAACAGAATTGAAACCGCTTGTCGGGTCTTGGCTCGCCCGGCCACTGCGTCTGGCTCAATTGCCGGTCGGCACGGGCATCAACCCGCTTCGCGTTGTCTGGTTGTAATGATCTCGACGAGAGAACGAAGAATATCAGGGCTTCGCGCCGACGGGCGTCGGTTCCTCCGGCTGTGCCGGTTGTGCGGTCCCCGCCGGTTGAGGTTCCGGCGCAAGCTGCTCCCAATCGCAGCCTTCCTTGAGGCAGGTGTGCACCGTGCCAATCTTTGACTTCTTTTCCACGATAAACGGCGCACCGCACTTCGGACACGGCTCCGGCATCGGCATGTAAGGAGTAGTGAAATCACAATCGGGATACCGGGAGCAACCATAAAAAACCCGCGGCCGCCCGCGGCCGCCCTTGCCGGCGCTTCCTCGACGCACAAATTCGCCATCACTGCACTTCGGGCATTTGATGCCCATGGTGATCGGGCGCGTGTATTTGCACTTCGGGTATCCGGAGCAACCGATGAACTCGCCGAAGCGCCCATGCTTCTTGATCAGATGATTCCCGCAAAGCGTGCACTTTTCTTCCAGCGGCTCGTCGGGCTGGTGTGCGATTCGCGTGCCCTCCACCAATCGTCGCGTCGTCTTGCAATCCGGATACCCGCTGCAAGCCAGGAAAGCGCCAAACCGTCCGCGCTTCATCAGCATCTCTTTACCGCAATTTTCGCAATATTCCGTCTTGCTCTCGCCGTCATCGACCAATTCTGGCGCCATGTCCTGAATAAAGTCGCAATCCGGATAACGCGAGCAACCCAGGAAGAATCCGTGGCGGCTGATGCGCTCCAGAAGCTCGCCCTGACCGCACTTTTCGCAGGTCTTTCCCGTCGGGATGCCCGCCTTGTACGAAATCATCTCGTCGCCGGCCTTCGCCAGATCGACGACAAACTTTTCCCAGAACTCCCTCACCGCGTCGCGCCACGGCAGCTTGCCTTCCTCGATTTCGTCGAGTTCCTCTTCCAGCCGAGCCGTGAAGGTCACATCGAACACATCGTCAAAGCTCTTCACCAGCAAAATGCTGACGCGTTCCCCCAGCATCGTAGGCGTAAATCTTCCCTGATCCTTGCGCACGTACTCACGCTCGACAATGGTCGAAATGATCGAAGCGTACGTGGACGGCCGCCCGATGCCTTTTTCTTCCAGATCCTTTACCAGGGTCGCTTCCGTGTATCTGGGCGGCGGCTCGGTAAAGTGCTGGTCGGGCCGGATTTGGTCGAGCCGTAATACCTGCCCTTCCTCAACGCGCGGCAAGCTCTTGCCTTCCCCTTCGTCATCCTTCTCGTCATCTTCGCGATCGGCCGCGGCCACTGGCAGTTGGTAAACCCGCAGGTATCCGTCGAATTTCTGAACCGAACCCGTCGCGCGGAATGTATAGTCTCCGGCCGATATATCGATTGCCGTCTGATCGAAAATGGCCGGCAGCATCTGCGAAGCCACAAACCGTTGCCAAATGAGCTGGTATAGCTTGAAGAGATCATCATCCAGATACTTCCGGACATCTTCCGGCGTCCGCGAAACATCCGTCGGGCGCACTGCTTCGTGCGCTTCCTGCGCATCTTTCTTCGACTTATAGTAATTCGGCTTCTCCGGCAAATAACTGGACCCAAACCGCTCTGGAATCAGCTCCCGCACCTGTGCCAGCGCGTCGTTGGAGACGTGCACGGAATCGGTACGCATATACGTAATCAGCGCAACCGAACCCTCTTCCCCCATCTCCACGCCTTCGTACAAGCGTTGCGCGATGCCCATCGTGCGCTTCGCCGTGTACCGCAGACGGTTATATGCGGCCTGCTGCAATTTCGAGGTTGTAAACGGCGGAGGCGGGTTGCGCTTCTTTTCCTTCTGCGTAACCGAGGCCACCTGCCATTGCGCCTTGCTCACCGCCGCGACGATCTTATCGGCCGCTTCCTGGTTCGATACCTCGATATCCTCGCCCTTGTACTTGCTGAGCTTGGCTTCAAAAATCGGCGGCTGCCCCGCATCCAGCATCGCGTGGATCGACCAATACTCCACCGGCACGAAAGCGCGTATCTCCAGCTCGCGCTCCACGATCAATCGCAGCGCGACGGTCTGCACGCGTCCAGCGGAAAGTCCCCGGCGTACCTTGTCCCACAGCAATGGCGAAATCTTGTAGCCCACGATGCGGTCTAGTACCCGGCGCGCTTGCTGCGCGTCCACCAAATTGGAGTCCACCTGCCGCGGCTTCTCGAACGCCGCGCGGATCGCCTTGGGCGTAATCTCGTTAAAGGTCACGCGGAAAATCTTCTTGGGATCAATCGCGGGTACCTTGATCTCGTCCTTATCTTTGGCTTTCTTGCCCTTCGCGGATTTGGATTCGGCCTCTTCTTCTTTCCCGTTGGCCCCGTTTTTCCCGTTCTTGCCAAACCTGCCGTTGCCAGATGGCTCGGCTTCCTCATATTTCATCGGCTTGGACAGCACCATCGCCAGGTGCGCCGATATAGCCTCTCCCTCGCGGTCCGGGTCGCCCGCCAGGTACACGGCATCCGCGGTGTTCGCGGACTTCCGTAAATCATTAATAACTTTGCCCTTGCCGTGAATGATCTGCAGGGTAGGCTCGAAAATCTTGGCGTCGTCCAGCGTGATGGGCTTGTGCGGTTTCTCCGCCGCAGCCTTACCCTTCTTGCCCTTACCCTTCTTCTTTTTCTTGGGCTCGTCGGGCAGACGGATACCGATCGTCTTCTTGGGCAGGTCCATGACGTGCCCGATCGACGCTTTGACGGTGTAGTCCCGTCCTAAATATTTGTTGATGGTTTTCGCCTTTGCAGGCGATTCCACGATTACCAGCGAACGTCCCATCTGTTCTTTGTAACTCCGGATTCTTCTGCAGGAAGGCCCAGCGGCGGGGCTTGTGTCCTTCTCGCTACCATTACCAGATGCGGAAAACCCGCCAGTGGATTCATCACCGGTTTGCGGCGCCGCGCAACTTCAATCGTCTCAATAGTTTTCGGGGACGATCGGAATCTACAACAATACCTTATTAAACTGCTTGCCGGGCATCTGCCGCACGATCCCTTTCATCTCCAGATCAAAAAGGGTAGCCAGAACCTCCGAAGAGTTCAAGCCAGATCGTTCCACGATGTCATCAATATGCACTGACTCATCGGACTTCAGCAATTCGTAGATCTTCTTCTCCGAGGAATTCAGCGAGGCCGCCAGCAGTAAATTGCGTTGCGCCGCCTCCGGTTTTTCGGCCTGGACGAGTGCCGCCCTGACCGGTGTGGGCAAGTCTTCGATTACATCTTCGCCGTTGGTAACGAGCTTGGCGCCCTGCCGGATCAATTGGTTCGGGGCAAAACTGACCGCTTGTGTCACGTTCCCAGGCACACCGAAGACCTCGCGCCCAAATTCCATGGCCAAACGCGCGGTGATCAACGAGCCGCTATATTGAGCGCCCTCGACAACCACTCCTCCCAACAGCATTCCCGCTACGATTCGGTTCCGAATCGGGAAATTCTCCGGCGCAGGATGCGTGCCGAGAGGGAACTCGCTCATAATCGCACCGCGTTCCAGCACCTTTTCGTACAACTTCTTATTTTCTTTGGGGTAGCAAACGTTGACGCCTGTGCCCAGGACCCCGATAGCCCGGCCGTTCACGGTCATGGCCCCCTGATGCGCGATCGCATCGATCCCGCGGGCCATTCCGCTGACCACCACCACGCCTCGCGCAGCTATTTCCCGCCCTAACCGCTCGGCCATTTGCGTTCCATACAGAGTCGGACGCCGGGTCCCGACGACCCTGATGCTCGGCAGGTTCAGCACGTTCAGATCCCCGCGCACATACAGCAGCGTCGGCGGATCGTAAATCTGCAAAAGGGTCTGAGGGTATTCCGGGTCAGCGCGGCTGACCAACCGGCAATTCTCGATCCCTCGGATCGAGGCAAGTTCCTTCTCCGCCCGCTTGAACGCCTGCTTCTTGAACACCGCCTGGGCCACCGCGGCGGGCAACCTGCAGCGCTCCAGCCGTGGCAAGGGCGCCCGAAACTCCTCTGGCGACCCAAACTCCTGTAACAATCGCCCAGACAAACGGGAAGCCAAACCAGGCGTAAGCGCCAAGGCCAGCCAAGGAAGGGAATCGTCCAGCTCCATGGCCCGCGAGCCTAACACAAACAGTAACTATAATGCTAAGTATTTATAATGGTATGCGCCAAGAGCGTTGCAGAGGGCGTGGCTTGCGTGCGCTAGGCGCCTAATGCACGCCTCCCTCCGTCCTTTTTGTGTAACGACTTGATTCTACGACGCTTACGCCACAGAATGACGCAGTGATCTGATTCTAAAGGAGTTAAGTTCAGCTTTTGTGGCGTCGTCTCTCCTGGACACGGACACGAGCCTATTGAGGCCCGGGCGCATCTTATAACTGGGCAATACTATAACATATATATTACTGGCGGACGCGAAAAAAAGTTTGCGATGGTTGGCGTCAGCGCTAAGCGGACTTTCTCGTGCTGCGGCGGCTCGGCCCAGGCTCGGCGAGAGGCGCTGCCTAGGCGACGGTCGCCGCGGAGAATGCCGCAGCTTTGGGGGCCGGCTGCGCGGCGTCTTCCTGCAGAACCGAGTCCAGCATCTCCACGAACAAATGCGCATCCGCTTCGGAAAAAATCAACGGAGGGCGCAGCTTGATTACATTGTGGCCGAGGCCATCGGTCCCCGCCAGGACCCCGCGCTCGCGTAGCCGGTTCACGACGTAATCCGCCTGCTGCGTCGCCGGCGCTCGCGACTCCTGATCCAGCACCAGATCAACGCCCAGAAACAGCCCGGATCCTCGCACGTCGCCGATCAGCGCGTGGCGGTCCTGCAAAGACCTCAGTCGTTTCAACAGATGATTGCCGACACGTAGAGCGTTCTCTGGCAGGCGTTCTTCCCGCAATACGTCGAGCACCGCCAGCCCGGCTGCGCACGCGACCGGGTTGCCTCCAAACGTGCTGAAAAACTCCATGCCGTTGGCGAACGAAGCCGCGATCTCCGGCGTAGTCACGACCGCTGCGAGCGGAAATGCGTTCCCGATCGGTTTTCCCAGCACCACGATGTCCGGAACCACGCCCTGCGTCTCGAATCCCCAGAAGTGTGTACCCAGCCGCCCGAAGCCGACCTGCACTTCATCGGCGATGCACACTCCACCCGCTGCGCGCACAAACAAATACGCTTCCCTTAGATAATCCGGCGGAAAAACAATTTGTCCCGCGACGCTCGGTAAAGTCTCCGCGATGAACGCGGCAATCTCTCGGCCTTCTTCCTGTGCGTCGCTAATGATGGCTCCGACATCCTGCGCGTATTTCTCGCCGGCGGCGTTGTCCCCCCGCCGGTAAGCTCCGCGATAGTCATCCGGAATGGAGGCGACGTGCACCCACGGCTTGCGTCCACCCCCGCCCGGCCCATTGAATTTATAGGGACTGATATCGATCAAGGTGTTGGTATGCCCGTGATAGGCGTGCTCCAGGACAATCACGTCCTGGCGGCGGGTGTGCGTGCGCGCGAGACGCAATGCCAGTTCGTTGGCCTCGCTGCCGGAATTGAGGAAGTAGCAAACGCGCAAAGGTTCCGGCAGAAGCTCGGTGAGCCGCGCCGCATAGCGAACCACGTTGTCGTGAAGGTAGCGAGTGTTGGTGTTGAGCAGCGCAAGCTGTTCCTGCGCGGCCCGCGCCACACGCGGATGACTGTGCCCCACCAGTGGAACGTTGTTGTAGACGTCGAGATAAGCGCGCCCGGTCTCGTCGTAGAGATACTGCTTCCACCCGCGAACAATTTTGAGCGGGCGGTGATACGACGCGCTGAGGTTTGGTCCCAGCAAATTCTGGCGCGCCGCCAACGTTTCCGCTGCGTCTTTTTCCTCCACGACGAGTCGCTGTCCGGTAAGCCCCAAGAGCAAATTCGGATCGGGCGAAAGGTTCGTCCAGACGCCCCGCTCGGCCGCGTAGGCAACGCCGGGAAAATTGGTGGCAAGATCCAATAGATCCACGATGACCTGGAAATGGAGATGCGGCGGCCAACTGCCGTTCTCCTGCACCGCCCCGACACGCGCAATCCGTTCGCCCCGCGCGATGGCTTGGCCCACACGCAACTTCGCCAGCGACTCCTTGGTCAGGTGCCCGTACAGCGTGAAGAACTCCTGGCCCTCTCCCGGGCCGTGCCGGAGAATCACCACCGGGCCATAATCTTTCTCGGCAGTGTTGTTGGCCAGGGCGTGGACAACGCCTTCCAGCGGCGCGTACACGGCGCTGCCCGGCGCAACGAAAAGATCGATGCCCAAATGAATGGTGCGGCGCTCGTCGGTGGGATTGCTGCCGGCGCCGAAAAGCGGAGCATTGTAAAGCAGGCGCGGCTCGTTGTATCGCCCGAGTCCGACGCTGACGCGGGCCTTCCGAAGTTCGGCGAAAATCGTGTCGCTGAGCGCCTCGGTCTCGGCAGAGCTGGGATCGGCGCCCAGGAACGCGCTGCTCACGCCCAGATCAAGAACCAGGAATGGCGTGGAGCGTAAATTCACATCCAGCAGGGAAGCCGCGGAGCTGGCATGCGCGGCGAGCCATTTTCGGACGGCACCGCTCTTGGGCACCGGCAGCAATCCGCAGGCCTCTTGAAAAGTATAGTGGGCGAACCGCGGATGAACCTGCGCCAAGCGCGCCAGGGCCTCCCAGGCGGGAGCTTCGGTGATGGTCACGTAGGAATCGTCGGGTTTGACGGAAGCGCGCAGCGCGGAGTTGATCACGCTGACAGCCAAGCGCATGCCGATCAACGCGTACATAATAGAAATCTCGAGTTCGGTGAGGGGAAAAACCAGTTGGTACCCGGCCACCACCGCAGCCGCAGCGCGCAGCGGCTCTTTCTTGCCCAGGATCGCGTAAGCCGCCGCGATGGCGACCTCGGAGACCGTAAAGGTTTCGTGCATGTCGCCGAAATCGATTACGCTGATGGCGCGGCGGGGTGTTGGCCAAGGATCGCCCACCAGCACGTTGTAGTCGTTGGCGTCGCCGTACACGACACTGCGGCGAAGGCGCCCCATGACGGGGACAACTTCGGCGTCATAGAGGGCCAGGAATTTTTCAACGAGAGCGCGACGCTCGAGGTCGGCGATCAACTGCAAATGCTCGCGAATCCAGCCGGCGCGCGCGAAATCCCACTTCAGATCTCGCTGAGCGGCGGGATGCGAGAAATTCACGAGCGCGGAATCTATATCGCCAAGCAATGCACCCAGGCTGGCGAGAAGTTCCGCGGTATGCGGCTTCGCGTAGGCCATCACCGTGCCCGGCACAAAGGTAAGAAGCCAGGCAAGCCTTGACGATCCATCCGCCAACACAACAGAAGCAAACGGCTCTCCGGTCTTCGTCAGGCAAACGCGTGGAAGATCGATCTGGGGCGCTCGGCTGGCGAGATGTTGCAGCGCGCGGCACTGCAAATCGATTAATGATTCTTCGCGCGCAGGATGCATCACCTTAAGGACAAATGCGGAACCATCGCCGGTGATCGGCGGCCCAAGGCTGCCGAGAGCATGGGGAGCGGCATTGGCAGGCCGCGGAGACAACTCGTTGAACGCGAACGGGGAAGAGGGTGCTTTGTCAGCAACAGTCCGAGACTTCGTTTTCCTAATGGCCGTCAGATGAAAGTTGTCGTCGTATTCGCCGGGAAGGGCCTTGGCGGTTACCTCCAACCCATATAGTTCGAGCGCGAAACGCACAGCTTCCGCCTCGGTGGTCACCTGCCCTACACGCTCTTCCAGCAGCATGCGGGAATCTTATCTGTAAGGGCTAGGCGAAACCAACCCGAAACTTGAAATAGCAAGACTGGAAAAACAACAGCAAAATGAAAAGAGAGAGCGTATCCAGCCCGGTTGGATTAAAAATTGCCCGCGACAGGAGATCCTATGAAATTCATGCGCCTATTGATGTTTGGGACTGCCATGTTGATGGCTAACGGCGCGGGTGCGCAGAATTCAGACAAACCATTTCCTCTCGACGAGACCACGATCAGCGATGTGCACGCGGCGTACAAGTCCGGCGCTCTCACATCCGTAAGGTTGGTGCAGGCTTATCTGGAGCGCATCCGGGCCTGCGACCAGGCGGGCCCGAAGCTCAATGTGGTGATCTTTCTCAATCCTCGGGCCTTGGAAGAGGCGGCCGCGCTAGATGAACGTTTCCGCAGGACCGGGAAGTTCGTTGGCCCGCTCCACGGAATCCCAGTGCTGCTAAAAGACAATGTCAACACGAAGGACATGCCGACCACGGGCGGCTCGCTCAGCCTGGCGGGATACACTCCCGTCACCGATGCGGCTATTACTCAGAAATTGCGCGGAGCGGGCGCAATCATCCTCGCGAAGGTTAACCTGCACGAGTTCGCGATCTGGGGTGAAACAGTTAGCTCGATCCAAGGGCAGACCCTCAATCCCTACGATCTAACCCGCACGCCTGGCGGGTCGAGTGGTGGCACCGGCGCGGGTGTTGCTGCGAATTTCGCGATTGCCGGCATTGGCACCGACACCGTCAACTCCATCCGATCACCAGCATCGGCGAACAGCATCGTGGGTATACGCCCGACACTCGGTCTCGTCAGCCGAGCGGGCATTATCCCGGTCTCATTCACCCAGGATGCCGCTGGTCCGCTCGCCCGCACGGTTACTGACGCGGCGAAGATGTTAAACGTGCTCGTAGGCTATGACCCTCAGGATCCGGCGACGGCATGGAGCGTCGGGAATAGCGAGGAGGACTACACGAAATTCCTGAAGGCCAATGGTGTGCAGGGCAAGCGCATCGGCGTTTTACGCAGTTTCTTTGGCACCGCACCCATCAACGACGAGGTCCATCGTATCGCGAACCGAGCGGTCGAGGATCTGAAGAGGTCTGGCGCAACGGTAGTCGAGCTAAACACCCCAGATCTCGATAGCGGAAAGCTTACCTCTGATATCAGCGTTCATGTGTACGAATTTAAGCCGGTCATCAACGCTTATCTTGCCGCGGGCAACGCACCCGTTAAATCGCTCGAGGAGATCATCTCTTCCGGCAAGTTTCATCCGAACATCGGGGACAACATCAAGAAAGCGCAAGGCCTGGAGATGGACGACAGCTATCGCCTGCGCCTTCAGAAGCGCTCCGAATTGCAGCAGCGGGTCATGAAGATCATGGCTGACGAGCGACTCGATGCGATCGTGTTCCCGCATCAGCAGCGGCTTGTGGTGCCCATTGGGGAGACCCAGGTTGAGCGCAACGGCGCACTTGGATCAGTGACCGGCTTTCCTTCCATCGTCGTGCCAGGCGGATTTTCTTCCCCAACGCCGACGGCCTCGCTCGGCGTTCCGGTGGGCATCGAATTTCTCGGCAGACCATGGTCCGAAAAGCTATTGGTCGAGATTGGCTACGGTTACGAACAAGCTACCAAGCACCGCCGCTCTCCGCCAACCGTACCGCCACTGCTCGCCGCCCGTTATGCTGTTAGGTGACGAGGCTGGTCTGAGGTTAAGTCTTCAGGCTGAGCGAAGAGTCAAGTTCGGGCTTACGGCGCATTCACAGAAACGGGGCCGTTCTCGGTCGACAAGCGGATTACTGGGGTTCCGCTTCCGTACTCGATTCGGCGGTGCTCGTCGTCCCAGGTCTTGCGCGCATCGTCGCAAACGCTGGCGTGACAACTTATCGGCGAATGCCCACGTGACTCCACGAGGAAGGCGGACTGAAAGCCCGAAGGCACACTTAGCGACACCGGCCCATTGACCGCGTCGGCTTGCAGGCTGCCCCCGTTCCAGTTAGCGCCATTCAGCGCGATGGAAATCGGACCGTTCTGCGTGTGGAACCGTAGCTTCCCGCCAGCGCCGGAAAAGCTGATTGGTCCGTTTACCGCCTCAATATCCGCCTCTCCGGTGCAATCGGACATGGTGATTGGCCCATTTGTGCCGCGCGCGGTGATCTTGCCGTCCACACGGTAGAAGGACGCGGGACCGTTGTGAGATTTGAGCTCGACTTCCGCCGCCGGCGGCGTGCGGATCAGCAAGTACACGTTCCAATCGTTATCGTCGTGTCGGGCGGGCCCGGTGACGGAAACATGCCCATCCCGTATGGAAAGCTTGATCTGCGCGATGAGTTGTTTGGCGTTCCCGCGGGTGCCGTCCGCAGCTTTGCACGCGGTCACGGAATAGACGTCCTTGTCCCACCCCTGAAGCTGTACGCCGCCATTCTCCAACTCATCTATATGCAAGACCTTCGTGCCGGACTTGGAGAGCGTTTGTTCTTCCGACTCGAGGACTGCGGGCTCATCGTTGAAGCGCATGTTCAAGTCGGCGCAATCCGACGCCGGGCCGTGGTGACGCGAGGAATTGCCGTGTCGCGCATTCATTTCCAGCGATGAAATAAGGAACGAGGGTGACGCAGGGGCCGGAGGGGCGGCTGGAGCTGGCGGAACGCCCGGCTCCGCAGGAAACAATGGCGCGGGCGGCGCCGGAACTATCGTCGGAATCGCAGGGGCCGAAGGGGTTGCCAGCATCGCAGGTTCTTGTACCGGGGATTGAGATCGCCCCGGCGCGGCCGACGGGACCAGGCCGCACACCGTGGATGCTACCGTCAAGAGAACCACATTGCGCAATCGCATGGGTATATCCTCCACCTGCCCTATAGACGATGGAAACCGTCCTCCGGTCTGGAGATTATTTTACCCGCTAAGCCGTATCCCTAAGGGCCGTGTTTCCAACCGGGCAGCTGGCGTGCGAGGCCCATATGCGATCCGGAAAGACGAACGTTGCTCGAGCGAACTCGGACTTGAGGGTCTCCTCGCGATAGTACTTCTTGAGGACGCTATCGCTCCAATTCAGCAAGTCTGGGTTGGCGGCTGCGAATTCGTCCCACGTCTGATGGCGCGCTGCCCGCGCTAACCGCTCTTGAATCAGGAGCAAATAAGCCCAGGTGATCGTTTCGTTGTAGAGGTTCGTTTTCCCATGTGAGGTCGCGAAGTTGACGAGAGAAGAGGAGAAGCGCTGGATTGCATCAAGCAACGGGTACCTGCGCAGGTACAGGAAGGCCATCCTGACATGGTCCGCGTGCCGGAACGCTGACAGCGGGAGGGTGCCGTTCTCGAAGGCGGTGACGAATTCATCGTCGGTCACGCCGGATCTCTCTCATGGCCCGGATTTCTGTTTCCAGGGCCGGAGGCAGCAGCCTCGATGAGGCTGTGGCTTGCGCGCGAGTCCAAGTCGAGCCCATAAAACTTCTTCAGGTCCTTGACGCGACGCAGACCCTCGCCCTGAAAGGGACACTTCCCATCGAAGGCGTGGAGCACGATGCCCTCTAATAAATCGCCCAGTGTCAGGTCGTGATATTCGGCGAGCGCCTTGAGGACTTTCAACAAGCGCTTCTCTATGCGCACCCCGGTTTGCACCCGTTCCACGACGAATTGTCGGTCTGGCATGGTTGTTGGTACCAATGTACCAATATACCATGCTCGGGGCAATAGGCGACGAATTTAGACGATGGATCCTTAGTGAATGAAGCTGGAAAAGACAACGCAGAGACGCGGAGAACGCTGATGAGGAAATCACTATGGCGAAGAAAACCAGGCTTATTGACGATGGAAGAAGGCAAACCGCTCGCACGCCAAATAGTCACGGAGCCGGACAAATGGTGGCGCGGGAAGCGGTTACTGCGTCAGGGCTACGACGTTTGCGGTAAGTAGCGCGCTTAGATCTGCGACGATGCCTTCGGCGGTGTCCTTTACGGCTTTTTCCGTGGTGTTTTTCTCGATCTCAAATTTCGCTACGGGCGCGTAGGCACTGACCGTGATTATTGTGCCGGCCTTATTCTCACTGCTCGTGGGATCAGCGCCCTCGTACAACGCTTGGTCGGGCCGTGCGAGGTTGCCAATGCCCACGAACAGCGACATCTTGCCGTCCCCGGTGATCGTGCCGATGACCGCTCGCCGCAAGCGATTTTGCTCATCGGGTTCGCCGAAAATTCCGCTGATTCGTATTCCGTCGGTGGGGCGCGTCTCTCCGGGTCGCAAGCGGTGCGCGGTGTAGCCGGCCTTTTCCAATTCCTTTATCAAGGTTGTGGACATGAAATCGACCAGGCGGCCAGCTTGCTCGACCGGACCTTGCTCACGTTTTGGATCCAATTGCGGTGCGGTCGATGGGGGGATCGCCGGAACGCTTTTTTCGAGCTTCCCGTCGGCATTTACAGCGTCGAGCTCGAAATCGCTGACGTACACGATTTTGGATTTGTCGGGGGCGGGAGCGACGGTCTGTTGCGCAGGTTGTTGAGCGACCTGCTGTGAGGATTGTTCCGCAAGAGCGGCTCTGGTCTCTTCCTGCGCCGCGCCGCCTGCAGCGGCGAAAGCTAGAGTCAAAGCGGCCAGAGAAACCATCGCGAACAGCCTCATGGGCAAACCTCACTGCGGGCGATCTGCGGGGCGGATGCCCACCATGATAGTGACAAGTACAGGATAGGCGAATGCGATCTCCAGCGATAGTGTCCCAAACTACACCCTTACTTCGCTAGCGTGATAACAACAATATTTATTTAACTATACAGTAAATACAATCTAAAAGAACGCGAAATCGTCATCGGTGCCGATGGGCGGGCCATCCGGAGGCTCGGACGGAGGCGTCAGGTTCAATTTCGAAGGATCTTTCTGGAATTGCTCGATCTCTGCCGCGCCGAACGAGGAATGAGCGCGCACGGCAGGATCCTGCTCGGTGGTCGCAGCCGCCGCCAGCGCTTGTTTCAATTGATCGAGTTCTGTCGCAGCCAAGGCGCGCACCTGAACCAAAGCTTGGGCGTCGTTGGCAAGAACCATCAAGTCATAGAGTGCGACGTTCTCAACCACGCGCCCGAGCTCACCGGGATATCCGGGGCTGCGGGACCATGTGCTTGTGGACGTAAAGATTTGATTGAAGACTTCTTCGAGACTTGGATTTGCGGCATCGCGCGCGTGGAATTCCACCAGGCGCGCGGCTCGCTCGGGATTGAAGAGAAATTGCAGGGTATGCTGCGCGGCGGCTTCGCCGGGAGCGAGGGCATCAAATGCGGGGCTGGTGCGGATTTTGAAGTCTTCGCGGCCTCGCGGGTAGCCGACTGGGCGCGGCGGAATCATTTTCAGCAGCGGCTCCGGAAGGGCGAGCACTTCGGGGTTCAGCGTTGCGAGGACGGCGGCCAGCGCTCGCCGCTGCTCCGCCGCCGCGACGATTTGCGTTGGTGTCTGCCCATCACCGCGCAGCGCGAACGTGTAGTCCATGCCGCCGACCAGTTTGCTGGCGGCTTCCACCTGGTAGCGGTGCAGCATATAAATCGGCACGAGCGCGTCTTCGAGGGTGGCGAGCGGCGCGCCTTCGCGCATGTTGTTCTCTCCAAATCGGCCGAGCGCGGCGGCACGTACCTTCATCAGGCGGTTCAACTCATCCACCGCGTTCGGGCCGGAATCCCAGAGGTGCGCCACGCTGCTGGACGAACCGGCCGGCCGCGCGTCCTGATCGGTGAGGTAGCGGAGATGCTTGCGCGCGAAGGCATCGTCGAGAATGGCGTTCAGCGCGGTGCGCTCGTCGGTGCCCGGCGCGAAATCCTGATAGCCCCAGGTGATCGAGACTTTGTCCCACTCGCCGATGCCCGTCGCGTACGCTTGCGAAAGATCGGGAACACCGTCGGCGCCCAGGGTCACGACTGGCGGCGGATAGTCCATCACCGACGAGCGATTCACGGTGCTGGCAGAGTAGTTGTGCTGCAAGCCCAGCGTGTGGCCCACTTCGTGTGCAGCGAGTTGCCGCAACCGCGCCAGCGCCATTTCACGCATTTTGGGAGACACGGGCTTGCCTTTTTCATATGGTGCGAGCAAACCTTCAGCGATCAGATAATCCTGGCGGACGCGCAGCGAACCGAGCGACACCTGCCCCTTGATGATCTCGCCCGTGCGCGGATCGCTGATGGCTTCGCCGTACGACCAACCGCGCGTGGCGCGATGGATCCACTGGATCACGTTGTAGCGCAGGTCCATGGGGTCAGCGCCTTCGGGCATCAGCTCGACGCGAAAGGCGTTCTTGTAGCCGGCGGCTTCGAACGCCTGCTGCCACCAGTTCGCGCCTTCCAGCAGCGCCGAGCGAATCGGCTCGGGCGCGCCGCGATCCAAGTAATAGACGATGGGGTGCACGGCATCGCTGACCGCTGCCTTGGGATCTTTCTTTTCCAGCCGATGGCGCGCGGTGAATCGCTTTACGATCGGTTCACTGATGGGCGTGGCGTAGTCCATGTACGAGATTCCGAAGAAACTTGAGCGCGGATCATAGGCGCGCGGCTTGTAGCCCGGCGGCGGCAGCTGCACGAACGAATGATGTTCGCGCACGGTGATCGATTCGGGTGACGGCGTGACGTCCTTGACCCACTGTCCGGGTTCGTCGCCCGCAAACGTGAGGGTCGCTTCGACTTCGGTGTTGAGCGGGAAATTTTTCGTGCGGGGCAGATAAAGCGCGCAACGCGTTGGGTCCAGTCGGTACGCGCCTTGCTTGGTGCGGCGCAAAGTTTCGGGAACGTGATGGGCATCGCGCAGGAAAAAGTCGGTGGCATCGACCAGTACGCGATCGCCGTCTTCCGCTGCCGCGGTGAATCCCCAAAGCGCGGACTCGGCGAACGAATCGCGCACCGCGCGGCGTTCGTCTTCGTCATTGCTGACCGCGCGATAGTCGAGATTTGACTGGATCAGCAGGACCTTCGGCCCGCTACGCTCGAAGCGCACGATGCGCGTCGCGCCCAGCTGGCCGCGGTCGAGACCAATATCGTTGGAACCGATTCCCGCCGGCAGCGAGCTTTGATACAGGAACTCGGTGCCCCAATTGTCAATTTCGAGCCACAACTTCCCTTGCTTGGCGTCCCAATACAGGTTGAAGTAGCCCGCCATCTTCAGCGCGCCAGCGGTTTTCTCGGAGATCGTTGGAGAAGGTTTTGCATCATCGGCGGTTGCGGCCGGGCGAGAGTCCGCAGAACGCGACAAGGTCGTCTGCGCACAGGCCAACAGGGTCACCAGCGACAATGACAGCGAACGTTTCAACATTTTCAACGCCTCCGAATTCACCGGCCGCAGAAGGGAGGAAACGTTTTACAACAAATCCGCCCCAGCGCCGACCAAAATCGCGCTTGCCATGTCTGCTATACTGAAGCTTCCCCGAAAGGCGCGGACACCCTCCGCTCGCGGAAAAACGCCAACTTTGCCAAAACTGCGCATCTCGGTTGTCCAATATCTGAACACTGCCCCGCTGGTTTGGAGCTTCACGCACGGCCCGCTGCGTGGCAAGTACGAGCTTTCTTTCACGGTGCCGTCGCTCTGCGCTGAGGCCTTGCGCACGGGCGCCGTCGACGTCGCCATCATCCCGGCCATCGAGTACCAGCGCATCGACGATCTGGTGATCCTCCCCGACATGGCCATCGCCTCGAAAACGCGGGTTCGCAGCCTGCTGCTGGTTTCCCGGATGCCCATTGAGAAAATCCGCAAAATTGCGTTGGATAGCAGCTCTCGCAGCACGCAAGCACTCGTCAAAATTCTTTGCCAGCAAAAATGGAAGCTCGCGCCGGAGTTTTTCGAGATGGCGCCGGACCTTGCTGCCATGCTGCAGCGCGCCGAAGCTGCCCTGGTGATCGGCGACCCGGCTCTGCGCCTCAGCCTGGCGATGGAGTCCGGCACGCGTCGCGGCGAAGCGGGCGAGCAAATCTGCACCGCGTCGGCGCTAGGCGTCGAGGGCGCCGGAATCGACGGCGACAGCACGCTGCACATTTACGACGTCGTCGAGCAATGGCGCCGCATGACCGCTCTCCCGGCTGTGCTGGCCGTCTGGGCCGGGCGCCGCAAATCGGCCACGCCGGAAGTCGTGGCCGATTTCCAAGCGTCGCGCCATTACGGCATGCGCCATCTCTCAGAGATAAGCACCCAGGCCGCCGCTGAGCTAAACCTCCCTGCCAACAAGCTCCAGCGGTACCTAACGGAAAATATCAATTTCAGCCTCGACGAAGAAAACCAGCGCGGACTAGCCGCGTATTTCGCGCAGGCCGCCGAGTTGAACCTGATTCCGCGCGTGAAACCCGTCGAAATAGCCGGAGCGCGCCCAGAGCGCCTCCGCGACACCGACGCCGCCTACGCCAAGCCCCGCTAACCGGAAGCAACCCCGTCCGTCCCGCGATATCGCCACCGAGCGCTCGCCCTGAGTCGAGAAGTGGTGGAGACTCTGGACCGCCCGTTGGCAAAATCGCCGCTCTGGCGGAGAAATGCTTGTGCAAGGCAAAGCGAAGTTGTAACGTTTTTACACTCGGTGTACCGGAGCGGGCGCGTACCGGACTGGGCGTGTACCGAAATGGGAAAGATGCTTCACCGTCCCGCGTCTCATCAACCTTCGACCGGCTCGGCCAACAACGTCCAAGGGCTAAGCATGCTGGAGTTGGTGGTCTCCGTCGCGATCATCCTGGTCATATCCGGCTTCGCCATCAGTCCAATCACCAAAACGCTGAAAACGTACCAGTTGAATGATGCCGCCAATCAGCTGGCCGGAATTCTCAAATTCAGCCGCTTCGAAGCCATCCGAAAAAATACGCCCATCAACTGCGTGAATTCCCAGGCCACGGCCTACGGACAGGCGAACATCTGGTCGGATGACAACGGCGACGGCGTGGAAGGGCCGACCGAAAAGCAAATTCTGCTTGGTCCCAACGCGACGCTGGTTTCGGCTGGCGTGGTCCCGAACACGGCAGCGCTTGCGGCGGCGGCAAACATCCCGACGCTGACGCCAATTTCGCCCGGCAGCGGCGCCGTTAAATTCGATCAGCGCGGCGCCGTGGTGGCCTCTCCGCCGGCGGTCTACGTCCTTTACGTGGGCAATACTTCGCCCGACGGCGGGTACCGCGCCGTGATCGTGCTGCCGTCGGGTTCCGTGCAGGTGTGGACCTACGCGGGAGGCACCGGAAGCGCATGGCAACAAATCAGCTAGCGCGCTAAGGCTCAAAACAAGATGCGCCCGCAAGACACGTCGAGAGGCTCCAGTGAGCGCGGCTTTACGCTGATGGAGGTGCTCGTCGCGACGGTGATACTGCTCGTCGGCATGGTTGCGGTGGCGCAGCTCGCGCCGATCTCGCTTACCATCAGCAACGGCAATCGCACGGGATCGACCGCGCTGGTCATCGAACAGCGCATGCTCGAACAGATGCTGGATCAACCGCTTACCGCCGCGACGTGCACGGCGCCGACGTGCCCTGACGCGCAAGCCACGACCTGGAACCTAGGAAGCTCGGCGACACCGGCGTCTATCGTCGGCAGCCCGGTCACGCAGGTGAACAACAGCCCGGCGATCGATTTTTCCGCGGGCCAAGTGCCGGGATACTCGATGACCGTTGCCGACACGGAAGACCCCTACGGCGCAAACTACGACGTCCGCTGGGCGGTCATCACGTACGTGAACGGAGCGCAGCACGTCACCGGCAGGCGCTTCCTGATCAGCGCACGCCAAATCGGCGGCCAGGGATACTTTCTGCCCCTGACGCTGGATGCGACGGTGGAAAAGTGAACCGCGCCCGCACGCCCGCGAAACAAGCTGGCTTCTCGCTTCTGGAACTGCTCGTCGCGGCCGCGATGTTTCTGGTGGTCGCGGGAACCGCTTTCGCGTTGTTGGGAGCGGCGCAGAAGCGCTACCAGACCGACTCGCAAATCCTATCCAGCTTCCAGGAAGCGCGTCTGGGGCTCGATCAAATCGTTCGGGATGTCAACGACTCCGGCTACCCCCCGCCGAATCACTTCTTTGTTTTGCCCGCGGCAACCCTCTACGCGGCGACGCCCTTTGCCGCCAGCCCGAGTTCCACGTGTAACATCGGAATAACCTGCGCCAGTCCCCAGGGCTTCGATCTGATCATCGAGACCAGTATCGACCCGGCGAACAACGCGAACGTTCAGTGGGTACGCTATCAATTGCCCGCCGGCACGACCACGCTGATGCGGGGCGTAACCAACAAAGTGATGGGGGATCCCATGGCCGCAACGGCGGGGGCGATGGTTCCCTACATTCAAAATGTGATGAACAACGCCACGGGCGCGCAGATCAATGCCATTCGCGGGGCATATCCCACGATGTTTCCGGGCGGAACACCGGTGCCGCTGTTCACCTACACGTGCGAAACTGGCGGCAGTACTCCGTTAAGCTGTCCGACCGCCGGGGCTTTCAACACGCCCTCGAATATTCTGGATGTTGAAATCACTCTGATTGTTCAGGCGACGGCGACCGACGCGCAGACCGGCATGCCACGTTTGGTGGAACTCCACGGCCGGGGCCACCGGCTCAATCCAAATCAATAGAGCGATAAAGGAATGAACACCACCCGCCATCGACGATCCAAGCATTCCCAAGCGGGAGTCGCGCTTCTCATTGCCATCTCCGCGCTCCTCTTGATCGGCGTCGTGGCCATCTCTTTGATCATTGCCGCTGGAATGGAAACGTCGCTTTCCGGGAATTACCGGTCGTCGACTGGCGCATACTACGCCGCCAGGGCTGGCTTGGAAGAAGGCAGAGGCCGCCTGCTGTCAAGAAATCCCAATTACTTCAACACGACATCGCCCGGATTCATCCCTACGACGCTTGCGCTGGGCCAGGTGCGGTACGTCACGAATCCGGTGGGCGCGGAAAATGTGTTAACCGCGTATCCTGACACCGAATACGCGACGGAATTTGGCGCTCCCCCTCCTGGTGGCGGGGTGCAGACCATTGCGTCAGTGGCGCCCTTGCCCGTTGCGGGCATCAACGGAGCCCTTTACAAGTGGGTCCGCATCAACCCAATCACGGAAGCCTCCATCAACATCGATGTGAACGGCGATCACGTCCTGGACAACACCACGCTGCTCTTTTTCGATGGGCAACATCTCAATCTCAACTCCGTGGGCCAGCAAGCTTTGGAAGTCACCTCGTTAGCGGTGTTGCCGGATGGCACCCAGAAAATCCTGCAGTATGTCGTGGCACCCACGGTGCTGAGCATGAATTTTCCGGCCGCGGTCACGGCGGTGGGAACGTACAGCGGCGCAACCAGCTTCGGCAATCAAAGCGGGGGTTTCGGGATCAGCGGTACGGACTTCTGCAACCCCGCGGCGGAGCAGTACGCGGTTGCGGGCACGAATTCCACTTCGATCACGAATCTTTCCGGAAAGCTGACGCCTGCCGGAAATTACCCCGGTACTGGCGGCAGCGCGGGACCTCCCGCGATCGCCTCAGTCGGGAGCAACGCCGCCGGGATGCAGAGCTTTCCAGATCCGCTGCATCCTGGGCAAACGCTCGACCTCACCAGCATCGCCGGTCTCAATCAATTGGTCAGCGAAATCCAGTCTGCCGCAGATTACACCGTGCCCGATTGCAGCACGACCAGCAACCTCGGCTCAGCTTCAAATCCCACCGTGGTGATGGTCACCGGTAACTGCAGCCTCAGCGGCAATCCTTCGCCGCCAGGCTCCGGAATTCTCCTGGTACAGGGCGATGTACAATATGTCGATCATCCCTATGACGGCCTAATTCTCGCGATCGGAACGGGAGTTTTCGAGCAGCCAGCCTCGCGGCTCACGCATTTCTATGGCTCGCTGGTGCTTGCGCAGACCGTGGATCCCATAAGCCATGCGCCGCTCGGCACTCCCGGGACGCCGACGCTCAACTGGCTGTCAGGCAGCGGCAATCCCAATCTTCAGTACGATAGCTGCCTGGTAACGAACGCCCTTCCCACGATTACTTACAAGACGCTTTCCTTCCGCGAAATTTCCCAATAGTGATATAAGAACGTCATGGGCACGTGGGACTTCCTCAGAGGCGCAGCCGCTCTCTCCACACTGCTGTTCGTTGTATCCATGCCCATCATGCCCGCCACGAGGGAACAAACCCCGCCCGATTCATCGTCACAGAATTCTGCGTCACCTACACACAAGGTCAAGGTCTGGACTAACGAAGAATTGATCGCCACACGCACTCCGGCCGACCTCTACATCTTTCAGAAAGAAGAGCAAGCCGCGGCCCTTGAGATGGAAGGCTTCAACAACATCGCTGCCTGCTTCGCCTTCGGCCAACCTGAAGGCAACGCCGAGGAGACTCAAAAGGAAATCGACGCCACGCTTCAATCCATCCGCGACAGCGAAGAAGCTGTTAACCAGTCGAGAAAAGCTCTAAGCACGGGTCCGGAAGATCTCAAGCTCCGCAATCAATTGGAGCTGGCGCAACGTATGTCCGAGCTCAACCATGCCCGCGAGCACCTGTGGACACTCCAGGAGCATTTGCGGGAAGTGGAGAAGCCGCCCGCTGAAGCCGCCGCGCCTAGCCAGTAAATGATGGAAACGGTTCGAAATTGTGCGGACGCAAGAAATCCAGCGACATCGCTTTTGAAAGACTTAGGGAATCGCTAAGAGCCCTGTGAGCAATAAACGCGCCGGTGCGCTTGGCTCAGACTCGCGCGGCTGTATAATGGTCGAATGCAAACTGGGCAGCAGAGCGCGCAGTGGCACGGCACTACGGTGCTGTGCGTGCGCAAGGACAACAAAGTGGTGCTGATTGCCGATGGCCAGGTGACCATGGGCGACCACGTAATGAAGCACAACGCGCGCAAGACGCGGCGGCTCTACAACGACAAGGTCATCGTGGGTTTCGCGGGTTCCACTGCTGATGCCATTTCGCTGTTCGAGCGTTTTGAAGGCAAGCTTCAGGAGCATTCCGGCAACCTGCAAAAGTCTGCCGTCGAGCTCGCCAAGGAATGGCGCAAGGATCGCGCCCTTCGCCATTTGGAGGCGCTGCTGATTGTGGCCGACAGTAAGGGCACGTTCCTGCTTTCCGGTAACGGCGACGTAATCGAGCCCGACGATGGGCTCTGCGCGATCGGTTCCGGAGGTACTTATGCTCTGTCCGCCGCTCGGGCGCTGATCAAGCACTCCAAGCTGGGAGTAAAAGACCTCGCCATGGAAGCGATGCGCATCGCGAGCGAGATTTGCATCTATACTAATGCTAACTTCACAGTAGAGGAGTTGTAGAACTGGGTCGCTATTCGCCGACCTGCGGCATCCTATATTCAGCGGCGAACGTGTAGCGACTGTTCCGATGCGGGCGCTTTCAGGGAACGCGATCCGGGCGTGGGCACGGAGAGATTACTGGGATCGACATCGAGACAGACCAGCACCGAGATAGAAGGATGGAATGACCAGCAAGTCTGACAAAGAGATTGTTTACATGCCCGGTGGTAATGGAGCGGCGCCTGCCGCGGAGGCGGAACTGCTTCCCGCGCTCGACGACATGACGCCGCGCGAGATCGTCGCAGAGCTCGACAAATATATCGTGGGGCAGAACGCGGCGAAACGTGCCGTTGCGGTAGCCTTGCGCAATCGCGTCCGCCGCCAGAAGCTTCCGCCGGAGATCGCCGAAGACGTTCTCCCCAAAAATATTCTGATGATCGGGCCTACAGGCGTTGGCAAGACTGAAATCGCCCGCCGCCTTGCGCGTCTAGCGGGGTGTCCATTCGTTAAAGTTGAGGCCTCCAAATATACGGAGGTTGGCTACGTTGGCCGCGATGTCGAATCCATGGTGCGCGATCTGGTCGAAACCTCTATCGACATGGTGCGCGAAGAAAAGCTCGACGAGGTCGCCGACCGCGCCGAACAAACGGCCGAAGAGCGCGTGCTCGATCTGCTGCTGCCGCCTTCTCCGCCGCCGGCGCCGAACAGTACCGAAGGGGATGCCGCGCAGCAGCGCGAGCAAACGCAGCGCACACGCGAAAAGCTCCGCGCGCAGCTGCGCGAAGGCAAACTCGACCAGCGCATGGTGGACATCGAAGTTCGCGAACGTTCGATGCCTTCGTTTGAAATCATCTCCAACCAGGGCGTCGAGGAGATGGACGTCAATATCAAGGACATGCTTTCGGGCATGTTCGGACAGCAGAAAAAGAAGCGCAAGATGAGCGTGGCGGATGCCTTCGAGTACCTGATTCAAGAAGAAGAGAACAAGCTTCTCGACATGGACCAAGTCACACGCGTCGCCGTCGAGCGCGCTGAGCAGATGGGTATTATTTTCATCGACGAGATCGATAAAGTCGCCGGGCGCGAATCCGGACACGGCCCGGATGTGTCCCGCGAAGGAGTGCAGCGGGACATCCTGCCGATCATCGAAGGCACGACGGTAAACACGCGCTACGGCATGATCCGCACCGATCACATCCTGTTTATTGCGGCTGGCGCATTCCACGTCACCAAACCGTCCGATTTGATTCCAGAATTGCAGGGGCGCCTACCGATTCGGGTCGAGTTGCAATCGCTGAAGGAAGAAGACTTCGTCCGCATTCTCACGGAACCCAAGAATGCACTCATCAAGCAATACATCGCGCTGCTCGAAACCGAAGGGTTGAAGCTCAACATCACTGAAGACGCCGTCGAGACCATCGCTAAATTTGCCACCAGCGTCAACGAGCAGACCGAGAACATCGGGGCTCGGCGCCTGCACACCATCCTTGAAAAAGTACTTGAGGAGCTTTCGTTCGAGGCTTCCGACCTGAAAAAGAAAAATGTGAAGGTGGACGCGGCGTACGTGAACAAACAGCTCGCTGAAATCGTCAAGAACCAGGATTTGAGCCGCTACATTCTGTAAGGCGAGACTCGCTCAAACACGAACCTGAAAATGGACCATCGAAACTCGCGGACACCGCCCACGCGAATGCCGGTCGACCGCTCGTTCACCAATTTACTTTGGTGCCCCGTTGGCAAGATGGGGAAAAGATTTAACACCGAGAGCACAAAGGTCGGGGCACAGAGGGCAGGGAGAACGAAACTGGTCCGCCGGGTGCCGATTCTCGATTTTCGTCTTTCGACTTTCGATAGCGCAGTTTCGATTCTAGGCCTCGTGTTTTTTCTCGCCGGGTGTGGCGCGCCTGGGGACCCCGTTGCACCTTCGCCGCCGATTCCAGTCGCCGTCACGGACCTTGCCGGCCGTCAAGCAGGCGACGCCGTGCAACTTACCTTCACCATGCCGAGCAAAACGATCCGTGGTGCGCGCCTTACCGAACCGCCTGCCATTGAGGTATTGCGCGGCGCGGCTAAGGCCGACGGCACGCCGGACGCCAATTCCTTTCGCGTCGTGGATACCGTTCCAGGCGCGCTTGCCAAGAAATATGAAGCCGATGACCATATCCAATTCCTCAGCGCAGTCGCCCCGGACGAGACGCGTACTCATCCGGGCGGCACGCTCGTTTACCGCGTGCAGACCCGCGCCTCCAAAAAGCGGGCATCTGCCGATTCCAATGCTGTTTCTGTTCGGGTTTTCCCGGTGCCGGAACGCATCGCGTCCATCCAATCGAAAGTGAACGAAACGTCCATCGACTTGAGTTGGCCAGCGGCTACGAGAACGTCTGGCGGCGATCCCATCGCAATCTCGGGATATCACGTTTACCGCGGGCAGCTCGATCCCCGGACACACGACCCCGCCACGAAGGACGTTCTGCATGAAAAGTGGATCGCGCCGTTAACTTTGCTGGCTCTCTCGGACACGCCCGAATACCGCGATACCCAATTCGACTTCGGTAAGACTTACGTCTACGTGGCACGCAGCGTCACTACGGTCGCGGGAAATCCGCTGGAGTCCAGTGATTCCGATCCGCTCGTGCTCATTCCCGTGGATACCTTTCCGCCCGCTACTCCGCAAGGCGTAGTCGCAGCGGTGCTGGCCAATCCGAACGGTGCAGCACCGGAAGTCGATCTCTCTTGGTCGATCAACGCCGAACCTGATCTAGCTGGCTATCGGGTCTATCGTAGCGAGCAGGAAAACGTCAAGGGGCAGTCCGTTACGCCGGACTTGTTGCTCTCCCCTGCGTATCGTGATACTTCTTTAGCCCTCGGCCATCAGTATTGGTATCGCGTGACTGCCGTCGACCGCTCCGGCAACGAGAGTGTGCCCACTACGCCGGTGGCTGCCGAAGTCGCGCAACATTCCCCGTAGTCCCGGGTTTAATCTTCGACCGAAACTGGGAGGCCCCGCTGTGATGCGGGCCACTATGCGGGTTGACAATCGTTTTACGGACAACGAATTGGCTCTCGTCTTGCGGGATTCAGGGGTGCGCACGGGAGTATGTACAGGCGTAGGTCTGGCCATCACGCTGGTCACCTGGGTATACGCTGCCAATCGCGTTGCGGCCCTCGAGCGTGTGGCCTTGCAGCGTAACATCATTGCCGCCGCGGTCTTTGGGGTGTTCTTTCTTGTGCCCGTGGTTCGCTTCATGTGGCGGCCCGGGCGGCTTCTGGTTTCCAGCCTGATTGCCTGGGGCATTCTTACGTTTACGTACCGCGGGTTATCCATGGTTTTCAGCGCGTTGGGTGAGCGGTACAGCGCGGTTCAAATTTTCATCTTGGGCGCTATCGTGTGTATGATATTGGCGACGCTCTCCTGGATCGGCACGTGCATCTGGAGAGTTCGAGAATCGTATATGTCTAACCATCGGGTATCGCACTCCAACCATCGCCTATGAAATTTTGCCGGTTTTTGCCGCTAGACACTTCCGTCGCGCGGCCTGCTACTCCTCTCTATGGTCTGCTGGAGAACGGGCAGGTCTGCGAACTCTCGGGTGCGCCCTGGGGAAAATGGTCGCGCACGACCCACACCTGGCCGCTCCCGGACGTGCGCCTTGCCGCGCCTGTCGTGCCGGGGAAAATCGTGTGTGTCGGCCGGAACTATGCGGCACACGCAGCCGAACTCGGCAACGAGCTCCCGAAAGAGCCGATGATCTTCCTCAAGCCGTCGTCTTCGATCATCGGCCCCGGCGAACCGATTGTGCTGCCAATCTACTCGCAGCGCATCGAACACGAAGCGGAGCTTGCTGTTGTGATCGGGCGTCGCTGTTCGCACCTGAGCGACTCGGACGACGCTCTCGAAAATGTCCTCGGGTATACCTGCGTTAATGACGTTACCGCGCGCGATTTGCAGAAGACCGATGTGCAATTCACGCGGGCCAAGGGCTTCGACACGTTTTGCCCTGTCGGGCCGCACATCGAGACCGATCTCGATCCTACGGATGTGCTCGTCGAAGCCCACGTCAATGGCGCGCTACGTCAGTCCGGCAGCACTTCGCTCATGTCGTATCCGTGCGAATTTCTGGTCCGGTGGATATCCCGGATGATGACGCTTTATCCGGGTGATGTGATCTCCACGGGTACTCCTTCCGGAGTCGGTCCGCTCGTCGCGAACGACGTCGTGGAGGTATCGGTCGCGGGAATCGGAGTGTTGCGTAATCCGGTGCATGCCCCACAAGCGTAACGCGCGTCTCACGTCCGGTTTCGGTAGAATACGCATTCGTGAGGGATTTTCGGCCTGATCGAATCTCTCCGCATGAGCGTGGACGAGACGGCCTCCGCAACGAATGCGGTCCTCGCGCGCTTCAATTCATGGATACTCAGGAGTTTGTCGAAGACAATGTTTGCTGATTGGAAAGTCGCGGTCGGGATGGGCGCTGCAGCTGTTGCCGCCATCGCCATGGTGGCCTACGCCTTTTTTCGTCCCGCGGAGCCTCCCGAAGATATCGAACGCAAGAGGCGCTTGCAGCTGAACCAGATCGGACGGATCGCGGAAGGCCAGGTTGTTGAATTGGTCGAGCATCCGCCAGAGGAACCCGCGGCTAAACGCATGTTTGGTCCGCGTGCGCAACCGATTCCGGATATGCGGCCGCGGCATCTGGTTTCGTACAGCTACGCCATTTCCGGCGTGACCTATCACACCGCTCAAGACATTACCGGCTTGGAAGGGCAGATCCGCTTCGAGCGCCTGGTTACCGGGCAGCCTGCCAGCATCAAATACGATCCCGCCAACCCCAGCGACTCCATCATCGTTGCCGACGACTGGTCGGGCTTGCGCTAAGTCCCGGCCTCGCTCAGATGGTTGATGAACCTCGCCGTTCTGATTTCGTTGCGGTTGCGTTATCCTTCTTCGGAACCTTCGGTAGTTGTGTGGTAACACGAAGAAATGTCTCGGTGCCTAAGGCGGGTTGATCGCGTTAATAAGGCACAGCGTAACAGGCTGCGAAGAAACGCCGCGCTCTCATGAAAAAGATTCTTGCTTCAATCTTCACCACCGTGCTCATTGTCGCGATGACTCTGGCCGCCATGTTCACTCTTGTGACTGCGACGGTTTACGTCACGTCCATTGAATCGCCCGCGAAGCGCGCCGTCGCCATCGGGGCCGAGATCGTTCTGGGTGTAGTTCTGCTTCTCGGCACTACCTGGCTCGCCACGCATCTCGCCGTACGCATCTTCCACAAAAAGGAACATTCCTCTACGGGAGAGACTCTTGGCTGAAAACAAATCTGCAACGCCGACCAGCGCAAAGCAGCGGGACCACATGGAAGAGCTCCGGCGTCTTGACGCGGAAGCCGAAGCGGGTGGCGGTCTCGAACGGCGGGAGCGTGAACACAAAGCAGGCAAACTCTCCGCTCGCGAACGCGTCGATTTGCTTTTGGATGAAGGCACGTTTGAGGAACTCGACAAATTTGTGCGTCATCGCTGCGTGGATTTTGGCATGCAGGCGCAGCGTCCTGTCGGCGACGGGTTCGTCACAGGTTTCGGCCGAATCGATGGGCGACTGGTTTATGTTTTTGCGCAGGACTTCACGGTTTTTGGCGGTTCGCTGTCAGAAACAAACGCCCTCAAAATTTGCAAAATCATGGATCTGGCCATGCGCGCTGGCGCTCCCGTGATCGGGTTGAACGATTCCGGCGGGGCGCGCATCCAGGAAGGCGTCGCCTCGCTGGCGGGTTACGCGGACATTTTCCTACGCAATACGCTGGCCAGCGGCGCGATTCCGCAGATCAGCGCCATCATGGGTCCTTGCGCGGGTGGGGCGGTCTATTCGCCGGCGATCACCGATTTCATTTTCATGACGCGCGAGACTTCGTACATGTTCGTCACCGGTCCCGAGGTGATCAAGACGGTGACCCACGAGGAAGTCACCAAGCAGGAACTGGGCGGAGCGATGACGCACAACGCCACAAGTGGCGTGGCTCATTTTGTATCCGCCGATGACGCCGATTGCCTGGCGATGATTCGAGAACTGATGAGTTTTCTGCCTGTCAACAATCTGGAAGATCCGCCGCGGCGCGCGACTACCGATCCCATCGAGCGACGCGACGAATCGCTGAATGCTCTGGTTCCGGAAGATCCGCAGAAACCTTACGACATTAAGGATGCAATTCATTCCGTGGTTGACGACGGGTACTTTTTTGAAGTGCACGAACATTTCGCGAAGAATCTGGTCGTCGGGTTCGCCAGGCTGGATGGGCGTCCCGTGGGCATCGTGGCTAACCAACCCGCTTTCCTAGCTGGGGTGCTGGATATCAATGCGAGCGTGAAGGGTGCGCGCTTTGTGCGGTTCTGCGACGCATTCAACATTCCGCTGATCACGTTTGAGGATGTCCCCGGCTTTCTGCCGGGCACGCAACAGGAGTTCGGCGGCATCATCAAGCACGGCGCGAAGCTTCTGTTTGCTTTCGCTGAGGCTACCGTGCCGAAAATTACCGTCATCACTCGCAAAGCCTATGGCGGGGCTTATTGCGTCATGGCCTCGAAGCACATTCGCACCGATGCCAATTTCGCCTGGCCCTGCGCGGAAATCGCGGTTATGGGGCCGGAGAGCGCGGTCAACATCGTCTACAAACGCGAAATCGAACGCGCACCCGAATCCGAGCGGGATGGTTTGCGGCAGGATAAAATCGCGGAGTTCCGAGATCGCTTCGCCAACCCTTTTGTCGCCGCCGAACGCGGCTACATTGATGCGGTGATCGAGCCGGCGGACACTCGTTTCAAGGTGATCACTGCGCTGCGCTCGCTGGAGAACAAAAAAGACATCAATCCAAAAAAGAAGCACGGCAACATCCCGTTGTAGCAAATGGTTATCGTAGCCGCTCTCTTGAAGCTGGCGGCAGCACGCCATCGGAACACTCCGCTGTTTTCCTTGACCGGGGGCTGCTCGCGGCCTAAATTAGGGGCCCCCATACTACGCGCCAGAGGCCGCAGTACATTCGCGATTACGAAAAAGAGGTTCGCAATGGCCACGCCCGGAAGAGAACTTTCTCTGGATTATCATCTGCTGGAAACGACTGAAATACAGCGGGATTGATGCTCAAAATCTTGCTGATCTCGTTGCGATTGCTGTCAGCCTTAAAAATAAGTACGGCATCGTGCCATTTGCCGCCGTTGCGCAAGGGCACCCGGTTCCCAATGCGCTTGCCGTCAGTTATCTCATGGAGGGGATAACGGTCAATAAAATCGTCAGCGTTGTGCTGGATGTTCCCAGGCTCAGCGCGATGAAGACTATGTCGCGGGGAATCCCCAAGTCGGCCCAATTCGAGGTGGAGATCACTCTCGGCGGCTAACTTCGTTATTGCAACAAGTACCGACGCAAAAATTCTACCGTGGCGTAGAACTGGAAGTCCTGGTTCGACTTCTTGCGGTAGCCGTGGCCTTCGTCTTTCGCGATCAATAGCCAAAACGGAGTTCCTTGCTTTTTCAGGGCGTCGGCAATCTGCTGCGATTCGGTGACAGGCACGCGTGGATCGTTCTTTCCGGCGATCACGAACATGGGCTTTTTGATCTTTTCGATGTTGTTCATGGGCGCGATCTTTTCGAGATACTCGCGCATCTTCGGATCCCGCTCGTCGCCGTATTCGACGCGACGCAAATCGCGGCGGTAGGCTTCTGTGTGTTCCAGGAAGGTCACGAGGTTGGACATGCCGACGATGTCGACGGAGCATCGGATGCGGTCGCTGTAAAACGTCGAGACCGCGAGCGTCATGTGGCCGCCGTAGCTCCCGCCGGTGACGGCAATGCGATCCGCATCAAGATCCGGTCGCGACGCGATCCAGTCGAATAGCGCGTCGATGTCTTTGTAGGTGTCGTCGCGCTTGAACCCGTTGTCGAGCAGCGTGAAGGTCTTCCCGTATCCGGTGGATCCGCGGACGTTGGGCACAATCAGGGCGATCCCCATCTCATTGAGGTAATAATTTGCGCGTCCGAGAAATGTTGGCTGCGACTGGCCTTCCGGTCCGCCGTGAATCACCACCAGAACGGGCCGCTTGCCTGAGAATTTCGCTGCGGGTTTGTACAAAAATCCGGAGATCATTTTTCCGTCGAAACTCTTCCAGCGCACGAGTTCCGCTTCCGGAAACGTGTCGGTTTTCACCGCGCTCTCGCTCATTGTCCAGCGTTCCACTTTTCCAGTTGTGACGTCCAGTGAGTAACAATCACCCGGACTACGCGCATTGGTTAGCGAAAATCCCAATTCGCGGCCGTTCTTGTGCCATCTCAGCGCGCCGATCACGCCCACGGGGAGCTTGGGTAGCGGCACCTCTTTCTCCGTGGCGGTGTCCACTACATGCAAAACGCTCACACCCTCTTCATCCGTTACAAATGCAATTCGCTTCCCATCTTGCGTGAGATCAAACTGCTGCACATCCCACGAGATCTTACTGGTCATAAATTTGGGTTGCTTCGTCTCCAGATCGAAATATGACAGCCGTTGAAACTCGGAATCCTTGTCCGTGGTGACGTAGACGCCCTTGCCGTCCTTGCTGAATTGGGCGTCACCGTAAAAGATCTTCTCCTTTGCGTCGCGCGGCGTCAGCTCGGTCTTGGCTCCGGTGGCTGTGTCCACCAGCCACAGATAGCTCTCGTTGATGGAAATCTCTTCGGTCAGCAAGATTTTCTTGTCGTCTGGTGACCAGTCCTGCGGCTGCCAACCTCCCCCGGCCAATTGTGTGAGCAGATGATCATTCTTAGGATCGGCCGGATTCATCACCCACAGATCGGTGTCCTTCCCAGTCCGCCGCGTGGACATATACGCGATCTGATCTCCGCGCGACGACCAGGGTCCCCGCAAGTTCCGCGACTTGCCATCCGTTAGCAGCGTTACGTTGCCGATCGTCACGTCGTACCGATACAACTGAAACCATTCGCCGCCGCCGATATCCTTCGAGAACACGATGTAGTCGCCGCCGTTCGGATGAAACGTTCCGTTGGCGACGGCATCCGCGAAAAAGGTAAGTTGCTGCCGTTCGCCCCCCGGCATCTTCACGAGGTGAAGCTGCGGCGTATCGCCAAATCGCGTCGCGATTAGCATCTCGCGCCGCGACGGATGCCAGTCGGCCAGCGTCGCACCTCGATACGAGGAATATCGCCCTGCGGAATCCACCAGCGAAGCCGGAATCGCCGGCACGCCATCCACCACCAGGTTTTCCCCGGGCGCAATCGCCGGCTCCTGCGCGTACGCCGGCCCGCTCGCAACAGCGGACAACGCCAAAACTACAACCAGCTTCCATCTGTTAGTCATGCCTCTCCCCGTTCTCACCCAGTGTCCCCGTATCCAGCGCGCTCGGCCTTTAACGAATTTGCCGCACCTTCTTACACCCGAAACGATTGGACACGCAACCTGCCTCCCTCGCCAGCCTTACCGCGCCTGCATGCTAGAATTTCCCCGCATCGCAAAGATGGCATGTTCAAGAAAATCCTGATCGCGAATCGGGGCGAAATCGCCGTCCGCATCCTTCGAGCTTGCCGGGAACTCGGCATTCGATCCGCCGCTGTTTTCAGCGACGTCGATCGCAAATCACTGCACGTCCGCCTGGCCGACGAAGCGTATCCGATTGGCGCGGCTCCCGCCCGCGAAAGCTATCTCAATATCGAAAAAATTATCGGCGTAGCTCGGCGGGCTGGTTGCGACGCCATCCATCCTGGCTATGGCTTTCTCGCGGAAAATGCGGCGCTTCCGCGTGCTTGTACCGAAGCTGGCATTACCTTTATCGGACCTTCTGCCGAAGCGATGGAAGCGCTGGGATCAAAAACCGCGGGGCGGCAACTTGCGCGGCGCTCCGATGTTCCCATCGTTCCTGGTACCAATGATCCGATTGAGAAGCCCGATGAAGCGCAGGCCCTCGCGGAGTCGATGGGGTTTCCGGTTTTGCTGAAAGCGGTCGCCGGTGGCGGCGGAAAAGGGATGCGGCTGGTGTTGAGCGGAGCTGAATTCGCTTCCGCTTATCGCGACGCCTCTTCTGAAGCGATGAATGCGTTTGGCGATCCGCGGTTGTACCTTGAAAAATATTTGGAGAAGCCGCGGCACATCGAAATCCAGATTCTTGCCGATTCGCACGGCCGCGTGGTTTCACTCGGCGAGCGCGAATGCTCCGTGCAGCGACGCCACCAGAAGGTGATCGAGGAAGCGCCTTCGCCGGTGGTCACCCCCGACCTGCGTAAGAAAATGGGTGGCGCGGCGGTGCGCCTGGCGCGCGCGGGACGCTATACGAACGCCGGGACTGTGGAATTTCTTGTGGATGCGCACCTGAATTTTTATTTTTTGGAGGTCAACACGCGGCTGCAGGTCGAGCATCCTGTCACCGAGCAGGTTACCGGGCTTGATCTGGTTAAGCTCCAGATCGCGATCGCGGCGGGTCACCGACTTCCTTTCGCGTGGGAAACCATCACGCCGCGGGGACATGCCATGGAAGTGCGCCTCTACGCGGAAGATCCTGACAACAATTTTTTCCCATCACCGGGAAAGATCCTATCGCGCCATGCACCTAGCGGACCCGGCATTCGGCTGGACGACGGCGTGTATGAAGGATGGACCGTCCCTAACGACTACGATCCGCTGCTGGCCAAGCTGATTGCCTGGGGCAATAGCCGCGAAGAGACCATCGCACGCCTTCGACGGGCGCTTGAAGAGTCCACCATCACCGGTATTAAGACCAACATTGCGCTGTTCCTCCGCCTGCTGACGGAACCCGATTTCCTTCGCAACGAGATTCATACGAAATGGCTCGACGAACTCTTGGCATGCAAACGTCCCGGTGTCGCCGCGGACGAAAGCGTCAGCGCCAGCGCGGATGCCGCTGCCATCGCCGCCGCATTGTGGCAGGCAAACGAAGCGGGGAAAACAAGCGCGTTGTCGAGCAGTGAGCCGGAAGCTGGCAAGGAGTCGCGCTGGAAGATCGAAGGCCGTCGTGCACAAGTGGACCGCACGCCATGAGATTCGATGTCCGCATGGCGGGCAAGACGCGTACGGTTGAGCTGCAACGCGAAGGCTCCGGCTGGCGGGTCTCGCTCAATGGTGTTGCTGTCGATGTAGACGCGGTCGAGATCGCGCCGAATGTTTTCTCCATCTTGCTGGACGGTGAATCGCACGAGGTGCGGATCACTGTGGCGGGTGATGGCACGCTGACGCTGCAGGACCGCCATCACGAATTCACGGCCGAAGTCGTGGATCCACGGGCGTGGCGCGGACGGCGGCACGGCGCTGTCGAGGCGGAAGGGCGTCAGCAGATCGTCGCGCCAATGCCGGGGAAAGTAGTGCGATTGCTCGTTCAGATAGGCGATAAGGTTGCGGCGGGACAGGGGTTGCTCGTAGTGGAAGCGATGAAGATGCAAAATGAGGTGCGCTCGCCGAAGAACGGCACCGTCGAACGGCTGCTCGCGAAAGAAGGCCAGGCGGTCAATGCTGGCGATATTTTGGCCTGGATCGACTGATTTGCGCGGACTCGTAGCGGTGGGCTTGCTCGGCCCGGCCTCAAGCGAGGCGCTGCTGCCGGCACGTCACGCCACTACCACCCGAACGAATTTCTTCTTTCCGGCGCGCAACAAAAACTCGCAGGGCTTGCTCATGTTGATCTCTTTGCGCGCATCGTCAATACGGGCGCCATCGATTTCAACGCCGCCTTGCTCGATCAAACGGATCGCTTCGCTCTTCGACGGCACGAGTTGCAACTCAACCAGCAGCGCCACAAGTTTCTTCGCCCCACCCACGGGAACCTTCCTGACCGGCGCTTCCTCCGGGGCTTGACGGTCGCGGAAAATGCGCTGGAAGTTTTCGGCGGCCTTGCGCGCGGCGTCTTTACCCTGGAACCCAGCGATCACCTCTTGGGCTAACTGCATTTTTGCGTCCATCGGATGCAACGCTCCAGCACTGACCTCTTTCTTCACCGCCTCAATCTCGGCCGGTGTGCGGTCCGTTACCAATTCGTAGTAGGTCCACATCAACTCGTCGGGAATCGACATGATCTTGCCGAAGATTTCGTTGGGCGCTTCGGTGATGCCAATATAGTTGCCGAGGCTCTTGGACATTTTGCGCTGGCCATCAAGCCCGACAAGTATCGGCATAGTTAAAATGGCTTGTCCGGGCAATCCGTATTCGCGCTGGATTTCGCGATGCACAAGCAAATTGAATTTTTGTTCGGTCGCGCCCAGTTCGACGTCGGATTTCAAGGAAACGGCGTCGAACGCCGTCAGAAGGGGATAGAGCAGTTCGTGGACGGAAATGGGGTGGCCCTTTTCCAGGCGCGAACGAAAGTCCTCGCGTTCCAGCATGCGGGCCAGGCGGTAATGCGAGGATAGCCGGACAACGTCTCCGGCCGACATCTTACCGAGCCACTCGCTGTTGTAACGAACTTCGGTCGTATTTCTGTCCAGAATCTTGAACACTTGATCGAGATACGTTTTCGCATTGGCATCGACCTGCTCGCGCGTCAGCGACGGCCGCGTTTCTGAAACGCCCGTGGGATCACCAATCATGGCGGAAAAGTCACCGATCAAAAAGACCGCCGTGTGCCCCAAATTCTGAAAGTGTTTTAACTTGCGCAGAACGACGGTGTGTCCGAGATGAAGATCGGGCGCCGTGGGGTCCACTCCTAGATAAACGCGTAGAGGATTTCCGGTTTTCAGGGAGTTGGCGAGCTTCGCCTTCAGCTCGTCTTCGGGAACAATTTCCGCCGTACCTTTTTTCAGGTACGCCAGTTGCTCATCTACCGATTTGAATTTGGTTTCGCTCATGGTCTCCGAATCGCGCTCGGTGCGTTACGCCTGCACTACGCGGCGTCCTGCGATTTTGAATTTTCCTTCCAGCACGATCCTTACGGCTTCAGAATAAATGCGGTGTTCTTCTACCAAAATGCGCTCGGACAACGTCGCCTCGGTGTCTTCGTCGTGGACCGGAATCGCGGCTTGCAGAACGATCGGGCCCGCATCGAGATTCTCATCGACAAAATGCACGGTGCATCCCGCGATTTTCACACCATACTCCAAAGCCTGACGCTGCGATTCCAGTCCGGGAAACGAGGGCAGCAACGACGGGTGAATATTCAAGATGCGATTCGGAAACGACGCGACGAAATAGGGCGCTAGCAGACGCATATATCCGGCCAGGCAGATCAGGTCGACGCCGTGCTCGCGTAAAACTGCCACAACCTGCCGGTCGTACGGCTCGCGCTCCAATCCCTTGGACGGGATGACCCGTGTCGGGATTCCGCGATCCTTGGCCTTGTCAATTCCCGCGGCGCCTTCTCGATTGCTAACTACGATAGCGATTTCTGTGTCGGGAATTCGGCCGGCCGCCACGCTATCCGCTAACGCCACAAAGTTTGAGCCGCGGCCGCTCAACAGGACGCCTATGCGCTTTTTCATAAACTAAAAACGTTAGCATATCTGTGCGAAAGCCCGAAACGTACTGCTGCACTCTGGCACCCGCTTGACCTGAGGCGTATATATGGTCTGTGCGGAACGGCGACCGCAGGAGGTCCCATGACCACGACTAAAGATGACCATTCCCAACCAATGAGTGATGCGCCGGAATGCTGGCCTTCTCTGCCGCTCGAATCCTGGGAGGACACTCGCGCGACTCTTCATGTGTGGACGCAGATCGTCGGTAAGGTGCGGCTCGCGCTCACTCCCTTGGTCAATCATTGGTGGAACGTGCCGCTGTATGTGAGTGCCCGCGGACTGACCACGTCTTCGATGTCATACGAAAAAATGGTTTTCGAGCTGGAATTCGATTTCGTCGATCATCAGCTGGTGCTGAAAAAGAGCGACGGCTCGATCAGGAAGCTTGCGCTTGCACCACGCAGCGTCGCCGATTTCTACAAAGACTTCATGAACATGCTGCGGTCGGAAGGCATCCACGTCAAAATCTGGAAGATCCCGGCCGAAATCCCGAATCCCATTCCTTTCGATCAAGACCAGGTTCACAAATCTTACGATCCAGAAGCGGTCCGCAAATTCTGGCGCATCCTGGCCTCCGCCGAGGCGGTGCTCTTGGATTTCCGTTCGCGCTTCATCGGGAAGAGTAGCCCGGTGCACTTTTTCTGGGGCAGCTTCGATCTGGCGGTCACGCGGTTTTCGGGGCGGCGCGCGCCGGAGCGTCCCGGCGCCGACCGCATTACCAGGGAGGCATACTCACACGAAGTGAGTAGCGTCGGATGGTGGCCTGGCAGCGGCGATGTCAAAGAGCCCGCGTTTTATTCTTATGCCAGCCCGGAGCCCGAAGGTTTCAAGGAATATCGCGCGCTGCCGGATTCCGCCTCGTATCGCAAAGACCTCGGCGAATTCCTGCTGCCTTATGAAGCTGTGCGCAACGACGCATCTCCAACCAGGGCCCTTCTCGACTTTTGCCAATCTACCTACGAGGCTGCGGCAATCCTGAGCAAATGGGACCGTCTCGCCTTGGAGAAAAATCCTGAATCCGCCGCGACCGCGGCGTAGTGCGCTAGAATAGCGCGTTCTTTTTTACCGATGAATTTCCCTGGGAGCTCAACCACATGAGAAGTCGGCGAACCGTATCGCACGCGATTGTCGTGTCCTTGTTTCTTTCCAACGCGCTTTTGCTGCTGAGCGCAGCGAGTGCGCCGGCTTTTGCGCAAACGGCCGCCGTGCGCGATCCGGCAGAACCGCAGCAACCAGTTGCGAAGCCGAAGATCCTACCGCGCCCCACCGGTGCCATCGCCCGCGCGTCCATCGACGAAAAGTCAATGCGAGCGTTGATCGACCAGATGGTCGCTTGCGGGACGCGTCTGTCGATCGCGCCTTGGGACGATGCCAATCGCGGCCCGGGCTGCGGCCGTGACCGCATCGTGGCGCGGTTCAATGAGATCGCGAAGGCCTCGGGCGGTAAATTGCAAGTGGTCGTCGATAAATTTGAAGCGACTTCCGCACGCACATCCAACAAACCGGCTCCGATGGAAAACGTGTATGCGATTCTGCGCGGCACGGACGAGAAACTTTCGAAAACGGTTTTTATCGTTTCGGGCCACCTCGATTCGCGGCCGTCCGACGACCAGGACACGAAGGCCGACGCTCCCGGCGCGGACGATGATGGATCGGGTGTCGCCGTGAGCGTGGAGTCGGCGCGTTTGCTGAGCAAAGCGGCGGCAAACGGCAAAGGCGGTTATCGCGCGACGCTTCTGTTTGCCGCGGTTTCCGGGGAGGAACAAGGTCTGCTGGGAAGCACGCACATGGTCGATTGGTTGAAGGAAAAAGGCTACACGGTAGGCGGGATGCTCGACGATGACATTGTTGGCGACGATCCTGCGCCGGGTGCGCCGCATCGCGTGCGTGTGTTTTCCGGGAACGGCGAAATCGACGATTGTGATTCGCCCTCGCGAGAACTAGCGCGCGCGGTGGAAGAAATCGACGGCCGCGGCGCGATCCGCATGATATTTCGCGTGGACCGTTACGGGCGAGGTGGCGATCACTATCCCTTTTACAAATCCGGTCTTCCAGCGGTGCGATTCACGGAACCGTTGGAGGACTACAATCATCAGCACCAGACGCCGCGGACCGAAGGCGATATTCAGTACGGCGATTTTGCGAAATATCTGAACGCCGCATTTTTGGGAAATGTCGCGCGGGACAACGCAGAGGCGCTGCGGCAGTTGGCGCTGGCCCCGGCGGCGCCGATCAACGCGCGGCTGACCGGCGCGGTCACTCCGGACGCCAAGGTCTCATGGTCAGCAGAGGAAGATGCCGAACGCGCGGGATTCGAGATTCTGTGGCGCGAGACGACCGAATCGCGCTGGAGCGTCTACACATTTACTGAATCCGCCGGCGAAACGGTGTTGAAAGGAGTTTCCACCGACAATCATTTCTTCGCCGTGCGTTCCGTCGGAAAGAACGGCGCGCGTTCCATCGCTGTACCAACCGAAATGGAGCGCCGACCAATTCCCGGCACCACGAAGAAGTAAAAGCAGAGGCAAGGCGCAAGCCGTGAAGAGCGAAGCCGCTGTAAGTCCCTAGCGCTCTTCTTCATTACTTCTTTATTTCATTACTTCTTGTCCGCAATCTTGGCGCCCCAGGACTCGGGGCTTAGGTCTTTGGCGTGTTGCGAGAAGAGCCAATGGTGCCCGTCGAGATCGAACACGCCGTACTGCAGTTCGCCGTAGACGGTTTGGTTTAGCTGCTCGGCAATTCGGGCGCCGCTTGATTTCACCTTGCGGTAGTGCGCGTCCACGTCGTTCACAAAGATCGTCAAGCTCTGTGTTCCGTAGCCGAGTTGGGCTGGGCTGGAAGAGCCTGGTTTCGCCGCCTTGACCATGATCCACGCGTCGCCAAGATGCATCTGTGCACCACTGACGGTCCCGTTGGGCTCGCCGTAGCGGTAGTGCTCGACGAAGCCGAACGTCTTGCTCAACCAGTCGATTGCGGCAACGACGTCCTTATAGAGGACGTGCGGCAGGACCGTGTCGACTGGGACGGAGCGGTTCTTCATGGCTCGGATCATCCTACAACGATTCGCTCAGCAACTCTAACGCGAGCCATTCCGCGATTTAGTGAGTGGCGGCAACAGCTTGGGCGAAGGTGATGAAGTGGCCGGCGGGATCCTGGTAGCCGACTTCGCGCATGCCGTAGAACGCGGTGCGCTCCGGCTGTACGATTTTGGAACTCTTCAGGGCCGTCAGGACCACATCCAGGCTATCGACTTCGATGTACAGGAACGTCGGGCCTTTTCTCGCGGCTTCTGCGATGAGCGGCATATCTTCGCCAAGGCTCGCATAGCTCTGGTACATCACCTCGCTGGTTCCCTTTTGCAACGCAACGAAACCCAGCTTTTTCCCGTGGGGGACTTCGATGGTCTTGGCAAAGCCTAGAGCGTCCACCCAGAAGGGGAGAACGGGCTCGATTTCCTTAACAAAGAGGACGGGCGTAATGCGTTTAACGTTCATCATTTACTCCATTGGATTCGCAGAGATCGTGAACAGATGGCCTACCAAATCCTGAGCGGCGAAGAGTGACAAGGAAGTCTCGGGAAAATATTAGGAAGTATATATTTCTTGCATCGCTCAGTAGTCTAAGTTAGACTAGTAACAGTTTATCCGTTCGCTTTCGCGGCGTCAAGGGAGTTCCTGGAGGAAAAGGAGCCGAATAACCCATGGAAAAAGTCCTGATCGATAAATTCATCGTGCCCGAAACGTCCAAAGCATCCTTTCTGGAAAGCGCGCATAGGGTCCAGCGCTTTCTCAAAGCCCTACCCGGCTTCGTTGAAGGATTTCTTTACGAGAAGAAAGAGGGAGAAGGCCAATACAACTATATGACGACAGCTGTGTGGGAAAGCGAAAGAGCCTTCAGCGAAGCAAAGAGTGCCGTTGCCACTGAATTCAGTAAGGAAGGTATCGACCCGCAGAAGGTAATGAATGAACTCAAGATTGAACGTGAGCGGGCCGTATACGAAAGATCACACTACTAGAACCGGTGAAAACAATGCCAGTAGAGGAGGAGTGATGCCAAGAGATACCAGACAGCTTCAGGATTTGATCTCGATCGGTCCAGCGATGCTACGGGATTTCGAGTTGCTGGGTGTCCGCAGCGTGGCGGATCTGGCTCGTCGAAGCCCCGAGCGGCTTTATCGGCAACTTGGGCGCGTGGCGAAACAACATCAAGATATTTGCGTGCTCGATACGTTCCGTGCGGCGGTGGCGCAGGCGCGCGATCCGCGCTTGCCCGCCGAGCAGTGCGCCTGGTGGTGGTGGAGCAACAAGAGGAAAGGTGACTGAGAATGCGGAATGGGAAGCGAGCGAAGTGGACCACCCCCGATCTGGTGATTTTGAGTTTGCTGGCGGAGCGGGGGATGCATGGGTATGAGGTGAATCTGGAACTGGAGCGGCGCTGCGTACGGGATTGGGCGGGGATTTCGCGGCCGCAGGTTTACTACTCGCTAGAGAAGTTGGCGGCGGCGGGGCTGATTCGCTCGGGCGAGAGCGATGAACCTGCCGCTGGGCCGGAGCGGCGCGTGTTCGAGACTACCGCGAAGGGAAGACACGCGTTGAGCGGTGCGTTGGAGCGGCACGAATGGACTACGCAGCGGGACCGGCCGACGTTTCTGACATGGGTGGCGTTGTCCTGGCAGGCGCGGGATGGCGTGTTTCAGAAGCAGATCGCGGGGCGGAGGAAATTCCTGGAGAGCGAACTGGCGAGGGAAGAGGATACGCTGCGCTCGATACTACAGGAAGTTGGGCATCCATATCATGAGGCGGTTTGGATGGTGAGTTTGATGATCGAACAGTTCAAGACGGAGTTGCAGTGGTTGCGCAAGGTGGCGCGGGAATTGCCGCGACGGGCAAAAGCGAAGAATCCCGATTATGCGACTTCGCAGGAAGCAATGACACTGCTCTAGCGCGCGGGAATCATCTTAGGTACTCCAGGCTCCGTCTAGATAGCGTCGCCATTGCTATCGTAGAACTGTAGCGCGGGGCCCATCGGAACATTCATGTTGACCTCAGGACCACTCATATCCTTCCTCATCCTGACTTGGGGATTCAACGTCAGGCGGGCACGGATTTGGCCACCTTCGTCTTTCACGACGAAGTCTTGGCTTCCACGGTACGGGCGTGGATTACGGGGGAGTCGACGTGATCGGCGGGCTTGGCCGCGATCAGGATCAGCGATGTGCTTGATAATGCGAGCACGACGCTAGCTAGCTTCCAACGGCGAGCTTGAATTTCCAGTTTATCAAAGAATACAGATAGTACTTGCACGTCGCTATGGATTGATGGCATGAGTCACCTCCGGTTAATTGGAGTCGGAAGGAATTCCTTTGGCATTAGATGCGGCGGGCGGACCTAAGCGAGCGCAAATGCGCGTGTGGCAGCTCTCGGAATGCTACAAATGGAGCGAGCCCGTGTAGGTTACCCGGGCTTTGCCGGAGTCGCCGCGCTCAATGCGGCCGATCCGGAAGAATTTTTCGCGGCGGCGCTTGAGGTCGGCTTCAACGGACTGCACGCGAGCTTGCGGGACGACTAGTATCATGCCGACGCCGAGGTTGAACGATTGCAGAAGTTCGTCGGTTTCGATTTTTCCGATCTTCGCTAGATATTTGAAAATAGATGGAACGGGCCAGCCAGCAAGGTCTACCTGAGCCTGAACGCCGGACGGCAGGACGCGCGGCAAGTTGCCGGGAATACCGCCGCCGGTGATGTGCGCTAATGCGGAGACCCAGCCGCGAGCCACAATATTTTTCAGCGCGGGGGCGTAGCAGAGGTGCGGCTTGAGAAGTTCAGCCCCGATCTTGTTGCCGACTTCCGCGACATAGGTATCCGGCTTCAGTTTCGCAACGTCGAAAACCAGCTTGCGGGCGAGCGAATAGCCGTTCGTATGCAGGCCGGCCGAAGGCAGAGCGATGAGCACGTCCCCCGGCTTTACGCTTTTTCCGGTGATAAGATTTTTGCGTTCCACGGCGCCGACGATAAACCCAGCGAGATCATATTCGCCCACAGGATAGAAACCCGGCATCTCGGCGGTCTCGCCGCCGATCAACGCGCAGCCTGCTTTGCGGCAGGCGCGGCTCATGCCCTCGACGAGCTGCTCGACTACATTGGGATCGAGCTTGCCCATCGCGAGGTAGTCCAGAAAAAACAGTGGCTCGGCGCCTTGCACCAGAATGTCGTTAACGCAGTGATTTACCAGGTCCGCGCCGACCGTGGAGTGAACACCTGTGGCCATGGCGACTTTCAGCTTGGTGCCGACGCCGTCGGCGCTGGAGACCAGCACCGGCTCTTTCCATTTCTTTTTATCCAGGGCAAACAACCCGCCAAAGCCACCGATGCCTCCGAGGACTCCAGATGTGAAGGTGCGGCTTGCGTGATGGCGGATGCGCTGCTTGGCGGCGTCGGCCGTGGCGATGTCCACTCCTGCGTCGGCATATTTCATGGGGGAAGATTCGATGTCCGTTTCTGGTCCGGGCGCGCGTGATTCCGGCCGTGCTCTATTGGAGGATAACTGATTGCCGCGAGGCGGGTGCGGCTTTTTACTTTAACGGCTACTAGCTGATTAAGAACTAAAACATGTGAAACAATCGTTTCCAACGCACCAAGCCGGGGTGCAGAATGGCGCTCGCGTAGGCCAGAAAGCGCTCGCGGGTCTGACCGGGCTCCCACGCATCGGACGGTACGTCGAGCGACATGTAAATCATAACCGGTGTGCCGATGATGTCGCTGCGCGGCACGCAGCCCCAAAAACGGCTGTCGTACGAGTTGGTGCGGTTGTCGCCCATCGCGAAATAACAATTGTCCGGAACCTTATACGGGAACTTGATGTCGCTGTAGCCCAGCGGTGCGCTCCCCGCAGGGGCAGGTTCGCTCGGTCCGACGGCATACGTTTCGTGGAGTTTTGCTCCGTTGACGTAAACGGCGCCCCCGCGCATATCGATCGTGTCGCCCGGCAAGCCGATGGTTCGCTTGATCAAATCTGTGGTGTTGGGGGCGAACGGAGGCTTGAAGATGATTACCTGCTGGCGGTGCGGGTTGCGCCACAGCGGCACATGCCAGTTGGTGAAGGGTACGCCGGCATCGTAGCCGATGCGGCTCATGAGCAGATGATCGCCGACCAGCATGGTGTTCTCCATCGAACCTGATGGAATCACGCGCGCCTGACCGATCGTACCGTTAATGAGCATGAATACCAGGGCCACCCAGAACCAGGCGACCATTTCGCGCTGGATGCGCTGCCGCACCGGGACGATTGCTGATCTCTCGTTTGCGCCGTCGATTTTTTTGATTTCAGCTTTCACATTCCACCGCCGCAGGGCATCTCGGCCGCTGCGTCTCTGATTCGATCGCCATTGCCACTACTCGCGATCCACTTAGAAACTAAAACGTATGAAACAATCGCCGCCAGCGCACCACGCCGGGATGAAGAATGGCGCTCGCGTAGGCCAAAAATCGTTCGCGGATCTGACCGGGCTCCCAGGCATCCGGCGGCACGTCGAGCGACATGTAAATCATGACTGGCGTGCCGATGATGTCGTTGCGCGGAACGCAGCCCCAGAAGCGGCTGTCGTACGAATTCGTGCGATTATCACCCATCGCGAAATAACAATTGTCCGGAACCTTGTACGGGAACTTGATGTCCGTGTAGCCCGGCGGCGCGCTGCCCGGAGGAGCCGGCTCACTCGGGCCAATCGTGTACGTTTCCTTAAGTTTCTCGCCATTGATATACACCGAGCCGCCGCGCAGATCCACGGTATCGCCCGGAAGCCCGATGGTGCGTTTGACGTAGTCCGGCGTGTCCGGCGCAAACGGCGGCTTGAAGATAATCACCTGCTGGCGGTGTGGATTGCGCCATAGGGGCACGTGCCAGTTTGTGAAGGGTACGCCGGCGTCGTAGCCGATGCGGCTCATGATCAAGTGATCGCCGATCAGCAATGTATTTTCCATGGAGCCAGAAGGAATCACTCGAGCCTGACCAATCGTGCCGTTGATGAGCATGAATGCCAGCGCCACCCAAAACCACGCGATGATTTCGCGTTCCACCCGCTGACCAACCGGGAGCTTTGCTTCTTTCTCTTTTTTGTCTTTGTCTTCGTTCGCGGGTTCAGCTTTCACGTTCCACCGTCACAGGGCGCTCGGCCGCTGGATCTTCTATTCGACTGCCACTCGTTGCGTCACGGAGTACTTCGTTGGACGCGCCTTTGCCCACTTCCAGCTGCACCAGATCCGTGGGATACACCCCAGTGTAGCAAGACGTGCAGTAATTGCCCTTGGTGTCGTTCACCGCTTGTCTCAAACTGGCAAGAGAGACGTAGCCGAGCGAATCGGCGCCGAGAAACTTGCGAATTTCTTCAGGCGAGTTGGAGGAAGCGATCAACTCTTCGCGCGTGGGCGTGTCAACACCGTAGTAACAAGGAGAGACCGTCGGCGGACAGCTGATGCGCACGTGAACTTCTTTCGCACCGGCTTCCTGCACCATGCGGACGATCTTCCGGCTGGTGGTGCCACGGACGATGGAATCGTCTACCAAGACGACGCGCTTGCCTTCGATCAGTCCGCGAATGGGATTGAGCTTGAGCTTCACGCCGAAATTGCGAATCGCTTGCGAAGGCTCGATGAACGTGCGTCCGATGTAGTGGTTGCGAATCAGTCCCATACGAAACGGAATGCCCGATTCAAGAGAGTAGCCAACCGCAGCCGGCACACCGGAGTCCGGCACCGGGACCACGATATCGGCCTCCACGGGATGTTCCTGCGCTAACAGGCGGCCGAGCTCCTCGCGGCTCTCATTCACCGAGCGGCCAAAGATAATGCTGTCCGGCCGCGAAAAATAGACATGCTCGAAGATGCATTGTTGCAGAGGCTTTTCCGGCGCGAAGCGAATGGACTCGATGCCGGAGCGCGAGATGCGCACCATTTCGCCGGGCTCGACTTCGCGAACGTATTGCGCGTTCAGAAGATCGAAGGCGCAGGTTTCCGACGCGACCAGCCAGGCATCGCCAAGCCTGCCGAGATTGAGCGGCCTAAATCCGCGCGGATCGCGCACGGCGTAAAGTTCATCGGGCGTGAGCACGAGCAGCGAGTACGCGCCTTCCACTTGATTCAGCGCGTCGCCGATCGCTCCGGAAAGATTGCGGGCTTGCGAGCGCGCGAGGAGATGCACGATGACTTCGGTGTCGCTGTTCGTCTGGAAGATCGAGCCGCGATGTTCGAGTTTGCGGCGCCACTCGGCAGCGTTGGTGAGATTTCCATTGTGGCCGAGCGCCACTTTTCCTTTGTTGCAATCGATCAGGATGGGTTGCGCGTTGAGCAGTGCTTTGTCGCCAGCGGTGGAATACCGCGTGTGGCCGATCGCCGAGTTCCCCGGAAGCGTGCTCAATTCGCTGGGCGTGAAAATTTCTTCCACTTCGCCCATGGCGCGATGAAGATGCAGATCGCCGCCATCACTGGAGACGATTCCGGCCGATTCCTGGCCGCGATGTTGCAGCGCGTAAAGGCCGAGATACGCGAGCTTCGAGGCTTCTTCGTGGCCGAAGACGCCGAACACACCACACTCGTCGTGGAAATGGTCGTCGGCGAAAGCGAGCTTTTGCGTCATAGTTAACGATCGCACTGCGATATTTCCCTGCGAATCACAAATGCCGCTAATCCCCTGCGACTATCAAGGCGGCTACTGAACTTTTAGAGCGCGTTCTAGCGAATGGGCCCACACGTCGCGCAAAGCATCGAGTGGACTATCGATCGCTGCGCTCCTCTTATATTGGATGCGAAATGCCTTGTCACGGGTAACCTGGCCGATTTGTTGTGCGGTCACACCATATTGTCGCGCATTCTCCAGAACGCGGGCAAGCAGAGAAGACTTGACCGAGACGACAGCGCGAGCGCCGCGCTCGTTGAAGAGCGCGTGTTCCGCGGGAGGTTCGGATCCTTCCAGCATGACGCTTGTGCTGAGCCCGTTAGCCGCAAAACAGCATTCCGCCAGTGTGACCGCTATGCCGCCGTCACTGATGTCGTGCGCGGATTGCACCAGGCTCTGGCTGGCCAGCGCCACAAGCATTTGTTGCAAGCGCTTCTCGGCTGCGAGGTCGATTTGGGGCGGTTCGCCTGCCACGATCTGCGCAATCGTCTTGGAATACTCGGACGAAGAGAATTCTTGCGCCAGATTGGCAGGCGACGCCGTCGTAGCGGCCGATGCGGCGCCGTCCAAAAGCACAATCAGGTCGCCCTTTTCGCGAAACCCGAGTTTCAGTGCGTGCGAAGCGTCGTCGATGATCCCAAGGATTCCGATCACTGGCGTCGGATAGATCGATTTGCCAAGCGTCTCGTTGTAAAAGCTGACGTTGCCGCCGGTAATGGGCGTTTCGAGTTCGTCGCACGCTACCGTCAGCCCATCGATCGCTTCGCTGAACTGCCACATCACTTCCGGTTTTTCCGGGCTGCCAAAATTGAGACAGTTCGTCGCGCCGATCGGGCGTGCGCCGCTGCATGCAACGTTTCGGGCAGCTTCTGCGACCGCGTGCATTGCGCCCAACCGGGAATTCAGATGACACCAACGGCCATTGCCGTCGGTGGAGAGCGCCAAGGCCCGCTTCACTTCTCCGGTCTGCGGATCCTTGATGCGAATTACGGCCGCGTCACTGGCTCCAGGTCCTGCGAGCGTATTCGTCCGCACCATCGTGTCGTATTGCTCGGTGATCCATCGCTTCGATGCGATCGCCGGCGACGCCAGTAGTTTTTTGAAGTTCTCGGTGAAGTTCGTTGTGCCGGCTTTAAAAACAAACCAATCCGACGCCGTTTCTCGGCGCAGGGGTGGTTGCGCGATCGGACGCTGGTAGATCGGTCCCTCTTCGGCCAGCGGGTGCGCGGGAATTTCGGCCGCGACCTCGCCGTGGTTAAGCACTTTCGCGATGCCGCCTTCGGTGACCGTCCCGACCACGACGGCATCGAGTCCCCACTTCTTGAAGACGTCGAGCACTTCGCGCTCGCGGCCCTTCTCCGCGACCAGCAGCATGCGCTCCTGCGATTCGCTGAGCATGATTTCGTACGGCGTCATGCCGGACTCGCGCTGCGGCACTTTCGCGAGATCGATTTCAATGCCGGTCCCGCCTCGCGAAGCCATTTCCATTGTCGAACACGTCAGGCCGGCCGCGCCCATATCCTGAATCGCGACCACTGCGCCGGTATGCATCGCTTCGATGCAAGCTTCCAGCAGCAATTTTTCCATGAACGGGTCGCCCACCTGCACGTTGGGGCGCTTTTGTTGCGACTCCTCGGTGAATTCAGCCGAGGCCAGCAGAGATGCGCCGTGAATCCCGTCACGGCCGGTCTTTGCGCCGACGTAAATCGCGGGATTGCCAATGCCTTTGGCCTTCGCGAGAAAGATTTCTTCCTTGCGCGCGATGCCCAGCGCGAGCGCGTTGACCAGCGGATTTTGCGAGTAGCACGGCTCGAAGCAGACTTCGCCGCCGACCGTAGGAACGCCAAAACAGTTGCCGTAATTGGCGACTCCGCGGATGACACCGTCAAGGATGCGGCGATTCTTCGCGGCTTCTTCCTCACTCGTAGTCGCGCTAGCAACGATTTCGCCGAAACGCAGCGAGTCGAGCACTGCGATCGGCCGTGCCCCCATCGTAAAGATGTCGCGCAGGATGCCGCCCACGCCGGTGGTCGCGCCCTGGAAGGGCTCCACGTAACTCGGATGATTGTGCGATTCGATCTTGAACGCGGCCACCAGGCCGTCGCCAATGTCCACAACCCCGGCATTTTCGCCAGGGCCTTGTACAACAAGCTTTCCGCGGGTCGGCAGGCGCTTCAGATGCACCTTGCTCGATTTATACGAGCAGTGCTCGCTCCACATCACGCTGAAGATGCCCAGCTCGGTGATGTTCGGGTCGCGCCCAAGTATTTTTTTGACGCGAGCGTATTCTTCTGACGTTAGTCCGTGCTCAGCGGCGATTTCAGCCGTAACCTTAATTTCGGTGGGTGCAGTAGCCATTTATGCTCTATTCATTGCTCCGGCAAAAAATCCAAGTAAAAAAGGAGGGAACGACTGAGATCACGCCGTTGCCTTTGCGGCGCCAACCAACGATTCGATCATCGATTGGAAGATCACGAGCCCATCGGCGGAGTCCAATGCCGATTCGACGGCGCGCTCCGGATGCGGCATCAGGCCGGCCACATTGCGTTCGCGGTTGCAGATACCCGCGATGTTAGCCATCGAACCATTCGGATTCCCGCTCGCATCATCGGAACCGTTGGGAGTCGTGTAGCGGAAAATGACTTGGCGATTTCTCTCCAGCTCGGAGAGCGTCGCTTCGCCAACGGTGTAGTTGCCGTCGTTATGCGCGATCGGAATCCGGAGGATTTGGCCCTCTTGGGCGGCATTGGTAAACGGCGTGTCAGTCTGTTCGACGCGAATGTGCACATGCCGGCAAATGTAGCGCAGGCCGGAGTTGCGCATCATCGCGCCGGGCAGCAGTCCCGCTTCCAGCAGAATCTGAAAGCCGTTGCAGATACCCAGAACGATGCCGCCGCTATTGGCGAATTTTTCGATCGACTTCATCACCGGCGAAAAGCGCGCAATGGCTCCGGTACGCAGATAGTCGCCGTAAGCAAATCCTCCGGGCAGGATGATGGCGTCGCAGTCTCCAAGATCCTCGGATTGGTGCCAGATAAATTCGACCGGTTTCTGCAAGACATTCCCGATGGCATAAAACGCGTCGTGATCGCAATTCGATCCGGGAAAGACAACAATTCCAAACTTCATCAGGTTGGCAGCTCCTTTTGGGACTAGGGAACTTCTATTTTAACACAGCGGAGAAGTTTGACTTCGGATCGAGATCATTTGCCAGCAACTCGAACACAAGGGAACGCGGGAAAGCTCGGGGCCACCTCGCCTCCCGAAACTCAAGGGTGACCGAGCCGAGTGCAACTCATTTGTCGCTATAGTCCTGGCTGAACACCAAACGAAAGCCGAAGGGATCTTCTACGACCATTTCGTAGCACTTGTCGATGCGCAACACTGGTTTTTCCAGAATGTTGGCGCCCTTCGCTTGCAACTCCGCATAGAGAGCATCGAGATCGTCCACCCATATATACGCGTCCAGGCCAATTTTGCGGCGGTTCGCGTTCGGTGATACTTCCCCTCCCTCATCCACTTTACCGAATTGAATTTCCGCTTGGTCGCGCGCAACCATGGCAAATCCAGGCGGGTTCCCGAAATAACCCAGGATCTGAAAGCCGAGAATATCGCGGTAATGCTCGGCCGCGGCCACAACATCGCGAACGATAAAGTGAGGGTTAATCGCTTTGAGACGGACTTTTGCACTCGCGCTGCCTTGGGCTTCGGTCATGACGCACCTCAAACCCGAATTTTGCCCTAAACGCCGATCCTCATCAAATGGATCGTCCGGAGAGCCCGGACGGGGGTGGCGCATCGGCAGGCTTGGTCGTGGTGGGCACAACGCCGTCTAAGCCGAGCACATTGACGAGGCTTGCATTGGCAGGAACAATGTATTTCGTATTTTGCGCCAGAGTATTGTTAAGCACTTCGAGCTTCCGCATCGTTTCGGCACGCTCCTTGAAATAAGTCTCGGCTGCGTTGGAGACCAGCTTGATCGCCTCGGCTTCGGCGTTCGCTCGGGTGATGCGTGCCTGAGCGTCGCCTTCCGCGCGCAAAATCTCCGACTGCTTCGTGCCTTCCGCCTGCAAAATCTGACTCTGCTTGATTCCTTCCGCCTCCAACACCGCGGCGCGCTTCTCTCGTTCCGCTTTCATCTGACGCGACATCGCGTCGGTGATATCCCTCGGCGGCTCGATCTTCTGCACTTCCACGCGCGTAACCTTCACGCCCCATCCATTCGTAGCTTCGTCGAGCACCTGGCGCAGATTCGTATTGATCATGTCGCGCGCCACCAGCGTTTCGTCCAGCGTGCGGTCGCCGATCAAGTTGCGCAGGTTGGTTTGTGCCAGCGTGGTACAGGCATAGCCGAAATCCTGCACTTCGTATTGCGATTTCACGGGATCGATCACCTTGTAGTAGACCACCGCATCCACTTCCACGGTCACGTTATCCTTGGTGATCAATTTTTGCGGCGGCACGGTGATGACCTGCTCCCGCATGTCCACGCGCACGATGTCGTCAATAAAAGGAACGATGAAGGTCAGCCCCGACGGCGCCATGCCGTGATACTTTCCCAGCCGCGTAATCAGCCCTTTTTCATACTGCCGAACCGTACGCGCTCCTCTGGCCAGTGCCACAAGGCCGAAAACCGCAAAAATAAAGAGAAATGCGATAAACAGTGCGCCGGTATCCATTGCCCTCACCTCACCCTGAGCGTTACGCCCTCAACCGATTCGACTTTCACTTCCGCGCCAAGATCGCGCGCCGCTTCACCGGCACTCGCAAGCTCCGCGCGCCACACCTCATCGCCCACTTTGACCATGCCGGGTTCGTGCAGCGCAATGCGCTTGGTCACTACGCCGGTCCTTCCCACGATCGCATCGATATTGCTGGGATGATTTTTCACCGTGAGCTTGGCTTTCAACCAGCTGCGGAAGATAGCGAGGTACACCAGCGCCAGTCCACCCGCGGCGAGCAAACCGATCTTTTCCGAACCCGCCAGGAATCCGATACCACCGCCGATCGCCAGCGACCCGCCGATCAGCGCCAGGTCGAGTCCGGTCATCGCGCCCAACGCCAGTTCCACGATCACGCACACGATGCCGCCGATGATCAGCAGCCAGTTCACCCACATGCCCACAGAGACACTCCTCACCATTCAAGAATGCCGGACGATGACGTCGCTTTAGGTTCTCTCCATGATCAAGCCAATCCGGCGTCGCTTAGCGGAAAGGACGACGGGCCATAGCCAAAGAGTACAAGGGGTGGGAAAGACAACGCCAGAAAGCTCTCGTCGGGTTTGGCGCTCGACGCTGCTCGCCGAGCTACTTTGTCACTTGCGACTTTCAGGGACGCGCGTTCGGCGAGAAGAACCCAATCGGCAGGTCTCGCGAGGTCCGCAATCCCGCCGGCGCATCCAGAATCACTGGAATCGAGTTCACCACCACGGACGCGGTGGCAATATCTCCGTGTGAACCGCCAGCAATCACCAGGCTAATGTTGGGATGCCCCTTCAGCTCGACTGTGTCCGCCGGATTCTTGGCTCCCACGTACATCTGCAGTTCGAGGTACACAAGTTCCTTCCCGCCGCCCGTGCCTCGTGCGATCTGGTGTACGCCCGCGGCTTGGCCCGCTTCCACAGTCAGAAACTCTGTTTGCACTCTATCGGTCGCGACCATCGGCTCGATCGTCTCCGTAATGTCATCGACCGGCAGATTCAAGCTGTCGGCCACCATGGCCACGGATTCAGGAAGTCCCACATGCTTGATGACACCTTCCGCCACCCTCGCGCGAAATTCTTCCACCGTCATTCCCGCGCCAATCTTTTTCTGCAACGGCAATCGTCGTTTCGACGCATCCACAATGCGCAACGCCTTCGCATGCTCGATCCGCTGGGAAACCGCCGCGAGCGTTACCACCAGCTTGTCCATCACGAACCCCGGATTCACGCCGGTGCCCACGAGCGCAACGCCCCAATCCTTCGCCGCCGCATCCAGTTTCGCCGCCAACTCCGGATGCGTGCGATAAGGGTACGCAAGCTCCTCGCACGTCGAAACGACGCAAGACTCCGCTTCCAGGCAGGCCAGCAACTGGTCCATCACTTTCGACAACGAAGACGACGTCGAATGAATCACGACATCCGCCGCCTGATCGAGAATGTCCTTCGCATCGGCGGAGATTTTCACTCCCCACGGAGCGTCCGAAGCCCCGACAACTTCTCCGAGATCCCGGCCAACTTTTGCAGGATCGGTGTCAATCGCCCCGCAAATCTCGATGGCGTGCTTTTCCCGCATTAATCGCGCGATGGACGCACCGATAGGCCCTACGCCGTACTGGATGGCGCGAATTCTCTTTTTCACGAAGCTCTCCGTTGTCGTTTCACAGCCCGGTAGCACACCGCGCATTTTCGCTGGAAGCGAATCTCTAACGATAGAGGAATTCGCAAAGGCAGGCAACGCAAAACGCGCCGTCACAAATGTAGGCGCCGGGCTTAAGCCCGGCGCTGCCGACGCGATTCCCAACCATCGACCGACCCAGGACATACTAGAATGTCTATTTCACATGACGGCCCCAAAACTTCATCCGGTGCGCGCCCTCATTTTTGATCTCGACGGCACGCTCATCGACTCCAAACGCGACCTGATCCACTCCGTCAACGCCATGCTTGGCGAAATGGGCCGCGCAAGACTCGACGAAGAGACGATTTCGGGCTATATCGGGCACGGCGCGCCTCTGCTGGTTTCGCGCGCACTGGGCAGCGCTGCAAAGGAGGAAGAGCTGCGGCGCGCGCTGCAATTCTTCCTAGCTTATTACGAGGAACACAAGATGGACACCACGTGCGCATACCCCGGGATCCCCGATGCGCTCGCCGAACTCAGCCGCAAGAATGCACCGATGGCCGTGCTGACCAACAAGCCGGTGAAAATCAGTGTGCGCATTCTGGAGTCGCTCGGTCTGGCGAGCTATTTTCGCGTGATCTACGGCGGCAATAGTTTTGAAACGAAAAAGCCGGATCCTTTCGGCGCAAACAAGATTCTCAGCGAGTTCGGCGCGCCACCACGCGAAACTATGATCGTCGGCGATTCCGAGGTAGACGTGCAGACCGCACGCAATGCGGGCACCATCGCGGCGGCAGTGAACTACGGCTTCGGTGTACACGATCGGGCGCAGCACCCGGCCGACATTTACCTGGACAAACTTTCCGATCTCGTCCCGCTCGTCGACTGACTTCGCAGCACGCGAGCGAAAAGCGGCCGCTACAAACAATCACTGGCAATAGACAACTTGCCTTCCGCCGCCGCAGTTGGCAGACTCTGCGCGTGATTATCGGTCTCTTCCCTGAACTCGAACCCGCCGGGGGAATCCAGCGAGTAGGCCGTCATCTTGCTTCGGTGATGACGGATTTCGCCTCCGGCCGCGGCATGGAATGCCGGCTGCTCAGTCTGAACGATACGCCGGAGCTTCATAGGATGTCGGTCGCCGAACGTGAATTCGTTTTTACCGGAAGCGAGCGAGCGAAGGGACGCTTCACCGCAACAGCGATGCGCTCAGCGAGGCGGCACGCAAAACTGGTCGTTGCCGCGCACCCGTATCTCGCCCCAGTGGTGCAGGCAATGCGCATTGCCGCGCCGCGCATGAAATCGATCGTCGTTGCTCACGGCATAGAAGTATGGGAACCCCTCTCCACCCTTCGTCGCCGCGCGCTACGCGGAGCCAATCTGGTCCTCACCCCTACGCAAGACACGGCCGACCATATCGCCTCCCAGCAACGGGTTCCGCGAGATCGCATCCGCGTTTTGCCCTGGGCGCTCGATCCAGATTTTGATGCGCTTCCGGCATCGCAATCTGCGCTGCCCGCAAATTTTCCGTCCGGGCGCATAATTCTGACCGTAGGAAGATGGCAAGCGAACGAGCGTTACAAAGGAATGGACACGCTCATCTCCGCCCTGCCGCGCCTGCTCCACGAGTGGACCGATTTACAGCTGGTCGCCGTTGGCGAAGGCGACGATCAGGCTTGGCTCGAGCAACTTGCCGAAGGTTGCGGAGTTAGACGTCACGTCCACTTTTTCAGCGGGCTCACCAATTCCGAACTAGCCGCATGCTATTCGGCCTGCGAAATTTTCGCCTTGCCGAGCCGCGGCGAGGGTTTCGGCCTCGTCTATCTCGAAGCGATGGCGCGCGGAAAACCCGTGATCGGCGGGGATCACGGTGGAGCGCCGGAAGTGATCGACGACGGCAGGACCGGCTACCTGGTGCAACACGGGGACGCCCCACAGCTTGCGACCTCCATCGAAACGCTATTGGCGAACCCGGACCTGGCGCGCGAAATGGGCGCGCGGGGTCGCGAATGCGTGAATCGCGATTTCAAGTTCAGCGTGTTCGCGAAATCGTTGAAAAAAATCTTCCGCGAGCTATGCGAATCCTGAACGTCACACAGACCTATGCCCCCTTCCTGGAATTCGGCGGCCCTCCCGTAAAAGTTCGCGCATTGTCCGAAGCCATGGCTCGGCGAGGTCATCAGGTGACGGTATTGACTGCGGATTGGGGCCTGGAGCGGCGCTTTCCCGGCGGCGTCGAGCCGAGTGGTACGACGCGATCGCCGTTCGGGTGGCGCCGCGATGAAAATGGAGTGCAGGCCATCTACCTGCCTAGGTGGCTTCACTATCGCGCGCTGAGCTGGAATCCCGCCGTAAAACGTTTTACCCGAGCACGCCTGAAAAACTTCGATGTGGCTCACATCTTCGGGCTTTACGATTTTCTGGGGCCTGCGGTGGCGGACGCGTGCCGGCGGCGCAATATTCCCTATGTAATCGAGCCGATAGGCATGTTCCTTCCGATTGTCAGGAGCCTTTGGCTCAAGCGAATTTATCATTCCGTTTTTGGCAGGAAGATGATTCGCCAGGCAAGCTTGCTTATCGCCACCTCGGAACAGGAAGTCGAGGAGCTCGTCTCAGCCGATGTGCCTCGCGAAAAGATTTCTCTTCGTCGCAATGGAGTCGAAGTTCCCGCAGCGCTTCCCGAACGCGGCAAATTCCGCGTGAGCCATGGCATCTCTCCGGATGCAAAAGTAGTGTTGTTTCTAGGCCGCTTATCCGCCAAGAAAAGTCCCGACTTGCTTCTGGAAGCTTTCGCGAAGCTGCCCGCGCCACTGTTGAGCAACAACACGCTGCTCGTATTCGCTGGACCTGATGAAAGCCCCATGAAAGCGCGACTCGCGCAAATGGCGGATCAGCTGGGGATTGCACCCAGGGTGCTATTTTGCGGTCCATTGTTTGGCGCCGCCAAATGGGAAGCCTATCGCGACGCCGATCTTTTTGTTCTTCCCTCGCAAAACGAAAATTTCGGGAACACCGTTGCGGAGGCGACCGCTGCTGGCACGCCCGTAGTGATTACGGAAAATTGCGGCATCGCGCCGTTGCTTGTAGGCGTTGCAGGCTTGGTTGCCCCACACAATGCCCAGGCAATTTCGCGCGCCATCGAGCGGGTGCTGACCGAGCCCGAACTCCACGCGCAACTCTCCGCGGGGTGCAAGAAAGCGGCCTCGCGGCTCGGCTGGGAGGAGCCCGCACAGGAAATGGAGGCTTCCTATCGCCAACTTGTCGGCCCCGAGAGCCGCGTGTCATAATCGCGACCCCGAGGTTGTGTTGTGTTCTTCAAATCGCATGCAAGCTTCAGACCGCAACAGAGCTCCTGGTGGCACAGCCATTCCTGGCTGTGTCCCCTGGCCACTGCAAGACGCTTCGTCCGAAGAAAATTTCCCCGGTACGCGAGCGCAGTTGTGCCAATTTATTCCGCCATCTCGCCACGCTGTCTGACCACTTACTCCCGCCCCCCGCTTTTTCAAATCCAAACGGAGACTACGTAAGCGCGTGTGTGGTATTTGCGGGACCGCATTCGCAAACCGCACCTCCCAAGCCGACGAGCGAGTCCGCGCGATGGCCGCCGCTCTTCAGCATCGCGGCCCCGACGACGAAGGTTTCCTCCTCAACGATCCTCGCGCACCTGGCCTCGCCTTGGGGATGCGGCGGCTCAGCATCATCGACCTTCCGGGCGGGCACCAGCCAGCCTGGAACGAAGCCAAAGACGTCGCGGTCATCTTCAACGGCGAAATCTACAACTATCGCGAACTCCGCGAACGCCTGAACTCTCTTGGACACCGCTTCGCGACCCAATCCGACACGGAAGTTCTGGTTCATGCCTGGGAAGAGTGGGGCGAGGACTGCCTCACCGAATTGCGCGGAATGTTTGCGGTCGCCTTGCTCGATCTGCGCAAACGCTACGCTACTTCTCCACTTTTGTTTCTCGCCCGGGATCCGCTGGGCATCAAGCCCCTGTATTACACGCAGACGCCCGATGGCTTCGCGTTCGCTTCCGAGGTGCGCGCGCTGCTGACCAGCGGAGCGGCCGAGAAACGCATCTCGCAGGACGCGCTGACCTCTTACTTGTTGTTCGGAAGCGTGTCCGAACCGGTGACCATTCTGGAAGGTGTGTTCTCTCTGCCGCCCGGCCACCGCATGTTGCTGTATGTGCCGGAACGCCGGCGCACGCCCCGCCCGCGGCCGTGCTGGGATCCGCAGCAAAGTCCCGCGGCACGCGATACCCGCAAGCCACGCGATTTTTCCGCCGCCGCGAAACAGCTGCGCCCTTTGCTGGAAGACGCGGTCGGGGCGCATCTGATAGCGGACGTTCCCGTGGGACTCTTTCTTTCAAGCGGCCTGGATTCCGGCGCGATTGCCGCACTGGCGGCGCGTGCACGGCCCAATATTCTTAGCTTTACGTTGTCTTTTCCTGGTACGCAATATGATGAAGCCCCGCTCGCCCGCTTGGTGGCGGAACGCTGCGGGACGCGGCACCGCGAGATTCTGCTGGATGGCAGCGCGGTGCTGGCGCGCCTCGACGAAGCTCTGGCCGCGCTCGATCAGCCAACGATGGACGGCATCAATACCTATTTCGTTTCGTGGGCCGCGCGAGAAGTTGGATTGAAGGTGGCGCTTTCGGGCATCGGTGGCGATGAACTCTTTGCGGGCTACCGTACATTCGCGGATACGCCAAAGCTTGAGCGCCTGGTGCGCCTCGCGTGGTTCGCGCCTGCACCGTTGCGTCGCGTGATCGCGCCGATTTTGCGCGCTTTGTTCGCGCGGCAAACCGGTTCCGATGCCGGGCGTAAGGCTATGGACGCATGGTTATTGCCGGACGCTCTCCCGCATCCATATTTCTTCGCCCGCGCGCTGTTCCCCGTTTCTGACTTACCTCAGTTGACCAACCCTCGCTTTCGCCCGAGTACCGTGAACGCGGATGGCGTAACCCTGGAGCCAACCTGGCTAGGCTGGCTCCAGCGCGCCGCGGACACCGCGCGCAAGCTGGAGCCCATAGGCGCCGTGTCATGGCTCGAAATGCGCTCGTACATGGTGAACACCCTTTTGCGCGATACCGATTCCGTCAGCATGGCGCAATCGCTGGAGGTTCGCGTGCCCCTGCTAGATACGCCGCTCGTGGAATTCGTCGGATCGCTGCCAGACGCGAGCCGTCAACGGCCCGGAATCCAGAAGGCGCTCCTCGTCGAAGCGCTGTCAGGCATTTTGCCTTCAGAAATCCTGCCGCAGCGCAAGCGCACCTTCACGTTGCCGTGGGAGGAGTGGCTGCGAGGTCCGTTGCGCGCTCGGCTGGAGCGAAGCTTTGGCGATCCCGCCCCGGCATTCGCCGCCCACATGCATGCGGACGGCGTGCGCAGTGTATGGAACGCGTTCCTCGCGGAGAAGACTTCGTGGTCGCGCCCTTGGGCACTCTACGTTCTGAATGAATGGTGTCGCCGGCACCTGTAGGGGCACAATCGCTGCCAGTCGAAGGCCACGCGGGCGCCTCGTTCTGTGTTCGTCTCCATCTCCCCTCCAAACGGAGCGCCACGAGTTTTGCGACAATTCGTGAGCAAACATCACCGCGCGAGAATAAGTTATAGTGCGGTACACTCGTTTATCGAATGAATATCCTGGGCATCAACGCCTATCACGGCAACGCATCCGCGGCAATCGTTTGTGATGGACGGCTTGTTGCGGCGGTGGAAGAAGAGCGCTTCAATCGCGTCAAGTACGCGGCCGGTTTCCCTGCGCTGGCGACCCAATATTGTTTGAAAGCGGCGGGGCTAAAGCCTCACGAAATCGATCACGTGGCCGTGCCCCGGAATCCCTATGCACGCATGGCTACGAAGATATTTTATGCCATGCGTATGCCCTCGTTTGCGAGGGACCGAGCCCGCGTGCTGGTGAAATTTACTGGTATTCGCGAGGCACTCGCGGCTGCCTTCGACGCCGATCCCGCCCACCTAAAAGCGAACTTTCACCGCGTCGAACACCATCAAGCACATCTGGCCAGCGCGTTTTTCGTTTCACCATTCGAACGCGCCGCCTTACTCTCGGCTGACGGTCTCGGCGATTTTGCGAGCACGATGTGGGGCACCGGAGCCAACAACAAGATGAAGATCGCCGGTGCGATCGCCTTTCCCCACTCGCTCGGGCTCTATTACAGCGGGCTCACCCAGTATCTTGGCTTCCCGAAATTTGGCGACGAGTACAAGGTCATGGGCCTTGCCGCTTACGGCGAGCCGGAATACTTGGATGCCTTTCGCGACATCGTGCAATTCGATGGGAATGGGACTACCAACGGATTTCGTTTGGGTCTCGAGTACTTCATTCACCATCGCACCGGGCCGGAAATGAGCTGGGCGGATGCCGGGAAAACTCCGGTCATGGGAAAACTATTTTCCGAAGAACTCCCGCGCCGGCTGGGTCCAGCCCGGGAACCCCAGGACCCGCTGGACCAGCGGCACAGAAATCTCGCTGCTTCCCTTCAGGCGCGGCTTGAAGAGGTTTATCTGGGCATGCTGAAAAAGTTGGCCCAACGCACCGGATTGAAAGCCGTGTGTCTGGCGGGCGGCGTCGCCTTCAATTGCGTGGCGAACGGAAAAATTTTCGATCGCACTCCGTTCGAACAGGTTTTCGTGCAACCGGCGGCGGGCGATGCGGGCCTCGCGGTCGGAGCCGCTTACTACGTGTGGCATCAGAAGCTCGGAAAACCGCGGTCATTTGTGATGGAACATTCGTATTGGGGGCCGGAGTTTTCGCACGAGGATTTGCGTTCCGCCATCAATGGCAGTGATCTGGCAAACAACGAGTACTCCGTTGAGGAACTCCACGATGAAGTATTGAACAAGCGCGCCGCTGCAGTCGTCATGAGCGGCAAAATTCTAGGCTGGTTCCAGGGCCGCGCCGAATGGGGCCCGCGGGCTCTTGGCAACCGGAGTATTGTGGCCGACCCTCGCCGGCCGGATATGAAAGAGATTCTGAATCAGCGGATCAAGCATCGGGAAATCTTCCGTCCGTTTGCGCCATCGATTCTTGCCGACGCCACCGGTGAATGGTTCGAGAAGTCGCACCCCTCTCCCTTCATGACCATGGCGTACGCCGTTCGCCCGGACAAGCGCGAACAGATTCCCGCGCCCACTCACGTGGACGGCACCGGTCGGCTGCAAACGGTCACGCGCGACGTTAATCCGCGCTACTGGCGGCTCATCAAGGCCTTCGAACAAGCCACCGGCGTGCCCATGGTATTGAACACCTCTTTCAATGACAACGAACCTATCGTTTGCCGTCCGGAAGAAGCGCTGGACTGCTTCTTGCGCACGCGGATGGACGCGCTCGTGCTCGGCGATTTCCTGATCACCAAGAAATGAGCGGCTGCTTCCACAGCGCGATCCGATGAACATCCTGGTACTCAATCTTTACTATCCGCCGGACACTTCCGCGACGGCGAGGATGGCGGCCGCTTTCTTGGAACCCCTGGCGGCGAAACACGAGGTCACGCTGATTTGCGGGCGCCCCTCGTACGACCCAACAGAACGCCGTGCGTGGCGGTTGTGGCAATCGGAACGATTGAAGGGCATCACCGTCGTCCGCGTGGGCTCGACCGACTATCCGCGAACGCAAATGGCCCGGCGCGTATTGAATTATTTGAGCTACGTGGCGCTGAGCGTTCCGCGAGCACTCTTCGCGCGCTGCGATCTGGTGCTGGCGATGACCGACCCACCGTTCGAAGGAATCGTGGGCGCCTTCGTGGCCATGCTGAAAGGCAAACCCTTCGTATACAACATTCGCGATCTTTACCCGGATATGGCACTGGGCGGATCAATCGTCGCGCCGGGCCTGTTGGCGCGCGTGTGGGAAATGCCGCATCGCTGGGCGCTGCGGCGAGCCACGCGCTTAATTGTGCTCGGCGAAGACATGAAAGCACGGATCGTCGCAAAGGGCGTACCTGCCGAACGCGTGTCCATTGTGCGCGATGGTGTAGAGATCGCCGCGGTATCCCCCGCCTCGGCTGCACCCGAACTCGACAGCGATGTGATCAGCGCAATCCGCTCGGGCTTCCGCTTCGTTTTGCTGCACGCCGGAAATCTAGGATTTTACGGAGCCTGGCAAACTCTGCTAGCAGCCGCGCGCGAACTGGAAGGAGACGGCGTCGGACTTGTCTTCGTCGGTGACGGTGCGCAGCGCGCCAGTCTGGAAGCGGCTGCAGCCCGCTCGACGAACGTACGGTTTCTACCTTTTTTCCCGCCGAGCAAGATTGCGTCGGTGCTTGCCGCGGGTGACGCGCACGTCATCACCATCAAGCGAGGCCTGGAAGGCGTCGTCGTGCCCAGCAAGATGTATGGAATTCTAGCGGCCGGACGCCCGATCGTCGCGCTCGCGTCGCAGCAAACCGACGCAGCAACGTTGGGGGCTCGCGAGGGCTTCGGCGTCGCCGCCGATCCCGACAATCCCGCGGAGCTGGTCGGAATTGTGCGCGCGTTGCTAGGTGCCCCCCAACGCCTCGCGGAAATGGGAGCCTTCGCACGGGTTGCGGCATCTCGATATGCTAGAGAAAACGAAACCCTCAAATTTCAGCAGATCCTCGAGGAAGCCGGCCAACCGTGACCCCGCCAGATGCGATCTCGCCGAGGCAATCCTTCGCGAGCAACTTTTCCCCTCCTTGCCGTGTCTAACCGGCAGGGGCGTTACCCTAACACGTGCGATGCTTTCAATTTTTCTGGAACCGCGACCGCGAACAAGGTATGGTGTTTAAGTTGCGTGGGGCAACTTCGGTATACTATATAGTTACATAATCGACTTGGGACAGCTGGACCCCCAATCCAGCCAATGTGAAAACCCGGCACCGCAGCCTTGCCCGGCCGGATGATCACGCAAAATCTAAAACGAGGATACATGCCCGAAGGCGTGCTTGCCTTTGTTATTGCTCTTTTTGCATCTCTGATGCTCACCGCGCCCGTGCGCGCTCTCGCGCTACGCGTTGGCATGGTCGATCTCCCCGGACCCCGCAAAGTCCATCTTCAACCGATTCCATCACTCGGCGGCCTCGCCATGTATGGCGGCGTGATGTTGGCGATTCTGTTCGCGTTTGACGGCGCGGCTCGCGCACAAAGCGCTGGCATCGTGACCGGCGCTACTTTGGTCGCCGCCGTGGGTTTCCTGGACGATCGCGGATGGCTGCATCACCAGATCAAACTTTTCGTGGCCATGCCGCTCGCGGCGGGCATTCTCTTGGCCACCGGCGTTCACGCCCAGGTTTTCGAAATTCTCATCAGAGGCCACGTCGGCTACCTGCTCGACGCCGCGCTGACCGTGTTCTGGGTTGTCGCCGTCACTGCTTCGTTCAGCATCCTCGATCATATGGATGGCTTGTGCGCCGGCATCGCCGCAATGGCCTCCATTTTCTTCGCAATGCTGGCCTACTTGAACGGTCAGACACTGGTCACCACTCTGGCCGCGGCGGTCCTGGGCGGCGCAACCGGCTTCCTGCGCTGGAATTTCAAGCCCGCGAAGATTTTTATGGGCGATGGCGGTGCCATGTTTCTCGGCTTCTTGATGGCCACGCTGGGCCTCAAGCTGCGCCTCGACCACTCCAGTCATTTGTCAGGCTGGCTGGTGCCGCTCCTGATTCTCGGCGTAACCATTTTCGATACCACGCTCGTCACCATTTCCAGGTCGCGCCGCGGCCTCCTGCCGTTCACCACCCCTGGAAAGGACCATACCGCTCATCGCCTCGCCAACCTCGGTTGGGGACAACGGGGAGCAGTGCTCGCGCTCTATTCTCTCGGTGCACTCTCCGGAGGCGCAGCCGTCCTCGTGTCCTATCTGCCGACGCGCGGAGCGCTGCTTGCCGCAGTCATCGCCGCGATCTTCGTGTTGCTCGGCGTGGCATTGCTGGAACGCGCTCCGTACGAGCCCCAGGTTCGCAAGTCCTCCGTTCGTGCCTGAAGAAGAATCCCCGCCCGGGATAACTTGCCGTTCAATTATCTCTCCCTGGGAAAGTTTGCTGGCTCTTTCGGATTCGTTATACTTGCTCCGCTACGTCCCGGCATTAAACGCATCAACCCGAACGGGCCAGTCGTCGAACAGTCCTTTTTTGAGATCGCATACCCGGTTTCTGTCAGGCCATCGCTGTCGCCGCCGGGATCAACGGAGACCGTGCCAAACGATCAGGAACAACCCGGCAATGACCGGAAAAAAGACGAAATTGTCGTCGTAGGGGGATCGGCCGCGGGACTTTATACTGCAGCCGCTCTCGCGCGCGGCGGACGCCATGTCCGTGTCCTCGAATCCAAGGACGGCTTCGAGCCTGATCCCCGCACGCTCATCGTCACCAACCACTTCCGCGATCAACTTGGCGCGCCCGCCCGTGCCAGCATCCTCAACGAAATTCGCCGCTTTGAGCTTTTCACCGACGGCCGTTCCGCCCAGATCGCTCTGTCCAAGCCCGACCTGATCATCGAGCGCGCCAAGCTGATTCCCGCTCTCGCAAGAGAAGCGCAAGAAGCCGGCGCACAAGTCTCCTTCCAGTCGCGTTTCCTCAGCTTGTCTCCGAATTCACGCGGTTTGCATCTCGAAGTGGAGTCCGCCGGACGCCGCGAAGAGCTGCACGCCACAAACGTCATCGGCGCGGACGGCGCCAGCAGCCGCGTAGCTCGTACCGCAGGCTGGCCGCCCATCGAAACCGTGCCGCTCGTCCAAGCCATCGTTCGCCTGCCGAAAGATTGCCCTCCAGACACCACCCGCGTCTGGTTCGTTCCCGACGACACACCCTATTTCTACTGGCTGATCCCCGAGTCATCCGAGCGCGCCGCGTTGGGAATCATCGGCGAGGGCCGCGACACCGCCAAGCTACTGGCGCGATTCCTCGAAAAGAAACACATGGAGCCGCTGGAATGGCAGGGCGCGCAGATTCCCGTTTATCGCCGGTGGGTACCTGTGAAACGCCGCGTAGGCAACGGTGAGGTCTACTTGGTTGGCGACGCGGCGGCCCAGGTAAAAGTCACCACCGTCGGCGGCATCGTCACCGGTTTTCGCGGCGCCCTCGGGGTCGCTCAATCCATCCTACGCAACGGCCGTAGCCGTGAATTGAAGACGTTGCGCCTTGAACTCGACACGCATTGGCTGATCCGCCGTACCATGCACCATTTTCAACAAAAGGATTATTCGCACCTCGTCGATCTTCTCAATTTATCGACGCGCGACACCCTAAGCGAGATCACTCGCGATGAATCAGCCCGCCTCCTGTGGAACGTCCTTCGCCGGCAACCCCGCCTCGCCCTTCTGGGCCTGCGCGGATTGCTGCTCGGCAAAAACGCCGCGCCCCGCGGCGGCTAATTCCGTCACTATAGTCACGAAGCTGAAGCAGTCTTGATCTGTATCGAGTGGGAAGAATTTCGCCAAATGTAGTGGCCGATCTTTAGATCGGTCGCCATATCACCGTATATCACCGTGCCCCAGCGTCGTTTATTCCGCCCGCGTATTCATCGCGAACTGCTCCTTGAAATGATCCATCGTCACCTTCAATCCCTCTTTCAACCCCACCTTCGGCTCCCAGCCCAGAATCCTCTTCGCCTTAGTGATGTCCGGGCAGCGCTGCTTCGGGTCATCCTGCGGTAACGGCTCGAAAATAATCGGTCGCGCGTCCTCAAAGTGTTCCCGAACCCTCTCCGCAAACTGCAGAATGGTGATCTCCTCGGGATTTCCGATGTTCGTGGGCAGGTGCTCGTCGGAAAGCATCAACCGGTAAATCCCTTCGATCAGATCGGACACATAGCAAAAACTTCGCGTCTGCTTCCCGTCGCCGTAAACCGTAATGGGCCTGCCCGTTAGCGCCTGATGCACAAAATTGGGCAACGCCCGGCCGTCGTTCAACCGCATGCGCGGCCCGTACGTATTGAAGATGCGCACGATGCGCGTATCCACGCCGTAATACCGGTGATACGCCATGGTCATGGCCTCCGCAAAGCGTTTGGCCTCGTCGTAGACCGCTCGCGGTCCGATCGGATTGACCCGCCCCCAATACTCCTCGGACTGCGGCGAAAACTCCGGATCGCCGTAGCACTCGCTGGTCGAAGCCAGGAAAAATTTCGCTTTCTTTGCCCGGGCCAGGCCCAGCGAGTGGTGCGTTCCCTCGGAACCCACCCTCATCGTTTCGACTGGATACTTCAGATAGTCGAACGGGCTCGCTGGCGAAGCAAAGTGCAAAACGTAGTCGACAGGTCCCGCAACCTCGATGTCTTCGGTAACGTCGGCGCGTTCCACGCGGAACCGCGGGTTACCTTCCAGGTGACTGACATTCGACTCTCCGCTCGTAATCATGTTGTCGAGCGCCAACACCTCCCAGCCCTCCGCAATCAGCCGGTCGCAAAGATGCGACCCCAAAAATCCAGTCCCACCCGTGATCACCGCGCGCATCCATCCCCCTGAGGTTTTCGTATTGCCCTTAGCTGGTCCTCTAAAGTTTATCCCGCACCGGCGCAGGTTCCGCGCCCTAATTGCCGTAAAGTTTCCTTTTCACAGGGGGTCGGAGCTTTAGCTCCGACATTTAGAGACAGGCAAAATCGGGGCTCTTAGCCCCTGAGGAAATTCTTCTCTTTCTGTCTCGGCCATTTATGAGATGGCCCGGCTCTGTTGACATCCTAGCAACTTCACGGAAATTCGAGAGGGCAATGGACCGCCTGCGTGGTTTTCTATGGGGGCAGGAGGTGCGATGGCCGAAGTCGGACTTCTGCCTTTTGCCCGCATCGCTTTGCGAGTCTCCCGGGCGGTGCTCCCGCGCTACCGAAGCCGTTTCAGCAAACGGCAATTTACCCAGCCGCAGTTGCTGGCCATTCTCTGCCTGATGCGTTACGAAGACTGGACCTTTCGTGAAGCCGAGGTGCGTTTGGGCGAGCATCGCGAATTGCGTCAGGTGTTGGGCCTGGTGAGTGTGCCCGACTTCACGACACTCTATCGTTTTTTGCAGCGTCTCGACGATCAGACCATCGACCGCGCCGTTGGCGAAACGGTGCGCCGGTTGCGTGGTTCGCTGCGCCAAAAGCGGAAACGTGTTCACGTCGCCGTGGATGCCACGGGCTTGGCGCAAGGAGCGGTGAGCACATTCTTTGTGCGGCGCATGCATCATCACCGGCAAAAACCGCTGCCTTGGCGGCACTGGCTGAAGTGGGTGGTGGTGGCCGACCTGGATCAGCAGTTTCTGCTGTCGCAAGCAGCCCGCCGCGGCCCGTGGAATGATTGCGCGAATCTGCCGACCGTCGTTGCAGCCGCTTCCGAACAAACCCGCACCGGGCTGGTGCTGCCCGACGCGGAGTTCGACAGCGAACGCAATCATACCTACATCCGCCAACGCCTCGGAGCGCAGAGCTTGATTCCCGCCAAACGAGGGAAGAAAACCTGGCGCCTGCGTGGAGTCCGCGCCGAAATGCGGCGGGCATTCCCGCAAAAGCTCTACCGCCGCCGCGCATTGAGCCTGTTCTCTTCGGTGAAACGAAAGCTCTCGGCCCGCGCACCGGGCCGTTCGCTGGGCACGCAGATACGTCAAGCCTTGCTGCTCGGATTGAGTTTCAACCTGTACAAGTTGAAACATCGCCGCCCTTTCCTGAGGATGTCAACAGAGCCAGATGGCCCCTAAAAAAACCAGAAACGCTTCCGCTGCTTCGGCTTGCCGTCAGGCGCCACCTCCGGCACGTGCGGCAACTCCCGCCCTTCAAACGCCGCCATCGGGTTGTCCACAAACAGCGCCCGTGCCTTTAAGTCCCCAAACCGTTCCTGCACCACCTGATAGGATGGCTGCAACCGCAACGGCCTGCCTCGCGTGTTATGCGCATCGCTGGCCACGAAATGCACCAGCCCCATCTCGATCCATCGCAACGCATCGGCCTGCGCTTTCGGTCCAAAAGTCCCGGTCAGCGAGCCGCCCGTCACCTGCCCAAAGCAGCCAAGCCGTATCCAGGAAGCCAGCAAGCTCGTCTGCGCTTGAATGATGCCGTTGCGTTCAGGGTGTGTGATGATCGGGTGAATGCCCATCAACTGCATGTCATGCAGCGCGTGACTCGTCGTTGGAGGAATCGAATATTCGCTGAATTCCACCAACAAATAGTTGTGCTGGTTGATGCAGAAGCGCGCCGCATCCTTGCGCAGCATCTCCAGATTCTCCAAATTTAGGTGGAAATCGCATCCCGTCGCCAGCACCAGCCGGTCACCCACCAGTCTCTGCAACTGGCCGTGCAGCGCGCGCACCCGCTCATAGTCGAATCTGAATTCCGAACTCGAGTGCGGCGTTGCAACCACGTGGGTTACTCCGTCCGAAATCGCCGATTGCGCCATCGCCAGGGATTCTTTGACATCGACCGCCCCATCATCCAAGCCCGGCAAAATGTGACAATGCACGTCAACCATATTCCATTTACTTTAACCCATCTGCCGAATCAGCGTCCTCCAGAAGACGTCAGCGTCACACGGCGACTCCCAAGACCGGGGCAGTCAAAATCAATGAGTTACGGCCTGGAAATCCCATCGCCGAGAAACCCTTCAGTCTTTCACTGGCTGCTAAGTTGGAAACTTTCCGCTCTACCTTCCTTGCGGTCGCTCCCAACCCTGCTATATTAAATTTGTCCCTGTCTCATCGGCCTTTGGCCCGGCCGGCTGCATCCCCAAAAATATTCTAGGAGCTCGACGCAACTCATGGCAATCGATCGAAAACCCGAGTTTTTCAAAGGCACGCAACTCAAAGTCGCCATCATTGGCTGCGGATACGTCGGCCTCCCCTTGGGGCTACGCTTTGCCGAAGCAGGTCACAAAGTCACTGGATTTGACACCGACCCGAAAAAAGTTTCCATGCTCAACGCCGGCAAGTCCTACATCGAGCACATCCCGCAAACCAAAATCCAGCAGTTCGTCAACAGCAAGCATTTCGGCGCCACCACCGATTTCGCAAAGTTAAAGGAAGTCGACGCCATTATCATTTGCGTCCCCACCCCTCTCGATGAACGGCGCGAGCCCGATCTCAGCTACGTGGAAAACACCGCTATCGCCATCTACCCGCACCTGCAAAAAGGTCAGCTCGTGGTCCTCGAATCGACCACCTACCCTGGCACCACCGAGGAACTCGTCCTCCCCATCCTCGAAAAGAGCGGCCTCAAGTGCCCGATTCTGTCAGGCCCCGACGCCGAAAACACCCTGGGCGACTTCTTCCTGGCGTTTTCTCCCGAACGGGAAGATCCAGGTAACAAGCAGTTCGGCCTCGCGCAAATTCCCAAGGTTGTCGGCGGCGTGAATCCGGCGAGCGGCCGTGCGGCTTGCGCGATCTACACTCCAATCGTCTCCAAAGTCGTACCGGTCAGCTCCACGCGCGCCGCGGAAATGGCCAAGCTCCTCGAAAATATCTTCCGCTGTGTCAACATTGCCCTCGTCAATGAGCTAAAAATGCTGAGCCTGCGCATGGGCGTGGACATCTGGGAAGTCATCGATGCTGCCGCCACCAAGCCCTTCGGCTTCATGCCGTTCTACCCAGGGCCCGGCCTCGGCGGCCACTGCATCCCCGTCGACCCTTACTATCTGTCGTGGAAAGCTCGCGAATTCGATTTCGCGACCCGCTTCATCGAGCTAGCCGGCGAAGTCAACACCGCAATGCCGTATCACGTCGTGGAAGCCGTCGCCTCCGCCCTCAACGAGCGCAAGAAAAGCATCAAAGGCTCGAAAATCTTGGTCTTGGGTGTCGCCTACAAGAAAGACGTCGACGATTTGCGCGAATCACCCACCCTCAAGATCATGCAGCTCCTTCAGCAGCGTGGCGCGGAACTTGACTACAACGATCCCTATTTCCCCCAGCTTCACAAGATGCGCCACTACAACTACGAAAACATGAAGTCAGTGCCCCTGAACCCGCAATCCCTGGCCAGCTACGATGGCGTAATCATCGCCACAGACCATTCCAGCTACGACTACTCCGCCATCGTCGACGCCGCCAAACTGGTAGTCGATACCCGCAACGCCACCCGTCGCGTAATGCGCCACCGCGAAAAAATCGTCCTCTGCTAATACCGGTCGCGCCAAGTCGCACGCTCGACACTCAAATCCTCTCGACACCTCGATCCCCTTGTAGGGGCGGGGCTTGCCCCACCCGGCCGTAGCGTCTTGCCTGGATGTCACCGGCCGTCTCTCAAATGTTGCCCTAAAAAAGCCGGCGCAAACTACAAAATCGCTCTCTACCCAATCCCTTCAAACGATTGCTCTTGCTTAGCCACAAAAAATTACTGGACAAGTATAGAATCGAAGAGGTATAATCTCCCTATTCCAAGCCTCGCCCAAATCCATCAAAGAAAAGAAAAAAACGTCTCCGACCAACCAGCGCGCGATTTTGCTCAGTCACGCGACCCTGGACGAGTCCGTGGTTCTTTGAGCGACGAATCTTCAACCGCTGTGCTCTAAGGGTGCCAAAAGGAGGGTTAAACACCGATCAGCTAACTATCCTTGAATCAATACTTGCAAAAGTCTATCAAAACAAAGTACTTTAACCGCCTCTAGCATGAACACTTCTTACTGTCATTGTGCGCTTGTAAATAATAGAGTTATAAGGTTTATTGATAACCATGCGATTATTTTGGCATAGTAGTTATAGGACCGCATGGAGGGGCCACATGGACGCTGTGACCAGGACCGCGACGCTCTTTGTCAGGCACGCCAGCAAGGATTGCCGGTGCAAGGATAAGGATAAAGGAAACGGCTGGCAAAAGTGCAAGTGCGTCAAGACCATGCTGCTGTATGACGGTGCGAAGCCGGAAGGTCAACGCCAATGGAAGCAATCCACGAAACGACGCGTCTGGGAAGAGGCGGAGCAAGTTCGCCGCGAATGGCTCGACTCGTTCGATCCGACCAAAATCGAATTAAAGCGCCTCCGTATGGAAAAGGAATTGAAGACAGTGCCGCTGGAAGTTGCCGTCGAGAAATTCTTAGAGGATTTGCGGGTGAACAACCGCGCCGAAGGCACGCTGACCCGGCAAGCGTTGTTCGGGAAGAAAATCATTGAGTACTTCGGAGCACAGATTCCGGTTTTAGACATCGCGCCCACCGACTTACACGATTGGCGGCAGACGTGGACCTTCGGGGATTCCACCGCCGCCGTGTTTGTCAGTTCGGTCAAGCAGTTCTTCAAATTCTGCGAAGCTCAGAATTGGCTTCCCGCGAGTCCTGCGAAACATCTCAAGCGACCCGAGATCGAGCAAGGCTCTCGTACCGTACCGTTCACGGATGCGGAGTACGCCGCGATCCTCGCCCAGGTTCAGAAGGACGGCGACACCAAGCTGGAGACATTCCTGGAGTTGTTACGCTGGTCTGGTATGGCACTAGTGGATGCGACTTTGTTCGAAACCAAGTCCGTCGTGAACGGCACACTCGATTACAAACGCAGGAAGACCGGCAAACGCGCAATCGTGGTGCTTCCGGCTCGTGTGGTCGCGCTGCTGAACAAACTGCCAGAGGGCCAGCCGTTCCGTCGTCCTGACTTCAAACTGGAATCTGACAAGGCCTTCTGGCGCATACAACTTCAGGATTTGTTTGAGCGCGCCAAGGTCACCGAAGTGAAGACCGACCTGGGAATGCGCCCACCGCACCCGCATCAACTTCGCGACACCTGCGCAGTGTGGTACATCCGGAAAGGTGCGCTGATCCAGGATGTCGCCAAGATGCTTGGAGACACGGTCACGATGGTGGAACGCCATTACCTTCCGTACATCGAAGAACTCAAGGACGCCCACGTCGCGACGAACAAACGAATCCTGGAAGCAGCTGGAGCGGACTAAGCCGCCTTACTGACCAGCCGTTCGTAGACTCGTCGCGCTACGGATTCGGGAATCCGCATGGACTCGTACTCGCGCTTGAATCCGCCTTTACGGCCGTTGGACTTCTCAGGACGCAGAATCCTGAAAACGCCGGGCTCGTTCCTGGATAGGTCTCTAATGAATTGATCCGAAAATTCCACTGTTCTGCTAGGTAGGAAACTTTTAGGTGCTTATCATGTAGCGCCAAGTGACACGTCCGAGATTGGAGACACCAGTGGTGTCCTTAATTCTCGGAGGTCGTTTAACCTGTAGACTTATGGCTTTCCCCGCGAGGGTACTTGTCTACCGCCACATTCCCGCTTGCCAGGAGCTGATGTCCTTGGGGCGTTCGCGTCAAAGCTCGGACGCGGCGAAGTAAAAGCATGGCCGAGGGAGAGTCTCATTCACCTCCCAAAAGCTGTCCCTACTGGTGCACTATCAATTTGCGGTTGCGGCGCCGCGGGGACTCTAAACTGCTGAGTGATAAGCTGTCCGGATGTGATCCAACCGATCCGTGCCACCCTGTGTCGTGATTCCTGTACTCATTTACGCAGACCCCGGCGCAGCAGTCGATTGGCTGTCAAAGGCTTTTGACTTCACCATCCGTCTCCGCATCGCCAATCACCGCGTCCAGATGAAAGCAGGTGATGGCTGCTTCACCATCGCCGAAGGCAACGTGATACCCAACAACTCGCACATCGTTCAGGTTCGCATCGAAGATGCCAGGGGCACTGCGAGCGAGCGCGACAGAACGGTGCCATCATCCTGACGGAACCCCAAGACCAACCTTATGGCGAGCGCCAATACAACGCTCAGGACTTTTACGGCCACCGCTGGGACTTTACGGAGACCATCTCTGATGTCGATCCCGAAGAATGGAGCGGCGGTGCATTTCATCTTGAGTGACTGATGCTCCTTGCGTGATTGGGTAAGCGCGTTTACCTGGACCCTTTGAGTAGTGGTAGTGTCAATAGATAGCAGCGTAGCCGGTGAAGAGATTCATATCTCCATCGCAGGAGACCCGTCATGCACAAGAGACTTTCCAATCCCTCGACGAACGTAGCCCTGCTTCTCATCATTCTCGCGGTCGTAGTCTCGCTGAGAGCAGCTGATCAACGCACACTCATCATTAACGGGGAGTCCACAGGAGTGCCCGTCATTTTCGTAGGTGACCATCCCTATGTTGGCCTAGAAGCTCTGGCAAATGCTCTCAATGGTTCGGTCAGTTCTTCTGGTGTCATGGTAGCTCTCAGTCTCCCCGCCAGTTCCGCTAATCGCGCTCCATCTCCAACAACAGCGCCTGCGGCCCCGGCACCTGCCGCGCAGACGCAAGCGGCATCATCAAACCAAGGATTTTCAAAGCAATTTCTAAACGCTGGAATCGAGCAGATGTCCACTCTGCGTGAATGGCACGCCGCGCTCGACTCCGCCATCCAAAATGGAATCCCTCTATCGGCGGGTCTGCTTGCTCCGTATCGAGCGCAAGCCACCACGAATCTTCGCTTGGCCGAAGTCGCTGCTGTCACACCTTCCGATCACAGTGCCTCTCAGCTTTTGAACAAAGCATTTCAGAATATGACAAAACTCGCCGACAGGTACGTCAACATGCGCGCCAACATGACTTACATCTCGCCAGACGCGCTGCAGAATGACGGCCTGAATCAGCGCCTCATTGCCTGCGGCCGCTCGCTCAGATCAATGGCAGCAAGCGGGCAATTTGTTGACGACGGTTCGTGCGATTGAGTGTGGAGGCAGCTAGATCGGACAGTGCCGTACCAGTACTTCGAGTTTCCGATTGATACCGCGTTAATCAGGACTTGTCAATTTCGGCGAAAAACGATTTGTGAGTTCGGCAACGGAAGCCACATTCCACATGATTTTGCATTTTTCTTCATGAGCCACTTTATACCGGGAAAACAACACAGTCGTCGCTTTCCACAAGCAAGCATGTCGCACGCTTTCTCGATCCGGCGCCTACGCGTTTCCGGTCGCTTTGCTGAACTTATCGAGAAAATCCAGTCACGGCGCGCCAAGGGTGTGATGTCCTCCCACCCTGCCCGCGCCAGCGGAGCGGCTGCAAGGGCTTCACGTAGGTCCATTGGCACCCTGATTTCCGATTCTTCCCCGGTCCGCGTGATCTCCACCGTTACCGTGTCTACGGCATCTGCGCCTGCGGCATCGCGCATGGTTTTGCTAACCCTGAGCCAGTGACTTCCTTTGCCGTTTGGTTCGAGAGCGGCACGAAAAGGGGAGCCATTGATCGTTCCCTCGACCATCGCCATGCCTCGTGATGGAAGCTTCGCGCTCGCGTTCTTGGGCAGAGTTAGGGTCCACGACCCAGACTTTTCGTTTGGCTTGGATTGAAACAACTTGACGCTGAAGCGAATCGTTGATTTGGTTTCTTGCAGCTTAGTCAGTTTCATGACCTTCACTTGCCTTCGTGAAGTAGCGCCCCCACAGCCTCTTCCACTTTCTCGAACCCCTGACTCTCCCCTGGCGCAGGTCGCAGCCTTCCTTCGCGGTCGATCAGAAAAATCGCCGGATACTTTGCAATCTCTCGATAAAAGGGCGGCACCCCGGATGTGCTGGTTAGGAGTGGGTAGGTAACGGGAACTTGCCTTAAAAACGCTTGCTGCGTCTCGATGGCTTCATCCGAAATGCCCAACACAACAAATCCGCTTGCTTTCCGCGATTGGTAGAGTTTGTCGAGCTGAGGCATCTCGTTTCGACACGGCTCACACCATGTCGCCCAGATGTTTACCAGCACAACTTTGCCTTTGTAATCGGACAATCGCTGTGGCTTACCTTGAATGTCCGGAGTATCAAACATCGGGGCGGGTACGTCGTGCATTGCCATGTTCCGTGACTGTTTCGAGCGGGCAAGGCCGTCCATCACAGGCTTCGCGATGAGGAGCAGAGAAAGCGCCGCGATCCCCAAACCTATCTTCGCGGAGAGAGAAAGAGCACCGTGGCGCCGGTCTTTCGAGGCGAGCATCAGAGTAAAAAGGAAGGGGACCGGTAAGGCGAGACTAGAAACCAGCAGGCGGAATCGCCAGTTACTCTCAGGATCAGGGCTCAATGCAAGCAGAATCTGAATGAAGATGACATTAAACACCAATGCGAGCAATGGTGAAAGGGTTCCCGCGAAGAGCACGCGGTACTTCGATAGATTGGGCACGTAGCACTTCTTCCGGCGCGACTCGTCCTGATCTGTCTGATAGCAAGTCGAGATTTATACCATAAACGGTACCGGACATTGAGGATCAGGCTAATTTCACTTGATTGCATAACAATGTCGGCTCCTCTCGACATGAGCAGTCTTTGGTTGTTAGGCTCAGGAAGGAGCCGGAGTTCGGTTCGTACGCGGGACAGCTCGGTACCGGACATGGCGTGCAGTAAAGCGTCGTCCACTTGATAGGGCATCCCGCTCCCTCGTGAGAGGGAGTTCGAAGAACTAATCATGGTCGAAGTTTTGATCGAAGAGATGTTTGGGTCGGACTGAAACCGACCGCTAGATTACGAACGAACCGTACTTGTCAGGGCCGATCGGAAAGACACCGAAGGAAGCGGAAGAAAAAACTCTTATAAGTGAATGGAGAAGTGTGCCCAAAAAGTGTTTGACAGGGCCGACATTGTTAGAGATGTACGGTAACCGCGTTAATCGGGACTTGGCCCAATTACGAAGCGAACTGGTCCTCCACCACTCGTTAGGGATTCACCTAGTTGTTCGAAGATCGAACCAAACATAACGTGGTATTCGACCTGCCCTACGAGACAAGGGCGGCAAGCTGTAGAGCAGATTTGCCGAAGCGGGCCCTGGGCCAGAGCTGTGGTCGAGTTCTAGGACGGTGCGACAACTCGGGCGACACCGCTGTTTCTTCTTGAATTTGTAAATATGGAATGGCCTAAGTCAATCGATGAGGTTGATCTTGAACAAGTACATCGCTGAATTCATAGGTACATTTTTCCTCGTTTTGACGGTTGGATCCACCGTCGTCGGTAACGGCGCAGGTGCGTTCGCTCCTCTGGCGATCGGTTCCGCACTCATGGTTATGATTTTTGCGGGCGGTCATATTTCTGGAGGTCACTTTAATCCCGCCGTTACACTGGGCGTGTGGCTGCGCAGGCGGTGCGAAACTAAAGATGTAGCGCCGTACATGGGTTTCCAGATCTTTGGGGCTGTGTTGGCGGCTTTTGCCGTTAAGTTTTTAAAGGGCGGCGCCGCCGTTACACCACTCCAGCCGGCGACGGGCCCAGCACTTCTTGCAGAGTTTCTTTTCACCTTTGCCCTTGTCTATGTTGTTCTGAATACCGCGACAGCCAAAGGTACCTCCGGTAATTCTTTTTATGGGCTTGCCATCGGATTCACGGTGCTGGTGGGAGCGTTTTCGGTCGGCAACATTTCCGGTGGGGCGTTCAATCCGGCGGTCGCGGTGGGCATCTCCGTTATGGGGCTGTCGTCTTGGCCGAATATCTGGATTTACTTGGTAGCTGATTTTGTCGGCGGCGCAGTGGCAGCGCTCGCTTTCAAGGCACTGAACCCAGCCGACAACTAATTGTCCTGCGTAATGACTTTGATCTACCTCCAAAGCTGCAAAGAATAGATTCGTGTCATTTGCGCCGGCGACAAATTGGACCCTCCATGAGCGTGCTCTCTTGCACACGCGCATCAGCAGGAGGCCACTTGGGTAAAGTAAGAATACTCCTGGCGGACGATCACCTGGACTCATTGGAGACGATAGAACGTCACTTGAAACCAGAGTTCGAGGTTGTAGGGAAGGTCCTCGATGGTCACCGGTTGCTTGAGGAAGCCATGAGATTGAAGCCTGATGTTATCGTCAGCGACATCTCTATGCCCCTGCTGAGCGGCATAGAGGCTGCCGATCAATTGAAAGAATCAGACTGCCGGTCGCGTATCGTCTTCCTGACCGTTCACACCGACTCCGATTCTGTGCGTCGATGTCTTTCCGCGGGTGCTTTCGGCTACGTTGTGAAGTCTCGGATTGGCACTGAGCTCGTACCAGCCATCCGCGAGGCGCTGGCGGGGCATATCTTCATTTCCAATCATCTGGCAGGTCGGTACCGCTAACGCCGCGCCGCGCGCGCCCGCCCATGTCGCCGTATTTCGGTTATCTCGCGATTCGCGGGCGCTAGGAGTGCGGCTTCGATGATCCAAGGGGCGACTCTTTCCGCTGCTCGGCCTCGGCCTTTCGCAGTATCGCAAGTGCACCCAACTCCGTTTCGGGGACGGCAAATACAGCGACACCACAATCTAGACAGACCAAAACCTCTGGAAAGACCCAAACGAGGGGCTTGTCAATATCTTTCAATCCGGGGAAATGGAGGCAGTTACGCAGGATGGGCGACAAGTAATCGGCCCTGCCAATGTGCTGGAAGTATTCGTGCGCCAATCGGCATGAAGATGACTTGAAGAACTTCCCTGGCGAAGAAATAATTCCCAGGAACATGTTGACGTTCAAGCGCATGCCCTTGATGCTGACCTTGCCGTGTAGATAATTCAGCATCATGGCCCCACGAGTGATTGAAGCTGGCGGTGTATCTCCCCGTGAAAAACTGCTCACCGAACTTCATCTCAGCTTCAATATCGGGTCCTGCGCCTGAGGGCTTACCCCGGGATGGGTTCCGAAGGGGACGATTATGCTGGGCATCAACGGCCTCAAGCTTTGCGAAGTCGTACCCGCCCGTAACCAGCAGCCCCTTGCCTTGGTCGGCGTCTTTTATATACCGCCCCGGGCCGTACGCTCCACCACTTCTATGGTCCACCAGTATTTCGTGGAGGATTTCATCGATAACCGCTTGCTTACGCTGGAGTTGTTTGCGTCGGGCGTCGGTCATGGCCACCGCATGTTTGGTTGGACGACCAATCTTCTTTTTGGGTGGCGGCGGCGGTTCGGGCGCAGAATCAATTACGCTGACCTGTGGTTCCGGTGGATCGTACCTTCCGACCAATCGTGGCGCTCCGATGGCTCTCTGTTGCTGCTTGCGTTGCGGTTGCATAGTGACCTTGCGTGGTGATCCACGCCCTGCGTTTCAATGGAAACGCTGGAGTTAAAATTTCAGCGGCAGATGGAGTGTCGAGGTAGGCAGACCAAGAGTCGTGGGTTGTAGTACAAATAATAAATCAAAACGCCGGGATTGTCAATTGATTAGTAATTGTACCACTAAGGACATACACCGGAGCATTTACACTGGATTAAGCAAGCATCACTTTGAATATATTTCCTAATTCACCTTCGTATCATCGCAGCCCCCGCCTCCTCTTGCTGTCCTGGAGCGCAGCGAGCGTGCTCTTAATTTCCAATTCTTCAGGCGTCCGTACCCGCTTCGCTCCACGGCGAGGAGCTTCCCGTTTCGCGGCCTTCATTTGCGCTCCGTCAATGGGCGCTCCAACGTTTTAACAAGCTGAACGGTGTCGCGAATGCCGCAGTCCATCTCCACGATCACTTCGATGTCGGTGTACTCGATACCGTCTGCGTCGATAAAATCCGGCACGCGAAAAACCACGGAGGATTGCATTTTGTTTTTCATCGCGCCACCAAACCCTTTCTCCGAATGCCCGCGATGACGCCGTCTAGGTAGCCCGGCTGCAAAAATAACCGTTGGTTAGTAGGGTTGGTAGCTGTTATCAGCGCCGATGTGTTTTTCGATCCCCTTCTCTAATCTTGCGATGGCGGGAGGAGACACCGGGGCGGGAAAGAAAAGGAAGGAGCTGGCGCAAATTATGACGAGCAGACAGGTGCCAAACCCGCTTGATCGTGCTCCTCTTCGTTGACTTGCCTACTGGCACAACCTAATATGAGCGCCAAATGGTCGATGGTTCATCGCTAATCGGGCAGACCATCTCGCACTATCGCATCCTCGAACAGCTTGGTGGCGGGGGGATGGGGATCGTTTACAAGGCCGAAGATACACGCCTGCACCGCTGCGTGGCATTGAAGTTCCTACCAGACGATGTAGCCGAAGACCCACAAGTATTGGCTCGATTTGAGCGTGAGGCACAAGCTGCCTCCGCGCTGAATCATCCCAACATTTGCACCATCCACGAGGTCGATGAGCAGAACGGCATTGCCTTCATCGTTATGGAGTTGCTGGAAGGCGAAACGCTCAAACATCACATCGCAGGCAAGGCTCTCGCTCATGGCGAGATTCTCGACTTGGGAGCCGAGATCGCCGACGGGCTCGATGCAGCCCATCGTAAAGGGATTGTTCACCGGGACATCAAGCCAGCCAACATCTTCGTCACGGAACGAGGAACCGCCAAGATTCTGGATTTTGGTTTAGCGAAGCTCTCCCAAGGTCCGGGAAGCGTGGGCGGCGCCACGGAGCTGCAAGAAACTGTCGATGAAGCCCTTACGAGTCCGGGAACCGCGATAGGCACGATCGCATACATGTCTCCGGAGCAAGCTCGCGGCGAAGAATTGGACTCGCGAACAGATCTGTTCTCGTTCGGCGCGGTACTGTACGAAATGGCTACGGGAGTGTTGGCATTCCCTGGCAACACAACGGCCATCGTGTTCGACGGGATTCTCAATCGGACGCCAACGCCACTAGCACTTGTAAATCCAGACCTGCCAGCGGAATTGGAGCGCATCATCGCTAAGGCTCTGATGAAAGACCGCAAGCTGCGCTACCAAAACGCAGCGGACATTCGCACCGACCTAAAACAGTTGAGACAGGAGTCGGAATCAGAAAAGCTGCGCACAGCCCTGAAAACCCAATCTACGAGCAGCAAGGGAAGGCTTTGGAGAGTGGTGGTTCCTGCTGTTGTAGTCGCGTGCATATTGGCGAGGGCAGGTTACGTGCTCTGGCACCCCAAGCCGATGCTCACTGACAAGGACGCGATTGTCCTGGCAGATTTTGGCAACAGCACGGCTGATATCGTTTTCGATGACGGTTTGAAGCACGGGCTGGAAGTACAACTGGGACAATCACCTTTCCTGAACCTGGTCTCCGAGGAGCAGGTTCGGCAGACGCTGCAGATGATGAAGCAGCCGCCCAATACAAAACTAACTGGGGACATTGCCCGAGAAGTTTGCCAGAGACGGAATGGAGCCGCGGTTTTGCAGAGCTCGATCGCCCAGATCGGGACACGTTACGATTTAGTTTTGAAGGCCGTGAGTTGTTCCACGGGTGAATCGCTCGGGAGCGCGGAGGCCCAAGCGAGCGACAAGAATCAAGTGCTGGACGCGCTCGGGAAGGCATCGTCAGAGATCCGCAAGAAGCTCGGAGAATCACTCACTACCGTTCAGAGATTCGACACACCGCTCGCGCAAGCCACGACACCCTCATTGGAAGCCCTGAAGGTGTACAGTCTCGGTTTATCCAAATTCGGCAAAGGCGACCCGCCTGGTGCAATCCCGTTGTTTCAGCGGGCGATTGAGTTGGACCCAGAATTTGCCATGGCCTACCTTCATCTTGGCCAGTCCTATGGGGTCTTACAGCAATATGCCCACGGTCGAGAGCAGATTCGTAAGGCTTTTGCGTTGCGCGACCGTGCGAGCGAGCGGGAGAGGTTCAATCTCGTGGCCGTTTACCATCAATTCGTCAGCTTTGATTTAGACCGGGCAATTGAGAACAGTGAACTCTGGGAGCAAAGCTATCCGCGCGACTTCACCCCGCACCGCACCCTTGGATTTGAATATGGAGTGCTGGGGAAGCATGAACGGTCCGCAGAGGAATTCCGCAAGGCGCAACAATTGGATCCCGGTCAAGCGCTCTCGTACGCTGGCCTGATGGTTAACGACATGAATATGAACCGCTTCACGGATGCGGAAGCAGCGTTCGAGGAAGCCAAATCACACAACGTGCAGGCTGGCGAAGCGGAACGCGAACGCTACGAGCTGGCCTTTCTGGAGGGTGACAAGGAAACGATGGAGAAGCTTGTAGCCGTGATGTCGAGCGAGCACGGTTTCGAAATGTCGGCGCTCTCCGAGCAAGCGCTTACGGCAGCATATTTCGGACGTCTCAAGGCGGCGCGGAAGTTAGCCGAGCAGATGAAGGAGAAGGCGTTGCATGAGAAAGATACGGCCACTGCGGCCAACGTGGAGTCCGACGCGGCATTCCGCGAAGCTCTGTTTGGCAACGCGGCAGAGGCGCGCATTCATGTGACTGAGGCAGTGAAACTTGGAGGAGAGCCGCCGACGGCGCTGGTGCTCGCGAGCGACGCAGCCCAGGCGGGGAAAATGGTTGACAGCATCGAGAGCCAGAGTCCACCAGACGGCTACGTTTACAAGGTGAGGGTTCCGCAGCTTCGAGGCGCCATTGAGCTGAAACGAGGGAATTCCACACGAGCCTTGGAACTTCTCGCGCCTGCCACGACTTATGATGCAGGCTGGTTTGATTTGTATCTGTTCGCCTACGTGCGAGGTGAAGCGTATCTCTTGGAACGCCGTGGCCAAGAGGCAGCGGCGGAATTCCAGAAAATCGTGGACCATCGCGGGATTGTCGTCAACGAACCTTACGCTGCGGTAGCGCGCCTCGAACTTGGGCGCGCCTACATGCTGCAGGGTGATACCAGTAAGGCACGCAGCGCCTATCAGGACTTCTTTACGATCTGGAAGGACGCCGATCTCGACATTCCTATCTTGAAGCAAGCCAAAATAGAGTACGCCAAGTTGCAATAGACTGGAGCGAACCGTCGCCTGGCTCGGGGTGCGAACGACGGCTGCGACGGAAGAAGTTTCGATTGGCCTAGAAGGAAAACTTCAATGCCAACTGGATTGACCGGGGGTCATAGGCAGAAGTAACGGCACCGAAGTTGCTTGCGCCGAAGTTGGTGCTAACGCCGCCGTTCAGAGTGTCACCAACCCACTGCGGGTGGTTCCAAATGTTGAAGAATTCCGCACGGAATTGGAGGCGGGTGCTGCGCTCTTCGTTGAAGAAGAAGTTTTTGAAAAGCGAGATATTCCAATTGTCGCGGCCAGGGCCGCGAACACCGTTATGCGGTTCGTTACCCCAGGTTCCCGGGGCTGGCATGGAAAAGACGGACGTGTCAAACCATTCTTGGACGGTATGGGGGTTCATCATTGCGCCACTCACGTCTGGACGATTGGCTGTATTCGGAACGATACTCGCGACGTTTTGACCGCTTAATCCGATATTCAGTGGAGCACCAGATATGGCCGTGACGATGCCCGAAATCTCCCAGCCACCCAAACTCGTTTTCAGTAGACGGTGCGTGCTGTCTTTGAGCAGCGGAAGGCGATAGACAAAGTTGGTAAAGAAGTTGTTCCTGATGTCGAATGCCGACGGCCCGTAGTCATACCTCCAGCCCGCGTAGGGGTTGGAAACATCGTAGAGATCACCGTCGCTCTGCGTTATGCCGTCGAACGAATCATTCGTGTGGGAGTAGGTGTATCCAACCTGGTACGTCAAGTCGTTCTCCAGCATTGCGCCGCGCAGCGAGACTTGAATCGAGTTGTAGTCGCCGTTGGCCTCGTTTTGTGCCATCAGAACGCTGTTGTATCCGACGTAAGGGACGCTCGAATTATATGTTTGCGCGGCGGCGCCATTTGTTACGAACCCGGGCAGCAAGCTCTCCGGAGGTAAGTTGGTCTCTGTGTAGTAGTTCTGATGGCGGCTCTGGGTGCCGACATAAGACACCGCCAGTACCGACTTCCCACCAATGGCTTGCTGGATGCTCAGGCTGAATTGGCTGCTGCGGGGCGCGGCGTACTCATCCTGGTTCATGCCTACGAGGCTGGTAACGGGAATCGATTGCGGAATCGTTGCGCCGGTCTGGGTGCTCAGGGTGGGGTTCGAAAGAGACACAGTGGGAAAGCTCACACCCGCTGAGAACGGAGAGTTTCCAGCCGTGTTGTACGCATCGTTCCCCTGGATGCGCTCGTACATGATCCCGTACCCACCGCGGATCACCGTTTTGCCGGAGCCTGTCAAGCTATAGGCAAAGCCAAGCCGGGGACCAAAATTCAGCCAAGCGCCATTCACGCAACCGGCGGGAAGCCCATGCGTGCCGCAGATGCCGACACCGTTCAGATAGAGAGGCGTCCGCGACAAAATGGGGTTCGGGCTGGTCCCAAGTCCCGGAGTGGCGGGAAGGATGGTCTGGTAATCCAAGCCAAGCTGAGCCGCGTCCGCAGCGTCATACAGATTGGGATAGAAGTCGGACATTTGCTTGTTCGCTTCATAAGTATGCGGGATGCCATCCCAGCGCAGTCCCAGGTTCAAGGTGATCCGTTTGTTCACGCGGTAGTCGTCTTGGAAATACAACGCTGTGGACACACTGTTCCAGTGGCCGGTGCCCTGGACCGCCGACTCGCTGTAGGCAATGGCGTAGCCAAGCAGATAATCGGCGAAGTCGTTCCCGGTGTAGAAGCCGTTGAAGATGAATTGACCTTGAGTCGACTGAAACCAATCCTGGATCTTCTGGTAGAGCATCCAGCTGCCGCCCATTTTGAACTGGTGCCTGCCCTTGGTCCAGGAAACATCATCTCGAACCTGGTAGTCGTTGGCTGAGTTGTCCCAAGGTGTGACACCGGAACTGTATCGCGATCCGGTACTCCCGCGCAGAAGGATGGACGGGATACGGTCATCGTTGTTCGGCCCGTCAAAGAAGCGGTTGAAGGTGAAAGCTGAGGGTGCGCTAACCAAACCCACAGGCAGAATCGTGACACGATTTCCGTTGTAGTTGAAGGACACCTCATTTGTTAGCGTCGGACTCTTGACGTAGGTCGTGTGGATTACCGCGGCATAGGAAGGATTGCCGAAGGTACTTCCGATGGAGGGAACGTTGTCGGGGCTAAATATGCTTGTCCCGTAGGTCTGCGAGACCTGTTCAGCGACAAAGTGACCAAAGATCATGAACTTATCGCTGACATTTTGATCGACGCGGACAATTTCCTCCCGGACCTTCGTAGGTAAATTGTTTCCACCGATGAAGCTATTGCCGTTGTTGGGGGCGGGGAAGATACCTCCATATTTGCCACCGGCGGTCAGCAGCGCCTGAGCGTTTGCGTCTACGAGGCTGGTCGGAATCTTGTTGTTGTTGAAGGGCACTTGTAAGGCCGGATCGGGAGCGCCGTTTGTGCATCCACTGAGCGCCTGTCCAGCAGTAGCAAACAGAGCCTGGATGGCTGAGGAGACTTGACAGACCGCAGGCGCGTGGAGCTGGGCAAGGCTGTATCCGGAAGTAGAGAAATTACCGCCATAGTAAGCCGTCGGGGGAACCGTTTGGTTAAGCGTCTGCCCCTGAATCAATTTGCGCCATTCCATATTGTAGAAGAAGAACGTCTCGGTCTTTTTGGGGTTGTACAAGTTCCCAATCGTTACAGGTCCCCCGGCGTTGAAGCCGTAGAGGTTGTATCTGAGCTCAGCAATCGGTGCTGGGGCGAAGTTAAAGTAGTTTCGAGCATCTAAAGCGTCGTTGCGGAAAAACTCCCATAGTGAGAAGTGAAATGTCTTGGTTCCGGATTTCAAGACAGAACTGATCGTGCCGGCGGAGGAAAGTCCATATTCTGCGCCGTAGTTCGACGTGAGAGTCTGCGTTTCGGCAATGGCATCGATCGAAGGCATGATTATCGAGTTGCCGCCTCCACCACGGTCATAATTTTCCCCGCCATCGAGCAGATACAGGTTGTGCCCCGGGCGGTTCCCGTTAAAGCTCACATTGGAGTTTGCGCCTACCGACGTCGGCGGCTGGAACGAAGGCATCAGGTTCGCAGCGCCCGGCGACAGCGTTATATACGTGTAAATACTCCGGCCGTTTGTAGAGAGCTCCGAAATCTGTGTCCCGCTGACGAGGGAACTCTGTTCACCGCTGTCCGCTTGGACCGCGACCGAGGTAGATTCCACGAGAATCTCGTCCGTCATCTCCCCTAACTTCATTTGAAAGTCGACGCGGATTCGGTCATTTACGTCCAGCACAACCCCCTTGGCCTCTTCCACTTTAAAACCCGAAGCTTGGGCCTTTACGTCGTATTTACCGATGAGTAAGCCGGGGACTACATATTGGCCGGCGTCGTTTGTCGCCAGAGTGCGCACGGCACCTGTATCCACGTTGGTAATCAGAACCATAACGTTCGGAACAACAGCGCCGCTCGGGTCCGTGACTGTCCCTACAATCGTCGCCTCTTGTGCTGATACCAGAACTGGAAAACAGAAAAGTAGCAGAGAAAGGAAGGCTCTCCAGCCCGATGAGCGGCTCTTAACAGCGTAGACGGTGGGTGCGAACAAGGAGGATAAAGGACACATTGTTGTGCCTCCGCACCAGACATCTTCCGGCTACCGTTAACGCCTCACGAGAAGCCACGATGTTAAAAAAAGAATCGAGTCGCCACGTCCACCGGTACACAAAAGAAAGACATAAATGCAATCGACCCTGCAAAACTTACGATGAGTTATACGAGCTTGTGGACAATATATACCGAAATGGGGATCCTATGCGCTCAATGTTCGAGTCTTGCAACTCCAATTGACACTTCAATACCGGCGTGGGCGGAAAGAGCAACGATCTTCCCGATATCACCACTATTTCAGTTTTGACGAATTGTCCAACTCCTGGAGGGTCGGCCTGAAGTAGAGCGCGACACCGCCCGCTGGTGCGAACTTTACCCGGACAAGCTGCCGGGCCACGACGGAACGGTCAGTATCGATCTCGCATTGATCTCTATCCTCTGACGCTTCTAAGGTTGATCTTCTTCGCCGCCTTAGAAATCGCCGCTCCGCCAGTCGCAGACAGCACGCGCTTCTTCACGCCGACGACTTCGCGCTCGATGGAGTGCCCCGAGGCTTTTGACGCTGCTCGCTGTCCTCCGCGGTGGGACTGTTAGGCGTGAGCGCCATGCGTCATTGCACAACCAGCGTCAGCGGAACGGTGTGGGTTACGCCTGAAGCTGTGGCGACGACGTTTACCGTGTAGGTGCCAGCCGGCGTGTTGAGCGACGTTGGGGTTGAGGGCGGCGGCGTGGGAGCCGAGCCGGAACTTCCTCCGCCGCAACCGGCGATGGAGATCGAGGTGATGGCAAGGGAGAGAACAAGCCGGACCGCGGCCTGCAGCCCCTGGGGAGTAAATCCAACTTCACAGCCCATGGCTGTGATATAAAAACCCTCTCACTTCCTTTGGACTAACAAATCAGGCCGGTCACAACAAGGCGAAGGACCAAGAACCGGATTGTAAGGTGACATCCATGGGTTCGCGGTTTGATCGACACAGTCCAGCACTTCGTGCTCAACGGTGGCATAAACAAAAGTTCGTGCTTTTGCGGCTGGCGTTCTTTCTCCAGATCGGAAACGTTACCCCAGCCGAGGTTAATAACGTCCGCCGCGTCTTGGTTTTCAACGACTTTGATCCCGTCGCGTCACCCGGGGTCGCTCTGTTGGATCAAGCAATCTTCACTTCTGTTAGCCAATCGCGTTATCAGATCGAATGGTATGACGAGAATCTGGGAGCTAACCTGTTTACAGACGAAGCGTCCCAACGCAACGTTCGCGAATTGTATATTAACAAGTATGATAACCATAAGCTAAACTTGATCATTGCAGTTGGGCCGACGTCCCTCCAGTTCATGATTGAATCGCACGAGAGATTCTTCCCAGGAATTCCGATTATCTTCTGCGGCAGTTCGGAGGAGATGCTAGAAAGGCTGAAGCCGGACTCTCATTTTACAGGTGTTTGGGGAACAGTACAGCCGGAGGAAACTTTCAAGGCGGCATTGCACTTGCAACCCACCTCTAAGCATGTAGTCGTAGTAGGTGGTGTGGGAGCGTATGATCGGTATTTAGAGAGAATCGTCAAAGGCAGCCTACAGAACTACGAATCGAAGTTTGAGTTTACCTATCTTACCGACCAGGACATGCCCACACTGCTCGGTCGATTAAGCCGGCTACCGAGCGATACGATTGTCCTCTACACATCGATCTTTCAGGATGCTGCTGGAGCACACTTCATTGACGCCAATCAGTCAGCTCCCACGGTTGTTGGCGCTACGAATGCGCCAGTCTTTGTCTTGTTCGATGTGAACTTCGGCACAGGAACTGTCGGTGGGGACATAATCAGCTTTGCCTCCGACGGAAAGATTGCTGGACAAATGGCGGTGAGTATTCTGAATGGAGAGAAACTAGGGAACATCCCTGTCGTGAAGAATGCTAACGTCATGATGTTTGATTGGCGAGCTCTGCGACGCTGGGGGTTTAAAGAAAGCGACCTGCCGCCAGGCAGCGTCGTGTCTTATCGCCAGCTCACTGTCTGGGAATCATACAAGTGGTACATCATTAGCGGCATTTCTCTGATCTTATCGGAGGCGTTGCTGATCGGCGGACTGGTGTGGCAACGCGCTGAGCGCCTGAAATCTGAGAAAGCGGAACGGGCAAGTAAGGAGCGGTTGCGATTGGCGCAGCAAGCCGCTCGCATAGGAACTTTTGAGTGGAATATTCAGACGGGAGTGAATACTTGGACGCCGGAACTGGAGGGGATGTACGGTTTACCGCCGAGCGGATTTGGGGGAACGCAGACCGCTTTCGAGAATCTGGTTCACCCCGATGATCGGACAGGAGTTATCGAGTTAAACAATAGGGCGTTGAAAACAGGAAACCCGACGAAGGGAGAGTGGCGGGTGGTCTGGCCTGATGGAAGTGTTCATTGGATAGCTGGACGCTGGCAAGTATTTATGAATGAGTCTGGGGAGCCTTCGCGAATGATCGGCGTCAATGCAGATGTCACCGAAGGCAAAGTAGCGGAAGAAGCACTGCGCGAGACCGAAGACAAACTCCGACTGCTTCTTGACTCCACCGCCGAAGCTATTTACGGAATTGATCTCGAGCACCGATGCACGTTCTGCAACCCTGCCTGCCTCCGCATTTTGGGATACGAGCATATTGACCAAGTCCTCGGCAAGAATACGCATGATCTGATACATCACACTCGTTCGGACGGGACATTGTTCCCCGTAGAGGAGTGTCGAGTTCACCGGGTAACACGAACTGGGGAAGGAGTCCACGCGGAGGACGAGGTATTTTGGAGAGCGAACGGAACAAGTTTCCCGGCTGAGTATTGGTCGTATCCCCAGCGTAGAGGGAAGGAGATTGTCGGAGCCGTGGTCGCGTTCGTCGACATCACCGAGCGGAAACTGGCGGAAGCTGCGCTCGCCAACCTGAGCCGCAAGTTGATCGAAGCACAAGAGCAGGAACGTACCCGAATCGGCAGAGAGCTTCATGACGACATAGGTCAACGTCTCTCGATGGTGGCCATCGAATTACAGCAACTCCATGAAGACCCTCTCGATTTGTCCGAAGTCCGCAATCGTACTGGCCAACTCCTGAAGCAGATTACGGAGATAGCCGACGACATTCAATCCTTGTCACACGGGTTGCACTCGGCAAAACTGCAATATCTGGGTATTGCTGGAGCCATCAGAAGCTTTTGCCAAGAGTTCTCCGAGCAGCAGAAAGTTGAGATTGACTTCAACGTCCACGATCTGCCCCGGCCCTTGTCGCCGGACATTTCTCTGTGCCTCTTCAGAGTTCTGCAAGAAGCCCTCCACAATTCGGCGAAACACAGTGGAGTACGGCAGTTCGAAGTGCGCTTGTGGGCAACGTCGGATGAGATTCATCTGACGGTGAAGGATTCCGGCGCGGGCTTTGACCGCGAAGCAGCAAAGGAGAGCCGGGGTCTTGGTCTCATCAGCATGGAGGAGCGCCTGAAAGTGCTGAACGGTGCCCTTTCAATCGACTCGCAACCGAAGCGTGGTACCACCATCCACGCTCGCGTTCCTTTCGATTCAAGCGGCGATTCCATGCGTGCTGCCGGGTAAACCTTCTAAATTGGATTTCTTTGTGCATTTGATCGGCGGTCTTATTAACGGTCTTCAGGAATCATGACGAAACCATTCTCGTCGAATCTCGGGATGAAGCTAAGATTTGCTTCTTGGCCGATGGCGTTAATCGGAATTGTGGTGATCAAAGCCGTCCTTTCACTCGCCGTAAACCCGGGCTCCTTCCTAGTTTCATACAGCGGGATCAGTTACTTCCTCCTCCTGCTGTTAGCAACTGGTTTCGCCATCCGCAACGGAATACGGCAAACACTTGGGAGCCGTTCGTACTGGGTGCTCCTCGCAATTGCCTATGGCCTCTGGACGCTAAACCAGGGTCTTAAGCTGTACTACGAGCTTGTTCGGCATATGGATGCGCCCGACAATTCGATCGCTGATCCGGTTCTGTTCTTGCACCTCGTACCGCTCATGGCAGCCGTGGCAACGCTCCCAGAGCGGAACGTATTCGATCGCAAGCCATACCGCGCGATCTTAAACACTCTTCTCCTATTGTTTTTCTGGGGCTTTCTTTATGGCTATTTTATTTTCCCATACCAGTACTTGTTCTCGTCGAGCGCTGCGCCCTCTAGCTATGGCGTGCGTTTTGACATTATTTACCTATTAGAGAATCTGGCGCTGGTCTTGGCTGTAGGTATCTTGACCCTTCGCGTGGAGCCTCCTTGGAAGTCAATCTATCTTCATCTGTTCGGCGCCTCCATCCTGTACACCTTAAGTTCCGCAGTCGCCAACCTCGCAATTGACTCGGGTGGATACGTCAACGGCAAGCTGTATGGTCTAGGCCTGACCGCTTCTGTTTGCTGGTTTGTGTGGGTACCGCTACGCGCACAGCAGGAGCTGGGACCAGAAGCAACAGCAACGCGATTCGATAGCGGCGAAAGCTCACGAGGGTCGATATGGGCAATGCTTGTAGTTGTAATGATCTCTGTTCCGATTGTCTGGGAGCTGTTCCAACGGAATGAGAGCAGTGGTCTGCGCACGCTCCGTGTGCTTGTCGCAATCGCCGCGATTGTGTGTCTGGCGAGTGCGGCCTATATAAAGGAGTACCTCGCCAGACGTGAACTGGATTTCCATTTTGGTTTAGCCAACGACAGGCTACGTCTGGCAATGGAAGCGGGCGCATCGGTAGGGTGGGACTTTGACGTCAAGAGCAGACGGAATGTTTGGTTCGGCGATCTTCAAACTATCTTCGGAATCGCTTCCGATCCTTACGTGACAACTAGGGAGGATTTCATTCGTTACGTACATCCGGATGACCGAACTAGAGTCTCGGAAGCGATCGCGGATGCAAGGCAAAACCGGAAGCTGTACGTGGCAGAGTTTCGCATCGTAAAGCCAGATGGGACAGTTCGCTGGCTGGCAGCGCGAGGCAAGTTCTACTATGCAAGGAACGGTAACCCCGAGCGAATGCTCGGGGTGTCGCTGAATATCACTGAACGCAAGTTAGCGGAGGAGGCCCTTTCCTGCATGAACCGCAGAGTGATTGAGGCGGAAGAACGGGAGCGTAACCGGATCGCGAAAGACCTTCACGAAGGCATCGGCCAGCGTCTTGCTTTATTGGCAATTGGGATCGAACAACTCAAGAACGACCACCCCAATCGGACTGTCGAACTGCTCGACCGCATGGACGCAGTATGGAAGGAAACCTTGGAGATATTGACCGATGTAAAAGCTTCGGCGCACGAGTTGTACTCTCCGAGACTAGAGTATCTCGGTGTCGCTGCGGTTATGAGAATCTTCTGCGAAGAGTTCGGAGAGCGGAAGAAAGTGGAGATTGACTTCAGGAGCCGCGGTCTCCCCGGCCTCGTGCAGCCGGAAGTTTCTATTTGCCTCTTCCGGGTTCTACAGGAAGCGTTGCACAACGGGGTGAAGCACAGCGGGGTAGAGAAGTTCCGCGTGCAATTGTGGGCTGACGATGAGATTCATCTTACGGTTAGCGACTCTGGCGCTGGTTTTGACCTCGAAGCGGCAAGGAGAGGCCGAGGGCTGGGTCTGATCAGAATGGAGCAGCGCTTAAGACTAGTGAATGGAACATTTTCGGTCGATTCGCAACACGAAAAAGGCACTACAGTCCACGCTAGCGTGCCTTTGCGCTCAGCAAGTGTGATGCGTGCAGCCGGGTAAACATCGACCTGTTTCCAGATGGGTAGATCAAGCTTCAGCGGATAAGACAGCGGAGTGCTCCGCGCATATCGCTGCATATGGCTCCCCTTTGAGTTCTTTGGTCATTGGGTACGCGCAGCGTATGAAAACGGGAAGTGTTTGAGCCAGTTCATTCCCCAACCGTTCAAGCTCAATGGCGGCCTTCATTCTTCCGTCGGCACAGAGAAGCGCAACCATCTCCCCGAACAATTCAACTCTCTTGTGTTTAATCTCAGCGCAGCGAATCAGCGGCGCAACGGTGGACAGGAATCGCTCGCGGCTAGGTCCCGCATTTTCCATGAATTTTGAGAGGACTTCGGCGGCATCCAAAAGGAGAAAGTGCTCTTGCTGAGCGGCAGCAGCAGTATCCACGCCACGTGCCTGCAATCCCTGAAGAAGACCGTTCCGGTGTGACTCGGTCGCGACCACGATAACTTTACTCCCGGCTTCTAGAGCGGTCTCGACAAAGCGGGTCAGACCAGCAAGAAAGGATGCATCATCAGAATAGAACTCAACCTCGTGGTTGCGAGCGATTTCCTTTTTCTCAGTGCCAGCGATGGGAGAACCTGCTTGTGTACGAAATCGGGAAGCTTGCGGGTCCGTCGCGTCGGTGAAAAGGTGACCCGATAATCCGCTACTGATATACTGCCTGCCCCCAAGAACCGCTCCCACAGCCGCTAACAGTTCGCTACCAGCGTGCGTCTTAACCACGTAGCCCAATGCACCCAAGGCTAGAGCTTCCTGCACCACATCGCCAGAAGATTCTTGGCTTACAATTATTATCTTGGATTCGGGGGAGAGCTTGCGGATTCTTCGAGCTGCTTCGATTCCATTCAGCGATGGAAGTCCAATGTCGAGCACAACTAAGTCCGGTTGCAGTTCTTCGGCTTTCTGAACTGCTTCCAATCCGTCTGCGGTTTCCCCGACGATCTGCAATCCGGACCTTTTCCTCAGCGTTGAACAGATGAAGCGCCGAAACGGTTCGTGATCCTCGATTACGAGCACCCGGACTGATGATGTTTCCAAGCTGCCCCCTTTAAGGTCCAAACTCTACTCTGAGAGTCTAGTTGTCAGTCTACTTCAGCCACGACAGCAACATCGAGTTTCCTGTGCATGATGATCGCACGGCAGTGCCGCGATCAAGCCGAAAAGTCTGGAGGCAGTGATTGGTCCCGAGGCAGGAGTCGATCCAGAAGCAAATGGCAAGGATGGTTCAGAGAAGTTCACGAAACTAATCGACTAAGGCGAGTCTTCCATGCGGTAGCGCAAGCGGACCAACGAATGCCCCGGGGAACATTGCCGATGCCTCTTGAGGCCATTTCCAGTGCATAAGACTTCTAAGGAGACGAATACATAGCAATCTACCTGCCCTGTTCGTACTCACCACGTTTCACGTATTTTGAATAACTTAGCACGCGTCGGGTTTGGTGGATGAACTATACGGTCGAAAGTATGGGACGACGTGTGCGCAAACTAGGGATTCTCCTAGTTGCTTAGGAAGGGGGCCAAGTCTAAACAGTTAAGCATGCGTCGCACGCGAACGTTCGGTGCAACCTCGACCTTGCACAGATCGCCGGACTCGGGGAACACACCCAAGTGTCCCCCGACTCCTCGCTTCCAGCGCAGAGATTTGCTGCACATCCGGTGCGTGCGCGCCTCTAGCGCGCCTGCGGTAGTGCAAGCGGACTAACGAATTCCCCGGGGAACACTGCCGATGCCTCTCGAGGTCATTTCCAGGGCATAAGACTTCTAAGGAGACGACGAATACATGGCAATCATGACGGAAGAACGAGCAGGGAAGATTACATCCGCAATGACGGCTCTCAGCCTGGAACTTGACTCCCTCGGCGTGAGATTCGGCGCAATACTGTTTGATCCGGAGATTCAGACAGACACCGAGAACAAGCTCTACTACGTCGGCAGCGTCAGCGTAGAGGGCGGGCGATTCCTCATGTCGGAATACTTGAGGATGGTCCAAAGCCCAGAACATGAAGTGCTGCAATGCACTCCTGTGCGGCCAGTCGATACATTCACCAATTGACCTTCGTCCAGCTCGGCTAGGTGAAACTTCGGGCCGGATTGCTTCGGCATTTCTGGCCCGTTGGGATTCAGCCGAACCGGAAGCACCGGAGTCCGATTCACAATCGCATCAAAAATCGTCGCAGTGCTGTCTCCGCGAAACGGTAACAGCGGTTGAGCGGCGAGATTGAACTGCGAGGCTCGAATCCTTCACGGTTCTGTCTGGGTGCTTGACAATCCTCCCGGTGCGTACGCTGCCAGATTGAACCGAGAGGGTTAGAAACTTTACCGCTCAGTTTAAAGGGGGCGCAACGGCTTAGCGGCTGATGCGCCCTTGCTTTTCGTCTTGGGTAATTCAGTCGAACAAAGAAAGACTCCTGCCTCACTCTGTGCGGTTTCTCGATCTCAGGTAACCCCTTCTCGCGCCACAAGCTCTAGACAGTTTCGATCGCCCGGCATGTTTTTGGGCTGTTTGCACGAAGTGGAGGGGCGCGTGACTATCACCCTGTCTGTTCGCGTGCTCTGCCCTCTTCATCGTTCGCATGCCAAGCCGCCTTCGTTGCTCTTGCGCAACGACATCTCGCAGGTTCTAGCGGAATATCAATAAGATAAGGAGGGCAGAATATGACGAGCACTCTGCCTTGTTCGATTTGTTTAGCCCAGGCCGGCGGCGTGACATCCCAGTTAACCGTTCGCGTCCACATCCACGGCGGCCAATACGATGAGCAGTGCGTTGTCGTAGCGGGCTGCAGCGGAGAAGATGACGCAGTTTCTGCTGTACTCCGTCAAATTGATACCGACGATTTTTTCCGGCTCGAGACAGAACTACTCTAGCAGCGATTACAACCGATCGGCTGGTCGCAAGATTCAGTCGTCTATACAATGACGTTCAACAACATTTCGCGAGAAGGAGACACAAGAAATGGTGATCTGCGACCGGCTGCGAGAATTGCGCGAGAGCAAGAATCTTTCCCAGGGAGACATCGAAAAGAGAACGGGACTTCTGCGCTGCTACATATCCCGTGTTGAAAACGGGCACACGGTTCCCGCTGTCGAGACGCTGGAGAAGCTGGCGCGGGCTTTGGAAGTGCCGCTCTACCAGCTCTTCTACGATGGCGAAAAACCTCCCCAACTCCCAAATCTCCTGAAGAGAAAGACCTCAGACGAGATTGATTGGGGCAGCAAAGGCAAGGATGCGATGTACCTTCACAAGCTGCGAAAATGCCTCAGCAAAGCGGGAGACAAAGACCGTAAGATTCTATTCTCGTTCGCTCAAAAATTGGCGTCGGGTCGAAATCGCGTCGCGCAAGCTTAATACTCACACTTTTGACCATGCTAGGCTCCCACATCCGGGTCCGCCTCTATAGCGGCAAATTTGTCGAGGCCGAGATAACCGCAATCACAAACCAGTCCACGGAAATCTCACCGATTGAATATGAAAGAAGGCCCGATTTATATAGTCGGGCCTTCCGGTTTCTTTGAGGAAGTTGGGACGGCTATCTTGTGGCGGTTGCCATGGTTTTGGCGAGTTCAGGGACGACGCCTAGCTGCTGCATAAGGCTCAGAGCGTCCCAATGGACGAAGCCTTCGGACATTTTGCCGTTCGTAAAGCGGGCAATGCTTATGCCCGTGATGTTGACGCGCTTCCCTGTTGGTGCAATCCCATTGAGATCGCCCTTATGGGTACCCCGGCAAGACCAGCGGGCCACGACGGTTTCGCCTTCGGCAATAATGTCCTCGACCGTCAACCGAAGGTCGGGGAAGGCCGTGTGGTAGAGAGTCGCTCTCTTCTTCTCACCCTCGGGGCCTCGCCCAAGATCGGGCGTCGAAGAGTCATGGTGAGCGTAGTTGGGGGTCAAGAGATCGTCTGTCACCTGCAAATTGCCTTTGTTCCAAACTTCTTCGAACAAACGACGGACTAGATTCTTGTTTCCTTCGGACATGGTTAGTTCTCCTTTTTGCGAAATTCGATATTTCTCGTCGCATGAAGCGAGTCGGACCTGAGTGGTGTGGCCCGGAACCGCTGGCGTCTTGGGTGATGCAGACCTGCACGTCGAACAGGAGGTTGAGCCCCGAGCGAGGAAAGGAAAGGAGGAGGGTTCTGCCCTCTTAGCGCTCTATGCGGAGCTTGCCGTTAAAGTAACCGCGTTCGGGCTAGGAAGCGGAGTTTCGCCTCAAACGAGATGATGTTGTTCCATGCGGAGTGTGAGTGTCAAGGACAATCGAAAGATTCGAGTATAAAGAAGCCACGCGGTACACTCACTTTCATCATGCAATTTTTCGTACAATTTTTCTGCCGTGAAAGCGTTCTGACATCCAATTGTCCAGTATTGAACAGGCTACAGGGATTCCTGTATTGCCCGACGCGGCCAACACAATCTGAATGTTACCTACGCGGATTCCGAAACCCTTCTGATTTACGTTCGTCGTCACTGAGTTTCGGAGTTTCTCGGGCATCAGGTGTTCTCTGTAGACGCAGAGTCAACTGCGGCAAAGATTTCAAGTCGCTTGAAGAATCTTCTTACACGCCCATGGAAAACCATGTTGGCGGTTAACAGTCTTCTCCGAAAGAGGCTTGTGTAGAGGGCTTTGCGAGATTTAACAATTTAATAGCCTGCACGGACCGCAGCGTGCTCCAAGTTACGATCCGCCCAAACCTGTCTAGGAGGTTTACGTAATGATTCGAACGCTTCTCTGCTGTGTTTCCCTAGCCGCTTTACTGTCACTTGGCGTTGCGGCACGAGCCCATCCGAACTTGATGCAATCGGATTCCGGTAAGCAAGCTGAGCCAACGACGAAAAGTGTCGCTGGTAAAGTAGCATCGATCGGAAATTCAGGCACAACGTTCGCGTTGCAAGTGGACGGGAACGACAAACAGGTCATGAACTTTGTCCTAGCTAAGGACACGCAACTGAAAGGCCACGTCACGACTGGAACCTTGGTGACGGTCGAATATCGGCCCACCGATGACGGACAGAACGTCGCGTTGACCATAACAGTTCGTAGCTAAACCTGAAGAAGCCGGTCACCTGATGATCGGAGGGGCGGATGAGGCTCTCGCTCGCCAAACATCCGCCCCGACGAAATATCGGTCTTGTCGCCGCAAGCAGTAGTACTGAGGTGGGTCCATTGTCGCTGCGGATTCTAATCGTGGATGACTCCGAGACCACGCGGCGTATTCTCCGTGCCATCATACATTCTCAATACTGGTTCGTTTGCGGCGAGGCTGAGAGCGGTTGGTCGGGTGTCAGGAAATTCGAAGAACTCAAGCCCGACGTTGTGATACTTGATTTGTCCATGCCAGATATTAGCGGTATTGAAGCTGCAAAATGGATGACCGAATCTGACCCTACTGTACCTCTGATCCTATTCACCGTGCTGGAGACTGAAGGAATCGAGAGCGCGGCAAGACCAGCGGGCATTCGCGCAATCGTGCCCAAATCCCAGGTTTGGCAGCTCCTGACGATTATCGAGACGGCGGTCAGGGAGAACTTGAATTAGCTCCATCAACTTGAAAAGGTACGGCCTCAGCGGCGACTCCAGGGTGCCGGATCTAGTGTGCATGCCGATTGTGCCTCGCACCTCGGACCGAGAACAGCAGATAAGTCAAGACGCCGCCGAGAATGAGAGAAATAGCAATCAGGAACTCCAGAATCGCATCCACCATGGTTTCCTCCAGGGCATCAACTAGATGCTAAGACTCGATAACGTAGGAAACCATACGCTCACTCATTACCTTAACTTGCGATGCCTACGACCTGGCTCCTTTGGATCATAACGAAGAGTTTCAAATCGCATCGTCGCGATAAGACAGATGAAACGGCTTAAACACTGAGGCGGTGTGACGTTGTGAGCAGCTTCGAGCAGCGGCATTGGCCCAAGACCCGTGGCTTGCGGTCCTTGTAGACCGTTGGCGAGATGCGGATTGCCCAGAGCGGAGTCGTCGTCTAATTGCGCGCGGTGGTAAGCCGCCGCTTACGGGCCGTTCGACCGCTACGGTCGGCATAGATGACATGACCGAAAGCGGCAGTGGCCCCAATAATGATGGCAGCGAATATTCCAACAATAAGTGCCTCCATGCTGGGACCCCCGAAGACTGAACTATGGTTGTCTAACGCCTCGATGGGGTCGATAGGGTGACTCCTGTAGGTCGGTACGTACGCCCGCGTACCCACTATTTTGCCGCAGGCGTCGCAGGCAGCGAGTGTCTATAGCAGTTCTGCGCTTGTGAAGAGTTTCGCTCGAATAGCGTTAAAGCGGGCACCGACCGTGGGCCAGCGAAAGAAACGATGTTTGCAATCCCCGCAATGAAATGGCTTTAGAAAAAGCAGGGTTAAAGGTACCGTTCAACAAATCCTCTGCGGTTTGATCTCCTAATTCGCTCGCTGTTGCACTGCGGGCAACGATGCATTGAAATTCCTCCCGATCAACTTACTGCCGGTCACGTTCCGCGCCATCGCTCAAATATATAAAATATGCAAACAACCCAACGATAAGGATCGGCAGAACTACGCCGATAACCACCACCACTATGCTCATCTCGACCTCAAGATTGGTCCGTATTGAATGTGTAATCCGGCAAGGCGAGACAAGCAATACCGGTTTATCCCGAACTGTGCTGAGTGCGCTTGCGTACTGCACACGGAACGGATTAAAGTCCGCGTCGACTGCGGGCCGGTCCTATTTAGACCACTTCAAGAAAAACTTCCTGCCCATAGAGGTGACGAAATTGGCGATTTGTGCGTTAGATGCAATTCCTATAAGCACAAAAGCTATCGCGCACAGGGCATAGTCCAAAGCGACGAACGGCATCGGTTCAATTTCCGCGTACGGTTCTTTTAGGTACCATTTTTTCGGCGTTGACCCCATGAAAACTCCTCAGGGGCGGGCGTTCCCGGAGCATGGCTCTAGTGGAGTTCAACCGCTATCGAGGGAAACGTGTAACAAATAATGTGGAATGCTTTAGGGCAGGCGACGAGTAAATCTGTAAGCGCGATTCGGCCAGAGTAGAATCAATCGGACCATAATCCAATTCCCAGAAGGTCCCGTTAACCCGTGCTAGTCTCGGGCGGAATCTTTGGGGACTGTATCCTTCTTATCCGCTTCAATCGTCACTTCAACCTCAGCACCTGACTTTAGTTTCACTTCATTGCCGGTTTCATCCGTCAAGGAATTGTCGATCCGTAGTTCTCGGTAGAGATCGTCACAGCCTTGAATGGAGATTTCCGCTTTTTCTGGTATCTCAGGATGCGGAGAAGGAATGATCTTTTGGACCTTCGCTGGCTTTCTGGTTGTTGGTTTGGTTCCCGCGTTCTTACGCATGCTTCTTGCCGCCCCTGACAGTTCGGCTGTCTTCTGCTGCGGACCCATTGGTGAAATGCTGAACGTAAGACTGAAAGTCTGATTACGCGTCTTTCAGGATTGACCAAGACCCTTGTGCCGTACTCTCAGCTTTGAGAACCTCCAAGGCATCCAGTGCGCTATGCATGGCCCGCAATTCTGCCGAGGCAATTTGCAGAGGAGGGGTATCGAACAATCTCTGCTTAATTGCCTTTTCTGCTAGAGCGATGCAGTGTGGCAACTTTCGGAAGTCGGCTTCTAGAGCCACCGCTTTATAGAGTGCCTGCCAACCATATGGACCCATTGGCGCACCGCCTTATCCTTATCTGCTTAATGCTGCGTGTTACCCGGCCTTAACTGTCCTTATGGTCCTCCGTCATGAGAATTGCAAGGCTTATTTATCATGTTAATTATTATGTACGATGCCGTACACAAGACGCCAATAATGCGACCCCAATACCGCCAGATAATCCTCAGGGGGCTGGCTTTAGTTAAACTTTTTTCTGTGCTCTGCTGTTTTGTTGAACGCACTCTTCGATTGCGGGAATCAGAGTAGAACCAAGCTGTCCCTTGTCCAACAACCTCGCGGCTCCGAAGCTCCGGGCAAGGCTAGCAGTCTCTGCGTCGTTCCACACAGACATTGCAAGCAAGCATGACCCGTGAAGATGGGCTTTGATAGTGGCAGGAGTAAATAGCTTTTCGCCGGGCATCCGCACGTCCATCAGAACTACATCCGTAGTGGTCGCGTTAAATATCTTCAGCAGTTCTGCATAATTGCCAGCTTCGCCACAGACCGCGATGTCGGTGTGAGCTTGAAGCAGCGAACAGATGGTGCGGCGAATGGTTGCAGAATCGTCAGCGATTAGAAGTCGAATCGGGGTTCCCATCGACAAATGGTATAACCCAGCCAACTTGTTCTGTCTACGCGGCCATGAACACCACAGCCGGAAACCCGCCAGCAACATGGGTCTCACTTGCTGGAGATCGGGCCGCCTGCAGCAGACTCTGAACGCACTCAATCAGCTTCCACCCACCGCTAGGCTTGGAAACCACGAGGCTCGCCCCTGCGGATAGTGCCGAGGCCCGGCCCACGGCGTCATCATACATTGTGAAAAGAACAATCGGCACTCGGGGCATCATAGCTCGCAGCTCAGATGTAGCTTCCACGCTGTTCATCCGGGGCATCGCCAGGTCTATAACTACAAGGTCGGGATTCAAGGCTCTCGCTTTTTCGATAGCGTCTACGCCGTCAACTGCTTCGCCACAAACGTCAAGGTCTAGCTGGACCTCTAGAAAGAGCCGGGTGACTTTCCGACACGAATCGCTGTCATCGACGATCAGAATGTGTTTTGAGATGAAAATCGTCTCCTTTAGTAAGACTCAGTAACGATACAAAAAGTTTCCGGTGTAAACCCGGCAAGCGACATACGGGTGTGTTCGACGCAGCCAAATGTCCGGTGACCCGACCTATCGGGAGTTGAGAACTTCCCTTGGAACCTTGTGACAATCCTAAATTGATCCAGGAAACACGCCGCAAAGGAGGTACAATACAGCGCATCCGATTATTTCCCGGCGACGACGAGGGACTCCATGATCATCACGATCCGGGGCGACTCCATCGACATCACTGAAATCCCATTGAACCACCATATCGAGTGGGAATCGCTGCTCAACGAGCTAAACGCCGAGCACATTCCAGGCTGGTATCAGGACGGAAAGCGCATGGGCTCAAGCATAGTTGAAGGGAAAGCCCATGTCTTTATCTATCGAACAGCCAACATGCCATCGGAGGCCGAAATTCTTAAAATTCTCGGGAGTTACGGGATTGCCTGACTGCCCAGCGGCTTTTCAATAGCGACGAGTAGGCGCAATCATGACAATTTTACCCCCCAAAGAGTTATCCACCAACGCAAGCGCTGTTGGAAGCTGTTGGGTGTCGTCGTGGGTATTCCAGACACGGTGTGCCAGATCACTCGTGCCGATTCTGCTGCACGAGTTTCCCGCAAGTGGAAGGATTATGGAAATACGCAGTGGACGCTACATCTGCGGCGATTGCCGAGATAGGGCATTGAAATTACCCAAAAAGCCGTAAGGGATCAGGAGCGCGTCATGAATTCAGGCTATTGCAGATCAAGTCAGTCGTTGCCATAGCGAAAAAGGTAGAAGCACGCAACGATGGCCGCTGCCCCAAAGAACATGTAGAACCTGAGCGCATCGTGACGAGCGAAACGGTAATACAGAGCCGCGACAAAAAGCACGACTGGACCGACTTGAGAGAACAGTCTCACATGGGAAAGCCTACGCTAGCGTGCAGACGCAACATAGGTCCATCTGACGGAAAAAAGAATGAGGCCCGGCCGGAGTTCCGAGCCTCTTTGGGTTTGGGAGACGATCACATGTAGCAGTGCGATGCTGCCAAACTCACACGCCCGCATCTATCAGGTTGATACTTGAGGCTCGCTGATGAGCCAATCTAAGAGCCTTTTTGGAGTTCGCGGATCTTCAATATCGTTCGAGTCTGTTGGACGAGGGGCGCGACGTTATCTTTGGCAAACACCCCGAGTACCCCTGCACTCTTTGCTGCCTCGTCGGTGGCCCCGGCGTGGGCAGTCAGCATGAGAACCGGCACTTCCGGCATAATTTGATTGAAAACTCGTGCAGCTTCGACGCCATTCATCACGGGCATTGAAAAATCGAGGATGACCAGGTCTGGCTTCGCTTGCTGAGCCTTTTGCAAGGCATCAAGACCGTTCTCTGCCTCGCTGCAATCCAATTTCAATTCTTCGAAATAGCCGCGCAAACATTTCCGAATATTTGGTTGGTCATCGACAATGAGGATTCGGGACACTTGTCACCATCCTGCGGTGACAGCCAACAAGCTGGAGAGCACCTGATGTATGTGCGCCACCGTACCAAACTCACGACTGACAGCGCAATCGGGTGTTCGTGGTAAGGAGGTTTAGTGGATGTTGAAGGATAAAGGCTCAATACGAACTGCTTTGGTTATCCGAGGCGCGAACTGGCTCGTCCCGCTGGCCTTTCTTGATTCGGTACGAATACCTTTTCGCCTGATACCTGGTCGAGAAGGAAATACTCGCCCGGGGTTTCTAACACGAGTTGATGCAACTCCTCGTTAGCGAGATCGATATCCGAGAATGTTGCGACCCATTCGGTTCCTTGAGCCGTAGTTCGGAACAAATCCAATGCTCTCATTGTCGGTATCCTGGTCGTTTTTTGAGGTACGAGCAGATTACATACTGGATTTCGGTACCGTTCTCGCTTGAGCAGAGAGAGTGCGTTCAACGTTCTAATGATCTCTCGTCGTTCGGAATCATCTACATTGAGCTTGATTACACGTTGGCCGATGGCGTATTGCGCTGCTTCGATGCGGCGGGGAAGAGAAACGGGGTCAGTTTCCAGAACAGCGGCTTCGTAGAATTTCATCCATTCGTATTGGTCATTCATGGGCCGTCTCCCTCCCCAACGAGCTGGGGGAAAGGCAAACAGGAGCGGCTAGTCTCGGATGTTAACGCAGCCGTCTATGAAAGCAACAGATTTGTTGCTTAGTACGCTGGCGTACTTGGACGAAGTGGGACGACTTCTGGGAGGCTTCGGGATAAACCGTCTCAGGCGCGATTGAGCAGATCGGTCCGGAGGTAATTTGAGCTATTGTCGCAATTGGGGCACTTAGTCTCCGCGCCACCCGGCGGGAACTCTGGTCTCAGCGGCAGGTGCCAGTCGAGAATGTTTTTGTCTTCAATCTGGGAGTGTGGAAATTCGGAATTGCAACCAACACAGCGAAGAACCCATGTAGGCATCTGTCACTATTCCGGGTGACAGCCAATAAGCTGGAGAGCACCTGTTTGGACATGGTACCAGCAAGAATTTGAGCTTCTATGTAGAGACACAAGCCAGGACATATGGCGATTTGGGTCTTGGACATTGGCGAAGAATCAGGCAGGCTCATCAGTCCAACTCAGAGATTAGCTCTCCCAATCCAATTTCGGCGGCAATCATGGCAAGTTGTTCGTCTGAGGTCGTCACGGGTCGGGAGCGCCTCTGCTCAATGGCGGCTATAGCTTCGTCGATACGATCTCTCTTTTTGCCCGCATCGGTTTCGTCAGCCGCAGCTATGTACGCTCTTTCCCAAGGGTAAATTGTTTCAGAATCGCTCATGTCGCTCCATTGAGCAGGCGGTGGGACTTTATCGCAGGGATGTCGACTAAACAAGGAAGTAATAGTAATGTTCGGTACCGTACAGGCACAAGCACCGTCACGCGTGTCTGCCAGTTAGGAAATGAAGAATCCGACCATCGCGGGGGACGGTGATCGCCGTACTTGAAAAACGTCGCAGAAAATCATCGGCGTTCTTCGTAATTGGTATCGACCTAACTGGCCGACCACTCCAGCTCCACGGTCTTGGAGAACTTCTTCCCGCAACTCTGACAGATCGCTTCGTAGGAGTTTTCCTCGTCGTTCCAGCGAGCTGCTTCAGGTGGATTGTCAGTGCCGCAGAAGGGACATTCTAAGAGTCGTTCCTGAGTTTCCATCGGGCACCTCCACAATTTAGATGATTACGAGGCCGGAATGGCTAGGACAGAGTAGGATTATTGGTCTTCTTGACTTGACTCGCCGTTGAGGCCAAGGACATTCTGGCATACATCTGGACTACACAGCGACGAATCTGTAGAATTCCTAGAATCTATAGCCCATCAAATCTGTAAGTTACAGACTCTAAGGGCACTTAAGCGTCTAGAATGAACACTTACGGGGTGGGGTGGGGTCACCTTCTACTTACTCTCTTTAAGCGCCACGCGAGCGCTGGCAAACGGCATCTCCGCTTCCAGCAGTACCGGCGTCCGCGCCTCGTTGCCCGCAAAATACACAAAAAAGTGCGCGTCCTTCATCTCCTCGCCATTGTCGAAGACGCGAATTTCCACCTTGTCGGCTGTGTAAGTTCCTGCCGGCACAGTCACGCTCTGCGCCGCTCCGGCCAGCGTCACCCGCACGTCATAAAGCTTGTGCCCGTCGTAGACCGGCCCACGCACCTCGTGCGTCTTTGACCAATCTACATGGCGAAGATACTGCATCATGCCTAGAGGATCGCGCGTTCCGGGAAGTACATGAGCCTGGCTGGCATTCCCCGTTGCAGGTTCCCTGCCGGTCGCGGTCATGCGCTGGACGGAATCGACTTTCTGCCCGCGCTCGCTGAGATGCATCTCGTATTGCAGGCTCGCGAGCGTTCCCGCGTCGCTGTACGAGTCAAACTGGTCGTCAAGCTCGAACACCATGCGCAGCGGATTTTGGGTATGCGCAAACGCCTGCAAATGCCACGCGCTTTTTCCCACGAAGTTCCGCCGCTCCGCAGTTTCCAGCCGGAGGCTCGCGACGTTGCTCACTTTCGCGACGTCCGCGGTGTACTCCAGAATCTCCCCGGTGCGCAACGCCAGACCCGGGTCCGCTTCGGGCGCTGCAGCTTTTTTCGCCTCCCCTTTCGCGGGCTCGGCTTTCGCAGGCAGCGGCGGGGCTTCCTTGGCGGGTTCGGTTGCCGGCACGTTCGCAACCCTCGGCTCGACGGAATCGATATCTGGCGCCGACGCCAGCGCGGGCTGCGAGCGCGCCGCCCGCTCATGCAGCCAGTAGTACGCGCTTCCCGCAACCAGAGCGACCGCCAACACACCCATCGCAACTTTCGCCATGCCCATAATCTTTATGCGACTCGTTTCCGAAACAAAACCGTTGCCTTCCACGCTTCCATCGTACAATACGATTTCGCGCCCGTCCGGCGAAGCAAAATTGGCCCGGCGCGCATCTGATTTGAGCGTATCAAAACGCGGACCGGTCGTCTTCGCCGGTCTGCATCTTTGTCCGCGGCGGCACCCCGCCTGCCACGGACCGCGTCATCAGCCTTCGCGGCTGCGCTCATGTCCGCCACTTTGCGGCACGGATATTGACCGCTCGTGCGGCCACGCTCTTAGGAGGATTTTCGCATGCGTTACGTCGTAACTGGCGGCGCCGGTTTCATCGGCTCAAACACGGTGGACGAACTCGTGAAACGCGGCCACAGCGTCGTGGTCCTTGACGATCTTTCCTCGGGCAAAGAAGAAAACCTGACCGAAATCCGCAACAAGATCACCCTGATCAAGGGCAGCATTACCGACATTGAAGTGGTCCGCAAAGCCATGCACGAAGCCGAGTACGTTCTCCATTTGGCGGCGCGCACTTCCGTGCCGCGTTCGGTGAAAGATCCCATCGAAACGAATCGCATCAACATCGATGGCACGCTCAACGTTCTGGTCGCCGCGCGGGATGCCAAGGTGAAACGCATTGTTTTCGCCGCGTCCTCCTCGGCCTACGGCGAAACGCCGACGCTCCCTAAAGTCGAAACCATGCAGCCGGCTCCGATCTCCCCGTACGGTGTCACGAAATTCGTAGGCGAACTCTATCTGCAAACGTTCGGCCGCTGCTACGGCCTGGAAAACGTCTCGCTTCGCTATTTCAACGTATTCGGTCCGCGCCAGGATCCCAGCTCGCCATACTCCGGCGTGCTTGCGAAATTGTGCACCGCCGCGCTGGAAGAAACGCAACCCGTAATCTTCGGCGACGGCGAACAGACTCGCGACTTCACCTACGTCGACAACGCCGTCCAGGCCAACCTGCTGGCCTTTGAAGCCCCCAACGTATCCGGCAAGGTTTTCAACGTAGGCGTCGGCGGCCGCGTTTCCCTGAATACGGTTATCGAGCTGCTCTCCAAAATTTCCGGCACGCCCATGGAAGCCAAGCACGACCCTCCGCGCGATGGCGACATCCGCGACTCCCAGGCAGACATCACGCAAGCTCGCGATTTCCTCGGCTACGACCCCCAAGTCGATTTCGAGGAAGGTCTGCGCCGCACCTTCGAGTGGTACAAAACCACAGCCCAAGCCAAAGCCGCGCAAGCCCAGGCTCAAGCATCGGCACCAGCCCCAGCGCCCGTGAAATAACCCGTTAAACAAAAAGTTCCTACCAACACTCCGGCCAGGCGACTTGCCGGGAGTTAGCCGCGTCGCCAAGCTCCATGACTCGCTCACCTTGACATTCTACTAGAAGCTCTTTATGCTCACCTAGCATGTCTACTAGAGAACGCAAGGAACGCGTTGAGTTGCTTCAGGGCACCCTGGATTTGCTGATCCTGCGCACGCTGCTCATGGGCCCGGTGCACGGCCACGCCATCGCGAAGGCCATCGAATTCAATTCCGCGGACGTGTTGCAGGTCGAGCAGGGATCACTTTACCCCGCGCTGCACCGCCTCATCAGGCGCGGATGGATTTCCGTCGAACACGGCACTTCCGAGAATAATCGCCGCGCGAAGTTCTACCGGCTAACGGCCAAAGGCCGCAAGCAACTCACCATCGAGACCAGCAAGTGGGACAAGTTGGCGGGAGCGATCGCGCGGATTCTCCGGCCGGCGGAGTAGGATGGTGAACCATGTGGCGCCGAAAACAAATGCTCGAAGAACTTGATCAGGACATTCGCGACCATATCGAGAGGGAGACGCGAGACAACATGGAACGCGGAATGTCGCCGGAGGATGCCCGCCATGCGGCCCTGCGCAAGTTCGGCAATGTGATGCGGGTGAAAGAAGATACGCGCGAGGTGTGGACTGTCGTTTGGCTTGAGCAACTGCTGCAGGACCTGCGATTAGCCCTGCGCCAGTTGCGCCGTTCTCCGGGGTTTGCCGTCACCACGGTTCTCATCCTGGCGCTGGGGATCACGGCGAACGTCATCGTCTTCGGGGTGCTGCAGGCAATGGTCCTGCGGTCTTTGGATGTGCCTCATCCAGACCGGGTGATGCAGCTCCAGCGAACCAGTGAAACCTATCCAAGTTTTTCCTATCCGGAAATGCGCGATGTCCGCGATGACAATTCGGTGTTTTCCGCGGTGGCCGCGTTCGTTATTGAAGATTTTGGCTTGGAAGACAACGGGGCGACTCGGAGATCCTGGGGATACTTAGTCAGCGGGCAATACTTCCAAGTCGTCGGCATCAAGCCATTCCTCGGGCGGCTGCTAGAGCGCGCCGATGACGACCATCCCGGAGCCTCTGACGCTGCCGTGCTCTCGTGGACGGCGTGGAAGAATGATTTTGGCGCGGATCCTAACATTGTGGGAAGGACGCTCCGCCTCAACAAGCATCGGTACACCATCGTCGGGGTTACTCAGGAAGGCTTCTACGGGACTGAACGGCTCTTGCAGCCGGACGTTTTCGTTCCCACGGCGAGCCAACCATCGTTGTTTGGGGTGAACTGGCTTGAGGAGCGGAACAATCGGCAAGCCTTCTTGATCGTGCGCATCAAGGACGGCGTCACCTTGGCCCAGGTCCAGGCCAACCTTAATACGGTCGCTGACCGCATCACCCGTCAGTACCCGAAGGAAGAAGAAAAACTCGGGCTCAAGCTGGTTCGACCCGGCTTGGTTGGCGACATGATTGGGGGACCAATCCGAGGTTTTCTGGCCGGGGTGATGGGGCTGGCGGGCATTGTGCTGCTCGCCGCCTGCGCCAACCTCGGCAGCCTGTTCGCAGCGCGTACGGCAGACCGCATGCGCGAGATTGCCATTCGCATGGCGATTGGATCGAGCCGCTGGCGCATCTTGCGCCAGATCCTTGTCGAAGCCCTCGTGATTTCGATCCTCGGGGGCGCGTGCGCTTGCGGTTTATCGTGGATAGCCCTCACCAGCCTGGCTAGCTGGCATCCACCCACGCAATTCCCTTTCAGTCTCCGGGTCTTGCCGCAGCCGTCGTTGATCCTGATCGCTTTGCTGATCTCGGTCTTCGCTGGGGTCCTGTTCGGCTTGATACCGCTGCGGCAAATATTCAACACCGATCCGAACGAAGCCATCAAGAGCGGGGGCGACCAGAGCTTTGCGGGACGCCGCTGGGCGCTTCGCGATGTGCTACTGGCGGCGCAGATCGCGCTCTGCTGCGTCACCGTTACCGCGGCGTTTGTCTCGCTGCGCGGCCTGGGCAGAGCACTGACCATGGACATGGGTTTCAATCCCAAGAATGTCGTGCGTACGCAGCTCGATCTGAGCCAGGCGGACTATACGAGCGCCGCCGCCGATCATTTCCAACGCGAACTCCTGGACAGGGTCTTGCAGTTCCCGGGAGTGGAAGCCGCGGGTTACGCGAGTACCACGCCGCTCTCCGGTTACCAACAGGATTCCTCGGTATTTTCTCAACAAGCTACGGATTTCAGAGAATCACGCGAAGAATTCGAGACTTATCACTACGAAGTCTCACCGGGATATCTGGCCGCCTCGGGAATACCACTGCTCGCTGGACGCGATGCCAGTTTTAGCGACACTACGAATACACCCCCGGTCGCGATTGTGAATCAAGAGTTCGCACGACGGCTGTTCCACGGAGAGCAAGTCGTCGGCCGCTATTTCAAGAACAAGTCCGGGGTCTCGATCCAGATCGTGGGCCTGATAGCCGATGGAAAGCAGCTGGTGCTCGGCGAAGATCCCAAAGCCGCAGCGTTGTTCCCGGTCTCGCAGGAAGGAACGATGCAAACATCACTGGTGGTGCGGACCGGACGCGACCCGGGCGATATGACCGCCGCCATTCGCAAAGTGGTCCACGATCTTGACCATGGCGTACCAATCCAGGAGTCGGGCACCTGGACCAGCCAGCTTGCGCTCAGTTTATTTCCTGCCCAGATGGCGACCGTCGCCCTCGGCCTCTTTGGCGTCTTTGGGCTCCTGCTTTCTGTCACCGGGACCTTTGGACTCGCGTCCTACACGGTCAGCAAGCGCCTGCGCGAGTTGAGCATTCGAGTGGCGCTCGGGGCGCAGTCCAAGCAAATTCTGTCGGCAGCGCTTGGCCGTATGCTGGTCTTGCTCGCCAGCGGATTAGTCGTTGGCATGTTGCTCGGCGCCGCTACCAGTCGAATACTTTCGGCAATCGTCTACCAGGCCTCCGCCCAAGATCCGTTGGTACTCGCCGCGGTGGTTGGTACCACGTTGCTCGCGGGGTTGCTGTCCATTGCAAATCCCGTGCGCCGCGCGCTTCACCTTGACCCGGCAAGGCTGCTCCGCGAACAGTAAGAGCGCCGCATTGATGCTTCGTTGCCAAGCTGGGGCGCTGCAGTGCTGCGCCCGTACAAGTGCGTGGCGCATGACGCGAGACTATGGAGTGACGGTTTTGCCGTAGCTTAGTGGGTTGCCGGCTTTTGGTTTGTCGTAGTTCCAGAACCAGAGCGGCTCGAGCTTTTTTTGCTCTGGCCAGACTTGGTCGAGCGTGTCGCCCTCGAACAGCTCGCCATTTTTCATCACCCAGTGAACGGTGTTGGTGTTGTGGATGTCGTCGAGCGGATTTTTGTCGAGGATTACGAGGTCGGCCAGCTTGCCAGGCTGGATTGAGCCTAGGTCGTCGGGCCGGCCGATGATCTTCGAGCCATTCACTGTGGCGCAGCGCAGCACTTCCAGCGGCGTCATACCGCCACTCGCGAGCATCCACATCTCCCAGTGGTAGCCCAAGCCTTGCAACTGGCCGTGGCTGCCGACGCCGACCAGGCCGCCGGCGCGCTCAAGCTTGGCGACTTGCGCGGAAAGTTTGGGGAAGGCGTATTCGTCTTTGCGGAACCATTCGGGGCGGCGTTTGGTTTTTTCGTCGATGATGCGGTGCGGAGTAAAGTGATTGAGCTTCACGTTGTCGTGAACTTCGCTGTATTCGTACCAATAATTCTCTCCGAACGGTCCGCCGTAGTTCACGATCAACGTCGGAGTGGATGCTATGCCGGATTGCGCGAAGATCTGCAGCACATCCTTGTACAGCGGCGTGATCGGCAGGGTGTGTTCGTTGCCGTGGAAACCGTCGATGACATGGGTCAGATCGAGTTTCAGATCAAGGCCGCCTTCGGTGGTCGGCATCATGCCGAGTTCCTTGGACGCCTGCACCATGAACTGCCGCTGCTTACGGTTGCCCACGATGTAGCTCTTGATGTTGGGCGTGCCGTAGTATTTTTTGTACTTCGTTAGCACCCCTTTCACTTCTTCCATGGACTGAAAATTATTGTCGGAGAAAACGCCAGGGCCGGTGGAAAACGCGCGCAGGCCGATGATGTCTCCGCTGTCTACCAGATCCTGGTAGGCGAACATGTCGTTGGTGCCGGTTTGCACGTCGAGACCAGATGTCACGCCGTAGGCGACATTGGCGAGGAACGCCCAGTTCTGCGTGTCCAGAATGCCGCGGCGGATTTCGGTCCAATGCGCGTGGGTATCGACAAAGCCAGGCACAATGGTCTTGCCGGAAACATCGAACACTTTGGCGCCGGCGGGAACGGTTCCTTTAGCGCCGACGCGGGTGACGCGATTGTTTTCAACCACGATGTCGGCGTTCTTGAGAACTTCGTCGCCTTTCATGGTCACCACGGTCGCGCCGCGAAGGACGATGGTGCCCTTGGGCGTTTTGCGCGGCACTTCGAGATCAACGGCAATTTCGGTGACGTTCTTGTCCTGCTCTTTCAGCTTCTTTTCTTCTTTTTTCTCGTCCTTCTTTTCGTCTTTTTTGTCTTTGTCGTCTTTCTTATCTTTGTCGTCCTTCTTCTCGTCGGACTTCGCGTCTGCCGAATCCTTCTTGACGGCGTCTTTGTCTTCGCCTTCTTTCTTTTCGTCCTTGGGCGGTTCAAAAGTGATGGCGCTCAGGGGTTCCCGAAAATAGCTGGAACCCACCGCCCAGGTGATGGTCTTGCCGTCGTCGGCCCATCCGAAGTAGTCGGCGCCGATGTCGGTCAGGCGCTTGGTGGCGACTGACGGCGTGGAGACATCCACCGTCGGAGCTTCGCCGCCGACCACCGGCATGGCGATCACATAGAGCTGATTCATCAGGTGCGCCAGGACCCACTGCCCGTCTGGACTGGGCTGCACGTCGTCGGCCGGAATGGGTTCCTCGAAGAAGAACAAGCCCTTGCCCTTGACCACCAAATGCGTGCGGCGATCGGTGCCGTCGTAGCGCAGGGAGATCAGGCCTTGCGGGGTGTAGACGTAGATGCGGTCTTTCTCGTGCGTAAAGTGAGCGCCGCCCGCGCCGCGTGCCGGCAGAATCAGATTGGCATCCCCACCTTCCGCGGGAACCCACATCAAATCGGCGTTGGAAGTCTGGCCGCCGTCGAATTCACTGTTCTCGCGATCGTAGGCATTTCCGCGGAGCACCACGATCTTGGTCCCGTCCGGCGACCAAGCAGGATTGCTGTACACGCCCAGCGATTTCGACAATTGTTGCGGAGTTCCGCCAGACGCCGGCACCTTCCACAATTGCCCGCCTTCATTGGACCAGGTGACGTAGGCCATGGACTTGCCGTCCGGCGACCAGGCAGGCTGGAACTCGCGCGCGTTGCCGCTAGTCACTCGCTGAGGTTTCCCGCTGGGAAGATCGAGCGTGTACAAGTGGGTCATCGCCGAAAAAGCCAGCTTCTTGCCGTCGGGCGATTCGATCGGGTCCTGAATCAGGCGGACTTTCACCGGCCCTTGCTCCACCTTTTGAGGGAAATCCAGTTTGGGTCCGATGTCCTGAGACACCTTGGCGGTAAACGGAATGATGCTTTCCGCGCCGGTGGACAGGTTCAGCCGGCGGATCTTGCCGTCCTGGTTGTAGACGATTTCTTCCCCGCCGGGAAGGAATGCATAACCGGGAAACACGTCGCGGGAAAACAGAGATTCCTGGTCGTCGCGAGTGACCGGATAGCGTACCCATCGATCGTCGCCGGTTTTGAGGTCGCGCAGGCGCAGCTCACTTTCGGTTTCGTAACGCGTGACATACAGAAGCTTGGTGCCATCTGCCGAAAGGATGGGGCGGAAAGCGCTCTCCAATTGCTCGATGAGACCGTCTTCATCGCCGGTCTTGCGATCGCGGCGCATGATGATCCATTGAGGGAACTGCGCGTTGTAGGAGAAGGGGCCTTTGCGCATCGCGTAGTAGAGGTACTTGCCATCGGGTGACGCGACTACACCCATGTCATTGGGCCGATCCTTACGCGGAGTCGTTGGCGTGGGCTTGGCCTTGGTAATCTGGATGCCGGTACCGCCATCCACGTGGTACATCCAGATTTCGTAGCTAGTGATCCCGAACCCGGCCTTGGAGACGAAAATGTATTTCCCGTCGGGCGACCAGTTTGGAGAGGCAAAATCGTTGTTCGGATCCTTGGACACCTGTTTCGCTTCGGTGCCGTCGGGATGCATGATCCAGATGTTTTCGCTGCCTTCGCGATCGGAGATGAAGGCAATCCACTTGCCGTCGGGTGAAAAACGCGGCTGGCTGTCGAAGGCGATCCCGCCGTCGATCAGCTTGGCTTCCCCGCCTTCGATTGGCAGGGTGTAGATATCGCCCAAGAGTTCGAACACGATGGTCTTGCCGTCGGGTGAGACGTCCAGGGAGAGCCAGGTGCCCTCATCGGTGGTGAATTCGATTTTGCGGTCAGGCTTGAGCGGCAGGCCCTTCTTCTCTTTTTTATCGTCCTTTTTTTCGTCTTTCTTGTCGTCCTTCTTATCCTTGTCTTGCGCGCCTGCGTTGTCCAGCTTCGCAAAGGCGCCCGCTGGGCTCCAGCCTCCGGCAAATACGGCACAGACCATCGCCAGGGCGATAAGCCACATGCTCGAATTAGTGCGCCGTCTCACCAGGTTCGGGTTCATTCCTGCTCCTCCGTGAAAGAATCAGAAAGCCTTGGCCTAAATCGCTTTAAATCGATCGAGCACAAACCGTCTTTGCGGCGCGGCATGATACCCCGGCTGCGAAAAACGCGCAGCAAGATGTTGTGAGGGCGGCGTTTCCGCCGTCAAAAATGGCCGATGCCCCGCGGCGTAGTTTTCCTGGCGGGCTGGACATCCCGGGAACCATGCTAGGCTATCCAACTGCCTTTACCGACCGAATGTTCAGAGCGAATAACAACTCCCTGGCCCGAAATTGCTCTGCGCCCCGCACCCCATTTCCTCTGACGGCGCTCCTGGCGTTTCTGCTCTTTTGCTTAAGTTTTGGCGCCGGCCGAACGCCCGCGCAGCAGGTGTACAAACCGCCCGCGAAGGGCGGCGTGGCCGAGCTTTCCTCCAGCGGCCCGCAGAAACACCAGGGCGACCTGACCATCGCCGATGGCGCCGTGGACATTCACTACGGCAACCAGCGGCTGCAGGCCGATCACGTGGAGTACAACGAGCAAACCAACGAAGCGATGGCCCGCGGCCACGTGGTGTTCGACTACGAGAATCAGCACCTGGAGGCGGACGAGGCACATTACAACATCAGTACCGGCCGCGGCACTTTTACCAACGTTCGGGGCACCGTCAAAATCGAACGCCGCCCGAACCCCTCGGTGTTGATCACCGACAATCCACTGTACTTCGAGGCCCGCAATGTCGAAAAATTCAACAACGACCTCTATTTTCTGAGCAAGACCTGGATCACCGTTTGCGACCCGGAACATCCCAACTGGCAGTTCTACGCGGAGCATGCCAATGTGCGGATCGACAAGACGATGGCGCTAGTGAGCGCGAACTTCCGATTGTTTCGTGTGCCGCTGGTGTGGCTGCCTTACGCGACCGCGCCTGCGGGTCCGAAGGTTCGGGAATCAGGATTCCTGATCCCGATCGTCGGCAATAGCACCAGCAAGGGATTTGTTTTCGGTGACGCGTTTTACTGGGCGCCCCTGCCATGGCTGGACACGACGCTGGGCGCGGAACTGCTCAGCCGCCGTGGATCGGCCGAACGCGCCCATTTCCGCGCAAAGCCCTGGGAAAATACATCCATCAAGTACAACTATTTCGGAGTGATCGACCGCGGCGTCCCCACGGTCGTGAATCCCGGACTCCCCACGCAGACCACCGAACTTGTTTCGCAGGGCGGCCACGAGCAGCAGCTGGAGGTCACGTCCCTCCTGAAAAACAATTGGCGCTTCGTCGCCGACGTCAACGAGCTTTCTTCGCTGACCTTCCGCCTGGCCTTTTCTGACACCTTCGGCGACGCCATCAACTCCGAAGTGCGCAGCTCCATTTTTCTGACGCACAATTTCAATGGCTTCAGCCTGAATTTAGCGGCGCTGAACGATAAGAGCTTCCTCACGGTCAATCCGGTGCAAACCAGCGTTTTGCTGCGCGAGGCGCCCGAGGGGAGTTTCAGCTCGGTGGAGCAAGCGCCCTGGAAGAATCTGCCGATTTATTTCGGATTCGACGCGTCCGCCGGTGCGGCGCATCGCGACGACGGCGTGATCGACACGCCATCAGCGGTCACACGCACGGAGTTCGCGCCGCGTGCCACCCTGCCCATCCACTTCGGCCCTTGGCTGGATGTCACTGCGACGGCGGCGTTCCGCACCAGCTACTTCGGTGATTCTCTGGTCCCCGGCTCTATCGTCACCACTCCCTTGCTGAGCGGCGAGTCGATTTCCCGCAACGACGGCGAATTCAGCGTCGATTTTCGGCTTCCGACGCTTGAGCGGTTCTTTCAACGCCCGCAATCGAAGAAAAAATACAAGCACACGATCGAACCCTACTTTAACTACAACTACGTAACCGGCATTCATAATTTTTCGGAAATCATCCGTTTTGACTCCGACTCCACGCTCACGAATACGAACGAACTGGAGTACGGCGTTACCCAGCGGCTTTGGGTGAAGGACGGCGACGATCAGCCGAGAGACCTGATCACCTGGAGCCTGGTCCAGAAGCATTATTTTGATCCGACGTTTGGCGGCGCTCTGGTCACGGGAACGCGCAACGTGTTTCAAACGCTGGACGACATCTCACCGTTCGCGTTTGCCGACACTCCGCGGAACTGGTCGCCGATCATCAGCGATTTCAAGTTGAGCCCCGCGGGCCCGTTCGATTTCGAACAGATTTTGGAGTACGACACGCAACGAGGCACATATGGGCAGCTCACGACGATCGGTACGCTCGCGAAAATCAAGCCATACAGGGACTTCTTTTTCACCATCGCGGACTTCCGGTTGGGCGTCTATCCTTTTGTGCTCCAGCCCAAGGCGAATCAGATTCGGGTGCTTGCTGGCTATGGCAGCGAAACGCGCAAAGGGTTCAACTTCACCACCGGGATCAGTTACGACTTCACTAACAGCGCGCTGCAAAATCAGCTCGTTCAGGTCAGCTACAACGGGAATTGCTGCGGGCTTGCGCTGGAATACCGGCGTATCGCGCTTGGTCAGGTGCGCACGGACAATCAGTTCCGTGTGGCGTTCATCATCGCCAACATCGGGACCTTCGGCAATCTGCGGCACCAGGAGAAGATTTTCTAGGAATTGCACAAGCCGATCTGGAATGCGGGCGGATCTGGAACGCCGGGCTTAAGCCCGGCGCCTACAGAAGCGACATCGATTGTCTGCGGTTGCTATTTCGCATCAGCCATCGGCCGATGAAATATCCCAGCGTGCCCGTGACCATGCCACCAAAGATATCCGCCACATAGTGATAGCGCCCGTAAATAGTAGACACGCACATGCACAGAACTAGCGGCAGCATTACCCAGAACAGCCAGCGGCGGTGGCGCCACGCTCCCCACAGGGCGGCAAACGATCCCGCGACGTGTTCCGAGGGAAATGCCGCGCCGCGCACGCGGCCGTAGTGCTCGATGAAATTGATCAGCGCGGTGAAAGGTCCGCCCTGCAAGTTACCGTGCCACGAGCCCGCCATCGAAAACCAAGGGCTCTCAATGGGAAACGATATGGCGATCACATAGCCGATCGCGTAGGCCACGGCGGAGTACGTCATTACCGACCAATAGCCGCGCCAATCCTTGCGGTAGTAAAGAATGCCGCCGAGCACCAGCAGATACGTGAAGTAGGTGATGTAAGTGAACTGCATGAAGTCGTTGCGTGCGGGAGTGGCGAATTGCTCGAGCCAGATGCTGGGGTGCACGCCCGTCAGCCAATAGTCGAACGCGATGAGCTTCGCGTCCTGCCAGCGTGGCGAAATCAGATGGACCAGTTGCGCGAGTTCCTCGAAGCAGAACAGGAAAAAGAGATGGGGGTACCAGTGCCGCCAGAAATGCCAGAATTTCTGGGTGTAGGTGTTGAGGTGAGAATCGGAGGCGCCTAGAATCCCGGTGCCACGGCATAGCAGAATGATGAGCGCCACCACGCACGCCCGCGTGACCAGCAAGCGGATCGGGTGCGCGAGATTTTCGGCAAAGGCCGCGATCAGCACGCTGGATATGGCTACGTAACCCAACGCGATCCATTCGAATGGACCGCACGCCGCGCCGATCGCGAGCCATTCGTTGCGCAGGATCTCCGTGACGCGGCTGCGCGCGGGAATCGACTGCGAGGAGCCCTGCTCCGCTGCGATGACGCGCGACTGCCAGGGCAGCGCGTTTTCGTTGGTGCGACGATTTTGCGGGGGTGAAAGATTCATCCGCAGGTCTCCGATTTGATGTTCGGGATCACTTCACCGCCGACGCAGTCGAAACGTTGCGCTCTTGCGGCGGCGCCTGCTTGTCGTGGACGATTTTCTCTCCAGAGGAAGATCGGCCAGGCGCGCAAGCGGGCGATGCGGTCCAATTCGCGCGAAGGATTTACCGCGGCGGGTGAACCCACGGCGCCGAGCATCCAGCGATCGCTCGCGGTGTCACCGTAGGCATAGCAACGGGCCAAGTCGAATCCGCTTTCAGCGGCGATGCGTTGCACGGCGCGGGCTTTGGCTTGGCCGAAAATTGCTTCGCCTGTGATGCGGCCGGTCCAGCGATCGTGGGTTTCTTCGAGGCGGGTGGCGCAGACGCGAATCGACGTGGTGATTCCTCGAGCAAGAAGGCCGATGGTCAGGGCTAGCGCCGCTTGTTTCGCGAGAGGCTCCAGGGTGCCGGTTACCAGGACAATGGCGTGGCCTTGGCTAGCGTGCCAGGTGGCGCGTTGGATGGCTTCGGGGAAGAAGGCCGGGAGACGGTCGACTCTTGCGCTTACAGGCCCGGCTGGGTTGTGGTTGACGGGGACACAGGCAAGAGTGCCTGTGCTACGTAAGAGGAGTGTGCTATGGCTAACGGAAATGTTGCGGAGGTACATCTTGTTGGCGTGCGTCATGCGGAGAAGACCTTGCGGACTCAGGCGAATGGCTTGCGCCAGCCAGCGGAAATAGTTTCGCAGCGGAATCAGGCGCTGATCTCGAAGTGCCCCGACGAAGCGACGTTCGAGCGAGGGCAATGGCAGGAGAGTGCCGTCCAGATCGAAAAATGCGGCGATGCGGGCTTGCGATTCGTTTGCGCTCATACCGCGTCCCTGACCGGAATTTTTGCGGTGCTCGGGGAGGCCACACTTCCGGCCATGTGCCGACAGCCTTCCACGAGAACCGGCAGTCCGCGTACGAAGCAAAATGCCGCCGTGGCCCAAGTCAGCGCGATGGCTCCGGCGCGAATCCTGGTGTGCGCATCGGTCGCAAGGTCGCCGAGTAGCGCGACCGGACCGCGTGTCAGCGCCAACTCCAGCCCCAGATAGCAGAAGCATAGGCACTTCATCGCCGCGTACAATCCACGGCTCCAGCGCGATGCTACAAGCGTGCGTCCCCACCAGGTTTGCAGCATGGCGTTCGCGCCCCAGCCGGAATGACCAGCGCGCATGGCCAGCCCCCGCAGAAAATCGGTGGCGGCGCCGCGCGCGAAGAAAAACACTGGCAGCCACAGCGACACCATCCCGACCACCGCGAAATAGGTGAAGTAGACGTTCTCGATCATCCGGTCTCCGAGGATGTCGATCTGCGCGCCGACGGGCGTCGCGAGGTTCCTGCGCCGGGCGATATGCCCGTCCAGAGCGTCGAGCGCGACCGAAGCGACGGTGAGGGCTACGGCGGTGAGGTTCATCCACGGTCCGCGGCCAAACAGGCAGACTGCGGAGAAGCCGACGACGACGCGAAGTGCGGTCACTCGATTTGGAGTCCAGTGCATCCTGAGTTCCTGTGGGACGTCCCGTGACGCCGGCCTGGAAGATGCACCGGCCTTGCCAAACAAATGGTGGCTAACCTGTTAATTATCAGCGGCTTGGAGGCCGATCGGGTAACCGTCCAGTCCTTCTGCGCCATCGAAAGCCGTCATCTGTCGCCCTTTCGCCTACGTACTGACATCTAGCGCAATGCCAGGCATCTAACAAAACGGTGCTTGCCAAAGGAATAAGCGGAGTGCGAAGCAGGTTTCCTTCATGAACGAGCCGGAATGAGCGCCCAAGCAAACGCAGCGAATGGATTGGGGAGCAGTTGACAATTCAACGGCTTGGCTTCAACGGCCTGCGTTTGTAACTTGTGGAACCCCAGAAAATTGCAAGAAAAATACAAGCAATTTGCGCGACATCGAACACACTTGTACACTTGCCGCCCCCTTTCGCGTGCAGACTAGTGAGGACTGACTTGGCATGACCGACGTCTCTTTGGCAGCGGCCTTTCTCGCAGGACTGGTTTCTTTTCTCTCTCCGTGCGTTCTTCCTCTGGTTCCGGGCTACATCTCGATGCTTTCAGGCATCGGCATGGAGCAATTGCGCCAAGGGCAGCAACCTCGGGCCGGGCTTTTCGCTTCGGCGCTGGCGTTCGTGCTTGGCTTTTCGGTGGTGTTCATTTCCTTCGGGGCTTCGGCCAGCGCAGTCGGATCGTTTTTGCGGGAGCATCGTGGAACGCTCGCGCCGATCGCGGGAGCGCTGATTCTGCTATTTGGGTTGCACCTGCTGGGTCTGCTGGGCAAGCTCACCATTCGCGTGGGATTGATCCTCGGCGTTGTGCTCGCCATTCTCGGGGTCATCTCTCTGGTGCGGAGCGGCACGTTGTTCGCAGGCTTGGGAGCGGTTCATTTCTTTTCCCTTTCAATGATTGGGTTTTTCGGGCCGGCGATGACGCGCTGGCTGAATCGCGATGTGCATCTGCGCAGCGGGGGTACGCAACCCGGAATGTGGAGCGGATTTTTGCTGGGTTTCGCGTTTGCGTTTGGGTGGACCCCATGCATCGGGCCGATCCTCGCCACAGTGCTGGCTCTGGCGGCGGCGAGCGACACCATCGCGCGCGGCGTGCTGCTGCTGGCCGTGTATTCGGCGGGTCTGGCGGTTCCGTTTTTGCTGACCGCAGTGGGGATCGGGCAGTTCCTTAAATTTTATCAGCGCTTCCGAAAGTACCTCCACGCCGTCGAACTGTTTAGCGGCGCGCTGCTGCTATTTGTGGGTGGGTTGGTTTTCGTCAACCGGCTGACCTGGCTTGCGGGTAAGTTGAGCTTTCTGAACACGATGGTTTTGTGGCTGGAGCGGTCTTTGACCGGGGCGAAGTGAACGGCCCTGAGGCTATCCGCGACTGGATTTAGCAGCCGCGTTTCTGAGAAAATTGAATTTGAGAGACGGAAGGTTTGAGGCACTGAAATGAAGAAGTCCACTTTGATCGTTATTGCAATATTGGCGGTAATTGTGATCGGCGCGCACTACGCCGACAAGGCCACGCGGTTGCCGCATGCGACCTCCTCGGTCTCCGCGGCCAAGATGGATGGTCCGGAGACTGGGAAGTCCGAGCCGGACCTCACGCTGAAGGGCTTGGATGGGAAGGATATCAGCCTAGCGCAGCTCAAAGGCAAAGTCGTGCTGGTGAATTTCTGGGCGACCTGGTGCGAACCGTGCAAGGTGGAGATTCCGGAGCTGATCGAACTGCAGCAGAAATACGGAGCGAAGGGATTTACGGTGCTCGGCGTCGCGATGGACGACGAAGGGCGCAGCGTGGTCGCTCCATTTGTCGGGAAAGAACGCTTCGACGTGAACGGCGGACAATCCCTAATGAACTATCCGATCGTGATCGGCAATGACGCCGCCGCGGACAAATTCGGCGGACTGATCGGCTATCCCACGAGCGTCCTGATCGACCGCGATGGCAAGCAGGTCAAGAGCATCACCGGCTTAATCAGCTACGACGACATTTCCAAGGCGATAGAATCACATCTCTGATACGCTCAAACCATGCTTGAGGAAAAGGATTTTCAGCGAAAGGCTGACGGGGCCTTTGAAGAGTTGAAGCGCCGCTTGTTGACGCTGGGTGATGCGCATGGCTTCGACGTCGAGGGAGAGAGCGGCAAGCTTGAGGTTATTTTCGAGGAGCCTGAAGAAGCCAAGTTTGTCGTTTCGCCTAACACCCCTGTGCGCGAGATCTGGATTTCGGCGCTTTCCACAAGCTTCAAACTGGGCTGGTCCGACGCACGCAATTCGTTTGTGCTCGAAAGGACTGGCGAAGATCTGCACGGGGTAATGAGCCGCGTGATTTCCCAGCAATTGGGCGAGCAGGTGACCGTTTGAGATTCGGCGTCGCGCTTCTGGCGGGGTTTCTCGTTTGTGTCGCCGGCGCGATGCGAGCGCCAGCGCAGGTTCCTGCCGGCCGCGATGTCGTTGCTCCCAGCGCATTTGCCTCGTTCGATCCGGTGGCTCGAGGCGGATCGTTTCAGATTGCGGTGGTCCTGAAAATCCGCGAAGGTTTTCACATCAACGCGCGCGAAAAATCCGCGGACTACCTGATCGCGACCGACCTGCGCACCGAAGCACCCTCGGGGTTCAAGGTCGGCCGGGTGACCTATCCCAAGGGCGAACTGCATACCTTTTCGTTCTCGAAGACTCCTCTCAACGTCTACGAGGGCAAAGTTATTCTTCACATGGAAGTCACCGCTCTACCCAATGCCCCCCTTGGCGCACAGCACATCCCCCTGAAGCTGCGGTATCAAGCGTGCAGCAGCGAGGTCTGCTTGCCGCCCACGACGCTCGACGTGGATGCCGTGGTGACGGTCGCGTCCGCCGCGACTCCGGCTCGCCCTTCGCATCCCGAGTTGTTCCAATCCCAACGCTGAAGCATCTAACTGGCACCTTTAAACGAACCGGCTAAGGAGCCATTGCTGCCACCCGAATCCAGCCCGCGTCGGACGTGGCCGTACGTCGTCGGCATCGCGGTCGGTGTGCTCGTCGGCCTGGTCCTGTCTGTGTTTTTGCGCACGCGAAATATTGAAGAGCGCACCCGCGAATGGGTCGTCCGCGAGCTCCAGCAACGCTTCAATAGCGAAGTCGAGCTGGAAACACTGCATGTAAAGATCCTGCCGCAAATGGGCGTCGACGGCGAAGGGCTGTCCATCCGCTATCACAATCGTCGCGACCTGCCGCCGATGTTCCACGTGCAGAAATTCTCTTTCAATCTGGGCTTCCTCGGAATTCTGCGGGCTCCGCGGCATATCAAGGGTATTTACGTCGAGAATATGACCATTACAATTCCCCCTCGGGGAGAAAAGAAAGAGCGGAAAAAACCCTCTTCCGACAAGCAAGCTCTCCCGACGGTCATCGTCGATGAAATCGTGTGCAACGACACGGACCTGGTGATCGTGCCTAAGAAGGAGGGCAAAGAGCCGCTCGACTTCGACATTCACGATCTGCTGTTGAAATCGGTGGGCGCCAACAAGCCGTTCGACTTCCACGGAAATCTGACCAATGCCAAGCCGCAGGGCGAAATCGCGACGAGGGGAACGTTCGGACCTTGGGACGCGGACGAACCGGGGGATACACCAATCACCGGCTCCTACAAGTTCACGGATGCGGATCTCGGGCCCTTTCCTGGAATCGCCGGAACGTTGTCGTCGACGGGCGACTATCGCGGGCAACTGAATGAAATCGAGGTGGAAGGGAAGACGGATACGCCGAATTTTTCGCTGGATCCCGTCGGGCGGCCTGTTCCGCTGCACACGGAGTTTTCGGCGACGGTAAACGGCACCGACGGCGATACTTATCTGCACCCGGTCCGCGCCACGCTCGGCCAATCACTGATTATTGCCGACGGGAGCGTCGTGCGCGTGCCGGAAAAACAAGGGCATATCATCAAACTGGACATCAACGCGCCTAACGCCCGTATACAAGACATTTTGAGTCTTGCGGTGAATTCCGGTAAGCCCTTCATGACGGGTCCCGCGAAGATCAAAGCAAAGTTGCTGCTGCCGCCCGGCAAGCAAAAGGTCCTGCAGAAGATGGTTCTGGATGGGCAAGTAGGCGTGGAAAATGCCCAGTGGTCGAGTCGGGAAGTTCGCGACAAGCTCGAGTCACTGAGCCGCCATGCGGAAGGGCAGCCCGAGAACGAAGAGGCGGGCAGCTCGGTTTCCGATTTGCACGGCGATTTCAGGCTGGAGAAAGCGGTCATCCAGTTCCGCAAACTGAGCTTCGGCGTCCCCGGTGCTCAAATCAATTTGGAAGGCACCTACGATGTCGGTGACAGTAAGCTCGATTTCAGCGGGCATTTGCGACTGCAGGCGAAACTCTCGCAAACTGTGACCGGCAAGAAGTCGTTTTTCCTGAAGGCGGTCGATCCCCTCTTCAGCAAAGAAGGCGCGGGCACAGTCCTGCCCATCACGATCACGGGCACGCGTGACGCGCCTACGCTCGGCGTGAGCGTGTTTCACAAGACCATCAAAAGGCAGCTGGGCGGCGGGGATCAGGACAACAGTAAAGATTCGAAAGACAGCAAGAATCCGAAACCTAATTCCAATCGTTAGGTGGCCGCTGTATCGGGTCGACTAGATCAAGCGGTAGCGGTGGACTGGGACACGGCTGCCCGCAGGCGCCGCACGACCCGCTCTTGCCCTAACGTAACCATCGTGTCGAACAGCGGCGGCGCCACGGATTGGCCGACGATAGCGACGCGCGTCGCATTGATCAGCAGGCCGGCCTTTACGCCCGCCGCGTCCGCCAGCGCGCGCAACGCGTGATCGCACGCGTCGTGATTCCAATCGGGAAGAGCTGCGAGCGCATCCGCGAGCTTCGCCAATAGGTCGGGAACTTTCGGATCCTTCCAAAATTTCGCTTTCCCGGCCTCTTCGATGGGGAATTCGTCGCTGAAAAACGCCCGCGACCACGAGGAAAAATCGGGTAGCAGCCGGACTCGCGGCCGCAGCAAATCCACCGTTTTCGAGAACCACTCATGCCCCGCGCCAGTGGCCCACTCTTCCTTCCACAAGCCGCTGCGCTTCAACTCCGCTTCTACCTGCGGCAACAGGTCCTCGATCGGCAGCTTCTGCAAATATTGCGTGTTGAACCATTCCAGCTTCGGCCGGTCGAAAACGCCGTTGGTGCGGCTGACTCCAGCCAGCGAAAATTTCTCGATCAAATCCTTCGTGCGCAAAAACTCCTCGTCGCCACCTGGCGCCCATCCCAGCAGCGCCAGAAAATTCCGGAACGCCTCGGGAAGAAAACCCTCGGTGCGGTACATATTCACATCGGTGGCGCCGTGGCGTTTGGATAGCCTCGATTTGTCGGGACCCAAAATCAGCGGCAGATGCGCGAAGATGGGCAGTTCGGCTCCCAGCGCGCGGTAAAGCAGCACCTGCTTGGGCGTGTTCGACAAATGGTCCGCGCCGCGAATCACGTGAGTGACGCGCATATCGATGTCGTCAACCACTACGCACAACTGGTAGGTCGGCATGCCCCACTCTTCGCCGTCCTTGCCTGAGCGCAACAGCACGAAATCCTCGATCTCTTCGTTGTCAAATTCGCGGTCGCCGAAAACGGCGTCGGCAAAGACCGTTTTTCCGGCCGGAACGCGAAAGCGAATCGCGGGGTTGGCACCGGGCGTTGACGGCTTTGCTGTCGCGGCAAGAGCAGCGCGCGACGCGTCGCACCTTTTCCGTGCCGGTGCCGCCGTCCGCAGCGTGATCGCCTCCCGCGTACTTCTCGGCGGCGCAGTAGCAGAGGAACGCGCTGCCATTGGCCAGGCATTTCTTGGCCGCCTCGCGATACAAATCGAGCCGCTGCGATTGAAAGAATGGGCCTTCGTCCCAACCCACGCCCAGCCAGGTGAGGCCGTCGATAATTCCTTGCACCAGTTCCGGCTTGTTGCGCTCCGCGTCGGTGTCTTCCACGCGCAGAATCATCGTCCCACGCTGCTGGCGAGCGAACAGCCAGTTGAATAGAGCCGTGCGCGCACCGCCGACGTGCAAATACCCGGTCGGTGAGGGCGCGAATCGAACCCGCACGCCGCTTGCTGGTTTGTTATGGGATTCCGTCATCGTTTGCCGCGTTTGCCGCACAAATCACAACACTTCAGTGTAGCGAAAGCTCCGCACGCCGTCCAACCGGCCCGACTGCCGGTTAGCGGATCAGTTTCCAGTAACGCCGACCTACTCAGGACTTGATGCGCGCTGTTCCAGCAGGAGTCACAACCATCAAGAAGTTGGCGCACCAGGTTCAGCGCCTATGTCAGTTGACAGATGTTCTCGTAAGTCAGTTCGCGGATCGAGCCGCTCCGACTGAAAGCCCAACATCGTAGTCGTACGACCAAACCCTGACGGTCAATTCCACGAGTGTTGGAATCGGTTTGATCCCGAAGTCAGCGAACGTGTTCATTTGCGTCTATCAACGTCACACATGAACGCTTGTACTGCGAGAGCCATTCGACGGACATCAGATGCAGCTCGTCCTCAGTGATACCAAACAGCGTCGACCTCCGACTGGTTGATCTGCTCCAGCAGCTCACGTATCGGGATTCCTTCGCCGCAAGCACGAACCTATGTCGGAAACCAAAAATCGCAGGATCACGACTTTTCCGAGCTTTTCTGGTCAGCTGCCACGCAACATGCCATCCACTGTAATACGCAGTTCAAATTCCGGCGCTGATTCGCCAGATTAACCCTGGCTGTTGCCCATCCATCCGAGATGGGGGTAAGCCACTGAAGCCGCAGGTCCTCCTAAGCTGACCTTCTCGAGCTTGCGGTCCATACTCTTGGATCCTGCGGACTAATTTCCGGAACCGTGACACACCGGATCAGACTTGTCTGCAGAATGCGATCCAGTAGTACACGGACCATCGTACGATCCAGAGTTTTGCATAGTCTTCGTCATAAACGACTTTGAGCACTGTGCAACGAATTGCTTGACCGGACAATCTAGACTCTCCCGAGGCAGCCCTTTAACAGCTCCTTGGCCCAAGATCTCTTGCTGGTGAAAAGGGACCATTCGATCGCAGATCGGACAAAGCCAGCTTGGAGCGCCGAGTAGCACCACCTTAGAGGGCTTTTCGTTCTCGAGATTTGATCGAGGGTGAATTGCGCGTAGGGAGAGGTGCTCCGAGCCACCTTGATGAAACTCTAGGCCCCCTCGGGTACCAGAAAAAGCTATAGCGCTCTCGAGCCTCAAATATAACCATGTTAGACAATCGTTCTACCGGCAACTGCTTGCAGCAAATCCGACGCACCGTCACAAAAACAGAATGGATACGAAGAGCGAAAACCCAAGAGCCTCTCAACATGACTTGGGCTGGAAAGCAAAGCGAACAACCTCGCTCCTTCCAGTCGCCGGAGACGTATTTACTATTGACTTTCCCCTTTATAGAACGCGGTAAGCGGAAGCTGGCCCACGGCCGACTACCCGCGGCTCCTTGAAGGCAGCGTTGGCATCTACTTCAATAGTACTGCCCACGCGCTGCTATCTCTTTAGCCACCAGTACGCTGGTACGGTTGCCCGCCAGAAATTTGGTGGGCCATAATCTAACGCAAGTACTTTGTTTTCTGTGGAGACGTTTGGCTGCTCGGTGCAAAAAGCCCGCAGCGCCTTGGACAGGTACGGGCAAAACAACACAAGCGTCACTGAGTTTTGGTTCGATCGTGCATCGTCGCAATCCGGCGGCGCGATCGACGGAGAATTGGTTCGACTTTGACTCACGAAGGCTTCATTGCGCTGGCGTTGCTGGCGGCTACCTCTCTGGTGGCCGGCTTCTTCGGGTATATCTACCACCTGAAGCGCCAGACCTATCTGCTGCTGTGGACGGCAGGCTGGAGCCTGTTCGCACTGCACTATCTCAGTCCGGCGCTCTCCTCGTGGATTCCCCGCAGCGCGTTCCTTGAACCGCTCAACGACTGGCTGTATGCGCTGGCTGCGTTGTTCTTCTTTCTGGGCGCGCAGCTTTACGCGCAGCGCAAACCGTGGATCGTGCCGTGCGCGATCACCGCTGGCGTCCTGGGTTTGTGGGCGGCGGCGAACGCGTTCCATTTTCTGACCGTAGCGCCTGTCGTGGTCCCGTCGGTCTTGCTGTTTTTTGCCGTTGGCGCCATTTTCTGGCTGGAGAGCCGCCGCCAGGAAACCCTTGCGGACCGATTGCTGGCGGTGTCCTTTTTCTCGTGGGCGGTCCTACGCCTCGCGGTCTTCTTCTTCTCTCCGAGTGCACCGGGAGCGGATGAGCTCGGCTTTCCTCCCATCGCCGCGGTGCCGTGCGCTTTTGTGGCCATGCTCATGGTCATGGCTACCTATGAGGAGGAAAAACGCCGCATTGAACGCAACATGCTGGCGCTGTCCAACTTGAATCTGGCCACGTCGAGTTTCGTCGGCGGTGAAATTCAACGCATGCTTTCGCAGGCGCTGGACCGCGTGCTCGGCGTGGTGCGGCTGCCGGCTGGCGCGTTGTTTCTGCATCACGGCGATCCCCAGGGTCCCACGTCGGTGGTGGCGGCAGGGCTGAACGACGATTTCTGCCGGGTGGCGCAGGAAGAAGGGCTCGACGATTATCTCGTCAGCTTGGTCGCACGGCTCGGCGGGCTGCTCGGGTTTCGCGACTTGCGAGATTCATCGCTCGCCGCTCTCGAAAAGGAAGAATGCATACGACGTTTTCGCCAACTGGCGCTCGCGCAAGGGCTGCGCAGCGTCGTGATCATCAGTCTGCAAGCGAAGGAACAGGCCTTCGGCGTCTTGCTGCTGGGCACGCCGGACAATCGGCGTTTTACTCCCGCGGAATTGCGCCTGCTGCTCGCTCTCGGCCACCAGATCGGCATGGCTGTCGAAAACAGCTATCTCGTCCAGCAAACCTCGCGACGCTCCGAAGAGCTGCACGTCCTGAATGAAATCGGCCGAGCTCTGAGCTCCACGCTCAACAAAGAAGACCTGCTCCGCAAAATCTGGGAAGAATTACGCCGCCTGTTCGACGTGGAAAATTTCTATATCGTCGGCCTCGATCCGTTGCGCGACGAAATGCTCTTCGATCTCGAGATCATCGACGGCATGCGCATGCCCAAGCGCACCCGCCCTGCGGGAAATCACCTGAATGAATACGTGATCCGAACGCGGCAGCCGCTCTTGATACGGGAAAACTTTCTCGCGGAAGCCCAGAAACTTGGCGTGGAGCCGATCCGCTCCAAGGGTTGTCTGTGCGTCGTGCCGCTGGTCGCCTACGATCATGCTATTGGCGCGATGGGCGTCTTTTCAGACCACGATCACGCCTTTGACGAAGGGCACCTGGAGCTGATGCGCGTGCTCGCCAGCGAAGCGAGCATTGCCATCGAGAATGCCCGCCTGTTCCACGAAGAGCGGACCAAGGCGCGCCACCTTACGCTGCTCAATACCATTTCGCGAAACGCCATCGCCACGCTGAATCCCGACGAGATGCTCGCCAAGATCACCGAGCAATTGGAAAGCGGCCTGACTCACGACCACATCGGCATCGGCGTTCTGGATTACTCGACGCGCGAATTGGTCATCCAAGCCGAATCCGGAGCGCGCCGCGGGGCGGTTGGCCAACGGATCCCGCTCGGCACCGGGCTCGCAGGTCACGTGGCACGAAACGGTCAAATGGCCGTATACAGCGCCGCCAAACCCGAGGACGCCGGCCTCAAACCGCTCTTGCCGGATTCGCTCGCTGGCATCGCGCTGCCGATTTTTTATGCCGAGCAGCTCCACGGCGTTCTGTACGTGGAATCCTCGAGCCTCGCGGATTTCTCTGAAGAGGAAGTATTGCTGCTGCGCACGCTTGCGGACTTGATCGCAGGTGCGTACCACAACGCGACGACGTTCCAGAAGGCGCAGGAACAGGCGATTACCGACGGACTCACCGGCGTGAAGACGCACCGCTTCTTCATGGAAGCGCTCTCCGCGGAATGGAAGCGCTCCACGCGTGCGGGCCGCGCTTTTGCGTTAGTCTTGATGGACCTCGACCGCTTCAAGTTCGTCAACGATTTCTACGGCCACCTGGAAGGCGACCTGGTTCTGCAGCGCGTCGGACACATTCTCGAAACCAACTGCCGCCGCTCCGACGTTGTGGCGCGCTACGGCGGCGACGAATTCGTCATCCTCATGCCGGAAACCAACATGGAGCACGCCCGCCAGCTGGCCACCAAGCTGCGTGGATGGGTTTCCGCCGATCCGCTGCTCCGCGAGAAAAATATCAGCGCCAGCTTCGGTATCGCCTGCTACCCGCTCCACGGGTCGACGCCACAAGAGCTGATCCAGGTCGCCGACGCTTCCATGTACATCTCGAAGCACCAGGGTGGCAACGCCGTCTCCACCGCCGATCATTTCGATCCCAACGAAGCCAAGAAGTGGAAGCGCGACGTGTTGGAGGCCTATCTTGGCGTCACGCTAAAGCGCTTATTCTCGACCGGCCCGGAAGCTTTTGAGGAGATCTATTCGCGGCTCAAGCAGTTCACCGAGTCGCTGGCCTCCACGGAGATCTCTACCGGCACCGCCGAAGCTCCTGAGATTCCACAAGTGCTGCCGCAGGCCGTGCTGGATACCGTCACATCGCTGGCCTTTGCGATCGACGCCAAGGATCATTACACGCAGGGCCACTCGCAGAAGGTATCAGCCTATGCGGCATTGATCGCCGAGGCCCTGGGCATGAGCGACGTTGAAGTAGAAGAAGTCCGCCTGGGCGCGGTTTTGCACGACATCGGGAAGGTCGCCATCCCGGAAAATATCCTGAACAAGAGCGGCCCGCTCAATCCCGACGAGTGGGACACCATGAAATCTCACGTCACCTTCGGCGCAAAGATTCTCGACCCGCTCACGCCGCTGGCCCGCATCCGCGAGATGGTCCTGCACCATCACGAATACTTCGACGGCTCCGGCTATCCGGACGCGTTGAGCGGCGACCAGATCCCTCTGGGCGCCCGCATCATCGCGGTAGCCGACGCTTTCGACACGATCACGAGCGATCGCACCTACAAGAAAGCCCGCGCAGCCGCCGAAGCGCTCGCCGAACTCGAGCGCTGCTCGAACGCGCAATTCGACGGCAGCATCGTCTCCCTCTTCGTCCGCACCATGCGCCAACTCCCCAACCCCATAATCGAAGTCGCTTCACTAACCCGCAATTCGTAGCCCCTCCCATAATTCGGCCCGTAAATCCGGCCAATGTAGGCGCTGCGCTTTAGCGCGGCGAACCATCCGGTTCACGCCCTCCAATTACTTCACTCGTACTCTGCATGGCCCTAGAACCGCATTTCTCTTGCTATCTTTCCCCTCTCCGTTGCGTCCAAAAACAGCAACGAGCCGTATGTTCGTATCCCATTTCCGCATCTCAAGCCGGAAACCAAGGAGAGTCCTCGATGAAGAGACTTCCCCGCTTGCTCCTCCTCCTCTTACTCATCCTGATCGCCATCGCGCCGCTGTTCGCTGGATCGAACTCGGAGTCGGCATTTAAGAAAATCCAGTCACTCGCGGGGGACTGGAAAGGAAAAGACGACAAAGGCAAACCGGTGAAAACGAATTTCAAGGCGATTGTCTCGGGCACGGCGGTCATGGAGACCCTGGCGCCAACCGGAATGGAAGACATGGTCACGGTCTACAGTCTGGACGGAGACGGTATAGCGCTGGTGCACTTCTGCCCGACGAACAATCAGCCTCGCATGCGCGTCGTCCCCGCCAGCAGCGATCCGAAGGAATTGGTCTTTGACTTCGTGAGCGCCGGCAATCTCCCGTCACCCGCGACTGGCCACCAGCATCATCTGGTCATTCGCTTTGAAGATCCCGACCACATCACCGAAACCTGGACCTGGCGTCAGGACAACATGGACATGCCCATGGTCTTCCATCTGGACCGCAAGAAAAACTGAAGTCCCTTTTGCTCCCGACTCAAAGCTTGCCCGCGGGTGAGTCATGATGTAGTTTCTAGCCACTCATGAACCTCACCTTGCAATCGCAATACACGACGGGCGTCGCGGTAATTCGCTGCCAGGGGCGTATCGTCGTTGGCAAAGAGGTTGGTCTGCTGCAGGAAGAAGTGGAAAAGCATCGCCTGGAAACGCAGAAATACGTGCTGCAACTATCCGAGGTCACCTACCTGGACAGCGGCGGCCTGGGTGCGCTGGTGCGTCTCGTGGGCTCGCTGCGGGCGCACCGCGGCGATTTGAAGCTCTGCGAAGTATCGCCTTTCGTGCAAAACGTCCTGAAAGCCACCAACTTGCTGTCTATCTTTTGTGTTTATGCCACCGAGCGCGAAGCCCTCGCAGCATTCACGCAGCGTCCCGCGCCTCGTGAAGGGCAAACCTGGACCGGGCACGCCAAGGTGCTTTGCGTCGATCCCTCCAGCGATTTGCTCGCGTACATGTGCGCGGTCCTGAAGCCGGCAGGCTTCGAGGTGATGAGCGCGCGCTACCTTGCCGACGCGGCCACCCTTGTGACCGGGATGAAGCCGCGAGTAGTAATTTGTGGCCCGGGCGTGCAGTCCGCTACGCCAGCGTTTGAGAAATTTCGCCGTTCGAATCCGAACATCCCGATTCTGCAGTTGCCTTCCGACTTCCATACCACCGAAGCTTGCGATGCGGGTTCGGACTTGATCAACCGCTTGCAATCAATTCTTCAAGCCTGACGGGCGGCGGGGAACGGGTGCACGTCCCGGTGACGACCTCGCCTTTCCACCATCGAAAAGCATCCTCTCAAACCGCCACGGCGAAGCAAGCGCTCGTCATCTGACCGCTGCCTTGCGGCCGCGTATGCTTCAACTCGAGCAACAGCTCGCGCAGGCGCTTGCGCGCCTTGTGCAATTGAGATTTCGAATTGCCGATCGAACAACCGAGGATTTCCGCGATTTCGTTGTGCTCATAGCCATGGACGTCGTGCAGCAGGAACATTCTCTTGTAGCCTTCCGGCAATTGCTCGACGGCGGTTTCCAGATTTACGCGGTCGAAGACGCCGGTTAACCGCAGGTCCAGGGTGCCCAACTCCCATCGCGGAACGCTCTCCTCGTCGTTGATTCGGGTGAGTTCGTCGAGTGAAGCTATGACCGGCTTCTTCCTGCGGAAGCTCATCAACACCAAATTGGCGGTGAGCCGGTGCAGCCACGAGGAAAATGCCGACTCGCCTCGAAAGGTATGAATCTTGCGGAACAGTTGGAGAAACGCCTCTTGCGCCAGATCCTCCGCTTCAATCGGGTCTCCCAGCATGCGCAAGCAGAGTGAATAGACTCGCCGGGAGTGCTGCCGGTAGATTTCCTCAAACGCGGAGGCGTCGCCTTGCTGCGCGAGCCGCAGCGTTTCATTGAACAAGGCGGTGTCAGGCTTGCGCTGCCGCAGTTCCGCCGCCGGTTTGGCCTCTGGGGTCGCGGCTGGAGTTCGCCGCTGTGAAGCACGTACTGCCGGACGCGGTGCGCGGCGCGTCACAATCCCATTCGAGCGCGTGACGGGCGCGGTAGCTCTGAGCCCATAGGCTAGATTGTTCATGCTCGAGTAGACCTCTCTTCGCCGGGACAAGCTTCGTTTTGCCAGGCGGTAGAATGTTCGTTTTTCCCACCCCCATCGTCGCCGCCGTACGCTCTGGCCTTGTCAAGGAGGGGTCATATGCGTGTCATCTTTCTGCGCGATCCCAGGTTTCCGATTGCCGGCAGGCGAGAAGCGATCAGGATATACTTGCCTCCGTCAACTATTTAGATGACAATGGCACCTATTTCGACCACCTCGGGAGGCCATCCCGTCATGAGCAAGGAACATCTCGACCAACGCACCGATGCGGTCCGCCGCTTCAATCGCTTTTACACCCGTCAGATCGGCCTGCTGCGGGAACAATTGTTCGGGACCTCGTTCTCTCTGGCCGAGGCCCGGGTGCTTTACGAATTGGCTCACCGCGACAAGTCCACCGCCGCTCAAGTTGGCACCGAACTCGGCCTCGACGCCGGCTACCTGAGCCGCATCCTGAGCGGCTTCGAGAAGCGAAAGCTCATCGAGAAGACGCCCTCCGACGTAGACCGCCGCCAGAGCTTGCTTGCCTTGACCAAGCAGGGCCGAAAGGCTTTCGCGCCGCTCGACGGGCGCTCCGCCGCCCAGGTCACGGCCATGCTCGGCGCACTGCCCGACGCGAGCCAGGATCGCTTGATTGGCGCGATGCAGACGATACAAAGCGTTCTGGGTCCGCGGGAACTGGCCGGCGCGGACCGCGCGCCTTACCTGCTTCGGCCGCATCAACCCGGAGACATGAGTTGGGTGGTGCACCGTCAGGGCCTGCTCTACGCACGGGAGTACGGATACGACGAAACCTTCGAGGCGCTGGCGGCTGAGATCGTCGCGAAGTTCATTCAGGATTACGACGCGAAACGCGAACGCTGCTGGATCGCGGAACGCAACGGCGAAATCGTCGGCTCGGTTTTCCTTGTCGCGAATTCGAAGACGGTAGCAAAGCTGCGCCTGCTGTATGTCGAACGGTCAGCGCGGGGGCTCGGAATTGGCGGACGACTGGTAGCCGAGTGCATCCGATTCGCGCGGCAGGCAGGATACAGGAAAATCGTATTGTGGACGCAAAGCGAACTCGACGCCGCGCGCCATGTCTATCAGAAGGCTGGTTTTCAAGTCATCGAGAAAAAGTCGCACCATAGTTTTGGCAAAGACCTGACCGCCGAAACGTGGGAGCTGTCGCTGTAACGGCCAGCCCAGGAGCGGCAAGGCGCCCAACCTTCCTGCTATGCTTTATCGAGCACGGCAGGAGATATTCATGCAGACAGCGCAGGTCGAATGGATCGGGGAACAGAAATTCGTCGCGATCAGCCCGTCGGGACATGCCATCACTCTGGATGCCGACGGAGTATCCAACAAAGCGCCAAACCCCATGGAGTTGCTGCTCATGGCGTTGGGAGCCTGCACAGCGGTCGACGTGGTCCTGATTCTCGAGAAGAAGAGGCAGAAACTCGAAGCGTTGAACGTGATTTGCTCCGGCGAGCGCGCTGCCGATCAACCCAAGGTCTGGACGAAATTTGAGCTGCTGTATCAACTGCAAGGGCGGCTGGACGAAGCCGCGGTAAAGCGCGCCATCGAACTAAGTGAGGAAAAGTATTGTTCGGTCTCGGCGATGCTCAAGAAAAGCGCCACAGTCACGTGGCGTTATGAGATTCTGCCATCTCAGGATTGAAGGGTTGTTGTCACCTTTCGGCTGCCTCGCATAGAATTTAGTGTCTTTTGCGCGGTTGTGAAGCCAAGGAGCGCCATGTCCCATCGCATCGCGGCCAAGATAACCGGCGTCGCGGGTTACGTTCCGCCCAAGGTGCTGACCAACGCCGACCTCGAAAAAATGGTGGATACCAATGACGAGTGGATCCGCACGCGAACCGGCATTCGCGAACGCCACATTGTCGAGAATGGCGCGGCCACCTCGGACATGGCCACCGAAGCCGCCAAACAGCTACTGGCGCAAACCAACACCGATCCCACCGAAATTGACCTGATTATCCTCGCCAGTGTCACGCCGGATATGTTTTTCCCGGCGACCGCCTGCCTGGTGCAAGACCGGCTTGGTGCCAAACGCGCCTGGGGGTTCGATTTATCTGCGGCGTGTTCAGGTTTTGCGTACGCCCTGACGGTCGGGGCGCAATTCGTGGGTTCCGGCGCGCACAAAAAGGTGATGGTGATCGGCAGCGACGCGATGAGCAAGATCCTCGACTACAAAGATCGCGCCACCTGCGTACTGTTCGGAGACGGCGCCGGCGCGGTGCTGCTGGAGCCCGCGAGGGACGGCGAAGGAATTCTGGACTTCGAGCACGACGTTGATGGCTCCGGTGGAGCTTACCTGTACATGCCTGGGGGCGGCTCGCTGAATCCTTCCTCGCGCGAAACGATCGAGAAAAACATGCACGTCGTCCATCAGGACGGCGGGCAGGTCTTCAAGTACGCGGTACGACGAATGGCGGACCTGGCTGCCTGCCTGCTTAAACGTAATGGATTTAGCAGCGACGATCTGACGCTGGTCATTCCTCATCAGGCTAACTTGCGGATCATTCGCGCGATGCAAGAACGCCTCGGTGTTGATGATTCCAAGGTGATGGTGAATATCGATCGGTACGGTAACACCACCGCAGGCACGCTCCCGCTGGGCATGCGCGACGCGGTTGCGGAAGGCCGCCTCCGAAAGGGCGATTTGGTGCTCTTGGCCGCCGTTGGCGCCGGCTATACCACAGGCGGAGTGCTCCTCCGCTGGGCCTTCTGAGCGAAAGCAGTTGGGCATTGTAGCCGCCCTCTGTCCTTTCAGAGGGCGGGGTTTAGATACAACGCTATCTCGATTTACTCGACGAACTTCGACGCATGTGACTAGCGCGTCTGACTCGGCGTAAACAGCTGGAGGTTTTCGGCCTTCCAGCGCATGGCCGCGTAAATCCGATTACGCCCGCTCGGATGGTCGAAGAAAATCCACTCCTCGATTGGACCGGGACTCATCTTGCGGTATTCGCCGAGGTGGATGTCGGCCTGCGCCTCTCCGTCGGGCTGGCGGCTGGCGTTGATGCCGTACATATCCGCTTCGAATTCGGTAGTGCGCGTATGCGTGTTCAGGATCGGCGTCAGCACAAAGAAAAAAACCGAACCCAAGAGAAATACGACCGGAGTAACGGCGGTGTCACCCACGCCGCGGATCTGCCAGCGCGCTCCCCAACGAGCGAGACACCAGTCCAGCGACCAACGCAGAAGGGCGAATCCGACCACGATGATCACGAAGAAAAATAGGAAATCCTTATAGATGTGATGCAAGACATAGTGGCCCATCTCGTGACCCATCACCGCCTGGATCTCTTCGGGAGAACCGCGGCGCAGCAGGTTGTCATTCAGCGTGATACGCATGGTCTGCCCGAATCCGCTGACATTCGCGCTCATCCGCGTAGTCTGGCGCGAAGCATCCATTTCGTAGACTTTGTCGGCGGGAATCCCGTTAGCTCGCGCCATGCTCAGAATGGGTTGCGTGATTTTCGGATCATCCAGCGGCGTAACTTTGTTGAAAATCGGCACGATGTAGACCGGCGCGATCAGAACCGTGAACGCGAGCAGCACGATCGAGATGACCGAGCCCCAAATCCACCAAGTGCGCGGCACACGGCGAACGACGCCGAATAGAAGTACGGCGAATAGCCCGCCGAGCACGATACCGACGAGCAGACCCTTGAACTGATCGCCCATCCACGGGCCAAAGGTCTGCGTGGCCAGGCCATATTTCCGTTCCCGAAAAAATCCCTCGTAGACCCCGAGAGGAAAACCGAGAATGAAGGTAAGGATGGAAAATTCCGTCCAGTAGATAAGTGTTTGGAGCGGCTTAAAACGCGTGAGCCGCTCGGCGAAGTCGCGCATACCGGCGGACCAGCGAAAGCGCAAGAGCACGATGTAGACGATGACGCCCATCAAGAAGTCCCAAAGGATCAGCCAGTAGCCGCCTTCAAAATAGGCGTTCGAGCGAGCGGTCGCCTCCGCGGGAATCTGCGCGAGGTAAGCGTCCGTCGCAGCTTCGGCGCTGAAGTGGGGAGACGGTTGGGCTTCGGGTGGCACGGTGAGCACCGAAGGCATCTCGGTTGCCGGCTTGGCGCCCGGACCCGGAGTGTTCTGCGCCTGAACGAGAGTCGCGCCGCACAGCAATGCAAGACACAAAAATCCTGACCGCAGATTCATAACACCACCTTTAAGGAAGACGAGTGCTGGCGAGTATACGCGTGAGCCATCGGTTTAGACTCGTGTGTTTCAGCTAGCTGGCGACCGTCAGTTGATTCTTGTAGGGGCGGGGCTTGCCTCGCCCGGCGTAAAACCCGCATAAAACCGACCGTCCCGCGAACGGTGCATTGCCGCCAAGATAGGATTATTGCGAGTCGGGCTCCGTTTGGACGGCGCCATGCTGCTTGGCCCACGAGATAAATCCGTCTGGAGCGTCTTTGACACCGTAAATGTTCGCGTTTTTGACGCTGCCGAGATCGCGCCATCGGATATTCGAAAGGTTAGTGTTGCTCAGGTCCGTATTCGTGAGAGTAGCGCCGGATAGGTCGGCGCCACTCAAGTCAGCGCCCGTGAGGTCGGCATCTTGCAAGTCGGCGCGCTGAAACCCGGCGCCTTGCAGACGGCTCTGGCGAAAATTGGCAGTGCGTAGGTCGGCGTCCGAAAAATCAGCAAAATTGAAATTGGCGTCGCGAAGATCCGCGGCGCTGAAATTGGATCGAAGAAGCCGCGCTTTTTCTAGCTGGGCGTTCTGTAGAAATGCGCCAGACACATCGACGCCCACCAGCGGAACGCCATCGCGGTTCAGCTCCTGCAGCGCTTCGATGCGCCCGCCGCTGCCGCCTTTTCCCTGCGCGGTGTTGATGACCTGCCACGCCTGATAGTGTTTTTGCTTGAGCCGATCTCCGGATTCGGAAAAATAGAAAATCACCGCGATCAGCACGCTGAATCCCTCGAGATATTCCAGTACATCCAGAAACGTCCATCGGCTGAGAGCAAAAGCGACCCACTCCATCACCCATTCGATGCCCCAGAACGGAGTCGTCCAACGATGTTTTATGCGTTCTTTTAGAACCGGCCAGGGATCGGGCCTCTCTCTTTGAATTCTGACTTTCATAACGGAAGTTTACAGTCGGCAGTTTAAAGTTGAAAGCGCGAGGAAGGACGGCACAACGCGGGGACTAGCCCACGTCACTCTTGGGAAATTGCACGAAGCCCGGGCATTCCAAACTAGTGTTAACAAGAATAGCGCCCCACGAATACCTACTCGTAGCGCAGCGCGATGATGGGGTCGACGTGAGCGGCCCGACGGGCTGGGATTGCGCAGGCGGCTGCCGCAACGATCAACAGGCACGCCGACACTAGCGTGAATGTGAGCCAGTCGCCAGGCGTCACGCCATAAAGCAAATCGCTCATCAATCGCGTCAGGAACAGGCCGGTCACTACACCGACCGCTACGCCCATGCACGCCGTCACCATGCCCTCCCCAAGAACCAGGCGCAGAACGTCGGGGCGTTGCGCTCCCATGGCGACGCGGATGCCGATCTCTCGCGTGCGCTGAGTGACCGAGTAAGAGATGACTCCGTACAATCCAATCATCGCCAGAACCAGCGCGAGGCCCGCGAAACTCCCGATGAGTAATGAAGGATAGCTGCGGAGAAAGACCGAAGGCGCCTGCCCGGCGACCTGCTCGAGGGTGCGTGGCTGAATCAACGGTAATTGGGGATCGATGTCGCGCAAGATAGATCGGGCAGCGCCGACGAATGCGGGTGGTTCTCCTTTGGTTCGCACGACGTAACTCAGATAGGTGTCGCCGCTTTGTTCGTTCGGCTCGTAGATGATCGGAGGAGGTGGCGCGTCGAGGTCCAGCAGAGCGGTGTCGCCGACTACGCCAACGATCTGGCGGAAAGGCTGCTTCGTGCTGAAGGTATACCGGATGCGCCTGCCGATTGGATTTTCGTTGGGGAAGTAGCTCTTCACGAAGGCCCGGCTAACGAGGACGACTTCAGGCGCATTGATCTTTGTGTCGTCCTCGGAGAAGAACCGGCCTTGCACCAAGGGAATCTCCATGGTGGCGAAATAGCCGCGGCTGATTCCGGTGATATTGCACTCGTCTTCCCGGCCGAGCGGGGTCGGACGCCCTTCGACAAGAAATCGGATGGTGCTGCTGTTGCCAGCAGCAGGAACAACCGTCGTGGACGCGACATTTACCACGCCCGAAGAGTTGCGAAGCCGCTCGGCGAATTCGCGCGCGAACTTATCCGCACTGGAATTCTTGTCGGGATCGTCCTTATCGTTCGGATAGGAGCTATCCGGTAGGTTGACATCAAAGGTCAGGACGCTGCGCGGATTAAAACCTCGGTCGTGGCGTAGGAGCGCGCCGAGGCTTTGCAGCATCAGGCTGCCGCCGACCAGCAGCACCAGGCAGACGGCGATTTCGACCACCACAAGAGAATTGCGCAGGCGCGCGTGGCTCGAGCTGGTGCCCCCGCGGGTTTCGTCTTTCAGGACATCATTCACGGTGGATTGTGCCGCAGCGAGCGCAGGCGCCAGTCCGAAGAAGATGCCGGTGGCCAGCGTTACGCAGCAGAGGAAGACGAGGACCGGCAGGCTGGCTCCGGCCGTTCGCAGATACGGCAACGCGCGGAGTTGCGCTTCCGGTATCGCTGCAACGAGCAGATTGACACCCCACTGGGCGCCCAGGAAGCCTACGGCTGCGCCAAGGACGGACAGGAGAAGACTCTCCGTCAGCAATTGCGAGACGAGGTTCGAACGTGTCGCGCCCAAAGCGGATCGCACCGCGAATTCTTTGCGGCGGCTGATGGAACGGGTCAGCAACAAATTCGCGACGTTGGCGCACGCAATCAACAAAACAAACCCGACCGCGCCCAGCAGCACCAGTAGTAGCGGCCGGATTTTGCCGGAAATTCTTTCGCGGAAACCTGCAATGAGGAAGACCGTTGATTCGTCTTCCTTTGGATAGGCCCGCGCAAGCTGTGCAGTAATCCCTTTCATTTCAGCTTGCGCCTGCTCCGGCGAAACACCCGGAGCCAGCCGCGCGATCACGCTGAACCAGCGGAGGCTTCTTCGCGAGCTCAGATCACCGGCGGCATGCAGCGGAACCCAGAGTGGCGCGGACTTCGCGGGCGCGAACTCAAAATCGCGCGGCAGAACACCAACAATCGTGACTGGCTTGCCATCGAGGCGAATCGAAGTGCCAATCACGTTCGGATTTGCGCCCAGTTCCGTTCGCCAGAACGCGTCGCTCAGAATAGTGACGTGTGGACCGTCGGGCTGATCTTCCGTCTGCAGAAAATCACGACCAAGGGACGGCTTCACGCCCAGAGTGGAAAAGAAGTTCGGCGTAACCTGCGTCCCCAGTGCGAGCTTGGGCTCGCCACCGATTTCCAGCGTGAAACCGTCTCCACCATAGCCCGCAAGGGATTGAAAGCTTTTCGCGGCGTGCTTCCAATCCAGAAAATCAGGATAGGAGGTTTGGGCCATATCCATGGTCGGGTATTGCTCGCGGGATTCACCGAGAAAGAACAGTTCGCCCGGACGCTGATACGGGAGCGGGCGAAGGAGCGCCGAATAGACCACCGAAAAAATGGCCGTGTTGGCGCCAATCCCCAGCGCCAGCGTCAAGACGATCACGAGTGTGAAACCCGGGCTCTTGAGGAGGAAGCGCGCGGCGTAGCGAAGATTGTGCTTGAGCATGAACGGACCTCCACACCGGACCAATCGCAAGCAACTCAAGGCAGCACGCCACGCACCGTCGGGAGCGCCAGCTAAATGCTTGCATCGCAAGCACATAGTGCCCGCAAGAGCCGGTCGTTTAGAGTCAGCGGTGACCGCTCTTGGGACTTTGGATTGCAAAAACGGACAAGCACTCGACCAACTGAGGCTTAGGAAAGACGCGGAGACAGAAATTCCTCGAACAGCAGCTGCGACAAGCGGCCCGAATTGTGGCGGATGACCCCGTGTTCGTCCAGTAGGTTGTCGAGAACCACGCGATAGCCCAGCTTCTGAAGATCCCTGAGATCGACGGCGACCGGCTCGGCTCCCTGGGCGCGATAGCGCTTGGCGACTTCGGGCGAAATCGGTTGCCGATTGGCGACCACCCAATCGATCACGCGCCGAGAGGTGTGTTGGCTGATGGCGCGCAGATGGTCGGCGAGCGCATAGCCGGAGGTTTCGCCAGGCTGGGTCATCAGGTTCGCGATGTACACGCGCGGCGCCTTGGATTTCGCGATGGCGTGCGCGATCTCCGGGATCAGCAGGTTCGGCAGAATGCTTGTATACAGCGAGCCAGGCCCGAGAAGAATCAGGTCGGCTTCCTCAATCGCTTCCAGCGCCTTTGGCAATGGACGCGCCGCGCGCGGAGAGAGCGCGAGCTTTTTGATGGCCGCTCGACTGGCAGTGATGCGGGTCTCGCCATGAACGCGGCGTCCACCCGCCAGGGTAGCCACTAGCGAAACGTTGGAAACGGTGGATGGGAAAATCTGCCCGCGGATCGCCAGGATCTTGCTGCTGACGCGCACCGCTTCGGCGAAATCGCCAGTGACGTGCGTCAGCGCCGCCAGAAACAAGTTGCCGAAATTGTGCCCAACGAGACCCCGACCGGCGTGAAAGCGATACTGGAACAACCGCGCCGAGCAATGCTTCATCCTGCGAGAGGGCCACCATGCAGTTGCGAATATCTCCAGGCGGCAAGATGCGGTTTTCGCGCCGCAGCCGACCGGAACTCCCGCCGTCGTCAGTGACCGTAACGATCGCGGTGAGGCTCGAGATGGGGTGCTGTTCGTTGGCCAGTTCGTCGCGGCGCCGCACCACTAAATCCTTCAGCCCGCGAAGCAGCGTGGACAATCCCGTGCCGCCTCCGAGCGCGACGACGCAGAGTCCGCGAGGGGGCAGCTTCGACTTGGAAGCACTTCTTTTCACGTCAGGCCTGGTATGCAGCATTCTACCGAAAACATGCAGGCAGCGAGCGCACAAACAGCCTCTCGCATTCAAATCAAGCAATCGGCGATGGGAGGGTAAACGTCAGGTGATCGCGATGGCTATGCAACTCGACAAGTTACGGCTACGACGCTTCATCTTCCTCGCGTGAAGCGGGTGGAAGCGTATTCGACAGCTCGAAAGCAGCTCAGCCGCCCGAGCCATCCTTCTCCGGATAAAGCATCTCGGTGAAACGAGGGTCTTCCTGCAGAAACGCAAAGTCTTCGTCGTTGCGCGCGTGGTACCGGTTTTCCGGGCGCAACTCGATCGCCACTTTCAGATTCTTCATCGCCGAATCCGCCTCGCCCGTCAAGCAATCCAGCGCCGCAAGCGCGTAATGAATGTAGTCTGCCTTGGGCGCAGCCTTACGTGCCCGATCCAGACTTTCACGCGCGTCATCCCACCGGCCGATGTTCATCATGGCCACGCCGCGCTGGTAGTGCTCGTCCGCAGTGCGAGGATTCTGTTCGGTGCTCGGCTTCATGCGCTGCTCGGCGATCTTCAAATGCATACGTGCGCGATCGGCGAGTTCTTTGCTCGGCCCCTCAAGAACCTTCTCCAGCTCCTGCTTGGCCTTGGCAAACTTCTGCTGGTGGAACAGTGACAGCGCTTCGTCGTACACCTTGAGCTGCGCCTGGACGCGCGGATCGACCATCTCGACGCCGCCGCGCTGCGGAGGGTGTTGCGGAGTTAAAGGTTTTCTTTTCAATTGTTTAGCTTTGCTGTGCAAGGCGCTCTTGCTGCGCCCGGAACTTCCCGAATTGGGCTTGTGCGCCTTTGCCATGCCCGCGAAGATAGCAGAGCAGGTTACTCACGTCAACGCGTCTCGGGGGTAACTCTTTTGTTACACTGCGCGTTATCTCGTTAGCGCAGGCCGCGAAAATTATTCTACCGAACCAGCCGTGACTCGCCGAAACTAGATGCGAGTGGCAAACACGCGACATCCGTCAAGTTGAAAGGGTGGCCTGCCTGCAACGCGTGTGCTATAAATTTCTAAACAAGTTCCGGATCAAGGACCGGCCAACGACAAGTGCCTTTCATCAATTTTCCCGCGCGCGAAATTAACTGCAAGCTGGTGTACTACGGTCCAGGTCTGGGCGGAAAGACCGCCAACCTCCAGTGGATCTACGACCACACCGGCCAAAACCAGAAAGGGAAAATGGTTTCCCTGGCCACCGAGACCGACCGCACTCTCTTCTTCGATTTTCTTCCGCTCGACTTGGGCACCGTCCGCGGCTTTAAGACCAGGTTCCACCTCTACACCGTCCCCGGCCAGGTGTTCTACGAAGCCAGCCGCAAGCTGATCCTGAAGGGCGCCGATGGCGTCGTCTTCGTCGCTGATTCCCAGGAAGAGCGCCTGGACGCCAATTTCGAAACCATGGAGAACCTGCAGGAACACCTGAAAGAGCACAACCTGAATTTCGACACGATTCCGTACGTCCTGCAATTGAACAAACGAGACTTGCCGAACGCCCTCCCGATCCCCGACCTTACCAAACAGTTGCAGCGAAAAGGCGAGCCGGTACTGGAAGGTGTAGCGGTCACGGGTCAAGGCGTATTCGAAACGCTGAAGGAACTAGCGAAGCTGGTCTTGGCGGAGCTGAAAAAGGGCGGCTAAAGCGACCTGCTATCACTGTAGCCGCTGTAATCCCTGTAGCCGCGGTCTCCGAGACCGCGGGGTTTAGATGAAAACACCACCCATATTTTCCGTCTATGCAACCTGTTCAGGCCACATCGCACGACCGCGAACAACGGGCAAGACCTAAGCGAAGCTCGCCAAGGCCGAAGAATCCGTCTCAAACGTAGGAATCGCTTCGACCAGCCGGGTAACCGTCAGTGCATCGCGCACGCGCCCGTGTCCGCAAACCAGGTGCAGCGCCCCGCCCTCTCGAGCCAGTTGAATCGAGCTGCGCACCAGCGACGAAATCCCTGAGCTGTCGATCTGCGGCACGCCGTTGAGGTTGACTACCACCTTGCGTCCGCCGCCCTGCACCAGCGACTGCAGCACTTCCGTCAATTGCTCGCTCGGCTCACCGATGGTCAGACGGCCGTGCACTTCCAGCGTATGCACGCCGTTCGCTTCACGCACGGAGATTTCCATGGGCAGACGTTCGGTCATTGGGAGGTCTCTCTCATGGAATGTTCACGCTAGCCTATTCGAAAAATTACGCTTCCCAGAGCAGTTGTAGCGGCCGCTTTCCGAAGCGCGTGCCTCTTGCCCATAGCATACCCCGAGCGCTCCCAACAAGTGAACACCGTCGAAGGGGAAACTCCCCGCGCCCTCTGGCACACACTGCACCGCAAAACGCCAGCACGGCATTATACGATGATGGCTGTGCGAGACAAGTAGCCCGTGTGGAGAGCCTCTCGCTGCTATATGAACCAATTGACACATGCCCCCGTCGGGTGCAGAGTATGCGTCAGGGTGGCATCAACCGGGGTCCCGAACTTGCGTCGCAACACTCCATTTTTTCCGCTAAAGACGTTGGCACTCCTGGTCGGCCTTTTCTCGTTCGCTCACCCTGATGTTCTGGAAGCACAACGCGTTGCGGTGCCGGTACTCCTGCCCGACAACACGAATCCCGCCTTTACCGGCCTAATTAACGTGCGCGTGCAGCAAGACACCGGTTCGCCGTTTGCCACCCCCGCCACGGTGACGCTCCGCTCGGCCGATATGCAGATCAACCTGACGAGTCACACGAACGAATCCGGGCTGACCGCCTTTAACAGCATCCCTTCGGGCCAATACCTTGTCGAAGTAACCGCGTCGGGCTATCGCACTGTGCGCGAACAAATCGGGATCGGCGCCGGAGTACAAGTCCAGGATCTCCTCGTGGCCATGATCCCGGAAACCGGCGTAACCCTCTCGGGCGCTCCATCGGGCGGCGGAACCGTGAATCCCAAAGCCATCAAGGAAACTGAGAAGGGTCTGCGCTCCCTGCAGGTTGGCAAGCTCGACGAGGCTCAACAACACCTGACGCGCGCTCTGGCTGCCGCGCCTAATTTCGCCGATGGCAATTATCTGATGGGCGTGCTCCTTCTCCGGCGGAAGGAGTCCGCTAAAGCCCGCCCCTATTTGCAAAAGGCCGTGGACATCGCGCCCAATCATGCACCCGCATTACTGGCGTTGGGCGAAGCGGAATATCTTCAGCGGGACTTTGCGCGGGCGACCGAATCGCTCGAACAGTCCCTGCGCGAACAGCCTCGCAGCCCGCAAGCGTCTACCGCGCAACAGTTAATCGACCGCATGCGCGCGCCGAATCAGCCGAGGGCAGATGCTGCCGCAGGGGCAACGCAGTCCACCGGGGCGGAGGTCGCCGAGTTAGAATTAGCCACCGATGCCAATCAACCGGGCCTCGTCGAACTGTCGGCTCTACCCGCGATTACGCCCGTCACCGAAACCAACTGGGCGCCGCCCGATGTCGATCAGGAAAAGGTCGTTCTAGACCCAAGCACCGCCTGCCAACTGGACGAGGTGGTTCAGGCGGCGGCCGGTCGCGTTAAGGAACTCATGCAGAATGTGGACCGTTTTACCGCCACCGAAAAAGTCGAGCACTCCAACCTGAGTCCTCTCGGCCTGCAAATTTCCAGCGAGACCCGAAAGTTCAATTATCTGGTCGAAATTCGCCAGCTCCAATCGCATCTGGACGTTCAGGAATACCGCAATGGATCCGTTTCCGTGCAGGATTTTCCGGCGCATATCGGCACTATCGGCCTTCCCACGCTCGCTCTCGTTTTTCATCCTTACTACCAGGAAAAGTACGAGTACTCCTGCGAGGGTCTTGGGTCCTGGCGCGACAAACCGGCCTGGGTCGTCCATTTCCAGCAAAGAACCGACCGCAATAGCGAAACGCTGGTCTATCGCGTCGGCGGCAAGTCCTTTGCGGTGAGGCTGAAAGGTCGCGCGTGGATCGACGTACAAAGCTCGCAAATCGTGGCGATGGAATCGGATCTAATTCGGCCGATCCCCGAGATTCGCCTTCTGCGGGACCACCAATTGATCGAATACGGGCCAGTCGACTTTCGAAACAACACGATGCAACTTTGGCTGCCGAAGAGCGCCGATTGGTACTGCTCGCTATCGGGGCAGCGCTATCACCGGCGTCACTCCTTTAGCCAGTTCTTGCTGTTCTCCGTGGATGATTCGCAGAAAATCACCAAGCCGAAAGAACCGATAGAGCCGGTCGAACCACCGCCCGACTCAACAATAGCTCGGCCGGCGTTCTAGGCATCCGCAGCATCAGAAAAATCAATCCTGCGAATGCAAATTTCAAAGTAAGGTGTTCCCCGCCCGCCGCGTATAATCTCGCTCGATAAAGCATCTGGTCTCCGAAAAAGCGTCTTTCGTATCCGTCTTTCGTATCGGGGAAGCGGTCGCTTTTTGTGTGACCCGAACGCGTCAATTCACTCGCAGCGGAGCGGACATAAACTATGAAGCAGGCGGTCTTGCAGTGCTGTTGTATCTTCGCCATGCTGCTCCTGCTCCCCACGGTTCCACTTCTCGCGCACCAGACGCCCTCCGCGCCCGCAACGTCTTCCGTCCTCCGTTGATTCCTCCAAAGCTCTCAACGACAAGCTCGCGCAACTCGACCAGCGCGTCACCGCCGCGCAATCCGCCGGTGACAACGCTTGGATGCTGGTCAGTGCCGCTCTCGTCCTGTTAATGACCGGCCCGGGCCTGGCGCTTTTCTACGGCGGCTTGGTCCGCCGCAAGAACATGCTCGCCATCATGATGCAAAGTTTCATGCTCATGGCGGTGATCTCCGTTCTCTGGGCGCTGGTCGGCTACAGCCTGGCGTTTGGCGGCAATGGCCCGGTGATCGGCGGCTTCGAACATGCCTTCCTCCGCGGCGTCGGCGCCGACCCGAATCCCGATTACGCCGGTACCATTCCGCAAGCCACCTTCATGATCTATCAGTTGATGTTCGCCATCATCACCCCGGCACTGATTACTGGTGCCACGGCCGAAAGAATGAAGTTCAGCGGCACCGTCCTCTTTCTCACGCTCTGGTTTTTCTTCGTCTACGCCCCGCTAGCCCACATGGTGTGGGGTAAGGGCGGCTTGCTGAATGCCTCTCTCGGTGGAAAATTCCCGACCTTGGATTTCGCCGGCGGCACCGTCGTCCACATTAGCTCCGGCGTTTCGGCGTTAGTGTGCGCTTTATATCTTGGCAAGCGCGTTGGCTTCCCCAAACAACCCATGCCGCCGCACAGTTTGACTCTCAGTTTTGTGGGCGCGTGCCTACTATGGGTAGGCTGGTTCGGCTTCAACGCCGGAAGCGCCCTGGCGGCAAGTTCCCTGGCCACCAGCGCCTTCATAGCCACTCATTTCGCCACCGCGGCGGCCGCCATCAGTTGGAGCCTGGCGGAATGGTTCAAAAACGGACGCCCCAGCGCTCTCGGCGCGATCTCCGGCGCGGTCGCCGGCCTCGTGGCCATCACCCCCGCGGCGGGTTTCGTAGCCCCCATGCCCGCTCTGGCGATCGGATTCATCGCCGGGTTGGTGTGCTATTTCATGGTCACGAAAATTAAATCCATCTTCGGCTACGACGATGCCCTCGATGCCTTCGGCGTGCACGGCGCGGGCGGCACCATCGGCGCCCTGTTGACCGGCATCTTTGCGCAGCAAATCGTCAACCCTATATTCGGCGCCGGCAAACCGGTGGGTGGCCTCGACGGCCACTGGAGCCAGCTCGGCAATCAGATTGTTGGCGTACTGATCGCCTGGGGCTTCGCATTGGTCGGCACCATCATCCTCCTGAAAATCACCGACATGATTACCGGCCTCCGCGTCACTCAGGAGCAGGAGATTGAGGGTTTGGACATTTCGCAACACGGTGAAGAGGCCTACAACCTCGAACTGTAAGTAGACTGTGATGGTTCGAGCGTCACACGCTGGGTTCGGGCCGCGCCGCGGAATTGTAAGCCCGCGGCACGACAAGAGGTAACGCGGGAGCGCAAATTTTCATGATGAAACTTGAGGCCATTATTCAGCCCTCGCGGTTTGAATCCGTCAAAGATGCTTTACGAGAAGCCGGCATCGAAGGCATGACCGTCACCGAAGTCCGCGGGCACGGCCGCCAGAAAGGCCACACCGAGGTTTACCGCGGCCGCGAGTACACCGTCGATCTCCTTCCCAAAATCAAGCTGGAGATGGTGCTGCCCGACAAGCTCGTGAATACCGTTGTGGACACGATCCTGAAAACCGCGAAGACAGGAAAGATCGGCGACGGTAAAATATTTTTATCGAGGGTTGATGAAGCCATTCGGATTCGCAACGATGAGCGCGGAGAAAACGCTCTCTGATGACGACCGCAGCCCGTCCCGGTCTCCATTCGGCCCATCCGCCCGCTATGAAAATGCAAGACTCTCTTACTCCCCTGTCCGTTCTCGGCCCGCAAGCCGACGATGAACGGCAACGTATCCAGAGACAGTTCGAGTCGGGTGTCAGCGCGCGGGAAACGGTGCTCGCCTTGTGCGCGCTCGCGGACAACAAAGTCCAGCAGGTCTTTAGCGAGGTTCTCCACGTTCACAGCACTCCTTCCGAAGGATTGTGTTTGGTGGCGTTGGGCGGATATGGGCGCCGGCTGCTTTTTCCCTACTCCGACCTCGACATCTTGTTTCTTTTTGGCAGCGAAAAGGCCGAGCAAACTTTCCGCCCGCTGATTTCTGATTTTTCCCGTACCCTCTGGGATCTCGGTTTTCGCGTCAGTTCCGCGGGCAGAACCCTCGAAGAATGTAAACGCATTGAAGAGGACAACGTTGAATTTCACCTGGCCCTGCTGGACCGCCGCTTCCTCGCTGGCGACGCCGAGCTCTTCGATCGGCTGAATACCAAGGTTCTTCCCGGATCCGAGAAGCAAGCCCGCCCATTCCTTCTCGCGCAGCTCCATAACCTCACCAAAGACCGCCTCGCACGCTATGGCAACACCATCTTCCACCTGGAACCCAACGTGAAAGAAGCTCCTGGCGGGTTGCGTGACTATCAGGCCGCCATCTGGTTGCGTCAGATCGCCGGCGAGAGGAAGGAATCACTGAACAGCAGCGCCGCTGAAGAGGAGCTGGCCTCCATTGCGGTCGATTTCCTCAGCGCCATCCGCTGCTTCCTGCACTACAACAACGGCCGAAACGACAATACGCTGACCTACGAGCTACAGGCCGCGGCTGCCGAACGCGCCCTCGGTGTCGCCGACAAAATACCGCGCAACGCCGCGGAGTGGATGCGTCTCTATTTCCGCCACGCGCGCACCCTCAATCGCCTGCTGCTCCGCTATCTCGAGCAGAAAGCGGCGGTCCCACAAACGCTCCGGCAGCGATTGTTCAGTGTCGCCCGCGGCCCCAAAGTAGAACCAAGCAATGGCAAGCCCTTCGGCGTGCGCGATGGCCTGTTTGAAGTCCTCAATCAGGCCGCCTTGTCGGACCGCGCCGAGATTTTTTCTCTGTTCACCGAAGCGGCACGCAGCGGCGTGCCCTTAAGCCGCCAGGCCGAACGCAGCATCGCCTACATCATGCGGCATCCAGAACTCCCCGTTCGCAATGCCGAAGTTACCTGGGCGACCCTGCGCGAAATCCTGGGCGCCGATTATCCGGGTCTCGCGCTGCGTCCGATGCAACGCCTCGGGTTGCTTACCCAAATCCTGCCGGAATTCAGCCGCATCGACTCGCTGGTCGTCCGCGATTTCTATCATCGCTACACCGTGGACGAACACTCACTGCGCACCATCGAGCATCTTCAGGAATTGGCCGATCCCCCGGACGAGCAAGGCGCCCACTTCGAGCCTTTGTGGAGGACCGTAGAGCGCCGCGACCTGCTTATTTTTTCGCTTCTCCTCCACGACGTCGGCAAAGGCATGCCCGTGGAAAATCACGTGGCAGGAAGTCTCGAAGCCCTCGCCACCGCGGCGGCCCGCCTGCAACTCTCCGAGGAAGAAACCGCCGAAGTCCACTTTCTCATCGAGCATCACCTCGATATGTCCGCGACCGTCCAACGCCGCGACATTTTCGATCCCTCCACCATCTCCTCGTTTGCCGCCTCCGTGGTCAACCAGGAACGCTTGCAACGCCTCTGCCTCCTCACCTATGCCGACATTCACGCTGTCAATCCCGAAGCGCTGACACCCTGGAAGGCCGACATGCTGTGGCAGCTTTTCGTTGCCACTTCCAATTATTTCAGCCGCACGCTGGACCGCGATCGTTTGCATGCTCACGACGAAGTTTCGGTGCTGGAACACGTGCGCGCGCAAATCCCCGGCTTTACCACCGAGCAGATCGAACGCTTCCTCGAAGGCTTCCCGCGCCGCTACCTGGCGGTTCATTCCGCGCCCGAAATTGCTTCGCAATTGGCGATGTATCAAAAATTGCCGAGCCAGCCGGCGCAGACTGAACTGCATTCCACAGGCCATGCTTTCTCGTTAACGCTGTTGACCGCCGACCGCCCGGCACTGTTCGCCACCATCGCGGGCGTGCTCGCCGGTTGGGGTATGAACATTATCAAGGCGGACGCCTTCGCGAACGCCGCGGGCGTCGTGCTCGATACCTTCCACTTTGCGGACCTCCACCGCACGCTCGAGCTGAATCCCACGGAGATCGAAAGATTCCGGCGCAGCCTCGCTGACGTCGTCAACGGAAAGGCTCCGCTCCAACCACTCCTGCAAAGCCGCGACAAGGCCAGCCGCGAACGCCCCCCGAAGGTGACTGTCGAGACGAAATTCGCCTTTGACGACGCGACATCCGAGCACAGCACGCTCCTCGAGATCGTCGCCCAAGACCGCCCCGGCCTGCTCTACGACATCGGCTCAACCCTGGCCCGCCTCTGGTGCAACATCGAAGTCGCCCTGATCGACACCGAAGGCCAAAAGGCCATCGACGTCTTCTACCTGACCGAACAAGGCAAAAAACTAAGCCCCGAAAAACAAGAAGCCCTGCTAAAGGCCCTCCAGGAAAAGCTAGGCTAGGAGTCATCTCATAAAATGCATCTCAGGGGTCGGAGCTTTAGCTCCGACATTTAAAGACACGCGAAATCGGGCTTTAGCCCCTGAGGAAATTCCTCTCTTCCTGTCTCGGCCATTTATCAGATGGCCTCTAGAGAGGCTGTTCCAAAACTAGGTCTGTGGCGACTGCCGCCGAATAGAGAGCACAGACATTCCCAGGCTGCGAAAAAAGTCTTTTCTATAGGAGGTCGGCGCTTTAGTTCATCCTGAGCCTCGAAGGGCGCCGACGTAAGCAGCGTGCTCTCAACGGGCTTCAGCCCCTGAAGCAAGCTTTTTCCTCGCCTTCTCTCCATTTTTCCGCAGCCTGTGAGCCGCCCGCCCCATCGAGGACCACCCGTCAAGTACGCGTTCTACCTATTACCCTTCAGGGACCCAACCCGCCACCATTTCTTGTCCCAGTCCGGGAAACCAGTTATCGTTGCCATCGGATCAGCCAACGGCGAGTTCGGAAGGCAAAAACCTGTTAACAACGGCTTCATTGCAAACCTGCCCCAACGGTCCCCTGGTGATTGCTGCCGAAAACGGCAACTCCCCCGTGGATGTCTCACTGGTGCTTCCCACCTACAACGAAGGCAAGAATATCGCCGCCGTCCTCGCGCAGCTTGTTCCCGTTCTCGATTCCGTCCCCAATCTTCGATACGAAATCATTGTGGTCGACGACGACAGTCCTGACCGCACCTGGGAAATCGCGCTCAGCCAAACCGACAAGTTTCCGCAGGTGCGCGTGATTCGCAGGCAAGGAGAGCGCGGGCTGTCTACCGCCGTGATTCGCGGTTGGCAAATTGCCCAGGGACGCATTCTTGGCGTTATGGACGCCGACCTCCAGCATCCTCCCGAAGTCGTCGCCAGCCTCTGCAAGGAGATGCTTCGCGGCGCGGATCTTGGAATCGCCAGCCGCCACGTCGAAGGTGGCGGCGTCAGCGATTGGAGTCTTGCTCGCCGCATCATTTCACGCGGCGCCCAGATGATCGGGTTCATGCTGCTCCCCGAAGTGATCGGCCGCATCAGCGATCCCATGAGCGGCTTCTTCATGATTCGCCGGTCTGCCATTCAGGATCGTACGCTTAGCCCGCTTGGCTACAAGATCTTGGTCGAGGTGCTGGGGCGCGGCACAGTCGGCTGGATCAGCGAAGTTCCCTACACCTTCCGCGAGCGCGTGGAAGGCTCCAGCAAACTGACCAATCGCATTTACTTCGAATATTTCCAGCATCTGCTGCGCCTGCGCCTCTACTTGTTGCATGTCTCCAGTTTCTTCCGCTTCTGCGTCGTTGGAGCCAGCGGCGTGGTGATCGACATGTCTTTCCTTTTTCTGCTGAGCGACCCCAGAATGCTCGGCTGGGGATTGACGCGCAGTAAGCTCCTCGCCGCCGAGGCCGCGCTGCTCAATAACTTCATCTGGAATGACCACTGGACCTTCGCTCACGTCGCCCAGCATCAGACCAGCTTCGGCCAGCGTGTAAAACGCTTCCTGAAATTCAACGCCATCTGTTCGCTCGGGATCTTCTTCAACGTGGTCATCATCAACATCGAGTTCAATCTATTCCACATGAACCGCTACCTGGCGAATTTGATCGCCATCGCCCTGGTCACCCTGTGGAACTACAAGACCAACAAAGAATTCAGCTGGCGCGTAACCGCCAAGGCCTGACCCCATCGCAACCCCGCGCCGGAGTTTTCGTCAGCGCATGGCGCAACCGGATGCGGAAAAACTCCAGTGGCACAGCCATTCCTGGCTGTGCGCGTCTGTTCTCACACAAACTCATAGTCCCGGTTAATCCCACCCACTGCCGTCCACCTCCAGATTCTTTCCATTCGATGCAGACCACTTAGCTAATTAACGTCTATGGATTATTCTCCACCGTGTACGTCGAATTAAATCCTCGCCGGCTGAGCCCTCCGAGCCCGAAGCCGCCCGGGTAAGTTCTCTCCCGTGTCCACGTTTCGCTAAGTCGTTTAAAATGAATACTTACATAAAACCAGGGGGGAGGGTGGTTATGGTCAACCTATTTTCACTCGTAAGACGGCTTACGCTACCTATTCGGCGCCCAGGAACGCGTAGCGCAGCAGGAAGAGCACCGAGAGGATCCAGATGAGCGGGCTGATTTCGCGATACTTGCCGGTGCCCACCTTAATAAAGGTGAAGGAGAGCATGCCGAGACTGAGGCCGGTAGCGATACTGAAGGTGAGCGGTGTGGCGACCAGGGTTAGGAAAGCGGGAAACGCTTCGCTGAAGTCGTCCCAACGGACGCGCGCGACCGCGCCACACATGAGCGCGCCGACCAGGATCAGCGCGGGTGCCGTAGCGTATGCGGGAATCGCGGCAACCAACGGAGCGCAAAACATGGCGACCACGAAGAAGCCGGCGATCACCACATTGCCGAGGCCGGTGCGGGCGCCTGCGGCTACTCCAGCGGCGCTTTCGATATAACTGGTGACCGTGGAGGTCCCTGTCAGGGCTCCGATCATGGTTCCGAACGCATCGGCAAGCAGAGCGCGGCTCGCGCGAGGCAGTTTGCCCTCGCGTAGGAAGCCGCCTTGCTCGCAGACGCCCACGAGCGTGCCGACATTGTCGAAGAGGTCGACGAAGAAAAACACAAAGATAAGCTCGCCAAGGCCGATTTTTGCGGCGGAGCGGAAGTCGAGTTTGAGGAACGTGCCGCCGGAATGCGGGAGCGAGAAAAGATGCTCGGGCCAGTGATCGAGACCCAGGGGAATTCCTGCCAGCGCGATGGCCACGATGCCGATGAGAATGGCGCTGCCGACGCGTCGAGCCATGAGGATGGCGATCAGAATCAGCCCGGCGGCAGCGAGCAGGACCTGGGGATCGGAGGCTTTGCCGAGGCCAACAAAGGTCGCGGGATTGGCGACGATGATTTTTGCGTTGCGCAGACCGATGAACGCGATGAAGAGGCCGATGCCCGCGGCGGTGCCGTGCTTGAGGCAGTCCGGGATGCCGTTGACGATCTGCTCGCGCACATTCGTAAGCGTGAGCAGCAGGAAGAGAAGACCGGAGAGGAAGACCACGCCCAGAGCGGTCTGCCACGGGATGCCGCGGCCGATGACGATGGAATAGGTGAAGTAGGCGTTGAGGGACATGCCCGGGGCGAGCGCGATGGGATAGTTGGCCCAAAACCCCATGATCAGCGTGGCAATCGCGGCGGAGATGCAGGTGGCGAAGAGGACGCCTTCGACGGGCATCCCCGCTTCGCTAAGGATGCGCGGATTCACCACCACCACGTAGGCCATGGTCATGAATGTGGTCAGGCCGGCGAGAAGCTCGCGGCGGACGGTGGTCTGGTTTTCGTCGAGGTGAAACAGGCGCTGGAGCAAGCGGGATTTTTCCCCCCGGAAAATTGGGTCACTATAGGTCTGGCAGCGAGGTAGTGTCAAACGCAAGAATCAACTGCAGGAATAGCTTGGAACCGATCGCTGACTTTGGAACCGATCGTTGACCGACCGTTGAAGGTTGGCAGGATAATTGTTTTTTCGATTTTGACCAGAGGGCAGTTTTTGACCAAGGCAATGCCCAGCGATGCATCGCTTTCGTTGACACTCCGAGGCGTGGTTCGCTAGACTGAAATCGTTGGAAAGAAAAGCTCCCGCCCTAACGCTTCCCCGGTAGCTCAATGGTAGAGCATTCGGCTGTTGATTTCAGACTAACCGTTGATTCTGCACCGTTTAACCCTGAAATTGGACTCCGAAAACGGGCAGTCTGGACCCCGCACTGACGCCCCAAAACTCAAAAAACGGCATGACACTTCGTCGCTGCGAATCTCACGCGAGTTAGATTCGGAGTTGCCGACAATCCGAGAGTCGGTTAGACCGATCCCGATCCAATCCTTGGCCAGTTCCGCCGCCAACCTGATGGGCCTGGCCATGGTACGCGAATCGAGGATCCCGGCCAACGATTGGGGCATTCGCAACGCGGGTGTGGGCGTCGTCTACGCCTCAGACCAAGTGAACATGGCCGTGCCCAAAGCGGCGGCCCTGCTTGGAATTGGTCGCGAAAACCTGCACTACGTCCCATGCGACGATTCCTGATCGTATGCTTCCCACAGATTTTGAACGAGCCATACGCGCGGACGAGGCGCAAGGGCCAAAGCCAATGGCGGTGGTTGGGTACCCGTATTCCACTGTATGGGCCGCTGCACTCTGTGGTAGCCCCGAAATTGCCGGCCAGTGGTTGAAAGCCCTGCCGACTTATCCGACGTTCACGGAAGTAACGAGTTCCGCCATCGTACAGATCGCGCGGCGCGCCGGCGATCGCTCGCGTGACATCGATGATGCAATTCGCGAAAAAGCAATCTCCCGCTTGGTGGCGACTGGGATGGGCGAAGAAGCAATCGAGCTTGAGCCGTATGGCGTAGGTCTTGCTCTAGACCATAGGTAACACTCTTAACAGAACTCCAAACGCCGGCGCGCTTCATATATCGATCAAAACTGAAGAGCATGGCTACGGAAGCGGGCTTGATGCAGCGACGCTGGCTGTACCAAATGCCTTTGAATTCGACCCAAGCCTATAAACGATTGATGTTAGAGGATATTTCGCAAGAGGAATCAAAGGAACAGGTTTGATACAGGTGAGACGGAGCGGTTCGAATTTCAGGGCGCGATCAAAACTGTTATGAGCAATGGTTTCACGAAGATTCAGTCTCATCGAGTCAGCTGGTCCAGCACTGGCTTCGGCAAAAACAGTGTGCCCAAGCTCCAGCAGCGCAAAACTGCGAGGGCACCGCTGAGTAAGGCCGTATCGATAAATGAGTTCAGAAAGGGTGGGGTCTGAATCAGAAAGCTGTTTCAGAAAGCAAGTGGGTGTACAATGCCGCCCGTTGGGGTTACCCAAACGAGACGCCGACCCATACTCACGAAAAAGGGCTGCTAAGTAGTAACAATCTTGATCACCCGGGGGACTTCACATTCTGGGCATTCGAAAATGTCCAGACAAACTAGCAACCGGCTGGAACCGGCCGTTTTTCGGAGAGATGAGCTGTCGTAACCTGGCGGATAAGGCACCCGCCCTGTCGGGACTTCGAAAACCGAATCGCATGTCTCGTTTCACGGCATCGCCTGGGCACACAGAATTGGAGGCGGCCTCATGATTGTTGGCGTTCCGCGCGAAAGTTTCCCAGGGGAGCGGCGCGTTGCGCTCGTCCCCGCGGTGATCCCCAATCTCGCCAAGGCAGGGATCGAAGTCGTTGTCGAAGGAGGCGCGGGTGTCGAAGCCGGTTATACCGATGCCGAGTACCTTGCAAAAGGTGCCAAGATTCTCCTGCGGCGCACCGAGGTCTTTAGCGCCGCCGACATCATTACGCAGGTCCTTTGCTATGGATCAAACGACAGGACGGGCGAAGCAGACCTTCCGCTGTTCCATCGCGATCAGGTTTTGGTGGGTTTCCTCCGACCACTCGGCTCCTTACAGACTGTTCAAGACATAGCCGCCAGGGGAGTCACATCTCTTTCGATCGAGCTGATGCCGCGGACCACGCGCGCGCAAAGTATGGACGCTCTGTCTTCGATGGCCACTATCTCCGGCTACAAGGCTGTCTTGATCGCTGCGGACACGCTCCCAAAGATGTTTCCGATGCTCACCACCGCGGCGGGCACCATCACGCCGGCGCGCGTTCTGATTATCGGCTGCGGGGTCGCCGGACTGCAGGCCATCGCCACGGCGCGGCGCCTCGGTGCTGTCGTCTCCGCTTACGATTTGCGCCCCGCCGTAAAAGAGCAAGTGCAGAGCCTCGGCGCGCGCTTCGTTGAGTTGGACATCCAAGCGAAGGACGCACAAGACGCTCGCGGCTATGCCACCCAGCAGGACGAAGCGTTCTACCGGCGCCAGCGTGAACTACTCGGAAAAGTGATCGCCGAGAATGACGTGGTGATCACCGCCGCAGTCGTCCCCGGCAAGAAATCTCCTATCCTTGTGACAAAAGAAATGGCCGAGGGCATGGCTCAAGGTTCCGTGCTTGTCGATCTTGCTGCCGAGCGCGGGGGAAATTGCGAGTTGACCCAGTCTGGAGAAAAAATAGTCCACAACGGCGTGACCATCATCGGCTGGTTTAACCTCGCCAGCACCGTGCCCTACCACGCGAGCCAGATGTATGCGAAGAACCTTGCCACCTTCCTTCAACTGCTCGTGAAAGAAGGAAAACTGCAAATCAACACTAAGGACGACATTATCCGCGAGACCTTGCTAACCCAGGGCGGTGAAATCGTGAACACTAGGCTGCGTGAAAGTTTCTCTCTGCCGCCTTTGGCGACGAAGGAGGGGGCATAAAAATGAAGTTGGACCTGCTCACCGGCATTTACGTTTTCATGCTGGCGGCCTTCATTGGATTTGAAGTGATCCGGCGCGTGTCGCCGCTGCTGCACACGCCGCTGATGTCGCTGACCAATGCGCTGGACGCTATCGCCGTTGTGGGGGCGATTATCCTGGCGGGCGAACACAAGAGCAACCTCGCAGCCATCCTGGGAACCATTGCGATCGTTGCCGCCACCAGCAACATTGTGGGCGGCTTCATCATCACCGACCGCATGCTGAAGATGTTCAAATCGAGCGGGCCCAAAAAATAATGGATAACCTTCTGGGTACCGACACGCTCATCGAAATCACCTACCTGATTGCGACCGCACTGTTCATTTTGTCCCTGAAATGGCTGAGCTCTCCGGCCACCGCGCGCCGCGGCGTGTTCGCCGGCGAAGCGGGCATGGCACTGGCGGTCGGCGGCACTCTGTTGTACCGAGGTATCGTCGACTACAAACTCATTGCGATCGGACTGGTAGTCGGGACGATCATCGGCATACCGCTGGGCAAAGTGCAGATGACCGCGGTGCCGCAGCGAACCGCATTAAGCCACGCGTTCGGCGCGCTCTGCGTCACGCTGGTGGGGACCGCGGAATTTTATTTGCGCGCGCCCAATATCGCTCCGTTCATGATGGCCGTGCTGGCGATGGAGGTGATCCTCGGTTCGCTCACGTTTACCGGGAGTTTGATGGCTGCGGGAAAACTTCAGGAACTGCTGCCGCAGCGGCCCATCACGTACAAAGGACAGAATTTCGTCAATTTGGCGATGTTGGGGCTCGCCGTGGCGATTGCCGTGATTCTGGTGATCCACCCGGAACAGACGCGACTTTTCCCTGCGATGATTCTGATTCCGCTGTTCTTTGGCGTGATGCTGGTCATCCCCATCGGCGGCGCGGACATGCCGACGGTGATCTCGCTGTTGAATTCTTACGCCGGACTTTCCGCCGCGGCCATGGGCTTTGTGCTGAACAGCAAGCTGCTGATCATCGCCGGGGCGCTGGATGGCTCATCGGGTTTCATCCTTTCCGTGATCATGTCGAAGGCCATGAACCGTTCGTTCACGAATGTGTTGTTCGGCGGATTCGGACAAATCCAGGTGGCGGCCACCGGCGCGAAAGAAGCGCCACCGGTGCGCAGCGCCACTCCCGAGGAGGCCGCCGGAATTCTTGCCTCGGCAAGTAAAGTGGTCATCGTTCCCGGCTACGGGATGGCGGTGGCGCAAGCGCAACATAAGGTACGCGAACTTTACGATTCGCTGACCAAGCGCGGCGTGGACGTGACCTTTGGCATTCACCCGGTCGCGGGACGCATGCCCGGACACATGAACGTGCTGTTGGCCGAGGCGGATATTCCCTACGACAAATTGCTGGAGATGGATCAGGTCAACGGCGATTTGCCGCAGACCGATGTGGCGCTGATCATTGGCGCGAATGATGTGACCAATCCAGCGGCACGCACCGATCCGAGCAGCCCCATCTACGGCATGCCTATTCTGGATGTGGACAAGGCGCGCACGGTGATGGTCATCAAACGCAGCATGGCGGCGGGCTTCGCCGGAATCGACAACCCGCTCTACTATCTCGATAGGACGCTGATGTTGTTCGGAGATGCCAAAAACTTTGTTGGCTCGATTGTGCGCGAATTGGCCGGCGGTGACGGCCATTAATTCCTTGTAGATCCACAATTCATCGCCCTGGCGTATGCCCTTACGATTGCGTCGCGAGGAATGGCGAGATGTCCGGAACTGAACTGGTGTTGACTGACGTTTGTTTTTGTGCTATAGCGAGCCCTGCGCCAGGATCACCGGGCGGCGATTCAGACTGTCGACGGCGCCCCCCGCGCCGTCAGCTCTAATCGCTTCGCTAAGGAAAGGGGGGCTCTACACAATGAAACGGATCCCCACTTCTTCACCAGGGATAACCCAGGTTGGTTATCATCAAGATTCGGACGTTCTAGGAACTCTGGAGCTAATGTTCTCGAACGGCAGTGTGTACCAGTTTTTTAATGTACCTACGAATATTTACGATGAATTTATGCACTCGCCGTCCAAAGAGGACTACTACCTCGCGAAAATTGGGAAGCGATTTCCGCACGCGCACGTATGATGAAGGCGGGCTGACGAACTAAGAATAAAAGGGCGCGGGGGTTACGACGGACCCACTGGAGTTGGAAGTGTTTCAAAACGATCGGATGCGGAATATAATCGCGGGCCATGACCTCAGGGCGTGAAGTTGGGAGAGCCGGCGGGATGGTTCCCGCCGAGCTGAAGCAAGAGCCCCGCTCCAAGGGCATCATCACACCCCGGAAAAAGAAACCGAAAGAACTTGCGGTCATCACCGAGTGCTGCACGGGTTGCGCCGGATCACCAGCGTGCGTGGAATACTGCCCGGTGGAGGATTGCATGTTCTGGGTGCCGGACGAGGATCACCCGCCGTTCGGACGCATTCAGATAGACCCTATTCTTTGTATCGGGTGCAAGAAATGTCTCAGTAAGGGCCCCGACGGATGCTTCTTGGATGGCTGCCCGTGGGACGCCATTGTGATGCTGGATATCGCAGAAGTAGAGAACGCGGTTGGGGCGATGGCCTATTGAGAAGTGAGAAACGGCGCTGCTCTCACGCGTCGCCACTACTTGGCAGGGGTGGAACCCGGAAGCCAAACTAAGGCCGAGTGGTCGCCCGCTGCTGAATGGCCTTTTCCGTCAAAACGGCCTGCTCGCGGAGGCGATCAGGAATCTCAGGCAAATCTCGCTCATAGGTACGGATCGCGGGCAGATCATCCAACTGGCCGATAAGATAAAGCGCACGCAGCGCTTCCCATACCTGTTCGGAGCCGGGGTCGACAGAAGCCACTTCGGTCCCTGCTGCTACGCTGGTCCCGGTCGCGGCGGAAAGTGAGCGGATGCGTCCGCTGATCGGCGAGCGCAGTTCTGTGGTGTCCTGACCGCTTTTGAGCTTTGCGACTAGCCCGCCTTGATGAATCGAGGTTCCCACTTTGTCAGCGTCGATGATACGGCCCGCCGTGGGCGCGGCAATTTTGGCGGGCTCAAGCAGTGCTACGATCTGTCGGCGGCCGCTGGCGTCTCCGAACCGCACCAGAGACAGCGCTGCGTTGGCTCGCACCATCGGCGAAGAGTCCTGCAACATCTTTAGAAGCGCTCCATGGAAGCCCACGGCGGAAGTGTCTTGTCCCATGACCCAAGCGTCGGTGTTGCGAACTTCCTCAACGGGATAAGTGGCGAGGCGGGTCAATTCCGGATACCACGTGGCCGTGATCACGTCATGCCGGCTCAGGCGTTCGCCCAGTTGCACAAGCGCGTGCTGGATGTGGCGCGGATGCTTGCTGTCGTTCAAATATTCGCCGATCTGCTTATCCGAGAGCTGCCGTCCGAACCAAGTGCTCCACCAAAACAAGAACGGCATCAGCACGATCAGCCACGCAGTGAGGAAGAAGAGCAGGCGATTGCGCGCGGACATCCGATGGCGAGGGCGTGCCGGAGACGGTGCGGAACTTCCAACAGCGACCTCGGCGCGACCAAAAGGCTCCGAACGGGGAGGTGGAGTGGCCATGCTAGCCAGGCTTGGAGGCCGGGGGTTCCTTTGCGGGCTTGTTCTTTTGGAGGAACGCAAGGAATCCGCGATCGCGGAGTTCCCAGAAAACGTTCAGCAGGAAGATGCCTGACAGCGTGAGCAAAATCAGGCTCATGAACAAACCGTCGACAGTGGTGATCGATCCAGCCACGAGAATCCACGCGATTCCCGCAAGAGGGATGATTCCGAGCACGATAGAAATCAGCAACATCAAGAGCAGCAAAATACCTCCTGAAGTTTCCTTGTTCTGGGCCGGCGTTCAGCCCACATCGGCAATCGTGCCCGCAGGGGCACACTCTAAAGCTACACCCCTCGATAGCGTGAGTTTCACGCTCCGGGCTTGAACGTGACGTCGACCGTCTTGCTGTCCTTGGCGGCCAGCGTAACCTTGATATCTTGTTCGGGCAATTTTTCGTGCACGAACGCGATGGTGTAGTCACCTGGAGGTAGGCCCTTGAGCTCGAACTTGCCGTCGGGACCGGTGACCGCGTAGAACGGGTTCTTCACGACGTTCACAAACATGCGCATCCATGGGTGCTGATTGCACTTTACCGGCAGCATGATTTCCTCGCGCGCAAAAGTCTTCTCGAGAGGCGCGGCCTGCGGCGCTTGCGATTCGTTCCACTCGCGATTGTCTTTCGGAGTGGGGTGAATGTTGTGCGTCGTCGGATCGCCGTTGACGATTTTGATGGTTTGGCCCGCCATCACTCCGAGTACGTGCGGATGATATCGGCAACCGCTCTGATTCAAGGCGACCTCATCCTTGGGAATATCGAAGGTGCGCGTGCCGAGCCCTTCTTTCACATAGACAAAGACGTTCTGAAGGTGGCCGTCGCTGACCACGACGTTTTCGGCGGTATTCGCACCTGCACAATTGGGATCCTGGCTCATGTCGATCTTGGCGGCCTTTGGTGCCGAGCCATCGAACTTTACCGTGCCGACCACGGTGGCCGCCGTGGCGGGATCAATCGGCGTCGCGGCCGGAGCCGCCGCAGGGGCACTCGCTGAGGGCTGCTCGGGGCTGGCTTCTTTGTTGCCGCCGCACCCGGCGAGCTGGGAGAGCGCGAACACCGCCAGCGCGCACAAAATGGCAATTCGTGTCTTCGTTTTCATGTTGCGATGACCTCCGTTAAATTTTCAAACCCGGCTTCAGTCCTCAGATCCGCAAAAACCCAGCTCTAGTCGCGGCCGTGGCCCGCGTCACGGCCCCGCACCCTTGGCGGCAGGCGCGCCTCCACTGGCCGGTTTGGGGCGTCCGATCGACGCACCCACGCGGCGCTGCTCTTCCGGAGTCAGCTCGAAGATGTAATCCACCAGAAGTCTCGTCTGGTCCCTATCGTAACCCTGAAACGAGGGAGGCGTGGGACCCGCAAAGACCCAGCGATCGTTCTCGCGCTTGAAGAGGCCGCTCGGCATCGACGTGCCGGGGCTAATGGCTTGAGGGTCTATGATCCAGCGCTCGACCCAGTCTGGCTTCAAGCGTCCCTTGGCTTGCAGGAAGTTCGGCGCGGTGGCGGTGCGATCGTGAGTGGGATCGCCCGTGGCGTGGCACTTCAAGCACGGTGCAGCGGGACTGCTGAAAAGACTCCGCGCCATGTCTGTTTCTTTCGCAGTAAGAACCGGCACTTGGTCCGGGATGTAGGGGAACGGCTGGCGAGAGAGCGCTTGGAAAAAGCGCACGAGCTTTCCCAACTCATTTTCGGAAAGAGAGAACGTCGGCATGTGCACTTGTAAGTAGGGACGCACGCCGTTCCGGTTGGTATCCGAATCGCTCAATGCCGGATTCGTAAGGAAACGCAGCAGCCATTGCGGCTCGACTCGCGCGCCTTCCGTCAGAAGTTTGGGAGGAAGTTGCTCTTGCCCGTCTGCTCCTTGGTAATGCGCCATGGTCATTAGCGAAGTCTTCTGGCCGGGAATCAGCTGATGACAGCCCATGCAGTTGTACTTGCGAATGACCCACCAGCCCTCTTGAATGTCGCGGCGGTAGTCCAGTGGGCGGTATTGATAGCTGGCCGGCAGGGGACTTTCCTGGGCACCCATCAGGAAGGTCGTGAGTGCCCGGACCTGCTCCTTCGTCAAATGCAGGTTAGGCATGCGCAGCTTTTCGGTTTCGGGCTTGATCTTGCCCTTGTCCCAGATATTAGGCTCGGCGAGCTTGTGTTCGAAAAAACCCTTGTGGTCGTACCACGGACTCTTGGCCGGGCCCTCAGGCAAGCGCGCCAGATCGTCGGGATCGGCGATGGGCTCGTTGCCGCCGCGTTGCGCGACTTCGGTGAGCAGCGCGAAATCGAGGCGCTCGATTGGTTTGCTGCCCTCAAAGGTCAGCTCGGTCCCGATGCGCCCTTCGTCTTCCAAACCGGAGATTTCGTGGCAGCCCGCGCAGCCGAAATGGCGCACCCACTTCTTACCTTCTTCCCTTAAGTTAGGGTCGTCCATGAACGACGCATCGCCGTACGCAGACGGTTCCTGCTTCTTCAGCGTGATTAGGTAGCTCGCGATGTCCTGGGCATCCTGCGGAGACAACCGCAGGCTCGGCATCACTGTCATATTCTGTACTTGCAGCTCGTGGCCATCGTTCGGACAGCGAGTGTGTTCGAGGTCGAACACGTAAGGCAAACCCTTCTTCGCATAGTCTTCCGGGCCGATGTCCTTCTTTTCATACGGGCAGTACGGACGGGTGCGCTCGCGCGCGTTATGCACCCAGCGCACCAAATAGTCGTAGTTGTCTTTTTCGCCTACGCGAGTGAGGTTCGCGGCGAAGGTTCCTCCCTGCATCTGGTCGCCTTCGAGGAAGGAATGGCACGCGAGGCAGCCCCGCGTCTCGAAAAGTTCCTTCCCGTGCGCCGCATTGCCTGGCGGGTGCTTGGGCAAGGGATCGGTCAGCGCCGATTGCCAGACATAGGCCGAGATGGCCCTGACTTGCTCGTCGTTCAAGCGGAAATTCGGCATTTTGGTGGTGGCGCGGAAGTCACTGGGCTTTTTCAGCCAAACGGGAATCCAGTTCTTATTCAGCTTCAGGCGGACATCTTTGAGATTTGGCCCGACCTTCTTCACGTCTTGCAGCAAGCTCTTGGTGGTGCGATCGAGCTGGACAATGCGTAAGTCCAGCTTGCTGTTGGAAACCTTCAGAGCGACGGCTCGATCATTCAGATGATTAGCTTCCTCATTGGTCTCAGCAGCGTCTGCCTGCTTCATCAGGTAGGAAGCTTGCTTCAGGTTGTCCTTTTTCTCTTGCTCGAGTTGTTTGATCTGCTGCGCGATGGACAGTAAGTCTTCGGGTTCTTTGTCGTAGCCCTCATAGCGATGGCATCCGACACAGCCGCGCTGGCGGTACAAATCTTTGCCTTCGCTGATAATCCATCCGACGTCGTTGGTCAAGACAAGCATGTCCGCGGCATGACACGTCTGGCAGCCGGCTTCCGCATTTCCCCTGGGGAACAGCGGCCAGAGCCAGTGCTCGTACGTACCGTGGGCCTTTTCGACCGTGGTCGTCGCACGTCCGTTGCCCTGATGGCACGGTGAGCAGCCGAATTTTTCCGGATCGTGTGTTTTCAACAGCTCAGGCTCGGGATGACTCGTGAACGCGCGCGCGTAATCGTCGGGCTTCTTGCCCTGCAGCGACATCGCCGCCGCGGTCAATTTGACCGGCTCGCGAATTCCCATGTGGCAAGACTCGCAGCGGTCCACGATATTGGCCTCAGGAACATTGATCTGCAGGATTTTCGGCGTCCACGCCTCGGTTTTATCTTCCAGGCCCGCGAGCTGCGATGGCGTCAGGTTCACCATGTGCTCGGAGACATAGGCATCTAGCTTCATCTTCTGCTTATTGACGGGTTTGATCACGTCGCCGAGTTCAACGCTGAGCTTGGTGCGCTCGTCGCGCAGTTCGTTGTAGGCCTCTTCGAGCTGCGGGTACGTGTATTTCTGTTTACTGCCGTCGGGGAATTCGACGCTGGCTACTTCCTGTTCATATGCTTCCAGATCTTTTTGCTTCTTCTGTTTCGAGGAGGGGCTGGTGTTGGTTTCAATGTCGTAGGTCGAAGCGTTGACGTAGGCGCGACGGTCAGTGAAAACATTTTGTATGGCCAAAATCCTAGCGCTCACGTCGCGGAGTTTTTCATTGATCTCTCTCGCTCGCGGTGCGGCAGTTTGGTTCGCGTGATCGAAGGCTTCCTTGAGAGCTTGATAGTCGGCGCTGCTCTCGACGTCCTTCTGCGCACCACTAGACTGGGAGCGAGCGCTCCTCAGAAACGCCGTATAGCGATCCTTCCATTCATGCTGGAACGCTTTCCAAGGTCGCTGGCCGAAATCCTCATCCCACAAAGCCCAAAACAATGTAGCCATCAAGACCAGGATGGCCACCACGTAGTGCGGCGCTAGCGATTTGCTGACGACCGGATCGTTGTCGGAGATGGGCTTGTCGGGCACCAGATCCTCCTAAACGTTGAACCACGGCGTAATCCACACATATTTAATGTGGAACAGCAGCCGCAACATCATTTTGATAGGGAGTGCGAGCATGGTGATCAGGAAGACCATCATGAGCGAGTATTGCAGCAAACTTTTTCGCTGGTAATTTTTCGGATCGAAGCGCCTATAAAAAGCGTGAACCAGAAGTCCACCGATGGCGAAGAATCCTCCGACCACCGCGGCCCCGAAGATGCCTTTACCCCAATTCGACGTAATGCCAAAAATATCCGGCAAGTCCCGGTTTACTTCATAGATCAAGCGATTGTGGTCCCAAGTCTGTCCGGGCCAGAACCATTGCCAGCCCGGCCCGCGAATGAACGTGCCGATGGTAATCATCGATACCCACAAGACGATGAATCCGAAAAGAAAAACGCCAATCGCAAACTTGCGCTGCTTCCACGTGTAATAGCCCGCGCCCAACGGGTTCGTATCGATATACGGAATTACCATCAGGCCGACGATAATGAGCGTCGGCATCACTACCCCTGCGATCCACGGATCGAAGTACACCAGCATCTCTTGCAGGCCGAGGAAATACCAAGGCGCCTTCGCCGGATTCATCGTCAGATTCGGATTCGCCGGCTCTTCCAGCGGCGCGTTCAGGGTGATCGACCAGATCATCAAAATAATCGTGACGATGATTGCCGCGAGAAACTCCACCCGTAGCAGGAACGGCCAGACGTGAATCTCCTTCTGCCAGCCGGGCTGAAAAGGCCAAGCTTTGCGGTGATGTGTCTTGGCCATGACTGGATTGGTTTCGAGTTCCGCGATCAGCAGATCGTTCGCATGCGCTTGGCGCCACGCGAGATACATATAGAACGCGAGCAGAGGAATCAGTGCGATGATCGGGACGTTGTCTGGAGCGGAGACGATTTCCCACAGCTGGTTCCAGTCCATGGCTATTTCCTCAGTTCCTTAATTTCAGATTCGAGGACCACCGCAGCCGGGCCAGAGATGCCGCCATCCTTCCGCACGCGCCAGAAGTGGACCATCATGAAGATCAAGGCGATGATGGGAATGCCGATGCAATGCCAGATGTACGAGCGCAGCAGCGCGTTGGCGTCCACAATCGAGCCGCCCAGCAATCCAAACCGCACATCGTTATACGGAGTCATGCCCAATTGTGCGCCGAACGGCCCTTCGTGCCCCAGCAGTGGCGTAGCGCGCGCCATATTTGTGCCCACGGTGACCGCCCAGAAACCTAGTTGATCGTCCGGCAGCAAATAACCGGTGAATGACAGCAACAACGTCAGCACCAACAGAATCACGCCGACGTTCCAATTAAACTCCCGCGGCTTTTTGTACGAGCCAGTAAGAAACACGCGGAACATGTGCAGTTCGACGGCGATTACCATCAAGTGCGCCGCCCAACGGTGCATGTTGCGCAGCAGCCTGCCGAACGGCACGTCGTGCTCGAGGTACAGCACGTCGCGGAACGCCTGCACTTTTGTCGGATGGTAGTAAAACATTAACAGCACGCCCGTGAAGGTCAGCACCAGGAATAGATAGAACGTGATTCCACCCATGCCCCAAGTGTAGGAGTAACGCACCGCGTCGCGGTTGATCTTCGCGGGATGTAAATGCAAAAAAACGTTGGACAGCACGCCCAACGCGCGATTACGTGGCGTCTCGTCGTGTTTGTGGCGGAAGATCGAAGTATAAACCTGCGTCTTCGTGGGATTTTTGAGAGCCTCTACTTGCTCTTTAGCTTTGGCGGGCAGGTCGATCTTGAGCGAATCGATATCTTCCTTCACACCCGTCGTGACGCGCTCGATCAACCCGAGTGACTTGCCATTCTTGCTTTTCGCGTTCTTCTCTTCAGGCATGCCTATGCTCCCCGCTTACGCCTGCAAGAACGATCCGGGATCGTTGAAGTGCGTCGGCTGTCCCTTGGGCCACTGATAGAGCCGCGAAGTATCGACGATGATCTGTCCGTCGGGAGCGAGTTCCACGTGCGCGCGGTCCATCGGCCGCGGGGCCGGCCCTTCGAAGTTCACACCTTCGCTGTCGTAGCCGCTCCCGTGGCACGGACACTTGAATTTGTTCTCGCTGGATTTCCAGTCAGGCGTGCAACCCAGATGTGTGCAGCGCGCATAGATCACAAACACCCGGTCGGGCGTGCGGTCTACCCAGATACGATATTTCTGCTGCCACTTGGTGTCGACGCCGAGCGCGTAGTCGGACGGATAGCCGATCTTGAAAACGGTGGGAGGTTCAAAGAGCGTACGCGGAAGGAAAAATCTAAGGAAGGCGACAAACCAGGCACCCAGGAAGCCCACCACCGCGCACCATACAAGACGGCGGCGACGCTCGTTTACCTTGCTGTCGTCCGGCCCGATGGCTGCGACACCCGCAGCGGGTGCGGCCTTAGAAGTGCCTACCGCAGGCGAGCCCACATAGCTCGTTGCATCCGTGGCGACCGCAGCAGACTTGGCTGCATCCGGTTTCGGTTTATCCGACGTGGTCTCCGGGTCCGCCATGCATACCTCCTGAACACGGGTTCTCTAGTTAGTAGCGGCGATGCAAGCGCCGTCACTTTCCCCTTGGTTATGGGCCGATGCCGATTTACCGGTGGCATGAAATATCAACTCGTCCGCAGACAAAAGCGTTCCGCACCAGGGCGCAATTCCGAAAATCTTCCTTGACAGACGGCGTGTGGCGAGCGTGAAGTAAGAGTCAGCGAGGTGTGAAAATAGAATCCGCTCGACGCCTACGAGCGCGTCGGGCCCGCCGAGTTTGAGAGATATTCCGGCGAAACATCGCGAGGTCCTTGACATTTCCCCTGGACCCCCCAGAAGCGGGACGGATGTTACTCAAAATGGAAAAATACGTCAATGCGTCTCTGGAGAGATTTTCGCAGGAAGCCGTTCGGCGTTTTGTAAAGCGCCGTCTCAACCGGGTTCTTGAACTTCGCAAGAAGGCGCTTGCACTCGCGAAAAGCTATGGTAGACTCGCGCCGTTTCATTCTCCACTGACGTAATCCCAGGGATTCTACGCATTGCGACAGTGGGGAGGGCCGAGTGCGGAACTCGGGAGGTCTCGAACCATGGGCCTCGTTCTTCTGATCGTCATCTGGCTGATCACCGTCATCAGCACGTATTTCTTCGTCGCCAAGACTTGGTGGCTGCCTACTGGCGCCTCGACAGCTGCCGCGGGCATAGACCATCATTTCACCACCACGTACATCTTGATGGGCGCTGTTTTCGTGGCTGCGCAGGTCGCGCTAGGATTTTTTGCATGGAAGTTTCGCGATCGCGGCGCATCCGCTTCCAAAGCGGCTAGCTATTCCCACGGCAACAACACGCTGGAAATTCTCTGGACGGTGCTGACTCTGGTTCTCTTTGTCGGGATGAACTTGATGAGCAGGTCGATCTGGGCATCCGAACGTTTCGATCCCGCGCAACCCGGCGCGCTGCAAGTGGAGGTCACTGGCATGCAGTTTGCCTGGTACTTCCGTTACGCCGGGCCCGACGGAAAGTTTGGTGCGATCAAGTCGGAGTTGATCGATGCATCCGCGGGCGGCGAGAGTGCGCTCGGTCTCGATCCCAGCGATCCCGCATCCAAAGATGATGTCGTCGCCGGCACGATGTATGTTCCGGTGGGCCGCCAAGTGGAATTGATTTTGCGCGCGCAAGACGTCATTCACAGCTTTTTCATTCCTTCCATGCGCTTCAAACAAGACGCTGTGCCCGGCCTGGCGATTCACATGCACTTCACACCGATTGCAACCGGAGACTATGAGATCGCCTGCGCCGAGCTCTGCGGACTGGGTCATTACAAAATGCACGGCATGCTCAAAGTCGTCAGCCCGGCGGATTTCGAAACATGGCTGGCGGCGCGGGAGGCGGAGAAACAATAATGGCTACCCGGGAAGTCGCGGCCCACGAGTTACACGCAGCACCTCAGGGCTTCATTCGCAAGTGGGTTTTCAGTCTCGATCATAAAGTCATCGGTCTTCAATATTATTTTTTGGCGCTGACGGCGGTGTTTGTCGGCATGTTCCTCTCACTGCTCATGCGCATTCACTTGATTTGGCCGAATGCTACTCTTCCCCTGTTCGGCGACATCAAACCGGAGACGTACCTCAGTTTGCTGACCATGCATGGCACGATCATGGTGTTTTTCGTGCTCACCACTGCGCCGCAGGGCGGCTTTGGAAATTACTTCCTGCCGATTCAAATTGGCGCGGCGGATATGGCCTTTCCCGTTCTGAACATGCTGTCGTTCTGGATAACCTTTCTCGCATACATCGTCATGCTCTCGGCTTTTTTCGTCGTCGGCGGAGCGCCGCTGCATGGCTGGACCGGGTATCCGCCGCTGAGCGCGTTGCCGTCGGCGGGTCCGGGCGAAGGGCTCGGCGCGGACTTGTGGGTCATTAGCATCGCGCTGTTCTGCGTTGGTGCATTGATGAGCGCGCTGAACTTCATTACTACCACGCTGGACATGCGCGCCAAGGGCATGACGTTAATGCGCATGCCGCTGACGTGCTGGGCGTGGTTCATCACCGCGATTCTGGGTCTCCTCGCGTTCGGCGTGCTGTTCTCGGCGGGAATCCTGCTGTTGCTGGACCGCAACGCAGGCACCAGCTTCTTTGTGCCACTGGTCACCGTAAATGGGCAGCTCGCCGGTCATAAGGGTGGTTCGCCTCTTTTGTGGCAGCACTTATTCTGGTTCTTCGGCCACCCTGAGGTGTACATCGCGATTTTGCCGGCGATGGGTTTGTGCTCACAGTTGCTCTCCGTGTTCTCTCGCAAACCGATTTTCGGCTACAAAGCCATGGTTTACGCCATGCTGTCCATCGGCCTGCTTGGCTTCATGGTGTGGGGCCATCACATGTTCATGAGCGGGATGAGTCCCTACACCGGGTTTGCGTTTTCGGTTATGACCATGGCTATCGGCGTGCCTTCAGCCATCAAGACTTTCAATTGGCTGGGCACGCTGTGGGGCGCGCGCATTCGATTTTCGTCTCCTATGTTGTTTGCCATCGGTTTTGTTTCGCTCTTTGTCTCCGGTGGAATCAGCGGCCCTTTCCTTGCGCAGCCGGTGCTGGATATTCCGCTGCACGACACGTATTTTGTGACCGGCCATTTCCATTTGATTATGGGCGTAGCCTCAATCTTCGGAATTTTTGGAGCGACGTACTATTGGTTCCCCAAGATGTTCGGGCGAATGATGAGCGAAAGCCTGGCGCGCTGGCATTTCTGGTTCACTTTCATTGGCACGTACGCCATCTTTATGCCCATGCACTATCTTGGTATGGCCGGGCATCCGCGGCGCTATTCGCAATTAACGGAACTCAACTATCTCCATGGCTTGGTACCGCTGCAAAAATTCATCACTTACGCGGCGTTCGTGACCATCGCGGGCCAGTTTATTTTCTTGTTCAATCTCTTTTGGAGCATGAAGGCGGGCAAGAAGGCTAGCGACAATCCCTGGGAAGCAACGACGTTGGAATGGACGACGACAACGCCGCCGCCACACGATAATTTCGGCGGTCACACGCCGGTGGTCTTTAACGGCCCTTACGAATACAGTGTGCCGGGCGCGCCGCGCGACTACGTGATGCAGACGGATCCAGCCATCGTGTCGGTGGCGCACTAGAAAAAAAACATGGCGAGATCCGCACCAGCGATTACCCTCGACGCTCCCACGCTTACTCTGGGGGATGATGGCGTTCTGCCGCCCGCGCGAGACGCCGGGGACGATGGTCCAGACGGCGGTTCACCCGATTTCGCCACGAGGCTGCGGCGCGCGCGACTAGGAATGTGCGTCGCTCTCGCAGGCATCGTTATGATTTTTGTCTCATTCACCAGCGCGTATCTCGTGCGTCAGGGACTTCCGACGCTGGATCCGCGAACGGACGCTCTCGTTCGCGACTGGATTCCGGTGAGGTTGCCCAACTTGCTGCTGATCAACACCTGTGTGCTCCTCGTCAGTAGCTTGACGATGGCGCTAGCGCGGCGCCAAGTGGCACGCGCGGTGGCCCTCGTGCGTTTCGCGTCGTTGCCCGCAACTTCCACCGGCCACGAGCTAAGAATTTCGTGGCTTACGGTGACGGTCTTCTTGGGTCTCAGCTTTTTGACCATGCAGTGGCTCGCCTGGCGCGAATTGGCGGCCAGCGGCTTCTACGTAGGGACGAGCCCAAGCAGCTCTTTCGTTTATTTGTTGACGGGAATGCACGGCATGCATTTGCTTGGCGGGGTTCTCGCGCTGCTTGCGGCCGGTGCCACTCCCCTGCTGCACCGTCCCCTGAATTCACGGCTGATTATTTTGGACGTGACCGGTTGGTATTGGCATTTCATGGCGATTTTGTGGATTTATATTTTCTGTTTGCTGGAGTTTGCACGCTAAACCAACGTCGCCCCTCGCTCAGGGGCGCGGGAACCAGGAGACCAAACGCATGGCTGAAGCGACATTGCCGCACGACATGCCGGTGCTCTACGAACCGTCGCTGTTTGGCACCTATTCCAAGAAAATCGGTATGTGGCTGTTCCTGCTCTCGGACTCGCTGACCTTCGGCGCTCTTCTCTACGCCTACAGCTACGGACGGATCTCCACGCCGAACTGGCCGACACCGTTTCATTCCGCGAGCATCGTCAATGCGACGATTATGACGGCGTTTCTACTGACCAGTTCGCTCACCATGGTCCTGGCTGTGCGTGCGTCCGTTGATGGCAACGCCAAATCTCAGCGGCTCTGGTTGCTGGCGACCATGGTCTGTGGATTGGGTTTCGTCATCCTGCACGGACGAGAGTGGAGTAAGTTGATCGCCGAGGGTCTCACCCTGCCAGTGTTTCCCAAAATGCCAGGGCAGGAAGTCTCCGGCGAATTCGCCAACGTGGCCAAGACCGTCCCGCAATTTGCCGCCACGTTTTTTGGCTTGACCGGAATGCACATGTTGCACGTGACGATGGGCATCGTTTATCTCGGCGTGGTGGCTCTGCGGCGAAATTTCATTCCGATTCTGCTGATTGGCTGGCTGGCCGCTTGGCTGGGCACTCCGGCGTACAGCCCGTTTCACTACGCCGCTCATGTTTTGCTGTTGGCCGCGATCGTTATCTCTATCATTCTCTGGATCAAGCCCAAGGTTTACGATTCATCCGATGTCGAAGTCGCTGGACTGTATTGGCACTTCGTAGATCTAGTCTGGATGTTTATTTTCCCTCTGGTGTATCTGATGTCCGCCAAGATTCTCTAGGAGCGGAGTGATATGGAAGCCTTTCAATTAGACATTGCCGAGCACGTCGCGGAGCAGCACCGCCACCACGGCAAGACCCAGTTTTTTGTGGTCTGGGGTGCGCTGCTGGCGATGACCGCAATCGAAGTTTATCTGACGTACCAGAACATGCAGCCGGTGCGCATGCTCACCATCCTGATGGGCTTGTCGCTGGTGAAGGCCGCTCTGATCATCGGCTACTTCATGCACATGAAATATGAGATTTCGCGAATGAAATGGCTAACCATGTGCTCCCTTGTGGCTTGCCTGGCATTGATGATGATTTTCTTTCCAGACGCCTTGCGCATCATAACGTTGGGAGTGAGATGACATTTCGCTCCGCCATTCTCGCTGTTTGCTTGTCGCTTTGGGCCGCGCCGGCCTTCAGTCAGGCGTGCTCCATGTGTTACAGCACCGCAAAAGCGACTTCCAAGGATGGACAGCGGGCCATCAGCAAAGGCGTTGTCGTTCTCTTGGTTCCCCCTGTCGGTTTCATGACCCTAGGCGTCTGGATGGCATTCCGCTACGGCAGGAAGCGCGATAGCGAGCGAGAATGTCAGCTGAATTGACCCCTGGGAACCCTTTTTGAAAGAGCCGAGCTGAGCGAAAACGTCGAGACCTACGGGGTCGGAATCGTCCGTACGTCCCTTTTTCCCGGATTGCAATCATCGAAACTCGCATGTTCGCTGGTGGGCGCGACGTGAGCAGCATAGGTGGGATGAAGTTTGGATCCGCATTACGATCGATTCGAGATCGGGCTATTCGAGATCGGGCGGAGTTACCTTGGCAATCCAGGAATCGTAGTCGGAAGTGAAGCCCGCTTTTTGCTGCAGAGCATGAACTTGGCGCTCCACCCCCGCCATCTGGTCGTCTGAGAGCTGTGGGATCACTTCAATCTGCTTCCCAATCGCGTCGATGGCACTCGCGACTTGCTGTTCAGCACTGCCGGCGGGAGCGGTAGCATGTCCCTCGGCGCCTTTCATGCAATCCACCACGCGCTTGGTCACTTTCTGGCTGTGCACCAACGACACTCGGATGTTCCCCTGTCCGGTGACCACGTTTCCGACCCCGAATACGCGGTCCATAGCGATGTACCGCGGCATATCCTGGCCAGCGAATGTGTAGTATTCGCCAGTCATGTTGATCCCGGAGAGTTTCTCCGGTACCGAGCCGATCGAAGAAACGACCAGCGGTGCGCGGAGCTCGTGTTCCGAACCCGGGATGGGATCGGCCTTGCGGCCTTCGATTTTCGTTTCCACCACTTTGAGCCCGGCGAGGCGCCCGTTTTCGACGATGATGCCGGTCGTCAGCCTACGATCCTGTACGCGAAAAAGGTATTTGTTTTGCGCCAGGCGCAGCATTTTCTGCCGAACCATTTCCGTTTTAGCGACCTGGTCGGACGTGGCGTTGTCTGGCGGTTGTGCCAGGGGCATGTCCTGTTCGCGACGGCGATAAATCAAGAGGCAACCCTTTACGCCCAGCTCTTCGGGCTTGATGCCGTTCGCTTTGCATACCTCCGGAATACCTTTGTCCAACTCATGCATGCTGGTGTGAATGCCGCGAGCCTTTAAAGCACGTTCGTAGTTTTCGAGCTGAAGCACCTTGACCACGTCAATGGACGCCAGCCCGCCGCCAACCACCACGGCTTCGTCGGGCGTTTCATAGCGGGGTCCGAGATAGTCCTTTTCGTTTTTGTGGTTGTACCAGTAGATAAAAGGATTTTGGTAAAGGAGGCCTTTGCCAACGTACTGCTCTGCTTCCGGTACGCCCAATTCCCGGTCGCGCCACGCGCCATTGGCAAGAATCACTGCCGAAAAACCCCACTCGAAAAGCTGAGGGAGACTAAAATCCCGGCCCAGCTTGGTAGAGGGGATGAAATACACATTCGGCTTCTTCATGCGCGCGTCGATTCGAGCGTATTCCTGTTTGCGCTGCTCAACGTGCCAACGGGGCAGACCGTCTTCAATCTTGCCGTATGGCCGCGTGTTCTGGTCGAACACGGCGACTCGAATCCCGTGATCCGCCAGAATCTCCGCCGCCACGGAGCCTGAAATCGCACCGCCGATTACCGCCACGAAATGATGCCCAGGATTCGTCATATATCTGCCACCCCGCGCATTGGAGCGAGATTGTACACCGCAAAGTATCCAGAAGCACCGAGGGTTTCTATGATTGTTTGCAAAGCCCGTGCCTGGTAGGCGCCTTGCGGCACAAATACGAACGAGCCGTGGTCGTTGATGCACAGAGGTCGAAACAAAACAACGAAGACCACTCTTCGGAGCGAACGGAGTAGTGCGCTTAAAAAAGATTTGACAAGGTCGGCATTGTTAGAGATGTCCGGTAATCCGTGCCGGCTCAACCCGTCGGCGCAACACTAGCTCGAAGTCTACCCGCAGGAGTCTCAGAATCTAGCGTCTTTCGCGGGCGTTGGTTGAGACACAAGGCTAACTCGTCCAGGCTGATTGCGCATTGGAGAGGCCGCTCTATTGGGGAGGCATTGTCGCAGCAAGCGGTTGGTGTTTTCGTTGGAGACGCATTGCCAAGGGCTGTGAGCCAAGAGCTTCCGCATCGGATGCGGGTCTATCTTTGTGAGTATTGTCAATCAGCACTGCCCTTGGTTTCTATTGCAGGGTGAACCGTGCCGCAAGTCGACACGGATTCAAGTCCCCAAAGGGCGAATTGCTCATGGACGAGCTTCGTAGACGACGTTAAACGGGGTTTCCGCGGCGCGCCGGAAACGGCTGAAGCCGGCTGCCGTAACGACCTCGCGAATCCGTTTTTCGCCCGACTGCGCACCCAAGCACAAAGCAACTTCCTGTGAACGCGAACAGGGAGTGCACAACAGAGTTGAAAAGGAGTAGTACACGCGGCCGACCGGATTCAGATTGTCCTTCAATTCATCGTTGGCGAAGGGTTCGACGATCATCCACGTGCCATCCGTGCTTAGCGAATTGCGAATGTGGGTAGCGGCGCCGACTGGATCACCCATGTCGTGCAAACAATCAAACACGGCAACCAAGTCGTAGTCCTTGCCGGGAAATGATTTGGCCTTCGCGACGCCAAAGTTGAGACGAACCTCGAGACCTGCCTTGGCGGCGGTTGCGCGGGCACCCTCGATGGATTTGTCGTGATAGTCGAAGCCGAAGAATTGCGATTTCGGAAAGGCTTTGGCCATCAGCACGGTAGACGCACCCTTGCCGCATCCCACATCGGCGACGCGTGCGCCGGCCTCAAGCTTGGCCTGCACGCCTTCTAGAGCGGGTATCCACGAATTTATGAGATTTGCCGCGTAGCTGGGCCGGAAGAATTTCTCGCAACCATGAAACACAGCTTCATCGTGCTCGTGCCAGCCCATGCCTGCGCCGGAGCGGAAGGCCTCGGTAATCCTGGGAACGGCGGCGAGTGAGCCGAGAGCCAATTGGAAAGCCCCGGGAAGATAGGCTGGACTGTCTTCGTTGGCCAGAGTAAATGCCTGCTCTTCGCTCAAGCTGAACTTGCGGGTCTGTTCGCTGTATGTAACGTAGCCGCCGGCAGCTTGAGAGGCTAGCCACTCACGCACATAGCGTTCATCTGTATTGGTTTTTGCGGCCAGCTCAGCGGAGTTCAGCGGGCTTTCCGCGAGAGCCTTGTACAACCCGAGCTTTTCGCCAATGACCACCATGCCAGAGTGGACCGCCGCTCCGAGATCTCCAACGAATTGCCCTACGAACACATTCAGCTTGGCCATATCCAGTGCCATTTCTTGTTCTCCTTTGCGACGGTGATTTCGCCGAATTTTCTTGCGTGATGCTCTACTTGGTCTTGCTTGGGTCGTCCTCAGGATGAACATAGTTGAACTGCATGGGCGATTGTCCGTGGACCTGCACAACGGTTTCTCCCGAAGCCATGACGTAGTGGTGCATGTCGGGGTCGAGAAAGGCAAAGCTCCCAGCACTGAACGCGTTCATCTTGTTGGAGTCAAACTGATCACCCATGCCAACTTTGAGCGTCCCAGAAATGACCGTGACGTTTTCCCGGTTCGGGTGCCAGTGGGGCGCGATGTGGAACCCATCCGGTATCTTCAGGCGAACGGTGAAGTCGCCGGTAGAGGCGGTTGGATCACCTTCGAGCACGGCAAACTGCGCGCCGGGACGCACAACCGAGGGCGCTGGCCCCCAGGGAATGCCATCCGAGGTGAAGGCGTTCTTTTCGTGGGAGCGCTCGTGCGCGGGATTAGTGAAAGCCAGCCCCGTCCACGAGAACATTGCAGCAACTCCAAGTGCAAGGAACAAGTTTCGTTTCATCATTTGAGCCTCCGCAGCTCGGTAGTGCCATGGTGGGAATGATGCTCCGAGCGGAGAGCCATTCCAATGAAGAGCGCATACCGCTTGCCTATCTTTTGCATATCGTCGCAAATTACTGATTCTTAGGGGATAATGACCATTCGAGAGCAATATGCGACGCGTAAGACCAGCAACGGACGAGATCGAACTTGACCTCGGGCGTTACGAGCTTCGCCGCCTGGGACGGCGAGTGAAACTCGAGAAGAAGCCCATGGAGCTGCTGATTTTTCTGGTGAGTCGCCGGGAACAACTGATTTCACGCGAAGAGATCGTCGGCAAGTTGTGGCGCTCGGACCTGTTCGTCGATACCGAGACCAATATCAATAACATTGTGCGAAAAATCCGCACCGCGCTCGGGGACAACGCCGCCAAGCCACGCTTTCTGGAAACGGTGGTTGGCAAGGGTTACAGATTCGTCGGGCCGATGCGGGTACTGGACGCAAGATATCCGCAATCCGACTTTGGCATTGTGCGCGAGACGGGCCGGGAGAATACGAGCCGACAGAGCGAGCGGGCATCGCTGGCTGTGTTGCCGCTGATGCTTCTCGGCAAGGTCGCGGACGACCATGGCGTGTGCTTGGGGTTTGCCGACGCACTGGTGGCGCGCCTCGGGAATTTGCCAGGCGTGGACGTCTTGCCGACTTCCACAGTGATGAATGTTCCGGCCGAGGCGAGGCCTGAGGAGACCGCTTCGCGCCTTGGCGTGCGTTTTGTCGTTCACGGTGCCATTCAAGTGTCCAAGGGCGTTTGGCGCCTCTCGATAGAAATGTTTGACACGCATCTGCACGGCGTTTGTTTTGCGAGGAAATGCGATCTAAACCTCCTCGACCTGTCCCACATCGAGGACGAGATCGTCAAGCAAATCGCCATAGCACTGAACCGGCCGCTAAGCCCAGCGATAGGTCAACGCTCTCCCCGGTATAGCAGGGATCCCATGGCCTATGCACAGTTCATACGGGGTTACAAGCTGAGTTCTGCAGGCAATCCAGCGATGTTGGACGAAGCCGGCCGGCACCTGAGCAATGCGGTCACACGAGATCCCGCTTTTTCTCTGGCGCACGCCGTTCTTTCTGTAGTGTGCGCGACGCGCCACTTTGAACTTGATCCCGCGAGTGCATGGTTGGAGAAAGCCGAGTTTCATTGCCGGCGCGCCCTTGAACTGGAACCGGATTTGCCCGAAGGGCACGTCGCCAACGCTTTTCTATTGTGGGGGCCGTCGAAGAACTTCCAACACGTTGAAGCGATAGCCGAACTCAAGCGAGCTTTGACTCTGCAGAACAACCAGCCGCAAGCCTACAACCGCCTCGGCACCATCCTGGCGCACATCGGCTTGCTCGAGCACGCTCGTGAAATGTATGAACGGGCACGGCCATTTCATCCGAGGAAAGCCGTTAGTCACAGCATCGTGCAAGTGTACGTATGGAACCAAGAATACGATTTGGCACGCGACGAGATCGAAGCCTGGCGAGCCGAGAGTCCAGAAAACAAGTATCCGTTGTACTTTGCCATTCAACTAGCCTTGATGACCCGAGAATTCAAAGAAGCAAGAACACTGTTGGACGAGGCAGTGCAGTCGTTGCCGGAAGAACCCCTCCTCACGAGTCTGGAAGGCGTGTACTACGCGTCGACCGGAGTAGCGGGAAAAGCGCTCGATTGCTTGACAACGGCTTGCGCATCGCCAAAATCTTTTGGGCATGCGCACCACAGCTACTATCAAATCGCTTGCATACTGGCGCTGCTGGAGCGGCGCGAAGCTGCTTTTGAATGGCTGGAGCGAAGTGTTAGCAACGGCTACGCGTGCTGGCCCTTCTTCCTAAAGGACCCGTACCTCAAAAACCTACGCGAGCTACCGGAGTTTGAGGTTCTAGTGGGCTCGTTGCAGGCCAAGTACCCCGAGCATCTCGGATTGCTCTAGCTTGATGTGGTCTCCTGTGTGGGTCCGGCAACCCGGAAGCTACCTGCGACCCGATTTCCCGAGTGGTAAGTTGCCAACTCTTGGTAAGTTTGAATGTATAGGTCGAAGGAGGAGCGCTTGGTGTAGAAAAGCTGAACTCAGCTGCACGCTGATTCAGAACAGCAAGGAGGCTCCCCCATGGAACCTATGTATTACATCGGACTGGATGTTCACAAGCGGAAGATCAGCTACTGCGTGAAAGACAGTGGTGGCGCGATGCATTCCGAAGGATCCTTATCCGCCACACGCTTTGACCTGGATCGCTGGATGAAAACGCTTCCGCAGCCGTGGAGTGCGGTGAACAGGAACTGAACCACACTCACCGGTCTCTTCAATTAAAAACGCAATCGTCTGAAAGCTCGGGTGGTAATCTAGGCCTATCGACATCATGTCCGACTCCTTCCTCCGAGCCCTTGGTCGTTATGCAACCAAAGTTTACTCGAGTCGAGGGAGTCGGCATTGTTATGCAATCAAGTCCAGTCCCAGTACTTCAAGTTTCCGATTGATGGCGCGTTAATCAAGCATCTGGATTACTTCCGAGTTGCCCGTTATTCGTGAGGGTGATCCGGGATGCGTATCTTGCGCTTCGAAGCGCCTTTGTGTTAATACATAGAAGCAAAAGGTATAGAAGCACGAGGCGTAGATATGGCCCGCGTCAAATCCGATCTTCCCCAAGGCACGCTGGACCTGTTGATGTTGAAAGTGATTGCGCTTGGCCCGGTACACGGATACGCGATCGCACAACGGCTCGAACAGGTGTCGCGCGGTGTGGTCCAAGTGCCGGAAGGGTCGCTCTACCCGGCATTGCACCGGCTCGAAAACCGCGGCCTTCTGGCTGCGGATTGGAAAGAGACCGAGACCGGGCGCGAGGCGAAGTTCTATCGGTTGACGCGAAAGGGCTTGAAGCAGCTTGAAACTGAAACGGCCGACTGGCATCGACTAATCGATGCAATTGGACTGATCCTTGGAATAGCCGATGGTGGTGCGCAATGAGCTGGTGGAAGCGACTGTGGCGACGAAGGCAAATGGAAGCACAGCTCGAAAAGGAACTGAGCTTTCATCTCGAGCAGCACACCGCGCAGTTGGTGGCGCAGGGCCAGGCTCCTGAAGAAGCGAGACGACAAGCGCGGCTTGCTCTTGGCGGTCCCGAACAGGTCAAGGAAAAGTGCCGCGACGCGCGCGGCACACGCTGGCTGGAAGATTTGCTGCAGGACAGCCGCTATGCGCTTCGCACCTTCCGTCAGAGGCCCGGATTCGCCATTGTGGCGCTGCTGGTCTTGGCTCTCGGCATCGGGGCCACGACAGTGATGTTCACGGTGATTAATAGTGTCTTGTTGAGGCCGCTGGCCTACCCCGAGCCGGAAAGACTAGTCACTTTGCGCGGACACACGGAACAGTTCGGCGAATTCTGGGGATTCTCGAATCCTGATTTCGAGGACGCGAAGCGCGAAAGCCGCACGCTTGCCCTGGCAGCGTGGAGTTATGGCGGGGGCACGATCAGCGAGCGGGGAGAGCCGGAGTACGTGTTCGGTCGAGCGGTTTCGGCCGAGTTGTTCTCAACACTGGGAGTTTCCCCGGTGCAAGGACGCACTTTTCGGCCGGACGAAGACCGGCCAGGCGCAGCGCCCGTGGTGATCATCAGCTATGGCCTGTGGCAGCGCGACTTCGGGGGTGAACCAAGTGCGATCGGCAAGTCACTCGTGCTTGAGGGGAAGTCGTATGCGGTGATTGGGGTCGCGCCCGCGGGACTTCAGTTGGACGGAGTGCCGGACATATTCACGCCCCTGGAACAAACCACGGACCCGCGAATGCAGAACCGCAGGGCGCATTTTTTGCACGTCGTCGCGCGACTGCATCCCGATGCCACATTGGCCGAAGGCCAAGCGGAGCTGGCTCTGATTGCGCGGCACTTCGCGGAGGAGTATCCCACGTCAAACGCGGGGCTGAGCATGCTGGCGTACCCGCTGCAAAAGGAGTTGGTCGGCGATGTGGGCTCAACACTATGGCTGCTGCTGTGCGCAGTAGGGCTGGTTCTGCTGATCGCGTGCGTGAACATCGCGAGTTTGCTGCTGGCGCGCGCGGTTTCCCGCGAGCGGGAGATGGCCATGCGAGTGGCGCTCGGGGCCAGGCGGGGCCGCCTAGCGCGGCAGTGCCTGACCGAAAGCGCAATGCTTGGAATCGGCGGAGGGGCGCTCGGCATAGTACTCGCGGGGCTGACTTTGCATCCGTTTGTGGCGTTCTGGCCTGGGAGTTTGCCGCGCGCGGAAGAGGTGCATCTGGATTGGCGCGTGCTGGTTTTTACCATAGGCGCGTCGGTGTTAAGCGGCTTGCTTTTCGGGCTGGCGCCGATGCTGCGCATACCTGTCCGCAGCGTGGAGCAGTCGCTCCGCGCCGGGGCACGAACCATTGCGGGAAGCTCGCGCCGCTTGCACAGTGGGTTTGTGATCTCTGAAATTGCACTTGCCGTGGTGCTGCTGGTATCTGCCGGGATGCTTGGGCATACGCTTCTGGCGCTGTCATCGCTCGATCCTGGCTTAAACGTGCACAACGTAATGGCGGCGCACTTCGCGCTTTCTCCCAGCTCGCTCGAGAGTCCCGAGCACATCCGGGCTGCGTGGAAGGATGTGATCGATCGCGCGCGGCGTGTGCCAGGTGTCGAGTCGGTGGCGCTGGCCGATATCATCCCCATGCGTGAAGGGGAAAACTCTCTCGATTACTGGACGGCGGCTACGCCGCCGCCGCCGAACCAAGTGCCGTTCGCGTTGGCCTCGTGTGTGACACCGGACTATTTGCAAGTGATGGGAATTTCGCTGCGAGAGGGGCGATTTTTAAACGAAGACGACCGCATCGGCAGCCAGCCGGTGGTGGTGATTGACGAGAATCTGGCGCAGCACGCATTCGGCAGTAAACGTGTGGTTGGGAAACAGATCTGGATACCCGCGATGGGGACCGGCCCCATCCAGATCGTGGGCGTCGTAGGTCACGTGCGACACTGGGGCCTTGCAAGTGACGATCAGTCACGCGTGCGGGATCAAATGTACTACCCGTTTGCGCAGGTGCCTGATCACCTGCTGCATTTCTTCTCGTCATTGATGTCTGTTGCAGTGCGGACAAAAATCAGCCCGTTGGATGTTGTCCAGCCTCTGCGGCAGGAACTGCGCGGCGCTGCCGGCGATCAAGCCCTGTATGAAGTCCGAACATTGGAACAGCTCGTAAGCGCCTCGCTCGCCCGGCAGCGCTTCCTTTTGCTCTTGTTCGGCATATTCGCTGGATTAGCTCTGCTGCTGGCGTGCATAGGCATTTACGGTGTGTTGGCCTACTTGACCAGCCAACGCGTGCCCGAAATCGGAGTACGCATGACACTTGGGGCGACCGCTCAAGACGTCGTGCGGCTAATACTCGGACAAAGTCTTGTGATGATTTTCGTCGGAGTTGGTGTCGGCATAGTTGCGGCATTGGCTGCCGGGCGTATCTTGAATCGCTTGGTGGAGGGAATGCGGCCCGCTGACGTATCGACTTTCGCTATCACGATCCCTGTCCTGGTCATTGCCGCGCTGCTCGCTAGTTTTCTACCGGCACGTCGCGCGAGCCGGATAGATCCTGTGACCGCGTTGCGCCAACAATAGCGCAATCCCAATTCTGCTCGGTTAGTCGGCAACTCGGAAGTAATCCTAAGTCCCAACTAGTCCTTCCGCGCCATGTGCTCGGTTGTTGGGCACTGTCACCCAACGGTTTGGGTTTCCTCTACCAGCGGTTTTCATTGCCTGTCCGCAACGAAGCCTGTCAGTTCCGAAACCAGCAAAGCAGAACGGCGGTCAAGTGGCGACCATAGTTCTATCCGGGACTCGTGGCCCATAGCTTTTTCTGGTTATCCGAGAGGGCCTAGAGTCGGGTGTGAGACTGGGTGCCCGAAGCACGCAGCGCCTAACTAATCGGCTGAGACTCGCTCTCGAACCAGAGTGTCTCGAGAACCCACGGCCACCGCCAGAGAGAATCCCCGGGATGGAGCGGATTCGATCAAGACACTCAAGCTGTTTGTGGTTTCAGATATTGGGCGTCGAAGCACACCCCTTTCTTCCACACCAGCAAAACAATGGTGGCAATCTTTCTGGCCAAGGTCAGTCGCGCCATCTCTGGCCTCATACCCTTGGCCACTAAACCCGTGTAGAACTCCTGAAAGGGGCCCGGCTTGCTGGAAGCCACGGCGGCCGCGCCCTTAAATAGGTTCTTCAGATCGTGATTGCAGTTGCGGTTGAGGCCCCGCACCAAGACGTTCTTCCGGGATCGTTGCAGTTGTCCGTCGACACTACGGTGATCGGCGCTGCTGTGCATCTCGATGGCTAAACCGCCGTAATTCCACAGCGGGCGTTTCGTGCGGAAACGATGCGGGGTCTGCAGAATGCCCAGCAACACCGCCGCGCGGATCGGCCCGATCGAGGGAATCTCACAGAGGTGTTTCCAGGCTTTGTGCTTCTTGCTCTCCGCCAGCAGATCCCGCCGCACTTGCTGGCGCACCACTCGCAGCGCATCGAGTTGTTGGTAATAAAACTCGGCCCGCCGGCGTACTCCCGGTTCGTCGATCTTCGCGAGCCATTCGGCCCGATGCCGAGGGGCATAGACCTGTTTGCCGGTACAAGGAATGGCCCAACTGCGATAAATGGCTTTCACGCGGCTCATCACCCGTCCGAGATCTTCGGGTAACCGGACATCTCTAACAATGTCGGCCCTGTCAAACACTTTTTGAGCGCACCGCTCCGTTCACTTCGAAGAGTGGTCTTCGTTGTTCTTCTTCGGCTTCTGCATCGACGACCACGGCTCGCTCGTAATCTTTCGGTCGGTTTCAGTCCGACCCAAACATCTCTTCGATCAAAACTTCGACCATGATTACTTCTTCAAACTCCCTTTGCAGGGAGCGGGATGCCCGATGGCGGTTCTCCAGGGGAAATAGTGTCGGATCAACTGATTAGGTGTTGCGTCGACCGGTTGAGCTGGCAGCGCTTACCGGACATCTCTAACAATGTCGGCCCTGTCAAACACTTTTTGGGCACACTTCTCCATTCACTTAAAAGAGTTTTTTCTTCCGCTTCCTTCGGTGTCTTTCCGGTCGGCCCTGACAAGTACGGTTCGTTCGTAATCTAGCGGTCGGTTTCAGTCCGACCCAAACATCTCTTCGATCAAAACTTCGACCATGATTAGTTCTTCGAACTCCCTCTCACGAGGGAGCGGGATGCCCTATCAAGTGGACGACGCTTTACTGCACGCCATGTCCGGTACCGAGCTGTCCCGCGTACGAACCGAACTCCGGCTCCTTCCTGAGCCTAACAACCAAAGACTGCTCATGTCGAGAGGAGCCGACATTGTTATGCAATCAAGTCCGAGCTACTACCTAATGTCTGGTACTCGATTTACCATCCAAGTGAACTTCCCAGTATTTGTTCTATCCGACGTGGTCGGTGCGCGCGGCAAGCAGCTTTGTTGCGTTGGCATGATAAACCTGTTTCAGAGTCTCACCGCTAAGCCCGAATCCATTTAGGCTCCAGTGGTAGTCGAACTGTTCGATTTCGTAGAAGTGCTCGTCCAGCGATTCAAGGATTCTGAACGTGACACGGTACATCGGCTTCTCAAAACCCATATCGGTCCCATAGACAAGTCGTTCGGCATATTTTTCATAAAACTTCGAAACGAACCGCGGGATGGGCGCCGTCTCAGCGTAACGGGCAGAAATGTCGGCATACAGATTAGGATTGCGTTCGAAGATCTCGCCCAGGCGCACCAAATCGTAATCCAGGTTCGCAAAGTGGCACGCGATGAACGTCGTCCTTCGGTGTCTCGCGAGTGTGCGGTCAAGAATGTCGATCATGCCGGACAGGCTCACGATGTTCGGCTTATTGTCGAGTCGCCAGTGGTAGGCGTTCATGAGGCCGTCGTTCGTCTTGTCCATACTCTGGTACATCCAGATGGGGTCGGCGACATGGAGGCTGATAGGCATGCCAAGTTCGGCGCATCTCTCCAAAAGCGCATCCATGCGTGTGTCGTCGGGATGCATTCCGGGCGCTTTGGACTTGCCTGAGACTAGTCCGTCCCCCTTGTCGTGGATTTCACCCACGCCGCGTGCACCCACTTGCCGGCAGCGCTCCAGCTCCTTGACGGCAGCAGGGCCGAATCCCGGCATGTTGTAGCCAGACAGATCTAAACCACACCACATCTCAAAGCGATCCGGATACTTCGAATACTCACGGTAGATATCATCAAACTCTGTGCCGGTAGCCATAGTAAGGATGATAGTTTTCTGAACGCCAACCTCATCCATGTTCTTGATCCATTCCTCAATCTGCTGCGCAGTCTTGGCGTACGGATGAGAGTGCATGTCGATGATGGGGTATTTAGCCTTGTCGATCTCCGTGACGGGAATTTTATAGATCGATTTCGGACGGTAGTCTTTTAGGAGAATTGTCTCTGGTGAACGCAGCTCCTTCGCTTGGGAAGCTTCTCCGGGATGCCCTGGGTTCGTGTCTTGCATCGGGATTGGGCTCGACTCCGCTGCAGCTGGAAACCAGGCAGCCAGCCCAACCAGGTTTGCCCATTTCAGAAATAATCTTCGATTCACTCCATTTTTCATTTGCATATAGTTGGACCCACGCAACTTTTTACAATCTAACCAGATCTTCGATCCCTTCTAGTTCATGGCTACTGCCGCCAATCGTGAGCAGGTCTCCGCAATTATAGTCGGCTATCCGAAAATAGTGGCGAACAGTGAACCACCAAACCGTTCAAGTCCTTCCATGAGAAGGCCGGTTGATGTCAAGGCATACTTCGCTTTCTTCTTTCCGTGAGTCTGCTCCCATTTAACCAAGCCGCCTCTGTCGCCATCCTTCCATCCGCACTCTTTTGTGAGCGATATTCGCTCGGTGCTAGGTGGGTGTTCTTGTTTCAGTAGGTGCTGCTACCTGATAATCGTCCTCTCTTCCCACCGTTTCTGGGGGAGTCGGGCGCCAGGACGTAGTCGCAGTCACCTGGACTCGGCGGTTGAGCTCAGCTGTCCGGATCGCAACTCTCTAGGCCACTGCCTGCATCGCTCTCTGGCTATTGCGTAATGGTTCGTAGACCTCTCCGCTTACCCACAACCGATGGAGCAGTACCGCCAACTTTCGAGCCACGGCCACCGCCGCTCGCTTCTTGGCATTTTTTCCTCCTCGCTCCGCAAGCTTCCGTCCCCATCTCCGCAGATCACTGTCTTCTCCAAAAGGCCCCAGAATGAAATGCGCTCCCTGCACCATCATGGTTCTCAGATACCGGTCTCCGGCTTTGCCTATCTCATTTCGAGATTGATGGCGGGTTTATCAACACTTACCCGGGCGGACGGTTATTATAGACTCTCGCGAAATGCAAGAGCCGACGCGACTTGACGAAGTCACGGTGTTCTCGGGGGCATTAGTCCAATGTTTTGAATCTTCGGATGCCCAGTCCTTCTGTTTGCGAAGGGTGGGTCCTCCGGCTATCACTCAGCGTCCGGCGCGCTCAGCGTCTCAAGCTCGCGGCAATTGGTGCAAGCCCGCTCAAGCTCCGCGTTGATCTCCCCACCAATCAGGAACGACAACCCGGAGACATACAGCCACGCCAATAGAATCATCACGGCGCCCAGCGAACCATACGTCGTGCTGTACGTGTTGTAGTAATGCAGATAAGTCCGAAAGCCCAGCGACGCGAGAATCCACAGCCCCGTCCCAAATGCCGACCCCGGCGTAACCCAGTGCCACCTTCGCCCCACCAGCGTAGGTCCCGCGTAGTAAATCAGCGAAAACGACAGCATCACAAACACAATCGCCGTCGGCCATTGAAGAATCTTCCCCAGCTCCACAACCACCGGCCCCAGCCGCAGCCGCTCCCCAATCGAGTCGAATACGTCGCCGCTCACCAGCACCAGCAACAACGCCATCACCAGCAGCGCGGACATCACTAGCGTCAGGACAATCGCAGTCGAGCGAATCTTGAACCACGACCGCGTTTCTTCCATTTGATACGCGAGGTTCAACGCCGTAATCATGGACGCAATCCCGCCCGACGCGAACCAAATCACCGCCGCAACTCCAAACGTAAATTCCCCGCCGCTCGCATTCATAGCAAGCTCGTCTGTCGTCGTTCGTAGCACCTCGAATGCGCCCGGGGGAAGAAAGTTCGAAAAATAAGAGAGAAAATCGTTCCGCAGCTCCGCGCTCCGCGAAGTAAATATCCCGAACATCGTCACTATCAGCAGGATCAAAGGAAAAAGCGCGAACAGAAAATCAAATGCCAGTTGCGACGCTCGCCCGATCGCATCATTCCTCCTAAGCCCGCCAAACGCATTCAGTGCCAGTTGCCAAACCGTCAGCCCGCTCAACCTCCAAAGTGATTTGCTCGTTGTCCCAGCAGAATCCGAAGTGGTCGTCATCGACAGGTAGGCGAACTCGGCCCCATTCTAACGCATTCCCCGCACCGAAGTTTCTTGATGCCGCGTTCGCCCAAAGCTGAGTACGCTAAGCTACAGTAGCGGCCTTCGAGTACTTCGATTGAGCCGGGATGGGTAACTTCTGATAACAGGCGTTATCACCAGCTAATCGGGAAGTGCCTGGTTGATGTCTTAACGATGCCGGCCTCGCGACGGCCCGAGTAGACTGTTCGGTGTTCACCCTACAGAGCTCGGACCGAAGGAGGCCGAGATGCGGATTATAGGATGTGATTTGCACGGTCGCCAGCAGACGTTGGCGATGTTGGACACGAGGAATTGCACACGCTACCATCTCTTGGCGTAAACTCACTCAGCTTGAAATACAAAGACGCTAGTCGGCGAGACCAGTACGGCAATACGTTCCGCTATAAGGCTAGCGTCAATCCTGATGATCCGACGCGAGTGGATCGCGTGGCGTATGACGTATTCTTCGTAGAAGAAAACGCCGCTGCTAAGAGCAAGTGTACCGTTCCAGGAGTTAAGGTAGACATGCTGTCTACCGGTACTGATTGATCAAAATGGGAATGCATTCGCTTTTAGGGCCGTTTCAGGGAAGGCCGCCGCGACTTGGTGGCCTTTGTTGTTCTGATGAGCCAATTGGGTGAGGAACTCGATGTCCATGATCGTTGGTCCATAACTTCCGAATTGCTCGTCATACTTCCGCAATGGCGAACGGCAAGCAAGGAAAGGCAAGAAACGCTGACAGAGAGCCGCACGATTATTCGGGGAGGAGCAATTGTACATCTGTAACTGCTTGCCTTTAACAGTGTAATTAGTTCATCAGCTTGCCTTTTCATTCTGAGCCGCAAGCCCACATCGTATTGCCGCTTCAAGCGTATCGATGTTTATATCCTTTAGAGTCTTGAACCGAATGCAATATCCAGTCACGCTCGCCTTGCCCAGTTTTTTTCCATATGTTTTGGCTAAGTGCTTCTTATCTTTGAGGCCAAGGATATAGACAGAGATTCCGGTTTTGTTTCCGCTCACACCAATTTGAAAAAACTCTCTACTTTTTCCACTGGCATATTTTATTGTGTGAAATCCATATCCTATCGTGGGGTTAGAAACAGTCTGGTTTTTGCTGTTTTTACCATCGAAGAACCATAATTTGCATTCTGGTGACACTTGAAGTGTGAGCCGGTGCAGCTCTTGGATGTCACTGCGTTTTGGTTCAGGTTGGCTGGTAATATACTTCTTGATTTCTTCTTGTACGCTCATATGTTCCGCTCCCTAGAGCCGCGCACGGGATTATACGACGAGCTGGAGCATATGCACGCCAAGCCGAGTTCACATTCCGGGCGTATTGTCGGCTAACTGGGAGTAATCCAGATTGGGACATGCGGCATAGGTATCGAGAAGTCCGCATCTCGTCAGAAAATCAGGCACTGACGAGATGCGCGTTACGCGACAACAACCGTTGCAGCGGGCACTCGACACCTGTCATCAATGAATCCGGATATGGAGTCTCGATGATGCCAAGTGAAAGTTTTCGAGAACTGGCGGTCTGGGGCGTTGGATAGCCACCACGTTTGGAATCTGGTGTGCAGTCTCTCCGAGAAGCTTCGCTGGCTCGTAACTATGCGGAAAGATCCGGCGCGAAGCCTTCGCGCCCGGCGAGCAAATCCATCCAATTGCAGATCGCCGCTGTGTCGTCCGTGCTCTCGCTCCTTCGCCCTCACTGCTTTGCGGAGTTTGCCGCAGTGGCGTGCGGCTCGCCGAAATAGGGAAAATCCGGGCGCATCAGCCGCATATCGAGCGCCACCCCATCGCCGAGGGCCGTGTTCGTGGCCAGCGTGAGAATCACGTCCATCACGTCGTCGCAGAGGCCGCGGCCGTTGAAGGCGGCAAAGCTGAATGAGGCGGGCGTGTCCAATTCGTATGGAAGGACGCCTGGGCAGAGGCGCGCGAGGAGTTGCGTAGCGTAGGCGGATGGGTCGGCCGCTGAGTGGGCGAGCACGGTGACTTTTTCCACGAAGTCGCGGATCGGTTTGGAGAACAGCGCCACTTCGTCCGCCGGGACCGCGCGGTTGTAGTTTTCCGATGCATCGTGCAGCGAAGGATCGGAGAGCAGGATGTGGGTGATCATCGGCAGGCCCCAACGCGATACCTGCAACTCCGGCGCGTGCCCGTAGAGCGATGCGGTAGCCCAGGCGTGCACCACACCTCGGCCGATCAGGTTGCTGGGGACCTCGAGGACGATGGCGGTGACATTGTTGCCGCCGAAGAAGTTCTGGCCATTCTGGAACGCCTCCGGGGCAAAGCGGTTTTCGGACCACAGAGCTTTTCTGAAGGCACCGAAACCGGCGCCATCGGAGGCGAACAGATCGGGCGCGAGGCCTGCGTACGCCAAGCAGCCCTGATCCGCTTTCACGACGCGTCCCGTATTCCCGGAAATGATGAGTTCGCCCGCGGCGCCTTTCAGCGCGTCCGCTCCGGTGGCGCGCCGGACCTCGAAGGACTGAACGTGCCGGTACTGGCCGCCATCGGCGTGGGCGGGCGCGCCGAACTGGACCTTAAAGGCGACGTCTTCGCGAAGATCGCGATTCGTGTCGAAGCGAAAGGCGTAGAGACCTTCGTCGCGGAAGGTGTCGGGCGCGCCGACGCCGGCGTTCGGATTCACGGTCAAAGCCATCACCGTTGTGCCCGGGCGGCCGCGAAACAAGTAGAAGTCGCAGACGTTGATGCGGGGGTCTTCTTTTGCGGTAGGCGTATCGAAATGATGCGACATGGCGAATCTTCTCCTAAAGGGTTAGACGCGAGGCCAAAAGGTCGATCGCTTGGATGGGGGTCGATGGGGCGATCATCCTTGACATCCTCAACTCATCGGAAGATTTTTCAAGTTTGGAATCGAAACGAAGCAATTCCCAAGTCCTGTTTAGTCGGCTTACCGTCCATTTAAAGCTACTCTATTCCGAGAAATCAGGGCGACGATCAGTCGGGCTGCTTGTCCGTGTCATCGTCGTCCGCCCGCCCGAACGTAGGCAGGTACCTGCCGAAGTTCAATTCGAAGTCGCTCCGAACACCGTAACCGATATTACGGATCTTCGCACGGCGCGCCTGCGCACTGGGCAAGGCCAGCAGTGGGAAGAACAAGTCGTTGCTCGACTGAAGCTCGGCAGCTGTCGGCGTCCCGAACCGATTGACCTGGGCCTTCGCCGCGGCTAGCGTTTCACGGTCGAACGAGGCCAGACGCCCGACGAGCGCATCGACAAACGAGTCGAGGTCGTCATCGTCCAGCGTGCGGTTCACCCAGCCATAGCGCTCGGCGATATCAGCATCGAAATCGTCGCCGCTGAGGACGATCTCAAGTGCGCGCGAGCGGCCGACCAAGCGCGGGAGCCATTCCAGCGCTCCGCCGCCCGGGACGAGTCCGACGCCGACCTCGGGGTTGCCGAATAGGGCGCTTTTCCGGCTGGCGAAGCGCATGTCGCAGGCCAGCACGAACTCGTTACCGATGCCGCGCGTGCGGCCGCGAATCTTGGCGATGCTCACGACTGGCGCGGACGAGAGGCGCAGCACAAAGTCGCGCCAAAGGCCCAGCATCTCCGGCCGTTCAGCTGCCTTGGCTACGTCGAGATGGGCGACGAAAAAATCGGGATTCGCCGACTGGAACACTACGACCTTCACGGACGGGTCCGCCTCGAGGTCGGTCATTAGCGCTCCCAATTCGACGATCGTTGTGGGAACAAACATGTTGATCGGCGGGTTGCTGAAGGTGATCGTCCACCGGCCCGGATAGGTGCGGTCGATGTTGAACTGCGCACCTGCCTTCTCGCTGCCTCGCTGTGTAGCGCTGGATTGGGTCATGGGGTCCACCTTTGAGTAGTTTCACATTTTGGGGGTTTGTACTGCTCCTGTGTGGGCTTGGTGCGGTTGTCAACTGCGGCCAAAAGGTCTTTTGGCGGCTCAAATAATAACAGCATTGGGCCGCCTTGCTCAATCAGAGTCCCTACGCGATCTATGAATACTGAGACCGCTCCTCTGACCGTTTCATCACCGCAAGTGTGCGCCACAACGGCATCCAAATTCGCGCTGTCGGATGGCGGTATCACAATGGCTGGACAAACCCGCTTTTTGGAATCACGCCAGATCGGTAACGGGAAGTCGGCTGGTGTTTACTGACGATTTTCGGGACGGGAGCCCACGTATCGCGCTCAAGTCCTGATTAACGACTTACCAGGAACTAAGGACCAACGCCCTACTAAACCGCAGGGCATTTACCGCATCGCCTCCAGAGTCACTTCTTTCGTGATTTTCTCGTGTCCTCGCATCACGATCACCATAACCTTCTCGCCCTCAGAGTAGGCATGCACGAGTCGAGAGTAGTCAACGTAGTTGTCAATCTTCCTTCCGCCGTACTCGATCAACACATCGCCAGTTGTTAATCCCGCCTTGCTTGCGGGCCCACCCTCGGACACTTTAACCAATTTCATTCCACCGTGTTCCGCCTGGTAATCGGGGTCAATACCAAAATCGGCGGGAAGTTGAGAGGTGTGGCGGAACGCGATTTTCCAATCCTCCGGCGTTTTCACCAGGATGAACGTCTCCACGAAGGTCACATGCCACTCCCCACCAATCATGGCGCGGCCTGCCGGGGCGTCGGCGGTGAAGATGCTGTGCAAGGTCAAGGTGACCCATGCCACAGTGCCGCGCACTTCGGCCACTGCGTCTTGAGGATGATAGTCAACGTGGACGCCAGCGTCCCTGAGCGATTGCCAATCTCGCCGCTCCTCGGGTTCGAGTGGGTGCGGGAAAGACTCCTCGATCACGCGTACGTCCGGCGTGTGCAGAGAATCGACTTTATCGAGGTCGAAGTCCTGAACTGCTCGCTCGTGGGCCAGAGCAACATTGATGGCTGCTTGCTTTTCGTCCTCTTCTGACGGGGTACGTGTTGTGCAAGAGGCCAGCACAAACGAAAGCAAAACCGTCGTCGCGAAAAGGACCTCGACCCCTTTGTGCATCTTGGTCACTCCCCTCATACACGCTCAATTCAGCACGTTCGTATGGCGTTGGTGGCGCGTATGATGCCGCAAAGCTTACGTTACACGTTTGGATCGGGTCAACGAATCGGGGGGTTTTGCGGCCCGTCTCTTTGCGGTGAAATTCGAATAGCTCCTGATAAACGCGGAATCGGAAACTTGAAGTACTGGGACTGGACTTAGCCGGTATTTTCATGCCGAAGGAGCGAAAGGTTTGATGTGTCGATCGCCGCGAGGGCTACTGACTACCAGCAGGCGCGAAGAAGTCCACAGATTACCGTCAGGATCACGAAAATAAATCGAGCGGGTACCCCATGGTTGAGTGGTTGGTTCTTTGACCCACTGCTTCACAACGTCGTGTAGCCGTGCATACTCCTGATCGACGTCGCTCACTCTGAACTCCAGGATTGCGCTGTGGTTCTGGCCTGACATTGCGGAGCCAGGGATGTATTTTTCTTGTGCCTCGGCTGCGAACAACGCCAGAACTCCCGTGCCGGTCCGAAAGTCAACGTAAGTGGCATCTACCTTGTGGGGCTTCATTTTCAGAACCTCTGCGTAGAAGGCAGCAAGCCTCTCGACATCATTCGTGATGAGGCAGGTGTTGATCAACGCAGGAGCACTGTTCGGTATTGGCCCAGAAATGGTGCTTTCGCTGGGGCCAGGAATGGATGCCGTGATCGCAGTCACCAGGCAAAGAATCGCAGGCAACGCCAAAGCAACCGGGGTTTTCATGATAGCAGCCTTTCTCAGATTGATTCGTTCTACCCTGGACTAGGTAGGTTTTGTCTTCGGGTCATTACCATCATGAAGATAGATCGCTGCGCCGAGTTGTGTCTTGAATGAATCGGACAACGCACCTCAACGGTCGCCGCCGGTCGCCTTGAGAAGATCAGACAATCGCAAAGCGCGGTTCGCAGGAGCACAGTCGGCGGCATCCCTGAAAACCGCTGGACCTCACGTGTCATATGCGCTTGATCCGCATAGCCCGCCTCCGCGTAAAACTGCGCCAGACTGCCCGGCGCACTCGCGCATCCCGTGAGATTCAGCAGCCGTTGGAATCGCAGCACGGATTGAAATAATTTTGGGCCGTAGTTGTTCGGCCCTCTGGGAGATGTAACTTGGACGACCTTGTTGCCGCGCATGAAACAGCCTGTGCGCTCCGGTAATTTGTATCCGATACCTGATGAGTGGTTCGCTCAGGTCGTATTCCGCCGCTAGCTCATTGACCGTCGCGCCCCTATTAATCGCCTGGAAGAACGATGCCACGTCTGAATCGCGGTGTCAGGCATGATGCAACGGTATGCGGTGCAGATGATATTCCCAGCCGGACCGAAAGACCGAGAGTGCAATCCCACGCACGCCAATCGAAATCGCAGTTCGAGCTGCAGCTTGATAAAAATTTCGCAACAAGACCAAACATTTCCGAGGGTTCCCTCGTCAATACAGTAGCAATCACGCTAGCCGAGTGGCTCTGACGGCTCGTCACGCGTTCGGCGTGCCGGTGGTTGAGGTGCCGCATCAGCATTCGTCTGGCACCGTGCCACGGTCTCGTCTTTGCGTCATCGCCGTGGCGTGCGCACGGTGCGTACTGGCTCTACGGCCGTTCTTTTGAAGAGCCCAGAAAGTTCGCGGACCAAGATGAATTCCCGTACCGCCAAGGGGGACCACGATGACGTTTCGCCTGTGCCGCTCGTACTCGTTTCCTACAGCTCCGTTGCTTCTGGCTGCCGTGTTGGCAACCGCTCGGCTCAGTTACGCCTTGCCACAATCTTCGCAGAGTGCCAGCGCGTCGGCCTCCACTTTGCGATCGCTGGCCGAGCAGGGCAACGCTGATGCGCAATACAACCTCGCGCAGGCCTACCTGCGTCACGATCCCACGAATGAGGACTACCAATCTGCGCTCAAGTGGCTCCATGCGTCCGTCGAGCAGGGTAATGCGAGCGCGGAATTCCTCCTCGGGTACTTGTATGAACATGGCGAGGGTGTTCCCCACGATTACGCCAAAGCCGTGGAGAACTACCGTGCCGCGGCGCTTCAGGGCCACTCCTCGGCCGAAAACAATCTGGCCTCGTTGTATCAGCATGGCCAGGGTGTTCCGAAGAGTATGAGCAGGGCGTTCGAATGGTACCGGGCTTCCGCGCAACACGGGAATCCTGTCGGCCAGTGCAATCTGGCGACGCTTTACTACCTAGGGTCAGGGACGCGCCGGGACTACAAAGAAGCGGCCCGCTGGTTTCGCGCGGCAGCCGATTCCGGATCCGCCGAGGCTCAAAACAGTCTGGCGGTTTCTTATTACAAAGGGCTGGGCGTCGGACTCGACTACAGGGAAGCTGCCCGATGGCTTCGCCTAGCCGCGCAACATGGCCTGCCCAGCGCGGAAACAAACCTAGCTTACCTTTACGAGCAGGGGAGAGGCCTGCCGCTCGATTATGTCGCTGCCTATGCCTGGTATTCCAGCGCGCTCGCCGCAGGTGACGCCTCAGGCGCCAATCGCCGCAAGCAGATCTCGCACCTGCTGACGCCCAAACAAATCGACGAGGCCACTTTCTTTCTGACCAACTTTTCCTCTTCATCTCAACAAGTAGCTTCTCCGCCTCGTGACGACAGCTTTTCGCTCCTGCAGAGCCACTAATCTCCGGAAGTTATTCGGCTCCTTTTCCCGAACCTCTGGTCGTCACGCGATCAAAACCGGTGGGAGTAATCTCAGGGGGAAATGATCGTTTGCTTTGCGAACCAATGCGACTACTGCCGATCTTCAATTGTCCCCGGGCAAAGATGGGTGCGGGAGAAGATTTAAGACGCTGCGCTCAATGGCCGTGATCCAAGCTACCACCGCCACGACGCTGAACCCTTCGCCACACAGCGAGAAAGCTGCTGGGGAAAACACCAGTTAGAACGGGAAATGGCCCGGACCGCCGCTTTTCCCGGAGTCCTTTTGAGTGGAACCGGTCTGCCAGTATTGATTGAAGCCGATGTAGTCGGAGGGTAGATTCGCGAGAATGGTGCGCCGCAGTTCGAGAATGTCCACGCTTCCCAGATTTTTGTAGAGGACTTTACCGTCGGGAGCGAAGAGGACGGTATAGGGAACTGCGGATTCCCAGGCGGGATCGAACGCGGCTTGCAGGGCCGCGGTGTCGTTGGAAGCAAATAACAGGTTGCGGCTGGTGGCGTGTTTTTTCTCCAGCATCCGCATGACGCCTTCCTTTTCATCGGGCATATTGGCGGAGACGGTGATGAGGTCGAAATCGCGAACTCTGTACATCTGAAAGGTCTCCTGGAAGTCGGCGAACTCGTCGATGCATGAGCCACACCAGGTGGCCCAGAAGCTGATTAACGTCATGTGTTTCGAGGGATTTTGGCGGAGTTGCTTTAAGTCGTCGGCGGTGGCCATGTCGAGCTTCACCGGTTCGGCTGCGATCTTTCGCAGGGCGGCCTCGCTGGCAGCGGTTTTTTCTTTCCACTTGGTCGAGCATCCGAAGACGCCGGTGTGTTTGACCGCTGCATCGCGATTCGCCAACAGAGCATCGATGGCGTTGCGGGCGTCCTGAGTGTTTACCATTTCCTTGCGATAGCTGTTGTCTATACGGCCTTCGTAGCGGAGCTTGCGGTCTTTGTCGAAGATGAAGACGTGCGGAGTGGCCTGAGGGCCGTAGGCGCGCGTTACGGATTGCGTTTCGCCGTCATAGAGGTACGGGTAGTGGAGATGCTTGTATTCGAAGCGAATTTTCATTTCGTCGAGGCTGTCACTGATGTCGGAGGAATCCAGCTCGTCGATTCGAAGCGCTTTGGGATCGTTGGGCTCGATTGCCACGACGGCAACGCCGCGATCGTGGTAGTCCGACTCAAGTTGTTGAATGCGTTGCTCGTACATTTGAGCGATTGGGCAGTGATTGCAGGTGAAGACGATGACTAAAATCGGAGCGGATGCGTAGCCGGAGAGGGTGTGGGTCTTGCCATCTACGCCGGGCAGAGAGAAGTCAGGGGCGGGCGAGCCGAGCGCGAGAATGGGATGACCTGACGGAGTCGCTGACGCGGGCGTGGAAATGTCGCGAGCGGCCGGCGCCTGCGGTAGCGTCAGTAACAGTGCGAAGAGCAGTTGCCACATAAACTCTCACCTCCATTCGATACTGCGTCCGGGGCACAATCTTTCGCCGATCGCGTCAGTGATTTTTGCGAATCGGATACGGTCGCCAGCGCTTTGAAATGAATATTGTTTCGCTCATTCCCTGCGCTTCCGGATTGAGCCGGGAGCGGGCGTGGCGTTACGTCGGCATCCACCAGGCCCATCGCCCACTTGATGGCTTCCAGGTACATTTTCTGGAACCGCGGATCGTCCCAATTTTGCTCGACGTGGCCGAGCGTGGAATAGAAGACGCGGCCTTTTCCGTACGTTTTTGCCCAGGTTACGGCGAAATCGCGGTCTTTGCGGTGAACGTGGGGATTGTTCAGATCGAGTCTGGCTGGCGTCGAGCCGCATCAATACGCGAACTTTGTCTCGGGAGTAATCCTTCATCTGGTAGATCTCATCTTTTAGGACAAAGGACTTCGGCCACTGCTGCATCCCGGGAAAGTTGGGGTCCTCGACGATAATGGGCGCATCGAAGGTGACCCAGGGATGCTCGTCGAAATAGCCGCCGATCATTTCTCCGTACTCGGGCCAGGAAGTGAAGGTGATGGTGGCGCTGTGCACGCCGATGAAGCCCTTGCCGTCGTCGTGAACGAAGGATAGAAGCGCGGCCTTTTGTTCTGGTTTCATCTCCAGTTCGCCGCCGGTGTAGAAAAGGACGGCATCGAAATCATTTAGATTCTTGGCGTTGTACTCGAGCTTTTGCTTGGTGAGGACCTCGGTATCGGTTCGAATGGTGGTAACCCACAGGCCAGACTCGCGACCGAGGCGCTCAATGGTGGCCATGGCGTGCGATACTGCCTCATGCCGGTAGCCCTTTTCTTCGCCGAGCACGAGGAGACGCTTCATCGGCGGCGAGCTGGACTGCGCTTGAGCCGCGCATCGCGCGCCGAACGCCAGGAAAAGAACGCTCGCAATTGTGCGAACCCTCGTCATTCGAGACCCGGTCATTCCAAACCCCCAGGATTGCCGCCCAGGGCGGCTACTTTTTGTCTCCGAGCCACAGAATCGCATTTTCGAAAAGTTTGTTTTGGGTCGGGTCGCCGTAAACGGCAGGCCCGTGGCCCATGTTGATGTAAAGCATCCTGTATTTTGTGTTCGTCCACACGACGGGAAGATCGCCTTCCGTAATGATGTCCTTTTGCCCGATCGGGTAGTTCGAAGGGTCGAGCGTGACGAGAACCTGGACATCCTTGTTGAGGCGAGGGCTAGGCTTCCACAGATACCACTCATTTGCTGGGGCGTTGTAATTTGCGGGCAGGCCTGCGGTCACGGGATGATTGCGATCGTCGATGTTGAGTTTCGCGGGCAGCACGGGCCAATTGTTGGTGTAAAAGACGGCGCCGCCGAGAAACTGGACGAACCACGGCCAATGCGTGTCTTTGTCATTATACGCGGCGACGTGGAAGCCAATCCATCCGCCGCCATCTTCCATGTATTTTTCGAATGCTGCTCGCTGGCCGGGAGTCTGGGGGAAGTTGTTGAGCCACAAGATCAGACGATAGGGTTTGAGAGCGTTTTCGTTGAGCTTCGTCCAGTCGGTGGTGGTATCCAATATGAAGTTATCTCTTGTCGCCAGGTCGTTGTAGAAAGCGAGGGCGTCTTTGGCGGTCTTGACGTGATCGGGTTCAACGTCGGTGGAATAGAACGCCAGGACTTTGAAGGCCGGCTCCGCGGCGCGAGCGAAGCCACTCCAGAAGATCAGGGCAAAGCCAGCCGCCATCAACGCCTGAGCGAACGCCGACAGAAATCCGTTACGGCAAACTCTTATTCGAAGACGAACTCGGTTCATTTCTCGCGAGTCTCCTGCTGGCTGGCCGCCCAAAAAATGGCGTTTGTAAAAATCCGCGTGAACGATGGATTGTTGAAGTGTTCTGGCCGGTGGCCCATAAAAATGTAAACGTTCCGGGCCTTCATGTGTTCGTTCGTCCAGATCACCGGGTGATCGCCCATCTTCTTGTCGGTGGCCGGGAAATATGTTTTTTCATCTACGCTAGCGAGGACGTGAACATTCGGGCGCGGGGTGGTGTCGTAGGTGTACCACTCTTCGTCTTTGATAACGAAGGTCGATGGGATGCCTTTCATCACGGGATGATGTGTGTCTTCCACCGTGACCGTGCCGGTGACGAAACTGGCGATGTAATCCTTGAAGCGGATGCTTCCCATGAACTGGTGGAACCAGGGCCACATCTGGAAGCCGTCGAATTCTCCCAGCAGAGTGGCATGGTGAAATCCGATCCAGCCGCCTTTGCCTTGCTCGATGTACTTGATGAATGCGGCTTGCGCCGTGTTGGTCCAATTGTAGGGAGGATAGTTCAGCTGAATGAAAAGATTGTATTTCGCGAGAAACTCATCATCGATTCTTGCAGTGTCTTCGATGTAGTCCACCGAGAAGTTGTTTTCGCTGGCCATTTTTCCCAGCCAAAGCTTGGCCGCGTCTACAAAGGGCTTGTGGATGCCACCATGCTCAGCAAGAGCAATGATGTGGAATCGCGGGGACTGGTCCTGCGCTTCCGTGATATGGCCCACGCAGCAAGCCGCCAGCGTCAGCGCGAGGAATCGGCCAAACTCACCGATATGAAGATTGGTCTGAAATCGGAGCATATCAGTGAGTGTGCACGGCTCCTGGGGTAGAAATGTCTTTCGCGGGCGTGGCCGCTTCAAACTGTAAATTGAAAAATCCGACCATCAATTCGTCCCAGCTTTGCTAGCCCCAAATGACCGATGACAGGTCTGGCAATGTCTCTGCAGGATCGGCGCTACATTCTTGGTAAATGTCGGCGGCGGGTTACCCGGCTCTTGCGAATGCAAGTGGGTCGCAAGACCCCGCACGAGGCCTAAGACAATCGCGAAGCGAGCGGACGTGCGCCGGCCTACTTCCATTTTTGTTCACCTTCCACGATGGTGATGTAGCGGTCGAGAGGAAGATCGGTGAAGAGTTGAGTCCCGCCCCCAGGTTGCGGCCATTTTATTTCCAATGAGTCGACCGACATTCTTTTCCCCAATCCCAGAACCATGCGCGGGTCGTGAGACGAAAGGTAACTGCCTCCGCCTGTTTTCAGTCGTTTGCGGGTCAGGTCTCCGGACTTGTACGTGACCGTGGTGCCGATGGCGTCGGGATTCGCTTTTTTTCCAATTAAGTGAACGCCGAGCCAGTGGTTCTGCCGTCCGGCATTGTTGCGCAGCAAGATAGGCGCGCCATTGTTGATGGCCACCAGCACGTCCACGGCACCATCGTTGTCGAAATCGCCGATCGCCATGCCGCGCGCCGCCAACGGACGAGAAAAAATCGGGCCACCCTGGGCGCTCACGTTCGTGAGTCCGCGCCCGGTGTTGCGGTACAGCAGCATCGGCTCGAGATATTTCACGCCGTCGGTGTGGGCATCGACCTTATCGTCGGGATGTCCATTACAAAGCAGCAGGTCCAGATCGCCGTCGTTGTCGTAGTCGAAGAACTTGAGGCCCCACCCGCTCATCAGCCGAGTGGTGGCGCCGATCCCGGTCGGAACCGCGACGTCGCTGAAGGTTTCATTCTTATTGTTGTGATAGAGCGAGAACATTTCCTGGTCGACGTTGGCGACGAATAGATCGATCCAGCCGTCCTGATCGTAGTCGGCTGCGTCCACACCCATGCCGGAGCGTGCGCGTCCATACGCGCTGAAACCCACGCCCCCCAGCAAACCGATTTCCTCGAAGCGGCCTTTGCGGTTAGCGAACAAAAAGTTTGGAACCGTATCGTTGGCGACAAAAAGATCCATCCAGCCATCATTGTTAATGTCGCAGGCCACCACGCCCCAGGCCTTTGCCAGTGACTTCGCAATGCCTGACTCCTTGCTGACGTCCGTAAAGGTCCCGTCGCCGTTGTTGTGAAACAGCCAGCAAGGCATGGGGTCGTATACGCGCGGAATACAGTACCAGCGTTCGTTCTTTTCGCGATTGCCGCACCATTTGTTCTTCTCTTTGGTGAAGTCGACGAAGCGGCAAACGAACAGATCGAGGTTTCCATCATTGTCGTAATCGAACCACACCGCGCTGGAAGCCCAACCCGGCGCCGCAACACCAGCTTTCGCAGTGACATCAGTAAAGGTGCCGTCGCGGTTGTTGTGATACAGGATGCTGCGGCCATACTGCGTTAAATAGAGATCGGGGAAGCCATCCCTATCGTAGTCGCCAACCGCGACGCCTTGGCCGTAGCCGCCTCCGGCGACTCCGGCTTTTTCGGTAACGTCGGTAAACGTGCCATCGCGATTATTGCGGTACAGAGCATTGCGCAACGGCGCTTGCGGAGTATAGAAGTCGCAAACTCCGCTGTTAACCAGATAGATGTCCATCCAGCCGTCGTTGTCGTAATCAATGAAGCCGCAGCCTGCTCCCGTGGTCTCCGGTAAATACATGTCCGCAGAACGTCCGTTCGTGTGAGTCCAAGAGATGCCGCTGGCTGATGGCGGAATTTCCTCGAACGCAGGAGGGGAATTTTCTGGATCACCCGCCGCAGTAAGCAAAGCGGGCAGGCTTCCGGCACCAAGGGCAGCGCCCACGCCCACTCGAGTAAGCGCCTGAAGGAAGCGGCGGCGCGAGAGTATTTTCCAGGTCTCATCTAGCCGTCCAGGCATCTACCGCCCCTCCTGTGCGTAGGCGTCGGCATAAATCTTGATCCAGTGCGTGCGTATTTGAGGCCGGACTTGCCTCCCGTTCGAGTCGGATACAATCACGGTGGACTGTTGATTGGGCATATGGCAATCGATGCACCTGTTGGCGATTGGCGTGCCGAGCTTCGGATACAGCCCGCAGTTTTCCATTTTGTGACAGGAGAGGCACCGTTGGGAAAAAGCAGCCACATCGCGCTGCGGCATGTGGACATCGTGACAGGTGACACAACTCATGATTGCGGAGGACTGGAAGCAACGGCTTCGTTGCAAGAGAGCAACCTGGTTGCCGTGCACGTCTACTTTCGCGTTGGGGTCGAAGCGATCCAGCTCGATGAAGTCGTCCAGGGGCTCCCCGGGAACATAGGAAAATAGAGAGGCCAGCAGCCGTTTACCGGGTCCCCCATGACATTGCGCACAGACCTCAATCTGCTGTTCGCGCGACAATTTTGAAGGATTAACGATCGAGGTCCCGGCTTGCGCAGAACTCGGTCGATTTTTCTCAGCGTGTTTGCGGCCGGGACCGTGACACCGTTCACACCCGATTCCAAGCACTACCGTTGCCTCTTTGTACCGATTGGGCGGTGGCCGCCCGGCGACGGATTCCGCGTAAGTTCCATGACACTCCAAGCAGCGCGGAACCACTGGCCGTGTGAAATCGGCCACACCGTCGCGATATCCAGGACTATTCACCCATTGCCCGATCTCCACCCAGTACGACACCGGAAGCTGAAAAAGCTGATCGCCCTTCCAATAAAGATAGGTCTGCCCTTTTCGCCCCGACCCGACCACTAGATCGAAGCTTTCCGAGCGAGAGGTAGTAACCGGGTCAACTCCAAGGACAGCGGTCTGATAAAAGCCGTCTTGCTTGGCATCCATCCTAAAGAACAATCCGGGATTAGAGGTCTTCAGAATATTCGTGCCTGATGTGAACGGGCCGGCAATGGTCTCCTCGCCGGCTAGCTGAGATGTCCGATGGTGCGCCGTTCGCGAATAGGTGTCGGCCTTTTCTTGATGACACGGCAGGCACGCTTGGTCCCCGACGTAGCCGGAATGCGTCTGCGGTTTCTTGTCCGAAGCAGACGAAGACGAAGAAGCGGAGGACGGTTCGGATTTCGTCTGCGCAGCCGAGCCCGAACGGGGAGCCGTTAACGCCAAGTATATCGCCAGCATGAAACCCGTCCTGGACACTTCCACCTCTCCAACCATCGCGCCAGAGACGGTCCTTGCGAAAACAAGACAGGCCTCACTGCGGATTCGCCGGCGACCCTTGTCTCTCTCCCTGTTGCTCTTTCAAAGCCTTCTCCGAAGTCTGCTGGAAGAGGGCCATTTCCCGCTGCGCGTCCTGTTGGCGCCCAGTCTTCCCGTACGCGATGGTTAGTTGATAGTGCCCAGTTGGGTTTCCCGGTTGCAGTCTTACTGAGGTTTCCAAGGGTGGAATAGCTTCCGCGTACCGGCCCGCGGAATTCAGCGAAAAACCGAGGCCTAGAAAGGCATCCGCAAAATTCGCATCGAGCTTCGTAGCCCGGGAAAAATGTTCGATGGCTTCGTCCCACTTCTGCGCCTGCCGCGCCAATTCTCCCAGTACGTACTCCGCACCGGCATTGTTGGGATCGATGGCCAGCTCCGCTTCCATTTCCTTTTTGCCATCCTCTGCTGTGGTGGGTGTCTGCGGCTTTGACAGAATCAGCCGCCCGAGCCGAAAGTGGATGCCCGGCATCTGTGAATTCTGTTCCAGTATCTTGCGGTATTCCGCGGCGGCATCATCCCATTTCCCTTGCATTTCCAAGGCTTCGGCGTTCAGTTCGTGCGCTTGGTAGGAGTCCGGTGCGGTTCTGACCAGGTCCAGCGATGCTCGCGTGGAGAGATCGGAGAAAGCATGCGTGGTGACGTAGAGAACATCCGGATCGGTGGGGAATTCCCGGTTCAGCCAGAGCAACGCACTGACAGCATCATCGACCCGATTCAACGACAGTCCGCAGCGGACCGTGGCCAAACCGCCCTTCATTTTCAGTTGTTTGTCCGCAGTCAGGGGGGCAGACTTCTTCAGGATTGGCAGCGCTTCCCGGCAGCGTCCTTGTTCGGCTAGGCTCAGGCCCTTTTGCATCGTGGAAGAACTATCCACCGCGGCCGCTTTATTCCCGGATTGAGACAACAGCGGCGTTGTTAGAATCCCAAAGGCCATGGCGACAACTAGAAATCGGATGAACCTTGGCATAAAAAAAAATGAGGCAGGCGGGGGTGTTCGCCTGCCTCATTATACGTGCGTTGCGATTAGAAATAGAGCTTTAGCGCAAACTGGATGTTTCTCGCGGGCTGCGAGAACTGAATCACACCGGTATTCGCCTGACTTACGCTTGTGTTCGGCGATGCGAGATTGACGCGGTTGAACGCATTCAAGAAATCCGAGCGGAATTGCAGCTTGAACCGCTCGGTTAACTGGAAGTTTTTCTGCAGACTGATGTCCCAGTTATAGAATCCCGGTCCACGCAAACTGCCTATTTGTGGTGAGCAGGTACCGAAGGTGCTCGTCGGGTTGGAGTAGTTGCTTGGGTCAAACCAGAGGAATCCTCCGCCGGTTCCTGCGGGAGCGGGACTTCGGCCGAATACGGTATTGGTTCCATCGCAGTCGGGCCGCAAACCGCGGGAGTTGGTTCCTGTTGGGTCACTGCCGGTTGCATACAGAGATAGCGGGAAGCCCGTGTGAAGGGTAAGAATGGGGCTAACGGTCCAGCCACCGATAACTGCGTCTGCCGCACGCCCCATGTTGTTGGCATACTGCCTGCCCTTGCCGAACGGTAAATCATAGACGGCATAGGTGGTAAGGTTGTGGGTTTCATCGTAGTAGCAGGGCGACCATTCGGCCTGCGGATCGTAGATGTTTTGCCAGTAAGGGGAAGCGGTCGTAGATCCCTTCGCATTCGTCCAGGTGCCATAATAACCGCTATTGTTGGTCATGCATTTCGCGTAGGTGTAGGAGACTTGATACTGCAAGCCGTGGCTGAGTTGCTTCTGGAATACGGCCTGCAGCGCGTTGTACATCATTCTGCCGTTCGACTGTGTACCGGATATGGTCCCGCCGGTCGACTCAACTTCGCTAATAAAAGCCGGCCCATCGCCAGTGGCAAAAAATGGACTCGGTGTGGTGCATGGAGCCTTAGCGCAAGAGGTGCTGGGCGCCACCTGAGGTTGACCGTAGAAGAAGGGCACCATCAAGTGATAGGCCACTTGCCCTACGTACCCCACCTGAAGAGTCGTGGTCGGCCCGAACTGGTGCTGAACAGTCAGGTTCCACTGATCATCGATAGCCGGTTGCACGTTCTGATCCCAGAGATTGAAAACGCCTCCCTTGAAGCAAGTGAAGTTGGGGCAGGCGAGACCGGTATTGGGTGGCTGGATGAGGCCATCCGAAGCAGTGCTAGATGGCAGCGCCTGATTTTGATACTGCGTCTGGAACTGCGGTGCGCCAGGCGAACCTCCGTTAAATGGGGGGTTGATGGGCAGGCGCAGGTTCGTTCCAGTCCCTTCCAGATAATCGGAGACAGTGAAGGCGCCACGAACGACGGTGTGGCCATTGAATCTGCCTGGCGTCCAGGCAAATCCAAGGCGCGGCTGGAATGCCTTGCCACCGTAGACACCGTTGTAAAGTGACTGGCTGGCGCCATTCTGGCCTGCGAACTGAAGTTGGCCGGTCCCGGTGTTGAAGTTCACTTGCTGATTGCTGGTCTCGACCCACGGGGTGTGCGCTTCGTAGCGCAATCCTAGCGTAAAGGTCAGGTTGGAATTAACACGCCAGGTGTCTTGCCCATATCCGGAGAAAACACTGGACGATTGTTGCCAACCGCCCGCACTTAGCCCGCGTCCGAAGGCGATCGGCAGGCCGAGAAAGAAGTCCGCCATGCCTTCGCCGGTGTTCTTCAAAGGGCTGGTGGCAGCGGATGAAGTGAAGTCGGGACCAAAGACCATTCCGCCCAACTCTCCGCTGTTGGTCGAATAGAATACCGTAATCGAGTCATATATATACTCGGCCCCGAATTTGAAGGTGTGACGGCCACGGGTCCAGCTGATGGAATCATCTCCTTGCCAGACCTTGCTGTTAAAGTTCTGGGTGACTTGGCTGTTCCCGATATTGGTCAGCGTACCGTTGCCCGGCTGGAGGGCCGTTCCGCCTCCAAAATCTAGGGCCAGCAGACCGATCAGACTATTCGGATTCGAATTGGGAATTCCGATCGATGTACCAAAATTTCCGACCTTAGGATCCCAAGCAGTTCCCGTATTGACGACCACATGACTCCAGCCTGCACGAGCGTCGTTAACGACGTTATTGGAAATGGACCGCGTCCAATCGCCGACGACGTTCCAGACCGGCGCCGTATTTAGTCCGTTGGCTAGCAAAAGCTGGGAATTGGTCGAAGGGTCGTCTTGAAAGGCTCGCGTGAAGCGGCCCGAAATCATGTCTTTGTCGGAAGGCTTGTAGTCAATCTTCACATCGCCTTGATCGCTGTTGTACTGATTCCCCTTCAATTCAATGGCATTATTCGTCAGGTTATTGTTGATGGCTTTGGGATAAAGCGGGGAGGCGAACAAAGCGGTTGCCACCGGGCTGATCATGCTGGCTGGAATGATGTTGCCCGGAAATGGTGCGCGGGTTGTGGCTGCCACGCAGGGAGTGCCATTCTGCCCCGAAGTTCCGGCGCACGGATTGTAGAGCTGAACTGGTGTAGAGGCGCTCAAAAGCGCGCTGAAATTGCCTGTCATTTCAGCAGGCGTGAAAACCGAGATGAACTGGCCAGCAGGTGGATGGTCGAAGCGCTGCCCCTGGTAGTCAACGAAGAAAAACAGCTTGTTCTTGATGACCGGCCCGCCGAGGGTGCCCCCATACATATTCCAACGCAGCGGCGCGCGAGGAATCTCGGGCGACGACGGATTGATTTTGTTTTCCCACTGATTGGCGTTCAATTGGTCGTTGCGGAAGAATTCCCACACATCGCCGTGAAAAGAATTGGTCCCTGACTTGATGGTGGCGCTGACGATGCCGCCCATGAAATTTCCGAATTCCGCGGGGGCGTTGTTGGTGATCATGTTGAATTCTTGAATCGCGTCCGGCGCTGGGGTATAGCCAAGGAGGTTGTCCGAAACCTCGTTGTTGTCTATGCCATCAAGAAGGAAGTTATTCGCCTGTTCGCGATTGCCGTTGATGAATGGCCGAGCTCCGCTGATTACGTTGTCTCCGTTGTTGAAACTGCTAGGATCGGGATGGACCGCACCGGGCGAAAGCAGCGTGAGCTCAACGTAATTTCGAGTGGCCAGCGGGACCGCGTCAGTGGTCTCCGCATTGACCACGGTGTCGACCAAGGTGGCCTCGGTCTTCAGCACCGGAGCGCTACCGGTGACTTCCACCGTTTGCGTCACTTGCCCGACCTTCAGTTGGACCTCAATGCGTGCAATCTGGTTCAGCACCAGCGTGAACGCAGGATATAGAGCGGTCTGAAAGCCATCCTTCTCCACACGCAGCTCGTAGTTACCGACGGGGAGTTGCGGGATACGATAGATCCCCGCGTCGTTGGACACGTCCTTGAACGTCGTGCCGCGTTCCACCGACTTGGCAGTAACCGTCGCCCCCGGAATGGCTGCACCGCTCGGATCGGTAACCGTACCCGTCACCGTAGCAGTGACATCCTGAGCGAACGTCTTGTTCGCGCTACCCAATACCACCACTGCCGCCAACATCAATGAAAATCCCCACACCAAGGACCGCTGCTTCTTCATGGCCAATCCTCCAAATCCAGACCGTTGGCTCGCCAACAGCCTTGACCGTTGAACATTTCTCCTTCGACGTGAAAATCCACCCCGACTGGCTATATGGCCTGATGTGCGCTAGCTATATAGCGGAACGATTCCCTCGTCAAGAGAAAAACATCTTTTATTCAAATTTATTTGCACAGGCGCATGAAACTGAACTATAAGTGCTCTATATCACTTTTCGCTGGGCGCCGCTGACGGGCGTCCGGCGGCGATTGAGCGATGTGGTCGGGCCCTGGAACATTGGAAGTTGAATACAGGTCTTGTTAAAAAATTGTTATGGTGCGGCGCTGACCACGACCTTTCTTGTTCTAGGTCGTCTTAGGTTCTTAGCGAATTTTTCCGGTCGGTGCATTGCTCATCGGGAGTCGGGGAAATCGAGATGTCGACGAAGACGGCAAACGGGATTCCTGCGTACCGGCGGATCCAGGGACAGATACGGCAGGTTATCGAGGCCGGAGAGCTGAAGCCCGGGGATCTCGTCGCTTCCGAACGGGAACTCGCTCGACTGCACAGCGTCAGCCTGATGACCGCTCGCCACGCGCTGGCTTCGCTGGAGCGCGAGGGCATGGTGGAGCGCCGTCGCGGCGTGGGCACGTTCGTGGCTGCCCCGAAAATTCACTTCAACAAGCTGATGAGTTACACCGAGCAGATGGGGAGTCGTAGACTGGCTCCGGTATCGAAGATCCTGTTTGCGAAGATCATCGACAATGAAGAGGAGGCCACCGCACGCCTGTCGCTTTCTCCGAAAAGCCGCGTCCTGAAACTGGAGCGTTTGCGGCAGGCGGCAGGCGAGCCATTCGCCCTGGAGACCTGCTACTTGTCTGCCTCACAATTTTCCGGATTGCTGTCAGCCCAGCTGCAGACCGGGTCCTTGTTTTCCACCTTGGAGAGCGAATACGGTATCGAACTCGGTTATTCCGACGAAGAAATCGATGTAACCGTCGCGGATCCTCGAACGGCCGAACTCCTGGGAGTGCCCAAACGTGAGCCGCTCCTCCGCATTCGCCAGGTCATCTTTTCCACAAAAGGCAGTGTTATTCTCTATGTTTTGGGACTATACCGTTCGGATCGTCATAACCTGGTGATTCGACGATATCGATAAGTCGCGTTCCGCGGGTCTCTGTGACGTCAATCCCCTGCATTCCAGGTGGCCCAAACCCTCGGAGATGTTTTCGAACGCCGGAGCACTGAAACCCTGCCAGTCAAACTCACTCCTCCCACGGTTCAGCTTCACACAAAATACCTTCGGTTGTACTCGCCCCTGGGTTGTTCGCTTGACGTAATTCACATGGTGCGCGGCGACAGTCCGGGTTGTCGGCTCAATTCGCAGACGTCACGACGCCGGCGGGCATAACCGGAATAATCAGCGCCGAAGGGTGCTCGCCGTCATGAAGTATCGTGTTGACAGCTGAGACGAACTCCCGGCTGGTCGCCTGTTCCGCTCCGGTGTTCAGGTTGCGATCGAAGCGCGGGAAATTGCTGCTGGAAACCTCCAGTCGCAGGATGTGGCCCTTCTTGAAGACGTTGCTGGTAGCCCACAGATCCACCGAGACTTTGTAGACCTGATTCGGATTCATAAGCTCCGGTTTCTCCCGAGAATCGCGGTAACGCATGCGCAGAATTCCGTCCGTCAAATTTGTAGCCAAGCCATCCGGCGAGACGTCTACGAGTTTTGCCGTGAAGTCCGAGTCCACCGCGGATGATTTGGCCCACAGCTCGAGTGAAACCTGGCCGGTAACTTCCATATCCTCGGCCAGCGGCTTGGTCGAATAAACCAGAACATCGCTGCGATTTTCGGCAGCCCGCTGATCGCGTGGTCCCGGCTCGTAGTGCTCGGCATCGCAGCACAAAGAGCCGCCAATTGTGGCCACAGGATTTCCCGGATCGTATGTGAACCTGTCCGCGGTTTCTTTTTTCGGCGCCGTCAACGACAGCGCACCATCCCCCCGCAGAGAATTGGCGGAACCCCCCGAGTGCAAAAAGTAGCGAGTCTGCTTGGCCTCCGGTGGCGGCCAATCCGACTCCTGGTGGTACTTGTTTTCTCCCATCACAAAAACGTGCACAGGTTTGCCCGCCGCCGATCCTTCCGTGCCGAACTCGTTCTGCACGCCCTTGAAGAGATAGTCGTACCAGGCAACGACCACGCTCGTTGACGGAAATTTCAGCGCTTCGTCGCCGAATTCAACGTCGCCGATGCGCCTGCCAAAACCCGCGTGTCCGCCAATTTGTATCAGCAGGCGCTGCCCGTTGCGTGCCGCATCCGTAGCGCCGTGTGCCTTGATCCCCATGTAATTCCGAATCGTGCCGTCCAGAAAAATGTCGTACCAGCCGCCGATGTGCAGTGCCGGCACTCCAATGTCCGAAAAGTGTTCTTCGATGGACCACTGCTTCCAATAGGCGTCATACGATGGATGCGCCAGCCAATCCAGGTAATACGGCGCGATTTGAGCCGTCGCTGCCGCTCCAGCAGGAAGCGCAGCATAGTTAAACGCTGGATATTGCGTGAGTGGAAGCGTGGGCGCCCCCAGCAGCGCGTTCGTATCTTTCTCGATTAATCGCCACAGCGTGTTCGTTGCTAGCTGCGTGGACCAATTTTGATCGAACCACTGTTCCAGCGCTCCACCTTGATATGTCCAATTTTCGTGATAGTTGCTCGCGGTCACCACCGGGCAGATCCCCGCAAGATGTGGCGGATGGACAATCGCAGCGAGCATCTGGGTCGCACCGACATAGGAGCCTCCCATCATCCCCACTTTGCCATTCGAATATGGCAGTGCTGCGGCCCATTCCACCGCGTCGTAGCCATCCGTCGATTCGTGCCGGAACGGGTAAAACTCCCCTTCCGAGGTATACCGCCCGCGAACATCTTGTACGATGACGATGTACCCGTGCGCGGCTATCTGATACGACGGCGCAGCCGCCCAGCCAACGCTCTTGTCATAGGGCGTCCGCATCAGAATCACCGGGAATTTCCCATCGGCTTTCGGACGGTAAATGTCCGCGCTAAGCGTCACGCCGTCACGCGTTTTCATGTAGACGCCATTCTGCACGATCACTTCATAGCTTTGCTGCGGGCGGGCGCAACGCGGTGTTAGCACAATCGCGGAAGAGACAATGAGAACTGCCTGCAAAATTCTCCGGTGAAACAAGATTCCTCCTTGTGCAAAGTCGCAGAGAAAGCGCTGGCCCCAAAAAGTCCGCATTCTTATACGCAAGTATCGGCAGAAGAAACTACGACAAGATATCTCAAGATGCAATCCGCGTTTCGGCCGGCTACTCATGGCGATGAGGGACAATTGCTCCAGAGTCGGCAAATATTGACCACAGCAGATTTCGAGGAAATCAAGGATGGACTGGTTTCGTCAGAGTAATCGCGATACGATCAGGTATGCAATGGAAAACGAAGAGAGCCCGATGGAAATGGCAGCGCGCATGGATCGGGACGACCGCTTACCCACAACCGATGGAGCAGTACTGCCAGCTTTACATTGAAGTGCAGGCGATAGCAGGCAAACGTAATCGATACCAGTCCAATGCCTCCAAGTGCACATAACGTCGCTGAGCGCCGGAATCTTTGCATATGGTGCCTCCCCGGACTGCTGCTCCAGTCGCGGAATGCTACATTCGCGCACTTGTACCGACCGCTAAAATAATTTTCTTGAGTTGTGAAACTTCTGCTGACGTGGTTGAAGAAGCTCTCAGTACAGGCGCACGAGCCTACGTGCAGAAGGCAAAAGCCGGAAGCCAGTTACTTACTGCTATCGACGCCGTTATCTCGGACGGTGTTCTTCATTAGACCCATCGGAGGGACCACGGTTCCCCGCTTCACGCCGGAATGCAATTCGCTGTACGTGTTTCCTGAACCAGGCGCGTTCCTCACGGGTGATTCACTGGTCACCGCACCGGCGGCAAGCTGCGCCAATTCGGATGCCGGGACTGTCGCTTGCGCAAAACCGCAGTCCAAGCACACTAACAGCTCCGGGAATAGCCAGACGCCGGGTTTGTCCAGATTCTTGAGCCCTCCGGAATGTATAAGCATCTCAGCAGTAAATTCGGCCTGATTACTTGACCCGCATGACGAACACATAAACTCCCCCTCTCCAATGGCGCATTCCAGTTCACAGACCTGTAGCCCTGTTGCCAAACTCAATGCAGGAATCCTAAGCAATCAAAACGGCTGACGGTCTGGGGGGATTTCGGCATGGTCACCTCTGAACTTAGGTGACAGCCAAAAAGCTGGAAAGCACCTTCAGTACGGCAGCGTACCACCAGTGTTATAAAAATCAAATCAATTTTCCGGTACAAACAAGGCCGGGCTGTAAGCCACGCCATCAGTCACTTGGACGATTAACGCGGTAATCGGAAACTTGAGGTACTGGGACTGGACTTGGAGGTTACGCTTATCAGAGTTGAGCCGAAGATACGTCGGATCATTATAATAATTTTTGTTGGCGTGCTGGACGCTGAGTCAGTGTGGCTTCAAGAACTCAAGAGTTCCATGAAGAGCCCCAGCGGCACGGATGAAATCGCGGTCCACGAGAAGCCCGGACGTTTGAACCGGTACCCCATCGGGCTGGACCAAGTCGAAGCTTCGAATCGCCTTGCCTGAACTATCGAGCTGCAAGACCCTAGCTCCCGAAGCCACCCAGAGCGTCTTGGAGTCCTCGTCGAAAGCGGCGGCCGTCAGAACTTGCACGCCGCCGTAATTCCCGGATTTCTTGTTCTCCTGATATTTCACCTTGGCCGCTGTCACGACTTGCTCCGGTACCTCCCCAGCGTCCAGACGCCATTCGGCGGTCAGCGTTCCGTCCGACTTGAACCTGCGAATCATCGGCGTAAGCATATAGCGAAAGACATAATAGATGTTGTCCTCTCTGTCGACAACAATGGTTCCCATATTCAGAACAGAATTAAAAAAGCGGTCTTCGTCGATTTTCGCTGGAATCCCAATCCCACCCAAAAGCCTTCCCTGCTTATCGAAAACAGACACCAAGTTGTCTCTAGGAAATCCGCTGACAAGAATCCTGCCGTCGCTCAAAACGCCTACGGATTCCGGCCTATCAGACGGAAAGGAACTGAGCAGCTTTCCATCGCTGGAAAAAATCTTAATTAAACCGTCCACGACAATCGCGTTTCCGTCTCGATCCACCGTGAAGTCCTTCGGGAAGCGGAGGTTTGTGGGCTCCGATCCACCGCTGAGAATTTGACGCATAGACGACCCGGAGTAATCCGATATCCAGAGCGAGCTGGGGGGCTTAACTGATCGAGTGAGGACGTAGAGTTTGTCGTCTGGCCCCTTTTTTATAGTCTCCGTACCGTGGATGGCTTCAAGGAGGATTTGCTTGTCGGCACGCAGTTCAGCCTGGGCATGGCTAGTCAGCGGCAAAACGAACAGCAGCAGCAGAGATGCGAGACAGACAGTCCCATAGGGAACGGGAAGATCGGATCTTACGATTTGGTGTTTCATGGGTGGCGTCCTCTTACGATTATTCGAAGGTTAGTGCTACCTGGCGAGAGATGTCAAGGACGGCAATCTAGATTGAGGTAACGTCGGGCCTGCAACGCCGAGCTCGGGGGTAGCAAGCTAATCCGCTCTTCAAGTCGTTGTATCGAAAGCGCACAAACACACCGTGCTCGTGTGTGCAGCTTGCTCACTCGCGCTTCCGATACAACACTAAGACTAATCGGGAGTTGGCCCAATGATTGCCGTGCCATCGGCAAGTCGGCCGTGGTTGGTCCGGGCGGCCTTGAATGCAGGCCCGGTTCTCGGAGTCTTCTGCCAACAAATCAATGTATTCGCCGTGACCGCCAAGGACTAAGCCTCTTCCTCATATCGGCGATTTTTGGGGGGGCCCAATCACCTCATTAGTTTGCACGGAGAACAACAGAAAATTCGAGAACTCGTGCGAAATGATCGTCCGCCGAACCGCAAGATCCTCATAGGCAGTGGCAGACTCCGGCAGCCAAACCTGCACACCCCGCGCGCGAAAACGCACCGGGGCGTAGTCGACCAACAGGGACCAGTCTTTCAATTTGATCTCCGGAATATCGCGCATTAGGCCGATCTCCATGTGCATCACTTCGCCGGAATCCTGCGCAATCCACGCGCGTCCCTTGAGCAGAGCGGGATACCCCCCGAGCGTTACCAGGTGACTCGGCCGGTCCGTGCGCTGCCGGAAATGCACAACCCATGCTGCCTGGCCCTTCCATTCTGTCGCCCCTTCGCATTTCATCTCGTAGATGCTTTGGAGGTTCGGTAGAAACATCACGGCTATTTCCGGCAGCCCCACGTATTGCGTCGCGCCCGGAAATGTATGGCTTCCTTTCTCCGGCGTGCGATTCTCTTGCACCACAAAACCTTTTTTACTCCGGTCAAAAGCCGCGGTGTAATCGAACGCTCCCACGTCATACCCCTGTTCATACGCATTGCCGAGCGAACGGTATTCAATCCTCTCTTCTGCCGTAAAGCTTTGCAGGTTGGTCACCAACTCGATCGCACGCGTCCCGGCTTGTTCCAGTACGGTGGCAAGCGGGCACTCGGCCGTCGGGCTTTTAGGTTGAAGGTGCGCGTCCACATTGGGCGGATCCCAGGACAGAATGCGGGGATTGGACTCTTTCCTCGGGTCCTTGGTTCTTGGAGGTTTCGCAGATTCGGAAGCGACCGCGGGCTGCGCGGCAGTCGGTTGGGGCGCTGCGACAACGTCGAGGCAGGTTCTACCGAGGTCGGTTTGAGTTGGCAGATTGTGTTGCTGAACTGTAGCTGGCGGGTGGTAAAGTTCGCGAAAGGCGGGCAGGTCGCGCAGGGCTGAGAAAGTGGGCTCCTGCTGAAGCCAGGAGGCAAAGGAGGCGGCGTCTTTGGTTTTTGCTTTTGCTTGGCTCAAGGCATCGAGTGCGCTTTTGCGATCGTTGGCAAGGGTGGCAGCAACGGCAAGGTTGCTCCAAGCCCAGGCGGAATCCGGATCGGCATCGGCCGACAGCCTGAAATATTGCCTGGCGGCGGAATAGTCCTTCGCTTCCAGACGGTCAATGCCGGCCTCCATGGATTCCACGAAAACGCCTGCAATCGCACGGCGCAGGACCCGGGCTTTCTCGGGACTTTTCTCGTGGGCAGCATCTCCGCGGAGGCGGATGATCTTATGATCGGTGTAGTTGAAGGTGGCGACCGGATCGTTGCCCGGCTGCCGCAGTTCCATAAGTCCTGCCGAGATGCCGCGGGTAAGCCAGTCCTGTTCCTCGAAGGCCTGCTCTTCGCGATGGGGGCCGTCACGAACGACTTTGTTCGCCGCGAGCGAGGCCGCGCGTTGACGAAGATCACTTGTGTCGGCGAGTTGATCGAAAACGGAAATCAATTGCTGGTACTCCCTCCATGCCGCGTAGACGTCGCCAGATTGTTCAAACGATTGCGCCCGAGAATTGCTTGCACTGAGTCTCGCGGCAACAAAATCCGAATCGCGCGGTTCGGTGCCTTGTTTCATGGCCATTAGGCGAAACCAGGCGAGGGCTTCGTCCATGACCGCGGGCGGGGCCCACTCGTGCGGTCCTTCGAAGTAACGGAGAAAATGCGGGGAACCGGCGGTTTGGAGCGCTGCATCGAGGTGCGTGACCTCGGGATAGTTGAAATCAAACGAGCCGACGGTGGAAAACACGGCAAAGAGCGCTTCGCGCGAGGGAGCGGTGCCGATCGCGAAGCCAGCGCCGCTGAGGATCACACCTGCGGCGCACTTGCAATTCTGCGCGATTTGCGAGGCGACGCGCGCGCCTCCGGAAAAGCCGGCAATGTACATGCGCCGATCGTCGAGCGAGAAACGCTCATGCGTGTCTTCGAAAATTGCCTGGGCGGCATCATTCTGGAGCTTCAAAGAGCCGTTACGGGAATTGTTGGAGCCCGCGACGATATAGCCGTAGCGTTCGGCGGCATCTTTCATGTGCTCCACGGGCTGCTCGCCGCGGGCCCCGGGGTCGAACGCATAGACGATCGGATATTTTTTCAACGGCGAGTAATCCGCAGGAAGGTATAGGGCGTAGGTCTGGTCGGGGTGATTGCGAGCGACTTGGCTGGGAACGATTTGGCCCGCTGGTATCGAATCCAGCGGGCCGGAATTAGCAGACGATGAATCTTGCGCCGGCGCCCCAAGAAGCGCAGCGAGCGCGACGATCAGCGAGAAGAAATACGGCACGGTACGTGGAGTATAAACTGAGAGTACGCCATTCTGCACGCCAGATGAACCGGCTGAAGCAGTCTGCGAATTTCTGCAACCGACGTTCACCGGGCCCTGAAGCTGTAGCTACATTCCGAAGGGCCTTATCCGGTCCCGCCCGTCTCGTGCCGCAAGCGCTGATTGGATCATGGAAAACCACTTGTCCAGTAACCCGACTAATTAGGAGTTGACTGACTAAACGCCTGCTAGCAGTTGCAGATTGCACAGTCATCAAGGAAAACAGGACACTGGCGTCGTGATCGAGATGAAACGACATCGGGTCGCTCTCGCTACAATTCTTGTTATCGCTGGGGCAGGTTGGCTTGGAGTGAGGGAATATCGCTGCAAGCTACGGGGTGCAGCGTTCGTGCAGCAAGTGGAAAACATCAAGCGAGATGCCGCGAAGGACCTTTCGGTTGGCACAAACAAGACAGACGTGTTGCGTTTTTTTTCAGAACACAACATTCCTTTCAAGATACTGGATTCCGAAGGATTTGGAGCGCTGCGAATGGAAGGGTGTTCGCCGTTGGGCTGCGGCACAAATACCGCCTTTATTGGCGTCCGCCTGAAGGTTGATGAGGCGGGTACGGTAACGGAAACCCCGAGGGTGTTTGGCATGTACCAAGATTGCCTGTAAGCACGCCACAACGATCGGTTACTTGCCTAATAACGCGCCGACCGGAAACTTGAAGTACCGGCACGGAACTTGATTGCATAACAATGTCGGCTCCTCTCGACATGAGCAGTCTTTGGTTGTTAGGCTCAGGAAGGAGCCGGAGTTCGGTTCGTACGCGGGACAGCTCGGTACCGGACATGGCGTGCAGTAAAGCGTCGTCCACTTGATAGGGCATCCCGCTCCCTCGTGAGAGGGAGTTCGAAGAACTAATCATGGTCGAAGTTTTGATCGAAGAGATGTTTGGGTCGGACTGAAACCGACCGCTAGATTACGAACGAACCGTACTTGTCAGGGCCGATCGGAAAGACACCGAAGGAAGCGGAAGAAAAAACTCTTTTAAGTGAATGGAGAAGTGTGCCCAAAAAGTGTTTGACAGGGCCGACATTGTTAGAGATGTCCGGTAATCCGACTTGAACGCAGCCGCCCGGCGGCGGACGCTTCGCGTGAGGTAACTCAACAGTGATTGCCTATCGGTAGAGATAAATTTGGGTCACAGGAGGTGTCCCCGTGACCCATCTCAGAAAAATGATGCTGGAGGAACTCCAGCGTCGTAATTACGCTGAAACTACCATAAGCAGTTACATCCGTATAGTGGAAGATTTCTCACGACGCTTCCAGCGTCCTCCAGACTGTCTGGGCCCCAAGCACATTCGTGAATACCAATCGGAACTTTTCAAGAAGCGAAAGTTGGCGGCGAGCACCGTTACGGTCTATCTTGCAGCTCTGCGGTTCTTCTATGGCAAAACTCTCAAGAAAAGCTGGAGCGCAGTCGAGACTCCCTATCCGAAAAGAGCCGAGCACGTTCCCTCGATTCTGAGCCCGCAAGAAGTGGCGCGACTGATCGATGCGGCTGACAGTTCCTTCCATCGCACTCTGCTGATGACGCTCTACGCCACCGGAGTGCGACGTGCCGAGTTAACCCACCTGAAAATTTCAGACGTCGACAGCCAGCGCATGGTCATTCACGTCCGGGGTGGCAAAGGGCGCAAAGATCGCGACGTGATGCTTAGCCCAAAGCTGCTCAAGGAACTGCGGGAGCACTGGCGGCGGTTAAGGCGAAAGCCAAGCGAGTGGCTGTTTCCAGGCAACCAGCAGCATACCAACGATCGGCCGATTTCTACGAAAGCGGTTTGGCATGCGTGCCGGAACGCTGCCAAGCGAGCGGGTATCAAAAAACAGGTACACCCCCATACGCTTAGGCATTGCTTTGCCACGCATCTGCTCGAACAGGGTGCGGATCTGCGCAACATCCAAATGCTGTTAGGCCATAGCGATCTGGAACAGACCACTATCTACCTCCATGTTTCTGAACTTCGCCTGAACGCGACAGCCAGTCCACTGGACTCACTGTCCCTAAGAAGCGAGTCACCGCAGGAAGAGTAGATGGACCGGCCACCCCTCGAGGTGGCCGATATCGTCCGCGCTGCGGGAGATACCTTCATCGAACGAAACCGCAAGTGGCTCCGGTGGATGCATGTCAAAGTGCTGCTGGCCATTCGGCGGTGCCGTACCGCCGCCCTCGGCGGTCATCTCGATGAGTGCACCCGCTGCGGGCATCGCGCCATCTCTTTTAATTCGTGCAGAAATCGCCACTGCCCCAAGTGTCAGGCGGGTGCTCGGGAACGGTGGATCGCTGCGCGTCGGCGAGAACTTCTCCCGACACGCTACCTCCATGTCGTCTTCACACTGCCCCACCGGTTGGCGCCACTGGTCCTGCCGAACAAAAAGATCCTCTACGATCTCCTGTTTCGCACCAGCGCGGAAACACTTCTCGAAGTCGCTCGCGATCCGAAACACCTCGGCGCGGAAATTGGTTTCTTCAGTGTGCTGCACACCTGGAGTCAGAAGCTCAATATTCACCCGCATGTCCATTGCGTCGTTCCCGCCGGCGGCCTCTCGCTCGATCACACCCACTGGGTTCGCTCACGAGAGAACTACTTCCTTCCCAAACCGGTGCTGCGGAAAGTCTTTCGCGGCAAATTCGTGGACGCGCTCAAGCAAGCTTTTCAGAACGGCCAACTCAACTTCCATGCAGACCTGAAGTTCCTCGCTCAGCCCAAGACCTTCGCTGCCTGGCTGCGGCCACTCTATCGACAAGCCTGGGTGGTGCACTTAAAACGCCCCTTCGGTGGCCCCGAGCATGTGCTGAAATATCTCGGCCGCTATACCCATCGGGTAGCCATCTCCAACCATCGCCTGGTTTCCTTCACCGATGGCCAAGTCACTTTTCGCTGGCGCGATTCCGCAGACCACAACAAACAGAAGTTGCTGACCCTACCTGTCGATGAGTTCTTGCGCCGCTTCCTGTTGCACCTACTTCCGGAAGGCTTCGTGCGCATCCGTAACTTCGGATTCCTGGCCAACCGCAAGCGTGCCACTCTTCTGCCGCTTTGTTTTCAGTTGCTCGGCGCGGTACAAGAGCCGCAAGCCGAACAACACGCTGCCTCCACCGAAGACTTCCCCGATCTTTGGCGCTGTCCCCAGTGTGGTGGCCCGATGAAGATCATCGAAAGGCTCACCGCGTCTGAAATTCAGCTTCGTTCTCCACCTGGGATCACGGCTGCGGCATGAACCGACTCTCTCTAACCCGAAACCTCCGCGTGCCTCCGCACGCTCCGGACTTCTGCGCCTTGCCGTCGAACAGATCTCTTTTTTCAGCCTCTTCAACCACGCTCTTCGAGATACTTTTTCGCGGTAGCCAACTTATTGGCACATGCGGCCTTGTATGGCGCGCTGTGGCACAGTCTCCGCGCACCTCCACACCGCTCTGTCCCACCATTGAATTTGCATAGGGCCCGCGTCCGCCGCAACCGCGGGCGGCTACCTTCAAGTCGTTGTATCGAAAGCGCGCAAACACACCGTGCTCGTGCCTGCGCCTTGCACACTCGCGCTTCCGATACAACACTAGGACTTATCGGGACTTGACCGCATAGTCCGAAGATAACTTCCGAGTGGTCGACGATACGCCTGCCAAGAGATGGAACCATGAGGATAGCGCCGTTGCGGTGCCGCAATTCCTTGTATAATTCAGGCCGTGATCTCCGCATCTCCGGTCCGTCACTAGATGCTTAATATGAGTTTCGGCGTTCTGCTACGACGCTGGCGCGCTGTTCGGCGTCTGAGTCAACTGGGCCTTGCGCTTGATGCAGACATCTCGACGCGTCATCTTAGTTGCATTGAGACGGGCCGCGCGCAACCGAGCCGGGAGATGGTCCTGCGTCTTGCCGAGGCGCTGCAGGTTCCGTTGCGCGAGCGCAATGCGCTGCTGCTCGCAGCCGGCTATGCTCCGCTATATCGTCACAGGGGTCTCGATGCACCGGAACTAGAGGCGGCGCGCCGCGCCGTGGACTTTCTCATCGCGCAACTTGAGCCGAATCCCGTACTCGTTTTGGATCGCCATTGGAACGTCCTGAGGATGAATGATGGCGCAAAGCGCATTCTTGCTCTCTTTCCCGGCTGCGATTCTGTTATGCCTCTGAACGGACCTCGCCTTGTATTCCATCCTCAAGGGCTGCGGCCTTTTATCGAGAACTGGGAAGTAGTGGCAGCGCGTATCATTCAGCGGGTGCATCACGAAGCTGCAGATAACCCCTCAGATGAGACGTTGAAGCGTTTCCTCGAGGAGTTGCTCAGCTATCCGAACGTGCCCAGCCGCTGGCGCATGCTCGATTTGGATAACGCTCCTCCACCGTTCTTGACCATCAACTACAGGTGGAAGAACTCAACGCTTCGCTTATTCTCTACGCTTACGACCCTGGGCACGCCGCTGGACGTTGCACTACAAGAACTCCGCATTGAAGCCCTTTTCCCGGCAGATGAAGCCACGCGCACTGCGGTGAATCGCCTGGCTGAGGAGTGTTTTGCGTCACAACCGTCCTAGCCGAAATGCTCTGGTCAACTTCCCCTTCCTACATGACCTCGGAGGTCATGGACAGTGTTCTCCCTCCATTGAATACTGATCCTCGGATTCAACCCGATTTCTCGGATGGAGGACTGTTCCAATATGCGACGCACAACAAGCATCGCTATAGTGCTGATTCCCTTACTGGCGGTTATTCCCTCGCGAACTCAGACTAAAGACATCGGTGATATCGACGCTGTCAAGCAGGTGGAACAGACCATGGGATCTGCGATGGTGGCCGGCGATATCAATACGCTCAGTCAGATCTACGCCGACAATTTTGCAACCATCGGATCCGACGGCAGGCTTTACACCAAGAAGGATCTCCTAACTGATTTTGAATCTTTCCATGACAAGCTCGAGTGGTTTGAAAATGGACCTATGGACGTGCAGGTTTTCGGCGATGTTGCCCTGGCCCAAGGGTCTGTCAAGGAAAAGAGGAGCCGGAACGGAAAAGATACCAGCGGTCAGTTTCTTTGGCAGGATGTCCTCCAGAGACGCGCAGGCAAGTGGGTGGTCTGGCGCACCGCAGCCGCCAGGGTGGTTTTGGCGAACGCACCTAATGCGCAATCCCAAGATCCGGCCGTTGTCGCGGCTATCAAGAAATTCGAAAACGATCTCGGGAATGCAATGGTGGCCAGCGACATTGAGAAAATCAATCAGGCCTACGCCGACGATTGGGCAACCCTCGTATCCTCCGGCGAGAAGTTCACCAAGGAAGGGCTTCTACAAGATTTCAAATCAGGCAATCACAAACTCATGGCGTTTGAAAATGGACCTATGAACGTGCAGGTGCTTGGCGATGTTGCCTTGGTCCAAACCAGTGTCACGGAAAAGAGGATTCAAGACGGGAAAGACATTAGCGGTCAGTTTGTTTTTATGGATCTCCTCAAGAAACGCGCAGGCCAATGGGTGATCGTGCGCACTTTAGCGACCAGGCCAGAATGAGTTGAGGAATTGCCGGACTCACTGAACGTGTGACGGGCAACCCGGAAGTAACGCTCAAGTCCTGGTAAACGCGCAAACCGGACAAGTGCCCCATGTCGCGACTAATCAGATGGGATGAGAAGGCCGGTCTCCAGCGGGATGCGATACGCTCCCGATGAGTGACGTGCTCGAGGCAAGAAAAGGAGACCGGCGATGAAGAAGATTAGCACTGCACAGGCATTGGGGAACGAAATTTTCAAGGAGCAAAAGCTGACGATCGGGTTGGATCTGGGAGATCGCTGGTCGTTCTACTGTGTTTTGGACGAAGCAGGCAAAATCATTCTGGAACAGAAAGTGCCGACGACACCGGAAGCGATGAAGCAGACATTTTCGAGGGTGCCGCGAAGTCTCATCGCCATGGAAACCGGAACACATTCGCCATGGGCAAGCCGGCTGTTAACGGAGCTGGAACACGAAGTGATCGTGGCGCACGCACAAAAGGTGCAATTGATCACCAAGAGCAATCGAAAAGATGATCGACACGATGCGCGGACATTGGCACGACTGGCGCGAATCGATCCCGAGCTATTGGGGCCGGCGCGGCATCGCAGTGTACAAGCGCAAATTCATCTGACGGTAATCCGGGCGCGAGCTGAACTGGTGAGTGTTCGAACCGCCTTGGTGAACGCAGCACGCGGGTTGGTGAAGTCTTACGGTGAACGACTGCCCAAGTGTGGCACGGAGCAGGTGAGCCGGGAGCTGGCTGCTGCATTGAGCACCGAGTTGCGGGATGTTCTGGAGCCATTGCTCAAAGAAATCGAATCGCTGAACGAGCGCATCAAGGAATACGACGAGCGCATGGAGAAAATCGCCAAGGAAGTGTACCCGGAAGCGTCCTTGCTCAAGCAGGTGAAGGGTGTAGGAACGCAGATCGCGCTGACGTATGTCCTGACGATAGAAGATCCACACCGGTTTCTGAAGAGTCGCGAGGTAGGTCGTTTTTTGGGATTGAAACCTGGCCGGAGGAACTCCGGGGAGCGCGAGCCGCAGAAGAAAATCAGCAAAGCAGGAGACCGGCATCTGAGAACCATGATGGTGCAGGGAGCGCATTACATTCTGGGGCCTTTTGGAGAAGACAGTGATCTGCGGAGATGGGGACGGAAGCTTGCGGAGCGAGGAGGAAAAAATGCCAAGAAGCGAGCGGTGGTTGCCGTGGCTCGAAAGTTGGCGGTACTGCTCCATCGGTTGTGGGTAAGCGGAGAGGTGTACGAACCACTACGCAATAGCCAGAGAACGATGCAGGCCGTGGCCTAGCGAGTTGCGATCCCGGACAGCTGAGCTCAACCGCCGAGTCCAGGTGACTGCGACTACGTCCTGGCGCCCGACTCCCCCAGAAACGGTGGGAAGAGAGGACGATTATCAGGTAGCAGCACCTACTGAAACAAGAACACCCACCTAGCACCGAGCGAATATCGCTCACAAAAGAGTGCGGATGGAAGGATGGCGACAGAGGCGGCTTGGTTAAATGGGAGCAGACTCACGGAAAGAAGAAAGCGAAGTATGCCTTGACATCAACCGGCCTTCTCATGGAAGGACTTAGGATAACTTCCGTGTTGCCGACAATCCAGGAACAAACGCGCATGTGGTCATTGACTCATCAAGTGGGATTAGTTCCGGTTGATTACCTCGCCGGGATTTGTCCGTCACAGTGTTTATAGAGTGGTAGGTTGGCCCCCATCCTATCGGGGCAAGTCGACGGCCGACGGAGGCCAAAATGGCGATACTGGGGTCCGCACAGCTACCCGCGGAAACTTCCATTCCGAGCGCTGTTTCAACCGCCCCAGTCACAAAGGTTGCACCGAGGCACTCTGCCCTCGTCCGCGTCACTCACTGGATCACCACTATCTGTTTTCTTGCCCTGCTCCTCACTGGCATTGAAATTGTGATCTCTCACCCCCGCTTCTACTGGGGCGAAACCGGCACCGTCTTGACGGCTCCGTTGTTCCAATTGCCGATTCCATCCTCAAGAACAACCGTCCCGACCGGTTACGGCTACGTGCTGCCCGACCAGAACGGGTGGAGCCGCGCGCTGCATTTTGAAGCTGCCTGGATCGCAGTCCTTACAGGCTTGCTGTATGTAGTCTCCGGTTTGCTCACAGGGCATTTCCGGAAAAACTTGCTCCCCAGCAACGCGGACCTTTCGTGGCGCGCGCTCTTGACCTCCTTCACAAAACCCCTGCGCTTTGAGCGGCCGAGTGAGGCAGAGGCGTCTTCCTACAACGTGCTCCAGCGCCTCACGTACCTCTTCGTGATCGTCATTCTGTTCCCGCTGGTCATCTGGAGTGGCTTGGCGATGTCCCTCGCCTTTGCCTCCGCTTTTCCCTGGTCCGTCACTCTACTCGGTGGCCGCCAGTCCGCTCGCACAATTCACTTCTTTGTCTCTCTGGCTCTTGTGCTGTTCCTGTTCGTCCACGTCGCGATGGTTTGCCTTGCGGGTTTCTGGAACCGCACAGGAGCGATGATTACCGGCCGCACCGCTACACGCAAGGAGCACGCATGATCAACTTTTCACGCCGAAAACTCCTCGTATCCGGACTCGCAGCAACGGCGGGGGCATCGGGCTTAGCGGTGGCCGAGCGCCTTGCGCAGAAGTATGGGTTGGTTCCGCCCGATCACGGCGGAATCTACGGCTTGGGTGAAACGCTAACCTACGCGTCACAGCGGCTGCTGACGCGGCATTCCTTGGCGCGCGAATTCCCGCGCAGCCGGATTTCCCCGCGCCCATTTCCAAACGAACTCGCGCCCCTCACGGAAGAGTTTAAGCGCCTTCAGGCCGGACGTTTTGCGGACTGGCGGCTCTCCGTCGGTGGCTTGGTCGCTGAACCTGCGTCGTTCTCCATTGCTGACCTGAAGAGCTATCCGTCTCGCAGCCACATCACCGAACTCGCGTGTGAAGAGGGTTGGTCATACATAGCCGAGTGGATCGGCGTTCCTCTCTCGCACGTGTTGAACCTTGTAGGAGTTCACCCGCAGGCCAAATACGTTGTCTACAGTTCAATGGAACCCGATACCTGGGACAGCATCGATATGGCCGATGCTCTGCATCCTCAGACTTTTCTCTCCTACGGAATGAACGGCAATGAGCTTCCAGTGGCTCACGGTGGCCCGCTTCGCATGCGGCTCCCGCGGCAAGTGGGCTACAAGAACATCAAGTTCATCGATCGCCTGACGGTCACCGACAGTTTGAGAGGGTTTGGCAAAGGCCTCGGCTCTGCGGCTCGAGAAGCCGGCTACGCCTGGTACGCCGGCATCTGACGCGCCCTGGACTGTCGAGGTTCGATAAGACTTAGTCGTCGGCAAACCGGAAGTAATCCCGTCGGAATATGCGGATCGGTACCGAGAAGTCCTAGTGTTGTATCGGAAGCGCGAGTGGGCAAGGCGCAGGCACGAGCACGGTGTGTTTGCGCGCTTTCGATACAACACTAGGACTAATCGGGACTTGGCTGCTCAGTCTGAGCGCGAGACTCATTGCGGGCCGTCATAGCATCCTCACGGACCCTTAGAGGGCGGCGCTCAAGCCCCTGCTTTGTTTGCTTTTTCCTCGCTTATGACTGATGGGTTGCTTGTTCGTAGCGGTACACGAACGTGAAGTTTAGTACCGTGTAAGGGCTCGGATTCGATCACAATGTCTCCGCCAACCAGCCGCAGCCGCTCGCGCATGCTGATTAGACCAAGACCAGCCGCTCCCTTTGCAGATTTAGTTTCGAATCCAACACCATCATCCGAGATGTAAAGGTCGATGCGATCACCGCGACCAGACAGCTCTACCGCGGCTTCTGAGGCTCCGCTATGCTTCACGACGTTCCGCAAAGCCTCCTGCACGATCCGGAACAAGCATAGCGTCACATCCTTCGGAATCGGTTCAGGGATGTCTTTGTGGACAAACTGAACTTGCAGTTTGTGCTGCTCAGACAATTCTCTGCACAAGCCCCTCACGGAGGCCATCAGGCCGAGAGTGTCCAGTTTGGATGGATGCAACTGGTGAGACAAGTCGTGGATGTTGGAGGAAATTTCCGAGGCTATTTCCGAAATGTTGTGCAGTTGTTTTCGAGCCTTCGATGAAAACCCTGCCGTGTTCCCCTGCTCAAATTGTTCGAGCCCCATTTGCAGGAGCGCCATCCGTTGACTGAAATCGTCGTGTAACTCTCGGGCAATGCGGGTGCGTTCTTGCTCCTGCGCGTCGATCAGGCGACCACTCAACTGTTGCAGCGAAGCTTCTGACGACTTGCGTTCCGTAATGTCGACACACGAGCCGATGTAGCCACAGAAGGTGCCATCGGATTCGAACCTCGGGACGCCATAGTCAACAATCCAGCTGTATTCTCCATCAAAGCGGCGCAGGCGGTACTCCATTTCAAAATTTGCCCGCTCGTCAAATGCTGTCGAATAAATGGCGAGGCGTCTCTCCAGGTCGTCTGGATGCACGCCCGAAGCCCATCCATCTCCCAGCTCCTGTTCCATCGATCGGCCAGTGAAGTTTAGCCAACCCCTATTGAAAAAGATGCACAACTTGTCCGTTCCCGCCATCCAGATCAAAGCAGGAGCGTTATCAGCCACCAATCGGAAGCGTCCTTCACTCTCGCGTAGCACTTCATCGGCTCGCTTGCGCCTCAAGGCATTCGAGAATATCTCAGCCAAGGCCCTGATCTGCTTTATCATATCGTCCGCCCAGGGCACCTGACGCTTTGTGCTGACAAATGATATGAAACCAAGGGCCTCGCCACCCGCTGTTAGAGGAACCAACGCCGCTGACATGGCACCTTGCTGCCGGAGGTACTCCTTTTCGCGAGATGCTTCTTCTTCATGAGGTCCGGGCAAGGCCGATGCAAGTACCACTTCGCCGCGCAGAAGGCGGTTCGTCCAGTGAGGAAATTGTCTGGCTTCCACGACCGATGGAGACGGGTTGATTCCTTTAGCGGTCCAGGAAAAGGTTGCAATCAACTCCGTCTTCTTTGCAGAAAGCTCACGGAATGTTATCCGCTCAATGTTGAAGAACTCAGCAATCCGGCCGAGATTCTTCTCTATATTCGCATCTACCTGATCCGCGGGCAGGTTGATGAAGGTTGTCGAAAGATCGGAAAGCAAACCTTCGAATCTTAGGCTCTCAACGAGGGATGCTTCGACCTTTCTCCTTTTCGCCCGTTGCCACAATAGTCCGAGAATCAGCAGCAACTGTACGGCGATGACCGCAATGGCCGCGACGACATATTTTCGGTACCGTTCCCAGAGAGTTGGTTCCCGATTTAAGACCACACTGCCCAACGGCAGTGCCGACTCGGGAATTTGCCATCGGCGGAGCGCTCGCCAATCCACACGTATCTGAAGGCCGGTGGAGTATGCGACGGGGATGTTATCCGGTCGTTCACCTAACAGCACCCGAACTGCGATTTCCGCCGTCCACAGCGCCTCTTTTGTCGCGTCCTCATATGCTCCGCCAATGCACCCGTTGATACAGAGCCTCGGGAACGCGGAATAGGTCGGCAGGCGCTGGGCAATCGCAGCGACAAGATCCCAGGTTCCGAACTCCGGTTGGTTTTCGAATTGTGGATAGGCCTGGAATAGGACGACCGTGTGAGGAGGGAGTGCAGTGACCCTCTCAAGCAATTTACGGTTTACGGGTCCGACGAGGTCGATCTCCTCTACTTTGTCCCGATGACGAAGTAGCTCGGAGTGTGCGACCGCCAAAAAATCCTTGTCCCAACGCGTGTCGCCCGCGACGACTGCGACCGTATTCGTATCTGGCTGGAGACGAAGCATGAGATCGATCGTGTCCCGAAAACCCCAAGGACTTGCGACGCCGGTTACCCCTGGCCAGATCTTCTGGTTCTCGAGATCCCCCGCGCCGACTCCTGTAAAGACAATCGGAACACCGGGAAATATTTTGTCGCGATATTCCAACGCGAAGTGAAGTGCCGCGGGGTTACACACGATCACGACATCCAGCTTGACCTGTGCATACCTGCGGCGGAGAGTCTCGGACATGCTCTCCCTATAAGATTTCACTTCCACTTGCGGGTCTTCCAGGTATGCGCGATAGAACGTGATTGGCCCCGGAACACGGGCACGCATCGAGGGTTCAATCAGATCCAAAAACGACTGGCTATATTGAACGGCGCTGAACAGCACCAATACGTTCTTCTCCCTCGGTTGTCCCACGGCGGCGGAACTAGAGAGAGCACACGACGGAATGGCAAAAATTGTAAGTAATGCAATTGCGCAGAACTGGATGATCCCCGCGGAGGGTTGCAGTCGGCAAAGTGCCCAGCATCCCCGAGAAGCGGGAGTCCTCGGCCCGGATGTTCTGGAAAATAACAGCATACCTAGGCCTTCCGCCATGAGGGCTTTCGCTGCTGAGGTGTTGGTGAACTGGTAGCCTTTTTAAGCTGCTACAGACGAATATAGACCAACCACCATCGCATTTGCACCATTCACAGCAACGCAGTCACCCTCTAGCATCTGGTAAACCGAGTAATCGTGCTTTTCAGGGCCCTTGCGGAGAAGCTCCCTTGATTGCAGCAGTACAAGCATCACATGCCAGGTGGTTTCCGTCGTTGCCTTTACGCAACCTTGTGCTTGCTCGAGCGCAATTTCGAAATGCAACAGGAGGGATGACTCAACAAGTCAAGGTGCCTGATAAACGCGGTGGTCTCAATGGGTCGACGCAACACTTTCTTGAAGTTTACTCGCAGGAGTCTGAAAACCTAAAGTCTCTCGCGGGCGTTGATTCAAGCGCAGCGCCACTTTGTTAAGGTCCGACTGGGAATAGTTGGTTAGGTCTGTGTTCTTCGGGAAGTATTGTCGTAAGAGCCCGTTTGTATTTTCGTTCGAGCCGCGTTGCCCGGGACTCTGCGGATCACAGAAGTAGACTTTCACGTCCGTAGCCACCGTAAAGTCCTTGTGTTTGGCCATCTCCAGTCCGCGATCCCACGTCAGCGAGCGCCGCAGCGTAGCGGGAAGTTTACGAACGTGTTTACTCAAAGCCCCCACAACCTCCACCGTATCTCTGCTGGGTATCTTGATCAGCATGACAAAGCGCGAATGGCGTTCCACCAAGGTCGCGATGTGACTGTTCCTTGAGCCGCGCAGGAGATCGCCCTCCCAGTGACCCGGGACGGCGCGGTCCTCCACTTCAGCGGGTCTTTCCCTGATCGAGATGGCCTCGGGGATTTGACCGCGCGCGTCTTTGAAGATCCGGGAGTGCTGCGACCGGCGTATGCGACGCTTGGATCGCAGGTGCTCCAGCAACTCCTTTTTCAGCGCTCCACGGGCTTGAATGAACAGGCTTCGGTAAATGGTTTCGTGCGACACGCGCATGCTCTCATCATCGGGATACGGGGTTTTCAGCCAGCCGGAAATCTGCTTGAAATCTCCCGCGAGCTGGCTTGATGATTATAGGCGTAGATTACCACCCGAGCTTTCAGACGATTGCATTTTTAATGGAAGAGACTGGTGAGTGTGGTGAACAGGAACTGAACCACAGTGATGGACAAGCAGAGAAATTCTATCGCGACCTGAAGCAGCGAGGAATCTGCGTGCGCGTAGGCATGGAGGCTACCGGATATTCACGCTGGTTCGAGCGACTGCTGGCAGAGTTAGGGTTCGAAGTATGGATGGGCGATCCCGCGGAGATCAAGGCCAAGCGAGTGAAGAAGCAGAAGTTTGACCGCGAGGATGCTCGACTCTTACGCCGGCTGATGCTGGAAAATAACTTTCCGCAAATCTGGGTACCGGGTCCGGAGAATCGGGATCTGCGACAACTGCTGTGGCACCGGCATCGGTTGGTGCAGATGCGCACGCGGATCATGAATCAGCTGCAGGCATTGGCCATGAATGAGGGCTATCGCTGGAAGAAAAAACTATTCAGCGAACAAGGACGAGCGCAGTTAGAGAAGCTAGCGTTGGCTCCCTGGGCCAGTCGGCGCCGGCAAGAGTTGCTGGAGCTGTTGGACCGCATGAATCCGACGATTGAGGAGTTAACCGCAGCGGTCGAGCAGGAAGCCAGGAAGCGACCCGATGTGCTGCGACTGATGACGCATCCTGGCGTGGGTCCGCTTACGGCACTCGCTTTCGTGCTGATCATTGGAACTTGGGAACGCTTTCCACGTGGCAAGCAGATCGGCAACTACGTGGGGATGATTCCGAGTGAGGACTCCAGTGCTGGCAAGCAGCGACTGGGGCACATCAGCAAGCAGGGTAACTCCTTGTTGCGCTTCTTGTTGGTGGAGGCGGCCCAAGCGGCGGCGCGTATCCATCCCGACTGGCGACGTCGGTACATGCACCTGGCGATGCGTCGACACAAGAGCATTGCCAAGGTAGCGATGGGGCGCAGGCTGGCGGTTCGGTTGTACTGGATGTGGCGGAATGGTTGTGAGTATTCGCAGTCGTTAAAGTTCGGTTCGTACGCGGGACAGCTCGGTACCGGACATGGCGTGAAGTAGAACGCCGTGCACTTGATGGGGCATCCCGCTCCCTGCAAAGGGAGTTTGAACTAGTAATCATGGTTGAAGTAATGATCGAAGAGATGTTTAGGTCGGACTGACGCCGATCGAAAGATTACGAACGAGCCGTGGTCGTCGAAGCAGAGGTCAAGAAAGAACAAGGAAGACCACTCGTAGGAGTGAGCGGGGCAGTGCGCTCAAAAAGGATTTGACAGGGCCGACATTGTTAGAGATGTCCGGTAACCCGACGCAATATAAAGGGCGCCCCTTGTGGAGTAAGGTTTGAGTGCTCGCTCAACCGCTCCAGAGGAGGAACGCCCTTATGACCAGCACTAAATATATCGGCATGGATGTGCACAAAGAAAGTATTTCGATTGCCGTCAGGAATGCCGCCGGCAAGGTGGTGATGGAATGCGTCATCGAAACCAAAGCCAGCATGATTCTGCAGTTCATCGACGGGCTGCGCGGAGATGTACAGGTCACCTTTGAAGAAGGCACCTCAGCCGCCTGGTTGTACGACTTGTTGAAACCGCACGTCACAAAACTGGTGGTGTGCGATCCACGAAAAAACAAGTCCATGCGAGAAGGCAACCAGAACGACAAGATTGATGCCCGCCGATTGGCGGAGCTGCTACGCCTCAATCATCTCACTCCCGTTTATCACGGTGAGCATGGCCTACGAACCCTGAAGGAGCTGGTACGGAGTTATCTGACCATCACGAAAGATCTCGGACGGGTGATGAGCCGCGTGAAAGCCATTTATCGCAGTTGGGCCATTCCTTGTACCGGCAAACAGGTCTATGCCCCTCGGCATCGGGCCGAATGGCTCGCGAAGATCGACGAACCGGGAGTACGCCGGCGGGCCGAGTTTTATTACCAACAACTCGATGCGCTGCGAGTGGTGCGCCAGCAAGTGCGGCGGGATCTGCTGGCGGAGAGCAAGAAGCACAAAGCCTGGAAACACCTCTGTGAGATTCCCTCGATCGGGCCGATCCGCGCGGCGGTGTTGCTGGGCATTCTGCAGACCCCGCATCGTTTCCGCACGAAACGCCCGCTGTGGAATTACGGCGGTTTAGCCATCGAGATGCACAGCAGCGCCGATCACCGTAGTGTCGACGGACAACTGCAACGATCCCGGAAGAACGTCTTGGTGCGGGGCCTCAACCGCAACTGCAATCACGATCTGAAGAACCTATTTAAGGGCGCGGCCGCCGTGGCTTCCAGCAAGCCGGGCCCCTTTCAGGAGTTCTACACGGGTTTAGTGGCCAAGGGTATGAGGCCAGAGATGGCGCGACTGACCTTGGCCAGAAAGATTGCCACCATTGTTTTGCTGGTGTGGAAGAAAGGGGTGTGCTTCGACGCCCAATATCTGAAACCACAAACAGCTTGAGTGTCTTGATCGAATCCGCTCCATCCCGGGGATTCTCTCTGGCGGTGGCCGTGGGTTCTCGAGACACTCTGGTTCGAGAGCGAGTCTCAGCCGATTAGTTAGGCGCTGCGTGCTTCGGGCACCCAGTCTCACACCCGACTCTAGGCCCTCTCGGATAACCAGAAAAAGCTATGGGCCACGAGTCCCGGATAGAACTATGGTCGCCACTTGACCGCCGTTCTGCTTTGCTGGTTTCGGAACTGACAGGCTTCGTTGCGGACAGGCAATGAAAACCGCTGGTAGAGGAAACCCAAACCGTTGGGTCACAGTGCCCAACAACCGAGCACATGGCGCGGAAGGTCAGAACAGATCCTGCTCCATCACGTGGGCTGAGAAACAAGAAAAGTTCCAGCCAACGCAGGAGTGTTTTTTCTTGACTTCTACCTTTATAGAACTAATCAGGACTTGATCGCTCCCCGTCCTTGCGCCGACGTGAGAGAACGTAAACGGCGATGACCGCTACGATGCCGACTCCTACTGTTAAACTCAACGCAATAGCGGCGAATCGGCGGGTTTCGGTATCGTCGGGCCAGCTCAGCCGAAGATAGTAGAAAAGCAGTAATGCGATTCCTGAGAACAGGACAGTCACTGCCATGGCACGTTGGGCGACTCGGCCACTTGGATTCTCACATGTGGCTCTAGCAGAGAACAGCCACGGGGTTACTCCTAACTGCACCACGCAACATATGCCCGCGAACATTGCAATCTTCGGTAGAGGGACTCGAAGCCACAAGTGAAAAATCGGCAAGCCAACAAGCAAGAACATCGCCACCCAACTAAAAGTAACGCCAGCGAGCCAATGCGATAGGCGATCATTGTCCAATTGCAATGGGATACCCCGGTTCGAACCAATACCTCAAGAGTTGGAACGTACCGAAGAACAGATTTACCGAAAACAAGAAGGTGACGCTTCGCGAACTACTCAGCCACACGGCAGGCGCAACTATTCACGGGTTTGAGGGCTACGCCGCCGGACAAAAGGTGCCCACGCTTGTGCAGGTGCTTAGCGGCGAGAATCCCGCGAACTCTGCACCGGTAACGATTGACTTTGTCCCTGGGACAAAGTTTCGATACGCTGGCGGCAATTACGTCATCATTCAGCAGATATTGGTCGATGTGACAGGCGAGCCGTTCCCCGAGTTGATGCAGGAACTGGTGCTGGGGCCGCTGCATATGATGCGCAGCACATTTCAACAGCCCGTTCCCGAGAAACAACGACCTCTGGTAGCCACCCCTTACGATACAGATGGGAATCCGATCGAGGGAGGCCCGCACATCTACCCCGAGATGGCCGTAGCAGGCTTGTGGACGACCCCTTCCGATCTGGCGCTGTTTGCTGTGGCCATACAGGACGCCTTGGCCGGAAAACCCGGGGCCATACTGTCATCCTCGACGGCTCATGAAATGCTACTGCCAGTTCGGGGATTCTATGCACTCGGCTTTGCCATCGCGGGACACGGCTCGAATCGGTATTTTTCCCACCCTGGGGTGAATGCCGGATTCGTAGCCTTTTTGTTCGGATATGAAAAGGGCGATGGGGTGGTCTTGTTGACCAATGGGCAGAACACCAAGACGTTAGGCCTGGACATCATTTACGCCCTCTCAAAACGATATGGATGGACCGAATTCCCGAGAGAGTCAAGTTTCAGCAATCCTTGGGCTATCGCCCTGATCTCTGCGTGTGCAGTCCTTCTTGTCTTTCTCTTCTTCCTAGTAATCCGTCACCGCAAAAGGAGGAACGAGCGGCGACCTGTCGCCGTGCATTGATAGCCCCAGCTTGAACCGGAGAATTTGAACCACGAGTCGGAACACGGAAGTAAATCGTCTAAGTCCTGGTAAACGCGGTAATCGGAAACTTGAAGTACTGGGACTGGACTTGATTGCATAACAATGTCGGCCCCTCTCGACGCGATCGGACTTTTGTTGATAGGCTTCGGGAGGAAGGAGCCGGAGTTCGGTTCGTACGCGGGACAGCTCGGTACCGGACATGGCGTGCAGTAAAGCGTCGTCCACTTGATAGGGCATCCCGCTCCCTCGTGAGAGGGAGTTCGAAGAACTAATCATGGTCGAAGTTTTGATCGAAGAGATGTTTGGGTCGGACTGAAAACCGACCGCTAGATTACGAACGAACCGTACTTGCCAGGGCCGATCGGAAAGACACCGAAGGAAGCGGAAGAAAAACTCTTTTAAGTGAATGGAGCAGTGTGCTCAAAAAGTGTTTGACAGAGCCGACATTGTTAGAGATGTCCGGTAATGCGACTTACCAGGACTTAGACATAAACAACGATCAATGCACCCAGTCTGGCTCTTCGCGAACGGGAATGTATTCGGGGCGAAATCTTAGCCGAATTCCTTTGTGTTGCTGTGCAATCGATAGCCTCTTCAGGGTTCCACAGAGAGGACTTCGCTCAAAGAGATGCTCCAGCGATGCCACCCTCATTGCTCCAAAGCAATTTCGCGAATGTCCTAGGGCAACGACGGCTCAAGCTCGCACATGAAATCATGAAGTGCCCAGTAGAGGGGCACTTGATGACCATGCATTCATTTAGTTCGTTCAACCAAGCGCAAGCCATTGCCGACAAGTACGCTGGCGCCACGAAGCGCGCCATGTACGTGGTCTATGAAGCGCATGAGTTCTATGTAGCCACGGAAGAAGACTTGAGCACCTTCTTCATCGGACTATCGGAAAATCAGATCCGCTACTGCACGGCGGAGAAAACCGGATAGCAGGCCAGCGTATCCGCACTTGCCCCTGACCCCGAGCGTCTCGCACGGCCATTGGCTCTCCCAAGAAAAACGGAGCAGATTGCGGCGCAAGTCCTGATTAACGCATTATAAAAGGGCGCCCGTTTGAAGTAGGTTTTGATCGTTGCATCAACACCTACAACAAGGAGCGCCCTCATGAATGATGCCAAGTATATTGGGATGGATGTGCATACAGCAACGATCTCGGCGGCGGTTCGGGATTCGAGCGGAAATCTGGTGATGGAAGCCACACTCGAAACGAAAGCCGAAACTATTCTTGAGTTTGTTCATGGTCTGCGCGGTAGTTTGCACGTGAGCTTCGAGGAAGGAGCGTGTGCCGCTTGGTTACACGATCTTTTGAAGCCTCACGTTACCGAAGTGTTGGTTTGTGATTCGCGTAAAAATGCCCTGTTGAGAGTTGGAAACAAGAACGACCGTGAAGATGCACGCAAGCTGTCCGAACTGTTGTTCCTGAACAAACTCCATCCGGTCTATCACGGCGACACTGGAATCCGCACGCTGAAGGAGCTGGCACGTAGTTATCTGACAATCACCCGCGATCTGACGCGCGTGATGAATCGCCTGAAGGCGATCTATCGAGGTTGGGGGATTGCTTGTGCCGGCCAGCAAGTGTATGCACCTCGCTACCGTGCCGAATGGCTCGCGAAGATCACCGAAGCCGGCGTGCGCCGTCGCGCCGAGATCTACTATCAGCAGTTCGATGCCTTAGCTGCTTTGCGCCAGGAAGTGCGCCGAGAGCTATTGGCGGAATCCCGGAAACATCCAGCCATGAGATTGCTGCGGCAGATTCCCTCGATCGGCCCGATCCGCGCCGCTTTGTTGATCGCTCTGATGCAGACACCCCATCGCTTCCGTACCAAGCGGCAGCTGTGGGCCTACTGCGGACTGGCACTGAGAACCTACGATAGTGGGGAATATCGCTTCGTTGGCGGTCAACTGAAACGCTCTAAGAAAGCTGTGACCATCCGCGGACTGAACAAAAATCACAATCATGATCTGAAAAATATCTTTAAGGGAGCTGCCACCCGAGCGGCTGCCACCGCTGGGCCTCTCCAGAATTTCTACGAGGCGCGTATCGCTAAGGGCATGAAACCACCGATGGCGCGCCTGACCTTGGCGCGCAAGATCGCGGCCATCACTTTGCTCGTTTGGAAGAAAGGAGTTCGTTTCGACGCTGAACAGTTAAAGCAACAAGCAGCTTGAGCGACTGGGGAGAGCTCTTTTCCTCGCTGGATTCATGTCTGGCGGCGATCTGTCGGTTCTTCTGGCGCTCTGGTTCGAGGGTGAGTATCCATAAGCGCGTTAGGTGGAGACTGTGCTTCGAGCACCAACCATCTCTTGGTTAACTATATGCCCCCTCGGACAACCAGAAAAAGCTATAGGCCACGAGCCTCAGATAGAACCATGGTTGGCACTTTTTGCAACCGTACTGCTTGTCGCATCAGAAACCGAAGGCGTCGTCACGACAGCAACATGACTCTGCGAAAAAAGAAAACCCCAAGAGCCTCCCAACATTACATGGGCTGGAGAGCCGGGCAAAAATCTTTGCTCCTTCCAGTCGCCGGGGAGTTTTTTCTCTTGACTCTCCCCTTTATAGAACGCGCTTACCGGAGAAAGAAGCGTTGCACCGGATCGACTCGGCGGCTCTTCGTTCACTGGCATGAACCGGCACGGCAGACGGCCCGAGAGTTGGCGCAAACTTCCGCGTATGCTTGCTCGAAACGCGAACGGAACAAGATCGAGGCTCTGTTCTCCGAACTCCAGTTGCGTGTCGGACTTCGTCGCGTACGTTTGCGGCGGCTCTGGAATGTCTCTGAGCAGTTCTACTTGGCGGCCACAGCCCAGAATCTTAAGCGGCTGGTTCGGTTCCTGGCACAACGAGCGTCCGTGCCAATTCCGTGTTCCACCTAACTGAAGGGCGAAACGGAAGTGCATAAGGCCAGCAAACTAAATCAAGAAGGCGAATCAACTCCTATCAGCACCTAGGTTCCTCTCTTTCCGCACTTTTTCAACAGAATCACATGAATTGCGAACTGCCATAACTGATACGGCGATGCCCGCCCCCCAGAAAGTCAAAGACGGGGTACTACTCCCGGCGTGGTACGCGCAGCCCAACCACGAAGGTACAGCTGACCCATTGGCCAGTGTGCTCGCAAAATCTAGGCTTATGAGCGTGGTACAGGAGTTCCGAATTGAAAAGAACGAGACAGGCTCATGGATTAGCGTTCAGCAGCCTACTGATGATTGTGGGCCTTTTCCCGTTTGGTCTGCTCTCTCCGGGCGCGGCTCCGAAGCCTCTTTACGCGCACGCCTACTCTCCCGAGGATATACGCGCTGAATTTGCCCGCGAGCAGAAGCAGAAGGAATATGACCGAGTGGAACACAGCGCACGGAAGCTGTTCCGTTCCTACGGTTGCCGAGGGGACCTGGCTCCGGCCACGGCGCGTAGCGCGGTTGACCTCGGCCTGAACATCCGAATCCTCACGGCGCTCATTTTTGTCGAGTCTACTTGTCGGACGAACGCCGTGTCGAGTAAAGACGCGGTAGGGCCGACGCAAGTGAACTGGCGCGTTTGGCACCAGTATACCCGGCAGCAACTCCTCGACCCGGAGACGAACGTGCGTGCAGGCTCGAAGATTCTCGCTGGATACGTTCGGCACTACGGACTTCATGAGGGCCTTCACGCCTACAATGGATTTGGAGACCCGACCAGCGCGTATGCGGACAAGGTTCTCTTAGTAGCGGGGTATCGGATTCAGTGAGTAGGAAACATAAACCATCATCTGCGACCTCGGATCGCCATGCGGAAAGTTAGACTGCCCGTTTACACCCAACCTAGGAAGGCCGCTCAAGCCCACAGCCGTTCCTGCCGCCCACAAACCCTTTCGCCATAACTTGCCCAAAATCCCCCTAAATTGGCAGCTCACAAACCCCTTCTTTTCGCTTGCCCACAATTCGCCGGCCAGCTTGCCCACAGAGATTTGATTCTGTTGAAAAAGTCAGGGCCGATTTTTCTGGAGTGACTAGAAGTTATCTCATAAACACATTCAAGCGATTGCGCGATTGCGAGTTATGGGAAACAGAGTAAATCAGATGCATGGACCTCACCGACGCCCAGTGGGCGTTTCTGGAACCGCTGTTCCGCCCGACGCGGCGGGAAGATGGGCGAGGCCGACCGTGGCAAGACACGCGTGCGGTGTTGAACGGAGTGTTCTGGATTTTACGCACCGGTGCTCCCTGGCACGATCTGCCGGCTCGCTATCCGCCCTACCAAACTTGTCATCGCCGCTTCCAACAATGGCAGCGTTCCGGGCTGCTCACCCGTCTGCTGCAGAAATTGGCCGAAGACTTACGCGATCGCGGCAAGCTGGATCTGCGCGAAGCCTTCATCGACGCCAGCTTCAGTTCGGCGAAAAAAGGGGCTCTGGTGTTGGCCCTACAAAACGCGGCAAAGGCAGCAAAATCATGGCAATCGCAGACCGCCATGGTCTTCCTGTCGCCCTGCACGTGGTCAGCGCTTCGCCGAATGAAGCCACTCTTGTCGAAGCCACGCTCGAGCGACGATTCCTGCGCGAAGCACCGCAGCGATTGATCGGCGACAAAGCCTACGACAGCGATCCGTTGGATCAGCGGGTCCGCGAACATCTGCGCGTGGAACTGATCGCGCCGCACCGCTGGAACCGCAGCAAACCCGTCACGCAAGATGGTCGCGCGTTGCGCCGCTACCGTCGCCGCTGGAAAATCGAGCGTCTTCTTGCTTGGCTCCATAATTATCGTCGCATCGTCACTCGCTGGGAGTACGACCCAGAAAATTTCCTCGGGATGGTGCAACTCGCCTGCGCCGTCATCCTCCTGAGGCATTTATGAGATGGCTTCTAGGCACTGCTGTGCTACTTGGGCGGCAAGGAGGAACACCGCCAATGATGGGCCTGCAGCCACGGACCGATTCACTGTTCTATTATTTTCGGTTGGAAGATCAGATCCCCGATGATCATCTCCTGAAGCGCCTTGATCGCTTTCAAACTCGTTGCTATTGGCTTTGTCTTGGGAATCATTGTAAGCCCAAGGATGCCGAAGCATTCTACGGTCGCGGCTTCGCATTCGGGCAAAAAGGCGATGATGACCATGCCATCCAGGATTATGATCGAGCGACGAGGATCAATCCAAGTTACTCCGCTGCCTTCAACATTCGGAGCAAGGCGTACGCTCGCGAGGGTGACGATCTCCACGCAATAGCCGACTACGGCCATTTCCTGTGGCTGAGATTTGGCATTTTGAACTTTACGATCCGGTTGTGCCTCTTGGCCTTAACGGTTGCGGTAGCTCTTGGATTCAGTTTCAAACGGTTTCGAAGGGCCCCCAGACTCTCAGAATCAACAAGTCTGCATGACGGCACGGAACCTAGCGACGGAACCTAGGGACATTATTCTGGCGGGTGCCCCATGCAATTCACCCGTCACGCTGGCCCACGACCGGTCGATCGAACGATCAAACTTCCCTTTACTCGCGAATCAGGCAACGCGGAGGGTACCCCTCGATAAGAGAGAAGGCGTTGTCAAGCAACACTTCTCCGTAGCGCTGCTGGAAACTGCGGAAGGGGAGAAGAGCAGCCAGCGTCGAACTCCGATTGCCGTTTGAGGCAATCAATGGGGGCCGCCGATAACAACTGAAGTAGGAAAATGCACATGCCCTCGGCCCATAGATTCGCTGTCATCCCGCTGGCATCGCCAACCCTCAAGGAAGGAAACGTCAACTCCAAGACCCAGGTTGTTTTTGTTTGGCGTGCCACTCGGTTTTCTAATCTTGAATCTTTGTGTGCGGCTGCGCCATTGGTTTTACCCCCGCACCTTTGCGTGGGCAAGCCGAGCGCTATAACGATACTTGACCTTTCGAGTCGCAGTTGATAGTGACGAACCTTAGTCATTATCGACCACCACCCGGCTGGATGAGGGGCAAGTGGCCCGTCCGGGTCTAGAGAGCCGACACTGTTATGCAATCAGTGGCTTCAGATGAGTTCTTGGCTTACGAATCCATTCCGATGTGGCTCTTTGACCGAATGGAAGAAGCTAAAGGACGTAGAGCACCCGCTTCGAAAACAGGTGCTCTACTCTGTGCCAAGGAACTATGTTTGTTTGGTCGCTGGGGTTAGGTTTTGAGCGAAAAGCAGATGCCCCAAGTTGAGATTATTCTAAGGAAACATTGAAAGGGATCATAGAGATTTTGGATTCTTTCGCGAATTTCAACCTACAGCCGGTGCGGTCTTTTCCTTCATGCGTTCTTGGATTTCGTCGAAGTACCAAGGACGAAAATCGTGTGTGTCCACACCAACATCCATCGAATGTGAAGTGTCGGGAGCCGGCAATTTTCCGTGGGAGTGTCCATACAAATGCCAGGCTCCTCGCGATGACTGATTCCAGACTCTTATTGCGTAGTGGCAGAGGACGATTCTTTGCCCGTTGAGCGAGACCTCCGCTGGATCATTGAGCCACGTAAATTCCTGAGTAAGTCTGCGGGTCTCCTTGTCATGGTTTCCGGCGAGTGCAAATATCTTCTTGCAGCGGATCTTTTGACGAAGCTCCGCGGCCCGCACCTTTGGGCCGATGCAGAAATCTCCGAGGAAGTACAGAATGTCGTTCGCTTTTGCACGCGAGTTCAGGCGTTCCAAAATCTCCCGATTCATTTCCTCGACAGTTTGGAACGGGCGGTTGCAGTATCGGATGATGTTCTTGTGCCCCAGATGAAAGTCGGCGGTGAACCAAATGTTGAGCACAGTTCGTTTCTCCAACAAGGTACAGGGAATAAGTATTCTATGCCGAGAGGTGAGATGAGCAAGGCGAATCGCATTGACGCAACAGGCCCCATTGCTTCGTCCGGCGACGAACGTCCATGGACAGTTCAGCAAGCCGCTCAATTCCTTGGTGTGAGCCCGCAAACCGTCTATTTATGGGTGGACCGAAAGCAAATTCCCCATTTGCGCGTAATGGGCCGAAATATCCGCTTTCTGAGATCAGATCTCGAAATATTCCGTGCGTCTTTCAGGCAAGAGGTAGAGAAGGTCTAGGGATTGTAAGCCCCAGATTGGGATGGAGAGGACCTTGCGGTCAGGCGACGTAACGGCGCGATTACTGGCGAGATTGTGGCGAGAATATGGTAGGATTTTGGCGAGATTGAGGGCGAGAATATGGCGAGACAATACATACACGAACTCATTGGCTGGCCTGCATTTACCTGGGATGCAAAGACTCTTGCCCCCCTGCTCTCTGGGGTCAGGCTGCGCCAGGGGCTACTACTGGGCGAGATGCGAGGTTATGGTATTACTTCGAGGTGGACTGCAACTCTAAACGTCCTTACGGAAGAAACGATCAAATCGAGCGCAATCGAAGGGGTTGTGCTTGATCCAGAGAACGTCCGTTCATCCCTCGCACGTAGGCTGAAACTGGACGTGGGAGGACTCAAAACTCAGAAGGATCGAAATGTCGATGGCGTTGTTGAAATGATGTTGGACGCGACGCAGAAATTCAGCAAGCCGCTAACAAACGAACGATTGTTTGGCTGGCACGCACACCTTTTCCCCGGCGTTCGCACAACCCGCGACAAATTTCGAGTTGGCGCATGGCGTGATGACAGCCAGGGTCCAATGCAAGTCGTGTCGGGGCCGGTCGGTCGGCACAAAATTCATTACGAAGCACCTACAGCTGATCGTGTCGAGAGCGAGATGGGAAACTTTCTTGCTTGGTTCGACGGCAATGAAAAGGAAGATCCACTCTTAAAGGCGGCAATTGCGCATTTGTGGTTCGTTACGATCCATCCCTTCGAGGATGGCAACGGAAGAATCGGAAGAGCAATCGCTGAAATGTGTTTGGCCAGATCGGACGGCAGCGCTCAGCGCTTCTACAGCATGTCATCGCAGATTCTAGAAGAACGAAAAGACTATTACGAAGTTCTTGAGAAGACACAGGCTGGATCGCTCGACATCACGAAGTGGCTAACTTGGTTTCTCGGATGTTTGGACAGAGCCATTGAACAATCGAATCAAATCACGAGCAGCGCCCTGGAGAAGGAACTGTTCTGGAAGAGCTTAAAGCAAAGGAAGGTCTCTCTGAATGATCGGCAAACAAAAGTCCTGAACATAGTATTCAGTGGATTCGAAGGGAAGCTGACGAGAGAGAAATGGATGAAAATGACAAAAGCTTCCTCGCGCACTGCCCTTCGAGACATCGAAGAGCTGATTGCTATTGGGGTCATCGAACAAGAAGAGGCCGGAGGAAGAAGCACCTCCTACAGGCTAAAGAAGGGGCAGTCGGACAAAGTGCTGGAAAACTGAAACCGGCGAACCAGCCCGGTGATCTCCAAGGCCGACCTATCGGTTCAAGCCGAATGGTTAAAGTGTCATGTAAGTGTCATGCGACTTGCTAAAACGTGCCAAAAAGCGCACGGAAAGTGAAAAGAGAAGGTGAACTTGACTTGTCCCGTTTCATCGTAACTTGCCATTTCCCTTCGATTTATCCCATCTGTTTCCGCGGCTTACCACGGTCGAGAACGTAGCTATCCCGCTCATTTTGAAGAGAAAGAATTGGGATGAGTCCATCCGCGAAGCGTATAGCTATCTGGAGATTGTGGGGCTCAAGGCGCGCGCTGAACTCCCGCCGGTAAAGCTCAGCGGGGGAGAGCAGCAGCGCGTGGCCATCGCGCGAGCCATGGTCAGCAAGCCCGACATATTGATCATGGATGAGCCCACCGCTTCGCTGGACGGCGACACCGGAAATTCCATTTTGAGTTTTGTTCACAACAATGTTCTCAACTCCAACCGCTGCATCGTGGTGGTCACACACGACAAGAGAATTTACGAATTCGCAAGCCGCATCTTGCACATGGAAGATGGACGGCTGATGGGAATAGAAAAGAGCGCGGCATGAGAAACAAACTACTGATCGGACTTTCGCTTGTCGGCATCCTGGCAGGAACCGCCAGCGCTTACTTCTTCAGCCTCACAAAGCCTCCGCTGTCTCCGGTGTTCAACCCCGCCGGGAGGAGTCGCGTAGCAGAGCATTTTGTGAGTGTCGGATCATCCCGAAGTGAATCATGGCCTTGATAGCGTATCACTTAACACAGGGCCCCTTAACGCCGCGGGAACATTCGACAGACTATGCCTTTTCTATGGCTAAACTCGGTGCGACAGCAACCCAAACCGCCCAACTCCGAGTGGCAAGATTGCTGGATTTTCGCGGGTTTCTTTGGTTGCTGATATGAACCACACCCGGGTCTGAACTAACTTCTGGACGCGTCACGCAAGCGGTTAAGTTGCCCGCCAGGGCAAGTCATTGGGGGTTAGGTCGAAGAGCGGAAGGAGGAATACGTCAAATAGATGCCGATGACGAGAGTGATGCTCATGTACAGGTAGAAAAGCTGGCCGTAGCGACATGCTTCGAAATACGCGAGCGCAGCTTGGGGCGGCAGAAGCAGGAAGATCAGGCCTTTGATCAGCGAGATCCAGCCGACCAGAGTGACGATGACCGGGAGCGCGCCGCCGGACCAGACGTTGTGCGCCAGAACGATGGCGAGGCCGGCGACCAACGTCAAAACAGAAACGAAGAGTCGAAGCGGCGCGTCGTGAACGAGCGCGGTCATGGTGTCCACGCTCGCTTGCTTGTGCGACATCATGGCCAGCGCAAGGATAAGGCAGTAGAGGCCGCCCAGCTTGCCGAGATAAATCGTACGATGCGACATGGTGTCCTCCCGCAATTCCAGCGGCGACGGAGCGGCCCTACGGCCGGCGCCAAATCAGCAAGGCCCTGACGACGGGGCGGAGGAGCAGACCCCCGAATCCGATTCACGATTCACTGCCGGCGCCGACAATGCAGTTAAGTGCTCGATGATTTTGCGAAGCCAAGCTACCATCGCGGCCTCGACTTCTTCCTGGGTTCCCAAGCGATAGTAGGTGTCAATAGTGTACCCTTCGGCATTGAGGGGAATGTGCCGGCAAGGAATCCTCTCGTTGCGGCAGTCCGCGGGAACGAGATTCATCAAAATGCACTCACTGCACGGCCGTGGATCTCCCGTTCTACCGTGGTTTATGCAGGTCGGCGAGTCCTCGAAAATGAACTGCGGCCTCCATCGCGCACTGGGAGACTGCCCGTATCCACCTTTTTCCAGGAACACCAGCTCCGCTTTCAACACCGTCAAGAGGTCTCGATCATCGTTTGTCATTGGCGTGTCCTCGTTTTAGTGGTAGAGGTTCATGCGTAAAGGGCTATCAGGACGGTCCACGACCATTTCCGGGTGCTCTCGCCTAAAGGTTTCGGCAATGTGGCAACTCCAGCAGATCGGCCGATGGGTCTTCATGGCATCCTGCAAGAACTCGCCAGGAATCTCGTTCCACAGCACGCTCTTCCTCTCCTCATTCAACAGAGCAGGTGGGTGACTGTGCCAGGTAATTTCGCCGAAAGGTTTTTGACAAAACACGCATTTCTGACCGTGATACCAGCCGTTGGCGATGGTCTCAACCCGGCAGGCTTCGGGCGCTTCGTCAATCTGCGCCAGACATCCTTGCGGGCAGTTTTGGCGTTCCGGCCAACGGGAGCACGCACGCAGCTGAAGTTTCGGCGTTCCCACAGTCGTGTTCAAGGCTGCCTTTGTTGCGTCCACTTCTACCGCGGCAGGGCGGTGATTCTCGGGGCACGAGACAATTCTCTTTCCTCGAAACGTGCGGTACATGTCAAAGGCCAGCGCGAGTCGATAAATGCCATACGTTGCGATTAGAGTTCCCACTGGAATCAGAAAATAAGTTGTCAGTGTCATAATTCCTCCTACGATGCCAACGGCTCATTGGTTGAGCCTAAACACTACGATTACGATCAAGCGCACCGGGACCGGCTGGTCGTTCAGGTAGGTTGGCTCGTACTTCCATTCGCGTACTGCGTTCAGCGCGGCGTCAATCAAGAGTGGCGGACCCGAAACCACTTGCATCTCAACAACGTTGCCCTTGGAATCGATCACGGCGTCAATCGACACCGTGCCTTGTAGGTGTGCTTGCCTGGCCAAAACTGGATAGGTCGGGTCGTGCCGCACGATGAGTCGCGGAGCTTTAACGTGTCCGCCCACACGAAGCGGCGCGGTCGGCTGAGGGGCTTTAGTCACGGGCGGCGGAATATATGCGCGCGATGCCCCGGAAATAACGCTTCCGATTACCCCACCCATCTGTCCGCCGGGAACGCCACCGGGCACGCCCCCTGCGCTGTCGATATCGGGTTCCAAAGGCTGCTCTTTGAGCATCGCGATCTTTTGTGGGATCGACGTTGGCGCGAGCAGTTTGCCGTCCGAGAGCAAGACTCGCCGGGGAGCAGGCGTGACCTTCGCTACGCTTTGCGCCATTGGGGCAGGTGCCGGAGGTGGAGGGGGCGCGACGAGTAACGTTTGCGCGAACCTCTTCAGGTCAATCGTATCCGTGAAATAGAGTGACGGCAGGATCAGCGCAATCAGGACGGCCGCATGAAAGATGACCGATATAACCAAGTCCTGCGTGCGGCGTTGGGGGCGAGTCGAACTCATCTCCAACAAGGCTTCGGAGAACAAGTCGTTTCTGCGCGGTACTGCGGTGTTGGCGGTCGTCGCACGAGTCGCGATGCGAGGATCCAGCGGAGCTTGGATTTCGATAGAGTCTGGCTTGGCTGCCAGTTGAGGTGTTGCCGTCATTAGATTAGTGGCCATTTCCGTGACCTCGGTTCTTGTACAAGTCTCGCCGCGGTAGGCGCAGGTTTGCCGTGACGCCAGTTACTCAGCATGGTGACGGGCATCACAAGAGCTCCGGCGCGCAAGCTAAAAAACGAAGCCCATTCGGGCATCCAACGCAGGCATGGAAAAGAATGAACGCCCTCAAAATGGGGTGGAAACGTGGGAATGGGACGTTTTCGAGAATAGGTTGGAATCGGTGCGGGATTTCAAGTTTTGTTATGAATGTTTTGGCAGCGTGGGCGAAAAGGGTCCGGTGATCTTCCCGGTCTTCACAGCCGGGACAACTGTGTTGCGGCATGCTGCACGGAGATGCGGGGAGTTGCTAATCGTCTGTTTGTTGCTTCCCTCGACTTCCACTGCGAAGGAAGCGCCTGAACTGCCGATGGACATTACTTTGCTCGCAACGGACTCTGTCACTGGGGGTAGATTGTTTTCCCGAGTCTGATTGCGCGCAAGTAGGCTGGGCGCGCGCTTGCAAGTTATTTCGCGGGTTTCATCGCATGGTTTGCAACGTTTCAGGGCGCTCAACCGCACGGGTGGAACAGACATAGCCAACGATCTCTTCGCGTCGAGCTCTTTAGGTCGACGTGCGACTTACCGAGAAAAGAGGTACTTGCTAGCAAGAGTGCATCCGTAATGAAGGATACCGACGTCACGGATTATCCAGCGCATGCCATTAACCTCCCGCGGCACAGACGATTCACAGGTCGCGGAAACGTGACTCGTCCCGTCCACTGGTGAGTAGGTCTAAACGCCTATGCTATCGAGAGTTTGATTATTCTTGGTGCTGAGAAACGAAGTACGCCGCGAGCCGGCCGAACCGCTCGCGGCGCACCCTGATTCAGGAATAAGACCTAATGACGAATGGTCAGCACTGGGCAATTCGCGTGGCTCACGACTTTGTGAGCGGTCGCGATCGGCAGATGGGTGGATGCGCCGCGGAAGCCCTTCTCTGGATGCACGCCCAAGATGATGAGATCGACATCGCGCTTTCTGGCGACCTCCAGAATAGTGTCCGCAGCGTTGCCGTTTTTCACTACAAATTCCACTTTGCACCACTGCTGGGCTTCAGAAGGGACGAGGCCTTCGAGCTCGGTGTGATAGTGTTGTTCCAGCTGCGCGGCGTTTACGAGTTCGCCTGCCTCCGGGCTTGGGACAGCATGGCAGAGCGTGAGGCTGGCTTGAAACTCCTGCGCTAGAGAAATAGCAAAGGCGGCAACCAGCTGAGCTTCGGTATTGAAATCGGTGGCATATAGGATTCTCCGCGGGCGAGCGTCCGGAGCGAGTTTCGTCGCCGCGTGAGGTCCAACTGTCAAGACCGGGCAGGTGACTTGGCGAAAAATTTCTTCGGCGATAGAACCGAGGAAGAATTTCTTGAATCCGGAGCGTCCCCGGGTGCCGATGACTACCAGGTCGATCTTACGGTTGCGGATGGTGGATGCCATTACGGCCAGAACGTCCCCTTCCTCAACCAGGACTTCGGCGTCGGCTTCCGCGAACTGCTTAGTGAGTTCTACCCGCTGTCTTTCGGCTTCGGCTCGGGCCGCTTCCCCGGTGTTGGCCCAGGTTTGTGGCGGCATCATGGGATTGACGACAGGAGGCCGAACGTGAACAACGAAAAGATGGGCGCCGTATTTCTTGGCGAGCTCCTTGGCATAAGGGATGGCAGCTGAAGCCGCATCGGAAAGATCGGTGGCGAAGAGCACATTCTTGAGTTCGATTCGAGTACTGGTGGCTGTAGCGGTCATGATGTGTCCCCTTTCGAGTTCATAGTTAGCTCACATATCGATGGCGATGCTGTGACGTGGATCACTCGTCGCAGTGACCTTTGTCGCATCGGCGGGCGAGGAGGTTACAGATGGTTTTTACGAAAATGAGGCAGCCCGGCAGGGTACGGCACTTTTTGGATGCGCCAAGGCCGCCCGACTCAATTGGACGGTTCGGTCCAAACGCTTCATTTTCTGGACTGATTGAAGACATTTGTCACCCTCCATCTCAGTCTGGCCTGCCGTCTGGCCGCAAGAGCACACCGGAGGTCTGTGAGTTTCCTACTTCGGTGGGAGGAGGAGCGCTTGGTGATTTCGCCTTTTCGCCGTTCATGGCAGGTAAATGTTGGCTCTGATTATGTGATGCTGAACACGTTGGCAGGTGACGCGAGGCACAGCAATTGCAGGGGTTGAGTGCGAAAGTGCTGTGGGGGACGGAATGAACTTTCGATCCTGACGCTCTGTAAAGAAAACGGAGGGGATCAGCGGCATCGCCCCCCAAGCAAAATGAGAGGAAGGCTTATATGTTCGCACGTGAAGTCGTGTTGCAACTGAAGCCGAACGTGGTCAACGAACTTCCGGTAACGTTTGAAAAGGAAATCCTCCCCCTGCTTCGCAGGCAGAAGGGATTCCTGGACGAGCTGCTGCTCGTCACCCCGGAAACGAGGGAGCTGGAAGCAATCAGCCTGTGGGAGACGAAGGAGTATGCGGAGGCCTACAATCGAGAACTGTATCCACAGATCGAGAAGATCATGGCGCGGTTCATTGAGGGCATCCCGGTGGTGAAGAAGTTCGAGGCGGAGTACTCGACGTTCCACAAGGTTGCGTTTGCGACAACGCATTGAGCGCCTAGTTTCCCTTGAGGTGGGAGGGGGCGAAGTCGGCCCCCTCTTTTTTTGTTTGAGCGGAGGAAATCGGCAAGGCCACACCTCTACCTTGCTCAGTGTAAAAGGTCGCAGAAGACTTGGAGCATTGGGCGGCCGAAGTCTAGAAGCAGCGAAGATTCCTCCTGTGGCGACGCGGTGGTCGTGGAGTGTTCCATCTCGCTGGAAACGCCGATCGCTCCGCATAGGATCGGCAGGAAAAACAGAATCATAAAGGCGAGGATTTTTCCGCCGCGCGTCGAGGCAATTCCCGGACGCGCCACGAGTACCGCGATCAATGCCGCGCTGAATAGCACGAGACCGACGATCAAGATTGTGGCATGTGGCATCGATGCAGCTCCCTCCCAACCGCGCGGTCAGGCCAGTCGCCTTCTGATCTAGCATTAGAAGGCGTAGCGCAAGGACAGAGTAACCAGATTGGCGCGGAAATTTCGCGGCGCGAAGACGTCCTGGACGACGTTGCTTTCGTCTTCGTGATAGCCGTAATAGCCCCAATAAACCCTGCCGGTCAAACCCTTCATGACGCGATAGTCGATTCCGCCGAAGGGTTGGTAGTAGGCCGAATCCAGTGGGCCCGAGGGGGCGTTCGGCGAAATGATCAGCACGGAGCCCGACGTTCCCGTTATGTTCGCGCCCACTCGTGCGGTTAGGCGGCGAGTAGGCGTCCAGGAAGCGTCGAAATAACCGAAATTGGATTTGTTGGTGTAGACCGAGAGTTGCTGGACCAGGCCAGGTAGCCCGGTGCAAGCGACGGTGCTGGGGCCAGTGGGCACCGCGCTGCTGGTGTAGCAAATGAGAATTTGCGAGAAGACGTCGTTGTAGTCGTAACCCAGTTCGAGACCTATTTTTTCATTTGGCTGGAAACCCGCGGAAAACGCATAGACTCGATTGTGCTGGAGATTGTCCACCTCGAACACATTGTTCCGGCCTTCCCAGATGGTGATTGAGCCGCTCAAATTGAACCAATCCACAGGCTTGTAGGTTGTCCGCAGGCGGTACTCCTGCGTTTGACGTGGGCTGATGCGCGTGAAGGAATTGTCCGCGCTCATCAGTTCGGTGTCGAAGCTGACTTTCAGGTGGTTCACCGGCCGGGCCCAGATGCCGAAGAGCCCAGAGTATTCGTTGATCAGCGTTTGGTCCGGGCTGGACAGCGGATCGGGAGTCGCAAAGGCGAAGGCGCCTCCGCCGATCGCGGTGCAGCCCGGGGGGAGCGCCCCGCCTACGAGGGCGCAATCGCCGCGGTTCGCGTTGTTCGGGAAAAAAATCTCATCGATGGTCTCGTAATCGTTGTCGTCGATCGAGCGATGACGGTAGCGGAAACCGGCCCGCACGCCCAGCTTGGATGAAAATTGGTATTCCAGTTCGGACAGGTTGGTCTTCTCGTCCTGTTTGAGGAAGAGGCTTGAAACCGCGAAGGAGATGTCCGGAGCGGAGGATGTGGTGTGCGCCGGAGTCCCCGGGAGAGCGTTAGCCGGCGGGACGCAGGGGGTGGACAGGGGGAGCGCGCCGGTGGGCATGAAGGTGTTGGGAGCCGTCAGCAGACCTGGACTGAAAAACGAGCAGCTCGAATCATCAAATTCCGCGGGGTTGTGCCAATTGGCAAAGTGGAACGAGTCCACGAAGCTCAGCTTTTCGGTAATGTGCCAGGTCGCGCCGAAGTCCGCGTTGGCCGCCACATGGCGTCCGAAGACTGGCCCGCTGTTGTTCTGGTTGTAGAGGTTGGAGCGCGATTCGCGGCCAGTTAGAGCCTCGTTCCAATCGTTTACATTCATATCTCCGGCGGTGTAGCTGACCTTTGCCGACAAGTCCCAGCTCTTGAAGTAGTTGGACTGTAGGCTCAGCTGTTCGGTTGGGGAGTTCGTGCGGGTGCGTCCGTGCCGCAGGTAATCGAGGTACGCGCTGCAGGTGGGGTTCACCACACCGCCGGCAAGAAATGTGCCGCTGCAGGGTTGGTTCGCCGGGGAGTTGAAAGAGACGCCCAGATCCACGGGAGTACCGTTGGCCAGCGGGAAAGTAAGGTTATTGTCGAGCTGCCCAGTGTCCCCTTTGTAGTAGATGAGGATTTCGTCGAAGCTGATGTTCGTGCGCGGGAGAAGCTTGAAATCGACGCCGATGCGGTAGGCATTGACGGTGTCCTTGTTGTCCTGGAAGAGCAACTGCTCCGTGCCTTGATGAATGGTCGTGAGGGACGGTCCTTCGTTCACGTTCCGCGAATATCCCAGGCGGAAGCGGATCCGGGATTGTGGCAGCAACAGCAGGTTGAAATCGTTCATTCGGCGGCGGGTATTGAACTCGTGCGGCGAATTGCTAAGCACACAACTGGTGCACAGGGGCGGGCCGACCCCGGGGGTCCGTTCGCAAACGGCGCCGTGGGATTCAGAGGATTGGCGAGCAGCGAGTAGTTCGAATAGTTCACATCGCGGCGGAAAAGGAAGTCGAAGTCGTACCACTGGTTCTTGCTGATGCGCAGGCGCGAAACGTTATTGGGGTCGCCCCCATAACCGAAATTGTCGAAGTACAAGCGGTCAAACGGCGCACCATGGTGATTCAGCGAGTTCATCTCGGTTGTGAATCCCAGCAACCGTGCGCCCTCCTGGAGATTTACGAACGTGTCGTACGTCGGCACGTCGCCACCGATGCTGGTGAGTCGGCCACCGAATTCGATCGACTGCTTGATGTTGTAGTTGCCCTGGTCGATGCCTTTTTGTTCGTCGTCCTGGGCCCAGGCCACCGGTGCGGACAAAAGAGTCACAGCGAAGAAACACAAAGTAGTGATGGAAGGAAGCAGGAGTCTCGTTCGTGCGTTTTTCAGGTCTCGCATCGCCGCTCCTCCTACTTGAAGAAAACCGGACTAAAGTTTGAGCCGTGGATGGCCACGTGACACAGCGTACAGGATTGATACTTCTGCGCCTGGTTGTGGAACGTGGGGGTGGATGGAGCGCCTGCATCGACGTTGAAGGAATGGCACTCCAGGCACAGCATGTTGACCTGACTACGTTTCAGCAGCCGCGGATTGGACGAGCCGTGGGGGATGTGGCAGGACGCGCAGCCCTCAATCTTCACCGGCGGGTGCTCATAGACGAACGGTCCGGCCTTTTCCGTATGGCATTTGAAGCAAACCGCATCCTGCGACGCCGTGGCGCGTAACTGGCGGCTCAGGAAACCGCCATGCGGATTGTGACAGTCGCTGCACTGCACCAGCCCTTCGTTCACGCGATGATGAAACGTGCGGTTGAATTGCTGCTTGGTCTCCAAGTGACAGGTGTAGCAGAGCAGCGGCTGCTTCTCCTTCATTAGGAACTGGGCTTCTTTGGCGTGATGCGGATCGTGACAATCGGTGCAGCCCACGTTGTTTTGCAGGTGCGCTGACCTGCCAAAGTTGCTGTGTTCCTCGCCATACTGGTGGCAATCCAGACACCGCGCGCTGATCTCCTGCGCCGAGGCGTTCTTGAACGTAAAGATTTTTGTTTTGTCACCGCCGCCGTCAACATGCTCTTTGCCCGGTCCGTGGCAGGCTTCGCACCCGTGCCACTCCGGCCCCCTTTTGGTGTCCAGCGTGGTGGCGAAGTGCGGCGACGACTCGTAGTTCTTGAAAAAATCCTTGGTCGGCATGTCTTCGTGACACGTTTTGCAAGTATCTGAACCGACGTAGAGGGAAGGGTCGGTGACGCGCTCGTATTTCACCCCTTGGTTGGCTTGTTTCTTACCTGTCTTCGGGGTGTCAGGTTTGGCTGCGGGTTGATGAGCCCTGCCGAGAACGATAACCGCAGGCAGCAGCAATAGCCCGGCCAGAATCGAGGTCACAATGAGGAATAATCTATGGGTGGCCGACTGAAGCATCCAGCCCCCTTCTCCGATTTGTGCTTCACGCGAATCGGAATGTGAGTGTGCGCTACCGTACTCTACCAAGCGCCGCAATACTATAACTATTTGCCACACAGGAACATTACGGGTCTGTGACGTCCATCACATTTTTGCTCAAGGCGGCAGTTCGCATCCATCAACATGCGATCTGGTTCTCCCTTGACCGTTTACTAACAGCAAGCGCGACGACATCTCCGGTGAGCCTGGCTACACGGTCGCTTCACCTACATGCTCTACCTTCAGGCTTCGACTTGATGCGAGGCGCAGGTTCCTCCGTCCGCCGCCCTGTCGTTGCCAGCCGCGCGGGCTCTACGACTCCTTTTCCTGCAAAGACGCCAGGTAGTCGCTGAGATCCTTGATGCGCTTTCGCACGGCAGGTTCGTTGTAGTTGTCCAGGGAGCCAAAGATGGGTCCCCATATGGGCATGTCCGACGAGCCATGTGAAAGGATACGGGTGCCAAAACGCAGTACGTCCGAGACGTATTCGTACGGGAATTTCCCGTCGTGGCGTTTGGCGAGCGTGGTCAGATCAGGCGGCGGTGTTTTGAGGACGAACGCAGCCGGTCCCTCGCCCCGAGCGTCAATACCATGACACGAAGCGCAATATTGCATATACGTTTGCTTGCCAGACGCAGCGATAGTCCGCGGCGTCGGCTCCTTGGCGACGGCCAGCTTATCCTGACCTTCCGCGACGCAGACCCCCAGAATCAGAACACCAAACAGAACGGCACGGCCCACAACCATGATCACCTCCCAGCACTTTCCGTTTAGAACGGCAGTGGTCCTTCTCCAGAGCGAGCCATCGGCAAGACGTTCCTTGCGGATTTACTCCGCTGGCTGGTTTCGCTCCCGAATCACTTCGACCGAGCAGCTGGCATGCAAAAACCACAGCTTCCGAAACACTTCCCATCGTGAATCAGTCGAATCCGCTGCGACCGTGAGACCCGACAACGATCAGATCGGCGTGCCATTTTCCAGCTTCGTCCAGAAGGATCTTGGACGGAGTATCGTGGAGCAACGGCACGCCTTTGTGAACCTTCAATCCTGATCTTGATAGCACTTCCATTGCCGAGGCAACTGCTTTGTGCGACTCTTCCATCGACTGAGCGTTGAGTTCCTCGACTTGGTGGTGCTCGAAATAAGGACATTCTTTTAGGAGCAGGACGAGTCCCGGAGCTGAGATGACCTTGACCTCGGTTCCGTCCGGCCACGGACGGCTCGCCGCGGACCGAACCGCCGCAGCCGAGAAGTCGGACCCGTCGGTTGCGAGCAGCAGCTTCATTCCCTTATCGCTGCTGGTAGGTTTTTTGGGGTCGGGGGATCGTACGATCTCGACCGAACAGGGCGCCCGCCGCAAGAGCGATTGGGACGTGCTACCCAGGAATAGACGCTGCGTATCGCTCAGGTCGCGCGAGCCGACCATCACCAGGTCCGCACCCCGGTCGCGAGCGAATGGGCTGATCGTCCGCCGGGGATTTCCGAAAATCATTTCGGTGGTTACCTTCCATCCCGCAGGTCGCTCCCGCCTCCGGCCCAAGGCCTGGCCGCCGCCGCTTGAACTACTCCCTGACACGATGGTGTCGCGTCGACAGCAATCAGACCTTTCATCTCTTTGCCTCCCGAAAACCTTGGTGGACCGTCAGCCGCGGACCGTTAGCACCGGGCACAAGGCCTGGGACACGACTTTGTGTGCCGTGGCGATCGGCAAATGCGTCGCCGCTCCTGGAAAACCCGCTTCCGGACGCACGCCCAGCACAATCACAGCCGCTTTCTTTTCCTTTGCCACTTGTAAGATCTTGTCCGCCGCTTCGCCAACTTCCACAATGCACTCGGATTCACAGCAGGAGTCCGTTTCCGCAACCGTCGTCAGAGGTCCGGCCAACAATTCGGTTGGGCCGCTCCTGCAAATGTTTCTAGGTATTTGTCATCCGCGGACCGTCAAGACCGGACATGCAGCGTGCGCCACCACTTTGTGTGCTGTGGTTCGCTCGAGATGCGTGGCCGCGCCGAGGCGTCCCGCCGCATCGCGGACTCCCAGCACGATCAAATCTGCGTCGTGCTCTCTGGCAGCTCCGAGAATTTGGTCCGGTGCATTTCCGAATCGCACGGTCGCTTTCGGTCGGCACCAAAGCTCCGCGGCTTGCGGCACGATCTCGTAGAGCTCGTGCATCACATTGGCCACTGAATCTTGCGGGTTCTTTTCGGCTGCCGCAGGATCGGGATTCCGCATCACGTGTAGGAGGAGGAGTCTTGCCTGATTCTCCTGGGCCATGGAAATGGCGTAGGGCGCCGCCGCTCCCGCTTCCCGTGTGAAATCGGTCGCGAAGAGCACGCGATGGAACCGGCCACCGCTGTGCGCGCCCATTCGCACCGAGGGACCAATGGTCAGTACCGGAACACTCGCCTTTCGGAAGATTTCTTCGGCTACGGACCCGAGCAAGAGTTTGATCGTCCCCGTCCGTCCGTGGGTACCCACCATCACGAGGTCTATCTCGCGATCTCTGAGGATCTTCTCGACAGAAGACCAAACGGACTCGCCGCGAACAATGAGCGTCTCGTGGGCTATGCCAACGAACTGCGAGTCGAGTCGTTGCATCTCCGCTTGCGCGCCTTCCTCGAGACCATCGATCAAGGCCGCGTCGGACTCCGGGGTCGCGTGCGGCAATCGGACGGGAGTGAGCACGTGGAGGGCATGCACTTTGGCCTCGTACTCGCGGGCGGTGGCTATCGCGTAAGGGATCGCGGTTTCCGACGGCTCGGAGAAATCCGTCAGAAACAGAATATTGTTCAGGCTAACCCGCGTTCCTGCTTCGACGGCTCGCATTTGATCGACCTCGTATCTACAGTCTGCTGCGAGGAGAACAAAGAATGCTGTGACGCCCGTCACCTGCCCTAATAAGGCCGTCCACTCTCGGGTTGTGTGCTATATCGCAGCGTCTTGGGAGCAGTGGTTAAGATTTATCTCGGGGACGGCACTCTTACGAGCGGGAGTTCGCGGCCCGCATCACTTCAAAAAAGCCAAACCGGCCCAGAACACAACTCGCGGTGACTATGGCACCCATCACAGCCCCCATGATTCCGGGCAACGCCGCATCGACACCCGTGAGATACAACTTCTGGATCGACGTGCGCGGGCCAAGCCAAGCCTTCCGGTACTTTTCCGGCGTGGCCGGATAGCCGTAGATCGCTCCCGATGGGGCTGCTGTGAAGTGCTCGAAGGACAGGGGCGTGGCGAGCTCCGAATATTCCACAAGATCTCCAAAGCCGGGGTGGTGCCGCTCGACAATATCCAGCAATGCTCGCGTGATCCGGTGTTTTGCAGACTCGTAATCGGCGCCGCGTCTGCGCCAGGGTTCGTCACGATGTGCTTCCAACGAGCCATAGGAGAGTGGGGCGATAATCTCCGCGGTGTGCCGTAGGGCGTGACGATCTCTCAGGGACGGGAACGAGAGATAGGCCATCGCCGGTTGGCCGTCGAGGATTTCGTTCCGCTGCGCATACATCTCATCGTGGTCGAAAGACTCAAAAATCCAATAGTTCCCCCCTGGAAACCCATCTCTCGGGGATCGCGCCGCAAACCGAGAAAGAGTTCGACAACCTCGAAGCCTTCCGGCGGCGATTTCAGTTCGTCGTGGAACGGAAGAGCGGCTGCCGGCAGCAGGCGAGTAAATGTGTTCCACGCCTCTGCGTCGGATACGATAACCGGCGCTCGAAATTCCGCACGAGCCCCTTGTTTGCCCTTGCTGACGTTGACTTCCACACCGACGGCACGGCCGCCTTCGAGAAGAATGCGGGTGACTTCGTGGTTGGACAGCAGCTCGCCGCCCGCCGCGCGGATCACCGCGCCGGTCGTTTTGGCGATTTCGCCTGCTCCTCCGTCCGGATACCACGCTCCTTTAAGGTAATGAGACGCGATCACCGCATGAGTGGCAACGCGCTAAGGCCTGGAGGCAATCCATAGTCGGCCCACTGCGATGTGAGGACGGCGCGAAGCCGCGGGTCACCAAAACGCCTTTCGAGATGCTGCTTGGTGATCTCTAGGGGCAGCTTGGCCGTACGGCGATTCACGGCACGATTCATCCAAGCCAGGAGCGGAGGCGTCGCCAGGCTGCGAGGTAACGGCTGGCCAAACCGGCGGCGGACTTCAGGTCGCGGAAGTATTGTTCGATATTCGATCGCTCGTTGGGAAAAGCGCTGATCAGGGTGGTTCGGAGGTTTGCTTCGCCCTTGCATGCCCTGACTTGCAGACCTGGGTAAACAAAGACGTCGTAGACATCGGGCAGCGCGTTCCACTGGACTCGGCCATCGGTGACGAAATCAAACAGCCGGCGGCCCATCATCCCTTCGCCCATGTCGCCCACGTAATGAAGGCCTACGTCCCACGACCAGCCACCTGGCCGAGTGAATGTGTGCGTGAAACCCCCAATCTTGAAGTGGCGCTCCAGCACGAGTACCCGCCACTTCCGCAGCTTCGCCATAATGCTTGCGAAGGCAAGGGCGCCTACACCGGAGCCGATAACAATCGCGTCGTATTCGGATCGAGAGCTCATGCGGTTGGTCTCAGTTCTTTATAAGGGTCTAATATGGTAAGACATGTTTGGTCGATTAATCGGTGCGACTTTGCTCGAAGGGCAATTGTCCGCGTCACAGCAGAGTCTTGAATGGGGCATCATTGGGAGCTGTCGCGCCGTAGCTAAGATATGCAGCGATGGGCGACCATCTTTAGAATGGTCGCCCATCGAACTCCGAATCACATCTTGGCGACGTGAATCGGCCTCACGCGCGAACCGTCAGCACGGGGCAGGTTGCGTGGGAAATAACATGGTGTGCCAGCGTCACACGGAAGTGCGTCGCAAGCATGATGCTTTTGGCATTCCGGACGCCGAGGACGATCAAATCGGCTTGTTCCTGCTCGGCCACCTCTAGGATCTTCTCAGCAGGTACGCCCTCCCGCACGATTGCCCTTGGTTCACACCACAGTTCCGCGTCTCTCGACACGAAGGCACGTAGGCGATCCAATGCCGCCGCTTCCAGCTCGTCCGGACAAACAAGCTCCCCTGACTTGGGATGCTCGATGACGTGAAGAAGCGTGAGATGCGCTTGGTGTTCCTCTGCCAACGCTACGGCGTACGCTGCTGCAGCCGGCGAGCCATCGCCAAAGTCCGTCGCATATACGATCTTCCTGAACTTGGCGTCGTGCGGCGCTTCGGACGGAGAATGTGGACCCACCGTGAGAACCGGGCACTCGGCCCGGCGCAGGATTTCCTCCGCAACGGACCCCAGAATAAATTTCCCAATTCCTCGCCTTCCGTTCGTGCCTAGCACGATCAAGTCGGCCTCCTTCTGTCGAGCCACTGCTTCGATCACTCCCCAAACGCCTCCTTCGGCAAGCAATACCTGACTCTCGACGTTGGGAAACTGTTCATGCAGGGTTACCTGCAATTCGCTCGCTAGTCTCTCCACCTCGGCGTTGGCTGCCGGCCAAAGTTCGGAGGTTGGCAGGGCATAGTTTTCTGGTGTCTTCGCGTGTACCGCGAAAAGCTTGGCACCGAAGCGTTGCGCAATTTCTGTCGCAAACGGCAACGCGGTCGCGGCGGCGTGGGAGAAGTCTGTGGCAAAGACTATGTTCTTAACCTGAATGCGGCTCCGAACGGCTACTGCTTTCATGGTCCACCTCCTGTCAACTTACCTTTTATCCTGTGTCTTGGACCTGGCGCAGTGATTGCAAACACTCTCAGATGTGATCTGCGTCACTTCGAGCCACCATTATTTCCCCCTTTGATTTCCGATTCTGAGAGCGCAAAGGAAAACGTACTGCTCGCCATTTACGCAGCGATTTGCTTCACAAACGGTGCAGTGGTCTTCACTTCGATCTTGCGCGGCAGGGCAGCCGCGGCGATCGGAGCAGTGATTTCCAAGACGCCGTTGACGCACTCGGCATTCAGCTTCTCGACTATCACGCCATCAGGCAGCGTGAGCGTCCTCTCGAATACCCCGTATGCAACCTCCTGCTCCATCAGCTCGATTTCCTTCAAGCCACGAGTGAACTTCCGCTCGCCATGAATCGTGAGCAGGTTTCCTTGCGCATGGACTTGCAGATCCTTGGGCTCAACACCCGGCAGGGTTACGCGGCAAACGTACTTCTTACCCTCTTTGTCGACGTAAGCCTCCACTGCAGGAGTAAAGTTGAACTCCTTCTTGAATGCAGGCAGTTCTGGCCACTCTGTCCATGGCTTGCCCGTCAGAATTCGATTGAACATCTCGTCGAATTCACGACGGAAACCAAACAACTCTCCATATAGATTTCTCATAACTCCTCCTCGCTCGCCTCCCTAAGAGGCGGCTGTTACATTTCGGCGGAGGCGGCAGAAGCCAAAGCACCTCCGGCCCCAGGGCCGGCTGCGTCAAGGTCACCGGCGCTTCATGTGGACTTCGCCTCGCCGCCGCCTCCGATAAGAAGGACTCTCGCTCTGCCGGTCAAACCTGGTTCAGGCCTTGAGGTAGAGCCGCAAGCCCAGCCGTTCTTCCTTTCCCGGCAGCCTCGCCAGCTCCTTTCCTTGGCAGTGTCTGTCCTTCTTCGCCTCCTTTGTAGAACGCCACGCACGGCAAAGTCAGTGTCTGCTGTCACGCCTCGACGTGACCATCCTCACATGCCCACTGCATCCCCCGGGTGCCGCAGTCTAGTCGATGCCTTTACGCATCCGTTGCAAGATCCTCGATGGCTTTCACGCCCCGAAGGCTAATTCCGTGACAGGGAGGTCGCTTACATCGAGTCACTTGAGACGCTTCGCTCCGGTTAGGGCTCGCGCATGCAACGTTAGCGGGTGCGCAGGGAACAAACAGTGATCGCAGTCCTGATGTTCTGCTTCTGCGACAGACGCGGGATGAAGCAATGGAGTAGGGAAGTTCCGTAGCATGTTCCTTGTCGCCCTGTACTACGGAAACCTGGCTGACGTACTTCGAATGATTTTCGAGAAATACGTTGTGGGCTCCTAGGCTTTTTGTCGACCAGAGGCCGACTGCTGTGTCGACGCGCCTGGAATTCGAGACTGGCGATCGTGTTCCTGCTCCAGTCGCTCGATGGTGTTGCGCAGCCACGCGCCCAGCGCTTGCTCGACTTCATCGTGTGTTCCCAAGCGACAGTAGGTGTCAATCGTAAACCCTTGGGCATTCAGTGGAATGTGACGGCAGGGAATCCTCTCGTTACGGCAGTCCTCAGGAACGAGATCCATCAAACTGCACTCGCTGCAGGGCCGTGGATTCTCTTGCTTGCCGTAGTTGATGCAGGTCGGCGAGTCCTCGAAGATAAACTGCGCCTCCACCGTGCGCTGGGAGAATGCTGGTATCCACCTTTTTCCAGGAAGGCAAGCTCCGCTTCTAACACCGTCAAAAGTTCGCGATCGTCGTTTGCCATGGGCTTGTCCTTATCTTAGTGGTAGAGGTTCATGCGCAGCGGACTAGATGGCCGATCGACAACCAATTCCGGATGTTGCTGCCGAAAGGTCTCAGCGATATGGCAGCTCCAGCAGACGGGCCGATGTGTCCCCAACGCTTCCTGCAAGTTTTCGGCTGGGATCTCGTTCCATTGCACGGTCTTTTGTTCTTTGCTGAGCAGAGCTGGCGGGTGGTCATGCCAGTGGATCTCTCCGAATGGTTTGTGGCAAATACGCGCACGCCTGGCCTTGGTACCAGCGATTCATGATTGTCCAAACCAGGCAGGCCTTAGGCGCTTCTTGGACTTGCGCCAGACACTCCTGAAGGCAATCTTGCCGGCCCGGCCAACGCGAGCACGCACTCAACCTGAGTTGCTGGCTTCCGACTGTTGCCTTGAGGGCCGCCTTGCCTGCAGCAACGCGTACGGGGCGGGGCGGTGATTCTCCGGACAGGAGACAAGCCTGTTTCCTCGAAATGTCATGTAAACGCGACTCGCTCGGACGAACCGACAGATCGCATAAGTTGCAGTCAAGAATCCGCGGCAATCACAACATAAATAGCAGGGCTCATAAATACCCCCACCAGTGCACAGAACAGAACCTTAGCGGTCTAGCTTAAACGTCACGGTGACCACCAAGCGGACTGCAGTTACCTGATCGTTTAGGTACGTTGGCTCATACTTCCATTTCCCCACCCCCTCTAGCTACTTTCCGTCGCAAAATAGCTCGCTTTGAATGAGCTATTCGTTGCTAGGGACCGTCTGATTCTGCTTGCACGCTTGAATTTTGCCGCTCGACCCGTTTGCGTCCCGAGTCATGGCAGTTGGGATCTCAGGCCCGTTGCCGTGCCAGGCAGCGACCGATCTGGATAACGTTGTCCGCAAGCACCCCAAGGCCAACCCATCGCCGGATCCCTTCGAACCCTCGGTACCGGCAGCGATTCATTCCGTGGCGCCGCTTCAACACGCTGATGCGGCCTTCACATCCAATCCGCCAGCGCTGCCCGGCCCGGAACCAACGCGTTTTCTGAAGTTTTCTCCGCTCGCTGCTTTTGGTGCTCCGACTTGGCACCGCGACTCGCGTTACTCCCATTGCCTGGATGGTCTTCTCATTCTTTAGACTGTAGAACCCCGTGTCGGCGGCCACCATTCGTGGTGCGCGCCCGAACCGGCGCTGGTGTTGTTCGACCGCGGGAACCAGTAGTTGGGTATCCTCTGGACGTTCGGCGAACACTTCATAGTGCGTGATGATCTGGTTCTCAGCTTCCTGCACCTTAAGCAGTTTGCCAAACTCGTTTGGTTTTGCTGTTTTTCCCTTGCGAATGATTTCGGTGTGCGGCTCGAAAAGACTCACGATCTTGTGGGGATACTGGGTAATCCCTTGAAACACTCGCGCCTTGGTTTGCCGCACCACCTGGCGCACCCGCCCAGACATCGTTTCCAGGATCTCTCGTAGTCGTTGCAGCCGCGCTTGTCGGCGCCGAGGAATGTGCTGCATTTCCTCCAACACATCCTCCGCTTGCTGCACAATCTTTCGCGTTAAACTCAGCAGTTCCCGATACCGCTCGACGCGCCGTTCCTCACCTTCCGGCCCCTTCCACCGCCCTGCCAAGGCAATCGCTATCACCTTCTTGTTCACACTGCGCATCCGGTCACGAATCCGCTTCTTCAGTCCACCAGTAGCCTTCTCTACCTTCTTCATGGTGCGCGTGAGCACACGCGCTCCATCTCCTAGTAAAGCGCTGTCGGTCGGATAGTGGATATTCGTTTCCACCACCGTGGTGTCTACCCGCATCTTCCGTCCTTGCACCACGCCTCGTTCTCGCGCCAACTCCATCAATCGTTCGTGTAGCTCACCGATCACTTCGGGCCCGATGACTTGTCCCAGTCGTGCCAGCGTCTTGGCATCCGGTACTTTCTCGTCTCCAATGCGGGTGAACGCGCGATAGACCAGATTCGCTCGTACTTCTCGCTCCAGCGTGTCGTAACTCCAGTTCCGCACGTGCTTCAAAATCAACAGCCGAAGAGCCACTTCTGCCGGAGTTTGCGTGCGCCCATGCGTCCGGCTCTTCCGATGTCGCTTTCCTTGTGCATCGTACACACTCTCCACCAGTGCGGCGTCTTCCAGCAGTTGGTCTACTTCTTTCATCCATGGTTCCCACAAGTCTTCGATGTCTTTCGCTAGTCCGCTGTGCCACAAACTTGGTTGCCGATGTCGAAGTTGGATCACGCTGCCTCCTTAATTTCTTCAGACGCAGCATCAAAACAAAAAGCTACACTTCGACAGCGCTCTACAAACCGAAAATCCGTAAATACTGGCTACAATGTTTTAATTTTGCGACGGAAAGTAGCTAGGGCCGCGGAAATCAACAACGGGGGGCCGGAGACAACCTGATCTCCATGACGTCACCTTGGGTGTCAATGACAGCGTCAATCAATACGTTTCCTTGCAGCCCTACCTGCCTGGCCAAGACGGGATACTTTGGGGCAGGTTGCAAGATCAGGCGCGGCGCTTTTACGCGTCCGCCCACTCGGACGGGAGCTCTCAACTCAGAGGTGCTGGGAGCGGGTGCAGAAACATACGTGCGCGAGGCTCCTGAGATGATGCTACCGATTACGCCACCGAGCTGTCCTCCCGGCACTCTACCGGGGACACCCCCGGCGACACCGGCAGTGACGTCCGGCGCGAGCGGTTCCTGTTTGAGGATGGCTACCCTCTGAGGAATGGTGGAGGGCCAGGAGTTTGCCCCCGGTCGTGAAAACCCGCCGGGGAGTTGGCCGGGCCTTCGCGACGGTTTGCGCCATTGGGGGAGCCGGTGGTGGAGTAGACGGCGCGACGCGAAAGGGCTGCGAACCCCTTCAGATCGATGGTATCCGAGAAATAGAGCGGAGACAGTAGCAGCGTAAGCAAAACGAGCGTGTGAAACAGCATCGACATGAACAGGTCGGCCGTGCTGCGCGGGGAATGGGTCGAACTCATCTCCAGCAGCATCTCCGAGAACAGGTCGTGTCTGCGAGTAGCCGTGATCGGAATTGTCAGTCTAGCGGCTCCAGCAATCCGCAGGTCGGCGGCAACTTGAGTTCTGGGAAGGACGTGATGGGGCGCTCGTTCTTGCTCTGCTTGTGTTGCAGTGATCAGATTCGGTAGCCATTTCCGTGACCTCCCGACTCTGTCAGAAATTCTTGCCCCGACGCGTAGTCGCTTGCAGTGACACAAGGCACGGAAAACGGTGATCTAGATCACGGGAACTCCGATGGTGTCCGAGGACACTCACGAAGGTGACTGCACTCACATACAAGCCCCCTCAAGGATCATAGAGTTGCGGACACTGGCTGACTGAAGCGGGCGCTTGGAAGGAGGTTCTATGAGACCGTATCGAGACGTGGCAACCGTGGCGGGTGCGCAAATCGTGTGTTTTCTTTTGCTAACGCATCTGGAACCCAACTTTTTCTTGATTCACTTGTATGAATCGATCCTCTATATCGCGATTTTGGTCATGTTGTTCTACATGGAAGACCGGTGGGCGTACATGATCGGAATGCTGGCTTCGGTCGTATGGCTAGGGCTCGCGTATGAGTCCGGCATCTTGGGCAGTGGCGTGCATCAGCTCAGGGAGCTGAGAACGGCCAGCTTGTCGGCCAATCTCGTGGGTATGGCCGCGTTAACGACGGGACTGCTCGCGATCCTGATGATTGTTTTCTGCGGCAGACATTGGATGAGGGAATATTCGGGACTCGGGAAAGCATGCAGCACGTTCTTTGTGAGCTTGGGAATCGTGGTTGTGTACTACGGAACTCTGCTTCGCTTTTTCTGGGAAATGATCCCGAATGCTTGACACCGCAGGCGTTGAATGAGATCAACCAGTCCCTGAACACCGTATTGATCGCCAATGTAAGACAGCCAAGGAAGTGGATTTTGACGCCCGCAACACAGATTGATCGTCTGGAGGATCCAATGGAAGTTCTTGTCGAACATCTTGGCGCTCTTCAGTTCGAAATAAAAGCGCGGCATCACAAGATTGCGTGCGACCAACCCGCAGAAAACGGTGGATTTGATGAGGGAGTGACACCTCCGGAATTGCTGCTGGCGTCTTTAGGTTCTTGTGCGGGGTTCTACATAGCGCAGTATCTGAAGAAGTACAAATTGGCGAGCGAAGGGACAACAGTTCGCGTCACGGCCGATAAGGTCGATGCCCCAGCACGAATGGATAACTTTCGGCTTGAGGTGGAAATTCCCTCGACTCTGAGCGACCAACACCGAAATGGAGTCGAGGACGCGATACATCACTGCTTGATCCACAATACGTTGCTGCACGCTCCGAGGATCGCACTGGAAGTGAGGAGCGCTGTACTCGTGAGCGACTGGTCGTCCACTTAGACGCGGGCGGGCCATTTATTTCAATCGAAATCTGGGCATGCCCCACCGCGTCCTCTGTGCGGAATAGCAGACTCGACGCTGGGTCGTTTCATCTAGTCGTGTATTTCACGTGCGACTTGTCTTTGTGGGAAGGAACTACTTCCACTTCGGGTCTCAATACCGGCACAAGGTAGGTAGCGAAGCCGATGCCCACAAGAATGGTCCCGAACGATTTTTCCGGCGTGTATGTCCGAACAACCGATTTCCCAAACTCGAGTTTGTAGAAACTCGTTTTATAGCGCCGCGCAAAAAGCTGCTGCATCGCTTCCTGCAGATTGGCGTCCGCTTCTTCGACCGATCCGTTGCCGGCATATTCGCACGCAAAACCGCCCAGGTACGAGCCGTCTGAATTGCGATAAACCTTGGCCAAGAGCAAACCCGCGGTGATCCGTGTTCCCGGCTTATCGGTATGCTGAACAGCGATGATTGCCTCGAGCACGGATCCGTGGTGGATGTCGGGCAAGTGTGGGAGCTCGACCGTTTCCGGTGGCAGCACGGAGGTGTAAAGCAACACGTTGTAGTTCTCGATGCCGGCCATGTGCAGGGCTGCATCATACGATCCGGTCTCGATTCCGACATCGCTGTCGCCCCAGCCGATCACCCAGAAATATTCCTTGGGAATCCGGCAGCCAATTTCAGAGTAGCGCGCAGGAAGATGTTTCAGCATTTTGCGTGTGCCCGGCGCAGCTTAATGTGGTTCCGGTCGGCCGTCAAACGGAGGTCTTGGTAACCGACTACCCATCCGAGTGAAGCGGGTTCATAGGAGGAAACTATCGCGGTGGATTTGCTTCTCGACCACACGATAGGTCAAGAACGAAGCCCGCTTGCATACGCGTTCGTCCGATAGACGACGATTACTTTTGATCTTTTTACCGCAATCGAAGGGCCCTGGCTGTGATGGCCGTCACCCTGCTTCGTGATGTGTGTTACAGCAGCCGGTCTCACCCAAGTGCATGCTTTGAGGTGAGTCGGAGGTGCAAGATGCAAAAGGATGAGCGCGACCTCTTGGAGGTGCTGAAATTCGAGCTCGAATTCCTTGAGCAAGGAGGCTATGGGCGCTCGCCAAGAACGCCCTGGAGACCGCGCTATATCTTCGAAGACTCCCTCACTTGTATGAACTCCGATTCCAGAGAGAACCCCGCTCCGTGCAGCGATTGCGTTCTGATGCACTTAGTGCCATCCGAGCGCCGCTCCGAAGAGATTCCTTGCCGCCATATTCCGTTCAATGTATACGCTGAGACGCTGGATTCTCTCTACCCACACAGTAATCAAAACGAGATTGAAGAAGCAGTTGGAAATTGGCTGCGGGCGACTATTCAACGTTTGGAAGATGAGCGGACGGCGATCCGAAGGGATCAGCACAAACAGCGGACCCTAACCCGCGAAGCGTTGAGAGGAACGCCTCTCTACCAGGAAGACGATCCGAAATGTGCAAACCGGGCGTGCGCGACCGCCTTTCATTGGACGGGGGGTGGCAAATTCTTCCGATTTCGACCCGTTCCGGTTTCGGCATTTGGGAGTAGTTCAAGAGTTGATTCGCCGCGCGGAATCCACGGCGTAAGGCATTATTGGCTCTGCGAGCGTTGCTCACATGTCTTCACTCTGACGTACGAGGAAGAATACGGTGTCATCCTCAAGCTGATGTGGCCTGAACTTCCCGTCTCGGAAGCTGCCAAGAAGTTCTCGGTGGCTTAGGGAAGACTTGTCTGTTGCGGCAGGCCGAGACGCACCGAATAGCTCTGAGCAGGGCATGTCCTGTCACTCGGCTTGGCGATTTGACTTGATGCTGAACAACAGTGAGTTTTCAGCTCTCCGAGGTCGCTCCCTCTGCGATTATTTCTTCCTACAGATTCTCGAGATGGTCTGAAAAGCTCCTCAACGATCTCCTCCTTCGCGGGTGGGGGAAAGATTCAGTGCCGCCAATTGTTTTCTGATTTCCTGTTTCCACTCAGGCATGTTCAACCCCCGTGATTTGGCTGACCGCTCGGACAGACTCCCCCCAGCTTTGGCGCTGCTGCGCCAGAGTTTTTTGACCTTGCTTTGTCAGACGGTAGTAACGCCGCCTTCTTTGATTGGGCTTTTCGACCCAGCGCCCCTGAATCAATCCGCGATTCTCGAGCCGGTAGAGCAGCGGATATAGAGAGGCGATGTGGAAACGCAGTTTGCCGCCCGAGCGGCCTTCGATGAGCTTCCCGATGTCATAACCGTGGCGAGGCTGATCCTCAAGCAGGGAGAGAATCAGTAGCTCAGCGCTGCCCTTCTTCCATTCCTGGTCCAGGGCACCCATATATGTCACTCTCACATATCACTATGCATGCGACCGGCCGGAAGTTTCACATCGGGTACTCCCCTTTTTTGACGGTGGTTAGCGCCAGTCGGAAGCATCACGTGCTGCTAATCGATATGAACCCGGCAAAACGGGCTGGAGTCCGGTTCTGGGAAGCTTGCAGGCCCCAGCGATGTTTGCGACCGATTCTGGATTACTAAGCCGTGCTGCTGGAGCACGACGTCGATTCGGTTTGGGTGCGTATCGAGCCCAAGGTGGACTTAATTTCCATGACCGCTCGCGACATTCCTTATTGACCAGGGCTAAGCGACCGCAGGTAAGCCACGACTGCCTCCGCATCAGTGCGTGTCATCCGAAAACTAGGCATCGGGGCGCGAAGAGGTCGTCCGCTTCGCGTGACTGAGGTAGTCAACAGCGTAATCATCTCGGCGTCGCTCCCAGGTGGTGAGCCGGCAATCCGGGGTGCCGTATTGGGCCAACCTGGCACACGTTGACCTGGTTGATAAAACACTGGCGCGCCTGCGAGCCACTTTGTGCGGTCGAGGTCGCCGTTCTCATCGCGAGGAGTGTGGCAATAACCGCAACCTGCAAGCCCTTCTACGATGTATTTGCCGCGCGCAATGAGTTTTTCATGGGCGCTGGTTTTCACAACTTCCTGCGATCGCTTTGTCTCCTGCGCCGAAGTGAGATACTGCCCATCCATTGTGAACAGCAGGAAAGTAGCGCTCAACAGGCCGGCGATCAAGGATCCGATAGTGCTACTGAGATTTGCTTGTCGTACTGACATGGCATCACACTCCTAATCACTTGACTGGCACTCGATTTTGAACTCCCAAAGGGTTGGCATCAAGTGCTTATACAGCCCAAAGGGCTTCCCGGAGCCCGCTCCGCTAGATTGCGCCTCGGAACTCATGAACCTTCACATATTCGGTTTTGGCTTGCTGCAGGATGGGAATGTCGGCGTCTTTCCAGAGTGTGATGAAATCCTGATACAGGGTGCGTGCTTTGACGATGTCGGTTTGCATCGCGTAGGCGTTAATTAGGCAAGGGCCTGTCGGAGGTATCCCGCCACTTCGTTAATGAAGCGATGAACCGATACCTCGGCGATGCGGTGGCCGACGACCGCGTTCATGGCCTTTCCCACGGCGCCGAATGGTGGTTCGTAAAGTCCCGAGAAGTCCAGCTGCGTTTCGGTAGGGGTCAGCGGATAGATAGCAAGCTCGGCCTTCATGAGCGGGAACAACCGTGGCATGGTCGCGGCCTCCCATTCGAGCAGCAATCGGGTGGCCGGAGTCGACACCGAATCCAGGACCTGCTCCTCGACGTTTTTGACGGAAATCCTGATATCGGTCTTGATCCCAATACCGCCAATGTCGACGTGCAGTTCAGCGGCAATCGATTGCACCCGGGAAGCGGCAGCCTTGGTAGCCGACTGGAACACAGTGAGTGCGTCCTGCCTCAACGCATCGCGGACGCGCTCGTAGGGGTGATTCACGTAGTCGTAACAGCGAATCTCACGCCCTTTACCCATCAACGTCGTTCCGTCCAGATTGACCGACTGTCTTTGAATTGACAGTCACAGAACTCTACCATATTGCAAATCGCAGCGGATGTTGCTGATTGCGCGAGGCGGTCATGATGCTTTGTACTCCATTATTGTTCCGCCGTTTGGCTGAGTGAAGTTTCGGTGTCGGGTTGGGATGCGCCTGGATCGCGGCTTACTCGGTAATACTCCACTTCGACGTGTAACGCGGTCGCCGGCACCTAGGGTACGGTAATCCGACTAACCGGGATTTGAGACAAGCGTCGGTTCTCTGGGGAATAATTGTCGGACCACTGGTTAGAAGGGGTTGTATTGACCTGCTCCCGAGATAGATTTCCCTGACTCCCTAGTATCCGGGGATCCGCGCAGACCACTCATTTCCTCGATTTGGATGATGTAAAACACGGAGACGACGGGTTTGCCCCTCCGGCGAATTTGGGACGCGGTATATCCGCTCTGCCACCAGAGTGATCTCTTTTGCAGAACGGAGCGGATTTGCTCTCGGGTTTTCGCATATTCGGCGGTGTTCGGGATTTCCAGGTGTCTTCCCAGAACAATGACGCTCACCCAATCGTCATGGCCGCGAACTTCGTCTGCCTCTACGCAAACCAGAGGGTTCTCTCGCATCCATTCAATCTTTCGTCCCAGCGTAGAAAAACAGCACAATCGGTCGGTGTCGAATGCGAAATAGAGGGGAACGATGTAAGGCCTGTCGTTATTGGAGCAACCGAGTCTGCCGTAACCTAGCCGGGTTAGAAGCTCGAGACACTCCCTGCTGCGAATCTTGGTGATGAGCATCAATTGCTTGACTGCTGCCTTCCAGAAGTGGATTCGGGCTGAATTTTACTCAGATGAAGATGACAAGTCTATTGTGGTTTGCTGGGACCGTTTACGCGGTCATGGCCAAGTCCAGATAAACGCTAGTGCTTTACCGGATGCGCGTTCCAAATGCGCTTCTGTTGATTGAATTTGGGCGAATTTAGAGAATGGTTCCAGGCGGGAGGGAAAGAACAGTGTTGTCGGGCGGAAGGTTCACATCGCATTTGAGCATTCGCTCTGAAAGTGGACGAAGTACAGATTATCCGAGGTGTGAACTGGCTCGTCCCGCCGGCCTTTCTTAATTCGGTACGAATACTTTATCGCCTGATATCTGATCGAGAAGGAAATACTCGCCCGGCGTTTCTAACACGAGCTGATGCAACTCCTCGTTAGCGAGATCAATATCCGAGAATGTTGCGACCCATTCCGTTCCCTGAGCCGTAGTTCGGAACAGACCTAATGCTCTCATTGTCCGACATCCCATTGATACGCTTACCTTGGCGAGGAGAGCGGTGACGATCGTCACCGAGGCGTGTGATCCGTACCCCTCGTTTACAGGTTGTCCCGTGAGCGACCGATCCGTGAGCAAGGCTTCATTCGGCTGCAGGACGATGCGACTAAGAGTGGACACTAAAGCACATACTGGGTATTATTAGGGACATTATGAGACCACCACCCTTTTTGCGAGTCCTGCCCACTCCGGTCCGAAACGCCTTGCGGAAGCTCGGCGGCGACCTGCGGGACGCGCGCCTCCGGCGGCGGCTGTCGACTACACTCACCGCTGAACGGGCGTTCCTGAACCGGAAGACCTTGGGAAAGATCGAAAAAGGGGATCCCGGCGTTTCGATGGGAGCCTATGCGAGCGTGTTGTTCGTGTTGGGGATGACGGAGCGGCTTGCGGAATTAACCGACCCTCGATTCGACCGTGTAGGACTGGCTTTGGAAGAAGAGAGGCTGCCGCAGCGGATTCGTTCGAGGTCGGCAGGGAGGGTGCGCGCGCGGGAGCCCAAGTAATGGAGGAACAGGTTTATGTCTATGTTGATCTGAACAACGACCCGGAACTTGCCGGGCGATTGTGGTCGCGCGCGCGCAAGGGACAAGAAAGCGCGACATTCGAGTACGACAGAACTTGGCTGGAATCCCCGAATCGATTTTCGCTTGAACCTGCACTGATGCTCGGTCCGGGACCGTTTCATACCGCGGGAGGGAAGGCACTGTTCGGTGCGATCGGGGATTCGGCTCCGGACCGGTGGGGGCGCGTGCTCATGCGCCGGGCGGAGCGCCGCGTAGCGGGACGCGAGAAACGCACACCTCGCACGCTACGAGAGATCGACTATCTGCTCATGGTGGACGACGAAGCGCGGCAGGGCGCGCTTCGATTCGCGAAGACTCCCGGCGGGCCCTTCCTGCGTCCCGAAGGGCCGGCGCGCATTCCGCCTGTGCTGGAACTGCCGCGGCTCCTGGCGGCAGCGGAACGCTTCGATGCAGAGGAGGAAACGGACCAGGACATTCGTCTACTGTTGGCCCCCGGTTCCTCTCTTGGCGGCGCCCGCCCGAAAGCCTCGGTGCGTGAAAAGAACGGGCAGCTGGGGATTGCAAAATTCCCGCATAAATCGGATGAGACGAATACGGTCTTGTGGGAGGCTCTGGCGTTGCGGCTTGCTGCCAAGGCGGGCATCACCGTGCCTTCCTGGAAACTGGAGAAAGTATCGCGGAAGCCGGTGCTTCTGTTGCAGCGCTTTGACCGTTCCGGGGGAAAGAGAATTCCGTTTCTGTCGGCGATGAGCATGTTGGGCGCACAGGACAACGAGACACACAGCTATCTCGAAGTGGTGGACGCCTTGCGGCAGCACGGGGCGCAGGTGGATCGGGATTTGGAAGAGTTGTGGCGGCGCATCGTTTTTTACGTCCTGATCTCGAACACCGACGATCATTTGCGTAATTTGGCCTTTCTCTACGCCGGGGACAAAGGATGGCGTCTCGCGCCAGCCTACGATCTGAATCCAGTGCCGGTGGAAATCAAACCTCGAGTGCTGTCGACCAACATCAGCGGGGACGATGGCACGGCATCGCTCGATCTGGCCTTGGGAGTGGCGGAGAATTTCAAGTTATCAGGCCCTCGAGCGCGCACCATTGCGGCAGACGTAGGAAAAGCGGTGGGCGCCTGGAAGCGCGACGCGAGTTCACTGGGAATTGCAAAGGGCGAGATGGAGACGATGGCTTCCGCTTTCGAACACGAAGACCTCGCCAAGGCCAGGAAACTCCGGTAGCGCCAGCCCGACACTTCGTCACGCCATACCGCGCATAGTGGAGGCGATCCGGGGCCAGGTTGCCCCAAAGCCCATTTCTGGGCGCAGCCCTATCAAGAGTTGGTCATTTCTGCCGACGATCTACCGCGCTATTGTTTCCCAGCGGTCGCTCACGCTACGACTCCTTTTGCTGGAGTGATGCCAGGTAGTCGCTGAGATCCTTGATGCGCTTCCGCACGGCAACCTCATCATAGTTGTCCATAGAGCCGAAGATGGGTCCCCAGATGGGCATGTCGGATGAGCCATGCGCGACGAAGCGCGTGCCAAAACGCAGAACGTCGAAGACGTACTCGTGCGGGAATTTCCCGCCATGGCGCTGGGCGAGCGTCGTTAGATCGGGCGGCGGGGTCTTGAGCACGGACGCAGCCGGCCCATCTCCCCGAGCGTCAATACCATGACAAGAGGCGCAATACTGCATGTACGTCTTTTTGCCGGACGCTGCAACGGTTTGTGGGGCCAGCGGTTTGTTCACGGTCGGCTTGTCTTGAGCACCCGCCGCGCCCACCACCAGAATTAGAGCAATACGTAGCAGAACCACAATCATCTCCACGCCTCCCTACCCAACGAGGTGGAGGCTCAATTGCTCTCACTTCCGAATCATCGAGTCTCGTTCTGTCTATTCCCGACTAGGGTTTGATTGCCACTTTGATGACGTCGTCGCGCCGCTGGCCAAACAGATCGTAAGCTTCGGTGATGCGGTCCAGGGAAAATGTATGTGTCAAGAACGGCGTCAGATCCAACCGTCCGTGGCGCACCAGTTCCATTAACCGATGCATGCGTTCCTTGCCGCCCGGGCAAAGAGTCGTAATAATTTTGTGGTTGCCAAGGCCCGCAGCAAATGGCTCCAGTGGAATCGAAAGTTTGCCGGAATACACACCGAGGCTCGATAGCGTACCCCCGGCCCGGAGCACGCGCAGCGCGTTCTCAAATGTTTCCTGAGTGCCAAGGGACTCGATGGCGACATCCACGCCCTTCCCGTTCGTGAGCCGTTTAATTTCCTCCACCACGTCACATTTCTCGAAATTCAATACGACGTCCGCTCCCATGCGTTTGGCCATCTCGGCCCGGAAAAGATCCGATTCGACGCCAATGATGAAACTGGCCCCTTTCAGTTTAGCGCCGGCCGTAGCGCAGAGTCCGATCGGCCCCTGAGCAAACACCGCAACGCTATCCCCGATCTTCAGGTTGGCGCTCTCTGCGGCGGATATTCCTGTGGAGGCGATGTCGGCCAGCAGCACGACCTGCTCATCACGCAGGTCGTCGGGTATTTTCGCGAGATTCGCCTGAGCAGCAGGAACCAGCAAGTATTCTGCCTGTGAACCATTGATGGTGTTGCCGAAGCGCCAGCCGCCGATCGGACCTCCGCACTGCGACAAATCACCACGCAAACAATCCAGGCACTGGCCGCAGGGGGTAATCGCTCCTACGAGGACACGGTCGCCGACGGCATAACCGCTGACGCCAACCCCCAACTCGTGGATGACGCCGACGGGTTCGTGGCCGATAACCAAGCCCGGCTTCACCGGATACTCGCCTTTCAGGATGTGCAGGTCGGTTCCGCAGATGGTTGTGAGCGTCACGCGGATCACTGCTTCGCCCGGCCCAGGTTGCGGAATGGGTACCTCTTTGACTGCGATCTGGTTTGGTCCGCTGAATACCAGAGCCTTCATCGTGGTAGCGGCGATCTCTTTCTTAGGGATGGCCACCTCAAACGTGGATCTCATAGCATCCTCCGGTTCATCTGTCCCTATTAATCCAGATCGGCTCGGCTGAGGACGATGACATACGTCACCGAGATGTGTGACGGACATCACATGCTTAATTGCGTGTCACGGATTTCGTCTTGTCCAACGGCATAGTCGCCATCCTGGTTTCGACGGAAAAGCGTCCGATGTGACAACCCCTCTGTCTGGTGACTCTTGTCACAACGCAGTGTGTCCACGCTCACGGCGCCGATGCGGCGTCCAGCAGAGACTGGTATTGGTTGCACGAGCTCACGGAGATGGTAACGCTCCCATGGCCCAAGACCGATACACGAAGATTTTGGAGAGAATTTCAATGCGTGAGATAGCGATCGCTGGAGTAGTCGAGAAGGGTGCGAAAGAAAAGACCATCTATTGGCACAGGGAATTGCCTCCATTGGCTGTCGTGTTGATCGGCGAATACATTGTCGAAGCCACAAGCAGGCGGGTGCCAGGCACGCTCGCCCACCGAGACGAATTGTGGAACCAGTGCTATGACGATCTGATGGCCCAAGTGCGCAGCCGACTGGAGCAGGAGATTCTGCGTCTGCGAGGCCACTACGCGCACGTGCTCAGCGAATCCGTTGACAGCAAGCACGACGCCGTAAGCTGCGAGGCTTGGTTGCATGGTCGTTTCACCTACACGCTGTATCGACGGAGCGCTGCGCACTGATCTTTCAGACGAGTGCGGAATAGTGCCTAGCGTGTGTCGTTACACTACGATGGACCGAATGATTAGCGCGACAAAGAATCAACTAAGATCCAGCGTGGCCATAAGCGACAGAGGATCCTCGCCCCGGGCGACTGCAAAATGTAGGCGTCTCGCCAGCGCCAGCATTGGGGCGTTCTCGGAGAGGATGAGTGCGATAATGCGCCGATATCCTTCGCGACGAGCCACAGCGACTAGCCGGCGTACCATTTCTGTTCCCATGCCGCGACCTTGATACTTATCGCTGACAATCACAGCGAGTTCACCGTCGGTTTGGGATAGCTGGCGTTTCAACCGGCCGACGCACAGAATTTCACCGCGTCCCGTTTGCGGATCAATACACTCGGCTACGAGCGCCATTTCGTTCTCATAGTCGATGAAACACTGCCGGACCAAGCGCTCGTGCGCGACGCGCGCGTCCAGACGATCCAGGAAAAAGAACCGGAAATGGACGGACTGTTCAGAAAGAGTTTTGTGAAATTCCACCATTGCCGGTTCGTCCTCCGGGCGGATCGGCCGGAAAGTGATGGCGGTGCCATCCACCATGGCCCAAGAAGAAATGTAGTCCATGGGATAAGGCCGGATCGCTGGGCGAGGGAGGTCTTTTGCTTCCACTCCAGCACCGTGAAGAACGATCCGGGCGTCGAGCGCCACCATACCGTTTGCGGATACGAGCAGAGGGTTAACATCCGTCTCTTTGATTTCGGGGTGCTCGACGATGAGTTCGCTAAAACGAACCAGGATCTGTTCCAATGCGGACAAATCGAGGGCCTTGCGCCCGCGAACTCCCTTGAGCGCCGCAAAAACCTTCGTTTGCTCCATGAACCGCTGCGCAAGCGTAGTATTTAGCGGTGGAAGTGCCAATGCCCGGTCGCGATAAACTTCGACGAGTTGGCCGCCGGAGCCGAACAACAGCACCGGCCCGAACTGGGAATCAACGCTGCTTCCGAGAATGAGTTCGTAACCCTCGAGCCGCACCATCCGCTGCACGGTGACGCCGAGAAACGCGGCCGGGTTGGCTCGTTCGCTGACGGAAACCCGCATACTTCGAAATGCGTGGCGAATCGCATCCGCGCTTTCCAGGTTCAGTGCCACACCTCCTACGTCGGTCTTGTGGGTTATCGTCTTCGAGTGAACTTTCAGCACGACGGGGAACCCGATTTTCCGAGCCGCGTCTACGGCCTCGCTCTCGCTTTGCGCCAGGAGAGTCTCAACAATTGGAATCCCGTAAAGAGATAAGATTTCCTTCGATTCGAGTTCCGACAACAGGGTGCGGCCTGAACTTCGGACGCTGTCCAGGATTTCATGGACCCTTCGACGAGCGGAGACCCGCGACTCGGGCCGGTCGGTCAAAAACGGAGTTTCATACAAACCACGGAGGTTATAGGCGTAACGCCACATATAATTGAAGGCGTTCGCCGCTGCGTCGGGATAGGCGAACGTGGGAATTCCCGCACGGTTCAGGGCGGCTTCCCCATCGGCGACGCTGGCCCCACCCATCCAGCTTGCCAAGACTGGTTTGCCTTCCACGGCGGCGTGAGCTTTCAAGCGTTCGGCCACGCTGGCTGGATCGGTCATGCCTTGCGGCGCCAGGATCACCAGCAGGCCATCGCTGTTCGGGTCCTTCGCGGCAATTTCCAGCGCCCGCGCGTAACGATCGGGATCCGCATCTCCCAAAATGTCAATCGGGTTTCCATGGCTCCAATGCGACGGGAGAAATAGGTCGAGCGCTTCGAGGGTCTCCGTGGAAAGAACGGCAAGCGCGCCGTTGCCGGCCAGGAGGGCATCCGTTGCCAGCACCGCGGGCCCCCCCGCATTCGTCAGGATCGTCAACCGAGGGCCGCGCGGGCGTGGCTGTTTGCTCAACACCTCCGCCATGGAGAAGAGGTCCGAGATACTCTGCACGCGCAATACTCCGCACCGGCGGAGCGCCGCGTCAAAAACCTCGTCACTTCCGGTGAGTGCTCCGGTATGGGAGGCAGCGGCTTTCGACGCTGCTTCCGAGCGGCCGGCTTTGATGACGATGATTGGTTTGTTCAGAGCGATGGCGCGCGCTGCGGACAGAAACGAGCGCGCATCCCCGACCGATTCCATGTACAAGACGATGCTCTGGGTGTGGGCGTCCTCCCCGAAAAACGAAATTAGATCGCCCCAGCCAACATCGAGCATCGATCCGGTGGACACGATGGCGCTGAATCCAACTTGCTCGCGTGCGCTCCAGTCGAGAATGGCCGTCAGCAAAGCGCCGCTTTGACTAAGAAATGCGACTGTGCCGGGCCGGGCGATGTCCCGGGCGAACGTCGCATTCAATCCCAGCCGAGGATTCATCATCCCGAGGCAGTTCGGCCCGACCACGCGCATCCAGCTACCGCGGATCTCCGCTTGAATGCGGTGTTCTAGCTCCGCGCCATCCGGGCCTTTTTCCTTGAAACCTGCGGAGATGACAATCGCCGAGGCTACACCTGCCGCGACGCAATCGTGGATCACGTCGGGCACCGTGGACGCTGTCGTCACGATGACCGCCAGGTCCACTCGCTCGGGCAATTCGGTAAATTTCGAATGGCAAGGAATACCAAGAACCGTTTTCCGGGCGGGATTGATTGCGTATACCCGACCCTGGAACGACGGAGAAAGAAGGTTCGCGAGAACCGTGCGACCCACACTGCCTTCTCGGTCAGTAGCGCCGATCACAGCTACCGACGCGGGTGCGAAGAACCTTTGGAGCGCGGTCCGAGATTTGGGTGGGGCAGTCATTGTCGTATTCGCAGGGGCGGCGTTGATATCTACCATTTCCGATCATCCCCTTAAATTAACGGCCTGAACGCCCTTTAACGCCAGAATACATCAACGCGTTACCCGGCCAATCCCGCGACCGCACTCTAGCTTCAGTCAAGCACTGTACATGGAGCGCAGGTCACAGCGACCAGTGACGCGCATCACAGCAGACTCCTCGGATTCCGAGTAACAGGGATGGCGAAGGAGACAAATCATGAACACCACTGCCACTGCCACTGCCACTCGCACTCGAATCGAATTGAAGAACGTGCTGTTTGCCACGGACCTGTCGGATGCGGCCTCGGCCGCCATCCCTTACGCCAAGGAAATTGCGAAGAGGTATGAAGCACATCTGTTCGTTCTGCATGTTCGGCCCCCGGTTGTGAATCCAATGACACCGCCGCAAACCTGGGTAAACATCGAGGAAGCCGCCAAAGTCGAAGACGAAAGGCACCGCAAGGAATTGGAGGCATTGTTCGCCGAAACCAACGCGGTAATCCTGATTCAGGAAGGTGACCTGCAGTCCGTACTGCAGAGCACCATCGAACACCATAAGGTCGACTTGCTGGTCATCGGTACGAATGGCCGCTCCGGCGTCAAGAAGTTCATACTGGGCTCGGTCGCCGAGGAAATCTTTCGGCAAGTTCCGTGCCCGGTCCTAACCGTGGGCCCCAATGCCCCAGTGATGTTTGCGACGAACGGTCGGCCGCACAATATTCTTTACGCAACCGATCTCAGCGGCACGGGTCATCTAACTGCTGACTATGCCATCTCCTTGGCACAGGAGTTTCAGGCGAATCTGATATTGACGCACGCCGTAAGAAATCCTGCGGCGGGCGACCTTGTTAACGCCGCGCAACTTGAAAATCACTATCGCGAGGCGCTCCGGAGACTAGTGCCGCCCGAAGCGGAGCCTTGGTGCAACGTGGAATACGTGGTCAAACAGGGCGAGGCCGCGGACGCCATCCTCGAGGTAGCCAGGGAACGCCACGTAGATCTCATCGTTTTGGGAGTGCACCCCGAAAAGGGCTTCCCAGGTGCTGCCACGCATCTCCCAATCGCAACCGCTCACAAGGTCGTGACCCACGCGCACTGCCCGGTCCTGACCGTTCGCCACTAGTCCCAAAAACGCCGCGAGGCGGCCGTTCCGCCTCGCGGCGTCTAATTAGCGGTAGCCGCCTGAAACGCGTCAGCCAGATGTAGCTTCCGGAGCATTGAGCGCTTCTTTTCCTGATGCGCTTGCATGCGGCTTAAAATGTCGTCCAGGATGCGGACCGCAGTCACAATATAAGGCCCTTTGTTGAGCATGACGCATTCGGCGCGTTCCCCCATGGCCGCATCCGTGATTTCCGAACGCGACGGAATGCCATTCTTGGCGAGCGATTCGAGAACCTGTGTCGCCCAAATCACCGGTATGTGTGCCGCCTCCGAAATCCAGAGGATCTCTTCCTGTACCTCGGCCAACCTCTGATAGCCGCACTCGACGGCCAAGTCGCCGCGCGCAATCATGACCCCGACCGCACGGCTGCGCATCGCCGCGAGCAGCAGAGTCGGCAATTGATCGAAACCCTCCCGGGTTTCAATTTTCAACACGATTCCGAGGTTTTCGTCGGCACCCAGCTCAGCCAGCCGCGATTGCAATTCCAGCACGTCGGCTTCACTTCGTACGAAGGAATAGCCGACCAAGTCGGCGTTCTTCACCACAAACTTGAGCGCTTCCAAATCCTCCTTCGTGAGAGCGGGTAAACGCAGCACGCTCTCGGGTACGTTGATCCCCTTTTCCGCACCCAGCTTTTCCCCTGAGGGTCGCGCCTGCGTGATCTCGACGCTAACGGTTTCCGGAGCAACTGTCCGGATCGTGCCTCTAATCTTGCCATCATCGAGCCAAATCGGTTCGCCCGGCCGCACGGAATCGAAGAACTCGGAAAGCGAAACACCGATCTGCGCCGGGCGGAGGAGCTTTCCTTCGTCGTCGTACTCGGCGGGCCGTCCCGGCTCTTGCGATCGAGTCAGAATGAGCGTCTCGCCGAGTTTCAATCGAAGGGTTTGCTCCTTCCGAAGAACGGCTCCAACCGGTGCGCGCCAGACGCGCGCCGCAGCTCCATTTCGCGCCCGTCTGCGAACCTCAAGGCTTAGACCGGGGACGATGTACGCGGTTCGAATTGCTTCGGCCCACCGACTGTCTCCCACGACTCCAGTAATCGTCATAGTGCGTGCGGCTCCACGGGCGTCGGTGAAACGTATGCAGTCCTTCCGCTTCAGCCGCCGAAGCCAGGCCTGGGAAACAGGTAGGACGGCATCGGTTCGGTCGGGAGGGATCTCCGAGGCAGAACTTGGCGTCAGCCAGATTCGTGCTGGTGACGCTACGCGCCCCAAAGGGTCCCGCTTGGGGCGATATTTCAATACGGCAGGTCCCGGCTGAACTGGTCCTGTGCGCAACTTCGGCCCGGCGACATCCATCGCAATCTTGCAGCGTTTGTTCGTTTCCTTCTCGGCCCGGCGTAGGTTTCTGATCATCGCGGACCACGCCTCGGGACCATCATGAGCGCAGTTGATCCGCATGCAATCCATTCCGTACAAGAGAAGATCTCGAACCAACGGGTAATCGGTTGCCGCTTCCGGAGGCATGGTTACCATGATCCGGACCGTGCGGACTGCGGGAGCCGTGCCAAGTAGGGCCTCGGTATTCTTGTCCAACAGGACAGCGCCTTCGCCAAATCCGTGAGCGTCGTTCGACGCCTCTCCGGGCACTTCACCGGAACCAGCGAGCCGACTCATCAGGTTGATGACGGCGTGCAAGGCGCTCATCACGTGCGACTCCGTGCGACCGAGGGACGAGAGTCCCAGGGATGCGAGTTGCGACTGCAGCGGCCGAATGTCGTGCCGGCGCAGCGCCAGGTAATGCATAAGATTCCTCGCGCTTGCCCGGTGCCCAGGATGCACGTCTTTGTGGGCGACCAATCCCGAAGCTTCCAGTTCCAGCATCTCGGATCGCAGAAGATTCAGGTGCTGAATGAGTTTGTGCAGTTGGGTGTGATCTATGTCTTGCATATCCGGCTCGTTTGCGGGAAAACACTTCTTCGGCTGAAGTCCAAGCGCCGTTTTCATGAGAAGCGGTTTTGTCCGAGTTTGCGTCATTCGCGTTACCGCCTGGTGAACGGGAAGTTAAATACGAGCCACGCTGTTCCTTACGAACAGGCTGGCGAGATCTCTTCACATCCGCTCCAGACGACAGGCCCGGCCTGTCCCGATGGCAAACAACACACTACTCGGCCGTGCTTTTTCGATATGCGATACACATCACGACCTGGTGTGACGCCCGTCACAGCTTGCAACGTTCGGAACCGCTGACAATGAACGTGCGGACCGAAAAAGAGAGAGCTGGAAGAGGTTTATGATGCGAATTGGAGAAATGACTCAAAAGGACTGCCGGGAGATTCTAGCGCACACTTTCCTTGGAAGACTCGGGTGTTCGCGCGAGGACCAGCCGTACGTCGTACCCATCTACTTCGTGTATGAGCCGGACCATCTCTATGGATTTGCCACCGACGGGCAAAAGATCGACTGGATGCGCACGAATCCAAAAGTGTGCGTCGAGATGGATGAAATTGCGAACCACTTTCAGTGGACGAGCGTGGTCGTCTACGGCCGCTATCGCGAATTGCCCGACCTGCCCCAGTATGCCGAGGAGCGCGACCACGCGAGGAAGCTTTTAGAAACGCGTTCGCTCTGGTGGCAGACGGCATTTGCCTCTCGGAGGCTCAAGTCGGCCGACGATCTCATTCCGCCGCTGTTCTACTGCATCGAAATCGATTCCATGACCGGCTATCGCGCGGTCGCCGACGCCGGAGAATCCGTGAGCGCTACCGTCACACGAACGTCATCGACGCTCACTTGAACATGCGCGCGGCAAGACCACGGCTACGGACGTTTCGACCGTGCTATATTCCACCCAGACGGTTTCTCTACTCGTGACCCACGAAAACACTCTGCCCAGGGACGCTAACGTGCTGATTCTCAGGTTGATTCTCCTGAGTGTAGCCCTAGTGACGGCAGTTAGCATTGCTCGCCCGCAACAGAAAAGGGAACAAAAGCCCGTAGCGAAGCAAGCCAGCGTAGCTTCCGGGAAGGAGACGTTTCTCAGATCCTGCGCTTCCTGCCACGGAGAGAATGGTACGGGAAACGGTCCAGCGGCCGGCGCGCTGAAGCCGCCACCTTCCGATTTGACGACCCTTTCTAAGCGCCACGAGGGCAAATTTCCAGCCGGCTATGTGGGCGCCCTGCTGAGGTTCGGCAGAAGCCTGGCTTCGCACGGATCGGAAGACATGCCGGTTTGGGGATCGCGGTTTAAGGAACTCGATCCGGTTCGCGACCCAACAGGGCAACAACACATTGACGATGTCGTCGCGTACATCGCGTCCTTGCAGGCGAAATAACACCAGGGCAAAGATCCCGCTTTCTATTGCAGGAAGGGTTTCCTATTCCTGCTTGGCTTGGCGTGACTTAATATAGTTCGTCAGATTGCGAATCCGCGACTCCACTTGCGTCTTATCTGTTCGATTCGTCGCTTCGAATTCCGTGCCCCACACGGGCATCTCGGCAGGTCCGTGCGCGGGCATTTTCACACCATTTCGCAGTACGCTCGACACATAGGCTTCGGGAAATTTCCCGCCATGACGATGTGACAATGTACTTAGATCGGGAGGTACCCGGTAGGGAGGAGGAAACGGACCATTCCCCTTCAAGTCGTTTCCATGGCAGGCGACGCAATGCTGCTTGTACAGTTCCTCCCCCGACGACACCGACGAAGACGCGTCCGGCACTTTCGGTACAGGCTTTTCTTGCCCACTGCAAACGCCAACCATCCATCCCGCCAGCGCGCAGAACCTGAGCAGGCTACCGAGAGTTCGCATGACCATGAATCCCCCGATTGGACTCCCACGTCTCACGAGAGCCTAAACAGCATAGTCTGCCCTCTCGACCATCGGCGGACTATGATCTGGATTACGTGTCCTCATCGTCAGTATCGTGGGTTCTTAAAGTCCGACGGAGTGCTCAGGGTTACCGCACCTGACTTGCTTGCGGGCGAACGTCGCGCTCTGCTAGCCTCTCTCTGAGTAAGCCTATTTCACCTGGCTCGAGGGTCGATCGATGGGTGGCGCCATACCGGAAATCTCCGCCCACGCCCAGTTCCTTTTCGAGCAGCTATTCGAAAATTCGCCGGACGCGATCCTGGTGACGAACTCGGACGGTCGGATCACTCGCGCCAACGCCCAGGTCGAGCACATTTTTGGATATGGCCGTGACGAACTGGTTGGGCAACTTATCGAGACCCTGGTTCCCGAACGGTTTCGCCAGATTCACCCCACCCACCGCAACAGCTACAATGCACAACCGCAACAGCGTCCTATGGGTCTAGGGCTCGAGCTATTTGGCAAACGTAAGGATGGCAGCGAATTCCCGGTCGATATCATGCTCAGTCCGCTGACTCTCGATGGGACGCCGTTCACATTGGCCGTCGTCCGCGATGTCACACGGCGCAGGCACGCCGAGCAGGAGCGCGATCGGCTGGCATCCATCGCGCGAGAGCAGGCGGCGCTTCTCGATCTTGCGCACGACTCCATTATCGTGCGAGACCTCGAAAACCGCATTACCTTCTGGAATCGCGGCGCCGAAGAGAAGTATGGATGGAAACGCGAAGAGGCTCTAGGACAGTTAGCCCACACCTTTCTGCAAACACAGTTTTCGCAGCCGCTTGAAGAAGTGGAAGAAACCCTCCGGCGTAACCATTACTGGGAAGGTGAGGTGGTTCACACGGCGAAAAACGGAAAGCGCATTGTCGTTGCGAGTCGCCGGGTTTTACAGTGTGACCCGGAGGGAAAACCAACCGCCATTCTGGAGATCAACAACGATATAACCGAGCGCAAGCAAACCGAGGAAGCTTTGCGGAGAAGCGAGGAACGGTTGCGCAGCTTGTTTGAGTTTTCGCCCGACGCCATCGTCGTAACCAATCGAGAAGGAAAAATCGGAGAAATCAACACGCAGGTCGAAAAGTTCTTTGGGTACAACCGCTCGGAGCTGCTGGGCCAACCCATTGAGATTCTCATTCCGGAGCGCTTCCGCGGGACACATCCGAAACACCGCGCGGACTACACCGCGCAACCCCGTGTGCGCACCATGGGTGCCGGGCTAGAGCTGTATGGTCGGCGTAAAGACGGAATCGAATTCCCAGTCGATATCATGCTCGGGCCTATCGAAGGGGCGGAGGGCCCTGTCGTTCTTGGGGTCATTCGTGATCTTTCTCAGAAGAAGAGAGATGAAGAAGCCCTACGGCGAAGCGAAGAAGAAAAACGCTATCTCGAAGAGGAGCTCGTCACCACGCACCAGTTCGAGGAAATCGTCGGCGAGAGTTCTGGCCTAAAGCGAGTATTGAAACAGGTGGAGGACGTGGCGGCAACGGACGCCACGGTCCTGATTCTCGGAGAAACCGGAACCGGCAAAGAGCTCATCGCCCGCGCTCTCCACGAATTGAGCGCTCGCCGGGATCACGCCTTCGTCAAGCTCAACTGTTCGGCCATTCCCTCCGGGCTCCTCGAAAGTGAATTGTTCGGGCATGAAAAAGGGGCCTTCACTGGCGCCATCGCACAGAAGATCGGACGCCTAGAGCTCGGCCATCAAGGAACCTTTTTCCTGGATGAAGTGGGAGATCTTCCGTTGGAGCTCCAACCCAAGATTCTGCGCGCGCTGCAGGAGAAGGAGTTCGAGCGGGTCGGCGGCATCCGCACGATCCCCGTCAACGTCCGCCTCGTGGCCGCCACGAATCGGGACCTCGCCAAGATGGTCAATGTAGGAGAGTTCCGCAGTGACCTCTATTACCGGCTGCGGGTCTTTCCCATCACCATTCCGCCACTCCGAGAGCGGCCCGACGACATCCCTCTGCTGGTTCGCTATTTCCTCAGCAGCCATTCCAAACGCATGGGCCGGCGCATCGAAACGATTCCCGCCGAGACCTTGCAGGCGCTCGTCAAATGGCGCTGGCCGGGCAACGTCCGCGAGCTCGAGAATTTCATCGAGAGATCGGTCATTCTCACCCAGGGCTCGGTTTTGCGCGCCCCCCTCGCCGAACTCGAAGCTGCCGACGAGCCCGCTGAATCGATAGATTCGAACCTCGAATCCGCGGATCGCGAACACATTCTTCGCGTTCTCCGCGAGTGCAAAGGTATGATCGGCGGAGTTAACGGTGCCGCGGTACGTCTCGGTTTGAAACGAACCACATTGAACTCGAAGATGAAAAAGCTCGGTATCCAACGGCGCGACTACATTTAGTCCCGAGACGAAATCTCGTCTCGTCACCCCGTGATCCGGCGCACCACAAATCGGCACCTGCTCACCACTTACTCCAAATAACTCTAACGTTTTCAACGATATGCCCTTTCCTCTGTGAGAGCCGTCACGATGGCGGGTGACCTGCAGTACCCAAGTCGTCACGCAAGTAGGTGGCTGGGTGAGCATGCTAAGGATCACGATTCACGAGAATGCAGCAGCACAAACGATCCAACTGGAAGGAAAGATCGCTGGGCCTTGGGTCGAAGAATTTGGTCGCACTTGGCGTTCTCTGGCAGCTTCGCTTGGTTCCAAGGAATTGCATCTCGATTTGCGCGATGTGGCTTTCGTCGATGCTAAGGGAAGACAGCTCTTACGGGACATCTATCAGAGGACGAACGCTTCCTTCCTGTCCAATTCGCCTCTGACACGGTATTACGCCGAAGACGCAATGCAGCAATCTCCGCAACACGGAGAAGAAGGAGTCTAGAATGCGCGGTCCTTATGGGTTCGAAGCGAATGAGAACTGCCAATCGTGCAAACTGCGGGCGAATGGATTTTTCTGCCAGCTCAGCCCGGCGGCTGTGAAGGACTTCAATGCCGTGAAGTCCTCGGCAACGTATCCGGCGGGTGCGGTGCTGTTCCTGGAGAAGCAGGATCCCCGCGGCGTCTTCGTGCTCTGTGCCGGACAGGTGAAGCTCTCCATTAGTTCCAGTGCAGGAAAGACGCTGATCTTGAGAATTACTAAGCCAGGCGAGATCCTTGGACTGATGGCCGCGATGTCGGGCAGCCCGTACGAGGTCACCGCCGAGACCCTGCATCCATGCCAGGTGGCGTTCGTTCGCCGCGATGACTTTTTGCGCTTTGTCACCAAGCATTCCGAAGTGTACCAGGGCGTTGTGAAACAGCTCAGCACGCTGTACAGCGGCGCCTGCGAGCAATTGCGGACTGTCGGTCTGTCGGCTTCCGCGCCGGAGAAGGTAGCGCGCCTCCTTCTGGATTGGTCCTCCGATGGAAAAGACACCAAACCGGGCACACCGATCAAGCTGCCGCTGACCCACGAAGAGATTGCCGAATTCATCGGCTCGACACGAGAAACCGTGACGCGGACGTTCAGCGAATTCAAGAGCCGTCAGCTCGTGACTCTGCACGGCTCGACGCTCCTGATCTCCAATCGCCCTGCTCTCGAGGAGATTGGCTGCCAGTAGACGGCAAACAGCTTTCAGGCTTTGGCGGCGGCCAAGAGGAGGGAACTATCATGAAGGTCAAAGAGGTCATGACGCAGTCTGCCGTTTGTTGCAGCCCGGACACCAACGTAGGCGCGGCGGTTGAGCTCATGTGGTTGCGTAACTGCGGGATGCTACCGGTGGTCGGACGCGATCGAAAGCTTTTGGGACTCGTCACGGACCGGGACATCTGCATCGCGATGGGAACGAGAAACCGGCTGGCGGGAGAACTAACCGTCGGAGAGATCGCCACACGAGATGTCTTCACGTGCAAGCCGGATGACGAAATTCATGAAGCTCTGGACACCATGGCAAACAAACAGGTCCGGCGCCTGCCGGTCGTGAACGACGAAGGCATACCGCAAGGAATCCTTTCGATGGACGACCTCATCACTCATGGAGACATGAACAAATGGGAAGGTTGTTGCGAACTCTCCTCGGAGGAAATTATTCGAAGTCTGAAGAAGGTGTATGGCCAGAAGTTTCCTCTAGTTCGCACCCAAGCTGTGGCAGCCTGACGACCCAATCCGTTTTGTGATTGACGTGTGTGAGGTCTGCTCTGGCACCGCGCGCAGTTATATTTTTTCGATCCGATGGACAACCGATCACTGGCGCGAGATGATCCGCGTCCCATGCCCAACCGACCAAGCCTACTCACGACGCCCGAATAAGAGGGACCACTTGCCTCAAAGGTAGTTCTCCTCCATCAGCCAGTTGTGCCAGATTCTCTTTTCCATCTTCTGGGTCACGCCGGTCCTTGAGCAAACCATCACGCGCGCGGGTCGAGGTTTGCGCCGACTGTCCCTCGGCGATTTCGTCTGTACACCGCTACCCGTAGCTGCCATCCTCAGGCTTTTCATCTTTCACCTCCGAATGCTCTCGTTTCTCGAGGCGATCCTTTCCGGGAGATGCCGACGACACATGGAGCGACTCCTAGTCGCGGACCGTGAGCACGGGACAGGGTGCGTGCGCGACCACGTCGTAGGCGATAGCGCGGTTCCATTGCGTTGCGACACCCGTCAAGACGTCCAATCCACGAACGCCGAGAACAATCAAGTCCGCTCCACATTGGTTGGCCGTAGCCAAAATCTGCTCGGCGGGATCGCCGTGCTGCACCATGGCCTCTGGCCGACACCAGAGCTCCGCGTCCGGAGACACGATCTCGTGTAGTTGGTGCATGGCTTCGGCAATCGATAGTTCACCGGACCTGCCAGCCTTGTTTTGACCCGCCTTGGAGAGGATGTGAAGAAGAATTAGACGGGCCTGATTCTCCTGCGCAAGCGACACGGCGTAGGCACCCGCAACTGTTGAAACAGCGTTGAAATCCGTGGCGAAAAGCACGCAGCGGAAACGCCCTCCCGAGTGAGCGCCATTCCTCAACCCTGGTCCGATCGTCACCACCGGCACCCGGGCGCGCCGGAACACCTCTTCCGCCGACGACCCGAGCAGTACTTTCTGCACGCCGGTTCTTCCGTGCGTTCCCAGAACAATCAAGTCAATCTCGTGCTCCTTCAAAACCTTAGAGAGAACCGGCCAAACAGCGGCGCCGCGTTCGATGATAGCTTCCTGAGGCAGGCCGGTTAGCTCGGCCTCGATCCGCTGCATCTCGCCTTTGGCTCGATCTTCCTCGTCGTCCAGGAGAGTGGTGGCCGCTTTTGGAGTCATGTAGGTGTACGCGGAAGGCTGGAGAACATGAAGCGCGTGCACGACGGATCCGTAGGTGCGCCCGATCGCCGATGCAAAGGGCAAGGCCGATGCCGAGGGCTCCGAAAAATCCGTGAGAAATAGGATGTTCTTCAGAGTAATTCGCTTGTTTGCTTGCGCAGTTGTCATGACGCATCTCCCTACGCCAAGCATGCACTTGGCCTAGGGCGAATTTCTGTGCTCCGGCACACATTTCCCAGTGATCTGTGTCACTGTCGGGACCCTAACGAAACTTCTTGAGGCCGCAGGACGCGCGGAGGATCTTGCCCTCTGGAGCGACTATCTCCACGGTGCTCGCCTCCGACGTGTCATCGAGCGTATGGTTTCAAACCACGGGGTCGCCTAATCCAGCAGGCATCACCTACCCTTGTGATTTGCATCACAGCTTCCCGACATCCGTGCTGCGACACTCTCTGGTAGAAACGCGGGAGGCGTCGTGAGAATCCTTATCGCAATCGACTCGTCAAGGGCATCCCAGTGCGTCCTCGAGGAAGCAGCCACTCGCCCGTGGCCCGCCAAAACCCTTTTCACGATCGTGAACGTCGTGGATCTCTATCGTTTCGCGCACCTTCCGGCGATTGTCGACGATGCCCGCCGGGAGGCTACCACGCTGCTCCGGGAGGCTACGGACAAACTGTCTCGCGCAGGATGCAAGGTAAATAGCGATGTGCTTCTCGGTTTCCCTCGAAATGAAATTCCGGAGTATGCAAAGAAATGGCAAGCCAATCTCGTCATGGTTGGATCGCATGGGCAAGGAGCCATCGCGCGCTTTTTACTCGGCAGTGTGGCACAAGGCATTCTTCGCACAGCTCCGTGCTCTGTAGAGATCGTGCGACAAACCGCGTCGGAGCCGCCTGCTTCTTCTCATGCCATGAAGATATTGCTCGCAACCGACGGATCAGATTTCTCCACCGCCGCCGCAAAGTCAATCGCGGATCGCCCGTGGCCTGCCGGAAGTCAAATCAGGGTTCTCAGCATCGCGGAACTCCCCGTGTTCGAGAATCCCATGGGCGCCTCTTCCCTGAGCGCAATCTACCCGGCCACTCTACTGGAAGAGTTAATGGAGAGCGCCAGGAAACATGCGGAAGACGCTGTCGAGAGCGCACGGAAGATCTTGCTGGCGGGAAACTTGCAAGTTCCGGACAGCAAACCCGCTCCCGTAGGCGACGCGCGCATACTTCTGTTGGATCTGGCGAAGGAATGGAACGCGGATCTGATCGTGCTGGGTTCTCACGGTTGGCGCGGAATGGACCGCATCCTGATGGGCAGCGTCTCGGAAAGCGTGGCGATTCACGCGCACTGCTCGGTTGATGTTGTTCGGGCCTAGACCGGAGAAGCGTATGACACGACTTTCCATCATCGCCGACGGAAACGAAGCGGTCGCAGACGTTGCCTATCGCTTGAACGAAGTCATCGCCATCTATCCCATCACTCCAGCATCGCCTATGGGCGAATGGTCGGACCAGTGGCAACAAACAGGCCGCAAGAATATTTGGGGCGCGATTCCCAAGGTTATTGAAATGCAATCGGAAGGTGGTGCGGCCGGCGTGCTACACGGAGCCTTACAGGCGGGCGCCTTGGGTACGACGTTTACGGCCTCTCAGGGCTTGCTGCTCATGATCCCCAACATGTACAAGATCGCCGGCGAGCTAACACCTGCGGTGATTCACGTGGCGGCGCGAACCGTGGCTGCACACGCGCTTTCGATCTTTGGCGATCACAGCGACGTGATGGCAGCCCGAGCCACGGGTTTCGCTTTGCTCTGCTCCAACTCCGTGCAAGAAGCGAGTGATTTTGCGCTCATCGCGCAGGCCGCCGCCCTCGAATCGCGCATTCCGATCCTTCATTTCTTTGATGGGTTTCGGACCTCGCATGAACTCAACCAGATGATTCCGTTGGGCGACGATGATCTTCGCTCGCTGATGGATGAGACATTGGTCCGCCAACACCGCTTTCGAGGCTTGTCTCCCGACCATCCGGTCCTCCGCGGTACCGCACAAAACCCCGATGTCTTTTTTCAGTCGCGCGAAGCGAGCAACCCTTTCTATCGGGCGTGCCCGACCATCGTGCAGGACGTCATGAATCGTTTTGCAGATCGTCTTGGGAGGAGTTACAGGCTGTTTGACTACGTGGGTGCGCCGGATGCAGATCGCCTTATCGTCATGATGGGCTCGGGTGCCGGAGCCGTGGAAGAGACGATTGAACACCTGCAACGTCGCGGTGAAAAGGTGGGGCTGCTAAAAGTTCGCCTGTTCCGACCCTTTGCGGCGGACGCCTTCCTTTCGGCGATTCCGTCGACCGTATCCTGCATCGCCGTGCTGGACCGTACCAAGGAGCCCGGCAGCATCGGCGAACCCCTCTATCTTGACGTCCTAGCGGCCCTCCACGAGTCGCCTTCGCTTTCGCGGCCCTTGCCGCGCATCATTGGCGGCCGGTATGGGCTTTCGTCCAAGGAATTTCCGCCGGCTATGGCCAAGGGTGTCTTCGATGAACTGAAAAAGTCTACTCCGAAAAATCATTTCACGGTCGGAATCCGGGATGACGTCACGCACACAAGCCTCGAATATGATCCGGAGTTCTACACAGAGGATCCCGACACCGTCCGCGCAGTGTTTTATGGCCTGGGCTCGGATGGAACGGTCGGCGCCAACAAAAACTCGATCAAGATCATCGGCAAACGCGCGAATACGTATGCCCAAGGCTACTTCGTTTACGATTCCAAAAAGGCGGGCTCGGTCACCGTTTCGCACCTCCGGTTTGGTCCCCGTCCCATCCGGTCTTCCTATCTGATCAGTAAGGCCAGTTTTGTCGCTTGCCACCAATTCCAATTTCTCGAACGCATGGACGTGCTGAAGACGGCAGACCACCGCGCGACGTTTCTGCTGAACACGCCCTTTCCCCCCGGAGAAGTTTGGAACCATCTGCCAAGGCCCGTGCAAGACGACATTCTGAGAAAGAAACTCAACTTCTATGTCATCGATGCCTATAAGGTTGCCCGTGAAACGGGCATGGGCAACCGCATCAACACCATCATGCAAACCTGCTTCTTTGCGATCAGCGGTGTTCTACCTCGAGAAGAAGCGATAGCGTCCATCAAGGATGCGATCCGGGAAACGTACGGAAAACGCGGCGAAGCGGTGGTCGAGAGGAACTTTGCCGCAGTCGATCATACTTTGGACCAGCTGCACCAGGTGCTCGTTCCCGAGCGTGCCTCGAGCAGCTTGCCGATCCTGCCTGCGGTTCCCCACCAGGCGCCCGAGTTCGTCCGCAACGTCCTGGGGGCGATGCTCGCCGGACAGGGCGACTCTCTTCCTGTGAGTGCCATGCCCATCGACGGAACGTTTCTCACCGGCACCTCGAAGTGGGAGAAACGCAATATTGCTCAGGAGATTCCCGTTTGGGACGAGGAGCTGTGCATCCAGTGTGGAAAATGCGTCCTCGTCTGTCCCCACGCAGTCATACGTGCGAAAGTGTACGACGCTTCCCAGCTCACCGGCGCTCCCCCGACGTTCAAATCAACGAAACCCCGCTGGCGCGAGCTCGAACGCCTGCGCTACACACTCCAGGTTTCGCCCGAAGATTGCACCGGATGCCGGCTTTGCGTCGAGGTCTGCCCTGTCAAGAGCAAGAGCGAAGCGAAACACAAAGCCATCAACATGACGCCTCAAGAGTCGCTGCGCAAACAGGAGAGCGCCAATTGGGATTTCTTCGCCGCATTACCTGACTTCGACCGCGAAGGCCTGACTCACACTCACGTCAAAGACGTGCAACTCCTCGAACCACTTTTCGAGTTCTCCGGGGCTTGCGCGGGCTGCGGCGAAACCCCGTACATCAAACTCTTGACGCAATTGTTTGGGGATCGCCTACTCATTGCCAACGCCACCGGTTGTTCCTCCATCTACGGCGGCAACCTGCCCACAACCCCATACACGGTCAACCGGCATGGGCGAGGCCCGGCATGGTCTAACTCTCTGTTTGAAGACAACGCGGAATTCGGACTCGGCATGCGGCTGGCAGCAGACAAGCAAGCCGACTACGCGAGAATTCTGCTCGCGCGGCAAGCGTCTCTACTCGGAGAAGCGCTCGTTCAAGATCTGCTCGCGGCCGATCAATCGAATGAAGCGGGCATTGCCAAACAACGCGAACGCGTCGCCGCGTTGAAGCAAATGCTGGTTTCGCTCGACTCGCCAGACACGAGGGATTTGGCCGCCCTCGCAGACTTGCTTGTTCGCAAAAGCGTATGGCTGGTTGGCGGTGACGGTTGGGCCTATGACATCGGCGCGGGCGGGCTCGACCACGTTCTCGGCTCCGGCGCCAATGTGAACATCCTCGTGCTTGACACGGAAGTGTATTCGAACACCGGCGGCCAAATGTCCAAAGCAACTCCCCGGGCGGCCGTCGCAAAATTCGCCACCGGCGGCAAGCGGACCGTCAAAAAAGACTTGGCGTTGGAAGCCATCAGCTACGGATCGGTGTATGTGGCGCGAGTCGCGATGGGTGGCAATGACACGCAGACGGTCAAGGCTTTCCTCGAAGCGGAAGCGTACGATGGACCATCGCTCATCATCGCGTATAGCCACTGCATTGCCCACGGATACGACATGGCTTTCGGAATGGAACAGCAGAAAGCGGCCGTCCTGTCCGGCTACTGGCCCTTGATCCGCTATGATCCTGCTCTGCGCCTGCAAGGGAAAAACCCATTTCACCTCGATTCCCGAAGCCCCAGCATACCGCTGCAGAAATATGCCTATCAGGAGGCGCGGTATTCCACCCTGGCGCGCAGCGATCCGGAAGCAGCACGTGAGCTGCTGGCACTCGCGCAAGGTGACGTCGATCGGCGTTGGAAAGTCTACTCCAACCATGCGGAGACAACGGAGACGCCAAACCACCCTAATCCTGAATCGGTTGCTTCCACTGAAGAAACCTCACCACCGGGAGGATCAAAGTGATTGATACGACGACCACCTACCTGGGCCTCCCGCTGCGTTCACCGATCGTCGCATCCGCCTCTCCGATGTGCGATTCGATCGAAAATATCCGGCGGTTCGAGGAGAACGGCGTCGGAGCCGTCGTGTTGCCCTCGCTATTTGAAGAACAGCTCGAGCTGGAAAGCCAGGCTGTCCACGCCGATCTTTCTCGCGGCGCGGAGAGTTTTCCGGAGTCCCTCAACTATTTTCCGGACTTGCATAACTACAATCTGGGGCCTGATGCCTACCTCGAACTGATTCGCAAGGCAAAGCAGGGCGTTTCCATTCCGGTAATCGCCAGCCTGAACGGCGTCTCTTTGGGTGGATGGACTCGCTATGCCAAGCTGATCGAGCAAGCCGGAGCCGCAGCGCTCGAGCTCAACATCTACGACATCGTCACGGACGCTCATCACAAAGGGGCGGGAGTGGAGAAAGACTATTGCGATCTGGTAAGGGAAATCAAAAAACACGTTCACATCCCAGTAGCGGTAAAGATTTCACCGTTTTTTACCGCCATGGCCAACGTCGCCAAGCAGCTGGACGACGCTGGCGCCGATGGACTGGTACTCTTCAATCGGTTTTACCAGCCGGACATCGACATCGATGCCTTAGAAATCGTGCCGAGCCTGACCTTGAGTCAATCGTCGGAATTGCGTTTGCGACTCCATTGGGTGGCCATTCTTTATGAAAATGTTTGTGCCAATCTTGCCGTCACCGGCGGTGTCCATACGAGCCGCGACGTCCTCAAAGCCATGATGGCCGGCGCGCATGTTGCCATGATGACTTCGGCGTTCTTCCAAAACGGTATTCGGCACGCCAACGTGGTCCTGCACGAGATGACCCAATGGATGGAGGAACATGAATACGAGTCGATCCGGCAGATGCGAGGCAGCATGAGCCGGCGTTCGGTACCCAATCCATCCGCCTTCGACCGCGCCAATTACCTGCGGGTTCTCAGCTCCTACACCTTAAGTCCTGGGCGCTCCACAAGTGGCGGGGCCTCTGGCGCCGCGAGAACTGATTGAGCTTTATTCTCACACACAGCTTAATACACATACTTTTAGTGCGATATAGTGAGTGTATATGAGAATTCATGTGACCTGGATTCTCATATACATCGCCAAAGACATAGCAATGATGTGTCTTTTTGATGTCATGTGAGAATGTTATGAATCCACACGTTTCCTTTACCCACTTCGCTCAATCCGCGCCGCTGTTTACCCTGAAGGAAGCTCGAGAGCGCTTCGCAAAGGATGCGCATAGCCGTTCCATCCTGAATATGTTGCACCGTTTGAAGCGCCAAGGTCGCGTTCGGCAACTGGCGCATGGCGTGTACTCCGGAGCGCTTGCCCCTGCGCCGCCAAATCGCTATCTGGTTACCTTCGCGCTTCGAGACGATGCCGTCGTTGCGTTTCATTCCGCGCTCGAGTGGCACGGCGTCGCCAACCAGGTTTTCCAGACCGTCTACTATTTCTCCACGCGCCCGCGAAAAGACCTGATCTTCGATAACGTGACCTACCACCGTGTCGCTCCGCCGCGCGCGCTCCATGCTGAGCGGTACAAACTCTTTCAAGTTCAATTGGGAGCTGATCACGTTCTGGGCACCGACAGAGAAAGGTCCCTCATCGATTGCCTGATGTTTCTCGATTACAGTGGCGGTGTCGAAGAACTCGACAAATCGCTCGCCATGTTTCCGTCCTTTGGTTTTGACGCAGCACTCGAATATCTGAAACTCCTCCGCAAACCGTGGCTATACTCACGGCTGGGTTTTCTCTTGGATCGCCACGCCGATAAATTGTTTTTTCGTGGTGCTCCACGAGACCAGCTTCTCCGCAGGCTCCCGAAGGGTGTCGCCTATCTCGGCAGCAAGCGTCCCGGAAATCGCTGGGTGCCGACCTGGAAGCTCATGGTGCCGGAAACACTGGCACCCTCCGCTGAAGGTCACATACAAACATGAAATTCGATCCCGCCAGTTTCCGTGCGACCGCCAGCGCAACCGGCTTCGAAGCCGACAACCTCGAGAAGTTCCTTCGCCTTCGCAACAAACTCGTTCTGAAGGGCGGCACGGCCCTCAACCTGTTCTACCTGGACGTAGCGCGGCTGTCCGTGGATATCGACCTGAACTACGTCGCGCACATTGATCGCGCCCAAAGGCTCGGTGAGCGCCCTGACATCATCAAAGCTTTCGAACAGGTCGCCACCGGCCTCGGATACAAACTGCAGAACGGCACCGATGATCATGCCTTGCGGGAATGGCACCTCGGCTACAACAACCATTCCGGCGGACAGGATGTCAGTCAGACGGACGGCAAGGAATTGCCGCAGATCGCCATGGTGCAAGGCGAGCCGCACGATTATCAGGGGCGTCTCCGTACTTTTGCAGGCGCACAGGGAATTTCCATCGAATATTCATGTGAGATCGCGCCCGCGCGCGGCACGTACAGCGGCGGCTGCATCAAGCTGCTTCCCGGTCAATCGCCGGCGGAAGAGTTTTCAACGCTTGCGCACGAAGTGGCGCATGAACTCCTGCACCGCGGCGATCGCCGCGGGACCACCTCTCGCCGAATCCGCGAGACCGAAGCGGAGGCCACCGCGTTTGTGGTTTGTCACGCCATCGGGCTCGAAACCGGTTCAGCGGCTTGCGATTACATCCAGTTGTGGAATGGGGATGCTCAGCTGCTGACCGAGAGCCTCGCCCACGTGCGCCAAGCGGCTTCGCAAATACTCACCTCGCTCTCGGATGGGTGAGTAATGCGCAGATTCCCGAAGATCCGTTTATGCTGCCGTGGCTGGGCGGCGGGTCCGTCACATAGCCAGCTCCTGGACTCCGCGACATCATCTACTTTTGAAGCTCTTCCTGCTTATCGATTCTCATCGCAATTCCGGTCACTCTCCCTACGATGTCGGCCTCCTGCGAAAACGCAAATTGACGCGGTGCCACGCCGGAATTCGGGTGCGCCAGTAGAAACAGTCGGTCGTCTTTAATCTCGCACCACCCACAGGCAAATCCACCACGTAGCTCGAGAAAATAAATTGGACGATCAAAGGACCCCTCAGACTGCGGTGGAGCGGGCTGGACGCGACGCTGAGTTACATCTTTAAAAATACTTGCTAGGGCGATACGCAGATCAAGGATGGTTAGGATCGGCACGAAGGTACGCGAAGAGAAATGGCTTGCCGCTCGGTTTATCGCTACCACCCTTGGGCTCAATCGTCACAAACACAGCTTGGATTTGTTGCAGCGTCTTCGCGTCATCCGAGCGTACAATCCATCGCTTCTTCGCCACATTGTCTTCGTAGAAGACTCCCAGATTTAACGCCTGTTCTCGATCAGGGCCGAGACTTCCCCAAGCTTGGAAGGTGCTGCCATTTTTCAGTCCCGGAGCTTCGTCAAGATAATAAGCATAGAAAATCAAAGACTTGCCCTTTGTGAGGAAAACACGACCGCACGGTTTCTGCATTTCGCCTGAGCGGGCCACGTCGTACACCTCGGCAATGTAAAGGTCCCGTGCGCCCATGAGTTCGCGGATGTCTCGGTCATGGTCAAGCAAAGACTGCAATTGCCCGATAGTCCTGTCCCGATCTCCCAACAAGGTCGAGGCTTCTGCCAGCTTCCCCTCGATAGTTGAAGAGCGGAGCGTGTCCCCCTCCCGAGCTTGTACGGCCACCTCCAAATCTTTCTGCAACTTCAAAAGCGATGCTTCAGCAACGTCCTCCTTTTGCGCGAGAGCGTCCCGTTCCGCGACGGAACGGTTCTTCTCCGCCTCCGTCACCTGGACGTGATTTTGTAGGTCTTGCTCGCGAGCCCGAAGGCTTGCGAGTTCTGCACCCTGTCGTTGGATCTGAGTCTGAAGTTCCGAAATAACCTTGTCGCGTTCTGCTAGTTGCTGCTGATTCGCCTCACCAGAATCTCCATTGTCGGGCGGCACTTTCGTTTGACCAGGCGCCTCGACTCGCCCACTTTGCTCATCCGGCGAATGCGCAATAGCTGCAACGTGCTTGTCGTCTTTTCGCAAGAGCACCATTCCGAGCGTCACGATAAGAATGATCCCGGCTGCGTACGGAAGGTAAGGCTCTAGACGTTCAATGGACTTTCGCAGACCCGATGTCGCCCGGGCCACCGTTAGAGCTCGATCAGAGGGTCTCGACGTAGAACCGTTGGAGGTGTACTTCTCCCGTGACAAACGCTCGAACAATCGTGCTTCCGCTATGGCATCTGCGAAGGGGTCCGGTGGAGCATTGGAGTCATCCCGAAGATGGGGCGAAAGCGCGGGAACGGCTCGATCTACCACGGCCTCGAATTGCTGTATCGCTTTGCGACAGTCAGCGCAATCCTCGAGGTGCTTCGCGAGCGTTTCCTGCTCCGCCGCGGTCAACTCGCCTGAAGTTGACAATGCGCAAAGCTCGAGAAATTCTTCATGCGGGTCCATAACAATTCTGTCCGGCGCATTGGTTGGCAACCTATTTAGCATAACGTCGCCGGGGATACGATCATTCCAGAAATAAACGCGCTCGCAATCTGTTCAGTCCGCGGTAATAGTGGTGCCTCACATTACCGAGCGGCTGTCCGAGATTCTCGCTGATCTCGGCAAGCGTATAGCCCTCGAAGAAAAAGAGGCGCATCGTCTCGAATTGCTCTGGAGTCAAGCTCTTGAGGATCTCCTGCACCAATGCGCTCTCAAAAATCGCGGTCTCAGCGCTCCTGCGGTCAGTAGCTCTCGTCTCAAGATCGAGTAACGGCTTAGGCGCAGTCCCGAACAGCGAATGCCGCGATGACAGGTATCGGCGTCGATTAATTGCTCGATAGTAGATGTTCTGGACAATCCAGGAACGCGCGGGACCTTTCCTGCTGTCGAAGGCTGAAGAGCTCCTAAGGAGATAGAGGAAAACATCCTGGACTAGGTCCTCAGCTTCGGCATCATCCCGCAAAATACGTTTTCCGACACTGCGTACGAGGTTAGCGTAGCGATGAAAGAGAACTCCTAATGCGCTTTGGTCGCCTGAGTGGATTTTTCCAATTAAATCCTCATCCCCTAAGCTTGCCAGCTCTGCGTTTTCAGCTGCTGGGAATTCTAGCTTTACTTTTCCGTTGGAAAGAGGGAAGACGGCGAACTTCGCAGCGTTGAAAGAGCTAGACATTACTGTCGCTCACCGATAAAACAACTCAACTTCTGATTCCGGCGCTCGGCTTTCCCTCCCGCCGTGCCCGCTTTCTCCGCAACGCAATTGCTCAATGAGTGCCCCTTGCTTCTTATCGACGGACAGCGCCATATTTCTCGATATCTTCAAGCGTGCCGGTCACATTCAACCTGGCAGTTCGCAATGATCCCGATACTCCAATTGATGTGTATTTACTAATTGTCTGTCGTCGATATGTCTGTAGACGATTCGGAATCGTATCGCCAGACTCTCCAAGATGCAACAAGTTCTTTTGGCCCTTGGAAAGCGGTTGCGGGATCTGCGAGCTGAGCAGGGTTTCTCTCAGGAAGCTTTCGCCGACCACTGCGGATTGCATCGTACCGCGATGAGCCTCATCGAACGAGGTAAACGTATCCCATCACTGCGTACCCTGCTAACTGTCTCTCAAGGGTTTGGGATCTCGCTTAGTGAACTTCTGCAAGACATTGACAAGGGAGTCCTCAAAAGGCGTAAGTAGTGCGTCGAGATTCGGCTAGCAGGAATGAAAGCTCGCAGAGCTTGGTCGAGACAGCAAAGCAAATGGAAGTCTAATTCGTTCGGGTGTTCGGTAGGAACTTGGTCCAGGATGAGAGGTATCATTTCGGGCCTAGTGATGCTTTTCCACTGCGCTGGAATGTTCTTGTAAACAGAGATCCTAAACTGAGGCGGCGGGCAACCGTTACCGTATTGTTTTCAAACGTCTTGCGCGGATTGGTGCTCGATTCGTCCAACTAGTCCCGTATCGCTAACCATAGTTTCATTCACCCCTAGTACGGTATGCCCGCGAAACGGGAAAAATTCGCCAGGCCTGTCCGTCTTTTTGCAAAAATTCATTCCCTGTTCACCACCGTGCCAGTTGGGCGAGACATGGGGTCAATTTATTGATTACAAGGGCTCTCGAGAGACACCTCCTGGCCCCTTGCCACGGGGCTGGGTGCTCGCGATTTGAGCCGTCCGCCCTTGACCCACTTGGACTGCGATGCGCGACGCACAATCTATGAGAGCCACAAAGCTGGTGGTGCGAGTCTCCGGCAACTGGCTGCCAAGTTCTCGACTTCAATCGCATCTGTTCAACGCTGCATACGAGCGTATCAAAGGCTCACCGAATAAGGGCTTCGAAGTGTCTTGCTTTCAACGTTGAGTGGCCTCCTGCTGGCCTGTATCAAAGGATTTGTTTCGATACGGCGTTTTCAATCGTGACATCCGGCCTCCTACCGGTGCGAGGATGCCGATATCGAAAGGTTGCCGCGAAGAACGGTCACCGAAGCCTTCGGGAGCACAAAGGATGTTTGATCATTGGCGGTAATTGTGGACCGGGAAGCGGGTCCGTCGGGATCCGCGGTACCGCCCTTCAGATCGGGAAGACCACTCTTGAGGTTGGCGATGCTGGAATGCCACTGGTACTGTTCACTGCCGAAGGTAACCATGTTCACAGAACCTGCAAAGAAGGCTTCTTTCCCGCCTTTTTGATCCTGGAAGGCGATGTGAACCGCGTGCGAATTTTCCTGATCTTTGTTGACAAGCATCAACGACCATTCCCCATCAGGGCGTAGCACGGCGTAGGAGGTAACCAGCACGTGCCCCACAGCGTCAACGATGTCACTGCTGCTGGGATAAATACGATGCTCGCCACTGCCTGGTTGTACCCACTCGAGATTGATGATCTGGCCTGCAAAGAATTGCGAGTTAGGCTGCTGAATCTGATAGTTGGCATCCATTGTGAACATGCCGAACGTGCCAGGCGACGTTCCGTGGCACCCGAGCGACTCGCCTAACGGAATGTAATGGAAATAGTAGACAGCCTTTCCACCCGCTTCCAGAAACGCTCCGACATAATCGGTCCACCAAAGCGCGGCAAAAATATCGTTAAAGGATTCGTCAGAACCCGCCGCGATGTTCGATTCTGTGATGAACATGGGCACCCCCGGGGGCAGTCCGTCATCGCGCCAAACCTGGAGAATATTGCGGACGAGATTGGCCTCATCGTAGAGATCGCTCCACTGCAGCTTGCAAGGTTCAAATGGATAGTGCTCAAAGGAAACGAAAGACAGATCCTGGAGCCGGTTATGAGCCTTTAAATAGTCAAAGAAGCGGCCCATCCAGGAAGTCCGGCCCTGCGCGTCTGGCCAGACTTCGATATCGCGGTTGACGCCCTCGAAGATGGGCCCACCCAGCCTCAGCTTCGGATCGACTTGGTGCAGCGCTTTCGCCCACTGCAGATAGAACGCTCCATAGTCTTCTGGCAGGGTGTGTTTTCCGTCCGGCTCCTCGCCCATTTCAACATAGGAGATCGGATATCCACGTTTCTCAATATAAGCGATTTGAGCGGCCGCATTTTCTGGGGTGTCATAGAGCATGGCGACCGGAATCATCGCAGGGAGGCCACGGGTAATGCCGCTGGTGTAGAACAGATCGAAGCCCACTTGGTCGCCCCGTTCGTTGACCAGCGAAGCTTGATGCCAGGGGTCCACGGAAGAACAAATCGTGTTCGTTTGAGCGCGATCAGCAGTATGACGAATCACGTCGTGGAATTTGCCGTCCGCCGTTAGGTTTCCCAGGTAAAGCTCTCCTATGGCATAGCCGAGGCAGTTGCGTGGGTCGGAAGAGCCGTGTGTGTCGCAGGTATTGGACGACTCCGTCATTAAGACACGAACGAATTGCACGGGAAGCGGCGCGCGAGCAAGTTGCAGGATCGCATCGCCCCCCGCACCGTTGCTGACCGCGCCTCCAGGAAAAGTGACCCAAGCTCCATTCGTCGGCAAACGAATGGGATCCACCCCGGTCCAATACTGAACGAGGTAGTGGGTCGCAAATGGTGCGGCCCACGCGATGCGAATGGCGTTTATTTGTTGCGGCACGGCCAGATCCGCAACAACCCATTGCGGATGCAGACTATCGTCCTCGTGCGTGAAAGTTTTGCTCAGATAAGGATTGCTCTTCCAATATGTGCTCGTATCGCCGTCGGTCAGCCGCGAATAGCTACTACCATCGGGTCCCGAAAATCCCGCATGGGGCAGCGGGTACCCCAAAGAATGGCGGATAAATTCTGTCGGCGTCGAATTGCCCACAAAGTAGCCTTTGTCCCCTGGCTCGCTCCAGGTTCCCTCCGGATTCCAATGCCAGGCTTCCACGAAGAGTTCGGTATTCTGACGATAGGTCACCGTCTGCCAGCCCGCGGAAAGGATCTGCTTGATCATCGGTTCCGTGAAAATCCTATCGGTGGCTACTCGCGGTATTCGATCCACTCCCGCTCCGAGCGCTTCAGTGGGGCGAAACGTGTTTGTTGCGTGGTCGCCGGTAATGTCCACCCGGATCGTTTGCGCACCTGCGTCTCGAACCAGCAAGGGATCGAAGGAGGTGCCAGGCGGTGATGCGAAATTGAAGTAGTTGCGAACCTGTCCGTAAGACCTTGCCACTATCGAAGACGTTCGCGCGGAGGTGCTCGCGCCGGACCGTTTGAACTCCCTAGTGTTCGGCGTATTCGCGGCTGTCGCATTGGCGATTGCGTTGGTTAGCGTCGCAGGCGTGCTGGCGTTTTCGGTCAGCGCGCGGACGCGCGAATTCGGCATCCGACTGGCGCTTGGATCGCAGCCGAGGCATCTCCGGAAAGGTGTCGTCGCCGAAGGCGCCGTGATGGCTGCGGCGGGCGTCCTCGCAGGCCCGGCATTCGGGTTCATGGCGGCGCGTCTAGCGGGTAGCTATTTCGTAGACGTGAAGATGCCGGGCGCCTTGCCCGTGATCCTCTCTGCGTTTGTGCTGTTGACGGCCCCGGTCGTCGCGTCGTGGCTGCCGGCCGCCCGCGCCGCGCGCATCGACGTCATCCAGGCACTTCGCTCCGAGTGAAAATGCACAGGTTCCCGAGTAACGTTAGCGCTTTACCGGATGCGCGTTTCGGCTGAGAGTCGGACGGGAGCGAGGAGTTCCGCGCGCGTCCGGTAAAGCCGTTTGGACGTGGCCGCCCGTGGGTGCGGCGGACGCGGGCCCTATGCAAATTCAATGGAGGGAAGGGGTGAGTTTGAGGTGTGCCGAGACTGTGCTGTCGGGCAGAACCCACGACACGGCAGAGCCAGAGGATCGGCTAGGACGAGAGAGTATCGCCAAGAGCGTGGTTGAAGAGGGCGCAAAAAAGGATCTGTTTGGCAGCAAGACAGAGAAGTAGTTCGCGCGCCGAAGCGTGTCCAGTTTTCGCGTTGGAGAGAGTGCTTCATGCGGCAGCGGTGACCTTTGGAGGAGAACGCAGTTGTAGTTCCGCAGCGGTGAACCGTTCGATGACTTTCATCGGTCCACCGCATTGGGGGCAGCGCCAAGATGGCGAGGAGTTTTCGGTGCCGGAGGGGTGTGATGCGACTTGCGGCTGTGGTGTGGCGCCGAACAAGCAAAAGCAAAGTGGCAGGAGCTTGGCGCGTTTGCGATTGGCCAGGAAGCCGAAGTTCCGGATGCGCACAAAACCTTTCGGAAGGATGTGCAGTAAGAAGCGCCGTAAGAACTCATCGAGGGATAGCGTCAGCAACTTCTGTTCATTGTGGTGAGCCGAATCGCGCCAACGAAAGGTAACCTTTCCGTCAGCAAAGGAAACCAGGCGGTGGTTGGAGATGGCCACGCGATGGGTGTAGCGGCCCAAATAGTGCACCACGTATGCGGGGCCCCCGAAGGGACGTTTCAAGTACACCACCCAATCCTGTCGATGGAGTGGCCGCAGCCAGGCGGCGAAGATCTTGGGTTGCGCCAGAAGCTTCAGGTCTCCATGGAAGTGCAGTTGGCCATTTTGAAAAGCCTCTTTGAGTGCGTCGACGAACTTGCCGCGGAAGAGTTTACCCAGCACTTTCTTGGGAAGGAAGTAGTTGTCGCGAGAGCGAATCCAACGGGCGCGATCAGGCGAGAGGCCGCCGGCCGGCACGACACAGTGCACATGTGGATGAGCGGTGAGCTTTTGGCTCCAGGTATGCAAGACGCTGAAGAAGCCGATCTCTGCACCGAGGTGTCTGGGATCGCGAGCGACTTCGAGAAGGGTTTCCGCACTGGTGCGAAATAAAAGATCATAGATGACCTTTTTGTTCTGCAGCACCAGCGGAGCCAAGCGACCCGGCAGGGTGAAGACCACATGGAGATAGCGCGTGGGGAGAAGCTCCTTTTGACGCGCAGCGATCCAGCGGTCCCTTGCGGCAGTCTGACACTTCGGGCAGTGGCGATCGCGACAGCTGTTATAGGAGATGGGGGCGCGATGTCCGCAGCGCATGCACTCATCGAGATGCCCGCCCAGCGCGGCGGTTCGACACCGCGCAATGGCCCGCAGTACTTTCACGTGCTTCCAACGGAGCCAGTGGCGGTGTCGTTCGATGAACGCCTCTCCTGCAGCGCGGACGATGTCGGCCACCTCCAGAGGCGGCCGGCTCATCTACTTCTCGTCGGGCGGCCTGTCGTTCAGTACTAGCGAGTCCAAAGGACTCGCGGTGGAGTTGAGGCGTTGTATCGCGAGGTGCACGTAAAGCAAGGTGTCTTTCAGGTGTTCATGACCGAGCAGGACCTGAATGGCGCGGAGATCCGTGCCAGCCTCGTATAGATGAGTCGCAAAACAGTGGCGCAGCGTGTGGGGATGGACATGTTTTTGGAGGCCGGCGCGCTGGGCGGATTTCTGACACGCGTACCAGACTGTTTTGGTATCGATCGGTCGATCCTTGCGAAAGTTGCTGGGAAACAGCCAGGTGTTGGATTTGCGGTGGTAATAACGCCAGTGGGCGCGGAGTGCCGCAAGTAGCTTGGCACTGAGCATGACATCGCGATCTTTGCGGCCTTTGCCGCCACGGATGTGCACCACCATGCGCTGACTGTCGATGTCGCTGACTTTCAGGTGGGTCAGCTCGGAGTTCCGGGCGCCGGTGGCGTAGAGGGTCATGAGCAGGATGCGCTCGCCAGGAGTGCGTGCCGCCTGGAGGAGTTGCGCGACTTCTTCGCGGCTAAGAATCGTCGGCAGGCGACGGGTCTTTTTCGGATAGGGAGTTTCCGCCAGGCTCCAGGCTTTGCGAAGAGTCTTGATGTAGAAGAAGCGCAGCGCCGCCAGGTGTTGTCCTACGGAATTCGCTGACAACTTGCGCTTCTTGAACAACTCGGCTTGATATTCGCGAATGTGTCGAGGACCTAAGCGATCTGGCGAACAGTTGAAATGTCGAGCAAAATCTTCTACTGCACGAAGGTAGTGGCGTGTGGTATTTTGTGCATAATTACGAAGCTGGAGTTCTTCCAGCATCATTTTGCGAAGATGGGTCACAGGAACACCTCCTGTGACCCACACTTACATCCAAGCCATCAAGCAACCAACGCTCGGCTACCTCACGCGAAGCGTCCGCCGCCGGGCGGCTACGTCCAAACGCGGTTACCGGAGAAGTGAGAAACGGCGCCTGAAGGCTACTTACGAACGTCGTAGTGTAGCCTGACCACGCCGTCTGTGAACTTCGTGCAGGAGATCAATTTCAGTGGCACGGTGCGACGGCCAGGCGCGATCAACGGAATGCCTTCGCCTATAAACTTGGGAATTACGTGAATCATGAACTCGTCGATCTCTCCTTCGTCGAGAAACGATGCAATGATGCTAGCGCCACCCATCATCCAGATGTTTTTACCGTTGGTCTCGCGGAGACGGGTTGCGAATGCTTTGATTGGTTCGCTAACGAACTCCACGCCCGTCGGAGCTGGAGATGGCGGCACATTGTGTGTGAAGACATAGTTCTTAACTCTTGTGTCGAAGGCAGTCCCACTCACGCCTTTCTTTTGGAAATCGAGTGCCATATTGTAGGTTTTCCTGCCCCATAGGACGGTGTCGATCGATTTATAGAACGCACCCATGCCATAGTTGCCCTTCGGACGCGGGCGGTCGAGCCACTCAACCGAGCCGTCGGACCGGGCAATAAGGCCTTCGGCGCTCACGGCGATGTAGACGATGACTTTTCGTTTGCGGACCATAGCGCGACAGAAACCAATGTTATAGCTCGAAAACCTTAGGATTTCCACATAGCGGGTGCAGGGAATGCGTCTCTACATTTCGCGTTTCTCAACTCCTGGTAAACGCGGTAATCGGAAACTTGAAGTACTGGGACTGAAGCTGTGAAGAAACCCTCCGAATTTCCGCGTTGTAATATAAAAAGTCTGCCGTACTCGCGGCATGAGCCAAGAAAATACCATCAGTAAACAGCCTTTGATCCGCTGCGTGAACCGCCAACAGATGAGTTGGCGAGCCGTGGATGTGGAGCACCTCCTCGGCGAGGACCACCCGGCGAGAGCTATTTGGGCACTGGTCGGGCGATTGAACTTGAGGGCCTTTTATCGAGCCATCGAGAGCAGCGTGGAAGAAGGCGGGCGGCCAGCGTTCGATCCGCAACTGCTGATCAGTTTGTGGGTGTATGCCTATAGCCGAGGAATTGGTTCGGCACGGGAAGTGGCCCGGCGCTGTGCATACGATCCTGCGTTCCAGTGGCTGACAGGGTTAGCGGAAGTGAACTACCACACGCTGGCGGATTTCCGCGTGGAGAAGCAGCAGGAGCTGGATGAACTCTTCACCCAGGTGTTGGCGGCGCTCAGCAAAGAAGGACTGATCACCCTGGAGCAAGTGATGCAGGACGGCACGAAGATTAAGGCGCAGGCTAGCAGCAAAAGTTATCTCCAGGAGGAGACGATTCGTGAGCATCTGGAGCGGGCGCGACGGCGCGTGGCGGAGATGGGTGATCCCCGGAAGGACGAGAGCAGTCCGAGAGCAAAGAAAGCCCAAGCCCGCGCACAGCGCGAGCAACAAGAGCGCCTGGAGAGTGCGCTGGAAGCGTTGGAGAAGTGGCAGGCACGCAAGAGTGGAGAAAAGGCCAAGAGGGAGACCCGGGTAAGTACCAGCGATCCGCAAGCGCGAGTGATGAAGCATGCTGATAAGGGATTCGCGCTCAGCTACAACGCGCAGATTTCCACGGATGCAGCGTATGGACTAATTGTGGGAGTGGCGGTGACGCAGGAAGCCAACGACAGCGCACAGTTATTGCCTGCAGTGGACCGCATGGAACAGCGACTGGAGAGAAAGCCGCAACAGATGGTAGCCGATAGCGGTTACACCACGCGAGAGAACATCGAGAAGATGGCTGGGCGAGAGATCGATTTTCTGGGAACGATGCGGCAGGAAGATGTGCCACGCGGCGCCAACCTGAAAAACCGGTTTCCGCCGAGTGCATTTCTCTACCACCAGGATAAGGACCACTGTGTTTGCCCGGAAGGAAAAATCTTACGCCCGCAGGCACGGCGCCAGGCAGGGGCAGGGATGATTTATCACCTCTATGAAGCCCGGTTTGAGGATTGCCGAACCTGCCCTCGCAAACCGGAATGTTGTCCGGACAACAAGAAAAACGGCCGTTCCCTAGCACAACTCGAAGAAAGCCCGGTGGTGATGGCGTTTCGCCAAAAAATGGCCAGAGAGGAAGTGCCGAAGCGCTATCGTCGTCGTGGCCGAATCGTGGAGTTTTGTCACGCATGGATCAAGAGCAAGCTGGGATTGCGGCAGTTCCATGTGCGGGGCCTGAAGAAGGTGCAGATGGAAATGCTGTGGGCTGGCTTGACCTACAACCTGCAGTTTTGGATCCGCCTGTGCAAGCTACTCACAACCCCAGCCGTTCCCTAAAAGAGTAAGAAAACATCGAAGAAGACGGAGACGCTTCCCCAAGCAAGTCACAAATTCAATTAACTGAAACTCAATCCCAGCCCACTTAATTGAGGTTTCTTCACAGGTTCCGTCCCAGTACTTCAAGTTTCCGATTAGCGCGTGACTCGCCCAAGATCAGCGGCAGCGCTACAGGATTCTCATTTCCGCAATGGACGCGCAGGTTCGGAAGCCTCAAGACGGCTCTTACTCGGGCCTCGTAACCCTCGTCTTCACAAAATGTGAGAACAAGATGCCGACGAGCTCCCGTTCGTCGGACGAGCACGGCCCGGACCGAACGACGCGTATTAGCGTGTTCTGAAAGCGGTGGGATAGCCCTTATCGAAACAAAGGCTGGCCAACACGTGAGAGCAACTGGAGAGGCTACGCGTGCGCCGCGACCGTAGCAGGCAGGGTGAACTGAAAAGTTGCGCCCCGCCCGGAGGCTCGGGCGGCCCACAAGCGACCGCCATGCGACTCAATGATCGACCGACTGATGGGCAGCCCCATGCCAGTCCCGTTATCCTTGGTCGTAAAGAATGCCCGGAAGATCTGGTCCGCCTGCTCCGGGGACAATCCTACACCGGTATCGCTGACCGAGATCACCAGTTGACCATCGTCGGCTTCCGACTTGACGACAAGCTCACTTCCGCCACTCGTTTCCTTCATGGCATCGATGCCGTTGAGCATGAGGTTCATGAAGACCTGCTGTAGTTGCACACGGTCTGCCATGACCTTGGGAAGACCCTCAGCAAGCTCGGTGAGGACTGAGATTGAGTAGCGGCTGGCCTCGCTGCGCAGCAGGACAATCATTTCTCGAATGAGTTCATTTACATCTACTAACTCCCTCTGCAGCGCCCCCTTCTTGAACAGCGAGCTGATTCTGCCAATGATTTCAGCCGCGCGCGTTACATCTTTGACCATTCTTGCTGCGGCTTCGCGCGCCTCCGCCAACTCGGGTTCATCGCGATCAAGCCATCGCAAGCAGGCTTTAGCGTATGTTCCTGCTGCGGAAATCGGCTGCCTGATCTCGTGCGCCAAGGAAGCTGTCAGCTCGCCCATCGCGGTCACCCTGTTTATGTGAGCGAGATCTGCCTGGGCCTGACGCAATCGTTCGCGATCAGTGACGTCCGTGATCGCCCCAACGAATCTAAGATCGCCCGAACCCGCTATCATTGCCGGATGGCCCACAATCCGCACGTACTTGATTGAACCGCCAGGCATTAGCAATCGATGTTCGAAATCAAAACACATCTTCTCCTGTATTGCGCGATCAATCTTTTGCTGGACCAGCGCTCGGTCCTCCGGGTGCGTGCGGCGGAGAACCAGTTCCACTGTAGGTTGGACTGTTCGATCGTATTCAACAATTCGAAACGCTTCCTCTGACCAGAAGGTTTTCCCGCTGGAAAAATCCCAGCCGAAACTGCCCGTATGGCTAATCCTCTGCGCTTCCGCCAAATAAGCTTCGCTACTCTGCAGGGCCTCTTCCGCGCGCCGACGTTGAAGTACTTCGTTTGTCAGCTCTGCGTTGACGGCTGTCAGTTGGCTGGTCCGTTCTAGGACCCGTTGTTCAAGGTCCTCATTCAGGCGCTTAATTTCAGCCTTAGCTTGTTTGTGCCCCGCGGTTTCGATAACGTCCCAACTCCCGCGCCGCTTTGTTACCGCAAACTGATGTGTTCGCACCACATCCAGGATTTCAGCAGCTCCGCATGCAGCGAGCGGATAAGTGCATAGCACCGCCAGACGCTGACCGGCGATAGCCTGATTGAGTGACTCTTCGTATTCACAGAAGTCCTTCCAGTCCTTCTTTTCAAGCCAGGCCGTATCTCCAGTCACCCTTACGCCTGCGTAACCTCTGGCCGAAGCGCTTGTGAGTTTCTCGTTCCAACCGCTAATCACTCTTTTGAGATCAAACGTGCCCTCCTGGAGATACCAGTCGCGAGCCGCGACAATCTCTATGCTGTGCTCAGCGAGGTGTTGATCGAGGTCAGGAACAGCTCGTTTTAACGCATGCCTTGCGTCTTCCACCGCGAGGGGTTCAGCAACCACCCACAAGCAGAACTCCTGGTTCTCCAATCCAGCTTTGCAGTAGGGGACTAGTGTTTCGAGGAGATCCGCCCTTGTCTCGTAGAAGAGACAAAAGTGTGTCCCCCAAGGCATGTCGCCGACGACGTCAACTCCGGTCTTCCGCATCTCGGTGGCCATGGCGGTTACCCCCCCAAACTTCATCGTGGAAAACGGGTTAAAGCGGTTGCTATCGCGACAACTGCGAAACTGTGGCGTAGAATCAGCGGGAATGACGTCGGGGATGGAGCGTCCCACTGCGCCATGGCTTACCTCGCCTAGATCGCGTCAGAGCTGGGTTTCGCAACCAGCTTTCCGGAGGGAAACATCATACCGCAAAAGCCTCAGGGCGAGGAGGGTCAGGAGCATTGGCTGGGCGCTGCCTACGCCATCCGCCCCGCTCCACGCCGCTACTCGTGCCTGACGGCATCGTGTCACCAAACTGGCCAACTCCCGAATCGTCGGCAAGCCGGAAGTAATGGCGCGATCAGGTTTCCTGGAATTACTTCCGGTTAGCCCGTTAGGACGTAGCCGCCCGGCGGCGGACGCTTCGCGTGAGGTAGCCGAGCGTTGGTTGCTTGATGGCTTGGATGTAAGTGTGGGTCACAGGAGGTGTTCCTGTGACCCATCTTCGCAAAATGATGCTGGAAGAACTCCAGCTTCGTAATTATGCACAAAATACCACACGCCACTACCTTCGTGCAGTAGAAGATTTTGCTCGACATTTCAACTGTTCGCCAGATCGCTTAGGTCCTCGACACATTCGCGAATATCAAGCCGAGTTGTTCAAGAAGCGCAAGTTGTCAGCGAATTCCGTAGGACAACACCTGGCGGCGCTGCGCTTCTTCTACATCAAGACTCTTCGCAAAGCCTGGAGCCTGGCGGAAACTCCCTATCCGAAAAAGACCCGTCGCCTGCCGACGATTCTTAGCCGCGAAGAAGTCGCGCAACTCCTCCAGGCGGCACGCACTCCTGGCGAGCGCATCCTGCTCATGACCCTCTACGCCACCGGCGCCCGGAACTCCGAGCTGACCCACCTGAAAGTCAGCGACATCGACAGTCAGCGCATGGTGGTGCACATCCGTGGCGGCAAAGGCCGCAAAGATCGCGATGTCATGCTCAGTGCCAAGCTACTTGCGGCACTCCGCGCCCACTGGCGTTATTACCACCGCAAATCCAACACCTGGCTGTTTCCCAGCAACTTTCGCAAGGATCGACCGATCGATACCAAAACAGTCTGGTACGCGTGTCAGAAATCCGCCCAGCGCGCCGGCCTCCAAAAACATGTCCATCCCCACACGCTGCGCCACTGTTTTGCGACTCATCTATACGAGGCTGGCACGGATCTCCGCGCCATTCAGGTCCTGCTCGGTCATGAACACCTGAAAGACACCTTGCTTTACGTGCACCTCGCGATACAACGCCTCAACTCCACCGCGAGTCCTTTGGACTCGCTAGTACTGAACGACAGGCCGCCCGACGAGAAGTAGATGAGCCGGCCGCCTCTGGAGGTGGCCGACATCGTCCGCGCTGCAGGAGAGGCGTTCATCGAACGACACCGCCACTGGCTCCGTTGGAAGCACGTGAAAGTACTGCGGGCCATTGCGCGGTGTCGAACCGCCGCGCTGGGCGGGCATCTCGATGAGTGCATGCGCTGCGGACATCGCGCCCCCATCTCCTATAACAGCTGTCGCGATCGCCACTGCCCGAAGTGTCAGACTGCCGCAAGGGACCGCTGGATCGCTGCGCGTCAAAAGGAGCTTCTCCCCACGCGCTATCTCCATGTGGTCTTCACCCTGCCGGGTCGCTTGGCTCCGCTGGTGCTGCAGAACAAAAAGGTCATCTATGATCTTTTATTTCGCACCAGTGCGGAAACCCTTCTCGAAGTCGCTCGCGATCCCAGACACCTCGGTGCAGAGATCGGCTTCTTCAGCGTCTTGCATACCTGGAGCCAAAAGCTCACCGCTCATCCACATGTGCACTGTGTCGTGCCGGCCGGCGGCCTCTCGCCTGATCGCGCCCGTTGGATTCGCTCTCGCGACAACTACTTCCTTCCCAAGAAAGTGCTGGGTAAACTCTTCCGCGGCAAGTTCGTCGACGCACTCAAAGAGGCTTTTCAAAATGGCCAACTGCACTTCCATGGAGACCTGAAGCTTCTGGCGCAACCCAAGATCTTCGCCGCCTGGCTGCGGCCACTCCATCGACAGGATTGGGTGGTGTACTTGAAACGTCCCTTCGGGGGCCCCGCATACGTGGTGCACTATTTGGGCCGCTACACCCATCGCGTGGCCATCTCCAACCACCGCCTGGTTTCCTTTGCTGACGGAAAGGTTACCTTTCGTTGGCGCGATTCGGCTCACCACAATGAACAGAAGTTGCTGACGCTATCCCTCGATGAGTTCTTACGGCGCTTCTTACTGCACATCCTTCCGAAAGGTTTTGTGCGCATCCGGAACTTCGGCTTCCTGGCCAATCGCAAACGCGCCAAGCTCCTGCCACTTTGCTTTTGCTTGTTCGGCGCCACACCACAGCCGCAAGTCGCATCACACCCCTCCGGCACCGAAAACTCCTCGCCATCTTGGCGCTGCCCCCAATGCGGTGGACCGATGAAAGTCATCGAACGGTTCACCGCTGCGGAACTACAACTGCGTTCTCCTCCAAAGGTCACCGCTGCCGCATGAAGCACTCTCTCCAACGCGAAAACTGGACACGCTTCGGCGCGCGAACTACTTCTCTGTCTTGCTGCCAAACAGATCCTTTTTTGCGCCCTCTTCAACCACGCTCTTGGCGATACTCTCTCGTCCTAGCCGATCCTCTGGCTCTGCCGTGTCGTGGGTTCTGCCCGACAGCACAGTCTCGGCACACCTCAAACTCACCCCTTCCCTCCATTGAATTTGCATAGGGCCCGCGTCCGCCGCACCCACGGGCGGCCACGTCCAAACGGCTTTACCGGACGCGCGCGGAACTCCTCGCTCCCGTCCGACTCTCAGCCGAAACGCGCATCCGGTAAAGCGCTAACGTTACTCGGGAGTTGCACGCAATTCGTCTAGCGGTCAACTGTGAATTTCATGCCGTCGGGATACTTCGATAGAATTCGTAGACTGCGTTCCGCGAGCTGAAGTTCCGGAATATCAGGTTTCATTTGATTCGAAGTCTTGGCGTCGTACAGCGTGAACTGAAAGCCCGCTCGCCGTTGCGATGGAAGAGCATTAGTGTCGACGCTGAAATAGGGCAGCTCGACTTGAAACATTCCGTCGGCATCCGGACGGACAGTTGCGAGCGGGAAGTGAATAACAAAACCGTCGGTAATGCCGTAGAAGCCGTGCGACCAATACGCCATGTACATTACAACTACCTCGGCATTGTTATCCCGAACCAACTCGTTCGGTACGATTTGACCGGAAAGCTTGGTAGTCGCGACATGTTGGCATGGGAATTCCTGCTCGACTCTAGAATCTCCCACCAAAGGAATAACAAATGTTTGAATTTCGCAGCCTGAGGCGTAGACAATCGCCCTAAGTTCAGTTGCCGCTTTGCCATCAACTGTTGCTGGAATCTCATAGGAATGCACACCAGCCCGCTGCGCCGTATAACCGCCATACCCTCCGAAAGATCCAATCAAATAATAGGAAATCTGAACTGTTTGCGATGGAATGTTCTCGGGAAGTGAAATAGAGACGAAGGGCAGGACCTCCGTCTCTGTTGGAGTCTGTGTTGTCCGGGCTAGCAAGGCAGCCACGCCCATGAGAACAGCAAAAATGCAACGAATCACACATGTCTCCCACAACTGATTTCCGTTGCGGTCCTCCCAAAATCATAGCGCAAGTCGCACTGCGGTATTCAAATGCATCTGATTAGTCGGGAAACCGGACAAGTCCAGTCCCAGTACTTCAAGTTTCCGACTAGCGCTTATCGGGAGTTAGCCTCCAAGTACGCTAAGTGTGGTACAACGAGACGCTTCGAAGTTCTGTCAGATTCAAATGATTAAGAGCCTAATTCTCCTGTTGGCGGTCCTGATTCCAAATTTTCAAATAGCACCCGACAATGCTTCTCGCACGCTCTGTACGAAGAGCAAAATCTTCCAGGCGCGGAACATTGTTGCCTGGGCTGACCCATCTGTCGCGGGAGTGTTCTTCTACGAGTCAGGGCTTGCGATCGATGCGGATGGCTCACCCCGAGCCTATCATCCCACCGATCGACTCGGACTGGATTCGTTGTCGCATGCGGGTCATCGAGGAAATTGGTGGGCGCTCGTCACAGACAACGAAAAGACTGACGGAAATCCAGTTGTCCAAGGTGCGGCTGACCCAGCTCCAGGATATTTTGTATCCACCACAGCTCTGTATGACCGCAGCAATACTAATCTCCGAGACCCTCGCCGTTATGTGGACGCGGCAAAAATTCCATATATTGTACTTCACCCGAAGGCACTATTGTGGCGGATGTAAGCGCACCTAATCTCCCAGTGGGCGAAGGGTCAATTGCATTAGCTGAAAAGTTGGGTGTTGATTCGAGTCCTCGCCGTGGCGGACAGGATGGAAAGGTCGTCTTTGTTATTTACCCCGGTTCTGGAAATGGAAAGCCAAGGGAACTCCAAGACATTCTCGCCGAGTCGAATCGATTGTTTGGGGCGTGGGGCGGAATTAACAGACTAGATGCTTGCTTGGCATCAAGCACTGGCGAGCACTAGCCTGGATTATGCACGATTTTTCTGGCGGAAAAAGAAAAGGTGCTCTAAAAGATTGATGAACACTGGGTTTTAGTAGAACCCGGCGTTCTCTTTCGGAGCACCCAGAGATGACAGTTTGTTGTATACCACAGCTTTCCTTTTCCTTCTACCGACACCGACTCATTCGAGCTGATTTTTCCGGCGGGCAGATCAGTTCTGACGCTGGTCTTCTTCCGTTGCGGGCCTTTGATCAGCGGCATGGGCTTACTCGCGGGCTAGCCGAACGCCTCTGTGATCCTCGCGAAGAGGAACGTATTCGCCATTCGGTATTGTCGTTGTTCCGCCAGCGCCTCTACCAGATCATCGCTGGCTACGAAGATGCCAACGACGCGGACCGACTGCGACACGATCCGGCTTTTCAGATTCTTGCCGATCACCCGCTGGGGGAACCGCTCGGATCACAACCGACTCTCAGTCGCTGGGAGAATTCACCCTCACCTCGCGACCTTCTCAAGCTGCAGGATGCCCTTCTCGATGGGTTTGTGAAGATCTGTGGGAAACAAGTCCGGAAACGAGGAGAGATTCTGCTCGATGTCGATTCCACCGACGATCCCACGTACGGGCAGCAGCAGCTGAGCTTCTTCAATGGTGGTTATGACCAGCACATGTATCACCCCTTGCTGATCTTTGAGCGGCACACCGGTTGTTTGTTGGCCGCCCGATTACGTGCGGGCACGGTTGCTAGTCACGCCCGCATCATCTCTTTGCTGTTGCGCATCGTTCCGCGACTCCAGCGTGAATTTCCTAAGGTCCGAATCAAGTTACGTGCCGACGCTGGTTTCGCCACGCCGATGCTCTATGAATTCTGCGAGTTTTTCGGCTTGCAGTATGCCATCGGCATAGGCACCAACGCGCGGTTGCAAAGTGCTGCGCAGCGGCTGCAGCATCGTCTCGCGAAACGATATCGTCGAACCGGCGAGCCGCAGCGCTCCTTCTCCAGCTTTCGCTACCGCGCTCACCCCTGGTCTCATCAACGGCGCATCGTCTACAAAGCCGAACACACCGCTGCTGGTAGCAACCTGCGTTTCCTGGTCACCAACCTGCTAGGCCGCAGCCGTTCCGTTTTTTCCTTTTATAACGATCGCGGGGAATGCGAGAACCGCATTGAAGAGTTCAAAAATGGTTTTGCCGCTGACCGCTTGAGCTGCCACCGCTTTCGGGCCAATGCGTTTCGCCTGTTGCTCCATAGTTTCGCCTATAACCTGGTCAACCTGTTTCGCCTGCAATTGCCTTCCTCGATGCGCTCAGCGCAAATCGAAACTCTGCGTATTCAGTTGTTCAAGATCGGCGCACGCATCCGCGAAACAGCTCGCTGTATCCACGTGCACATGGCCAGCGGCTGGCCTTTTCAAGATCTCTTCCTAGCCGCCTCGCTCTGCAACTCCTCGTAGCTGGTCTCGCCTGTTCGACAACACCTTCCCGAAACGACAAGGCGGAGCTATCTCGAAAAACGATTGGTGATGCCAATGGGGCCGCTTGCAAACCGATATGAGGATCGCCAACCGAGACGCCAACCCATCTTGCGTTAGCCGCGGACTTTTTGAGCAGCGATTTCAGCTTGTGATGAATTAACCAGGCTAGGGTCCCGATAAGTTGCAAAACCGGACAAGTGGCCCGAAGTTTCCGATAACCGCGTTTATCAGGAGTTGAACGCTCTCTTGTTGTATCGTAAGTCAAACACTTGCGAGGTTCCATGAGAGGTATTTGTATTGCAGTCGGCATCTTTTCTATAGCCGCATTCTTAGCTTCACCGGCTCGCTGCCAGGAGGAACCGGCCAAGGTGAGTCTGTGCCAGGTTAAAAGTGATCCTTCGGCCTACAATCACAAACTGTTGGAAATAACCGGGTTCGTATCTCATGGCTTTGAGGTCTTCAACTTCTTTGATCCAGCGTGTTCTTCCTCGGCACAAGGTGTTTGGCTCGAATACGGTGGCAAGTCGAAGTCAGGCACCATGTATTGTTGCGGAGTTACTGCCGATAGGCATCGCTCGAAACAGCTTGTCATCGAAAGCATCCCGATCCCCTTGATCGAAGATGACCTATTCCATAAATTCGACAAGTTAGTCCAACCGCCAGTCAAGGCAGACAGCCCGTTCGCACTGGTGCAGGCCACCCTCGTGGGGCGCTTCTTTGCTGGGAAACAAATTCATTATCCGAAAGCGACTTTCTGGGGAGGGTTTGGCCACATGGGCTGTTGTAGCCTTTTCGCTATTCAGCAGGTTAAGTCCGTAAGCCCCAAAGATCGTGTAGACGCAAATCCACAGGACTGATAAGTCGGGTTACCGGACATGTGGTTTTGGAGCAGAATCCACTTGTACGGTAACGGCGTTAACCAGGACTTGACCGGCTTGATTTTCATTTTCAGGATTTTTTCAGTGTTGCCGACTATCCAATCGGAATCGGCCAGATCAATTCTTAGATAAATGCAACTTATTCTTACGGGAATCGAGCTGTATGCTTTTAACGTGCTCAATCTGATCCTCTCGTCAAAACTCCGTATTCTTGTGGCGATTTTCTTCCTTGTATACGGATGCGCTAGAGTCGCGGCTCAATCAATACCCTTTAATGCGGCCACGCGTGAAATCATTGAAGCCCGACTTGAGAAGTATCAGGGCAATGACCAGCAGCGTGAGGCCACACTCAAGCAGCTCTTTTCGGAAGCTGGTTGCGACCCTCAGCACCTTTCCGAACAAGCTATTAAGGGTTCGACAATTCCGAACGTCATTTGTGTTGTCCCGGGTAGCTCCAACAGAACTATCGTCGTTGGAGCGCACTTCGACCACTATCCCAAAGGTGACGGCGTTGCTGACAACTGGAGCGGCGCAGCCCTGCTTCCCTCTCTGTATGAAGGGCTAAAGACGGCGCTGCACACGCATAGCTACATTTTCGTTGGTTTCACCGACTCTGAGAATGGCGGACGGGGCGCGCGCTTTTATGCCCGCAACATGAGCAAGGACGAGGTCAGCGCTACCGACGGAATGGTCAACATTGACACGCTTGGCCTTTCGCATCCTCTAGCTTGGGGGCGTGAGGGTAGTCACTCTCACTTGATCGCCATACTCCTTGCCCTCGCGAAACAATTGAATGTGAAGGTCACGAATGATTATGATCCCAGCAGGTTAATTTTCGATTCGGATGCTTTTTCTGAGCAGCGAAACATCCCCAGCATTACTGTGACCTCGTTAACTCAGGACGCCATCGAAGAGCATATTGCCATGACGCCGAAGGACAAAATCTCTGCCCTGCGATTCGACGATTACTATCAGACATATAGGTTATTAGCAGCTTATCTCGCTCTCTTAGATCAACTTTCTCCGGCTCATACGAAATAGAAGATTGCGGCGACGCCGAGTTCGACTGCTCAACTCCTGGTAAGTCGGATTGCCGGACATGTGGTTTTGAAGCAGAATCCACCTGTACGTTAACCGCGTTTAACAGGACTGTGCCCCCCACTGTCCCAAACTGCACAGTCGTATCCCTCACTTCATGACACCATAGCTACCCAGATCGCTTTTGGGTTACCGAATAGGATAAAGGCGCTGATCCTTCGGATGGATGGGTTAGCGTTTAGTGGAGGCGTGAAACAATCGGGCTCTGCCCGCGTATACAGTTCAGAGAAAGACGTGCCCCTTGCCTTATTCGCCCATCCTAGTCCTTCATATTTGTGCCGGAACCGTTGGCTTGTTTTCTGGCGCTGCCGCAATGTTCTTCCGCAAAGGTTCCCCCCGCCATGTCCAGGCCGGCAAGGTGTTTGTCACATCGATGCTGATCATGGCTGTCGGCGCGGTGTACTTAGGAATTGTGAAGAATCAACCAAGCAACATCGGCGGCGGAATCACAACCTTCTACCTGATTGGAACAGGGTGGCTGACCGCAAGGCGCAGGGAGGGTGAAACCAGCCGTATGGACTGGGTTGCGCTGCTGATTCCTTTAACGCTCGGTATCCTCACCTGGGTGAATGGTATTGAAGTGCTTCGCAGCGGGGCGACTTCACAAAACGGGGTCCCGGTTGGAATGAGTTTTTTCATGGGTTCCATCAGTCTGCTCGCGGCCGTGGGCGACGTTCGCATGCTTCTGCGCGGCGGCGTTTTTGGAGTAAAGCGCATCGCCCGGCACCTCTGGCGGATGTGCTTTGGGCTGTTCATCGCAGCAGGGTCATTTTTCATGGGACCCTCGAACCGCCCACTGAGATTGCTTTCGGCAGTGGGGATCGGACAACACCTTCCCTCGGCGCTATTCAGCACCGGCCTGTACTTATTTCTCACCATACTTCCACTGGCTTTGCTGATTTTCTGGCTAATTCGCGTGCTCTTCACAAACGCATTCAAGCGAAAGCCGATGCCAGCCAGCGGCGAAGTTTACTCACTACCAACCTAGCCTTCGAGATGCGGGAACTCTGGGTGCACCGCAACACGCACTGGCTTGGTTCTTTCATTCCACATGCTCTAAGTCTCGTAATCGTACCGAGAGGTTCTTGGGCCGATTTCCCCTTCTCCGGTAACCGCGTTTACCAGGACTTTGATTCTTAGTTGGGCACAGACGGCGAAATGCCGGTGTCCATAAGAGTATGGTCTTCCTGTGAGCCGCTTCGTCAGAGTTATTACCGCGCTGGTTCTCTTGCAAGGGACGTGTTCCGTTTCCTGGGCGCAAATTGCCCTCAATCCCGTTACGAACAAGATTTATGCGGGGAACGAGACCTCGCCTTACGTGAATGTAATCGACGGTGCGACGCGAGAACTTACGCGGATCGAGATTGGAGGCATTCCCGGAATCATCGTCGTAAATCCTGTGACGAACAAGATTTATGTCGGATACCTCGCGGCCATCCGTGCAAGCTCCGCCGTGGTCGTTATTGACGGGGCCACAAATCAAGTCACTAAAGTGCCCGTACCAGCGAGTCCGTACGATCTAGCAGTGAACACGGTCGCCAACAAGGTGTATGTTGCGGACTACTACGGTGGAAAAGTGACCATCATCGACGGTGCAACGAATCAAACGACCTCAGTACAGGTCGGGTTGAAGCCAGTAAGCGTGGCGGTCAACGAAAAAACGAACAAGATTTATCTAGGCAATTGGTACAGCGAAGATGCAACGATCCTCGACGGAACGACGAACGCCACGACGAGAGTTCAAATCGCCGGTCGAAGTACCGGGCAGTCCATCGTAGTAGACACTCTGGCAAACAAGACTTACATCGGTTCGATCGGTCAAAGCAAAAGGATTACCGTGATTGATGGCATCACAAACCACACAGAGACGATTCAGACTGGCGGGTACGTTTTTGATCTGGGTATCGACCCCTCCACAAACAAGATTTACGTTTTGAATGGCTACATCGGCAAAGTGACTGTCATCGACGGTGCGACAAGTAGCGTGACTGCGATCAACGTAGGTCACTTTCCAACTTCGCTCGCAGTCAATCCAGTCACGCACAAGATTTACGTAGCCAGCGGCGAGCTTTGCGGAGGGATTGCGGTAATCGATGGTAAGACGGAAGAAGTGACCAAAATCAAAGCTGGGAACAACCTGTTGAAGGTTATCGTCAATACGGCGACGAACCAAACGTATGCGTACGATCCCGAGAATTTGACGTTCATCGACGGAAATACGAACAAGACTACGCGCCTCTTGTTACCAATCCCTCCCGAATTGCTCCGCTACAAGAGCAGCGCCACCTGTCGTTAGTCAAGTCCTGATAAGTCGGATTACCGGAAACTTGCCGTACCAGGACTTCACTTGTACGGTAAGCGCGTTGATCAGGAGTTGCTTCGCACGTGGAATCCTCGGGCGGAGGCGACCGCGCTGCGATCACCGCAAAGGCTTGACGGCGTACCCCATGTAAAGAATCTTCAAGTCATCGCTTTCGACCAACTTGAACCTTTGGCCGAGCTCCTTGAATCCGATCCTGCCTTTGGCCCTTTGTCGCAATAGGCTGATCATTTTCGGGACGCTTACGTTAGGCGATGTACCGCGAAGTTCCCTGAACTCGAATCCGGTGTCCGCAAGCAATTCCTTCAATTCCTCCGGCCGGATAAACATTTTCCATTCGTGGAGACGCGCCGGCATAAAGGCCGTACCCTTCCATTCCTGCCAGATTTTGATGGCAACCAGTTTGCTGACGAAGGTGCGGTTGAGTGTATCAAAAAAAAATATACCGCCTGGCTGGGTCACTCTGTAGATTTCGCTGATCACCTTTGGCAAGTCGCGGACATGTTCGAGGACGTCGCAGCAATACACAACGCGGTAAGCATCGTCGGCGAACGCAATCGATTCCCCCGTTCCACGCTGGTAATCGATTACCACTCCCAGAAATTGCGCGTGCTGCCTTGCTGTAGCCAGAGATCGTTCCGAGGGGTCAATGCCGGTGACCTGGAAACCCATAGCCGCAAACTCTTCCGCCAAAATGCCGCCGCCGCAGCCTACATCCAGGGCGGATGCACCGCGATAATCGAATTTGAGTACTCCGTCGAGAAGCCTGCGGAAGTACCCTACGCGGGCAGGATTCACTGAACTCTTGAGCAAGTGAAGAATTCGGTTTTCATCCCACCAGATGTCGCCCTGCTCGTTGTACAAAGAGTTGTCGATTTGCTTATAGACCTCAGCCGGGGTGGCTTGCATCGGTTGGGCCTCCGTCCTGGGCGTAACCTGTTCTGTTATCGTTTCGAGGAGTAGGCTAACGATATTACGGGCATTCACTGAATGCAAGCCGCTCCCAGTTCTCCCGAAATGAGAGTTGCCTTTGCCTGCAGAACTGCCAGCTCCTGGTAAGTCGTGCCGGACAACTGGTTTTTGCCTAGAATCCACTTGTACGATAACCGCGTTTATCAGGCACTGCGGACTACCTACCCTTTCGTCGCAACTTTTCTTTCGTTTATCGCTTCGTTGCCCCTCCAACTGCTATCTAAGATGACGTGCAAATGGTAAATTTCTCGACGTTCGTCTGCACGTATCGTTTCGCAACGAATAATCAAGGCTTCGTCATGATGGATGTACACGAAACTTTTGCGGTAGCCATTGACGCGCTGCGCTCCAACAAGCTCCGCACGATTCTAACCTCACTCGGCGTCATCATAGGAAGTGCAGCCATCGTGTTGGTCGTCACGGTAGCACTCGCCAGCAAGAAATTTGTGATCGGACAAATCGAAGCAGTCGGCTCAAATCTATTGTGGGTTGAGTTGGTCAGGAGTTCGGACAAGGACCTGCCGCAAAGCTATGAGATGACAATCGACGATATGCAGGAAGTGAAAACCAGTATCCCCGGCGTCGTCGAGGCTGCGGGAATCAGGGAGCTTCCGATGGAAGTGGTTGTCAATGCCTTGCCCGTTCCTGTAAATCTGATCGGGGTGACTGAAGGTTACCAGACCATCCGGCGCCTGGTGATTCTACGGGGACGATATTTTGATTCTGTAGACATGGAGACGCACAGCAAAGTTTGCCTGATCACGCAGATCCTTGCCAAACGCACCTACGGGATGGAAAACCCCCTCGGAAGAACTCTTCGAATGGGGGAGTTAACTTTTACTGTAATCGGCGTTTTCCGGGAGCGCGTAACCACTTTCGGACAAACCGAGATACAGGATTACTCGGTGATTATTCCGTTCACGCTCATGAAGTACTACACAGGTACACCAGTGATCCGTACCATGAACGTGGAAGCGGCGACGCCGGACGATGTGCCTGGCGTGGAGCGGAGATTGGGACATTTGCTGAACAGTCGGCACCCAGCCAACGCCGAGTATAAGGTGCAGACGCTGACTGCCATCCTAAGCGCCGCGAGAAATATTTCGCTCGCTCTAACCATCGTGCTTGTACTGACTGCGTTTATCGCGCTCATAATCAGTGGTGTGGGAATTATGAATATTATGTTAGTGACGGTCACTCAGCGCACTCGTGAAATCGGCATTCGAAAGGCCGTCGGCGCTAGGCGCCGGGACATCATGTACCAATTCTTGATCGAAGCCATTTTGATAAGTGGCGGAGGGGCTTTAGTCGGTATTTTGATAGGGTTGCTGCTGCCGCTAATTGCTCAATTCTTTCTTCCTGGAGATTTGCGGCTGCCAGTTTCGCCGGCCAGTGTTGCGGTCGCATTTGCAGTGTCGTGTTCAACGGGATTGTTTTTCGGCTACTTGCCTGCGAGCCAAGCAGCCAAATTACAGCCTGTTGAGTCGCTGCGGCACGAATGATTCGTTCAACTCCCGGTTAGTCGGGTAATCGTACAAGTGGTTTTTGGACCGATTTCACTTGATTGCATAACAATGTCGGCTCCTCGACCCGAGTAGACTGTGGTTTATCGACGACCGCAGGCTCGGAGAAAGGAGCCGAACATGATGATTATAGGCGTAGATTACCACCCGAGCTTTCAGACGATTGCATTTTTAATGGAAGAGACTGGTGAGTGTGGTGAACAGGAACTGAACCACAGTGATGGACAAGCAGAGAAATTCTATCGCGACCTGAAGCAGCGAGGAATCTGCGTGCGCGTAGGCATGGAGGCTACCGGATATTCACGCTGGTTCGAGCGACTGCTGGCAGAGTTAGGGTTCGAAGTATGGATGGGCGATCCCGCGGAGATCAAGGCCAAGCGAGTGAAGAAGCAGAAGTTTGACCGCGAGGATGCTCGACTCTTACGCCGGCTGATGCTGGAAAATAACTTTCCGCAAATCTGGGTACCGGGTCCGGAGAATCGGGATCTGCGACAACTGCTGTGGCACCGGCATCGGTTGGTGCAGATGCGCACGCGGATCATGAATCAGCTGCAGGCGCTGGCCATGAACGAGGGCTATCGCTGGAAGAAAAAACTATTCAGCGAACAAGGACGAGCGCAGTTAGAGAAGCTAGCGTTGGCTCCCTGGGCCAGTCGGCGCCGGCAAGAGTTGCTGGAGCTGTTGGACCGCATGAATCCGACGATTGAGGAGTTAACCGCAGCGGTCGAGCAGGAAGCCAGGAAGCGACCCGAGGTGCTGCGACTGATGACGCATCCTGGCGTGGGTCCGCTTACGGCACTCGCTTTCGTGCTGATCATTGGAACTTGGGAACGCTTTCCACGTGGCAAGCAGATCGGCAACTACGTGGGGATGATTCCGAGTGAGGACTCCAGTGCTGGCAAGCAGCGACTGGGGCACATCAGCAAGCAGGGTAACTCCTTGTTGCGCTTCTTGTTGGTGGAGGCGGCCCAAGCGGCGGCGCGTATCCATCCCGACTGGCGACGTCGGTACATGCACCTGGCAATGCGTCGGCACAAGAGCATTGCCAAGGTAGCGATGGGGCGCAGGCTGGCGGTTCGGTTGTACTGGATGTGGCGGAATGGTTGTGAGTATTCGCAGTCGTTAAAGTTCGGTTCGTACGCGGGACAGCTCGGTACCGGACATGGCGTGAAGTAGAACGCCGTGCACTTGATGGGGCATCCCGCTCCCTGCAAAGGGAGTTTGAACTAGTAATCATGGTTGAAGTAATGATCGAAGAGATGTTTAGGTCGGACTGACGCCGATCGAAAGATTACGAACGAGCCGTGGTCGTCGAAGCAGAGGTCAAGAAAGAACAAGGAAGACCACTCGTAGGAGTGAGCGGGGTAGTGCGCTCAAAAAGGATTTGACAGGGCCGACATTGTTAGAGATGTACGGTAACCGTTTATCGGGACCTAGGCGATACGGGGCACCGTGATGAACACTCGATGCATTTTTTGTTTCGTCAGCATCACGGATTGCGAAGTATATTGAAGGGAATCAAAGGGATTCCCCGTGAAGAAAAGCAACGTTTACGAGAACTCAGGTTCGTTCGTGTTCAGAATGAAACTAGCACTAGCCGGAGTCCTTCTCCTCGCTGCCATTGCCTTGGGTCACCACTGGGAGTACCTCATCGTACCGATTCTGTTGGGATTTGTTGGGTACACCATCTATCGTGTCTCGACTGACCCCGTAAAGCCCCCAAAGTTTTGATTCGAACCGTACCCGGCAAGTGCCGTACCAGGACTTGTCCGGTAACCGCGTTTGTCAGGACTTGGCCGAACTACGGAGAATCGTGATCGCTACCGGAGGAACGGGTTTCGGAGGATCGACGTTGTAGTAGAAAGACATACGCAACTCGATGAACGGCTGAGAAAAATCTTTAGGTAGATGACTGAACGGAGCAGCCTTCCGAATCGCTCCGAGGCTCGCATCATCGAGATCTTTGTTTTCCGAATTCGGTCTTAACTTCAGGAATTCGTCCGGGACTGTTCCATCCTGCAAAACGCGGAACTGAACTATGTTTACCCCCCGTTGGCCCAGCCTGACGGAGGGAGGCATCGATGCACGCCATTTAGTTTTAATGGACATGTAAAGGTCATGCATGTAGGAATTGAAATCCACGCCTTCAGTGGGAGTGAGTAGCTCTATTGCACCCACAGGTTGGCGGGTCGACTCACCGGACTTCGGAGGCGCAGTCGCGCTTTGCCGAGCAACAACAGGTTCAACCATCGGAGTGGGTAAGGCGGTAAGGAGAACCAGGACAAAAAGGCGCATCATGTCTTGGATTCGCACGCGTCCGCCCCTGAGATGGCGTCGCACTAAAGCAGCGCCGATACCTTTCATAGCACACCGTTTATATCACAGTCGAAAAGTGGCAAGTTTGGATTCGCTCCGGGAGCGCAGTCAACTCCCGATTAGTTCTATAAAGGTAGAAGTCAAGAAAAAACACTCCTGCGTTGGCTGGAACTTTTCTTGTTTCTCAGCCCACGTGATGGAGCAGGATCTGTTCTGACCTTCCGCGCCATGTGCTCGGTTGTTGGGCACTGTGACCCAACGGTTTGGGTTTCCTCTACCAGCGGTTTTCATTGCCTGTCCGCAACGAAGCCTGTCAGTTCCGAAACCAGCAAAGCAGAACGGCGGTCAAGTGGCGACCATAGTTCTATCCGGGACTCGTGGCCCATAGCTTTTTCTGGTTATCCGAGAGGGCCTAGAGTCGGGTGTGAGACTGGGTGCCCGAAGCACGCAGCGCCTAACTAATCGGCTGAGACTCGCTCTCGAACCAGAGTGTCTCGAGAACCCACGGCCACCGCCAGAGAGAATCCCCGGGATGGAGCGGATTCGATCAAGACACTCAAGCTGTTTGTGGTTTCAGATATTGGGCGTCGAAGCACACCCCTTTCTTCCACACCAGCAAAACAATGGTGGCAATCTTTCTGGCCAAGGTCAGTCGCGCCATCTCTGGCCTCATACCCTTGGCCACTAAACCCGTGTAGAACTCCTGAAAGGGGCCCGGCTTGCTGGAAGCCACGGCGGCCGCGCCCTTAAATAGGTTCTTCAGATCGTGATTGCAGTTGCGGTTGAGGCCCCGCACCAAGACGTTCTTCCGGGATCGTTGCAGTTGTCCGTCGACACTACGGTGATCGGCGCTGCTGTGCATCTCGATGGCTAAACCGCCGTAATTCCACAGCGGGCGTTTCGTGCGGAAACGATGCGGGGTCTGCAGAATGCCCAGCAACACCGCCGCGCGGATCGGCCCGATCGAGGGAATCTCACAGAGGTGTTTCCAGGCTTTGTGCTTCTTGCTCTCCGCCAGCAGATCCCGCCGCACTTGCTGGCGCACCACTCGCAGCGCATCGAGTTGTTGGTAATAAAACTCGGCCCGCCGGCGTACTCCCGGTTCGTCGATCTTCGCGAGCCATTCGGCCCGATGCCGAGGGGCATAGACCTGTTTGCCGGTACAAGGAATGGCCCAACTGCGATAAATGGCTTTCACGCGGCTCATCACCCGTCCGAGATCTTTCGTGATGGTCAGATAACTCCGTACCAGCTCCTTCAGGGTTCGTAGGCCATGCTCACCGTGATAAACGGGAGTGAGATGATTGAGGCGTAGCAGCTCCGCCAATCGGCGGGCATCAATCTTGTCGTTCTGGTTGCCTTCTCGCATGGACTTGTTTTTTCGTGGATCGCACACCACCAGTTTTGTGACGTGCGGTTTCAACAAGTCGTACAACCAGGCGGCTGAGGTGCCTTCTTCAAAGGTGACCTGTACATCTCCGCGCAGCCCGTCGATGAACTGCAGAATCATGCTGGCTTTGGTTTCGATGACGCATTCCATCACCACCTTGCCGGCGGCATTCCTGACGGCAATCGAAATACTTTCTTTGTGCACATCCATGCCGATATATTTAGTGCTGGTCATAAGGGCGTTCCTCCTCTGGAGCGGTTGAGCGAGCACTCAAACCTTACTCCACAAGGGGCGCCCTTTATATTGCGTCGGGTTACCGGACATTGAGGATTGGGCCAATTTCACTTGTACGGTAAGCGCGTTCTATAAAGGGGAGAGTCAAGAGAAAAAACTCTCCGGCGACTGGAAGGAGCAAAGACTTTTGCCCGGCTCTCCAGCCCATGTAATGTTGGGAGGCTCTTGGGGTTTTCTTTTTTCGCAGAGTCATGTTGCTGTCGTGACAACGCCTTCGGTTTCTGATGCGACAAGCAGTACGGTTGCAAAAAGTGCCAACCATGGTTCTATCTGAGGCTCGTGGCCTATAGCTTTTTCTGGTTGTCCGAGGGGGCATATAGTTAACCAAGAGATGGTTGGTGCTCGAAGCACAGTCTCCACCTAACGCGCTTATGGATACTCACCCTCGAACCAGAGCGCCAGAAGAACCGACAGATCGCCGCCAGACATGAATCCAGCGAGGAAAAGAGCTCTCCCCAGTCGCTCAAGCTGCTTGTTGCTTAAACTGTTCAGCGTCGAAACGAACTCCTTTCTTCCAAACGAGCAAAGTGATGGCCGCGATCTTGCGCGCCAAGGTCAGGCGCGCCATCGGTGGTTTCATGCCCTTAGCGATACGCGCCTCGTAGAAATTCTGGAGAGGCCCAGCGGTGGCAGCCGCTCGGGTGGCAGCTCCCTTAAAGATATTTTTCAGATCATGATTGTGATTTTTGTTCAGTCCGCGGATGGTCACAGCTTTCTTAGAGCGTTTCAGTTGACCGCCAACGAAGCGATATTCCCCACTATCGTAGGTTCTCAGTGCCAGTCCGCAGTAGGCCCACAGCTGCCGCTTGGTACGGAAGCGATGGGGTGTCTGCATCAGAGCGATCAACAAAGCGGCGCGGATCGGGCCGATCGAGGGAATCTGCCGCAGCAATCTCATGGCTGGATGTTTCCGGGATTCCGCCAATAGCTCTCGGCGCACTTCCTGGCGCAAAGCAGCTAAGGCATCGAACTGCTGATAGTAGATCTCGGCGCGACGGCGCACGCCGGCTTCGGTGATCTTCGCGAGCCATTCGGCACGGTAGCGAGGTGCATACACTTGCTGGCCGGCACAAGCAATCCCCCAACCTCGATAGATCGCCTTCAGGCGATTCATCACGCGCGTCAGATCGCGGGTGATTGTCAGATAACTACGTGCCAGCTCCTTCAGCGTGTGGATTCCAGTGTCGCCGTGATAGACCGGATGGAGCTGGTTCAGGAACAACAGTTCGGACAGCTTGCGTGCATCTTCACGGTCGTTCTTGTTTCCAACTCTCAACAGGGCATTTTTATGCGAATCACAAACCAACACTTCGGTAACGTGAGGCTTCAAAAGATCGTGTAACCAAGCGGCACACGTTCCTTCCTCGAAGCTCACGTGCAAACTACCGCGCAGACCATGAACAAACTCGAGGATCGTTTCGGCTTTCGTTTCGAGTGTGGCTTCCATCACCAGATTTCCGCTCGAATCCCGAACCGCCGCCGAGATCGTTGCTGTATGCACATCCATCCCAATATACTTGGCATCATTCATGAGGGCGCTCCTTGTTGTAGGTGTTGATGCAACGATCAAAACCTACTTCAAGCTGCGTCTCGAACAACTCTAATCCCACTGATTTACCCATTTGATTGCGGCTGCATCAGGTGACAGTGTAGCGGGCCGGCCAAATCGAGCAGCCAGCGTGATTCGGGGATCGGTTACTTCAGAAAACTGTCCCAACACAAAAGCTTTAGCGGAAGAGATCGGAAGCACGGCGGGAGGAGTTCCATTCGCGGAAAGAGACGGCGCCGTGCCATCCCTCGTCCATAGCTTTTTCCAGAGCCTGGAAGGTTCCGGAGGTGTATTGGGATTTATGGCATTCAAAGGCACGCTTGAAGTTCTCGAAATCCTTGGGAGTGTAGGAAACGGTGACGGTCAGATAGGCGGGTTCGGTGGTGTGGAACGGGAGCGAGGCAGGCCAGATGGTGTTGAGAGGCTTGGCTTGCGCGGGAGTGAGGCCGGGGTAATAAAGCCTGATGCCAGAATTTTGCGATTGCACGACCTGGGTGACGGCATCGGAGACGAGGCGATGATCGGCATGGCCGTAGCCGCCCTCGGGCCCCCAAGTGATGATGACTTGAGGATGAAGTTGCTCTATGAGTTTCTCGGTGTTGTCTGCGACGGCGTGGATGTTTTTGGCGAGCGGATCGGTGATGGCGCCAAGTTCGCCGTCGTTGAGGTTGAAAAAGATCGGGGGCTCGATGCCGAGTTGCTGGCAAGCGCAGGCGGCTTCGGCGCGACGCGCGGCCGCGAGGGGTTCGCCGGCGGGAATCTTGGCGAAGTCGGTGGCTCCCTTTTCGCCTTTGGTAGCGATGGCGAGGTAGACGTGGACGCCTTCGCGGGCGTACCGCGTAAGGGTGGGTCCAGCGAAGACCTCGTCGTCGGGATGGGCGAAGACAGCGAGGAGAACGCGGGAGTGCGAAGGGGCATCTTGTTGGGCAAAGAGAAAGGCGGCGAGCAGTAGCGAAGTCAGTAGGGTCAAGAGTCTCATGGTGAGAGTCCTTTGTGAAATTGACGCAGTTCTTGCGCGAACGTTACCACCGTGGCGATCACAAAACTATAAAGACTCTCAAGCACTTCATTCCGCTGCCCCGGAGTCACCCACCCTGATTCGCCGATGTGATTCCCGTGTTAGACTCAGCCGCAAATCAGCGGTCTGTTTGTTGTCAAAGTCCAATGACTACTGAGGTGAGCTTCTTGCGCAGATCTCATCGGAACTTGCTTTTTATTCTTACGGTCATTCTGTTCTCGACTCCGTTGCGCGGACAGCAGATTTCCCAACAGCAGGCGGCTCTCGTTCGCTCGATTGATGAAGAGGGGCAAGCGGCAGTCGCGCTGCTCGAAAGAATCGTGAACATCAATTCGGGGACCTTCAACACGGGTGGCGTCGTTGAGGTCGGCAAGGTGTTAGAACATGAGTTTCAATCTCTCGGGTTTACCACTCGATGGCTGCCCATGGATACCGTGAAGCGCGCTCCATCACTCGTCGCCGAACGCAAAGGCAACCATGGGAAGCGCGTGCTACTCATCGGGCACATGGATACCGTCTTCGAGCCGTCCAGCCCGTTTCAGAAATTCGTGCGCGACGGCGATTCGGCTGTTGGGCCGGGGACGGGTGATATGAAGGGGGGCATTATTGTCATTCTTTCCGCCCTTAAGGCGCTCAACAGCGTAGGCGCCCTGGATGGCGCAAGGATAACAGTCTTTCTAACCGGAGACGAAGAATCGGTTGGTGAGCCGCCGGAGATCGCGCGAAAGGAGCTGGTCGCGGCAGCCAAAAACAGCGATGCGGTTTTGTCTTTTGAGCCAGAGATTAGCCAAGAGGGCAAAGACTATGCAGTCATTGCCCGCCGAGGCGCAACCCTTTGGGAATTGCATGTCCAGGCCAAAACCGGTCACTCCAGTCAGATCTTTTCTCCCTCAATGGGAGACGGTGCCATTTTTGAGCTAAGCCGAATTCTGACGCTGTTTCACGACACGCTGCGTGAACCCAACATGACCTACAACGTCGGCATGGCTCTCGGGGGCTCCAATATAAAAATCGAATCAAGCGGAGAAGCTTCCGTCTCCGGGAAGGTGAATATCGTGCCGGGTGAAGCTCGTGCGAGTGGGGATATTCGGGCACTCTACCCGGAGCAACTTGCTCACATAGAGGAAAAGATGCAACCGATAGTGGCCCGAAGCCTGCCCGGGACGAGTGCCGAAATTCGATTTACGGACAAGTACCCGCCGATGGCACCAACTTCGGGCAACATCGCTCTTTTGGCAAAATTGAACGAAGTTAATCGGGCGCTGGGCGTGCCAGTAATGGAAGCCATTGACCCCATGTCGCGTGGTGCTGGCGACGCGTCGTTCGTTGCCCCTTTTGTCGACGTTCTTGATGGTATGGGTGCTCCCGGAGCAAATGCTCACGCTCCGGGCGAAAGCGTGGACCTTTCTCGCATGCCGCTCCAAAGCAAACGTGCAGCCCTTTTGGTGTATAGCTTGATTCAATAGAGAATTAGTCTCAATCATTGTAAACCAGCTTACTGTCACCCACTTTTCCGATAGGCCTAACGCCCTCCCCATTAGCTGCGCGGTTCCTGTCTTGAAAGCGAGCGGTCACTTGGATGTGTAGTCGGGTTACCGGACAAGTCCAGCCCCAGTACCTCAAGTTTTCGATACCGCGTTAATCATGCATCGACACTTGGACCTTCTGACGTCAACGAAGGGTCTCGGAGCCTTCAAATCCATCTGGCAGTACAATCGGAAATATGGTTGGGCCCAATTCCTCATGGCTGTTCGCGGCTACTCTCAGCTGCATAGCATTATTCTTATCATTTTTGTCTTCCGACCTCGCCGCGCAACAAACCGCTCAAGCGTCTTCGGTCAAAGATTCGACGATTCGGGTCACCGTCGATTCCGTACTTGTTCCTGTGGTCGTGCGCGACGCGCAAGGCCGCGCCGTCGGCACCCTTACCAAAGACGACTTTCGAGTTTTCGATCGCGGCAAGCCGCAGACAATTTCCGCCTTCACGATCGAGACGCGTGCGACCAACGAGAGCGCGACTTCCGCTCTCGCTCCCCCTATCGCCGATGCGAGTGGTGCAGCTACCCCACCCGTGATTCCGGCGCCGGATGCAATGCCGCCGCGCTGCACCGTCCTGCTCTTCGATGATATGCACCTGAACGAAGGCGATCTGGCGCGCGCCAAGGTGGTCGGCGCGAAGCTGCTGGCAACGCGCATTGGCACGCGGGAGGCCGTGGCCGTGGTCTCCATGTCCGGGAGCAACAGTGGTCTCACGCAGGACTCCGCGAAATTGCGCGAAGCGGTTGCGAAACTCAGTGTGAAGAATCTGTACCAGAAGGTCGGGCCCGAGTGTCCGGAGATCGGGTACAACGAAGCGGATCGCATCCAGAACAAGCATGATGGCGCCGCGCTGGAAAACGCGATCGCAAACTATTTTACCTGCTCCCATTCAGTTGGGCTAACGCACGAGATCGCGCAACGGGCCGTCGAAGGAGCCGCGAGGCACGAGCTGAACCTAGGAGACCAGGATGCGCGCATCTCACTCTCGTTCATTGGAGATGTGGTGCGCCGAATGCGCTCGCTGCCGGGGCGGCGCACGCTTGTGTTGGTCTCGCCGGGATTTCTAACCATCACGCCGGAATCGATGGCGGAAAAGTCGATCATTCTAGATATGGCGGCCCAGGCGAACGTAACGGTCAGCGCTTTGGATGCACGCGGCTTGTACACAACTGAGATCGACGCCAGCGACCGCGGCGTTCGATCCCAAATGGAGTTGAGCAATGGAATGGCCATGGAATACCATAGCGACAGCGCCGAGCGTGCTGGAAACGTTCTCGGGGAACTTGCCGATGGAACAGGCGGCACCTATTTCCACAACAGCAACGACTTGCAAGGCGGACTACAGCAATTGATGGCTGGGCCGGAGTATGTGTACGTCTTGGAGTTCTCGCTGGCCGACGTGAAGCGCGATGAGTCGTATCATGCACTCTCGGTGAGGGTGAATCGGAGCGGCGTGAATGTGCAGGCAAGACGGGGATATTTCGCGCCGAAGAAGAGTAAGGAACCCAAGTAAGAGTGCGCTGCCTACTTCACTAGAGAGCGCAGAATCACGGTCATATCATGGCATGGTGGTGAATCATACGAAGGTCCAGCTCTTGACTCGAATTCCAATCTTTTCAGGAAGTCTGATTTTAAAACGCCGCTCAATATTCCTGAAAGCATCATCAATACAAATAGGCAAAACACCAAACCAACTGTCCTCATTTGTATGCGCGTCCAGGGAGTATCCTTCATCCAAGGGCTCGGGTATTTACGCATGTATAGCGAAGGTCGAACCAACAAGATAAGACTAATGCCCGTGAACAAGAGCAAGACAATTGTCAACGCTATTGCGAACAAAGCAGGGGGCATATTCAAGGATTACAGCACGTCGGCGCTGCACTTCAAAGCGATGGAGTAACTGGTCAAATCCTGATAAGTCGGGTTACCGGTAAAGTTCGTACTGGACCTGAGCGATCAGCCGCAACCTCATAGGGCGTCCCGGACAAACCTATTCTGCAGCAAAGAGCTTCTCGAAGAGTTCCTTCGACAGCTTAGCCCCCTCTTCGGATAACCACACGGACTTGTTCTTCGTTGCTGGATCGGAGATGTAACCCTTTTGATGCAATGAATCCATTACGCTCCAAGGAAGACTTTTCCAAGCACGTCTTCCGGAGTCATCAGACAGATTCATCTGGAACAATGCAAGAACTACTTGTTCCAATTTTTCCCCATCGAAGTCCATGCAGCACCTCACGGAACATGAGCAGCTAGCCCCAGCGTTTCCCTGAAAGACTTCATACTCTCTTACCCAAGCAGTGTCCAGGGATTGCGTGGGACTGCAAATCATGCCATTTGCACTTTTCTCGGCAGGAGGGCGCATCCATGCGAAGAAAAATTAGAACGAAAAAACCAAATCGACAGAAGACCAAGCTGGGTCTCCCTGACCTAGAGCATGTCAAATCAGCGGTGCTCGTGAGCTTACGTTCACCGGAATCGCAACGAAGCTATCGCCGCTCCATCGAAGATTTCGTCTTTTGGTATTGCTCGGAACCTCGGCTTTCGTTCAACAAAACAGTGGTCACTTGCTCAACATCCAGGTGCAGGCCAGCGGAGATGGTAAGGCGTCGCTTTTGGATCCGAACGTTACTCTCGGCGACGGGCCGAACTCGCTGTTTCACGAAGGTGGTACGTCGATTGTGATACACGAGAAAACAGACGACTATAAAACCGACCCCGCAGGTAACTCTGGTGCGCGAATCGCTTGCGGCGTCATCGTTCAATGAGCATGGACCTGAGGCCGTGCCGCCGTACCCTCAAGTGGTACCACGGGGGCTGGCTAGGACGCCCGCGCCGGTAGTACCTACAAACCCAAAGTACTGAGTCAGGCGGTCCATTCGTTTCCCACAGCGTTCTTTGTACAGTGAAGCCAATCGGCCCGTAGTTCCTTTCAACACCTCTACCGAGAAATTCCTGAGACTCGGTGGGGTGTCTTCTACAATCCGTCGCAACGGTTATTTAATGGCGACGAGTAGGCGCAATCATGACAGCTGGACGCCCACAGAGTTATCCGTCAACACAAACGCTAATGGAATCTGTCTGGTTTATTGGTCATTCCGAAGGCGCTTCGACATATCCCTCATGCCGATTCTGCCGGAAAAGTTTCCCGCAGGTCGAAGGATTATGGAAATACGCAGTTGGACGCTACATCTGCGATAATTGCCGAGAGAGGGCATTGAAATTGCCCAAAAAGCCGTAAGCCACTACGAGGGCGTCATGGATCGCAACTACGTGATCTCAAATTCAAAACTAATCGCCCGAACAGCGGCCGCCATGAAAGACTCCAACGTCCCAGTCGGCGATGAGATTTGGCAGAGCCTGATTGCTATGCTGCCTCGGGCAAAGATTTTCGCGGCGGACCCCAGTCTTCTCGATGACATTACACTCAAGCCGGAAACGGCCACAACGTGGGTTCAGGTTAAGCATGTGGCATGGTCAATACTTGATTCAATGCTCGGGCCGGGATGGGCGCCAGCCATGGACGAATCGGAAGTGCGCGCCTACATTAGGAATGCGCCGGACGAAGGTTGGCAGTATCCATCGGGCGGACAAGTGTTTTCTCGATTCAATGATGATGAGTATATTTGTCTCACAATGGAAGCAATTAACTTCACCTGCGTCGGCAACCTGATAAGCTGCGCGCACACCTCCGAAACTCGCGCCCGCTACGAATATCTGTTGCAACGCACGCGACATTCGCGAATTAATGCCTCCGCATCGTAGGCGCACTCGGCTCTCCCTCATCCTCACCAGCGGACCTGGGACTCGTTCCGGCAGTATCACGGCTCGTTGATGAGGAAAACCCTATAAATGGGGACGGTGAAAGGCTCTGCCGCGTTTCTCTCGGCGCTGACTTGGACTACCTTCCATCGTTCTCCTCTGCGGTCCATAAAGGAGCCTTGTTCAGGAACAGATTTGTCGCCGTCCATGTCGAGATCGATCTCTTCAGTGGCTGGATCGCCGTTGTACTGAAATACTATTTGCTTAGCGATTCCCATACTCCACTCCTGTATTGAGGCGCCGCCCGGAATTGCTGGTCCAGAGATGGCTATCGACACAGCATACTGCGCGTTGATCGGGGCTTCCACAGCGAACGGGACTCTTGGTAGGCGACACGATTTAATGAGAGTCATGAAGGACCTCCGACCTTCATCTACCAGACCAACCGGTTTGCGGCGCGGAATTTCTTAAGGTGTCCTTAGTTGCGGACAGAGCGGCGGGGTGTTCAAAATTGAACAGACCGAATAATGCCTGCCCATTAGAATCACGCAAATGAATTTGGGATGTGATCAGCCCTCAGCTTCGTCCCAGCGAGGAGATGGGAAGGTCATGAAGGAACACACGGAAGAGTGGAAGAACCTCTGCGAACAGGCTGCAGTTGAACAAGACCCTGTGAAGTTGCATCAACTCATAAAACAGATTAACGATCTCCTGGAAGCAAAAGAAGCCCGGCTGAAGGGCGCTGCCCCCAATCAATCCAAAGAACCTGGCTAATCGCTAGGCATTCAGGGTTGGGAAGAAATTCTGCCCCTGAAGAACGACGGCCACGGCCTTCAACAGTTCTTGACCGGCCGCGCTCTTTGACACGAATCCTTGAGCCCCGACTCGTTGCGCTTCCCTCGCTATATTTTGCCCGTCATGCATCGAGAGCATGATTATGGGGACCTCGGGCTGGAACGTCCTAATCTGCCTAGCGGCGGCAAAACCATCCAGTTCCGGCATTGTCACGTCGAGAATGATCAAATCTGGCGTTAATTGCGATGCTTTCTCGATCGCATCTTGTCCATTCGCAGCTTCCCCGCAAATTTCCACGTCCTTGCGGGACTCGAGAATCGAGCAAACGCCCCTCCGCACCGTTTCGTGGTCATCAACAACGAGGATTCGCAATCAATAGCCTCTCGCGCCCCAGGCCGGCCGCGCGACGCTGAGCATTCTACAGGACTGAGAGCTGCGGTACATACAGGAAGTCCTGCAGCTCGTGAGACGCTGACACCGATTCAGCGGCCCAAAAACAGTTGAGTCTGTTGAAAAACCAAGTGGTCGAAAACGGATAGCGGTCCGTCAGGGTTTTTCCTCGAGCGCTTCGGTCTTCCAAACTTTGAATCTTCAGAGATCGTCTCTCTTCCAACATGTCTCAGGTGGTGCTTAGTTCTGGCATTTGTCTTTGAGCGAGGCGACCCACTAACCTTTTTAAGTTTTGCGCCGTCGCCGCTAGGTGGAACTGTTCAGCGACATTCCACAGTCGTCGCAATCGCACTCGGCGCAGCTTGATCTGTTGTTTGAGCTCGGCGAACAAAGCTTCGACCTTGTTGCGCGCTCGTTGCGAATGCTTGTACTCCGGCGTCCCTGCTAACGCGCGGACCGCTTGTCGCGCTGGCTCCTGCCAATGAACAAACAATCTCCGATAGGGACCTGCAGTACATAACTTCTTTTGTGGACAGCCTTGGCATTGCGCTTGTGTCGAGCGATAGAGATCGCCCCGGCTACTGCGCCGCTGACCTCGATAGTGCAGTGGTTTCCCTTCCGGACAGTAGTAGGCATTTTCCTTGGGTTCATAGCGGAAGGCATCTCGGGTGAAGCGTCCTCTTGTTTGGTGCTGACGATCGATGACCGGGATGTGCGGTTGAATATTCCGCTCTAGGAGCCACGCCAAAAACTCTCCGCTTCCGTAGGCCTTGTCTGCCGCCAGATTCTGTGGACGAATTCCGAACCGGCTCACGTGCTCGATCATTCGTTGTGCGGCCAGTACTTCTTGGCGGAAACGTGCAGGCGTGGCATCGACCGACAAAATCACCCGACTGGTCGTGTCAACCAGGTAGTTGTTGTAGTAGCCCAGGGTAGCCGGCCCACGTTTAACAGCCCAGGCAGCATCCGGATCGGTAGTCGATACCATCTGCTGAGCAATCGGGTGTTCGTCTGGATCGGCTACGGGATTCTGCTGTTCCAGTTCCGTCAGGTACTCCTGCACGGTACGTGAAACACGTGCTGCTCGGGCCAGCTGTTCTCGAGGCACTCGGCTCTGTTCGCTGGCGTTCGCTCCCACTAGCGTTCCGTCTACGGCGAGGCTCCGTCCTTCCACCAAGCCGGCCTCCAAACAACGATGCACAATCTCCTCAAAAACTTTGCGAAACACACCGGACTGCCGGAAACGCCCATGACGGTTCTTGGAGAACGTCGAATGGTCGGGAATCTCCCGTTCAAAACCCAGTCGAGAGAACCAGCGATACGCCAGATGCATGCGTACTTCTTCGAGTAAACGGCGTTCGCTGGTGATCCCGTACAGATAGCCGACCAATAACAACCGCAGCAGCACTTCGGGATCAATCGAGGGCGGCCCGTCGAACTGTAAAAATTCCGCAACCGTTCCCGAACAAAACTGAAATCGATGTGCTGGTCAATGAGTCGGAGAAGGTGCTCGTTGGGTATCTGATCTTCTAAGCGGAAGTAATAGAACAACGACTCTGCCCGTTGCTGTTCTCCCATCATCTTCGACATACCTCCTGCCGCGCTGATTAGCACAACAGGGGATAGTCACGGCAAATGAAATCGCGTTTGGAACAGAGTTTTTCAACAGACTCAGTACTTTATGGGCAAGCCCACCTGTAGATTGAAGACAAACAAAACGCTCAGGTTAAAGGTGCTCATTCTGGAGGGTTTTTTGGGCAACCAGAAAATCGGATCATTAATATCTGCCGTTCGAACCGTGGCTTTACAAACGGCTCGGTAAATGTTGACTTCGCGTTGCGGTCTGGCACTGATCTATTTTTTCGATCCGTCCCCCGCAAGAGCTTTTGGCGCGCCAGGTACGATGCTTGATGCGACAGGCGTTTTTCGTGGTAACGAATGCCAGGAATATCTCTGTGCGTTCTAGAGGAGAGAGGCGATTAGGATCCCAAGATTTTGCGCATTCTGCAAAGCACGATTCGTTCGCGAGGCGAGCGAGGGTGGCGAGAAGGAGGCGATTTAGACAGTGATATGCTGGTGGACATAAATACGCACGACTACCATACCAACTCCACTTGTTACGGTAATTCCACGTGGGCAGCATGTACTTGAGGCCATCGACGCCTTCGGTGAACAACTGTCCAATTTGCGAATCCCCAGTTTCCACAAATAGGTCATATAAGCCGAGCAGACCCGTCATAAACCCGTCGAGGATGCCTGGCGGAGGGTAACCGGGGGCCTCGGTGTATAGGACGTGCTCGTTTACGCGAACTCGCAAGCCATTGTCCTCAACGTCGGACTCAAACACCCTAGCCGATTTCGTAAGCAGTTCGAGGAGGTCGGGGTTGCGTGTAACTCGCCAGCCGCGAACGAGAGCGCTGATGACCAGTCCCTGAACATGGGCTGAAACCCAAGGAGCTTTCAGAAGGACAGGTGGTACGAGATAATCGAACGTAATAGGCCAAATGGCAGCTCCGTCCTTGACGACTGCGTGGTGTTCGAGCCAGCTGACTTGCTTTAAGAAAACGTCCAGACTCATCTGGTCTCGACGCCGAAGGTAGTGACCAAGGTTTACGAGCCCATACCAGGCTATGTAACCAGGCCAGTAGTTCGTACCGGAAGTTCGATCCCACGTCCGCGGAATCCCCGCCGCATCCAGCCTCATTGCCTCCCAACTGAGCGAATCACTGTACAAGTAATAGTAAAGCGAGTCCTTAGAGCCAGCTTCGCTAACGACCTCCAGGGGATATGCAAACTGGAACCCGAAGACCTCCTTTCGTATTGCACGGATCGCGTACCCCACCGATTCAAAACTTCCAGTTCTCTTAGGCAAGCCAAGCTCCTAGCGTCTGGGAGGCTGCACGCGGCTTTTTGCGTCGCGTGAATATCACAGTTAGAATGAGCTAAGTGACTATCGGGGTATACGACAGCGAGGACTATTGTCAGTTAATCGTTAGCTGTCCGGAAGGACAGCAAGAATTACGTAGCATACGAGGGCTGATATCGACTCGCTCCAATGGTAGCTTCGCGAGCCGGCCCCAACCCGAGGATGTCACGGCCCCTCGCATAGTGCTGAACAACTAGTGCCGTACCAACCCGATTAGTCATACACAAACACGAGTAGTCGTACCGGGTTCGGAAAGCCCCATCCAAACGTTGCCGGCAAGTCGAGCAGAGGTATCGACGATGAGGCCTGCTCCGTCCCCGGACACCTCACGAGCCGAGGAGCACCAAACAAGATTTCCACTGAGGATCTGGCGGCATCGGCTCTGACGGACCTGGTACGGGCTCGGATGGATTGGGATTCGGCGGCATCGGTGGCGTGCCTGCGTCACACAGCCTGAAGGTGAAAACAGTGCTCATTTACTGCCCTTCATTGACGTATCTCCGGCACGGCGCTACCATCCCCTCATTCTCGAATAGCCCCGAAGGAATAGGGAGGCCGGCCAGATGTCGCCGGTACAACCTGTATTTCAGGGAGGTACGCCACCAATGTTGAGACTCAGTGACAGTATCAGCTCGGTCTTGAAACACAAGAGGAAAGAAATCTGGTCGGTGAAGCCGGAACAGACGGTCTATGAGGCCATCGAAAGGATGGCCGAAACGGGAGTCGGAGCGTTGTTGGTCATCTCGGCGGGCAAACTGGTAGGCATAGTCTCGGAGCGGGACTACGCGCGCAAAGTCATCCTCAAAGGAAGGTCTTCCAAGGAAACCCAGGTCATAGAGATCATGACGAATCCGGTGTATTTCGTGACGCCAAAGCACACTTTGGACGAGTGCATGACCATCATGACGAACCATCGCATACGACATCTTCCGGTCATTGAAGACGAGAACGTAGTGGGGATTGTCTCGATCGGCGACCTGGTGAAGTGGATCATCTCCGAGCAGGAGGAGACCATCCAGCATCTGGAAAACTATATCGTCGGAAGGTACCCAGCCTGAGCCGTCTCGAAACCCTCAATCCTGCCCAGGGCAGCCACCAGAAAGTTTCATAGATCGTTCCAATCGTCGGAGCCTTCCATGTCGGAGAACTATTGGGGTAAGAACGCAATTGAGCTGCACTTTGCCGATTGCAAACACACGCGCTTATTCCACGCGGTCACACCGCAGATCACCAGCACTGCTACGGATGCAATCCTGAATTGGCGAAGGTGCCGTTACCCGGATGCTGCGAGACTTGCCAGCTCGAATGTGAGCGCGTCAGTCGTCCAACAGCGTCAGCGTGAGCGCCTCAAAATCGAACTAGCAGATTCGTTCGGTGTCGCTCGGACAGGCTTGCAACAAGGTTTATGCTTGGCTCTTCCGCAACACCATTTCTCGCAACCACATCGTTTCCATGAGGCTTTCCGCGGAATCGAACAATGAAAAGGCGTTCAGGTTGTAATCGTTCAGAACATTCAGAATCTTGATCCGCTCGGTTGAGGGGAGGTTGAACTTCCACAAAACATCTTGCCCGGAATTGCCGTCAAGCGTAAAAAAAGGCACAAGCGAGTCGCCCGCCGCGAACACCAAGTCGTGCCGAAAAAAACTCCACGCCTTGCCAAAACTGCCGCAAATCGTATGGTCAGACTGTTGGAGAAAATGCCTCGGATGACCCTGAACGTATGGTCCAACACGACGAATGCGAGGTACGTTGTTGCTCGAAATCTTGAGTCCTGTGAGGGATTCGCAAAAAACATAGATCGATCTTTTTTCCACGCCCTTGAGGGCCTCCCGAAAAGCGAAGAAGGTGGCAATGTACGGTGATGCCGTCCAATCGAGGAGCGGCGAAGGGAATCCATGATGTCGCAAATAAACCATATAGCGATAAATATTGCCCTGCGGGAAGCTGGAAAATTCTTCATAGTCTCTAGACGACTTCTCAATGGTTGAACTGAATGGAGGGAAGTCCCACCGCGTCGTGGAGAACGTCTCAACGGCTGGTTTGATGGAGCTGATTAGTCGGTAGTAATCGCTGTAGAGCATTCCTTCCTCTCCCGCTCGCTCCAGTGTAGTGGTCAGCGGCCATCCCGAGTTGCTCTGTCCGCGAAAAAGCAACGGTTCGTGGCCTCTAGATAAATTACCCCGCAATTCTTTGAGTTTCAGCTCGAACTCGCCCCATTCACTTATTTCGATTTCCTCCATAGATGACAGCTCCTTGAATATCCTTAGGTCGTGTTTCTGGAGAACGAGGCTATTTCTGTGCCAATAGCCGCGGACCATCCTCGCCACAGCTTCCCGATAGGTACAGCGGAGCAATCCCTGCTCCTTCATCTTGTGGGTTTGCCACTTCGCCCGCCCGAGCGCCTGCCCGAGTTTTTCAAACGTAGCGCTGCCGCTGCAAGGCGAGCGGACGTTCACTTTGCCGTCTTTGAATTGCCTCGTGAGCTTCCAAATGTATTTCTGACTCACGCCGAGCGCCCGCGCGAGCCCGCGGCCTGACCATCTGCGGTTTAGATCGTTGCACCACTTCAACGCAACATGCCGGATCAACTGAGTTTCCGCTTCGTAGCGCCAGGGACGCGGCGCCCGCAACGCGCTCGTGCTTTCGCGAGGTTCCGTCGCGAGGCTTCCGGGGAAGGCATACAACGGGCATCTTAGCGGAGTTGTCAGTTTTTCCCTATCGCACGTAAAGGACTTAGGGGCGACGGCCGAAGCCGTGGCAAATTACTCTGGTCTACGCTAACATCACGGCCGCGAAGACAATTGACGCGAGCATCTCGCCTCTTTGAGTGCCACAATGATGGAAGACTTATCCCGAAATCATCAACCCGTCAGCGTCCTATTTGCTCGCTCCGGTTCCACCAGCTGGGAGCAGTATCGCTTGAGCGAGGAGCAGCTCGAGTTCTTCCGCGAAAATGGGTACTTGAAGGGCGTTCGCATTCTGACCGATGACCAAGTGGAAGTTCTGCGCGCGGAATTAGACCAACTCATGGATCCGACGCATCCCGGCCGGCATTTGTTTCACGAATACCATTCCAACGAATCGACGGACCCGAACCGCGTGGTTTTCCATGCGTTAGGCGCTTGGCGCGTACTACCGGGCTTTCACGACCTGCTCTGGAATCCTGCATTTTTGGTGCCGGCGTACCAGCTACTGGGCGGTCCGGTGCGCTTCTGGCACGACCAGCTTTTCTGCAAACCAGCGAAACACGGCGGTGTCGTGGCCTGGCACCAGGATTACTCGTACTGGACAAGAACCACGCCTCTGGCCCACCTCACTTGCTGGATCGGCTTGGACGATTCCACCCGCGAAAACGGCTGTCTGAATTACGTTCCCGGAAGTCACAAATGGCCGGACTTGCCTAAACCTGTCCTGACGGGGCAAATGGACGGCATCCGCGACATTCTTCCTGACGACCTGAAAGACAAATTCGATCCTGTGGCCGTTGAATTGAAAAAAGGTGAAAGTTCGTTTCACCATGCTCGAACTATGCACGGTTCGCATGCGAACAATACCCCCGCGCCGCGTCGCGCCACCGTGATAAACGTCTTTCGCGATGGCGTGATGTCGAACGCGGATGAGCCGCTTCTGACCGGCGTACCTACAATTCCCCGCGGGGACAAGATGGGTGGACAGTTCTTTCCCTTGCTGTTCGACCCGCATTCGGTTTCCTGAGCGTCTCCATCAGATCTCGAGCCGCCGGCACACCTTTGTGAGCGGAAGCTCAACGATCTTGATTCGTTTCCTGGTCCATTCCTCTGTTTTCGGGCAGTGCTTGCCCAGCAGCTTGGGCCGGACGAAGAAAGACTACCTTGACTGTCCTGCATTGCGAGTCCTATGAGTCTTCCTTAAAAAGCATCTGCGATCTCTACGAGGCGACTGCCGCTGATGTGACCAAATTTCTTCGGACCGTCGATTTGGACAAAGAGTACGAAAAGAGGACAACTTCTGTGAGCTCTAAGGATCTTCTCACAGACCTATTCGAGTCGCGCTTCGGATTGCCAACGCAAGCCTTTCGTCAAGTTTGCTGGTTTCACCTGACCAGAGTTCCACGCGGCACAGACTTCTCGGAAGGAATCCTCCCTTTACATTTGGTGCTCAAAACAATCTGGCAGACGATGATCTCGATTCCGACCGATGCCCGCACGAAAGCGAATCTTCGAAGACTTCAAAAGAATGGTGTTCCCGACGATCTTTATGGGCTGAAAACACAAAGCCTACTTCATTCTGGTCCCTATGCGATGCTCGTGCGAGAGTCAGCTTTCCACGCTGGGTCGATTGGAAATCACGACTACCTTGCATTCCCGGAGATAATTGAAGACATCTGCAACGGATACGAGAAAGAATTTGGAGAACGGATCCACGAAAGAGTCGGCGCGGTCCTAAAACCGTGCATAGTCAAATTCGAAACTGCAGAGGAAGACGGGAATCACCTCGCAACACCCACACTTTCCTATTGTTGGCACAAAGTCCACGATCAGAAGCTCAGCTTCGCGACAAATATTTGCGATGACGGCGGAGGGATAGCTCTACCGAATACAGCAATTCGGAGAGTTGAATTTCCCTAACAAGAAAGCTTGCCCCGCCCCAAGTACGCGATTCCGCAAGTGCCACACTCAGACGCCTCGAAACCTCCAACGTCGTTTCATGCGCATTGGCCGCTGGATGCGCCCTTGCTCCTCGGCTTGGATTCGCGCTCGTGCCATCATCAGCTGGGTGATGGTAGCCTGTGGCTCAACCTGTTGGATGTGCTGGAAACGCTCTTCAACGCGTACTTCCAGGGGCTTAGGCGCGGGATTTTTTCTCGAAAACGAGTAATGACGGTGGATTCGAGCTTGGGATGTGTGCGACGCAAAATGAGAGTATGAACTTGCGGCGCGTCCTGCAAACTGAACTGATTGCAGTTCAGCATGTGGTCTTCGATAAGAGCTAGGGTTTTGCCAGGGCCAGCAGCTCCTCCGAGAAGCCGGTAGGTCAGTCGTGATTCGTGAAACGCTTTCTGGTGAATCGTAAGCATGATACCCGTAGATAAAGCGCTCGGTTCCGCTCTTAGTCTCTTCGTTCATGCGTGCTGTTCTGGAAGCTGAACATTTGTAGCGATTTGCACGGTTCCATCAATACGCGCGGCGATCGGCTGGATCGGCATTCCGCGCTTGTACTCTACGGCGCGTTTAAACGAGGCCCAAGCGATCGGATTGATGGGAATGGGGATGATCTTTTCGCTTCCATCTTCTTGGATGTCAACGACATAGCCGCTCATGAAGTACCGCCAAAATTTGGCTTCTGTTTCGTCATCTATGAGCAGTTGAAAGAACGAAACTCCTCGCTCTTTTTGGGCGTGCTTTTGTTTTGCGTACCCTTCTGCCTTCCACCTGTTTTTGCCAATCCTGTGGGTCGCATGTTTCTATTCCGTTTCTACTTTAGATTCAATCATGGTCAATCCATCGAACCTCCGTATTGAACATTGCCACCGGCGGCGACCTCGACGCTAAGAAGTTGGGCGCAAAATGGGCGCAAAACCCGGCCCGTTTGCGCACAAATCGGGGGATGGCTGGTGAGTAAGGGCAGCCGAATCAACGTGAATTTTGCGGATTTTTGGTAGGGGCGGTGGGGATCGAACTTGCATCCCTACTTCATAAAGACCTGCACGGCAATGGTTTAGTGCCACTGCCCCTTTTTCAATTGTTGTTAACTGTTGTCAACACAGGAACGTAGCTTTTGCCTCGGGACACGGTACAGTTCGGTTAGAATGAACTTCACCTCAATATGATGCCTATTGATGCGAGACCCGCGAGAAGCGTTGGGTTTTTAATTTTCTATACTTTCTTTTTCTGGCGTCTCATCAGGAGTAATCGAGGCGATAAGTTTATACAGTGCGGCAGCATCACCGTCATGCTCTTTCTGGTGCTGGCGGTGTTATCGAGGATTCCGCATTTTCCGCTTGATGATTACGTATCGTGGTTCGCCATCCCGCTTTTCCTGCTCTGTGTTCTAACGATGTTTTACTTATTTCAACAGCTATACCACGAGCACAAGCAAAAGAAGCAAAAACGCCATAGAGCGAGTGATGCTGGCCAATCAAGCCGGGCAGAATAAACTTTTACAAAATAGCTGCACGGCAATGACTTAGTGCCACTGCCCCATACTCAATCGTTGTTAAATGTTGTTAAGCCGCATTTGCTTCGCACTCTCTATCATTTCGTAGACCCGCAGAATCGTGTTTTTCTGCACAAGCTTCCGCTTCCGTTCGATTTTCCAATAGAGGCGCACCCTGAGCATGTCTCCTTCTCCGAACTTCAGCTTGTGCGCGTGAACATCGGCCCAAAACGTTTCGTCCTCAATCTTCGCCACTACGACAGCCCCACGTTCAAAGAACGTCCAAGTAGTGCCTTCTGTGAAGGAAAGTTTTGAAACGACTAGCACCGTGTCACGTTCACCCTCCGTGGGGGAATTTTCCGATTCCAATTGCAGTGGCTCAGTCTCAAAATATGTTGCTTCGGGTTTCTCAATGGCGGTCTGTTCAGTACCCTCATGCTTCACCGCGATGCGGTCAATTGCGTCCTGACGTAACGGGCTAGTCATTCGTTCTAAGCCTGCCCGAATCGCGGCATCTCCGTACATGTTGAAAATCTGAGTGGTGACGGTCTTTTTGCTTGGCCCCAACGTCAACTCAACGTTGTTGTTCTCAACGGGGGTCACCTTGTCCGGCTTCTTGCCTTTAAGCCATTTGAACAGACCAATGAGAGAATCTTTGACTGCTTCCTTATTTTTAGAAATGAAGCCGATTATGGTCGCCAACGTGGTTGCGCTGACGAATGGGTGCGCCGTGATTAGTTGCTTAGCGTGCTCGGCAACTTCTTGAACCAACTCCACCTGAACAGCGAACGAACCCTTCTTGAACTCTGCCTGAACCAGCACCACTGCTTTGCTGGCTTCGCCGTTCACCATTTGGTTGGCCCGTGTGAAGACTTCACTAGAACCAGCCAGTGCTTGAGCAAGAAGACCGGCTTTTATTTTTCCATCTTGTACGGCTGGCCCTTCAAACACAAACTGTAGATCAGTAGAACTCACGCGTTCTTGTCCCATGAACGAAGACAAGACACAACCGAAGCTCTAAGAGACTGGGACATGTTGCCTTCAGAATACATCACTCTCAAGATAAGATACGGCGCTGTTTTTCATATCAATAAGCGAAACAGAAACCAGCGGGCTGCCGCACCACCAACGGCAGACCACCGGGCCGCAAGAGCGAAACAACTTCTGAAGTGCGTTCGCGGAAAAGATAGCCCCGTACCGGGTACAGTCCTAATTTTTTTGAAGGGGCAAGAAAACCACATGAAGAAATGGTCAGAACTTCGCGCCAAGATGTCAAAGCGGCACAGTCAGCGATTCGCGGTCATCCACGCTTGTGCGCATTCTTTGTGAACGTTCGCGGCTGTAATCTCCTTGCCTTCGCTGTCTCGCGCATACCGGTGAGTGATGTGCTGGCTGTTCTCTTCAGTCAGCGGTTTCTTCGGGTCATGGCAATGGTCGCACAGCATCCCTTCACCATTTCAGCAACTCCAATCGCAGCGTCACGCGGCCACAGCAGCGAACGCCGTCGCTATCCCTCTGTTTTCGTTTCTAGTACAGCATGTGCCGGTAGTCGCTCTCAAAAGCTCTGACTTCGCCATGCACAAGCGTAGCTAGTGGCTGACCGCTGGCCAGATTCACCTGAAGAGTGTCGCCCTGAAAATCGGCAACCAAGTCGAAATTCACCGTACTGTCCGTAGCTACCCAGCGCTCCTGGAAGAATACGGAAGACGAATGGGTCTCGAAGACCGAGTGGCATCGCATCTCGATCTTCCGCCCGCGCCTCGCCGAATACGTCCTCACGGCCATCAAGAAGGGCGCGCACATCCTCGTGGAAGGCAGCCTTGTCAGCTCCACCTACGATCAGCCGAACGGCAAAGGCAAGAAAACCACAGCCAAAAAAGTGGTCTCGTGGACCATCCGCGCCGATGTCATCCGCAAGCTCGATCGGTCCGAGATCGAACCGGAAACATCCAACTCGCAGTCCGGCGAAACACCGGCTCAGGACGCGCCGCCGTTCTGAAAACTGGCTCGCTAAAAGGGCTCCAGCTTTGCCGGGGCCCTTTTTTTTGGCGAACAGTAGGCGGCTTGTTGTCAGTCGCGTCGTGTGAATTTTCGGTTGTCCACGATCGTGGACAACTTTCGAAACTCCACACGAACGTAGGCTCTCAGGCCAACTATTGCGACCGCCGTCATTTTGTCCCCGAACGGCTGTTCGTGCCTCGGTAGGGTTGTCCCCCGCTACCGCCACCTTCGTCATCTCTTGCGCTTGCGACAGGAGACGGTCATGAGCGAAAGGCCTAGTTGTCCCTGCCTCCTTTGCCGGATCGAAGGAAAGCTCCTCAAGGAGCTCGATTCGCCTATATCCCGAGAGAACTACGAGGTCTTGCACTCGGCCTCGCCACCTCTTGCGGGTTTCCCGCAATCAGAACTCCTTCTTGCGCATCTTCGCGCCGGACGCGGCGATGCCTCTTCCGATCAGATTCTTTTGGAACTGATGAAATGGTGCGATGTATTTCACGACGGCTTAGTGCCAAACCTCTTCCTCCTAGCTTTTCTTCCCATGCTGCACGCCACCGTGCGTCAAGTCACACGACGCTACCCATCTCTGACGTGGGACGATGCGGCGCAGCAAGCCATTCTGGTCTTTCTCGAATTCCTGCACTCCGCGCAGTTCCGCCGGCGGATTTCACATTTGGCTTTCGCGCTCGCACGTAGGGTCAAACGCAGGGCACATGCGTGGGCTCGACAAGAAATCGCCTTCACCGATGCGCCCGCTTTGTCGATCTTGCACGCGGGCTTCGATGAAAATCCTTTCGAACGTCTTGTCCTGCTTCGCCATCTGCTCGACGGCGCCAGCGCTCGAGCAATCATCGATACGGCCGATGTGCAATTGCTTATTCAGATCAAGCTCGATGGAGAACCCAGCGAAGTCTTCTATGAAGAACTGGGCCTCACTCCAAACGCGTTCCGGCAACGTGTGAAACGCCTTTTGGCAAAGTTACGGCGCATGGCGGCTACAAAACCGGGCAGTCCAAACCCGCGGGGGAATTCGAAGGGAACTTCCTGACCGTGATTGTTCATAAGTGTGTCGCGCCATGACGCAAATATATTTTTCGCTCTCGGCGACACATTTTTGGTTTCCGAAGCTGAATAGATAAGTAGGGAGCGATCCTGCATCGATACTCTGCAGCTGTCGGAGCGGCGGTTCCTACCGGGATGGCCTAGGTATCTCCGAACGCTTCAGAATCCGGGGGCCAGTCGGAGAGTTTCGCTCCAAATCTCGATTCGTGAGGCACTTGTGTCGGCAAAATTCTCGCGGTTTCGTCTAGGTATCTTCGTGCGAACCCTATCTGCGCTTTTCATGATTCTGTTTCTAGTGTCCACCGCCCTTGCGCAGGCGAATTCTCCCTGGGAGAACGCGGCCAACGTTCTGCAACAGGCCTTCACCACCACCATCGCCCGGGGGCTATCCCTGGTGGCTATCGTGGTCTCCGGATTGACCTTCGCCTTTGGCGAGGGCGGCTCGAAGCGCGTTCTTGCAGGGGTTTTGTTTGGCGTCGGTATGGCTATTGCCGCCGTGAACTTTCTCGCCTGGCTATTCCCCTGAACGCAGGCGGATCTGGAGAAGGGCTTGTGACTAATCCTGGAAGAATCCATCTCGTCCTTCGCTCGGTTTCCCGGCCACTCACCATTTTAGGAGCGGAGCGAAAGCTGTTTTTCTTCGCCATGTGCGTGGGTGCCGGCACCTTTAATCTGCTCGGCAGTTTGCGCGGCGGGCTGCTGATGTTCCTGCTGCTGTACGGACTGGCGCACTGGGCCACACGGACCGATCCGCAGATTCTGCGGCTACTGCTGGCCTCGGCGAGGCTCCGCACCCAATACGACCCGATGAAGTTTGCGCCGGTCACGGTTCGTCGGAGGCCCAATGCTTAACCTGAAACGAATCGTCAAGAACTATGAGGAAGCCGGCGCACTGAACGCCCAGGTGAATCTGTATGGCTTCCTCGACGAGCAGGTTTTTCTCACCAAGTCCGGAGACTTGGGCGTGATCCTCGAAGTTCGCGGCGTGGACTACGAATGCCTGGACGGAGCCTCCGTCGATGCATTGACCAAGCGTCTTGAGTCGGCGCTCCGGCTATTCGATGAGAACTATCGGATCTACCAGTATCTGTTCAAGCGCAACGACCCGAAGATTCCACACAAGTTGTACGGAACTCCTGTCGTGGACGCCGCGATTGCCAATCGTGTGGCCTACCTTCAGGGCAAATCCAATCGGCTGTTTTCTCTCTCGATCTACTATGTCGTCCTTTTCGAGGCCTCACGCCCCGTCGGCAACAGCATTCTCGCGGGCCGGACGAATCCGGAAATGGTGTTGGAGGAAGTTCGCGCATGGTTTTCAACCGAAGCGCGCATCGTGCTGCTCGATCGGGAATTGATCAAGGCACGTTCTACGTTGCTGCTAAAGGTGGGTGGCTTTCTGCTCCAGGTCGCCGATTTTCTTCCCATTCGGCTACTCGACAAACAGGATGCGTTTCGTGTCCTTGCGCAAATTCTCAACTTTGCTCCCCAAAAAATTGAGTGTGCGCGGCTTAAGCACGACACCTTTCTTGATTATTTTGTCGGCGCATCCCACGTGGAATGTCACCGTACGCATCTCCGCGTAGACGATTATTTCGTGAAGGTTCTCACGCTGAAAGAACCGTCCGCGCAGAGCTTCCCCCTCATCTTCAAGCAGCTGCTCGAGATTCAAGCCAACTTCTACGTGGTGACGGAGTGGAAAAAAGAAGACTCGGGAAAGACGAGGCGGGCTATCCAAGCCAAGCGCCGCCATTTTCACAACACCAAACGCTCGTTCTTCAGCCAGGTCAACCTAAACGATGCCTCTCAACACGATGTATTGCTTGATGACTGGAAAGAGTCCCGAGTCCGCGAACTGGGCGAAGGCATCAAGGAGATCGAGCTCCACGGCAACTACTTCGGGCAGTTTTCGCTCACGATCGTCATCTACGACCTGGATCCCGCGGCCGTGCAGCGCACCGCCGCCGAGTTCTACAAAGTATTCAGCATCCATGACGCCGAGCTGTACGACGAGCGCTACAACCTGTTGAATGCTTTCCTCGCCGCCGTTCCCGGCAACCATGCCTGGAACCTGCGATCCCTGTACTTGCTGAACACCAACTACGCCGACTACTCGTTTCTATTTACGCTCTCATGCGGAGAAACCCGTAACGCGCACCTGCGGCAGGAGTATCTGGCAGTCCTCGAAACCTGTCACAACACGCCTTATTTTCTCAACCTCCATTACCAGGATGTCGCGCACACCATGATTCTTGGCCGCACTGGCGCCGGGAAGTCCTTCTTACTGAACTTTCTGATCACAAACCTCCAGAAGTATGACCCGCATACCTTCATTTTCGATCTCGGCGGCAGCTTTGAAAGCCTCACACATCTTTTCGACGGATCGTACGTCTCGGCTGGCCTCGAATCCGAGGGCTTTTCGATTAATCCGTTCTCCCTGCCGCCGACCAAGGAGAATCTCGATTTCTTGGCTTTGTTTGTGAAGGTCCTGCTGCAAGGCAAAGGCACGTTCGAACTCGATCCTGTCGCCGATCGCGAAATCTACGAGCAGATTGAGAACTTGTATGCCGTGGACCCGGAACTGCGAAGGCTGGGGGTCCTGGCGAACACTCTGCCCCAGATACTTTCCGCGCGTCTCGCCAAATGGGTCCGTGGAGGTCAGTTCGGGTTTTTATTCGACAACGCAGAAGACACGGTTTCTTTCGCTCGGTTTCAGTGTTTCGACTTTCAGAAGATGAGCCAGTACCCGGATCTTCTCGAACCTTTGCTCTTCTATATCCTCCATCGCGCCAATGCCGTGATCCAGGACCCCGTTCGTTCCACATCGTTCAAAGCCTTCTTCATCGACGAAGCCTGGGTGTTCCTCAGGAATCCAGCCATCCAGCGGTACATCGTCCAGGCACTCAAGACTTGGCGCAAGCACAACGCCGCCATGATCCTGTCCACGCAATCGCTCGACGAGCTGCGCCGCTCCGAACTGCTCGACGTCATTCTCGAAACCGCCGCCACCAAGATCTTTCTCGCCAACCCGGACATGGACCGCGAGTTGTATCGCAAGCAGTTTCATTTGAACGAAACCGAGACCGCCTTGATCGCCGGACTGATTCCCAAGCAACAGTTCCTCATCAAGACTCCGGAGTTGGCCAAAGTCGCCAATCTCACCGTAGACCCGAAGAGCTACTGGCTCTACACCAACGATCCCTACGACAACCGCAAGCGCCGGGAAGCCTTCGAGACCTTCGGCTTCGCCAAAGGTCTGGAAGTGTTGGCGGGAGCCCAACCGTGATCTCGCCAAGGGCTTTCGCGCCAGCGGTGGCGGAGGTTATTCGCGGTTTCGGTTCGTCCTTTTTCTTTTCAAGAGACATTCCCTGAGGAGCGAAACATGCAAACACACATCGGTCCTGCTTCCCGACGCACCATTCTTCGCGTTCTGGTACTTAGCGTTCTATCGACTGCCAGCAGCCCGTACCTTTTAGCGCGCGCGGCCGGGGAGGGCGCGCGCGTCGTGAAGTATGCCCGGGAGGACGTCATCGCCGTGCGGGCCAAGCTTCGCTTTTCGACTCTGATCGTCCTTCCCGAGAACGAGGAGATCCTCGATTTCACAACCGGGGATAAAGAATTCTGGATCATCAATGGCGCACACAACCTCTGTTACGTGCATCCGGCCAAGGCCGGTATCCGCAGCAATCTCAATCTCATCACCGCCACCGGCCATGTCTATTCCTTCGGGCTCACCGAAATCAGCAATCAGTCCGGTGTCGAACCCGACCTCAAGCTCTTTGTCGAACCGAAGGAAGACTCCGGCCCATCCGCTCTGCAAGGGTACGTACGTGCCGCCGACGCGGAGGCCTACAAGAAAGAACTCGAAACGCTTCGAGTCCAGACCGGCGAGCAGATTCGGGCGGCACATGCGCAAGTCGCCGAGGAAGAGAACCGATTCCGTTCGGAGTACGCGAGAAAACTCCAGTTCGACTACACCGTCGACTCCCGCGCCTCGCGCGAGCCGTTTCTGGTTTCGCTCGTCTACCACGACGATGCATTCACCTTCATTCGGTGCGCGGCTCGAGAAAAACCAGCCCTTTATGAGGTCAAAGACGGAAAGCCCAACCTCATTCCGTTTCAACTGGAAAATGGTGTGTACATCGTTCCCAAAATCCTCGATAGGGGATACCTCGCCATCGGCAGCAAGAAGCTCGCGTTTACGAGGCGGACGGACGGCAAATAAGCGAGGGTGCCATGAACGAACCCATCCAAGACAAAGCTGCTAAGCCCGCCGGCCTGCTCCCCAAGAACGTGCAATCCTGGCTCATCGTCGGGCTTGCCGTGTTGATGGTCCTGATCATGTGGCTCACCGGCGGTAAGCGGTCTACGACCCTTTCCAAAGGCACTACCTCGTTCGGCCAATCCGCCGCTCCCGTTGAAGTGAACGAGGCCAAGATCACCGACCTGCAAACCCGCATCCAGCAGCTCCAGCGCGAACAGACCGTCGCGCAAAGTGCTCTCGCGCAAAGCCGCTCCGTCGCCAACCCGGCGGCGAATTCTGCGACGAGTGGCTCCAATGCTTCCGCGGGAAGCGGCGAACGTGCCGAGGATGTGATTCAGGCGGAGCGTAAGAAGCGCGAATACCTGTCGTTGTTCGCCTCCAACGTCGCCGTCACCTACCGCAAAAATCCTGTTGGGGCCCCAGAGCCAACCTCCGCAGGACCGGAATCGAGGCCCTCGCTGACGGCTCCGCCCTCGTTCGAGAATCCGCAAATCATGGAGCTTCTCAAACAGATGCAACCACCTCTTTCTTCGCCTACGCCCCAGATCTCTTCCGTTCCGCCTACGCCGCGCAGCACATCCCTGGGAACCGCGGATCCCAATCATGATGCCAAACAGGTTGCCCATTCCGACGCACCCGCCGCGTCAGGGAAAACGTTTGTATTGTTTGAAGGAACCGTCCTCGAGTCCGTTCTCGTCAACCGTCTCGATGGAGCGATGGCAGGCCCCGTCGAATGTCTGGTAACCAACGACGTCTATTCCCACGACCGCCAGCGGGTATTGATTCTCGCCGGCAGCAAAGTCCTAGGTGAGACGCGAAGGGTGGAAGCATTCGGTCAAGCGCGGCTTGCCGTAGCCTTTCACCGTCTGATCATGCCGGACGGTTATTCCGTCAGCCTCGACCAGTTCAAAGGCCTCAATCAGATCGGCGACGCAGGGCTGCGTGATCAGGTGAATAACCACTACGTCCGCATCTTTGGCACATCGCTCGCTCTGGGCATCATCGGCGCGGCTGGCGAGGTGGGAACAGGAAGCGTGCTGACCCAATCGAGTACCGACCGCCTCCGCGAAGGATTTGGACAGAGCCTGGCGCAGTCCTCCCAACAGATCCTCGACCGTTTCCTCAACCTGCTTCCCACGATTACCATCCGCGAAGGGCATCGCGTCAAGATTTATCTGTCCGGCGATTTGGCTCTTCCTGACTATTCCAATCACAACCTGCCTTCCGATCTGTGAAGGCACGAAAGGAACCATCTCCATGAAGCGAACGATTCTGATTACCGTGATGGCGACGAGTCTTTGCGTTGGAACGGCCTCGGCGCAGCTTGGCGGCCTGGTGGTGTACGACCCCACCAACTACGCCAATGCGCTGCTCCGCTATTTTGAGCTGCAGCAACAGTTGCTTCAGCTCACCAACAGTCTCGCCCTCGCACTACAAATGGCGAAGAACCTTCAGAACATGCCGGCGCGGTACCAAGCTTTGTTTTCCCTCTGGCGCAACGGCGTGGCGCAAGACACCTACGGAAACACGGGTGGTTGGGTGAACGGCATCAACTCGGGCCAAGTGCCCATCGTTAACGTCGGATACCAGCGGGCCACCACGCAACTCCTGCCGTACGACGCGGGCACTCTCGCAGTCATGACCGCGGATGAACTGGCACGGGTCCAGTCGCAGTATGCCTCGGTCGAACTCTCCGATGGCGCGAATGTGACGGCCATGGCCACGCTCGGAGCCATTCGCAACAACGCCGCGAATCTCGAGACACAGATCGGCAACCTCGAACAGGACTCCCTATCCGGGGACCCGAACCTCAATACCGAAGTGTCGGTCCTAAACAAGATCAACAGCGCAGATGTTTTGAACCTGCGGTCGGTGCAGGACACCAACAAACTCTTGGCCTCGCTGCTCGAACTGCAAACCGTCGCCGCCAAGCAGCAGCGCGAGGCCACCGCCAATGCCATCAATGCGGATATCGCCCGCCGCGCAACCCTCGCCGGCAATCTCGCGCAGGTCACCGCCACGATCACCGATTCCCTCCAGAACTTCCGAATGCCGTAGTCGCCTCGGAAAATTCCTGGGCCGAAGGAGCCCGAGTTCTCATGGTCACCGACTATCTCCAGTTTATTTTCCAAGCCATCGGCAATCTGCTGACCGAGAACCTCGGCTTCTTCGACACCATGGGGCAGAACCTGTTCCGCACCTTTGCGACCATTCTGGTTGTCTGGTACGGCGTCAAATCCGCGCTCGCCGCCGCGGGCGGCAAGCATCCGTTCCAGTTCGATAATTTCGCCAGTCTTCTCCTCACCGTCAGCTTCGGCTTCGCCATGGTCAATTACTACACCGCTCCGATTCCCGGCATTGGCTCGAGCTTTCACAACCTGGTCACCAATGAATCTCAGTTTCTCGCCAACAAGATCAATCAGACGGAGCTGCAAACGGTCATCGAGCACGTAAACGACTTCGAGGCGCGCATGGATGCGCCCAGCGTGACCGATCTGCTCGGCACACTGTTCTACGCGGTGGTGATCATTCTGCTCGCGGCGGCGCAGGCCGTGGCGATTGTGGTCATCGCCTACGGCTTTATCGCCACCGCGGTGTGCGTATTGCTCGGACCAGTCTTCATTCCTTTTTTTATCGTGCCCAAACTCGAATGGCTCTTCTGGGGATGGCTCCGTTGCTTCGTGCAGTACGCTTTCTACCAAGTCATCGCCGCTGCGGTCGTCTTCATCATCGGCAACCTGATCTTGGGCATCCTCGGGCTTCAGCCGGTCGGGGCCATCTCGACCGTGCAGCTCATCGAAGAGTTCCCGGTCCTGTTCATCACTTTCCTGGCTTCGATCTACGCTCTGCTGAAGGTTCCCGCTCTGACCAACCACATCTTCAGCGGCACGGCTGGAGGCTCCTCGGCCGGACTGTTGGGAAGCCTTATCCAATGAGCAACGACCGGACCTTTCATGACGCCAAGCGGCTGTACCTCGAACAGTATGGCGACCCCATGGTGACCAACACCTACCTGAAGATTGCGCTGGTGTTGGTGTCGCTAGTGGCCGTGGGACTCGCACTGGTCGACCTGCGCACCCTTCGCACGTTTCAGGATTTCCGGCCCTTGGTCATCCGCATCGACGACGTCGGCCGGGCCGAGGCGATCAACTATCACAATCTGGAATATCAACCGCAGGATGCCGAAGCGAAGTATTTCTTGTCGCAGTTCTCGACGCTCTATTACCGGCGGAACCGCTACACCATTCAGAACGATTTCTCGAAGGCCCTGTATTTCCTCGACGGCAAACTGGCCGACGGCATTCTCGACGCCTACCGTAAGGACGACATCCTTCGCAAATTCCTAACCAATTCCGCCGCACCCGAGATCGATGTCGACGTCAAAAAGGTTGCGCTGGACGAGATGCAAAACCCGCCGTACCGCGCGCGCGTGGACTTCTATTTGGTGTACTACTCGCCTTCCGATCACAGCGAACTCAAGCGGGACCTCTACACCGCGAACTTCGTCTTCGTGTTCAAAACCCACGTCGCCAATGAACTGATTCCCATCAATCCCCTGGGAATGACCATCACCTACTTCCGCGAGGATCAGGCCTTCAAATGAAACATTTACCGAAACCGCGAACCAAACCAATCACGGGCGGCCGCCTGGCAACCTCGGCCCAACCTCCGCGCACCACTTTCTCCTTCCCCTCGCGGTTACCTTCTCCCTTCGCCGCACAGCCCATCCCACCCTCCTTCGCCCTCAGAACAAACGGCACGCGTCAGGAGAGCCTCGATTGCTGCGGACTCCTGCCCGTTCTGTTCGAAAAAACGATATTGGGAAAACGGAATCAGACCTTTGTGAAAGCGGGCCAAAGATGATTGCCAACGCGCTCCTTCTCACCATTGCCCTTCTGCTCGCTTACATGTTCTGGCTCATGGATCAGTTGAAGTTCATGGCGCCCTACAAGGACGTTCTCATTCATGCGTACGGTTCGCTCGTTGTGATCAGTAGCGTCGTGTTGTTCCTTAACGTGTTTGGCGCGGTATTGCTGCTGCAGCGGAAGTTCTTCTTGAAGGATACCGGGCGAAAACTTTCCCACCTCGACCAGCAGTTTCAGGTCGGGCAGATCGAGCTGCCGATTGCTCCGGAAAGCGACGACAAGGAGTGACATGTCGCGCGATACATTCTCGTTCGATCCGCACCGACCGGCCGAAGACTCCTTGGGACCCGAGCGTGAACCGTCGAACGAGGCTCACCGACGGGAAGGGCAGGAGGCTGAGGATGGACCGGAAATACCTTCTCCGGAGGTTCGCCAGCCTCCTTCTCTGATGCCCGAGCGGGAGGATTCCCCGCGCGCTTATCTGCTCCGTGACCGCACGTTCCTGCTTCGCGAATCCCAACTCCTCACCCTGATCGAGCTTGGCAAGTTCCGCGTCGTGGCACCCGCGGATCTGGTGCGCTTTGCCTATGCATCCGATAACGCTCGAATGGAGCGTGATGTGCGGCGCCTGAAGGACCATGGCCTTGTCTCCGAGCGCACACTCGCCACCTCTGGACGAAAAACCCTCCGGGTGCTGACGCTAACAAAAACAGGGAAGCGCTTGGTGCAAAACACGCGCCGTGTTCCGGAAGACCAACGGCTCTATCACGGCATCGTGAAACCTCGCGAAGCCAAGCACGACGCTGAACTCTACCGCCTCTTTCACACAGAGGTGGCCCGCATCGAAAGCGCCGGCAGCAAGCCCCTTCGCGTTCTGCTCGATTACGAATTGAAACGCAATCTGAATCGCGACCGCGCGAAGTTGGGAGAAAAGAAGAACGATCCTCAGGAGATCGAACGCCTTGCCGAGAGACATGGACTCGTTGTGGTGGGCGGAAAGATTCCGCTGCCGGATATGCGCATCGAGTACCAGACGGCGGAACTGGAACTTAAACGAGTAGATCTCGAATTAGCCACCCGACACTACCGCCCCCGGGGCGTAGCCGAGAAAGCCAAAGCCGGCTTTTCTCTGTACAGCCATCGCGAAGATGCTTCCCGTCTCCGACGCATTCTCGATGACCAAGAACTCACCGCCAGGATTCTTGCTCTATGACCGTCTCCCCGGCTCATATCGAGGCCCTTCAGTCCTTCGGATACACGCCGCAGGAGGCCCACTTCCTCTATCTCGTGGCCACGCATTCCGGGTACTTCATGGCCCGCCAGTTTCTGGCTTTCACTGGCGCACATTGGGGCAAGCGTACGACGTTGTTCTGGACGAAACTCCAGGCCAACAAACACGCCCGGACCGAATGCTTCCCCAAGCACGGCGTCGTCTATCACGTTTTTGCCCGAAAGCTCTACCGGCATCTCGGACGCGAGAATCTCCGCAACCGGCGCGAGCACGAAGTCGAATACGTCCAACGACGCCTCGCCATGCTCGATTTCATCCTCAGCCATCTCGACTTGGAGTATCTCGAAACCGAGCCCGAAAAATGCGCCTATTTTGAACAGACCCTCGGCATTCCATCCCACCATTTCCCATCGAAGACCTACCACGGACAGCCGGAGTCCCAACCTACGGTCCGCTACTTCGTCGATCGCTTTCCCATGTTCGTCGATCATGCAGCATCCCCGCCTGTGGTCACCTTGTCCTACATCCAGCCCGCCGAAGCCAACTTGACCGACTTCGTTCGACATCTCCAAGCGTACCTGCCTCTCTTCCGACAGCTGTCGGAATTCCGTTTTCTCTACCTCGCACGCTCCGATTCGCACTTCGACAGGGCCCTGGAAATCTTCGATTCGCTGGTGACCATTCCGCTGGGTTCCAACCCGGCTGACGACCTACTCCGGTACTTCGCTATCCGTAAGGACTGGGACCACTGCCAGTACAGCTCGCTTAGCGAAACCGATCTCATCTTTCGCAATCTGGCCAAACAACGATTTAGCGCATCGCGGTTTGAACATCTGTATCGGGCGTGGAAAGCGAACCGAATTTCCGATGAGCAGGTCCGCGAGGAGTTCCAGAGCAACGGCACGCATCACACCGTTCGATTCGAGCTACGACTTTTGATGGGCGTTGGACTGGCTCGCGGTGAAGCTGAGGAACAACGGTGAAGAACGTAAGAAATACACTCTGCACCTTCGTCTTCACGAGTTTCTGCACTTTGCGGCCGAAGCATTTGTCCGGAACTAAAGAAAATCGGCGAAAACCGCAAGTGAAAACCCGCCGCGGAAAAAACACCAAATCGGGAGCGACCCCACTTTTTCGGCCTTCAGCCGCCCAAAAAGTGTTTTGGGGTCGCTCCCGTCCTTCGGCACGAGTAACTGTGCCGGGTGTTTTTTCCGCGGCGCAGCAAGGAGTTCGGAAACATCCTAGAAAGGACAAAAGCCATGCCACTGATTAAGAAAGCGCCAGCCATCGTAACGCTAGAAGTGAAAGTCGAAGAGCCGGTCAAGCAACTGCTGGAGGACTACGCGCGATTCATCGAAAGCAGTCCGGACCACGTGGTCAACTCCGTCATCAAGAAGAACCTCTGGCGGGATCAGGACTACCGCAAGTGGAGAGAGCAACGCCGCGCGCAATCGCCGGACTCACCAAAGACCGCGGCCGCTCCACGGGGGTAGCGGGATGTTTCGCAGAATCCTTGACTCGCGAAGCTTCGTCGCGGCGTTGCTGGCGATGGCCACGGGACTCGTCCTGTTTTATCGAGTTCCATTTCCCGAGAACCAAATCTTCTTGAAGGTCATCGCCCTGCGCGCGCCGCAGGTGCTTCAGAGCTTCGAGTACCTCTATTGGATGTGCCTGTTTTCAACGCCGTACATGGCGTACGCCGGCGCGTTCTCGATCGTTTACACCTTCACTTTGAAGCTCGGACGAAGAGTCGCTCCTGGTCGCCTGCCCGCCTACCCAGACCCTCGCAAGCGCGAGCGACTCTTTGTGGTGCTCGGCGAGGTGCACGATCCGCGAAAACCCGGTCCGTCGAAATCACCCTGGTGGCTCACCGTACCGGAGCGCGGACTGTTTACCGGGATTGCGGTCTTCGGCGCCGTGGGCAGCGGCAAGACTTCGTCGTGCCTGTATCCGTTTGCCGAACAGATTCTTTCCTACAAGGCCTTTAATAAGGATGAGCGAATCGGCGGTCTTGTCCTCGAGGTGAAGGGGGACTTCTGCAGGCGTGTCAAAGAAATCCTAGAGCGCCATGGACGCGGCGAAGACTACATCGAAATCTCCCTCGATTCCGACTATCGCTACAATCCGCTGCACAACGATCTCGACGCATACGCCCTGGCCTTCAGCATCGCGGCCCTTCTCAACAATTTGTTTGGGCGCGGCAAAGAACCCTTCTGGCAGCAGGCCTACACGAACCTCGTGAAGTTCATCATCCTTCTATATAAGGTCACGTACGGCTACGTCACGCTCTTCGATGTCTACCATTGCGCCATCTCTCCGCCGTTCCTCGAACAGCGCATTTACGAAGCCGAAGAGATCATCCTGGGGCGGCACTCGATCGCGCTTACACCAAAGACATATGGCGATCGCACCGAAGAGGTGGCCGGCCTCGGCTTTGTACATGACGCGAAAGAAGACCGCTATCTCGCACCGGCCACTCCCGAACTTCGCCAGACCCTTCGGAAACGCGGCATCCCGTATGAGTCCCGGTCGCTCCTCAACCCCTCGCAAGCCGACCCGGAAAAGCTCGACCAGCTGCAAGCCGTGAAGCGCTGGTTCGAGGAGGATTGGAGACGGATCGAGCCCAAGCTTCGCACCTCGATTGTCGAAGGCATTTCGGTGTTTCTTTCCTTGTTTGACGACAGCCCGAAAGTGAAAAAGGTCTTCTGCCCGAAGCCCGAGTGCTATGACCCGCAAAAGAATGCAGGGAATCAGTACGGAAAACCGTTGCCTTCCTTCTCCTGGCTGATCGAGCAAGGCAAGATCTGCGCACTGAGCTTCCCGATTGGCATGAATCCCGGCCTCGCCAAAGCGCTAGGGGTCATGATGAAGCTCGATTTCGAACGCGCGGTGCTGAATCGTGTGCCGGAAATGGAAGTCCATCCCGAGCGCCATTTCCGGCAAGTCCTCTTTCTATGCGACGAGTACCACCACTTCGCAACCGTCGGTGAAAGCGATCCCACGGGCGACGAAAAATTCTTCAGCCTCTCGCGCCAGCCGAAGTGCATCCCGATCGTCGCCACGCAAAGCATCAGCTCGCTCCGGTCGGCGTTGCCCGGCGACAGCTGGCGCACCCTTCTGCAGACGTTCCGCACCAAGATTTTCTTGTCGCTCTCCGATGACTTCTCGGCAAAGACGGCGAGTGAACTGTGCGGACGCGAAGACCGGCTCAAGGTCAGCTACAACCTTTCCGAAAGCGGACATGATGCCCGCGTGAGCCTTCTGACGGGCAAAGCACTCTCGCACCGGGCCAACATCACCGCCTCAAAAAGCTACAACACCCAGACTGATTTCCGCTTCGACATGAAGACGTTCACGGAACTACGCAACGCGCAATCGGTCACCATCGCCTACGACGGCGTCAACCCCATGCCGCCGATGTTTTGCTATTTGAAGCCTTACTACAACGACCCGAACAAATCGTACTTCCAGCAGCTAGAGGAAGGAGCCTTGTGATGAACGGATTCGAAGTGATCCTTCCCTTTCTTAAACCCATCGAGCACCTCATCCTCGACGAGTCCATCAGCGAGGTCATGGTCAATGGGCCGGACCGAATTTTCATCGAGAAATCCGGCTATCTCGAGCAGGTGAAAGATGTCTCGCTCAACGAGAGGTCGTTGCTCGTCGCCGTCAAGAATATTGCCCGGCGATTGGGTGATGACGTGTCGGAGACCAAGCCCATCCTCGACTCGCGACTACCGGATGGGAGCCGGGTCGCTGCAGTGATTCCGCCGTGCAGCTTGAGCGGCGTCACCCTCACCATTCGGAAGTTCAACTCGCGGCACTTCGGTCTAGAGGACTTGATTCGCGTCGGCACTCTCGACCGACCGCTGGCCAATCGTCTCGAAGACTACGTCCTGAAACGCAAGAATATCTTGATCTCCGGTGGTACCGGGACGGGAAAATCAACTCTCGCGGGCCTCCTTGCAAAGTTCATTCCCGAGGATGAACGCATCTTGTTGATTGAGGATACGGCAGAACTCCAACTATCCCAAGCCAACCTCGTTCGCTTTGAGGCTCGTCGCGAACAGAACGGGCTTCCGGCAATCGCCATCCGCGATCTCTTAAAGGCATCCCTCAGGCACCGGCCGGATCGATTGATTCTTGGAGAAATTCGGGGAGGAGAAGCTTTCGATCTGCTGCAACTCTTAAACACCGGGCACGCTGGGACGCTGTCGACGATTCATGCCAGCTCCGCGAAACAAGGATTGGCAAGGTTCACCAGCTGCGTTTTGCAAAGCGGAGTGGAATTACCGTACCGCGCGATTAAGAATAATATCGGCGATTCCCTCAACGTCGTTGTGCACATCGAACGCAGGCCGGGCCGGCGATTCATCTCCGAGGTTCTGGAAATCAACCATTACGATCCCGATGCCGATCTATTCGACTACTGCGTGATGTATGCCAAAGCGGAGGCACCATGAGCGGACAACCCAGTTTCAAACCCCGCTCGGTCTTCGCTTCCGAGTATGTTCTCGCGTTGCATGAGGCCTCGGACAACGTGGCTGTTCTGTTGCGCAATCGCGCCCGCGGCCAGACCCTTCAGCGCATCGCGGCCGCAGAAACCATTGCCAGCCCGGCGTTTCAGCGCTGGCTTGGCGACCAGAACCGCGCGGGGTCAGACATTTTTGTCGGAGTGAATCCCTTGCAGGACGGTGCCAGCCGCCGGACGAAAGACAACTTGAAGGAAATCCGACACGTGTACCTGGACCTCGACGAGGATGCCCAGGCAGCCCTGACGAGTATTCGAGACTCCCTCGACGCACCTTCTCCCAATTTGGTTCTCGATACGTCGCCCGGCAAGCACCAGGTCGTATGGAGGATCGCAGGAGTCGATGTCGAGCAAGCGGAAGCATTGCTTCACTCCCTGGCAAACCAGTTCGGAGGCGATCGAGCGGCGACCGACGCGACGCGCGTACTCCGCCTGCCTGGGTTTGTAAATCGCAAATATGCCGAGGCGGAGTTCGTCGTACAGGCTCGTTACGAATCCAATCGTGTCTACTCGCTGCGTGACTTCACGATTCGGGAAGACTCCCCGGATGCTCCTAGGCACGTCGAAGACACGCACCCACCGGGCCGCACGATTCCGCGCGGGCATAAGAGCCAGTCCGAAGCGGACTGGGCCTACGCAAAGCGGGCACTGGCGCGAGGTGACGAACCGGACGAAATCATCCGCCGGATCGCGGACTATCGCGGCGACGAAAAGCATTCTGCTTATGCCCGCCATACAGTCGAGAAAGCGCAAGCGCATCTTCAGAGCAAATCATCCAGACATCCCTCTCGACCGTTGACGGATGTCACCCAAAACGACGCTCATCGTGGCGACGCAAGCAGCCCTGCCCGGCCCTAACTCACTCGGCGATCAACATGCAGTTTTTCTCACAACGGACTGCAGAACCCGAACAGGTCGGCGGACTCGCACAATTGGCCGATTGCCAACCAAAGTCTGCTCAAGGTATCGTTCTGCCGACGCTAGAGAAGCGAGCCAAGAAAGGAATTGGCACCATGGCTCAATTCTCTGGTCAGACAGGAAGTCTCGAGAAGCACGGCAGCAATTGGACGGTAGTTTATCGTCACCGGAATCCCGGCGAAGCGAAGTGGCACAAGAAGAGAACAACGATCTGCCCCACTAGCGGGCCGGGACTATTAGCACCGCTTGAGCGAGAAAGGAGGAAGATCGCAGTGCTAGACGAAGCTGGAGTGAACGCTGAGGACACGATTCGGGCTCAAATCACCGAGCGCGTTTCCGATGGTGTTATATTCCAGCAACAAGCCGAAATATGGCTGCATGCGGCGCAAACGAGAAACCGTGGTCCGATCCAGCAAGCCACCGCGAACGGGTACAGGAGCTATCTCCGCAATCACTTGAACCCGATCCTCGGTGAATTGCCTTTGTCGGCAGTGGACAATGACGCGGTCAAGGTCTGGTCCAGAAGCTCCATGACCGAAAGCTCGCACCAAAAACCATCGTCGAGATCGTGGCCATCGCGAAACTTGTAGTGGCTTCGCTGAAAGTAAATGGCGAAGGGATCTACAAGCGTACGTGGGACCATGAGTACATTGATCTGCCGATCGTGGACCCGGAGGATCAAAACTCCGAGGCGTTCACGCCACAACAGATGACGGAAATTCTCGACACCGCTTTTGCGGCAGGGGTACGGAAACCGAAGAACGTGACCTACATCCTGTCTCTAATCGTGGCCGGCTTGGGCCTGCGGATCGGTGAGGTTCTAGCCATCAAGGTCCGCGACAACATCGGCTGTCCGCACTGTAAGGCGCTCAAACCAAGAAAATGTCAGCACGGCACTACGTTTTCCGAGGATTGCCGCGTTCTGCACGTTCGGCAGAGCGTGTACATCAACAGGCTGAAACCACCAAAGACCAAGAACGGGATACGCGATGTTGACGTTCCCGAATCTTTGGCTGCGGTCCTCAAGGAATACCTTGCTGGCAGACTACCCGGCAAACTACTGTTCGCGTCGCGCAAAGGCAATCCGCTCCTCCAGCGCAACATCAACCGTGATTGGCTCCATCGGATCTTGGAAAGGGTTGGGCTAAGAAAGGCTGAACGCTGGCGGGAAAAGAATGGCAGATATCGGGTCAAATGCTTTGAAGGCGAGGGCACGGCATGGCACGCGATGAGGCGGTTCCGCTGCACGCACTTGGAAACCGAACTGATTCCCGAATCACTGATCAAGATTTGGCTCGGTCACGGCAAGAAAGGCGTCACGGAGCAATCGTACATAAGGATGATGGGGCGTACGGATACGCGCGGAAAATGTGTTGAAAGCGCTGGACTTGGATTCAGTCATGTCCCCAAGGTCCAGCTTGCAACTGCGGCGTAAACATCAGAAAATGGGGATGTTCCCCGGTAGCTCAATGGTAGAGCATTCGGCTGTTAACCGAAGGGTTGCTAGTTCGAATCTAGCCCGGGGAGCCAACTTAATCTTCAGTCCCTCAATCAGTTAAGCGACTTTCTTCAACGTCGATTTTTGATGCTTTGGTAGCCCAAGTAGCCCAACTGAGGTTTCTATGGTCGGCAACTTGAACCCCAATCCCGCTGTTTCTGCTTCCTGCTTGCGCCACTCAACGTCTTCTTTCAACTGCTCCGCATAGCGATCGGTGACATCTTTGTTGGCGTCACCGAGCCACAGCTTTTGCAGATCCCACGGCACGCGGTTCTTTCGCAGGTGTGCAGTTCGGAATCGGCGAAACGAGTGAAACCCCGTCCCTGCCACCAAATGCATGTTCCCTTGAATCTTCCCGAGGCCATCTCGCAGAACGTTACGCTGTGTCAGCGGTCGGCCCGACTCCGTCTGAAAGAGAAATCCTGATGTCCTGCCGCCAACACTGGCCTTCAAGAGGGCAGCCGCCGCAAGCTTTGGGCGAGACTGGTTGTATCGCGGATGGTTCGTACAAACGCCTTACGGGATCGCGGTGATCTTTGTGCTCAATCTTGGTGTAAGCTTTTCGATCGCCGCGGAAGTGGGATTGAAGGCGTATGGAGTCTCGCGGCGGGAGCAGTTCGAGTTGTTGCGCTACACGCTAAAGAGTTTCCTGAAGTCACCCCGGCGATTCCTGCTGCCGCCACGAGCACAAACTTAGGAAACGTGATCGGCCCGAGGGACGTGAACTTTCGTTCCGTTCTCAAGCCATGAACTTGTGTCCGTCATTTTTCGGGCTAGTGTTTGCGATGCAGGTCAGGGCCTTTCAGGTTGAAGACAGCGGCTCGCAAGAAGAGCTGTACTATAGCCGTGCGCCCGTGATCGGCCCACGATCGGAAGCCGAAAGGAAAGGTAAGATTATTCTCTGTCTGAATTCCAAAGGGAGCAAAGGACTAGGACCCTGTGGCCGCACAAGTAGTAAGCGTCATTTGAGGACCTGCAGACTCGCGCTGCTGCCATTAAAGCCATGCCCGTGCTGCGCTTGGACCACCAACACAGCTCTGGGGCAAACTCAAGTGGACGCCAGTACCGGAGCCATGGAATGCGAGCTGGCGCTCGGGACTACCGGGGATAGGGATATCCTTTGGCGAGGGCCTGCGCAAGCCTAGCATCATGCCCATAAATGTCGTCGTAGAAATCAGCGCTGCCGTTTTCATCCACTCTCGCAGTAACATACAGAATCAGCACCGGAATTGGTGAGCTTAAATTCACTTGTACACTTTTTTCTCCGTTCATGGCTGCAAGGATTCGTTCGGGAGTCCACTCCGGCATGGCCCGCAGTACCCACGCAGCCAGCGCCGGAGGATCTTCAACACGAATGCAGCCGTAACTGAAGTCACGACGCGAACGAGAGAACAATTCGGTCTTGGGCGTATCATGCAGGTAGACCATGTACTGATTGGGGAACATGAATTTCACACCGCCCAAAGCATTCATCGGGCCGGGACGCTGTCGAACGGATAACTTTCCCGCGCGGAGAAGTTGAATATCCTCGGGGGTTACATTCCCGGTGCTTAAGACTTTGCCGCTCGGATCGAAGAGGTCATATCCGTGTTTGGAGAGGTATGCAGGGTCTTTTTCTAACGGCGGGACAATTTCCCTGCGCGCAATGCTCGGCGGAACCCCCCAGTCGGGGCGGAAAACTAAGTAGGTCATGTTTCCGATAAACACGGGCGTTTCCGAGCGCATGGCCTTGCCGACTACTACATTCATTTTCAAGGCGATGTGGTGCGGTTCATCGAACCCGTACAGACGGAAGGCCGGCACGTTTACGACGATCAATGGCGTCGCGATCTCGTGAGGAAACCACCTCCAGCGCTCCAGTGAAAATTGAAGTTGGCGAACGCGATCTGCCAGCGGCACGTTAAGTTGTTTGACAGTTTCTGATCCCAGACTTCCAGTCGCCGTCAGGCCGTGGCGAAGCTGAAAGCTCTTCACTGCCTCCACAACATCGCCTTCATATTTCGTCGATCCGTCAGGTAACCTCGCAGTCTGGGAAAGATCTCCCGCCAGCTTGAGTTTTGCTACAAGGAGCGCCGTCCCAGCATAGCTACCGCCAGGAGTTACTGGCTTGTCTGGAACAGGTAGCTTCACTCCAGTGTCCTGTTGCGCCAGTGCGATATACGTCCGCAAGGCTTCGGCGGAACGCGCGTAGCCGTCTTCTTGGGGCTCCACTTCATCTAGCAACGGTACGATATCTGTCGCCTGAGAAATCTGTGCGAGAAATTCGGCCAAGTCCGTTCTTCTATGATTCAAATCGAGGTTGAACTTAAGATGCCTTGGGTTAATCCGCCCCATATTCAGTGCCGAGACGTAGCGAAGCATGGACACCGTTAGCGCGAGATCAAATTTCGCGATTGCTTCCGCCGTTGGCGTGCCGGCGAGAGCTTCCTCGCGGCCCTGCCACTTCGAGGCATCGTAATCTTCAAGGTTTAGGCCTTTTTGGACTGCCTTTTGCAGGATGGAAATGACAACCCTCGCCTGTGAGGTCGACCCTGTTCGGTCAACCCAAGCGGGAGTGTAGGAGCGACCTTGATAGAATTCCCCGGCGTCGCCACTGACGTCATGGAAGTCTGGCCAACGCAGGCTGTCCAGTTTGGCGGAAGCGATGAGCGGACGCAGAGCGACGCCCACGGCACTCGCAGTCTCGGCGCTCAGCGCAGCCTTCTGAGCTGCCATAGGGCCAGTTTTTGCCGAGTCGCCTGAAGTGCTACATGCCACCCAGGTGATGACCAATAGGAACGCAGAAGCAGTAGAGATTTGGCGGCGCATCGATCGCTCATCAGCCTTTGCTGACTCTGTCTGAGTTACGTTCGCTAGCAGGATCTAATAGGCTGCAGAGTGTAGTATAACTGTTCTCATTGACGAGTATCGCCCCATGTGCCCGATAAACGTCAAAAGGAAAAGTTCCTTATTCAGTTGTCGCTAATTATTTTTGGTGCAACCGAAAACGAATTTCGTCAAAAAGGTGTCCTGTCGCTGCTGTGCTGCGGGCGGTGAGCAGCTCGGGCTTCGAAAAGCGAACGAAATCGCTCTGGGCCGCAAAACCACAATGGAATGCGGAGAAACCCAGCAGCGAGAAAGCAGCCACAACATAGCTAGCCCGCTGCAAGGACATCGGCTTCGTCGTCATGGACATTGGTCGAGGCACAGTGTGGTCCCTCCGGTGGAGAAGTCCAATGGGATGGCTGGGAGAATATCACCATCAGAGCGCTCTCAGCGAATTCGCGAAATCACTAGGCAGCAGGCACCCAAACATTATTCGGGGCTGCGATCTCGGAGTTGGAGACCTCCGTCAGAGTACTCACGCGCTGTAGACCACCGTTCTTCTTCCGAGTGACGATGTTTACACCCGCGTTCGACATGTAACCAATGCCGATCACTGTCGAAGGTGGCTGGGCCTTGATGAACTCCCTGATGTCATTGAGATTGCCCCCAATGACGGGATCAAGGGTGTCCCTCCAGCACTGGCGACTTCTTCAGGGAAACACCGCTTACCGGGAGTTTGCACTTTGCGAAGTTTGCTTTTTGTTCCCACCAAAGACTTTACGGTGAATTTCGGGCCAGAATTCAATGGCAAGATTACCGAGCATCTGGTAACTCAAACTGATCGCCACGCGACTCAAGGTCAAGGATGCTCCCCGATCGTCTGGCGGGTAGTAAAGGTTCGACAATCCTGCACCGGCAAATTTCCCGATGACGTTTGACCAGTTCGGCTGAGTTTTCCCTGCGTCGCTTCGGGTCACGAATCCGCGAGATACCGAATAGCCGACGCGAGACCAGCCGCTTCCTTCACCTTTGCGGAAATAGCGAGGATCCTGGTGAAGAAGCGACGGGAACGCATACGTCGCGAAGAATCGTGCCGACGTCCCGTCGCCCAACGCGGCGCCAAAACGCCTTGCGTAACCCGCAGCGCCTTGTCCATAGCCGCTATGCGAGTCGTTGGCCTGTTCTACCCCAGCTTGTACGGCATAAACCGCAAATGGGAACGGATCCAGAGTGCCGCTGACGAACAGTTTGAATTTTGCTTTGCTCGTGAGCGGTGGCGCATTCCGTGCATCCGTTATCGAGTAAGCTGGAACGATTCCAAAAATTCGTTCCGGTTCTTTTTCAGATTGGGCCTGGGGTGAATTCTTCGCTCCCTGAGGAACCTGCGTCGATCGGTCTGATAGCGCAGTTTCTTGACTTTGTGCCCAAGCCATGGGTTGCGGGGAGGCCACTGACAGCATTAACCAAGCGAACGCACTTAAAAGCCAGCTTGGACTCTTCTTGCGCGCATCTTCGTTTCTGGCTGTGAGCTTCATTGCAAACAAGCTTGATCCCCACCTTCCGCCGGTCTTCACTGTTTGATGCTCGAAGTTGTTAGGTTACTTCAGCCGGAGCTCGGTTGGCTTGCATTTATAAACGAGCTAGGCCATGGGTTGTACAATCGTCCCCCGTTTTGTCTGTAAAAGAGACTCGTTTAATCTACTATCATGAGCGCGTAGTCCTGCGCTCGCACTGGGGGCGGCACGGCTAAACCAGCAGTGATTGCTATCAGAGGTGCCGCAGGCCTCAAGGGTCGTTTCTATTCGCCCCGCATTTCGCGCGGACCCTACCATTTGCGTTGATAGAAGTAACCAAGTACGCTTCGTTACGATTCTCGGAGCAAAAGTAGACTTCCGCAAATCCCAGCCAACAAAGAAGCTCCGAGTATTCCAATTTTTGACATGTTCAGCAGGGCTCCCTCACCAAACGCGAGTGTCGCAATAAACAGCGCCATCGTAAAACCAATTCCGCAAAGGCAACCAGCACCCAATATGTATCGCCATGAAAGCTCGGACACACCCTGCCAGCATTGGTGTGGCTCTTGGTCTTTTCATCGGTAAACCCGTAGGAATTTGGATGTTTTCAGCACATTTTGAACCGACGAACGTATGTTGATCATGAGCGCTTTCTTACACCGCATCGAGCATAATCTTCATCCTTGGGTGAGTTTGCAGCCAGACCTGCAATTAGGCTTCGCGTAGCTAACGACTAACGCGATTTATCGAACAGGTGGCTTCAGACGAGTTCTTGGCTTACGAAACTGAATAGAGAGGTCAAATTTCAATGTTCGCAAATCGTCCAGTTCGGGGAGCCGGCTTCTGGTTTCTCAATGATTTGAGTTGAGCGAGAGCATTCGGTTTCCTGTCGAAGGGACCGATTCAGAAGCAGAGGTTTGGGCATTTCTGCAGCAACCTTGCGTAAGGCAATCCGGTCACAGAAAGACCGACACTTTGGAGCGGCTTAGTAGTCCCGAACGGCGGATGCACCGAACGTGGGAAGATTGGACGCGTTCCAGCCTCCTCCCAGCGCCTTGATCAGGAGCACACTCGCGTCCAATCGACGTCGCTGAATGTCAATGGCGTTTCGCTCGTTGGCTAGCTCGATGGTCTGCGCGGTGATGACCTGAAGGTATGTGTCGACACCGCCCTTGTAACGATTTGTAAAAAGTTGAAGCGATTCCTCGGACGACGCGATGGCCTGCGTTTGCTGCTGTCCTTCGTTCTCGAGAATGCGCAAGGCGGCGACGTTGTCCTCGACTTCCTGGAACGCGGTCAGTGAAGTCTGACGATAAGTTGCGACGGTGGCATCGTAGTTCGCGCGCGCCGATTCGGACGTGGCGCGACGGCGTCCCGCGTCGAACAAGGTCTGCGCCAGGGCCGGACCTACGGCCCAGAAGCCGCTGGGCCAGGTAAACCAGTTCGAACCCTGAGTGCCGGCGAATCCGGCCGTTCCCCCAAGGGTCACGGTGGGAAAATACGCCGCGCGGGCGATGCCGATCTGCTGATTGGCCACCGCCACTCGACGCTCCGCGGCGGCGATGTCCGGGCGCCGCTGCAATAGTTCAGAAGGGAGTCCAATCGGAATGCTGGGAGGTTGGTAGTTGAGCGGCGAGCCTGCGAGGCTAAAGTCCGCAGGCGGCTTCCCGATCAGAATCGCTATGGCGTGTTCGAATTGCGCTCGTTGCACGGTGACATCCGTGTCTTGCACGCGAGTGGTGTCCAACTGCGTTTGCGCTTGCGCGACGTCGGCCTTCGGGGCTACGCCTCCCTTGAAGCGAGTGAGCGTGAGTTGCAGGTTGTCGGTATAGGCTTTTACCGTGTCGTCGAGAAGCTGCTTCTGAGCGTCGGCGCTGCGCAATTCGAAATAATCCAAGGCGAGTTCCGCCTCGAGACTGAGCTTTGCGGTCTCGTAGTCGGCAGCGTTGGCTTGCGCTTCTTCCCGCGCAGCAGCCACGCTACGCCGCACCCGACCCCAAAGATCCAGTTCGTAAGAAAGGTCAAAGGGCAGCACGAAACTACCAGTGCTGGCCTCTTGTATCTTGGACGGAAAGCTCTGGGAGAAGTCTGAACTCTTAACGTAGCTGGCACTCGGCGAAGTGGAGATGGTCGGAAATTGCGCAGCGCGATTGAAGCGAATCGCTGCGCGCGCTTCGCGGAAGCGCGCTTCCGCTACTTTCAGGTCCTGGTTGGAACCGGCGATCTGCTCTTCCAGCTTATTGAGTTCCGGATCGCTGAAAATCTCCCACCAGTTTCCGCGGCTCGCCTGATCCCCGGGATGCGCGGGCTGCCACTGCTCTGCTTCCTTGAATGAAGCTGGCGTTTCTTCCTTATACGCCGGTGTAGTAGGCACGGAGGGCTTGACGTATTTGGGACCGACGGTGCAACCCTCGAGCGCCACGATGAGGAGCAGTAGAAGGAGCGCGACGACGCCAGTGAGGATGAAACGCATGAGGGCAAAGAGGTACTTCATCGGCCGGACCCACCTGCTGGTTTGTTGCTCACGCGGACGGGCATGCCGGCGACCAGAGAGTCCGACGGGTCGACAATAACGGCGTCCGTGGGTTGGAGGCCTGAAACTATCTCTACGCTATTGCCGTAGTCGCGGCTGATCCTGACCGGGACTAACTCGGCTTTGCCATTGCGGACAAGCCCGACCTGCAAGCCCTCTTTGCGGAAGATCAACGTGTTGGATGGAATCGTTACCGAGCGAGTCTGATCTGGCAGCTTGAGGTGGACAAAGACGTAAGCGCCCGGCAGGAGTTGGCCGGTTGGATTGTCGACATCCACCTCGACGAGCAGCGTGCGCGAAGCGAGGTCGATAGAGTTGGCGTTGCGAACAAGCGTGCCATGAAAGGTTTGGCCCGGGAATTCGTCGAGCGTCAAGGTGGCCGGCGCACCGGAGCGCGCAGCGCGGGAGTACACCTCGGGAACCGCGACGTACAAGCGGAGCGTACGAATGGCGGCGATGTGAAAAAGTTCCCTTGGTTGTGTATTGGCTCCGGCATCGATAAGTGCTCCGATATCCGTATTGCGTGCCGTGATGATCCCGTCAAAGGGGGCATAGATTTTTTCGAATGATTGCAACTGCTCAAGCCGGCGCACATTGGCGGAACTGGATTCGACCGCGGCTTTCACTGCGCTGAGATTGCTGACGGCCTGGTCGGTTTCCTGCTGGGATACGGAGCCCGTGCTGACCAGGTCTTGCCAGCGGCTGGCGGTGATCTTGGCAATATTTAAGTTGGCTTGCGCGGTATCGAGGTCGGCTCGGGCTTGGAGCAGTTGCTGGTCGACTTCCGGGGTTTCGATTTCCGCGAGCAATTGGCCCTTCTGGACATGCGCGCCAATGTCGAAGTACCAGCGCTTGAGATAACCACTGGTCCGCGCATAGATTGGCGAGTCGCTGAACGCCTGAGTGTTGCCGGGCAGGACAATTTCCTGTGTGGGTGCACCTTCCCGAGGAAAGACTACGTCGAGGGTGGGAATGGCAGCTTCTTGTGTTCGTTGCGCGAGCCGCGACTCGGCTACGGCGCGCGAATGGATGCCGGAGTAGATCAGGAGAGCGAGAACGCCGAGCGTCGCGGCCGCGACCAGCGTTGCGGTTCGGCGCGGAGCTGCGGGACGAGGCTGAAACCCCTCCGGAGCCGGTTGCGTGGACTGCATTTCGATTATTTCTGTTTGGGGAGTCGTCATCACATTTTCTTCGCGCGATGTCATTCGTTTTCCTCTAACTCACGCCTGAATAGGTTCGGTGTTGCCCGTCGACTGTGGTTGGACAGCCGAAGGATCACGACGTCCGTGTAGCAGGCTGAAGACTGCGGGGACGAAGATCAGGGTAGCCACGGTGGCGCATAGCAGGCCGCCAATGACGGCGCGGCCCAGCGGTGCGTTCTGCTCGCCACCTTCGCCCAAACCCAGGGCCATGGGAATCATGCCGATGATCATGGCTAGCGCGGTCATGAGCACGGGGCGAAACCGGGTGAAGCCAGCTTCGATGGCCGCTTCAACCGGATCTCCGTAGTGCAGAAGCCGTTCTTTGGCAAAGGACACGACGAGAATGCTGTTCGCCGTGCCAACGCCCATGCACATAATGGCGCCCATCAAAGCGGGAACGCTGAGGGTTGTATGTGTTACGAACAAGAAACCGACGATGCCAGCAAGCGCGGCGGGAAGCGCGGTGATGATGATGAAAGGATCGAGCCAGGATTGAAAGTTCACTACGATCAAGAGATAGACGAGAACGATGGAGAAGAGGAGTCCGCCCAGCAACCCCAGGTACGAGCTGCGCATCGTTTGCAGTTGGCCCTTGACGGAAACGAAGCTGCCGCGCGGCAACGACTTTCGATTGGCATCTACAATTCGCGTGACCTCGTGGCCCACCGCTCCCAAATCGCGGCCTTGGACGGCGGCGTAGATATCGACCACACGCCGGATGTTGTAATGACTAATCACTTCCATCTCGTTCGAGCGTTTGATGGAAGCAACATCGGCGAGAATTTCAGGGTGCACAGCGGCTGAGGCGCTGAGCGGAGTGTTCTGAAGATCTTGCAGGGATTGAATCGAATATTGGGGAGTCTGGGTCACCAGGTTATAGCTCACACCGTTCTTCCAATTCAGAAAGAACATTGGCGTGATTTGGAAACTACCACTGAGTGAGTTCAACAGGCTGTTGGCTACGTCGCGCTGTGTATAGCCGCCCTGGGCCGCCTTGGTACGGTCCACGGCCACATCGAACTCCGGGTAATCAAATGCTTGCTGTATGCGCGCATCGGCGATGCCCGGAACGCGCTCGACCTCTTGCAGCATCCGGGCTGCGACGTCGCGATTGCCCTCGATATCGGTTCCCTCGATTTGGATATCGATGGGCGCAGGCAAACCAAAGTTCAACACCTGAGTGACGATGTCCGAAGGTAGAAAGTAAAAGGACGTGCCGGGGAATTCACGGGGCAGGGTCTCTCGCAGCCGCTGAACATAGTCTGCCGTGGAATGGTGATCTTCTTTGAGGGACACCAGAATATCGGCGTCGCCCGCTCCGATGAGGCCGGAGGTGCTGTGCATGAAATTGATGGAGCTGTAAGGCAACCCGATATTGTCCAGAATGTTGTCCACCTCGCGCTCAGGGATCTCGCGGCGAATGGTGCCCTCAACGAGGTCGCAGAGCTTCGCGGTCTCTTCGATTCGCGTGCCGCTCTTGGCGCGGAGATGCAGGATGAATTGACCGCTGTCCGTGCTCGGAAAGAAATCCTGACCGAGCCACGGCACGAGAAGAAACGCCGCAAGACAGGCGAGAAAAAAGGCGGGGATGAAAAGGGCCCGCCGGTGAACAAGCGTTGTGAGCAGGGAATGGTAGGCATCGCGAAGGCGTTCGAATCCACGCTCGAATGCCCGCTGGAAGCGTATGAGGGGATTCCGCGAGCTGGCGCGGTCGCCCTGTTTTGCTTTCAACAAGTACATCGCCAGCGTTGGCACGAGGGTGCGGGAGAGGAGGTACGACGCGAGCATGGCGAACACCACCGCTTCGGCAAGGGGCACAAAGAGATATCTGGCTACGCCGCTCAAGAGAAACATCGGTAAGAACACGATGCAGATGCAGAGCGTCGACACCAGGGCGGGCACGGCAATTTGCGCCGCGCCTTCCAAGATGGCTTCGCGCTGGGCGTGCCCTTCTTCGAAATATCGTTCGATGTTTTCGATCGTAACCGTAGCGTCGTCCACAAGGATTCCGACGGCGAGGGCCAAACCTCCGAGTGTCATGATGTTGATGGTTTCGCCCAGGAAGCTGAGGATCATGACGGAGGTCAGGATGGACAGCGGAATGGAGATCGCGATGATCAAGGTGCTGCGCCAACTCCCGAGGAACAGCAGAATCATCAACCCGGTTAGACAAGCGGCGATGACGGCCTCGCGGATGACACCGTTCACAGAGCCTCGAACGAAAATGGACTGATCGGCCAGCGGCAAAATCTTCAGTTCTGGGGGCAGGGTCTGAGCGACACGCGGAAGAAGACCGCGGATCCCGTTCACGACGTCGATTGTCGAAGCGTTGCCGGCCTTGAGGACCGAGACGAGGGCGCCCCGACGCCCATCCTGGCGCACGATGTTGGTCTGGGGCGCAAAAGCGTCGCGCACATTCGCGACATCACGAAGGTAGATCGTGGAATTCCCGACGACCCTGACTGGGAGTTCGTTCAGTTCGGGAACGGTTCTCATGCTGGCGTTCACGCGAACGTCGTACTCGAACGGGCCCATCTTTGCCGTTCCGGAAGGCAAAATCAGATTTTGCTGCTGCACGGCATTGAGAACATCTTGTGGCGACAGTCCTTTCGACTGCATCAAACCCGGATTCAAATCAACCATGACCTGGCGTTGTTTGCCTCCGTACAAGAAAGGAATTACGGCCCCAGGCACGGTCACCAGTTGGGGTCTGAGGAAATTCTGCCCGAGGTCGTTCAACTGCTGCTCCGAGAGTCCATTTCCGGACAGGCCCAACTGCAGAATGGGAACGCTTGAAGCGCTGTAGTTGATGATCAGGGGAGGCAAAGTGCCCGGCGGGAATTGGCGAAGGCCGGTTTGGGATATCGCTGTCACCTGGGCATTGGCCGTGTCCAAGCTCGCGCCGTGTTGCAGGTAGATCCTGATGATGGATTGACCGTTTACGGTGGTCGATTCGATGTGTTCTATGTTGTCGACGGTGGTGGTCAAGATTCGTTCAAACGGGCTCGTGAGGCGGCCTTCCAGTTCTTCGGGATTCATGCCCGTGAACTGCCATGCAACCGCGATCACCGGGATATCGATGTTCGGGAAAATATCGGTCGGCGTGCGCAAGATCATGATCGGGCTCAGAACCAAGATCAGTACCGCCAGCACGATGAAGGTATAGGGTCGGTCTAAAGCGACTCGCACAATCCACATAACTAGACTTCCTCTCGGTGAAGCTTGGCTTGCTTTTCCTCAGTGACGATGCCTTAGGCCGATAGCGCCGTCGTGACCGGTGAAACAAAGAAACCCCAAGATTGCTAATAGTGCGACAAACAGAAACGTGATCATGAGGCCTCCCATATGTCACCGATCGTTCGCTAAACGCCCCTTGCGGAGGCCCACGCTGACCCGGCAAAGTGATTCAATGTGTCGCGCAATTTTTTCCGCCCATGGAACACTCTAGCCTTTACCGCGCTAACGGAAATTCCCATGATTTGAGCGGTCTCTTCTGTGGATCGCTCGTCAAGCTCACGCAGTTCGATTGCTTTTCGCATTCCTGGCGTCAACGCATTCAGAGCTTCAGAGAGGATTCGTTGCTCTTCCTCTTGGGCACAGAGTTGTTCAGGATTCAGGCCAAGGTCTTCGACATCGATCCGGTAGGACGACTCTTCGGTTTCGGCCGATTCATCGAGCGACACATCCCGCAAGGGATTCTTCTTGCGCAATTTCATCAGCGCAGTATTGATGGCAATGCGAGTCAGCCACGTGGAAAACCGGGAATCGCCATTGAAGCTCTTGAGATGAACAAAGGCCTGTTGAAACGATTCCTGCAGTACGTCTTCGGCATCCTCGTTGTTCCTCATCATGCGCCGTGCCACGTGAAAGACCCTGCTTGCGGCCTGTTCGCAAAGGTTCTCAAACGCGGCCGAATCTCCACTCTTTGCAGCGGCCAGAAACTCGTATTCCTCTCTCGCCAACGTGCGCCGTCTGACCGGCTCACCCGTTCCTCTCCTTTTGTAATTCTGCAAACTTTGCGCGGGCATGTGGCTGCTCCTTTCAGGCAATCGCAATTGGTGATTGCGTCTTCACGGTTGAGTGACGCGCCGCCGCGGCGAAGAATTGATTCGTGGCACGGTTGATCCAACCGCGTTTCCGGGCCACACGGGCCGCGACCCGCAGGGGAATTCTCCCGTGCTGGTATTGAGCAAACACGAAACGCTCTGCCGCCTCGGCGTCCTTAATCGTTTGCAATAACCAGTTCAGCTCTCCTCTACTCACGACGTGCTCCTTTCCTCACAGCTGACCAACCGATTTTGTTGCTCTCGATGTTGTGCACGACATGCCGGGTGTAACAACCGGCTGCGAGAAGTTCCGCACCGTCTTTGTACAATCTGGTGAGCGCCTTCTCCCCGCTCTTGTCGATGAACGTCACGCCCGTGAGGTCCACTACGCACTTGCGCTTGCGGCGAACGGCTTTTGTTCTCGTCCAGGTGGACTTCAGTTCCGAAATCCACGGATGAACCAGTTGGCCTTCCACCGTCCACTTTTGTTCAGTCGGCGTGTCGGCGATCGTGATTCGTAGCATTCCCATGACTCTCGCTTCGTTCACTGGCTTTGCGCCATCAATTTCGAACGCTTTCCCAGTTCTGGCTTTCACGATCGGGACGTGGTTCGCGAACGCTTGCGCATGTGGACTTCCGAACCGCCTCGTTCAAAGTGCACATCGTCCATAAACGCTTTCATCAGCGGGATACCACGACCGTGCTCGGAATCGGGATCCGTCGCGATGCCGTTACCAACCGTCTTTTCGAAATCGAATCCTTTTCCCTGATCCGTCACGACGATGGATAGTTCGTTGCCAGGCCGGCAGCGGCAGCGGATGTGCACTTTTGTTTCTGGATCTTCCCGGTTGCCGTGCACGACTGCATTGTTAAGCGCTTCCCGGAGCGCCAACTCGACGTCGAATTCTTCTCCAGGAACACACAGAGATCCTTCAATGAGTCTCATCAGGCGATCCACGAGCGGCGAGATCGCCCGAACTTCGCTGCGCATCCAGGAATCAATTTCCAGGATGGAAGAGCGAGAGCGTTTTCTTGAGAAATGCGACTGAGAGTTTGTCACTCGGTTCACGCTTCGTATTCCACTCATCGCCAACGCCTCGCCGAGAGGAATGCACCCCAGGGACCAAAGCGCGGAGGGTCTCCAAGTTTGCGGAACTTATTGATTTGTAGTGGGATGGCGAACCGGAAGAGAAGTCTTCAGATTGAGGTGCCCCTGTGGCACTGCCACCAACGTAGCGGGCTGCCCGTTTCGGAGCACCGACAAAGAAAGGTGAAGGCAGGAACACTTCGGCCCGGGAATATTTCGGCCAAGGTTTGATTGAAAGAGCGGCGAGAGATTACGCTGAGCTACGCGCAATTCCGAGCTTATGCACTCGCTTTTGGAGCGTTGATCGTTTCATTCCGAGGCGTGCCGCCGCGCCATGAGGGCCTGCCACAACCCAATTGCACTCCTTAAGAGCTTCGAGAATTTGTTGACGCTCCGTTTCCTGCAAAACGTCATGAAGTGCTCCGCTTGTAGCGGATTTCGGAGTCGCGGGTCTTTCTTCCGGACGAGTGGCCTTGGGAAATTGCAGGTCGGCGATATCGAGGTCCAGAACGGGTCCTGTCGAAAGTATTACGGCGCGTTCGATTACGTTCTGGAGCTCCCGAACGTTTCCAGGCCAATGATATCGGCACAGGGCATCCATCGTCGGTGATGGAATCGTTTCTATGAACTTGTTCATACGTCTGGAGAACTGCTGCGCGAAGTGCCGCACCAAGTATGGAATATCCCCTTCACGGTGTCGCAAGGGTGGAACTTGGACGGGGAATACATTGAGGCGAAAAAATAGATCCGATCGAAACTTCTGCTCTCCCACCATCGCTTCCAGATCGCGGTTCGTTGCGGCAATCAGACGTGCATCGGTGCGAAGTGTGAGCGAGCTTCCCAGCCGCTCAAACTCCCTCTCTTGCAACACGCGGAGCAGCTTCGTCTGCAATTCGAGAGGAATCTCTCCGATTTCATCCAGAAAAATCGTGCCGCCATTGGCCACTTCGAATCGGCCAATGCGTTGCGCGATTGCTCCTGTGAATGCGCCCTTTTCATGTCCGAACAGCTCGCTTTCCAGTAAGCCGGTCGGGATTGCCGCACAGTTCAACTTGACGAATGCCTTCGAGCGCCGCGGGCTCAGATCATGAATGGCCCGCGCAACCAGCTCTTTTCCTGTCCCGGTCTCTCCGTAAATCAGCACCGTCGAATCAGTCGGTGCGACGGTTTCCGCGCGCTTCAGGACTCTGCGCAGAGAAGCGCTACCCCCGACGATCTGAGCGAAATTCATCTCCGAGCGGAGTTCATCTTCCAAATAGAGTTTTTCCTTCGAGAGCTGCTCTTTCAGTTCTCGAATCTCGCGGTAGGCAACCGCATTCTCGACAGCGAGAGCAATCTGGTTTGCGACCTGGGCAAGAAAATCGACGTCGGCCTGACCGAACGCATCGTCTCGGAGCCGGCCGAGAACCAAGACGCCTATCGCGCGACTTCGGCTGATCAAAGGCAAAAAGCAGAAGGACCGCAAACCTTCACGAACGGCGATCTGAACAATCGGGTAATTGAGCCAACCGGTGAAAGGGCTCTGGAGTGTCAGAGCCTTCGTGGTTCGAAATGCCGCGCCGGAGGGCGACCCTTCGATCGAATAGAGCAAGTCTTCTCGCAGGAAGCCTTTTCCGTCTGGAAAGTCAACGGCATAGAGTCGCAGTTGCTTGTTTTCCGCATCCGGGAGCGACAAACCGGCGTAGTCGCACTGCATCACGCGCCGGACGTCTTGCGAAATGGCGCGCAGCAGATCGCGAAGCTCCAAATTTGAGACAACCTGATTGGTGACATCAAGGAGGAGCTGCAGCCTCTCGTTCTTACTCCGAAGTTCCTCAGTCGCCCGCCGCAAGGCCCCTAAATTCAAAGCGTCGTCGAACGCCAGCGCAATATAACCCGCGACTTCGGACACGAATCGGACTTCTTCTGGCGAATACGTATCGACCTGCTTACTGCCGAAAGTGATGGCGCCCAGTTTGCGGTGCGCCGTCGTCAACGGCAGAGCACAGATGGAGCGAATATAGAGCCTCTTAAGGATCGCTTGTAGCCGCGCACAACACGGCTCCATATCGCCCGTTGATCTCAGGACAGGTTCTTGTCGTTCGTAAACCCGCAAGGTGAGCGTCTCCTCGGGTGTTAGCGCCTCTTCGGGAATCAGCTCCGCCCGACTTGTCATGTCGATGAAATAATTTTGGAACGTATCGGAATCTTTGTCGCGAAATGACACTCCGATGAAGTCAAATTGCACGACTCGGTGCAGTTCGTCGACCAGCACGCCGAAAAGCTCTTTCGGGTCGCGGTGCGCTGCGATCGCCTGGGACACACGGACGAGAGTCTCGAATCGAGTCTCGAGCGCTGGGGCGGCAAGAATTTCCGAATCGTTGCGCACGATTTCGCACCACGTAGCAAGTTTTGGAATCTATTCCATCGGATGCTCGACCCGGGACAAAAGATACGCGGTTTGTACGGTACGGAAAGAGTTGTGGCGTCGGGCAGCCTTCCGCATAGTCGTCAAGATCTATGCGCAGCAGGCGTCTACTCTCACTGCGCGCGACACAGGAGGCATCACCTCAAGCGGCGCGCCAGGACGAGGTTTGCCGGAACGACGGAGCCGGGATAGCGGTCAAACCTTTGCTCCTCGCGAAGATCGGGGGTCTCCGGGTTGACCGCGGTAAGCATGTGCTCGTAGCCGGGGACAGTTTTGAACTCATAGGCCGGCAACGGTTCGTCGCTTTGAAGGACGCCTTTCCCGTTTACATTTGCCGTCACTACACGGCGGTAAGAGCTCGGCCTCTCGCTACGCTTCGATAATTCTTTTTTTCCAGACGCTCTTCCATTCATGGCGCTCCTCCTTTCCACGTCAATGTCGTCGTTCGACCTCTCGAACGATCCCACCAAGAAACTCTGCCCCACTTCGGCTAGATCTGGGCTCTGCCGCCGTCAACGAACAGTTCGATGCCGGTGACGAAACTGGAGTCATCCGAAGCCAGAAACAACACCACCTTAGCAACTTCCTCGGGTTCCCCCATGCGTCCCATTGGGATAGTGGACGCAATCCGCGCAATCACATCTGCAGATTGCCGACTCACCAGCGGCGTATTGATCGGACCCGGACTAACGACGTTTGAGCGGATATGACGGTCCTTCAGATCTGTAGTCCAGGTTCGCACGAAGGAGCGAATGGCGGCCTTACTCGCCGCGTAGACGCCGAAGGCGGCAGTACCCTTAACACTCGCGACGGAGCCGTTGAGAATGATCGATCCACCGGCATTCAGTAGCGGTAAGGCCTTTTGCACCGTGAACAACGCTCCCCTCACATTGATGTCGAATAGCTTGTCGAAATGCTCTTCGGTGACCGCCCCAAAGGGAACAAATTCAGCAACGCCGGCGTTGGCGAAAACGATGTCGATTCGCCCCTTCACTTTGGAGACGGCCTCGTAAAGACGATCAAGGTCGGCGAGTTTGGCAACATCGCCTTGAACACCAAAAACATTGCTCCCGATCGCCTTCACGGCCTCGTCGAGCTCTTTCTGCCGGCGGCCCGTGATGAAGACATAGGCGCCCTCTTTGACAAAAAGCCTTGCCGCAGCCAACCCAATTCCTTCTGTGCCGCCGGTGATAACCGCGGTTTTGCCTTCGAGCCTTTTAGGCATTGTCTTTCTCCTTTGTTGCCGAGCTGGAAACTCCCCTGCTCTGAGGGCCTAAGCGGCGTTAGCCTTCGTGCGATACGCAGCCAAAAAGACATCCTGCACGAATTTCTCAAACGAAGTCGGTGTGCTGTTCTCCATTGAACGCTGCTCCCGCGCAGAGAGGAGTCCTGTATTGATGGCCTCGAACATCTCGATGTACACCGCGGCTTTCTTCGACGAGAAACCCATTTGCGTCAATGCCTGTCGCACCTGGTCATACGGGAACTGCTCGTAACGCAGATCCGGTTTGCCAATGCCGCGCGCAATTATTGCGGTGGCTTCCGCCATTGACAGGTCGCGCTCGCCAAGCAGTTCGCGCGTTTGCTTGCCGGAAAAATCCAGGTCCAGGAGGCGCTGCGCGGCGTAGTCGCCCACGTCGGGCGTCGCGATCATGGGCAGCTTCAGGTCGGGTAGCAGCGCATGCCCGAACAGTCCCATCCCATGAATCATGTCGACCGCCGCCAGATTGTTTTCCATGAAATACGCAGCTCGCAGGTGCAGAACATTCAAATCCCCGATCGCGTTCAGTTTTTGCTCCGAAGAATGCAGCCCGGCGACTGGTCCGGTCCCTTCCGGGACATGGGCGCCGTAGCTGCTCAAGTGCACCGCGTAGCGCAGACCAGAATCCTTCACGGCTTTCGCGATTGCATCGCTCTCTCGCTCTTGGTCTTCCCGGGAAGTAATCGGCGGTATCATCAGGTATGCCGCGCGAGCACCGCTGAAGGCTTTCGTGAGCGCAGCCGCATCGCTCATGTCGGCCATGAAAGCCTCCGCGCCTTTGCGCGCAAAGTGCTGTAGCCGCCCCACGTCGCGCCCCACGACGCGCACCTTTTCGCCTTTCAATAGCAGGAAATTGGTGATGATCGAGCCGGTGTTTCCGCTCGCCCCCAAAATCAAATACATGCCGTCCCTTTCGACAGCCACCTTGTCTTTCGAGCTATCCATGTTCCGTCCCCCTTTTCTGCATATGTGCTACTAATATGCACATATAAACACAAAAAAATTACCGGCTCGCCCCCCGAATTTCCCGAACTACATCGGCGAGCGTTATTCCATCAAGAGTATTCTCGAAGCTCTTCTGAGCTTTTTTTAGGACCGACGACATGCATCCTTTAATGTTGATGCTGATAGGACATCTCTTCTCAACTGGATAGCTATGAATAGCGAATGTCGCTGGTGCCCCGCTGGCGCGATAAATGTCCAAAAGGGTTATTTGCTCAGGGGAACGCGTTAGCCCGCTGGCGCCGTTCTTACCCCGCCTTGTGACGATCAGGCCAGCCTTTGAGAGTTTCGAGAGAGATTTCCTCACAAAGGTGGGGTCGGCATTCACGCTTTCAGCGAGAGTTGCCGATGGGATTTCCTTTCCGCGAAAAAAACCGAGAGCCGCCATGATGTGGGCTGCAACCGTGAACTGAACACTCGTCGCGGACATCGGATTTCTCCCAAGCACGATATGTGATGCTTAACAGCACAATGAGGATACAAGCTTTTTTAAAAACGAACGGAAGTGGCCGCGGGGTTTGAGACGTCATTCACGACATGAGCCCTTGCCGACAGCACGGGACTGGATTGAGTCCCTCATTCGTACTTCGGGAAAGTCTTTCCGAACATCGGAGCGCCACTTTTCGATTGCTCTTTCGTAGCTTCGTCCTGAATTACATCCCAATGCTCGACCAGAGTGCCATCCTTGATCCGAACGATGTCCACCACAATCCAGTTCACCGGCAGGCCGATGCCCGAATAGCGCCCATGCACGATCACAGAGTCTCCCTCAGCCATGATCGTTCCGGGTTCGTACTTCAACGTCGGTGGGGTACTCTGGATGAGATCGAACAGACCCTCGCGGCCAGGCTCAATGTGCGCGCTGTGTTGAATGTAGTGAGGGGACCAGTAGCGCTCGGCCGCTGCGTAGTCCCGTTTGTTGAAGAGAGTTTCAAAAGCCTCGAGAACGAGTGCCTTGTTCTTTTCTTGTTTAGTCCGGCTCATTGAATTTTCCCTCGCAGGTTAGGCATTCATTCCGCCGTCCACGGTAAGATTCGCGCCGGTTATGTACGAGGACTCCGGTCCGGCAACAAACGCCACCATCGCGGCGATCTCATCTACATGCCCGTAGCGGTCAAGCGCTGTGGCTGCCTTCTGCGGCACCGCCCAATCACCCGAGGCGGGATTCAATTCCGTGTCGATCGGACCGGGTTGCACGTTGTTGACTGTGATGCCCTGGCTCCCGATCTCTCTGGCCAGCGCCTGAGTGAACATCTTGACGGCTCCCTTCGTGCCCGCGTATGGCACAAGCCCGGGTGCTGCGACCCGTTCACCCACGGCCGAACCGATCATGATGACGCGACCGCCGCTCTTCATGTGCTTCAGCGCTGCCTGCGTCGCGACGAATACCCCACGGACGTTGATGTCGAGCACGCGATCCATCTCTTCCAGCGTCGCCTCCTCGAACGGTTTCGGAATGGCTGTGCCAGCGTTGTTCACCAGCACGTCGAGTCGGCCGAAGGTCGCAAACGTCTTTTCGACTGCGGCTTTAACCGCGTCGGCATCAGCGGCATCCGCCTGAATCGCGATCGCTTTTCCGCCATCGCGTTCAATCTCCTTGACGACGGACGCGGCTGCGTCCGCACCTTTCGTGAAAGTGATGGCCACTTTCGCGCCATCCGCCGCCAAACGCTTGGCGATTGCGGCGCCAATGCCGCGTGACCCGCCCGTAACCAGTGCAATCTTGCCTTCCAGTTTCTTAGTCATTGATTTTCTCCTGTTCCCTGAATCTCGCTCTTTCCCGTGCTGCTGAGATTGACTGCCTCGTTGGATGTTGCCGTGCTGCGTTTGCACCATACTTTGTTAAGCTGGCATCGATGCCTGATGAGCATGGGAGTTAAATTGGAATTGCGACATCTTCGTTATTTCGTCGCGGTCGCGGAGGCAGGAAGTCTGACGGTGGCAGCAGCCCGAAAGCTGCACACGTCACAGCCTTCGTTGAGCCGGCAGATTCGAGATCTTGAGAGCGAGCTGGGTTCCCAACTCCTAACGCGCCGCGCTCGCGGGATTGAGCTGACGCCCGCGGGTCGGACCTTTCTCGATCACGCGCGTTTGGTGCTATCGCAGGTTGAAGCGGCAACGGAAGCTGCACGCCGGGTCGCTCATCCTAGCAAGCCATGCTTCACGATGGGCTTTTTGACCGGACACGAACTCAGGTGGATGCCGGAAGCGATGCGGATCCTGCGCGACGAACTGCCCAATATCGACGTGATGATATCGAGCCAATACTCGCCTCTGCTCGCGGATGGCCTATCGAAAGGAAGAATCGATGCGGCCTTTCTTCGGCGGGAGACGGGGCAGCCTGACCTGGCATTCCGTCTTCTCGTTAAGGAGCCCCTGATGGTGGTATTGCCGAGTGACCACCGTCTCGCGGCCCTGAAGGCCATCAGTCCGAGGGACCTAGTGGGTGAGACATTCGTGGCGGTGTCGAGCACGGCTCCTGTGCTTCGAACAATTATTGACAAGTACCTGAAGCGCTCCGGAGTGGATATCAAGCCAGACCACGAAGCGGACCACCTCTCGATGGGGATGTCTTTAATAGTCTCAACAGGCGGCGTTGGGCTATTGCCGGCGTACGCACAAAACTTTCTGCCTTCGTCTGTGACGAGCCGTCCTGTCAAGGGCGAGGGTCCCACCGTCGATCTGGTACTCGGCTACAGAAAGTCGAACCAGTCTCCCATCCTAAAGCTTTTGCTTTCGAGATTGGACGAGTTGGTCGCTCGTGCGTCATATCAGGCCCGATAAAAGGCCAAGAGGGTAGGAGGTATTCCGGTGGATTATCTGGAGCCGTCAGCTCCAGACGCCGATTTCTCGGGTAGTCGTGTCCAAAATCACCATACAAATCAACGATCGAGCACTATCCAAGCGGGAGCGTGATCGCTCGCGTTCTCTTCACCGCGAACCCATCGGTCTACCCCTCCGTGCACGAGTCGATCGCACACGATTGGAGAGAGAAGGAAGTGATCCAGCCGCATCCCTTTGTCTAAAGGCCACCGATTGCGCTTGTAGTCCCAGAACGTCCAGAGCGGCCCGTCGGGTTGCAGTCGGCGCAGAGCGTCGGTCCAGCCCTGAGCTAGCAGCCGGGCGTACGCGTGGCGACTCTGCGGTTGAATCAATGCGTTGTTATCGAGGGATCGCGTTGGATAGATGTCCTGCACAGTGGGTACGACGTTGTAATCGCCGGCCAAGACGACAGGCACGTCGGCCTTCATGAGTTCCGCGCCGTGCTCGATTAAACGCTCGAACCAGGCCAATTTGTAATCGAACTTCGGACCCGGTTGAGGATTTCCGTTCGGCAGGTAGATGGAAGTGATCAGCACGCCATTTACAGCCGCTTCGATATAGCGTGCCTGGCGATCCTGAGGATTCCCAGGCAAGCTGGATCGCGTTAGCACTGGATCGCTCTCCCGCGCCAGGATCGCTACGCCGTTCCAGGTACGTTCGCCTAGCCAAACTCCGCGATAGCCGAGGTCACGAAGAGCACTTGCCGGAAATGCTCGCTGCTCTGCCTTGAGTTCCTGGAGGCAAACGACGTCGGGTTGCGCCTTGGCGAGCCACGCCGTGAGATTATCCAGACGCTTGTTGATGTTGTTGATGTTGAAAGTGGCGATCTTCAAGGGTTCGGCCTCACGCGACAAGACTATTCTGCCCTGACCCGAGTCTCACACTACAAGGACTTCGGCAGCCCATCTGGGTGCCCGCGGTCGTCAAGTTAAAGATGGGAACTTAAATCCGTCCGTATGGAAGTCCCCGATCCGAGTCTCGGAACACTCAAACACGTCGTCGAGGATCGTGGAGCTGACGGCGATACCTGTTGGGCGTGGTTCCCACGGATCGCAGGAATGCGCGCCGCATCGAATCCGTACTGCCAAATCCGCAGGTGGCAGCGATTTGTTTGAGGCCTTGGTCCGTTCTCTCCAGCTGCCGCCGCACAGCTTCGGCTCGAATTTGCAAAACATAGTGGGAAGGCGTTTTTCCGAACTCGCGGGTGAACACGCGCTCGAAATTTCGAACGCTCATTGCGGTTCGGTCTGCCAGCTTCTGTACGGACAGATCGTTATCAAGGTTTTCCGCAATCCAAACCTGAAGCTCATGAATCGCCTTCATTTCCGATGCCTGTGCCGATAAGGAAGCGCTTAGCTGAGCTTGTCCGCCTGGGCGGCGTAAGAACAAGACAAGCTCGCGCGCTATTTCGTGCGAAATTCTACCTCCGCAATCCTCCTCCACCCACGCAAGCGCCAGGTCGATTCCCGCGGAGATTCCGGCCGAGGTATAGACGTTTCCATCTTTCACCCAGATCGGATTGAATTCCACCTTGACCTGAGGATAGCGGAGTGCTAATTCGCGTCCGAATTTCCAGTGCGTGGTCGCCCTCTTTCCATTCAGCAGACCCGCCTCGGCCAATAGAAATGACCCAACGCACACCGATCCCAATCGGCGAACCACCGGCACAATCTTTCTCAGCCATGCGAAAAGAGTCTGGTCGCGTGCCGCACGTGTTCCCAGTCCGCAGACGAGAAGAACCGAGTCAAATTTCCCTCTGACATCCTGGAAGCGCCCTTGCGCGGCGAAAGAAAGTAGTCCTCCTTCGCCCTTCACTCTCAGCTCCTTTGCATTCGTCACAATCTCGACTTCGTAGACGGTCTTGCGAATCAGTCGATTCGCGGCGCTAAAGACTTGGATTGGACCAACGAGATCAAGTTCATCGATAGGAGGCACTACAACGACGACGATTCGCTTTCGCGTCAGGCGCGCACCTCTACGCTGGCCCGTGGTTGAGATGGTATTCGACATCTGCTCGTCAAATATGCAATGGGAAACATTCCCCAGCAAGTAGAGGACGCTCTTTTGGCGGAAAACGTCTGCCTTCTGTCGATAAACGGCGGTTGATGGTCATTAGAATCCAGGCTTTGAGACGAGCATTCCGATCGCGGATGCCGCGGCGGTTTCGTACGCTGCCGAAAAAGTGCCGGAAACATGAGATCTATATTGCATCGTTCTTTCAGGGCAAGCTCTGCCGCCAAACGACCCGCGATTTTGGCCGCCGCAGCATGCGTCAACGGTGTGTGCCGCCTACGGCCAGTCCTTGCTTCTGCGCGTGTCTTACGCGCGCTGCTGTGCTTCCTGCTTCTCCTCGTCCCCATGCCCAATCGCGCGAACCCTCGTAGGGTACGCGTGCCCTTCCGTACCGTGGAATCCATGATTCTCATCGAAGGCAAAATTGACGAAAAGCGCATCACCTTCCTGCTCGACACGGGCTCCAACCACACCATCGTCAGCGTGAGATTCTACGGCAACATGCTGTTGGCACTGCGCCCCGCCCAGCACGACCACGCTGCTGCCGGCTGGATGGGCGAGTCCGTCCGCCTGCCGGTGGAGCTCTCCCTCGCCGACCACATCTGGGCTGGCCAATGCGTCACCATGATGAATCTGGATGAACTTCAGAAAGTTCTAGGGATACATTTCGACGGCCTGCTCGGCCAAGACATTCTCCGCGAATTTCGCTCCGTCCGCATCGACTATAGCGCCCACGTCATCGAGCTTGAGCCATAGTAGAGCGCCTCATCATGCGAAAGGAAAGTTTCCTACCCGCTGACACGAATTCCAAAGCAATCGAGGTCCTCGATACGATCTTCGAACGATGCGAAAGCCGCCCGTCACACCGATAGAGGGGAAAACCAAGTGAAAACATTCTTCAAAGATGTCCATCGCAGCCTGCGAACGCTGGTGAAACGGCCCGCTTTTTTCGCCGTGGCCGTGCTCACGCTGGCGTTGGGAATTGGTGTGAACACGGCGCTATTTAGTATGGTCAATGCTGTCCTCTTGCGGCAACTTCCGTTCCGGAACGCTGACCGCACTTTTTGGATTACTGAGGTTCGACCGGAACGCAGTGACGCTCCATTCTCACTTCCAGACTTCCTGGACTACCGCGACCACACGGAATCCCTGGACTCAATCTCTGCCGTAGGGTCCTGGAGCGCCAACCTCACTGGGCGAGGAGATGCCAAACAGCTGGTCGGTGCACGCGTTTCCGCAAATCTTTTTGAGACCCTGGGGGTCGACGCCGCTTTTGGCCGAACGCTAGAACCGGAGGACGACCGGCCAGGGAGTCCGAACGTGGTCGTAATGGCCTATGCACTATGGCAGAGGCGATTTTGCGGGGATGCCGGCCTCATCGGCAAGTCCTTCGATCTGAACGGTGCGAGTTACACGCTAGTCGGCATTCTGCCGCGGAATTTTATCTTTCCCATTGCTGACGCAGAGCTTGCAGTGCCTCTCGTTCCGGATGCAGACCCCTGGCGTCTCAATCGAGACAGCGTGAACTTTCTCAGGCTCGTGGGCCGGACTCGGCCGGGCACAAAATCCGAGCGCGCCCAAGCGGAGATGAATGCGCTGGCCCGCAAACTCCGCGAGCAGTTTCCCGCGTCGAATGCGCGAAAATTGGGTGTGAAATTGACGCCGATACGCGATCAAATAACCGGTGGTTACCGCCGCGCGCTTTGGGTGCTTCTGGGAGCGGTGGCGTTTGTCCTCCTGATCGCGTGCGCCAATCTGGCGAACTTGAACTTGGTGCGCGCGTCTGCGCGTCAAAGGGAAATGTCGATTCGTTCCGCGCTCGGCGCAACGCGGCCGCAGGTCGTCAAACAACTTCTGTTGGAAAGCACCTTGCTGGCGGCCGCCGGGGGCCTCGTGGGCGCGTTCCTGGCGCGCTTTGGTGTGCGAGCGCTAGTTGCGCTAAGTCCTACGAGCATCCCGCGAGCGGGAGAGATCGGGCTGGACGGCTCGGTACTCGCTTTCACCGCTCTAATCTCGCTGGCGGCCGCGATAGGCACTGGGTTGGCACCTGCGTTGTCGATTTCGCGCGGTGACTTGGCGCAGCGGTTGAACGACGGATCGCGAGGGTCCACCGAAGCAGGGCGAGGCAAGGCTTTACGGACCGGGCTGGTCGTCGTCGAAGTCGCGCTCTCACTCATTCTTTTGGCGGGCGCAGGTGTTCTGTTGAAGAGCTTCTCCAAGGTGCAGGCCGTTGAAACCGGTTTCGATCCACACGGAGTTCTAGCCGTCCGCTTGTCGCTTCCGAAAGCTCGTTATCCCAATCTGGCAGGCGTAACCCAGTTCTACGATGCGCTGCTTCCGCGTGTTCAAACGCTTCCTGGAGTATCGGCCTCGGCCGTAATCAATGTGCTGCCATTGAGCGGTGTGATCTCGTCGATCCCCTTCACCGTAGTAGGACGCGCGTTTTCGAAGGAGCAAATTCCCGACGCACAATACCGCAACGTGAGTCCGATGTATCTGAAGGCGATGCGAATTCCTCTCTTGGCCGGCCGCGAATTCGATGAGAGTGATACGGATCGCACACAGCTGGTCTGCCTTATCAACGAAACTTTAGCCAAGCGCTACTGGCCCGCGGGTGACGCCGTCGGTGCTCACGTGATGCTCGATGACAACGACTCCAAATCGCGGGAGGCGGAAATAGTCGGGATAATTCACGATGTGAAGGACAGAGGACTAGAAGCCTCGCCAAGTTTCGACATCTACATACCCTTTCGGCAAACGCATGAAGATGAGGTCGTATGGCTTCGGGAAAATCAGTATTGGGTGTTGCGAACGGATGGTGACCCGCTGGCTCTAGCCAACGCTTTTCGGGAACAAGTCCGCAGCGTCGACAGCGATGTAGCGGCTTCGAATGTCCGCTCGATGGATCAATATCTTTCACTCACGATCGCGCCTCGGCGTTTCAATCTGCAGTTGCTGTCCGTCTTTGCGTTGGCAGCGCTCGCCCTGGCACTCGCGGGAATTTACGGCGTCATCTCCTTCTCCGTAAATCAGCGCGCGCATGAGATAGGTGTCCGCATGGCGATGGGAGCTCGGCACAGCCACGTGTTGAGGATGGTCATCGCAGATGGAATCAAACCGGTCCTCGCGGGACTAGCGCTTGGCATCCTCTGCATACTCGCGCTGAGCAAAGTGTTAGCGAGCATGGTGTATGCAGTCAGCGCCTCGGACCCCGCCGCCCTGGCAGCCGTTACGCTAATGTTCGGCTGCGTGTCGGTCGCCGCATTGTACCTCCCGGCTCGCCGTGCGACCAAGGTCGATCCGCTCGATATCCTTCGGACAGACTAAATGGGCCGGCCACCCGGAAGTTGGCCGGATTGGTATCCGCTAAGTCGGCTTGTCGGAAGACTTGGCGTACCCCATCAACAATCTCGCCGTCACAGAACTGTAACAATAGGGGTTCGCGTGATCTGCGAGAGGCGGTCGTGAGGTCCAGACCAAATGGCGCCCCACGGGCCTTCCCGGCGTGGCATCCATTTTCCCCAACGAGGAATCCTTTCTTTTGACCCGATTTCTACCTAAACTACAGATAGCAAGGGCGGGACCAATGTCCACCCCAGATACCCAATAGTTCGGCTAGAACGGCAACCCGAACAGTCTGAAGATAGCGCCAGACGCTAGATCTCGCAGACTCAACACCCTACGGCCGAAACATTTACGCCCCTCGGACCGTATGTAAGGTATCGGACGACAGGCACGTTTGAAGTCCCGCGCGGGTGGTTTCGCCGCGATAAACCAAGAGGAAACACCATGAAGACGTGGCAGAAAGTAGGTATCGGCGTCGGCGCCGTAGCGGTTCTCGGCGGAATTGTGCTTTTTAGCGTAAACCAGGCCAATAAGGGCGTGGTCACCGTGCAAACCGCGAAGGTCGCTCCGCAAGAAAGTTTGATCTCCCAGGTCACCGCCTCGGGAGAGATCAAGCCCACTACCTATACCAATGTGACCGCTCAGGGATTTGGCAGAATCACGGCAATCGTCGTCAAGGAAGGCGACCACATCAAGAAGGGTCAAGTTCTCTTGACTCAAGAGAACATCCAGGCCAACGCCGACGTCCAAGCTCAGGCGGCCTCTATCAACTCAGCTGAATCCGGAGTTCAGGCTGGCGAAGCAAGCTACAAATCCGCGCAGTCCGACCTGCTGCAAGCACAGGCCAACCTGGAAAAAGCAAGACTCGACTGGGAACGAGGTCAGGGTCTGTTCAAAGACGGCTTGATCCCCAAACAGGATTACGATCAGCGCAAAACCACCTACGACGCCCAGTTCGCTGCCGTCGATTCGGCCAGGTCGCACGTGCTCTCGTCGAAGGCAAGTCTCGACCAGATGCGTTCGCAGGTAAGCCAGGGCCGCGCCGTCCTCGTGCATACGCAAGACATTCTGCACAAGACCACGTACACCTCGCCGATCGATGGCATCGTCAGCTATTTACCGGAACGCGTCGGCGACTACGTGGTCCCGGGCATTCAGAATTCAAACGGCAGCTTCCTGATGACTCTCTCGGACATGTCCATTGTCACCTCCGAAGTGAAAGTCGATGAGACCGACATCGTCAACGTGAAAATTGGGCAGGACGCCGACGTCACCATCGACGCCATCCCCGGAAAGATCTTTAAAGGAAGAGTCACCGAAATTGGCTCGCAGGCCGTCTTGCGCACCTCGGGACTCGCGACCACACAATCCACCACCAGCAATCAGGAAGCGAAGGATTTCAAGGTGGTTGTGACGCTCGCAAGCCCGCCGGAAAATCTGCGCCCCGGACTTTCGACCACAGCCAAAATCAAGACCGCCGAAAAGAAAAATGTCCTGGCCATCCCCATCCAGGCGCTGGCCGTGCGCACCCGCAAAGATCTCGAAGAAGCGGCAAAGAATTCCAAGCCAAAGTCCGGTGTAACGCTCGCTGCGCCTCCTCCCGCCGCTCCGGGCGATCCGAAGAAAGATGAAATTCAGGGCGTCTTCGTCGTCAATGGAAAAAAGGCGGTCTTCCGCCCCGTCGACACCGGCATCTCCGGTGTCACCGACATCGAAATCATCAAGGGCCTCCAGCAGGGCGACGAGATCGTAGTCGGTAGCTACAAGGCTCTACGCACCCTCAAACCCGAAGCGAGCGTCAAGGTCGACAACACCGCCCCGAAAAAGACCGAAGATCAGCAGAACTGACGCGAGAACCGTTCGTAGCGATGGAGAGCGCATGCACTTGGAAACTACGTCTGCCGAATCGTACCGCGAAGATCTGGTCGCAACCGGCATTGTAATCAAGACCGAAGATCTCGCCAAAGTGTACGAAATGGGAGCGGAGCAAGTGCGTGCTCTGAACGGCGTCGACCTCGAAATTCGCAAGGGCGAGTACGTCGCGATCATGGGTCCCTCCGGTTCCGGCAAGTCCACGCTGATGAACTTGATCGGCTGTCTCGATTCACCCAGCTCCGGGCGATATTGGCTCGCCGGTCGGTTGGTCAGCGATCTCGATGATGACGAACTTGCTTATATTCGCAACAAAGAGATCGGATTCGTCTTCCAAACATTCAACCTGCTTCCTCGTGCAACTGCCCTTCATAACGTCGAACTCCCGCTCATCTACAATGGAACTCCTTCCGAAGAGCGCCTGGAACGCGCCAAGAAAGCCCTGGAAAGAGTTGATCTCGGCGATCGCATGAATCACAAGCCGAATGAACTCTCTGGCGGACAGCGCCAGCGCGTGGCCGTCGCCAGGGCACTGGTGAATTCCCCCTCCATCGTCCTCGCCGACGAGCCCACCGGAAACCTCGACTCGAGAACCGGCGATGAGATTATGGCCCTGTTCGCGAACCTCCATTCCCAGGGCAACACCATCATTCTGGTGACTCACGAGAACGATATCGCCCAGCACGCGCACCGCATCATCCACATCCGCGACGGCAAAATCGCCTCAGACCAAGCCGTTAAAAAGTAGCGTTGGAAAGTAGATCGTTTCCGCGCGAACCGCACAACGCCACCCGTGCACGAAAAGCGCCCAATTCGGCTCTTTCACTCCCGTTGTACCTAGCTACCCTAAGTTCCGCAAAAGTCCCAACAAGCACGGCCGTGTCCAGCGATTGATCTCGTTCTCTGGGCCCTCTGTAGGGGAGGGGCTTGCCCCTCCCGGTGTGAACACGACGACGAACCTCCTATATATAGAAAGGCAGGCCGCGATGCCCGCAGAAACACATCCGCAATCAAGCCAGGTCGCCATCGACGCCCTGAGCGTAGCCGTCGAAAGGGCGCGCCACTACATCCAAAACGTCGCCGACCGCCGTGTCGCGCCCAGCGAGAAAGCACTAGCTGCGCTCTCCAAGTTCCACGAACCGTTCCCCGAGCGCTCCGCCGATCCAGCTGAAGTAATCTCCATGCTCGACGAAATTGGCTCGCCGGCGACAGTGGCTTCCACCGGAGGTCGCTACTTTGGTTTCGTGATTGGCGGCTCCGTGCCGGCGGCAATGGCGGCCAGTTGGCTCGCCAGTTCCTGGGATCAAAACGTTGCTCTTCGTGTGATGTCTCCGGTCGCCGCGGAACTCGAAGAAGTGGTCCTCCGCTGGGCTTATGACATCCTCGGTCTGCCCGCAGAATGCGAAGGCGGCCTGGTAACCTGCGCCACTATGGCCAACTTTACCGCGCTCGCTTCCGCGCGTTATTCCCTGTTGGCGAAATCCGGATGGAACGTTGTCGACGATGGAATGTTCGGCGCTCCCCCCATCGACGTTGTGGTTGGCGAAGAGGTTCATACGTCAGTCCTGAAGGCGTTGAGTCTCGCGGGTTTCGGGAAAAAGCGAGTAACCATTGTCGAAGCGGATGGCCAAGGCAGGATGCGCGCGGACAAGTTTCCTAAACTTGATTCACGCACGATCGTCTGCATTCAGGGAGGCAACGTGAATACCGGCGCGTTCGATCCCGCCGAAGAAATCTGCGCGCGCGCGAAAGAACAAGGCGCCTGGGTTCACGTGGACGGCGCATTTGGCCTCTGGGCCAACGCCACCCCAAAACTTCGCCACCTGACACACGGATTCGATCAAGCCGATTCCTGGGCCACCGACGCTCACAAATGGCCGAACGTCGGCTATGACAGCGGAATCGTGATCGTGCGCGAAGGAAAAGCGTTGCGCGCCGCCATGACTTCGACCGCGGCCTATCTCGAGCCGGGAGCACGCCGTGAGCCCATGAACCATACGCCCGATGCCTCACGCAGAGCGCGCGCTGTGGAACTTTGGGCCGCGCTGAAATCTCTCGGAAAGTCCGGCCTGTGCTCGCTCATCGAGCGAACCTGCGCGCACGCACAAAAATTCGCCGAAGGATTGCGCCATGCAGGATTCGAAGTGCTGAACGATGTGGTCATCAATCAAGTGCTGGTCTCCTTCGGCACTGCCGAGACCACCCGCGAGGTTATCCGCCGCATTCAAGAAGACGGCACATGTTGGTGCGGATCGACCGTCTGGCAAGGGAAGACCGCGATGCGAATCAGCATCTCTTCCTGGGCAACCACCGAAATCGACGTCGAGCGAAGTCTCGCGGCGTTCGCACGCATCGCCCACGAAGTGAACTTGCGTTAATGGAAACTGAAAAAACGTTTGATATTACGCCGAGAGAAGATCGGAGCTTTAGAGTCTGTGTGAAAACGTGACAACATCAAGGCGCGGCTTCACAGGCTGCGGAAAAGTCTTTTTTCTTCAGGAGGTCGGTGCTTTAGCGCCGACGTAAACTGCGTGCTCTCAACGGGCTTCAGCCGCTGAGGGCGTTTGCCGCACCATTTATGGGCCAGTTCTAGTGGCTGTGCGCGTGCATATGCGCTCGCGTCGCCGGCGAGCTCAGATAAGTCCGTGAAATCCGATCATGCCAGGTGAGCGCGTCTTCGTCCCACCACGCCCACAAAAATCCAGTGAAGCACGCGCTCGCGGAAAGCACATAGCCAATACTCCGCAACAGCAGTTGCCGCGGAGACGCCGGCGCTCCCGAAAAACTTGCCACCTGCAAACCCCTGAACATCATCCCGGGCGTTGTGCCTCCGAACACCGTGAAAAGCGCGAAATATTGCAGATATACGATCGCGAACGTCGCCAGGTAAACCGCGGCCGTCAGTTTGCTGAGCGTGAATTGCCCCCCCAGCGAACTGAACAAGGCGAGGAATCCGCCGTACGCAAACAACAGGCAAGCTCCATCGATCAGCGCGGCGATGCGGCGGTCTTCCAGTGAAGCCACCGGGTAAAGTCCGTAGTGTCTGGACCGTCCGGCTTCGATCGGCGTGTCTTCTTCCGATTCCGATCCGGGAGGCACCGAAACATCGATCATCATTCGCCCGTCGCGTTTGTCATCCGGCGGCGAATAACGCCCAATCGCGATGGTGAACGAAAATTCGTCATCGCCGGCTACCGCAGGTTCGGCGACAGCAACGCTCCGGCGTTCCTCCGCAGGGTCACCGAAAGGCAGCCGCGATTGCGCGACTCCGTGCGCCGGCTTGCCGTGCCGCGCGCGATACGCTTCGACACGTTGGCCAAGCTCGCCACGCCATACAGCGCCCGGTTCCTCATCCGTTGGGTTCTTCGTGGAGACGCAGTTCTCCTGATGGCTGCTGACGCCACTCTTTTTTAGAGCGGGGAAATCGCGCCCATCTTCGAACGAAGGTGGCTCCGCGCGAAAATTGGAATCACAGAAGTTACAGGCTCGTGCGCTCGAAGGCAGCACGCAGCCACACTGCGGGCATGTCTTGGTCACCGGTGGTTTTTGCGCTGCGGACGCTTCCACTCCGGTGAGGAGGGAACGCGCTGATAATACCACCAAACGAAGAAAATCAAGGAGAGATTTGCAGAGCGATGTAGCCAATCAGATAGCGAATTAGGCGGCGGGACACCTCAAAACTAGGATTTGCCGAAAGGAGTCGAATCTACGCTTCGATCTGCTGTGCCAGCAAATCGCGGCTGAAGGCCACGCGCCGGTCGAGCGCCACGGCCGCGAAATATGTGCACCGGCCACGTTCTTTCTCCGCCCACGCTTGCACGGAAGGCGTCAGCCGCCCCAAAGCCGCTTTCATCACGTTGAGCATCTGGAAATACAAGCCTATGGCGCGGATCTCACCACGATCTTCCGGGCGATCAGGACAGAGCATCAACAGCTGCATCACGCGGGCAAAATCGTCACCCGCGGCCTGCGTGCTGATACCCGTCACGTCCCGGACCTCCGGAGAGAGCACATGCGCCGCCGAGCTGGCAATCAACGAGCGGCAATACGGCACGAAGAATTGCAGAAAAAAGGCGACCGAACAAACGAGAATGATTGCGGCAATCATCGCGGCGCCGCCATGGCGAGCCGTTGAGGCGACAAGCGCGCTTCTTCCGGTACACGCCAGAATGCATACGCCCACGATAGCGGCAGCAAGCAGCCAATAACCGGGACCATATAAGATACATAGGAATAAAAAGTTGGGTGCAGATTCGACAAGGAATAGCTCGCCGCGTACGCGCTGAAGTAAATGCCGAGCGAAAGCACCAGCTGCACCAGCAGCGCTTGCGTGTGCCGCATCTTCAGAACCGCCGCCCATAGGACATACGTCAAAACCAGGCCGACGAAATACAGGTTCTGTGAAAGCTCAAATGCGAAATAGGTCAGCATGCGGTGAGATGATTGGCTGACAACCGCGTAGGTGAACCAGCAGGTTCCAGCGAGCAGAACGATCGCTCCCAAGCGCAGATACCGTTCCACTTTCATTTCCTCGAAGACGGAAATGTACAAGCTGATCAGGCCGAAATACAAAACGATCGTCAGCAGGGCGTCCGAGTAGAAGTAAAAATAACGATAAGTGAGCGAGCTCACTCCATCATGAGTCATGACGTGGTAGCGTCCGAAGCTCACAAACACGCACAGCAGCATGTACAAATTCAAAATGAAGTATTTTCGGAGGACTTTGCGGCGGACCGCACACACCACCACGAGAGCTTCTAGGAGTGTTCCTAGGAGGAGTATGGCGTAGCTTGCGGATCCAGGCATCTCACCCTTGTCAACGGGCCCTGGTCCGCTGTCACGTTCGACAGTCTAGACTAACGGTTCCGGCCTACTTCCAAGGTGTTGGCGCCGGATCTGGACCGTTTCTCCAGGGCGTTGGTGCTGGGTCTGGTCCATTTCTCCAAGGTGTTGGAGCTGGATCAGGCCCATTCTTCGACAGCACCGGAACCGGCGCTGCGCCGTTCGCCATCATGAACGAACCGTCGCCGTGCGCGGTAACCGCTGTCTTAAGGCCCATGGCCCCTACCAACACCACCATCGGCAGGAGCAGGACTACGAGTCTACGTGACATTGAGAGCCTCCCAAGGGAAGAAAAACCCGAGGAGGGGACTCTATATTAAGTCACACCAATGTCAAGTAGCCGCAGACATGGGGTCTGTAGCCAATTGGTACACACCTAGGCGCCCGCACTTTCGCCTGGCTTTCGCCTGCGTCGTTGGTGAACCTATCTGTGACCACACGCAGAATAGGACTGGGGATATGCAGGGTCAACGGTACAGTAGTACTAAAACGATTAGAACTTGTACTCTGAGGTTTCGCTAAATCCTAGCGCCGCACCCTCGACCAGATCCCTTTCGCGCTGCTGCGACTACTCTTTCGGACACACGGCGGTGCGCTACTAAGAATCTCTGCCACCAACCTGCGCAATACACGAAGCGATTCGCAGCGACATCGCTCGTCTCTTGACGCTTTTACGAAGACTCCGTAGCATGAAATGTTGCCTCCAGGCCGGCGTAGCTCAGTGGTAGAGCGAGGGTCTCATAATCCCTAGGCCGAGAGTTCGATTCTCTCCGCCGGCATTAATCCTTCCGAACATTCTTTCTTACCGCGCGAATCGCTAGAGTGCTGCTTTAGAGTTCATCCGGAAATCGGATTTCCGCAGCTTTCCTGTCTCCGGTAAACTTGCCCGGTATGCAATGGAGAACCCGGTCCTGTACCTCCATCGGGCGTTCGCGTGCCGCGAGATGTGCCCGGCGGAGCACGTGGTGAACGGAGGGACCCGTTCGCGTCGCGACTGGATTCGACAGACCTCGCGTCTTGCGTTTGGAATTCCCCTGGGCACTCTGCCCTTATCCGGAGTGTTTGCGGTAAGCGCCTGGCCGAATTCCGCGCCTGCACTTCCGCCGCAAAATAGTGCGCTGCCCCTCAGCCCCATTTCCTCGCTGTTCAGCAGCGACCCCACCAAATATCGTTTTACGCTGGAGGAAGACCGCTTCCTGGAACAGATCGAGCGCGCCTGTTTCCAGTTTTTTTGGGACGAAGCGAGTCCCTACACGGGCCTGGTGAAAGACCGCAGCCAGGCCAACGGGACCGATTCTCGCAACGTGGCCAGTATTGCCGCGACGGGATTCGGTTTGACGGGTCTGTGTATCGCCGACCATCGCGGATGGGAGGACAAAAGAAAAATCCGCGAGCGCGTGCGCAATACCCTTAGCTTCGTGGCCACGCGTGTGCCACAAGCACACGGCTTTTTTTGCCATTTCCTGAATTTCCAAAATGGCGAGCGTGTATTTCAATCCGAAGTGTCCTCCATCGACACCTGCCTGTTCATCTGTGGAGTGCTGACCTGCCGGGAGTATTTCGACGACGCCGAGATCCGCGATTTGGCCAACACGCTATACAACCGCGTGGACTGGAATTGGCTCCTGCACGGAGAAAAAACGCTCTCGATGGGCTGGACTCCGGAGCACGGATTCATCAAGGCCCGCTGGGACTCTTACAGCGAACTGATGATGGTCTATCTGCTGGGCATCGGGTCACCGGCGAACATCATGTCGAAAACCAACTGGGATGCGTGGACGCGAACGTATTTCGAGTTCAACGGCATCCGCTACATCGGCTCGCACGCGCCGCTGTTCGTGCATCAATATTCACATGCATGGTTTGATTTTCGCGGTAAGCGCGATAAGTATGCGGATTATTTCGTAAATTCCGTAATTGCCACAAAAGTTCACGAATTGTGGTGCCTTGAACTGGCTCGCGAATTTCCCGACTACACCGAAGACTTGTGGGGAATCACCGCCTCCGATTCGTCGCGCGGCTACGCGGTGTGGGGCGGCCCTCCCGCGATGGGACCTCTCGATGGCAGCATCGTGCCGTGCGCCGCGGGAGGTTCGCTGCCCTTTCTGCCGGAAGCGACCCTGCGCGTGTTGCGAACGATCTACACCAAATATCAGGAGCGCGCCTGGCATCGTTATGGATTTGTCGATGCCTTCAATCCGCTAACCAACTGGTATAGCCAGGACGTGCTCGGAATCGACGCCGGAATCATGATGCTGATGGCGGAAAACGCGCGCACCGGTTTCGTGTGGGAACATTTCATGAAAAGCGACATCGCGAAAAATGGACTGGCCCGCGCAGGATTTCAAGCGATCGCCCCGGAGACACCCGCTGCAGTTACCTCGCCGATTCCAGCCGGCTATCCAATCTACGTCACAAAATAGAGGATTGGAGGGTCACTAGCCACGTCAGTGGCAACCTGTAGCCGCCCTCTGTTTTTGAGGGCGGGGTTTAGAGTCAACCCCTCCCAAAACTACCTTCGAAGCTCAGAGCCAACTCTCGGCCCACAATTTACTTTTGAAGTTCAATCAGCGCGAGTGCATGAGCCTGGAGGGTCAACACGAGGACGCCGCCCTTGAGTGCATAAGATTTCGCCGCGGGCAAAGCGCCTGCTTTGCGGAGGGCCGCAATTTGGGCGACGCTGGGCGAAGCCGGCCGGCCTTCCCTTTCGAATTCAGGGAGCGGCGAACCGTGGTCCTTATCGACGATCGTAACTTTCGCGGTCGCAGCCTGTATGCCCTTGAAATGCAACGTTACCGTTTTCGGAGAGCCCGTCTGTTCTGGAAGGTAAAGGTTCCAGGCGGCAATGGCCAGCGTGCCGTCTTTGCGGCGAGTAACCAGCACGGAATCCGAACCCACATCGAGTCGCGTCTCTCCCAAGCGATGAAGAAGTGCGAAGTCGTTGAACGCCGCCTTGGGAATGTCGCGTTCAGCCAGCAGGCCGAAGCCGCCGTAGAACGGCGTTTTCACGACACCTTGTTCTTCGAAGACGTCCGACAACGTCCAGTAGCTCATATTCTCGACCAGGCCGTCGCATTCGCGAATCGTGTTGGCCAGGAACGGTCCCATGTAGGCGCTGTCCGTCACCGCGGATTCGTTGTCGTAAGCGGCGTTGTATTCGGTCCAGATGAGCGGCATTTTCGGATACGCGGAAGCAGCGATCTGGTCGTGAACCTTTTTTACGGAACGGCAAACCATTTCGTTGCGCGGGATTTGTTCGTGGGAGCCGAACACGTCTTCCGCTTTGTCGTTGCCGTAGACGTGCGTCGAGACGAAGTCGACGGGGATGTTTTTGTCCTTGCAGTGAGCCAGGAAGCTGTCGGCCCAGGCGGCTTGCGCGGTCGCGGGTCCCCCGACACGCAAGCGAGGGCTGACGCGTTTTACGGCTAACACTGCTTGATCGTAGAGCTGATAGTAGGATTCTTGTTTTGGATTGCCGACCCAGAAATCGAGATTAGGTTCATTCCACACTTCAAAGTACCACTGCGAAACTTCTTCGATGCCATAGCGCTCGACCAGATGACGGGTGAACGTTTCGATCAGCTGGCCCCATTTGTCCCAGTCTTTCGGCGGAGCGACATTCTGCTTGTACCAGAACGCATGCAAGGCGTTGGGATCGGAGGTCAGCTTCTTGGGCATGAAACTTAGCTCAACGAATGGGCGGACCTTGTTCGCGAGCACACCGTCGTAGATTTGATCGACGTACGAGAAATTGTAGACCGGCTTTCCATTGGCGTCTTCATCGTACAAGCCGACTTCGTCGTGGAAGATAGCGTGGAAGCGGACATACTCGAAATCGGTGATCCGTTTGACATCGCGGAGATCGTGGCGATAGTCGTCGCGGAGCGAGAGGATCGCCCGCCCGGAGCCAAACATTTTTTCCCAGAAGTGGGGAAGCGGGTGGGACGCCGCGTTAGCGTCGATTTCGACGGCTTCAGCAAGAGTCTGCGATTGAGCGTGGCCAGGAAACAGGAAAAGAGAAAAAAGAGCAAGACGAAGCGCAGGACGGTGGATCGTTGTCAGCATTGGAGCGTTATCTCCGAAAGAGAGTGTATAGCAGACATGCTGGACAACACCCTGGTTTTTGCGCACCACTCCTCGCTGCACCCCGCGATCCTGTCGCGCTCGTAGCCGTCTGAACCGTTAGCACCCATCGATCCTGACCCGCTGTCGCCGCTCAAACCGCTGCACGGGTTGACACGCCTGGCGGTGTTCGTCAGCATCTCCACCCAGTGAGCATTTTGCAAAATATCCTGGGTAAGTCCCCGGCGATCGTGTTCGTGAACCCGCTTGCCGGAGCGGGCCGTGCCGGAAGGTATTTGCTTCAGGTGCGGCGGGCATTCGAAGCGAAGAAATTCCCGGCGGAGTTTGTGCTTACGTCCACGGCGTCGGATCTGGAATTGCGAGCGCGTGCGGCGATTGTGCAAGGATGCCGATTTTTACTGGCGATGGGCGGCGATGGAACGTTGCAAGGGCTGGTGAATGCGGCGTACGGCAGCGGTGTGGTATTGGGCGTGTTGCCAGCTGGCGGAGGAAACGATTTCGCGGCAGCACTGGGATTGCCTAAGGACCCCGTCGCCGCTGTGCACGCGACGCTCAATGGGCAACCTCGCGAAGTGGATCTTTTGCGGGCTCGCACCAGTGACGGCTGTGAACGGTTGTATGTGAGCGGTGGCGGCGTGGGGCTCGATGTCGATGCTTCCGTTTATGCCGCAGGAATTTACCGGCGGTTGCCGGGTCGCCTGCGTTACGTGGCGTCCGCGGTGCGCGCTTGGCTGGAATTTACGCAGCTAAATGTACAAGCGGAATTTCCGCGGAGCGACGAAATCGAAGCAGCCGAAGTACCCCCGATAGCGATGCAAGAGAGCGTGCTGCTCGCCGGAGTGCTGAATGCGCCGAGTTACGGAGCGGGCTTGCGTGTGGCGCCTGGGGCGCGGATAGACGATGGGTGGCTGAATTTGTCGTTTGTTAAAAGCTTGGGCACACGGGAAGTGCTGGCGCTACTGCCGCGGCTTTTAATTGGTGGGACTTTGCCGGATACCTATCTGAAACAGAAGCAAGCGCGAAGAGTGCTGCTGCGGACAGACCGGCCATGCTTTTTCCATGGCGACGGAGAAATTCTAGGCCCCGCGCCAGTGGAAATTGAAGTTGTGCCTCGCGCCGTGAAGATGCTCGCGCCACGAGCGCGATGAACCTAGCGGTGTAACGATCCCGAAATTCAGGGCATTGGCTCAAATTTTGAGTTTCGCTTGCTGCCGACGCTAGGGAGTGTCCTTGCGGAAGACTTTGCGGCGAATGTCGGGCCAGAATTCCTTCAATTCGTTGGAGACGCCATCCCACATGATCAACATGCCCAGGGTGCCGGCATTGCGTCCGGCGGTGCGGTCTTCGGGAGCGTGATAAACATTCGAGAAAGCCGCCGCGGCGGCGTTGCCAACGATTTCCGAGTAATTGAACCGCGTGCCCCCTGAATCCGTGGGGGTGACAAAAAGCCGTTTAACCGCGTGATAGGCGCGTTGATTGAAAGTGCCTTTACCCAGCAGGAAATAGCGCGGGTCCTCATGCAACATCGAGGGAAAGATCGCAGTGGTCATGTAGGTTCCAATGCTGTTATCCGCAAAGGAAGCACCGTAGCGTTTGCCGTATGCGCCCCATCCCTGGCCCCAGGATTTCGGGGAATTGTTCGCCTGATCAATGGCCGCGAGAACCCCATTAAAAGGAAAAGCGAAATAATCAAAGACGCCTGCGGTTGCGAGTCGATATTTCTGCCCGGTGGTAAGCGGGGGAAGTTCCTTGGCGGTTTCGACGGTGCCGTAATTGGGCATGACCTCGAAGATGCGGTCGTTGACGGTGCCTGTTTCCTTTTCGAGCTTGCTCTTGCCGATTTGGGCGTCGTTGTCAGGATCAGCGCTCTGTCCCTGGGGGGCTTGTGGCACGGCTTGTTTCGGCGCTGGCGCGTCGGGTTTGTCCTGGGCAAAGCAGGTCGTGGACCCACAGGCGAGGGCGAGGAACAGTAAGAGACACAGAAGGGGTTTTCCGAGCATAGTTGGCGGCCTGGTGGACACGTCTCTCCATTTCGAGGTATCGACCGGCCGCCCCAAGAGACCGTTCGTTAAGTGTAGTTGAGTAAGAGTCTTTTCCCTCAGATGGAGATGTCCACGATTCCCAAAAGTAACGTAAATTTGGGCGCGCTGTTGGTCTCTTTATTCGGTAAAGCTTTGATTCGTCGAGACTTTTGGGTGAGGGTCAACTTTTCTTCTTGTCGATCTTGAGATTGACCACGAGGTCTTTCTTGCTGTCAAAACTGGACACCGACCGGGTGGAAGATGTAGCCCCGTCTTTCTCGGCATGAATCTCGTAGTCTGCATTCGGATCGAGACCACTGAAACGATAGTTGCCGACGTCATCGCTGATGTAGCTGCGAACGACGTTGCTTCGCGTATTCTTCAAGAACACCACCGCGGAGGCCATCGGCGCTTCTCCCTTGTCGGTGATGAGCCCGTGGACCGTGCGGAGCTGTGCTTCGTGCTTGGGATCCTGCTGCGCCACAGCAATCGATGCAAACAGGATTAGAGCAAGTCCCATGCTGAACAGGCGCAGCCGCAATTTCATTTCTTCCCTCCCGCTGCGGGTTGCATCTCGAAAACGACGCTGTCTTCGCTTATGCCGCTCTTGGCACTGATCGCTTTGCTTTGATCGGTGAAGCCTTTGGCAACTACTACGATCTCATATTCAGCGCCCTGCGGGACGCGAATTGCGAACTCACCGCGCGAATTGGTATAGCTCTCCCAGCGGAACTTTTTTTCTGTGGCTCGGCGGACGCGCAGGTGCACGCCAGGAAAAGCGTAGGCCTTGTCGGTGAATACGGTTCCGATGATCAGGAAATCGTTGGCATGACTGTTGCGCGAGTGCTTACTGCTGGAGCTAGCCGGCGCGCTGGGGTTTTCGGCTGGCGGGGGCTGCTGATTTGCAGGAGGTGGAGGAGCGGCCGGAGGCGCGGGTTCTTGCGCGCGCACGGAGCAAGTGGTGAGTGAGATCACGAAAATCACGACGCCCATCACGATGCTCAAGCGCGCCGTGCGTAGCGACCCACGCATAAACACGCCCTCATGGGGCGCTCCCGGTGAGCGCTCGTTTGTCCGATCCTTATACATGATTTTTATTAATCAGATGATGAATCGCGAAAAGAAGATGTAAGGACGGACGGGGCGCTACTCCTCGTCTTCTTCCTCTTCTTCTTCCTCGATGAGGTCCTTATCGCCGTCTTCGGTTTCCTCTTCCTCTTCGTCGTCCTCTTCTTCCTCATCGTCGTCGGCGTCTTCCGAGATGATGTTCAAGTGCACGGGATGTATTTGGGACACTTCGAGCTCGGATTCGCACTCTGGGCAACTCAAGATTTCGCCCTCTTCTACTTCGTCTTCGTCGACGTCGATTTCGGCGGAACACTCGGGGCAGCGAATCACGGATCCATCCTCCGTAAAGTTGGTGGCCAGGTGCGGCGGCCAGGGGCGCGTGCACCTGCGTCGAGCGTATTATATACCGCAGTGTGAGAAGTCAACTCCTATGGGACGCGAAGGCCGCGGTATGGGAACGTGCGGCCCATCGGTACGGTGAGGGACATTTGTCGCGGGAATATCCGGAACGCCCGGTAGTGGGGGTCGGGGGAGTGGTGATTGAAGACGGCCGGGCGTTGCTGATACGGCGGGGAAGTGAGCCCCTGCGCGGGGAATGGTCGATTCCGGGAGGGACTTTGGAGTTGGGAGAGTCCTTGGAACGCGGGGTTGCGCGGGAACTGCTGGAAGAGACTGGGCTGGAGGTGCGGGTTCTGGAGCTGATCGAGGTTTTCGATCGAGTTTACGAGGGGGATGATGCGGCCGCTGGCGGCGGTTTGGAGAAGAAGGGGCCTAAATATCATTTTGTGATTGTGGATTACTTGTGCGAGCGGATCGGCGGTGAGGCTGTGGCCGGGAGCGACGTGACGCATGTGGCATTTGCGCGCGAAGACGAATTGGACGGGTACGGCTTGACCGAGACTGCGACCCGTATCGTGCGGAAGGCGTTTGCGATGGCACGGACGCGACGTGGCGGGTAATACGCCAGGACGCGCTCAGGAGGCTTTAACGATTTCGATGCTGCCATTGGAATCCGTTAGTTGTAGGCGGCAGCCGCCCGACCCGATCGTGCCGTTCAGGGAGTCGCCGCCGATGCTGCCCGTTGCCGTTACCGGCAAGTCCGAAGTAATGCGCCCGAAAGAAGTGTGGGCCGAGAGGTTGTAGCCCAAGCCATCGGGAATGCCTACGCGAATGGACGAGAAGGATGTTTTTAGCGAGATGTCGCGGCAGCCGTTGGCGGGGCGAGTGGCGGTCACAGAGATCGCGCCGTTCTGATTGTCGACGGTGATGCGGCCGCCGATCGATTCCAGCGTTACCCCGGAGAAGGATGTTGTTACGGTGGCGTCGCCCTTGACGTTCCTTGCTGTCACCGAGCCGTTGGTGTCTTCCGCTGTAAGGTTGCCGTTGATGCGTTCGGCGGTGATGCTGCCAAAGCTGGTCTTGGCGTAGGCGTCGCCGCCGATGTCGGTGATGGTGATCGCCCCGTTACCGGTGATGGCGCGAATGCCCTTCGGCATGTTGGAGGCTTCAATGGCGCCGAAGGAAGTCTTGAGTGTGGCGCTGCCGCGGGCGTCGTGCACGCTGACTTTGCCGTTGGAGGTTTCGGCGTCCAGCGCGCCAGCGACATTTTCCAGCTCGATGTTGCCAAAGGAATTGCGAATGGTGAGCGAACCGCCGCCCGCCGACGTTCCTTTCACGCGGCCATTGGTGGTAGTGCACTCCACGCGGCCCTTGATGTCCGAAAAAATTACGTTGCCGTAGCTGTTGGAGATGGTGGCCGCGCCTCCGACGGTGGCGATGTCCACGTTGCCGTTGTTATCGTGCAGGGTGAGGTCGCCGCGAATGTTGCGAACTTCCGCGCTGCCGAACGAGGTAGTGATGTTCGCGGAGCCCGCGTCGTTGAGAGTGACGGTGCCGTTGCCGCCGGTGATGGTGGCCGGGCCTTGCACCTGGCGGACCGTGATGCTCCCGAAACGATTGCGCAGGTCCAGCGCGCCCTTTACATCAGATGCCTGCACCGAGCCGTTGTTGTCGTTGATGAAGGTATCGCCGGAACTGCCAGCCAGCTCGATGCTGCCAAAGGAATTGTTCACACGCGCGGGGCCAAGATCGCGGACTGCGACCGAACCGTGGCTATTGTCGATATCCGCCTTGCCGCGCACGCCATTCGCAGTGATGCTGCCGAAACTGTTGCGGATCAGGAGTTGGGCATCCGAAGGAACAGCGATGTCGTAGTTCACCGAATAGGATGTGTTCCTGCCGATGTGGATCCACTTCTGCCGGTCTTCGTCGGGATAAATGGTGCGGACGCGAACTCCGCCGCCGGCTTGCTGCACTTCGATCTGGACCTTTTGCGCGTAGGACTCGGCTTCTTCGCGCGATTTGGCCTGCACGCGTATGGTAGCGGAAATCTTTACCTCGCGACCGGAATCGCCGTGAATGTTGACTTCGCCAAATTTGTTTTCGATCTCGAAGGATTGGCCCGGGCCCAGCGGCAGCGTTTTCTGAAAGTCGCGAGTGGCCTCGTCCTGGCCGGGGTTGGCGGCGATCGATGGTGTTGTTGCGAGCGCGGATAGGAGCGCTGCGCCGGCGAAAGAAAGCATCGCGCGACGAACACATTTCCGCGCTACAGTGGGCCCAAATCCGGTCATCGCTTGGTCTCCAAAACTTCTTCGAGGGTGCGCTGCTTTTCTTGATACATCGCCAGCAATTGATAACGCAAGTGGGCGTTGGATGGATTCATGCCGGTCTGCGCGCGCAGGTCGTCGATCGCACTGTCGAGCACCTGGAGTTTCTCTCGATAATTGGCCAGCAGCGGCGTATCCGGATTGTCTAGCTGAGACTTCGCTTCCACGTCAAGTTTATCGATAGCTTGCACGTAGGCGGCTTCGGCGCGTTCCACTTCACCAAGCGCTTTGCTGTGCAACAGTGGGTTTTGACTGGCCGATGTTGTTGAGTGTCTTGTTTGCGTCCGATAGAGCCAGCCGCCGGAAACAAGCAGCAGAAGCGTAAAGGCGCCCGCGGTCGCCAACTGCCACGAAAGTCCAAAACCTAGCCATGCAGAGGAACGATGCCACCACGACGAAGATTTGTTTGAGTCTGGAGCGTTCGCGGCGAGCGCAGACTCTATGCGAGGCCATAGCGAAGGACTCGGCTCGTAATCGCGAAGTTGTGCAGCGGCCAGGCTCAGCGATTTCCACGCGCGGATTTCTTCGGCACAGACGGCGCAAGTAGCGGCATGCGCTTCCAACGCCGCCCATTGTCCCGGCGTGCCGTCTTCAAAAATACTGTCGCGATCGTTACAGGTTACATTCATCTGCTTCACCAGGTTCCTGCTTTTACTGCGTCTTCCTTCGTTACCAAGCTGCGGCGCAGCACTGCTGCGCCCCTAAAACTTTGTGCCGGCGCGGAAATCGTCATCGCTATCTTCATCAGTGGGCTCCGGCGGCGTTGGTGCTGCGCGGAGGTTCCAGCATTCCGCGAAGATTTTTCTTGGCCTGAAAGAGCGTGTTCTTCGAGGCCGCTTCGGTGATTTCCAGCATCGCGGCGATTTCGGAATGGTGGAAACCTTCGACCTCGTATAACAGAAAAACGTCGCGCTGGTGGCGCGTCAACTCGGCCAGGGCGCGTTCGAGCGCAAGACGCAACGCGGGATGAGTGCTGGGCGCACGAGGTTCGGGCCGCAGCAACTCGCCGGTTTCGTCCTCACTGGCGACCTCTTTTTTGCGCGTACGCTTGCGGCGAGCATCGTGGCACGTGTTGACCAGAATGCGAAAGGTCCAGGTGACGAAACTGGATTGACCGCGAAAGCTCTCGATGCTGCGCTGCACCTTCAGAAACGTGTCCTGCACCGCGTCTTCGGCGTCGAGCGAATTGCCCAGGAGGTTCCGGGCGAGGTTCTTCATGCGCGCGCCTTGCAGCGCGTAGAGACGCTCGTAGGCGCGCAGGTCTCCAGACTGGCAGGCTGCGGCCAGTGCGGAGTCTTCGGCCCTCGCCGCTTCCGCCACCGGGTCGATGCCGGTGGGGATAGCGGGTTCACGGAAAGGTTCCACTCGCCTCTCCCGGTCGCGCGGTACGGGAGGGATTCTATGCTCCCAGGGCAGTGCAAGTCCCATTGTTCCCATGCCATGCTCCTGGTGAATAGACGACCGTGAGGGTTGAAATGTCAGGGTACGGAACGGGCCGCGGCTGGTTAACAGTTCACCCCCCTCCCCCCTCCCTTTCGCGGAAGTGCGGATTCTAAAGGACTTTAAGTGGCGTGTTTTTGGATCTGCGGATTGTAAAGGAGGTACGGGTGGATTTTTCGGATCTGCGGATTCTACAGGGTTTACGGCTGAAAGGACGTTTAGGGGTGGGGCGTCAGAGGCAGCGAGGCGTGCACCAAACGTTCGAATTAGTATTTGAGATAACACGAAGTAGGGTAACATGTTGGTAACCTTTTGTCAAGGACCAAAGCGGGACGAGAGCGTCGGGACCAAAATGCCGAGGCAAAGGTGGTCGATTTGGATGGATGGGGAGGATTGAGAGGGAAAATCAACAAGCCGAACTTGGACACCCTCTGCAAGAAAACTCAAGAACCGAATCCTTGGCAAACCGCAACGGTTATCCGGCGATGGCGTCGGGTAGGGCTCCGCGGGTGCGCTCGCGGTGGTGGAACTCGCGGACGGCGGCCTCGAGGTCGCGGACAGTGAAATCGGGCCAGCGCTTGGAGAGGAAGACGAATTCGGCGAAGGCGCATTCCCAGAGCAGGAAGTCGGAGAGGCGTTGTTCGCCGCCTGTGCGGATCAGCAGGTCGACGTCGGTCGTACCGCCGCGGGCTTCGGCGAGAACGCTGCTGAATGATTCCTGCGAGAGTTCCGTGGCTTTGTAGAAACGGCAGGCGGCGTTGTAGATGGCGTTGCGGGCGGAGTAGTCGACGGCGAGACGCAGATGGAGGCGCGTTCCGTGGGCGGTGGCCGCTTCGGAATCGATGATCGCTTGACGGAGCGTTGCGGGAACACGATCGCGCCTGCCGATGATGCTTATGCGGATGCCTTCGTCGATGCAATGCGAGGTTTCGGTCAACAGGTATTCGTGGAGGATTCGCAGGATTCCGGTGACTTCGGAGGGTGGGCGTTTCCAGTTGGCCGAGGACAATGCAAAGAGAGTGAGCGTGTGAATGCCGAGACGCGGTGCCGCCTCAATGACTGCGCGCGCGGTCTGGGCGCCGGCTCGATGGCCTGCGGAACGGGGCAGGCCTAGGGAAGTGGCCCAGCGGCCGTTACCATCGGAAATGATGGCGACGTGGATTCGGGGCGTTGGCGGCGAGTTGCGTTGGAGGTCGGGCTGCGGCACTGGGACCTGTTGCTGGGTCAAGATGGGTGAAATGAGCATGGGTCTATTCTCCGAGCTGAAGTTGAGTTCCCTGGGAGCCAAGTTCCATTTGCGGGCGTTTCCACAAACTACTCTGTCCTACAAAGTGAAACAGCAAAAAAATTTGCCTCTTAGCCTTCGCGCGTTGCGCGAATTAGGGCTTCCATGTGATTCAGGTAACGCTCCAAGGCCTTGCGCCCCGCCGCGGTGAGGCGAAATTCCGTTTTTGGCAGGCGGCCATCGAAGGATTTCGTGCAAATGACGTAGTCGGCTTCTTCGAGTTTGCGCGCGTGCACGCTCAGGTTGCCGTCGGTGGTCTTCAGCATGGCTTTGAGCTCGTTAAAGGTGAGCGAGCGGTTCACGGCCAGGGCGCTGACGATGCCCAGACGCACACGTTCGTGGATCAGGCGGTCGAGATCGGCTGGGACCGTTTCTTTCGCCGGGTTCGAGACCGCGGGCAATGATGCGTCGCGCTCTCTGCCGCGCTGAAAACGCTCGTCCCGGGCTGTGGATGACTTTGCCATACAGTTCCTTTTCGGCGGCCGTTCTGCAGCCGCTACAAGATGGCGAAACTCGCCGCTACCCGACTATCCTCCGTGGTGTCGCGCGATCCAAAGTCCAAAACCGATTTGCAGCAGACCGAAACCGCCGGCCATGAATGCGTCGCCCCAGGATGCTGGAACGACCAAAGCCACGGCTCCCAGAGCCATCATGCATAGTCCCATCACCGGAACTACCCTTACGGAGAAGGCGCCGCCAGTGACGATGGCGGTGCCATAAAGAAGCAGCCACACTGGCGGGAGAAGGGCGAATGCGCCGGCGTGGAACAGGGCGAATGTCAGCAGGCCGCCTACGATAATCGGAGGGGCAAAGCTGAGCAGGAATCTGCGGCCTGGACCGGAAAATAAGGCTGCGTTTGCGCGATGCGCTTTGGTCGCCGCGGTTGCGCCGGCAATGGCCATGGCTACGAACGCCTCAGCCAGCCAGACGGCTAACCAGGCGCGCGGGGATATCTGGCGCGACGCGGCGACGGCTGCGGCGATGGCGGTAATGCCCATGGCTACGCCGCCCCAGCCGGGGACGGCGGTGAATTCGGAGGCGCTTTCCATGGTTTCGCGGATGTAGCGAAGATGGTCGGCGGCGCGAGCGTCGATAGGGATGGGGTTATTGCGAGGGGAGCGCAGTGGAGAGACGGAGGCCATGACAGCGGGAGAATAGCAAGGCGGAGAGGAGCTGTCAAGTACTTTATAATACAAAGCAGATTAGACGGAAGACAAGAAGGAACGAAACGAACGTCGTGGGGTGCCGAGTCGGATCGACGGGCGGGGCAAGCCCCGCCCCTACGGAGTGTGGGAGGCGGGCGGCATTGAGTAGGCGGCGTTGTCTACGGGGTGGACGGCGTTGTCTACGGGGTGGACGGCGTTGTCTACGGGGTAGGCGGCGTTGCTGGGGTGGTTGTCTTGCGGCGGGGATATTTGCCGGTTAGGGAATTCCAGCGGATTACGAATACGTCGATGAACATTTGGAGGCTGTCGCGCATCATGCTTACCTTTGTGGCTGGAGAGTGGCCCCAGCGGACGGAGATTTCGACGGCGCGCAGGCCGTGGTGACGGGCCAGGTATAACAGCTCGGGGTCGAAGCCGAAGCGATTGATCGTCTGTTGCTCGAAAATGATTTTGCACGGGACGCGGCGGAAGGCTTTGAAGCCGCACTGGGTGTCCACAAAGGGCAGCCAGAGGATCAGGCGAACGATCTTGTTGAACACGATTCCGGCGAACTCGCGGAATGGCGATTCGTGAACAGTAATCTGACTGCGATCTATCGCGCGGGAGCCGATGGCGACTTGTTTAGTCTTCATCGCGGGGAGTAATTTTTCGACCTCTACGATGGGGGCGGAGAGATCTGCGTCCGTAAACAAGACGATGTCGCCGCGGGCTACGTGCATGCCGTGGCGGACGCTGTAGCCTTTGCCGCGATTTTTGTCGTTGGAAACTACGCGCAGGGTGGGGATTTCGTTTCGAAATTGTTCGGCTACGGCAACCGTCTTATCGCGCGATCCATCATCCACGACGATTACTTCGATCGCGCGCTTCGACGAACGCACATATGCGGCAATGCTTGAGAGCGTGGCGGGAAGCCGAAGCTCTTCGTTGTAGGACGGAATGATGATGGATAGTTCAGGGGCGGCCTCAGGGCTCATCGAAAGGAGGGTTCCTTCCAACCGTGGGCGCCAATCAGCGGGACAAAACGGCACGGTTCGAGCGTGGTGGTCCGAAACGTATCACCGGTGCGCTCGATAAGATGCAGCTCCTGATTTTCGACGCTACCGACCGGTACAACCATCCTGCCACCTTCGGCGAGCTGCGCGACCAGCGGAACCGGCGGTGCCGGCGCGGCAGCGGCCACAAGAATCGCGTCGAATGGTGCGAGCTCCGGCAGGCCCAGCGTGCCGTCGCCACAATGGACGTGGACGTTGTCGTATCCCAGACGCGCGAGACGCTCCGCGGCGGCGGTGGCCAGCTCCCCTCGATATTCGATGGTTACGATTTCTTTGGCGAGAGACGCGAGTACGGCGGCCTGGTAGCCGCAACCCGCGCCAATCTCGAGGACTCGCTCCGTGCCCTTGAGGTGTAGTGCGGCGGTCATAGCTGCCACGATGTACGGCTGGGAAATCGTCTGGCCCTCGCCTATGGGCAACGGAGCGTCTTCGTAGGCACGTTTGCGGAATTCCGCGGGGACAAATTCGTGGCGCGGCACTGCGCTCATGGCCGCGAGAACGGCTGCATCGTGGACGCCGCGGCGGTGGATCTGCTTTTCGATCATGGAACGGCGGGCGGCTTCGTATTCTGCCGGCGCGAGATCGCCGAGGGAATCACAGGCGTCCTTCCATGGTTTCAGGCGAAGATCTTTGAGGAAGCTCATCGAGTTAGACTGGCGTGGTTGACGCCACGGCGTGTTTCTCCCAAGCTTGTGTGCGCAGAATATCTTCGATTTGCTCCAGGGCAAAGTCGCATTCCTGTTCGCGGTTGTAGAAGTGCGGAGAGACGCGCACGCCTGCATTCGGGCGGTAGTCCACCAGGATTTCGCGGGCGAGGAGTTCGCGGCAGACTTCATAGGCGTGAGGACAGTCGATGGAAACGGTGCCGCCGCGTTCCGCGGGGTTTTCAGGCGTGTTGACACGCCAGCCCCGGGATTGTGCGCCGGTGAGAAGGCGCGTGGTCATGGCCACGGATTTCGCGCGGATGGCGGGGATCCCGGCTTTGTTGATGATGTCCAGACCAGGTTGGCATGCGTAGAGAGCGGGAATGTGGGGCGTGCCGTTGAGATAACGGAAGGAATCTTCGCGGGGATCGATGGCTCCGGTTTCGAATGCGAAAGGGCGCCGGTGCGCTATCCAGCCCGTTAAAGAAGGCTTGAGCTTGGCGCGCAAATCTTCTCGCACGTAGAGATACGCGACACCGGGACCCCCGCAGAGCCACTTCAGCACGCCGCCGACTGCAAAATCTGCGCCGAGCGCGCGAACGTCGACCGCAATCGCGCCTGCGGCCTGGAACACATCGAGAATTACGTGCGCGCCGACGCGGTGGGCGCGTTCGATGATTGCGCGGGCATCGACGATGTAGGAACTGCGGAAGAGAACGAGCGAGATGGGGACGAGAAGAGTGGTTTCGTCGATGGCGGCTAGAAATTTTTCGAGATCGAATCGCACGGTGCCGAAACTTGGGACGAGCTGCACGTGCGCGCCGTGGCGCTGTTGCTCGTGATAGAAGTATTGGATCGAGGGAAATTCCAGGTCGGTCATCACCACTTTGTTGCGCGGGCCGCGAAAATCGAAGCACGACGAGATGACCGCTTGCGTCAGCGTGACGTTCTGGTGGAGCGAAATTTCGCCGGGGGCGGCGCCGATCAGCGGCGCGATTTTGTCGCCCACGCCTACGGCCATGTCCCACCAGCCTTCTTCCCAGGCGCGGATGCCGCGTGCGGCCCACGAGTCGGCGTAGCTATGCAGGCTGTCGTAGACGCCGCGCGGCATGGCGCCGAGCGAGTTGCTAATCAGATAGGTGGTGCGGTCTAGAATCGGAAATTCGCCGCGCCATTTGAGTAGTTCGTCCATTTTCAGAGACCCGCACCGGGATGGGCGTCGGTACCACTTGCGTCTAAACCCTCGCGGAGAGGCGGTACCGTGCTCTTTTCGTCGGTGGTCCGACTGCGTTGAAAGACTTCCGACAAAGTAACACACCCCTACGCTTCACGACAGATGAAGCGGTTCTTCGACGCCAAGTTCTTCGATGATGGAAAAGTACGTTTGGACTGCTGCCCGAGCGGACAGTGCCATCAAGTACCTGCAACGACGCCCTAAAACTGGCCCTGCGTACCACTGCGCCGAAAAGTCGCGTTTTCTAGACTGGTTGGCGTGGCGGAGTAGTGAAGATACCGCACCGGAGGAAGAGAAAGTGATGAAGGCTTTTTTGGTGCTCGCGGCGATCTACGTCGCGGCGTTTTTGATCGCAATACAGGGGGCCGCGCCGACGTCGGCGGACGGCACGATGCATAAAGCGGAGGTAGCGCACATCGATCCTGCAAAGGAAGCGGATATTCGCTCTTTGATGGAAATGGTGGGGGCGCGCGCCGTGGTTCAAGACGCGACGTCAAAGAACGTGGAGCAGGTTCGCGAAAATCTAGTCGCGACCATGCCCGCGAGCGATCGGGGACAACAGTTTGTGGATGCGTTCGTTTCCGACTATCAGAAGAAATTCAATGCGGACGAAGTGACGGGGCAGTTGGTTGGCATCTACGACAAACATTTCACGGATGACGAGATCAAGGGACTGCTGCAGTTTTATGGTTCGCCGCTAGGGCGGAAGTTTGCCGCCGAAATGCCGAAAATCACGTCGGATATTCAAGCGGCCAATCAGGCCGTCAGCACGCGAGTGGCAAAGGATGTTTTGCAGGACTTGCCGAATGAATATCTCGGAATCAACTCGCAAGAGTCTTCGGCGAAGGAGCCTCGCGCAGCTCAGGCCCAGCCGGTGAAGCAGTTGAAGCAACCTTCAGCCCGTACGCAACCCGAAAGCATGGCGAGCGCGTCTCAACCCTGACCGAGTTCGTAGAGCTCATTCCGGAGTGTTTTTGGGGCAAGGCCGGTCATACGGCCTCGCCCGCTCTTCCATTCCATTTTGCGCTCGGACGCGGACGGGCCGGACAACAGGGAGGCGGTAATGCGGAGACTCATTGCGGCGTGCACGCTTTCGGCGGGGGCGCTCGTCGTCGTGGCGCAAGCGCCATCGGTTCAGGTCAGCGCGCACGAGACGACACTTTCCGAAACGCAGGATCGCGCGCACGAGGCGCAAGCTTCGCGAAGATCGCTCGACGCCTCTGCGAAAGTCGATCCCAGCAAGGAAGCGGATATTCGACAATTGATGGATGTGACCGGAGCGAAGGATCTCGGTCAGCAGATCATGGATGCCGGGATCGCGCAGTTTCGCGCCAGTGTCGCCGAGTCCCAGCCGGACAATCCGCGGGCCAAGCAGTTCGCGGACGCTTTCGCGCTGCGTTTCCAGAAGCATTTTGATCCTCGCAGCCTCACGGAAACGGTGATTCCGATATACGACAAGCACCTGTCGAGTGAAGACTTGAAAGAGCTCCTTGCGTATTACCAATCGCCATTTGGCCAGCGCATGCTCAAGGTTCTGCCGGAAGTGGCGCACGAATCACAGGAGGCGGGTTTTAAGCTGGGGCAAAAAGCGGCGCGGGAAGCGATGGAAGAGTTGAAGCCCGAGTATCCGGACTTTGTTCCGACTGGGAGCGACGAAGAAAAGCATCCCGGTACAGATAGGTAGGACAGCGGCTCGACAAAGCCCTGGATCGCGCTGGGCGCGTTTGATGGCGTCTTGCGGTGGCTTGCAAACCAAGGTGGCGGCGAGCCGCCGCACTACACAGGGTGGCGGCTCCGCGAAGCTCTCGCAACGGCTTAAGGGAAACGCTTTTTGAACTTGATGTCGATACCAAAAGTCCCGTTGTAATCACGCAAGGCCACAATCGAAATATTGCGATTGATGTTGTACTCGACTTGAATGACCTGCTCCTGCGTTGAACCTACGTTCGAGATATAGGTGATAGTGATGTTGCGGGTTACCTGCTGCTGTACGGTGACGCGGGCGGCGGCGTTCTGGCTCGCCCCGCCCGAACCTACGGTGGTCAACGCGGGGTCTACGCGAAAGTTCGTGATACCAAACAATTTTTCCAGACGTCCCCCTACCTGGCTGGAGACCGCCTCGGAGACGAGCGTGGATGCACCGGAAGTTCCGCTCTGCGTGTTACCCGCGCTGCGTGCTGTACCCTCGGAACTGGTTTGCCCCAGTGCCAGCAGCGTTACAATGTCATTGCCCGGCAACGGTGGATCGGAGCGATAGGCCAAGGTCAGCTTGCTGGCGGGGCCGGTAAAGTTCAAGGTGATCTCATATTGCTGAATGGTGGTGCTGGCTTCGACGTTCACCACGGGGTCAAGGCGAAACGGGTTCGCAAAGTTAATATCGCCGCGCGCTACATGGTAGCGGTTTGCGTGAAAGAGCAAATCGCCCGACAAAACGTGGATGTGGCCAAGCATGATGGGATGTTCCCAGGTGCCGCGCACGCGCAGGTCGGCTTCGGCTTCGAGTTCCGCGCCCGGCCATTGCATGCGTGCATCGGGAGTGGAGACCGCCTGAATTTCGAATTGAAGATTGCGCAAGAATGTTGAGCTTGTTGACGGGCCGGAGATTTCTTTCGTGGAGATCAGGGAGCCGGCGACTTCCAGACCCTGAGCGAGCGTAACGCGCTCGACGGTCACGCGGCCGGAAAGCACACCGCCGTCGGTCGTACCGACCAGCCGCAGCGTGCCTGCCGTCAACCAGCTCATGCCCTCGGGATAACGGATTCGCGTGCTGTCGCTGCGTGCGGTGATGTCGTAGCGCACGGGACGTTCGGTGTAGTTTACGCTGCCGGACAAGCGCAGCGTGCCGCCGCCCGCCTGCGCTGTCAAATTGTCAAAATAGAGGCGAGTCGCATCGAAGATCAGGTCGCCGTTGATGGCGCTGAGTCCCGTGGGGAAATCCACGACGCGCGCGGACGCGTTGTCGATGTGAATGCCTCCAGTGATGCGCGGGTTGTCGAGCGTTCCTTCGAACACAGCGTTGACCTGCGCCGAGCCTGCCGTGGTGACCCCGGGCGACAGCTTGGAGGCCAACCTCAAGTCCAGGGCGCCGTTCAGCCGTAGACTGAGCGCCCGGCGTCCGGAGAACTGCACGCTGCCAGCGACCTCAATGTTGGTGTTCGGTCCGCGGAAAGCCGCCGATTCTATCTCCAGATTGTCGCGCGACGATCGGAAACGAATGGGCTCGGAGTTCTCCAACAGCAAACTCGCATAGGTGAACATCAAATGGGTGAAGTTCGCGGAGACAACCAGGCTCTCTGGATGCTTCAGCGAACCTTGGACTCCGATCTCGCCTTCGGCGCTGCCGTGCCCTTCGAATTTACCCACGTGCAGCGCGGTCATTAAAAAGGGATCGAGGTCGATATTGCGGATGGTGACCTTGCCGTCGAGAGGAAATGGATCGGTGAGTCCCAGCGTTAGGCCTCCCGACAGTTCTCCCGAGCTCATCGAAGAACCGAGTTTCAACTTGGCGACGCGGCCGTCCGCGGTCAGTTCGCCGTCGAAGCTGCCGATGACTTCCTGTCCTACGCGCAGGTCCACGACCCGGAAAGTTCCATCTGCTTCGGGAGCGGTCACCGGCCCATTCGCCTTCACACGGAAAGAAACTTGCCCATCGACGGGGAAGCGCGCGGTTTGCAATTTTTCGAAATTCGCCAATGGAATGGAGGCGCCGACCAGATCGACGGAGATATTGTGATCCGCCATGCGGTATTCAGCGGTTCCGGTGACGATGCCGGCCCCTCGCCCGACTTCCTTTCCGGGCGCAAATAAGCGCAGCTCCGCGTCGGCAATGCGAACCTCCTCGGGCGTGATCGTTAGCTGTCCGCGAAGACGATTGAATAGGACGTCATACACATCGCCATCGGCCAGATCGAACAATCCCGTGATCGACGGGTCCTTGCGCGTGCCGTGTCCGTGAAACTGTCCGCTGAGCTTTCCGCGCAGTGGATAGGACGTACCTACCAGCTGCTGAAGGGCTTCGACCGGAGTTGCGTCGAAGCTGGCGTCGGCGGACCACGCGTTGTCCGGCAGGAAGCTCCAGTCTGTCAGAGCCAGCATGCCGTCGATCTGCGTATCGACCGCTCCATTACGGACATGACCTCTTTCAAACGTTAGCTTGTCCGGCGAATAAACCAGGTCACCCTCGATGAGGTCAAATGTGGCGGTTTCATAGCGCGCGTGCTCGCCACGAACATGTCCGGTGAAGGTGATGTCGTTTGGCGGCCCGGCAATCTTGCCGTCCCAGGTCGCGCTGCCCGAGATGACTTTGATGGCGTCCGGTGAGCCCGGCTTCGCGCCTTGAATTGCGTTGATAAAGTCACGATAACTTTCGAGCGCCCCAGTCTCGAACTTCAGATCCAGCGCTGTATTTCGCAGTGGCGTGTAGACTCCAGATAACGTGCCACGCGACGATGGCGTTTCAAATTCACCAAAGTTGACCGTTAGAGTTTGCGGATCGTAGAGGTAGCGAATTTGCCATTCGCCATCCACAGGAATGTGCCCTGCGGCAATATCCTCCGGCGAGGTCCACTGGATCTTCGCGGAAATGTCGAAGTGCTCGAAGCCGCCCTTCCAGGTTTCCACGGAATCCGCGGTGAGCACGGAATCCCAATGCAACTCGTCGACGGGAAAGTTCGTTTCCTCGATCGACGGAAAAACCTGGGCAAGCCGCATTCCGGCGATGTGCGTATCCCCGCGGAATAGCAGGCCGTCGAATTGCAGGGTGACTTTGCCTTTCACCGTACCGCCGAAGGCTTCCGCCAGAAAATCGGGAACCACCAGACCCTTGTTGTCGATGCGAAAACTGCCTCGGCTGGAGACACCCGACGCGTGAAAGTATGGCAGATACGTGAGCGTAATATCCTCACCGGAATAATTGCCGCTGCTGTTGAACTCTCCCGCGGCATAGGTGGCTTCGCCGCGGACGTCGGTGCGACCTGTGGGCGTCTCCAGGGAACGCAAATCTTGGCGCAGGTCGAGCAGGTTCACCCATGCCCGATAGCGAAATCTCCATTTCGGGTTCACGAAATCCTTCATTTCCGCTTGTGCATCGAGTCGCGATCGGCCGGCGTTTAATACGCCTTGCTCGAGCGCAAACCCGTCGCGTGAGAGCGTGAATTTCGCGGACAGATTCGCGGGTATCGGGAGAAAGCGATTTGCGGTGAATTGAAAGGCCTTCCAATCGAAAGTTCCTAGATAGACGAGGTGGTCCGCCGAGCCATTCCCTTCCAGGACAAAATTCAAGTCGCCACCTTCCACGGACAGTGGCTGGCCGACATCGTTGTACATTACCCAGCCATCCTCAATGCGCACATGTTGGACATGCATGCCGATGAGCGAGGCACCCAGAGTCTGGTTTGGTGTCGCCGGTAGATGGAGCATCGGGACATTCGACGATCCATTTTTGTTGACGCGCAGGTGCACCCGCGGTTGCCGCAGGTACAAATCATTCAGCGAAACCTTGCGTCCCCAAAACGAATCGATGCGCAACCCGGCGTGCACTTCTTCCGCGGCGAATAGAGGTTCTGTGCCGGCGGCTTCGCTCCCGTGAATCACCAGGCCCTTTAGAGTGACCCCCAGCGCAAGCCAGTGGATGGAGAGCGTGCGCATCTCCACGCGGCCCCCGGTGACGCCCTGGAGCCGCCGGACGACGACGCGGCGTATCAACGGATTGGCGGCACCGCTGCCGAAAAACACGATCAGCGACAGAATTGCGATCGTAGCCAGCACCCACGGCGTATGGATCACCCAGCTCCAGATAGGATGGCGGCCTTCGCGCTTCATTGCGGGGCCTGCTCCAACATCTTTTCGACATGCACGCGCCCGCGACTTTCGTTCAGCCAGCGTTCTGCTTGTTCGTCGATGCTGCGCTGTACCAGCGCTTCGTGAATATATTCGCGGGCGGCCTCCAGCGAAGGGGGCTCTTGCCCGCGCGCCTGAGCGCGAGGGATGACCGCCTTGTCGTAGAAATCCTCCACTTCCTTGGGTTCAATTTTGACCGACGGGCGGAATCTCGAGTCGAGGTAGTTGCTGAGATAAAGTTGCGACGCCACCATGTTCCTCATGTCGATAACCGTCAGGCCGAGCTGCTTCTTGTGTGCTTCGTATTCCTCGGGAGACGTGAACGACTTCTGTACTCGCTCGACCCCTCGCGTGATGTCCTCTTCGCTGGGTCGGGGAAATCGTGCTGTTTCGGCTTCATTCCGCACGATCCACTGATCGATCAAACGGTCCAGAATCTGCGCATCGCTCTCGGACTTGCCATCGACCAGTTGCTGGTAGTGCGACAGAATGCGCACGTCGCTCAGCAGGATAATGTCGTTTTCCACTCGGGCCGCAATGCGGTCCATCACTTCCTGCGCCGGCAGCGGCCCGGCCACACAAAACATCAGGGCGGCAATAAGACCGACGTAGATACACGCGCGGCGCATCAGAAGGTCGATCCCAGGTTGAAAAAGATCTGGAAGCCGGGCAGCCGCGTGCTCTGAAATCCATCCTGGCCATCGAGGCAGGTGGCGTTCTGGGCGGCGCAAATGGGCGCGACAAACCTCGGACGATTGATCGGAAAGCCGAGATCGATCCGAATCGGACCCACCGGCGTCGAGTATCGGAAGCCAATACCCACAGTGTGGGAAAAATAGTTCAACTCATTCGTGCAGTTGTACTGACACACCAACGGATTAGCCGGATTGAAAATCGGCTGTGGAGACGAAGTCCGGAATGTTATGCGTCCCAATCGGCTATAAACGTTGCCGCCGTCGTAAAACAACGCCCCACTTAGCGCTGTGCCGATATACGGGAGCCGCATCGGGAAGCGGAACTCCTGGTTGAATGCCAGAAGTGCCTGACCACCAAAAGGAAATCCCGTTGAGTCGCGCGGACCTGCTTGATTCAGCGCAAAGCCGCGCAGGGAGGTGCCGCCACCCGCAAAAAACCGCTCCGGCAGCGGAATAACGGTCACCGGCGTCGTCTGCGGAGGAAAGGTCAGCGAGACGGTATCACCATACGGTTCCAGAACTCCGATGCGCACCGCTCGCGCGAAACTGAACCTACGTCCAATCGGGTAATACGTCGAGTTCTGATAGTAAAATCGCAGGAAGCTGGCGCTCGAGCCGATCGCGGTGGCCGAGATTCCGAAATCGAAGCTGTTAAAGCTGCCCTTGGTCGCATCCGCGGGATTGTCGCGCGCGTCTCGCGCCCAGGTCACGCCAAATTCCGAGACCAGGGTGGGCTGCTCGAACAGCGGAATCTCTTCCGGCGCCACCGTGTTATTCAGATTCGATATCACCACTCTTCGGAACGCGTAGCGGTATTGCAGCGTCGTGAACCGCGTCACCTGGTCCGTCAACTGCACCGAGGCTTCGTACCGCTGCTGCGTGAACGTATTGATGTCCTGCGTTTTCTCCGTGTATATGTTGGCCTGAAACGTATAATTCGGATTGGCGAACGTGTTTGGGTCCGCATACGTTAGCAACGCGCGATCTTCGATCGTGCTTCCTCGAAGCTTCAGTGACAGCGAGTCGCCCCTCCCGGTAACGTTCAGCTTGCTGATCTCCAGAATGCCCCGCACCGCGGCTTGCAGTTCGCTGCCCGTTGGATCCGTCGAGCTTGCCAGACGCTGGACCTCGAACCCTCCGCCGTAGGCAAGGGTGTATCGTTTTGCTTCCTCCACCAGCACCATCACGTCCTTATTCGGTTCGGTGCCGCTTGGATTCTGGGGCTCGATGGTCACGCGATTGAAGACTCCCAGGTTGTACAAGCGCCGTTGCGATTCCACAACCTCGCCTTCCCGCAGCGGCGCATTTTGCTTGACGCGAATCTCACGCCGGATTACACCCGCGCGCGTGTGGTCATAGCCGGTCATCAGAATTCTCTTCACGCGTATCTGAGAACCTTCGTCGATGTGATAACTCAACCGCATCAATGCACCAGCCTGCACATCCGTGTTCTCAGTTTTCGCTTTACCGTTTTTCCGTGTGCCTTCCTTTGCTGAGGTGTCTCCGTTCGCGCTGTCCCCGGCGGGGGGCGTTGCTTCGGGCGGCGCTGGCGCGGCGGTAGCGGTAAATCGGGCATTGGGAAACCCGTCGTTGTAATACAGCGCCAGAATGTTGTCGCGGTCACTCGCGACGTTGTAATCGGAATAGGGTTGGCCTGGGGTCGAAGCGACCACTGGCAGTAGTTCGGTCTCTTTGAAGGCGTGATTGCCTTCAATCGACAGCGACGCGACTCGCGTTTGCTTCCCTTCTTCAATGACGAAGCGAATCAGCAACGCTCCCTCACTCCCTTTGTAGTTGTCGAGGATCTGCGCGTCCACTTTCGCGTCCAGGAAACCGTTGGACAGGTACAAGTTCTGCAACGAATCCCGGTCCGCCTCCACCAAACGCCGGCTGAAATGCCCGCGCGTTGCAAACCCCGCCCCATAAATTTGCAGCCGGCTGCGCAGCAAGTCCGTGCCGAAGTAGTGATTTCCCGCGATCTCGATGCCCACGAGTTTGTGACGGTCTCCGCGTTCCACCGTGTACGTAATCACCTCTTCCGTGCCCTTCCAGCCGCCGCTTTGCTGCACCTCTTTCGTGGCCGTCGCGTATTCCACTTCCGCGTCGAAATACCCCTCCCGCTCGAGCCGCTCGCGAACGTTGCGCTTACCTTCCTCGAGGAGGTCCACGTCGACGGAACCTTCCTGGTACACCGGAACCAGCTTTTTCAGCTGGCCCTTCGAGATCTTCACTCCCGCGATCGCGATCTGCACGCGCGGCCCTTCGGTCACTTCCAGTTCCAGGGGGATAGTGTGCTTCGCACGGTCGTATTCCCCTCGCCGCACCGACGCCCGCCCATTCAAATGGCCCTTTTTCACCAGGAACTTGCGAATCCGATCGGTTCCCCGCTCAATTCGAGCCAAGGTCAATTCCTGCCCGGGTTTCATCTTCAATCGCGACAACAGTTCCGCATCGCGGTATTCGGTGCCGTTCTTGAGTTGTACTTCCTTCACGCGCGCGCGGGGCCCCGATTTCACGTGGACAATTATGTCGGCCGCATGAGTGTCAGGGTGCGCTGCCATTTCTGCCTTAACCTCCGACGCATACAGGCCGTCGTCATGCAACGCGTCGGTCAATCGCGCCAGGCCCTCGTCTACTGCGTCCTGACGATACGGTTGCCCGAGTGTGAGTTGCATCGCGGCCGCCGCCGAAGCATCCGACGGCGGCGACACCAAACCCTCTATTAGCACTTGATTGAAAAACAGTTGTTCGCGCACGACGAAATCCACGCGCACGCCGCCTTCTACCGGGGTCACGATCGCCTTCAAGTCGGCGTAGTCACCCGTGCGGTACAGCTTGCGTACGCTTTCGGCAACCTGGTTCGGATCCAGGGGTTTGCCGGTCTGCACCGTGAGGTCCGCCGGCGCGTCCGTCAGGACTTTACCGTCCTGCGTCACAATTCGCACCGAGGCGACATTCGCGCCGACGTTTGTGCCAACGCCCGCCGAATTTTGAGCTGCGGGTCCGGTTACCTGAGGAAGGGCCGGGGCTACGGCGGGTGGTGGTGACTGCGCACGCGCATGCGCACCTCCGAATAGGAGTGCGAGCGCGACGATCCTCCGCAACTCATTGGCCCTGCTCGCTTTCATGCTTCCTTTCGCTCAGACGAAGGGTAGCACAGGGGCGTTGCCTGCCCCGCGAACTTTGGCGCCGCTTTTCGCGCCGTGCTATGGGCCACTGTCTTTGGAGCCGTCGTCTTTGGGACCCTCGATTTTGGAGCTATGATGACGTGTGGAGCGCGATTTGACGTTTTCGAGGTCCAACCATCTGTGAACGACCGGCTCCGCGAGAAATATTCCCGGCAGATCCTGTTCGCTGGTCTTGGCGAGCAGGGACAAGAGCGCCTGGTTGCGTCCAGTGCCGTCGTCGTGGGCTGCGGAGCGATTGGCGCGGCGGCGGCCAATTTGCTTGCGCGTGCCGGCGTCGGCCGCATTCGCATCATCGATCGCGATTTCGTCGAGCCTTCGAACTTGCAGCGCCAGACTCTTTTCGACGAAGCCGACGCCCGCGACGCACTCCCCAAGGCCGTGGCGGCTGAGCGCAAACTGCGCTCCCTCAATTCCAGCGTAGCGGTGGAAGGCATCGTAGCGGATGTGAACCCGCGCAACGCCGGGGAGTTGCTCGCAGGTTTCGACGTAATTCTCGACGGCACCGACAATTTCGAGACGCGGTTTCTGGTCAACGAATTCGCTGTCAAATCCGGCCAAACTTGGATTTACGCCGCCGCCGTCGCCAGCTACGGGCTCACGATGACCATTCGCCCGGGTCTGACGCCATGCCTCGCGTGCCTGCTCCCCGCCGATCACCGTGGCCAGGGCCTCGAAGAAACCTGCGACACGATTGGCGTGCTGGGTTCGATCGTCAATCTCATCGCCTCGCTGGAGGCCACCGAAGCCATCAAGCTCCTCGCCGGCCGCGATTCCGACTTGCACGCGCGCCTCATCTCTTGCGATGTGTGGACCGGCCATTTCCAGTCCGTTCGTGTCGCGCGCAACCCCGAATGCCCCGTGTGCGTCGAGCGTGAATTTGCTTACCTCGATGGCACCGCTCAACCGCATATCACCATGTGTGGCCGCGATTCCGTCCAGATTCACGAGCGTGGACGCGTCCTCGACCTTGCCGTACTGAAAACGAGGTTGGCCTCAACGGTTGACGACGTCCGCCAAAACGATTTCCTCCTGCGCTTCCGCATCGACCCCTACGAAATGACCGTCTTCACCGACGGCCGCGCCATCCTCAAAGGCACAAAAGACCCGGCGGTAGCTCGCTCCCTCTACGCCCGCTACATAGGAACGTAGCCGCAAATGCGAAAAAGCCGTCATGTAGGGGCGCGCTTCAGCGCGTCCCAGCGAGCGCTCCGCGCGCCGGCCCCGTCAACACCATTTCATGACTGCCAATTCAGCGTCACCGCAATACGTCGCTGCGATACCAAGATCAAGCGTTCGGGAAGGGAGGAGAAAGGGAGGTTAGACGACCTACGACAACTTACCGCGGAACCGGCAATCGCCCATACGACGACCGCATCGAAGCGCGATCAATATTCTCCCGCAAATTCATCAAGGTGAGGAACGTGCTAAGTATCCGCGCCTTCAGATCATCGGTAAGCGGTAACCCGCTGGTGGCTACGCGCGCCAATGTTTCACCATTTTCGGTAATAAATCGCATGATTTCGCGCTGCCGTTCGTGCGGTGTATTCCCCAGCGCGGTTTCGCGGCGCATCGCCGAACAACCCGCTTCGAGCGACAACGTGAAATGTAAAACGCAGACTCCATGCTCGGCGAGGGCCGAAGGAGCGTCGTTCTTGCATCCGGCGGTTTGGCAGCGTGTTCCCATGAGGGCGCGTTGGGCGCTCCTGCTAGGTAACAACAGTTAACCTGCGAAATCTAGTGTACGTGTGGACACCTGCTGCGAAACCTGCATTAGCGCCCTGTACCAGCGATTTCCCGTTGACAGCTTCCCGGAAGCGATGTATAAAAATACAGGTGAGTGCATAATTGCATACGCGATGAATACGGGAAAAACATTTCGCCACGGCCAGATCCTCCGCCTCATCACCGATGCCAGGATCAATAACCAGGAAGACCTGCGCCGTCGCCTCGCCGCTCAGAAGCTGCGCGTCACTCAGGCCACGCTTTCTCGGGATTTGCAGGAGCTTCGACTGGTCAAGACGCACGAGGGCTACAAACCCGGAGCGGTCCTCCCGGAAGACACCTCCGGCTTGCCGGCGTTGTCGCGAGCTCTCGGCGAATTTCTTTCCGATATACGTCCAGCGGAAAACCTGCTCGTATTGAAAACGCCTCCGGGCGCCGCGCAACCCTTGGCTGCCGCGGTAGACGCCGCCAAGTTCCCCGAAATCGCTGGCACCATCGCCGGAGACGACACCGTCCTGATCATCACGCCGGACCGAAAGTCCCGCGAATCCCTGCAAAAGCGGATTGAATCGCTCGTACGCTAAGAAATGACCCATCCTCAACAAGTCGCTGTCGTAGGTGTCACCGGTTACACTGGTTTTGAGCTGGCGCGCCTGCTCCTGCGTCATCCCGAAGTCCGCAATCCGGTTTTCTACGTTCGCGAAACCAACGGCGCGAAGTGTCTCGCGGAATTGTTTCCGCAACTCCGCGGGCTCGGCGAAGCTCCGCTCCGTACCCTATCTGTGGACGCCATTAAGCAAAGCGGCGCAGGCACTGCATTTCTCGCCACACCTCACGAAGCCTCCGCCGAAATCGCTCCTGCGCTGGTCGAAGCGGGCATTCGCGTTGTCGATCTCAGCGGCGCCTTCCGCTTCCGCAATCCCGAGACCTTCAAATCCTGGTACAAGCTCCCTACGCCGCACGCCGACTGGCTCGGCGAAGCCGTCTATGGTCTACCGGAGCTCTATGCCGCCGAAATCGCAAAAGCGCGCCTGATTGCCAATCCAGGCTGCTACGCCACCAGTGTCATCCTCGCTCTCCGCCCACTCTCCGAGGCCAATCGGATCGCCACCGGGAGCAGCGTGATCTGCGACTGCAAGTCCGGCGCCAGCGGCGCAGGCAAAGAACCCCGCCGCGACCTGCAGTTCGTCGAAGTGGACGAAAACTTCAAGGCCTACAACCTCTTCTCCCATCGGCACACGCCGGAAATCCTCGATCAGACTGGCTTGCCTGGGGATCGCCTCGTTTTCTCCACGCACCTGCTGCCGCTCGCGCGTGGAATTCTTTCAACCATTTACGTCACGCTCAACCAGCCGCAAACCGGCGATGCTATTGAATCGCTGTACCGCAGGTTTTATGCGGGGCGCAAAATGGTGCGCATCTGGCCGGCGGGCAAACTCCCGGAGCTGCAACACGTCGCGCACACCAATTTCTGCGACATCGGCTTCGCGCTAGACAACTCAGGCCGCAGTTTGATCATCGTCTCTTGTCTGGACAATCTCGGAAAAGGCGCGGCGGGGCAGGCGGTTCAGAATTTCAATCATATGATCGGCGTAGAGGAGCACACCGCACTGCAATGAGAATCGTTATCAAATTCGCCGGAGCCTTGCTGGAAGACGAAGGCATCGTGCGCTCGCTCTCGCGTCAGATCGCCGCGCTCGCAAAAGAAGGGCACGAAATTCTGGTTGTTCACGGCGGCGGACGGCTATTCACCGCGACGCTGAAGCGCATGGGCATCGAAAGCAAATTTGTGTCCGGACTGCGCGTTACCGACCGCGAGACTCGCGACGTCGCGGTAATGGTGTTCGGGGGCTTGCTGAATAAACGCCTCTCCGCCTCGATTTCCGCCGAGGGTCAGCCTGCGATCGGAATCTCCGCGGCAGACGCGAAGTGTTTCCACTCGGAACCCATGTTCCATAACGCCGAGGAGGGCGACCTGGGCTTCGTCGGCTACCTCACCAGCGTGAACGTCGCTGTTCTCGAGTCGCTCTGGCGCGAAGGCCTGCTCCCTGTCGCCGCCTGCCTGGGCTTGGGCTCGGACAATGAGCTCTACAACATTAACGCGGACCACATGGCCGCGGCCTGCGCCGAATACCTCGCCGCCGACCAGTTGATCTATCTCACCGATGTCGCGGGCGTGCTCGACGGCGAAAAAGTTCTGTCCGCGATCGCCTGCGAAGAAATCGAGCGCCTGGTGCAATCGCGCGTCGTCTCCGGCGGCATGGTGTTGAAGCTGGAAGCTGCAAAGCGGGCCCTCGACGGCGGTGTGCGCGAAGTCCGCATCATTGGCGGGGGCGCGCCCGACGCTGTTCTCCTCGCCTCGCGTGCTTCGGAAAGCTCCTCTGCTGATGACCGCGCCGACGCCGTTCCCGGCACGCGCGTACTCCGCGAGCCGCTCTCCTCTGTCCGCACGGCGGTGTCGGTGGCATGATGCGCTCCGCCTCCAAAGCGAAAACAATCGTGCGCGCCGCGCGCAAGCCAGCCACGCATACGCGGGCGCCGAAAGTGGACCCTCGCATCAGCGCTGCCGAGAAATTCCTGCTCCCGACCTACAAGCGCGGCCCATTCGTCCTGACTCACGGACGCGGCTGCTACGTCTATGACTCGACGGGCAAAAAATATCTCGATTTCCTCGGCGGCATCGCCGTAAACGCGATCGGCCACGCGCATCCGCGCATCGTCAAAGTCATCCGCCGTGAAGCCGCGTGCGCTATTCACTTCTCGAATCTGTACCACAACGCCTTTCAAGGCCCGCTCGCGCAAAAGCTATCGCAGTGGTCCGGCATGGACCGCGTGTTTTTCTCCAACAGCGGTTCGGAAACCATCGAAGGTGCGCTGAAACTCGCGCGTCTTTACGGCCGCAATCCCACCGACTTCCCCTCGAGTGCCGCGCTGAAGCACCGTATCCTGGCGATGGACAACTCCTTCCACGGCCGCACATTCGGCGCCGTGAGTGTCACGTCCACCGAAAAATATCGCCTGCCCTTCGCGCCTTTGCTGCCGGGCATCGAGTTTGTCCGCTTCAACGACGTCGACGATCTTGAATCCAAGTTCGACAATTCCGTCTGCGCCGTTCTGATCGAGCCGATTCAGGGAGAAGGCGGCATTCATCCCGTCACCGAAGAGTTTTGGAACCGGGCCCGCGACCTGGCCACGCAACACGATTCTTTGCTCATCGCGGATGAAATCCAGTGCGGACTGGGTCGCACCGGCCGCCATTTCGGTTATCAGAAATTTCGCTCCAAGCCGGACATCGTGGTGATCGCGAAGCCTCTCGCCGCGGGTTTGCCCCTCGGTGCGATTCTGGCCTCCAACGCCGTCGCGGAACGCATTTCTCCGGGCCTGCACGGATCGACCTTTGGCGGCGGTCCGCTCGTCTGCGCCACGGCCCTGGAATTCCTGAATATCGTCGAAAACTCCAAGCTGCTCGAGAATGTTCGCGCTCGCGGCGCCCAACTTCGCGAAGGCCTGGCCGCGCTTGCCGAGAAATTCGACTTCATCCGCGAAATCCGCGGCGAAGGCCTGATCATCGGCATCGAGCTATCCGTCGAAGGCGCGCCCTTCGTAGCCGAATCGCTAAGCCAGGGCCTGCTGATCAATTGCACCCACGATTTCACTCTTCGCCTCCTGCCGCCATTCATCGTCACCCGCGCGCAGGTACGCGAATTTCTCAAAACGTTTGAACTGGTCCTCGCATCAACTTCAAAGGCGGCTTCTTCGTCCGCTCCGAAGAAATCTGAACACTCGCCGCGTCTGGCACGTTCCGCGGCAAAGTAAAGGAAAAAATGCCAACAGCAACGCTCGCTGCACCTATTTTGCTTGTCAACGATCTGCTCACCGGAGCGGAATGGAGCCCCGCGCAAACGCGCGAACTCCTCCAACTCGCCGCGGACATCAAGTCGCAGCCGGCCCGCTACGACTCCACCCTGCGCGGCAAATTTATCGCGTTGATCTTTGAGAAGCCCTCGCTCCGGACTCGCGTCACCTTCGAGGTCGGCATTCAAAGCATGGGCGGCTCCGTCGTCTTCCTGGACCACACGCAAGCGCGCCTCGGAGAGCGCGAATCCATCGGCGACGTCGCGCGCAACCTCGAGCGCTGGGTTCACGGAATCGTCGCTCGCGTTTACGAACAGCGCGTGCTCGAAGAAATGGCCGCCAGCGCCAAGATCCCTGTGGTCAACGCGCTCTCCGACCGTTTTCATCCGTGTCAGGCGCTCGCCGATTTCCTCACGCTTGAAGAAAAGTTTGGCGCGCTCCGCGGCTTCAAGCTCGCGTATGTCGGCGATGGGAACAACGTCTGCCACTCGCTGATTTTTCTCGCCGCACGTCTCGGCGTGAATTTGCGCATCGCCACGCCGCCGAATTACGAGCCGGCGCCGGAAGTTCTCGCTGAGTCGAAGCGCGTCGCTCGCGAGACGCGTGCAAAGATCGAAATGTTCGCCGACCCGCGCGAAGCTGTCGCTGGCGCGCAGGGTGTTTACACCGATGCCTGGACCAGCATGGGCTTTGAAGCTGAGGAGAGAGTGCGGAACGCCGTGTTCGCCCCTTACCAGGTGAACCGGGAGCTGATGGCGCTTGCTGCGCCTGATGCCGTGTTCATGCACTGTCTTCCGGCGCACCGCGGCTCGGAAGTCACCGCCGAAATTCTCGATGGACTGCAATCGGTGGTCCTCGACCAATCCGAAAACCGCATGTACGCGCAAAAAGCAATCCTGCAAGCGCTCTTCAGTTGAGCGCTCCTGGATTACGTCCGTCGCCCATCGCCGCCACCGCATCTCGCGCACCCACCGAATGGCAACCGGTCGGCGTAGCATCAACCGCCATTGTGCAACGACCTGTTGCCTCTCCCAGTCCTTTCAGAGGGCGGGGTTTAGATGCAACCAAGGCGCAAGACAAAATGTCAGCGCGCACCGTTGCGTATTCGTTGTCAGAAACTCGATCAATTCCCATACAATTCCTAATCGACTAAAAAATAGAGAGGCTTTGTGAAAACGCAACAAACGAAACCCCAAAAAGTCGTTCTCGCGTACTCCGGAGGCCTCGACACCTCGATCATCATTCCGTGGTTGAAAGAAACCTACGGCTGCGAAGTGATCGCCATGATCGGCGACGTGGGTCAGCAGGAAGACTTGCAAGCCGCCTACAAAAAAGCGCTAGCCACCGGCGCGTCGAGCGCCACCATCGAAGACCTGCGTGAAGAATTCGTTCGCGACTACATCTGGCCAACGCTGCGTGCGGGCGCGGTGTACGAGCACACCTACCTGCTCGGTACGTCGATGGCGCGTCCGGTTATTGCCAAACGCCAAGCCGAAATCGCGCTAAAACTCGGCGCCGACGGCCTGGCCCACGGCTGCACCGGCAAAGGCAACGATCAGGTGCGCTTCGAGCTAGCCTACAAAGCCATCGCGCCCAATGTACAGATCATAGCCCCTTGGCGCGAGTGGGACATCGACTCCCGCGAAGACGCCATCGCCTACGCCGAAAAGCACCACGTCCCGGTCGAACAAAGCAAAAAAAACATTTACAGCCGGGATCGCAACATCTGGCACCTCAGCCACGAAGGGGGCGAACTCGAAGATCCCGCCAACGCTCCTAACGAAGCGATGTGGCAATGGGTCGCGTCGCCGGAAAAGGCTCCGGACAAGGGCGAAGAGGTCGAGATCGGTTTTGAGTCCGGCACGCCCGTTTCCGTCAATGGCGCGAAGCTTGGCCCCGTCGAGCTCCTCAACAAGCTCAACGAAATCGCCGCAAAACACGGTGTCGGCCGCACCGACCTGGTCGAAAATCGGCTCGTCGGCATGAAGTCTCGCGGCGCTTACGAGACTCCCGGTGGCACCTTGCTGGTCAAGGCCCATCAGGAACTTGAGCGCCTCACCGTCGATCGCGAAACCTCGCACTTCCAGCAGGCGTTGTCGGACCGCTATGCCGAGTTGGTTTACAACGGCGTCTGGTTCTCGACGTTGCGCGAATCGCTGGACGGTTTCTTCAAGGTCGCGCAGCAATTCGTCACCGGCTCGGTCGGCTTAAAACTTTGGAAGGGCACGCTCAACGTCACCAGCCGCAAATCGCATTTCTCTCTCTATCGCGCCGATCTGGCCAGCTTCACGATGGGCCGCTACAACCCCAAAGATGCCGAAGGCTTCATCAATCTTTTCGCGCTCCCGGTAACGGTGCGCCCGAAAGCAAAGGCAGAATCCGGCAAAAACTAGCAGGCCGTTGTCGGGGCGCAGGACTTCTGCGCACCTTCTCGGCAAGCAACGTAACGCGATCAACGATGCCCATGACCGACCAACCCACGACTGAACGCAAAGACGACCGCCTCTGGGGCGGCCGCTTCGAGCGCGAGCCGGACAAACAGTTCGACGCGTTCCAGCGCTCCTTCTCGTTCGACCGCCGCCTGCTGCCTTACGAACTGGTCGTCGATCGCGCGTGGGCGAAGGCATTGCAAACGGTGGGCATCCTCACCGAGGTGGAAGTCCGCGACACGCTAAATGCGCTGCAAAGCATTTCCGACGAGCTGAGCGCCGACCAAACTTTCCTTCAGGGTTCCACCGCCGAGGACGTCCACCACTTTGTGGAAAGCGCGCTGGTGCACGAACTCGGCGCGCTCGGCTGGAAACTGCACACCGGGCGCAGCCGCAACGAACTAGTCGCTACCGATTTCCGCCTTTTCGTGATGGACGCCGCAGCCAGCCTCCAGCGGCAACTCGCCGAATTTCTCGGCGCGCTCCTGGAGCAAGCCAAGACAAATTTCGGCGTGCCCATGGCGGGCATGACCCACATGCAGCACGCCCAACCGATTTTGCTGTCGCATTTCCTGCTGGCTCACGCCGAAGCCCTTTCGCGCGACGTCACACGCCTGCAGCATGCGTCGGAGAGCGCCGATGCCTGCCCGATGGGCTCCGGCGCGCTGGCCGGAAACAGCTTCAACATTGACCGCAGTGCCATCGCGCGCGATCTCGGCTTCTCGCGCATTACCGCTAACAGCCTCGACGCGGTAAGCGACCGCGACTTTGCGCTGGATTATCTTTTCGCGCTTGCCGGAATCGCCACGCACCTTTCGCGCCTCGCGGAAGATTTCGTAATTTTCGCGTCGCAGGAATTTGGCTACGTCATTCTTCCCGACGAATATTCCACGGGCAGCAGCCTGATGCCGCAAAAGAAAAATCCCGACGCCTGGGAGTTGATTCGCGGCAAGTCTGGCCGTATCACCGGCGCCCTGCTTGGCCTGCTCACCACGCTGAAAGGCTTGCCCACCAGCTATCAGCGCGATTTGCAGGAAGACAAGGAAGCGCTGTTCGCCGCGCACGATCAAGTTGCCGCGATGCTCGCGATCGCCACGGGCGCGGTGGCCACCACGAAATTCAACACCGATCGATTGCGCGCCGCCGCCTCCAATCCCGTGCTGTTTGCGACCGACGGCGCCGACTATCTTGTCCACAAAGGACTTCCTTTCCGCCAGGCGCATGACCTGATCGGCAAAGTGCTGCGCGAAGCCGAACGCCAGGGCAAGCCCTGGACACAGCTTTCCCTCGAAGACGTGCAAAAGATTTCTCCGCTCTTCGAGCAAGACTTTCTCGCGGCCCCCTCGGTCGAAAGCTCCCTCGCGACCAAGGCGGTGCCCGGAGGAACGGCGCCGGAACAAGTTCGTTCCGCGATCGCCGAGTTGCAGAACCGCATAACCGAACTGAACGCCAATCTCAAATCCAAAACAGGAGAAAAGCCATGAGCACCCAAGTCGTCAATCTCAAACAGCAAACATTCGCGAACCTCGCGGAGGATCGGGGGTCTCTTCCGGGAATCCGAAGCTAACACCTCAAGAAACGGCTCCAACCGGAACGGCCAGGGTAAAGCAGTTGCATCCGGTCCCGGCCAACCAGAAATCGGTTCGCAGATTCGCAAAATCATCGCTTCCAAAAATAAACACAAAACTGCCGCCAGCAAGGACGAACGCAAAATAGCCGACATGAAGCATGCTCTCTCTGAAGCGTCGCTCCCTCGCGGATTTCGATTCGCCGCGACCGCGTGCGGCCTGAAAAAAACCGGCGCGCTCGACCTCGCGATTTTTTCGAGCGAAGTGCCGGCGTCCGCTGCGGCGGTCTTCACGCAAAACCTGGTGGTTGCACCGCCGGTTCTGGTATCCAAGGCGAACCTGCGCGCGTCGAAGGGGCGCATGCGCGGCGTCGTCGTGAATGCGGGCAACGCGAATTGTGCGACTGGCGACGAGGGCCGTGCCGCTGCCGAGCGCACGGTGGTCGAAGCCGCGAAGCACGTGACTTGCAGGCCTGAGGAATTGTTTGTCTGTTCGACGGGCGTAATCGGAGTGCCGCTGGCGGTGGACAAGATTCTTCGCCGCTTGCCGCAATTGGCGCGTCAACAACGCCCTTCGGCGCGTTCGTTCGCGGAATTGTCGCTGGCCATCTGCACTACCGACACGGTGCCGAAAACCGCGGCTGCTTCTTTCAAGATGGCGGGCAAGCGCATTCACCTGGTCGGGTGCGCAAAAGGCGCGGGCATGATTCATCCGAATATGGCCACCACGCTGGCGTTCGTCGCCACGGATGCGGCCATTGCTCCGTCGCTGCTGCAAAAAGCGCTGCGCGAGGTAACCACGAAAACATTTAATTCGATCAGCATCGACGGCGACACCTCGACGAACGACACGCTGCTGGTGATGGCCAACGGCGAGGCCGGCGCTCCGTCGATCAAGGCGGGAACCTCCGCGCATCGCGAGTTTACCGCGGCACTTGAGGATGTTTGCCACTCGCTCGCGTTGCAAATCGTGGCCGACGGCGAAGGTGCCCAGCGCGTGATCGAAATCGAAGTGCGCAGAGCGAAAACAGAAGCGGACGCCCGACGGATAGCCGAAACGATCGCGACGTCACCGCTGGTGAAGACGGCGTTCGCGGGCGGCGACCCGAACTGGGGCCGTGTCTTCGCCGCCGCCGGGCGCTCCGGGATAAAGTTCGACCCAGATCGCGTGGACATCACCATGGCCGGCGTCCACGTCTTGAGCCGCGGCAAACCTCTTGATTTCAACGAGCGTGCCGCCAGCAATCGACTCCTCGCGCCGCACGTCCACATCGTGCTGGATCTGCACGCAGGCCGCGCCGTGGCGCGTTATTGGACCTGCGATTTCACCGCGGAATATGTCCGCATTAATGCCAGCTACCGCACCTAGCGTGCGGGCCAGTTAACGTATCTGAGCAGAAGTTGACAGTCGACGGTTGACCCCTGGAGATGCGTCGGGGCAAGGAGACGAAAGCGGGCCGGACGGGAGGCGACCTCGTTCGGCCTTGCCGCGTACGATCAGCTTTGGAGACCTAGCGCTACTGGTCCCAGTTCCAGTTGGCGAATTGTTGGCGGAGGGCGATTTTTTTGAATTTGCCGACGCTGGTGCGGGGGATTTCGGAGAGGAAGACGAAGGCGTCGGGAAGTTGCCATTTGGCGAAGGATTGGGCGAGGAAGGCTCGGAGTTCTTCGGGGGTGGCGTGGGCCCCTTCTTTCAGGACGACCGCGGCGAGCGGGCGCTCTTGCCACTTCGGATGGGGAACGCCGATGACGGCGGCTTCTTTGACGGCGGGATGACCCATCAGCGTGTTTTCGAGGTCCACGGAGCTGATCCATTCGCCGCCCGATTTAACGAGGTCCTTGGCGCGATCGACGATCTTGATGAAGCCGTCGGGATCCATGGTGGCGATGTCGCCGGTTTTGAACCAGCCGTCGGCGGTCCAGCGATGCGATTGGTCGGGCGCATTGAAATAGCTGCCGGCAATCCACGGCCCGCGAACTTCCAGTTCGCCCGGAGTTTCGCCGTCGCGCGGGGCTTCCACCATTTTTTCTCCGGATTCGTCGTGCGGATCCGCCGGGCGCATCACACGCAGCTCGACAAAAGGAATGGGCCAGCCCTGCTTGCTGCGTACTTCGTACTGCTGGTCGTCGCTCCAATCGCGCATGTGGGACTTGAGCCTGGCGACCGTGGCGATCGGAGTCGTCTCCGTCATTCCCCATAAATGCATGATGTGCAGACCATGTTTGTCGAGAGCGCGCATGAGGCGCACCGGTGGAGCGGTGCCTCCGCACACGATGCGCACGGGCGACAAAAATTTCCACCGCCCAGGATTTCTCTCCAGCGCGGAGAGCACGCTAAGCCAAACGGTGGGTACGCCGCCCGCGAGAGTGACGTGTTCCCGCTCGATCAAATCGAGGACGTTTTCGGCGTCCACGCAAGGACCCGGAAGAATGAATTTCGCGCCAACCATAACGCAGGTGTAAGGGAGGCCCCAGGCATTGGCATGAAACATGGGTGCGACCGGGAGCACAGTGTCGTGGTGGCTGACCGCAAAGGCATCGGCCATTGCACACGCGAACGAATGCAAAACCAGAGCGCGGTGGGAATAGACCACTCCTTTGGAGAATCCTGTGGTGCCAGAGGTGAAGCACATGGCGGCGCCATCGTTTTCGTCGAGTTTTGGGTATTGGAAGTCGTCGGGGGCGTCGGCCAGGAGATCCTCATAACAGAGAAATTCAGACGGAATCTCGCAGCCGCCGTAAGCCGCGACTATCACACGCTCGAAAGCAACGTTCTCGCGAAACTTCTCGTAAACGGGAAGCAGCACGTCATCGACGATCAGAAAACGGGAGCCCGCGTGCCTGACGATAGCCGCTATTTCGTTGGGGTGAAGTCGAAGATTCACTGTGTGCAAAATGCCGCCGGCCGCGGGAACGCCAAAGAAGGCCTCCAGGTGGCCGGAATGATTCCACATCATCGAGCTGACGCGATCGCCGGGCTGCAGTCCAAGCTTCGCCAAAGCCGATGCGAGACGCCGAGCGCGCCGGTGGAATTCGCCGTAGTTGGTGCGGGCGATGGAGCGATCCGGCCGCCCAGAAACGATTTCGACGCTGGGAAAGAGCCTACCCGCGCGATCGAGCAGCGTGGGAAGCGTCAGCGGAAAATCCATCATGGTGCCGCGCATGAATGCCTCACAGACAGGATGGGGGGCGCATAGATAGCCCAAATAGATCGTTGCGCCGCATGCTACCACCGATTGGCATTTAACCGCCGTCCTCAGGCGGCTGGGTCTAGGGCCTGGCCAGCCCGACACCATAAGAAAGACGGTCGGCAGCGCCAACCGCGCGAAGACCCTTTGTAGTGAGACCGAAGGACATCCTATGCCCGTAAGTACAGGCGAAAATCAAATCTCCGATGCGCCTAACGCAAAAGTCTTTCCGGTTGCAAAAGCAGTTAATTTTCGAGACCATGCCCTTGACCGCTGAAGCGCCTGTCTCGCGCCCGTGGTGGCTCGGCTACCCGGCCTGCCCGTGTACGACGATTGTCCCTTCGGCGCGCTCCGCGACTCGTCAGCTGGGTTCCGGGCAGAAGGAGCAGGCAGGTGAAGAAGCTCTACATTGGGAATCTTCCGTTTTCCGCGACGGAGGATCAGCTTCATGAATGGTTCTCGCAAATCGGTGTAACTCCCTCGGGTGTCAATCTGATCCGCGATCGCTTTACAGGACAGTCGCGTGGCTTCGCCTTCGTTGAAGTAACCAATGACGAAGATGCGGACCGCGCTATCAACTCCTTGAACGGTCAAAATTTCGGTGGACGGAACCTGGTGGTCAACGAAGCCCGGCCGCAAGCCGAGCGTGCCGGCGGCGGGGGCGGAGGCCGCGGCGGAAGTGGCGGCGGTGGTGGGGGTTACGGTGGCGGACGCGGCGGCCACGGTGGCGGTGGTGGACGCGGAGGCGGTGGCGGCGGGCGCGGCGGCGATCGTGGTGGAGATCGCGGCGACCGCGGCAATCGCTGGTAAACCTGTCCGCTGCAGGCAGGTTTGCTTGCCGCAGGTCGACAGGCCCGCGCGCAAGGCTTGGTTTTCTATTCAGATCGCGGCTCATCTCCCGGCGGGCCGCCTAGCTCCTCTTCCAGAAGTCCTACGCGGTAGTTGCGTGTCCAAACTCCGGTTTGTTTCTCACCGTCGCAAGCGACGCGCCAGATCCGTTTTCCGACCTGGACCCAAGGTCCCTGGCCATACGCTGCGGCCGGCGGCCCCGATTTTGGTTTTCGAAGAGATCTTGCACCGTACCTGGAGCCGCCCCCATGAGCGGCCGGGAGTTACATGCAGGCAGCCCATCCCTCGCGGCAATCCCTCCCGGGTCCAGCCGATTTTGTTCACCGCGAGGTGAGCCACGGAAGGGATAGGCCGCGGTGGCGACGGATACGGAAGCGAATAAGGCCAGGCCCGCTTCGAGAAATCCTCTTTTTGTCTTGCGATATCAACCGGTATCCACAGGCGGGAGTTTCTTTTTTGCCGGCAAGTTTAGAATTATACGCATAGTATACACGCCCTAACGGCAGCTCCGCGGAAACGAACTGATCGACGGATCACCCTCCCGGTTTCAGGCGAAGCAGCAACACGGAAGCCGAAGCAAAAGTACGCGAAACAATTAACCCGGTAACGGGTTTGAAACAGTAGGCGAGGAAATGTCTCGTCAAGACTGCGCAGGCGTATATCTTTAGCAGGCTTGCCGCAAGAAGCGGCTCGGTCAAGTTAGGCAGCGGCGTACGGTAATCTGCCCGGCGATCTAGGGCTTTCTGGGTGCCACCCGAAACGGAGTTTTAGCATCCAACGCAACATCAAGAACGTATAAGACAGTGAGCGGCAGAACAGCGTGAACGAAATGACGACCTGGCACAAACGCGATTGGCAACAATTTTACGAATTGGCCCGCAGGCCTTGGCAGCGGCATCGGCCGCCCCGTCCGATCTACCCGACTGGTCTTAACCGAGTGCTGCCCGCGCAGGGCTTTAGCTTGTCGGAGCTGGACGATGCGGGCGTGGATCTCGATCTGGCCGAGCGCCTGGGTCTACCCGTAGATGCCGGCCGCATCGGCGCCTACGGCCCAAACGTTACGGTACTGCGCGATTTCGTCCGTTCCTCTCGCCAACCGCTGTAACCGTTCGCAAACCGTTCTAAAGTCGTGTCCGATCGAACGTGGCATGCCATTTCTGGCTGTGCGCTTCGCAACTGCGCGAGTCTAGGGCTTTTGCTGTTCCGGGCTGGCGGTTTTTATCTCCGTGAGGTTGACTGATTTTGAATCGCCTTCCTGCACGCTTACTTTTTCTCCTTTTTCTTCGAAAGGTTTAAGGAAATCCGCGTCTTCCCACGCGCCTTCTTCGACTTCATCCCACGTGAATAGCTTGTAATCGCCGGGGGCGATTCCCCGCAGATCAAAGCGCCCGTACTGATCGGTCGATTGCGATTTGTACCATCGGTGATGCAATCGCTGCGGCGCACTCGGCACCAGGACCACCCACACACCCGCAGCAGGTAAACCATCGGAATCCGACGCTGTTCCCTGTATTCGCGCACCGCGTGAGCTGACCGTAATTTCCAGGTTGGCGGGGGCGCTCCTGGCCACCGTGAACCCGTCGTCCAGCGCGTCGGACGGGCCGTATCGAATCTCTTTAATGTAGCAATCCTTGGACTCGCCACTCACTCTGACGCGATAGGTTCCGTCGCCGAGATCCTTCAACGTAAAGAAATTCTCTGGACTGACGCGGGCTCCGCTTAGAAAAAACACGGGTGAATCCAGCAGTTCCGGTATCACCGAAAGCTCGTCCTTCTCCAGACTCGCTTTGCCTTCCCAGATAATCTGTCCACTAATGGCGACTCCGGGCGCGATTGTGACTGAAAGCCCTTCGATATCAGCATTGCCGACGTCGAGCGGCGTCGTTGTGGAATAGATTTTACCTTCATCGAACCAATACCCGGTCAGCACGTACGAACCGGGAACAACTGCGGGAATCTCGAATGTGCCGTCCTGCTTTTGCACGTTGGTCTGTTGCTGGCCAACATCCCATTCGTTACCTCTCGTCTTGAGCCTCAACATAAGATTTGTTCCCACTCCGGGTTTGTGAGCGATCTGGTTGTAAACGTGGCCTCGGATTCGATGGACCGGCACCTGTCGCAGGAGCATCTCAACTGACGGGATTTCTTCTCCTTGTTTAACGACAATCGTGCTGGCCTGCGCCGCCTCCGGCGTTCCGGGGTAATACATTTTCGCGTAACCTTGGGTGCTTGCCTCCACCCTCTTCGGACTCATCCGATTCTCCCAAGCGGCTCCACTGCGGGTATACGACGCTGATGAAGTAGCGGCCAGGAGCCAGGCCGTAGAGGCGGTACTCCCCCAAATCATTCGTTTCAACCACCGCTCTGGTACCGAGCTCTCGCTTTCCTCGGTCGTAGACCTCTAGCAGCGCGCTGACGTTAACGCCCGGTAGCGGCTCGGCATCCTCGTCAATGATCCTCCCTGAAATCACCGCGGCGGGAATCAATCGAAATAATAGGTCTTTTACGACTTGCCCGGAACGCAGGGTCAGAATAGCGCCCGGATCGTTCGGCTTCCGTTGACCATACTCGGACGTCACGTAGCCCAGTCGACTAGCCGTCAGCTTGTACTTGCCGGGATCGAGGCCTTTGAACTCGAAATGTCCGTCCGCGCCGGTGACGAAGGCAACCGCGTGCGTCCGGTCGTCCATACTCCGGAGGCTCAACCTGGCCTTACGCAGGGGTTCGCTGCCGGCAAGCTTCACTACCATTCCCGCGACTTCGCATTGATCCTGTTTTGGCGTGGGCGCGGTTTTAGAAGTCTGCGCCAATGCAGGGCCGGTTAGAAGAAAGAGTGCAAAGATCACCAAAATAAGCTTCATCAAGGGTCTCCGCCGGGTGAGTATACGATACGAAACGTGCTGAGTTGAGTGATAGGTTGCCTTGTATAACTGCCGGTATGGCTAGCCAATTGAGCCGTCACCGTAACTTGTCGTGAGGGCAGTAAAGAGCGCCTCAACCGCCCTGACGCGCACTCTCTTAGAAACGATCGGGCTTAGAGGCGATCGGGGGTCAGGATGGCGGTCATTTCGAGGACGCGGCGGTAGTAGTCGTGGTGTTTGAGTTGTGCGCCGGCTTGCTGATCGACGATGAAGGTCACTTCGGGGTGGAGTTGGAGCGCGGAGGCGGTGACGCTTGCTGTGACTGGACCCTCGATGGCTTGCGCGATGGCCGCGGCTTTTGAGGGGCCGCTGGCCAGCAGAAGAATGCGTTTGGCTTCGAGGATCGTACCGATGCCCATGGTGATGGCGCATTCGGGGACTTTTTCTTCTGCGGCAAAGAATTTGCGGTTGTCGTCGGTGGTTTCCTTGCTGAGTACTTTCAGGCGGGTGCGGGAGCCCAGGCTCGAAGTGGGTTCGTTGAAACCGATGTGACCGTTGCGGCCGATGCCCAGGATTTGGAGGTCGATGCCTCCGGCTTCGCGGATGGCTTGTTCGTACGAGCAGCAATAGCGATCGTAGTCGCGAGCAATGGTCCCATCCGGGATGCGGATGCTTGCCGGGGGAATGTTTACGTGCGCGAAGAAATTCTGTTGCATGAAGTGGTGGAAGCTCTGGGGATGCGTGGCGGAGAGGCCCAAATACTCGTCGAGGTTAAAGGTGACGACCTGGGAAAAATCGAGAGACTCATCGCGGTGCAAACGCACCAATTCTTTGTACAAGCCGAGCGTGGTGCTGCCGGTGGCCAGGCCCAAACGCAGCGCCGGATTTCTGCGGATGGCGTTGGCGACGATTCTTGCGGCTTCGCGGCCGAGTTCTTCCTTGCCGGGTTTTAGGACGAGGAGCATATTCGTTCAATTTACCAGCTTCTAGTTTAAAACGATTTAAACATATAATTCCAGCGGTTTGGCATTTCGCAGAGCGCCGGCGAGCTCGTCGCGATTGCCGGATCGGTTTTCACATTCGCCGCGGCTTGAGCCGGTAGCTCGCATCCGAGGGCGACGGGATTTTGGGGCGGCGGAACTAAAGTCCCGCGCCTACATGGGCTGTGGCGATTGCGCGCTGAGTGAAGAATTGTCATCGCGAAATACAGTATTGGGTCTACACTTCCGGGTCAACGTGGTTTTTGGAGTGAACGCCTAACCATGGCTCTCAACGCAACCGATTGGATTGTGATTGCCGCGTACCTGTTGCTGAATTTGTTGATCAGCTTGTACTACCGGCGACGCTCCTCGGGAAGCACCGAGGAGTTTTTTGTGTCTGGACGAAATGTGTCGTGGTGGCTGGCGGGCACGTCCATGGTGGCGACTACATTTGCCGCGGATACGCCGCTGTTTGTGACCGGAGTCGTCGCGAAAAACGGGATTTCCGGGAATTGGATCTGGTGGTCGCAGTGTTTGTCCGGGATGATGACGGTTTTCTTTTTCGCGCGTTACTGGCGGCGCGCGGGGATTCTTACGGACGTGGAGTTTGTGGAACTACGATACGAGGGAAAGCCCGCGGCGTTTTTGCGCGGCTTTCGGGCGATCTATCTGGGCGGCCTGATGAATTGCCTGATCCTGGGTTGGGTAATCAAGGCGATGATCAGCATCACGACCGTGTTGCTGGGAGATGCGATCGCGCAGGGGCGCGTCCTGGAGATTGGCATCGCCGGGCACACCTTCTTTCGGTACACACTTGGGGAGCCCGCCCACACGGGTTTGCTCATTTGCGTGCTCCTGCTGGTGCCCTTCACGGGGATTTATACGTTCATTGGCGGGCTTTGGGGGGTGCTAGTTACCGACCTGTTTCAATTCATTTTGAAGATGTCGATGATTATCGTGCTGGCTTGGGTAGCGGTTTCGAAGATTGGCGGTATGACCCTGTTGAAGCTGCAGCTTTCGCACGTGGACGAAGCGGTGCGGCAAACGGGGCAGACGACGGGATCGGTGACGGCATTCTTTCCGTCGTTTCATTTGGGATGGACTACCGACGCGCTCTGGACGCTGCCGGTGATCACGTTCGTGCTGTATCTGGGAGTGCAGTGGTGGGCGAGCTGGTATCCGGGAGCGGAGCCCGGGGGCGGCGGGTATGTGGCGCAGCGCATGTTCAGCGCCAAAGACGAGAAGAATTCCCTTGGGGCGACGCTGTGGTTCAACATCGCGAACTATGCGATGAGATCGTGGCCGTGGATCGTGACGGGTTTAGTGGCGGTGGCGGTATATTCGCCGCACGGAGGATTGCATCCGAGCGCGGAATTCGCGGCCGAGCCGGAGAAGGGTTACGTAATGGTGCTGCGCGATTTCCTGCCCCCAGCGCTACGCGGGTTGATGGTGGCGGCATTCCTGGCCGCGTTCATGTCCACGGTGGGGACGCAGTTGAACTGGGGCACTTCGTATTTCATCAATGACTTCTACCGGCGGTTTGTGGTGCGCAAGGGTAGCGAGAAGCACTACGTGCGAGTCAGCAAAATGTTTATCGTGCTGCTGGTGATTCTGAGCGGCTACACCGCCGCGCACATCACATCGATTCAATCGGCGTGGCAACTACTATTGGGGATGGGTGCGGGGACTGGCGGCGTGTTGATGCTGCGGTGGTATTGGTGGCGTGTCAACGCCTGGAGCGAGATTTCCGCGATGATCGCGGCGTTTGTGGTGTCTGTGTCTCTTCAGCGTCTGGAGTTTTCCGGGAACAATGCCGTGGTATTTGCGAAGACCGCGCTGATCACCACCGCGGTGACCACGGTCGTATGGCTCGCGACCACTTTGCTGACGCCGCCGGAATCCGATGAGCGCTTGCTGAAATTTTACAGGCGCGTTCATCCCACCATTCACGGATGGAAGCGCATCGCGCTGCTCGCTCCGGAAATCAAGCCAGTGCGCGACTTCAAGGCCAATGCGTTCGATTGGGTGATGGGTTGCACGCTGGTGTATTGCTGCATGTTCGGGATCGGGGAGTTGGTGCTGCAGGCCTGGGTTACGGGTTTCGTACTGCTCACCGTGGCGGCGCTGGCTGGTTACTTCATCTACTGGAGTTTGTCACGGCGTGGGTGGGAGACGCTGTCCGGAGCCTCGAGCGAGCCTTTTGAGGTGTCGAAAGGCGAGATTGGTCTGCAAGAGGGCGATTAGCGCTCCGTCCCAACAAGTTCATTGGATACACAACCAACGAGCAGGTCCACGCACTGCCCCCCTGCGTGGACGGATCGCGGCGGCGGAAAAGAACTCAATTCCGAAAAAAAGAAAGGGCGGAGATTTCTCTCCGCCCTTTGCATTTTGACGGGCCGTTAACCTTCCGTCGTCAGCAGCTACTCCTTGCGGTGCGGAGAGGCTTTCTGCAAACGAGCGAGCAGGAGATGCGCAGACTCAGGAGCGTGCAGCCGCGATTCCGTGATGATGTCCTCAGCGCTGATGTCCTTGCCATAGATGCGCTTGTTGGCGTCATTGTCGGCACGGACAGTCGAGCCTTCGAGAGAAACGCCAGCGAATACGCCGCGCGCCCGCGAATAGCTCAACATTTCGGCCCGCAGGGTAACGTCGGATTCGGCCGAAGCGTCGCGGCCTTTCGGACCAGCTGCGACGGAAGCATCGCCGCCGAGTTTCACTTTGCTATGGAGGACGCTATCCGCGCCGCGATTGTTCATGACCAGGATGACGAAGTCTGTCGCCTGACCGCCAATCTGGAGACCAACGCTGCCGCCTTCGAGAGCCATCATGGTAGGAGCGCCCCACGGGCCGGTATAGTCTTTGTGAGTGCGGCAGGTCATCACGCCTCGACCGTAGCTGCCGCCAACAATGAACGCCGCCTTGACAACGGAGGGGTACACGATCACACAGCGCGCCTTGTCGAGCAGGTCTTGAGGGACATCGTCGGGAATGTCGAGAATTTCCTGGACCACGGTGCCCGCATTCTGGATGCGATCGTTGTCCTTGGTATCGTCATCTTTCGCTTTTGCCGAGGACGCTGGTGCGAAGACCAAGCCCGCCAGGGCAAAAGCGCCTACGATCAGAGTTGCAAAATATTTCTTGTTTAACTGCTTCATCCGCTGTCTCCTTTTTTCCCTCTACGTTTGGCCTAAAATCGAGAACAAAAACTTTACTGCCAGCTAACTCTTGCGGTCCGAAACTAGAATGATAACACCGCCAATCAAGGCCAGCGCGCCCAAGATTGGGGGCAGCGGTACCGTGTGGTGCTCCTGCTTCGTGGCCTGGATCGGTCCGACGTCCAACACTTTCTTCTGCGTTGTGTAGGTGAAACCCTGGTACACGAGAGCTAGCACCCCAAGCACGATCAAGATGACTCCGAGTGGCTTCATGCACGCCTCCTAGCGTTGGACGATACTCCAAACTCTACGCAACGATTCTTACGTGGCGCCCAGCGAACGCAGGTCCAGTGCTTCGCCCGAGCGCTTCGAACTTTCCTGATCTGAACCTTTCCTGATCCGAACTACGTTCTGCGGAGCAGATGGCCGACCAGGGTAACGAGAAACAGAATTAAGAAAAGGTAGAACAGAATCTTGGCGATTCCCGCCGCAGCCACAGCAATTCCGGTGAATCCCAAAAGTGCGGCCACCAGCGCAACGATGAAGAAGCCTAATGCCCAGCGCAACATCAGAGACCTCCTTGGTTTGTATCAAAACTGATTCGACGAGGGGCCCCAATCGACCACAGGCAAATTCTTGATTGTTTGATTTGGGCCACGATTCTCCTCAGTTGTACAGAAGCCGACTTACAACCTCCATACCGAAGAGACCTTACTGGCCGGGGAACCATCGTGTAGCGGTGCGACTTGGCGGGGTTTCAGGTGGCATACAGGCCTGTGCTTCCAAATTGTATGCGGAACAATGTAAAAAGTTCGGATCACCACGGGGGCTTACTCCAATGTACTAGGACTTGAACGCGAGGTAAGTCGCGTGCCTACCGCGATTTGAGAGCGGGGCACGGAATGCTGCGCAATGGCTCATCGGTTGCACCCATACGATGGTCGAAAATAACGGCAACCAGTGTGGGCTCGGGCGACGTCATACCGTAAGAAGCGTTATTTCTAATGTGTCGGCGAAGCTGATTGAGGCACAAAAGGCCTTGCACCGGTGGAAGCGTCGCGAATCCAGGCTTGAAAACTGAGGAGGTAAACATGGAACCCGTACGATTACTAGTTGCGGACGATCACGAAATTGTGCGCAAAGGGCTTCGCTCGCTGCTGGAAGCGCAGCCGGGATGGCAAGTGACCGCGGAAGCCAGCGATGGGCGCGAGGCCGTGGAGAAAGCCAGGGCCATGAAGCCGGATGTCACCGTGTTGGACATCAGCATGCCCTCGCTGAACGGATTAGAGGCGGCGCGGCAAATGATCAAAAATGATGCGCGGGCAAAAATCCTGATATTGACGATGTACGAATCAGATCCCTTGATCCGCGAGGTGCTGGATGCCGGGGCGCGGGGTTACGTGCTGAAATCGGATGCCAGCCGGGATCTCGTCAGCGCGGTGAATGCGGTACGCAGCAACAAAACATTTTTCACCGCGAAAGTGGCGCAAATTGTGCTCGACGGATACCTGGACAAGAAGCCGAAGAAAGTGGACGACAGGACGGAAGTGCCGCACACCCGGTTGACCCCGCGACAGCGTGAGATCGTGCAACTGCTAGCCGAGGGGAAGAGCAGCAAGGAGGTGGCTGTGGCGCTCGGATTGAGTGTGAAGACCGCCGAAACCCACCGCGCCAATATTATGCGGCGTCTGGATTGTCACTCGGTGAGCGAGTTGGTTCGCTACGCCGTACGTAACAATATTATTGAGGCTTAGTTTCGAGAGTACCGAGGGTCGGGGCTTCGCAAGTCGTGACACGGCGGGGCCTCGTTTGTGCCTGTCTTCCGAAAGCCGATGTACACGAGAACCTTTAGCCGGAGCAACTTCGTCGTAGCTTGCTCGTTTTTTCCCGCTCTGACGCGAGATTTCAGTCGTTGCCCATTTCGAACGGTCGATCATAACCCGTCATTTCCAGGTAACCGACGCCAAGTAGAGGCTCGCGCTGTTTTTCGCCGGCGAATGTGACGGCGCCTTCCCAGTAGCTCGGGGACATTTGTGCGTCGCTGGCCAGCTCCTGCGCCAGCAGCGGCGTATTCGCCTGCAACTCGATGCCTAATCGTGGAACGGTTATTTTCCAGCGAATGGGATACACGGCTTTCGTGGCCGAGCTCGTCCAGGTTTCGCCCAGAGGCTGCAGCGTGAAGTCGCTTGAACGCAAATGCGTGCTCGTTCCTTGCGCGTCGACGAATGTACCGGCGGAATAGGGGTCCGTCGAGCCATCCCTGCGCCGGATGCGATAGAGCATGAGTTCAGTGTTGTTGTCGAACTGCACGCTGAACCAATCCCATCCGACTTGATTGCTCTCGAGTTGGTGAGTAAAGAATTCGTGGTCCATCCAGGCGACCCCCGTTACGTCAAACGTCTTGCCTGGAACGCCGATGCGCCCGTTCGCAACGAGCCTCGTGAGTGAAATATAGTGCGAGGCGCGGCCCGGCCCTTCGGCCTTTTGGCTGACGCCATTTTCTCCGTTAATGACGGGAGGTTTCTCGGAGCGGAGGCTCAACCGCAATTGGAAACGGGCATCCACCGCTTGCATCTTCTGTTCGACGCCTTGCCATTGAACCTGCCAGTTGCCATTCCAGATGCGGCCGTCCGACGCGCTGATTCCTGCAAGGCCGGGTCCGGAGCGGCTGGTACGTTCGGCGTGATAGAACTCGGAGCCATCGACGTCGCTCAGCGCCAGATGAGCAAGATAGAGATCGCGGACGTCCCAAGGTTTTGTTTTGGCGGGGTCACGATTCACGGCCTGCCGGAAAAAAGTCAGCTCGAATCCAAAGCGATGGCCATCCGCGGCCTTCACGTTCCCGGTGTAGTACCACCATTCGGTTTGAAAGTCCGGATGATCGAAGTGATCGCGTGGAAACTCATAGCGATAGCCAGGGACCGCACTGCGGTACTGCGCGCCCGATAGCTGCGCCATCTGCGCCGCGGGCTGCAATAAGAGCAAAGCGGCGGCAAGGCACGCCAGGCTATTCCTCATGCACAACCTCAATCGGATTCAAGCGCACCGCAACATTCGCGGGATACAAACCAGCGAGCACTGTGGCGGCGTACACCACCGTCAACGCACTGAGCACTACGGTCACTGGGCAGTGAAAGCGGATGGTCCAACCGAAGGATTGCTTATTGATGACGAAGACGAGAATCAGCGACAACGCAAACCCTTGCGCGACACCCGCGGACGTAGCGAGCAGGCCGAGCAAACCAGCCTCGACCATGATCAGTTTGCGGACCTGTCCCGAGGCTGCTCCCAGAAAACGAAGCAAGCCCAGTTCCCGGCGCCGGTCGATGACCAGCGCTAGTAGTGCGCCCGCGACACCCATCACGGCAACGATCACCGCCACGGCCTCAAGAGCGTAGGTAATCGCAAAGGTGCGATCAAAGATGCGCAGAGCCTCGCGCCGCAAATCGCGATTGGAAAAAATCAACACGCGATGCCCCGCGGATGCCTGTTCAATCTGGGCGCGCACGCTTTCCAGCCGTGCATCCGGAGCGATATAGATCGCCAGGTTTGATGGAGCTGGATCGGGTAGATAGCGCAACGCCGTATTGCGATCCATCAAAATCGCTCCGCGTTCGCTTGAGTAGTCGTAAAAGACATCCGCTATACGGAATGCCGTCTTCGTATCGCCAAGTGAAAGCGTGATGGCGTCGCCTTTTTGCACGTGATGCTTGTTCGCAAAGGGCTCACTGACGATAACGGCGTCAGCGTCGCGCAACTCGGCAAGAACATCGGTGCTGGAACGCCCGGAAAGAAAGTCGGCCTTGTGATACGAGCGCAATACGCGCAGTTCCACCGAACCGAGCTCCGCGGGCATGCCTTCGTAGCTGATTTCGTATTCGCGCAAACGATCGATGGCCGCCACACCCGGCAACGCGGCAATCTTATCGGCGAGCTCCGGCGAAATCGTGGGATGACGATCGGCGGCGGGGTCACCGGCAGGTCGCAGGTAGAGATCCGCAGGCAACTGATCGCCCATCCAGAGAAGCACCGTCTGCCGAAAGCTTCCGACCATGATGCCGACCGCGGTCATCATGGCAATCGCGGTCGAGAGCGCTCCGACCAAAACCGAAGTGCGCCGCAACGACGCGGACAGGCTGCGCGAGGCGAGGGCGGCTTCCACGCCGAGGATTTTCCCAAGCAACCGTGAAAATGAACGCGTGGTCGCATCCACCAAAGCTGGGACCGCCAGCGCCGACGCAACGATCAGCAACAACGTGGCGAGATAACCGAACAGCGGCTTGCCGGCTACAGCGGGAGCACGCGAAGCCAGCGCCGCGCCTAGTCCGAGCAGAACAGCGATCAACAGATCGCGCGTTTTGTGAACGCGCGCGGTGTATTCCCGCCTGCCGCGTGCCATGGCTTCGACCGGTGGTACAAGCGACGCCTCGCGCGCCGGAGAATACGCCGACGCTACCGAGACTCCGACTCCCACGATCATTGCGGTCAGCACCGCGCCGGCATTCAGCTCGCTGGATCCCGGCCTGCTGCTGACATACAAGGCTTCGACCGTAGCCGACATCAATCTCACCGCGCCGCTCGCCATCAACCGGCCCAGTGGCAGGCCCAGCAGCGCGCCGATCAGTCCGAAGCTTGCCGCCTCACCAAGAAACGCAGCGAGAACCGTGCCCCGGCTAGCGCCGAGCGCGCGGACAATTCCAATCTCCGCGCGCCTGCGCACCACCGACACGGAAATCGTGTTGTAGATCAGAAACGCGCCGACCACTAGCGCGATGTAACTCAGCAACCGCAAGTTCCAGCGAAAAGCGGCGAGCATGCGGCGGTTTTCATCCGTGCCGGTGCCCGCGGGTCGCACCTCGACTCCCGTCGGGAGGGCTCCCCGCAAACGCTGCTGCCACTCTTCCAATGAAGCCGGCGGCGGAACTTTCACAAGAATGCGGTCAACGCGTCCGAAGCGATTCAGCGCCACCTGCGCCGCCGCGAGGTCCATCACCACGGCCGCCGCGTTTCCATTCGCATCCGGATAGACGCCGCGAACGGTGTATTCGCGCACCTGATCGTTGATCAGCAACCTGATGCGGTCGCCTGCCTTGTGGCCCAGACTCTGCCCGACCCAAATGCTGTCGTACTGACCGAGATATTTCAGCGCATCTTCCGGGCGTTCCATGTGGAAGCTTGATGCCGCGTCTTCGTGGCCCTCGCCCTCCGCGATCAAATCCAATCCCAGCAGTGGAAAGCTATGTTGGGTGTGCACATCGACGGCGTAGTCCTCGATACGCGCGGAAATCCGCACTGGAAAGGGAAGCGCAGAGAGCGTGCCCGCGACGCCTTCGGGGACACCGCCGGATGCGATGATTTCGAGTTCGCTATCGCCAGCGAGAGTCTCCATCGATGAACGGAACGATCCCGCAGCCGCGGTCCCCGCGAGATCGATGGCCAGCACGACAGCGACGCCGAGCGCGATGGCGAGAACCGTAAGCGCCGTGCGCACCGGCTCCGCGAGAAGTGGCCGGACCATCAAGCGGTAAAAAAGGAGAAGGCGTGCCATTTCAGCGCCGGCGGATTTCCTGGATTTTTCCGTCTTGCAGTCGCACCACAACATTGGCGAGCGCCGCGGCTTCCGCGCTGTGCGTCGCCATGATCGTCGCCGTGCTGTGCTCGCTCGCCAGGCGCCGGAGCAACTCCAGGATTACGTTACCTGTCGATGTGTCGAGATTTCCGGTTGGCTCGTCGGCCAACAGAAGACTAGGGCCGTGGATCAGCGCGCGTGCGATTCCCACCCGCTGCATCTGTCCACCAGAGAGTTGATGAGGGTAGCGGTCACCGAGACCCTCCAGCTCGACCCATGCGAGCCGTTTGCGTGCGGCCGCGCGCGCATCGGATTTGCCCGCAAGCAGCAAAGGCAGCTCCACGTTCTCGAAAACAGTCAGGGTATTCAGCAATTGAAACGACTGAAAGATGAAGCCGACCCTTGCGCGTCGAAGCTGCGTCAATTCGGCGTCCTTCAAGGAAGAAGTTGGCACGCCGTCGAGCAGCACCTGGCCGGAAGTCGGAAAGTCCATCGCACCCGCCAAATTCAGCAGCGTCGATTTACCGCAGCCGCTTCTTCCCACCAGCGCCACAAATTCCCCGCCGGATACTTCCAGCGAGATCCCATCGAGCGCACGCACGCGCTGGCCGTCCGACAAGTAGTCCTTGGTAACGTTCTGGAGGGAGAGAATGGGCATTCGCAGGAACTTGTTGAGCTAGGGTGGAGTCGTGGCGCAGCAATTTTGCCGTCGTTGCGCCCATTTCCGTAGACGAGACGCGTAGAAAATGAGACGCGACCGAACGCAATTCCCCTAGTGCTTCTCCGCAGCCAGGGCCTTATCGATCGCCGCAGTCACTTCCGGCGAGTCCGGCGTCACCTTCGGCTCAAAACGCGCAACGATCTGCCCGTCGGCACCGACCAGAAACTTCGTGAAGTTCCACTGAATTTCTCCGCCGGTCTTCGGGCTGGCCGCCTTGTCGGTCAAATACTGATAGAGCGGGGTCTTGTCGTCACCCTTCACCGAAACCTTAGCCATCATGGGAAATGTCACGTTGTACTTCGACGAGCAGAACGTCTTGATTTCCTGATTCGTGCCGGGCTCTTGCGACCCGAAGTTATTGGCCGGGATTCCCACGATGACGAAGCCGCGATCCTTGTACTTCTCGTAGATCGCTTCCAGCGCCGTGTACTGCGGCGTGAAGCCACAGCGGCTGGCGACATTGACCAGCATCACGACGTGCCCCTTATAGGCTGCCAGCGGCGCGGGTTGCCCGTCGATGGAATTCAGCGTGAAATCGTAAATTGTTTTGTCGCCGGCCATCAACGCCGCGGCACAAAACAGCAATCCAAACAAGAACGGTACGAGCACCCTGATCATGATTCCTCCGGTTAACGTTTTGCTCGGGTTCGGGACGCGCCGTTCTCCGAGCCAGTCGCGCAATGGCCGGCGCCCTGTCACTCGCAGGACGGCGCCTACGCGGCAACTATTCTATGCTATCAGCAAACGCCCATTGAGCCTTCTTTCCCGCTGTTATAGACTTCGCGCACGATTACCGCACCAATTTTGCCGAGAGTAATTCGCGTCGGACACACGACGCTGTTGAGTGCCATACGGAGGCGCAGTCGCATGATGCACAGGGGCACGCCGGCATGCACGCCACCGAGTTTGTGGGCCATCTTCCTTAATCAGTAGAAGTCCGAGGGGTTCGGATGCTGTTTGCATCGGGGATTACGGTGACGCACCGGACGCTCGCGCCGGTGGATCTGGTCATCATTGCGATCTACTTTGTCATGGTGTTCGGCATCGGCTTCTATTTTTCCCTTAAAGAGCGGACCTCCGAAGACTACTTCCTCGCCGGCCGCAAAATCGGCTGGTTTGCCATCGGCGCCTCACTCTTCGTCTCCAATATCTCCACGGAACACTTCATCGGCCTCGCGGGTTCGGGCGCGACGTCAGGCCTGGCCGCGGGAAATTTCGAGTGGCAGGCTTCCTGCATCCTGTTGCTGCTCGGCTGGGTGTTTGTGCCGTTTTACCTGCGGTCCAACGTTTTCACCATGCCGGAATTTCTGGAGCGGCGATTCAACCGCAATTGCGCTATGTACCTGGCGTCGATCTCCATCATCGCCTATATTTTCACAAAAATCTCGGTGCACTTATACGCTGCGGCAATCGTGCTGGAGCGCGTGGTCGGCTGGAATCAGTGGACCGCCGCAATCATCCTCGTTATTGCCACCGGGATCTACACGATTGCGGGCGGCCTGGCGGCGGTAATCTATACCGACTTAGTGCAGACTCTGATTTTGCTGGCCGGCGCCATTGCTCTGACCTTCATCGGTTTGGGCAAAGTCGGCGGCTTTGCCCATTTGCGCGAAATGGTGCCGGCGAGCTACTTCCACATGGTTAAGCCGATCTCCGACCCCGATTTCCCATGGACCGGAATCTTCTTTGGCGCTCCGATTCTTGGCATTTGGTACTGGTGTACGGACCAGGTCATCGTCCAGCGTGTTCTCTCGGCGAGAGACGAGGGCCACGCCAAGGCCGGCACAATTTTTGCCGGCTTCCTGAAGATTCTTCCGGTGTTTCTTCTCGTAGTCCCCGGGATCATCGCGTTCGCGTTGTATCCGCAGCTCTTTACCATCGTGAATGGCTCGGTCACCAACGGTGACATCGCTTTTCCGACCGCGGTCGTGAATCTTCTTCCAACCGGCTTCGTGGGATTGATGATCGCCGCGCTACTAGCGGCGCTGATGGGCGCGATGAGCTCCGTCTTCAACTCCGCGTCGACCATGGTGACGCTCGATTTCTATAAAAAGCTCCGCCCCGCAGCCAGCGAAAAGCAGCTCGTAACCTTTGGGCGCATCGCCACGGGAGGGATGGTCCTCCTTGGCCTGCTTTGGGTTCCGTTCATTCACGTGCTTAGTGCGCAGTTGTGGGTTTATCTGCAGAGCGTTCAGGCATACATCAGCCCGCCGATCGCGGTCTGCTTCATATTTGGAATTTTATGGCCGCGCCTGAATGGACAGGGAGCAATCTCATCCTTGCTGGTCGGCTTCGCTCTCGGCGCGGTGCGCTTTGTGCTCGAAGTTCTGGACAAGACCGCCCACTACCAATCTTCCGCGATTCGCGCGCTAATCGACATCAATTTTCTCCACTACTCGATCGTGATGTTCATTGTGTGCGCGCTGGTGCTGATCGGGGTGAGCATGCTTTTCCCGGCTCCAGACCGAAAGAAAATCGCTGGGCTCACCTTCGCGACCGTAGACGAGAAGCTCGACACGATCGACGTCAAGACCGCGCACCTTGCCAGAGAAACGCGCACGGAACATCGGGTGAACCTCGCATTCACTTATGTCTTGATCGCGACGGTGCTCTGTCTATGGATTTACTTTCGCTAAAGGTGAGCGGTATCGTCCACAATTCATGACCACCTCGATCCAAATCCTGAAGCCCAGCGTTTCGCAAGACGAAGCGCTGCGCAAATTTGCGTCCGCCGGACTCGGCGCCCTCTACCGGCGCTTTCGCATCGGTCCGCTGCGCCGCCTTGCCGCAGTTTACGTTCCGTTCTCTCTCTACCGCGTGCGTTATCAATTCGGCCGGACGCCCTGTACGCGTTTCTTTGCGATGGATGCCGTGGACGGCTCTCTCGATCTCTTCGAATTTCCCGGTGTTCCCGCTGGTGCGCAACTCGTTCAGTTGGAGACGCGGAATGTCTTGCGCCCAGCCCTCTCCGGGCTTCGCACCGAAGAACTGCTGGCCGGCAAGGTCCAGCGCGTCGTCTTTCAACAAGGTTTCTTCAAGTTGCGCGAATTCAGGCTCGACTGCACGCGTGAGTCCATTGACCTGCATCTTCCGTATTGGCTGGCCTTTTATGGGGAAGACTCCGCTCGGTGCCGCGTGATGGACGCAGTTCGCCGCCGCATTGAGGGAGCCAAGGCCTCCGCTTTCTTTGAGGAGTGGCTCGCTGCATAAGCGAGTGCGTCGCCCGCGCTCACGATACCGAGCGCACAGGATAAAAAATGCGAGGATTAGCGCCTCCAAGTAAGAACGTGAACGCAAGACTCGCTCGCGTCACGGTCCTCGCCTCGCTCGCAATCGTGGTTGCGGTTTGGCCCGCCCACGCCGAGGGCTGGCAGCACGTGGGCGCCGTACAGCATGTCGAGAAACTCCCCGATGGAGTCGAACTGAGCGCTGGCAGCACCAAAGTGCGCATCACCGCGTTTCGTGACGGAATAATCCGTGTCCGGGTAGCCCCTCCGGGCACCTTCCCGATCGACAAATCGTGGGCTGTCATCGAAACCCCGGAAATCCCCCCGGTAAAAATGGAAGACCGTAAAGACGACATCCGCCTTTCAGCCGGCGGCGTCACCGTCATCATTCACAAATCTCCTTTGCTCATCTCTTTCGCCGATGCGCAAGGCCGAGTCATCCTCGCCGATGAGCCAACCTTGCCGATGGCCTGGAATGGCCAGCGCATCCGCATCTGGAAGAAATTGCCGCCAGACGAAAATTATTACGGCCTGGGAGACAAAGCAGGCCCCATGAATCACCGCGACCACGCCTTCCTGAATTGGAATACGGACGCCTTTGGCTGGGGAGAATCCACCGATCCGCTCTACAAGACCATTCCATTTTTCATTGGTCTCCGCAAAGGTGCCGCGTACGGCTTATTTTTCGACAACACCTACCGCAGCAGCTTCGATTTCGGCAAGGAATCGCCAGACTATTTTTCCTTCGGCGCGGAGGGCGGCGAGCTGAACTACTATTTCTTCGCCGGCCCCGATCCGAAGAGAGTCGTCGCCGAATACACCGCGCTGGTCGGCCGCGCCTCTCTCCCCCCGCTCTGGAGCCTCGGCTACCAGCAATGCCGCTACAGCTACTACCCCGAAGCGCGGGCCCGTGAAGTCGTGCGCCTCTTTCGCGAAAAGAAAATTCCTGCCGACGTGATCTATTTCGACATCGACTACCAGCAAGGCAATGCGCCGTTTACCATCAATCGCGAATATTTCCCGCACTTCGAGCAAATGATCGCCGACTTCCGCGCTCAGGGTTTCCACACCGTCGCCATCACCGACCTCCACATCAAGAAAGACCCGGGCCACGGATACGTTCCGTACGATTCCGGAATCAAGCAGGACGTCTTCGTCAAGAATCCCGACGGTTCCATTTTCGTCGGCCCAGTCTGGCCCGGCGACAGCGTCTTCCCCGATTTCACGCTTTCCCGGGTGCGCGATTGGTGGGGCGGCCTCTACAAAGATTTCGTCACGATGGGCGTCGCTGGTTTTTGGAATGACATGAACGAGCCGTCCGTCTTCCAGCGCGCCGACAAGACCATGCCGCTCGACACCGTCCACCGCCTGGATGACGGCACAACGACCGACCATCGCGCCATCCACAACGTTTTCGGCATGGAAAACGTCCGCGCCACCTACGAAGGCCTGCGCAAACTCCAAGGCGACGAGCGCCCGTTCGTCCTCACACGCGCCGCTTATTCCGGCGCGCAACGCTACGCCGCCACCTGGACCGGCGACAACAGCGCCACGTGGAATCACATTTCGATGAGCACGCCGATGCTCCTGAATCTCGGCCTCTCCGGCTTCGCGCTTGCCGGAGACGACATCGGCGGATTCGCCAGCTCGCCGCCTTCCGACCTACTTACGCGTTGGTACGAACTAGGAGTCTTCAATCCCATCTATCGCGATCACGCCGCGAAAGGCACCGCCGACCACGAACCCTGGGCCAGCGGCCCCGAGCAGGAAGCCATCCGCCGCCGCTACATCGAGCTCCGCTACCAGCTACTCCCCTACATTTACACCGGCATCGAAGACATGACCCGCACCGGCCTGCCCTTCATGCGCCCGGTCTTCCTCGATTACCCGCAACAAGAAAGCTCCTACAACGATAATCGCGATTTTCTCTTCGGCAGCGATTTATTCGTCGCGCCGGTGGTCACCGAAACCGTAGATGCAGAAGAAATTCAACTGCCGCCAGGAGATTGGTACGACTATTGGACCGCGCAAAAGCACGCCACCACGGGAAACATCGCGCTGCACCCAGCTCTAGATGAACTTCCTCTATACGTTCGCGCCGGGGCAATCATCCCCATGCAGCCATTCGTGCAGAACACCGGAGAAAAACCCAACGGCCCGCTGGAAATAAAAGTCTACGCCGGTGACGATTGTCACGGCTCGCTTTACGAAGACGACGGCCACACTTTCGCCTACCAACGAGGCGAATTTCGCCGCACAAACTACACCTGCAAAGTTGCCCCAGGCTCAATCACCGTAAGCGCCACAACAGAAAAAAGCACCTTCCAACCATGGTGGCAGACCACCCAAGTAACCATCTTCGGCGCCCCCGCCGAACCCAAAGAACTCCGCATCGGCCAACAAGCCACCCGCGACTGGCACTACGACCCCAATTCCCACTCGGTAAGCACCACCGTTCCCAACGCCCGACAAAACTGGACCATCCACCTGACCTTCTGAAAGCCTATGTAGGCGCCGGGCTTCAGCCCGGCCAGCCATCCGCCACCTTCAACGCAACAAAAATATCGATACCGACTTACCCGGCGCGCTAACGCGAATCTCATTCCCCGCAATCTCCGCGACCCCGGCGCCAAATAGCACCTTCACTCCCTGCGCTCCCTGCGCAGCCGTGCCGCTCAGCGAAACCCGAAACTCCCGCGCCTTCGCCGAATTATTAAACGCCACCACGACCCGCTCCTCCTCCGCCTCGCGCAAAAAAACATAACCGGACTCATCCGACGCCAGATCCCACAGCCGCCCACCAGTCAGCGCCGGATGCTCCCGCCGCAAATGCAATAATCTCTGCACATAACTAAACGTAGCCTGCTGCTCCCCGGTCCGGCCTGTTTCCATGAATGCATTCCGCAAATCTTCCGTCCACCCGCCAGGAAAATCGTGCCGGTTATCCGGATCCCCGCCACCCGTCATCCCAATCTCGTCCCCATAGTAAAGCTGAGGAATCCCGCGCAAGGTAAGCGTCAACCCGAACGCCAGCCTCAAATCCTCCGGCGAACTCCCGCCCTCGCTCGCAAATCGCGCCACATCGTGATTCGAAAAAAACGTAATCAGCTCATCGGGCCGCACATACAAGGAATCATGCCGCAAAATATCCGCAATCCGCCCAACGGGCGCGCCATGCAGCAAAACATCGCGCAAAGCAAAGTACATTGGGTAATCAAAAATAGTAGTCACACCCGAATCAATTCCGTCATACCGCTTCTGCCCGCCCGCAAAAAACGAAGTCACGCTGGGGTCCGGATGAAACACCTCGCCAATCGTCGTCAACCGCGGATAAATCCTTCGTAACCCCGCATTCCATCGCCACCAGAAAGCCCGCGGCACATACGGAAACGTATCGATGCGATACCCGTCCAGTCCCGAAGACTCCGCCCACCAGATCGCATTCTCCAGCAAATACTGCGCCACGATCGGATTCTCCGTGTTCATGTCCGGCAAAATCCCGAAGAACCACCCGTCGGTCAAATCGTGCCACAAGCGTGGCGGCGCATGAGGATCGACCAAAACCTCAAAAGGATCGTGTCCGGCAGTCTGCTCCTTCGTCTCTCCATAAAACGATCCATACGGCGGCACCGAAGAATTGGTGTGGTGTAGCGGCGTCCCGTGAAACCAGTCCGGCAGCGGCGGATTCGTCACCCAAGGATGCCGGGGCCCCACATGGTTTGGCACAATATCGAACAAAATCTTCATCTGCTGCTGATACGCCGCCGCAACCAGCTCCTGATAATCCTGGAGCGTCCCCAAATGCGGATCGACCGCATACAAATCCACGGCCCCGTAACCGTGATAATCCTCCGCGGCCCCGTTCTTCACCACCGGCGTGAGCCACACCGTCGTCACGCCCAAATCCTTCAGGTACGGCAAGTGCTCCCGCACCCCGCGCAAGTCCCCACCGTGATACGCGCGCGCCTTCGACCGGTCATGTGATCCCCGCGCGTCAGCCGGTTCGTCATTCGTCGGATCCCCATTCGCAAACCGGTCCGGCATGATCAGATAAATCACATCATCCGGCGCAAGCCCCTGAAACCGGTGAATCGTCTCCATCCGCGCAGCCATCGGCAATTCGAACGATGTAACTCCTTCCGGACTCGTAATCCGGCAAACCGCAGTCCCGGATTTTGTCTCCGCCCCAAATTTCAACCACACAAACAAATATCTCCCGCCTCCCGAAGCCTGCGTGCGTTCCACGAGCAAGCTCGCCAGATTGCATTCGACCTTCGTAGCCTCCAGCCCGCGCCCCGAAATCAGCAGCATCACTTCCGAAGTCAATCCGACCCACCAACTCGGCGGCTCCACCTTCGTGACGACGGGGGAATTGTCGGTGTTCGAAACCTGCCCAGCTTCCGCGTCAAAACACGCGGATCCGCAAAGGCCCAGGATGACGACCAACCAAGCAACCGTGAGACAAGCGAATCGGCGAATCACAATCACGCGCCACCCGCAAAAACCAACTTCCCAAACGCCTCCGGCACATGAAAATTAGGCTGCGGCGTCCGCGTAGGCTGCCAAGCCGAATAAAACCGCGGCTCCGCGGCGCCCTCCACCCGAAAGAAATTCACCCGCCAGGTCGCGCCCTCGTCGAACCGCGCCGTCAAGCTCTTCATCGGCAAATCCAGCACCGCCCGCCAGCTTTTTCGCGCATCATCAATCTCCACGCGCCGCCGCAGCCCGCTCCGCAAATCCCGCTTTTCCCCCGGCGCAATATCCAGATCGATCCAAAATCCATTCGGCGCCACCTCAAACTCCTTATATCCCGCGACCGCAGGATCGCTCTGCAAAAACACCTCGCAAACATCGCGGTCCCACAAATGATCCCGCCACCCGCGCGCATCCGCGTCCGGAAAGACAGTGATGCTCCGGTACCTCGCCACAAACCTCAAATACAAATGTTGCGGAGTCCACAGCAGCCGCACCTCCGTCTCCCGCTCCGCATCGGCATTCATCCCCCGCCAATCCGCGCTGAACCGCAGCGCCGGAGCCGCATCCCAAGTATTCTCGACCGGAAATCCCTCGGCATCCGGAGCCCCAACCAAGCGCACCGCAGTGACCGTATCCTCGCTCATCGCTTCATTCTCTCCCCAACCATCATCGCTACCCCATCGTTCTCCGCGCACTCTGCGTCTCTGCGTTATCCTTTTCTTCCTCCGCCCTTCCCGTACCTCACCGCCCGATGTTGCCACGAATCCCCGCAAACTGTTTGCGCACGCCCCCAATTCGCCGCCCCCGGCAGCTCGGGAACCCTGTGCTAGCATCGATTTTGGCCAGATCCAACGCTCATTGAAGCTGCCGTAGCAACCCAATCTCCGGAGGCCCAACATGATTGAGCCCGTAGCCGCCACCGATTTCACCACGCACTCCGCGCGCCGTCACCCCAGCCAGTTCGAATCCGTAAAGTTCCGTATCGACAAAGACGTCGCCCGCATGACCCTCAACCGCCCCGACCACAACCTTCTCAACGAGTCCATGCTCCGCGAAATCGCCGACGGCATTCTCTTCGCCGGCTCCTCCGAAGAAGTCAAGCTCGTGGTCCTCGACTCCGCCTGCAAAGTTTTCTCGGGCGGCATCGACATCGGCGAATACACCTCGCAGCGCGTCTTCCAGATGCTCGAAGCCTTCCACGCCGTCTTCACCAGCATGCTCGAAGTCGGCAAGCCGGTCATCTGTGTCATAAATGGTCCGGCCATCGGCGGTGGCGCCGAGCTGGCCGCGTTCGGCGACCTGGTCGTCGCCACGCCGAAAGCGCGCTTCGCCCAACCCGAAATCACCATCGGCGTGTTCCCGCCGCTAGCCTCCACGATCCTGCCCTACCTCGTCGGTCCGAAAATCGCGCTCGAGATCATCCTGACCGGCGATCCGGTAACCGCCGAGCGCGCCCTCGAACTCGGCATGGTGAACCGCCTCGTCCCCGAAGCCCAGCTCGAAAAAACCGTCGAAGAACTCATCGCGCGCATCGCGGCGCATTCCGCCCCGGTCCTCAGCATGGCCAAAAAAGCCGTCCTCGGCGGCATGGGCCTCTCCATTAAAGACGGCCTCAAGCAATCCATGGACATTTTTCTCAACCAACTTTATCGCCTCGAAGATTCCCAGGAAGGCCTCCGTGCCCTGGTCGAAAAGCGCAAGCCCAACTGGAAAAATCGCTAAGCGATGCGCCACCGCCACAGCAGCAATCTTGCGTTAATCCGCCAACCGACCATTGCCAAAGTTTCCGCAAAGGCTTCCAGCGATGATGCGATTCACCGGCGAGCTATGCTATGGTCGGCTGAAATCGGGAGGAAGATGACTTGAAAAAGTCCCCAAGGATTCTAGCGGTTCTCTCCGCAATATTCGTCATCGTCCTTAGCGGACAACTTTCGCACGCCCAGGACGCCAACAAACCCAAAATCGGTTTTTCCATAGAAGCGATGAAAGGAGAACGTTGGCAGACGGATCGGGACTCCTTTGAGGCGCGTGCAAAGCAATTAGGGGCCGAGGTGATCTTCACCGACGCCAACGGAGACGATGATCTCCAGTTCCAGCAAGTGAAGGATATGATCAAGAAAGGCGTCAAAGTGCTGGTTTTGCTGCCGCACGATACCTCCAAGGCGGCCCGCATGGTGGACGCCGCAAAGGCCGCTAATGTAAAGGTCATCAGTTACGATCGCCTGGTTCTGAACAGTGATGTCGATCTCTACGTGACTTTTGATCGCGTTGAGATCGGCCGTATGCAAGCGGAATATCTGGCGAAACACGCACCCAAAGGCAATTATGTGCTGATCGCGGGTTCTCCCAACGACGAAGGCGCCAAGATTCTGCATAACGAACAGATGAAGATCCTGCAGCCATATATCGATCGCGGCGACATCAAAGTGGTCGCCGATGGCTATACCAAAGAATGGCTGCCTTCCGAGGCGTACCTCTTTATGCTGAAGGCCATCGATTCCGCCCAGGGCAACATCGCCGCGGTCGTCGCTTCCAACGACGCCATGGCCGGAGGTGCGATTCAGGCCCTCCGCGAACACAATCTGGCCGGCAAAGTGCTCGTTTCCGGACAAGATGCGGATTTGGCGGCTATCATATGCATCGCGCAGGACACGCAAGGTATGACGGTCTACAAGCCGGTCACAAACCAGGCGGAACGAACCGCGGAGGAAGCCGTTCACCTTGCAAAGGGCGAAAAGACGGACGCGGACGGAACGATAAGCAATGGGAAAATACAGGTGCCGACCATAATGCTGAAACCCGTGCTGGTAACGAAGAACAATATCAAGACGACGGTCGTCAAAGACGGATTCCAGACGTTGAAAAGCATTAACCAGGGATTGTCCAAGGAGCAGCAGATCAATTAGGCCATCTTTTCTGTAAAATCGATTCTATAGAATCGATCAAGCTGCCTGGGAGCTAAGCTAAGCCGGATGGGGAATTAGTGCTGCCGTAAAGCCTCGCCATCTCACCAAATTTTCGCGGCCGCTCGCGTCACTGGAATTTTTTGCAGATTGAGAGCAGTTCTAAATCAGGGGAGATTCGTGCTGCGAAGTTCCTTCTCCAAAAATCTCGGCATTGCGGCGTGCGCCGCGGCGGCAATGTTCCTATGCGCCGCACTGTCTCGCGCCCAAGCTTCGGCGCAATCTCCCGTTCCGGCGCCTACGGCCACGCCAGCCCTCCGCGAAGTCACCGACGAGATCGGCCGTACCATCCGCATTCCGCAAACTCTGCACCGCATCATTTCTCTCTCCCCAGGCATCACCGAGACTATTTACGCCCTCGGCTTGCAGGATCTCCTCGTCGGAGACACCGACTATTGCGATTTTCCCCCGGACGCCCAGCGCAAACCTAAAGTCGGCGGCGCCATCAACCCCAGCCTCGAAGCCATCGCCGATCTGCACCCCGATCTGGTGCTCGCAACGAAAAGTTTGAATCGCCTCGACACGGTCCTTTCCCTCGCCAACCTCGGCATTCCCACCTATACCATTGATCCGCAATCCGTCGCCGCCATCCTCTCTTCGACGCAGCATCTGGCGGAAATCATGGGTGCCCCAGATGCCGGAAGAGCACTCGCCAAGAATCTCGAGCACACTCTCGCTGGCATTCAGAAACGCGTAGCTCCCTTTCCCCGGCGCAGCGCCCTCTTCGTCGTCTGGACCCAGCCGCTCATTTCCGCCGGCAAGCAAACCTTTGTCGCCGATGCTATTCAATACGCCGGCGGCATTTCCATCGTGGATTCTTCGGAAAACTGGCCGAAGGTAAGCCTGGAAGAAGTCGCGCGCCTCCAGCCGGAATTCCTCGTCTTTCCCGACACCCATACGGAAACCACGCCGCTAAACATCGAAGCCCTCTCCGATTTGCCGGGTTGGCGCATTCTGGACGCCGTCCGCAACCACCGCTACGCGAAAACCAGCGATGCGATCGACCGTCCCGCGCCCCGCATTGTTTCCGCCATCGAGGATTTAGCGAGGCAATTTCATCCCGAAGCCTTCATCGATCAGCCCGGCGCCAATCCCGATCCACTCGACCGCAAAGACAAGAAGGACAACAAGAAGGACAACAATAAAGACAACGTGACTCCGCCCAACTTCGTCCCACCGCAACAACCCTCAACGAAGGCGGACCTTGGTAGCGCCGGCATCCCTGCCGGCAACCCGACGGTCCGCCCACCCTCCGCAACGCAAGCAACCAAGGCCATGTTCACCAACGAGGAACCCGCATGCGCCCGCTAACGTTCCAAGGCGTCATTTGGCGTTGCGGCATTCTCGCCATCATCCTCTTTATAGTGGTAGTCATCGCCTTGAAGCTCGGCGCCGTTCCCGTCTCTCTCTACGGCCTCGGCCTCGACCTTCTTCACGTGCTCCTCCGCAAGAGCAGCGAACTCTCCAGCAACTACAACATGATCGTTTACGACATCCGCTTGCCCAGGATCCTCCTGTCCATCGTTGTCGGCGCATCGCTAGCCGTGGCGGGCACCGCATTTCAAGCGCTGCTGCGTAATCCCCTCGCGGACCCATACATTCTAGGAGCCTCCAGCGGGGCCTCGCTGGGCGCCATGCTGACGTTGATTGCCGGACCGTATCTGGCGCTTCCTCTGATACTGTCGGCGGTGGTCACTCCGCTCGGCGCATTCCTGGGTGCCGCCGCCACCGTCGCGGTCGTCTATTTTTTGGGCAGCCATAATGGTCAGCTTGACAGCAACACCTTGCTGCTGTCCGGCATCGTTTCCGGCTCTTTCCTGTCCGCGATCATCACGTTCCTGATCTCCACGCTGGCAGGTCGCGGTGATCTGCGTGGCATTTTGTTCTGGCTGATGGGCGATTTGTCGGTCTCTATGCAGCCTAGTGTGCGATGGGTCCTGGGCATCGGCTTCCTCGTCGCCACCGCCGTCATCTACACCACCGCTTCTGATTTGAACCTGCTGCTGAACGGTGAAAAAGAAGCCATGCATCTCGGCGTCGATGTTCGCCGCGTCCGCCTGGTCGTTTACATCGCCGCCTCGCTGCTGACTGGCCTGGCCGTTTCCTTCAGTGGCGCCATCGGCTACGTTGGACTGCTGGTTCCTCACGTGATGCGGCTGATTTTCGGCTCGGACCACCGCATCTTGATTCCGACGTCCGCATTCGGCGGCGCGATTGTCCTGGTGATCGCCGACACCGTGGCGCGCACCGTGGTCGCCCCCTCCGAGCTGCCCGTCGGTGCCATGACCGCTCTAGCGGGCGCACCGTTGTTCATCTATTTACTGCGGCGTAAATTCGCGTAAGCTCATCGCGCACCATGGCCGCGTCCTCCACTTTCGCCGACAACTCCCGCGCTACCGACATTCGTCTCAGCGTCGAGCAAGTCAGTTACGCCTACTCCGCGAATCCCTCGCAAGCCCCGCTCTTTACCCTCGAAGCCAGCAGCTTCCAGGCCCGGCCCGGCGAGATCGTCGCGATCCTCGGCCCCAACGCCAGCGGCAAATCCACGCTGCTCAAGCTTATCGCCGGCGCCCAGCCACCGCTCTCTGGCCGAGTCCTGCTGAACGGCTTCGTCACCCACTCGCTCCCTCCACGCATCCGCGCTCAGCGGATCGCCATGGTCCAGCAGGAAAGCTCCCTGCTGTTCCCAGCTCGCGCCTGGGAATTTGTCCTCCAGGGCCGCCATCCCTACAGCCGCACGTTGCGCTTTGAAACCAGGGAAGACGTCGCCATAGCCCGCAACGCCTTGGCGCAGGTGGGTGCGCAACATCTGAGCGATCGCTGGATGGATCAAATCTCCGGAGGCGAAAAACAGCGTGTAATTCTCGCTCGCGCCCTATCCCAGCAACCGCTCCTCCTGCTCCTCGACGAGCCAACTCTCCACCTCGACATTGGCTCTCAAGTAGGCCTGCTGGACACCCTGCGCAAACTAGCCGCCGAAAACCGCTACACGGTTGTCGTCGTCACCCACGAACTGAACTTAGCCGCCCAGTACGCCGACCAGATCGTCCTCCTCCAGCGCGGCAGGACCCTCCGCGTAGGCCCCCCCTCCGCGGTCTACCAGCGCGAACTCCTCGAACAAGTCTTCCAAACTCCCCTGTCGATCGAATCCAGCCCCTCAGGCCGTCCCCGCGTAACCATCCTCTCCACCTCTTAGCTCTTGGAGTTTTGCCTCACCGAGCGCCGTCGAGCACGGTTCGGCCATAACCGCCTCTTCTTTAATCCCGCCTGTCTCCGCTCACAACCGGTTTTCGACCATTCCCTGCATACCACTTAACCAATTGATACTCACATGCTATTCTCTCCCGTGTACGCCGATTCCAAATCCAGTCCCCCGCTAGGGCCGCTATTGATTTGGTGGTTTTAAAGAGGTTACGGCGCACTAATATTGCTTGAGATTCGGAAGCAAGGAGTACTTGTACTTCTTCCCATACATAGGACAGGAACTGCTTTTTAGCGGCCAACACCGTTCAACATCTATCCTGTGAGCGGTTTACGGAGTCTTGCAAGCCATTCCAAAGATGTCACGAAACTCTGGGCCGTCCCGCTAGGCCGTTGGCTCCCGGGAAGCGAGGTCGTGTACCCCCTACAACTTCTGTATATGCCCTCGAATTCGCAACTATCCCAACCTGGGTCAATCGCTGGCGGTTGCGAGCCTATCCTTACCTCTATATATAACGGCTCGTTTTACCTCTTCGTTTGACGTTCTCCCACAACTGCTGCATGTTCATAGGGATAGCTGTCATCGAGGGTCATAGCTTTCCGCGTCATCGTGGATATTATGGAGATTCGGCCCTGTGTCACTGCTCTGCCTGTCCTCGTCCCATTTCGCGGGTGGCTTGCCCTTGTCAAAGCTTTCCAATGAGCGGCGGCGGTAGCTGCTACCACCACTACTCTCGCTTGTGCGGTAACGATATCCTGCGGTGCGGATCGATCCGCCGAAGCACGCGCCGCCGGTCTTCAAGGCGAGCGTGTTCTCGGTGTCATCGGCTTCCACGGTCTCTGTCGCGGAGAGTGCGGCTTGCACGAACGGCATCAAGCTCAGCATCTCCATCAGATCAGCGCGAGGACGCAGCACACCGTGGAATACCGCAGCCTTGATGACTGCGTTCTCCCAGCGCTGTACATTCAACCACGTACGTTGCTGCTCCTCTTCTGTTGCTCCCACGAGACCCAAGGTGCTTTGATCTAGCCGCATCATCACTTCGTACCGGTTCACATCAAAGATACGAGCCTTGACATCGCGCACCAAATTCGTGGTCCAGTAACCTCCGCCAGTCTTGGTGAACTTCTTGTACTTATCGTCGGCGTAATAACAAGGCCCAAGCTCCTCGAAAATCATAAAGTCATCGACTAGATCGCGGAAGTACACAGGCTGGGTTTGGTATCTCCAAATCTTCTCGTGGTAGTTGGGGTTGCGGAACGCCATGCGGTATCGGAATAATTTTGCGTTGGAGCGAGCCATGCGGGCGTTCTCTTCGCGCTTGTACTTCTCACGAGTCTCCTTGTCGAGGATATTGTCTTCTTCGCGGCGCACCTTCATGACGCGTACAGAGAGACCTTCCACGATCTCCTTGGATGCGGCGATCACCTTCTTCAGCCTCTCGATGCGGTGCTGTAGCATCTCCGGTGGAACGATGAAGTCCATTTCCGCGAAGACTTCGCGCTCCCCGACCTTGGTGGCGGGGCTCTCATCGAACAGAATGATTAAATCTTCCGCATCCAGCATCAGCGTTTGGCGCATGCCAGCGAACGCGGTGGATGGTGGTGGCGTGACAGGCGCAGCGAGACCGAACTTGGCGCGCACTTGTGATTCGGACATTTGCTGCTTCGCCGCTCGCGGCTGTGGCGGTGACACCGGCTCCGATGGAAATCCGGCGAGCCTGGCCGTATACGCTCGTTGTTGTTGCAGCTTGCGTTGTGACTTCATAGGCTCCTAGCGCGTTCGATCCGCGCGAGCACATCCGGCGTTCCAATGGAAACGCTGGAGCGAGGGTTTACAACGGCAGGTGGGATGTTCGACGGCAGGCCACGAGTCGAAGGGGGTTGAGGGAATGAAATGGTAGATCAAACGCCGGAAGTTGTCAAGTCGGTTAGCAGTATACCATTAATGAACTAAACCGGAGCATACTTGGACCCGTGAGATGGAGTCGATCGCTGGCTGCGTCCATAGTCTCGCCACCACTCGACACCTAGCTTGACTCGACACATCGACCCCTTTTACGCTGGTCACGATGGGTTTTGCGAGACAAATTCTTTTGGCTGCGCTCGCCCTCACTGTCGCGGCGTATGCGTCCGATTGCAGCGGAATGACCACGCCCGAACAGGCGAAGCAGTGCTGCAATTCAATGCGGTGCCTTCGAAAATTCCCACGCTCGCTGGAGGAAAACTGTGGAATTACGAGAAGCTGGCGGAACGGGTAAATCCGTTCGGGTTCTTGTGGTCGAGGATTCCGAGCTTTTTCGGAGATTCATTTGTTCGACGCTTGGGAAAAGACCAGAATTGCAGATCATCGGAGAGGTCATAGATGGATTAGAAGCAGTTCAAAGAGCCGAAGAACTACAACCCGACTTGATTGTGCTCGACATCGGGCTTCCATCGCTCGATGGAATCGAAGCGGCTCGACGAATCCGCAAGGTCTCCACCGAATCCAAGATAGTTTTTCTGAGCCAAGAATCCTCTGCCGATGTGGCGCAAGAAGGTCTCTGCTTGGGGGCGCTGGCCTACGTGGTAAAAACACATGCTGGTAGTGAACTCCTAATTGCCGTCGAAGCTGTCCTCCGAGGCAAACGGTTTCTCAGTAGCGGATTGGGGAGTCGAGGAGCGTCGATAACCTATAGAGTTGACGCGAACCGGAGACTAATTCGCACTACGTGCGTCGGGTTGATTACCTTCGAACAGGTGATCCGTCATTTTCGCGAATTGCAGCGAGATCCGGCGTGCCCAGATCGTGTTGACGTGTTCTTGGATCTTCGCGAAACAACTTCCTTACCGGAAAGCGGCCAACTCAGTGCCATTTGTAACGAGATAGCGAGGATCAGAGAGAGAGTTGCATTTGGCGTTTGTGCCATCGTTGCTGGCGGAGATGAGCTTTTTGGCATGATGAGAGTATTTGAGGGTTTGACGCAGCAATATTTTCGTAAGATCAGCGCGTTCAGGGTAGCCCCTGAGGCGGAGAAGTGGCTCACGTTGCAGAGACAGTCGTGTGAATGACGGCGGCGGCATCCATTCTGCACTGTGATTTCAATGTGGGTGTACTCGACCCCGTCTGCGTCGACGAAATCCGGCACGCGAAAAACAATCGAGGACGTTTGTTCCTTGCTCATCGCGCCACGAGCCCTAGCCTGTGAAGGCCCTTGAGAACGTTGTCGACGTAACGATGTTCAAAGATGACTGTTGGCCAGTAAGGTTGATACCCGTTATCTGCGCCGATGTTGTGGTTCGCCCAGTTGATGCCTAGCTTGGTGTTGGGAACCAAGAGCACGAGCCCGCCCTCGCGTCGTACGGTGAAATCGTACTTCTCGGCTGGTGTGCGACGGCGGAATGGGATGGTCTTTTTCATCTTGGGTACGATATCCATCTCAGTCATTAGTTCTCCTGTGGCGGAATGCCGCCGAAGATGAAATAAAAGAACCAATCCATGAGGCTGTAGTCCTTGGTACCAGCATGGTTCCGGTCCTCAGGTTGAGGCATCCGTTCCATCTCAATCCCTCAACGCATCGACGCCCTTACGTTTGTATAGTTCGATTAGCTTGTCCGCGGCGACTTGTATCAGCCAGTTGATGCTGCGTTGTTCTTTATCGGCAATCTTCTGCAACGCCTCAAGGGTTTTAGCCCGCAATCGAAACGATCTAGGATTCGAATGCATCACCGCGCCCTCCGACAAACGGCTACGGTGTAACACATAGTAGCCATAAGTCAAGAGTTACAAAGCACTGCCGGGTACTGCTCACGACGAATCTGAGTGTGAAGGCACCAATTCTCCAAGGAGAAAGATGCCCGCGAAAGTTTAGTTTGGGAGACGCTCAGGTGGGTTTTGCCCCTGTAGGCCGTATCCCTTCTTTCGAAGGTTGGCACCGTTGGCCTTGAGACCACGGTTGCCGTGCGGCCGAGATCGCCGCAACTCTCGATACAGTTGGGAGAATACTTCAACGTCTTTTTGGCGTGAATAGTACTGAAGTTTAAGAAGCTTTGGTTTGCCTACGAATGAACCTCCGGGTCTGATACACGTGCGGGTGTGATTGCCACCCAAGCTGACATAATTGTGGAAATTGCAGAGAAACGAGGCATTAAAAAGCCGCTACAGCTTATTCAAAAAATATTGAATTGACACGATATGTACGCGCGCGTACGGTTGGCGTGGCTGTAGTTTCCCTGCCCGAAAGAAGTACTTATGAACAACACAGCGATCTATTCCTGGGAATCGGCATACGTGTCTGCAGTTCTAGAGACTGACCCCGCCAAAATCTCAGAACGGATTCTCGAAACGTTATATGCCATGGAAGAGCGGTTCTTGAATCCGGACGGGATCGGGCGCGCGGAACTTAACGCGGTTGCGGCGGCACAATTTGCTCTATTCACGCTCAAAGCTGAATGGGTTTCCATCCGGCCGGTCGAAGCCGGCGAACCCGTCGAACAAGCGGCCGCCGCCCTTCACATATGAACCGAATCCCTTGAGTTGGAAGCGATACAGTCCATGCAGTATCTGCTGTTTCTTGGCATCGCTTCTCTGACAAATTCCCTGGCTAAAGCGTCATCAGAAGTTGCACAGCCACGCCGAACTTCCCATTCGGCAATTTGTCCACACGCATCACCTGCGCAACGTACTCTCGATTCATCGGATCATGCGGGGAGTCGAACGGGCACGTGACAAAAGCACGCATCCCGGGATAGTAGTCGGAGCGCCGCGTCGTGAAGTAGATGCCCTCTTTCGACGCGTTGGTGCTCGTGGTCAAGTCTTCGAAGTGCTCGTCGCGGGGCTCGGAAGGGCGCACCCGCATCGTTCGGGCCATCTTTGCCCGCCGGCTGCGGCGCTTTTCTCCGTGTGGCTTGTCTAGCATGATCAGTTCGGAGGCGAACTGTTGTGACCTGAATTCCAGGCCCGAACAGGCTTCAGCGTACTCGAAGGATAGCACGCCGACTGTCGTGGGATTTCCACAAGAGCTACAACATCCACTCTATAGACATTCAGGCCTATGTAGGGCCATGATTCATTACGCCCACCCCCAAGGAGTCCCACGGGGTCATGCTTAAAAACTCGCACCTAAGAGATCCCTATCTTTATATTCCGCCGATTCCGTTCGTTGCCTTGGACTATGTACTATGCGCGATAGCGTTTTTCCTCACAGGAATTGCGTCTAACGCACAAATCGCCAGCCTTATCGCCTCAGTGCGCAGGTGACGTAGTGCATCTGCTTTGAATACCGCTGCTAGATAATATGTGCGTGCGAACCCGCGGAAGACCGTGACGAGAATAAGTACAGCCATGCTAGAAAAGAACAAATTCTCGAATCGTCCATCGCGGTGCAAACAACACTGGTTGCCATAGGCGCGAGTTGACGCCCAGCACTTCGACGAGGCGCTCAAGGCGAAGTCCTAAGGTGGGTGAGACAGGGTAGGCCGTCGGTCGCAAAACGGTCGAGGGCCTCACCGTCTGTACTGACAGTATTACTTCCGGTTTGTTCGTTACTCGCCCGCAATCGGCGGCAAACTCCATCGAACTCACAGTTCCCAGCAAGCGAGGTTGTGGCATTCTTTGGCGTTCACGTAACCGCGCCGTTTAGGCATCATCAGAATTCAGAGGCATAGCGGGCTGCGGCTAGTGCGAGGGGATCGCTCATGCGCAATCGACAACTCCTGCAGTCTTTGATAGTTGTTTCGACGTTTTTGTTCCCGTTCAGCTCCCAGGGGCAATTTCAAAAAATATCTGGTATGGACGCTTCGCAGAGCTTCGAGACAGTCGAAGACGAGGCACTGAGGCATCCCATCGCGTACCAGTTGCTCAAGGTGCTGTCGGACGAAATCGGTCCACGCCTCACCGGCTCTCCATCAGACTCAAGGGCCCAACAGTGGGCGATTCAAGAGATGCGAAGCATTGGATTGAGCAACGTGCGCGGTGAGGAATGGCAGTTGGAAAGAGGTTGGCGTAGGGGATACACGCGTGTTCAGCTGGTGATCCCGTTTCACCTCGACCTGGCAGTGGCGTCTTATGGCTGGTCGGGATCGGCACCGATCGGTGGCGTCGAAGCGGACGTGCTGCCGGTGGATAGTACTGCCCTTGAAGTGGAAGTACGGGAGCATTCTGCCGATTGGGCCGGCAAGATTCTGCTATTGACGCCGAAAGACCCAAAACACTTTGATTTGTTCAAGAACATGTCGGAACTTCCCGTGTTCCTTGCAACAGCGGCTTCGGCGCACGCCATTGCGGTTATCAATGGTGATCCGCGTCCCGGAATGCTATTGCCCCACACCGGTCCGATCGGATTGCCTTTCCATCGCACTGATATGATCGTTCTGGACATGGCGTCAGAACAACGGGATCTTATTGCGCGCACTCTCCAGTTAGGCAAAGCCTGTCGGATGAAAATTGAAGTTCAAAACGAATTCACTCCTGGCGCCGTCCCGTCTCGAAACATCGTAGGTGAGATTCCTGGTTCGGATTATCCGGAGCAAGTTGTCGTAGTCGGAGCCCACCTCGACTCTTGGGATTTGGGTACTGGAGCCGTAGACGACGGATTTGGAGTTGCCGCAGTACTTGGAAGCGCCGAAGCCATCCTTTCTGCGGGAGTTAAGCCCAAACGTACAATCCGTTTCATCTTATTCACAGGCGAAGAACAGGGACTTCTCGGTTCTCGTGCCTACTTAAAACAACATCAGGCAGAGACGAACAACTTTGTTTGTGCGGTGGTTCTGGACTGGGGCAGCGGTCCTATCACCAAGTTTCCTTTTGCCGGACATGATGAGGTCGCCGCACCTTTGCAAGAACTCTTTCGCTCGAGCAAGACTCTCACATCAGTGACGACCACCTCAGGTTATTTGACGTTTACGGACGCATATTCTTTCACGCTGGCAGGCATTCCTGGTATCGCGCCGCTACAGGATTCGCCCAATTACACTATGGTGGGGCACTCGGGGGCCGACACATTGGACAAAGTCAATGAGTCCACGCTCAATCAGGACACGGCGATGCTGGGCTCGGTAGCGATCTGGGTCGCCGATTATCCAATACGCATCGGCTCGGTTTGGTCCCCAGAACAAACGTCGCAAATGCTTCAACAACAACGCAAGTCTTTACAGCTGCTCGGCCTTTGGCCTTTTTAACGCGAGCAGGAAACGCCAGATTTAACTATAGCTCAACCCGCGCCTCGCTCTCCAGGTCGGTATGCGGAGATCTAGCACATAGTCCGCAAAAGAAACTCCACGAAGAGAAAACACAGCCTTTCTGCTGGCGAATTGTCGGCAAACCGTTAGCGGGGGTGGACTCTGGAAGGTCTATGTTTTCAAGGCCACCAACGGAAGCACTCAAACCTTCAAGATTCTCGCCGGCCTTGCGTTTTGGCAGGACCCCCGAAATTCGAGCCTGCTCATTCGCTGCCACGGACCGCAGAGTATAGGTGCGGTTCTCTGCCGCCTCTACGACTAGGTTCAGGCGACGAAAGACCGGCGAACTGCATAATCGTCTCGTCCCTGGAGCCTTGCACGGACCGTCCCGTAGCCGACCCTCGGGTTTGCGGCGATCTGTCGCAGGCTGTACCCTTACACCTTCAACTCCAGCGTCATCACGCTACCTTCTTCGCCTGCTTCCTGACCTTCGCCCACCGCTTCTTCGCCGCCTTCGCTATCGCCGCTCTGCCAGCAGCCGACAAGACGCGCTTCTTCACGCCAAATTAGACTTCGCTCTCTCGGACAGTATTTACTTGTATTAATAAACTGGGTTAAGTAAGGTTAAGTCCGCGGTATTTTAGGTGAATGGAACGGATCCACAACCATGCTGCGTTCGGCTCTGTTGATATTTGTTCTTGTCGGCTGGTTTCATTTTGTTTTTCCCAAAGCAACCCACTCCCAGGGTGAAACTACCAGCGCGATCGTCGGCCAGGTACGCGACGGTAGCGGCGCGGTTGTGGCGGGCGCGAAGGTGACGATTGTTGACCGAGAGACAGGAATGCGAAGGAGTGCGAAGACCGATGAATCGGGCCGGTTTAGCTTTCCACAGCTCAAGCCGGGCACGTATTCGGTGACGGCGGAAGCGGAGGGCTTCGAAGCACGGCAGAACGACGCGGTAGCCGCGCAATTGGGCCAGAAGCAAACGGCGGATTTCGTGCTGGAGCTTGCGCAAGCCAAGCAGAGCATTGAGGTAACCAGCGAAGCGGCAATCCTCAACCCTGAGAATGCGAATACATCAACGACGATTACTGCGCGGGCGCTGGAGAACCTTCCTAATCCGGGCGGCGATCTGACGTATCCGCTGCAATTCGCGGCCGGGGCGTTAGTAAATACCGCAGGCAGTGGGAATGATTTTGTCGGCGGCACGAATGGATATGGAAACGTGGAGTTCAATGGACTGCCCGCTCTTTCAAACGGCTACATCGTGGATGGATTGGAGACCAATGACCCGCTGACAAATCTGAACAGCGGGCTTTCGACCAACCTCGTTCTGGGACTGAATTCGATATCGGAGGTGACCGTCAATACGCTGTCGTATGCGGTCGACCAAGGTCGGTACGGAGCCTCGCAGGTGAACTACGTTACCAAATCCGGCGCGAACGAGTTTCACGGGAACTTGTATGAATTGTGGAACGGTTCCGCGTTCAACGCAGCAAATTACTTTACGAATGCAACTCCTGGGAATCACAAACCCCGCTCGACGGTGAACCACTTCGGCGGAAGCGTCGGAGGACGGATTGTTCGCGACAAACTGTTCTTCTTCTTTGACAGCGAATGGGTGCGGATTGCGCTGCCGATCGTGACGGCCACGACTGTGCCGACCGCGGCATTCCAGAGTTACGTTCTGCAGCAACTCCCGATGGGTGGTAAGGATTCCGTGACAGGTTCGGTCTACGGGCCGGCGCCGCAACTGGTGCCGTTCTACCAAAAGATGTTTTCACTGTACGGAAATACCAGCGGGACGCCTCTCAACGTTCTTGGTTGCCCTTTCGATGCTGGTGGAGGTTCGCCCGCGGTGGTGAATGACGGAAACGGCTGCGCAAATCGGCAGAGTATTTCGCATTCGAGCGACGATCATGAACAGGTGCAGACGCTTCGGATCGACTACAACATCGATGAGAAGAACACTACCTGGTATCGCTTACAGAGTGACACCGGGTTGCAGGCGGCCTATACCGATCCCATCAATCCGTTGTTCAACGCGATCTCTCCTCAGCCGTTGTATTCATTCGCGGCGGGGTATACGCATGTGTTTTCGCAAAATCTCGTGAACTATTTCAACCCGGCGTTTTCGTGGTATGCAAGCTTATTCGGCCCGAGCGATTTTCAGAAGACTTTGTCGGCGTTCCCGATCGTGCTGGAAGGCATGGGCGCAAACGCGCCGTTCACAACCGTCGGTGGGTTGGACAACACCTGGGTTCAGGGAAGACGAGCGTCGAGATTGTTCATCAATGACAACCTCGCCTGGAGCCGTGGAGCGCACGAACTGCGATTCGGGATCAATACGCGGATATTTCGGCTCAATGACTACGACTTCGGGGAAGGGTCGGTCCCGACCGTGACCTATACGACGTTGCCGCAATATATTTATGGAGTGGCATCGACGGCGACGGAGACTTTCCCGGCGGCCGCGAATGAGCCATTCAATTTTCTTAATTTTGATCTGTATGCGCAAGACACGTGGAAAGTAACTAGAAAGCTGACCTGGACGTTCGGCATTCGAGATTCGTTCAATTCCAATCCGCTCAATCCTCACGACCTGATCGCTCGTCTTGATGGAGCCTTCGATTCGATCTCACATAATGTCAATCAGCCGCTGAATGCCGCGATCCAGACGGGGCTCGGCAATGTATTTTCCTCGACGCCGCTAGCGATCCTGCAGCCAAGAACGGGGATCGCTTGGCAATTCGAAAGGAAATCGGTGTTGCGCGCGGGCTTTGGACTCTTCAGTGACCTACTGCCCGGGAGCATTGCGGACGTGGTTGGTATCAACCCGCCTTACGTGCAAACGTTTCAGGGCGGTCTTCTTGGAACCGTGGGTGGCACGACTATTGCCCCGGGAACGCCGAACAGCGCGATCGACGCGGCTGTGGCGGCGCATCACACGTTTAGCTCGGGATTCTCTCAGGCCCAACTCTCTTGCGCCTCTTCGGAGTCGAATCCCGCGGCTTGTCTTCCTCCTATAGCGATCACCGCGGTGCCTAATGGAGAGCTTCATGCGCCGTACTTCATGGAATGGAGTCTCGGCCTGGAACATCAGTTCGGCGCCACCGGAAGTGTGAAAGCGCAATACGTCGGCACGCGGGCGGTGAACCAGCCTTACCAGACGCAAGTGAACGGCTATCAAACGGTCTGCGAGGGGTGTTTCGCGCCCTTTCCATACGCGCAGTCTACCGATCCAAGATTCGGGGCGGTGACGCAGCTTTCCACCGGCGCGAACAGCCATTACGACGGACTGCAAGCAACGGCAATGAAGCGTTTCGCAAAAGGCTTGATGGGGCAAGTGAACTACACATGGAGCCGTTGCATGGATACCGTCTCGAACGGCGGCTTTCTGCAATTTTCGGCCGGCGGAATTCTGTCGCCTCTTCCAGGAAATCTGGCGCGGGACTATGGACCCTGCGACTACGACATCCGGCAAAATCTAAACGCGCAATACGTCTATCAATTACCACTGAAGACCGAAAATCGGGCGCTTGGCTATGCGGTGAACGGCTGGCAGGTTTCAGGAACGGCGTTTTGGCATACCGGTATTCCGTTTTCGGTTTTGAGCACGCCCTATTCTGCGAATGGGCAAGGCATCGTCAACGGCAGCGGTCCGCAATTCGCAAGCGTGGTTCCCGGCATCCCACTCTACGAACATAAGCCGATTCCGGGCATCACCCAACCGGGAACCGTTCAGTGGCTCAATCCAAACGCTTTTGTCTCCACGGTTGACCCGAGCACCGGTGCATGCCTGGGAGGCGACAGCCCTGAAAATTGTCAGTTCGGAAACCTCGGACGTAACGCCCTGCGCGGTCCAGATTTCGTATGGAGCGATCTGTACATTACAAAATGGTTTGCGTTGACGGAGCGCGTGAAACTACGGTTCGACACGCAATTCTTCAACGTGTTCAATCATCCGAATTTTGCACTTCCGAATATGGTGCTTGCCGGCATTCCGGGCAAGCCTTCCACCCAGACCGGTTTCGGAGCTCTTAGCTATGCGACGTCCCCACCGACTGGGTTGTTGGGCGTCGGTCTGGGCGGAGACAGCACGGTGAGGATGATTGCGTTTCAACTGCGCCTAGAGTTTTAGGTTCGATCTCAAGCAAAGAGATGGAATCAGAAGAGTCAAGAGAACTGGAGCGCTTGCTCATGTGTTGATGGCTCTCACGAATGTTCTTCGCACCACCTAAAGCACATAGCGCATGAAAACACTTTGGTGTTGACCGCAAACTCCCGAATGGTCGGCAAACCGGAAGTAATCGGAAGAAGGCATTGGGAAAGCTCCTTCAACCTTGAAATCGGACTAAACCACCACCTTCTTCGCCTGCTTCCTAACCTTCGCCCACCTCTTTTTCGCCGCCTTCACAATCGCCGCTCTGCCCGCCGCAGAAAGAACGCGCTTCTTCACGCCGATGACTTCACGCTCCGCAGAGCCGCCCAATGCTTTTGCTGCCGCTCGTACACCGCTTAGTTGGTGATTCAGCTTGCCAAGCTGCTTTTCGAGCCTTCTTTCTTCGCGCTTGATCGCTGCCAGGATGTTCATGAATCCTCCGCGTGAAATCTATCTCAACCGGAGGTAACACACTAGATGTACTGCCGAAGGTTAGTAACTCCGCTGCAGTCTGAGGAATCGATGGTGCTTTTGAGGTGCGCTAGTACAGGCCGGGCACTTGATTGCATAACAATGTCGGCTCCTCGACCCGAGTAGACTGTGGTTTATCGACGACCGCAGGCTCGGAGAAAGGAGCCGAACATGATGATTATAGGCGTAGATTACCACCCGAGCTTTCAGACGATTGCATTTTTAATGGAAGAGACTGGTGAGTGTGGTGAACAGGAACTGAACCACAGTGATGGACAAGCAGAGAAATTCTATCGCGACCTGAAGCAGCGAGGAATCTGCGTGCGCGTAGGCATGGAGGCTACCGGATATTCACGCTGGTTCGAGCGACTGCTGGCAGAGTTAGGGTTCGAAGTATGGATGGGCGATCCCGCGGAGATCAAGGCCAAGCGAGTGAAGAAGCAGAAGTTTGACCGCGAGGATGCTCGACTCTTACGCCGGCTGATGCTGGAAAATAACTTTCCGCAAATCTGGGTACCGGGTCCGGAGAATCGGGATCTGCGACAACTGCTGTGGCACCGGCATCGGTTGGTGCAGATGCGCACGCGGATCATGAATCAGCTGCAGGCGCTGGCCATGAACGAGGGCTATCGCTGGAAGAAAAAACTATTCAGCGAACAAGGACGAGCGCAGTTAGAGAAGCTAGCGTTGGCTCCCTGGGCCAGTCGGCGCCGGCAAGAGTTGCTGGAGCTGTTGGACCGCATGAATCCGACGATTGAGGAGTTAACCGCAGCGGTCGAGCAGGAAGCCAGGAAGCGACCCGATGTGCTGCGACTGATGACGCATCCTGGCGTGGGTCCGCTTACGGCACTCGCTTTCGTGCTGATCATTGGAACTTGGGAACGCTTTCCACGTGGCAAGCAGATCGGCAACTACGTGGGGATGATTCCGAGTGAGGACTCCAGTGCTGGCAAGCAGCGACTGGGGCACATCAGCAAGCCGGGTAACTCCTTGTTGCGCTTCTTGTTGGTGGAGGCGGCCCAAGCGGCGGCGCGTATCCATCCCGACTGGCGACGTCGGTACATGCACCTGGCAATGCGTCGGCACAAGAGCATTGCCAAGGTAGCGATGGGGCGCAGGCTGGCGGTTCGGTTGTACTGGAGGTGGCGGAATGGTTGTGAGTATTCGCAGTCGTTAAAGTTCGGTTGGTACGCGGGACAGCTCGGTACCGGACATGGCGTGAAGTAGAACGCCGTGCACTTGATGGGGCATCCCGCTCCCTGCAAAGGGAGTTTGAACTAGTAATCATGGTTGAAGTAATGATCGAAGAGATGTTTAGGTCGGACTGACGCCGATCGAAAGATTACGAACGAGCCGTGGTCGTCGAAGCAGAGGTCAAGAAAGAACAAGGAAGACCACTCGTAGGAGTGAGCGGGGTAGTGCGCTCAAAAAGGATTTGACAGGGCCGACATTGTTAGAGATGTCCGGTAACCCGACTAATCGGGAGTTGGCCGAGCGGCTTCCGGGGAATCTCTGTCAATTTTGACAGTACCAATCCGCCTCAGCACCGCTAGTCTGGTTCAAAGTCCCTATTCCATCGCGACGGAGGCTCTGTATGAATCCAGCAACAAGGCCCTCCCTCTCAGCGAAGATTTTTCGGTGGGTTTCCTGCTGAGGTGTCTTGGCAAGACGCCAGGTGGAGCAGAGTGAATCCAAAACTTGAAAACCGTTGCCCCAGTATGACTCGCGCAGCAGTGCTCCGCATTCTCGTGGTCGATGATTTCGATCCGTTTCGCCAACTCGTACGTTCGAGTCTAATGGGAAAACCGGAATTGCAAATCGTCGGCGAGGCTTCAGACGGACAAGAAGCGGTTCAGAAAGCGGTGGAATTGAAACCGGATTTGATTCTGCTGGACATCGGGCTTCCAACGCTGAATGGAATCGAGGCGGCGCGACAGATTTGTCCCTGAATCCAAGACAATTTTCGTGAGTCAGGAATCTTCCGCCGACGTTGTGGAAGAAGCTCTCAGCACAGGTGCATGGGGCTACGTTGTGAAAGCCAAAGCCGGAAGCCAGCTACTCGCCGTTGTGGACGCGGTTATTCTGGGGCAACGGTTTGGCTCCAATTCGACGCACTGACGCTGCGCAATCTCGCTTGTTGAAGTTCCGCAAGGGGAGCGGTAAACGACGAAAAGCCGCACTCCAAACAAATCAACAACTTTGAGAATGCCCAGACGCCGGGATTGTCCAAATTCTCGCGTCCGGTGAAATGTATAATCATCTCACTTGAAAATTCGGCCTGATTGCTAGACCCGCACGATGAACACATAAAATCCCCCTTCGAATGGCACATTCCAGTTCACAGACCTATAGCCCCATCGCCAAAACTTCATACAGGAATCCTAAGCAATCAAAGCGGCTGACGGTCTGGGGGGATTTCGGCATGGTCACAACGAACTTAGGTGACAGCCAAAACGCTGGAAAGCACCTTAGGTACGGCAGCGTACCACGGGTTTTATAAAAAGGGAATTAATTTTCTGGTACAAGCAAGGCCGGGCTGTAAGTCACGCCATATCAACGAACAAGACAAGAATCCGACCGGCTTCTCTTCGGAGTGTGGAATGTCGCTGCGGCCACTCCCAACTCCCGATAAACGCTAGCGCTTTACCGGATGCGCGTTCCCGTGAAGGAGTGAACGGAGGCGGGGAGTTCTGCGCGCGTCCGGTAAAGCCGTTTGGACGTGGCCGTCCGTGGTTGCGGTGGACGCGGGCCCTATGCAAATTCAATTGTGGGAAGGAGCGCTATTGGGGCGTGTCGAGGCCGTGCTGCAGGGCACGACACATGACACCGTGCGCGCGAAAATTGGCCACGGTGAAAAAGTATCGCGAAGACGGTGGTCGAAGAAGCTGGAAGAAAGGATCGGTTTGACGGCGAGGCACAGAGATACGGAGCGCCCGGAAGGACGCAGAGTTTTCGAGTTGCAGAGAGTAGTCTCATGCCGCAACGCTGATCTGTGGTGGAGAACGAAGTTGGATTTCGGCAGCGGTGAGCCTTTCGATGACCTTCATCGGTCCACCGCATTTAGGGCAGCGCCAAGAATCGGGAAAGTCTTGGGTGGAAGAGGCGTGTTGTTCGGCTTGCGGCTGTTGTGGCGAACCCAACGACTGAAAGCAGAGTGGCAGGAGCGTAGCGCGTTTGCGGTTGGCCAGGAAGCCGAAGTTGCGGATGCGCACGAAGCCTTGCGGAAGGATGTGCAGTAAGAAGCGACACAGAAACTCGTCGACCGATAGAGGCAGGAACTTCTGTTTGTTGTGATCAGCGGAATCACGCCAGCGAAAAGTGACTTGGCCATCAGCGAAGGAAACCAGGCGATGGTTGGAGATGGCCACGCGATGGGTATAGCGGCCCAGATATTGCAGCACATATTCGGGGCCACCAAAGGGACGTTTCAAGTAGACCACCCAGTCTTGCCGGTACAGCGGTCGCAGCCAGGCAGCAAAGATCTTGGGTTGTACAAGAAGTTTCAGGTCACCCTGGAAGTTGAGCTGGCCATTCTGGAAAGCCTGCTCGAGAGCGCTGACGAACTTGCCGCGAAAAACTTTACACAGCACTTCCTTGGGAAGAAAGTAGTTGTCGCGTGAGCGAACCCAGCGGGTGTGATCGGGCGAGAGGCCGCCAGCAGGAACGACACAATGAACATGCGGATGAATGTTGAGCTTCTGACTCCACGTGTGTAACACGCTGAAGAAACCGATCTCTGCACCAAGATGCCTCGGATTGCGTGCCACTTCGAGAAGAGTTTCTGCACTGGTGCGGAACAGGAGACCGTAGAGGACTTTCTTGTTCTGCAGAACCAGTGGAGCCAATCGATGGGGCAGTGTGAAGACCACGTGTAGGTAGTGGGTCGGGAGCAATTCTCGTTGACGCGCAGCGATCCAGCGTTCCCGAGCAGCGGTCTGACACTTCGGGCAATGACGATCACGGCAGCTGTTATACGAGATGGGGGCACGATGCCCGCAACGGGTGCACTCATCAAGATGACCGCCGAGTGCGGCGGTACGACACCGCCGAATGGCCAGCAGCACTTTGACGTACTTCCAACGGAGCCAGTGACGATTTCGTTCGATGAAAGCATCTCCCGCAGCGCGGACGATGTCGGCCACCTCGAGGGGTGGCCGGGCCATCTACTCCTCCTGCGGCGAAGGGCCCTCGAACGGCAGTGAATCCAACGGACTGGGGGCCGCATGCAGGTGGCGCTGGGAAAGATGCACGTAGCGAATCGTTTCTTTCAGATCGTTATGGCCTAACAGGATCTGAATGGTGCGCAGGTCCGCACCAGCCTCGAATAGGTGGGTCGCAAAACAGTGACGCAGGGTGTGAGGATGAACACCTTTCTGGATTCCAGCTCGCTTGGCGGCTTGCTGGCACGCTTGCCAAACGGCTTTCGCAATGATCGGGTGATCGGCGCAATGGTCGTAGTTACCCGGGAAGATCCAGACTCTTGGCTTTCGTCGTAAGCGGTGCCAGTGCTCACGAAGTTCGTCAAGCAATTTAGGACTGAGCATCACGTCGCGGTCTTTGCGTCCTTTGCCGCCTTGGATGTGAACGACCATCCGCTGCTTGTCGACGTCACTGAACTTTAGGTGTGTCAACTCGGCGTTCCGGACACCGGTGGCGTAGAGTGTCATCAGCAGGGTGTGATGGAAGGCAGTGCCGGCGGCCTGGATCAATCGTGCGACTTCTTCCCGGCTGAGGATCTCGGGAAGGCGATGCTCCCTTTTCGGATAGGGAGTCTCGGCAATGTTCCAACCCTTCTTGAGCGTCTTGCAGTAAAAGAACCTCAAGGCTGCCAAACGGCCCGCAACCGAGCCCGAGGATAACTTGCGTTTTTGAAACAGTTCGGCCTGGTATTCACGAATGTGCCGAGGACCTAAGCGATCCGGAGAACAGTTGAAGCGTCGAGAAAAATCTTCGACTGTGCGAATGTAGCAGCGTATGGTATTTTCAGAATAATTACGACGTTGGAGTTCTTCCAACATCATTTTTCGCAAATGGGTCATAGGGAAACCTCCTATGACCCACACTTACATCACAACCATAGAGCAACCAACACTCCACTACCTCACGCGCAGCGTCCGCCGCCGGGCGGCTACGTCCAAACGCGGAAACCGGACAAGTGGGTACTAGCAGGCTGCGGAAAAAATCGTTCTGAGCCAGCAATTTCTGGGTCGGTTTAAGTCACTCGGGAGTTTTCGAGCCTCTGCGGCGTGATTTGTCGTGCTACCGAGCGCCCGAAAGAGGTGTTTCAGCTCCGTTCAGCGACACTGCGGCCCGGTCGAACTACGTCGGAACTACGCTGTGCATCAGGTTCCGCATGCGCACCAGATTGTAAGCCGCGCACGCGAACGTAAAGATCCAATCGACCTTCAGCGTCCCGCGATGCCGCACTTTGCGCAACAGCGCAATCGTCTTCAGCCAGCCAAAACATTCTTCGATGCGCTTCCTCTTCTTCTGACTGATCGCATAGCCCGCGTGCCGCGCCGTGCGACTATCGATGGCGCTGCCACCTCTGCGCCCAAGGTTTTGCGCCACATGCGGCGTCACCCATAGGTTCCGACACTCGCGCACGAAATCCGCCGTGTCGAAGCCCTTGTCTCCAGCCACCGTCACCCGCTTGCTTCCCGGAAGTTCCTGCAGCATTTCCAGCGCCGCATAGCGCTCCGCCGTGCCCGTGGCTTCCCACACTCGGCTGTCCACAATCAACCCGTTGCGATTCTCCACCAGCAGATTCCCGCTGTAGCTCAACTTGGCCTCCTTGCCTGGACCTTTGCGCGCCAGCTGCGCTTCGGGATCGCTTTTCGACTCATGCGTTTCGTTCGAGCGCTTCTCGCCGCGATAATCCACCGTGGGATTTCCGGGATCATCCGGCGGAGGCCCACTCTTCTTGTTCTTAGGCTGAAAACTCTTCACGCTGGCCCAGGCTTCCAGCAAACTTCCATCTACCGTGAAGTGCTCGTCCGAGGCCCAGCCCTGCCCTCGGGCTTGCTCCACCACCAGCGACAGAAACTCCTTGGCCACTTCGGCCTCTAGCAAACGGTCGCGGTTCTTGGTGAACACCGTGGCATCCCATACTTCATCATCCAAATTCAGCCCCACGAACCAGCGAAACAATATGTTGTAGTCGATCTCCTCCATCAGCATCCGCTCGCTGCGCACCGAGTACAGCATCTGCAGCAACAGAGCGCGCAGCAACTGCTCCGGCGGAATCGACGGACGACCCACTTTGGAATACATCTTGTCGAACTCCGGCGAGAGTTCCTTGAGGACCTTATCTACCATCGTGCGGATCGGCCGCAGCGGATGATCTTTGCGTACCCGCCGCTCCGGTGAAATGTAGCTAAACACATGCCCCTGCTGCTGATCGTTTCCTCGCATGCCTAATCAGACGCACCGCGCGCTGCCTCGTTACAAAATTCCTGGCTTTTTCAGCATCCTGCTAGGAATCAACTACCGACTTTCAAGGTGTAGAATCTAGTGGCATGTTCTCTTCTCGGTTCGCACGCAAGTGGCGGGGCAGTCGCGCAATTGGGCTAACAAGCACTTTGGGCTTGTTACTGATCATCTCTCTTCTCCTCGTACCCGCGCTTTCATTGGGGCAATACCAAAGTTGGAGAATGTTCTCGAATCGAGCAGGCTGGAGTATTCGCTATCCAGCAGATTGGACGATCGCTAGTTGCAGATCTTGTCCTGACCCTAAAGCACCGGAAGTTTTTGTGAATTTCTTCCCGCCGAGCAAGTCGGCTTCTGGGTCCGTGATGGTTGAACATCTTGCTGACAAACCCTCCGGAATGAGCCTTGATGATTGGTTTGGGGACCTAAAGCAAAAGGCCAATCTGAATCCGCGGCTTGGTGAGGAGCGATTTACCCTGAATGATCTGCCAGCCCTCAAAGTGCGTTACCGTAATTCTTCAGGCGGCGGGTTTGAGACGGAATCTGTCTACGTTGTCTCAGAAGCACAGACATTCGTTATTGAGTACGGCGGTGAGAGACCGGGAGTTTCCCTAGCGGAGTCGCCCGGGAACTACTTAACCTACCAACAGATGGTCAAAAGTTTCAGAATCAAACGTCGATGATTGAGGCCTCCGGCTCCAACGCGCTTACGGGACAAGTGAAGTGCTAGTACGCCCTGTCCGGTAGTGCGACTTACAGGCACTGACAATCTTTGCGCGTAGTTTCACCAAGAACTACTGCAGGTTCGCGTATTCGGTTTTCGCAGCGTTGAGAATAGGAAAATCTCGAATCATCCCAGGAGCAGCCTTTCGACCCAGGGCTGCTCCTTTTTTATGTCCTTTTCAACTGACCCACTACCAAATTTTCCGGTCTGTCCAGCTTAGTCTTTCGGTCTTCAAAGTCCACAGGGCCGCCGATGCTTGCGCCATCTTGCGGCGAAAAACAGGGGTCGGGGTCAAACCGCGGCCGGCATAACCAATCCATCTAGCCTTCCCAGCAGACGAGCCCGGCCGTTCTGCAGTCACCGATCAGTGCGTAGTCTTCGATCAGGCTACTCATGCGTGCTCACCGAACTCCATCCCTCGGTGCAGGTCCCGGCCGCGAAGGCCTCGCCTCCCAGAGCGAGGAATGCAGGAGACCACCCAAAGCTTTCTCTTCACAACGCTGGAGGTATCCTTCTCTTCCGAGCGCCGCCGCATAATTGGGCAGCCGGGTAACGCGCAGCCCCGTGGTGAACCGGAAGGCGGCGTACAATCCGCGGATCACCGCTCGGGTCCAAAGGCGACCGACGGGTCCCGCTGCTTCACGGAAATCCGAGACGATCCATCGCGCGTCGGGCACCGCCCAGCTTCCAAGACACGCAACGATACCCGCAAGTTCCGGCTCCGAGAAACAATCCAGGAAGAAGTGCGTCACGATCAAGTCGTAGCCATCCGTTCGCGGCTCGAATTCCCATACATCTCTAACACGGAATCGAACCCGCTCCCGAAAAGTCCGGCCCATCCCGGCCACCCGCCGTTCCGCAACCTCGACCATCTTCGGGCTGAGGTCCACGAAATCCACTTCCACGTGCGAGTTCACTCGAAGCAGACGTGCAAGAAAACGGCCGTCTCCGCCACCGCACACAATCGCTCTCCGCGATGTCCGGACCTCTCCTAAGAACGCGAACCGCCTCCGTTCCAGATAGCGTCCGAACGAAAGATGCTCGATAACCTGATAGTAACGAGCGATCCCGTCGCAGTTCATCCGAGCAGGCTGAGTCCGCTTCACGCCCTCTCAACCTCCGATCACCAGTGCGAGGAGCGCGGGGACGAGCAGTGCCGCGTCGGCGAGGACGCGCAAGGCTGCTGGCGAGAGCTTGGTTCTCCCGTAATTCACAAAGACAAGCAGCAGCGCTCCCAGCCAAACCGCCAACAAGGCCGAGATCGAAGAGCCCTTGGGGTTTCGCACGAAACACGCCGCCAGAGCCGCAATCGCTAGTGCTGCCGCCATGCGGTTGAGGCGCGAGTTGGCCCAGCGGACAAAGGGATGGGGCGGCTGTCTCCACTCCCCGCTGCGAGGACGGTTCTCCCAACACTCGATCAACAAGCAATTCAGCGCACACAGTAAACCGAAAAGGATCCACGGAAGACATGCACCCCACGAAACTTGTGTGGATCGCGACCAAAGAGGCAAAGTCGCCCCGCATGCGAACAGCAGTCCCACCGCAATTTCCTTGGGAAATACCCAAGCAATCCGTCCGTGCCCCGCGTGGATGCCAGCCATATACAACACCAGGATCACGCTGAGTTTCACGCCCGCGGTTACCTCCGCGGCCGGCAAGAGCTCCGTTGTCAGCCAAACAAGTGCGCCACTTGCGAACGCGACCAAAGCGGCTAGGACAAATCGATGCCGCTCGCAGAAATGATGCCGCTCGTGTAGCGCGGCCCGGTCTTTCGCTGTCCAGCCGTCCAAGAGCCGGTCGCTTACGTAGATTACCCAAACAGCAAGAACCAGGACGGTTGCCTCGGCAGCCGACAGCTTACCGCCGCTCGCGTGTGCGAAAAGTGCCGCCCATACCACGGCGACGGTCGGTGCATCGACACTGAGTACGTTCCACCACAGCCACCACCGAATCGTGCGGGACCCCGCACGAGCCCCCCAAGGGACTCCGTTGGTGCTTGCAGCCAACTCCGCCCTGGGAAGAATCTCGCCTATCTCCGATACAGAATTGGTGATATTCATGCGGATAACGTTCTCGTCAGCTATGAAATGTTGCCGCGAATCGCGAAACGATTGCTGCACCTCCGACCCCGTCATGCGTGGCATCCCCTAAAGCGTATTCCAATAGGAACTCCCAGCCGAGGTCAGTCTTTCTCCTCCGCGCCAATGCCGTAGGAATCCAATACGTCGCGCCGGAGCACCACACCTTCCAATTGGTGCACATCCGCGCGGCTCACCACCGGCAGGAGCTCGAATCCGGACGCACCCATGCGTTCCAGAGCCAAGTGAAGCGACTGATCGGCATGAAGATGTGGAAACAACTGCGCGTCCACCAGTTCTGCAAGCCGCTTTTCACTGCCATACTGTTCGGCGGCTCGCCGCAGTCCGCTCTTGTTCAGCACTCCAACGACACCACGCTCGTCGCACACCGGCCAGCACCGCTGATGACTGGTGCTTGCGAATTGCAAGGCATCGGCCACCGAGATCGCCGCGGACAGGGTTTCGCCGGGCGAACGCAGCACATACCCTACTTGACGCCCGCCTCTCTGCTGACGCGTCTCTGCGCTCGGCAGGTGAATCCCGTCCTGATAGGCCAGCACTTCGTAGATGGGTTCCCGCTGCAATCGCGAGGAGATAAAAAAACTCACAAGATTCGAAATCATCAACGGAACAATCACCGCGTAATCCTGCGTCGTTTCAAAGATCATGAGCACGGAGGTCATCGGTGCCCGGATGATGCCGGCAAAAAGCGTGCCCATGCCCACCAAGGCGTAGGCTCCCGCCGACGCGGTGTAGTGCGGCAATAGGTGGTGTGCGATACCCCCGATCGTCCCTCCCAGCATTGCTCCGATAAAAAGGCTGGGGCCGAAAATACCGCCCGCATTCCCGGATCCGTAGCTCGTCGTGACCGCCAATAGCTTCAAGACCACCAAGAGCGCCATGATTCCGAGAGCCATTCTTCCGTTCAGGGCGTCCCCGACGTAGCCATAACCGACTCCCAAAACTTGCGGTACAAAGAGCGCGATAATCCCCACCAGCAAGCCTCCGGCAGCAGGCTGGCACCACACGGTTTTCTTCGGCAAGCTCATAAACCATTCTCTGGTCTTCAACAGCAACTTCGTGAATGCCACGGAAACCAAGCCGCCCGCCACCCCCAAAACGGCATAAATCCCGAATTCCAACGGATGTACGAGTTGGTATTGAGGCACCTGGAACAGAGGATGATTCCCGAGAAGCAGTCGCAGAACGACCCACGACGTTGCCGAAGCCAGCACTACGGAACCCAAGATGGGCGCATGAAGATCCCCGGTTATCTCCTCCAGCGAGAAGACCACTGCGGCCAGTGGCGTGTTGAACGCGGCGGCGATCGCGGCGGAAGCTCCGACCGGAATGAGTGCCTTGACCCGTTCCGAGCTTAACCCGAGATAACGGCCGAGCACCGAGGCGATCCCGCCGCCGACCTGCACCGAAGGTCCTTCGCGCCCCAGGGGGATGCCACTGGCCAGAGTCGCCGCCGTACAAAAGAATTTTCCGAGGGTCGTACCGAGGGTGATCCGCCCGGCCCGCGCAAATAGCGCGGCTTTGGTCTGCGGCACCCCGCTACCGCGGGCATCGGGGAAATACCGGTACAGCAGGTACCCCATGCCGACAGAGCCCAGAACGGGAACCAGCAAGCGACGCCAAGCCGCGCTGCCCACGGGATAAAGCCGCATCCCTAAGTGCTCCGTCACGACGATGAACGCAACGACCGCCAAGCCGGTGAGAGCGCCGATCACCAGCGTCAGTACGAGGACCACTTGCTCCTCGCGGTTGCGAATGCCAGGAAACGAATGAGCCAAAGGCTTGTTCCACCGTGGTTTACCGTCGTTTCCTACTTCTTTCACCTGGTCATCCGTACTGTCTTAAATAGTCCAAACCGCCTTTTGCAGTCGCGATATATCAGGCGGCTATGGCGCACCGCCAGGCTTTTCGCCGCAATCCGGCATATATCGTATCACGATGCACTTGCTCCCGTTCGGAGGTGTCACGCGATCAGTCTCGACTTTGGCCACGTTGGCATCTATGATGCCGGTCGGTTGAAGCTTGTGCTGCCTTCGGGATTGGCGAATGGACGTCACTAAATCCGTTCTGGTGGTCGACTGCGACCCATCCGTGCCTGTGCTAGTCAGGAGCTGCTCGCCAGGGGCAGACTGGAATATCGTGTGCGCCGATAGTTTGTCGGAAGCTCTATCGTCGCTGAAGGAAAGAGCTTACGACCTGGTCCTCACCAGTCCCCGGACGAACGGGTTTGCGGACGTGGAATTGCTTCGCCAGATGCGCGGTGTCCGACCTCACCTCAAAATGATCGTGCTGACCGAGCGCAGCACACCCGCGGCTGTGATCGCTTCGATGCGCGCTCATGCCTTCAGCTACTTTGTCGGCCCGTTTAATTCCCGCACAATCTCAGAGATGATCGAGCGCGCAGTGAAAGAACCCGCCTGGGACGATGGTATCGAGGTGTTGTCCGCATCTCACGAATGGATTTCCCTTCGCCTTAAGTGTCGGATGCTGACGGCGGAGCGTATTCTCCACTTCATGAATGAAGTGAGGGCCGATCTTCCGGAAAAGGAACGCCAGGATATCGGAACGGCTTTTCGAGAGATGCTGCTAAACGCTATGGAACATGGCGGAAAATTTGATCCCGAGCAAACCGTTGAAGTGCACCGCATTCGCACGGAACATAGCATCATCTATCTCATCCGCGACCCGGGCGCCGGTTTTTATCTGTCGGCCTTGCCTCACGCGGCTGTATCCAACACCCTGACGGAGCCCTTTGCCCACGCTGTCTATCGCGAACAACGAGGCATGCGACCCGGCGGATTCGGAATCCTTCTCACCAAAGGCGTCGTAGATGAATTGGTGTACAACGAGAAAGGCAACGAGGTCATGCTGATTAAGCGGCTAGCTTAACGACTGGATCCCCAGCGCAGAATCGACCGACAGTGGCTTAAGAAATGGAAACAGAAATCCACAATTCCCAATACACTGCACTCGCCGACCTGCACTATCGTATCCGCCGGTTTCTCCGGGGCGGTGATGACGCCGCGCATCCGCCGGCCTCGAACCGCAACAATACCAAATGCTTCTTTCAATTCGCGAACTCCCCAACTACAACGACGCCACTATCGGCCGCCTGGCGGAACGCCTGCTCGTCCGGCATCACAGCGCCGTGGGCCTGGTCGATCGCCTGGAGGCGCACGGCTACGTCCGCCGCGTCCGGAGCACTCACGACCAGCGGGAGAGCGGGCACGCCCTCGTTTCCGCATTAGCCGCGATTCTGAAGCACAGCAACTCTCGTAACCGCCGCAAAGCCGCCAACAGCCAACAACGGAAAGGCGAACTCAAACCGAAGCATCGCTCGACGCGGGCACAAACGCCAAATGCTAGACAAAGCGAGTCCCGCTGCGCACAGCCGGGGAACATGCGTGGACTTTGCTATCTCGTCCATTAAGGCGCCAGGAGCCGCGACCTCGAAAGGCGTCATCTGCTGCAGGCGAAACGAGTCCGAGATTCCGCAAATTCCCCGCGCTAGCAGTTGCGTTGGGGAAAACTTTCGTGTGCGTTGTTTGTGAAAAGTAAATCGTGGGGAAGAAGAACCCAGCCTTTGCCATCGTGCGCCACGTCAACCAATTCCAGTCCGAGCTAATCGCGCCGCTGCGACGTGTGCTGGGCGCTTAGTGCACGTTGTAGAACTCGTTGGCGCTTTGCGTGCCGGCTGGGGTCTCCACGGTCAATACGGTGGTGAGCATTTTCCCCTCGGAGCCGCGCTTCATCACACGGGTGATTACCACGGGACCGCTTGAAGACTGCTCTTTGATGGTCAACACCAAGCGGGTGCCGTCGATGTCGCCCCAAGAAACACTGGCGGTGGAATCGTCTCCGGAATTGGAGGACTTAGTCTCCGTGCCCTCGATGGTTAGATCGAACACGTGATCCCGGGTGCCAACGTTGTTTTCGGTCTTGATCTCGATATGGAGTTTGGGGTCGTGCTGCTGGATCATGAGGGTCCTGCTCTTCGGTGCGGGGAAGTCCTTGCTGAAGCGGCTCAGCAGGGGATCTAATCGCCAGGTCCCGCTGAAGTCGGGCTTAGTGCCGGCCGCAAGCGAAGCCCCGCCGATCGCCCCAAGAATACAGATGCCAAGTGCAATCTTCATGGCTCTTCCTTTTAGAACGGAGAATGTGTTTGTCTACCTGGATCGATTGCCGGCGTTCGATTGTATATCCTAACATCTCTCGATAGGAGTGGTTTTCGCGAAATTCCGAGCGACTCCGCCGTTTGACACGCGAGTGGCTCAGAATGGAAAGAGGTAGGCGATAGTCAGGAATCGCGTTCCTGGTGGCGCTCGGGGTAGAATCTCGCTCGCATGCGGTCACCAGACCTGTTTGGTGCAGCACCGGCGCCGAAGTCCCGGCCTGGATTGGTCATGGAAAATAACCTGGCAGCCGGAATTTTCGCAGCGATGAATGCGTGCTCTTTGTCTGGCATCCCCGAAGAGAGTCCAGAGCAAGGACGGCCATAGCGGCGGTTATTGTTGGACGATACAAACGCATCTCGCGGGCATCAAGCGTAAGCTGGCTGACCAAGGAGTCGCGCCCCGCGGTTAATCGATTGTTCACTCTAGTACTGTCTCGTTCCTTCCTGCCAAAACATCCGCATACAATAATCGTGTGAGCGAGTCCTCATGGAAGGTCCCAATTCTTGTTCTGAGACTACAAAGAGCCGCTCCGAGGGACGAGGAGGGAGAATGAGGCATCATAGTGGAATCTGTCTTGCGACGGCCATTCTCGTCTTCAGTTGCAGTATTGTCTCGCGTTCTCAAGACACCTACGTCCGAACAGTTCGAGGCACGGTCGTCGATGCTCGAAAATCGCCACTTTCAGGAGCGGTGGTGTATCTCTACAATCTTCGTAGCCAACGAATTCGCAGCTATATAACGGACAAACAGGGACGCTACCGTTTTTTGGATTTGAAGCAATATGACGATTATGAGATTCACGCGGAGACTGAAAAGCTGACTTCTGGAAACCATGCCATTTCCGCATTGAATGATAAGACGGAGGTTGCCATCCAACTGGTCGTGGACAAGATCAAGTCTAAGTGACAATTGGCCGCCTCTGCCTATCTCTCCGGACTTGCGCACACCATTAATCGGGAACAACCCTGAAAGCCTGATGCGCCAACTTGTATGCGATGCTTTTGCGCCCGCTGCGCCCCAGAAACACGATTCTGCGCGGCGAAATCTAAGCAGGGGAAATCAGGTACCTAGTGGGCCAACCGAGTCTGGCTGGATGAAGCGTTTCTAAACTTCAACGCCAAATAGAGCGTAGAGGGCTTTCTCGACAACCGTGTCGAGTTTTCCCGTGATGGGTTGAAAGTCTTGTGTATTCTCTCCGCCCGCGTAGCACCACTTCGACCCATCTTTTGAGAGCCTTACCTTAATGAAGTAACGGAATTTTATGGGATCCTTGCTTGTGATTTCCGCCGTGCGCTCTTCAGGGTTGAAATCAATGACGAGACCCTTTTCTTCTTCACCGATCTTAAACACTCTCGACTCTTTGTCGCTGAAAGTGCTACCAAGGGTATCGTTGCAACCCGGTTCATGGTTCAGTTCCGAAATCTGACTGTGAAATTCGCGAGCTAAGTCATTTCTTAAAAGCGCAAAACCCCTGTCGAGCAAATCATAATAGATACCTGACTTGTCTGGCTGTTTTTCCCGAATCTTGCGGATGTAGAGCGCGAGCTTTTGTGAGCGATAGGACATGCGTAGGTCCCGTCAACCCAAATGTACTACGTCGTCTGGCCGATTGAAAGTGGGCCACGCATGGCCTTAGGAATTCCGGCGGCTACTGCCTGATAAATGCGCTCATCGGACGAGTTCCCCCACCCGGAATAGTTTGGCATCGAGCACATAGGTCACTTCGAAAAGTAAATAATCGCTGCTCCCGCGACTATGAAGGTCCCCCCAAGCAGAACGCCAAGCGAAGGTACGTGCCGGAAGAATATGTAGTTGACTATTTGAAACGCGAGGAACAGTGACGCGAGATAAATCCCTGTCACAGTCGCAAATTCAACGGGCGCAAGATTGAGAAACAGGCCGTACATGGAGAGTAAAACAGATGCCAGTGCAAACAGCGCGATGCGGCCAAGCAGAGCGTATGGCGATTGCAGCGCAATTCTCATTACGGCGTCACCGACGGCCTCGAATATCGTCGCCGCGACTACGAAAGCCAGAATTTTCATGAAGAAATGCTCTCACGGGTCATGACTGTGGACAATTTGTTTCGGTATTGGCACAAAACAAGCGCGAATAAATGGTCGAGTCATGTAGAAGAGGAGAGCACCAGCAATTGCGACTCCCACCAGGCCCTGAATGATGTGCCCGTAAAAAATATTCGTGATGTCGCCCAGAACCTGCGTTCCGATGATGACCACGGCCAACTGCCATCCCCACCGTCTCCGCTTCAGCCATCCTGTACCAGCGATTGCGAGTGCAGCCGCAAGGGAAAGGAAGAGGAGACCAATTGGCTTTCCCAACGGGGCGAGTTCGCTGTAAGCGCGAGGATTTAGCGTCCAAATCCCGTTGAGAGCGGTGCCGCGCCACACTAAGGCGATCCCTGCGAGGGATGCCATGACGGCGCCGAAAAATAGAAAGATTCCGACGGCCTTTAGTCCTAATCGAGGCGTGGGTACGAGGATCTTTGGCAAGGTGGGATTCACGCGCTGACTATAGCTTGGATTTTCCACGGGTCAGTGCCCGATAAACGCTGTAATCGTACAAGTGGAATTTCGGCCAAAAGCACTTGTCCGACTAATCAGGCATGTGAACGCGGAAAATGGTAGCTTTATCGAGCGAGCCAAGCCAGCAAGGTTCATCAATGTGGAAGTCGGAAAGAAATTCCAAACGATGCAAAGCCCAGTGGAAGCTTGCTGTAGCTCACCAGCAGCGATGTGCTACTGGTTCGTAGTGTCGCTGATTGCTTGGGGAGTGCTGAGCCTTATAGGAATCCATTGGCGTCCCCTCCGTGCGTCGTCAGCGGCTGCGTGTGTTCTCGCTATGGGCATCGGCTGTGTCGCCAACTGGTTTAAAAACAGGTCTTTTCACTGCGCTATAACTGCCCCGCTATTTCTGATCGCTGGCGTTGCTTTCCTGCTCGCAAACGTGCGCGTGACCCACGTCAACACCATTAGCCAAGCTGCTGCGGTAGCGCTAATCGAAGCGCGGAAAGCAGCCAGCGGTACCGAATGACGGCGTGCCGACCTTCGTCCTCGCGCGTCAAGAGGACAGAGTTTTAAGCCATCCCGCAAATCGCGCCCGATGTTCGTGTTCCATCGCGATGAACTTCACACCCATACCTTGTTTGGGGCTACTTCGTTGGACAGCGGCACGAGCGCGCACCTCACCTGTGGGCGCATCAATGAGCAACTGAATGAAGGTTCCAACAGGCGGCGGATCCGGTGTACGGATGAACAGCCCGCCCAAGCCGAGGTTGTCCACTACCGAAACCGCTCTTTTGTTGAACCTATGCCAAGCGACGATCGTCCCTTTCGGGGCGGCGAAGCGAGGATAAACACGACGTTCACTGTCTTGATCTGATATTGACGTGCCTGCAGCCGTTCGGTGACGGTGAGCCTATCACTGACGTCCCCGGATGGTTGCCCGGTCTTGCATTTCCTAAGCGCGATCCTCGCAGCTGGCACCTAGTACGCTACTTGCGTCTCTACGGCGTGGATCTACGGCATTCCCCGTATTGTCGAACCCTGTTCGATCTTCCATGATACCCTCAGTTGCCGGCGCCGACGGAGACCGCCCAGTTTGTCTCTTCCTACTGCAACCACCTTAATCCGACTATCCCGCATTCGCTACCTCGTGCATATTTCACTTTTGGTTGTAGCTCTTGGCGGGTTGGGCGTCTTGCAAGGTTCCTCAACGAGCGCCGACGCGGTCCACCTACAACAACTGCCTTCCAGCGCTGACCAGTTCGTCAACGAAGTATTGCACCACGAAGTTGAGGCCCAACAGCAGGATCATGCGCTATGGACTTATCTCGAACGTAAGCGGGTTGACGATGTGTGGAAACTTTTCCACGTCTACCAGACGCAGGAAGGGCAGATTGATCGACTGGTCGCGGTGAATGGGCAGCCTCTTACTTCCGCGCAGGCTGAAGCTGAAGATCAACGCATCCAGGCCCTGATTTCACGACCGTCACAAGTGCAGCAGCGTCAGAAAAAAGACCACGACGACGGCGTGCAAGCTCAAAATCTGCTAAAGATGTTTCCGGCAGCCTTTCGCTTTCAATACGATGGCAAGCAAGGATCGTTAGTCCGGCTGCGATTCTCACCGAATCCTCAATTTCAACCACCCGACCACACCGCCCAGGTCTTCCACCACATGGAAGGAACGATGCTTCTCGATCCGGAGCAGAAGCGCTTAGCAGCTATCAAGGGCACACTCACCAGTGAAGTGAAATTCTTCGCCGGTCTTCTGGGCTACTTGGACAAAGGGGGGACCTTCGCGGTGACGCAGCAAGAAGTCAGCCCGCATTTATGGGAAGTCACCACTATGCACGTGCACATGCGCGGGAAGGCGTTGTTCTTCAAAACCATCGACGCCCAGGAAGACGAAACCTATTCCGATTTCAAACTAGTGCCCAACGATACTACGCTCCACCAAGCCGCAGAACTCCTCAAGCAGGCTCCCATCGACCTTCCGCCAGCGCAAGCCAAGTTGCAGGCACAAGGCAAAAACTAACCACTGCCACTTTGTTTTCGCAATTGCCCGCTGGAATCGCGAGTCTCCCGCAAATTAAAGGATTATGGAAATATTCAGCAGGGCATTACATCTGCGGCGATTGCCGTAATCGTGCATTGAAATTACCCCAAAAGTCGTAAGGGATCAGGAGCGCGGCATGAATTCAGCCTATTGCAGATCAAGTCAGTCGTTGCCGTAGCGAAAAAGGTAGAAGCACGCAACGATCGCTGCAGCCCCAAAGAACACGTAGAACCTGAGAGCGTCGTGACGAACGAAATGGCAATAAATAGCCGCGACAAAGAGCACGACTGGACCAACTTGAGAGAACAGTCTCACTGGGACAGCCTACGCTACCGTGTAGACGCAACATAGGTCCATCTGGAAACGAATCCAATTGAAGTGGACCAACTCATGAGCGCGGACGAACACGGGTCTCCCGCTCCGGATTCGTGCATGCCCGCCCCCGTTTGGTAACCGCAAAGGGCTACTTTCGATGATCGGCGTATTCCGCAGCCGCCCTGAGTTCTCGGTCCGCCTGTACGAGAAGGTCAGCTGCTTTTTCAGCGTGACCACCCAATGCTTCCTTGTTGGCCGTTTGTGCTTCTTTGGCCTTCTGATAAGCCAGAATAATGTGCATCTGCGCTTCGGCGAGATTCGCGTGCTTTTGCGCACTGATGTTCGCCACCGGGCCTTGCGCTGCGGCAAGTCCGCCAAAAACTAACACGCCGAGCAAAACAATAGACCACCCTAGATTTTTCTTCATATCGTTTTCTCCTACGGATGGGCGGATGCCGAAAATTCTACACTCCGTTCGTTGGTTTGGGTTATCGAATTCTAATTTCCCAGGAGCTGCCGAATGGACCCGTGCCACTCCACGCCGGCGGATCATTTCGGGGCCGAAGACTATCTGGACGCTGCCTGCGAGACGGTGTGTCCCTTGCAACCTGCATGTGGGCACTTGCAGGCAATGTCTGGAGTTTTCTCCATCGCTTCGCACTCTGTACTGCAATACTTTCCAGAGGTTACATTACAGGAACAGACGGGATGGGCGCATTTTTTACTATCTGCCATTGAGTCTCCTTTTCGTCAAAGCCTAAGCAATGGATTAGATGTCCCACGGGTCAGTAAAGGCGGCATCGCGGGCGAGTCGGGGGAAAAGCTCAATGTCCGGGTAGCGAGCGTGTGGGGGTGTAATCGGCGGGAAACTGGACAGGCTGCGCGGCCGGAAGCCGTGTGTACGTCCTCCACAGCCAATAGATGAGGAGAACGAGAAGGATGAGACCCGCGATCTTGTAGGCGATGGCCGGAATGCGAGGAACGTGTGGACTCGTCCTTCTCGATGGAGGTTCAGGCGGCTCGTAGGGTAGGGCGGTCACGCCGCAACTCGATTAACGTGTCTTTCGCACGACACTCCTAATAAGATTCCACCGAAGTTGCCGCCCGCGAGAGAAAAACCCCGACCATGTGGACCGCGTGCGTTTGCCTGGCGCATTGACTCGGAAATCATGGACTAGCTCTTCTTCGTATCGGCGGTTCAGGGATTCGTAACGATGCCGTAAACCGGTCATGATCTGGATCAAAAGAAGGTCAGACGGATTCGCGGTGTCGAGCATAGCAGCCCTCGAATACGATAACGCGATTTCTCCATATCTGTCAGTCGATTATTCCCGGCACTTTTCGCTAGTTAAACCCGGCAAGCGGCTCCGCGTTTCAGGTTCAATTGGACGAGGCGAGGGCGGAATGGCGGAGAGCATCCTAAGAAGAGCGCGTCATAAATCGAACTAGCTATACCGTGACGCTGCTACAATACGCTGACGTACCGACTATTAAAGCGCTTGAATTTATATTTCCCAAGACTAACATCCTAGGCTAGTCATCGTTCGGGATATTCTTTCCCAGTCCTTGGAAAGAGAACGACAGTGGACACCACTATAATTGGGTGAAATTCTACGGAGCTGCAGTCCTCGAAACAGACCCGACACTACTGCCTGAGCGTATCGAAGACGCAAAGAAGATGGACAAGTTTAGAGGCGGAGACCGCGTCCGCGTTAAAAACAGCCTGCGGGCTATGCTCGGCACGGTCAATAGCCGTGAGCCTGTGGGGACTAGAAGGCGGTATGTAGTGGAGTTCGACCCAAAAGAGAATGATGCCAAATTTCTTGAACGGGGCGTGTTCTATGCAGACGAACTAGAGCTGCGCGAGCACACGTGAAATACCTCATCACCAATCAGCAAGAGGATCGTCGAATGCGGCGCGCCGCGGCTGTCGAATGGACCCTGGTGGGTGTTCTTTTTCTACTTGTGGCCGCTGCTTTGGCAAAGATTTTCCACGCGTTGTGACCTACGAACTCGCCAAAGAACTCAGAGAACTCGGCATTGACTCCCCACCCAGTTGAAGCGCTTTCCTCCACTTGGAGGATTAAATGATTAGCCTCAAGATGAGGCCCGCGCTGAGTGGAGAAGCCGGCAGGGGCGCATGCCGCAGCGGGTGTAGACTGGTCTCCCCGGAGTTGCAACTGCGATGGCTAACCAAGAGGCGCGAAGCGCAGTGATTTGCAGCATGCGTTACCGCAACGCGCCGCAGGCCATCGACTGGCTTTGCCATGTTTTCGGATTTCAAAGACATGCGGTCTATCCGGGACCGAACAACACCATTGAGCACGCGGAATTGACGCTCGGTGGCGGTATGATCATGTTGGGCTCAATCAGGGACGACGATTGGAGCCGCCTCATGATGCATGCAGACGAACTGGACGGCTTGGAAACGCGAGGCTGCTACTTGTTCGTCCCTAACGCCGATGAAGTTTACGCACGGGTGAAGGCCGTGGGAGCTGAAATCGTAAAAGAGATACAAGACGAGAGTTACGGCGGACGAGGATTTGTATGCCGAGATCTCGAAGGCCGGATCTGGACTGTTGGTACTTATAACCCTTGGGAAGCGAAATATAAGGACCGCACCAACCTATCAACCTAACTGGCCGACCACTCCAGTTGCACGGTCTTGGAGAACTTCTTCCCGCAACTCTGACAGATCGCTTCGTAGGAGCTTTCGTCGTCGTTCCAACGAGCCGCTTCAGGTGGATTGTCAGTGCCGCAGAAGGGACATTCTAAGAGTCGTTCCTGAGTTTCCATCGGGCACCTCCACAATTTAGATGACTAGGAGGCCGGAATGGCTAGGACAAATAGGAATATTGGGCTGCCTGGCTTGAACGTCTCGCCTTGAAGCCAAGGATTTTCTGGCATACATCTGGACTACCCAGCGACGAATCTGTAGAATTCTTAGAATCTATAGCCCATTAAATCTGTAAGTTACAGACTCTAAAGGGCACTTAAGCGTATAGAATGAATACTTACAAAAAACCAGGGGGAGGGGGTAGCGGCAGCTTGTTCGTTCCGAATGAAGCGGCCGCTTTCGGAAGCGGGCGCTTTTTGGGTTCCAAGTTAGGTTCCAGCCCGACCCACCGGCACCCAACAGCCTGATGCTATAATTCCCGATCTTCTATGATGAAATTAGTTTCAGAAACGCCCAGCATGTCGCCCGAACTGCTCGCAAAATACGAACCGGTTATCGGCCTGGAAGTCCACGTCCAACTGCTGACCAACACCAAGATCTTCTGCGGCTGCTCCACACGCTTCGGTGACGCCCCCAACGCAAACACCTGCCCAGTCTGCCTGGGATTGCCCGGTACGTTGCCGGTGCTAAACAAGCGCGTCATCGAAATGGCCTCCCGCTCCTCGCTGGCGCTGAACTGCACGGTGCACGAGCATTCCCGCTTCGCCCGCAAAAACTATTTTTATCCGGACCTGCCGAAGGGCTACCAGATCTCGCAATACGAACTGCCGCTGGCAACGGGTGGTTGGGTTGAGGTGGAAGTCGATGGCGCGAGAAAACGAATCGGTATCACGCGCCTGCACGTCGAAGAAGACGCCGCGAAAAATCTGCACGAAGGCTTCGCGGACTCTGCGACCAAAGCCTACATCGACTTCAACCGCTGCGGCTCGCCGCTAGCCGAAATCGTTTCCGAACCGGACATGCGCACGCCGGAGGAAGCCTATGCATACCTGACAACGCTGCGGCAGATTCTCCTCTACACCGGCGTAAGCGACTGCAACATGGAAGAGGGATCGCTGCGCTGCGACGCCAACGTAAGTGTGCGCCTGCGCGGCACGGAGCAATTCGGTACCAAAGTTGAAGTGAAAAATCTCAACTCTTTCCGCTTCCTGCAAAAAGCGCTGGAATACGAAATCGAGCGCCACATCGGCGTAATCGAAAGTGGCGGCCGCATCCCGCAAGAAACGCGGTTGTGGAATCAAGCCGAAGGCCACACGGTATCGATGCGCTCGAAAGAAAAAGCTCACGACTACCGCTATTTCCCGGAACCCGATCTGCTCCCGGTACACGTAAGCGCCGCCTGGCGCGAAGAACTCGGTCGCACGCTCCCGGAGCTACCGGAAGCCAAGCGCTCGCGCTTTGTTACCGCGTACGGCATCACAGCGTACGACGCCGAAGTGCTGACCTCGACGCAGGCAAGAGCCGATTATTTTGAAGCGGTGAGCAAAGCGGGCGCGTCGGGAAAGAACGCCGCCAACTGGATGCAAACCGAGCTGCTGCGCCGCCTGAACGATTCCGGTAAGGAGATCGAAGCCAGCCCGGTCGGCCCCGCGTCGCTCGCCGAGCTACTGAAACTCGTCGAATCCGGCCAAATCACCGCCGCCATCGGCAAAAAAGTTTTCGCCACGATGTTTGAAACCGATCGCGCTGCCGCCGAAATCGTCGCCGCCGAAGGGCTTGCACAAATCAGCGATACCTCCGCCATCGAACAAGCCGCTCGCGAAGTAATCGAAAAGAATCCGGACAACGTGGCGAAATTCCGGTCCGGCAACGAGGGCGTTTTCAAGTTTTTCGTCGGCCAGGTAATGCGCGCCACCCGCGGCCAGGCGAACCCGCAAGCCGTAAACGATATCGTCCGCAAACTACTGTCAGAGGCAAAGTAATGGTGCCAGTCCGCGACAAAGTGTGATCACATTTAAGGTGTGCAAATGCTAAAAACCGGCGACAAAGCTCCCGACTTTCGCTTAAAGACCGACGAAGGCGCGACACTATCGCTCGCGGATTTTCGCGGAAGACGTGTCGTCCTCTTTTTCTTCCCGAAAGCCAATACACCCGGTTGAACAACCGAAGCGTCCGAGTTTCGCGACGCAAAGAAGGACTTCGACAAAATCGGCGTACTGATTCTGGGCGCCAGCGCCGACCCGGAAAAAGACCTCGCCAAATTCAAGGCGAAACAAAGACTCAATTTCCCGTTGCTCAGCGACCCCGATCACAAAATGCTCGAATCCTACGGCGTCTGGCGCATCAAGAAGTTCATGGGCCGCTCCTTTCAGGGCATTGTGAGGAGCACCTTCCTGATCGCCGCCGACGGCAAGATTGAGCAAATGTGGGACAGCGTAAAGGTAAAAAATCACGCCGCCGAGGTCCTAGCCGCCGCGTCGAAGTAGCCGTGCAGGTGGCCCCAAGGTGAGTGCCTCGTGCGAGCCGTCGCCTAATGGGTTAGATGTAGAAGATCAGATCGTCAGTGCCGGTGGCTGCGGGTTCGATGTAGAGATTGTCGATCAGGCGGGTCTTGCCGAGGAACACGGCGAGAACCGCGTAGCAGGGACGCGCGACGCGGACGACCGGCTCGAAGGTTTCGGCGTCCACGATTTCGGCGTAATCGATGGCGGCGAGCGGCTCGGCTTGCAACACTTCGCGCAGCACGGTTTGCAGTTGGAGTGCGTCGCGCTCGCCCGCGGCCAGTGCGTCGCGCGCGGCGATCAACGCGCGATGTAGAACGGTAGCGGCGCGGCGTCCCGCCGCATCGAGGTAGGCATTGCGGGAAGAGAGTGCCAGGCCATCGGTGTCGCGAACGATCGGACACACGACAATCCCGGTGTCGAGGTTCAGATCGTGCGCCATTTGCGAAATGATGCGCACCTGCTGTGCGTCTTTTCGCCCGAAATAGGCGAAGTGCGGCTGCACGATCTCCAGGAGTTTCAAGACGACAGTCGCTACCCCGCGAAAATGTCCTGGCCGCGAACGGCCTTCGAGCCGGTCGCTCAGGCCTTCCACGTTGACATAAGTGCGGAAGCCGCTCGGATAAATGTCGGCTGACTCTGGCGCGAAAATGGAATCCACGCCAGCCGCGGCAAGTTTTCCCGCATCTGCATCAAAGGTTCGCGGGTACCGCGCAAGATCTTCTTTCGGACCAAATTGTTTGGGATTCACAAAAATCGAAGTGATGACTTCCGAGCACTCCTGGCGGGCGCGGTGAACCAGCGCGAGATGCCCGGCGTGCAACGCGCCCATGGTGGGAATGAGGCCGATGATGCGGTTCTCAGCGCGCGCAAGCCGCGTGCGTTCTTTCATCCAGGCGATGGTTCGGATGGTTTCCACGGAGAAGGGATTCGGGCTCCGGACTCAGGCGCCCGCGACTACCGATCGCTCACGATAAAAATGCATGAGGTCGGTGGGGATGGGTTGCGCGCCGTGTTGACGCAGCATGGTGGTGATCTGACCGCGATGGTACGTGCCGTGATTCGGGACGTGCTGCAGCGATTGCCACAGCGGGTTTTTGTACACGCCGAATTTCATGGTTTTATATTCCAGCACGCGGTTGAGATCCTCCTGCGTCAGCCCGCGAACAAATTTCAAGAGTTGCGATCCGATGGGCGCCCAGTGCTCGCGCAAGCTGTCCAAGTCCGCAAACTGCGAATTGTCGGGCATGGCCGAAGGGGAGCGGCCCAGAAAACGCTCGAGCCAAACCCACTCCCCACCGCAAATGTGTGCCAGGGTTTCGCGCACGGAAGAAAAGCTCGATCCCATGGGTTTCGTGAACTGCTCGGGCGTCAGAGCCGCGACCGCGTCAATGGTCCGATGATTGGCCCACGCATTGAAATCGTAGAGCAGGCTCATTTCTTCGGGTGTCATGGGTCACCGTGTTCTTGGAATTGTGGAGACACCTTTGCAGCAGGGGCCTTAGCAGTCGATGTGAATCAACTTTCGTTGCTTCAGGACTTCGCCGGAATGATAAGACTCCGCATCGGACGGGAAACTGCCGGTGCGCACGTCTTCGCAATACGCGCGCACCGCGCCGGAGATGACCTCGCGGACGTTTGCATATTGGCGGGCGAATTTCGGCACGGGATGGAAAGTGAGCCCCAACATATCGTTGATCACCAGGATCTGGCCGTCGCAGCCGGGCCCCGCCCCAATTCCGATGGTAGGAATGTTCAGCTCGCGTGTAATTTGCGAAGCCAACTCGCGCGGCACAGCTTCCAGCACCACCGCAAACGCGCCCGCTGCTTCGACCGCATGCGCATCGCGCAGCAGTCGCTCCGCCGCATCCGGCGTTTTGCCTTGCACGCGGTAGCCGCCCAGTGCGTTCACGGACTGCGGCGTGAGCCCGACGTGCCCCATCACTGGTATCTCCGCTTCGGTCAGCCGTGCGATGAGTTCCAGGCGCCGCTCGCCGCCCTCTACCTTTACGGCTTCCGCGCCCGCCTCTTTCACGAAACGGACCGCGTTGCGGAGGGATTCCGCGGTATCGGTGTGGTAACTGCCGTAGGGCATATCGGCCACCACGAGAGCGCGCCGGGTTGCACGACGAACCGCGCGGGTGTGATGAATCATCTCGTCCAGGGTGACAGGCAGCGTGGTGTCGTATCCCAACACAACCATTCCCAGCGAATCGCCGACGAGGATGACGTCAACGCCAGCCTCGTCTAGGAGACGCGCAGTGGGATAGTCATAGGCTGTCAAACAGATGATCTTTTGTGATGGGGAATCCGCAGCAGACTTACGCTGCAAGAGAGCGGGCACGGTGACTTTGCCGTCGCCCGTGTTCGGAACAACACTCATGGTGGCCTCCGGTGCCATTCCCTTGACCAGTTGCTGGCGGACGGGATATAGCCCTGTACCTGACCGACTTCGCCATTATAACAAATTCGGTGCGGCGAGGCTATTCGTTCCGTGATGAGCAATTTCTAGTCGAGTGGCTTTTGGATCGAGTCGCGGACGTCCTTGAATCGGCTCGTCCATGGATTTTCATTTCCGGGAAGGTTCTCCCACAAATACGAGACAGCCGTTTGGGTCGGCGATGTGGAACTCGGTCATGCCGTATTCCCTGTCGAAGAGATCTCTGATTTTGTATTTTGTCTTGAAAGGCTTGACGTGCTCCCACAGAGAGCGAATGTCGGAGACCTCGATGTATATCTCGGTATGCCCGCGGACACAGTTCATGACCTCTTCGGATGCGGCCCTTTGAAAATGGATGGTCTGGCCGTCGCGTTCCACGATGGAGTACTCCGGCGATTCCATGGTCGGCGTGAAACCCAGTACATTCTGGTAAAAGAGAATGGTTTCCTCCATGTTGGCGACCGCCAGCATAGGACTTATTCTCTTCGCTACAGATGCGGTTGGCATGACGAAGCCTCCAGGTTAGTGTCCAAGTTACGGCGCGGCTGAACAGGCTGCGGAAAAATGCAACAACCCGAGGAAGAAGCTTCCTTCAGTGGCTGAAGCCCGTTGAGAGCGCGCAGTTTACGTCGGCACTAAAGCACCGACCTCCTGAAGAAAAAGACTTTTCCCGCAGACTGTAAAAGCGGAGCGCTGACGTTGTCACGCAGACTTTAGCGGGCCGGTTTCGTTTTGAGCTGCAACGCGGTCTTGTGCTTGGGTTGGTAGAGGCCGATCTCGCCGCCGCCTGGAAGCCGGAGTTTGGTGATCGAGCCCCATCGTTCCTGGTGTACGGTCGATAACGGCACACCCTTTTTTGCCAGGGACGACATTTCCGCTTTCAGATCGTCGCACATGAAATAGAGTTCGTGACGGAGGTTTTCGTCCGCGGGATGGAATGCGGCCTCTGCGGCGGGCATACCGAAGATCAGCCATCCATGACCAGCATCGACAGACGGAAATCCCAGAACGTCGCGGAAAAAGGCACGATCGGCTTCGGCATCCTTGCTGTAGATGATCATATGAGCGCCAGAAATCATGACATCCTCCGCTATCGATCGATCTCGAAGCGTATCTTAACAAGTGTTCCGCGCAAGCTCATCATTTGAATAGGTCGCTTCGGAAGTGGAAAACCCTATCCACCTAGACGGATTTTGACGAAAAAGCGAAAGCGCAAAGTCAGAGCTGACGTGGGGCTTGGGCGCGGCCTTTCCATTGAGCGCCGCGGTTGAACCAATAGCGCACGGCGGAGAGCCACGTCGAATAGGCGTAGAACAGGGCGGCAAGAGGAAGCAGCGGCGCCCAGAGCGGCGATAGGCGGTAGAACCGGACCGTCGGAAGAAATGTGAGCGACATCAGCAGCCATACAGCGAGCGCGAAAAGGCGCGCAGTGAGTAGGTGGGTGAAGACGAGCGCGACCGGTGCGATGTAGGTCAGGAGCAGTCCGGCGAGGGTTCCGACGAGCAGCCACACGGAGTAGCGAAGTTGCGTGAAGGCTGTACGCGCGATCAGGTCGCGTATTTCCGCGAAGGTCACATAGGCGCGAAGGCTGTGGCTGGCGCGCGTGACTCCCATCCAGATTGGGCCGCGGGTGCGCTTTACGGCGCGTGCCAGGGAGCAATCATCGATAACCTCGCTGCGGATTGCGGCGAGGCCGCCGATTTTCTCGAGCGCGCTGCGGCGGAGCAATACGCAACCGCCTGCGGCACCGGCGGTGCGGGCGTTTGGGTCGGCGATCCAGCGAGGCGGGTAGAGTTTCAGGAAGAAAAACAGGAATGCAGGAATGAGAGCGCGCTCCGGTAGAGTTTTCGCTCGAAGCAGGACCATCAGGGATACGAGGTCGAGTTGGTCTTGTTCGGCGCGGGCCACCAGCCGGCGCAGTGTGCCGGGGGCGTGCACTACGTCTGCGTCGGTAAACCAATAAAACTCGGGCGCTGGCGGCCCAACATGGCGCATGCCTTCGTCAAGGGCCCAGAGCTTGCCAGTCCAGCCTGGAGGTAGTGGCGACGCCAGATGAATTAGCGCGCGCGAATCCGCGTCGCCCTGGCTTGCGGATTGCAGCGCGATGCGCGCAGTCTGGTCTTCGCTGTGGTCATCCACTACGATGAAGGAAAATTCGCCAGGATAATCCTGTCGAAGCAACGCGCTGGTCGTTTCGCCGATGGTGGCGGCTTCATTGCGGGCCGGAATGATGGCGACTACGCGGGGCCACCGGGGAGGCGCGGCGTGTTCGATCACATCTTCGTCGAACGGCCGCAAATGCCAGAACATGCCACGGCCAAGAGTAAGGTAGAGCCAGATGCCGAGTGAAGTCGCCGAAAGGAAAGTGGATAACGAGATCACGGACCATTCTGCAACGGATAGAGCGTCTGCCGAAAGCCCGCCACCCGCGCGAATGGGCCTCCGCTGCTCAACAATAGCTAACAATGGCTCACAATGGCTCGCGGGTCTCCCCCTGTACACGATTGCGCACACGTGACAAGCCGTTGACATCCCTCGTGGCTGCTTGACTGCTAGAGTAGTAGCAAATAGAGAGAAAAAGACGGAGCAAGGAGCAGAGAATGAGTGTCCGCGGCGTACCTCTATGCCTACGGGCAGGTATGTCCCTTCATCTTCGTGTGTCTCGCGTTTCGCTGATCCCGGCTGTGGGTTTTCTCGCATCACTTGCGCGAGCCTCGGGAACGTGGCTGTGAGCGTACAATCGTCGGTTCTGACGGGAGGAGTGCCGCTTCGCCCTACAAGGGCGCTGCCGTTTCGGCTGATCCCACGCATTGAAACCTATCCTGGGGTGGTGTCCCTTGCTCAAACGATTCCGGGGAAGGCGGCGCTACTCGCTGTTTTCGGGTTGCTCTACGCATGGACCAACCCAGCGGCGCTGCCTCTGGTCCTCTGTCTGGCGCTGCTGACGTGGATGCCTTTCCGAAGGCATCAGCTGATTAGCGTATCGACGTTGATCTTCGCGGTTGTGGTTCCATGGACGCGGCTCGCGCAACCGGTCTACAACGCAAGCCTGATCACCGGAGTTGTGGTGCTAGCAGCGGTCCTGATTTGGAGGGCGTCCGCACGGCCGGGCTCGTGGTACGGGCGGCGGCCCGCCACAATCCTGCTCGCAGGGTTCGCGACCTGGATTGCTGCCATTTCGCTAGTCCCTTGGCACATTTTCAGGCTTGCGCCGGTCTGGGATTTCACCATTATTTTCGGCAGTTACATCTGGTTCATCGCGTACGTGTTGGTGGATCGGCAGGCGGAGCCGGTGAGCCGGTTTGGCCTGGAGATCGGCTTCCTGCGACCATTCTGGGGAGCGCTGCCAACACCGCTTCCGAATGGCACCGGCTATCTCCGGCAGATTGAAGCGAAGAACGCGGAAGAGCTGGCGATCACCCAGTTGAAGGGTCTAAAGCTGCTGAGCTGGGCTGCGTTGATCACCTTGTTTTCGCGGGTCTTCGTCTATTTCTTTCACGTGTATCTGAGAATTCCGTACTTCGCGACGACACTGGCCATGAGCGCGCATGGCGCTCCGGCGCCCTGGTTTGTTTGCTGGGCCAGCCTGATCCTTCACTTCCTGGAGAACGTCATGGCCGGGGCGATTCTGGGGCATCGGATCATCGCGTGCTGCCGGATGGCGGGCTTTGACGCGTTGCGCAACATGTACCGGCCGCTTTCTTCGGTGACCGTCGCGGAATTTTTCAACCGCTACTATTTTTATTATAAGGAGCTCCTGGTCACGTTCTTCTTCTTTCCGGTTTTTCTCAGACAATCCCCGAGGTTCCCCAGACTCAGGCTGGGCATCTCGATTTTTGCGGCGGCATGTTTCGGGAACGTATTTTTTCATTTCATCCGCGAGATCCTGTACATCCACGACTTTGGTTTGTGGAAGGCTATTGAGACATTTCAGGTCTTTTTCTTTTATTGCGTGGTACTGGCCACGGCCATCATCATTTCGCGGCTGCGCAAACGCAAACCGCTTCCGGCTGGATTCTTTCGCGGCACGCTTCGCCCGGCCTTGTCCGTATGCTTCTTTTATTGCCTGCTCAGTATTTTTGCCCTGACCGATCGCCAGTATCCGCTGCTCGAGCATCTTCGGTTCCTAGGTCACTTGTTTTTCATCAACTAGTTCCCGGAGGGCCCCATGGATTGCAAGGCTACCATTCGTCAATATTTAACGGAGCTGCTGGTTCGAAAAGGCGATCGCCGCCCTTTTGACGATGACACTTCTCTGCTTCTGGGCGGACGGCTGGATTCCATTGATACGGTGGAGATTATTCTTTTTCTCGAAAATACGTTTGACATCGAGATCGCCAGGGATGGGTTTCAACGAACTCAGCTCGACACCGTCAATATGATCGACGCGTTTGTGCGGACCTCCTCACGCGCACTCGCTGATTGAGCGTATTGCCGTCTGCTGTTCCTCGCGGCCCGTGAATTTCATCGCAGCCTGACGCGCGGCACTATTGCTGTGTTCGGGGTTTTGCGGGCTAAACGGGGCACACTGGCCGAACGACCGGTCTATACCAGTTCGCCACGTCTCTGTTGAAAAACAGTACATTGGTTCCGGCTAATTGAGCCCTAAGTCCCATAGGGAGCTAACGATCGTACCGATACCCTTCCAGATGCCGGGAGGTCTCCGATTCCTGAAGACTCGGTGACCAACGGCGCTGCCCAGTTGAATTCGGGGCAGGCTCTGGGGGTATTGGATGACCGCAACGCTGCTAGCCGAAATTGCGATGCCGGATCAACGGGGAGCCGGGCACACGCCCGAACTGCCGGAAGCGCCGGATTTCATCCGGACGTCGGAACTGATTTCCGCACTGTCGTATGCGCTGGACCTGACCGAAGGGCGCGCGATGGGTCATTCGGTGCGGAGCTGCATGATGGGCATGCGGCTGGCGAGGCACATCGGGATGCCGGTCGCGGAACAAGCGGATCTTTATTACACGCTGCTGTTGAAAGACGCGGGATGCAGCAGCAACTCGAGTCGATTGTTCCACATTCTGAACGCCGACGAAATTCGCGCGAAACGCGACGTCAAGACGACCGACTGGACACGGGTTGGATGGGAGAGCCTGCATTACGCGGTCACGCACGTGGCGACCGGCTCGCCGCTCCCGCAGCGGGTTTGGCGGCTGCTGCAAGTGGCCGCGACGCAGCAACAGGACTCGCGCGAATTGGTGAAGATCCGGTGCGAGCGCGGCTCCTACATCGCGAAGAAACTGGGATTCTCGGAGGGCGTCGCCGCGGGGATCCACGGGCTAGACGAGCACTGGAACGGCGGCGGATACCCGGATCATCTTCTGAAGCAGGAGATCCCGCTGTTCTCGCGGATCGCCAATTTGTGCCAGACATTGGATGTATTTTTGACCTCCCGCGGGCCGGAAGCCGCGATGGAGGCGGCGCACCAAAGAGCGGGGCGATGGTTCGATCCCGACCTAGTCAAAGCGGCGGACTGGCTATTCAAGGAAGGCGTGCTGTGGGCGGGGCTGGACTCAAAGGATCTGCTGGAAAACGTAGCGGCGCTGGAGCCAAAAGAGCGGCGTCTGGTCGCGGATGACAAGACGATTGACAGCATTTGTTTCGCCTTTGCCGACATTATCGACGCAAAGTCGCCATTCACGTACCAGCACTCCAAGGGTGTAGCCGCAGCGGCAATCGAAATCGCCGGGTACTTCGGCATGAGCGACGAAGACAAGCGGCAACTTCGCCGTGCGGCGCTGATGCACGACATCGGGAAATTGAGCGTCTCCAATGAAATTCTGGAAAAGCCCGGAAAACTGACGGCCGAGGAATGGCGGACTGTCAGGGATCATCCGTACTACACGTACGAGATCCTGAAGCGAATTCCGGCGTTCAAGTCCTTCAGCAGTGATGCCGCGGCGCATCACGAGCGTCTGGACGGCTCAGGGTATTGGCGCGAACTGTCCGCGCCGGATTTGTCGATGCCCGCGCGCATCCTGGCCGTAGCCGACGTATTCGATGCGCTTCGTGCAAAACGGCCATACCGCGATGCGCTCCCGCTGGAAAAAGTGTTCTCCATCATGCGCGAGGATTCGCCGCGAGCGCTCGACTGGCCTTGCCTCGATGCACTGATGGTGGCCGAGCACCAGCACAACTTTGCAGAACCCGGGGTGGAGATCCCGGAAACTTCCGTCTAAAGAAAGGTAACTGAAATGAGTCTACGTCCCCGTCTCATGGTGCCGCTGTTGGCACTTTTGCTCTCCGCTTCGGGCGTTCGTGCCCAGGACTTCTTTGCGAATACGGCTGGTAGCCGCTCCACCGCGCTGGGAGGAACGTACGTTGCTTCCTCGTCGGACGTGTTGGGCGCGCTCTCGGCGAATCCTGCGGGACTTACGCTTCTCCGCGGGCATGATCTGAATCTCGAAGCGGATGCGTATTTCGCGCGCGGGTCGTTCTCCGACAGCGTGAATACGGACTCGCCGCTGCAGACATCCGCGGGCGTGGTTCCCTTCGGGGCGTTTGGAATGCCGATCGGGCACTCGCGGTTCAGTTTTGGCGTTGGTTTGTTGCCGGAAATGGCCTCGGTGGCGGATTGGCGTTACGTCGATGCCCCCGGCGTCGCAGGAGCTTCGTACGGGCTGCAGCAGCAGAAGTCCGCGATTGTGAATGTGCGGGCGGTAGCTGGCGTGGGTTACACGGTGTCGTCGCGGCTTTCCATTGGCGCGACGTTCGGCGCGAACTACAATCAGAACACGTTGGACGCACCTTACATCTTCCAGACTCAGCCGGTATTGGCTGGGTTGAAGACGCTTCTGAGCATGCATACGACAGGCGTCGGCTGGAACGGCAGCGTTGGGGTACTTGCACGCGTTTCGAAAACGGTTCAATTCGGAGCAGCGTGGAAATCGCGCACGGTGATCGATAGCACCGGGCACGCATCGGGCGACGTGGCAGCGCAATTTGCGGCGCTGGGAGTGAACGCGCCTTCGCAGTTTACCTACAATGCCGCGGTGCAAAACGTTCTGCCGCAGTCGGTGCTGGCCAATGTGTCGTGGCAGGCTGACGCACCGGTGGATGTTCGCCTTCCAGACGGATTGGACGAACTGGGGCAACGCGTTTGTCAGGCTTCCAGTCACGCTGACGGATGGAACGAATGCAGACGATTAACGGCCTGGTTGGATCGCCGACATTGGTGGATTCGGTGCCGCTGCACTGGAAAGACCAGTACGGATTTCACGTGGGCGCTGAACGCAGCTTGACGGAAAACACAGTTGTGCGTTTCGGCTATGCTTACGCGAATGATCCGGTGCCGAGCTCGACGCTTACGCCGTTAACGGCAGCGATCATGTCGAATCAAATTTCGACAGGGTTCGCCTATCAACCTGGACGCTCGAAGTGGGAGATTGCCTATTCGTTTCATCCGACCGCCGAACAGCATGTCGATCAGAGTTCGCTGCTTTCCGGCGAGTATGACAACAGCACCGTGCACGTCGGCACGCAGTCGTTGACGGTCGGTTACTCGTTCCGCTTCTAGTTCGCCGCTGATCGGACTAGAGGCATCTCATAAATGGCCGAGACAGAAAGAGAAGAATGTCCTCAGCGGCTAAAGCCCTGTCTTGCGCATCTATGAGATGACTTCTCGAGCCATTATTCGATAAGGAGGGACGCGCGGCTTTGGTTGCGCGTCCCTTTTTGTTCATCTCACTACAGTTTCACGAAGCACCAGTCTTCGCTCCAGGGTAGGCGTGACATTTGGCGCGATGGGCCTTGGGGCTCGACTATGAAGGCGTCGGAGAAATTTGCTCCGATGCCGTGCTCGGGGTCGTACAGACCGGGCTCGACGGAGAACGACATGCCCGGTTCGAGCATGGTGTAGTCGCCTAGAGCCAGGTAGGGCGGTTGGTGGCCTTCCCATCCCTGGCCGTGGCCGGGGCGGTGATAGATGTACGGGGCGACGCCTTGCTGCACTTGGTGCTTGTGGATTTTGTAGGCTACCGTGGAGCCGGTGACGCCGGCTACCGATTCTTCTTTCTGAATCAGGCAGGAATCGCGGCTGACCGTCCAGAGTTTTTTCATTTGGTCGGTGACCGGATGGATGAACATGGCGCGGTAGAGTTCGCCGCCACAGCCGGCGATGTTCACGCCGCCTTCGATCTGGATGGCTTGGCCCCGGGTGATTTTGTTGTGGAGGAATTGGTTGGGATGCGGATAGGCAGTGGATTTGCCGACGCGGCAATCCACTTCAATTTCGATGCCTACCGCGGTGTGCGGTGCGCCGTCGCGCTTGATGTCGGCCATGACCAGGTCGGTGCCGTATTTGGTGGCGGCGGCGCCGATGTCGTAGTCGGTCAAGTCGGTGCCGTGCTGCAGGAGCATGTCGCGCGCGTAGGCGTGCATCTGGTTGAAGTAATTGTAGGCGCGGCGTGTGAGCGCCAATTCTTCGGGTGTCTTGAGGACGCGCATTTTCATGCAGACATCTTCGGCGGAGCCCATTTCGCTGCCGAGGATGCTGACCACTTTGCGTTGAGAGGAAGGTCGGAGTTCGGTGTCGGCCACCAGCTTTTTGCCGGCATAGCCGCGTTTCTTCACGCCTTGCAGCACCCACTCGAAGAGATCGACTTGAGGTCCCATCTGCACTTTCCCTTCGTTGGGGAAGGCGCCTTCGGCGTGTGGCCAATCGAAATACATTTCGCCGTCGGAGTACCACCACGTTTTTACCAAGTCACGGTCTAAGGCGGCATTAAACCAGACGGGATCGCCGCTCTTGGGGAGGAAGACCTGGACGAGGCGTTCCGTGGTTGTGTGCCAGAGGCCTGTGAAATAGATGATGTTCCAGCGGTCGGTGAGCAGGATGCCGTCGCCGCCGTCTTCGGTGAGCTTGTCTTGCAGCTTTTTGGCGCGTTGCTTGTGCCAGTCGAGAGGCAGGCGATCGAAAGTGGCGGGTTTTAGATCATCGTCTGGGAGAAACAGGCGTGCCGATTTTTCGCCGCCGGTTGCTGCGCTGGCTGGAAGCGCAGCACTGCCAACCGTCGAAATCGCCGCTGCGGCGCCCGTCGTCGCTAGAAACTCTCTTCTGCTGACCATTCGTTCCTCCCTGGATTGGCGGGATCACGAGGATTGCCGCGCTGCATCCTACTCCAAACACCACGAATTGAATACGTTCTGGGGATCGAATAAAGATGCCGCTCTTATGCACGCCAAGGGGCGCAAGGGCCGATCTATACGTGGAACGTACGGCACTTCGAACGATTCGGGCGAGAATTGGCAGAGCGAGTTCGAACTCCTTGATATTGGGGACATGGGGCTCGCAGACGTTGAAGCAACCGCGAAAGTCGGCGCGAAGTTGGGTTAGCGCGAGAGACGACGGTCAATCAGGTAGCCGGCGAGGGCAAAGATCGAAAAATAGAGGACGGCGTTGACGCCGATGGCGACGCGGAGGAAGCCGCCGAAGGTTGAGCCGAGGGACTCGTGTTTTGCGGGGGTGACCATTTCCGCGATTTTCAGGCCGGGCGAAAAAACTGACAGCAGTGGAGTGGGGAGCGTCGGTTCGTCTTGCACCGCGAGAGCTAACGCGAGAAAGCCCAATAGCGATCCGAGGATCGCAGGCAAGATCAGGCGTAATAGCAAGCGCCTCAGCATCAGGCTAAAGTCTAACAAACCGCTCGGCGGGCGAATTTTAACTTCGAGAGTGTTGCCGGTTACGCTAGCCGCGCCTTCCGTAGACGGCGGGGTGACGCGTGTGGAATATCAGACGTTTGGGTGGGGCTGGGTCTAAACCCCGCCCTCTCAGAGAGGGCGGCTACAGGGTGGCATCCGTTATGTTGGCTGTGAAAGATCGTTGGTGACGCGTGTGGAATATCAGACGTTTGGGTAGGGCTGGGTCTAAACCAGGGCAAGCCCCGCCCCTACAAGGAATGCTTGGGGCCAGGGGTCATTTGTGACTTGGTGCCTCGGCGGGTTGGGCGCCGACTGGAACCCTCACGACGCTGTTGTTGTTTTTCCTGCGTCGCCTGGGTGTTCACCTAAGTAGTACGGGGCGCTCAGGGTGAAGATGCGCTCGTTGCCGCGGACGAGAAGCATCCATTCGAGCAGGCGGCCACGCTGGTTGTGAAGGAAGTATTCGTACCAGCGACCTTCTACCAGTTCGGGAATCACGACCACGATGCGGCGGTCCGGGTGCTTTGCCGATAATTCGAGGATGTGCTGAACGAGGGGGATGATCACAAAGCGATACGGCGAAGGCAGGGTGATCAGTTTTGGCGGCGTTTCGCCGGAGTCGCGAAATGGCGCGACCACGTAGCGGTCCCAGTCCTCCTGAAGCAACTCCGAATGCTCCTCTGGATCGACATGCACAGCGATTATTTCAGAGCTGAGCCTGGAAGCGAGTTCAAGACCCTGCTTGGTAATTTGGCTCCAACGATCGACGGGAACGATGACAAGCGGGGAGGCCAGGCGGCCACACGGCACGACCGGCACAGTGCAGCGGGTGCTGACCGCCACAGAGTGATAGTGGCGCCGGATGGCGACGAAGAAGAAGATCAACATGGGAATAAAGAGCACGGTGATCCAGGCGCCGTCCACGAACTTGGCCACCAGGACTACGAGGACGGTAACACCGGTTACAAAGCCGCCGAGTCCGTTGATCATGGCGAACTTCAACCAGTGCGGGCCGCGCTTCTTTCTCCAGTGCACGACCATGCCGAATTGCGAAAGCGTGAACGCGAGGAATGCGCCGACGGCGTAGAGGGGAATCAACTTGTCGGTGATGCCGCCGAAAAGAACGAGCAGCGTGCCGGTGAGTATGGCGAGGACCAAAATTCCGTAGGTGTAGACCAGGCGGCGTCCGCGGAAGCCGAAAACGTGCGGTAGATAATTATTTTGCGCGATGGCGCGGCAGAGTCGCGGGAAATCGGCGAACGCGGTATTGGCGGACAGCGAAAGAACCAGCAGGACTGAACCCATCGCCACATAGTAGAAAATGCCCTTACCGAAAACCGCGGCGGTCAGCATGGAGAGAATGCTTTGGTAGCCGGGCTGTCCGGGATCGGTGGCGGTTATGCCGTAGATTTTCACCAGATAGGAAATTCCCGCCAGGAGCACGGCCAGGATAAAGATGATCACGGTGAGGGTGCGCTGCGCGTTTTTCACCCCCGGTTCGCGGAAGGCTCGCACACCGTTGCTCACGGCTTCGACGCCGGTAAGCGCGGTGCAGCCGCTGGCGAAGACTTTCAGCAGCAGCCAGTAGGTAACCAGCGTGGTAGTCGGATGCGCAGCGGGTACGGGGGTAAGCGGCTGGGGATGCCCCCCGGTGAGAGCAGTATGAAGCACACCGCCCGCGATGGTGATGGCAATCGTCCCGACAAAAAGATAGGTTGGCAACATGAACGCAAAGCCGGCTTCGCGAAGTCCGCGCAGGTTCAGGATGGTGACGATGACGAGGATGCCTAGACACAAACTGACGGTGCGAGGCTGCAAACTCGGAACGGCGGAGACCAAGGCTCCGACACCAGCGGAGATGCCCACCGCGGCGGTGAGAATGTAGTCGGTAAGCAAGGCCGCAGCCGCAAGCAGGCCCGCAAAGGGCCCGAGGTTGAAACGGGCGACTGTATAGGAGCCACCGCCCATGGGGTAGGCAGCGATGGTCTGTCGATATGAAAAATAGACGATGATGAGCAGGGTGATAATCGCCGTGCTGATCGGGAGAATATATTGCAGCCCGAGCAGACCTAGGGGGATCAGCAAGCTGAGTGCGGCTTCGGGACCGTATGCGGCAGAGCTCAGTGCGTCGAGGCCAAAAATGGGAATGCCGCGGCTGGGACCGATCTGTTCGGCGCGTTCGTCCGATGTGGCGAGGGGTTTCCCGACGAGAAGGTTGAGAATATTCATGAGAAAAGTGATCCAGGGAACGCCGCTTGGGAGACACTATTTGCAACGAGTACGCTCGGAAAGTCAACCACGGTGCCCTAGTTAGCGGTTACTCAGGGACGAGTTTCCCGCGCTTCATGTCAGGAGCAGATGGTACCTTGGAATCGTGCGGGTAACTCGCCGTTCACAAAGTTGCTATACCGTATTCACGTTGCTTTAACGGATTCCCGATGACATCGTACCGCTTGCGAATCGATCTGTTAGGACTTCGCCTGGCGACCGTTGCTGGATTGCTTCTATCGGCAGCGGCGTTCGCGGGCCCGCCGGATTTGCCGCAAAACCAACGACCGGCCGTCATTCTCATCTCCATCGACGGGCTCAAACCTGAGTACGTATTGGACGCCCGCGCTCATGATCTGAAAATTAAAAATCTTCGCGGCTTCCTTCGCGATGGCACCTACTCAACCGGCGTGCACGGAGTCGTGCCCACCGTTACGTATCCCAGCCACACCACGATGCTTACGGGCGTCGCGCCGGCTACCCACGGCATCTACGCCAACACGACGTTTGATCCTTTCCGTAAGAATTACGGCGGATGGTATTGGTATGCGGAAGACATCAAGGTGCCGACCTTGTGGGATGCGGCGGCCGCCGCTGGATTGGTCACCGCCAACGTTCACTGGCCCGTGAGTGTCGCCGCACCGCATATCAACTGGAATCTGCCGCAGTACTGGCGCGCCGGGACGCCCGATGATCGCAAACTGCTTCGCGTGCTGGCGACATCGGGCCTGTTGGAACTGCTCGAGAAAGACCTTGGGCCCTACGCGGACGGCATCGACGAATCCATCGTTGGTGATGAAACGCGGGCGAAATTCGCGGCCCGGCTGATCGAGCTAAAACGCCCCGCATTTGCCACCGTGTATCTGACGGCACTCGATACCGAGCAGCACGCCTCAGGTCCGTTCTCGGCCCAAAGCATCGCGACCTTGGAGCGCATCGACGCGGCTCTGGGCCTAATCCTCAAATCGATCAAACGCGCTTATGGCAAGAATGCTGTCGTGTGCGTCGTGTCGGACCACGGTTTCGTCCACACGGACAAGGCTCTCAATCTCGCCGTGGAGTTTCGCAGCGCGGGTCTCATCGACTTCGACGAAAAGGACGTGGTGAAATCGTGGAAGGCGATGATCTGGGGGGCCGGAGGAAGCGCAGCCATCGTCCTGCACGACAAGAGCGATGCGGCGACGAAGACTCAAGTGGCCACGTTGCTCGCCACGCTTGCCGCTGATCCCGCGAACGGCATCGATCGCATCATTAATGAAGATGAGTTACACGCACGCGGCGGCTTCCCGGACGCTACCTTCCTCGTCGCGTTGCGTCCGGGCTTTGTGACCGGGGATGGCGTCTCTGGAAACCTTGTCACGGCCAGTACATACAAAGGGATGCACGGCTATTGGCCGGATGTGGCCGACATGAATTCGTCGTTCTTTATCGCCGGTCCTGACGTTCCTGCCGGCCGTTCGCTCGGCGCGATCGACATGCGCTCTATCGCCCCAACCTTGGCGCAAATCCTTGGCGTGCCTCTTCCGACGGCTGAAGCCAAATCGGCGCTGCCATGATAGAGCCCGGCGGAGCAACCAAACCCGCAGGGCTTCGCGGAGTTCGCTCGAGCTACACGAATTGACCTCCGCCATTTCTGCCTCTACGATGAATTGGAATTGCGTGGCAATTGCGAGAGGTCGGACGGGGAGCCACATGAAAACGAAATCAGTCTCAGGTAGCTTTCACGCGCGTAACATGCGGCTGGGCGGCCTTGTCGCTGTCCTGCTTCTATGCGGCGTTGCCCCGTCATTGTCCGCGCAAACGGTCACCCAGATCATCGCCAAAGTGTTTGTGGCGCGCGGCGGGCTCACCAAAATGCGCGCGATCAAGTCCGAGCGCGTATCTGGCACCATTTCCTTCGGGTCTGAAGCATCGGGGCCGTTCGTTGTCGAACTGAAGCGGCCGCTGAAAATGCACATGACGTTGACGGTGCAGAACCAGACGATGGTTCGCGTTTACGACGGAACGCAAGGCTGGGCCAACAATCCCTTCGCAGGCAAACCGAATCCCGACCCGATGACCGATGAAGATGTGAAGAATATTTCCGAAGAAGCCGACTTCGACGGGCCGCTGGTGGATTACGCAAGAAAGGGCAATAAACTTGAGCTGGTGGGGAAAGACAAAGTCGAAGACAAGGACGTGTGGCGGGTGAGACTGACGACCAAAAATGGGGACGTCCGCTACTATCTTTTCGATGCGGGCACGTTTCTGCTCCTTAAGTGGGAAGGCAAACGCCGCGCCGAGGGTAAGGAATTCCCGGTGGAGTCGTATTTTCGCGATTACCGCGATGTGGAAGGCCTGAAATTCTCGTTCCAGATCGATTCCGGAAGTTCCGCCACCGATCTGACGCAAAAGCTTGTACTCGACAAAATCGAGCTGAACCCGGAGATTCCCGACTCTGAATTCACCAAGCCAGCGGCACCGCCGGACGCCGCTGCGCCATCATCGAATCCCTGATGCCGGGGCAAGTCCCGAAGAGCGATTCGCGATGAAGGCGGAGGAAAAGCCGAATCGGCCGCAGCCCAATACGGGTTTATGCACGAATTGCCTTCACTCGCGCCTCATCGAGTCGGCACGCGGCTCGGTCTTCATGCTCTGCCAGCTTTCCGCCACCGACGCCCGTTTTCCGAAGTATCCGCGCCTGCCTGTGTTGTCCTGCAAAGGCTATGCCCTAGCGCCTCCGCGCTAAGACTGGCGTTTATTGCTACCGTATAAACTCTGTGGTAATATTATAGATCATGAATTCGTCGTGGAGGTCATCTAGTGGCATCCCTCTCTGCTCCGTGGTTCGCCGCAGTTCTCTTCGTGTTCGTCTGTCCGACCTTGATCCGCGCGGACAAACTGCAAATCGTCAGTACGCCACCTGGCGTGACGGTCGAGATTAACGGTGTACCGGTAGGTACAACTCCGTTCGAGAAGGAATTTCCCGGCGGATATTTCCACAGAACCAGGACTGCGCTGGGTTCGCGGCTGGAACACCCGATGGTTGCACGCATCACGCTCGCCGGCTACTCCACGAAAGAACTGATGCTCAGCGAGGGTCCCTCGGACTGGAGAGGGTTGAACGGCCGCAGTCATGGCGAATATTTCCTACTCAAGGCGAACCAGTTTCAGGTAAAGCTCGATATGGTTCCGGAGGTCTTTACAGGAAGCATTTCGGCCAGGGTGGCGCGAAATACCTCTGTGAATTTCGTTTCCAATCTTTCGCTTGAGGAACTGGTTGCGCTCACGAAGCCGGCGGTAGTGTATTTGAAGGGTTTGCAGGAAACGGGCACCGGATTTCTGGCCAGTGACACCGGCGTGATCGTAACGAATGCGCACCTGGCGCGTGGCGAGGAGTCCTTGCTTGCACTGTTGCCGGGCGGTGTCCAGCTTGAATCGAAGGTAATCTTCATCGACGCGGATCTGGATGTCGCATTGTTGAAAGTGAAAGGCGCGGGGTTTCCGCATCTGACGCTAGCCGATTCGTCGACCGTACAGCAGGGAGAGACGGTCTTTGCGGTCGGCAATCCTGGTGACGGCATGTTGTTCAGCGTGACTAAAGGCATTGTTAGTGCTGTGGGTAAGTTTCCTGGCGCCGGGCCGGGCACGTGGATTCAGACCGACGCACCGATCAATCCCGGCAACAGTGGAGGGCCCGCTGATAAATTCGCACGGCGAGGTGATCGGCATCAACACTCTTAAGATCATCAAGAAATATACCTCGGGGATCGGATTCGCTCTCAGCTCCTCCAACCTGCTGGACGTCCTGCACCGTTTCTATCCAGAAGAATCGGTGATAGCCGAAAATCTCCCGACGCCCATACAAACGGCCGCGAATGTGCCGTCGCCAAGCGCCGAAGTTGGCATCGCAGATATATCCGAACCGCCGGGAGCGGAAATCATGATCGATAAAATTTATGTGGGTAACGTGCCTGGCCACTTTAGTCTGGCTGCGGGACCGCATAGCTTCCATGTCCGAGGTGCGGGGCAGGACTGGATCCGAGACATTGTCCTGCTGAAAGACAGTCGCGTTTCCATACATCGCCCCTGAGCGTCGGTGTAGGCCAAACAAATGGCGGCGTGTGGAGCGCGGTCGTCGATTGCGACGCTATGATTCGTGTGCTAGCATCCGCTCGTTGGAGAGCGTACCAGGGAAAAGTTTCGTTTGACCTTCGCCCTCGCGTCTTGCGAGGACCCAGGTAGAGGCCACGTTCTCCTTCCTCAGCCGTATCGCAGTTGCATAGGCGCAGGCCCGCGCCTTCAGCCCCCAGGGCGGACCTCGCCAGTCGATCCCGGCCTTGATGCCGGATCACCGGAATAGGGAGGTCTGCGTGAAGAGCTATCTCACCAAGGACATACGAAACGTCGGCATTGTCGGCCACGGCGGCACCGGCAAGACGCAACTGGTGTCGTCGTTACTCTTCACCGCGGGGATGACACCGCGCTGGGGGAAAGTTGCGGAAGGGACCACCACGACGGACTGGGACGAGGAAGAAATCGGGCGAAAGATTTCGATTCAGACGGGGTTGGCGTACGCGGAATGGCCCTGCACGCTATGTGCGGGCGGAAACGTAAAAATCAATTTCATCGATCTGCCGGGATACTCCACTTTTATCACGGAAGCGAAGGCTTCGTTGATTGGCGCGGATGCGGCGCTGATAACGGTGGACGCGCACGTGGGATCGCAAGTCACCACCGAAAAAGTTTGGGATTACTGCACGGAATATGACATTCCGCGCGCGTTTGTGCTGACCTGGATGGACCGCGAGCTTTCCAGTTTCGAGCGCTCGATGGAGTCGCTGGAGCAGGTGTTCGGGCGCAATGTGGTCGCGCTGCAGCTACCGATCGGCACGGAGCGCGGCTTCCGCGGCGTGATCGATCTGGTGAGCATGAAGGCGCACGTGTACAAACCCGATGGCGATGGCAAGCCCTCGATCGAGGAAATTCCCGCGGCACTAGCGGACGAGGCGAAGGAGGCGCACGAAAGGCTCGTGGAAATGATCGCCGAGGGCGACGATGAATTGATGGAAGAGTTTTTCAGGGAAGGCACTATTCCGATTCACGACCTGATTCCGGGCGTTCGCAAAGCCATTGTGGCGGAGAAAATCTTCCCGGTGTTGATGGTTTCGTCGCTACACAATATTGGGACCGCCAGCTTGCTTACTTTCATTGCCGATGTATTTCCTCATCCCGACGAGCATTCTCAGGTTGGCTTTAAGGAGCCGACCGCCAAGGGCGACCGCATCGAACGCAAGTACGATGACAATCAGCCGGTATCGCTGTTCGTGTTCAAGACGCTGGCCGATCCTTTCGCGGGCCGTATCAATTATTTCAAGGTGAAAAGTGGCGTGCTCAAGAACGACGCCACGCTGCTGAATTTCAACCGCTCGACGCCGGAACGCCTCCAGCACACGCTGGTAGTGCAGGGAAAGCAGCTCACGGAAGTGCAGGAGCTGCATGCAGGCGACATCGGAGCCATCGCGAAACTCAAAGAAACCACGACCGGCGAGACTTTGGGAGATAAGGCTGCTCCGATCTTTTACAGCCCGGCGCAACTGCCGGAACCCTCGATTACCTTTGCGATCGAACCCAAGACGCGCGCCGATGAAGACAAGATCGGCATATCCATTCACAAAATCCTGGAAGAAGACGCCGCGCTGCGTTTCTCCCGCGATCCGCAAACCAAGGAATTCCTGCTCGCGGGCACGGGCCAGCAGCACATTGAAGTCGTGGTGGCGAAGCTGCATAAGCGCTACCACGTTGATTTGACGTTGAAGCCTCCTAAGGTGGCGTATCGCGAAACAATTCGCGGGAAGGCCGACGCTGAAGGCAAACACAAAAAGCAATCCGGAGGGCACGGGCAGTTCGGCGTGTGCCGCGTCAAGATGGAACCTGTCGAACGCGGCAAGGGCGTCGAATTCGTCGACGATGTTTTCGGTGGAGCGATTCCGCGGAACTGGATACCGTCCGTCGAGCGCGGGATCCGCGAGGCGGCGGCTCGCGGTTATTTAGCGGGATTTCCGGTTGTGGACTTTCGCGCAACTCTATACGACGGCAAATATCATGACGTCGATTCGTCCGACATGGCGTTCCGGATTGCCGGCTCGCTGGCGTTCAAGGAGGCTATGAAGCAGGCCAAACCCGCGTTGCTGGAACCGGTGATGCACGTCGAAGTGTATGCTCCCGATCAATACTCCGGCGATTTGATGGGAGACCTTAGCGGCCGCCGTGGGCGCATTGCCGGAAGCGAATCGCGTGGGCACAACGTGGTCATCAAAGCGCAGGTGCCGTTTGCCGAGATGCTGACCTACGCGAATGATCTGATTTCGAAAACGCAAGGTCGTGCCAGCTATTCGATGGAGTTTTCCCACTACGACTACGTACCCAACGAACTCGCCGATAAAGTCATCGCGGCACACAAGGCCGCTCACGGCGATCTCGTACACGCTGAAGAAGAGGCCTAGTCCGCGCTCAGGTCTGAGTTCTCTTGTGGCGGCCGCTTTCCGTTTACCCTGAGTCTCGAAGGGAAGCGGGCGTTCTTACTAGCAGAAGAGTCCTTCGAAGATAATGGGAAGGAAGATTTGTGCCGACGATCTTTGACGGTCTCCTAGATGAGTGGACCGCTGCGGTAAGGGCGAAAGATTCAGCGGTCTTAGCTTCTCTGGTCACCGAAGACTGCATATTTCTTGCGCCGAATGCGCCGCCAATGCGTGGTCGTCTCACGGTGCAACAGCTCTACCGAAACCTGTTCGCGCGCTACGACCTGCTGCAGACCTTCCGCTTCGAAGAAACTCAGTTGATGGGCGAGTGGGCCTTTGCTTGGGGCGTTGATGACATCACCATGACGCCCCTCGCCGGAGGCGACTCGGTCCATTTCGTGGGGCACGGCATGAGCATCCTGCATCGTGCCCCGGATGGAGCCTGGCGCTTTGCACGGGGAATCAATAACGCCACGCGACAGACGAGTTAGAGCACGAAAGAAACGTCGTTGCGAGGCTGCGCGCTCGGCCGTGAGCTGCGACGCGAGTGATAAGCGATAAAACCAAAGACTGCAACCGACATCACAGCCGCAAATATTTCGACTTGGGAGACGAGGGTCGCCGCATCGGGCAGGAACGTGTGTGCCAAGCAAATCAGAATGGTAAACATCATTGGAGACTCTTTCAAAGACCAAGAACAATCCAAATGGCCTTTTCGGTACTCCTAGTGGCACTCCGACAGCCAAACGGCTTGCAGGTTTAAGTGCTTGAATCTAAATGTGATATCGGAGGGTTACAGAGTAATTCACAACGGCCTAACAAATTCCCCTTGCTAATTCACAAGATTCGTAAGAATTGCTAAACTGACGATATGGACGACAGCCTCATTTCATCGGCTTCGGCACTCGGGGAATCGCATCGCTTGCTGCTCATGTTGCGGACCTGGGAGGCCGTCAGCAGGGAGCGTGAACTGCCGGGCGTCCTGGCATCCCTCGCGGACGTGCTCGTTCCAACTGTGCCTTTCGACTCGGTAGGAATCATCGACTTCACGGTACCCAGCGAAATGCCCGACGAGGACGGTGACTTTCACCGGCTGCTGGCGCTCCACCTTGTCGGCATTCCCCGAATGGAAGGGGAAACCCCCGAACAACTCGCAAAGCGGTCCGACCAGTACGCTCAGCGGCCGCCCCTGGACGAAATCCGACCGCTCATTCCTTATCCGCCAAGGCACAGTAAGGAGGACAATGCGGGCGAGCCCTTCGCTTGCGACGATCTGTTACAAAAAGAGGGTTGGTATCGGCATGAGTTTCATCTGGCCAAAGATGGAGTCCGCTCCTACGCGGCAGTCCCGTTGGTGATGCGCGGAGAGGTCCTTGGCGTGGCGGCTTTCGTCCGGCTCAAGCAACGGGGATTTCCTCCTGCGGAGCTCGCCATCCTGAAGGATGTATCGCGGGCGCTATCGATCGCGACGGCGAATGCGCTGGCTAACGAACAGATTCGCAAGCTGCGAGAGCAACTGGAAGCTGAGAATATTTCGCTGCGAGAACAGCTGGGACAGGCGCCGTGGTTCGAGGAAATTCTCGCGCACTCGGCGGAGTTAAAGCGGGTGTTGGACACCGTCGAGCAAGTCGCCGCGACGGATGCGACGGTCCTGGTCACCGGCGAGACCGGAACGGGAAAAGAGCTTATTGCTCGCGCGATTCACCGCAGATCGCCGCGTGCGCGCGGGCCTTTGGTAAAAGTAAACTGCGCCGCGATACCACCAACGCTGCTGGCGTCGGAACTGTTTGGACACGAGCGAGGAGCCTTCAGCGGCGCAGTGGATCGGCGCAAAGGGCGTTTCGAGCAGGCGCATGGCGGCACGCTTTTCCTGGACGAAATCGGCGAATTGCCCCAGGAAATGCAGGTGCTGCTGTTGCGCGTGTTGCAAGAGCGGGAATTTGAACGGCTGGGCGGGACGCAGACTTTGCAAGTCGATGTGAGACTCGTGGCGGCGACGAATCGGGATCTGGCGGAGGATGTGCGCGCCGGGAGATTCCGTAGTGATTTGTACTACCGGCTGAACGTTTTCCCGGTGCACGTCCCAGCGCTTCGTGAGCGCGCAGAGGACGTTCCTCCGTTGGTCGCGCATTTCGCCGAGAAATACGGCGAGCGGTTCGGCCGGAAGATCTCGCGGATCGATCGAAACACCATGGACGTCCTGCAAGCACATCGATGGCCGGGCAACGTTAGAGAGCTGGAGAACACCATCGAGCGCGCCGTGATTCTGTCCCGAAACGGAACACTGAGCATCGACAAGGGAATGTTGCACGGCGCAGCCGCCGAAACAGTCGGGGAAGATCCTGCCTCCTCGGAGGAGCGTAGCGCGATTGAAGCGGCGTTGAAAGATTCGCGCGGGAAAGTATCTGGAGAGACCGGGGCCGCGAAGAGAGTTGGAGTTCCTGCCTCCACTCTGGAATTTCGGATTAAAAAGCTCGGAATCGATAAGCTACGGTATCGCAGGCGTTGACTTTCGAGGCTTCGTGGACAGAGTCCGGGCACTCCGGCTGAATTGGTGACCGCGAATAGGGCGCAGTCGGAGTGCCCGGTGAGTCCGCGGATGGTACGTAAATTAGCCTGCATATTCGTGAGCAAGGGCGATTTGGTCAGGATTCCGACCAGGTCCTCCTGTCAAAGCGTCGCAGAACGGGTGGGACACGTCCGTTCGTCGTTTCTGACTGTCGACGTTTGATTCCGGTTCAGTGATGTTACTGGCGTTACGGGCGCCAGAATTTCATTACCGCCGAATAGTCCAAGTCCTCCTTGGAGGCGGCTTTAACCTTGCCGTAGGTTTCGCGGGCGGCGGTTGCTGCGGGCAGGGTGACGCCCAACTTGCCGGCGAGGTCGAGCGCTAGGCTAATGTCCTTATACATCAAGCGCAAAGGAAAGCTTGGGGCGTATTCGCCTTTGAGGAGGTTCGGGGCCTTGACGTCAAGGACACCGGAGCGCGCCATGCTCGACTGCATGACCTCGATGAGCTTCTCTCCTTTTAGTCCGGCGGCTTCTACTAAGGCAAGCGCTTCGGCAAGCGCCTCCACTTGCAGGGCCAAAATTGAGTTCATCGCCAGCTTGATCGTTTGACCCGCGCCGTTGGGTCCGAGTAGAAACCAACGCTTACCCATCACTCCGAGTATCGGTTCGACCGCCTTTAGCGTTTCCTGATCCCCTCCAATCATGAAAACGAGCTCGCCCTTCTTTGCTCCCCAATCGCCGCCCGTGACGGGAGCATCGAGGAACCTCGCTTTTCTCTCAGCGCATGCGGCGGCAATCTTCCGCGCCAGTTCTGGCGAAACCGTGCTGGAGTCGATATAGATGCTGCCTGGCTTCAGGGCGGGCAGCGCGGCGTCATTTTGACTGACGCCCGCAGCGCCCTTGGAGCTTGCCCCCCACAACACTTCCTCGAGCGCCGGCGGATCACTCACCATGGTCAGCAATACATCCGCTGCGGCGGCCAGATCTCTCGGCGACTTCGCCAGGGTAGCGCCGGCGGCGACAAGCTCATCCGCGCGCTGGGGCGTCCGGTTCCACACGGTCAGCGGGTGCCCAGCCTTCAATAAGTTCATGCCCATGGGACGGCCCATCAGGCCTAGCCCGATCAATCCGATCTTCGCTTTAGAAGCCGATTCCACAAATGCCTCCTCGAGTGACCGCCGCTGCCGTGCGTGCCCGAATGGCTTCCAAGGCTCCACATTCGCATAAGGCGCACAAGGATTGTAGCCGATGGCGGCTCGAGAATCGCGCCGGCGGGGTTGCAGCCGGGCGGAGGGCGCACGAGTTCAGGCAGGTTTCGGGCGCTTATGGAGAGGTAGGATGTGGCCGGGTTCGCTCGGATCCACTTTCGCCGTGCCTTGCAAACCGCCTCCGTGCGCTTCGGCAGTCGCTGACGCAGCAGATCCAGGCTTTCTTATTCCGAGGGGAGGCGTAGCGATGTCGCTGCGTTCTTCCAGGCGCACGATGTACTGGTAAGGTATTTCCCAACGAAATTGCTTCATTTGGCCATGCTGCTCCAGGTGCTGTTCGAGAAAGATCGAACGGCCGGAGTCGGCGACAAACGTTCCGGAAGCAGGTAATAAGATGTCGCCGGCGCGGTAATGCACCTCGACCCTGCGCCCCAGAAAGGCGGAATAACGGGCCATAAGACACAAGTTTGGAGGTCGGGACATGCAGGCTCAATAGCACCAAAGTACTGGACAGTGGACGAAGCGAGGATTTTCGAATACTTCGCAGTTTCGTGAAATTCCTAGTTCGGTGTCGCCAGTGCCAGGTAGTCAGGCCGGTCGGAAACCAATTTGTGACGGAATGATTTTTGAATTTTTCCGCGGTCGATTAGAAATGCGCCGGGCATGCGCTCCTTGGCGCCTGCGGGAAATCCAACGAAGTGGCCACGGAGCATCGCGCCGAGCATTCTAAGGATGCTCTCGGAATTCAGATACTGGCGAAGCTCCGCGCGAAGCAGTCCGAATGCCTCGTACAGGCGCCCATCGGGATCGCTGAACCTCGGCACATCCAGCATTCCGTATGGCTTGAAGAACCACTGCGCTTTTGCTTCCGTGCCGAGATGCACAAACGCCAGGGGAGCGCCTTTTGCTTCGATCGACTGGCGCTTCCCGGCCAAATCTGCCACCGCTTCGCGACAGAAGGTGCAGCCGAAGTGGCGCAGGAAAACCAGAAATAGGGGGCGCTCGGCAAGAGCGGCGAGGGTCTCGCCGGTCTGCGAAGTGTAGGCCCTCAGAAGATCGGAATCGATCTGGTTTGTGCGAAACAAGTTGGGAATAACCGTCGGCTTCCGGTCTGCGACCTGTCGTGAGTTTAGCATGAGCGTGTTCGGGATCATTGGCTTGGGCAGGCGAGGCTCCTTCTTCCTTTCTAGATACGAAAGGGAATCTAAGACGGATGAGAGCGCTTCGAAAATTAGCGGCGGCTTGACCAGTTGGCGGCAAAGTTCCAGCGCCCGATCGAGTGCGATATTAAACGTGAGCCGCCGCGTCGCGATCATACTTTCGATCGGCAGACGACTTCGCGATGCGAATCGAATCTTGACTTTTTTCCAGGGCGGGCTATTGTCTGTCGGGGTTTTGCTCTGCTGAAGGAGAATTCATGACGCGGAACTATTTTGGTGCCCTCGTTCTTTGCGCCTTGGCGTTTCTTCCCGCAACGGGACACGCGCAACAGGCTGCCGGCAAGACAACGGTGTTGAAGGCGGCGCGGCTCTTCGATGGGAAGAGCAACGCGTTGGTGACGCCGGGAGTTGTAGTTGTGACCGACGGAAAAATTACGGCTGTGGGAGCGAACGCTACGGTCCCCGCCGGCGCCGAAGTAATCGATCTCGGCGATGCCACGCTGCTGCCGGGATTCATCGACGCGCATACCCATGAGTCCATGATGAATTCCAACGACTACAAGCAGCGGGAGCTCGACGCGCTGCAGAAGTCCATCGCCGAGCAAGCGCTCGATGCGACATCGAATGTGCGCGTCACGCTGATGGCGGGCTTCACTACCGTGCGTGACGTCGGCTCGCGCGATTCTCTGGACGTCGGTCTGCGCAACGCGATCCGTGACGGCAAGATTCCCGGGCCGCGCATGCTTGTTTCCGTGCACGCGATAGGCGCGACCGGCGGCCACTGCGACGATACCGATGGATATCGCCAAGGCTTGTTTGGTCACGAAACCGGACCCGAGGAAGGCGTGATCAATGGCGCGGACCAGGCGCGGTACGCGGTGCGGCTGATGCACAAGTACGGCGCGAACGTGATCAAGACCTGCGCCAGCGGCGGCGTACTCTCTCCCACTGACGATGTCGATACGCCGCAACTCACGCAGGAAGAGTTGAACGCCATCGTTGACGAAGCTCATGCGCTGCGTTTAAAGGTGGCGACGCATTGCCACGGCGCGGAGGCCGGAAAGCGGGCGATTCTCGCGGGTGTGAACTCGATCGAGCACGGAACTTTTCTCAACGATGAAGATCTCGACATGATGAAACAGCGGGGAACTTATTTGGTGCCAACGCTCATGGCGGTTCAAGGGCTTCAGGAGCAGCTGGATAAAGGCATCTACATTCCGCCGGCGATTTCCATCAAAGCGCAAATGGCGATCGCCAACATTCGCAAGACGTTTCAGAAGGCGCTCGCGAAGGGCGTCAACATTGGTTTGGGTACCGACGCGGCGGTCTACCCACACGGACGAAACGCGGAGGAATTTCACCAGATGGCGGATCTTGGCATGAAGCCGATCGACACGCTCAAGGCCGGAACTTCGTGGGATGCGGAACTTCTCGGCATCGCGGACAAAGTCGGAACGCTGGAACCGAACAAGCTCGCCGACATCGTCGCGGTGCCTGGGAATCCCGTCGAGAACATCCGTCAGACGGAAAAGGCTTTCTTCGTCATGAAAGAAGGCGTGATTTATCGCAACGATCGAGGCGCGTCGGCACGCTAGCGTTGCATCAACATTCCGCTGCAAAGCGGGAATTGTGAGGCGATCGTCATGTCAGACCTGGCGAGCACGGTGGGTTCGGACCTTGCAGATTATTTCGAGAAAGTCTGCGCGAAGCTCCACAAATGGGTCGAGCCGCTTTCGGACGAGCAATTCTGGAGGAATCCATTTTCGTACGGCAACGACATCGGGCACCTGGTTCTGCACCTGACTGGCAATCTCAATTACTACATCGGCGCAAAGATTGCCGCTTCCGGATATGTGCGCGATCGTGGCCGGGAGTTTGCCGAGACGGCGCGTCCGAGCAAAGAGCAGGTGCTGCAGAATTTCGATCGGGCCATCGATATGGTCGCGGAAACCGTTCGCAAACAATCCGCTGAGGATTGGACCAAGGAGTATTCGGCGGAAGGCGTCACATCAAAGAACCGGTTTGCGATTGTTTTGGACTGCGCGGCTCACGCCGATCATCACGTCGGCCAAATCATCAACCTGAGCCGAGAATTGTCGCGCGAGTCGAGCGCGCAATCACCGTCCACCTAACTGGGCCGGAGCCCGTACAGCTTCGTCAGCAAGTCTACGCTTCCAGCTTGAACCGCGACGAAGCCAGGCGATACAGGCGGCGCCACACCAGACGGTTGATCAGCACGACGACCGTCGCCATGATCAAAGTCGAGGCAAGCAACACGTCGAAGCGGCCGGCATCACTGGCTCGGCTGATGGCGCTTCCGAGGCCGGGAGCCGAAACTATTTTTCCCTGAAAATGAAAGTATTCGGCGACGATACTGGCGTTCCACGCGCCGCCGGAAGCCGTGACCATGCCGGTAATCAGGTAAGGGAAAATCCCCGGCAGGATCAGGTAGCGCCAGCGATCCCAGTTGCCGAAGCGGAAAATGCGTGCTGCTTCTTTCAAATCGGTGGGAATAGCCATCGCGCCGGCAATTACGTTGAACAAGATGTACCACTGGGTGCCGAGAAGCATCAGCGCCATCGCGGCAATCTCCAGGCCGCCACGCAGGTGAATGAGAAAAAGCAGGATTACGGGGAAAAGCGCGGTGGCGGGAATCGATGCGGCCAATTGCGCCAGCGGCTGCGCGATGCGCGACAACCGCGGATTGAAGCCGATCGCGACGCCCACGGGTACCGTCCAAAGAGCACCGATGAGGAGCGCGGCATTGACGCGCAAAAAAGTGAACGCGGCGCTACGCAGCAGCTCGAAATAGTCCGCTCGATGAAGATCCGATAGCTCGCCCACCGCATGAAAAACGGCAACGCCTAGGCCGACCAGAATCACTAGCGCGAGGATGATCAGGAGCACGCGGCGAGTGCGGTCCTGTTTTGGAGCGGAGAATGTTGCCGCCGCGCGGCGGGCGCCGACGGCGAAAGTCAGCGTAAGCCAATCGGTGACCGGACGGACGATCATTCGATAACCGCGGATGACCAGTGACGCGCGACCGATCAGCCGGAGCAATGTGTTCGGTGTGAGGCTGGCGCTCTCTACTTGCTCGAACTTGAATTTGTCTGCCCAGACGATCACCGGCCGCCAAATCAGCTGATCCAGGAGAACAATTACCCCGACCATTGCCGCGAGGCCCCACAGTATGGCCCGCGTGTCACCATTTCCAGCTGCAGTCTGCAGGAAGGATCCCAGACCCGGCAGCCGGAAATCGCGATCGCCGAGCACGAACATTTCGCAGGCCATCAGAAAAAACCAGCCTCCTGCTACCGACATCATCGAATTCCACACCAGGCCGATGGTAGAAAATGGCAAGTCCAACTGCGCGAAGCGCTGCCAGGAACCGAAGCGGTAGATGATCGCGGCCTCCCGGAGATCGCGGGGCTGCGTCTTCAGTGAAGAATAAAAACTGAACGCGATGTTCCAGACTTGGCCCGTGAAGATCAACAAGATGGAGCCAAGTTCGACGCCGATCTGCTGGTGCGGAAAAAGTGTGACCATCGCGAGCATGACGCCCGGCAGAAAACTCAGCACCGGAATGGATTGCAAAATATCGAGCAGCGGAATCAGCACCATCTCCGCGCGTCTCGAACGGGCTGCGACGTAACCATAGCCCAAAGCGAACACTAGGCTCAGTGCGTAGGCGATGCCAATGCGTGCGACCGAGTACAGCGCGTACAGAGGAAGCGCGCGCGGACTCTGTGAAATGTGCGACGTCGGAGCGACCGGGCCCAGCCACGATCGCCCGATCGCATAAACACCAAAGATGGCGGCGAAGACAAAAAGAAAGACGGCGAAGTCGATCAGGAACGACCAAGTCCACCGGGAACCGGCGGGCCGCGCAGCGGTAGGCGGCAGCGGAGTTTGATTTTGCGTTGTGGCGAGCGGAGCGGTTGCCGGCACGGGAAGGTTAGGCCTCGGTCAGCGTCAGTTTGCCGGTGGCGGCATCGTAATCGAAAATTTCGGCGTAGCGGCCCCACTGAATGGCGGTTTCGAGTTGACGCTGAGATTCGTCATCGCTGAAGTGTTCGTCGATTAGGTCATGGAAAAATTCGGCGGGCATCGTGCGATCAGCTTTTGCCTTGAGGGACTGTTCCATCTGCCGTAGCAACGGAACGTTGGCGAGCGCCGCCTTGCGAAACATCGCCTTGCGCGTCTGGATGTTCCCTTTCGCGAAAGCCTGCCCTTCCGGCGTAATGATGGCATCCCCTTCTTCAAGGCGCATCAAGCCAAGAAGCACGGCGGTATCAACCGTTGGAAGCAAAGCGTCGACTTCCAGGCTTAGCTCATCGGCGAGGTGATGGAGATCGACGCGGCCATCCTGGTCGGCCACGATTTCGAGCAAACCCGCCATCCCTCCCGGACGCGTGTGCGGGAGCATCAAACCCTGATGCTGAACGGGGGTGCTGGTGCCGGGCGCCATGTGAATCACGTCGTCTTTCGAGTCGGGACTCGTGAGGACACGATAGATCGCATCGACAAGCTCAATGAAGTGCGGTGACTTGCGGTTGCGCGGGTGCTCCAGATCCACGGCAAAGTCGGCGTGAATGTGCGCGGGGTTGCGGCCGAGTACGATGATGCGGTCGGCAAGGACAACCGCTTCTTCAATGTTGTGAGTGACGATGAAAATCGCGCGCGTCGGAATTTTGTGGCCGAGCCACAGCTCCAGTAACTCGCCGCGCAGCGTTTCGGCTGTGAGCACGTCGAGCGCGGAGAATGGTTCGTCCATGAAGAGGACTTCCGGCTCAACGACGAGCGCGCGGGCAACGCCGACACGCTGCTTCATGCCGCCCGAGAGCTCTTTCGGATAGGCGCTCTCGAAACCGTCGAGTCCCACGGCATCAATGATGCGGAGCGCGCGCTTGTGGCGCTCGATGGGAAGCATGCCGCGAGCTTCGAGAGGAGCTTCCACATTTTCAAGGACGGTCAGCCAGGGAAAAAGCGCAAAGCTTTGAAAGACGATAGAAACGTTTGGCGATTCACCGCGAACCGGCTGGCCGTGCCAGAACACATCTCCCGCGGAAGAAGGTGAAAGGCCGGTTAGCATGCGAAGCAGAGTAGACTTGCCGCAGCCCGACGGGCCGAGGAGCGCAACGATCTTGCCGGGATACACGGCGAGGTCCGTGGGAGAGATGACCTGGATGCGGCTGCCATCGGGCTGGCCGTAAAATTTCTCGAGCTTACGCGCCTCAATGATTGGAGCCTCGGCGATGACGGGAGTGCTCATAAGTCCGTGTATTATGGCCCAAGTTCCGAAGACATCGCACACATGGATCGAACTGGCGGCTTACATTCCTTGGCGGTTACAATCCCGTGAACGCCGCATGACTCCGGAATCTTCGATTTCCTCGACAGACCCTTCCCTCGATCGATTTCACGGGTGGCTGCTTGCCTTGGTCCTCTCGCTTGCGACTTCACTGCTGATCGTGGCGCCCTTCTTTTGGTTTGGGAGCGCGTCGGGGCACGATTTCGAGTTTCACGTCGCTTCCTGGATCGACGTGGCCGGACAGTGGAAGGAAGGAATTGCCTTTCCGCGATGGACAGAGTGGGCCAATCACGGATTTGGCGAGCCGCGATTCATTTTTTACCCGCCGCTCTCGTGGCTGCTCGGTGCGACGCTCGGTTTCGTGGTCCCGTGGAGCTACGTTCCGGTTGCGTTCATCGTGCTGGTCCAGACCTTCGCGGGACTATCGGCGTTTGCGTTAGCACGGCGAGTTTTGCCGGAGCGGGCGGCACTCTTCGGCGCGGTGTGCTACGCGGCCAATCCGAATGCGCTGCTGATTATTTACATGCGCAGCGATTACGCAGAACTTTTGGCGTCCGCATTTTTTCCGCTGCTTTTTCTGTCGGCATTGCGACTCGGTGGCTTTCTGGAGAGTCGTAGTGGATCTATGGGCCGTGCTACGGCGTCTTTTTCTTTTGCGTTTGCCGCGGTTTGGCTGTCGAACGCACCTGCCGGCGTCATAGCCAGCTACAGCGTGGCGCTGTTGTTCGCGTGGATTGCGTTCAGCGAGAAATCATGGTGGCCGCTGGTACGCGGAACCGGTGGAATTGCACTGGGTTTCGGCTTGAGTGCATTTTACCTGGTGCCCGCGGCGTACGAGCAACGCTGGGTGAATATTGCGCAAGCACTTTCGTCGGGTCTGCTGCCCGCGCAGAATTTTCTGTACTCGACGATTGACGACCCAGAGCACACCTTATTCAACTGGATCGCATCGACTACCGCGGTCGTCCTGATTGTGCTCACGGGGATGGTGGCGCTGGCCGCTCGACGCCGCACTCCGTATGAGACCCCGGTTGCCACCGAGGAAAAAGTGTGGCGCGCATTGCTGCTGGTGGGGGCCGTTGCAACTTTATTGATGCTACGGCCGACGTCTATTCTCTGGACGGTGCTGCCGAAATTGCGCTTCGTGCAGTTTCCCTGGCGATGGATGTCGATCGTCGGCGTGCCATTTGCTTATTTTCTCGCGGCTGCGGCAGCGAAGAGTCGCTTTCGCTGGGTTTGGGTCAGCTCGGTACTCATCGTGCTTGCTGCGGGGGCGATCTTCTTTGTGCGCGCGACCTGGTGGGATAGCGACGACGTTGCCACGCTGCGGGCCAGTGTGGCCGCCGGAACGGGATTCGAAGGCGTCGATGAGTACGATCCCGTTGGTGACGATCATTACAATCTTCCAGAGAAGGCACCCGAAGTGAATGTCCTCCCGGATTCCTCGGGCACCGTGGGAGGCGCGACCATTCTTGTGCAACGTTGGACCGCGACCCAAAAGAGGCTGCGGGTTACCGCCGTTGCTCCGGTGCGGATTGCCTTGCGCTTGCTGAACTATCCCGCTTGGCACGTTGACGCGAACGGCTCTCGGCTTATTCCCCAAAGTGCAGCAGACTCTGGGCAAATGATCTTGGAACTGCCAGCCGGCGAATCTCGCGTCGATGTTCGCTTCGTCAGGACTGCGGACCGAACCCTGGGCGCCCTACTGAGCCTCGCGGGCCTGCTGGCCGCCCTGCTCTTGGGCTTTCGGCGGACGCAAGCGTAGTCCGATCACGCAAAGCTCGTGGCTGACGACGGTGCCACCATCAGCATCGACACCGACAGAAATGTCTGTGCTACTTAGCGGCGGTCCACTGTAGGGTGGCGGACGTCTTGGCCTTGGACGATGTAAATTACGTCTTCGGCGATGTTGGTGGCGTGGTCGCCGATGCGTTCGAGGTTTTTGGCTACGAGGATCAGTTCGAAGGCCGGGAAGACCACGCTGGAGTCGCCCATCATGTAGGTCAGGAGTTCGCGGAAGATCTGGTCGCGATAGTGGTCGACCTGGTCGTCCATAGCGAGAACTTTCTGGGCTAGCTCGACATCCCGGCGGACAACGGCGTTGAGTGCGTCGCGCACCATTTCTTCGGCGACTTCGCTCATGCGCGGGAGATCAACATAGGGCTTGACGCGCGGGTGTCGCAGGATGCGGACGGATGCCTGCGCGATATTGACGGCCTGGTCGCCGATGCGCTCTAGATCGTTGTTGATGCGGGAGACCGCCAGGACGAAGCGGAGGTCTACGGCCATCAGTTGGTGCAGGGCGAGCAGCTGAACAACGCGGTCGTCGATTTCGATCTGAAGCTCGTTGATGGCATCTTCCTCGTCGAGGACGCGCTTGGCGAGTTGCTCGTCGGAGTCGAGCACGGAGTGGACGGATTGGTGGACGCCGCGCTCGGCGAGGCTGCCCATCCAGAGCAGGCGCTCTTTGAGCTCGTTCAGATCTTTTTCAAAGTGGCGTTCCATGTTCCCCTCAGTAAGTCAACCCCGCGAACAGCCGTGCGATCATCCGAAGCGGCCGGTGATGTAGGCCTCGGTGCGTGGATCGCCCGGCGTTGTGAACAGGTGCGGCGTCGGACTAAATTCGATGAGCTGACCGGTCAGAAGGAATGCAGTGAAATCACTGACGCGGGCGGCCTGCTGCATGTTGTGCGTGACGATGGCGATGGTGCACAGGTCCTTCAAGGATACGAGGAGCTCTTCGATCTTGGCGGTGCTGATGGGATCCAGAGCGGAGCACGGCTCGTCGAGCAACAGGACTTCCGGCTCGACGGCGAGAGCACGGGCGATGCACAGACGCTGCTGCTGACCACCCGAGAGATCGTACGCCGACTTGTGAAGCTGGTCCTTCACTTCGTCCCATAGAGCGGCGTGACGCAGGCTCTTTTCGACGGCTTCGGCGATCGGAAGCTTGGTGCCATTGATGCGCAAGCCGTAAGCGACGTTGTCGAAAATCGATTTGGGAAAAGGATTGGGGCGCTGAAAGACCATTCCCACGCGGCGGCGCAACTGGGTGACGTCCTGATCAAGAATATTCTGGCCGTCGAGCAGGATTTCGCCCTCGAGGCGAGAGCTGCGTACGGTTTCGTGCATACGATTGAGGGTTCGCAGAAGAGTGGATTTGCCGCAGCCGGAGGGACCAATCAAGGCGGTGACTTTGTTGACAGCGATACCCAGGCTGATGTCAAAGAGCGCCTGCTTGACGCCGTAAAAGAAGTTGACCTTGGAAATGGTCATGCGCATTGGCAGCGCAGGCGCGGCTTCGCGGCTCACGGAGCCTGTCCCAGTTGGTGTGATGTTTACGGACACTGCGGACCTCACGGAAGCGTGCATTGTTTAGGACCTCGGAACCGCAACGCCACGGGCTAGAATGGCCCGCGCAAGGATATTGATGATGAGAATCAGACCGAGGAGTACCAGCCCCGCGGCCCAGGCTTGCCGGTGCCAATCTTCATACGGCGCGATGGCGTAAGTAAAGATCATGACCGGAAGTGAAGCGGTCGGCTGATTCCAGCCGGGGCTCCAGAAACGATTGCCGAAGGCGGTGAAGAGTAGGGGAGCTGTTTCTCCGGCCACCCGCGCGAAAGCTAGCAGGACAGCCGTTAGAATACCACGGTAGGCAGCTGGGACGATGACCGTGGCGATCGTCTTCCATTTGCTGGCGCCTAAGGCCATAGCGCCTTCGCGGAGGGCCCGTGGGACCGCGCGCAGGAACTCCTCGGTGCTCCGCAAGGTGATGGGAATCATCATCAGGCCCAGAGCAAGTCCGCCAGCGAGCGTCGAGAAATGCTTGAACGGGAGCACCGCCAGGCTGTAGGCGAAAATCCCGATGACGATCGAGGGCACGCCGTTTAGCAGGTCTGCGGAGTAGCGTACAACGAAGGCGACGGAGCTGCCGCTGAACTCGGCGAGGTAGATCGCGCCGAGGAAACCGATGGGGACCCCGATGAGGGCAGCCAGGAGAAGCAGCTTGCCGCTGCCAACGATCGCGTTGGCCATGCCGCCGCCGGTTTCGCCGACAGGCGCCGGGAGCTTGGTGAAGAAGCTCCAGTTGATGGAAGTTCCGCCATGATAAACGAGATAGCCGAGGATGAAGAAAAGTACGGCGACGGCGACAACCGCGCAAACGCCCGTCATGGTGAGCATGAAACTGCTCACGAACTTTCGCCAACGCAGATTGGAGCTCATGCTTGGCCCATTTCGCTGCCGCGCTGTGAGGTGATGACAATCAGGAGACGCGCGAGGCCGTTAAGGATGAAGGTGAGCAGGAACAGCACCAGTCCGAGTTCGATGAGAGATTGGAGATAGAGGTCGCCGGTGGCTTCGGTGAACTCGTTGGCGATAACGGCGGCGATGGAGTAGCCCGGAGAAAGCAGCGAGGCACTGATGGTAGGCGTGTTACCGATGACCATAGTGACCGCCATGGTCTCGCCCAAAGCACGCGCTAGAGCCAGGAAGATGGAGCCCATGATGCCCGTCCGCGCGAACGGCACAACCACTTTCCACGTGGATTCCCAGCGAGTTGCGCCCAGCGCTAAAGCGGCTTCGCGTTGATCGCGCGGCACGGAAAGCAGAACTTCACGGGAGACCGAAATAATGTACGGGATTACCATGATCGCCAGGACCACGCCCGCGGTCAGGAAGCCAACGCCGTAAGCCGGACCTTGAAACAAGGGGAGGAAGCCGAGCGATTTTTTCAGACCTGGCTGGATATACTCGCGCATCAGCGGAATGACGATAAATACGCCGAGTAAACCGTAGATGACGCTGGGAACGGCGGCAAGCAAATCAATAAAAAATTCGAGAATGTCGGAGACTCGCGCGGGGGCAAGTTCGGCGAGAAAAATGGCGGCACCGATGCCGAGGGGAACGGCGAGAATGAGAGAGACGCCAGCGGTAACGAGCGTGCCGTAAATGAACGGCAGCGCGCCGAACTGGTCGAAGATCGGATCCCAAACACTGGTGACGAAGAAATGCAATCCGAACTTGTGACGTGGCAGCGTGGAACCTATCCACAGCTCATACACCAGCAGAATAGTGACCAGGACAACCGACGCCGCGAAAAGAAACGTGATCATGCGCGCGATCTCGTCGCCCTCGCGAAACTTCCTTATAAAAGAGCGCGAGCCCGCGAAGGGGCCCGCGCTTGGTACCGTTGTCGTTGTCGTCGCCACCTTATTGGACTCTAGCTAGAGCCAGCTTTTCCTTTGCAACCACTTCCTTCGGAAGTTTGGCATAGGACAGAGCCTCGGCGTCGTTCTGGCCGTCGGTGAGCATCCAGCTGACGAAGCCTTTGATCGCGTCGCGCTTTGCGGCATCCGAGAACTTCTCGGGAATGAGCAGCCACGTGAAGCTGCAAATGGGATAGGCCGTCTTTCCCGGAGCATTGGTGATGGACACGCGGAAGTCACCGGGCATGTCCTTCGCGGCGCCCGCTGCAGCCGCGGTCACGCTGGCGAGATCGGCTTTGATGAAGGCCCCCGAAGAATTTTTCACGCGGCCGTAGGGCATGTTGTTCTGAATGGCATAGATCAATTCGACGTAGCCGAAGGAATTGGGAGTCTGCTTGATCAGCCCTGCAACACCTTCGTTGCCCTTGCCACCAAGGCCCACCGGCCAGTTTACCGAAGTGCCTTTGCCGACTTTGTTTTTCCAGTCATCGCTGACTTTCGAAAGGTAGTCCGTCCAGATGTACGAGGTGCCGCTGCCGTCCGAACGATGCACCACGACGATGTCGTTGCCTGGGAGCTTCACACCGGCGTTGGCACCCGCGATCGCGGGATCATTCCACTTCGTAATTTTGCCCAAGAAAATTCCGGCAATCGCTTCGGGTGTGAAATTCAATTCCCCGCTCACGCCCGGAACGTTATACGTGGGAATATCAGCGCCAAGAACCGTCGGAAAGTGGAGAATCCCGAATCCGTGTTTATCCTGGAAGGCCTTCAGCTGGTCGTCGTTCATGGGACCGTCTGATGCGCCAAAATCCACGGTGCCCTCGGTAACCTGCTTGATGCCGCCGCCGGACCCGATGGACTGGTAGTTGATCTGCACGTTCCCGTACTTCTTGTGATACTCGTCAAACCACTTCGAATACATCGGGTAAGGGAAAGTTGCACCCGCGCCATTGATAGACAACGGGTTGTCCGCCAAAACAATGCCCGCTCCTGCGAGCAGCAACATGGCTACTAGCAATCCGGTGATGCGTTTCATGCGTTGTTCTCCGTCTTACTCTCGACTTGGCTTCCGATGCTGGAGTGTCTCCTATCCGTGTTACAGCATTGTTACAAGCGATTCAGCATCTGTTGACACCTACACTCGGTTGCCTGTCCCCTAACACCCTGTATTCTCAGTCATCTACGCCGGCCAAATAGAGATGCAACGGTAGCGGAAGGAAAAGCGCACCCTTGGCCAATAGCCCCAGCCGTGCGGCCCATAGAAGGATGGACCTCGGCCGCTCACCCGGGCCGTGGCGGCCGGCGGAGTCTAGCCGAGAATCACCGAAGTAGCTTTAGGCCGAATTGGACCTGGCGCGCGGTCGCGTCAAGAAAATCTTGCAATTTGCTTAAGCATTTAGGACCAGCGCGGGAGGCGTCCCTTGACGGCGGAGACCGTCTTCACTATCGTTAAACTATGGCGTCGGTGTCCGCAATCGCGAGACTTCAGACTGGCTGGGGCACCCTGCCTTGGCGCGGCGCCTTGTGCCTGCTGCTGGCTGTGTTTTTCCTCTACAACCCGTTCTGCACGATTTGCATGTCTTCGGGCCCGTCCGTTCACCACCCGGTCAGCTATCGTTCGACCGTCGCTTCGAGCGAACTGGGTTGCGGCACGGTCCAACACACCAAATTCCACGTTGTATCGCTCGCCGTTCTGGTCACCGCGTTAAAAGTTCCTTTTCAGGATAAGGACGCCATTCGCCCGAAGCCTGCGGATGACATCGTCCCTGCCGTGACACAAGCCTTTGCTACGAGCCTCTGGTTTCGTCCTCCCCCTGTCCGGTAAGCCTTTCCTGTTCTCCCATTTTTTTCGGTGAATCCCGGTAACAATCCGGGGAGTCTAATTTTGCGGGCTCCCTCGGACATTCGCTGGATGTGGAATGCCAGGCAGTCGCCTCCCCCGCCGCCATTCCGCCAAGGATAGCGAAATGCCAAGACACTCAAATGAATAAAACGAAATGGATTGTTGCTGCTCTCGTCCTTCTCAGCGCGCTCTTGCTCGTCTGGCGGTGGTCTGCTCGCGGAGGGACCGATCCGGACGCCGCGAACAACGAAAAGGCCAGCTCCTCCGGCACTCCCGCATCCGTCGCGAGGGTTGAGCGTCGCGACATGGGCAGCACCCTGACCATTGCTGGGGCCTTCAAACCGTTTCAAGACGTCGATGTGCACGCCAAAGTGTCCGGCTATATTCGCAAGATCTACGTTGACGTCGGCGATCGCGTGAAAGATGGCCAGACGTTGGCGGTGCTCGAGGTGCCGGAGCTGGCGGCGCAACTCTCTGGCGCGGAAGCCGCAGCGCGCGCGGCACAGGAGCAAGTTCGTCGCGCCGAAGGCGACCTGCAGCGCGCGCAATCCTCGCAGAGCGCAGCGCACTCGGCTTACGTCCGGCTCAAACAGGCCGCGGATTCCCGGGCGGGCCTGGTGGCACAGCAGGAAGTGGATGATTCCCAGGCAAAAGATCTGGAAGGCGCCGCGCAGGTAGCGAGCGCGCAGGCGGAACTCTCCAGCGCCAAACAGCAACTGGAAGTGGCGCAAGCCAATCAGAAACAATACGCCGCGCTTTCGGATTACACGCGCATCACCGCGCCCTTTGCGGGCGTAGTCACTGTTCGCTACGCGGATACGGGAGCGCTGATCGCCTCTGGAACTTCCAACAGCACTCAGTCGATGCCAGTGGTCAGGCTTGCGCAGACTTCAGTATTGCGCCTGGTACTGCCGATTCCCGAGTCCATCGCTGCATCGATTCGCGTCGGCGAGACCTTGCGAGTCCACGTGCAAGCCCTCAACAAGGATTTCGACGGAAAAGTCTCCCGCTTCGCGGACTCCTTAAATCAGCAGACCCGCACCATGGAAACCGAAATCGATTTCGAAAACCACGCAAACACGCTGATGCCAGGAATGTACGCCCAGGCCTATCTTTCGCATGATGAGAAAAAGAATGTGTTAACCGTTCCCCTCGATGCAGTTCAGCGGAACGGCGAGCAGTCCATCGTGCTGGCGGTAAATTCGCAGAACCTAGTGGAAGAGCGCCGCGTCCTGTTGGGACAGGAAGGCAGCATGTACATCGAGGTGCTTTCCGGGCTCCACGAAGGCGAGCTGATAATCGTCGGAAATTCCAGTGAGTTTCGACCCGGCCAAAAAATACAGCCCAAAGAATCCGAACCGCGCTCATCGAGCCCCGCGGGAGACCGCTAATGCCCAAGTTTGCTCTCGCGTATCCCTACTTCATCATCATGCTTTGTCTGGTAGTCGCGGTCGTGGGCATCACTACCGTCGTTCGCATGCCCGTCGATCTCTTCCCTCAAATCGATATTCCCGTGGTCGTCGTGGCCACCTTTTATTCCGGTATGCCGCCGCAACAGATTGAAGGCGACATCACCAATACTTTCGAGCGCTTTTTCACGCTTGGCAGCAATATCGATCACATCGAATCGCGCTCCCTGACCGGCGTGAGCTTGATCAAGATTTATTTCAAGCCCGGTACCGACCCCAATGCCGCGCTGAGTAACATCGCCAATCTCGCTATGGCCGACCTGCGTCGTCTGCCGCCCGGCACGCTGCCTCCGGTTGTGTTGAGCTTCGACGCATCCAGCTTGCCCGTGTGCCTGGTTACCCTGAAAGGATCAGGACTGAACGAAACGCAACTCAAGGATCTGGCGCAGTTCCAGGTTCGGAACCAGATTGCCAACGTCCAGGGCGCTTCCGTGCCACAACCCTTCGGCGGGACCTACCGCCAGATTCAAGTCTTCGTCGATCCCGTAAAACTCGAAGCCCACCAGTTGAGCCTCATGGACGTCGTTCAAGCCGTGAACGATTCGAACCTGATTCTCCCCGCCGGTGACGTGCGCATCGGCAATCGCGACTACAACATTTACGCCAACAGCCAGGTGCCGAACGCGGAGGAAATTAACCGCATCCCCCTCAAAACCGTGGGCCTCGGTTCCGTCATGGTTGCCGACGTTGGTCATGCCGAAGATTCCGGTGCCATCCAGACCAACATCGTCCGCATTGACGGCCAGCACTCCGTGTACATTCCCGTGCTGAAACAAGGCGGAAACAGCAACACCATCGCGATCGTCAACGGAATCAAAGCGGCAACCAAGCATCTCGTCGACATTCCCTCCGTGCTCAAGACCGAAGTGGTCTTCGATCAATCCATCTTCGTAAAAATCGCCATCAAGAACCTCCTGAAAGAAGGTGGCATCGGCCTCCTGCTCACCGCGATTATGATTCTCCTTTTTCTGGGCAGCCCGCGAGCGACCTTTGCGGTACTGCTGTCCATTCCCCTGTCGGCGTTGACTTGTTTTTTGATCATGTCCGTCCTGGGTGGGTCGATTAACACCATGCTGCTGGGCGGATTGGCGCTGGCCTTTTCCCGCCTGATCGATGACTCCGTGGTCGTCCTGGAGAATATCTTCCGTTTCATGGAAGGCGGGATGCCGCCACGCGAAGCGGCCGAGAAAGGCGGGATGGAAGTGGCCCTGGCGGTGTTAGCGGCTACCTCCACGACCTCCATCGTCTTTTTTCCAGTGACCTTCTTTTACGGCGTAAGCCGCTACCTCTTCACCGACTTGGCGCTCGGCGTGGTCCTCTCCATTTTTGCCTCCTACATCTTCGCGATGACCGTGGTGCCTTTGTACTGCGCGAATTTCATCCGCATCGAGCACAACGAGACCCACGGTGAGAGCGCTAAACGCACATGGTTCGCGCGCCTTATCCAATGGTTCAACGCCATGTTCCTGAAGCTCTTGCTCTACTACGACAAAGCGGTCGTAAAACTCCTGGAGCGCCCTAAGCGCACCGTAGCGTTTATCGCGGCGGGGATCGCGGTGCTCTTGCTGGGAGTGTTTCCGTTTGTTGGCACGTCCTATTTCCCGCGAACGGATCCAGGCCAATTCGTCATCAACGTCAAAGCTCCGCCCGGAACGCGCCTGGAGGTCAGCGACAACTACATCGCCAAAGTCGAGGACGAAATACATCGAGTGGTGTCGCCCCACGACCTCGACATGATCGTTTCGAACATCGGCATCACCCCCGATCTTTCAGCCATTTACACCAGCAACGCGGCCATGGATACGGCGTTCGTGCAGGTCAGCTTAAAAGAGGGCCACAGCATCGGAAGTTACGCATACATGGAACGCCTGCGGCAACGTCTCAGTACCGATTTGCCGCAGTTAAGCACCTATTTCCAGTCGGGAGGCTTGGTCGACTCTGTCGTCAATCAAGGCTTGCCCGCTCCCTTCGATATTCAAATCAGCGACAACAACATGGCGGAAGCCTACGGCATCGCCCAAGACATCGCTTTCCGGCTCAAGAAATCCCGGCACGTCGGCGGCTTATTGATTCCCCAAGACTTGGATTATCCAGGTTTGGAACTGCACATCGATCGAGAGCAAGCCAGCCAACTGGGACTAACGCCCAAGGACGTCGTAGACAATGTCATCACTGCGCTGACCTCTGACGGCGTCATCGCCCCAAGCTTCTGGATCGATCCCATAAGCGGAAACAACTACATGCTCACCGTCCAATACTCCAACAAACAGATTGGCTCGATGACCATGTCGGACTTCAAGAACATCCCGCTTCGCGCCAACACCTCGACGGCTTACACACCGCTGCAGTCTGTAGCCAACATTGAACCGATCAACACACCCACCGAAGTCGATCACTACCAGATTCGCCGGGTGATCGACGTTTATGTCATGCCGGCCGCCGAGGATCTAGGCGCGGCCAGCAAGGACGTAAACGCCGTGGTGAATGGGTTGAAAACCGGAAAGAATGTCCACGTCAGTGTGCGGGGCGCGGTGGTTGGTATGCAGGAGTCCTTCAAGCGCTTTGCGATTGGCTTGCTCTTGTCCATCGCGCTGGTTTACCTGATTCTGATGGCGCAATTTCGCTCGTTCCTCGATCCATTCATTATTCTTACCGCGATTCCGCCTGGGCTGGTCGGCGTGCTGCTCATTCTTTGGCTGACACACTCCACGCTGAACATCATGTCGCTCATGGGCGTGATCATGATGACCGGCATCGTCGTTTCCAACAGTATTCTCATCGTGGAGTTTTCCGGCATCTTGCATGCCCGCGGCATGACCCTGCGTGAGGCCGTCGTCGAAGCTTGCAAAGTCCGCCTCCGCCCGATTCTGATGACTTCACTTGCCACACTTCTCGGCATGATTCCGATGGCCCTGGGCATCGAGGCAGGCAGCGAGCAATACGCCCCGCTGGCACGCGCGATCATCGGCGGCTTGGCCGTCTCCGTGGCCACCACGGTGTTCCTGGTGCCGGCGGTCTACATCATCGTTCATGCAAAGAAGGAACCCGGCGTTCAGGAGGCCGCATCGTGAGCCACCGCATTCGACTGCTGCTTCTTGGAGCTGTGTGTTTCTGCGCGCCAATTCTGACCCGGCAGGTTCGAGCCCAAATGCCCGAGCCTCGCCCTGAGGCTATGACGCCGGATAGCTCCAACAGTTCCAGCCAAGGCGCCAAACCTCTTACGCGCGAGCAAGCCGAAGCCATCGCCCTGAAAAACAATCCTCAGATTACCATCGGGAAGCTCCAGGCTCTGACAGCCCGTCAGTATGTTCGCGAGGCTCGCTCCGCGTTGCTGCCGACCGCCTATCTCAGCGTGACCGCCGTAGACTCCGAATCCGGCGGCCGTATCACCGCGGGAGCCCTTACCAATTCGATCGTCTTCCCGCGCGCCGCCGCTGGAGTGGCCGTCAGCCAATTGATCACGGACTTCGGTCGCACTCGAAACTTGCTTTCCAGTTCGCAACTTCAGGCCCAGGCGGACGACCAGAACGCTGCGGCCACCACCGCCGACATCGTCCTGGCGGTCGACCAGGCCTTCTACAACGCGCTGGAAACCCGTGACCTTGTCAAAGTCGCGCAGCAGACCTTGAATGCACGGCAGACGTTCGTCGACAAGATTCAAGCGTTGACCAATGCCAAGCTGAAATCCGACTTGGATCTTAGTTTCGCGAAGGTCGATGTGGCGCGCGCCAAGCTTCTTCTTCTCGAATCGAAGAATAATTATCAAACATCGCTCGCGGCGCTCTCCGCGATTTTGGGTTACCCGGATGAGCAAGACTTCCAGCTGATCCAACCGAACGACCCGATCGCTCCGCCCGCGCCCGATGCCGAACCTCTCATTGTCGAAGCCCTCCGGCAGCGTCCGGAAGTCAGCGCTCTGCAATTTCAGGTCGAGTCCGCGGAGAAAAACAGCGCCGCCGAGCACGACCTCAAGCGGCCGACCATCAGCGCGCTTGGCGTGGCCGGAACCACACCCGTCCGCGATCCGGCCATTACGCCCAATTGGTACGGGGCCGTCGGCGTTAACATCAACATTCCCGTCTTCAACGGCTTCCTGTTCAGCGCCCGTGCCAAGGCTGCGGATCTACAAACAGAAGTCGTCCGCCAGCGGTTGGCGGACCTGCGCAACAACCTCGCGCGCGACGTGCGGACTTCCTGGGAACAAACCAACCAGGCCTACGAACGCCTCTCGGTTACCCAACAGTTGCGCGAGCAAGCCAACCTCGCGCTCGATCTCGCGCAACAACGCTATAACCTGGGTCTCGGCTCCATCGTGGAGTTCACGCAAGCGGAATTGGGCAAAACCGAAGCAGATATTGCGGACACCGACGCCACCTACCAATATCGCCTGACCCAAATCGTGCTCGCCTACACAATCGCTACGCCGAAGTAGCCCCTCAGCTCGGCGAAAACGATCGAAAAAGATCGAAAAAGAGAAAAGTACTCGGCACCCCCGCCTGAGAAAGCGCTTTCCAGGAGCACTTTCCCACAAAACCCGCTGCAATTCGCTCGCGCCCGCTCCGTTGTCGTGCGCGCTCGCCTTGAACCTTCCTCAGTTTTGCTAACTTCAACCGGCTCAACCACATGCGCTGGGCCCAAAGTCTTTGTTACAGGATATTCACAATTGGTTGACGTAACCGTAAGACGCACCCTTTACCTTCTGCCGCGGGGTGGTTCGCATACTCACCGTTTTTTAAGTCGAATTTTGAGTTAAAGAGAGAGGCAATGAAAAAACTTGCAGCACTAACACTGTCATTTTTCCTGACTTCCGGGGTGGCGCTCGGCGATTCACCGAAAGACGCCGATCCGCAGCCCGCGAAGTCCGCGCAGCCTGCCAAGCCCAAAGCGGCAAAGCCGGCTGGAAAAACGGACGCGAATTTCGCCGCGGAACTCGAAGCGCTCCGCCAAGCGATGCAGGCTCAACAGGAACAACTCCAGATGTTGAAAGAAGAACTGAGCAAGCGCGACCGCCAAATCGACGAAGCCCGTGAAGAAGCGGCCGCCGCCAACGCGCGCGCCACCGAAGCCACCACCAAGGCCACGGAAGCCGTGAACTCGACGGCCGAAGTGAAAGCCACGGCGGCCACGCTGACTTCGCACGTCAGCGATCTCGCGGTGAGTAACGACGCGCTCAAGACCAGCGTTGCGACCGTTGCAGCCACCACCTCCACCAATTCCAACGGCCAAGGTGGATCCGGCGACGAAGGACCCGCATCGATCCGGTACAAAGGGGTCACCCTGACGCCCGGTGGCTTCATCGAAGCGGCAACCGTCACGCGAACCCGCGCGATCAGCGCCGACATCAACACGCCGTTTACCAGTATTCCCTTCACAGCCGCCGACCTGGCGCACACCACCGAGACGAACTTTACTGGCCGGCAAAGCCGCCTTTCCTTGTTGGCGGAAAGCAAGCTCGGATCCGTCACCACCGCCGGCTACTTCGAAGCGGACTTCCTCGGTGCCGGCACGACGTCGAACAATCGCCAGAGTAACAGCTACGTCTTTCGCCAGCGTCAGTTGTTCGCGTCAGCGTTGTTCAACAACGGCTTCTACGTCAGCGCCGGCCAGATGTGGAGCTTGGCAGCCGAAGACAAGAAGGGCGAGTTCAATCGTACCGAAGACTTGCCGCTGGTAATTGATCCACAGTACGTCGTGGGTTTCACTTGGGCTCGTCAATACGGTGCTCGCTTCGTGAAGGACTTCGGCGGAAAATTCACACTGGGCGCCTCCATCGAAAGCCCGCAAGCAACCATCGGCGGCCGTGGCTTCTCCTCCGTTACCACCATCAACTCGGCCGCTGCGCCCGCCACGATCGTCACATCCGGCGCTACGACAGCTACCTCCGGGAACTTTTTCATCAACGCTCCTGGCGCTAGCGGAGGTCTCTATAACGCTTTTGACGCCACCGGCTATACCGTCAACAAGGCTCCGGACTTGATCTTCAAGGCCACTGCCGACAAGTTTGGTCACTACGAGCTTTTCGGAATCGTCAGCTTCTTCCGCGACCGCGTCTATCCTTGCGGCGTAGTCGGCACGACCAAGGGCGATACCGTTCCGGGAACGACTGTGCTCACCGGAGCCTGCGCATCGGCGACACCAACCGTAGTGAGCAGCTTCGGCTCGTACAACAGCAGCGCCACCGGAGGTGGCTTCGGCGCCAGTGCTCTGTGGTCCCTCCACAAGAAGGTCGACTTCGGCGTCAAAGGTGTAGCCGGCGATGGTATCGGCCGATATGGCAGCGCACAGCTCGCGGATGCCACGGCGCGTCCCAATGGCTCGCTCGCGCTCATCCGCACCGCTCACGGCCTGGCACGCCTCGAATTTCACGCCACTCCTAAATTCGACCTCTACGCCTATTGGGGCATGGAATACGCCTGGCGCGCAGGCTACTCCGGCTACCAGGCAGTCACGGTCACCAAGACGACCGCGATCCCTGCAACAAGCACCACGACCGCCGGTGTGACCGTTACAACTCCTGCGATTCCGGCCACCACGAAAACCACAATCTCCACAACGGGGATCGGTGGATACGCCAACGTTGCCGCCAACAATAGCGGCTGCGCTACCGAGGGCGTGCCAATCAATGACTTCAACCCGTCCGCCGGCGCGAATTGCGCTGGCGACATCCGCAGCATCCAGGAAAGTACTCTTGGCTTCTGGTATCGGTTCTACCAGGGATCAAAGGGCCGGCTGCAGTTCGGCATCCAATACTCTTACCTAAGCAAAAACGCCTGGTCCGGTACCGGCGGCGTGGCTGCTGGCGCCCCTGCCATTGGGTCCAAGGCCAACGACAACATGATCTTCACATCCTTCCGCTACTACATTCCCTAGTCGCGGCAGCAACCTAACCGCCGTCCTGAATCACCGGGCCGGAAAAGGGCAGCTCCTCAAGGAGCTGCCCTTTTTTTCGTGGAAGCCCAAAGGTTGGCGAATGACTCCAGCGGTTCGCGTCGAAGTTACTGAGATCGAGTTTGAGTAACGACCATCACTCTGGTAGGGCCAAGCCGTTGCTGCGGGCGGCTGGTCAGCGATAACACCCCCCTCCCCCCGCCATTTTTTGTAAGTGCGGATTCTAAAGAACTTTAAGTTCAATGGATTCGTAAGTGCGGATCTTAAAAGAGTTACGGGTGCGTTTTTCGCAAGTGCGGATTCCAAAAGGTTTAGAGCGAAGTTGCAAAGCTCCCGCTTCGGAAAGCGGCCGCTACAATTAACACGTACGCTTAGCTGCGGCAGAGTGAAGTCCACCTTACTCAGCGAAGACGGGTGGTAGTGGACCGATTCTTCGTGAGTATGGCGAGCGAGGTCGCTACAAATGCAGCCTAACTGGCAGGAGAACTGGAAGGAAGGCGCGGCGGGCTGGCATGATTACGAGGTACGACCGTATAGCAGCGAGATGATGTCCAGATTATAGCATAGATCTGTCTATTGTCAAGTGGTAATAGATAAGTGATTTGAATGCCATGGGATAGCGCGGTGAAAAGGAGATCGGGGTCAGGAAAAGTCGGAATTCCACACTCGAATGATCGCCGGCTGCGTAGCTTCGACGGCCGCAGACCCAGGGCGGGAGACCACCGCTCACTTAAGCGTGCTCCCTCCGGCATCGCGAAACCCGCACTCAGAAGTGATAGTTCAGTTCGGCGTATCCGAGGGCGCCGTTGCTGTTCACGGGAAAGATGGCCTTGATCACATCACCACCCACCGCGTATCCGAAGTACAAAGTGAAGGAAACTCCGTAACGCCACTTGTAGTCACCGCTCATGTCGTAAAGTGTGGCGAGGCTGGTGTGCCCATTCGATGGGCGACCTTGAAAGCCGAACGTCCATGGCTGGTACGCACCCCCGCCGGAATACCACAGGTCCTTGCTGCTGGCTAGCCACAGGCCGTGAACATCGCTCCGGATGACCAGGCGCTTGCCGGGACGCAGCATCACCTCTCCGAAAAGGTCGCGATTATTCATCGAGTTGAAAAAGGGGAAGCGGGCGTATTGACGCGGCGTGGGCAGCACCGCAAAAAACGTGCCGTGGGTCCCGTCGGTGGGGTTTCCGTCGCCGCTCGAGTAGTCGTAACCCCCGCGGAACCATGGACGAACCTTCTCACCGAAATTGGGCTGGAAGCCGGCTTCAATCGCTCCCGCGCCAGCACGTTGCGTCAGAACCCCCCAGCGCCCGGACTGCAGCGCGCCCCATCCCAGAAGGTCAAACGTTCCTCCGCTCGTCAGCGTGGCCATGATGAAGTTCCCGCCGTAGGTTCCGATGTCGATCCCACCATGCAGGTCTGCGGTCTTGGCGGCAGTGGATCGATTGTCGGTCTTCAGCACTCCGCGATCGTCATTGTAATAAATTCCGAACGCACGCCACTCGGCGTGGCTTGATCCAAATTCAGCCTCACGCGTCAACGCGACGTAGGTTACCGGGGTCTTTACCCAGCCCCATCCGTCCACCTGAAATACACCACGATCGGGGATGGCGCTGACCGCAGTGAAATTCCACGGCCCGTTCGAAAAGGCATAGTTCAAACCATCCAAACTACGCATCACGTCGGAATAACCGAAGTTACCCAGGAGACGCTGTCCGATCCGTTCGCTCTTAAGCCATGCCAGCGTCGGGTCCTTGGGTTTCACTTCGCTGCCGTCCGTAAACTCAAAGCGCCCGGCGCGCAGGCTGGAGTGATCCCATTTGTATCGAAAGAAGACCTGCTTCGGAAAAATAAACGCCGGGTTCTGACTGTTGTCGTTTGCGGCGTAGTAAGAGCCCCCAAGCCCCAATTGCCCTTGGGGTGCGGGCCGCACTGCTCCGTCGGGGATGCCGAGCAGCACCGGCACCTCAAACTCAATGTTCCAGTCATAGTTCTGGCGCTTTTGCGAAATTCCAAAGCGGATTTGCGTGCCGGAAAACCCGTAGAGATTCTGACCCGTCGTGGGCTCGAAAAAATTCCAGGCTTCATAGCGCTCGCGGATGTTGCCGGAGAACGTTACCCCGCCGATTTCGATGGGGGCCGGGTCAGACTGCGCCAGAGCCGGAACGCAAAAACCAAGAAATAAAAGAACAGCCGTCGCCAGTCTCTTAAAAAAGATGCTCACGTCCATAAATTGCGCGCCCCCTGGAAAAGTAACCAATTCGTGGATCCACTTCGTAAAGCGTCGACGCACCAAAGCGCTTACTGCCGTTGCTCCAAGAAACAGCTCGACAAGGGGTGTGTGCCTGCAAATCGGCAATAGTTGACGGATTTTGATTCTGGAAGGGAGGAAAGGCAATAATACGAATGCACTACCCGTAATGGAATCGATGTCGGGTTAAGAAAGGCTAACCCCGACTCGCCAGGAGAGGGGAGAAGGGACCGGAGCCAGGGGTGCACCGGTCCCCGTGGTAGGACCTTAAATGAAGATCAAGCGCGCTGAGTGTCGCACGCGGGCGTCACGTTGGGATGAAGGCCGTGTGAATTCTCCGTAACCTTCGCCGGGCGCGTTTCCGTGTCCGGCGTCTGCTCCGTGTGGACGGTCAGCCCTCGGCCGTGGCGAACGTCCAGCCCGCGGACCCAGAAAATAATGTCCTCGGCGATATTGGTGGCATGATCGGCGATGCGCTCGAGATGGCGAGTTGCCAAAATGAACTGCAGGCCTGGACTGACGGCCGCGGGTTCCTGGGTCATGCTCTGAAGCAGGCGCTCGAAAATGCGGTCGCGGTATTGATCGACAACGTCGTCGCTCTCCAGAACCTGCGTAGCCATCTCGACGTTGCGAAAAATCAGCGCGCCAAGGCTCTTGCTGACCATCGCGCGGACGGCGGAAGCCATCGGGGCGAGTTCCTCGGGCAGTTCGGCACTGGGCAGTTCGCGCAATGAAATAACGCGTTCCGCGACGTTCACAGCGATGTCGCCAATGCGCTCCAGATCATTGGTGATCTTGAGCGCGGCCACAATCAGCCGCATTTCGTCATCGGAAAACGACCCGCGGCGAAGCAAACGAATGGCGTGCTCGTCGATCACAATCTCCATCTCATTGATGCGCGGCTCCAGCAGAAACACCTCGCCGGGCAGCGATGAGGTCGAGGCATTATCGAGTCCGACCAGCGAATCCAGCGCCCGGTTCATGGCCCCTTCCACGGTGCGTGCCATGGAAACGAGATAGTTCATCAACGTGTCGTAGAGGACCGTTTCCGTTAGTCCCGCGCCGGTTGTCATGGTTGGTTTGTCCTCCGAGCGGGCGTCACTGCACACCCCCACTCGTAAGTGCAATGATCCCGCGCGGCGCGTTACGCCCGATTGAAAGTGGTGTGAATAATTAAAGACAGGTGGGATCGATCCCCTAAGGCGTCAAACCTTCGATTTACTCCTTGGCTTGAATGCTCGCATCGAAAGCAGCCTTCGCGATCCGGGCGATGACCGAGTCGCGAGTGGCCTCGTCGGCGGTGGAATCGGTGATGAAGACGGCGATCGCCAGGCGTCGTCCATTGGGCAGCGTGATCAACCCAATATCATTCGTCGCATAAGTCACACCATTCCCCGTATCCGAGGTGCCCGCCTTATGCATCACGATTGTCCCTGATGGCAGTGCGCTTTTGATGCGGTTTGGCGCCCTGGGAGAATCTCTCATCCATTCGAGAATCAGTTGGGTATGCTCTCGCGTAAGAGGGGAGTTGTCACTGAGGCGCAGAAGCAACTGGACAGCGCCCGCGGGTTCAAACCAGTTGCGATATTGGACCGCAACGTCGCGATGCAGACCTTGTTCGCCGTCCTTCAGGTGAAAACCGTTCACTCCAATGGACTCCATGTACGTTTCCACGATCGCGGGCCCACCGATGGTGCGCAAAGCGATGTCCGCAGCGACATTGTCGCTCAGGGAGACCGAAAGGCGGAGCAGTTCACGCAGGGGAAGATCGACCTGCGCTTCGGGATATTTGTCTTGAAGCGGGCTATAAATGTGCGGAAGGATCCGATCGCTCGCGAGAAATCGGATCGGCTGGTCCAGCGAAAACTTACCTTGTTCGACTAGATGAAGTGCGGTGACCGCGAGCGGGACTTTGAAGACCGACTGCATCGGAGGATGTGCGTGCGGTTCGAGATCGCAGCTTAGCGTCGCATCCGGCAGAGAGCAGGCCACCGAGACTCTGCCATGAGCATCGTCAGCAATGACGCGAATCTGCCGCTGGAGGACCGTTTGAGCGGAGACCGAAAAGGAGAACAGAATAAATGTCACCGCGAAACGCATCACGGGAGTATATCAAGTGGGCGAAGGTTAACTCCCGATAAGCCGGTAGACCGACTATCTACAGTGGCCCGATCGCACTTGTCCAGTGAATGCTGCCAGCTCATACGGTCGACGCAACACTTGTTTGGAGCTCACTCGCAGGAGTCTCGAATCCTAAGGTCTTTCTGGGACGTCGATCGAGCGCAGCGAGACCGGTCGAACTGCGATTGCGAATAGCCAGACAGGTTGGTGCCTCGAGGGAAGTATTAGGGCTGCACGAGGGTCGGCGCGGGCCTGCCGTTCAGGACCGCGTCCACATTGTCCAGGGCCAGCATGCCCATTGCTGTCCGGGTCTCGATCGTGGCGCTGCCGATATGCGGCAATAGAAATGTATTTTTCAGCGAAAGATATTCCGGGTTAAGTTTTGGCTCGCCTTCAAATACGTCGAGTCCGGCGGCGGCGACCCGCCCGCTCTTGAGAGCAACGATAAGGTCGTCATCGACCACCAATCCGCCGCGAGCGGTGTTCACTACGATGGCCCCAGCAGGCAGAAGGCTTATGGCTTTGGAGTTCAAGAAATGGTGGGTCTGACGAGTTTCCGGGGCGTGCAGGCTCAAGAATTGACTTACGCGAAGCAGATCCGACGAATCCTTATGGTAGACGGCTTCTGCTGCGATTTCCGCGGGTAACTCAGAAGTATTGCAATAGTGAATCTTCATTCCGAATCCTCGCGCTCGACGCGCCAGGGCTTGTCCCACGCGCCCCATTCCGAAAATTCCAAGGATCTTGCCTCCGACTTGCCAGCCCAAGAGCATGTCGGGACTCAAGGGCCTCCAAGCTCCGCCTCGAACCAGTTCCTGGGCCTCGTAAGCGCGACGGGAAGCACCCAGCAAAAGCAGCATGGCGATGTCGGCCGTTGCTTCATGGTTGACTCCTGGGGTGTAAGCGACCGAAATTTTCCTGCGAGCGGCGGCTTCCAGATCGATATGCTCAAAACCAACCGAATACGTGGCGATGATTTTTATGGTTGGCGAGACTTTCTGGAAAAACCCAGAGTCCAACCGGTCTGCCGGCGTGATGAACAGGGCGTCGGCTCCTTCGGCTGCGGATAACAACTGCTGCTGGTTGAAAGGAAATTGGTTCGGATTTCGCCGGGCGTTGAAGTCGCGGTCGATGCGGTCTTCAATCTCCTTCGTATAACGGCGGGTTACCACCAGAATGGGTTTAGTCATGTCCAAGATCTCCTTCCGCCTGACTAGAAGCTGTCTCGTAAATTCACGACAGAGGAAGAGAGCCAATTCCTCAGGGGCTAAAGCCCCGTATTTTCAGAGTGTTTACGGCACGGCTAAAGCCGTGCCCTCCCGAAAAACATTTATGAGATGGCTTGTAGTCGGATTAGGGAACAATTTCGTACTAAACGCACTTCTCCGGTATTCGTGTCAATCAGGACCTAGCATCAACCGTTCTGTATACCGGCAGGAAATGAGTTTACGACCCCTTCTCCAGCCAAGATTGGAAAGTCTCCCTAATAAATCGAGAGCGGCTGGTGCCGAGACCCGCGTGGTTCATCGTGTCCGCAAGTCGAATGAATGCTCTGAAAAAGGTTGCGCGGTCAGTCTTCTCTTCAGTGGACCCCTGCGATGAACCAAGATTGACCTCCCACACTGCACCAGCGCCACCCCACATGTCGATTCCCCGCAGCTGCTTGTAATCTGGGCCGGATGTTTCCAGCGTGGCAAGGACCTCTTCGACGACCCGTGCCTGACCATCGTGCCGACACTTCCGAAGCAGCTCTGCAATTGCAGTTATATCTTGGCGAAGCGTCCCTGTATGTTCCATTTTGTTGTTGGTGGCAACACACCGTGCGGGGTCGAATTTATCACCATTCGGTTCAAGTCCCCGGTAAGTCGGGTTACCAGAGGAGTTCGTACCGGGGCCATGCGGCTCGCTACCATGCGGCCCTATTCGCCGATTATGCGATCGGCCCACTCAACTAGAGAAACAAAGATGGTTGGGTTACCGAACTTCGCACTCCAATTGGCAAGATCATTTTCCGAAACCCCACGGGCTCGGGAGCAAGCTCCGCAAGAAAACACAGGAATGTGTTTGGCGACGATTTTCTCGCGCAATTCACTGAGCGGTGGCCAACCAATGGGAATCACTGCATCGGACGTGGCCTTACGCATCAGATATGTGGCGTCAGCAGTCAGGAATATCTGAACTTCGTGACCTGCTTCTGACAACGCGAGCGCATGTGCAAACACAAAGGAGGCTCGGGACGTGTCGTCGGTTCCCCAGGAACTCCTCATCATGATCTTCAGAACTCTTTTCGATTCCTGGGCCTTCGCCCCCAGTGCTAGAAAAGGAAGGCCGACCAACTGTGACAAGAATCTGCGTCTGGCCATGGCTGTGTTCTCCCGTTTACTCCGTCCGAAAGGAGGATTTCGGGAGAACCTACATTGCCGTATTAGCTCTGTCAATTGGTTAAGTCCCGAAGGTCGGGTTACGAACAAGTGGGTTCGGGGGTGGTGCCCGGGTGGGAATCGGTCATCGACGCCATCTACAAGGGGGGCTACGATCTACGGCGCCTGGGAACGGCCCCCTGCGCCGCGACCTGTTCCGGTGCCTGACGAGACCCGCACCGCGGCGCGCTCGGGATCGAACACCGGCACCGAAAAGTTAAACTGCGAACCTTGCCCAATTTCGCTCTCCACCCAGATCCGGCCGCCATGCACTTCCACCAGATGTTTGGCGATGGCCAGGCCCAGCCCGGTGCCTCCGGCCTCGCGGGACCGCGCGGCGTCCACGCGGTAGAAGCGCTCGAAGATACGCGACTGGTCCGCTTTGGGGATACCAATGCCGGTATCGGAGACAGTGAAGACGACATCCGCCTCGCGAACTTCCGCGCTGAGGGTGATTCGCCCTCCGGGTAGCGTGTACTGCGTTGCATTGTCCAGCAAGTTCTGCAAAACCTCGGCGAGGCGTCGCCGGTCGCCCGCAATACCCGGCAACTCGTTGGACTGGCTCACGTAAACGCGAATATCTTTTTCCGCGGCGCGATGCTGGGCGGTCTCCAGGCAGCTCTCGATCAGCTCGGCCACGCTTACCCGGCGGATCTCGAGTTCCAAACGGTCGGCATCCATTTGCGAAAGCTCCAGCAGGTCGTCGGTAAGCCGCGCCAGACGGCGCGAATGCTCGAGAATGATTCCGAGGAAACGCTCCCGGTTTTGCGGATCGTCGATCGCGCCGGCGAGCAGCGTTTCCGAGAATCCTTGAATGGCGGTCAGCGGCGTTTTGAATTCGTGCGACACGTTGGCCACAAAATCGCGGCGTACGCGCTCCAGCTTGCGGAGTTCGGTAATGTCGTGGAGCACGACCACCGCTCCGGAAGTTTCGCCGGCGCGAACGGCGGCCACGGTCGCGGCAAAAAAATGCTGCCGCAGTGTCCCGGTAAGAATCTCGGCTTCCACGCGCGGCTCTCCCGCCAAAACCTTGCGTACCGCTTCAATCATCTCGGTCTGGCGCACAATCTCCACGAGTGCGCTTCCCGATTTCGGCGGCACGTCCAGTTCCAGAATGTCCGCAAACCCTTGATTCGCGAACACCAGGCGCTCCGCCCCGTTCACGACCGCGACCCCTTCCACCATGCTACCCAGAATCGCCGACGACAGATTGCGCTCTTCGGTCAGCGTGCGAATCGCGCGGTCCATTCGCGCCGCCGTCTGATTCAATGAGGCCCCCAGCATCTCCAGGGCATCGCCGGAACCATCTCCGGGCAGCGCGCGAAAATCGCCCTCCGCAACGCGTCGCGAAAATTCACGCAAGCGCTCCACGCGGTCCGAGAACCCTCGCGATACCAAGAGCGCCGCCATACCCGCCACGAGCAAAATCACCAACGACGCCACCCACAAACTCCGGCGAAACAATCCCAGCGCCTGGCCCGCTGTTTCCACCGGGATCGCAAACCGCAGGACAATCGGCGGGCCTCCGGGAACGTCTTGTCGGACCGCGTAATACAGGAGGTCGCGATTCAAGGTGACGCTGTGCCGCACCGAGCGGCCCTCGCCCTTCGCTAAGGCTTCTTGTACCTCGGGCCGGTCCGCATGATTCTCCATGCTTTGCACTTCGGACTGTGAATCCGCCAGAACTCGGCCATCGGCACGGATCACGGTGACGCGGGCGCCATCGGAGCCGACTTCGGCGGCCCAGTGATTCAAGCGATCGAGATCTTCCGATTGTTCAGAGGCAAGAGAAGGAAATTCCAGAGGTCGAGCCCGCGCGAATCGCGCAATGGTGGCCAGTTGCTCAAAAGTCGCGCGTTGGGTATCGCGCCGGAGCACGCGTTCCGCGAAAAAGTCCACGGCAACGAGCACGCTCACCAGCAGCGTGAAGAACGTCAGCGCGAGTTTCCAGAAAAGGTTACGCCGCACGAGTTTCGAACAAGTACCCTGCGCCGCGTACGGTCTTCAGATGGTTGGGATTCTCCGGATCGGTTTCGATTTTCTCACGCAGCCGGCGTACGTACACGTCCACGCTACGCGGCGTAACGAAACGATCGGTTCCCCAAACGGCATCCAGAAGCTGATCCCGCGTAAACACGCGGTTCGGGCGCGATGCAAGGTAATAGAGCAGCCGGAATTCGAGCGTGCTCAGCGGGACGGGCTTCCCGGAATGGCTGACGCGGTACGACGCCGGATCGATCGCCAATTTCCCGATCTCGATCGTCCGCGGCGAGTCCGCGGGCGGCTCCGCGCGACGAAGCAAGGCCTTCACCCGCGCCAGCAACTCACGCGGACTGAACGGCTTGGTCACGTAATCGTCGGCACCCATCTCCAACCCCACAACGCGGTCAGCTTCTTCGCCGCGCGCTGTAAGCATCAGAATGGGCAGACGATTCAACGAATCGTCCCGCCGCACTTCCCGGCAAATATCCAGCCCGGAAAGTTTCGGAAGCATTAGATCGAGAAGTAAAATATCTGGAGGCGATTTCTTCAGCGAATTCAGGCCGCTGCTGCCGTCGAAAGCAGCATTGACCTGAAATCCTTCATTGGCAAGGTTGTAACGCACCAGCTCGACGATATCTTTGTCGTCTTCAATGATCAGGACACGTTTCATGCAGGTAGCACGTTCCGTCCGCCGGCTTGTCCGAAGTGTACCGTAGGCCGGCGAAATGCGATAGGCATCGGAAGGCGTTCGGTCAGCTGGCACATTGCGTAGCACAGTTGATGGCTTCAGTTTGGGTGGGACGCGTGACGCAGGGATGTCTCTCATATGAATGAATTGTTAAAGGACCTTTCCCGCTTGCCAGAGATGCCGCCGATTATGCGCCGCAATAATGGCAAATGCGGAATACACGTTATATTGCATGCTCTCAGCGAACGGTGAGCGAATTTTTTCAGCATCGAGCGCCAACCCTCGCCCCGAGGCGAGTTCCTGTTCGAGTTCCTGGCCGATGGATTGAAATGCGGTGAGCACTGCCGCAGGATCTTGCACGCTTACGGGTTGAAACGCCGCTCCGGTGGGCAAACGCAGGCGTGATGGTGGCTCCAGCCAATATTTCAGAAGGCGTGCGTTCCAGTCCAGTCGAAATCCGCCGCGGGAAACGAGGTTTTTCCGACGAAGAGTACGGATAGCTTCGGACAAGCGCGGCAGATAAGCCCGGTTGGTTATGTTCAAGTGCTCAACGCACTCCGCGGCGGACCATCGTTTTTCCGCGGGTGGCCGCAAAAGTTCCGCGGGTGTCCGACCATTGGAAATCGCTTCGGCGTGGGCACGGGTCTCGCGAAGTTCGAGCAAGAGCGCGTCGATCTGTGAGTCGGCATCTTGCAAGTTGCTATCGCTCGATTCGAGAACTGCGACGCCTATTCTGCCGCGGTCGTCGTAAACGCCAAATTCAGCAGTGTCTTCTGCTCCAGTTCGTGCGCCTTGGCTGAACCCGTCGCCGGACTAGCGCTAGCCGACCGCTTCACCGCTCGCACCTTTCTACCCTTATCCTGCGCCAACCGTTGCAATCGCGGCATCACGTAAAAGTGCGCGCCCATGTTGCTGGGCTCTTCCTGCACCCACACGATCTCATGCGCATTCGGGTGGGCGTCCAAGGCCTCCGCAATCTCCGTGCGCGGCAAAGGATAAAGTTGATCCAGAAAGAAAATCGCCGTGCTCGTATCGTTGCGCCGCTTGCGCTCTGCCTGCAATTCGTGTCCGACTTTCCCGCTGGCGATCAAGATCCGCTTGGCATCCTGAATCTCGCGATCCGGCACCAATGGCAAAAATCTCGGCTGCGTGAAATCCTCAATGTCGGAACTCGCGTCTGGATGCCGCAACATGCTCTTCGGAGTAAACACGATCAAGGGCTTGCGCCACATTCGCCGGGCCTGCCGCCGCAGCATATGAAAATACTGCGCCGCGTTCGAAGGCTGGCAAATCTGCAGGTTGTCCTCAGCCGCCAGCTGTAAAAATCGCTCGATGCGCGCGCTCGAGTGCTCCGGTCCCTGCCCTTCATAGCCGTGGGGCAACAACAGCACCAGCCCGGTGGGCAAGTTCCACTTGTCCTCGCTGGCGCTCAAAAACTGGTCAATGATCACCTGCGCGCCATTCACGAAATCTCCGAATTGCGCCTCCCATAAGACCAGCGCCTCCGGATAATCGCGGCTGAAGCCATACTCAAATCCCACGCAAGCGGCCTCGGAAAGCGGCGAGTTGTGAATCTCGCAAAACGCCTGCTGCCGCGAAAGATGGGAGAGGGTCAGGTAATTGTGCTCGGTCTCAGTATCGATCAAAACCGCGTGCCGCTGGTTGAAAGTTCCGCGCTGGGTATCCTGCCCAGTCAAGCGGATCGGTGTGCCTTCCAAAACTAGCGAAGCAAACGCGAGCGCCTCGGCGAATCCATAATCGATCGCGCGCTTGCCGTGCCCCATCTCTGCCCGCTGCTCCAGCAATTTCGCCAGCTTCGGATGCAGATGAAAACCCGCGGGCACACGCACCAATCCGTCGGTCAGCTCTCCCAGTTTTTCGCGCGACAACCCCGTGTCCACTTCATATTTAGAATCGTACTTTCCGTGAACGTAGGGATCCCAGTAGCTGGGCAGAGTCCGCAAATGCGGCATCTTCTTCAGTGCCTTCGCCTTGGTTTGCTCTTCCTCGTATTCTTTGCGCACCGCGTCGGCGATTGCCCCGGCATCGATTCCGGTGCGCTCGGCGTAAATCTTCCACAACGGCAGGTGATTCTTGATGCGCTCGTAGGTCAGCGGCTGCGTAATCGTCGGATCATCCACCTCGCTGTGTCCGTGCCGCCGGTACCCGATAATGTCCACCACCACGTCGCTGCCAAACTTCGCTCGATACTCCGCGGCTAACTGTCCCATGCGCACGACGGCCTCGGGATCCTCGGCGTTCACATGAAATACCGGCACGCTCTGCCGCTTCGCGATGTCCGACGCAAACCGCGAAGAATGCTCCTGCACCGGCGGGGTAGTGAACCCAATCAGATTGTTCACCACGATGTGCACCGTGCCGCCCACGGTATAACCCTTCAAATCCGCCAGATTCAGCGTCTCCGCCCAAATACCCTGGCCGGCAAAAGCCGCGTCACCATGCATCACAATCGGCCAAACCTTATTCAGCGATTCCTGCGAACGATCCACTACCGGCCCGTCCGCCCCATGCCGAGTCTGCTTGGCCCGCGCTCGGCCCATCGCCACGGGATCGACAGCCTCCAAGTGACTCGGGTTCGAAACAATATGCATGTTGATCGATTGTCCGCCAGAGGTGACGTACGTCCCGGTAGCCCCAACGTGATACTTCACATCGCCCGCACCCAGCACGCTCCGCGGGTCGACATCCTCAAATCCCGACACCACCTCATGCGGCGGCTTGCAAGCCGCGTGCACCATCACGTTCAACCGCCCGCGATGGCTCATCGCAATAATCGAATCCACCGCCCCCGAATCCCCCGCCGTATCCAAAATCGAATCCAGCAGAGGAATCAGGGCCGTGACGCCCTCCAGCGAAAACCGCTTCGTCCCGAGATAGCGCGCCTGCAAAACCTGCTCGAAAAGGTCCGCGCGCACCAACCGCTCGAGAATTTTGTTCTGGTCCACATCCGCGGCGGGCTGCTCCAACCGCTCGGCTATCCACTTCCGCCGCTCGGGCTCACGCAAGTGCATAAACTCGGCACCCACTGTGCCGCAGTAAACACCGCGCGCCTCATCGGCCACAGCTCCAGTCAATTCCAGGTCCGGATATTTCAGCGGTTTGAACAGCTTTAGAGGATCAAGGTCAGCTTCCAAATAGCCCCAGCGCCTGAACGCGTCAAAAATACGCTCCCGCTCCTCGCTGCTCACTGAAGTCTTTCTGGGACCCTTTGCAGCCCTCGCGGGCCGCATTGCTTCCAACGTGGTTCGGTCAGCCATAATCAGTTTTCCCTTACCATTTTGCCACAGAATCAGGACCAACGCTTTCCCCAGCCGAATCGAGTTAAGTGCCACAATCCGGCAACGCGAGTGCATTTCTCCGACGCTTGTGTGCAAGCAACGGCAACGCGGCCGCCCTCGGCGTTCCGCGAGGCGAGCCCCTGAAGCGTATGCATTGACGGATACAACCAGCGCGAGCTAGACTCCCCCCACCCTACGGGGTCCGGACTCGGGCCAAGTCTACCCATCGAAAACTTTAGGAGAAAAGATGAGAAATGTTCTACGGACCACTCTGCTTCTAGCGATGTTCGTATCGGCCCTCCCTTGTTATGCGCAAAGTCCGAATTATGATGTCGGACAGGTCTGGCGCGTCACTTACTACCACATCAAACCGGGCCAGGGAGAAGCCTTCTGGAAAGATATCCGCGAAAATTTGAAACCCATTTACGAATCCTTGAAGAAGGAAGGCATGATCAGCGATTACAAATTCTGGACAAACGTGACGACGGATAACCCGGGCGACTGGGACGTCGCGGTGGGCTTGATGGTCGCGAACTATGCCGCGATCGATCAACTCGATGCCAAAGCGGCCACGAGCGTCGCCAAACACTACGGATCGCGAGACGCCATGATCGAGGCCGGAAAGAAACGCAATGAGCTACGCGAAGTGGTGGCCAGTAAATTGGCCCGCGAAGTGATGCCGAAATAACTCAAAGCATAACGGCCCTTCACAAGGGCGAACTGTCAGCGCGAATGACTGCGACAGCCCCGCCAAATTGGCGCAGCTTGCAATCACCGCGGCTGTGTTGTCTTCGCTAATAGAATTTTCCCCGGCGCCGCCACAACGAGTTTCACGTCTGTTTCACGTGCAACACCCGGCGCCAAAGCGTCGTAGATTGATGCGGAAGCTGCGTAGGCGCTGGGCTTTAGCCAAATCCCACATATGAGGTTAATGCCCACTCAATGTCGGAGCTATGCCACCGGCAACCCCGCCCGCGCATCTGTATAAAAGGCACCTGCTAGCGCATAGGTACAAAAAACGGCAGTCGGTGAATCCGGCGATCTCGGTTACAATATCTAAGGGGGAGGATGGGCAGCGGTTCCCCTATTCCGTCAAGGACTTACACAGGAAATGCCTGTACCCATTTCGCAAGGCTGGACAGTCGCCACTTACGTCCTGAAGCAGAAGCTTCGGGGACGCAAACGGTATCCGTTTGTACTGATGCTGGAGCCGTTGTTCCGCTGCAATCTGGCCTGTGCGGGTTGCGGCAAGATCCAATATCCCGCGCACATCCTGAAGACGGAACTCAGCCCCGAAGAGTGTTTCAAAGCTGTGGACGAGTGCGGGACGCCGATGGTTTCCATCCCCGGCGGCGAGCCGCTGATGCACTCGCAGATCGACAAGATCGTCGACGGCCTGGTCGAGCGTAAGAAATACATTTATCTCTGCACCAACGCGCTCCTGCTTAAGGAAAAACTCCATCTCTTCAAGCCCAGCAAGTATTTGACGTTCTCCGTCCACGTAGACGGGCAGCGAGAGCATCACGACTTTTCGGTCTGCCGCGAGGGCGGCTACGATCTGGCGATCGAGGGCATCAAGGAAGCCATCAAACGCGGCTTCCGGGTTACCACCAACACGACCCTGTTCGACGGCGCCGATCCCAACAGCGTGCGCGCGCACTTCGATGAAATGATGGAGCTTGGCGTCGAGGGCATGATGCTTTCGCCCGGCTACTCCTACGATAAAGCGCCCGATCAAAAGCACTTCCTGGGCCGCGCCCGCACCCGGCGGCTTTTCCGCTCGATTCTTTCCAATCGCAAGAAAAGCTGGCAGTTCAATCAATCTGCGCTTTTTCTCGAGTTCCTAATGGGCAAGCAGCAGTACAAGTGCACTCCCTGGGGCATGCCCACCTATAACGTCTTTGGCTGGCAGAAGCCCTGTTACCTGCTTCAGGACGGCTATGCCGATACCTTCCAGGAACTTCTCGACGCAACCGAGTGGCAAAATTATGGCACCGAGTCCGGCAATCCCAAATGCGCCAACTGCATGGTGCACAGCGGCTACGAGGCCAGCGCGATGGATCATACATTCAGCGGCTTGCGTGGCCTTTGGGCTGCCGCTAAGGCCTCTTTTTCGACCGGGTACGAAGATCCCGATGCACTGGCCCTCTTGAATGAGCCGGTCAAGCCGGTGCATGCTTTCAATCCGCTGGTGCAGATCCGCACGGACAATGCCCAGATGGAAGAGACGCGGGCGTGAGCGCTCCAAGCCACGCCGAACGTAAAGGCGCTTCGAGCGCCGCAATCGATCCCGACAAACTGGAAGTCGCGCCGGGAACGGCTCGCCAGACTGTTGAAGGCTGGGTGCCCGAACTCGCTACGGAAGAAGAATTGCGCTCCGCACTGGAGCAAGCGTTCGATTACCGCGGAGACGTCACGATCACTCGCAAGGATGGCGCGAAAATTGAAGGCTACATTTTCGATCGAATCGCTGGCCCGGCGCTGAGCTCGTCGTTCGTTCGGGTTCTTCCGAAAGATTCGAATCAGCGCGTTAAGATCGCGTATGCCGATATCGCGGCACTTGCTTTCTCTGGACGCGATCCTGCAGCCGGAAAAAGCTGGGATGCGTGGGTCCGAAAGTACTGGGACAAGAAATCTACAGGCGAGGGCGACGCCACGCTTCAACCCGACTCTTTAGAATGAGCAAGTTACCCCTCCTATAGCTACCCCGTTTATAGTTTCCCAACAGGCACTAGACTCTCGCATAAGTTATTTATTAACAGGCACTTACGTCACAAGACGGCTCTAAAAGTGCCCTCTCCGGGCCGTGGACAAAAGGGCCTTTTCATGGTACCATTTGTCTAGCGTTTGTTGCTCTTGTACTACCTTTTGACCCGCTCAAGGGCGCTGCAAGTCGGAAGTTTTGCGGCATTTTGCGGGGCGAAGGCGTCACGATCTTGGGACATTTGGGGGCGTTAGCCGTCAGCGGTAGCCAGGAAACGCGACCAGGAGACGCAAAGCAATTCCAACTTGAGGTGTGGTGGCTGTGAAGGAACAAGGCACAGTGAAGTGGTTCAATACTTCGAAGGGGTATGGCTTCATCCAGCGGCAAACAGGAGAGGACGTTTTCGTCCACTTCTCGGCGATTCAAATGGACGGCTACAAGTCCTTGAATGAAGGTCAAGCAGTGGAATTTGAAGTTAAGAAAGGCCCGAAAGGCCTTCAGGCGGAGAACGTTACCGGGCTCTAGCCTGTCGATTCGGGTGTCCTGGCGACCGCTGGGACACCGACTCACAAGTTTTCGCGTCGAGTGGAACGGTCCAGGAGGACATTGTGCAATCAATGCAAGAAGGTCAAACCATCAAGCATGAAGTGTATGGACTCGGAGTGGTTACCGCATCCGATCCGGAGCGTACTGCGGTTGATTTCGATGATCACGGTCCTAAGCTCTTCGTCACCAGCATTATGACCGCGGAACTGATCGGCGAAGCCCCGGCAACGCCGCCCAAGACCAAGCGGCGCCGCAAGGCCTCCACCGCAGCCAAGGCCGCCAAGAAAGCGGCAACTGCCGCTGCCGCAACCGCTGCAGCCGCACGCGCATAAGTCCAGTCGCTATCGTTTCGAAGGATTGAACAAGAACCCCTGGGCCACTTCGGCTCAGGGGTTCTTTAGTTTCCTCCATTTCCCACCGTTTTTCTCCTCTTCCTGATCGCCACTAACCGGTTCGCGTCACTTCGATTTGAACCGCGTTGACAGTCCACGAGACGAGCCATCACTATCAAATCTGGATCCATTCCCTGCAGCTCGGTCGGCCCCAGTTCGCCTGATGGAGCAAAAATGAAGTTCAGAAACCTCGGTCCAGCCCTGGGATTTTGTGGTGTGTGCGCGTGGCAGCTCGCGGGCGCCGCGACCACCGCCGCACAAACGGCGCCGGGCGTCACGGAAAAAGAAGTCGTCATCGGTTCTTGCTCGGCGTTGGAAGGCCCTTCCAGCGCGCTCGGTCGACAGACCGTAGCCGGCGCCAAGGCCTACTTCTCGATGGTCAACGATGAAGGGGGAGTACACGGCCGCAAGCTGCATCTGGTCGCTTACGATGACAGCTACGACCCCGCCAAGACTCAGGCCTGCTTCGATAAACTCCAGGCCGACAAAGTTTTCGCGCTGGGATTTTTTGTGGGCACGCCCACCGCTGTGAAGTACCTTCCCCTGGCGGAAGAGAACAAGATTCCCCTCGTTGGGCTCTTCACCGGCGCACAAACTCTGTATACCCCGTTGCGCCACTGGGTCATCAATGTGCGCGCCTCGTATTTTGACGAGACGCGCGACCAGATCGATGGCATGTGGGACTCCCTGGGCTACAAGAAGATTGGCGTCATCTACCCCGACGATGCATTCGGCGCCGCGGTGCTCGACGGCGTTAAGGAAGCGCTGAAGACGCACGGTGCGGAGCCCGTCGCGGTGGCCTCCTACCAGCGCCAGACAGCGAAAGTGGATACCGCGATCAGCAGCGTGCGCGGAGCAAATCCGCAGGCGGTGGTGGTGGTGGGTCCGCCGAACACCGTGGCGCCCATCGTTAAGCAAGCGCATGCCGCCGGGTGGAAGCCGTTATTCCTGACGGTCTCGTTTGTAGGCACGGAGGAGTTGATCTCAGAAGCTGGAGACGATGCCGATGGCATGGTGGTCACGCAAGTTGTGCCGCCGTATTACCTCACGGATCTGAAGACGGTTGCGATGTACCGGCGCGCGCTCGCGCAATCTGCCCCCACAGATCGCCCGAGTTTCGTCAGCCTGGAAGGATTCGTGGATGCCATGGTGCTGGTGGAAGGGCTGAAGCGCGCCGGGAAAGACCTTACGCGCGACGGGCTGATTCGAGGTATTGAGTCCATACACGAAATGGATATTGGGTTGGGTCCGCAATTGAAGTTGGACTATTCCGCGAAGGACCACAAGGGATTCGATCACGTCATTCCTTCCGTGATTCGCGGCGGCCGGCCAGTGCCGTTCGCCGACTGGGCCAGCGTAGCGCCAAAATGACCAAAATCGAGGAGCGAAGATCGAGCACGGAACCCATACGGATGACCGCCTCCCCACAGCCCCTGGGGAGTCAATCGAAGGTTGCACCGGACGCGCCGACCCTACAGGCGCGGAAACTGCGCATGGTGAGCGGAATTATCATCACGTTTTCACCCCTCATTCTCTGGGCTCTGTGGAATCTTGTATTCGGCGACGATTTCATTCGAAAGAACGCGTGGCGCTACCAGATGGACCCTGTTCAGATTTATGTTTGGCTGTTGATTGCCGCGGGGTTGCTCCAACTCATCGCCGTCTTCCTCTTGCGCAAGAGCGACCAGAGGCCGCGCGACTGGATTGCCATCGCCTCGCTGATCGACGCGGGGCTGTCCATCGCGTTCACGCTGTTCTACTGGACGCAAATCAGTGCGCTGATCTTTCGGTCCACGTAGCACAGCACTCTTGTTTACCGTGAGTCTCGAACGGTCTCTGCGTCTGCCCGCCGCTATGCCAGCGCGGACTCAGTCTGTTCGAAGGCGTGATACGAGGACCGCACCAGTGGCCCAGCTTCCACGTGCTTGAAGCCCATGGCTTCGCCCCGCATTTTGAATTCGGCGAACTCGTCAGGATGGACGTAACGCACGATGGGCAAATGTTCACGAGTGGGTTGCAGATACTGCCCTAGCGTCAGAATGTCGGTTCCCTGGGCTGCGAGATCCTGCAACGTTGCCAGCACTTCTTCCTTTTCCTCACCCAGCCCAAGCATCAACCCGGTTTTGGTTGGGATTTCCGGATGGGCTTGCTTGGCGCGGCGGAGAAGTTCAAGTGATCTTTCATAGAGAGCGCCTTTGCGCACCTGACGGTACAGCCGGGGCACCGTCTCGGTATTGTGATTTAGAACGTCGGGCTTGGTGGCCAGGACCACGTTTAAGGCATCCCAGTCTCCGCGAAAATCCGGAATCAATACTTCGACCTTGCAGCCGGGGACCCGGCGGCGGATTTCCTGGATGGTTCGCGCGAAGATGTGCGCGCCCCCATCTTTCTGGTCGTCGCGGTTGACCGAGGTCACCACCGCATAACGCAGCCCCATTCGCGCCACGGCTTCCGCTACGCGCTGCGGTTCTTCCTCGTCTGGGGGACCTACCGGCTTGCCAGACGGTACCGCGCAGAAGCCGCACGCCCTGGTGCAGATGTCGCCGAGAATCATGAACGTAGCGGTTCCGTGCTCCCAGCATTCGCCCATATTCGGGCAGCGGGCGCTTTCGCATACGGTGTGCAGGTCGAGCGTGCGCATTATACGCTTGAGGTCGTGGTAGCGTTCGCCGCCGAAGAATTTGACGCGAAGCCAGTCAGGACGTGGGTGAGCGCCCGGCAATGGCGGGGCCGGCGGATTGTTGGTGATGATGTTGAACGGTGAGGCCATGGGATCCGGCGCGTCGACTGGCGCGAGATTCCTATTTTACGCAGGTTGTCGCGGATTGGCCAATCCTGCCGTGCCCCGAGCCTACTGGATCGTGGGCGGCCGTGGCCCGAGCGCGACAGCGACCGTCGCCGTAAGGCCAAGCCATGGCATCCGCGTTCCCGCATGCCACGCGCATGCGCTAGAATTCAACTACCGCCCCAGGTCGCGCGGCAATCCTCGTTCTCAAGGATGTCTGTGGAGAATCCACGCCTTATCGGAACCTCGGTCCCCCGTAAAGAAGGCCGCGAGAAGGTCACCGGCCGCGCCCGCTACGTGGACGACATCTCCTTTCCCGACATGCTCTACGGCACGACCGTCCGCTCCACCAAACCCCGTGGCCGTATCCGCGCGGTGCATTTCGATCCCGTCATTCCCTGGACCGAATTCACCATCGTCACCGCAAAGGATATTCCGGGCAAAAACTGCATCGCCCTCCTTATCGAAGATCAACCCTGCCTCGCGGATGAATTCGTGAATCACCCCGAAGAGGCGGTCGTACTCCTGGCGCATCCTGATAAATATTTCCTGGAAGAGGCCCGCCGCGCGGTCCGAATCGAAATTGAGCCGCGGCCCGCCATCTTCAGCATCGAGGACTCCCTCGCACGCAAACAGGTGATCTGGGGCGAAGACAACATCTTCAAATCGTTCCACGTGGAAAAGGGCGACATCGACGCCGCATGGAACGCCGCCGATTTCATCGTCGAAGGCGACTACGAGACCGGCGCGCAAGAACAACTTTACATCGAGCCGCAAGGCATGATCGCGCAGGCAAACCCAACGGACGGCGTCACCGTCTGGGGTTCGCTGCAATGTCCTTACTACGTGCACAAAGCATTGGTCCGCCTCTTCGGTTTGCCCAAGGACCGCATCCGCGTCGTGCAAACCGAAACCGGCGGCGGCTTCGGCGGAAAAGAAGAATACCCGTCGATGATCGCGGGACACGCCGCGCTGCTCGCGTGGAAATCCGGCAAGCCCGTGAAAATGATCTACGACCGCGCCGAAGACATGGTCGCCACAACAAAGCGCCATCCGTCGCGCACGCATCAAAAAACCGCGCTAACCCGCGACGGCAAATTCCTCGCCATGGAAATCGACTTCACCGTCGACGGCGGCGCCTACGAGACCCTCTCGCCGGTGGTCCTCTCGCGCGGCACCATTCACGCCGCGGGCCCTTACAACTGTCCTAACGTGCGCATTCGCAGCCGCGCCGTCGCCACCAACATGCCGCCGCATGGAGCCTTTCGCGGATTCGGCGCGCCGCAAAGCGTCTTCGCGCTCGAACGCCATCTCGATCGCGTCGCCGAGGTCGTCGGCCTCGCCCCGGAGGAATTGCGCCGCCGCAATTTCATCCACGAAGGCCAGACCCTCGCCGTCCATCAAGTGGTCCGCGAAACGGTAAAGATGGATCGCCTCATGGACCGCGCCTTGGAACTAAGCTGCTATCACGCCAAACGCAAACGTTTCCGGGAAGAAAATCCGCGCAGCACGCTCAAGCGTGGAATCGGCTTCGCCGCCTTCTTGCACGGCGCCGGTTTCACCGGATCAGGCGAGGAGTATCTTGCGTCGGAAGCCGCGCTCGATGTGACCGCTGAAGGCCGCGTGCGCGTGTTCGCCGGCAGCACCGAGATGGGTCAGGGCACCAATACCGTTTTCGCGCAGATCGCCGCGGAAGCCCTGGGACTCGGGATGGATCGTATCGAGATCATGCAGCCGGACACCGCCATGGTTCCAAACAGCGGACCGACCGTAGCTTCGCGCACCACCATGATCGTCGGCAAGCTCGTTGAATCCGCCGCCCGCGCCGTGCAGAAATCACTCTTCGACAGCGGCTTTCTTCGACCTGGGTACAATGCCGGCGAATTTGCCTCCGCTTGCCGCCAGTACATCGCCAAATTCGGCTCGCTACAGTCCCTGATCAAATACGAACATCCGCGCGACCTTCACTGGGACGACGCAACGTATACGGGCGACGCATACGGTGCCTATGCATGGGCAGTCTATGTCGCGGAAGTTTCCGTCGACACGCGCACCGCCGAAGTTCGCGTTGAAGATTTCGTCGCCGTGCAGGAAGTGGGCAAGGTGATCAATCCGGTTCTCGCGGCCGGGCAAATTGAGGGCGGGGTCGCGCAGGGCATCGGCTTCGCGCTGTATGAAAATGTCGTCTGGCAGGAAGGCCGCATGAGCAACGGCCAGATGACGAACTACATCATACCGACTTCGATGGACATTCCGCCGATCCGCGTTTTCTTTGAGGAAATTCCCTATGCGCGCGGGCCCGCTGGCGCGAAGGGAATCGGCGAACTGCCGCTCGACGGCACCGCCCCAGCGATTGCCAATGCCATCGCCAACGCCACCGGCGCGGATGTAGTGCGTATTCCGATCACGCCGGAAGTTCTCCTCGAAATGTTGGAGAGCGTACATGCCTGACGCCCACGCGACCGCGGCTGACTCGCGCGCTCCAAACGATGAGCGCAAGATTCGCGTGCAATGCGAAATCAACGGCCGCGCGATAACGCTCGAAGCTTATCCCATGGCGCGCCTGCTCGATGTTTTGCGGGAGCAAACTGGCCTCACGGGTACCAAGGAAGGCTGCGGCGAGGGCGAATGCGGCGCCTGCGCAGTCGAACTCGACGGCCTGTTGGTGAACAGCTGCCTCGTTCCCGCGCTGCAGGCGGATGGCGCGAAGATTCGCACGATTGAGGGAGTGGCTGGTTTCGACGTCCCGCTCGACGATGAACTTTTTCTGAACCATCGGCTTAACGCCGTCCAGCGAGCGTTCCTTACGTACGGTGGGGCGCAATGCGGAATCTGCACTCCCGGCATGATCCTCGCCGCCGTGAATCTCCTGGAGCGGAATCCGCATCCATCGGAAACCGAAATTCGCGAAGGGCTCGCCGGAAATCTTTGCCGCTGCACCGGCTACACGAAAATATTCGAGTCGGTCCTCGCAGCCTGCCGCGCCACGCCGCCACACGCGGAGCCGCAGCGTTGAGATCGTATGTTCCCGCGTATCAAATGGAAACCCCGCGCGACTTGTCGGACGCGCTGGAGCGCATGGCACGAGAGCCCGGCGCATGGAAGCCGTTTGCAGGCGGCACCGATCTGATGGTACTGCTCGAAGCGGGGAAGCTTTCGCATCGCCGCTTCCTGAACATCTGGAAATTGCCGGAACTACGCGGCATCGAACAGACGCCCGCGCACATGACGCTGGGCGCTCTGACCACTTACACCGAAACGCGCCGCAACGAGATTCTCACGCGCGAATTTCCTCTTCTGTGCCGCGCCGCCGCTGAAACTGGCAGTGTCGCAACACAAAATCGCGGGACACTGGGCGGAAATATTGCCAACGCATCGCCGGCTGCGGATTCGCCACCCGCGCTGCTGGTCTACAACGGCGATCTCGAACTGGTCTCCGCAAGTGGCTCACGATGGTTGCCGTATCACGGCTTCTGGACAGGCTACAAACAAACGAACTTGCAACCAGACGAATTGATTCGCCGCATTCGGCTCCCGCGCATCACGCAGGGCTGGCGGCATTACTATCGCAAAGTCGGAACGCGCCGCGCGCAGGCCATCTCGAAAGTGTGCTTTGCAGGCGCCGCGCACATGGATGCGGGCCAAATTTCCGATGTTCGCATTGCGCTCGGCAGCGTCGCACCGACTGTTTTACGCGCTGTCGAAACGGAAAACGCGTTGCGCGGCGTGAAGTTGACGCCGGCAGCGCTGCGCGATGCGCAGGAGGTTCTTGCGCGCGAAATCGCGCCCATCGACGATATGCGTTCGACCGCCCGCTATCGCCGCCGCATTGCACGGAATCTGCTCGCCGAATTTTGCGAAATGTTATCTGCTTAGCGCCGTTAAGTAGCACAGACACTCCTGTCTGTGTCCCAATGGAGCCCCTAACTAACGATGCCCGCGCTTTCTAATCAATCCTCAGGTTCCCCAGGCGACGCATATCTCGTCGTTCGTGGTAGCCGCGTAATTACGCCCGAAGGCGAACGGCGAGCGTCGATTCACATCCGGCAAGGGCTCATCACGAATATTTCCGCGTTCGATGATATTCCCGGCGGATGGTCCGTCTACGAAGCCGGCGAATCCGTCGTGATGCCGGGACTCGTCGATACGCACGTCCATATCAACGAGCCCGGCCGCACCGAGTGGGAAGGTTTTTCGAGCGCGACAAAAGCGGCCGCTGCGGGGGGCGTCACCACGTTGATCGAGATGCCGCTCAATAGCATACCCGCGACTACCACGGCTATCGCCTACCGGCAAAAAGTCGACGCAGCTACGGACAAATTGCGAGTCGATGTCGGATTCTGGGGCGGCGTAGTGCCGGGCAACGCAACCGAACTCCGGTCCTTGTGGGACGCTGGCGTATTCGGCTTCAAGTGCTTCCTGGTACCCACCGGCGTGCCCGAATTTGCGCATGTCACCGAGCCCGATCTGCGCGCGGCTCTGCCGGAACTGGCGGCGCTCGGCGCTCCTCTGCTCGCTCACGCGGAATTGCCGGGTCCCATCGACGCAGCAATGCAAAACGCCGTGGCCGGAAGTGCGCCGCGCAAATATGCAACGTGGCTGGCTTCCCGGCCCCGCGAGTCCGAAGATCAGGCGATTGCGCTGCTCCTGCGGCTGAGTCGCGAGTTCAATGCGCGCATTCATATCGTGCATCTGGCTTCTTCGGATGCGATTCCGCAATTGCAGTCCGCTAAATCTGGAAGCCCACTGGTCAGCGTCGAAACGTGCCCGCATTACTTGACGTTCGCGGCAGAAGAAATCGCCGACGGCGCGACCGAGTTTAAGTGCGCGCCACCGATCCGCGAACGCGAAAATCGCGAACGGCTGTGGGCTTCCCTTGGCGCCGGCACCATCGACTTGATCGCGTCCGACCATTCGCCATGTCCGCCAGAAATGAAGCTCCTCGAAGAAAGGCGACTTCCTGCGGGCGTGGGGCGGCATTGCCTCGCTGCAGGTCGGCCTGCCCGTGGTGTGGACGGAAGCACGTGCGCGCGGCTATGCTCTGACACACGTCGTCCAGTGGATGTGCGAAGGTCCAGCGCGCCTGGCGGGCCTTCAGAAAAAAAAGGGAGCGATTGTGTTGGGCTACGACGCCGACCTGGTGATCTTTAATCCGGACACGACGTTTCGAGTCGATCCCGAACGGCTCAATCACTGGCATAAGTTGACTCCCTATGCCGGACGCGAACTTGCCGGCGTCGTTGAAGCGACATTCGTACGCGGACAAAAAGTTTTCGAGCGTGGGAACTTTGCCGCGGCGCCGGCCGGGCAGGTTCTTCGCCGGGGCAGGGAATGAAAGACCTCGCGCCACAATTCACGCCACAATTCACACAACTAGCGGATCTGGCGGCAGAGCGGCTGGGCGGCAAAGTGCTCGCGTGCAACGACGAATTCTTTGCGCCCAAGGAAAACCTGCTGAAGGAATCGAAGCCGGTCTTCATCGAAGGAAAATACACGGCGCGTGGAAAGTGGATGGATGGCTGGGAGACACGGCGGCGACGCACTCCTGGGTACGACTGGTGCATTCTGCGGCTGGGCTTGCCTGGCGTGATTCGGGGTATCGTGGTCGACACCAGCTTCTTCACAGGAAACTTTCCGGAACAGTTTTCGTTGGAAGCGTGCGATCTGAGAAGCGCGCCCTACAAGAATGAGATCAAGAGACTCCAGGATTCGGGCATGCGGTGGATCGAAGTCTTGCCGCAGACGCCGTTGAAAGGAGATTCGGAAAATCGGTTCACGATCGAGAACGACAATCGCTTCACGCACGTGCGGCTGAAGATTTATCCGGATGGCGGCGTAGCACGGTTGCGTCTGCACGGCGAGGCGGCTCCTAACGCGGCACGAACGTCGCGGGCGGAGATCAATCTCGTCGCGGTAGAGAACGGCGGGAGCGTGGTGACTTCGAGTGATCAATTTTATGGCTCGCCGCGAAATCTCCTGATGCCGTACCGCGCGAAGAATATGGGCGACGGGTGGGAGACCAAGCGGCGGCGCGGGCCAGGACACGATTGGGTGATTCTGAAGTTGGGAGTGCCCGGCACAATCCGGCGCGTTGAAGTGCATACGGCGCACTTCAAGGGAAATTATCCCGATCGCTGTTCGCTCGAAGCGATTAACTCGGCGAAGCCCGGCGAAGACTTCCTTGCGGAGCAGCATGTGTGGAAAGAACTGCTGCCGGAAACGAAGCTCAAGGCGAACTATCGGCACGTGTTGAGCAAACTGAACGATGTCGGCGCGGTTACCCATGTGCGGTTCAATATTTTCCCCGACGGCGGTGTCAGCCGGTCTGCGGCTGTTTGGGCACGCATTGCGTGCCGGAGAGCGCGGGCACGGTATCGAGCAATTCAATCGTGCCCTGCCCAAGCGGGCGCGCGCGATGCTGCTGGATTGTTGCGGGTCGCAGGCTTGGGTCGAACAAATGCTGAAGCACATGCCATTTCCCGATACAGCCCAGGCGCTGGATACGGCGGACCAGGTTTGGGCGGAACTTGGCCGGGAGGACTGGCTGGAAGCTTTCCAGCACCATCCAGCCATTGGTGCGAAGCGTGGAACGAAGGCGCAGTCGGTGACGGCGCGCCGCTGGTCCAAAGGCGAACAAGCGACGGCGCAGGCTGCTGACTCCACGACGCTGCTGGAACTGGCCGAAGCGAACGAAAAATATCGGGCAAAATTCGGACATGTGTTTCTGATCTGCGCGACCGGAAAATCCAGCACGGAAATTCTGAAGAATCTACTGTGGCGTTTGCCCAACGACTCCGAACAGGAGTTGCGCATTGCGGCGGAAGAGCAGCGCAAGATCACGAGGCTTCGCCTGGAGAAATTATTCGCATCATGAGCGAAACAACAACAAACAAAACAACGACGAGTCCAATCACGACGCACGTGCTGGATGTCTCGATCGGGAAGCCTGCCGAGGGAGTGCCAGTGGTTCTGGAAGTGGAAGAAGTGGGAACGGGATGGAAACAACTGGGACGCGGCGCGACCGATAAGGACGGGAGGTTGCGCGATCTGCTGGGTGCGGGCACGCTGGTGGAAGGCACATACCGCTTGACGTTTGATACCCATACGTATTTTGCCGATCGCAAGATTGCGGCGCTGTATCCGCAGGTGAGCGTGGTTTTCAGTGTGCGAGATAGCAGCGAGCGCTATCACATTCCGCTGCTGTTGAGCCCGTTCGGATATTCCACGTATCGCGGGAGCTGACGCATGGCGATTCATCTCGGCGAAAACAGTTACGGCAAATCGCGGGTGCGGCTGCTGCGGGTGGCACGGCAGGAGGGGCGTCACGACATCCGCGAGTTGACGGTGGCCATTCGCTTTGAGGGGGATTTCGAGACGGCGCACACCAAGGGCGACAACCGCAAGATCCTGCCAACCGACACGATGAAGAACACCGTGTACGCGCTGGCGCGGCAGCACGCTATCGAGACGCCAGAAGAATTTGGATTGCACTTGATGGAGCACTTCCTTACGTACAACGCGCAGGTGTCGCGGGTGCGGATCGAGATTGCGGAGAGTTTGTGGGCGCGATTGCCACACGGCGGAAAGCCACATGCGACCGCGTTCATGCGCGCTGGGGGAGAAAAGCGAACGGCGGTGCTGACAGGAACGCGGGAAGGAACGACCATACGCGCGGGCGTCGAGGATCTGGTGGTATTGAAGACGACGAATTCCGCGTTTGAGGATTTTCTGCGCGATCCCTTCACGACGTTGAAAGAAGATCGCAATCGGATTTTGGCGACGTCGATCCAGGCGGACTGGCTGTACCCCGGAGAGGAAGTGGAGTTCGGGCCGGTGTGGCACGGAGTACGGCAGATGTTGCTGGAGACGTTCGCGGAGCATAAGAGTTTGTCGCTGCAGCACACGCTATATGCCATGGGCGAGGCGGTGTTGAACAACTTCGAGAACGTGCGCGAGATTCATTTGTCGCTGCCGAACAAGCATTTCAACCTGGTGGATCTGAATCCGCTGGGGATGGACAATCCTGCCGAGGTGTTTCTGCCGACCGACGAACCGCATGGATCGATTGAGGCGACCTTGCGGAAATGAGGGGAGTAACTGTCCTAGCACCCCCTCCCCCCTGTTTACGTAAGTATTCATTCTAGACACTTAAGTGCCCTTTAGAGTCTGTAACTTGCAGATTTAGTGGGCTATAGATTCTAAGAATTCTACAGATTCGCCCCTTTGTAGGCCAGGTGTATGCCAGAAAGTCCTGGCTTCAAGGCGAGACCGTCAAGCCCGGCAGCCCAATCTCCTACTTTGTCCTAGCCACTCCGACCTCCTAATCATCTAAGTTGTGGAGGTGCCCGATGGAAACTCAGGAAGCACTCTTAGAATGTCCCTTCTGCGGCACTGACAATCCACTTGAAGCGGCTCGCTGGAACGACGACGAAAGCTCCTACGAAGCGATCTGTCAGAATTGTGGGAAGAAGTTCTCCAAGACCGTGAAACTGGAGTGGTCGGCCAGTTAGGTCGATCCCAATTACGAAGAACGACGATGATTCTCCTACGTTCTTCATGTACGGCAATCACAGTCCCCCGCGATGTTCGGATTCGGCATTTCCTAACTGGCAGACACGCGCGATCTCGAAGGCCGATCACACGCCGTGGAGGGCATCGCTTCTACGCTCTTTGAAGCCATCGCCCTCGTTCTCAAGGCCATCGAAATCGATAGAGTGGAGGCCACCCGTTGACGTTCGATTCATCATACATCGGTTATCTTGAAACACCTGATTAGAGGTGCGAGGCGAAGAGTCCCGCCGATGCGGGTACGGAATGTGAAAAAGGAAGGAACATCATGATAAATGCGAGGGATGTGCACGAGCCAGACGACGAGAGGCTCCCGGAAGAAGACGAAGAAGTGGACACTGAGAACGACGACTTAGAGAGCGAAGAAGATGACGAAGAGGAATTGGATGAAGAGGAAGGCGACGACTAACTACGGTTCGTCCACAAGATTGGTTTCCGGCACATCCAGCCAGACTCGCGCTTCAATACCTGATGCAATTTCCTCCGCCCATGGAACACTCGGGCCTTCACCGCTCTGACCGGCAGTCCCATGACGCGAGCAGCTTCTTTCATGGATAATTCGTCAAGCATCCGCAGCTCGATTGCTTTTCGTATCTTCGGCGTCAATTTATTCATGGCCGCCGATAGAATTCGTTTTTGCTCCCTCTTTAAAAAGACACCCTCGGGGCTTGGCCGTGAATCGTGTATCTCCGGCCGGCGTGTGGTTTCTTCCTTCCCGCCTAAATCATCGATCGAAACCTCCCGCAGGCCGCGGCTTCTGCGAGAAACATGAGCGCTTCGTTGATGGCAATGCGCGTTAGCCATGTGGAGAAGGACGATTTCCCTTCGAATCTGTGCAAGTGGACGAATGCTTTTTGGAAGCTCTGCTGAACGACGTCTTCCGCGTCTTCTCGGATACGTGTGAAACGTCGCGCAACGGCGAGAATCCTTCGTTGGTAACGCTCGACGAGAATGTCGAATGCGTGTGCGTCTCCACTTTTGGCGGCAAGGACGAGCGCCGCTTCTTCGTCCTGGCCCGCGAGGCTTTCTTGGAGGCGTTGCGACACGGTTTGAGAAGAGAATTCCGATTCCGGCAGCGCCAAAGTGGTTCTGAATTCAGGGTCCACAAACGAAACTAAGGTTTCACGCGGACTTTGCTGGAGTCCGCGAAACTCAGCGCCGCGTTCGGCCAAGATCGCTTCGTACTGGGCGCTAATTTCCGATCCAAGGATGAGCAAACCGCCGATCACGCAGCGCGCACCGCGGTAGCGACCGGCGTCTCCGTGGCAATTGTCGGGTTGCTCCAACCGGCCTCAGGCGCAACTTTTTGGTCGACCTCAATTGGTCCCCAGGTGGCCGGCTCATATTCGAAGACGGGCGTGACCTTTTTCAAAATCGGATCGACAATTCGCCACGCCTCTTCCACATAATCCTGACGGGCAAACAATGTGGCATCGCCGGCCATCGCGTCTCCCAGTACTCGTTCGTATGCATCCATCTCATCCGGTTGGGGGTGACGACTTGCCAGCATCTCTACTGATTGGCCTATCATCTCCTCCCCAGACGCCATTACCGTCATGCCCATGGCGATGGCCACTTCCGGGCTGATACGGAACCGCAAGTGGTTTTGCGTCAAAGCGCTCTCCCGTATCACAGTAGGAGGCAAACGCAAACGGGCGACTACCTCTGTGCAGGTCACTGGAAGGGACTTCCCTGCTCGAATGAAGAAAGGGACGCCTTTCCAACGCCACGAATTGACGTAGAGCCGAAGAGCGGCAAACGTCTCAACTTTTGAGTCCTGCGCCACTCCCTTCTCCTTCCGATAGCCCCGGAACTGACCGCGGACAAGGTCTTTATCTTCCAGTGGAAGAATGGCTTTTAGGACCTTAACCTTCTCGTCGCGAATGGATTCGCTGTCTGTCCTGACGGGAGGTTCCATGGCCAGGTTGCAGAGGACCTGAAAAAGATGATTCTGGATCACGTCGCGGATAGTACCGGTCTGATCATAAAAGGCGCCACGACCCTGGACGCCGAAATTTTCCGCCATGGTGATCTGGACGCTCTCAATATGATTGCGGTTCCAGAACGACTCCATGAAGGCGTTGGCGAAGCGGAAGATAACCATGTTATGTACAGGTCGTTTTCCAAGATAGTGGTCGATGCGAAAGACATCCTTCTCATTGAAGGTGCCGAGAAGGATTTGGTTCAGGCTCCGTGCCGACTCAAGATCACTCCCAAAAGGTTTTTCGACGATGACGCGCGCACTCTTTGCGCAACCTGATGTTTCAAGATGCTCCACGACCGGTCCGAAGAGTGCGGGCGGGATCGCCAGATAGTGCGCCGGCTGCTGAGATTCTTTCAGTTCTTTGCGCAGCGCCTGGAAGGTCACCGGATCCGCGTAGTCGCCGTCAACATAACGCAGCAGACGGCTCAGTTTTTCGAAAGCTGCGGAGTCGAGTCCCCCGTGTTTCTCGAGGCTGTCTTTTGCCCGAGCCCGAAGCTGATCCACGTTCCAACCAGCCTTCGCTATACCGATGACGGGTATATTGAGGTGGCCACGTTTAATCATGGCTTGTAGCGCCGGAAAAATTTTCTTGTACGCCAGATCGCCGGTGGCACCGAAGAAGACAAGAGCGTCAGAATTGAGGTTTTTCATGGTCATCTCCTTCAAGCCGCGTGGCCTTTGGTAGTAACTTTCTCGAGATGACCGCCGAATTCATAACGCATCGCCGACAAGAGCTTATTCGCGAAGTCGGCTTCGCCGCGAGAACTGAAACGCTCGTAAAGCGCTGCAGTCAGAACATGCGCAGGAACAGCTTCATCAATGGCGGCATTAATTGTCCACCGGCCCTCGCCCGAGTCTGAGACGCGACCAGCGAACTTCGCAAGGGCGGGGTCCTCAAGGAGGGCGGAGGCCGTCAAATCCAGGAGCCAGGAGGCGATGACACTGCCGCGTCGCCAAACCTCGGCGATGTCGGCCAATTGGAGGTCGTACTGGTAGTGTTCGGGACATCGCAAGGGCGTCGTCTCGGCGTCGATTTCGTGAGTATGCTTCCCGACGTTGGCCGAACGGAGGATGCCCAACCCCTCGGCGTACGAAGCCATGATCCCGTACTCAATACCGTTGTGAACCATCTTCACAAAATGGCCGGCGCCGTTTGGTCCGCAATGTAGGTACCCCTGCTCTGATGTCCCATCGGCATTTTCGCGCCCCGGAGTGCGCTGAATGTCGCCGACACCGGGTGCGAGGGTAGCGAAGATGGGATCCAGGTGTTTGACGACTTGAGTTTCCCCGCCAATCATCATGCAGTAACCGCGCTCCAAGCCCCACACACCACCACTCGTACCCACATCCACGTAGTGGATCTTCTTGGTTGCGAGTTCTTTGGCACGGCGAATGTCATCCACGTAACAGGAATTCCCGCCATCAATCAGGATATCGTCTGCCTCTAAGTGGGGCAGGATGTCCGCAATAGTTTTGTCCACGACAGCCGCCGGCACCATCAACCAAATGGCACGCGGCTTTTCGAGTTTCTTGACGAACTCCAGTAGTGACGAAGCACCCACCGCCTTTTCCGCAACGAGTTCCTTCACAGCCTTCGGCGACATGTCGAAGACCACGCACTTGTGGCCTGCTTTGAGCAGCCGCCGAACCATGTTTGCTCCCATCCTTCCAAGACCGACCATTCCAAGTTGCATAAGTCACCACCTTTCTGTTCTCGCCTGCTAATCTCGCTGACGGTATATCTCGTGATCAACGCTGGAGTCGATCCATTGTCACAGTCACTCCTTCGCGTTCACCGAAAATTGCCGATCCCGCTACCAAAACGTTGGAGATGTTGGGCACGAAATGTCCGTCCATCTCATCGACATGGATTCGATTAGCCCCAGCTTTTTCCGCCACAATCACCTGCTCACCCAAACACACGAAATCTGCCGCGAGGATAGATGACGCCAGCTTCACGACACCTTTTTGCACGCTGGGTTCTCCGCCCACGATGCGTGAGCCTTCGTGGCGTGCGCCCTCTCGAAAATGTCCACAAACTCCGCTGTAGCGACGACCCACTTCGGCGACGGCATCTTCTCGCGTAATGTTTTTGGCCAGCGAGCCCATAAGTGGCTCCCAAAAATCGGCCCTGCCCACCGCAAAGCCAACAAATCCCGGAACTGACACCGCCGTCGCCAACCATTTGTGCACTTTCTTGTCGTCCTCGCCGCAATACACACTCGTTTGGTAACTGGTGTTGAGCCTGTTGCCATACTCATACTCCTTCTGTTTCCCACTGGCTACTTAGTTCGGCCATTACCACGCATCGAAGGCCGGCCATCATTTGCGTCTTCCCAGAGGCGAAACCCGCCGAGGAATGCGTTCGCGTTGGCTCCTCTGCGGCAACCCGGAGGGAGCTGTTTCAGCTTCTTTACATTGCCTCCTCCAAGAACCACGTCGTCGGGATGGAAAGCCTCGAACAGTCTGGCCACCCCGTAAGCCACAGTGCGCTTCCATCTTTTCTTGCCCAAACGCTTCAATCCGCGGATGCCGACGTAGTCCTCGTAAGTTCCGTTCTTGTAGGAAAGGTGGCCAAGTTCCATCGGCACCACAATTCCTTGGTCGACAAGAGCGGCGCCCAGGCCGGTTCCAAAACCTATGAACAGCATCAATCCCTTCTTGTAACTCCCAAGGGCTTGCATGGCGGCATCATTCATGATCTTCACCGGAAGTCCGAATGCAGCTTTGAAGTCAAAACCGACCCAAGCGCGTCCCAGATTGTGCGGTTCAGTGGCCGGCTCGCCATTCTGAACCAGCCCCGGATAGCCGATTGCTACGACGTCATACTTCCAATCACCGACGATCTGCTTAACCCCTGCCACCATCTGTTTAGGCGTCATTTTCCGTCCCGACGGAAACTTCCGGGGCTCCTTTTGCCCGGTGGCAAGAACCTTGACGTGGGTCCCTCCAACATCAACGACAAGAATGTTCACGGGATGACCTCTCGATTCAGGTAGAACTCCGTGGTTTCCTATTTCATTTCTGTTCCGGGAAGCCTCACAACGTTCAATGGCTTGCGGCCTTCTTGAGCACGTCGGTCTTGGACGAGGTCACAGCCATCAACTCATTCCATGAATTGACGAATGACTTCGCACCTTCGTCTTGAAGGCGAGCAGCCAAGGCATCGACGTCTATGCCCTCTTTTGCGAACTGCGCTAAGACTGCTTCGCAGTCCCCGCCGTCTGCCGCCAAGATCGATCCGAGTTCCGTGTGATTCGCTAATGCTTTCAAAGTAGCCTCCGGCATTGTGTTTACTGTGAAAGGTGCCGCGAGGGCCTTTACATAAAGGATGTCGGACGCCGAAGGGTCTTTGGTACCTGTGCTGGCCCACAATAGTCTTTGTGGGTAGGCTCCCGCATTGTAGACACGCTGCCAGCGCGAGGATCCCAACAGTTCACGGCAAGCCTTGTATGTGCGTTCAGCGATAGCAATGCCGAGGCGATTGTTGAGTTCGGCGGGGACTCTACCTTTCACTGCGCCGTCCCATCGGCTGACAAACACGGATGCAACGGAGCCAACGTTGGGCTTAAGTCCCGCGTCAATGCGCCGCTCTATTCCACGCAGGAACGCCTCAGCAGCCGCGAGGTAATGCTCACGTGAAAACAAGAGCGTCACATTAATAGGTACACCTGCAAAGATTGCCTCCTCAATCGCCGGCAGACCTTCTTTGGTGCCGGGTATTTTGATAAACAGATTTGGCCTGGCAGCCCTGGTGTGCAGATCTTTGGCGGCAGCAAGTGTGCTGGCTGTGTCGTAAGCCAGAAGGGGCGAGACTTCGAGCGACACCCAGCCATCCACACCATTTGTCCGATCGTAAATTGGCCGAAACAAATCGGCAGCTGCGGTGAGATCTTCCAGCGCCAATTCGAAGAACAATTTCTCGCCTGACAAGCCTTTCTCAAGCTTTTCGCGAATCGAGTTGTCGTAGGCCGCGCTGTTCTTGATGGCGTTGTCGAAGATTGTAGGGTTGGAAGTAAGCCCCGTCACCGACAGCTCGGCGACATAGCGATCGAGCGTTCCGCTGCGAAGCAAATCGCGAGTGATATTGTCGAGCCAAATGCTCTGACCCAAGTTGTGAAGCAATTGTGTGGCTTTCATCGCATATCCTCGATCCTTCTTCGAAGCAAGGTAAGGCCTGCCGCTCGAATTACCTTTGCCCTAAGCCTTGCTGCAATTTGGAGGAGCATCAGATCGCGCGTTATCCCATCGCGGCGGGATTCCAGTCGGGAACGCGAAGTACGGGGCAATCCGGCAGTTCAAGATCTTACCCACGAGAATCACATGCCACAGCTACTCAACCAGAAAAGTGGAGCAAAGATAGGCCCATCTTCCAGCGAGTTCATCCTGAAGATGTTGTTTTTTATCGGCTACTGTCAAAAATGACAGCGATGAAGAGGCGATATCCTGCTGAAAGAGATCCAGATTGTTATGGCGGAATTTCAAGTCAGAAATTGCAAAAGGGGTTCAGCGAAGTTCTCAGGATCTTGGCTAGCGCGGGCGGCAGAAAAGATAACGCATTTCTTACCGGAGATAAGGACGCGCCGTTTAACTACCGGCGGCCATCGCCTGCCATCTTCCGTTCTTTTTCGTTTTAATAAATTCCTGGCGCATTGGCTGTCACCTTTGCCAGTAATAAGACGAGTTCGCTCCGGTGTAGCCTCGATAAGTCTCAAAAGTTTCTGCACTTGCAGCGCCCCGCCGAGGACCCACGCGTCAGTTGCCGCTTACTTGTGCCTTCTTCTCAAAGTCCCTGATGGCAACACGAACACCGTTAGGATGAGAAGCAGCAAGAAAAAGGAGAGGTTCACCTGTGACTGCCAACTGCGTGCCAGGGGATTGCGGGTCTTGAAAAGGCATGAATGACTCCGTTTGCATCTCCATGCATACCCTGTTCTCAGGTGAGGTTGCACAGAAATATCGCAGAGGTTCTGCACGAATCAAGAGATGTTGAATCTCCGCAGAGTCTACACCTTCTCTCGTACTCGTAAACCCTGGTAACGCATCGGCATGCACCTGATTGCTGATGAGATTAGGATCCAGCTGCCGAAACTCCAACTGATTCACGCCGCCGAAGTACGCAAATGTTTTGAAAGTCCGCAAACCGACCTAGCGCGACTTCTGCCATAACGTCCTGGTTGCCGACCATTCACGAACTGGCTGAGTTTGGCGGATACAAGGGCGTTTGTCGGGACTGATTTCGGTCCGTATCAGATCGATGGGGCTGTTATTGTCTCAGCTGGCGGCAGCCGAAGAACGAAACTCCAAATTCTGGCCCTCGATTCCCGCGATCCTGTGGGCGGCATCGAGCGGAGTGAAGGTCCCCACGAGTCTGCCGCTGCCATCGGCTGCAACCACCGGCATGATGTCCATGTCGTTGTGGAGAAAGTCTAAACTTGCAGCAAGCACGGCGTCGGTCTCGCTGACGGTATGCGGAGCCTGAAGCATGAAATCGCGAACGGGCGTCTGAATCGGCAGGCCTCGGCCCAGCGCCGCGAAAAGCTCGCGACGGCTGCAGTAACCCTTCAAGATTTCACCTTCGGCGATTGGGAACGCTATATGCCCGCCCTGAAACTTCGCCACGGCATCGACTAAGGCGAGATCGGGCGGCAAGGTCTGGACGGAACGAGTCATGACGTCGGCAACGGTCAGAGCCCCTACGGCAGGATTTCTCGCAGCCAGCGTTGTGAAGCGTTCGTAGGACTGCCGCGCGAACAACGAATGCTCCAGCTCTTTCTGCAGTGCTCCAAGCGACTCAGCGAGGCGGGTGAAATCCGCACGCTCGATAACGATCAAATCCAGCGGCGTTTCCGCCTTGACCGACACTGTGTATCCGGGGTGCGCCGCGCCTTCAAGAAGCGGCGCCTCCCCGAAATGGTCGCCCTTCGTCCACATCACAAGAGGAGTCTCTGAAGCTTCATCCAAGTGAATCCCGGCGCTCCCCGCCTTGACCACATAGAAGGCGCCGCCTGGTTCGCCTTTGCGAAAAACAAAGTCGCCTGCGGCGTAGTGGGCCTGCTTAAATCGCTGCTGTTGCGCTACGCGCACCTGGACGATGTTGGGCTTGAAGAAAATATCCCAGGTCCAGTCTACGACCACATTGAGCTTGCGGCTGAAGGTCGGGATCTTTAGCAGGTACACAGCTCTCCACAGGAACCAAGCAAGCAGACCGGAAAATCTCAGCCGATAAATTTCAGCTACCCCGTTGTGGTGGCCGATGGTAGCCAGAAGTCCTTGTGGACGAAACCGGAACGGCCTGGTTGCTTCTCCGCGTTGGACCCGAACCAGATTGGCCGCCAGTTGGTTAGCTTGCCGCAGTGCAAACTGCGCGGTAGGGGGAGAGAGTTGTCCATTCCAGGCGTTGGGAACCGCCGCACAGTCACCAAAAGCCCACACGTTGGCCGCGCCTGTCACCCGCATGTCCGGCTGGGTCTTCAATCTGCCGTGTTCCATAGGCAGGCCGATTTTCTTGATAAGGGCGGCCGGTGCCGTCCCGATCGCGCACAGGATAAGACCCGTATTGATCCGCTCTCCGGTTCCCAATCGGACATATCGCGCCGTAACCTCTTTCACCTCGGTTTTCAGCATGACCTCGAGGCCATTTTGCTGGAGTTTTCGCAGTGCAAACTCCGAGAGGGAATCGTGCTGAAATTCAGGGACAATTCGTGCGCCCCGTTGCAGAAGCACCATCCGAGGCCGATTGCGGCTTAATTGCGGATAAAAGGGGTGGGTGTTCCGCATCAGGTCGAACAGATGACCCGCGGCTTCCACTCCTGTGAAACCGCCTCCAACCACCACAACCGTCAGCAATCGTTGTCGTTCGGCGTCTTCAGGTTCCACGGCTGCGTGCTCAAAACGTGCGATGACTTCGTTGCCGAGGGTCAGGCCGTCGCCGACTGTCCTGAGCGTGTACGCATGGGCTGCCATGCCGGGAACCACATCGAGGTTGATCTCCGAGCCACAGGCGAGAACCAGGTGAGCATAGGAAAGCGTCGCAATTTTCCCGTCCGGGCGGATGTACTCGACCTCGTTCTTCTTTAGATCAACGCCGCTTACTGTGGCTGTTAACCAGGTGGCCCGGGGAGCAACCTGCCTGCCTGACACGACAACGTCGAGCCCGGAAAGAGAACGACCGGCCACCTCGGCAAGCATCGGAGTAAAGACCATGTGGTTTTCACTGCTGATGACCACCACTTCGACGTCACGACCCACGCGACGATTGAGGTGTTCAGCCAGAGTCACGCCTGCGAAACCGCCACCCACGATGACGATTCTGAGGCTTTCGGATTCTTTTCGGATGTTAGGCATATTCTCCTCCGACGTGAGTTGAGGAGCTAAATTGATAAGCAGGGACATTTGACTCTGATCCGAAGGGGCACGTCAAGAGGCGGATGACGAGCTAACCGGAATGTATGGTCCGCAGCTTTGCCGCAAGCGAAAAGTGAGAGTGTGACAGGTTGGTCTGCGCAAATGTATACGGCCTTTGTTGGAGTGAATCACTCCTGGCCAGGATGGAATGCGCTGCGCTCTTTTCCCCATTAGTAATTCAGTCTCGAGAGACTTCTTCCGGTTACGGGTTTGGAGAGCGCCGGGTTCGACCGTTGTGCCATCTCCTCATTCGACAGCAGACCTGGCAAGCCGTGGTTGGCGATAACCCCGTGATTGCAGTGGGTGGGCCCAGCACAAATCGCCTCACCGCTGAACTCTATCAGTGGAAATCCAATCCTCCCTCCAAGGAGGGAACGTATCCGATACCAGTTTCAGGCGCACGAATCGGAACCGGATTTTTTCCCAAGAATCAAAAAGGCCTGCCGCAAGTGGCGCTATGGGGCGATAACGCCAACGCCGTCCGAGAGACGGTGGAGTATTATTTCAGAAATGAGAAAGGATTGACTGAATTCCTGAAGATTTGCTGGAAGTAGCGGAACATATTTTGGCTAGAATCTCCTGGCCTGTAACAGAATTTATCAGACATGTTCGATCCGAAAGAAGAAAAGCATTATAATCCCCAAAATTACCAACCTGTGCACCGCTACGGGCTCCTAAACTCGTCCAGCCGCTTGCGCTGCCGCGTCTCTCGTCAAAGGAGCCACCATGAATCTCTCTTCAATGTCCCCAGTCAAATCGCCGATAGCCGTGAGTTCGCGTGGCGCCACGATCGCGTTCCTGGTCTTCGCCGCCACGCTCGCATTGGCTCTTGTCCCGACCGCCGCCCCTCAAGCCTCGACCATCGTGGCCCTCGCCAAAATCCGACAAGCCTGGGTTGAGGATCTTCGCACCAAAAAACTCGAACCCATCCTGAAGTTCTACGCCACGGATGCTGTCTTCCTCCAACCCTCTGGAGAGCGCATCACGGGCTCCGTAGCCATCCGCGGTCTCTTCCAAACCATCATGGCCAGTTTCGATAGCGACCTCACCCTTCACAGCCGAAACTTGGAGACGTCCGGCGATCTGGCTTATGACAGCGGGGACTTCGAGGAGACTCTGACCACGATCGCCACGGGGGCTAAAATCACCTCCAAAGGCAGCTACATAATCATCTACCGCCGCCAGTCCAATGATGACTGGCTCATTGTCCAGCACATCTGGACCGGGAGCCCGCCACCAGGGACGTAGGTCTCAGGCTTTCGTCGACTCTGATGGAATCTCGTACACCGAAATCTAGGTGATGGTAGAAATGGACGGCGACATTCGCGACACCGTTCAGCTTGTTAAAACGCTGGAGCGTCCATTGACGGAGCGCAAATGAAGGCCGCGAAACGGAAAGCTTCTCGCCGTGGGCTAAGCGAGTACGGACGGCCGAGGAATCAGAAGTTCAGAGCACTCTCGCCGCGATCCAGGAGGAGCAAGAAGTGGCCGGGGGCACACTCATAGCTTCGTCGAGGTCCATGATATGGTTCTTTACGCTGTGTTTTATACCGGTATGTAGATATTACGAGTGAGTACCCGCGAAAGGCAGAAAGATAGCACAAAACTCGAGCGGGGGTGATTAATTTTTACTGGAGCTGGGGTGGTTCGACGGATCGAGAGATTTGCGCTTACAGACTTCCGGCCTGGCGGATCATTCCGCCGTCGATGAAGAAGGTGCTGCCGGTGCAATAGGCAGCGTCATCGGAAGCTAGAAAAACGGCGAGAGCGGCAACCTCTTCGGGCTTTCCCCAACGCCCTAGCGGGATTTCCGCCATTAACGCGGCTTCCAATTTTGCATCGGCTTCGATATCGGCGTCGATGGGTGTAAAGATTGCGCCCGGGGCGATATTGTTCACGGTGATCTTGTGGGGCGCGAGTTCCACGGCGATGGTGCGCATCAACATGCGCAGGCCGCCTTTTGCGGCGCAGTACGGGGCGTTCGTGGGCATGGGCAGGTCTTCGTGAATGGAGGAGATATTGATGATTCGGCCGCCGGTGGCCTGGCGGATCATGGCTTTGGCGGCGGCTTGCGCGCAGAGGAAGGGGCCGGTCAGGTCTACGGCGATGACTTTTTGCCAGAGTTCGAAAGGAAATTCGTGGAAGGGATGTTTGTACTCGAGGCCCGCGTTGTTGACCAGGATGTCGAGCTTGCCGAAGGAGTCGATGGCTTTCTGGATGAGCTGGTTTACTTGGCCGGGATTTGAGACGTCCGCAGCGACGGCGATGACTTTGCCTCCCGCGGATTGAATCGCTTGGACCGCGGCATTGGCGAATGCAGGGTCGCCTACGTAGTCGATTACGACCGAGGCGCCTTCGGCGGCCATGGTTGTGGCGATGGCTTTGCCGATGCCTGTGGCGGCGCCTGTTACGATTGCCACTCTATTTTGGAGTTTCATGTTTGCACTCTGCCTGAGAGGAGTTTGAGATAGGGATTGTCTCTCGGATTCTCTCTCGGATCATGGGAAATAGCAGCCGGATTTTTGGGGAGGGCGGGTAGGTGGATTTGCGGACACCGGGCTGAAGCCCGGCGCCTACATTTTCAGGGCGAAGGCTACGTAGACGCCGCCTGAGGGGGAGCGAGGGTCTTTGCCTCCGCCTGCGGCGATTACTACGAATTGGCGGCCGTTTATCGAATAGGTGGCTGGGGTGGCGTTGCCTGCGTAGGGAAGCTTGGTTTCCCAGAGGAGTTTGCCTGTGGACTTGTCGAAGGCGCGGAATGTTTTGTCGTAGTTGGTGGCGCCGATGAAGAGGAGGCCGCCGGCGGTGACGATGGGGCCGCCGTAGTTTTCGCTGCCGGTGTTGGTCAGGCCTTTCGCGGCCAGGTCGGGATATTCGCCGAGGTTGATTTTCCAGGCGTATTCGCCGGTGTTGAGATTGATGGCGTTTAGCGTGCCCCACGGTGGGGCGATGGCTGGGTAGCCGTCGGGGTCGAGGAATCGGCGGTACCCGGTGAAGCGGTAGTCCATGCCAGGGGGCGGCGGCTGTGAGCTGGCGACCTCTTTGCTATCCGCGCCGGTGAGAAAATCCACGAGACCTTGCAGTTGATCGGCGGACAGATTTGGAAAGCCGGGCATGCGGCCTTTGCCGTTCTTGATTGTGGTGGCGATCTGGCCGGACGAGAGGTGCGCGCCGACGTTGACGAGCGATGGGGAAGCGCCCGGCGAGCCTTGCAATTTTTCGCCGTGACAGATGGCGCATTGGCTCAGGTAGGTGGCTTTCGGGGAGTTCTCGCCAGTGTTTTTCGCGAGGGCTGCGAGCCACGCCATTTCGTTGGAATTGACGTAGAGGATGGCGGTGTCCGGATCCACGGCGGGACCTCCCCATTCGGCGGCGCCATCGAAGCCGGGGAAAATTACCGTGTCGAAACCAACGCTGAAGGGGACGAACTGACCTTCGCTGCGGACTTTTTTGAATTGATCGACCGCCCATTGGTGGACCTCCGGCGTGCGATTGGTGAGCATGTCCGCGGTAAGAAGCTGGCGGGCGAAGGGAGCGGGCTTCGCGGGAAGAGGCTGTTCCGCGGCGGCGACTTCACCCGGGATGGTGCTGGGCGGATATCTGCGGGAGTCGATGGGAAAGAGCGGGGCGCCGGTGGTGCGATCGAAAAGATAGACGAAACCCTGTTTGGTGGTTTGCGCTACGGCGTCGATTTTTCTGGATTCGCGTTGGACGGTGAGCAGTACGGGGGCGCTCGGAAAATCGCGATCCCAGATGTCGTGGTGGACGCCCTGAAAATGCCAGAGGCGCTTGCCCGTTTCGGCATCGAGGGCAATGAGGCAGTTGGCGAAGAGATCGTCGCCGATGCGATTCGCGCCGTAAAAATCGAAGGCCGCGGAGCCTGTGGGGACGTAGATGATGCCGCGGTCGGCGTCGACGGCCATGCCGGCCCAGTTGTTGGCGGCGCCGGTGTATTTCCAGGCGTCCTTGGGCCAGGTGTCGTATCCAAATTCGCTGGGTTGTGGAACGGTGCGGAAGGTCCACCGGAGTTTGCCGGTGCGCGCGTCAAAGGCGCGGATGTCGCCTGGAGGAGCTGGGAGCGTCTCGGCGTTGCGGCCGCCGACGATGAAGAGATCTTTGTAGACGACCGGCGGGCTGGTGAGAGAGACGAAGGGCTCGGGGTCGTTGCGGCTGAGATTTTCGCGGAGATCGATGCGACCGTCTTTGCCGAACGCTTGGATGGGTTTGCCGGTGGCGGCGTCCAGCGCGTAAACGAAGTGCATTACGCCGACGAGGATTCGCTTGCCGGTTTCGTTGGACCAGAAGGCTAGGCCGCGGTCGGGTTGCGTGCCGTTGATGCCGGAATCGAATTTCCAGAGCAGCTTGCCGGTGGCGGCTTCCAGGGCAAAAACTTTTTGAGTGGGCGTGATTCCGTAGAGGATGCCGTCGACGATGATGGGGCTGGTCTGCAGGCCGCCGGATTCTTGCGTATCGAAAGACCAGGCTACCGTTAGCTGCGCAACGTTCGCGCGGTTGATCTGTGCGAGTGGGGAATAGTGAGCGTTGCCGGGGGCGCCGCCGTTTACGGGCCAATCTTGCGCTCTACTTGGTGAATTTTGTGGCTGGAACGCGTACGGTTTGGGCGCAAGTGGGAGCAAAGACAGCGCCGAGAGGGCCATGATGGGGAGGCATATGAATTTCACGGCGCAAGTCTAACTTGGAAGGGCAGAGAATATGGAAGGAGTTTTTGTGAAGAGAACTCAAAGCCTGAGCGGCGGGTCTCAGTAACGAGCCGCGGGATGCGGAGCCTGGGAATTTCGGACGGACCGCCGCTCGAACAAAAGCACTTACTCCAAGATGCTGTTCCGGACGCGACTGAGCTAATACGGATTCAACTGGATCTTTTTGGGGGCACCTTGGCGCCTTTCTTGCGCGCCTCGGAAAGACCGATGGCGATTGCTTGCTTTCGGCTCTTGACAGTCCCACCTTTGCTGCCTTTTCCTGATTTCAAGGTTCCGCGCTTTCTGCGGCGCAGCGCGCTGCCGACCGACTTAGCCGCTGCCTTTCCGTATCTCGCCATTTTGTCTCCTTTCTCTCGAACAAGCTCCAAGGACGAAATCCATCTCGGTGAGCGACCAGTCGGCCGCCGAGCCGACGCGAGGCTCTCGTCACGCTTCAATCGACCCCGACATGAATCCGGGCCACAAGTCTTCGGTGAAAGATCCTTCCTGAAAAACAACAGCTCGGATCCGGCGCTGTGTGCGCCTGCCCTCAAGCAATTAGATGCGAAAGCTGTGTTGAATGCCCTACCAGGAATGATGTAGCGGCTCGCGGAAACCGGGAACCTTCATCAAACGATCAAGAGGTTCTGACCTGACACGGCTCGTGGCGATGAAGAAGCTGGAGACGGCCCTGGACGCCATGAAAGTCCGTGCAACAACTGTGCACCAAATTAACCAGGGCAGATGTGCTAAGCTGTTGAAAGCACGCCGCGGAGAGGTGGCAGAGCGGCTGAATGCGGCGGTTTGCTAAACCGTTGTAGGGGCCAAAACTCCTACCGGGGGTTCGAATCCCCCCCTCTCCGCCAGATTCCCCTAACTGCATCTAACGTCGAGACTTGCAGACTTCTCGAACAAACAACTTCTACATCACACGCGAACCTTCGAGCCGTCCTGGTTGCACAGTAGTTGCACACATCATTGTCTAAGGTCTTCATCGCATTCGCCGCCTCCGCACTTACCGTCTTCACGTAAATGTTCATCGTCGTGGTGACGTTCGCGTGACGCAGAATTTGTTGAATCACCTTATCGGAAACTCCGAGCCCGTGCAGGTTCGTGGCCAAGCCTCTGCGAAATGCATGCCAGCCGTGCCAGCGTAGGTTTGCTTTCTCGAGCGCCGGCCGTATGACGTCTACCGCGAGCGCTTCCAAGTTCATCGGTTGTCCGAGTTCATTCGAAAAAATACCCGTGCTGTGGATTGCCACACCTGGCCCGATGCTGCTCAAGAAGGATTTTCAGCGGAGCGATGACCGGATTGCAGCCTTGCTTTTAGGCCGCTTCGGTTCATCTACGTGGCTCCGCCAAACGGATTTCATGACCCGTATTTCGGAACCGTCGTAGTCCTCCCACATCAATCCTCTGAGTTCGCCCTTACGAGCTCCCGTGAATGCCGCAGTGGCGCCTACTGTTGCGGTGCGCTCGGGAAGAATGGCCAGCATCTCGGCTTCCTCTTCGAGCGAGTACGCGTGGGTTTCTCCCGCCGGACGCGCTTTGGGGAGTTCGACATCATGCATTGGGTTCGGATTGTCCAACACGCCCTGGCGGCGTGCGTAGCGAAATACACCGCTCAGGAAGTGCTTGATATGACCAAGCGTCGTGCGGCACAGATCCTCGCGGCGGGCAATGGCTTTCAACATCTGCTCGCCTTCTAAGGTCCTGACGTCGCGCAAGGCGACAGCGCCATTCAGCTGTACGTACCGCAGCCAAATGTTCTTGTATCCGCTATAGGTGGACCGCCGTTTTTGTTCGGCCACATACGGCAGATACGAGACCTCGATGAAGTGGTTGAGGCTCATCGTGCTTTCCGGTCGAATCACGCCGTCGTTGAGGGGCCGAATAATTTCTTCAGCCAACTGTTCGGCGGCGCGCTTGGTTCGGTATTGGCCCGTTACTTTTGCGAGTCTCCGGCACTTTTAGATGCGTTGGATCGAACCGCCCTCCAACTGCACAGTCTCGCGGTATCGGAGATACCAATTCGAACCTTTCTTGAAAACATATCCTGCTTGGTGGTGGCGGGTTCTTGCCATGTTCCTCCTTTTAAGGAACCCGTCCCACACGCCTGTTGTTCCCCTTCACTATACGCCGCGCAATCCAGTCTTCAAGTTCAGGGCTGCCCCAGAGGAAACGGACATACTTTCCTAGATTCACGTGGGGAAGTGGATCTTCGGATCTGGCGCGAACTTGGTCGCGAATCCAGGAAGGCGGAACGGTCAGCCGGCGCGCCAATTCCCGACTATCGATGAATTCGTATTCCGTGAATCTTCGGAAGGTGCTATTGGTCACCGGTGCTAAGGTCACTCGGTGAGGCGATTGCCCACGAGGTTCGCCGAGCGGCGAGATAAGCGCCTCCTCGGGCGCATCGGAAACATTTTGCTGGTGATATTCCCTGGCAGACATGAGCCGAACTCCTTCCCTACAGGTCTCGATCGATCGCGGACGAGGCTTCCCTCGTTACTGTCAGCATGCGGCGTTCGGGCGCTATGAGGGCAAGCTGAGCTTTCGTGACGGTGAGGCGGGCATAATATCCGGGATCCGCTTTGTCGTCCGCGCGATAATCGGCAATACGCTGGATGATCTGCTCGGGATTGTCGCCGCGGGCGAGGGCACGCTTGGCGTAGGCCCAGTCCGCTTCGGACTGGCTGCGGTGTCCTGTAGGCATTCGTCGCGGTGGACTATGACCATCCTCAAGACGGCCAGGCGCTTCGGGCGAGTCTTGGTAAACCACAAAATCACGAAGCTGGTAGACGAGGTCGGTCTCCTGGATCGCGCGGACGAGAAACGGTTGGTTGTACTTGCGATTGGCGAAGCCAGGCATTCGCAAGACTCGGGCAATATCCGTTGCTGCGATGTCAGCACAAAAGTGGGTCGCTAGGGAGCGCAACAGGGTTTCGGCCTGTTCCCTGTCCAAGCCGGCGACGCGCCACACCACTTGGTTCTTGTCCGGCGAAGTGTCGAGTACGAAATTGGGAATGGGTGTGTTGCCATCCGTGCGAATCGCGTGCAGCGCAGCCGCCGCGTCTTCGTCGAGGTCAAGGTAGACGTGGCGAATCTCGCGTATGCTTTCCTTCGTTCTCGCGAAGCTGTTCGCACGCAGCGGATTCATTCCGAGAAATATGTCTGCGCCGCTGTCATTTTCCTTCCTGAGCCAATCTTGGAATGGCAGACCGGCGATGTCGTCCGCGGAAAGGATTCGTTGCACTGTTTGACTGCGGGTACGATTGCGGATGAGAACGGCCACGCGGTCCTCGGGTGCGTGAAGCGCGAGGACGTATTGCGGCGCTGACAGTTGTCGTGGCTTGAAGGAGGTGGTTTCTATCATGCGTGCTCCCGCTGAGCGACATAGATCGCGCAGAAGTCGAACAGGTCGGCGTCGGGATCGTAGCTGTTGATTTCGAGGACTTCGGAAACAAATCGGCGACCAGGACGGCGCTCGATCTGAATCAGCACGTTTAGTGAATCGGCGATATTGGGCTTAATGGCGCGGTACGGAAGATCCACGCCGCTTTGCAGAACACAGCTAATGAATCGGGATAGTCCCTGTTTTGCGGAGCTTGCGTGAATTGTCGAAATGGTTCCCGAGTGGCCCGTGTTCAGAAGCTGCAACAAATCGAACGCTTCCCCGCCTCGGACCTCGCCCACCAGGATACGGTCAGGCCGATGGCGGAGGGCAGCTTTGAGCAGGTCACGAATCGAGACCGCAGGTGTGCCGTTCTGCTCGCGCCTGGCTTCGAGACGGACGAGATTTTCATGGGCCAGTTGAATCTCGGCGGTATCCTCGATGAGGAGGATTCGTTCGTCGGCAGGAATGAATTTCCCAAGCGCTGTTAGCAGCGTCGTTTTGCCGGTTCCGGTTCCGCCGGAGATGAGCAAATTGCGGCGTTGGAGCAGATAGTCTTCGAGCCGGCTGGCAAGCCCTCGGTCCAGTGTGGCACTGCGGATCAGATCCTCGATGTCGAAGTGACGGGAATTGAACTTGACGGCCGCAATGGCCATGCCAACGCCGAACAGCACTCCGGCGAGAACGCGCTTTGAGCCCCCTTCGCCGAACGCAAAAGTCAAGCCGGAGACCACGATAGCTACCAGGGACAGCCCGCGAGCGATGGTGGTGGTGAAGGCCTGTTGCAGAACATTGGCGGCGTTCTCCCAGGGAGAATTCGCCTGCGCAAAGGCGGCGGATACAAGAAACAGAGTCATGAAAAGCGCAGATAGGGTTCGGACGAAGATACTTAGGCCAAACCGTGAGAATTTTGTGGACACAGGTGCATCACGAATCGAGATTTGGAGCGAAACTCGGCGACTGGCTGCCGCATGCGGGCAGAAGCTACAGGGCGGGTCAAGGGCTCCGAAGGGTTCGAAGATACCTAGGCCATCCCGGTAGGAACCGCCGCTCCGGCAGCTGCCGAGTATCGATGCAGGATCGCTCCCTATTTATCTATTCAGCTTCGGAAACCGAAAATGTGTCGCCGAGGGCGAGAAATATATTTGCGTCATTGCGCGACACACTTATGAACGATTGCGGTTATGAAGTTCCCTTCGAATTCCCCCGCGGGTTTGGACTGCCCGGTTTTGTAGCCGCCATGCGCCGTAACTTTGCCAAAAGGCGTTTCACACGTTGCCGGAAGGCGTTTGGAGTGAGGCCCAGTTCTTCATAGAAGACTTCGCTGGGTTCTCGGTCGAGCTTGATCTGAATAAGCAATTGCACATCGGCCGCATCGATGATTGCTCGAGCGCTGGCGCCGTCGAGCAGATGGCGAAGGAGGACAAGACGTTCGAAAGAATTTTCATCGAAGCCTGCATGCAAGATCGACAAAGCGGGCGCATCGGTGAAGGCGATTTCTTGTCGCGCCCACGCATGTGCCCTGCGTTTGACCCTACGTGCGAGCGCGAAAGCCAAATGTGAAATCCGCCGGCGGAACTGGGTCGAGTGCAGGAATTCCAGAAAGACCAGAATGGCTTGCTGCGCCGCATCGTCCCACATCAAAGATGGGTAGCGGCGTGTGACTTGTCGCACGGTGGCGTGCAGCATAGGAAGAAAAGCCAGGAGGAAGAGGTTTGGCACTAAGCCGTCGTGAAATACATCACACCATTTCATCAGTTCCAAAAGAATTTGATCGGAAGAGGCAACGCCGCGCCCGGCGCGAAGATGCGTAAGAAGGAGTTCTGATTGCGGGAAACCCACAAGAGGTTGCGAAACCGAGTACAAGACTTCGTAGTTCTCTCGGGATATAGGCGAATCGAGCTCTTTGAGGAGCTTCTCTTCGATCCGGCAAAGAAGGCAGGGACAACTAGGCCTTTCGCTCATGACCGTCTCCTGTCGCAAGCGCAAGAGATGACGAAGGTGACGGGAGGGGGGACAACCCTACCGAGGTACGAACTGCCGTTCGGGGGACAAAGATGACGGCGGCCCTATGGTTGGCGTTAGGGTGCGCGTTCGTGTGGAGTTTCGAAAGTTGTCCACGATCGTGGACAACCGAGAATTCGCATGACGCGACTGGTGAGCTACAATAGGCCGTCTGCCGTTCCGCAAACAAAAAGACGCAATTTTCAGAACGGCGGCGCGTCGGAAGCCGGAGTTTCGCTGGACTGCGCTCTGGTTGCTTCCGGCTCAATTTCCGACCGATCGAGCTTGCGGATGACATCGGCGCGGATGGTCCACGAGACCACTTTTTTGGCCGTCGCTTTCTTGCCTTTGCCGTTCGGCTCATCGTAGGTGGAGCTGACAAGGCTGCCTTCGACGAGGATGTGCGCGCCCTTCTTGATGGCCGTGAGGACGTATTCGGCGAGGCGCGGGCGGAAGATCGAGATGCGATGCCACTCGGTCTTCGAGACCCATTCGTCTTCCGTATTCTTCCAGGAGCGCTGGGTAGCTACGGACAGTACGGTGAATTTCGAACCATTGCCGCGCGCTTGGCGTTGCTCTGGATCGGCCTCGACGAATCCGACTAGGGTTACTGCATTGAGGTAAGACATTTTGTTCTCCTATTTCTGCCTCATTTTCTTGAGGCACCCAAAGGCGAGGGCTACTGCTCCCAAAGCGAGCGGCTGCATTCTCGGAGGGAACCCAACGGTCTTAGGGCGGAACCGAGAAAGCAGAAGCCGCGAAGCTGCAGCGGCGCAGGAATTAGCTCGAAGCGGGTGTCCGAGAAAAGGAAGGCGGGAATAGATGGCGTGCCGAAATCAGGTCCCGGTGCGGGGGCGCCAATCGGAGAAACGCCGAAGCGCCGGCACAATTGCGATGACAGCGTTCACGAGGAGCGGAATTACGCGGGATAAAAAATGAAACGCGGCTCGCATGTGTCGCGTGCCCCGATCAGGAACAGGCTATGAACGGCTGCTTTTGCGCGCTTCCGGAGTGCCAGGGATGTCACCGGAGTCACTGATCTCCTGAAGGCGACACTGGAGCTCCGCAGCGTAGATCTCAGCGCGTTCGTAGAGCCGTGCGTTGCGGATCGCCACCGCTGCAGGGATAGCAAGCGACTTCGCGAGGCGAAAGTGCTCCGTGGTGAATTTGTGCGCATCACTCGAGCCAACAGAAAGTACACCCAAGACTTCGCCGGACGCCATAAGCGGCACGCCTAGCCACGCGCGCATTCCGGCGAAGGCTCGATGGTTTGTCCAGTTCAGTTCTGTGTGAGTGTCCGGTATGGAAAGACTCTTGTGCTCCCGAACGATAGTTTGCAAAAGGGGCTGCTCCTTCAAGGTCAAAGTCACGATGCTCCGCTTAACAGAGCTTTTCGGCGCCACTCTGGCCAAAAAGAGACCGGCCCCTTGTTCGACGAGGAGCACAGATGCCGAGGAATAGGGCACGAGATCCAGAAGGCAAGCAAGAAGCGTGTCGAGCACGGTGTCCATTGCGACGTTTTGGGACAATGCGAGGGTAGATTTTCGAAGTGCGTTCGTTTCGGCGCGGGCGGCCTCTGCCGCGGCAAGATGTGCGCCGCTCTCCATTTCCGCGTGTTTTCGTGCTGTTACGTCCTGGGCAGTGCCGATGAGCCAGCACAGGGCTTGTCCCGAATCACGGACAAGCAAAGCCTTTACCGAAACCCAGCGAAGCTCACCGTTAGTCCTAATGATCCGGAATTCTTCGTCGAACGAGCCAGTGGAGACGGCGTCGTCCAGCTTGGCCAGAATCTGACCTCGATCCTCACCGTGGATTAGTTCTAGATAGGAGAGCGGGTTTTCGTAGAGCGAATCAACCGTCCGTCCGGTGATGGTCTCGTAAGCCGGATTTACATATTTGACCTCCTTCGTTTGAGCGTCCATCATCCAGAATACTTCCTGGATTCGATCGGCCATTTGCTCGAAGCGCAACTGACTGTCCAGGAGAGAAGTCTCGGCAAGCTTTCGCTGGGTGGTGTCGCAAAGAATGAGGACGTGCCGCCCGGGCAGGTAGTTTGCAGCGGCGGTATAAGACACATAGAGGGTGGTTTGATCATCTCGAATGAGCTCCGCCTGTCCACGTTGATACTTAACGCTCAGGAAGGATCGCCAATTTCTGTCAAATTGCCGGGGATCCCGGTAGAAATCCCGAATCGGGTGCCCGATGAGTGCGGCTCTGGGCAACCCCAATAGGGCAAACGTTGCGGGATTGGAGTTGAGGCAAATTCCGTCGCCGTTCACAATCACGATGGCATCGAGTGCATGCTCAAAGACGGAGCGAAACTCACGATCGGCCGTATGAAACGCGGACACTGCTTCTCGGTGATACTCACGTTCACGTAGGAAATAACGCAGTTGGAGAGCGATGGCACCGACCAGAGTGCCCAACAGTGCCATTCGAAGGGGAGAGTTAAAATGCAGTCGTGGTGTCGAGATTACGACAACGAAGAGGGCGCTGGATGCCGCAAACAGCAGCCAGGAACCGAGGCGTAGCGACAGGCGAGAAATGGAGCCGTAGGCGTCCCCTAAAGATGGCGGTGGACTTCGCACTGGGCACTCGCTTGGTTTAGCTGACTAAACCTTTGCTGAAGTTATCATATTTCCGCATTCGTGTTTTGGCCCCCGGCCATACCTTCTCTGACTTGGTCGCCCGGCCTTAGATGCGCTGCTCCCCGGCATTCGTTCTTCGATGTTGAGAATCTGGCATGGAAACTGCCACCTCACGCCACTTAGGGTGCGTCCCCGCATCTTTTGAATTGGACCCCACTCAAAATAACTCATCTGGAGAAATCAAGATGAAGCTCATCAATTCAAGGTTCGCGGCTCGTGCATGCTTCTTGACCATGCTGGCGGCGTCTGCTTCCGTATTCGCGCAGCAACCCAAACCCGTGCCGTCCACTGTTCGTGTTTCGGAACCCAGCACCTTGGCGATGGCCCTCGTCGGCCTGGGTATCGGAATGGTGGGCATCGTTGCGTATCTTCGTCGCAAATGAAGCTTGCGCGATTCGGACTTTGCATGGGACTCCGCTGAGCAGCTACCTCAGTGGAAGCCCCCAGGGGCGCGGGGTTCCTCACTAGCTGCCCGGCCTAAGCAGAATGCATCTGCACGAGGTCCGGATGGTCGTGCTATTCTGCCCTCCCGTTTCCTCCCGAATATGACAACAAGGGAGGCCAGCCTTGATTCAACTAAGACCAGAAAGCCCCGAAGAACTCCGCGAACGCTTACGACAGATGTCCGACCTTGAGCTGCGCCGTTTTGGCCAACGAGAGCACGGAAACTATCGGAACCCAAGATGAATTTCGGCGCGACGGCACCGCACGTGGTAGAGCTTGAAGAGGCGAGGGCGGAGTGGCGGAGGCGGCATCCTCCTAACAAGACGGCGCGTATTACCCAGCTGCCGCACTTGTAAAGAGAAGTTCGATTCGGCACCGCCTCTCATCCCTGGGGATCAGACGGTATCGGCTCCGATGGACTTGGCAGGGGCTCCGATGGATTGGGATTCGGCGGCATCGGCGGCGTGCCGAGGTCAAACAGCCCACAGATGAAAAGAGTGTTCATTTCCTGCCCTTCCCATGGGCTTCCTCCCGTAGCTTACAGTTCAGCACAGCTCGGTGTCAGTCCAGTCCCGCTTCATAGACCAGCCAGTGCGCAACCTCTTCCCAGTGATGATCGTTGGCATCATTCACCGCGTCTGAGAGCTCGGCTTTGAGCTCGTGTCTGAGAGCATGAATGCTGCGGCGATGCTGCCCCCTACGATCGGCTAGTAATTTGGCAGCGCCCATCCAATAGTCGGCCTTGCCAGTACTTACGATGTGATCGTGAATTTCTTGGGCCTTTGACGAGAACGGCATGGTAGCCCCCTTGCCCTACCTCCGGTGGGGCGTGAATGATTTCTCAGAATGCTCCCACCGCGAACGAACGGACGCAAGGGCAACACATAGCAGCCGGGCTTGGGTTCTACGAGTGCGGTGTCGCGCGGGACACCGGCGCAGGAGCGACCGATCTCCGATGCTGGGGTACGTTTCCCGCTGATCCGAGATCGGCGCTAGAATTGACCTGTAAGAGTATTCAGCTGTGATTTTCAGCCATGATCGCTTTTCGGCCATAATAGCTGATCAGATAGAACGCAACTCCGAAAGAAATGATGTCCTTGAAGAGAAACAAGCCGAGATTGTTCATGTAATGGATGCCGTGAACCACGACAGTGTCATCCGGAGTCGTGATCAACATGGTGCTTGTGGTGAAGAACATGCCGACTAGAATGATCCCGCCCAGAATGCCTGCTTTAGGTTTAAAGTAGCCGATGATCAGTAGGATTGCTGCTGTCCATTCAGTGGCCCCGATCATATCCGACCCAATATATGGTCCAAAGACCTTGAATAGCCAACTGGTAAGCGGGCTGTTAGTGACGAGCGGGATGATGCCCTCTGCCCCGGGTGCTGTCATTTTGAACTTGCCTGCCCACAGCAACATAACGATCATTCCAATGCTGCAAACTAGGAAAGGGATATTTCGATCTGCGACAAACGCTGCAATCTTCGTTAGAACACTCTTCGCCTTCGACGCCTCAGCGGATGTGGTTTCAGTCATAAAAGGACTCCTTCATGTGATGATCCATCGTTGTCAAATATTGAAGGCCGATTTGAACCGGGATTTCCGATTTGGACCTCTGTCTCGCGCATCATAAGCTTCTCCCGCCCTCGACAACCGAGCATTTTTCTTTTGAGGGAAAAGAGTGAGCGCACCCTTGCCAGACGGCCAGCAAGATCAAATAGAATCAAAGCCAGCCATCGACAAACAGCTGCTCTTTAAGGTCGCAGTAGGCGCTCACGAGTACCTGATCCAGACCAACGGAGAGATCGAGGGGTTTGGGGAAGGCGCGATTGTCTTCAACTATTTTGATCGGTTGGTGGTTGAGGCAATTCAAAAAAGGGGGAATCTCCCCGACGCTTGGATACTCAGCTATACGAGGAGACCAACGAAAAAGACTCATGGGGACCGCGTTTCCTCTGGCCGACCCGTCGATTTCGGGTCAACTCCTGGAGAGTCGTGCCGGTTCAGATGGTCGACGCAACACCATCTAATCAATTGACCCGACACTACTTCCGCTGCAGAACCGATCTGTTCGGCTGTACCCGGTCAAAACCTAGCCAGGGTAGCAATCCGGCTGATCTAATCTAGCGAGCGATTTTGGCTTTTGTTTTCAATGCAAAGTGGGTTCGACTTGAGTGTTGCGTCGACCCATTGAAACCACCCGGATTACCGGACATCTCTAACAATGTCGGCCCTGTCAAACACTTTTTGGGCACACTTCTCCATTCACTTAAAAGAGTTTTTTCTTCCGCTTCCTTCGGTGTCTTTCCGGTCGGCCCTGACAAGTACGGTTCGTTCGTAATCTAGCGGTCGGTTTCAGTCCGACCCAAACATCTCTTCGATCAAAACTTCGACCATGATTAGTTCTTCGAACTCCCTCTCACGAGGGAGCGGGATGCCCTATCAAGTGGACGACGCTTTACTGCACGCCATGTCCGGTACCGAGCTGTCCCGCGTACGAACCGAACTCCGGCTCCTTCCTCCCGAAGCCTATCAACAGAAGTCCGATCGCATCGAGAGGGGCCGACATTGTTATGCAATCAAGTCCAGTCCCAGTACTTCAAGTTTCCGATAACCGCGTTAATCGTCCAAGTGACTGCGATTCGCTGCCGAAATGGGAGTCATTCCGAGCCGACCTCGCGTGAGCAAAACAACAACTGCCGGAACCAACAGATTCGAAATTACCCAAACCCAATACCAGTGCAGTCTGACATCAGAATGCGCGGTCAATCCGTTTATCAGATAGTTTTTCGTGTCGGAAAGAGTGTGCATGATGACTGCGACTACGATGCTGAAGCCAGAAAGGTTCGCCACAAAAGTCATTAATACTGATAGGGCGATGAACGAAATCAGTCCTAAGTTAAAAAGCACCTGAGGCGACACAATTGTCCACCCCAGTAAATACGCAAGCACAAAAAACGAAACCAGGGGTCTTTTTCTCGCGAAGTGGATGAGCAAGCCGCTTGGAGGCCCTCCTTCTGCTGGGGGTTGAATGTGAGAGACCAAAGAAGTCACCTTCAGCCGAAGTCACGAGTCCGCGCCGCGTGGCTGCTATGAAACTCCAAGATTGTAACCGAGGATGAGAGGGCGCTCCGAATCTGTTGCCTGGCACGCATAACCAGACATTGTTATGCAATCAAGTGGGAAATCGCGCTCTGGAGCACGAGTTATTGTTTCTTGCCCACAAATGAGTAAAGAGTTTTACCGTAGCGTGCCCGTGTCCTGCGCAGTGGTTGCTGGCATATTCATCCCGTACCTTGGTCGGGGGCGCAGTGATGCCAATCGGGGTCCTGGAAGTGAAACCTGCAATACCACATGCCGCACTGAGTACAACGCCGCTGAGCGGGAGCTTCGCAAGCTACATGTTGCTGCGAAACTCCCTTGCAGAGCCGCTTTTTCGGCAGCTTCGAAAGCTTTTTCATGGCGAACTCCCTCGAATCGGAAGTCCTAGGTTTATGGGGCTGATGATACCGCAGGCCGGGGACACATTTTGAATTATTCGGAACGCTACGGGACTTGTCCGGTTTCCGCGTTAATCAGGGCTAGCCGAAATTTTCGTATCCCTGTACAGTTGGGCGAATGGCCAAGACATTGTGTTGGCTTCTCTTTGCTGCACTCTCTATCACCCTAATCATCAACAGCGTTTATATGTTGTTTGCTCCGCGAGCGTGGCTTCGTCTGCCCAATTGGTTCCCGTCGGCTGGAACGTTATTTCGTGAAAGATATGCTGGTGAAAGGGCCTGATTGCGATACGGATGACCGGGCGGTATTACTCGCTGTCATTGCTTTGATCGTTTACGAGTATTCTTGCGTTAGCCCTCAATCCCGACTAGTCGACAAATCTTGCAGCGTCCCACTTCTTCGGTAACCGCTTTTACCAGGCAATACCTTCATTGCTGGGAACTTTATGTTAGGACCACTAGTGCAACTTCGCGTATTCCGCCTTGGCTTGCTTCAAGATGGGAATAGGAATCGGCGTCTTTCCAGAGGGTAAGGAAGTCCTGGTAGGCAGCGAGAGCGAGTGCGGGCGGCATCGGCATCCGCGCCTTGCGAAGATATCGATTCGAGCGCGTAGGCGCGCGCCAAGCTCAGATGGGCTAACGCACCGTCCAGCAGTTCCACACGATGCCGTTGTGGTCGAGGATTTTCTGAAACTCGGCGGCGGCAGATTTGGCTTGTCCCGCTGCAAGTAGGCTTCGCCGCGCACGTAGACAGGATGAGGCACGAAGTTGGTAAAGACGAGATTTGTCCCAATTCTATGGGATAGCCACTGCAAAGTTCAAGAGCTGCAGCCGATTCTTCGTCCAGCGCTATTTGTGCGCGATGTCACAGCCAAGCATGCATCTGCGTGTCCAGTAAGCGCTTGTTCAGTCTTGCGCATGATTCCCTGCGTATCACCTCATCGCATAAGCCACCCGCTTCACCCCACGCTCTCTTTGTGTTCACCATCTACTGCCCTGCTTCGCTTTCTCATGCCACTCTTCCCCTGCTCATTTCTCCACTCCTTTCCTTGCTGTCAGCGCGGATAGCGAGGCGACAGCCCGTTTGTCAGTTCACGCGATTTAGCCAGACGCCGAAGTAGGCTTCGTATCGGAGTCAAGCGAAAGACCATAGTGTTCGTAGTCCGATGGCTCAAAAACCATTTTTGTTGTTCCGCCATCGCCAGGAATCGACCGGAGAAAAGCCGCGCGTAGAGAGCATTGTGCAGAGAAATCTCCAGATTTTCTTTCTTGGCTTGCCGCACGCCTGAAGCGAATCGTCGAGTTGCTGTAAGGCGAGGAGGTATTAGCGAGGTTTCCGTACGATACACCCGTGTCCGGTTCATTCGTTATCTCTGGCGATAGGCATCGCGCGCCTTCTCATACTGCCCCAACGTTGCGTACACGTTGCCAAGAGAGCGTTATAAGCTGATCATCCCGCGTAGTTTTCAATGTGCTCCTGATACACTTTCTCAGCTTTCTCCTGTTCGCCGGTGACGCTGTCTTAGTAGTTGCGGTATGGCCATTTTCTCGCGTTCGCTGGCATGATCTCTCAACTGAAAACCTGGCAGTGTACTGACTGGCACGCTCCAGCTCACTCATGTTGCTGTACGTATTGCCGACGCCCGATAGCCCATAGCAAAGTTCGGGTCTTAGTCGGATCGCGTGCAGGTAGTACGGAAGTCCGGCGGCCTGCCCTTTTTCGCGGACCGCCCTTTGGCCAAAGCTGTACGCTTTCAGGCGTCGAGGGAAGGTGGTAGCATCGCGAGAGGAACATCGAATTTTTGCACCGTAGCCCACGATTCGCCCAGTTCAGCACGCAATTTTGCCGCTGCCTGGCCAACCGCGTCGAGCACCTTCTCCTTTGCTGCGCGTGACCTGTTCCCGCGCCAGCACATCCCTACTCTGACAATTCACCGCTTTTAACCCAGCATCATACTAGCTCCCGAGTCCGGCAATCGATCCCGGCGATGTAGGCCTTGCTGCTCCATTACGTGGCACAGTTCGCGGGCCACGTCGGTGTGAGCGGACTCGCGGCCGAGCGAGCCATCAGCTTCAACGTATCTGCCACTTTGTTTTCCGCAAGCACGTTTAGAAAAGGCGATTGATTCAGAGCAACGTGAGCGCCTGCTTCAGCGTGTCATCGAAAACGACATCGCCGTGCTGTTAGCGAAGTCGGCGAGAACGATGGTGTCTTTGTCCGTGAGTTTTGGCTTATTGAAGAAATGCAGATACACCCAACCCGCAAGAACGGAGAGCGCGACGATACCTGCCGCCGTAACGCTGATTTTTTTCAGCCGGACAGCCTCGAGCCGGAATCGACATCCACGCGTCCGAACCGGAAGCGGCTGTGCGGTGCCGCTGGAAGGCTTTCCCGGTCTCCTGAAGATGACAGTTCTTGCCCGTCTGCCTTCGCCCCAGCACTGTTCGCTGGAAGAGTCTCGCGCTTCACGCGTTTCAGTCTGCACTAAGTCCGAAGCGTGCTGTAACGTAAATCGCTCTCCTTCTCAATCGCCTTATTGATAATGCGCTCAAGCTCGCTGGGAACTTCACTGTTTAGGCGCACAGGAGCAACCGGAGCGCGATGCAGGATAAAGTCGAAGATAGCTGCGGAGGTATCTCCCTTAAACGGAAGGAATCCCGTGGCCATTTCATAAATCACGGCACCGAAAGAGAAAAGATCAGTACGCAGATCGAGCGGTTTACAGCGCCTGCTCCGGCGACATATAGGCGACGTACCTACCGTGCTTCCCGCGCCAGTGAGTTGACCGTCGTCTTGTCGCTCTCGAGGCATTCGTTCTGGTGTCGCCGGAGATTTCGAGTGTCGTGACTTTCGGGGCTTCGCGGAGCGGCGTAGAGATCGAACGACGTTGGACGGAAGTCACTGTTGCGCTACCGCGTCGCTATCTGCACTTGCGCGCCTGTCCCGCATCGTGCGCCGTCCGCAAGTCCTCCGGCCTACGCCTCCAGTACTCGCGGAACAAAAACTAAGACCCCAAAACAAAAGTAAGCGTTCGTTTCTTACCGTCCACTCAAGATGCTATCGGCGGTGCGAGTTTTATAGTGGCGTGTTGATCTCGTCGGTGAAGACGTCTTCGGTGAACGCTTTGCCAATCGCCAGATCGAGACGTGTGAGCAACTGGGCTAGGGTTTCGCCTTCTCGGCGTACCAGCATCGCTAAAGTATTGTGCCCATCAGTAGCTATGGCCACACACCCGACCGGTACGAGCGTTCCCACCGTGATTTCGCCATCGCTGATCAGCTCTGCGATGTGCGGTAACTCCGAGGAACTGCAGAGACCGACTTTCCCGGTTGCGTCTTTGTTTACGCCGCTTCGTCTATTCCGGGTGACAGATTTGTGGCGACGTTCCAAGGTAGCAACTCCTCGATGCGCTTGATCGGATGATCCGCAATACGGGACAACACGTTCCGCAGATAGCTTTCAGGATCGATTCCGTTCAGCTTGGCCGTACCGAGCAGGCTGTAAATCGCGGCGGCACTTTCTCCACCGCCATCGGAGCCTGCAAAAAGAAAATTCTTTCTGCCCAGAGCTACGACCCGCAACGCTCGTTCGGCTGCATTATTATCGATTTCGATGCGGCCGTCATCAGCGAAGCGCAGCAGCGCTTCCCACCGTCCCAGTGCGTAACGAACCGCCATGGCTGTATCGGATTTTCTCGAGAGTTTCCCTAAGGTCTCCTCGAACCATTGCTTCAGCGATTGCAGCAACGCCCTGCTGCGCGTGTTGCGAACCTCGTGCCGCTCGTCGGGCGGACGCCCTCGGATCTCTTTTTCGATGGCATACAACTCCGCGATGCGTTCTAGCGCCTCAGCTGCAACGGGAGATTTGTGCGCCACCTCGAGATCGTAAAACTTCCTCCGTACGTGCGCCCAGCACGCCGCTTCCTGAACGCGGCCTGCTGCATAGATTTGATCAAAGCCGGCGTAACCATCGGCCTGCAGTGTGCCGGTAAAGTTGCTTAGGTGCGCTTGCGGGTGTTGACCCTTGCGATCCGGTGAATACGCGAACCACACGGCAGCGGGTGTACGGTCTCCTGCAGGGCGATCATCGCGCACGTAAGTCCACAACCGCCCGGTTTTGGTCTTGCCTAGTCCGGGGGCCAACACCGGCACCGGAATGTCATCTGCGTGTAGTTTCCCGGCAGACAGAACGTGCCGGCGCAACACTTCTACGAGCGGCGCCAGCAGCTCACGCGATCCGCCTACCCACTCCGCCAGGGTGGAACGATCCAACTCCACACCGGAACGCGCATAGATCTGCGACTGACGATACAGCGGTAGGTGGTCACAATATTTCGATACCAGCACGTGCGCCAGCAGCCCAGGACCTGCAATACCGCGATCGATGGGCCGGCTCGGGGCTTCCGCCTGCACGATACGATCGCAACCGGCACAAGCCAGCTTGGGGCGAACGTATTGGATGACTTTGAGACTGGCCGGCACGTATTCCAAGATCTCCGAAATATCCTCGCCAAGATGCTTCAGCTTTCCTCCACAGTCCGGACAAGCTTCGTGCTTCGGAAGACATTTTCGCACTTCCCGTGGCAAGTGATCGGGCAATGGTCGCCGCGCAGGGCGCGCCACGGTAGCACTTCCCGTTGATCCTGGAGTTGCAGTTGTTTCTCTTCTTCGCCGCACCTCTAGCTCTTCCAGCCGCAGTTCCAGTTGTTCGATCTGATTTTCCCGCTTCTCCGACGACCGGCCGAACTGCATGCGGCGTAGTTTTGCGATCAGCAACTTCAAGTGTTCGATTTCCACATCGCGCGAAGCGAGCTGCTCGCGCTGCGCGAGGACTTGCTCATGCTGCGCCAGGATCAGGGACTTCAGTGCTTGGGAATCGAGTTGATCGAGATCAGGAAGGGTGGCGGCATCCATTGCCGCGAACCTAGCACATCTCTTTTACAGCTTGATTAAAACACATCAGAAAAATAGCAAAATCTTTTCTTCACACGGCCATCTGCGGATCGTGGCTGCGCACTGGACGTCGCCAATCGATGCCTTCGAGCAACATCGATAGCTGTGCGGGTGTCAGTGCGACCGTTCCGCTCGTGGCCTGCGGCCAGATGAATCTTCCGCGCTCCAGTCTCTTCGCGAACAGACATAACCCGTCACCATCGAACCACAGCACTTTGATCAGGTCACCGCGCCGACCACGAAAAACGAAAACGTGACCTGAGAATGGATTCTCCTGAAGGGCCGTCTGTACCATCCCGCTCAAACCAGTAAATCCTCGACGTAGATCCGTAACTCCTGCGGCAATCCAGATGCGCGTTCCTGCGGGCAGCCCGATCATCCCAGCAAACACTCGATGGCCGTACGCAACACCACCAAGTCCACGTGCCCTGCTACACGAACCGTCCCTTTGCTGAGCTTGATCTCCAGCGACCCGATCGCGGGTGACGAAAACGCGGATTTACCGCACGTGCTATCTGACAAGGTTACAGGCAGGAGCCTGCTGGACGGGCCCTTACCAAGCCGCCCTTCGCGATACTTCTTGCGCCAGTAAAAAACCTGATTGGCGTTGACGGCATGCCGCCGCGCCACGCGGGCCACCGACACCCCAGCTTCTAACGTCTCTTCGACGATTCGTCGTTTCTCTTCGACTGATCTTTTCTGCCTCTTTACCTGGCTCGCAACCTCAACGGCCATCTGCCCGGAAGTGTCCACTTATCCCTCGTGGACACTTAGCGATGTGCCCACAACCGGCAGCATCCTTAATTACTCACACTTCGTCCACACGGTTCAGACCAGACGCTTACAAACAAAATCAAACCCCAATACCATGTACCTGCCGAGCACCCTTGGAGAAGACCATGGAAGCGGACATTTCTATCTGGCGGAAAACCGGACATTTCTACTTTGCGTTGACACGAATCCGCGAGGTTTGTGGCTTCGATCTCTAAATTCATCCCGACTGTGCTCTTGCAAATGCTTCGATAAGGGTGTTGACATCACTTTCATCGTTGTAAGGGGCGAGCGAGATCCGAATGCGTCCGCCACGTGTACCGCACACAATATTGTGACTACGAAGTCTTTCGACAATTGCTTGTACGCTTTCGCGAGCGTGGCCCAGTGAAATGATGTGTGGAGACCCAGCAGGATCGCCAACACTACGAAACGGTTGCCAACCATACTTGCTGGCATCGCTAACCAACATTGCTGCCAACTTCCGTGCATGTGCCTCAATTCGAGCTTCACCCAAGGACAACAACTGCTCAACTGCTACCCCCAGACCAGCCATAGAGGCATACGACATTGTTGATTGCGTGTAGCGCCGAGCATCATTAGCCAGCGACACAGAGGTCGCATCAAATCCAAAGGGGTCCGACGCGCCCATCCAACCCGGTAAAGGGGGGATTTGCTCAAGCAAGCGTGGCGACATGATCGCCAGTGCAACGCCTCCATGTCCACCAAGCCATTTGTAGCCGCTGGCAACGACGGCATCAGCATCCCACGCCGCTGCGTCCACCCGCATCGCACCTGCCGCTTGCGTAGCGTCTACAATTAAACGTGCACCAACCTGGACAGTGCTTTGGCGCAGGCGAGAAATATCCACTACCGTACCCGTGGCGTATTGCACGCTGCTTACCGCAACCACAGAAGTACTCTCATCAATTGCCTCTATAAGTGTATCGGTCAAATCGCACGTAGGCTGGTCATCAACAAAGCGCACCGTATGGTCTTTTAGAGCAGCCAGACGAAGCCACGGCCGAGTTATCGCAGGAAAGTCTGATGAAACGGCCAGAATTGTGCTATTTAGTCTTGGCTGAAGTAACATCGGAAGTTGCCCCAATATCTCACTTGCGCTCGCGACAATTGCGACTTGCGCTGAATCGCAATGAAGCAATCGCGCTGCGCGTTCGCGGAGCGTTTCACAGTATGCCACCTCATCCCTATCGGACATGTAGAGGTTGCCATGCCTGGCAACATTGTCTATGAAAGTGTGCATTGCGGTTACTGCTGGTTGACCGATCAATCCTAGAGATGCCTGATTCAAGTACACACTTTGACGGAGGCTAGGATAATCCAATCGATCAAAAGGAGAGGAGATCATTCCGATGACGACCTGCTTGTGAGCGAGTAGATTCTAAACTTTACTGCTTTGGTTGAAAATGGGGAAAATTGTTGAGGCGACACGTGCCAGTGCCTGGTAAGTCGTGCCGGTTCAAACGGTCGATGCAACACCATCTAATCAGTTGATCCGACGCTACTTCCACTGGAGAACCGATCTGTTTGGTCGTACCCGGTCAAAACCTAGCCAGGGTAACGTTCCGGATGATCTAATCTAGCGAGCGATTTAGCTTTTGTTTTCAATATAAGGTGGGTTCGAGCTGAGTGTTGCGTCGACCCATTGAAACCACCCGGATTACCGGACATCTCTAACAATGTCGGCCCTGTCAAACACTTTTTGGGCACACTTCTCCATTCACTTAAAAGAGTTTTTTCTTCCGCTTCCTTCGGTGTCTTTCCGATCGGCCCTGACAAGTACGGTTCGTTCGTAATCTAGCGGTCGGTTTCAGTCCGACCCAAACATCTCTTCGATCAAAACTTCGACCATGATTAGTTCTTCGAACTCCCTCTCACGAGGGAGCGGGATGCCCTATCAAGTGGACGACGCTTTACTGCACGCCATGTCCGGTACCGAGCTGTCCCGCGTACGAACCGAACTCCGGCTCCTTCCTCCCGAAGCCTATCAACAGAAGTCCGATCGCATCGAGAGGGGCCGACATTGTTATGCAATCAAGTCCAGTCCCAGTACTTCACGTTTCCGATTACCGCGTTAGGACGTAGCCGCCCGGCGGCGGACGCTTCGCGTGAGGTAGCCGAGCGTTGGTTGCTTGATGGCTTGGATGTAAGTGTGGGTCACAGGAGGTGTTCCTGTGACCCATCTTCGCAAAATGATGCTGGAAGAACTCCAGCTTCGTAATTATGCACAAAATACCACACGCCACTACCTTCGTGCAGTAGAAGATTTTGCTCGACATTTCAACTGTTCGCCAGATCGCTTAGGTCCTCGACACATTCGCGAATATCAAGCCGAGTTGTTCAAGAAGCGCAAGTTGTCAGCGAATTCCGTAGGACAACACCTGGCGGCGCTGCGCTTCTTCTACATCAAGACTCTTCGCAAAGCCTGGAGCCTGGCGGAAACTCCCTATCCGAAAAAGACCCGTCGCCTGCCGACGATTCTTAGCCGCGAAGAAGTCGCGCAACTCCTCCAGGCGGCACGCACTCCTGGCGAGCGCATCCTGCTCATGACCCTCTACGCCACCGGCGCCCGGAACTCCGAGCTGACCCACCTGAAAGTCAGCGACATCGACAGTCAGCGCATGGTGGTGCACATCCGTGGCGGCAAAGGCCGCAAAGATCGCGATGTCATGCTCAGTGCCAAGCTACTTGCGGCACTCCGCGCCCACTGGCGTTATTACCACCGCAAATCCAACACCTGGCTGTTTCCCAGCAACTTTCGCAAGGATCGACCGATCGATACCAAAACAGTCTGGTACGCGTGTCAGAAATCCGCCCAGCGCGCCGGCCTCCAAAAACATGTCCATCCCCACACGCTGCGCCACTGTTTTGCGACTCATCTATACGAGGCTGGCACGGATCTCCGCGCCATTCAGGTCCTGCTCGGTCATGAACACCTGAAAGACACCTTGCTTTACGTGCACCTCGCGATACAACGCCTCAACTCCACCGCGAGTCCTTTGGACTCGCTAGTACTGAACGACAGGCCGCCCGACGAGAAGTAGATGAGCCGGCCGCCTCTGGAGGTGGCCGACATCGTCCGCGCTGCAGGAGAGGCGTTCATCGAACGACACCGCCACTGGCTCCGTTGGAAGCACGTGAAAGTACTGCGGGCCATTGCGCGGTGTCGAACCGCCGCGCTGGGCGGGCATCTCGATGAGTGCATGCGCTGCGGACATCGCGCCCCCATCTCCTATAACAGCTGTCGCGATCGCCACTGCCCGAAGTGTCAGACTGCCGCAAGGGACCGCTGGATCGCTGCGCGTCAAAAGGAGCTTCTCCCCACGCGCTATCTCCATGTGGTCTTCACCCTGCCGGGTCGCTTGGCTCCGCTGGTGCTGCAGAACAAAAAGGTCATCTATGATCTTTTATTTCGCACCAGTGCGGAAACCCTTCTCGAAGTCGCTCGCGATCCCAGACACCTCGGTGCAGAGATCGGCTTCTTCAGCGTCTTGCATACCTGGAGCCAAAAGCTCACCGCTCATCCACATGTGCACTGTGTCGTGCCGGCCGGCGGCCTCTCGCCTGATCGCGCCCGTTGGATTCGCTCTCGCGACAACTACTTCCTTCCCAAGAAAGTGCTGGGTAAACTCTTCCGCGGCAAGTTCGTCGACGCACTCAAAGAGGCTTTTCAAAATGGCCAACTGCACTTCCATGGAGACCTGAAGCTTCTGGCGCAACCCAAGATCTTCGCCGCCTGGCTGCGGCCACTCCATCGACAGGATTGGGTGGTGTACTTGAAACGTCCCTTCGGGGGCCCCGCATACGTGGTGCACTATTTGGGCCGCTACACCCATCGCGTGGCCATCTCCAACCACCGCCTGGTTTCCTTTGCTGACGGAAAGGTTACCTTTCGTTGGCGCGATTCGGCTCACCACAATGAACAGAAGTTGCTGACGCTATCCCTCGATGAGTTCTTACGGCGCTTCTTACTGCACATCCTTCCGAAAGGTTTTGTGCGCATCCGGAACTTCGGCTTCCTGGCCAATCGCAAACGCGCCAAGCTCCTGCCACTTTGCTTTTGCTTGTTCGGCGCCACACCACAGCCGCAAGTCGCATCACACCCCTCCGGCACCGAAAACTCCTCGCCATCTTGGCGCTGCCCCCAATGCGGTGGACCGATGAAAGTCATCGAACGGTTCACCGCTGCGGAACTACAACTGCGTTCTCCTCCAAAGGTCACCGCTGCCGCATGAAGCACTCTCTCCAACGCGAAAACTGGACACGCTTCGGCGCGCGAACTACTTCTCTGTCTTGCTGCCAAACAGATCCTTTTTTGCGCCCTCTTCAACCACGCTCTTGGCGATACTCTCTCGTCCTAGCCGATCCTCTGGCTCTGCCGTGTCGTGGGTTCTGCCCGACAGCACAGTCTCGGCACACCTCAAACTCACCCCTTCCCTCCATTGAATTTGCATAGGGCCCGCGTCCGCCGCACCCACGGGCGGCCACGTCCAAACGGCTTTACCGGACGCGCGCGGAACTCCTCGCTCCCGTCCGACTCTCAGCCGAAACGCGCATCCGGTAAAGCGCTAACGTTTATCAGGTACTGGGTCCGTCCACAGCCTAGCCTTCGGTTTGTTGCCAAATTTCATCAATTCTGTTGCTTCCAAAATGGTACGCTTCCGTACCTAAGGTGCTTTCCAGTTTTTTGACTGTCACCTAGATTTCGGAGGTGACCATGCCGAAATCCCCCCAGACCGCCAGCCGCATTGATTTGCTTAGGATTCCTGTATCTAGTTTTGGCGATAGGGCTATAGGTCTGTGAACTGGAGTGCGCCATTGGAAGGGGGATTTTATGTGTTCGTCATGCGGGTCAACTAATCAGGCCAAATTTACTGCTGAGATGCTTATACATTTTGGAGGGCTCAAGAATCTGGACAAACCCAGCGTCTGGGTATACCCGAGCTTATTAGTCTGCATGGAGTGCGGCTTTACGCAAGCGACAATCCCGGCATACGAATTGGCGCAGCTTGCCGCCGGTGCGATGACCAGTGAATCACTCGTGAGGAACGCGTCCGTTTAAGGAAACACGCACTGCGAATTGCATTCGGAGTGAAGCGGGGAACGGTGGTCTCTCCGATGGGTCTAACGAAGAGCACCGTTCGAGACAGCCGCGTCGATAACAGCAAGTAACTGCCCTCCGGCTTTTGCCTTCTGCACGTAGGCTCGTGCGCCGGTACTGAGAGCTTCTTCAACCACGTCAGCAGAAGTTTCACAACTCAAGAAAATTATTTTAGCATTCGGTACAAGTGCGCGAATCCGCCGAGCGGCCTCGATGCCATTCATCGTCGGCAGCCCGATGTCCAGCAGAATCAAATCCGGTTTCAATTCCACCGCTTTCTGAACCGCTTCGAGTCCGTCAGACACTTCTGCAATGACCTGCAGTTCGGGCCTCTTCGCAAGGGCAGAGCAGACGAATTTCCGATAGGGTGGGGAATCTTCCGCGATGAGAACACAGACTGCTGCGGGACTCAAGTTGAGACGATGGCCTTCAGGTCTTAGATTCAAATCACCCATTTGTAACTCACTACCGTGCCCGCCGTTCGGGCTGGCTGGAGATGCCAATGACGACCAGCAGCTTAGTCAGAAGTGTTAGTCCTATGTGGACAAATTTCAAGGCTTTTCAGAGTCAGTACGCTGGCGTACGAGGAAAACATACGTAACGCTCGTCGTTTGCCTTTGCTTTGCGCTCAACCCCGATTACGAGGCGAATCTCGTCCTCCACCACTCGCTAGGGATTCCCCTAGTTGCTTAGGAAGGGGGCCAAGTCTAAACAGTTAAGCATGCGTTCGCAGGCGAGCGCTCGGTGCAACCTCCGACCTTGCACAGATCGCCGGACTCGGGGAATACCCCAAAATGTTCCCCGACTCCTCGCTTCCAGCGCAGAGATTTGCTGCGTCCCGGTGCGTGCGCCTCTATGGACTTTGAAGACCGAAAGACTAAGCTGGACAGACCGGAAAAACTTGGTAGTGGGTCAGTTGAAAAGGACATGAAATGGTTAGCGTCAACTGAGTGGAAGAACTGTTGTCAAGAAGGGACAAGCGAATTGGCATTTGACAACTATGTCGTCCGCATTGTTGAGGATTCGGACCCTGAGCTGTTCTTTCTTGCCTGGTCCACGGAAAGGCCAGGCCCGGTGTTCTTGAGGACAATTCAGAGGCGAACTGAAATAGAAATGCGAGCCGAACTGGGGCGCCGGGGAGTATCGGAGACAAGAACAGATTCGTTGATTCGACAGGCGCGGGGAAATTCAGAATAAGCAGCGATTCGAAATACCTGGGCACGCTGCACTCGTCTCTCGCCTACGCTGGTTTAGGACTCTCCCGAGACTCCCTGATTTCACTTGCGCGCAATACCGACCGCCAACTCCTGATTCGCGTTACCGGACATTGAGGCCAGTTTCAGAGAAAGCGCGTTAGTCAGGGGTTGGGTTAAGCTCGTTGAAATTAAGGAAGTTTTCGATTCTCGTTGACACGTGCGCTCTCGAAGAACAGTATCAGTTCGAGGTTTCGCTGTTTGAGGCGAGACTCCCGCTTCTCAGTCCATTCGCAGTTTCTTTAAGGGACAGACTCCGAATCGAGCGCCAACAGGGCAGAACCTATTAGGTTCTTTCTTATTCCCTCGCGCGGGGCCTAACCTCCTGTTCGACGTACAGGTTTGCACACCCAAGACGCCAGCGGTTTCAGGCCAAACAATCATTGGACCAGCGAACAACACACGCTGGTAGGGAGAAAGTTTATGATAGTTAAAAACCCAAAGGAACTTTTCGTGATGCTGCTTAGTGACGCACGGCAGAGCACCGAGCGATCGACCAAGCTCTATCAGGAGATCAGTCAGGCAGCCCAGGATCCAGACATAAAAGAAGCACTGGAATCGCGTGCCTGGATCTCGGAAAAGGACTTGAGCGCGATCGATCGGTGCTTCGAGCTGATCGGCGAGAAGCCTGTGAAGCTCAGCGGCCGTCTCCAAGAAGTGTTTGTTGAGGACTTCCGCCGAGAACTGGCGGAGATTCAGAACCCGATCGCAAAGCACATTTTCGTCTTAGCCAAGGCGAGCCACCTGATCCATTTTCGGATTGCCGAGTACGTAGCGCTGGTAGCAGCGGCCGACGTGACCGGACACTATGCCGTTGGTGTTCTGCTGGAGAGCTGTCTAGCAGACAAGCTCGCGTTTGTTGAACGAACGCGACGACTCATCAGGAACTTCGTCGCGACCAAGGTAGCGGCAAGGGTCGCCGCAGCGTAATCGGGGCCCATCAGCACATGAACTGGATTGCTGAGGACTTCCTGAAAACGTAGCCTGTATCGCCTCGAAAAGAAGTGGCTGCGCGGGTTGCGTGATGCATAAACGGCTCTCCCTGGCGACGGGGAGGGCCGTACTCATTACGTACGGTAGGTCGAGACTGATATGCAGAGTCTGCGCGTCCCGCAATTTGTGGATTTCTGCTTCTAAGTCCCGGTTAGTCGCATTACCGGACATCTCTAACAATGTCGGCCCTGTCAAACACTTTTTGGGCACACTTCTCCATTCACTTAAAAGAGTTTTTTCTTCCGCTTCCTTCGGTGTCTTTCCGGTCGGCCCTGACAAGTACGGTTCGTTCGTAATCTAGCGGTCGGTTTCAGTCCGACCCAAACATCTCTTCGATCAAAACTTCGACCATGATTAGTTCTTCGAACTCCCTCTCACGAGGGAGCGGGATGCCCTATCAAGTGGACGACGCTTTACTGCACGCCATGTCCGGTACCGAGCTGTCCCGCGTACGAACCGAACTCCGGCTCCTTCCTCCCGAAGCCTATCAACAGAAGTCCGATCGCATCGAGAGGGGCCGACATTGTTATGCAATCAAGTCCAGTCCCAGTACTTCAAGTTTCCGATAACCGCGTTTACCAGGACTTTGGCGCTTTTGTAGTGGTATTCTCTGCGCCACATCGAGATTCCGATGCCACCGTTCGTCGTGCTCTCTCAGACATAAGATACGGGGTGACCTGATTAGCCTCGCACAGTCCTTGCATTGAAACAAATTGAGAAAGTGGTTGGGGAAACGCTCATTGGCCGATGCTCACTCGCATTTCCACCACGTTGTTGGTTTTCATTTTTGCAGGACAGCGACTGCTCTATGGCCAGGAGCCAACTGCCAACAACACGCCGGCACCCATCGCAACGGACCGGCCTTCGGTAACCAACTCCAGTATTGTCGTTCCCGTGGGCAGCCTTGAGGCGGAGAACGGCTTCCTCGTCACGAACAATCAGGGACAGAACATTGCGGACGGCTCCGAAACTTTAGTGCGCTTTGGAATCCTCGCCAGGGCAGAATTGCGTTTCAATGTAGCGGATTATTATTACAACCTGAGCGGCAGTGGAATTGGGACTGGTTTCGGCGACCTGGCGCTCGGAGTAAAAGAACAGCTCGGGCCATTGCCCGGTAAATTCGATGTCTCCGTGACAGCGTTCGTCAGTTTTCCGACCGGGGCGAGCGGCGTATCGAGCGGTGGATACGATCCGGGCCTGCAGGTAGCGTGGTCGCGCCCGTTGCCTTCCAAATGGACGACCGCGGGAATGCTGTCTTTGTACGGCCCGACGCAGAACCACTCGCACAATCTGACAGGCGAATCTACGATTCTGCTGGACCGGCAATTGACAGCGCCATGGGACGCGTTTGTGGAATACGTGGGAGACTTTCCGGAACGAGGCGGGACGCGCCAGTTTATTCAATTCGGAACTACGCTGAAACTCGGAAAACGCCAACGGCAGCAGCTGGACTTTCACGTTGGCGTGGGCTTAACCTCGGCCGCCGTGAATCATTTCATCGGCGTCGGCTACTCGTTCCGCTTTCAGGCATTTCATCGCGAGTGACGACTTCCAGGTTATCAAAGAGTTTGCTGCCCATATTTAAGTCAAGCAAAAAGGACCCGGTTGGCGAAGAAAGAATAATCGACTGATGCCGCTTGTTCCATAGGCCGTAGGAACATATAAGTCCCGATTAGTTCTATAAAGGTAGAAGTCAAGAAAAAACACTCCTGCGTTGGCTGGAACTTTTCTTGTTTCTCAGCCCACGTGATGGAGCAGGATCTGTTCTGACCTTCCGCGCCATGTGCTCGGTTGTTGGGCACTGTGACCCAACGGTTTGGGTTTCCTCTACCAGCGGTTTTCATTGCCTGTCCGCAACGAAGCCTGTCAGTTCCGAAACCAGCAAAGCAGAACGGCGGTCAAGTGGCGACCATAGTTCTATCCGGGACTCGTGGCCCATAGCTTTTTCTGGTTATCCGAGAGGGCCTAGAGTCGGGTGTGAGACTGGGTGCCCGAAGCACGCAGCGCCTAACTAATCGGCTGAGACTCGCTCTCGAACCAGAGTGTCTCGAGAACCCACGGCCACCGCCAGAGAGAATCCCCGGGATGGAGCGGATTCGATCAAGACACTCAAGCTGTTTGTGGTTTCAGATATTGGGCGTCGAAGCACACCCCTTTCTTCCACACCAGCAAAACAATGGTGGCAATCTTTCTGGCCAAGGTCAGTCGCGCCATCTCTGGCCTCATACCCTTGGCCACTAAACCCGTGTAGAACTCCTGAAAGGGGCCCGGCTTGCTGGAAGCCACGGCGGCCGCGCCCTTAAATAGGTTCTTCAGATCGTGATTGCAGTTGCGGTTGAGGCCCCGCACCAAGACGTTCTTCCGGGATCGTTGCAGTTGTCCGTCGACACTACGGTGATCGGCGCTGCTGTGCATCTCGATGGCTAAACCGCCGTAATTCCACAGCGGGCGTTTCGTGCGGAAACGATGCGGGGTCTGCAGAATGCCCAGCAACACCGCCGCGCGGATCGGCCCGATCGAGGGAATCTCACAGAGGTGTTTCCAGGCTTTGTGCTTCTTGCTCTCCGCCAGCAGATCCCGCCGCACTTGCTGGCGCACCACTCGCAGCGCATCGAGTTGTTGGTAATAAAACTCGGCCCGCCGGCGTACTCCCGGTTCGTCGATCTTCGCGAGCCATTCGGCCCGATGCCGAGGGGCATAGACCTGTTTGCCGGTACAAGGAATGGCCCAACTGCGATAAATGGCTTTCACGCGGCTCATCACCCGTCCGAGATCTTTCGTGATGGTCAGATAACTCCGTACCAGCTCCTTCAGGGTTCGTAGGCCATGCTCACCGTGATAAACGGGAGTGAGATGATTGAGGCGTAGCAGCTCCGCCAATCGGCGGGCATCAATCTTGTCGTTCTGGTTGCCTTCTCGCATGGACTTGTTTTTTCGTGGATCGCACACCACCAGTTTTGTGACGTGCGGTTTCAACAAGTCGTACAACCAGGCGGCTGAGGTGCCTTCTTCAAAGGTGACCTGTACATCTCCGCGCAGCCCGTCGATGAACTGCAGAATCATGCTGGCTTTGGTTTCGATGACGCATTCCATCACCACCTTGCCGGCGGCATTCCTGACGGCAATCGAAATACTTTCTTTGTGCACATCCATGCCGATATATTTAGTGCTGGTCATAAGGGCGTTCCTCCTCTGGAGCGGTTGAGCGAGCACTCAAACCTTACTCCACAAGGGGCGCCCTTTATATTGCGTCGGATAATCGGAAACTTGAAATTCGTGTGATGAGTTTTACTGGGCAATCTTACGCCGATTGGACCAGATGGATTTTGCGTAGTCGTAGCATGCACCACAAAGCAATTTTACCCCAAGCATCTCATTGACTTCGGGAGTCCAGTCGCCCCCCGCGCTTACGCGAGCTCTTTCACAGGATGAGCACCACGCATCAGGCCGAGCGACAGTTTGGTTAGACGACCAGTGAAAGCCAACCGGAATACCCGTATGCAGGGAGTGCGCAATATGCTGGCACACGAACGTCTGTTCTTGCCAACCGTGGAGACCACAATTGATTTTTTGCGAATCGCTCACGGAAGAATTATGCCCTACTGCTGACAGCTCTAGCTGTTATGTTGGCGGATGACGACCCTTCCTACGCCAACTCCTGGTAAGTCGGGTTACCGGACAACTGGTTTTCGCCAGATTTCACTTGGTCGGTTTTGCGCGTTTGTGAGGAGTTGGAGTCATTGAAAGCCATTTTTCCTTGACGGCTTAGCTGCCGTTTCACCATCCGAGCCTGACAAGGATAGAAATTTGTCGAAACCTGGCGTAGCGAGGGCACATTACAATTGGTGGTATAAGAGGGCATGGCGAGGTTTCTTGGTGCGGATGTACGTGGAGAGGCCGCTTTGCGATTTTTGGCGCTGCTAGTCTGCGCAATGTTAGCGTCTGTCGCGTTAGCAGGACAGGCGAGTAGTCCGCAAACAGGTTTGGGAACCGTGCAGGGCCAAGTATTGCTGGAGCCTGTGATCAGCCCATTCGGAAGGTAACCGTACGGTTGAATTCGGGCGGAGGAGAAAGAGACGAGAAATTTTCTGCTACAACAGATGCGGCAGGGCGGTTCAAGATTGGCGAGGTAAAACCAGGGACTTACAGGGTCACCATTTTTCGCGAGGGGTACTTCAGGGATTATCAAAGAGAGCGCCAGTCTACGATCGTGGTACAGGCCGGGGAGTCCAGTCGTGAGTCGGTTTTTTTCCTGCAGCGATGCGCGGTGATTACCGGAACAATTGTGGATGCGGACGGTGACCCACTGCGAGGTGTTTCGGTTAAGGCGACCATGGCACTCCCGCGTGCACACAGAGGAACCCTTAGCGAACGCTTTTGTTCATCTCGAGAGTTTCACGTGGAGGGTCACGCTTTTCGCCTTGGCTTACACGAATTGCCAAATAGGGTTCCCCGAGGTAGGCGGCGATACAAACGCACCCTTGGAACCTGCGTCTCAATGAAACATGCTTTTTCGTCGCGTCCAAAACTGCGCCCTGGACGCAATTTCACGTCCAACAGCGTCCAAAATCGGGCAATTTGACGACACCTTTAGGGGTGGGAAGCCAGTAAAGCCAACTGCATCAACAGGATCTATGGAGCGGGCGATGGGAATCGAACAAATCCGAATGAACCAAACAAAGGCGTTACCACCCGTTCCGCAATTCAATTGGAGTCAAATGGAGTCAAATCCTGTTCCACTACCTCGAAAATGCTCACAATCGCCTGACGGAGGAGAGTGACGTTACCGCGCGACGAAGAGCAGCCACGGTGTTCCGATCACCAGGAACACGAGCAGACAAAAAACCGTGGTAAGGAGGCCAAGTCGGTAGAGTTCAGCTTGAGTAAGATAGTTACTTCCTACGAAAATGACGTTCTGGCTCCCTCCCTGCGGGGTAATTGTTGAGAAGTAGCTGCTGGCAAAGAGCAAGGCGAATGCCATTAATGGTGCGGGAACGCCAGTCTTCACGCCGACGCCCAGGAAGACGTCGAAGAGAGCCAATACCTGAGCGGACTGGCTGACAAACATGTAGTGCATCAATACATAGAGCAAGAGGAGAACGATATAAGCAAAGGGCCAAGCAATACCACCGAGTAGTGACGTCAGCCGCCCTCCGACGTAGCCCATGAAGCCGAGCTCATTCAACTGGCCGCTCAATGCAAAGAGCACTGCCAGCCAGAGAAAGGTGACCAGGGTACCTCCCTGCAAATTGATATCGTCGAGCGAGAGGACATTGGTTGCAAGGAGCACACCAAGACCGGCGAACGCCACAGCGGCGAGACTCAAGTTCAGTGTGCTCGCCATAACCCATCCGGTCACCATAAAGGCAAAAGCCACCGCAACTACCCACTCGTCCCGCGTCAATGGTCCCATGCTGCGCAATGCCTCACGTGCGGCTTTCGGCGCATCCGGAGTCTCGGTTACGCCAGGTGGGAAAAGTTTGTAGAGGATAAGTGGAAGCAATGCGATCATCGCCAAGATGGGAATCGACGCGGCGAGCAGCCACGAGCCGAAGTTGATCTTCACACCATAGGGTTCCGCCAAAGTCACCGCGATTGGATTACCGGACGTGGCTGTGAGCCACAGCGCGGACGACACGCTAAGGCTGGCCATTCCGCAAAACATAAGATAGCCACCCATCCGGCGGTTCTGCTCGTCATCAGGCACGGATCCGGAATTTTGGGCCAAAGAAAGAATGATCGGATAGAGAACGCCACCGCGTGCTGTATTGCTCGGAAACGCGGGGGCGATCATCGCATCAGTGACAAAAATGCTATAGCCCAACCCGAGCGTGGATCGTCCGAATGCACTCACCACCAGTAGGCTGATGCGCCGTCCGAGTCCCGATTTCACGACGGCGTTCGCCACCAGAAAAGCTACTACAACGAGGAGCACGCTCTGATTGGCAAAGCCAGCGAAAGCCTTACCGGGATCGACCGTGCGCGTAAGCACTGCAGCCGATACCGCCAGTAGAGACGCCGTCAAAAGTGGAAATGAATTTAAGATGACAGCGACGATAGCCGCTGCAAATAGCGCAAATAGATGCCAAGCCTCTCTCGTCAGCCCAGATGGAATCGGCCAGAGCCAAATGCCAAAAGCCACGACGAAGGGTATGGCCCGCATTAGCCGGCGGCGGAAATCGGTGATGGCTGGGCTCATTTGCTCTGTTCTCCGCCAAGTGCTGCAGACGTCGAGCCAAACCGGGCGCGGCCCTTTAGGTTCACGGCCCTGCCACTCACTGCGCCATCCTCTGCCTCAATTACGTACTCCCATTGAAAGGCATACTCACCGGTGATGCCGACGAAACGGCCGGTTCCTCCCAAGAAGGTACCTACGATGCGATTTCCGGTTCCCACCCACTCACCCTTCAATGCGCTATAAACCATGTCCCCGTGCTCGTCTGTCCATACAGAGCGGCCCTGCATGCCAATGAGACTGTCGGAAAAGCCGATCGTCTTCGCGCGAAACCCCACTCCCAAGCCACGATCTTCTGTGAGTAGCAGCGACCCGGTCAAATCGAAGGTTGAAGCGCGGTGATCTGTCTCGAGAGAGAGCGTCTGTCGAGTGCCGGAGGCGGACCAGGTACCTTCAAATGCGTGCCACTCGTTTGGCGGGTGAACTGCCGGAGCCTGAACCGTCGGCTGGCTGCAAGCAGCCGCAAACAAAAGCGGAACGAGTGCTATACATCGTCGTGCGAGCGAAAAGACAGGCATCGTCCGTTTCGGTCTGAACTTCTGAATATTATTTGATTCCATCATTTTTGATCGGGATCAATTTTCACGAAGCTATACTTCGCGCTGAATTGGATGCGAGGCGCATTTGCTTTTTGGCCGTTTTGCTCCATCGCCCAACCGTAAAGAAATTCAGCGCCTACATTGAGTGACCCGCCGGGATTCCAGATCAGGTTTGTACCGGTGTAGGTGGCGTGATTGTAGGTTGTCGCGGCTGCTAAATTCGTATTGTTCACCGCCGCGTAAGAGTAGATCGCGCTGGAACGCAATCTTTTTTCCAATAATGCTGATAGGCAGCCTCGACTCCCACCGCGGGAGTCGCCACCAAAAGTCCATCTGGCGCCGTGCTACATCCAACGTTGCGATGATCTGCGGGTCGAGAGAAGTCGAAGCGTGCGTGAACACCGCCTCATGGAATTGCTCCTGCACTGAGTGATAGTCCTGATCCTTCACGAGCACCCTCGATCCTTGACGCAGGCAGGACATCGACTTATGAGTCGAGTTGGTTTGGTAAACGCGGAGGCGAACCTTGTCCGGGTTGGCGAGCAAGCGTGTCTCCAGCAAAGTTTTCTCATCCGCCTTTAGGCCGCCGCCCAGCTTCTTCTCTTGCTCTTTGTACGCAGCACGATACGCGGGATCCTTGAACTTCTTCTCCAGGATCGCGGCGGCTCCCATCGCAGTCCGGCGTCCACTCGCGGAGCCTCCGGCTTGGCTGAGGTGTTCATGATTTCCTCCATCACTTTTTCCGATTTCAGCTACTAAAAGGACTTCTCCCGATTTCGAAATGACCCGGGCGAAGGAATTGAGCGGAGCGAGAAACTCTTGCTGGCTTGCCGATGCCGGCCAACTGCCGGGGGCACAACCCTGGTATGGCCTTTTTCTAACTCGATGGAACAAGCGCAACAACTAGGGAAATCCCTAGCCTTTACAGCAAACATGTCCGTTCTATGGCAGCACCAGGTGGGCTCAAAGTCTGTCCACTGCCCTTACAGGCACCAGACCCAAAAAGGAGATACCTGCCCACGTGCGGCAAATGGCATAGGTCGTCCGTTGCGGCGGTTTCCATTCAAGATTAATCAGTCAAAAGATTCAAGAGTTTGAGCCTCGCGCTGTGCGCTCAGACCCCGAAAGCGAAACCCCCGCCTTTTCTTAAAACCCGATTTTTGGACCAGCCCCTATACTTCGCCCATGCGAAAGCAATACAGCACAAGCAGAGGCAAGACCGTGAAACTGGGACCGACAAACATGCTGCAGGTCGGCACTAACCGTCTTTCGGCATTGCCCTGCGTTCAAGGCGAAAGGACAGATGCAAGCCGATCTGCCCATAGCCTTTCCGTGGACTGGCAAGCACCCGGTCCGTAGCGAAGCAGGAGTTCATCCGCGTGTAGGGATGTGAAGTCTCTGTAGCCGCCTAAACGCGAGGCCGCTTGATGTAAACTAAACTCGCCTGTGGTGCTGCAATTCTCCCCCGCGTATCGCCTAGACACACATGGACGAAACTCACCGAATCGCCGATTCTTACCACGCCGTGACGACCAAAGGCACTTGGTATGGATCTGTATTCGCTGAGCTATTAGCAGGGATGTCGCCTGAACTTGCGACCACGCCCCCTACACCAGGCGCTCATACCATCTCGGCGTTGCCTCAACATTTGCTCCTCTGGAATGAAAGAGTTCGTAACACCTCCAGCAATAATCCCATGCCTCGTTGGCAGGCAGAAGAGGAATGGCCGAGCCCCCGATTCCCTGGAACGAACTCTTGGCACGCTGGAACCAAAGTCGCGACCTGCTAGAAGACAAGATTCGGAGGTTTCCATTGAAGATTTGGCGAAACAGGTTTCGGGACGAAGCTACCCCTACGAAACGATGCTCCACGGGATTGTGCAACACGCGATATACCATTCCGGGCAGATCGCGATGGTCTTGTGCATGCTCCGGTCCCGGTTCCCTTAGCGTCTACCTCCCGGGCACGGTGCCACGGGGGGGACGCGAAGGATCGGGCGTTGGCTACTACTTCCCGATAAGTCCTAGTGTTGTATCGGAAGCGCGAGCGGGCAAGGCGCAGGCACGAGCACGGTGTGTTTGCGCGCTTTCGATACAACGACTTGAAGGTAGCCGCCCGCGGTTGCGGCGGACGCGGGCCCTATGCAAATTCAATGGTGGGACAGAGCGGTGTGGAGGTGCGCGGAGACTGTGCCGCAGCGCGCCATACAAGGCCCCATGCGCCAATAAGTTGGCTACCGCGAAAAAGTATCTCCAAGAGCGTGGTTGAAGAGGCTGAAAAAAGAGATCTGTTCGACGGCAAGGCGCAGAAGTCCGGAGCGTGCGGAGGCACGCGAAGGTTTCGGGTTAGAGAGAGTCGGTTCATGCCGCAGCCGTGATCCCAGGTGGAGAACGAAGCTGAATTTCAGACGCGGTGAGCCTTTCGATGATCTTCATCGGGCCACCACACTGGGGACAGCGCCAAAGATCGGGGAAGTCTTCGGTGGAGGCAGCGTGTTGTTCGGCTTGCGGCTCTTGTACCGCGCCGAGCAACTGAAAACAAAGCGGCAGAAGAGTGGCACGCTTGCGGTTGGCCAGGAATCCGAAGTTACGGATGCGCACGAAGCCTTCCGGAAGTAGGTGCAACAGGAAGCGGCGCAAGAACTCATCGACAGGTAGGGTCAGCAACTTCTGTTTGTTGTGGTCTGCGGAATCGCGCCAGCGAAAAGTGACTTGGCCATCGGTGAAGGAAACCAGGCGATGGTTGGAGATGGCTACCCGATGGGTATAGCGGCCGAGATATTTCAGCACATGCTCGGGGCCACCGAAGGGGCGTTTTAAGTGCACCACCCAGGCTTGTCGATAGAGTGGCCGCAGCCAGGCAGCGAAGGTCTTGGGCTGAGCGAGGAACTTCAGGTCTGCATGGAAGTTGAGTTGGCCGTTCTGAAAAGCTTGCTTGAGCGCGTCCACGAATTTGCCGCGAAAGACTTTCCGCAGCACCGGTTTGGGAAGGAAGTAGTTCTCTCGTGAGCGAACCCAGTGGGTGTGATCGAGCGAGAGGCCGCCGGCGGGAACGACGCAATGGACATGCGGGTGAATATTGAGCTTCTGACTCCAGGTGTGCAGCACACTGAAGAAACCAATTTCCGCGCCGAGGTGTTTCGGATCGCGAGCGACTTCGAGAAGTGTTTCCGCGCTGGTGCGAAACAGGAGATCGTAGAGGATCTTTTTGTTCGTGCAGGACCAGTGGCGCCAACCGGTGGGGCAGTGTGAAGACGACATGGAGGTAGCGTGTCGGGAGAAGTTCTCGCCGACGCGCAGCGATCCACCGTTCCCGAGCACCCGCCTGACACTTGGGGCAGTGGCGATTTCTGCACGAATTAAAAGAGATGGCGCGATGCCCGCAGCGGGTGCACTCATCGAGATGACCGCCGAGGGCGGCGGTACGGCACCGCCGAATGGCCAGCAGCACTTTGACATGCATCCACCGGAGCCACTTGCGGTTTCGTTCGATGAAGGTATCTCCCGCAGCGCGGACGATATCGGCCACCTCGAGGGGTGGCCGGTCCATCTACTCTTCCTGCGGTGACTCGCTTCTTAGGGACAGTGAGTCCAGTGGACTGGCTGTCGCGTTCAGGCGAAGTTCAGAAACATGGAGGTAGATAGTGGTCTGTTCCAGATCGCTATGGCCTAACAGCATTTGGATGTTGCGCAGATCCGCACCCTGTTCGAGCAGATGCGTGGCAAAGCAATGCCTAAGCGTATGGGGGTGTACCTGTTTTTTGATACCCGCTCGCTTGGCAGCGTTCCGGCACGCATGCCAAACCGCTTTCGTAGAAATCGGCCGATCGTTGGTATGCTGCTGGTTGCCTGGAAACAGCCACTCGCTTGGCTTTCGCCTTAACCGCCGCCAGTGCTCCCGCAGTTCCTTGAGCAGCTTTGGGCTAAGCATCACGTCGCGATCTTTGCGCCCTTTGCCACCCCGGACGTGAATGACCATGCGCTGGCTGTCGACGTCTGAAATTTTCAGGTGGGTTAACTCGGCACGTCGCACTCCGGTGGCGTAGAGGGTCATCAGCAGAGTGCGATGGAAGGAACTGTCAGCCGCATCGATCAGTCGCGCCACTTCTTGCTGGCTCAGAATCGAGGGAACGTGCTCGGCTCTTTTCGGATAGGGAGTCTCGACTGCGCTCCAGCTTTTCTTGAGAGTTTTGCCATAGAAGAACCGCAGAGCTGCAAGATAGACCGTAACGGTGCTCGCCGCCAACTTTCGCTTCTTGAAAAGTTCCGATTGGTATTCACGAATATGCTTGGGGCCCAGACAGTCTGGAGGACGCTGGAAGCGTCGTGAGAAATCTTCCACTATACGGATGTAACTGCTTATGGTAGTTTCAGCGTAATTACGACGCTGGAGTTCCTCCAGCATCATTTTTCTGAGATGGGTCACGGGGACACCTCCTGTGACCCAAATTTATCTCTACCGATAGGCAATCACTGTTGAGTTACCTCACGCGAAGCGTCCGCCGCCGGGCGGCTGCGTTCAAGTCGGATAACCGGACATGCTGCTCCTAGCACTGCCTCTTCTGATCTCATTGCCGACAGCCTGACCAACGTAGGATAATCCGGGCTTCACCCAGCTTAACTTCAGATTTCCAGGCGAAAGATCTGTGGGAGAAGCGGATAGGCTTATGTGGAAATTCGCATTGCTATTTCTGCTGACGCTCGGCCTCTCAACCGCTGCCTCAGCTCAGAAAATCAAAATCGTCGTTGACCAGGATGCCCGCGGGCCGGGAACCAGTGATCAGCAGGCGCTTTTGGTTTTCCTGCAATCGGACAAGTTTGAAGTTCTCGGCATTACTACGGTCAGCGGCGACCAATGGGTAAGAGAGGAAACCCAGCACGTCCTCCGGTTGGAAGAAATCGCCGAACGGAAGGATGTCCCTGTAATCCAAGGAGCGGAATTCCCGTTGCTCAATTCCAAGGAAGAAACGGAGCGCTGGGAAGCCCTCTACGGCAAACTCGAGTACAAGGGATGCTGGACTGACCGATTCGAAGCCAACCGCTCCACTATCTACGACGAGCCTTACCACGCTCCGGAAGTGGTGCCTCCGATGAGAGAGGGCTCGCCCCACATCCAAGCTGCTCCCGGAACAGCGGCCGAATTCATCGTGCGGATGGTGCACAAATATCCGGGCGAAGTAGTTCTTTGGGCAGGTGGCCCTCTGACCAATTATGCTTTGGCGCTGAAGCTCGATCCGTCGGTTGCCACTCTCGCAAAAGAGTTCGTGATGATGGGCGGCGGATTCTACGCTAACCGTGGCGCCATTGATCCCGGCGCCATCGATGCTCGCCGGGAATTCAACTGGTGGTTCGACCCGGAAGCCACCAGGATCGTTCTACGTGCTCCCTGGAAGAAGGTCACCATCACGCCGATCGATATTTCGGTCAAGACGCGTTTTACCACCGAAATGAAAGACACTATCTCAAGGGCAGGCACTCCGGTAGCGCAATATCTGGACAAGTACTCGTTGCCCGGTTATATGTGGGACGAAATCGCAGGAGCAGCCCTGATTGACCCGTCCATCATCACCGGGCAGAGGCAGCTCTACATGGACATCGACATCGATCACGGAGCCAGCTACGGCAAGACCATCTTCTGGGATTCCAAGGCGCATGTGCCACCTTACTTGCGGCTGGCCAATGTACAATTCGACATTGACGCGGAAAAGTTTTACAAGCTCTACATCGATTTGATGACTCGGCTTCCACGCGCCGCTCAACCGAGTGCGCCGCGGTAAACGGCAGCGTACGAACACTAATGAGGACACTCGCAGTCGCGTTGACGTTATCAACCAGGACTGGTGCGACAGCAACATGCAAACCTTCATGCTCCCGATTAGTCACCGCAGGTTAACTGTCTTGGAGGTTAAAAAAGACATCGTCCTTTACGCTTCGGTGATCGATAGCGTTTGCGATTCGAGTCCATTGAAACTCGGGATAGAGTGAGAGCAAGAGGGTGGATGATGGGTATGGCTGATAAACGCGACAAGACCAGTGCGCAACCGAGCCGCCTTGAGCAAGCAACGACGCCTAAGGGTTTTCCGAAGTTTGGTACTGCGGAGCTGAAGACTTACAAAGCGAAGGGGTATCTGATCGTGCCCCGGTTGTTTTCGACGCAAGAGATTGATCTGATGAAGCGCGAGGCGGAGCACGACCTGGCCGGTGCTTCGTTGCTGAAGAAATCGGACCGCGCGGGGAACCCAGTGGACCTGGCCATGTGGGACCGCCCGCAGGATGATATTTACGGGATGTTTTCGAGGAATGTTCGCGTCGTCAAGAATGTGGAGACGGTGCTAAGAGCAAAAGTCTATCTGTATAGCGCAAAAATGATCATGAAGAATGCGCGCGAAGGTGGCGCGTGGGAATGGCATCAGGATTATGGATACTGGTACGACTACGGATGCCTGGTTCCAAGCATGCTAAGCTGCCTGATTGCCGTGGACCGCGCGACGCAAGAAAACGGCTGCCTTCAGGTCCTAGCGGGTTCCCATGTGATGGGACGCGTGAACCACGACCGCGTGAACGAGCAAACTATGGCGAATCCCGAGCATGTGGAAGCTGCACGCAAGCGTTTTGAACTGGTCTACTTGCAGCTGGAGCCGGGTGATGCCGTTTTCTTTGACTGCAATTTGCTCCATCGCTCTGACGCCAACCGCTCGGATCACCGGCGGTGGAATTACATTGCGTCCTACAATACCGTAGAGAACAAGCCGTATAAGCGCGTACGCGACTACGGGAACTATGAAGCGCTCATTCAAGTACCCGTGAATGCCATTCTGAAGTTCGCCAGGCAGCCGGGCCCGGAATAGTTCACGCGTTGGACGTCTCGAGAAAAAATAGATAGAAACTATTCGGGAATAAAGGTGTAATCCTCGCAGTTTGTTTATCGGAAGAAGGATCCTACACAGGTGCGCGGAACGCCTCATCGTGTGACCGTTGTCGGCAGTTACATTGTGGCGTTGGTGATGGACACGGACCGGTTGCCCATTGAGGGCGAAACCGTCGTTGGGCGGGACTTCCACACCACGTTTGGAGGGAAAGGGTCGAATGCCGCGGTGTGCGCGGCACGCCTTGGTGCAGAGACCTATTTTGTTGGAAAAGTGGGCCGCGACGCCTTTGCAGCGGAGTTTGTGGCCATGTTGGATCGCGAAGGCGTACATCGGGAAAAAGTATTGTATTCCGAGGAACTCCCGACAGGCGTGGGCATTATTCTGTTTAACTCTATCGGGACAAACTTGATCGCCATTGATCCGGGCGCGAATGGGCAACTTTCTCCTTCCGATTTGGCGGAGCATGTGGAAACCATCCGAGACTCCGCGGTGATTGTTTCTCCGCTGGAGATTCCATTGGAGACCGCATTGGCGGGTGCCAAACTTGCTAAAGAGCACGGCGTGAAGGCCGTTCTAAATCCTGCGCCCGCCAGCGATCTAAGGAAGGCGGATTTGTCTTGTGTGTTTGCATTGACTCCTAACGAGACAGAGGCACGAACGTGCCTGGGATTGGCGCCTGCGGAGCTAGCGAGAGATGCGGAATTGGCGACGGCGCTGCTGGAGCTGGGACCCGAAAATGTGATGTTGACTTGCGGCAGGCAGGGTGTTTTGTGGGTCTCCAGGATTGGGTTGAAGCGCATTCCCGCATTGGCTGTTAAGCCGATCGATACCGTGGGCGCGGGAGACGCGTTTAACGCAGGACTGGCTGTGGGATTAAGTGAAGGGGAAAGCGTTTTGGAGGCGATTGCGATGGGAGTGACGACCGCGTCGCTATCGACAGAAAAGCGCGAAACACTCGCTTCGTACCCGTATCGGCAGGAAGTGGATCAACGGATCAACGAAGTTCTACAAGACTTGCGCTAAAATCCCGCTCGTAGAGAATGGAGTCTCATGAAACTGGCACTCGCAACTGCGGTTGTGCTCTTCGGAGGAATTCTGCAAGGCACACGGCGAGAAGCTTTCCGTTTCGCGGCCTTCATTTGCGCTCCGTTTCGCCAGGTTTCATAAACTTGACTCGTAGTGGACCGGTTCCTACCGAGGCGGCAATCCGCATCGAGCCCGTATCGTCCGGCGCGAAGAGCACTTGCGCTAGGACGAAGCACCCATCAGATTCAACGCTGATCTGGTCGCCCAGATACAGCGTTTGCACCTCCGCGTCGCCGGCGTCCGCCAGCCCGTAGACCTGCCCAAGCGCTGCTCTATCTTCACCGCCACTGCCGAACTCGTTTCTTCACGCAGCCTCGGCGAGCTTGCCTTTTCGTCCAAATTTTCTCTGGTAGTAGCCGATCCAAATGAAAATCCCCGGCACCCCGATAGCGCTCGGCCACAGCCAGCGTACCGCTGTTGGCAGAAAGTGAAAGTTGACCACCGAAAATGCCGAAACCGCCGCGATGTACGACCCGATCATCCCTCCCATGTGCGTGTACCACCAGAAATTCTTGTCCGCCGGCGGATGCATGAACCTCCAGATGTCACTCGCCGCAAGCGCCACCCCGATCACTCCGAAGATGATCGCCACCACGCTTAACTGCACCCAAACCGGACTAGGCCGCACAATGCCCATCACGATCAGCGCCACGCTGCCGAGAAATGCCAGCACCGCCGCCGCCCAGTCGATGGCGCTGGGGCCTTGCCCCTGCAGCGGGCTCTTGCGGGACAGCACCCGATATCCGCGAAACGCAAAGTAGAAGCTGAAGACCGCGATGAACGCCAAAAACAGGATCGGACGCCACAACGCCAGCACCATCGCCGTGGCTGCCACTACCGCCATTGCCCAGAAGTAGATCTTGCCCCAGCGCCGGTGCGTCTTGCCGCCCTTGGCCGTCAGCAGCGGCACGGGAGCAATGAAGAACGCCGTGAAGCCAGCCAGAATGTGAGTCCAGCGGACCACTTGAATCACCACCGGTAATGCCATACTCATCCTCGCTTTCTCTTGATACGGACCTTGCCGCTTTTCTCCAGCGCCGCCAGCGTCTCATCGCACCAATCACGCAGCGCTCGCGCCTGATGGACGCCATAGGTCAGCGTCATCAGCCAAAAGGGCAAATCAGGATGCCGCTCATGCTCCGTGTGCAGCCAACCCTCCACCTGACGATAGGTTCGCAGAAAATCTTCCTGACGCTGCCGGAAATGCCGGAGGTGCTCCTGGCACGCTTCTCGCGGCACCAGCCGCCCGAAGAACAGCTTCAGCAGCAACTCATTGCGAAATGGCTGCATCTGCGGTTTCCGTGTGAGCCACTCTTGCAGCTCCCGGCGTCCCGTCCGCGTGAGCGTGAATACCTGGCGGCCGGCACGGCCCTTTTGAGCTCCCCGCGCACGCTCCACCAGTTTCTGCGCTTCCAGCCGCTTGAGCGCGGGATAAATCTGTCCGTAGCTCTCGTTCCAGAAGAACCGGATGCTCTCCTGCACCGTCTTGCGGATGTCATACCCCGACATCGGCCGCAAGCTCAACATGCCCAGGATGGCGTATTTGCTGCCTTGTCGTTCGATCATATATCTGCATGATATATCTGCAAGATATTAAGTCAAGAACAAAATGATGCGCTTTCGGAACAGCCGTCTGATCTGGGGTACAAAAAAGAACGTTCTGAATAGGTGCCTGGCCCATAACGGTTGCTTCTGATTCCTGGGACTACGCCGAAGAAGCGAAGAAGCCCAGTTCGAGGAAGTATGGGATGCACCTAGCTCGCAGTGGATAGGTCCTCGATAACGCGGTTGACCGAACCGATCAACTCCCGGATTGTCGGCAAAACGGAAGTAATCCTCGGACGCGCTTTTGCCTGGTGGTTTGTATGAGGTGTCTGAGCGCAAAACTACAGTTTTCCGCTCACAAAACTCTGGGTGCTAAATTGTTATTTTGTGGCTTGTTTTTGACGCGTGGTTTTCCGTTCATCCCTGGAGCCTTGGACGGACCGTCCCGTAGCCGACACTTCCTAGGCACGCGCCTTCTTTTCGAGTGTCGCAACCGCAGGAACGGTATGCCCGTTTTCAACGCGGGAAATGTAACAACGAAGCAAACCTGTCCGGTTCTCAATGTCGCCTTGGGAGAGTTCTTTAGTTCTTTTGACTCGAACAGTTCCTTCAAGCGGTTTCCAATTTGAGCGATAAAGACGGGCCGGAACCAAATCGGAGATGTCCTTAAACACTATAACCGTGCCGCTTGTACAGCGGTCACAAATGACACCAGTACCGAAATGCGAACGCCGGGGAGGAACAATCTCCCCGGGTCGCACGCGTTCAGGCTTTACTACGCGGAACTTGCTTTACTGGCCGAAAGTGATGACGCCAAAAGTACCGCTACCGTAGTTGTTGTTGCCGGCGGTGAAGAATAGTTGATTGGGATTGCCGTTGGCGCCAGCCATGCCACTTTGGCCGAACTGAATGGCCCAGATATCGTCGATCTCGATGGCCTTCCCGTGCGCATCGCGGAGCGATCCGAGGAAACCGCCAGTCTTGGGATCAAATGCGTCGATTTGCCCGCGAGGAATGTTATTCGAGATCAGAATCGCATTGCTCATGGGCCCAAAGTCGGGAGGCGCAAGCGCGACGCCCCACGGCGAATGGAAAGGACCCCGCAGGACAACGTGCGTCAACAAAGCGCCCGCAGGCGAAAAGGCGGCGACAAAACCGCTCTGCGCTTTGTCGAGGGCCGTATAGGTGACCCAAACCGTTTGGGAGCCATCCGCAGCGGTGATGGTCTGAATGCCGTAGGGAGCGAACTTCTGCGGAATGTTGGGGTCGACGAAAGCGTCCGGGCCAAGGTCGAAGGGTTTGAAATTGGAATCGAAAACGTCGATCCTGCGATTCGGCCCGTCATCGGCGGCGTAAAGAAATTGTTGCCCATTGTTGGTGGCGATGGCCAAGCCTGTGTAAGTGGCGCCGACGGATGATCTGTCGGCGGTGAGCGTGGCGGTGCTGGCGCCCGCGTTAACGACGTCAACCGCCGGATTCCATCCGCTGATGGTGCCATCCAGAGTGGCAAAGATGAAAAGGGAGTTTGCGGAGACCGGCTTTCCTGTAGCCGGATTGACGCCGGAGACGGCGAATGCCGTGACACCCGCGGGGGTTTGCGGCGCGACGATTCCGGTGGGTGTTCCCTGACCACCGGAAACCGAGGGGATGGTCACGACGAGGGGTACGGTCGTAGCGGAGACTCCGTTCGTGTTGCTAATGGAATAAAGCGTGGAGACTCCCGTAGCGTTGTCACTGACCCAGAAGGGGCTGGTTGTTGTGGAGACGAGGCCCCAGGCGTTTACGAGATGTGAGTCTGAAACGGTGCCGCCTGCGCCGGAATTGGTGACGAGGTCGGTGCGGGTATACTGCGCAACGGTTAAAGCGGGAAGCAGAACCGCGAATGCACAGACTGCCAGAATTTTCGTTGCCAATCTCATCTTCTCTCTTTCTTCCTCCCATGTGTTGATGTCGTACGTGCCGAATCACTGGTTGAAGATAGCCTTGCGGTGTTTGCGAGCTGGCACGAACTCCGCGAAGAACTTGTTTTTTCGCCCAGAGCAGCGTAGTGGCGAGCCGCGGGCGACGTGTCAACGCGAAGTCAAATTCCTGTAGAGAAACCGTCTGTTCAACGACTTCTTTCGACGCGAAGGGAGGGTCACATCATTATCGGACTTTAAAGCCCGGCGTGACATTACCGCCTAGCGTTCGGTTCCCTGAGAATTAGAGGATTCAATGCATCCGACGTAGGCAGAGACCAGCGTCAGTCCGGAAAACACCTTGCCACACGTTTGACAAATCGTGACGTACCCAAGCCTCGCTCGTCCCAACGGGCAGTTTCACGCGGCTGCATCTCGCCACAAAACGGGCACTCTATTGAAGACCGAACTCCGGCTCCTTCCTCCCGAAGCCTATCAACAGAAGTCCGATCGCATCGAGAGGGGCCGACATTGTTATGCAATTGAGTCTCGTCAGTTCTGGAAGTCCGGCTAGTAGGATATCTCGCGCATGCTGATCACCTGGTACCCGCCGTTGGACTGGGGTCCCAGCGCGCTATTCCTGTCGAAATGGAATTTTCCATTTCCGCCATAGTCAATCGTCTTCGCAACGATGCGGCCGTAGAAGTCCCCGTTACCTGCAACGGCGATCGCGGCATTCGGAGCATCTACGATGGCATACTCCGATCCATTACCCCTAATACTTATCGTGCCGATGCCGCCGTAGTTGATTTGAAAGTTGTTCGCTATAAGCGTGGGATTCGCGATGCCTTGGCCGGCGATACTCAGGGGATTCGCGCTGGCTGATGGAAAATTCAATACCACCACCCCCGGGGGACTTACTGTCACAGTTCCCGATCCTCCTCCGATGGAAAGGCTGTAGATGTTGTAAACGCCTGGAGCCAAAGTGAGCGTGCCATTGGTAGAAATGTTGCCGTAGGTCCCAGGCAATAACGTACTGCCACCGGTATAGGGAGTATTCGGTGGAGCAGGGATGGGGTTCGGCGGAGTAGGAAATATATAGGGTCCTGCCTGCAGGGGAACGTTGCCTGGAAATTGGTTACCAGGGTTATAGACACCCGCGTTTCCACCGCTCGTGCTGTAATCGCCCTGTGCGCCGCTGCAAGGATTCGGTGCTGCAGGCGGCGTTGCCAGTAAACTGGGCACAGCAATCGCACCGCCGATCTGCGAATTCCCAGACAGGCTGACGCCGCCATTTGCGCCCACATCTCCAAGGGTATCGGACTGAGTGGTGGCGTATGTTCCATTGTTGGCGGTAGTAAAGCTGTCGGTGGCGGGGCTGCTGTTACCGCCGCCGTGGAAGTTCAACGCCGGACAGACGGTTCCGGTGGCGAACAGGCCGTAGGGGAAGGGCTGAGCTGGAGAAAGGGCCACCTCGGTCTGAACCATTCTTCGCGTAATACCGGAGGCACTTGCCGCCAAGCTGGTTATCATGTAGACGGGATTGGTGGACGGCGACATGGTTTGGCAGGTCGCAGCGCCGTTTAGAAGCACTTCTGTGGAACCATTCCAGCACACCTGGGTTGCCGTGGCGCCGTTAACGGGATAGAGCTGCACCGAATTGCTCTGCTTCACAGTCACGCGAACCCATTTGTAGCTCAAAGCGGCGCTGGTGCCGGACCAGGGGTAATTGCTGGTCACGGGTGCCGCAAGGGTTCCCGCTACCAGATATGCGGAGCTCGGCGGTGTCGTACAGCGAACGTTTGGCGCGGGTTGTTGTCCTTGCACGACCGCGAAATCGTGGCACATTTGGTCGTCCATGTAGGTGTTCCCCGCAACCCAGGGCTGGACCGTCCCTGGCGCAGCGCCTTCGTTCAGCACATAGAGCACACTGCCAGCTGCGGGGGGAAGGGTGGTCGGGAGCTTTCCAGCGGTATTGAGGGCGGGCATGCGGTCGCGAACCTCTTCCATGCCTGCTTTGGCGGCGAATGCGGATACGCGCTCAGAACGATAGTTGGTGTTCACGGAGCTTTCCGTATTCGTCATGAACATGAGCGAAGCGGCAATTGCGGAGAGCAAGAGCAGCGTAAACAGGGCAAATAGCAGGGCGACGCCGCGTTCCGGATGGCGCTTTCTGTGTTTAGCTTTTCTCTGCATATCGTTCCTCCGCCTACAGCACCAGCGATTTCGGCTAGTTAAGGTTCGCGATCTTCGCGGCCGTGGACATGGTAATGGTGGGATAAGTTCCGCTGGGATCCAGAACCGCCGAACGCACACTTAGGGTGATCTCGATGGCCGCCAGATTGTTGGTGGGCGCGCCACTCAGCGCAACGTTGTTTCCGGCGTTGTCGTAGCCCTGAAATACAACTGTGTTGTTAACGTTATTGACTTCGGTGTAGTAGAAGGGCTGTGTTCCGCCTTGCCACGATGCTTTTGAGATTGTTCCGCGCTGGATAACGCAAGGACAGGGGCCATTGAGCGGGCTTAACTGAATGAAGACCTCGCTGACCGTACCGCTTCCGTCCACATCCGCCTCGAACTGCAAGGAGCTCGGCGTCACGCTCACAAAGCCCTGAGAAACGCCGGGATCATTCAAGCCCAGAGGTTTTGTTGCCGGGTCGAACATCTTCAAACTGGGGTAACCCGCTTGATGAATGTCGCTCACAATCTGGTCCAAGAATTCGCGCGATTCTTGGGTAAGGTCGACTTTCAGTGCCTCCACGGTGTTTCTCTGCTGTAATTTCGTCAGGCCCTCGACCACGACGCCCACGACGACGGTCAGGATGGCCACACTGACCATCAATTCGATCAAAGTGAATCCATTCGCCCCCAACACCCTCTTCTCGTTTTGCCTTATAAGCTTCACGTTCTCGATTCCTCTCAGCTTCCGCCAACGGTGCGCAACGTTACGGGCACAGCGAAGTACAACCCGCTGTTACCGGTGGTTGCTAGTTGCCGCGCCGAGGCGGTGATCAAGCGCGTGCTGTTTGCGGAGACGCTCATTACGTTCCAGCGAACGTCATAGGTCGTTTGCCCGCCGTTCTGATTGCAGTCCACGTACTGCATACCAAAGCCCGCGGGAACAGCGCCAATGGGTTGGTTGAAGTCGATGCCGCCATAGTATGGGCTGCCCGCATTGGTAGCGAGGGGCGCCCCTTGCCCGGCGGGGGCCGCGGCACCCTGGGTGGAAGGAATCGTCCAGGTATTGCCTGCACAATCGGTAAGGGTAACCGCTACTGTGGAATTGGTGCTCTGCGCGGAGAGCTCTTCAATGACCTTCTGGGCGAGAAGGGTAGCCGAGGTATCCTTGGAATTTCGATTGTCTGTAGCCATGCTGGCGACAAACAGCGTGGTCAGAGCCCCGAGTCCGACGGCCAGCACCAACATGGCAATCATCAGCTCGATGAGGCTGGTTCCGCGTTGGGAGTGCCTCTGGAAAACCGCCATACGTTTACCTCTGTGGTTCATGGCGTCCTTCCGTCCTATCAGTATCCGGTCAGTATCTAGCAATCAAAATCTGGCCCAAGTCCCGTTAGCGCCGCCCATAAAAAGCCATCTCTGAATTCTGCCGGCTGGAGTCACGGTGACTGCGCCCCAATTTTGTGTAACGCTGTCCTGGAAAAAAGCCCAATATGCTTGAGGTCCTCCCAAGGTGTCGCAGACTCCGGCGAGCGGCTTACAGGGAAGACCACGAGGACTAAACGTAGTGGCTGTGGTGGCAACACTCTCGTCCTGGGGTACGACGGGGGAAGTTGCCGGCAACAATTGCGCTTTGAGAGCGGCTGTACTGGGCGCTGCCCCCTGGGCCTGCAGGACGACTTCCGGAGAGATAACCACTAGGGGATCCCCGGCGTTGTAAACCGCCCCGCCCGTGCCGGACGTTCCGTCGGCGTTTTGCGGGAAAATATCCACGTATCCTTGCTGAGGGTTGTTGCCGGCTGCGGCGAGCACATAGACTGAATAATAGCGGTCATCATCCACCGCCCTGATTCGCGCGGTCTGTAAGAGACTGGCGAAATCGGTGACTCCGCCCTTTAATCGCGCTGAATGCAGGGTGGCCATGAAGTTGGGAATAGCGATGCCCGCAAGGACCATGATAACGGCCATTGTAATCAACAGCTCGAGGACGCTAAATCCGCGGGTTCTTTTCGCCGTCGAATTTCTGCTGTTCGCAATCACGATGCCCACTTGAAGTGCAACCGCGAGACGTTTGACTGGCCGCCGCTTAGGCGCGCATTACCAATTGGGTCCCAAGGTGCATGTCCCACTCCAAACTGGCGCTCTGGCATGTAGCTGATAAAGATTGAGTTACTGTATTGAATGCGAGCGGTCGTCCATTATCAAAAAAGGAATGGGTCGAAAGGTTACAGAGCGGGTAGTTCGCACCTTAATGCCTGGTTCTAATTGAGCACACCACGTGGTACGAAATGGTACCGTCCGGTTGATTAGAAGCACGCAACGATGGCCGCAGCCCCAAAGAACAAGTAGAACCTGAGAGCATCGTGACTCGCGAAACGGTAATACATAGCCGCGACAAAAAGCACGACAGGACCAACTTGAGAGAACAGTCTCACATTGGACAGCCTACGCTACCGTGCAGGCGCAACATAGGTCCATGTGGATACCAGAACTGGCGCGGCGACGTGATGGCGAAGAGAATGCGAGAGCTGTCCGTAGATTATCCGAAGCGGGAACTGGCTCGTCCCGCTGGCCTTTCTTGATTCGGTACGAATACCCTCTCCCCCGATGCCTGATCGAGAAGGAAATACTCGCCCGGCGTTTCTAACAAAAGCTGATGCAACTCCTCGTTAGCGAGATCAATATCCGAGAATGCTGCGACCCACTCCGTTCCTAGAGCCGTAGTTCGGAACAGGTCCAATGCTCTCATTGTCGGTATCCTGGTCGTTTTTTGAGAGGTGCGAGTGATTGAAAATTGTGGCCGCCCGCCCATCCCTCCACACAACGTGTGCGTAGCGGCACAAGGGATTCACTCAACCCCGTTTTAGCGATGAATGTGCGCCCATTGATCGATGTCACGGGATCGTGGGTATCTTTACACTGGTGACATACTGGATTTCGGTACCGTTCTCGCTTGAGCAGAGAGAGTGCGTTTAAAGTTCTGACGATCTCTCGCCGTTCGGAATCATCTACATTGAACTTGATTACACGCTGACCGATGGCGTATTGCGCGGCTTCGATACGGCGGGGAAGAGACTCGGGGTCAGTTTCCAGAACAGCGGCTTCGTAGAATTTCATCCATTCGTATTGGTCATTCATGGCCCTCTCCTCTCCAGCGGCTGCGGAAAGCGGCTACTCACGGATGTTAACGCTGCTGTTTATCCTGGATTGAGCATTCTGCAGGATTTCGGTTCTTTCGATTCTGGCGCTGTCTGCCCGGATGTGGGCGCTCACAGACATCGACCGTATCCGCATTTCACCCGTGCTCATCACTCGCTTTCTATTTCCCGGACGCAATTCCAGCGGCGAACGTCTTTGTGTCGGTCAGAATTGCCTCACCGACAAATTTCATCGTCTCAACCGCGCGTTCCCCGGCCGCCTTGCTTCCCCAGCCACACGCGTCCGTCAGCACTACAGGCACAAAGCCCAGGTCCGTCGCCGATCGCACCGTGGGCTCGATCCCAATCTCCAACGCGATCCCGGCGATGACCAAATTCACGATGCCGCAATCGCTCAACGCGAAACCAAGCGAAGTTCCCGTGAGCGCCGACATCGAGAATTTCTCCACGACAAGATCGTCGTCCGTCGGAGCCAACTCCGGTACAATTTCGGCAGCCTCCGATCCGCGCACAAACCAGCTCTTCACTTCCTCCGGCTTTTGTACGCGCTGCCACGCCATCGCGGTGCGCAATTGCGTGCTTCCCAGCCAAACGCGCGGCGGTGACATGTGTTTCGAATACGCGATCCGCATGCCTCCACGCCGTGCGGCGTCGATCGCTGTTTTGCACGCCGCGATCACTCGCTCCCCGTCCGAAATCTGCTTTGCGATGCCGCGCTGCATGTCATAGACGAGCAGCGCAGTTCGCGCAACGTCCGTGTAACTCGGTGGAACGGAACTTGGCATTATCGTTTTCCTAGCTTCGCATCGTCCGATCATATGGCTTGGCAACGTCTACTGAAGGATCGAATAAAAACTCTAGCGGCAGCGGCGCATCAAGCGGAATAAAATGCCATTCCAACAATCCAGCCTTGCTGAGCGGAAAGTCCGCCGTGTACCGTTCCGCAGTCTCAATGCTATCGACCTCAAATACGATAACAACACCACCCACGTCGGCGCGTGCGTAGTTCTCTCGTACGATGCCGGCCTTCCACAGTCGCCAGACGTTCGAAACCTCTTCTTTCAGGTATGGACCGAGATCGTCGAGCGTTACTCCTGGTTTGAAATTGTCGTACGCGATGATTTTCACGTCGTCCTCCCTTGGGTGTGATGGACTGCTCCTAAACCTCTTGAACTAATTCTCGAAACGGGTACGTTAGATGAAGCGTCGCGGCTCGCACGCGAAGAGTAGGAAACGCTCGAAGATACGGTCGCCACATGGCGTGTGCGATCGCTTGAAACTTTTCGCGCTCGTATTTGTTCCACTACTCTAGGTAGCACGCGCTGATTTTGCGCGTCCAGTAGGCACAATTTTGTAACCGGAGTTCGGCATGCGCCTTTCGGAGTGTTCTGTCAGAGCGGCAATCAACGTAATCGAAGGAAAGTGGAAGCCCATCATCATCAATGCGCTGAAGTCGAAACCATTGCGCTTCGGCCAGCTGCGCCGCGAAGCTCCCGAAGCAACAAAAAAGGTGCTGACTGCCCAACTACGGGAGCTGGAAAGAGACGAAGTGATCCGCAGGGAAAAGTTCGGTGAGCCGAAAGAACATTTGAGGTACACACTCACGACATACGGCCGCACGCTCGTTCCGATCCTGACGCACATGGCCCAGTGGGGTGCCACCCACAAGGAACGCCTCGCCGCAAAGCCCACAGATGCCTGGCGCAATAATTAATTCACGGCGAGTGGCGGATCAACTTCATCAAGTACATATTCATCTTTGTGACGGCCGTCGATACAATCATCAGCGATTATGGAGTTTAGATGACCGACATACTCTGGATTTCTGGGATCGGACTGCACAAACAGCACGATAACAAATGCCAGGTTGCATTTGACGCATTTTCCTTGTTGCGTCTCGATTTGTTTCTGAGATTCCGGCGATCCGAAGAGTTCGTGGATTTTGTCCGTGGCTATAACTTCATGGAAAGCAATTGCTCTGATCCCCATAGTGCCTCCGGGTTTGGGACACCTCGTTGTAACGTCTCGCACCCGATAGACTCGTTTTAGCTGGCGGCTTTCTTCGCCTGCTTCCTAACCTCCGCCCACCGCTTCTTCGCCGCCTTCGCAATCGCCGCTCTGCCAGCAGCCGACAGGATGACAGCTCGAGTCTAAGCAGAGTCTAGCAACCCACTTGTTGACTCAACCTCTCCGTCACCTCTAACATCGCCCCACACGGTTGCGCTCCAGCCATGGTTGGCCAAACCATCTCGCACTACCGCATCCTCGAAAAACTCGGCGGCGGAGGCATGGGTGTGGTCTACAAGGCCGAGGACACCAAGCTCCGCCGCTTCGTTGCCCTGAAGTTCCTTCCCGACGGGTTCACGGCAGACTCGCAAGCACTGAGCCGCTTCAACCGTGAGGCACAGGCTGCTTCCGCCCTGAACCATCCCAATATTTGCACCATCCATGAAATCGGCGAACACGACGGCCAGCCCTTCATTGCGATGGAGTTTCTCGACGGGCAGACTTTGAAGCACCGAATTTCTGGCAAGCCGCTGCCGCTTGAGCAAGTGCTGGAGTTGGGGATCGAGATTACGGACGCACTCGGTGCGGCCCACAGCAAGGGAATCGTTCATCGGGACATCAAGCCTGCCAACATTTTTATTACCGAGCGCGGACACGCCAAGATTCTAGATTTTGGGCTGGCCAAGTTGGTACCCGGCGGGCGGTGCCCTGAATCTTTCGGCCATGCCGACAGCCAGCGAGACAGAACAACTCACTCGACGTGGCACGGCGATCGGCACCATCCCGTACATGTCACCTGAACAGGTGCGAGACGAAGAGCTAGATGCACGCACAGATCTGTTTTCATTTGGCGTGGTGCTCTACGAGATGGTGACTGGGGTGCTGCCTTTCCGCGGCGAGACCTCTGGCGTGATTACGGAAGCGATTCTGAATCGCACGCCGGTTGCGCCAGTGCGACTCAATCCCGACGTTGCCCCAAAGCTAGAAGAGGTTATCAACAAGGCGCTGGAGAAAGACAAGAAGTTGCGATACCAGAACGCTGCCGACATTCGCACGGATTTGCAGCGGCTAAAGCGTGATTCCGATTCGGGTCGGGCAGCCGTTGCAGCAGCCGAGGCCTCGGTGAAGCCCGCCGCGAATCCCACTTGGTTTCGATGGCCGGTGGTCACTGGCGCAACAATTGTGGTCATCGGACTGGCTGTGGGCGGTTGGTTGTTTTTCTCCCGCAAGGCGCACGCGCTGACGGACAAGGACACCATTGTCCTCGCTGATTTCGACAACAAGACGGGCGATGCGGTGTTTGACGGCACGCTGCGGCAGGGGCTCTCCGTACAACTAGAACAATCACCTTTCCTTAGCCTCGTCTCGGACCAGCAAATCCAGCAGACCCTACGGATGATGGACCAGAAGTCGGATGCCAAACTTACGCCGGAGATTGCCCGGGAAATATGCCAGCGGACCGGCGGCGCCGCTGTCCTCAACGGTTCGATTGCAGAGATTGGAACGCAGTACCTTCTGACTCTCAAGGCGGCCAACTGTGCAAGCGGCGAATCTTTGGCGAGCACGGAAGCTCAGGCCAGCGACAAGAACCATGTGCTCGATGCTCTGGGAAAGACAGCTTCGGAAATCCGGAACAAACTAGGCGAGTCGCTGAGCACGGTGCAGAAGTTCGATACCCCATTGGAACAGGCCACTACGCCGTCGGTCGAAGCCCTTAAAGCCTTCAGCTCGGGTAGGAAAGTTCAGAGGACAGAAGGGGATGCCGCAGCGATTCCGTTCTTCAAGCGGGCCATCGAACTCGACCCGAAGTTTGCACTCGCGTACGCCTGGTTGGGCCTCGTCTATGTGGATATCGGAGAACCCAGCATCGCTGCCGACTACACGCGGAAGGCATACGAACTGCGCGACCGAACCAGTGAGTCAGAGAAGTACTTCATTTCGGCTCGCTTCCATAAGGAGGTCACCGGGAACCTCGAAACAGCGGAACAATCCTGCAAGCTTTGGATACAGGCCTATCCGCGCTCGAGCATGCCGCAGGATACCTTGTCGGGGGCGATCTACCCGGCTGCTGGACAATATGAAAAAGGTGCTGAAGCAGGCAGAGAGGCAATCCGTCTAAATCCGGACTATTTCGCCTCCTACGCCCTCCTCATGTTCAACTACATCTCTCTGAATCGCCTCGATGAGGCGAAGACCACCTACGAGCAAGCTCTCGAACGCAAACTGAAAAACCCTTTCTTCAATGTTCCCCTGTATCAGATTGCGTTCTTGCAGAACGACTCGGCGGGGATGGCGCAGCAGGTAGCACGTTCGGCGGGCACGCCGGGACCAGAGGACGAATTGTTTGGCATGGCAGCCGATACCGCCGCCTATTCCGGACGGCTTAGGGACGCCCGAGAGTTTTCCCATCGGGCGGTGGATTCAGCTGAACGGGCAGAAGAAAAGGAAGCTGCTGCAACATACTCTGCCCTGTCTAGTCTGCGGGAAGCCTTGTTCGGCAACGCAGACGAAGCTCGACGGCGTGCCACCTTGGCCATCGGGCGCTCGACAGGCCGCGATGTGCAGTACGCCGCGGCGCTCGCCCTGGCGTACGCCGCGGACGACAAGCGAGCGCAAACCCTGGCCGACGATTTGGGCAAGACCTTCCCGGAAGACACGCTCGTGCAGTTCAATTTCCTGCCGGCCCTCCGCGCAAGGCTGGCGGTTAACCGGGGAAATGCTTCTGAGGCCATCGAAACTCTCAGGGCCGCCACGCCGTATGAGCTAGGACAGACGACATCCAGTATTTACGGTTGGACTGCCTTGTATCCCGTTTTTGTTCGAGGCGAAGCCTATCTGGCCGCGCATCAGGGCAGCGAAGCCGCCGCCGAGTTCCAGAAAATCCTCGACCATCGCGGAATTGTAATCAACCAACCCATTGGAGTACTCGCGCATCTCCAAATCGGCAGAGCCTATGCCATGCAAGGCGACACGGCCAAGGCCAAGCCGGCGTATCAGGACTTCCTCACGCTTTGGAAGGACGCCGACACCGACATCCCGATCCTGAAGCAAGCCAACGCGGAGTATGCGAAGTTACAGTAAGGGCTTGGGTTTGTTTTTTGCTTTTGTTTCTTTCTTAAATTGTTGTCGAAGGAGACCAATCCACGTTCGTTATGCGTGACAGGAGCGGAAGGCACTCCAGTTATCCCACCACCTTCCTCGCCTGCTTCCTAACCTTGGCCCACCGCTTCTTCGCCGCCTTCGCTATCGCCGCTCTACCAGCCGCCGACAACACGCGCTTCTTCACGCCGACGACATCGCGCTCCGCAGAGCCGCCCAGTGCTTTTGCAGCCGCTCGTACACCGCTTAGTTGGTGATTCAGCTTGCCTAACCGCTTTTCGAGCTTTCGTTCTTCGCGCTTGATCGCTGCAAGAATGTCCATGAATCCTCCGCACGAAAATCATTGCCTTTTTGTCAGGACTGCCACTACAGGTTTTCCCCCGTAATTTTCCCGTCGAGTCCGTATGGCGGTGTACTCTCCCGAAACCTATACTCCAAACAACCTGGTCGTCAAACCCCGATTATCAAAGCTCCACAGGAGAGAAGCGAATGCATAGTGAACGGCGTTTAGTAATGCTGGAGTATGGAAAGCTGTCGGTAACGCTCGCTGCGCTGGCTGGTTTTTTGCTCTTCACCGGCGCACCACGTGTCCGTGCCGGCGAGTCGGAATGCGAGCATCGGACAGAACGGGCCGATCATCACCTCCATGAAGCGATCGAACATCACGGTTGGGACAGCAGCCAAGCCGAGCATGCGCGTCACGAACTGCACGAAGCGCGGGAATATTGTTGGAATCACAGCCACCGATGGTGGGACGTCGAAACCCACGGATGGCGCACAGATCATGACTGGGACGACGACCACGGGCATCCACGATAAAAGAGGCAGAACGACTCGCTGGTCACGGCTAGGTCTGGAATGCATGACAATCCTAACGGTGCGTACGCCGCCAGACTGGAACCCGGAAGGTTAGAAACTTTACGGCTCAGTTTAAAGAGGGCGCAAAAGCTTAACGGCTGATGCGCCCTTACTTGTTTCGGGAATGTAATCACGCGCGCCGAGACACGCCTCTGAGACGCGGCTAAGTTAGCGCCGCTTCGCGACTTTTTGGGCCATGTGGAGCAAAAGTTTTTGCTCGCTAGGCCCCATCTTCGCGAGTAGCCGGCACAGCTTGGACAGGTAGTCGGCTTCACTGCCTTTGCTTCCCCACTCCTGACCGCCCGCCGGACGTTTCGACGTGCGAATTGACATTGCTGCTTCGCCTTCATGAAAGAGCTTGTACATCGGCACTTCCAGGGCGCGTGCCATCTTTTCGAGAGTCGCAACTGCCGGGACCGTATGCCCGTTTTCAACGCGAGAGATATAGCACCGGAGCAAGCCCGTCCGCTTCTCAACATCGCCTTGCGAGAGTTCTTTTGATTCGCGCAATTCTTTCAAGCGGTCGCCAATCACCATAATGTCTCCCTCAATCTCGATTTAGCCCAAGTCTCCGTTTGGATGCGCTTCGGTCTCCCATGTTACATCGAAGGATTCAGGCCTTGGCTCAAGAAGGTTCCCTTCGAACGCACTATTTTCATGGCTGTACGCTGGCGCACCGATTATTAAACTACTTAGAGAGCCGCACTGCATTTAACCTCGGCGCACATGCAAAAGTCTCCGTGTTGATGCCATCAGGTGCTTCGATTAGTGAGAGGTCCCGGCGTCTTTCCGCATGGTCTTGCCGAGGGCTCATCCGTCCTAGGGGATAACCTGTATTGCTTTGTACTGCGTCCTCCCTATAAAAATGACATTGGGGGCGTCAGGCCATGGCGAAGTGTATTCTAGTCGCAGATGACAACGATATCGTTCGGACGGTCATTCGTTTTTTCCTTGAGACCAAAGGCTTCGAAGTTTGCGGTGAAGCGGCGGATGGTGTTGACGCCATCGAGAAGGCAAAACAACTGAAACCGGACTTGATCGTGCTGGATGTGGCGATGCCAAGGATGAACGGAGTGGAAGCAGCGTCCGTTCTGAAGCGTATGATGCCTGACGTGCCAATAATTTGGTTCACGATGTACCAGGAACAGGTGGGCTCCTCGTTGACGGCGGCTGTTGGGGTTGACGCAGTGCTCTCCAAGCCGGACGGCGTGGGCGGCCTCGTAGAGTGCGTCCAGGGGCTGATCGGTTAGCCACGTTTAACAGCCTTCACTCTTAGCAGCAACTCAACATCCCCATGTCGTGGATGGCTCTTCCCCACCGCACTTACTACGCTCAACTATCCCGCTACTTTCTTAGCCTGCTTTCTAACTTTTGCCCATCTCTTCCTCGCCGCCTTCGCTATTGCCGCTCTGCCGGAAGCCGACAAAACGCGCTTACGCCTCTCCAATGTTCGGTTCAGCAGAGGCACTTGATCAGCCAAGGGCGGAAGATCGCCGATCCCTGGAACGCTCGATGCCAACTGGATAACTAATCCCCGCAAGCTTCGCCGTTTTCTACAGGTATCTATGAGTTTTGAACCTTGACAGAGATTGCGCCCAGGAGCAGGATTCCGCCACGGTCGGCGGTGTTATGCAACGCATTCGCGTCCCCTTTGCGTTAACGATCCGCGTTTCAGCGAGTAATCACTGAGCCGCAAGGTGATATTGCCCAATGGTGTCCGTGCTTTCCGTACTAGGCCACTCGGTTTCCGTCTCATTTTGCGGGAAAAACACGGACATTCAAAACGAAACTCAGGAGGATAATCCCATGATCAAGGTATTTCGGTTCTTGGCAATGTGTACGATCAGTGTTGCATTTGCAACGATCGCGTCGGCACAAGCATATACGAGTATCGACTTCCCTGGTGCGGGTGCCACCAGTGCAAACGGCGTCCAGGTGCAACTGCCTGGTGGTGTAGCCCGTACAGGCTCGTTCGCGTCGCCATCCCTCAGGGTAGGCCCGCTAGCAATCCCAACTGCTGCCACTGCCGCTGGTGCGAACTATGGTCTCTTCGGCTGTCAGATTCCCAGCTTGCAGCCACCTACGTGTTACGACCCTTATCAAATACGGCATGCCTACAATATTGACGCTCTCCTTAAGGCAGGCTTTGACGGTAGGGGAAAGACGATCGTCATCGTCGACGCGTTCCAGTCCCCGAACATTGTGCTGGAGCTGAATACCTACATCAGCTTTTACGGTCTGCCCAGTTTGAACGGGCTTGGCGGCTCGTCCGACCCCAGCCTCGGCACGTTCACTCAGATTGCTCCAGACGGCCTGACTCCGTTTGACCCCTGTAATACCGACCATGATCGGGTGGGCGGAGGAAATCACGCTGGACGTGCTGTGGGCTCATGCTATCGCCCCAGGTGCCAACATCGTGTTGGTCCTAGCAAAATCGGATGCTGATGCCGACATTCAGAGCGCCCAAAAGTATGCGATCGATAATCATCTCGGCGACGTCATTTCCCAGAGCTTCGGCGAAAATGAGAGTTGTATGGAATCAATGCTGGTCGCGCAACAACATCAGTTGTTTGCGAACGCCACGATGGATAACATCACGATTTTTGCCTCCGCAGGTGATAACGGCGCGGCACAACTGACCTGCGACGGCTCATCCCTTGTTCAAGCCGTCTCCACACCTGCCAGCGACCCGCTAGTCACCGCGGTAGGCGGTACCGAGCTGCACGCGGCTGGCTATTGCCTGATGGTCCTTGGCTGTGACCCAGCTGCGAACCCGCTTCCAGGAACATACGAGGGTGAGATTGCATGGAACGAGGTTGCCTCTGCTTTGGAGCCACCGGTGGCGGGTTCAGTGTTTTGTACGACGAGCCGTCGTACCAGAAAGGGACTATACATGGCGGCAAGCAGCGGGGAGTGCCTGACGTGTCGTACAACGCCGCTGTGTTACATGGTGTGCTAACGTACCTCGACATCCCAGGCATCCCGCGCCTGGCTTTTATCTCTTCGGCGGTACCAGTGCTGGCTCGCCACAGTGGGCAGCCATCCTAGCGATTGCCGACCAGAAAGCTGGATATGACCTGGGCTTTATCAATAAGGCCCTCTACCATATTGGCCAAGCCCCGCCACACTACTCAGCATCTTTCTTCGACGTGACGAGCGGCAATAACTCGATTGATGGAGTGGTGGGCTTCAATGCCGCACCGGGCTGGGACGCCACAACTGGTCTCGGTTCCCCAACGACCGATCAACTCGTTAGTTATTTGATCCAATTCGTCTCGCCGGGTGATGGCACATCCGCGATTTCACAGTCGGCGCATACGAAGGGCAATCCGTCCGCCCCCGGACACCAGAAGCCACATTAACCAAAAATCGACATTTGCTTAATGGCCTCTCGTCGATGCACTTTTCTGCGTTGACGAGAGGGCCATTCTGGTGTCAGATTCCGTAATAAGTTCTATTAGCGTGCCCGCCGCAGCGGGCTCGGCTGACTCAAATTTCACTTGCCTGATTTGTTGGGCGGTCTCAATGGGTCGACGCAACACCTACTCGAAGCACGCGCAGGACTTTCGGTAACTAAGGATCGTTCGCGAGAGCTGATTCATCGTTCCCTCCCAATTAGAGAGGGCGCAGCAGTCTAAACCGCTGGTGCGCACTTAATTGATTCTAGAGGAGTTTTCAGTTTGAGTGCTCGCTAAGCAGCGTAGACACGCCGCGCAATTTCCTGTTCCACTTGGTGCTTTTCCCAGCAACTCAATTTCTCTCCGGCGAAGGGTTCAGCGTGGTAGCAGCGGTAGTTTGCACCAGGGCCATCGAGTGCGGGGTCGTAAATCTTCTGACGTACCCATCTTTGGTCTGACAGGATTGCCGATTGGCAGTAGGCGCATCGTTTCGCGATCATTTTCAGCTAACCGCTGTAACACGCTCGGAGAATTCACACTGAGCGATGATTGCGTAGAATTCCTCACGCTGTTGGAGTGCTGTCAGAAGCGCCAGCGCTTTGCCGTAAGCTGCGATCGCTCCCGTCAGACGGTGGAACGCCGGGGAGTCTTTGGGTGTTTGGCGCCTTGTTATTTGAGCGTCCGCTGACAATTCGAGTACTCGTTCTATGGCTTGGCCTGCACGACCCGAGCTGGATTTCCTCATGGGACCGTGCCTCCTGGCTAGAACTCTTACATATGATGAGACGCGATTTGTCAGAAGGAAGTAGCGGAATGAAACATAAACAATGTGTCTTGTATTTCGTCGCCCATCTGAGGATTCAAGTCAAAAGGGAGAGCGGGCTCTTTGCGCTAATCGAGCTAGCACGGAGCAGTGTCAGACTGATGCTTGAGCCTTAGAGTGTTTACGCTGGTGGGCCGTTAATTTGTGTGCGGGCAAACTTCACTCGAATAGAGATTCCGCAGTTTTTCGCAGGAAATTACCGATCATACGTCTCGTAATGCGATGAAGTCGGCTCCAGCTCAAGCAGGAAGCTCTTATCGAAATCGTAGTGTTTCGCCACGCTGATGTCGTCTCCCGCAAAGGCCCGAACCGCATCTTCGGATTCCCAGAGTGTCACCATTAGGAAATGCGCGGTATCGCCTTCGATTCGACGCAAAGCGTATGCGCCCTTTGCCAGGGATCGAGCGGTAATCGGGGAGCGCGACAGTACGCATAAGATTGAGATATTCATCGCTCTTTGCCGCCGTCGTACGGCCATGCCAAATTCGGGTAATCATGTTGATCTCGCATTTCGGTCGATGCACTGCTAGGCGGAGAGTATACCGAAGTCCAGTCAGGGCATCGTGGTTGGAGAAACCCGGTGTCAGCCGCTCCTAGTACCGATTTGCACGAGTCTTCTCACATAAATTGCGCTTGACTCTGGACTACACTCAAGGGTGTAGGTTGGGGGTGTCCGGTGCCGAACGCGGATGAGCGAATGCAAATCGGTCACATTGCCAAACAGACAGGCTTGAGCGCAGACGCCATACGCTTCTATGAGCGGAACAAGTTGCTTGCAGCGCCCACACGCAGCGAAGGCGGCTTTCGTCTGTACTCCTCCGATGACCTTGCTGCTTTGCAGTTCGTTCGCAGCTTACAGATGCTAGGTTTCTCGCTGAACGAGATTCGTGAATTTGTCTCTCTGAGAACCAATGACCTTCGCGCCTGCTCCGCAGTGCGGAATATGCTTAACCACAAGTTAAAAGCCATTCACGCAAAAAGAATCGCGCTGGCAAAGCTGGAAGATGAACTGAAGGCCGCGCTGACAAAGTGCAACTCTCAACTCAAGCGTTCAAATGGAAAGAAGAATGGTCGCTGCCCAGTCCTGACGGTCTTTGAAAAATCCAAGCACAAGGGTGCGGAATGATCGAAGTCTTGTATGTGCCGAATTGTCCGAACCATGCCGTGGCACTTGAGCGGCTACATAAAGTGCTCTCTACCGAAGGTTTTCAGAAACACGTTAGCGAAGTGCTGGTCAGAGATGCGGAGATGGCACAATCGCTCCGGTTTCCCGGCTCACCTACAATTCGCGTAAACGGGCACGACGTTGAACCGCAAAGCGAAAGCACCGCTGCGTTTGGACTCATGTGTCGCCTGTATTCGGATGGAAGTGGTGCTCCGTCTCAGCAGCGGCTACGTGCTGCAATCGAAAAAGCGGGCGGTGCGGGAGTGTAATGGCAGGCTGGAAGACAACTGGTGCTTCGCTTGGTGCGGTGGTCACTTCGCTGCTGACATTGGGTTGCTGTCTACCACTTCCATTTTTAGGTGCGGCAGGCATCGCTGGAGCTTCTGTCTTTTTGACCAACGCTAGACCGTGGCTCTTGGGAGTTTCGGTCATCCTTCTCGCAGCAGGTTTCTTTCAGGTTTATCGCGGTATGCGTTGCAGGACACGCCAGAGCAAGGGTGCAATCGTGTGCCTTGGTCTGGCGACTGTCGTTGTGGTTCTTCTTCTTCTCTTTCCTCAAGTCATTGCCAGCGTACTTGCAGATTTTTCGAGCAGACAACGATGAAGCTACGCCTAAACATTCTGATCATCGTCGTTGTGGTCGCAGGGCTACTGGCTTTAGGCTGGCACTTCTACGGCGGAGAAAAAGTTCCGGCAGGACAGCCGCCACTGGTATCACTCACATCAAGCAACTTCGACCAATTGCGGACAGCGTTCAACAGCGCTTCTGGAGACGTTCGTATCGTCCTACTGCTCTCGCCAACGTGACCGACTTGTCTGCGGGGGTCTTCCGCAGTCGAAGAAGTGCTAAAGCAGAATGAGAATCCGCGCATCCGTGTCTTTGCGGTGTGGGAACCGATCCTGCCAACGGACTATTCCAGTCCGGGTACCGCAATCTTGGGCAGGTTGTCTGACCCAAGGGTTGAGCAGTACTGGGATAAGAACCACCTGTTTGCAGAACAACTCGGTCACAGGATTGAGTCTGACGCAAGTCAGCCTCACCCAAACTGCTGCACGCGCAAAGGCATCCAGTGGGATGAAGTTGCCGTCTATCCTAAAGACGCACACTGGGACGAACAACTGCCGCGCGCCGTCTTCTTAAACGGTCCAGTGGTGCATGCGCTAGATTTCTCGAAGGTAGTCACTGCTCTACTTTCCAAGTGAAGCGATGACAAGACAATTGGAACCTTGCTGTAGCTCGCCAGCAGCGATGTGCTACTGGTTCGTAGTTTCGCTGATTGCTTGGGGAGTGTTGAGCCTTATAGGAATCTATTGGCGTCCTCTCCATGCGTCGTCAGCGGCTGCGTGTGTTCTCGCTATGGGCATCGGTTGTGTCGCCAACTGGTTTAAAAACCGGTCTTTTCACTGCGCTTTAACCAGCCCATTGTTTCTGATCGCTGGCGTCGCTTTCCTGCTCGCAAGCGTGGGCGTGATCCACCTCAACATCCTTTTGATTTGGCCATTCCTTCTGATCGGAGTCGCCATCGCGTTCCTACTTGAATGGCGATATGCGAAGAGTTCCGCATCTTAACGAATAACCGCTAAAATCAACCAATAGCACCAGATCTCGCATTCGGGTCCGCCCTCTACAGTGGCAAATTTGTCGAGGCTGAGATAACGGCCAGCACGAACCAGTCCACGGAAATCTCACCGATTGAATATGAAAGAAGGCCCGATTTGTACAGTCGGGCCTTCCGGTTTCTTTGAGGAAGTTGGGACGGCTATCTTGTGGCGGTTGCCATGGTTTTGGCGAGTTCAGGGACGACGCCTAGCTGCTGCATAAGGCTCAGAGCGTCCCAATGGACGAAGCCTTCGGACATTTTGCCGTTCGTAAAGTGGGCAATGCTTATGCCCGTGATGTTGACGCGCTTCCCTGTTGGTGCAATCCCATTGAGATCGCCCTTATGGGTACCCCGGCAAGACCAGCGGGCCACGACGGTTTCGCCTTCGGCAATAATGTCCTCGACCGTCAACCGAAGGTCGGGGAAGGCCGTGCGGTAGAGAGTCGCTCTCTTCTTCTCACCCTCGGGGCCTCGCCCAAGATCGGGCGTCGAAGAGTCATGGTGAGCGTAGTTGGGGGTCAAGAGATCGTCTGTCACCTGCAAATTGCCTTTGTTCCAAACTTCTTCGAACAAACGACGGACTAGATTCTTGTTTCCTTCGGACATGGTTAGTTCTCCTTTTTGCGAAATTCGATATTTCTCGTCGCATGAAGCGAGTCGGACCTGAGTGGTGTGGCCCGGAACCGCTGGCGTCTTGGGTGATGCAGACCTGCACGTCGAACAGGAGGTTGAGCCCCGAGCGAGGAAAGGAAAGGAGGAGGGTTCTGCCCTCTTAGCGCTCTATGCGGAGCTTGCCGTTAAAGTAACCGCGTTCGGGCTAGGAAGCGGAGTTTCGCCTCAAACGAGATGATGTTGTTCCACGCGGAGTGTGAGTGTCAAGGACAATCGAAAGATTCGAGTATAAAGAAGCCACGCGGTACACTCACTTTCATCATGCAATTTTCGTACAATTCTTCTGCCGTGAAAGCGTTCTGACATCCAATTGTCCAGTATTGAACAGGCTACAGGGATTCCTGTATTGCCCGACGCGGCCAACACAATCTGAATGTTACCTACGCGGATTCCGAAACCCTTCTGATTTACGTTCGTCGTCACTGAGTTTCGGAGTTTCTCGGGCATCAGGTGTTCTCTGTAGACGCAGAGTCAACTGCGGCAAAGATTTCAAGTCGCTTGAAGAATCTTCTTACACGCCCATGGAAAACCATGTTGGCGGTTAACAGTCTTCTCCGAAAGAGGCTTGTGTAGAGGGCTTTGCGAGATTTAACAATTTAATAGCCTGCACGGACCGCAGCGTGCTCCAAGTTACGATCCGCCCAAACCTGTCTAGGAGGTTTACGTAATGATTCGAACGCTTCTCTGCTGTGTTTCCCTAGCCGCTTTACTGTCACTTGGCGTTGCGGCACGAGCCCATCCGAACTTGATGCAATCGGATTCCGGTAAGCAAGCTGAGCCAACGACGAAAAGTGTCGCTGGTAAAGTAGCATCGATCGGAAATTCAGGCACAACGTTCGCGTTGCAAGTGGACGGGAACGACAAACAGGTCATGAACTTTGTCCTAGCTAAGGACACGCAACTGAAAGGCCACGTCACGACTGGAACCTTGGTGACGGTCGAATATCGGCCCACCGATGACGGACAGAACGTCGCGTTGACCATAACAGTTCGTAGCTAAACCTGAAGAAGCCGGTCACCTGATGATCGGAGGGGCGGATGAGGCTCTTGCTCGCCAAACATCCGCCCCGACGAAATATCGGTCTTGTCGCCGCAAGCAGTAGTACTGAGGTGGGTCCATTGTCGCTGCGGATTCTAATCGTGGATGACTCCGAGACCACGCGGCGTATCCTCCGTGCCATCATACATTCTCAATACTGGTTCGTTTGTGGCGAGGCTGAGAGCGGTTGGTCGGGTGTCAGGAAATTCGAAGAACTCAAGCCCGACGTTGTGATGCTTGATTTGTCCATGCCAGATATTAGCGGTATTGAAGCTGCAAAATGGATGACCGAATCTGACCCTACTGTACCTCTGATCCTATTCACCGTGCTGGAGACTGAAGGAATCGAGAGCGCGGCAAGACCAGCGGGCATTCGCGCAATCGTGCCCAAATCCCAGGTTTGGCAGCTCCTTACGATTATCGAGACGGCGGTCAGGGAGAACTTGAATTAGCTCCATCAACTTGAAAAGGTACGGCCTCAGCGGCGACTCCAGGGTGCCGGATCTAGTGTGCATGCCGATTGTGCCTCGCACCTCGGACCGAGAACAGTAGATAGGCCAAGACGCCTCCGAGAATGAGAGAAATGGTAATCAGGAACTCCAGAATCGCATCCACCATGGTTTCCTCCAGGGGATCAACTAGATGCTAAAACTCGATAACGTAGGAAACCATACACTTATTACCTTAACTTTCGATGTCTACGACCTGGCTCCTTTGGATCATAACGAAGAGTTTCAAATCGCATCGTCGCGATAAGACAGATGAAACGGCTTAAACACTGAGGCGATCTTACATTGTGGGCAGGTTCGAGCAGCGGCATTGGCCCAAGACCCCCTGATACGCTAGCTGGCTTGCGGGCCTTGTAGGCCGTTGGTGAGATGCGGATTGCCAGACGTCTAATTGCGTACGGTAGTAAGCCGCCGCTTACGGGCCGTTCGACCGCTACGGTCAACATAGACGACATAACCGAAAGCGGCAGTGGCGCCGACAATCATGGCCGCGAATATTCCAACAATAAATGTCTCCATGCTGGGAACCTCCGAAGAGTGAACTATGGTTGTCGAACGCCTCGAGGGGGTCGATAGGGTGATTCCTGTAGGTCAGTACGTACGCCGGCGTACCCACTATTTTTGCCGCAGGAGTCGCAGGCAGTGAGTATTTATAGTAGTTCGGCGCTTGTGAAAAGCTTTGCCCGAATGGTGTTAAGGGCAGCCTTTTACGCAGATCGTTCAGCTTCGGTGCCCCCAATAGAGAATGAGACCGAGGATGAGTCCGAGGCCGCCAGTACCAAGAATAAATGGGTGAGCAACTGGAAAAGTAATCCAACAAACGATACCAAGACCGAGCGAAATGAACGCACCTACCTTTGCATCTCGAATGCGTACGTTGCTGAATGACCTCGCGGGATCACGTTGTAGCTCTAGCATTGTTTGTCCCTAACGCAGGGCCAACAAAGGCTGCAATACCTTGTTTGATGTACACCACAAGGCCAGGAGTTTTCGCCTACCGGACAAAAGGAGCCCTGGTACGACACTTAATCCGACTTATCGGCAATGGAATCCGAAACTCAATTTCCACGCGCGGTTCCGAACGCGCCTCAAACCAGGTCAGGCGGTTGGCCAATGCTTGGCGTTTCCCAAGTCAGCAAACTCAGACGGTGGGGGAAGCATTAGTCGTGCCAGTGAAAGAGCTTATGCGTGATTTTCCACTCGTCGTTACACTTGAGTAAGGCGAATACGTCGGAAGCTCGGGCATTGGCGCCAGCCAACTTGCCTGACCAGCGTTGAACTTCCAGATGAACGACGGCGATGCTCTCGATGATCTCAATGCGTGCGAAGCGAGGGTTGATATTCGGTGCCGGGCCGTTGTCGGTGATCCACTTGAAAACGTGCTCAACGGAACCACTATATTCGACTCCTTGACAGTAACCAGAGATCGTTGCGGAAGGATGAAAGGCGGGGCGCATCAGATCTCCGTCACCCGCGCGAGCGCCCGCGATATAGCAGTGCATGGTACGGGTAATCGCATCATGTTCGACGAGGTAGGCGTTGGTGGCCGATTTGACTGGGGGGAGGCTCTCGGCTTCACCCATCGAGATTTCTTGGGGGTACCTGGTGCGTGAACGGCTCCAAGCCTCTATCTCATGCCTGTAGGCGAAGACGGTGTCCTGCTTTTCGTGCTCGCGGCGGTGAACGGGGAGTCTCTCAGTTAGCTCCCATCGCCGGACGGTGCGTTCGCTGCGGTCCAGGTAAGCTGCGATCTGCTTCCACGATTCCAGAGTTTTCTGTGGGGTGTTCCGCTCCGGCATGGCAAGCCTCCGGCTGAGGACTATACCAGAGCTTACACCACTCAACTGCGTCCTCATGCGTGCCAGTGGAAAGCTTTTTGGATGATTTGCCAGCCACTCGGCGTCTTTAGAAGGGTGAATAGGTCGGACATGCGGACGCCCGAGCCAGCCAGCTTACCTGACCATCCAGCGACCTCAAGGCGCACGACGGCGATTGAGTCGAGGATATCGACACTAACCACGCGAGGCTCAATTTGGGGAGCGGGTCCATTCTTGTCAATCCAATCGAACAAGAACTGAGTTCCGACAGCGAGCTCTCCTCCGGCGTAGCCGAAGAATGAGGCATCCGGGTGGAAGGCAGGACGCATCAGTTCGCTTTTGCCCTGTTTGCTTCCGTCGATATACATCTGCACGGTTTTGACGATTCCGTCATATTCGGTAGGGTATCCGCTCTTGGTCATGCGGAGAAGTTAGGATCGGAGAGTGCTGGGCGTCAACAGCCAAACGTGGCTAAAGTCGGTCGAGAAGCCGCCTGAATCATTGCTCGTGCGCAACGACAGTCCGCAGGTTCCAGCAGAATATCAATCCGATGAGGAGGGCAGAATATGACGAGCACTCTGCCTTATTCGATTAGTTTAGCCCAGGCCGGCGGCGCAACATCCCAGTGAACCGTTCGCGTCCTCATCCACGGCGGCCAATACGATGAGCAGCGCGTTGTCGTTACGGGCTGCAGCATCGAAGCTGACGCAGTTTCTGCTGTACTCCGTCAAATTTATACCGACGATTTTTTCCAGCTCGAGACAGAACAACTCTAGCAGCGATCACAATCGATCGGCTGGTCGCAAGGTTCAGTCGTCTATACAATGACGTTCAACAAATCGCGCGAGAAGGAGACACAAGAAATGGTGATCTGCGACCGGCTGCGAGAATTGCGCGAGAGCAAGAATCTTTCCCAGGGAGACATCGAAAAGAGAACAGGGCTGTTTCGGTGCTACATATCCCGCGTTGAAAACGGGCACACGGTTCCGTCCATCGAAACTTTGGAGAAGCTGGCGCGGGCTTTGGAAGTGCCGCTGTACCAGCTCTTCTACGATGGCGAAAAGCCACCTCAACTCCCAAATCTCCTGAAGAGAAAGACCTCAGCCGAGATTGTTTGGGGCAGCAAAGGCAAGGACGCGATGTACCTTCACAAGCTGCGAAAATGTCTCGGCAAAGCGGGAGACAAGGACCGTAAGATTCTATTCTCGTTCGCTCAAAAACTGGCGTCGGGTCGGAATCGCGTCGCCCCGGCTGCTAGCGCGTAGTCTTGACACTATAACCGGATTCTTTCGATGCTGAGGTCGGGCCATGTGGAATGACGCGGTCGGCTACGAGACATATGTTGGGCATTGGAGCCGTGCTGTCGCGCCCCGATTTCTTGATTGGTTGGCGCTCCCGACCAGACTCAGGTGGCTCGATGTTGCCTGCGGAACTGGTGCCCTTACTTCAGCAATTCTTGCGGGCTGCGGCCCCGAGGAAGTCGTCGGCCTCGATGCGTCGGCTGACTATCTCGCTTCCGCTCAACGGAGTTGCAAGGAGCCTCGGGTTCGGTTCGTTTTCGCCGACGCAAACGTCCTGCCCTTTCCTTCGACAAGCTTCGACGTGTCCGTCTCTGGTCTTGCCCTGAATTTCATTGCATTTGATGGCGCACTCGCCGAGCAGCACCGCGTGGTTCGTTCCGGTGGAACGATCGCAGCCTATGTGTGGGACTATGCCGGTGAATACGAATTCGCGCGACGCTTTTGGGACGCTGCGCTGAGCATCGATCCACGCGCCGCCGCTTATGACCCTGGCCGCAAAGCCACAATCTGTCGCGAACAAAACCTCCACGAAGCGCTGATAGCTGCCGGATGTACCGGGGTCGAAACTTGCGTCTTCGATGACTCGGGTGAGTTTCCGTCGCGCGAAGCTTATTGGCATGCATTCGACGGACGCCAAGGTTCCACTTTCGAGTATCTTTCCCTGTTGACTGATGAGCAGCGTCTCCGCCTCCAGGCTTCGTTGCTCTCGACCATGAATCCCCACGGACCCGTAAAATTGAAAATACGAGCCCTCGCCGTGAAGGGCCTCCGCAAGTGACCCACTGAATCCAATCTTGGTTGGGATGTCCGTTCGCGGTCTTCTGGCGAGATGTTCCTATTCTCATCGCCGCGAAAGCCGAATACGCGAAGTATACAAAGAAAGAGGGCAAACCCGACCTGGCGGGCCTGCCCTCAAGACGATGTTTTTTTGTGAAGCGCTACTTCTTGGCGATCAGAACTTGTTCGGTGGATTGCCCTTCCGGTGCGCTGGCCCGACTTGGCGTCGCCCGTGCCTATGCTCTCTCCGGCGAGATGTCCAAGAGTCGCACCGCGTATCAGGATTTTCTTTCGCTGTGGAAAGACGCCGATCCCGACATCCCCATCCTAAAGCAGGCCAAAGCGGAATACGCAAAGCTTCAGTAGTGCTCTGTAGGCCTGAACCAAGAATGCTTCTCGCAGAATAATCTACGCGCTTGACGGATCGCGAGTAGAATCGCGCCACCTGCCCGTCACGCCGTGATTGTCGAGGGGGCAACTTCACATGAGTTCAGAAAATCGCCGGTCACCCCGCTTCGCCTTTTACGCATCCGCCGAGATTATGGAGCTTCAAACCCAAACGCGATTGACCGCTCGGACGAGCGAGCTGAGCCGCCACGGTTGTTACATGGACATGGTGAATCCGTTGCCAATCGGCACGACCGTAAGGATCAAGCTTATCCACCATGAGCAGACATTTGAGGCCACTGGCCGCGTTATCTACCCCCAGCCGAATATGGGTATGGGAGTGGCCTTTGATGAGATTGAGGTGTGCCAGGTCGTGACGCTTGAGAAATGGCTCAGCGATTTGAGCGGCAGTTCGTAATGCGAACCGCCGGATCGAAACGCGGGGTCGTAATGTGATCTTCTGGCGCAAAGCTCAACCCGAGTGGTGAAACATATATCCACGCCACTCGGAGCCACTTCGGAAGAGCACCTTCCGCGAGTTCTCCTCAAAGGGTCCTGCCCCGAATTCCTGACGAGAAATCAGCGCGTCGTTCACAGTTTGGGATGAGCGGCGAAAAAGTTCCAAAGGATCTCGGCGGTGGTTATGCCCGTTGCGGAATTGAAATTTGGATTGAATGGGACCTGACCGGCGACGTTCATGGGGATCGTGTACCAGGTGTGAATTCCTCCGACGAGCTTATAAAACTTTACCTCCGTTTTCCCGCTGCAATTCGTTGCATCTTTCTCGACGACCGAGGTGATGTTCCTCTGGCTGTCGCACAGCGGTGCCGTGGTGTCAAAGGTCAAACAACTGTCCGCCGACGTTCCAGTCCAGTAGCCGAAAGTTTGGTCTTGCGATGCGGCACTCGTATAGCCACAGCACGGGATGACTGCATCCCGATCCCCGTGAAGGATCAAAACTGAGGTAGGCGCGACCGCGGGCGGAACGGGTGGTGAATCAACAGACGCGTTGTCGAACAGTGCACCTTCGACGACGCCGATCCCCGCTACCAGATCGGAGAGCTGCACACCCAGGCGGTGGGACATCAGGGCTCCAGAAGAAAGGCCGGTAACGTAGATTTTCTTGGGATCGGGCTGAACTCTAGATCGCAACGCGCCGATGAGCTGGCGAAAGAATCCTACGTCGTCGGTGAAATCATTGAAGAAATAGGCCCAGTTCGTTTGTCTATCGTTCGACTCGAACAAGCCGTCCGGATAGACAACAGCGAACCCATCCTTGTCGGCGAGGCCGCTGAATCCGGTCCCGATTTCCATTCCCAACCCATTGCCACCCGATCCGTGCAGAGCGATAACGAGAGCGCCGTAATTTTTCTGAAAGCTGGAAGGAACATGGAGCAAGTACGTTCGCCTGCTGCCGTTGACGATCAAGGACTGACATGTAGTTCCTTGCCGTGCGTTGCAGGCCCGGCCGAATCCGTTGCCGCCACCACCACAAGCGCACGTCGCGATGGAAATTGAGGCGACCAGCACGCTGCGAAGGACTTTCTTCATTTAAGTCTTCGGGTTACTCAATTGCACTGAATCCATGGATAAGCTGAAAGCCGTCTTCTTCGTCACCAGATGGTACCTCAAACTTCCGCGATCCTGATGGACACGGATTGTGTTTCCAGAACTCCACGTCGGAGATCTAAAACCTCAGGCGCAGCCTATGTCGCAGAGCGACGGGATTGATCTGCCCGAGTCGGCGCTCCAGGAATCCCGCACCAATAATCCAACCGAGGAATGCGAGCGGATCGTCTCCGGGATGCCGAATCGGCCCGCGGTCGAGCAATCAGACAAGGCGTGGTATGCCCCCGGCCGCGACGTCGTCGGGATGCCATCCATCGGCCTGTTCCGCTCCAGCGAGGAGTATTACTCCACCTTCTTCCATGAGCTGACACACTCCACGGGGCATAAGAGCCGCGTTGGGCGGGAGGGGTTCGAGTCGGTCCAGTCGTTCGGCTCTGAGTCGTACAGCAAGGAGGAGCTAGTCGCGGAAGTTGGCGCCGCGATGCTCTGTGGCGTGACGGGGATTGAGAATCGGACCATCGAGAACTCGGCCGCGTACCTTCGGACGTGGATTGATCGCCTGAAGAGTGACGCTCGGTTGATCGTGACGGCTGCGTCGGCGGCGCAACGCGCGGCCGATTACATCCTCGGGAAGCAGACTCCCGACGACGGGGGTGCAGCATGACCTTCCGCCCCTCACCTTCTTGGAGGATGGAATGAAGGCAGCAATTTACGCGCGAGTCTCGACAGCGAACAACGGTCAGGATCCCACGATGCAAACCCGCGAGCTGCGTGAGTACTGCGATCGCCGCGGCTGGACCGTCGCGGGGGAGTACGTGGACATCGGCATCTCCGGGACGAAGGAGAGGCGCCCGGAGCTTGATCGCCTGCTCGGGGAGGCGCACCGCCGGCGGTTTGACGCGGTCGTCGTGTGGAGGTTCGATCGCTTCGCGCGGTCCGTCTCGCATCTCCTGCGCGCCCTGGAGACCTTCAAGTCCCTCGGGATTGAGTTCGTCAGCTTGTCGGAGCAGGTGGACACCTCGACGCCAACCGGGAAGATGGTATTTACCGTCCTGGGTGCTGTCGCCGAGCTGGAGGGGTCGCTGATCGTGGAGAGGGTGCGAGCGGGTCTCAGGAACGCACGCGCAAAAGGGAAGTCCCTCGGGCGCCCCCGCGTCGCCGTGGACGCCGCGAGGATCGCGGTCCTCCGCTCGCAAGGTCTGTCGTGGGCAAAGATCGGGGAGCGACTCAGATTGGGAGAGGGCACAGTTCGACGGACCGCTGGAGCATCCGCCAAAAACCCCTTCAAAACGGTCGCCGCAACTCCCATCGAATCAGCAGCCGATTGAACCAATCTCCCATCCGCCAGAAACAGTTGATTTCGGTGCCTAGTTGCCCCACTTGCCTGGTTACCCGACGCTCGCCGACCATATTTCTAAGGTCCGCCAGCGCCCTAGACGCCTCAGACATCTCCCGGTCGTCCCTCAGTCTGCGTATAGTGTGGATTCTCAATCATGAGCTACCCGTGCTCCAAATGGACGCCCATCCTCCGTTTGCAAACGATACCTTCAAGATTCCGCTCACAGACCTCCTGAAACAATAGCTTCTCATGCTGTGAGTAAATGGTCTCCGAGCGCTCGCTGCAATGGATCAGTCCTCGGGAATCGCGACGGGGTGAGGGTGCGATTCCCGGAGCTCTATGGCGCGCGAAACTGTTCAGTGGGTCGTCGCGCCATAGCTGGCAACATAAGCGTTGTTGCTTACGGGGGATGCGCGTCGACGCTGGCGGCGCGTCGCTGCCACCGTGTAGAGCGCAACCAATCCTGTTCCAACCGCCAAGATCAACACCATCGTCACGTCCACTGCATTCAGCGGTGCCGCAAAGGTTCCATCCCAATTGGACGCCGGCATAATTGCCGCTTGCGCCACGCCATTGTCTTGAACACCGACCGGAGCCGGAACCTGGACTGCCACCGCTACCTCCGTCGGAGTGCCCGGATTGATGTCAAATGTGTCCGGGCTCATGTCCTGTTGCGCACGGACCGGGCTCGCGAAGAACAGCGCTATTCCCAGCCCCATCACCACCACTGACCCTCGAATAATCTCTTGTAATTTCATTGTGGCTAATCCCCTCTTCCGTTGCGGCTTTTTCCGACTTACGCAGAAGAGAGAAGCAAGCTGGTGGCCAAGCGTTTTTGCGGACCGCTCTTTTTGCCGCTGATTCCGTAAGTTGCTGATCTTTTGATATTTACGCCAAGTTCGGTGCTGATGTGAGCTAAACGATCCCAGGGATGCTAGAGGGCTTTTAGCTAGCTTGTCGGATAGGCGTTCTATCCGTTCGGATAGCAGTTACAAAAGCTCTTTGCGAGCGGGGGACCGGGGGTTGTTGCGGAGCGGAGTGCGGCGCACGTTATGTAAAAGGATTTGTCTTAAGCGTATAGTAGCGGCCAGATTGGTCAAGCAGGGGTGAGTGGAGCCGGGCAGGTTGGAATGAAAAACGTCATGTATCACTACAACGGCGTCCAAGACGAGGAAGAGCTCCACGATGATGAGGTCATGGAGAAACTGGTGGCGGGCCGGATAATGGAGCGCGCGGGCCAATATTGGACAATCACGGATGTTGAAACCGTCTTGGTCGCGAGCGACCCAGAACGGATTGATGTCGTGAAAGTCTTTCTTGCGGGACCGCAGCGCAGGCGACGTTCTAAGCTATGAGGACAGAATGGTCGTCCAACGAAAATTCGTGCGCTACGTGGTACTGGTTACGTGGATTGCTTTCACGTGTATCACGATAGGCACCGGCTATCAGTGGTCCGCCCGAAGTAAGAGATTCCGTGAGCGGGATGAAGAAGCGAAGGCCCTGTCCGAAGATCTGAGAAGCCGACCCGTAACCACAGAGGATTCGAACAGAAAAGCACGCCACGCGCAGGCAATCAAGGATAGCGCGGATAGCACAGCCAGCGCGGAAACACTTGCTAGCGAGAGTAGGCGCCAATTTTACTGGCAAGCGCTCGGGTGGGTCATTCTGACTTTCGTAGGAGCTGCGCTATTGGCAAGAGCACGCTGAACTACTGCTTTCGCTCACACACACTGCGCTTCGCGCCTCTTTGTTAGCCATCGCGGTTTTGTCTCCGAGGATTGGCAATTTCGTAAGTCGTGGAAACGCTTGAGGGAAGCGGTTCAACTGGACGGGCAGTCGATGCCGAGTTCTCTGAGTTTTTTGGCGAGTTCGTAGGTCACAACACGTGGAAAATCTTTGCCAAAGCGGCGGCTACAAGTAGAAAAAGAACACTCGCCAGGATCCATTCGACAGCCGCGGCGCGCCGCATTCGACGAACCTCTTGCTGATTGGTGATGAGGTATTTCACGGGTGCTCGCACAGCTCTAGTTCGTCTGCATAGAACACGCCCCGTTCAAGAAATCTGGCGTCATTCTCTTTTGGGTCAAACTCCACTACGTACCGCCTTCTAGTCCCCTCAGGCTCACGGCTATCGACGGAGCCGACCATAGCCCGCAGGCTGTTTCTAACGCGGACGCGGTCTCCGGCTCTATACTTGTCCATCTTCTTTGCGTCTTCGATGCGCTCAGGCAGTAGTTTCGGGTCTGTTTCGAAGACTGCAGCTCCGTAGAATTTCACCCAATTATAGTGCGTATCCACTGTCGTTCTCTTTCCAAGGACTGGGAAAGAATATCCCTAACGACGACTAGCCTAGGATGTTAGTCTTGGGAAATATAAATTCAAGTGCTTTAATAGTCGGTACGTCAGCGTACTGGACTGGCGAAGTTCGGCGTCTGACATTTTTTGCGCAGGGACCACGCTCCGTGGGGCAGGGCGATGCCGCCTTTGCTGACCCGTACGACATCTAATCGTTGCTTAGGTTCAACGAAAAGGAGACTCAATGGCTGATAGTAAGAAATGCGCCCACCCCGTCTGTTCCTGCACTGTAACGACCGGAAAGTACTGCAGCACCGAGTGTGAAGCGATGGAGAAAACTCCAGACATTGCCTGCAAGTGCCCACATGCAGGTTGCAAGGGACACACTGTCTCGCAGGCGGCGTCCAGATAGTCTTGCGAAGCGTACTCAAAACAATCGGTGCGGGCTCTACTTAGGATGTCGCCGTCTCCACTCCACTCGCGCCTCGTCTAGCTGAATCTGGAATGAAGGGTTGGGCGGACCAAAGTTCTTCTTGGGGTTGGCTAGGTCTCTGGCAGCGCGACCATACTGGCGTTCAGTAGATGAACAAAAAAAAGAAGGACCGGCACTTGGGGTGACCGGCCCTTGGGTGGTAGTTGTTCGTTGTTCGCTTTTTACGAGTTGGAGACGGGTGGATTCTGAATCCACCCTACCCAAAAGCCAATCGGATGATTCTGGTATGGAACCCTAACGAGTCGTCAAGGTCCAGACTGAGAAGCGAACAAAAAAGGGCGGCTCGATTCCCCGCGAACCAAGCCGCCATCTCGGGTGATTGAGAGACAATCTGAGTTTGTCATGCAGATTCCGCGAATGCATCGGGGATTCACTGTAAGAGCCCCTAGGATAATTTGGTAGCTCCTCCGTCCGGGAAACTGATTTCCTGGATATGCGGCGGGCTGAAGCCTTCTTCTTCGAGTATTGCTAAATCCATTGCTAGGCTCCCTTTAAGCCTGACGGTCCAGCTTTTCCGCTTTGATTATGGCAAGTAGCTTCTGAGCTGTTTTGAGTGCCTTTTCTTCGTCGCTACCAGGTTCGACAGGACTAAGCAGTCGTTGTTCGATTGCTGCCAGAGCCTCATAAACCCGATGAGCTAGTTTGGAATCATCCGTCTCCAAAAGAGCGCCGATATAATCGGGCTGCCACGAATACACTGTACGTTCTCCCGGCCAGTTCTTCGGGAAGTGTACGACGCCGAAGACAGAGCATCAAGCAAACCAGAGCCCCCGTCACTGGCCAAAATAGACGTAAATGCGCATATTATCGTGGATCGCCAAGAACACGTCGGCCCGATACCCGAAAGCTGGAGAGAGTCGGATGAGGGCATGGAAGCCGACTTTGAGAAGCTGACGCTAAGTCTTACCGGAGTCTGTAATGCCAAAATACTGGACTCCAGCTTTTAAAATTTCCGCATGGAAAGCACAGCGTCTGTCAACCAACGCGATTTACACCGCAAACCTTTTATGTCGTAGCCGAGTCTGATTTATAGAGGTTGATTTTCTTATGTCAAAACACATTCTGATCGTCGATGACAGCGATTCGTGTCGGAAAGTCACCCGGCTTTTTCTAGAGAGCCAATTGGGCCTTGAGGTCTGTGGTGAAGCCGTTGACGGCGTAGACGCTATCGAAAAAGCGAGAGCGTTGAATCCCGACCTTGTAGTTATAGACCTGGCGATGCCCCGGATGAACGGCGTGGAAGCTACATCCGAGCTGCGAGCTATGATGCCCCGAGTGCCGATTGTTCTTTTCACAATGTATGATGACGCCGTGGGCCGCGCTTTGGCGTTATCCGCCGGGGCGAACCTAGTGCTTTCCAAGCCTGACGGCGGCTGGAAGCTAGTAGAGAGCGTGCAAAGCCTGCTTCAAGCCGCATGACCTCCAGCAAGCGCGGCCTATGCTACTGGCGGTTTCCGGCTGTGGTGTTCATGGCCGCGTAGACAGAACAAGTTGGCTGGGTTATACCATTTGTCGATGGGAACCCCGATTCGACTTCTAATCGCTGACGATTCTGCAACCATTCGCCGCACCATCTGTTCGCTGCTTCAAGCTCACACCGACATCGCGGTCTGTGGCGAAGCTGGCAATTATGCAGAACTGCTGAAGATACTTAACGCGACCACTACGGATGTAGTTCTGATGGACGTGCGCATGCCCGGCGAAGAGCTGTTTACCCCTGCCACTATCAAAGCCCATTTTCACGGGTCATGTTTGCTTGCAATGTCTGTGTGGAACGACCCAGAGACCGCCAGCCTTGCCCGGAGCTTCGGAGCCACGAAATTGTTGGACAAGGGACAGCTTGGTTCTACTTTGATTCCCGCAATCGAAGAGTGCGTTCAACAAAACAGCAGAGCACAGAAAAAAGTTTAACTAAAGCCAGCCCCCTGAGGATTATCTGGTGGTATCGGGTTCGCATTGTTGGCGTCCTGTGTACGGAATCGTACATAATAATCAACATGATAAATAAGGCTTGCGATTCCCATGACGGTGGACCATAAGGACAGCTAAGGCCGGGTAATACCCAGCGATAAGCGGACAAGATAAGTAGGTGCGCCAATGGGTTCATATGGTTGGCAGGCACTCTATAAAGCGGTAGCCCTAGAAGCCGACTTCCGACGGTTGCCACACTGCATCGCTCTAGCAGAAAAGGCAATTAAGCAGAGATTGTTCGATACCCCTTCCCTGCAAATTGACTCGGCAGAATTGCGGGCCATGCATAGCGCACTGGATGCCTTGGAAGTTCTCAAGGCTGAGCATACCGCACACGAATCCAACCAGAATCAGACGGACAGAACGCGAGGGTTTTGGTCAATCCTCAAAAACGTGTAGTCAAAACTTCAGTGCAGTCTCCCGTCATTCCACACAGACCTTGCGATCACTGACCTTGCAGCGTGTGCCCTTCGTAGTGGCACAAGCGCCCGAAAACTGTTTGCGTCCGCCCAATCCACCACGCATCTTGTGTGCAGTGATATGGAGATTTCCCCGGCACCAACCTTTGCTACAAATGTCCTGCCATTCATGGGAGTTACGAGATCGTGCGTGTCTTTGCACTGATAGCAGAGTGGGTTCCTGGACACAGAGCGTTCGCGCTTGAGGACAGCTAGCGCGTTCAGCGTCTTGACAACCGCACGTCTTTCAGCTTCATCAATTGCACCGTTGATTACACGCTGGCCGATTGCGTATTTTGTGTCTTCGATGCGACCGGGCAGTATATTGGGGTTCGTTTCGAGGACAGCGGCTTCGTACAATTCCATCCATTCGTAATTTTTGTTCACTGTCGTCTCCTTTCCGTTGGGCTGGGAGAAAGGTATCAACGACGACTAGCCTGAGATGGTAGTCCGGGGAGATATAAATTCAAGTAGTTTGATAGTTGGTACGATGGCGTACTGTACCTAGTCTACAGGGATCACCGTATCGACGGCGCACGACAGTTCTAGGACCATAGTTGGCCTCGGAGGTTCCCAGCATGGCGACGCTAATCGTAGGAATATTTGCGGTCATCATTGTCGGTGCAGCCGCCGCATTTGCGTACGTTGTATTTCTCCCCGACGACAGAGGCCAAACTGGTGCGTAGTTAACCAAAACCAGTTTGTATTGAACCGTTGCACTTCAACCTCCGCTAAACCTGCGTACCACGAAGACCCGATTGCGCTGTCAGTCGCCGGTTGGTACGGTGGCGCACAGTACGGTGCGTCCAGCTCTTTGGCTGTCACCGAGGGCGAGGTGACCAATGTCCAAGAGTAGAGGACCCGAAGCACTTCGAATATTGGTTGTCGATGACTCCGAGATGTCGCGCCGTATTATCGGCACGATTTTGCGTTCCCGTCACTGGACGGTTTGCGGCGAAGCCGAGGATGGCAAAGATGGAGTCGAGAAATTTCAAGAACTCAAACCAGACGTAGTTTTGTTGGATTTGTCTATGCCCGACATGACGGGCATCGAAGCCGCTCAGCAAATGTCTGCGTCGAACCCTACAATTCCTTTAATCTTGTTCACGATACTGGACATTGAAGGGCTTGGCGCCGCGGCTCACAAGGCCGGGATTCAGGCAATCGTTCCGAAGAGTGAAGCGTGGAGCCTCATAGGGAGTATTGAGAGTGTCGCGAATCGGCATATGTGATTGACGACGATCACGACTGTCGGACCTTAACGTTGGATTTTGGAAGCGTCCCCGTCTAGCTTAAACAAACTGACTTTTAGTGCATCGCAGATTCGATTCCATTCCGCGTCTGAACACTCTTCAGTCGCCTTGGCAATGACTCGTTGCTCGCCGCCTTCATCGCCCATGCGTCGGAGGGTTCGGTCTTCCGGCGATATCCAGTAGCCCTTTGTGTCGATGTAATCTTTAGCGGTCATGCCTGGCCTCTCTAACAATCTGGACTTCATGGATGATGCATGCAAATTCGTACCGTTGCGACTTGCTTTCTTCTGTACGGTGACGTACCGTCAAACGGCGTTCCTCCCACCCGAACGTTGAACCACCATTAAACGACCCGAGGTTTCCCTAATGTTAGAGCCCACACTTGTCGAAAAGGCAAGGCGCGAAGGATTGAAAGCGAAACGAAAGATGCTGTTCGAGGAATACCTAAAGAGCCCTCTAAACACCAGACTGGCCGTCGAAATTAAATTGATTGACGATGATATTGCGAAGTCGGTTGCGGGCGCGGGAGTCGCGGAGTCTAAGAAGTGAGAATTCTCATATTACGGCTATTTCGTCCTCTGTTCCGGCACAAGCTCAGAAAGCTTGAGGCTTTTGAAGGGCCGGAATCGTACGCGCAGCAAATGAAACGGCACAGACTGATTGCCGTTTTCAAAGCATCTTTGTCGTATTGAATTCTGGCGGGCGTGCTGCGCTGACTGTACCCAACGTACAGAGGATAGCTACAGTAACCCGCTGACCTTTATCGCGTCCAAATCATCCAATCTAAAGCGACTTTATGCTGAGAAAAAGCAGAGAGCGTTTCAAGGAGTTATGCGAACACGCTGAGGTTGTGGAAGATAAGAACAAACTGAGTAAAATTGCTGAAGAGATTGACTCCATCCTCGACGACGAATTGCACCGACTGAAGAACAAACCGCTCTTAAGGAGTCCTAGGTCAAATCCAGAACCTCGATAATTTGCTCGGGGTTGATTGCCACGCTCTCTTTTCCGAATGAAATGCGAATCTTGCGACCAGTAGACTGGTTTAATATTGCCGTTATCTCAGCCTCGACAACTTTGCCGCTGTAAAGACGGACTCGGATGCGGAAAGCTAGCATGATCAAAAGTTGTGAGTACTAAGCATGCGCGATGCGGCTCCGGCCCGACGCCAATTTTTGAGCGAACGCGAATAGAATCTTACGGTCTTTGTCTCCCGCTTTGCCGAGGCATTTTCGCAGCTTGTGAAGGTACATCGCATCCTTGCCTTTGCTGCCCCAAACAATCTCGGCTGAGGTCTTGCTCTTCAGGAAATTTGGGAGTTGAGGAGGCTTTTCGCCATCGTAGAAGAGTTGGTAGAGCGGCACTTCCAAAGCCCGAGCGAACTTCTCCAATGTCTCGACAGCGGGAACCGAGTGACCATTCTCCACGCGGGATATATAGCAGCGGAAGAGTCCCGTTCTCTTTTCTATGTCTCCTTGAGAAAGATTCTTGCTCTCGCGCAATTCTCGCAGCCGGTCGCAGATCACCATTGTTAATCTCCTTGGGGGCAATCGTTGAGTCATTGTATAGGATGCGGAATTGGCGAGCGACGCTTGGCTTTACGGCCTGGACTTTCGGCTTTAAGTCGAATAGAAGAAAGCTAGATTTTCGAAAACGTCCTTAGGTAGAATTCGAGAGGACCCAGCGACTTCAACCTTCAGGACGCCGCCATGAGCCTCAGCCTCGACACAAACGATATCGTAAGGATGTTTCAAGTACGCGCCACAGCCGAACTAAAGCGAGAACTCGACGAAGTTAAATGGTGGGAAGACCTGGTCCGTCGTGGCCTCGTAAGACGAGAGCATGTCGAAGCGTACATTCAGGCGTCAAAACGTATTATTAGAACTAAACGGCACGTTCTGGGCTTTCCCGAATTTCCTTGCTGAAGTTCGAGCACTGTAGGACTTGCGGGGAGATCGATCAGCTTCACAGATTGCTGCTCAACCACTTTTCCTTTCAGCATACCCCGTGATGGCTCTTCGCAGGATTTCGGAGCCCATAGGTGAGAATTCGCTTGGGTCAATGTATTCCACATATAGGCGGGTTCGAACTCGGAGGCGCTCACAGTGAGAAAACTCATCTTGACTCTCGCAATTTTCGCGTGCCAGCAGGCGACGCAGGGCACGAGCGCAAGTCCGACAGCCGGACTCATCGACAACATCGAATATGTAGACGGTGTGAAATATGCCAGCCTATCCGCTGCAATCAGCACGTGTCCGTCTGTCGGCTGCATCATCTTCGACACCATCCCTGAAACCTTCACCGCTGATCCATTCGCCGGGTCCGCTGGTAAAGCCATTGACGTGTATTTTGGCGCGGGTGTATGGACAACCAATGTCCAGCTCTCACCAAAGTCTGTGCAACGATTGATAGGGACAGGCCGCATATTCGGTACAACAGGGGGAACCATCATCAGAGCGGGTGGGTCGATGTCCGTCAGGACCCCATTGTTGAAGCTGGACGGAACCGAGGGCGTGAGAGCTGAGAACCTAACCATCGACTGCAACTCGGTCGCGGGCAGCACGGGGATCTTCGCCACCGACATCAACGAGCAGGCAGGCGCCATAAACGACGTAATTGTGAATTGCGCCGCGTTCGGCGTGAACGTGGACGCTACGCTGTTCTCTGTAATCCCAGCCCAGAACTACATCATGCGAGACCTTGAGATATTCCCCCAGGGCGCTGGCTCCGCTTCGACAATCGGCTTGCGGATGCGGGGCAACGGCGGAGGCGGCCCCGGTGAAGTTCGCAACATCACTTCGAGTGGCCAGGTTGGCAACGTCATAAAATCATCCGTGCAGATCGAGAACTTCAACCAGGCGGTGCTCACCAACATACATGGAGAGCAATCGGCCAAGGTGCTGGACTTCAACGGAACCACCACTTGCCCCTCCTACGTGACCGACACAACCTCTCTTCTGCAGACACTCTACTGGTGTCGATGTGTAGAAAGCCGGGTCGATTCATAAGGTCTCCGTAAGTGTCGGCCACGTCCGCAACATTCTTTGGCAGGGCTGCGGTGTAGACATCTATGGTTAGAGCAAGGAGGACACTCAGCCGACCAGAAGCACGAAATGTTTAGCGCGCGTCGCGCCGACAAACCAACACCGGTGATGGAACCGCAGGGAGGCAGAAAGGTCAGACCTTGCGGCGACGCAATTTTTCGGGTGTGTCCGAGGGCAACTGAAATCTATAACCGATCCGGGGTTCGGTCTCGATGTAACGGGGATGGGCCGCGTCTTTTTCAATCTTCTGCCGTAGCTGCTTGATCACCATGCGAAGAGGCTCGGTTTCTTCCCCGTATTCTGGTCCCCAGACTATTTGTAAGATTTTCCTGTAGGTAACCACTTTTCCTAACTGAGTGACGAGCAAACGAAGGACATCAAACTCTTTTGGCGTCAGGTGGACACGCTCACCCCGGACATTAACCATTCGCATCTCGAGATCGATATTCAGTTCCGGCGTCTCGATTTTGGGAAGCGGTTCTTCGGCACGGGAACGCCGCAGAGCGGCTCGAACGCGCGCTAACAGCTCTTCCGTCGCAAACGGCTTTACGATGTAATCGTCTGCCCCGGCATCCAAAGCCTCAGTCTTGTCGGGCACTGAATTGCGGACACTCACCATAAGAATGGGCCCCGAAAAGGACAATCGAATCATCCTACAGGCATCAAATCCGCTCATGTCAGGCAAATTTATATCCAAAAGAACCAGGTCGGGGTGTTCCTGGACGACCACGTCGATGCCCTCTTGTCCATTCTTCGCCAAGATGACGACATAGCCCGCTTCACAAAGAATTGCTTGTAGCACCCGGCGAATCTGGGATTCGTCGTCGACCAAAAGAAGCGTGCTGTCGTTCATGTTTCCGGCACTTTCTGGACATCGGAGGACAGGACGAGGTGACAATTTGAATAGGGCGTGACCGTTCCTAATCGGAGATAGGGGCCACGCAGCACACACTCTGTTCTCTTTTGGATTCGACGCAAGTTTCAGAGCTTAGCTGATTGTCAACCTGGGCAGCTTGGCGCTTGGCATTAACAATCCCTTCCAAGAATCAATCACTGCCCCAAATCCGCCAATTGAGAGCGTTGCAACATACGACTGCTGATATCGGATAGCTCCGAGAGCAGTTTGTCGGTACCAGCTCCTGCCAACTTCGCGGCATTAATCTCAGCCGTCAGCGCGAGAATAGTTGCCAAATCTGCGCCGCAACCCCAACAGAATTTCTCCGTTGGTCCAGGAAGGTCAAATGACGCCTCGATACGCCCACAGACACTACATGGTGCAACCGAACTCTGCTCCGTGCCTTTTGGGCCAGATAACATAAGGGCTCCTCTCTCAGCGCTTGGCATCGATCGAAGGGCCAGAATCACTGAAGCCACGCGGGCACCCCGGCGCAACGCGACGACATGAACCACGCGCAACAGCCAAGGCCGCAGCGCCGAACAACCATCGTCCCCATTTTAGGAACCACTCTCATAAGCAAGTCCGGTGCGGTTTGTTTGGAAACCATAAGTCAAAAAAGGTCATCGCACGTGCTTTCGGCCTTGAATCGAAAGCCAGCGTCAGCGATTTCCTAAACCCTACTCACATTTAGGGGGATCGGTACTTACGCCTACTTCATCGCGTTTAACGTCGAGCCTACGTCCTGATGCTAGGCTGAAAATAAAATATTCGCCGGGAACACATTCCTCTAGATCTTTGACCCGAAGCTTGGCGGCTTCAAGGTCTGCGACCACTTCTAGCCAACGCGCACTACCGCCAGGCTGTTTCTTGAAAATATCGAATGGCGGCACCATAGATGGGTTGCTAGTAGCAAGAACCGTGAAGACCCTAAAGACGTGGGTGCGTTCACCCTTTCTTAGTCCTTGCGCAACGTTTCCTGCATCCATTGAACCAGGACGTAGATCATGAACCCGCAACCGAGTAGACCAACCGCTACTAATCCGATGACAGCCATCGCACAAATGGATTGATGCACCGTCCGAGCCTGCCGATACAGGTTCTTTTGGTTTGGAGCCCAGTGGCGACGAAGGCTCCTGGTATCACTCAAAATCAACAACCCGCGAACAAACCGTCCGAGTGTAATAAGGGCTGAGTAGTATGTGCCCGAGAACAAACGGCTTGAAAATATTCTCGGAAAGTGACAAGACAGCCGTTGCGGGCCTACCGTTTGAGCAATGATAGGATCACCGTCATAACAAAGCAGCAAGATCGCCATGTCGGACCAAGATAGCGAACGTCGCATTTATCCTCGCTTTGCCGCCCCGAAAGGGACGATCGTCGCTTGGCATAGATTCAACAAAAGAGCGGTTTCGGTAGTGGACAACCTCGGCTTGGGCGGACTGTTCATCCGTACACCGGATCCGCCGCCTGCTGGAACCTTCATTCAGTTGCTTATTGATGCGCCTACAGGTGAGGTACGTGCTCGTGCCGCTGTCCAACGAAGTAGCCCCAAACAAGGTATGGGCGTGAAGTTCATCGCTATGGAACACGAACATCGGGCGCGATTTGCGGGATGGCTCAAAACTCTGTCCTCCTGACAAGACTCGTCGAACGGGATGTCTGAACACATCGACCATCCGGCCATTGCGTTCCTAGGGTACTTGTTCGGTTATGCGTGCTGGGCAGCAGTGCAACTGCGAGGAAGGTGTGTGCACTGTGTGCACTGGATCTTGACCTCGGCGAAGGCGTTTCACTAGGCTTGACTCTCCGCAATGCCAGGTGGATCGATCATGAGAGTCGGCCTAATCGTGTATGGCCTAGCGTCGGCGGCTTGCGGCGTTATGGACTTGATCTGGGGCGATTTTGACGCATCCCATCAACCGATTCAGGCGTTCGGTGACCACATTCCTGGCGTTAAGATCCTGGCGTATATCACCGCTATCTGGATGACCGCAGGGGGCGTGGCGATGCTGTGGCGCCGCAGTGCTCGCGCCGGTGGAGCAGCGCTGGCCATCATCTATTTCGTATTTGCCATATTCTGGTTGCCTCGACTCTATACGGCGCCCCACTATCTCGGGTTTCGAATTCCGGTCATTATCGGTGTTTCGGCTGGAGTGGGCATAGAGCTCATCGCGTTCGCCGGCGGAGCACTGGTCTACGCGTCGCTGGCAACGCGCAGTTCTTCACGGCCGCGAACGATCCTTATCACCCGCTGGATATTTGGTCTTTGCTCAATCAACTTTGGCTTGAACCATTTAGATGCCGTAGCGGACAACCTTCTTTATGTCCCCAAGTGGATGCCTTTGCGAGGAGAATTCTGGACTATCCTAACCGGAATTCGTGCTCGCAGGTCTCGCCATACTTTCTGGAATTCAGGACGTCCTGGCGGCCCGGCTGCTTGCCCTGATGTTTTTCGCTTTTAATGCATTCGCATTGCCGCCTTTCATTTTCGCCAATCCCAAGGACCATGCTGCCTGGGGCGGCAACGCGTTCAATCTAGCTTTAGTGGGCGCCACCTGGATATTCGCCGACTCGATCGCGACTTGCCAGCAGTCGGTTCAAAATCAGCAAGGCGCGAAGCCATCGCTGGCATAGGATCGTTGTCGGCGTACTCGGATTTGATCGAACGCGCGATCCAGTGTCCGTACTGCCCGGCAGCAAAACTTCGAGTGGCGGAGGCTGCTTTTAGAAAGAGTCATCGGCAGCACGGCGACATCGAACGATTCTGCGGACCGCCTCGACAAGTTTCTTCAGTGGGCGTCCAAGACCACCCAGCCACACACTGAATCTGAAGAAATTGCTCCATCAATAGATATGAACGTAAAAGCAGAGAAGACGCCAGAAAACAAGAAAGACGGCAAGGAAAAGTAAACGGGTTCTTCATCGGCCCCGACAAAAGGGGCTTTCAGGTCTTCGTTGAACGTACCCCAGTAGGAGCCAGTGAGACGCGCCATCTCTACGCGACGACCTTTGCTGGGCTGTTTCCGCCCTTGCGAAACACTTTCGAGCTCGGATAGAGATTTGGCGAGGGACAACACGACGAACATGGTTAGATATCTGCGGCTTCTGGATCCTTACCTTCGAGCCGTTTGAAGCGTGACATTAAAGACCGCACTTGGTTAAGCGTATCAATCGGGTCTTGTTGTAAAGCGATAGAAACCATAATTGCGGATGTCAAAGACGGTGTATTCTTCCTTCGCTCCAATAAACCTATATATTTTTCGCTGTAACCACTCAATTCGGCCACTCGTCGTTGGCTAATTCTCCGCTTTCGGCGAAGCTGACGAATTACGCTTGCGAAGGCAGCACGTATGACCGGGTCCATTCTGTGAGGCTTCTTGGCCGTATTGGCGTGCTTTCTCGCCATTAACGGCCAATACTGAGAGCTTGTAGATTATACTTCCAGGAAGTATACTATCCATCTAAGATGTGACGTGGCGTCTGACGTGCAGGAGAAATATTCGCACAGTAAACTATTCCAGCCTAGCGTCGCGCCGTCGCTTGCGATTGCCGGGCAATAGTTTTTCGACCCGTCCGACCAGGTCCGCTCCTGTAACGTCCAGTGCCCTCGCAAGCTCTAGTATAGCTGTTAGAGAAGGGCTGTTTATGCCCCTTTCCAGCAGGCTGATATATTTCGGATGGTAGCCGCTGTCAAAGGCCAGAGCTTCTTGAGTAAGGCCGCGCTCTTCGCGGACAGTGATCAAAACGCGAGCAAAGGCTCTTTTCTCAAGAGTTCCACGGTCACTTGTGCCGCCAGAGCGATGCATTGGCCGCGCAAATCGTGACCGAGATCAGTATATGTTTCCACAAAGTATACTATCCATGCGCGGGGCACCAGAAACGAACCTTCCGGGGCATTCTGTCGATCACCTGTTTCAGAAGCCCGTGGCGTTCCGCTCACTAATCTCTGCCTTCCTAGTCATCTGTGTAGATCTGACCGACAATGTCTAGCTCATTCCCGACGACTCGCTTTCCTGTTTTGCCGTTGGACAAGACGAGAACACCGAGCGCCTCTTTTGTTGATGAGACTGGTTGTCAAGCTGAAGAGATCTCCGACGAGGTCCTTCTTGTGGAGATGTACGCGAATAATCCCGAGGCCATGGGAATTCTGTTCCGCCGCTACGCTGCTCTAGTTCGCAGTATTGGCAAGCGCATTTTGCGGGACGATGCCGAAGCAGAAGATCTGGTCCAGGAAGTTTTCCTTTACTTCTTTCGCAGGGGCTCAGTCTTCGACAGCGGGAAGGGTTCCGCGCGTTCCTGGATTGTGCAGAACATCTACTATCGAGCAATTAATCGACGCCGATACCTGTCATCGCGGCATCAGCTGTTCGGGAATGCGCCTAAGCCGTCACTCGATCTTGAGGCGAGAGCTACTGATCATAGAAGTTCTGAGACCGCAATTTTTGACGGTGCGCTAGTGCAGGAAATCCTCAAGGGGTTGACGTCAGAGCAATTCGAGACGATGCGTCTCTTTTTTTTCGAGGGCTATACACTTGCCGAGATCAGCGAGAAGCTTGGCCAGCCGCTCGGAAATGTGAGACACCACTACTATCGCGGCCTGAACAAGTTGCGAGCGCGTTTATTTCTGGAATGATTGCACCCCTGGTAACGTTGTGCTAAATAGGTTGCCGACCAACGGGCGGGAAAGAATTGTGTATGGACCCGCATGACGAATTTGTCGAGCTCTGTGCGTTGTCGACTTCAGGTGAGTTGACCGCGGACGAGCAGGCAATGCTCGCGAAACACCTTAAGGATTGCGCGGAGTGCCGCAAAGCGATACAGCAATTCGAAGCGGTGGTAGATCGGGCCGTTCCCGCGCTTTCACCCTGTCTCGGCGATGACTCCAATGCTCGACCGAACCGCTCCGCAGACGCGGCAGCGAAAGAACGATTGTTCGAGCGTTTGTCACGGGAGAAGGACACCTTCAACGGTTCTTCCTCAGAGCCCTCGAATGGAGCTCAGACGTTTGCGCAGGCAACTTCCGGTTTGCGGAAGTCCATTGAACGCTTAGAGTCTTACCTCCCCTACGCAGCCGGGATCATTCTGATCCTGACGCTCGGAATGGTGCTTTTGCGAAAAGACGACAAGCATGCTGCAGATATTGTGCCTGGGCCTGAAAACCAAAGTCAGGTAGCCGCGGGTTCTGGGCAAGCGAAAGTTCCAGGGAATCTGGATGAGGCGAATCAGCAGCAACTAGCAGAACGCGACAAGGTTATTTCGGAACTTCAGACTCAGATCCAACGACAGGGTGCAGAACTCGCAAGCCTTCGGGCTCGCGAGCAAGACTTACAAAATCACGTCCAGGTGACGGAGGCGGAGAAGAACCGTTCCGTCGCGGAACGGGACGCTCTCGCGCAAAAGGCAGGCGCTGCTGAAACATCGCTTTTGAAGTTGCAGAAAGATTTGGACGTGGCCGTACAAGCTCGGGAGGGGGACACGCTCCGCTCTTCAACTATCGAGGGGAAGCTAGCGGAAGCCTCGACCTTGTTGGGAGATCGGGACAGGACTATCGGGCAATTGCAGTCTTTGCTCGATCACGACCGAGACATCCGCGAGCTGATGGGCGCGCGGGACCTTTATATTGCCGAGGTGTACGACGTGGCCCGCTCGGGCGAAATGCAGAAACCGTGCGGCCGTGTTTTCCTCACAAAGGGCAAATCTTTGATCTTTTACGCTTACGATCTGGAACAGGCTCCGGGGCTGAAAAATGGTAGTACTTTCCAGGCCTGGGGAAGTCTCGGCCCCGATCGGGAACACGCGCTGAACCTGGGCGTCTTCTATGAAGACAACGTGGCAAAGAAGCGATGGATCGTACGTTCGGACGACGCGAAGACTCTCCAGCAAATCCAAGCTGTGTTTGTGACTATCGAGCCCAAGGGAGGCAGCGACAAGCCGAGCGGCAAGCCATTTCTCTTCGCGTACCTTCGGGCCGATCCTAACCATCCCTGATCTGCGAATCGCCCTAACAAGTATTTCTAAAGTTTGATTTTCATCTCAGTGGTACAACTGGACGGGTATTCTGCCAAGACTCTATGAAGCTGCATAATTCATGCAGTCATAGGAGCTTCTCGTGCGAGCTAGCGCTGCTGCATTGCTATTGGTTGTGGCCGGTCTATTTTGCGCAAGCGCCCTTGGCCAATCTCCCAACGCAATCGTCAATGGGATTGTGTTTGACCCCGAGACGAAAGGCGTGCCGGGTGCCCAGATCGTTGTCATCAGCGACGTGACCGGAATCCGCTATGAGACGGCCACGAATGCGGAAGGAATTTATAATCTGTCGAGCCTTCCACCGGGCGTGTATCGGATCCAAGTGTCTAAACCCGGGTTTAAGACGATCGTGCGGCCCGACATCATCCTGAACGTGCAGGACGCGGTCAGCATCAATTTCACACTGCCCATCGGAGCTGTTTCCGTAACCGTGACCGTGGAGGGCGGAGCGCCGCTTATCAACACGCAGGCCGCAACCGTCAGCACCGTCGTAGACCGGCAATTCGCGGAGAACTTGCCGCTGAATGGCAGAAGCTTTCAGTCGTTAATTTATCTCACGCCGGGAACTGTCGCGACGACGAGTACGTCATCGGACTCCGGCCAGTTCAGCGTGAACGGGCAGCGGCCGTCGTCCAACTACTGGATGGTGGATGGCGTTAGCGCGAATGTGGGCGTAGGAGCCGCGACCACGCCAGGGAATGGTTTTGGCGGAGCGTTGGGATCAACAAGCGCCTTAGGCGGAACCAACAGTCTCGTGTCTGTCGACGCGATGCAAGAGTTTCGCATCCAGACGTCGACGTTTGCACCCGAATTCGGCAGGACACCGGGAGCGCAGATTTCGATACTCACGCGTTCCGGGACGAATCTTTTTCACGGAACGGCTTTCGACTACCTGAGAAATGACTTGTTCGATGCCAGCAACTGGTTTAACGGATTCCGAAACAATCCTCCCCTACCGAAGGCCGAAGAGCGGCAGAACGACTTTGGCGGCACGTTCTCGGGGCCCATCGTAAAGGACCGCACTTTCTTTTTTTTCTCCTACGAAGGTCTTCGGCTACGTCTGCCCCAAACCGCGATTACCAGTGTCCCGGACCTTAGTGCACGCCAAAATGCGGCGTCAGCGATCCAGCCGTATCTCAATGCTTTCCCCAAACCGAACGGCGCGGACGATCTCGCAACCGGCGTCGCGCAATTCAACGCGAGTTATTCGAATCCCGGGACGCTCGACGCTTACAGCCTCCGAGTCGATCACAGGATCAACGGTAAGTGGTCACTTTTCGGCCGTTACAGTTACTCGCCTTCCGAATTCACTGGCCGAGGGTCGTCCGGCGGGGTTCAGTCCCTCAGCGTGGTTCAACCATTCGAGCTGACAACGCAAACCGCGACTGCGGGAGCGACTTGGACTGTTTCGTCCATGTCGGTGAATGATTTCCGCGTCAACTACAGTCGCGCCGCCGCCTCTAGCTTTGAATCTCTCGACGGCTTTGGGGGAGCCGTGCCGCTTGCGACGGTGCCTCTGCCGATGGGCTTGTCCAAATCGAATAGCTTGTTCGAAATATCGATTTCCAGCCTCGGCACAGCTAGCGGTATCGCTCTAGGAAGCAACAATCAAAACACGCAGCGGCAGTTCAATCTTGTTGATAGTTACGCCTGGCAGCGTGGATCGCATAGCATCAAGATTGGCGTGGATTTTCGCCGCCTGGACCCGAGCAGTTCGCCTTTCACGTACCTTCAGTCGGCGACGTTCTCTGACGTTGCGGCAAGCGAATCGGGCGCCGTCGCCTTTGGGTTTATTGAGTCCCGCAAGGTTGTGCATTTAGCGTTCCACAACCTCGGACTGTACGCGCAGGACAGTTGGCGTGTGAACTCCCGTTTGATTCTCACGTATGGCTTGCGCTGGGACGTGGACTTTGCGCCATCGACGATCCACGGGCCGAGTATCCCTGCCGTTACCGGCTACAATCTGAATGACCTTTCGCAGTTGGCGATTGCTACCGCCGGAACGCCGCCGTTCCAGACGCCCTATGGAAACGTAGCCCCGCGGATTGGTGGCGCGTATCAGCTTTCTCGAAGTTCGAAGTATCAGCGAGTGCTGCGTGGTGGATTTGGAGTGTTCTACGACCTCGTGAGCGCCGAGACCGGAAACGCCATTGATTCGCTGGTGCCTCCTTTTGGGATGTTTAATTCGTTAGCGAATACGACGTTTCCGTATTCGCAAGCGGAGATAGCACCGCCTCCGATTTCGCCAGTCGCTTCCGTCGCCGACTTTGAAGCTTTCAATCCCCACTTGAAACTGCCTTATACCTTGCAATGGAACGTTGCGGTGGAGCAGGCACTCGGTAGCGAGCAGAGTCTCACGGTGTCGTATGTGGGGGCCTCCGGTCGGCGCCTGCTACAGAACACAGTGTTCTTAAGCCCGGCGACAAATCCCAATATCCAGGAAGGAGCGTTTGTCGACAACACCGCCTCATCGCAATACAACGCCCTGCAGATCCAATTTCAGAGGAGACTCTCCGGGGGCCTGCAGGCGCTTGCCTCCTACACGTGGTCTCATTCTATCGACGACGGTTCTGCGAGTTCATCGGGAAATGCTTCCAATCTCGGCTTTCCCGACGAACCCAACGAGAATCGTGGCAGTTCGGACTTCGATATCCGGCATGCCTTCAGCGCTGGAATAACGTACAACTTTCCGACGCCGAAGCATGTTGGTATTGCCTCTGTTTTTCTTCGTGATTGGTCGACAGAAAACTTCTTGTTGGCGCGGTCTGCACCACCCGTGGATATTCAAGATCTGAACTTCTTTACGTTCAACGCCGGTTTGTTTGCGAACGTCCGGCCGGACGTCGTCCCGGGACAGCCTTTATATCTCTACGGGCCGCAGTTTCCAGGTGGCAAAGCGCTCAATCCGGCGGCATTTGCCGATCCACCCGCTGATCCCACCACGGGAAACCCCACGCGGCAAGGAACTCTGGGCCGAAACGCACTTCGGGGTTTCGGAGCGGCAGAGTGGGATTTCGCGATACATCGAGACTTCCCAATGGGGGAATCACGCAAACTTCAGTTTCGAACGGAGATTTTTAATCTCCTGAACCATCCGAATTTCGGTCCTCCGAATAACGGCTTTGGCGGGGCCGATTTTGGAATTGCGACGCAGATGTTCGGTCAGAGTCTTTCGCGTGGAACTGCGTCGGGTGGTCTTAATCCGCTTTACCAGATCGGTGGCCCCCGGTCGATGCAATTCGCGCTCAAGTTTTTCTTCTAGGCCTGCACGGCCGTGTAGGCAACTCCAAAGTATGGAAGAGGATTACCGGTCGTTATGGGTGTGTTGTGAGAACCCTATTTACAAAGAATGCCGAATGAGCGAATACCGAAGAAAACTACCGTTCCTGATAGCTGCAGGATTGTGTTTTGCATGTTGCCCTGACACCGCAAGCGCTCGGGAACCTGAGCCCTTGCCCATTGAAATTGCCCTGACATCACATTCGTTCAGTGAAATATCTCCTCTAGCGGTCTCTCCTGGCGGGAAATGGATAGCCTATTCCGTGCACGACAATCTACGGATGCAGGCTAAGCGAGAGCAAGGAATCGAGAAGGAACGCTACGTGCACTCTGGGATTTTCCTGCAAAACGAGGCGAACGATATTTGGATCACCAACATGGAAGACGGAAACAGCCGGAACCTGACCGAGGGTTTGGGCTCCAGTTGGGATCCGGCTTGGTCGCCAGACGGACACTATTTAGCGTTCCTGTCGGATCGGGACGGAAGTGGGCAGGCGCGGCTGTGGATTTGGGACTCGCAGCGGGACCACTTGAGACTGACGTCAACCGTCAACGTGAGAAGTCCGTATCCTTCACCAGGAATCCAGTGGATGCCGGACTCGCATGCGGTGGTGCTCGCAATCATTCCGGAGCACGTCTCCATTGAGGAGTATGTACGGCAAGTGACGTCTCCCGCTAGCTCGACAGCTTCCGCGACGGAATCGGGTTCCGGAGCGGGAGTAATACTCTATTCCTCGTTGCGGGCGGCTTCGCCAGACCTAAGCGGCGCACGATCCTCGCGCATGAATCTGGACACTTTTTCTTTCAGTGATCTTGCTCTCGTCGACGTAGCCACGGGAAGCGTCAAGTCGATTTCTCATGGAGAGCGCATCAGTTGGTATTTGCCCTCCACAGATGGTTCCCAAGTCGCGTACGCGATCCCGAAGCATCTTCATGCGGTCGGAAGAGTCCGAAAGACCTATGATCTCGTTTCGCGTGATCTGTCGAACGGCAGTGAGCGCACGATCGTTTCCGACTCTCTTCTTGGGGAGGCATTCAGCTGGTCGCCAGACCGCTCGCTCCTTGTCTACGGAGTTTACGATTCGAGCGGAGATGGAATGGAATGGTTTGGGGCACCGGCGAGTGGTGGCGAGGCGCGGAAGTTGGCAACGCTACCGCATGCAACCGCGCCGTTCGCGATGCCAGCGTGGGATCGCACTGGACGCTACTTCTTTCTAATAGCTGATGGCGCTCTTTGGCGGGTTGCGATCTCGGAAGGCCAAGCGATTCAGGTAGCGCGCATACCGGGAAGGAGAATCGTTCGAAGAGTTGCTGAACCAGGTTCCCGGCTATGGAGCTCTGGCGAAGGGCAATCGACGGTCGTGCTCGCCCGTGATCTAGAAGGGAAGCAGGACGGATTTTACCGAATCGATCTGGAATCCGGAGAGAACACGCTCCTTGCCGAGGATGGACGCTGCTTTGATTGCAATGTGCTGGGTTCTGGGATGGGTCTCAACATGATCGCAGCTTCGCCTAAGTACGTAGCTTATATTGCCGAGGACGCCCAGCACGCGCCGGATGTTTGGGTGAGCGATGCCCGCTTTGAGCATTCGCGACAGCTGACTCACCTCAATCCGCAAATTGAGAAGTACAAGATGGGTTCGCCGCAGCTGGTTGACTGGCTCAGCGACGACGGGAAACGGTTGCACGGTGCACTGTTGTTGCCTTCGGATTTCCACGCGGGGACGCAGTACCCGCTGGTTGTTTATGTCTACCCAACACGCTTATCCCGTGATTACGATCAATTCGGTTTTGGAGGGTTTCCCGGACCTCTAAACCTCCAATTGTTGGCTACGCGCGGATACGCTGTTTTACTGCCAGACTTCGAAGAGAACAAAAACGATGGCATCGCTGCGTTCTCAAAGTGCGTGCTTCCTGGCGTGACCAAGGTTGTGGAACGTGGCATTGCGGACCCCGAACGCATCGGGGTGATGGGCCACAGTGCAGGGGGATACGAAACCCTCGGACTTCTGACGACTACACGTCGGTTCAAGGCAGCGGTAGCGCTTGCAGGATTTGGGGACTATGCAGGCCTATACGGCCAATTGGATCGGGATGGTGCAGCGTGGGCAGCGGACGAAACGGAGCAGGAGTTGGGAGCCCTTCCGTGGCAACAACCATTCAAATACATCGAGAAATCGCCCTTCTTCTACCTGGATCGCATCGAGACTCCTTTGCTGATCGTACACGGCTCGGACGACGGAGCAGTTTCCTCATTCCTGGCTGATCAAATGTTCGTAGGAATGCGGCGTCTCGGCAAGGAAGTGGAATACGCAAAGTATCTGGGCGAGAGTCACGTCCCGCGCGATTGGAACTATGTGGATCAACTCGACGTAGCGAATCGCGTGATCGAATGGTTTGAGCGGCATCTGCGGTGAATAGAAGTGGAGCGCCGGTTTTTTGCCGGCACTCCGTTTCGGGTCTATTCGTCCGACTCACACGGACTGGCACTTGGCTGATCTGCGCAATCGGAGTGAATGCCCTTCTTGACGAGGAACTGCACGGTTTCGATGGCCGATCCCAGTTCCGTCATTTCAGGCTTCTCGTATTTCATGGTGTGGACCTCCTTCCTTAGTTTTCTCTTGCTGCATCCAGTTAGCTAACTGAAATCGTTTGGTTTGGTGGCGTCACACCTCGCTCAGCGTGCTTCGGCTGGGATCTTGGAAAAGGCCTTGTCGATTTCTGTTTGCCAGTCAATCTTCTGCATTTCGGCACGCTCCATGGCTTGTCGTATTTCCGCCGGGGTGTGGCCGTCCTTAGTTTGCAGGTAGCAGAATATGGCTTCCCTTTGACAGGTGACGCATTTGGACCCATGTTTGTCGGCAAAACAGTCGAGCAGGCTCTGGTGCCCCTCGGACCTGTTACATGGGCAATAGCACGGTACTTGATAGAGAGTTTCCTTGATTTGCGGAGCCAAGTAATACGCTACGAAGGCCGGGCGACTTATGCGGAACTGCCGCGCATCAAGGAGAGATGGCAGCGGTCCGACAGGTGCGTGATCGTGATAAGACAGTTCGTGGTAAGCGGTACGTGCTTCGGGCGAGCTTTGCGGGACAGCTTCCGCTAGCAAGGTCGCAACTACTCCACAGAGCCCGACTGCGATCAGTATTCCTGGATGTTTCATGTTTCTAACTCTCCGATACCAAGCCGACCGGTACCGGATATTTGTTCGGCCGAAGTTGTGTTCGCTCGAAATCCGAAATCCGGCAGACGGTTTGCTCCTGAAGGTGCCGCAACCAATATTCGATCTCCAGCGTGCGCAAAATAGGAATTGCGGATAGCTCCAGTCCGGCGCGAGCCCTCCCGAGAGCACTCTGGAAAGCACAGCTGTTGACGGTGCGTAGGGACGCGCTGACCATATGCGCGCTAAGTTGGTTCAATGCTGCCCAGTCGATGGATAAAGTTACCATGGGGCCCCGAGCGACGAATGCTTTGCGTTTTCGGTTCTTTATTTCGTCAGGAACAATACCGTTGAGTGCGCGCCGCATCAGAGAGCGGCGCTCCCCCGGCCGCACCTGCTGTTCGCGGGGAATGGCCGAAACCAGTTCCCAAAGATCGCGATCCAAATAGGGGAATCGCTTTTCGTAGAAAGCGTTTGGAGAATTAGTACAACCGATCTGGCGGCGAAGGGCGTCAAGCGCCTGGACATTGGCTTGAAAACTTGGCGAAGCTCCAAAAACCTTCAAGCGGCTGGGGTAACCGCATAGCGCTTGGTGGTGGCGTTTGACGAAGGCCGGCTCAAGCCATGGAGCCGGCTGGCATGGCGTATCGCTGCCTAGCCCGAAAGGTAGGAACGGCCTAAGTGTATCTCTAAGAACGTGGTGTAGAGGCTTCTTTTGTGCGAGCGCCCAAGCAAAGCCTTGTTTCGCTAGTCGTAGGAAATGTCCTCTGGTGAGGAGGTCCGCAAGCTCTGGAATGGGTGTGATAACGCCACCAAGCGCTTCATCGCCGCCGATACCCGATAAAATGATGCGACTTCCTGTGGCCGCGAGGCGTGCCACTAGCTTAGTGAAGGCAGCCGTAACACGCACCGAAGAGCGCGGCGAGGCTGAGAGTGGGTTCCTCGGATATTCCCCCGGAAGGGTTTGGTCGCGCCCCACATCAATGTGAGTTCCGACACATCCACGTTGCTCCTCCACACGAGTTACGTACGGGCGCTCATCCCAGGTGGTCTCGGCATCATCGAAATAAGAAACTGTGTGGAGGCGGTCGGCATTCGAAGCCCCCGCGGCAATGAGCCGATCCGCGACACAGAGGATGGAGGAAGAGTCCATGCCTCCACTCAACTCTGCGAGAATCGGACCAGCGGAGCGCAAGCGCCGTCGAACGGACTCGGTAAGTACCGAGCGAAAATGCTCTTCATATTCTTGGTCGATTGAATATCGAATCCTCTTTGCTGGGTTGAGATGCCAATATTCTTTGATGAGGGTGGTCTTCTCTTGGAGGAGCACATAGGAAGAGGGCGGCACGGAATAAATTCCGACGTAGGGAGTGAGGTGAGCCGCGGGATACGAAGAGAACCACCCAGCCAAATATTCTTCGTCGAGTTTGAGTGAATCGTTCGAAAGCGTGAGCAGTGGGTCCAACACGCTGCTCCAGGCGACACATTTCGCGCGGCGAGAGTAAAACAACGGCCGCGTGCCAACGAAGTCTCTAGCCAGGAGGACCGAACGATCGAAGGGGTTCCATACCGAGAGAGCCCAGTCACCAATTAAGTCTGGCAAGCAAGCGAGCCCGTATCTTTCGTAGGTCTCCGCGACAATGGAAATATCCGAACGAGCGACGGCCCGGCCGTTCCCCAGCTTCCGAGTCAGTTCTTCACGATTATCGAGGCGGCCATCCCAAGTCAGGATCACCCCCGACGGTAGGGTGTGGGGCTGATCTTCCGAATGAGACGGTCTTGTAGTGTCAAACGCATGGTAGCGGATGAGAATGGGTCCTTTGGCATAGGCTGCGGCGCCGTCCGGACCGTATGGAGTCAGGAGTTTGGCCACAATCTCGTCATATTCTTGGGTAACCGCCTGGTCATCCACATTCCATCGACCAAAGAGGACACTCATAAATTCTCCCGTTCCGGACGCATGCGCTAGCAGCGATCCAGAATGCCGTACAGTTTCGGCAAATAAGGTTTGTCGTTGATGACTTGGCCATCGATTTCGACCCAAGCGTGGGCCTTGAATGGAAGTTTCTGAGCGCCAATCACCATTTGTGCCGGAATTCCACAGCGTCGCAACAAGCACACGGTTGCTGCTGATTTTTGGAGACACAACACGTGTTTCCAGTAGAAGACACAGGCCATGTCCATAGCCGAGCAAATCCGAATGGCGTCTTCGACGCTGTTCGCAGGTGAAGATACCGTGGGATAGTTCCGTATCCTGCGATGAAGCGTTTCGAAGCGAGAGAACTGAAGCAAGACCTCAAAACGAACCAAGTGGAAGTACGCCTTGACAACTAAGATCAACACGACGGGATCTCCTGCGATTCGGCAAAAGCTGAGAGCTGGACTGCACCCGTGTTGCGACTTGCAATGATGCGTCGCGTTTCCCGCTGCATTTGTCTGGTGAGACTCCGCAGGTAGGAAGCGACTTCCGGGGCAAACCTGTGTTTTGGATTGCGCCAGCCATCTGCGGAAAACGCGTAGGCGAGCATGGCAATCAATGGCGAGAGGGCGAGGGCCTGACGGATGGCGGTTGGATCGGCCAGCGCAAGCCATTCCTGGGCATATGCGCTCGTGACGGCTGTTTCCCAAAGACCTTGGCCTTGAAAACGGCAAAGGTGCTGAAGGAGATAATGGAACGTCAGGAAGGGATGCCCAACATAAGCCTCGGCCCAATCAAGAAAGACACACCTATTTGCAGCGACAACGATGTTGCTCGGATTGAGATCGAGATGGCCGAGTGCGTTTGGAATATCAAATTCCTGGAACTCGATGAGCAGTGATTTGAGCTGCGTTGCCAACGTTCGGAGTTCGTCTTGCGACAGGGGAGGCGGGACCTCTTTGGTTTGTTGGCTCATCAAGAACGCCATGGCCTCGAAGAAGCGATCAAGGCCCTCGAGGAGGGTACCGACGCGGATGTCCCGACAGCCGGCGTTGATGAGGTGGAGACTATGGCCCACCGAGGCGATTTGCAGGCGTGCCAGAGTCCTTGCGACCATGGCCCATATCTCCATGTCGGATCGGCCATCGGGATGACTTCCTTCGACTTCGGCCATGAGCCAGGCATTCCATTTCACACGAGCGCCCAAAATCTTCGGTGTAAAAGCTGGGGCGATCTGCGCCAGGTACCTGGTAATACGAAATTCTCGGACATTTGGTGGACCGACAGCCTTGAACCAAACGGCTTGCCGGTTCGTGGCAAAGCGAATAAGACTGAAAGCCGGACTAGCATTGACCTGACGGAACTCGCCGGTCAGGTGCAGACCTGAAGGCTTAATGACATCGCTTATCCAACGAGAGACTGTTTCGAACCAGCCAGCGACTTCGAAGGCGGCCGGGCCCGGATTGCAGCCATGACGGCATCGTGCCAGGCATGTGAGCAGTGCTTGATAATCGTTGTCGTCCGAGAACGAGTATTCCGTAAGTGAAGAGACACTCACCCACATGCTTTGACGGACTGTCGGCTGGCTTCCATGAATTTCCGTAAGGTAGTGACGCCCGAGGTGACTCTCGCTTAGCTGACGTCCGAGGACTTCTGCCGGATAGAGACAGATGACTTCCAGCGTCCAGTCGCGCCGCATCGCGGCCGCGAGGCGTTCGGCCGTTCTTGCAAACGGAGAGATTTGAATTTCGGGAATAGTGAAGCGCGGCCCGTTCGCAATCACGAGGAGCCGGCTACCGCGATCCGCAAGGATGAAGACTCGATATCGAACCAGGTCGGGTTGTGAGTCGGCGCGCAAGACTGGTGTACCTCAAAGCGTGACATCCGTATCGCGCCGCTCGATCAGGTGTTGTTTCTCGAGTGATTCGAGGAATTCCCGAACGTCCGCTGCGGCAATTTCCGGGCTGATACCGAATTCTTGACTGATCTCGTTGGCAATATCAGTGTCCTGGTAATCGGTTTTGAGAAGTTCGACGATCCTGGAACCGACAAAATTAAGCGCAAAGATGCGCCCATGTCGGATGTCGAGCACGACTCCGCCATCTAGATTGTGGGTATGTCGTAGGCTCTCCGAAATTCGAATCATGATGGGCCCTCAGGATGCGCGAACCTTGCCACAGCAAAGCGTGTGAGGCCACACATGGGTCGTTTTGTTCTCAAATCCAACATCGATATCAGCAAGGTTCGCGTTTTGTTGCGGTTGCCTAGACGGGAAAGTCATAAGACGAGTCTCGGAGTGTCCTGCAACGAGACATCTTCTTTCCTGCTTCTGCTCCGCGTACCGCGGAGGTGGCGGGCGCGTCACGCAAGCCAGCGAAGAATGGCAACGATTCGTCCAACGATTTCGGCGTCAATGCGGTCTCGGAAACGCGATGCACCGCGGAATCCGTCCGAAAAAGGATGGGCCACCAGGAACTCTCCCTCCCGATGACAGGCTGCGGCAACATAACCGCTGTTACGTACGAGAAGCATATACAGTGGCTGCTCTGTTAGAGCTTTACGCGGTACGTCGAAGGCCGTTTTGCGACGGCGATCGATGGCGGCCAGAACCGAAGTCTTCAGTCGGGGGTGCTGGGAAGTTGACTGCCCGCCCATCCAATAGATATCGCGAAGCGATATCGCGGGCAGTCTGACAAGGGCCGGAAGAGCGTCCTTAAGAAATAAGGGAATCTCTTCAAAGGTCTGGACCAGATCCCGAACGAACCCGGGCGGCTGCAGGGCCGTCGTTCCCGAATCGAGTCCGGAGGTCGGGTTTCGCCGCGGTAGCAGGGCCTCGGGTATCGAATCTCTTCCAACATCGCCGACTTCGAGGGCCGCTGCGTTAGTGAGGTCCGAGAATTTCAAGGCATATAGGATTGCGAGGGTAATCAGCTTGTGCGTATGCCGCGGTGGACTACCACGCACTTCGTAGTCCGAGAGCGCTCCGGGTGCGCAAAAGTAGTGCTCGTCTTCGAGCTCGGCCGCTACGCGTCGACTCAACTCAGAGGCCTCACGAAACGACAAGCCCGATCGCACTCGAGATCGAGTTAGAAGTTGACCAAAGGTGAGGTTCGCAGTCCGGGAGAGCTCATGACCAGCTCCCGAAGACGAAAAGTCGTGTGGCAACTCTGGGTTGTGACTGCCTGCCAGGAGGCGGAGATCGAGATCGGCGACTCCCAGCACCTTCGCCTCACGCCCGAGCCGCAATTCGACTTGCGGAAAGGGAAGTTCGCTGGAGCGAAGCGTGATGTGCCCCGCCTTCTCCGAATGCAGACGGCATAGGCTGAATCCTTTTGTGTATTCGATCAAAACGAATGGTTCGGAAACATTCTTCAGGGCTGAAGAATGGTGCTTTTTTCGAGTGTCTACACGGACGATGCTGCCGGGAAGGAGATCGGGGTAAGCGAAGGCATCTTCGTAACCGACTTTGGCATAGAGAAAGGAAGAGAACTCTGCCGGTGGAAAATAGGAAGCCTTTCGAAAAATCCCCGAAGCCAACCGTTGCCCGAAAGGAACAATCGCCTCGGCAGGCGTGGGTGGAACAATTTCACTGAACCAGGGAATTCCTTCTTGGTCATCATAAACGGTCGGATCGATTAAGTGCGTGCGCTTCGCCGGCAGTGTCGCTTGCAACCGAGCGATGGCATCAAGTCGGAAGCCGAAAACAGCGAGCCAGTCTGCCAGACGGTAGCCGGTGATAGAACTGAGAGCGAGAATCTGTTGAATCTTTGGTGTAAAGCCGGTGATACGGAGATCGGTATACAGCTGGTGCGGGATGAAATACCGCGAGTCACCGTATCTGGCGCGAGATTCACGGGAGATCTGAAATAGAGTCAAACCACGACTTTCTAGTATCTGACGGACGACATTCGAACAGTCGTGTTCTAGGTTGAGGGGAGCCACAAAGTCTCCTTCGCCTGTCTCGGGACCATATCGATAAAGGGCAACTCCCGGAGAAATTGGGGATTCTTGTCCAAAATATTGGACAAATGCCGACTCATCGCGGAGCTTTGCAAACGGATTAATGGTGAATTAAAGACAATTGCTGGTTATGATGCTGTCGCGTTCACGTACTTCGAGAAGTAATGAAGCCAACCAACCCAGCAAGAGTGGCAGGTGCGCAACTCCGTCGAATTCGGAAAAAGCTCGGTCTCACGATGCGAGACGTTGAAGAGATCAGCGAGGCCATCGCCGATGAACACAAGAGTTCGAGCTATGTTTTGTCCAAGAGCTGGGTCGCCGCGCTCGAAAGTGGCAAAGGTCACATGCCGTCGCTCGCTAGGCTCTATAGCCTTGGCGCTATTTACAAACGCAGCTTTAAAGATCTGGCGCTGATTTTTGATGTTCCGTTTCAAGATCTTGGGAAAGACCAAGCTTCGTACGGGGTCCCAAAAACGAGTCTGGTTGCCGAAGGGAACGACGAAGGCGAACAGGTAACTCTGCCGCTGCGTTTCCGGAATGATCCAGAAGTGCAAAACACAAACCTCCTGCACACCCTGGCCGCGGTCTGGGGAAGTATTCCCTTTTCTTTAGCCCGATTGCTACGTCCGGAGCAAAAGCTTTACGGTTTTATCGGTCTTTCTGACCGCACCCTATCGCCTCTTCTGCGTCCGGGCACCTTTGTCGAGATCGATGTGACTCAGCGTCGCGTCCAGCCCGCTCCGCCGCAGTCTGAAGGGTCCTTTGATCGTCCAATTTATTTTCTAGAACTCCGCGGTGGATTTGCGTGTGGCTGGTGCGAGATCAAAGGCGACCGACTGTTTCTGCTAGCGCACCCGAATTCGGGGGTGGCAACACGCCAATTCGCATTTCCTCAGGAAGCCGACTTGGTAGGAAGAGTGACCGGAATTGCCATGAGAATCGACAAGCAGGAAGAGCTCCAAAAGTGAATCGCGAAGCCCTCTTAGCGGGCAGCGCATGGAGCCATAGAACAAGATGGTCTACGCTTCTGCAATCGCATCTGGCTTCTTTGTAGACTGCAAACTTGCGATACACTCCTTTCGCGAACAATTGCGGTGTACGAAGGGTCCTTGGCTTGACTAGCGACGGCAATCCTAAGAATTTGAAATGAGGGCACATGATTATCAGTGATCGTTTGCGGGGGTTGCGGGAGGAAAAGAAGCTCTCTCAGGGAGACATCGAGAAGAGAACTGGGCTGCTGCGATGTTCCATATCTCGTGTAGAAAATGGTCACACTGTTCCCGCGATCGAGACCTTGGAGAAGATGGCCCGGGCTTTGGAAGTGCCACTGTACCAGCTCTTCTATGAGGGCGATGAGCCGCCCAAGCTGCCGAATTTGTTGAAGAGGAAGACTGCGGACGACATTGTTTGGGGCAGTTCGGGGAAACAGGCGGCGTACCTTCATAAGCTGAGGAAGTGCCTCAGCAAGGCAGGTGAGGCGGATCGAAAACTCCTGCATTCGTTCGCTCAGAAACTGGCTATGGGGCGGACCCGCCGCCCAGACACGGCGGCATAAGCGGTCTTGGGAATTCGAGCATCACTCACCCACTCGTGAGTGCGGTGAGCATTTGCGAGGCCGCGTGCCGTACATAGCCGAGGCTCTCGGTGAGGAGCTTCGCATCTCCATTCCACAACTGGATGTAGTCGGAAGCGGCCGAACCAGTTTCGAGCCCGATGGCGTGGCACACCACGAACGCGGTGGCCTCCGCTTCGGTCTCGCGGATTCGGCGCGATGTGGTGCCGCGGCGATCGCCCCGGTGCAGGAGTTCATGGGCCAGTTCGTGCGCAAGGGTTGAGAACTCTTCCGCGTGCGACTGGCCGGGAAGCAGCGTGATGCGGCCGCCCCTCGATACTCCACGCGCGGGAGCGAACTCGGATGAGTATTCGACGGAAATTCCCTGAGCCTCCGCGAAGATGCGTAGACGTTCGCGATGTTCGCGCGGCTGGCCTTGCACGATTCCGATGTGCGGAAGTTCCTGGCCATCGGTCTGGCTGACATCAAACACGTAGGCAGCGCGAAAACAAGCAACGGAGGCCGAAGCCTCTTGGTAATCCTCGTCGTTCTCCGCCTTCCGGCGAATGATGGGAGCAAGGATCACGATGCCTTTCTCGCCCTTCTTCACGAAGCGGCCCAACTGGTTCCACGTACGGAAGCCAGCGACGTAACTGGCGTTCGGTTTTTGCGAAGCAATGAGCATCACGTTGTGCAGGCTGTACCGGTGGAAGCGTCCGATGGCTTTGAGATAGCCGGTGAGCGCTTCACTGCGGCCTGCGTTGAGCGCCGCGACGAGCCGCTCGGTGGCCCTGTCTGTGATTTCCTTGATTTGTTCTGATTTCATTTTCCGTTCTCCTGTGCGGGGATTTGGTTCCCTCACTTGAGGCCGGGGAACCAAAGGACCGCGTTGGCAGGAGAACGGATGAGGTCAAATCATGAAGCCGGAGCGGAGGGCAACCGGCGTGACGCGAGTCCGCGAGTGGCGGGCCGGTGTGCCAGCGGAGGCGAAATCACAGAGGAAGGGGTCGCGCAGGAACCAGCGGAGCGAGCAGAAGCATCTTTGGCCGGGAAGGCAGACAGACGAGATCTCGGGCGGCATTCACTGCGGCGCTTGACGCGTGGACGTGTGTAGAATCGGGGCGGGCGACGGAAGCTAAGAGGGCTTCTTGGAACGGGCGAGAAACTGGGTGACGTTTTGCGCTTTCCAAAGTAGGGCGGGATGCAGGCGGATCCGTTCGACGATTTCCGAGTGCTTCGGAAATAGCAATTCGGGTTGGTATTTTCCCGCCGCCATTGCTGAGAGATAGGCGGCTTCCCGAGTGTGGTCGAGAACGCTGTCCAGCAGGGGCTTGGCGCCAGCCAGCATCTCGGCGAGTTTGGGCCGATCGTTCGCCTTCAGCAGCGGGTACAAGAGACGGTCGATTTCTTTCGCATCGATTTTGGAAACGCGATCGATGGTGTAGGTTCGGAAATCGCGATCAACCATTCCGATCTGCAGGACCGCGTCCAGGTGGAGATCAACTTCTTGATGCGCGCCTGCGCTCTGCCACCCCGAATCCTTCCAGCCGCAGCCCTCAAGCGGAATTCATTGTTCACAGCGGAACGAAACTGCCCAAAAACCTTCCACTGTAGCTTGCCCAAAATCTCCCTGGCAATGGCAGCTCGCAACTCGTTCTTTTCGCTTGCCCACAATTCACCGGCCGGCTTGCCCACAAAGATTGTTTTTGATGCGTCCACCTAGCCGCCACTCGCCTCGAAGCGGATCGCCGCAGAGCTAGGCGTCGGCGTCGGGACGATCCACAAGGCCAGTCTGAACGATTTGCCTCTCCTAGGTGGTTCAAAAACTCGGAAAAGGGTTTCTTGAACCTCAGTTGTGCGATGATCCGGCTTTGGCGTACCGCGTGGTCGGAGCTCGGAACGGATCGACCGTCGGAAAAACCATTCCCCAAAAGTCAGGCGAGGATCTCAGGAACTCTATGGCAACCAGCCTCAGCCCTCCGCCTAGCTGCATCGGCCCGAGATGGACAACCTTGGAATCGGCGGTTTCTCCGGTAGCTTGGTTCACCATTGATAGTTTTTGGTCTTTAGTCACCGCTGTTCGGAGAGCGATAAGCCCACCCCAGAGGCTCACCTTCACAGAGTATGCTTCCTCGACGATGAACCGATTGTTTGAGCCCGGCTCATAGATTCTCAGCGGAACACGCAGGGTCGCACGACCGCTGCGTCTGGTTTCTGCCCCGTTTCTGCCAAGCATAGGTCCACTCCTTGGTGAATCAATGGTTCGGCGTGTACCAGTAGAATCGACCTGAGGTTCGCAGTCTCCAATAGTACGTGAGGACAGGCGCTCAGCGGTCGCCTACAGGTAGAAGTTGAGAAGGCCTCAGACTGCCACCTGTACAGAAGGCCGGGGCGCAACACGACACACTCGTCGTCGATCCATCTGTTGACCCTAGGAGTGTATGGCTAATCTGAGATCAGACCCCCTTTGGATCGGAGCAAACAATGCGCTCGAAAAAATGGATCGTTGCCCTTGCGGTTGGAGTCTGCATGCTCACTGGCAATGGCGCGATGGCACAGGGTAATGGAAACGGACATGGAAAGGGTCATGAGAAACATGACGAGGATGATGATCGCGACGAACACTACTACAACGACCACGATCGGGAATCCATGCGCGGTTGGTACCAAGATCACCAGAACAACCTCCCACCCGGTCTTGCCAAAAGAGATCAACTACCTCCGGGATTGGAAAAGCAACTTGTGAGACGCGGTACGCTCCCACCTGGCCTTCAGAAACGGCTCCAACCTTGTCCCGAAAACCTGGAACGGCGGCTCCCTCCTCCGCCGCCTGAGTGCGACCACGTGTTGGTAGGCGGACACATCGTTCTGCTGAACCGAAGAACCAACGTGGTGGTGGACATCGTCCATTTCGAGGTTCGTTAGTTCGATTGGCGTTCTATTTAACGCGATGTGAGGAGGTAAAAATGTCTGAAGCGACGGGGATGTGGGAAGGCTTGATGGATTTTTCTTTCCGTAGATATGCCACCCCGAGGATGCTGAAGTTTCTTTACGCGATACACCTACTGGCAGGACTTATCGCCGCAGTTGCCTGGGTCGCACTGGCCTTTCAACAGGCTCCGGTTCAAGGTTTGCTCGCCTTGCTCGGCGCACTAGTTGGATACGCTTTGTGGATTCTGTACTGTCGCGTCGCGCTGGAAGTGCTCGCGGCGGTGTTCCGCATGGCCGAGGCTATAGCTCCTGGGCGTTCAGATTCTCAGCCACATGAGTATGCAGAGTCGCGGGTCACAGAAATGGTTGGTTCGGACTGAAACCGTTGGTAAGGAACATGGAATCGATATTAGGCCGTAGCGATGCCAGGCCACGCTCCTCGCGACTTGAGGGAGTTCCCGTTATCCGCGCTCTGCAAGCGGAATCCGCCTTGTGCCAACTCCAACGGCGCGAGTGGTGGCTGTGGCTGTCGGCGTTCCTAGTGACCACGCTTTCCGCAGTGGCCTTCTTGCTTTCCTCGTTCGCCTCTCTCTTCCGGCGCACCGGTCATTTTTACGACCTGCGTTCGGATCAGGTTCGCTGGGGCGTGATGTGCTTGCTTCTTCTATTCAACGGCTGGCTCCTCTATCGGCACTGGTCGCTCCGGCGCCTACGGAGACAACTGACCGAGCAGAGTGCCAGTTCGGCATCGCTCGCCGGCCAAATCTCGGACCCTACCAGTTTGGATCCGGCCACCGGCTTGTACACCCGTGGTTTCATTGAACAGCGACTTGGAAAAGAGATTGCCCGGGCCAAGCGGCAAAACGCTTCGCTAAGCCTAGCCACAATTCACATCGACGAGTTCGACGAGGTCAGCGAGCGTAGTGGTCTCTCGGCAACGGATGCCGCGTTAAAAGAACTTGCGCGGCGCCTGAAGAAGGCGTGCCGCGGTTCCGACTTTGCCGTGCGCTGGGCCACTGACGATTTCCTGTTGGTGCTGCCGGAATGCAACTTGGGCGAAGTCGAGCTGGTCTTAAGGCGCCTCGGTCCTGTTGAACTGACCTGCCTCGGTCGGAGGATCAATCTCACGTACACGACCGGATGGGTGGACTACCAGCCCGGCGACACTCCCTCGGATTTGCTCAAGCGTGCCTCGCAAATTCTTCACCTCTATGAGAACGCTGACTAGGAGAAACCTTCACTTCATTTTGGCGTCTCACTAGCACGGGACACTTCGGGCTGAAAAGACGACCGACCGAAGGATACGCCGCCGAAATGGGGGTTGGAGTCGGAACTATCTATCGCGCGCCTTAGACGGATCCAAAACTTGGGAAAAGGTTTTTTGAACCTAAGGGCCTGGTATTCAAACTCTCAGGGATTTTTTTTCCAGCGTTGACCTGAAGGCTTCTCAGCCGGGCCTGTTCCTCGTCAAGAATGCGAGTGATTTGTTCGGCGAGTTTTTGCAGTTTTTTAGGGTCTTCCTCAACTTCGGCCTCGCCGCACAAGTCGTTCCATCGTCGCTTGTTTCGTGCGTTCATAAGAACAGACCGTCCGAATCCGTTGGCCGCTGACGGTTGATTGTCGCACTAAAGCCCGGTTCGTATATGCCGATATATCTTTTGTGTATGTTGGCGTACTATATACATATAGCTCGCGCCGTGCTCAGGTGGCGAATTCCTAGCAGGCTGCCTTGGACAAGGTTCCAAATTCGAGCGGGTTGAAAGCGGACGCGAAGCCTAGAAAGCCTCACGTGATTTTTTCATTGGCTTGCCAATCGCGAGCAGGAAGATGGCACTCTTGTCTTTCGCGTGAGGCGAAAAGAAGTGAATCACGTCGTCGTCGAAAAAGGTCAGCCCGGTTGCACCCAGACGCTGGGCATACGCTGCTAGATACATTTTGCCGCCTATCACACCTGCCTCCAACTGGACGGCGCGGTAGCCACGATTCCCACATCGCTCCAGGATGCGGTTTAAATCGGCGAGAAAGAAAACGTCCACGCAGGCGTTTGCGGGCAGTTGCTGCTCCAGTCCAAGATGGTATGCCTCGGCGCGGAATTCTCCTTCCTTCAAGAGCTCCAGCGCGTTTTGCTGACGGCGGAAGAAGTACGCGCCCGGCCTGAGTCCTTGCACCGCATGGACGATCAGGTAAAGGTCATTGAGCTGTGTGCCAAAGGGCTCAAGGAAGTCAGCAGGAGTGCCTCGCGTGGCGGAGTCGAGGATGGTTGAGAGTTCGGCTAGCGTAATCGATTTAGTTGGATCGAATTTTCGAGAAGAGCCGCGGCGCTGGATGACCTCCTCGATGGTGTCCTTTGGTTCTTCTTCTTTCGGTAGTGGTTGAAGCCAAACCGCCTCGCTAGCCGTAGCGTGAGATGCAGAGACCGGGCGCTTTCGGCACCATTGCGCCACTTCCTGTTCGGAACCAAGAGAAGACGCGTCGTGCATCTCGAGCATCGCGGGATACTCCACCTCACGTTTCGAAAGCGCGATTGTTTCGAGCCCCAGCGCCGCAGCCTCGCTCGGGGCAGGTGACAAACGCTCCGACGTGCGCCCAATCGGTACAAGGCACCAAGAAACCTCACGGCGGGTGTCAAGATCCAGTAGGCTGTTTACTTCGACATCCACGAACCCCAGCACGATCTCGGAAGGCAGCCCGGAAGCGGCAGAAATGGCCAGCATGTTCGCCAGCAGCGTACCGTGGTCCCAACCGAAATGGCGATAGGTGCGCGCCTGATACTTCCAGGCGTTTCGCCAGTACGTTCCCGTGCAGATTATAGTCGCGGGCGCCCGAGCCACCGTGGGTCGCAATGCCGTCGCCCGAGCCAGGTTTCCGCGAAAATCACCCTTTCGCAGCAGCCGTAGCGATACTTCCGCCGGATTGAAGTGGTACACGCCAGCATCCAGGCCCTTCAGGTCGCCGGTCAAAACGTACAGTTCGATCTCGTAGAGAGCTCCCGTGCAGGCCGCGGCTCGAAAGTAGATTTCTCCGCCTGGATCTTTGCGCTGCTTGGTAATTCCCGCCGAGAAATAAAGGATACGCGCCAGGTCTTGCAGGTCAGGGACCACCTCGCCGCTCCACGGTAGTAAGGACTGTGCGATGGCGGAGAGCGCGGCAACACGTGTTTGCGGCACGTCCCGCGGCAACGGAAACGGCTCTATCGTTGGATATATTTTGAAAGGCAGCGGTCGATTCGCCCAGTCCAGGAAGTGGGGATCGCTGCGAATGCTCCGATAGGAGTGCTTTGTGCCATCGTGATACTTCCAAGTCGCCTGAGTGTCGCGGTTTTTCATCGCTTATCACATCAGACTAGCATGTGCTTTGGCCAGGTACGAACGCAGTGAACCTTGCCGCCTGGGAATGTGCCGGGGTCTCGATGTACGCGGAGCGATCCACCTGGACGTATAACGCGGTTACCGGAGGAAATCAAAGCCAAAAACCACATGTACGGTAACCCGACTTACCAGGCAAGTGAAACTGGATGATCAAACCAAACGGGCTCACAGGAGCGGCCTTCTACAGGCGACACGTTACTCAAACGGATTTCTTCGAAACGCTGTTTGACTCGGGCGGAATCCTCGACGGCGGGCCGAACCAACGGTCGACACTACGGGGCATTCAAGAGTGAAATGGAAAACCGCAGCAAGAACTGGCTAATGAACTCGTCGGATCGGCTCGTTCGCGACCTTTGTGTTGATTGGAGCCTGTTCCGGCTGTTCCGGCTTGACAAATTCGGACCGACGAGCGCAGACTTCGCGCAGTTCCCCTTTTTTCCTGTTTTCTCAACGGTTGTTCCCATGTTTTTTCAACGGGTTTTCTGGGTCTCCGGCCATGACTCGCAGGGTCACAGTGTTTTTGCGTGTACCGGCCAGTCGAAGGAGAACGTCCGTTCGCTTTGGGCCGCTTGAACTTGACTGGTCCAGGACAAATCCACAAAGGAGAATCCACAAATGAAGTCACAACAACTTGTCAAAATCGCTACGGGGGTTGTCGTCACACTCGGTGTGATTTTTCTCGTAGGAATGTTGAGAACTTCTCCGCGCGTACAAGCGTGGGACAATGACGGCGAGGCGCAACTCATCCGTATAGGTTTCGAGATCGCGCCCGTCCCGCTGAATCTGGCAGGAAAAGACCGGGACTTGGTGGGACTGGGCAGCTTCCTGGTCAACGCTGTTGGCGACTGCAACGGTTGCCACACCAGCGGCGGGCCTCCAAACTTCAATTACGCCGCAGGCGGAAACCCCTACTTTAACCAGAAGACCAAGGTCGATCCGACTGTGTACCTGAGCGGGGGGATGGACTTCGGTCCCGTCGGGACTCCCACCGGACCTGCGATGTATCCAGGTCCAGACATCATTACCCGCAACTTGACACCCGACAAGACTGGGCGCGCGGAAGGGGGCAACACGCTTGCACGGTTTAGGCAGATCCTCAGAGACGGCACCGATTTCGATCACATCCATCCAACCTGCACGGCAGCGCAACTGACACAAATCGAAACAGGTACTCCCCCATTCCCAGTTTGCATTCCCACTTCGCCCGGCAATACGGCCGACGGTAATCTTCTCCAAGTCATGCCGTGGCCAACGTTTGCGAACATGACCGACCATCAGATCGATGCCATGTACGAGTATCTAAGTGCGATCCCCTGCATCGACAACTCAACGAGCCCGCCGCCGGCAGGAGCCCCCAACGAGCTACGCAACGATTGCGGCGGCGATCCACAGGCTAATAGCCAGGACAGCCATTCATCAACTGCGCGTCGTAGGGCAAAGCCGTAAACGGCGTTTTGAAAAAAGAATAGGCCCCTCAGTAACGGCGTTTGCCGTTGCGAGAGTGAGGATAAACTTCGACTTCTTCTCGACTCCACTGCCGAAGCCATTTATGGAATTGATCTCGAGCACCGATGCACGTTCTGCAACCCTGCCTGCCTCCGCACTTTGGGATACGAGCACGTTGACCAAGTCCTCGGCAAGAATACGCATGATTTGATACATCACACTCGTTCGGACGGGACACTGTTCCCCGTAGAGGAGTGTCGAGTTCACCGGGTAACACGAACTGGGGAAGGAGTCCACGCGGAGGACGAGGTGTTTTGGAGAGCGAACGGAACGAGTTTCCCTGCTGAGTATTGGTCGTATCCCCAGCGTAGAGGGGAGAAGGTTGTTGGGGCGGTGGTCGCGTTTATCGACATCACCGAGCGGAAACTCGCGGAAGCCGCGTTCGCAAACGTCAGCCGCAAGTTGATTGAGGCACAGGAGCAGGAACGTGCCCGAATTGGCAGAGAGCTTCACGACGACATCGGTCAACGTCTCGCCCTTGTGGCTGTCGAGTTACAACAACTCCACGAAGACACTCTCATTTTGCCTGAAGTCCGCAGCCGTATGGGCGAATTCCAGAAGCAGATTACGGACATAGCCGACGACATTCAATTCTTGTCGCACGAATTGCACTCGGCAAAACTGCGATATCTGGGTATTGCTGGAGCCATCAGAAGCTTCTGCCAAGAGTTCTCCGAACAGCAGAAAGTTGAGATTGACTTCAACGTCCACGATCTGCCCCGCCCGTTGTCGCCGGACATTTCTCTGTGCCTCTTCAGAGTTCTGCAAGAAGCCCTCCACAATGCGGCGAAACACAGTGGAGTACGGCACTTCGAAGTGCGATTATGGGGAGCGTCGGATGAGATTCACCTCACGGTCAAGGATTCCGGCGCGGGCTTTGACCGCGAAGCAGCAAAGGAGAGTCGGGGTCTTGGTCTAATCAGCATGGAGGAGCGCCTGAAAGTGCTGAACGGTGCCCTTTCAATCGACTCGCAACCGAAGCGGGGTACCACCATCCACGCCCGTGTTCCTTTCGATTCAAGCAGCGACTCTGCGAGGGCGGCGGCAGGGTAGGAACAGCGGGTTCGCCTCTGAACGACTGTCAGGAGCCTCGTTGGTATCTTGGCGGGTACTGGCGAGGCCCCGTCTAGGAGCGGCCCCCTTCGCTTTTTAGAATTCATGCGAGAACCTACGAGGCTTTTTAGAGTTCGTGCATCTTCAATATCGTTCGAGTCTGTTTGACGAGGGGCGCGACGTTATGAAGACCGACATTTGGTACGCCCGCGTACTCAGGAAATCTACATGAGACGCTGTATTTCGAGCTCAGTCTGCCTGCTGCTACACCTACAAATCCAGCCTCGTAGACGTAGGTGTCACCATGCCAACCTTCGGATTGATTTGCAGCCACTGCAACGATGCCGCCGATGCGGTTACGCCGTTCAATGGCAAATCGCTGTTAGTAAGCACATCTCGTGGAGAAATAATCGTGGCTCTTCACAACCGTTGTGAAGGGACGTGGGCAGACAAGAACGACTGCCGAACCCTCGTACCTTTGAGGAGGGTGCGCCAAGCAAATCACTTCGGTGCTCTCACCAGCGGCGCTGAGTCCGAGCGTCGCACAATCAGCCGTTAATTTCTGATCCGAGGGGATAATGTCGATCAGGTGTTCGCATTGCGGAAGCAATTCTATTCGCAGATCGAAAAGAAGAGGCGTGATCGAGAAAGCTCTATCGATTGTCGTGTTCCCGTATCGTTGCAGAGACTGCGACCATCGTTTCTTTCCGCTGTTCCAGACTAGCCGCTCCGCATGCAGAAACCAGCGACTCAGTCGATTCGCGTCGTGTAGAGGGCAGCGGTTTTTCAGCTAAGGCAATCTAGGCTTATCTTGGCACTCATCCCAAGCACTGTGGCAATCTCGCTGGCTGGCCGAATAATTCTAGTTATTTGCCCACAGAAGCAACGAGCGCGGCGATGTCTGAGTTAAAGGCAATGCCCATGAGGAAAAACGCAACCGCACAAAGCACATAATCGAAAGCGGCGAACGGCACGGGTCGAACCGCCTCGGAAGAACCTCCTAGGTACCAATTTCTATTCACGGAACTCATCGGGGACCCCTCTTCTGTTGACGAGAGGATGACGCTGAAAAACCTCGGGTGTCAATCGGGTGGATTTTGTAGTCTGTGGAAAAAATGACTTGCGGCGAACGAATTCACGATATCGACCAACTTGTGCGCTTCACACTTCCCGGTGTGGCCCGCCCCAACATGGAACGGACAAAAAAAGTACATTTCTGTGGCAATTAGATTTCGTCGCTGCGTTATCTCTTCTACCGTTTCCGGTCCCACATTTGAGCCGGTGGAACTTGAGGGAATCCTAGGCAGTGCACCTCTGTCCAGCCATGCAATTCCTCGCGGAAGATCTCTGGAAATTATCCGGCGCGACCGGAACACCGGTAACCGGTAACCGGTAAGCCTCAAACGAAAGGAGAAAATGCATGAAAACCAGCCTCGGCATCATTCCAAAGACTAGAAAGTCGGCGTCACAGGTCATCATGGGCAGCACCAGCATTCGTGTGAAGTCGCTCATCGGTGCCGCTGTGTTGTTCGCACTTCCCGCAACTGCACTCACCGCTCAGGACAGCGACAATGATGCGCGGCCATTTCTTCCCGCGCATGTTCGCGTTGTTTCCACCATTCCAGGGAATGGTGACCTGAACCCCTACGGGGTCGCCTTCGTGCCCAACAAGTTTCCATCTGGCGGGGCCGTCAATCCCGGCGACATTCTCGTTTCGAACTTCAACAACAAATCCAATGCCCAGGGGACCGGCACTACCATCGTCAGAATCCAGGGGACTGGACCGGCAACCGTTTTCTTCCAGGGTGCGCCACCACTCGGGCTTTCCACGGCGCTAAACATTCTGCGGACTGGATTCACACTGGTGGGCAACTTTCCGTCTCCCGATTTGTCCGGTTCCTGCACCACTGCCCAAGCCGGATCGATCCTGGTCATCGACAAGAACGGCAAGCAAGTGGGCAGTATCACCGATCCTTCCATCGATGGTCCTTGGGATTCAGCGCTCTTCGACCAGGGCGGCTCAGCCAGGCTTTTCGTCGCAAATGGACTGAGCGGCACCATCGTGCGCCTCGATCTAACCGTAAGCTCCAGCGGTGTGACCTTAAAGAAAGCGACGACGATCGCCTCGGGTTACGGGCATCAGTGTGATCCGGTCACCTTCGTGGACGCTCCTACGGGTCTGGTCTACGACCAAAAAAGAGATGTTCTCTTTGTCGCCTCAACGCTCGATAACGCCATCTTCGAGGTTTCTGACGCCGGCGATCGATCGCACGACAACGGCACAGGCAAAATAATCTACGAAGACGCCACCCACCTGCACGGCGCTCTAGCCATGACGATGACCTCCAACGGTCACCTTCTTGTCAGCAATAACGACGCGATTAACGTCGATCCGAACCAGCCCAGCGAAATTGTCGAGTTCACCACGGAAGGCAAGTTTGTCAGGGAAATATCGGTCGACCAGAATACCGGCGGCTCGTTTGGGCTCAATGTGTCGGGCTCCGATGACGATACCGGCCGGTTCGCTTTCGTGGATGACAACGTCAACGCCCTGTCAATCTGGACCTTCCCATTCCCGTGACCCATTTCTTTTGCGGTTCTCGCGGGGGGGCAGATGCGAGATGTTTGAGGCGTTTAGGGAACATCGCACGGACAAAAAACACGGACAATAAATCTGTCGCCCGGTCCAAGTAAGTATCAAGAACTTCGAAGTTCTGCGGAGTTGCTTTAGAGGGGTTGAGAGTGCAGAGCTCACGCTCAACCCAACGGCTGGCTCTCACCCCGAATCGGTACGTGAGTCGAAGAATGCCTAGCGCGTCAGCCACAGCGCATATCGAATCGCTTGGAACATAGTCCACTGATGGTGAGCTCGCAGAATGTGGTACCACTGACGAATGGATAGCGGTTTCATCGTTGCACCTCCCAAGATGCTCTGTATTCGCAGGAGGAAGTTGCAAAATGTTGACCACTCTTAAGTAACTGAAGCAGGGGAACTTGGCGTGGATGACGGATGCCGAATGTCAGCGTTTGTTGAATTTTCGGCAAATCTGGGCTCGCGTCGGAAGAACCTCGCAAAAACTCTCGAAGGTCAAGCCGAGCAGGTGAATCGCAGCCTTGCGCCATAACTCTCTCCTCAAAGGGTTTTCGGTAAACAGCGCCATGCGCCTCCGGCGCGGAGACTGAGTCCTTTTTTGCGACTCTGGCGGCATCATGTTGTCCCGAGTGGCGGTATAAAACGCGATAGCGCAACGCTAGCAACATAGCAGGCCAAAGAAATGCTGACGCCCGTGAGAGGCCAACTGAAAAAATAAACCTTGCAGAGCACAACAAAACCACCCAGCATTGCCAGCCCAACAACAAGCAGGAACGGTGACCGAAACAGGAGTTGGCCGTGAGCCAATGCGAGATAACCGAAAACCAAGCCGAACAAAATAAGTCCCATGCTGTGGCTGGCATTAAAGCCCACCCAACACCGCCACATGGTTGTTTCTTTCGTTATAATAGGTGAACTCTGGCTCATGCTGATTTGCAGCGCGGGGTCACGGGGGGTGAGGCTTGGGCCCCAGAACGTATAGACAAGGTGGAGGACTCCAAGCGTAAGGACAATGCTCGCACTAAAAACCATGAGAATTCTTGCGGCCAAGATGCTCTCCCTATTTTTTGCGCCTAGCGGTCGCACTGCACCGTCGCCTGCTTCCCTGCGGCCTTCACTTCGTTGACGTGGCCAAAAGATTACTGACGAACACGTCGGTGTTATGCGCGAAGCGGAGGCCATAATAGCCATTTGTCGATGTCAGCTTGCCGGAGCCTACGAGGGCAGTTTTGTCGTAGCTTGCAACAATCGAGCCGTTGATGGAGCACACCACCTTATCCCCTCTTACCGAGAGCGAGATGTCCTGAGTCACCGGTTGGCCGCGCCCGGCTGCTTTATGAATCGCGGCGTTGCTCCCACCCAGCAGTCCCGTCATTCTGAACGGTTCTGGTCCAAATCCGCGCACGATAAACTTTCCGTTTCCAGATGCAGCGCAGTAGAGCTCGGTCTGGTTAGGAGTACCCATGTCGTTCCCTCCGATAAACACTCCGTAGGGATGCGGGTGAGAGTTGAGATTCATGTATTTTGGCTCGATGAATGTCGCTTTGACTGTGAAGTCGCCAGACGCCATCGCATCGGTCTTCCAGTAACTGGTGGCGGGGCCGGTTGTGACATGGAGGGCTTGTCCCTCTCCAACAAGCCGAGCAGCATCGAGGGTCATGCCCGCCCTCTCTTCGGCAGCATCGACTCTCCCGTTCCAACCGGGAATCTTGATACCACCCTCCGTTACCGCCCGGGAGCCTTCTACGGTGGGGCTGCCGGGACCACCGCCAAACCGTTTTCCTGCGAGGTACAGTGCGACGAGTAAAGCGACAAAGACAATTGCCGAGCCGATTAGGATCTTGGATTTCCTCTTCATTGTGGAACCTCAAAGTGAATTTCGTGTTGTGACTGTCGGTCACGCATCGGGCTCTTAAAATGCTTGCAGGAGCGTTGTGAGAGACTCGGGAAGCATGGCCGACCGTTCGGAGGGTGACGGCGCCCTCGCCACCGGAGTCGAGCGACGCTATCGCGGCAATAATCAATCTTCTGTCCGTTGTCACCGCAGTTGAACGGACTCCTCGTTTGGCTGCAATCGTACGAGCGTCTTTGAGTCGTTCCATAATTTCAGTGCTCGCTGTTCGTCATATGACAGTCTAGAAGACCGTGTATCACTGAGTGCGCCGTTATTCGATTGAAAATACTTGCCAGACCCGTTTCTGTATGTGGGATCAGTAGCAACCTGAGCAAGGGATGCACCAGAGAAGCTGATGGAGCCCTGCGTTACGCCAACTCGTTTCATGATCCACTTCATGTAGCGAGTTTTCGCGAGCCACTGCACAGGCTTTGGCATCATCCGGAGCAGCCCGGTCTCGGGCACGGCCCCGGGGTCGAAGGCAATCGATGCGACTGAGCTCCCAGCCCGCCGTAACCGACGGTGCAGTTCATAGGCATAAAGGATCGTGCAGAGCTTTGACGTCGAGTAGCGCTTGCCCGCGGAGAGGGGCTTCTTGCCGTCTTTTCCATCGTTGGCAAGAGCAATCGCGTCGGGTTCAGCCACAATGCCGACCATCTTTCCATCCGCCGTGTCGGGATCATGCGTTCCGCTCGCGGTGAACACAATGCGTCCGTTGTCTCCCATTCGCTCAGCGAGCAGTTCGATCAGTAGGAAATGTCCAAGGCAATTGGTCGCGAACGTTGTCTCATAGCCGTCCTTGCTATAGGAAAGCGGCCCACCGAAATATCCGCCTGCGTTACACAGGAGTGCCTCGAATGAGTCGACTTCGCCACTGTCGAGCATCGCACGAAATTTTGTTGCTGCATCTCTGACAGAACTCAGCGAGGAGGTGTCGAGCTTAAGTGTGCTGACCCTTATGCCGTACTCCGTCCGGAGCTGTTGCGCTGCGGCATTGATCTGTTCCATGCTCCGTCCGGCGAGAACCAAGTTGTAACGCGAGCGAGACGCAAGCTGTTTGGCGCATTCAAAGCCGATCCCGGCGTGACCGCCTGTGATGAGAGCTGTTGGCACGATGACCTCTTTGAGGCCTCCCTTCCGAGGCGCGACCGTTAGGCGGGTAGCAGTCCGGTCTCTGCGATGTCGGCAAACCAAGCATAGGATTTCTTCGGGGTTCGTTCGCCCGTGCTGACATTCTGAGCAACCAGACCAAATTTCGAGGTAAAGCCCAGATCCCACTCCCAGTTATCGAGCAACGACCACACAAAGAAGCCTTCCACCCGGCTGCCGTTGTCCATGGCCTGGATGACAGCACGTAAGTGAGCGCTCAGGTAGTGAATTCGGAACTCATCATCGATGATTGCGGCGTGGTCACCCAAGGGGTCGGAACAACCGTTCTCTGTCACAATAAGACGCGGGTTACCGTAATCTTTGGTCAGTCGATTGAGAACTTCTTGTAGGCCGGAAGGGTCTATTTCGCGGCCAGCCGCATCTAGAGTGACGCCGGCGGGCGTTCTGCCCAGGCCCAAGAAACTTGGGGCACTAAAATCCGCTTTGAGATAGGACGGTGAGTAATAGTTGACGCCAATGAAATCGCAACCCTGATGAATCGTGCTCATGTCCCCGGTCTTGACCGCATCGGCCAGCATCTGCTCCGCCGCCAAAGGGTACTTGCCCTTCAGTAACGGGTCGAGAAACGCGCCCGACCATAGTTCATCAAACGCCAGGGCCGCGATATCGTTAAGTAGATGGATTCGCCCTCCCTCTGGCCGGGCTGGCGAAAGTGCCAGTCCGACTCCAATCGTCAGATCATTCCGCTGCGCACGCATCGCTTGAATGGCTTGGCCTTGGGCCAGGTTCAGATGATGGGTCACGGGGCCGAGAAGCTTAGCATCGTGCAATCCCGGTGCATGATTGCCAATGAGATGGCCTAGGATCAAGTGAACGTTCGCCTCATTGATGGTGATAAAATTCTTAACGCGATCGCCCAAGCGGCGAGTGACCGTCCTGGCGTATTCAGCGAATCGCTCTCCCGTATCTCGCGACATCCAGCCTCCCAACTCATACAAGCGCTGAGGAAGGTCCCAGTGAAACAGCGTTACGTAGGGATTGATGTGTCGCTGGAGGAGCGTGTCGGTTAGCCGATCGTAATAGTCCATGCCGCGTTCATTCAGGGACCCTGAACCCGTGGGAAACACTCGCGGCCATGAGATCGAAAACTTGTACGAATTTAGGTTGGCAGCGCTCATCAACGCCGCATCTTCCTCGTATCGGTAGTACGAGTTACAAGTTATGCTGGGGGTTGAGCCATCCTTAATGCGCCCATTCTGCTTGGCAAAAATGTCCCAGATGCTCTCACCTCTTCCGTCGACATCCAAGGCTCCTTCAACTTGAAATGCGGACGATCCGCATCCCCAGCGAAACGAACTTGGAAACCGCCGTGCCTCAGATGCAAGCCTTTTGGATTCGCATCCGGCAGCGATCGCAGCCGCTCCCAGGGAGAGGACGAATCGTCGGCGGGTCAAGCCATTCTTGTCATTGGCCATTGGCTCTCTTTACTGTTCTTCCCGAGGTGATGACTTCGTGTGGCTCGTGAAAGTCATTCTTGCGCGAACGGAACGTCCTGGCTGTAACGACCCAGCCGCATCAAAAAAAGCCAGCATTCGGAGTACGAGTCCGTGTCTAATGCATCTTCCTTTTCGTCTGAACGATTCCGAGACTGAGTGTCCTGCTGATCACCGAAGAAGGGCCACCGAAATCGTGCCAGTGCGCAGTAGCGGCATTGAACGCGGAGCGCGGAGGGGTGAGCGAGGTTCATGGAAAAAACCTCCCCGCTAACGCCGGACTTTCGCGGAGGACGGCTCGACTGGCTGTTTGTAGTTTAGGCAGCAACCGCAGCGCAGGATCCGCGTTCGGTGCCGAATCTTCGCGCCTGCGAGATTTTCCGGTCAAAGCCAATAGTTGGCGGTATTCTTGACACAGGCGAGTACCGCTTTGCACCACGGTTCCGATTTTCACGGTCCCGTTTTTCTTTAGTTCAGGTCGCCGCCCATGTTCTCTGGATCGATTACGATTAGCCTCTATCTCGCCGCCAGCCTCATCGGCTTCGCGACTGGGACGGCGATCAGCATTCTTCTTCTTGTTCTCACCGTGCGCGCGGCCAAACTGCAGGGCGCCAGCGCAGCCAGTTTCCCGTTCGTGACTTGCTGCCTAGTATGGAATCTGGGCGGTCTCGGGCATTCCGTCGCTCTCACATGCGGCGCGCCCGAACAGGGACGAGGGGCGCTCATCATCCTGGCCTGTCAGTACACTGCAGCCGCGGCATGGCCAATCACCGTGTTAAGCCTGTGGAGCCCGCTCGCTAACCTGCGCTGGCAAAAGATCGGCTGCCGGTTGCTGCAGGCCCTGGCGGTGATCACCTGTACGCTGATCGTCATACCGCTCTGGCGCGGCGTCTTAACCGGTGTGAACTCGTCACTGCTTTTCCTTAAGGAATCGACCCCATACAACGGAGCCATTCTGCTCACGCTGGGAGTCACCCTGTTCCGGGACCGTCTCATATCGCGGGCGATGAGGCTCCCTTCTCTGGCCATGCTGGTGGGCGCCTTCGGCGCCTTGACGGCAGCCCTCATCCAGCAAGTGTTGCCGTTCGACCGTGTGGTTTCCGACCTGCTCCGCGTCGTCAGCGAACAGATCACACTGCTCATCGTTCTAGGGGCGTTCTTCTTGTTCGCCCGTTTCCGTTTTTCCGATTTGTTTATCCGTCACAGCCTCAGGGTGGTGTTAGCGGCGCTCACGGCTGTGGCCTTCACGCTGTCCTACTACGCCCTCTCGCTCGTTCGATTCGAGGGCCGCGTCGCATACCCCGGGGCTGCCCGGGTCTGCGTCGAGACCCTGACTGCGGTTCCCATGCTGGTCCTGTTCACGTTCGTTGACCGTCGTATCGGCGAATTCGTGAACCGTTGGATCTTCCGTGCGCCGGACTACCGCACCCTGCTGCGGGAGTTGTCGGAAAGGCTGGGGCGCCTTCGGTCCGAGACAGAGATCGCCGACGCCGTGGAGACAACTGCCCGTCAATCGCTGGAGCTGAAAGCTGCCCAGCTGGTTACGCTCGAGAACTTGTCCAAGACGAGCCTGCCCACATCGAATTGGCCGCACTCGCATGGGCCCGAGCCGGATTGGTTGAACGCGGTGAACGACGGCGAACTCGTAGAACTCGATTGCCAGCACCCGTACCACGCGGGACGCACCCTGGACGAAGTCGAACTGCTCGTTCCAGTTCGATCGGAGGGCCGGGTCACCCACATGCTCGCCATATCTCCCGGTCCAGCGCGGCGCGGCCTGGTGACGCACGAAGTGAATTATTTGCGCAGCGTGGCAGCGCAGTGCGGTCAGCGGCTCGACGCACTGCACAAGGAAGAACGGCTGATCGTGGTGCAGAACCGTGAAGCGGTGCTGCTGCAGCAGGTGACCGAGGCGGAGCTGCGCGCCCTGCGTGCTCAGGTCAACCCGCATTTCCTCTTCAATTCGCTGAACAGCATCGCAAACCTCGTGGTGACCAATCCGGAGCGAGCCGAGACCATGACGCTGCGGCTCGCCAGAGTCTTCCGCCATGTACTGGCCAACTCTGCGCGCCCCCTCATTTCGCTGCACGAAGAGATCGACTTCCTTGAGACGTATCTGCAGATTGAAGAAGCTCGGTTCGGCAGCCGGCTTCAAGTCAAGATCGCCGTCGACCCGGCGGTCGCCATGGAGCAGATTCCCTCGCTGATGCTTCAGCCCATTGTGGAAAATGCGCTGAAGCACGGCCTGGGACCGAAGCCCGGTCCAGGCCACTTGTGGATCACTGCCGAGGCCGACGGAAATCAGGTGCGTCTGCGAGTGGAAGATGACGGCGTCGGACCCGCAATCGGTGTCTTAAAACTCAACGGCAGCGATGGACGATCGAACGGAGTCGGGCTCGAGAATGTTGCGCAGCGCCTCAATGCGCTCTATCAGGACCAGGGCCGGATGACAATAGAAGTGCGGCAGGCGGGTGGAACGCGCGTCACAATTCTGTTGCCACGCGAGAGCGGAGCCGCGGCGTGATGCGGAGTCTGGTCATTGACGATGAGGCGGATGCTCGCGCGCGGCTGATCCGATTGCTCGGCGCTCATCCCGAAGTTGCGGTGATCGGCGAGGCTGAGGATGGCCTCGAGGCGATTGAGAAAATCGAAGAGCTCCGACCTGACCTTTTGTTTCTCGACATAGAAATGCCCGGGCTCAAGGGCTTCGAGGTACTGCGGTCGATTCCGTCCGCCATCGAGATCCCGCTCGTCATCTTCACCACGGGGTACGACCAGCACGCCCTCGCGGCCTTTGAGGCCAACGCGCTTGCCTATCTCCTCAAGCCCATCGAACCGGAGCGGCTGTCGTTTGCGATAGAACGCTCGAGCAAACTTTGCTCTCTTTCCGCGGAAAAAGAAAGGGAGCGCGAGAACATTCTGCGCGCGACAGGCGAGGCACCGAAGACGCTCCGCAAAATCGTCTGCCGGAAAAACGGACGCGCCCTGCTTGTGCCTTCGGAACAAATCCTCTGGTTCCAGGTGCAGGATGGCATTGTGCGTGCGACGACAGCGAAAGACTCGTTCTGGGTGAACTACCAGCTTGCCGAACTTGAAGCCGCCTTGCCGCATGAGTTCTTCCGTGCGCGCCGCGAGGTGCTGGTCAATATGTCGCAGATCAAAGAGATCAAGCCTTACTTCAAGAGCAGCTTTCTGCTTGTTATGTCCGACGCTGCGTCCACAGAGATCGCCGTGAGCGAACGGCAGGCCCGGCCGCTGCGCCAGCGCCTACCCGGGCTCTAGAGCCTTCCGAAAAAAGTGTGATAGACATTTGTTGCTTGAATCGGTTTGTGGCGTTCGATTTGAACGCTTTCTGGCGTAACCAGGTCAGCTCTGTCTGGCGCTGGGCTGGGTGTGGCCGGTGCGCTCATCGTCTCTCACCTCATGGCCGGACTGCTCTACGGTGTGTAAAAAGGATTCGCGACCCGAACTCTATCCGAGTTCGGGCGAGAGCCGCTGCTTCTTGTTCTCAACTTTCAACTAACCCGGGGCATCCTCTACTCCCGCGAGTTCCAGGTCAGCGACGCAGTCGACATCGCAACAGACAGAGAGAGCCACTAGCAGTCGAACTACCGGAGCGAGATGCCGATCGCTGAATTTTCGTCAAGGGAGGCAAGCCAGTATTCGTCCTTCTCTGCGACGCTGAAGAGATGCTGCATCTCCTCCGAAGTTGGCGATGCGGGAGGACTGTTCGGATCGAATGGCCGTGCGAGCTCGCGGAAGAAGCTGTAGAGTTCCTGCTTGCTCACGGTGATTAAGGTTACCGGGCCAGGAGAAGTATTTCGGAGTGCATGTCTGACATTTCCGGGGATAGAAACGACCTCCTCGGCAGTTACTGTTTGCCAGCCCTCGGACGGACCTTCGGCCCGGAATACCTCAAGCGAACCATTCAGCACATAAAATATCTCTGGATCGGCGTGGCTATGGAGCGGAATCACGACTCCTGAGGGGACCGTTCCGCGCATCACGCTGATCTGGTCGTTGATTTGCTCGGGGGTGGAGAGAAACTGAAGCAAAACCCCGAGAACAATGAATGTTTGCTGCTCGGCGCCTTTGCTCGTGCCCGTCTTTGTTTCAGATCTCGCGTTCATTGAGAAATCTCCCTATGTGGTCCAAGCACATGCAAGTCGATGAAAACGCAAAAATGAATGAGCAAAGGCTCAAATCCTTCGCTTCTGTATCCAATCGTTCGGTTCTTTGCAGGTGAGCGGTGAACGAACCACATCTTGCGGGGCGTGTGCGAGTGTAGCAATGTTACTTTGCAGGATGCAAAGACATCTAAAGCCTGTGATAGATGCCAAACTCCTTGTTCAGAGAATCGCCGGAGCCGATACGTCAGATTTTCGAAAAACAGGTCTTAGCGAAGGTGCTGACCCCGGGCGAGTTTGAGTTTGGTCTTGGATCGCACAGTCTGTCGAGATACAGCTACGCACCTGGAGAGATGATTCTGTGCCGGAGGAACACCGAGGAATGGGTGCGTTGGCACAGCCCCATTCAAGTGCTGGTGACCACGGTGCCGGACCAGCGAGAATCAGGATGCCTTTCTCGCCCTTCTTGACGTAGCGGCCCAGCTGGTTCCATGTACGGAAGCCAGCAACGTAGCTCGCATCGGGCTTCTGAGAAGCGCTGAGCATCACGTTGTACAAACTGTATCGGTGAAACCGTCCGATGGCCTTGAGATAGCCGGTAAGCGCCTCGCTGCGGCCAGCGTTGAGCGCAGCGACGAGCTGTTCGGTGGCCCGAGCTGTAATTTCTTTGATCTGTTCTGATTTCATTTTCCGTTCCCCTGTGCGGGGATTTGGTTCCCTCACACGAGCAGGGGAACCAAAGGGCCGCGTTTTCAGGAGAACGGGAGGCAGTCAGTGGAAGCCGGAGCGGATGGCAACGGGCGTGACACGAGTCCGCGAGTGGCGTGACGGTGTGCCTGCGGAGGCGCAAATTACAGCGGATAACGATGCGAGGGAGTGAATCGCCGACCAGAGTCGGATTAGACCAAGCTGAGAGGTCCGAAAGAGTGCTAACAGGTGGATTCTTCAGCGCTTAGGAATAAGCTAGCGATGCGGAGGGCGGTTCGTCGATGCGGTACATATATTAAGGATACAGGCGCAACCGGGTGATTTCCGAATTTTACGATCGCGCCGGCAGAAATTCGGGGAGTTACGCGTGGTTGCACAGGTGGGAATTTCTCAAAACGGCGGTCTGAAACCGTTGTCCTGAATACTGCTCGGCGGCGGTTTGGAAAACCTTTTCAGAGCCGCTGCGAATTTACGCACAACGGTCTAAGGAAGCGTTGTGTTGCAGGGGAAAACTGCTGCCTCCCAAACAGACTGTATCCACAACACTCTAGGGAACCGTTGGTTTTTGAGGCTCTGAGCAGGAATTCGTAGCGGGCCAATAGGAGAGCGGGTTTCCGCAATGAGGCAGGTTCGGCTAGACTCGGCGGAATGCGCGACAACGAGTTCACGAGAATCTTGGATTGGCCAGGTTACCGAGTGTTTCGGCACGAAATCGATGAAACCGCCAAGACGTTGCGTTTGTGGGTGCGACGGAAGCGTGGGAACCGCAAACTGATCTGTTCAGGATGCGGAAGGAAGTTTACTGACGCCCATGACTATTACCAGCGCGAGGTGCGCGACTTACCCTGGAGGAAGTATCAGACCACGGTGATCCTCGAGCTGTACCGGGTGTGCTGTCCGCAGTGTGGGGTGCGCGTCGAGAAAGTACCGCAATTGCCGAGCAAAGCGCCGTTTAGCAAGGACTTTGAGGATGCCGTGGGGTTGGCGTGTGAAAGCGCGTCGGTTCGACAGGTGGCCAGGCAGTTTGGACTGGCGGCCAGCACGGTGCGCGCGATCGACCTGCGGTATCTGCAGCGTTGGAGTGCGACGCGTCGCAAGGATCCCCTGATACAAATGGGCGTGGATGAGATTTACTTCGGCAAGCAGATGAAGTTCATCACCGTGGTCAGTAATTTGGAGACCGGAGAGCCCCTGTGGTTCGGGCAGGATCGTAAGCAGGAAACGCTCGATGAGTTTTTTCGAACGCAACTGAAGGAAAGCCAGCGGAAGCGCATCGAGGCGGCGTGCGTGGATATGTGGCGGCCATTCACCAACAGCATTGCGCAATGGGCGCAGAACGGCCGCATCGTGTTCGACAAGTTTCACGTTTTGCAGCACGCCAACAAAGCCATCGATGAAGTGCGCCGGGCGGAGTTTTTCCGCAAAGGCGGGCGCATGCGCGGGGTAGTGAAAGGCAAACGTTGGCTGCTGTTGACGCGCTGGATGAATCTGGACAGCCAGAAACGGCAGCAGTTAAACGATCTGTTCGCCCTCAACCGGCGGGTGATGAAAGCCTACCTTCTAAAGGAAAGCTTGGAGCGGTTGTGGACCTACTGCTATGAAGGAGCCATGCTGCGGTACTTGCAAAGTTGGATCGATCAACTGCGTTGGCAACGCCTGGAACCCTTTCAAAAGCTCGCTTACATGCTGTTGGATCACCTCGACGGCATCCTCAACTACTGCCGCACCAAGGTCCGCTTCGGAGTGGTGGAAGCCATCAACGGCAACATCAAAACCCTTCTTCGAAGGGGCCGCGGCTACAAGAATCTCGGCTATCTGCTGCTCAAGGCCCAACGCATGGCGGTCACCAAGACCGAATTCATCGTTCTTCAGAAAGCAGCCTAAAATGCGGGCCTCCACGAATTCTTGTGCAGAGCCGTTTTTGAGTCGATGCCAAGTACGGAGATCACTTCCTACAAGCCGACTTCTCAGGAGTAATCCGTTCCGTGGAACCTGGATAGCTTCCGGTTACCTTCGCAATCGCTTCTTATGAAGCGCTTCACCTCTGGCCAACATCGCGAGGATCAATTCCATGCGCCTCTGCCTCGTTTCGGGTTTCTTCGCCGTTTGTAGCCGGTAGGCAATTGCATCGAAGTTCGCTTTGTTCAGGGATTGGAAGAAAGCGTTCGCCTTCTTGTCTTTGCCCAGTGCCGCCAGAAAATCCTCAGGAATGATAGGTCCTCAACCAAGTAAACCTAAGCATGCCGTTCGCGTACAATGAGTGTATGAGGATTTTGTTGTTCAGTGGCAAAGGCGGCGTAGGGAAAACGAGCCTTGCGGCAGCAACCGGCATGAGACTTGCCGACCTGGGCTACCGCACAATGGTCATGAGCATTGATGCCGCTCACAGCCTGGCAGATTCGTTCGATCTGGATGTCGAGCTATTTCAGGTCCAGACCTCGGATCCGTTTCCGATCCAGGACCACCTATCCATTTTCGAGCTGAACATTCAGAAAGAGGTCAAGCGCCACTGGCAGCAGATTTCCTCCTATGTCATTTCGGTATTGCGTACGACGGGAATCAGCGACGTCGAAGCGGAAGAATTGGCCATTCTGCCGGGCATGGAAGAGCTCAGCGCCATGATGTACATCAACCAATATCGCCGCGAGAATCGCTACGACGTCATCGTACTGGACGCAGCGCCCACTGCTGAATCCATGCGTTTCATCAGCATGCCCACGACACTGGACTGGTACATGAAGCATATCTTTCCGTTTCAGCGTACCTTGCTTAAAGCCGTGCGTCCGATTGCCAATCGTGTCGCCCCGTTTGAACTGCCTACCGACAGTTATTTCGCGAATATCCGTGATCTGTTCGAGAAACTAGAAGGCGTTGACGAAATCATGGAAGATCCGTACACCACCTCCGTACGGCTGGTCACCAATCCAGAGAAGATGGTCCTTCGCGAGACGCAGCGTGCGTTTGTATATTTTTCGCTACATGGATTAACGGTGGACACGGTCATTGTCAACCGCGTGCTGCCGCCAGAGATTCGGGATGCATGGTTCAACGAGTGGCACAGCTCCCAGAACAATGTATCGCGCGAGATTGAGGAGTATTTTGCGCCCGTGCCGGTGAGGCGTGTGCCCCTGTTCGCGCACGAGGTGTTGGGCAAACAGCGGCTGCAGGATCTCGCTAAAGTGCTGTATCCTGAGGGGGAAGACCCGTCCGCCGTGACTCAGACCGAGAAACCTTACGTGTTCGGGAAACGGGACGGCAAGTACGAGGTTCGGCTCCGTTTACCGTTCGCGACCAAGGGCGATATCGGGCTGTTCAAGAAGGGCGACGAACTGGTCGTGGAGGTCGGCACGCTGCGACGCCATGTCGGCCTGCCCCGCTCGATGGCCACGCTGGTACCCGGCCGAGCGCGGCTCGAAAATCGGATTCTCACTGTCGAAATGAAGGAGGCACAATGAGCGAACAAGAAGCAACTCAGCAGAATGCGACCCAACCTCTTATTCAGGAGCGCTGCCTGTGCCGCGAACTTGTCAACCAATTGCGGGAAGCATTCGATGTGTCTCCCAAGGTGCGGGAACACTTCACTAATTCCCGGATCGAGTTCCTGAAGGGGATTCGCGCCGTCATCGACAGCCGCATCGAGCACCTGTCCAACACCGGCCAGCGCGGCACCAAGATCGCCGTTGAGTAGTGCGAGCGATAATCTTTAGATGGTGTGGTCGCATTGGGCCCAAGCTACCTCCAAATCGAGCGCTATGCCTATAAAAACCCGATCCTAATTGGACCCGCGTTCGCCCGCGGTCATATCTTGTGAAGTCGCGACCCGCCATCGTGGTTCTTCCAACGGGACTTCTGGCCGGAATAGCTTCCGGTTGCCTGTAATCCGCACAGAGTCGATGCCGAGAGAATAATGCGGCGGCGGCCAGCGCCAATTGCCAGCCGGATCGCCATCTCGCGCTCCCTCGTGGTGGCATGTGCAGCAGGTAACGGCGGACTACTGGAAGGACCTCGACACCATACTGATGGGATAGCGGATACAGCCGGGAAAAAGGGACCCCCCCTCCGTACGGGGAGTTTGAAAGCTATTATGCTAATAGCTCCCCAGTTCTCTCGTTGTGTTTTTCCTCGTCAACCCTAGTACAATTCAGGCGTCGCGCCTGTCACGTTACCAAAGCGTGAGTTTTCAAGAGCAAGCTGTCGATGTATCTCCGTACGCTCTGTGAACGAGAGCTCTATTTATCGCTCTTCTCGAATAACCCCGGTGAATTAGAGAAGGCAGGCATCCCGGTCCCGCTCAAGTCGCGCCCGGGCGTGCAGCTGATTACGACCTCCGGACGTGAATTCGAATACGAGCAGTACAATGTGCTGTGCAGCTCGCTCCCGAACAACGTTGTTGCCAAAAGTAGCGGGACAGTACCGGTAGACCTCTCGGAAGCGCTATCCAAGATCACGATCCCGACGCTGATCCTTCAGCCCCAGATTGAGCCGGAGTCCTTCCGCGACATCGCGCTTGCAAATATCGGCGTTGCGAAGGACGACCGGTAATTCATCTCGAAGATGTCCGGCCTGCGCCCGGATGTCGTCTTCGCGGATGTCCGCCTCCCGATTGAATACGAAATCCTGCCGGACGGAACCCGCCGCCAGCTCGCGGAGGATGACAAGCGCCTGGGGCTGTCCGTCATCGACCTGAAAAACATCACCGAGGCGAATGCCAGCTATTCCGCGGAAGTGTGCCTGTACGCGATTTTCCTCGCCAACTGGCTGTACAACGAAGGCAAGGCGTTTCTGGACCGGTTTTTCGTGAGCGATCGCATTTACCTGTGGCGGCACATCGAAATGCCGACCTTCACCAAGATCCTAGGCACGAAGGAAGGTGGCGACCATGCCAACCGCCTGAAGGCTCTTCGCGAGGACCTGGAAGAAGGCCGCGTGCTTTTCCTGATTTACATGCCCAGCGTGCGCAAATCCTTCTGCGAAGACCTGCCGCGCGTGGTGCAGCTGGGAGATTCCCAAGGGCGGAACGCCGTCCCCTATCACATGAATCCAAGGTGCAGCTCCTGCGACTGGCTGGGGAACCGCGTCTGGCTGTCCGACGAGGATCGCAAGCATTTCGATGCACATAAGGAAAACTACTGCACGCCAGCGGCCGAGAGTTCCGATCATCTCTCCTAGATGGCGAGCCTGACCAAGTGCGCGAGCAGCGTCCTATTCACCGGCGGCCACCCGAAAGTGGCGAGCCTGGTCGGCATCAAGGCCGAAGCGCCGGTGCTGCGCAAGCACTCGCTCCTTAAGCAGGACCGCGGGCAAATCTCGTACCGCGCGGAATCGATCAGCACGGGCAAGGTGACGGTTGATGACGTCTCCAAGGTCGGAGGCCTGGCAAAGCGCCTCGGCGCCGAGTTCGACATCATCGTGAACTTCGATTCTGGCTCGGGTTTACTCACCGGCATCGCCATTCGCGGGACACTGATTTCACCGTTCGGTTCGAAATTTCCCGCCGTGGACGGCAAGGAACCTTCCTCGGTCAGAGCACTGGGCGAAGAAGCTTTCGTCGTCAATAAGGACACGGCCGTTGCCGAATGGGCGGCGGTGCTGTCGTTCATCGAGAGCTTTGCGGGGTGGATTGAGGAAGCACAAAAGCTTTTCACCGCCAACAGCTTCGGAACACTGCACACGCAGATCTGCTTCTGGGAACTGCGCCAGTACGAAGAGCTCTGCAATGCCTTCGGCCGGCACCTGCTCAGCATTCTCGATCTTCCGGAGCGCTCACAGCGGGCACTGGCGTGGATTTTCCCGCCGGATGAGCTGCTGGAAAAATCCGACCATGTGTGCCCGAACATCGTTTTCATACGGGACATTGTTACGGGGTCCGTGCGCCTGCCGCAGTTTTTCGCAACGACGCTCCTTGGGACCGCCGAACATTACCACCACGAACGCCTGCATCCGCGCAAGGTCGATAACTACTATCTGGAGCCGCTCGGCAATGCGATTCCGCGGGAGCGGATTTTCGAAATCTGGAAGTCCACAACAGGGACGGTTCGCATCTTCGGCAAGACTCGGCCCATCACGGAAGCCATCACGCGGTACGGCGATGTGCTCAAAACCCACACCTGGGCGCTTGCCAGCGTGACCGCGCGTCTGCGCGTCGATCTCAAAGCCGCCATCAGCGGCGACGCGCCCGCGCTCTCCATGACGATTCCGGTCGGCCTGTCAGGCGTCGCTTACGACGCGAAGGTCTGGGACCGCTGGTCGCAGGTGTCGGCCGCTGTTGCGCGAACCGAGTCGCTGGGTTCCTTCATCGCGCGGGCGGAGTCGCTCGAAGCCTCCTACAAGGCGATTCTGCTGGTGAGCCTCATCAAGGATTACGGCAATAACGTGTTCGAGTTCACGGTCAGCGAGGATTCCTCCGAGGCGAAAATCGAGGAAGGCGACAGCTGCACTGCGGGGATCGTGAGCTGGCCGGGACTTCCCCTGGCCAACGGCAACACGCTCGACCTGGGCCTCGCCCCAGAGGACTCTTTTACCCCGATGCACCAGGTCATCAAGGCCCGCATCGTTAAATTCGACAGGGTGGGCAAGCGGTTGACCCTGGAACTCAGTGCAAAGTGGTACGGGGTCGAGACCCAATTCAACGCGGTGATGGCCAAAGGGGCGCTGCCCATCGGCAAGGAGCCGATTTACCTGCTCGAAGATTCCGCTTTCGACGACTCCAAGGACACGACCGAGATTCTGAGTGGGAGGGGTCATTTTGGCCGTAGCTTTATTTTTCTATTGGGAAAATCAAACGGAGCCAGAGTTGGGGTCGAGCAAATCAGAATAGAAAGCAAATAGAAAAATATGGGTCGAGCGCAAATGGAACGACCCAGGCGCATTTCTCGTTCTCATCAACTAGCTTTTGATAACACCTTAAGACTCACTCGGGGAAGAAAATGAATCGTTACAACGAGCTTAAGCTGCAAGTCCTGTCTTTGTTCGCGTCTGAACGTGGCGCGTGGCTCGGGCCGAGCGAAGCTGCGGAACGGCTCGACTTCTTGCCCCCGCGCTCGGCGTGGACGTATTTCAAGAGGTTGTGGAAGTTTGGCTTACTGGAGAGGTGCTCCTCAGGAAGGGGAACCTTGGAATACAGGAGTAGCGAGGTAGGCGCGACGTGGCTTCATTGGTTACGTTCCCAGCGACGTTGAAAAGAAGCGCTACGTATGTAAAGCTCGCACCAACGGTCGGTACAAGGTGAGGAGGACCCCATCAGATCCGGTTCACGGTCGCGGGTTTGGGCTCGGGGGCCAACCAGGGTTGTAGTTGTGCTCTTTTGGGCCTGTTTCCTGTTTCAGATTACTGTCAATGCTCAGGTCAAAGAAATCCGGCGGGTGCTCATTCTTAGTGACCTTGGCGTTCTCTCGTCTCCCGGCTTTGCAGAAATCAATCGAGCAATCTCCGAAGCTCTGCAAGAATCACCACACCAGATTGAGCTTTATTATGAGAGTCTCGAAGTCACTTTGTTTCCAGACGAACTTCACCGGCACCGGTTTCGGGAAGAATTTATTCAAAAGTACTCAGACCGCAAGCCCGACGTCATCATCACCGCCGGGTCGGCATCTCTCAATTTCATTGTCGAGTTGCATGAACCGTTCGTCAGGGATACCCCAATTATCTTCTGCACAGTTCTAGAGGAAATTCCAGACCGTACGGGTCCCGACATGCACTTCACCGGAGTGTTGGGTACGTTACGCCCGGAGGAGACTCTGAATGCGGCGCTGCGCTTGCTACCTGGCACCAAGCATGTGGCGGTCGTCGGTGGTATGGGTCCGTTTGACGTCAAATGGGAGGCTATCGCTAGGCAGAGTTTCCAAAAATACGAATCGAAGCTTGAATTTACGTATCTTACCGATTTGACCATGCCCGCGCTGCTGGAGCGTCTCAAGCACCTACCGAGCAACACGATTGTCTATCACACTGCGTTCACACGCGACGCGGCGGGAAGGCGGTTTATTGATTCAAGTCAGTCCGTACCGTTGGTTGCCAGCGCTGCGAATGCGCCAGTATTTGTGATGGACGATGTGGATTTTAGGGCGGGAGCGGTAGGCGGCGACTTGGTGAACTGGGCCGATGATGCTCGCGTGGCCGCGGAAATGGCTGTGCGAGTTCTCAACGGCGAGAAGCCGCAGAATATCCCCATCGTTAGGAGCAACAACGCCTACATGTTCGATTGGCGGGCTCTGCAGCGGTGGGGGCTCAAGGAAAGCGACCTGCCGTATGGAAGCGTAGTTCTTAACAGACGGTTAACCCTTTGGGAAGCGTACAAACGCTACATCATCTCAGGCATGTTATTGCTCCTGCTGCAGACCCTGATCATCGTCGGGCTCCTGTGGCAACGGTCAATGAGGAGGAAAACGGAAGTCGAACTGGTTAGTTTGAACGAACGCCTTCGTGCAGCATTGGATCGTTTGGACGGTATTATCATATCGGCGATGGATGCAATCATCGTTGTGGATGCGGAACAGCGGATCGTTGTTTTCAACCCTGCCGCCGAGAGTATGTTTGGATCCGCCTCAGTGGATGCTGTTGGAGCACCTATTGACCGATTCATCCCGCATGCTTTTCGGAGGACAGATTTGGGACACATTACCGATTTCGGTGAGACCCACGTTACGAATCGCCAGGTGGGTACTCTGGGCAATTTGTGGGCACTCAAAGCCAACGGGCGGGAATTCCCCATAGAAGCTTCTATTTCTCAGATGGGAACGAACAACAAAAAACTGTTTACTCTCATCATCCGTGACATTACCGAGAGCAAAGAAGCGGAGGAAACTCGGTTCCTGCACGCTGCCATCGTGGAATCTTCCGACGATGCGATCATCTCGCTGAAGCTGGATGGCACAATCTTGAGTTGGAACATCGGCGCACAGCGGATGTATGGATATTCGGAAACAGAGGTGCTTGGACGACCGGTCTTTATGATCATCCCCGCTGAGCTACAAGAGGAAGAGCAGGGCCTTTTGCAGCAGGTGAGAACTGGTCGGGGAATTGAGCACCACGAAACAGTCCGCTTAACCAAAGAAGGGAAGCGCGTCGACGTTTCTGTGACGATTTCGCCATTGCGCGACTGGACCGGCAACATCATGGGTGCCTCCAAGATTGCCCGTGACATTACTGTAAGAAATCTGGCCGAAGCAGCTCTGCGCGAGAGCGAAGAGCGTTTTCGCCTTGTGGCGAACACGGCTCCGGTGATGATCTGGATGTCTGGTTCCGACAAGCTCCGTACCTATTTCAATCAGTCTTGGCTGAAGTTCACCGGTCGCTCCATTCACGAAGAACTTAGAAATGGCTGGGCGGCGGGTGTCCATCCCGAGGATTTAAAGACCTGCTTGGAAACCTATACAAACGCCTTCGATCGGCGCGAGACTTTCGAGATGGAGTATCGCCTTCGGCGGCATGATGGAGAATTCCGCTGGGTCTTCGATCTGGGCGTGCCCCGGTCCAATCCGGACGGATCGTTTGCTGGATACATCGGTTCTTGCATTGACGTGACTGAGCGTAAACTCGCTGAAGAAGCCCTTTCCGCGGTGAGTCGGAGACTGATCGAAGCCCAAGAGCGGGAACGTACCCGGATTGCCAGGGAGCTTCACGACGATATCAATCAGCGTGTAGCGTTGCTGGCCGTGAACTTAGGTGCTTTGAAGCGCGATCTTCCGGACGCGGCGAACGCAGCCAGGCAGGGCATCGAACAAACAGAACAACAACTCACCGAACTTGGGAGCGATATCCAAGCTTTGTCGCACCACCTGCACTCCTCGAAGCTTGAATATTTGGGACTGGCAGCCGCAGCCAAGGGATTCTGCAGTGAGTTCTCCGAGCGGCAAAAAGTCGAGGTTCATTTTCACTCCGACGACCTTCCCAAAGTTCTACCGCCAGAGATCTCACTCTGCCTGTTTCGAGTCTTGCAAGAAGCCCTCCAAAATGCGATGAAGCATAGTGGTTCTTCGTGCTTCGACGTATCGCTCGGCAAAGGATTGAATGAGATTCAACTGAGTGTACGCGATTCGGGGCGTGGCTTTGATGTCGATGAAGCTGTGAATGGGCGAGGGATTGGTCTAGTCAGCATGAAAGAACGGTTGAAGCTAGTTGATGGGCAGCTGTTTATTGACTCGAAGATACAGCAAGGAACAACGATTCGCGCTAGTGTCCCTCTCAGTCCCAGAATGAAGTCTGCAGGAGCAGTCGGATAGATATCGGCCCCCCTACAAGCCCGAGCAAAGCTGGAAAGGGTTGACCGCTGCCGAAATGTGGTTGTGGCTCACTGCAGCTCGCAGCTCGAGATCGCCCTACCCACTAAGGGTGGTCCCTTTTTCGCGGCTGTATCCGCTGTCCCGACACCATACTGATGGGCGGTGAGTTCCGTCACAGAAGCACAAATTTATCGCAGTTTTGCTGCTAACTCCTGATTCGTCGGATTACCGCGTTAATCGTCCAAGTGGAAGGCGGTCCGCCCAAACTTCTCACAACCCCGTTTCTGGATCACTTGGCTTAGACGCTCTCGTTCGTGTCGGCGAAGCGTTTTGGTCTTAAACAAATCGTCCGGGTAGTGAGTTCGCTTCCAAAATCTGAAAGGTATCGATCGCGGCCCAGACTCCCAACCCTATCCGAATCATGTGGTTTCGGAAGGCTCGACCAATACGGAAATCTCAGGGGGCCTGGCGTCAATGGTTGGCTATCCGAACCGATGTTGTCTGGCTGTGGCCCACTGCGCGTTTCGTTGACTTGTCCGAATATCACCACTACTATCGGCGACAAAATTATCGCGCCGCTTACAAACTTGAGACACTTTTTGCAAGGAAGGCGATCTTACGATGCAAACCAAGAACATGATCCTGCTCGCTCTGACACTCTTTTCTTTCGCCGCAGTGATGAAGTCCAGTTCCTTTGCCGACATTGACAAAAAACCGGCGGAAGTGACCGACGCGCGCGTTAGCGCCGACGCGTCGATCGGGGCCAACTGGATGATCAACGGCCGCAATCACGATTCCACACATTTCAGCCCGTTGAAGCAAATCGATGCCAAGAACGTGAATCAGTTGGGTCTCGCTTGGTACCTGGACATCGAGGGACAGATGGGCGTGGTTTCCGAGCCGATCGTGGTCGACGGCATCGCCTACGTGAGCGCACCGCTTTCCAAGGTCTATGCGGTGGACGCAGCCACGGGAAAACTGCTTTGGAAATTTGATCCGCATGTTCGCCTGAATCTTGCGCTGAATGGATCGTATTCTGCACGCACCAACGGCGGTGTGGCGGCGTGGGAAGGAAAGGTGTACGTCGGAACTGGCGATTGCCGGTTGGTGGCGATCGACGCGGCGAGTGCAAAGCAAATCTGGGAATCAACGGTGTGCGACCCTCTCCAAACCGGCATCACCGGCGCGCCGCATGTCGCGCACGGAAAAATCGTGATGGGCTTCAACGGCTCGGACGACGCGGTGCGCGGCGCGATCGCCGCCTACGATGGCGATACAGGAAAGGAACTATGGCGCTTTTGGACCGTACCCGGCGATCCATCCAAGCCATTCGAATCGAAAGCTCTGGAAATGGCTGCCAAGAGCTGGACTGGCGAAGGCGGGTGGCGCACTGGCGGCGGCGACGTATGGAGCGCGATTACCTACGACGAAGCGGACAATCGGGTGATTTTTGGGACCGCTGGCGCCGGCGCTGACTACGGTGAGCTCGCAGCAGTGAAAGCTGGCGGCGAAAAACTTTTCTCGCAATGCATTGTTGCTGTGAACGCTGATACTGGCGAGTACGTCTGGCACTATCAAACCGGTACCGAGGGAGTGCATTCCGAGAACAATCACATCGTGATGGCTGATCTCGACTGGAAGGGCGAAAAGCGTCGCGTGGCCATGACCGCTCCGAAGAATGGCTTTTTCTACGTCCTGGACGCGAATACCGGAAAACTGCTTGCGGCTAATCCCTTGGTCAAAACCACCTGGGCAACTTCTTACAACCTGCAGAGCGGCAAGCCGGTGCTCGTCCCCGTATCTGAAGGTGGTGGAAAACAATGGACCGTGCACAACTGGTGGCCGATGAGTTACAACCCGCAAACCGGACTAATGTACATCCCTTCGACCGACCGGCACGCCGGCACCAAAGCTCCGGTGGAAGCGGGCGAAAGCGGCGAAGGACTTTTCGGTCGACTGATTGCATGGGATCCAATTGCGCAGAAAGAGCGTTGGTCTGTGCGCGAAGAAATTTCCGTGAATGGAGGTGTCCTATCCACCGCGGGGAATCTGGTCTTTCAAGGACAGGGTACCGGCGAGTTTGCGGCCTACTCCGCAGACTCCGGCGAAAAATTGTGGTCGGTCAAAACGCTTTCGGCCATTGAATCAATCCCTGTCACATACACCGTGAAGGGTGAGCAATACGTTTTGACTCCAGTGGGCTGGGGATCAGGTTCACGACTATTCGCTCCAGGACGTACCATGGCAACGCCAGAATCGAAACGTGGCCCGGTGCGTCTATATGCTTTCAAGCTTGGCGGAAAAGTCCCGTTTCCATATCCCCATATCGTCGTTCCGCCAGTTCCCAAACCGCCGGAACAAAAAGCCAGCAAAGACGTGATTGAAAAAGGCGCCAAGCTGTACGTCAGCTTCTACTGCGAAGGATGCCATTCGCCGGGAATCGATGGCAGCGCTGCTTGGGTGGAAGACGGCGCTATTCCAGACTTGCGTTACGCCCCATCGCAGGTGCACAAGGATTGGTACACCATCGTGATGGGCGGCTCGCATTGGGATAAAGGAATGCCCGGCCTGGCCGACCCTCCCAAGTTTGCGTTTCCGACTTTACGCATGACGGTTGCGGATGCCGACGCCATTCATGCCTATGTGATCGACCAGGCATGGAAGGCGTACGGCGGAGAACGGTAGCAAGCGCCACACTCGAAGCGCGAGAGCTACTGAGCGGCCTGCGGCAATTTTCAGCGCAATTTACTGGGACTAGGCTCGCTAGAGGACGGTTTCAGAACACTCGGAATCATTCCCTTGAAATCGTTCGACTTGAGATCGATCCCCATTTGGGTCAGGACTTGTCCGATAACGCGTGACAATCAGGAGTCGAGGGGGTTCGTTCTCTGGGTGACATTTCGCGGGCGACCCTGTATCTGGTTTGGCCGCTTTCTCCTTGGCCTCGTTTTCTTCCTGCAGTTTCTTACCCGCAATAAACCAAGGCCGAGGTGTGGCGTGTGAATCCAAGCCGGATTACAATACCTCGCTTCTTCCGAGGAAGGAATCCACTGTGACCAATTCACTGCGACAGCACGTTTCGTTCTTTTCGTTAGTCCTGGCCGTTTTGCTGAGCGCGACAGCACAGGCCGCGCCTCGGCGCGTAATTATTGATACTGATCCTGGCGTCGACGACGCGATGGCCATTCTGCTGGCGCTTAATTCGCCGGAACTCGAGGTCGACGCTCTAACCGTGGTAGCCGGCAACGTCGAGCAACCGCAGGGGCTGGAAAACGCACTGAAGATTGTTTCGTTAGCGGGGCGTTGCGATGTCGTTGTTGCAGGCGGCGCCAAGCATCCGCTGAATCAAAAGCTGATCACCGCGCAATTCTGGCACGGCAAGAACGGCTTGGCCGGAGTCGAGCTGCCGCCTTCGAAGTGCAAGGCGGACAATCGATTCGGACCTGACGTGATCATCGAAATGGTCCATGCCCATCCGCACGAGATCACTTTGATTCCGGTGGGTCCCCTCACGAATGTTGCGCTGGCGGTTTCCAAGGATCCGTCCATGGTGCCGTTGATTCACGACATCGTGATCATGGGCGGCTCGGTGAGCGGAGGCAATGTCAACGGTGCCGCTGAAGCCAACATCTACAACGACCCCGAAGCGGCGCAAATGGTGTTCAACGCCGGATGGACCGTCACCATGGTCGGTTCGGACGTAGGCGAGCGCACCCTGATCACGCGCAAACGTCTCTCGGAGTTGCAGGCGAGCCACGGACCGCAGAGCGATTTCGTCGTGCAGCTGGCGGACTTTTATCTAACCCGGTCGGAGAAAAGCGGCTATTCAGGCGCGGCTATGTACGATCCGCTCGCTGTGGGCACCGTCATCGATCCAACGCTGGTTACACTCAAAACCATGCGCGTTGACGTGGAAACCAGAGGTGAATTCACCCGCGGCGAGACAGTGGCCAATCGCATGGGCTCGAACGAGAACAACATTCTGCACGGCGATCACTACGAAATCGAGGGCGTGGTCGAGCTCAAACCGAATGCTCGGGTCTGCCTCGCGTCCGATGCGGATCGCTTTGTCGAGCTCTTTATCACGCGCCTGAAGGGGAAGTAGAGTGCCAGCGAAAGTGTGATTTTCCGATGGCCGGCATGCACGATTCTTGCGGTGCTCTTGGGTTGCGGTCTGCGGCGGCGGGAACTAACCGAGCTGACGTTGATCATTTTCAACGTCGCGAGGACCATTGGGCCATAGTCGATTTGATAGGCAAAGCGGGACGCGTTCGGACTGTACCGGTGCCCACGTGGGTGAAAGAGACAATCGACGATTGGCTGAGGGCAGCCGACATTACCCATGGAAGGTTGTTCCGTTGTGTCTGCCGGAAAGGAACGACGTGGGGCACGGAAATGACCGAGAAAGTGGTTTGGCATGTTGTCAAACAATACGCCGGGCAGCTTGGAATTCTAAAGCTCGCACCGCACGATCTTCGAAGGTCATGCGCTCGCCTCTGCCACAATGCGTGTGGCGAGCTGGAACAGATTCAATTCCTGTTAGGCCATGCTTCTGTGCAGACTACAGAAAAATATCTCGGCTGTAAGCAGCGACTAAGAGAGGCTGTCAACGACCAGATCGGGATCGAGCCTGGCTCCAAACTTGTGCGGCTTACGGCCAATTCGGCCGGTTGATTTTCCGGTGGGGCCATCCTGGCAGTTCCAATCTCAAGGGAAACCGGGAGAACGGATATGGAGATCGACCTTCACGGCTACCATCCCCAAGAAGTCGTGTTCAACGGAACACTCGCTAAAATTGTGCAGCAAGCCTGGGAAATGGGCGAGGGCGACCTTACCTTGGTTCATGGCCATGGCCGCAATCGAGGAATCAGTCCAGGGTTTGTAAATACGAATACTGGATATTTTGGCCTGTGCATTCGCCAAGCTCTCCGCAATGACTGGTCGCTACGGCGATGGATTAAGTACACGACTCTCGATTGTTCGAACATGGGATCTACCTCAATCCGATTGAAAGTAAACCCAAGTCCCACGAGGACACATCTCGATTGCCTGTAAGCCGACAGCCTGCATAAGGCGACGGGATCGTCCGAGCTGCTGGGCGGCACTTGATTGCATAACAATGTCGGCTCCTCTCGACATGAGCAGTCTTTGGTTGTTAGGCTCAGGAAGGAGCCGGAGTTCGGTTCGTACGCGGGACAGCTCGGTACCGGACATGGCGTGCAGTAAAGCGTCGTCCACTTGATAGGGCATCCCGCTCCCTCGCGAGAGGGAGTTCGAAGAACTAATCATGGTCGAAGTTTTGATCGAAGAGATGTTTGGGTCGGACTGAAACCGACCGCTAGATTACGAACGAACCGTACTTGTCAGGGCCGATCGGAAAGACACCGAAGGAAGCGGAAGAAAAAACTCTTTTGAGTGAATGGAGAAGTGTGCCCAAAAAGTGTTTGACAGGGCCGACATTGTTAGAGATGTCCGGTAACCCGAGTTACCAGGACTTGAGAAGGTTCAGTCCGCTGGGAGCAACCTCAACCTCAGAGCGTCTTTCTCGAAACCTCCGCGCTTCAGCCCGCAATCGACACTCCGCAAAATTGGCACTTTTTCTCTGTACAGCGGGGTTACATATTCCGTCACGGAAACTGACGGCTCGCGGCATCCAATATCTTGCGTTCGCTATAATTAACGCGTGTCGAAACGCCATTGCACAAGCCGCGCTGAGTGGCGGCTCCAGACTGGAAAGCCCGCGGAGGCCCTTTCTGCACATTACCGGCTCGACTGCGACTACGGAACCGCAGTCATAACTTGCTGGGAGGAAGCCGGGCGTGAGCCGATCTACGTGTGTGAAAATCACGCGAAACAGCTGGGCCGCTCTCACGATCATTGTCCGGACGTCCGCATCATAACGGCTCAATCGGACCACTCCGACAATCCGATAAAACGTGAGGATCGAACCCAAAGTCAGGAGATCGCTGATATAAAGCCGAAGGGCCCCGCTTCGTCAGAAGCTGCACGCAGTTTTGCGGATATGAAGGTTGGACGAGCAATGATCGATCCATCCGTCAGATCCCCTATCCGCGACCTGACATATGGAAATTCGGCAAAGGCTATGGTGGACGAAGCTATTTGGAATCTTGCAACCGGGGACTGCCAGGTTTACAGAACCGCGCTACAGCAAGGGAAGTCCGCTAGCGAGGCGGCACAAGCCGCTGGTGGGCAGTTGGCGGTTATTCACCGTAAAATCAGCGATTACACGCTTAAACTAGAAGCTGTCCTTTCAGAATCAAAAGCTACAATCAACGTAGGAGAAGCCATAGATAAACCACTCGAACACGCAGTGCTTGAAATTATCAGCGGTGGCACAACGACCGACTCGGAAAAGGACGCTGCCATTGAGCAACTCGGTACTCTTCAAGAATGGCTTAAACACGGTCTGCGCGGAGACATAACTCCGCTGCAAGCGAACCGAATCATGCTGGCTATTGGTGACCGCCTAAACTGGGGAGGAACTACCGACGTTTCGGAGAAATTCAAGCCAGTCTATCGGACGCTATACGGTAGCCTGAAAACTGCAATTCGTACCGCCGTTCCTGAGGCGCAAAATCTTCATGATCGACTGACCAACTTGTATACGGCCAAGTCTGACCTCGGGGAGTAACCGCCACGACATCTCTGGCCGTTCGTACAGGTAGGCACGAGAGTCACATGGTGGGGAGAATGGGTCCTCAGCCGGGAGGGCGAGATGATCACAGTAGTCGAAATCGTGGTCGGGCTGCTGATTTACACGGCTATCGCGAAATGGCGCAAGAAGCAGGAAGAAAAACAGGAGGATCAAGAATACGCGGCGGAACTCTCTCGAAACTGGGAGCGACACCCCTGGATGTACTCACACTGACCTGTTTCGACGCCGACCGGGTAAGAACGCGACGAGAGGACGGCGGCTGCCGCGACGACGCTCGTCTTAGTACGGCACTTGATTGCATAACAATGTCGGCTCCTTGACCCGAGTAAACTTTGGTTGCTCAACGACCATAGGCTCGGGAGAAAGGAGCCGAACATGATGATTATAGGCGTAGATTACCACCCGAGCTTTCAGACGATTGCATTTTTAATGGAAGAGACTGGTGAGTGTGGTGAACAGGAACTGAACCACAGTGATGGACAAGCAGAGAAATTCTATCGCGACCTGAAGCAGCGAGGAATCTGCGTGCGCGTAGGCATGGAGGCTACCGGATATTCACGCTGGTTCGAGCGGCTACTCGCGGAATTAGGTTTCGAGCTGTGGATCGGCGATCCCGCGGAGATCAAGGCCAAGCGAGTGAAGAAGCAGAAGTTTGACCGCGAGGATGCTCGACTCTTACGCCGGCTGATGCTGGAAAATAACTTTCCGCAAATCTGGGTACCGGGTCCGGAGAATCGGGATCTGCGACAACTGCTGTGGCACCGGCATCGGTTGGTGCAGATGCGCACGCGGATCATGAATCAGCTGCAGGCATTGGCCATGAATGAGGGCTATCGCTGGAAGAAAAAACTATTCAGCGAACAAGGACGAGCGCAGTTAGAGAAGCTAGCGTTGGCTCCCTGGGCCAGTCGGCGCCGGCAAGAGTTGCTGGAGCTGTTGGACCGCATGAATCCGACGATTGAGGAGTTAACCGCAGCGGTCGAGCAGGAAGCCAGGAAGCGACCCGATGTGCTGCGACTGATGACGCATCCTGGCGTGGGTCCGCTTACGGCACTCGCTTTCGTGCTGATCATTGGAACTTGGGAACGCTTTCCACGTGGCAAGCAGATCGGCAACTACGTGGGGATGATTCCGAGTGAGGACTCCAGTGCTGGCAAGCAGCGACTGGGGCACATCAGCAAGCAGGGTAACTCCTTGTTGCGCTTCTTGTTGGTGGAGGCGGCCCAAGCGGCGGCGCGTATCCATCCCGACTGGCGACGTCGGTACATGCACCTGGCGATGCGTCGACACAAGAGCATTGCCAAGGTAGCGATGGGGCGCAGGCTGGCGGTTCGGTTGTACTGGATGTGGCGGAATGGTTGTGAGTATTCGCAGTCGTTAAAGTTCGGTTCGTACGCGGGACAGCTCGGTACCGGACATGGCGTGAAGTAGAACGCCGTGCACTTGATGGGGCATCCCGCTCCCTGCAAAGGGAGTTTGAACTAGTAATCATGGTTGAAGTAATGATCGAAGAGATGTTTAGGTCGGACTGACGCCGATCGAAAGATTACGAACGAGCCGTGGTCGTCGAAGCAGAGGTCAAGAAAGAACAAGGAAGACCACTCGTAGGAGTGAGCGGGGTAGTGCGCTCAAAAAGGATTTGACAGGGCCGACATTGTTAGAGATGTACGGTTATCCGACTAACCAGGAGTTGGCACCCTAGTCCGACGATTAGCCTTTCTGTAGAGCGCATTCACTCCTCGCGGAGCAGTATCGCAGGATCGATTGAAAGGGCGCGTTGCGCTGGAATCCACGTAGCCAGTAATCCGAGCAAACCCATCGCGAGAACAACAACAGCTAACACCAGGGGATCGCGCGAACTGGCCTGATATACGATGGAAGCGAGCACCCGGCTCGCCAAAATTCCCAGGAGCAGTCCCGCCGCGGAACCAACGGCTAGCACTTTTACGGCGCGTCCTAACGCAGCCCTCAGCACTTCCTTGCGTTGCGCCCCGAGCGCCATGCGAATCCCCAATTCCCGCAGCCGCTTGCTGACCGAGTACGCCGCCATTCCAAAGATGCCAGTGACGGCCAGCATCGCGCCCATAACACCCAACACACCCAGCGAAAGCGCGGCCGTCCTCGACACAAACAGAGCTCCGTCCAAAGCCTGATTCCATGTTTGGAGGAAAGGAGGCAGCCCGGAGTCCAGCTCCCGCAGTTTGGTTCGTATGGCCGCCGCGAGTTGCTGCGGCTTGATGCTTGAGCGCACCACCACATAGGTCTCCGTCGAAGGAGATTGCAGCAGGGGCAGAAACATAGCCGGCGGCAGGGGGTCGGTGAGATTCGGAGAATATTTTCCGTCTTCTACAACGCCCACTACTTCGATGCGTTTTCCTTCGGGCAACTTAAAGTACCGGCCTGTCGCGTTGAGTACCGAGCCAAAAACTCTGCGGGCAAACTCCCGGTTGATCACCGCCACGCGTGGAGCATTCTCGTCGTCGTGCCACGTGAAGTCTCTGCCCGCCAACAAAGCGGTGCCGGCCGTGCGCAGGTATTCGGGAGAGATGCTGAACATTACCGGATGGGCGGCGGCCATGGTTGGCCGCAGGTCGGTGGCGTCGTCGGTGAAGACAATGGAGTCGTTACAGCAAGCCGGGTGGAGTGGAGGAACGTTGATTAGCGCCGCGGCGGTCACTTCCGGAATCACCGTCATCGCGTCGATGATGCGCTTTTGCATAGCCGGCACGGCCTCGCTCCGGTAACCGGCCATAGCCAAATCGGTTTCGACCAGCATGGCATTGCGCGGTTCGAAGCCGAAATCGCTGTGCAGCGAGCGTGCCAGTCCGCGCACGGCAACGATGGAAGAAGTCACCAGCACCGCGCAGATGGCCACTTGCAGAGCCAGCAATACGTCCCTCGCGGTGAGCCGGCGTCCCACCATACCGGTTGTTCCCGACTTGATGACCTGGTACGCATCCGTGCGCAGTATTTGCCTCACCGGGACCGCGCCAAACAGCAGCCCGCTTGCCAAACTCAACAGGAACGCAATGGCATAAACCTTTTCGTCCGGATTCACCGGCATATGTATGGGGTATTGAGGAAATGGCCGCCACGCGCTGAGCCAGTCCAGCAGCAACACGCTGGCCCACAATCCCGCGGCGCCTCCCATCAGCGAAATCATCACCGCTTCGGTGAACAGTTGCCGCAAAATCCGTAAGCGCCCCGCGCCTAGTGCCAAGCGCAGAGCGACCTCCCGGGAGCGGTCCGCCGCGCGCGCGGCAAACAAGCTGCCCAAATTGGCGCAGGCGGCCAGGAGAATCAACCCCGCCAGCAGCATCAGTCCGGTAAGGAAGGCCTCCATGGCGCGGCCAAAGACGTCACCCGGAAGACCTTCGCGCGCCAAGGTAAAGCTCATTTGGCCATCCTCTTTGGGATAGGTCTTTTCGAGATAAGATCCAATCGAGTTCAGATCGGCGACCGCCTGTGCAGCCGTGACACCCTCCCGCAGCCGTCCTGTCACCGAGAAGAAACGGGTTCCGCGATCGCTCAGGAGACTCGTGCCTTCCACCTGCTCCCGTACAGCGAGCGGCACAAAAAAATCCGGCGAGAAAATCAAAACACTGCCGCGGAACTCGGGACGCGTCACACCCACGATCGTAAAAGAACGCTTGTTGAGTTGGACAGAGCGGCCCACCACTCCGCGGTCATCCTGAAAATGGGTATGCCAATAGGCGTAGGTGAGGACCATATACGGAGCGCTTTTCGGGCCGTGCTCATCGGAGGCGTGGATCACGCGTCCGAGGTAGGGCTGAGTTTCCAGCACATCGAAGTAGTTCCAGCTCACTTCATACACCCAGGCGCGCGACGAATTGTTGCCGGTGTCCAGCCCCTCCTGAATAATGTTGTAGGCCATCAGGCCATCAAAGCTGCGGTTGCGATCGCGCAGATCGAGATAGTCGGGGTACGAATGATTCAAGGATTTATCGCTTCCGTGCTGGATAAGGTACAGACTCTCCGCGTGAGGCACGTTCAACGGGCGCAGGATCAATCCATTCAACGCGCTAAAGACCACCGCGTTGGCGCCAATCGCAACGGCCAGCGTCAACACCGCGACCCCCGTGAATCCAGGATTCTTCTTCACCATCCGAATCCCGAACCGCAAATCCTGCCAAAGCGTTAGCATGGGCGCATTCCTGAAAATCCGGTGCGTTACGGGCACGTATTCTTCCGACCTTCCTCAACTTTAACTCGCTGTGCTACCTGTGTTTAGCGGTTTGTCGGCCGCGGGGACGGTCAACCAGTTGTCCATTTGCGGGAAGGATCGTCGCGAAATCGGACAGCTATCTGAGGGTTCGATTCTGATTTTGGCGGCCACCCGTTAATGGTCGTCAAGTCCCGATTTAACACTGCTGTTTACCGGGCACTTGACTTGTGGAGTCATCCCTCCTGTTGCATTTCGAAATTGTGCTCGAGCAAGCACAAGGTTGCTTAAAGGCAAGGACGGAAACTAGCTGGCATGTGATGCTTGTGCTGCTGCAATGAAGGGAGCTTCCCCGCCCATTGGAACGACGGCTATCAACGACCGTGAAAGCACGATTACTCCATTTAGTAGACGCTGGAGGGTAACTGGATTGCTATGAATGGTGCAGATTGCGATAGTAGTTGGTCTCTCATCGAGGTGACTTCACAGGTGCGGGGACTTGGAGACGCGCGCGGCGGCGCTCCTATTCAAGAACAGAAATGGAGTAGCGACCGTTGCCATTGATTCGCGTTCTGGTAGTTGATGACTTCGAAGATTGGCGACGCCAAGTCCGTTTGCTATTTCGGGCACGACCACAATGGCAAATCATCGCGGAGGCGTCGGACGGATCGGAAGCCGTTCAGAAGGCCGAAGACCTGAAGCCGGACTTGATTGTGCTGGACATCGGTCTCCCCAAACTGAGTGGAATCGAAGCCGCCCGGAAGATACGACAACTCTCCCCCAGCTCCAAAATAGTCTTCCTAAGTCTCAACAAGAATCTGGAGGTCGTCCGGGCAGCTTTGGGCACGGGCGCGTTGGGTTACGTTCGCAAGACAGATGCCAGACGCGAACTTCTGACTGCCGTGGATGCGGTTCTTCGGGGTAAGCAATTCGTCAGTAGCGGCTTAAAAGATTACGAGTTTACCGACACCGCAGAAGAGAAAGCTCCTCACTGCCATGAGGCTCTCTTCTATTCCGACGAAGCAATTCTTCTTGACACCTTTGCTCGCTTCATCGCTGTAGCCCTCAAGTCCGGACGTGCGGCTATCGTTGTCATTACCGAGTCGCGCTCGGACGGTCTTGTTTCGAGATTGAAGGCTCAAGGCTTAGATGTTGACGCCGCCACTCAACAGGGGACGTACATTCAATTGGATGTTGCCAAGACGCTTTCCACATTTATGGTCAATGGTATGCCTGACGCGACGCGATTTTTCGAGATGGCAGGTGGTCTCATTGAGGCAGCAGCCAAAGCAGCAAGGGAACCGCATCGCGGCGTTGTGGCGTGTGGAGAAGATCCATCTGTCTTGTGGGCTGAAGGTAAGGCCGACGCTGCGATTCGGCTTGAACAACTCTGTGACGAGGTAGCCAAAGCCTTTGGGCTGGACATGCTCTGTGGGTACGCTTTGAGCAGCTTTCACGGCGAGGAAGACGAGCACGTGTTCCAGAGCATCTGTGCGGAACACTCAGCCGTTTATTCTCAGTGAGAAGTAAGGCTCAATTCTAGGTTAACCCGCCGCGGCGTTCCCCTTTGCGAGTTGGCGCAGATCTTCTTCCGGAACAGCAAATTCGACGGTGCCGCAATCCAAACAGACAACAAGCTCCGGAAATACCCACACTTTGGGCTTGTCGATGGTTTTCAGTCCGGGAAAATGGATAGCCATCTCCGCGCTGAACTTGCTCTGGTTGACTGACCCGCACAACTTGCAGGGCATGTCGAATCACCCCCAAGTCTTCGCCACTTTCCTATTTCTAATTTACTGCAGAGACATTTCAAGTGCTGTGATGTCCGTCACGGAGATATGTGACTGTGGTCACCTTTGCCAGTCAACTCCTGGAGAGTCGGGTTACCGGACATCTCTAACAATGTCGGCCCTGTCAAAACACTTTTTGAGCAGACTTATCCACTCACTTAAACGAGTTTTTTCTTCCGCTCCCTTTAGTTGTCTTGCTCCTCGGCCTTGACGACTTCGGCTCGCTCGTAATCTAGCGGTCGGCTTCAGTCCGACCCATACATCTCTTCGATCATAAACTTCAGACCATGATTAGTTCTTCGAACTCCCTCTCGCGAGGGAGCGGGATGCCCTATCAAGTGGACGGCGCTTTCGTGCGCGCGCCATGTCCGGTACCGAGCTGTCCCGCGTGCGAACCGAATTCCGGCTCCGTCTTCCCGAGCCTATCAACAAGAGCCCACTCGAGTCGAGGAGGGCCGGCATTGTTATGCAATCATGTGGTTTTGGCCGGATTTTCACTTCTCCGGTAACCGCGTTTATCGGGACTTAGGCTTAGTGGCTGCTAGTTCGTCGGACCGGCAAACAGCAGCAGATTCCCATCTGGATCTTTGACGATGAAATTCTTCGCGCCCCAAGGCTGCTTCTTCAGCGTCTGCTGGAAGGCAACACCAGCGGACTGAAATTCAAGAAACAATAGCTTGATCTCGTCCGCTGTAGCGACGGTCATAGATACTGACAGCAGTTCCTCACGATCACGGATCGCCGACTCGATTATGTGCCCCTCGACACACCTAAGATTGAGACGCGCGGCGTCGCGACCCATCTGTGCGTAGTAGGGCGGATCGCCGTAACTGAATGTGAGCGAAAAGCCTAACTTCTTAGCGAAAAATTCGCATGATCTCTTGATATCAGTTACGAGCAGCTGCGGCTCTGCACAGACAATCGTCGCCCTCGATGTGGCTTTACCTGGCGACGATTTGACCTCACGCGACTTGGTGGGAAGGCCAGCTTTCAGGGCTTGCCAACTATCGAAGCCGTGCTGTCTTGCGACCATTTCTTGCGCATCGCTGAGCTTAAAGCTCGCCGCAAGAACCTCCGAATCGGGCATCTTCAAGAAACGAGGCAAAAGCGCTCGGATTTGTGCGGCGACGGGATAGTGCCGTTCACGATGCCAGCGCAATATGAGCTTAGCTTGTTTTTTAAGGTTCGCTAGATTGGGCATGTAGGCCTCCACGATGGGATCGTAGGTGGGCATTGCCCTTCGGCGACCTGCCGTTGCTTCCTACATGCGCAGATGGCAGTATCTGCGACGGAGTCAGCAGTTGTCAATTGAGAGCGCTGCCGCGCGAGGATGTCCGAGTTTTAGTTGATTGCAGCGACTCTCGCTGTTCGGCACTGTAAGTCTACCTACAACCAAGTTCAAGCGACTTCTACTGCCCGGACCTCCTTCTGCTGAATGCGCGACGGATTCAAACGTTCCTTCAGCAACAAGATTTCTTGATAGCCTTTGATGCGTCGGAACTTCTTTTCTGCTTCCAAGAGTCCGGTGGCGGTCCAGCGCAGCGGCTGATTTCCTTCGCGCCAACGTTTTACGTTCCGCGCCACCCGCTGAACGGTCGACAAGCACGATTCGATCGGATTGGTAGTGGCCAGTTTCCGCCGCAACACCGCTCCTACTCCCAAGCGATGTACCGTCAGCGTTTCTTCCAGCCCTTCCTCCAAGCTCCGGGCAGCGCTCGGATTGATTCTTTCCAGTTGCCGGAAGATTTTCTGTAGCGTCTCTTGGGCCTCCGCGTAGTTGTTCATCGCGTAGGCATTGCGCATTCGCCGATCGTAGTCTTTCTGGCAGTTCTCTGGCAGGTACTCCTTCACATTCCGCCGCTTGTGAATCTGGCAGCGCTGCACTTCCACTTGTTCACCGAAAACACGTTCTACACCGGCTCGCAGCGCTTTCGATCCATCCATCACCACCAGATACCGCCGCTGCAGATCCAGTCCGCGGTCCACCAGATCTTCCAACAGCCCTTTGACCACCGTGGTGTTCTCCGTGGCTCCTTGCCACACTCCCAAAACGTGCTTTTCTCCGCTTTCCGCGATCCCCAGCGCTACCACCAGTACCTGGCCACCCAAGTGAATGCCATCGATCATCAGCACCACCAGGTTCAGATCCTCCAATCGTCGCTCGCATAGCACTCGCAACTGATGGCTACTGGCCTCTACGAACTGCCGGCTCACGCTGCTTTTCGCGATCCCGTACCCTTCCACAACACTCTCCACTGCTCGTCGATAGTTCCGTGTGGACAACCCGGCCACCAGGCGCTCCCGCACCGCTCGTTGCAGTTTTCCGTCTTGCTGCAACTGACCATAGCTCTCCAGCTCCACTTCCTGGCCCTCGCGCGTTCGTACCCGAGGTCGTTCCAGTGGGATTTTCTGTCCAGCAAAAACCACATAACCCGGCTGCTTTCCCCAACGCACACAACCCGCTGTAGGATTTGGGCGATGCGGAGGTCCTACCCGGCCAGTGACTTCATTTTCCAGGATGGCTCTTAGGATCTGCAGTCCGGCGTGCCCGGTCAACTCTTCTACCTGTGCTTGCATCTCCGCCCACACCTCAGCCAATGGCAAAGGTACCCGCACCAGCAACTCCCGCCCACCGACAACCTCGAACTTGTGATTGGACTTGCGCTCTTTCCTCTGGTATTTCTTGCTCACGGCGGCTCTCTCCTTTCAAAGGGATTCGCAACCCGAACTCTATCCGAGTTCGGGCGAGAGCCGCTGCTTCTTGTTCTTAACTTTCAACTAAATGTGGGCCATCCTCCCTCGATTCGAAAGCTCAACAGCATTTCGGTTATTTAGCTTGCCTCCCGCAAACAAACTAGGGTCGCCTCACCTGTTTCATCATCATCCGCCAAAATAATCACAAATTTACGGTAGGTTCGGATTCGTGGGGTCGGGAGTGTTCGGAACTTTGGGCGTTAGCTTCCGTAGCACAAATTCCTGCATCAGATTGAAAATTGCGGTACTCCCGATGCTCATCGCGGTATTTTCGAATGTTAATGCGGGCCCATTGCGATCGCTTGCCGGGTAGAACAGATTGGAGATGCCGCCGGAGGCCAGGCTCCCGATGATGCCCGAATAATTCACCTGCCAGTGACCGCCGTCGCTTTTGCAAATCACCGCATTCGCTAGCGCGTATAGGACTCGAGATTTCGTAGTACCTGTGCCCTTGTAGAAATAACGGGGGTCTTGTTTGAAAATGGAGGGGAACACCGCGCTGCCCAGGAAGTTGCTGATGGTGAAGTTCGCATAGGTTGCCGCATAGCGTTTTGCATAACCTTCTGCGCCTTGTCCATATCCACTGAATTCATTTTGCGCTTGCTGAATTCCCGCTGTCTGTCCAGCCATGAGGAATGAGACGGGATCGATGTTCAGTCTCCAGGCCAGATTATATTTTTGTTTGGGCGTGAGTGGTGCTGCGTTAGGGACGTAGGTGACATAAAAATTCGGAATGACGCCCATCACGCGCTGCTTCTCTTCATCCTTCAACTGTTCTTGCGCGATTTCGATGGTCGAGACTTCGACACGAATTTCAGTAGCGTTTGTCGCAAGAACCATCGAGACCTGGGGTACCGTGAAGTTTTCCCCAGAGTGCAGTTCCCCTGTGGAAGTATGGGCTGCGAAGCCCTCCGAGGTGATCAGCAGCTGAAACGATCCGGGCGCTACGTTCGTAAACGTGAATTGACCGTCTTCACTGGACGTAACTTCCTGGCTGACCGACTGATTTTCTTGAGTGAGCTTCACCTTGGCGCCGACCACGGCTATTCCATCCTGGCCAACCACGCTTCCGGTGATGGTTCCGGGGACTTTCTGCTGATCTTCTGGCGCGTCGATGGCCATCTTAGGTGTGGGGGAATTGGGTGGGTTGTTCTCCACAGCCAGACGGGCAGGTGATTGTTCCGTTTGTGCTCGACTGGGAGAACTGCAAATCAGGACGATCAGGCCGAGCCAAGCCAAACGCACCGGGGCCGAGATAAAAAATGAGCCGGCAATACGGCTCGAATTGTCCATGAAGGACATAGAATTCCTGGAACTCACCTGTTTTCGTTGGAACGCTAGGATAGTGGATGGTTCGCGAGGACCCAACTGTCATTTCTTACAGTGCTTCTCCTGGGCGAGCAGCCACTAAAGTCGCAAGCTGCTGGCGGCTGGGAATCGCTGCTTACAAAAGCCTCATCGGTAGCTGACCACTGCTCCACGCTTGGCTAATTCCCGATAAGTTCTATAAAGGTAGAAGTCAAGAAAAAACACTCCTGCGTTGGCTGGAACTTTTCTTGTTTCTCAGCCCACGTGATGGAGCAGGATCTGTTCTGACCTTCCGCGCCATGTGCTCGGTTGTTGGGCACTGTGACCCAACGGTTTGGGTTTCCTCTACCAGCGGTTTTCATTGCCTGTCCGCAACGAAGCCTGTCAGTTCCGAAACCAGCAAAGCAGAACGGCGGTCAAGTGGCGACCATAGTTCTATCCGGGACTCGTGGCCCATAGCTTTTTCTGGTTATCCGAGAGGGCCTAGAGTCGGGTGTGAGACTGGGTGCCCGAAGCACGCAGCGCCTAACTAATCGGCTGAGACTCGCTCTCGAACCAGAGTGTCTCGAGAACCCACGGCCACCGCCAGAGAGAATCCCCGGGATGGAGCGGATTCGATCAAGACACTCAAGCTGTTTGTGGTTTCAGATATTGGGCGTCGAAGCACACCCCTTTCTTCCACACCAGCAAAACAATGGTGGCAATCTTTCTGGCCAAGGTCAGTCGCGCCATCTCTGGCCTCATACCCTTGGCCACTAAACCCGTGTAGAACTCCTGAAAGGGGCCCGGCTTGCTGGAAGCCACGGCGGCCGCGCCCTTAAATAGGTTCTTCAGATCGTGATTGCAGTTGCGGTTGAGGCCCCGCACCAAGACGTTCTTCCGGGATCGTTGCAGTTGTCCGTCGACACTACGGTGATCGGCGCTGCTGTGCATCTCGATGGCTAAACCGCCGTAATTCCACAGCGGGCGTTTCGTGCGGAAACGATGCGGGGTCTGCAGAATGCCCAGCAACACCGCCGCGCGGATCGGCCCGATCGAGGGAATCTCACAGAGGTGTTTCCAGGCTTTGTGCTTCTTGCTCTCCGCCAGCAGATCCCGCCGCACTTGCTGGCGCACCACTCGCAGCGCATCGAGTTGTTGGTAATAAAACTCGGCCCGCCGGCGTACTCCCGGTTCGTCGATCTTCGCGAGCCATTCGGCCCGATGCCGAGGGGCATAGACCTGTTTGCCGGTACAAGGAATGGCCCAACTGCGATAAATGGCTTTCACGCGGCTCATCACCCGTCCGAGATCTTTCGTGATGGTCAGATAACTCCGTACCAGCTCCTTCAGGGTTCGTAGGCCATGCTCACCGTGATAAACGGGAGTGAGATGATTGAGGCGTAGCAGCTCCGCCAATCGGCGGGCATCAATCTTGTCGTTCTGGTTGCCTTCTCGCATGGACTTGTTTTTTCGTGGATCGCACACCACCAGTTTTGTGACGTGCGGTTTCAACAAGTCGTACAACCAGGCGGCTGAGGTGCCTTCTTCAAAGGTGACCTGTACATCTCCGCGCAGCCCGTCGATGAACTGCAGAATCATGCTGGCTTTGGTTTCGATGACGCATTCCATCACCACCTTGCCGGCGGCATTCCTGACGGCAATCGAAATACTTTCTTTGTGCACATCCATGCCGATATATTTAGTGCTGGTCATAAGGGCGTTCCTCCTCTGGAGCGGTTGAGCGAGCACTCAAACCTTACTCCACAAGGGGCGCCCTTTATATTGCGTCGGGTTACCGCGTTTACCAGGACTTGTTCGCATTGTGACGACGGCTGCGACCAAGGTGGCAAGTAGTCTCACGGATTCGGCTGCGCTGGTCGGCGGAGCAACCAAGGCGTGAACGGCACACGGAAACCCAGTTAAGCTAGCGTACGTTGCACCTTCAGAGCTTTGCCTCTTCGCACTCCTGTCCCCAAGGAGGTTCTATGTTGTGTCCGTCATGCAGTTCCAGCAATCAAGCCGAATTTCCTACTAAGATGCTTGTGCATTTCGGAGGGCTCAAGAATCTGGACAAACCCAGCGTCAGGGTGAACCCGAGATTATTAGTCTGCTTGGAGTGCGGCTTTGCGCAAGCGACAATCCCGGCATCCGAATTGGCGCAGCTTGTCGCCGGTACCTCGGACCGGACGGTTGGCGATGAGCTACCCCTGCGAAATTGAATTATTCGAAAGTGAAATGACGGTTGGCCTAGAGGCTGTTAACAAACCGAATTCCCGAGAGCTATCCTTTCGCCCGCGGTGTCTAAGCGTTCATGAAGCCAAGAGTTGCGGTGTTGCTTCTCACGATTGGTTTAGCGTGCGTCTGTTTGGGTCAAAACGTAAAAACTCCTGCGGCTGCGAAAACCGCGCCGTCTCAAAACCCTTATCCCAATGAATTGCCCGGCTTCAAATTCTACGTTTTTCACCCGCTGCGTCCTTATGCTTCCGATCGCACGCTAGTCGCCAAAGTCTTGGGCTCAGACCGAGATATCGAATTAAGTCGCTGGAAGATAACGCCACTCTTCATTGGCGAGGGTAGTAAATTCAACGACCATCCACAGGCAAAAGACATCACGGGTTGGCGAGCATCAACATGAGGCCGAAGCAGCGAGTTTCTATGCTGGGTGTGACGTTTCCAGCGGTGTTCACGCGCAGCTCGGGCGGAATATCTGAGGTCAACGTTATCTGCGATGTTTACAGCGATAGCTTCGGTTTGCAGTACTGGCTGTATGCGGAGGATTCCGCTGTGGGGAAGAAAGGCGACCTCATGGAAATCGTATATGGACCCGCCAGACGTGTTGAGCGACAAGCCCTTGGCTCGTCTTCGTCCCGGCCCTAGACCCAGACAGGAAAGGGCAGCAGTTAACTCCCGTCGGATAATCGTACAAGTGGTTTTTGGCCGGAATCGACTTTGTCTGCTAAGCGTGGTGCTTATCCGCATTTCAGGCGAAAAGTCCTGCTAGTAGGAGAACTGTATGCCTCGGCCTAGAAAGATCGCATAACACGTTCCCAGGACTACGGCAGCAATCCACCATGCGGGCGCACGATGCACCACGAGTTTCTGGACTGGCACCGCGCTCGGCATCAGCCCATCAGCCCACAGTAAGCCCGATGAACCTCCAAATGCGGCCGGTACCGTGGACACGAAAAACAACTTTATTCCGAGTGGATCGAACGCACCGGCAGCACAACTGAACAGGCATGCCGCGTAATACGGGAAGCGGCCTACGATGTTGTACGTCGGCCCATCTGGTGCAAAGGGCCGCACCAAAATGGCAAGCTGATGTACCACCATCACATATAACCCGGCGCCGAACATACTCATGCCAATGCGAAGTGCGATTGGATGGGGCAGACCGGAAATCACTTCATTCCAGTCGCCGAATCCAAGAATTCCCGAGAACAAGAAGTAGCCGGCTCCCGGAAGCAAGTTGAGCGCACCCAGAATCCAGAAGAAGTATCGAATGTTCGCGCGATCTGCCAACGAACGCGAAATGCGCAGAGATGCGGCTCCAGCCACCAGATTTACGATTGTTCCCCCTGCGTCTACCCATCGATCGGACCGCAGAGCAGACAGGTGATTGCTCGTCAACTCAGTAGGAATATCGCCCCGCAACCAAGCGACAACGCCATGGCCGACACCTTCGTGCAGCAACGTGGCAATTCCGGAGGCGATCACAGCCATGCTGACAATGGTCGTCTTACTGTGTTGAATGGGCATGGTCGCAGCGCAGTACGTTCGACGGTCGCCATCATAGCCTTATCTCCTAAATCCCGATAAGTCGCAAAATCGAAACGGTTCCTCATAGTACCGATACATGGTAGAAATAGGCAGTGCGTTGGCGCGAGAGACTCCACTCTGCAAAAAAAGGCGGTCTCCGGGGTATCGGCGCACGCACTGTTCGTTTGTTGATACAGCATTAGGAGTAGAGGGAATGGGCGACCAACTGGCGAAGCTCCGCAAATTGACCGGGCGACTGCAGAAGCTCACCTATGAAGCAGTAAAGTCCGGCACGATGGCTGACCTTTCGGAGGAAGAGCAGCTGTTTGCGCGGGCAATGCAAGAACACATGCACCTGAAGCACATTCACAACGCCCTCGAATTTGCGGACGTGCGAGAGGGGGCTCCCTATGAAGTCGAGTTTGAGGGCAATGTCGTGAGTCCCCTGGCCCATGTAGCCATGCATGCAGCTGTTAAGGGGCAGATTGAAGAGGTGCCTGAAGTGAGAACAGCCTTTGAAAAGATGGTGGCGACGGGCACTCCAGCTCATCACGCTGAGCACGTTCTTGCTGCTCTTGTCGGAGAACTAATGTGGGAAACGAGTCGTCCCTCAAAAAGAGGCGCAGCGAAGGCCAAAGAACGCTACGATCGTTCAATTCAAAAACTCTGTGAGGATTCGACCTTCCGCGAGAAGATGACGAAGCGCTTCGGAGCATCTCACGCCCCGTTTGAATAAGGCTTTTTACGGTAAACCCGCCGAGCGGGTAAGGTGGCGTACTGGGAGGAACCTTGAAATCCACATGGACGGTAACCGCGTTTATCGGGAGTTGGGTGCGTAATGAGCGCACGAGCCCTTGATAGCAGGGTCCGTTCTCGGATTAGTGACCGCGAGGAGTCCAAAATGTCTTTGAAATTATGGAGTTCTCAGGCCTAACTAAATCCTTCGCCAAATTACACGCAACTTCTGTGATAGCACTAGGCTTGGGATTCTGGCGATGCACCAACCGCCGACGTGGACGCGCGCTCAACGAGCGTATAGTCAAAAACGACATCTTGTGGCACCGACATCGTAGGCGTTCGCACTGAGTCCAACAGCAAAGAGACACCGTGCTCGACCATCCTGTCGATGGGTTGTCGGATCACTGTCAGTGGTGGCCAGGACTTCAGCGCCGTTGGCGTGTCATCAAATCCGGCCACGGAGAGATCGCCGGGAAGCTCCAGCCTCCGCTGTTGCGCCACCCACACTACGCCTGACGCCATATCGTCGTTGCTGGCCACGATCGCCGTCGGTCTATTCTGGAGATCGAGAATTTGTTTGGCAGCAACGCGCCCGGACTCAAAGGTGAAGTCCCCCTCTCTGGTGAGTTCGATCTGCACTGGAATCCCGGCTTTTCTCAACGCGTCCTGATAGCCGGCGCGCCGCTCCAGGCTGTCGGCGTGAGTGGGCGGACCGCTGATGAACCCGATTCGCCGATGCCCAAGGCGAATCAGGAATGTGGTCAGCTTTCGAGCCGCAGACCGATTATCAATTCGCACAGTGTTCATACTCGGCAATGGACCTGCGGCCGTAATTGCTGTTGCTTTCATTTCGGAAAGCACCGCACTTCCGACGAGTAGCTCGGCGTAAGGCGGAACGAGCAGCAGACCTTGAACACCACTGCGAGCAGCGTTCAGCACCAGCTTCTCGGTCGATCTCTTGGTTGGACTATTGCTCGAACGGACGAGCAACTGAGCCCCGTAGGCTGTGCTGGCATTGATCGCAGCCAGAAGGACTTGCGCCAGGAAAGGAGTCTGCTGATCTGAATAGAGCAGAGCGATTCGGCTGCAGCCGCCGCTCGCCAGCCTGCGTGCCTCATAGTTTGGAACATATCCGGTATTGCGAATCGCCTGACGCACCCTAGCGCGAGTCTGGTCACTGACCTTGCCGGTGCCATTGATGACGTTCGAGACTGTCATCATGGATACACCCGCATGCTCAGCAACCGTCCGAATCGTTACGGCTGTGCTGCTACGACGTCGCCCTGTCCTCTTGAGCATCACCATCGATGATCCCGGGGGATGGGGTAAAGATATCGGGCCCTAAGGCAGAGCATAGGCAATGATGCCACCGCCGACCTTCAGCTTGGGATTCTTACCACCGCCGGAGGACACCGCAAAATACTGCTTGCCGTTAACGGCATACGTCGAGGGCGTGGCAACGCTCGATGTCGGCATCGTGTCTTCCCACAGGAGCTTGCCCGTCAGCTTGTCGAACGCGCGGACCTTGTTGTCGTAGACAGTTGCGGCGATGAAAAAGATGCCGCCTTTCGTGACGATTCCCCCACCATAGTTCTCACTGCCGGTGGTGGGGTCATTCAACTCCGGATAATCACCGAACGGAATCTGCCAGACATATCGACCCGTGTTGAGATTCAACGCATTCAGCGTGCCCCACGGCGTGCTAACCGCAGGGTAGCCATCCGGGTCCAGGAACTTTGTATAGCCTTGGAACACATAGTCGACGTTCGGGCTCGCGTTGTCAGTTGTAGTCGCCGGCTTCGAGTTGTCATCACTGATGTAAGTCGTCAGGCCGTCAATCTGAGTCTTGCTCAGGCTGCCTTCAAATCCGGGCATCCTCCCCGATCCATGGGCAATCATTTGTGCGATCTGCTGGCTCGCCATCCGCTTGGTCAGTCCAAGCAATGCGGGGAACGACGGGGGGTTGCCCTTGCGGTCGACGCCGTGGCAACCGGCGCAGGAGGCGTTGTAGATCTCGGCAGCAGAGGCCTCGCCGCTGGTCTTCTTGACCTGCGCCCGCAACTGCAGGATGTAGGCTTGTTCGTTGGAGTTGATATAGAGAATGCCGGTCTCGGGGTCCCAGGCAGCGCCGCCATATTCGCCGCCACCATCCAGTCCCGGAAAGATGACGGTGCCCTCGAGCGAGGGTGGATCAAAGCGGCCACGGTTGCTCAGCGTGGCCAGGTGCGCCCGCACCGCCGCGTTGGCGGCGGGCGTGCGCTGGGTCAACGTCTCCTCCGTGAGTCGCTGACGAGCGAACGGTTCAGGCACCGCAGGCAAGGTCTGGCGTGTCGCGAGCTTTTCGCCCGGAATGGTGCTTGGAAAGGCGGAAACCTCCTGCACCGGAAATAGGTTTTCGCCCGTGACCCTGTCGAACACCCAGACGAAACCGTACTTCATAATCTGGGCTACAGCAGGAATGTCCCGACCGTCACGGCGAACGGCGACGAGCGTCGGTGGCGTCGGTGGATCGCGATCCCACACGTCGTGGTCCACGAACTGATGGTGCCACAGACGCTTGCCGGTATTGGCGTCAAGCGCTACCAGCGAGGTGCCAAAGAGCGTATTGCCCCTGCGATCGGCGCCGTAGAAATCCTTAAATCCCATGCCCGCTGACGCCAGCGGAAGGTAGACAATGCCGCGCTCAGGATCGAGGCTCAGACCGGACCATGCGTTGGCACCATTCGCAGTCTTCCATGCATCCTTGGGCCACGTGTCATAACCAAATTCGCCGGGATGCGGGATCGTGTGGAAGATCCACCTCAGCTTTCCGGTGCGCACGTCATGGGCGCGAATATGACCGGGCGTCGCGCCAGTGCTACCGAGGATAATGAGGTCTTTGTAGATCACGCCGGGCGAATTGACGTTCACCGATACCGAGCGTGGATCTCGCCCAAGGTCCTGACTCAGGTCGACCTTGCCGGTATCGCCGAAACTTTCGATCAGTTTTCCGGTGTTGGCATCTACCGCCATCAGTCGATTGCGCGAGGTGAACAAAATCCGCTCATCAGTTCCATCGGCCCAATAGCAAACGCCGCGCAATCGCCCATTGCCGCTAACCGGTGCTCCCTCAGCCGGATCGTAGACCCAGTTCTGCGTGCCAGTGGCCGCATTGAGACTGAAAATGCGCCCCTTCGGAGAGGCGAAATACATGCGTCCTTTGACGACGATGGTGTCACCTTCCATGTCGTTGGTCGGGGCGCCATCACCGGTTTCAAACGTCCACGCGACCCTCAGGCGTTTGACGTTCTCTGTATTGATTTGATCGAGCGTCGAATAGTGTGTTCCGTGCGGATTGCCGTGATAAACGGCCCAGTCCGCACTAGAAGCCTGCGAGAAAGGCTCGGCGCCTGTAGCGGAGGAATGGGCCTGAGCGTTAGGCCCTTGCACCTGGCTGGAGGCGAGTAATGCACACGCCACTGCAATTGCGATTCGTTTCATTGGCTCATCCTTCGTGGCGAGCGTATTCGCGTTCGCGTCACCTGCTCTTATCCATGTTCTTGGTTCTTGCGCCGCTTACTTGCCAGCTGCGGAATGGGTTTCTTCGCTTATTCATCACGCAGCGCCGACGCAAGAAAGTACAGAGGTTTAGCGTTAAATGCAACGCGGACTTTGCGGAGCCCCAGTTGTGTTGACGTGCCCGGCATGAGTCCGATACTGGAAACTCTTTTCACCCGAAAGTCATCACTAGTATCGGTGGAGAAGTCACTTGAGCTTTACGAGAGGACTCAATCATGACGAACAGAGAAGCCGGAATCAATGTAGTCCGCGAAATGATGGGTGACCAGGCGGCCGCAAAACTCAGCGCCTCCGCTGACTCAAACACCTTCGGTGCCCCTATCGCCGGCTACGCGGTCGACCAGGTTTTTGCAGATATTTGGACTCGTCCCGGTCTGGACAGGCGCTCCCGCAGCCTAGTTTCGATGTCCGTCATGATTGCCATGCGTCAGCCCCATGAATTCGCCATCCACATGGGGACCGGGCTCAATAACGGCCTCACATTGAAAGAAATCGAAGGGAAGTTCTCATCCAGGCGCTGCCATACGTTGGCTATCCTGCCATCGCAACAACACTGGTTGCTGCTGCCGAGGTTATCAAGGAGCGGGGGCTGGACGTCGACAAAAACTACGCTGGCCACCGCGGCCTGCTTTGACACTAAACGGCATCCGCACCGCCGGTGTTGAACGACGCTTGACTGTGCAACCCGAAGCTGTCGTCTCGTGAACCACGATAGGTACGGATAAGTCGGCTAACTTCGCGGATCAGCTCCGCGTGACTTCAACTCTACGAGCATGCATTGGCGGCCTGTTCTACTTAGGTGCTTTATCCTGGTTTGGCAACTGCCAAGTCCTGGTAAGTCGGGCGGTCTCAATGGGTCGACGCAACAAGTCGCGGTGCGCGATCAGGATCTGACCCTTCTCACCCAAATTGCGCCTTGGCATCGCCCCGAAAGGTTGCGTTCCGTTTGTTTCGGCACCACTGAACACTTGTATTGCGTTTGCATTACGCGGCAATCGGTCAAATGTTCTCGCGAGTGGCAAACATCTAAAAAACCGATGTATACCGAACGTGCGGAATCACGGTACCTAAAAGCAGCGGAATTTATCGACCGCTGCGATGCCACGTTTGCCTTTGTATCCACAAGCTCAATTAGTGAGGGAGAGCAAGTGGCTCACCTTTGGTCACGCCTTTACGGCGACGGTTGCCATATCAGGCTTGCGCATCAAGGATTCAAATGGAGAAATAACGCTTCCAATAACGCCGTTGTACAATGCGTGATAATTGGTGTGGCGCGTACCCGTTCGCGTGGCGCTTTCCATCGCGCTACATTCGCCTCCGAGCGCAACCGCTCGGTGGTGCTCTCCATCGACTCGCGGACGTGCAAATTCAGCAACAAAGAGTTGATTGAGCAGTGGCGGCAGGACCGAGGGGAGGACTCGGACTTTTTCCGCGTCCGCGTGCTGGGCGTGCGTCCGAGGGCTCACGATTCGCAGTTCATCGACTTAGACCGGATCACCGAGGCACAGAAACGGCAGGTGTACGTCCTTGAGAATGAGCCGCTAGTTGCCGGAGTGGACCTGGCATGGGGCGGCGAAGATTGGAACGTGGTGCGCTTCCGGCGTGGAAAGGATGCGCGAACGATCCCCGCTATCCGGATCCCCGGTGAGCCATTGACGACAACCCCCGTCTGGAATCGGATTTGACCGGGCCAGGCTACTTACTCGACGCCAAGGTGCGAATCCAGCTTGAGGGCAAGAAAGAAATGAAAGAACGGGGAGTTGATTCGCCTGACGACGCGGATGCGCTGGCGTTGACATTCGCGCGGAATGTCGGGGCGCGTGTCCTTGCGAAGCCTTCTCCCTCGCTGTGGAGAGAAACGAAGGGGATTAAGTGGGGATGAGTTTCCTCCGCCCCACTTAATCATAATTTCCGATCCTTATTTGACGGTCACGGGAAGTGGAGTTGGAGTTGGAGTTGGAGTTGGAGGAGCAGGAATTAAGTAGCCTTGGAACGTGACGGTGGGGGGTTGCACGGGAGTCGCCACGGTATTGGATATTACTACCGTCGGCATAAAGGCCAGTCGGATTCCTGTTGTTAGATGGAGACCAACTACAGCCATCTTGCCGGGTCCCGAGGGCGAACCTGCCTGAACGATTGTTATGCTATTTAGTGGGTCGGCTAATGCGCATGCGCCGATTTCGCCTGGGTTGACCGTTTCGACGGTGCATTCCATGTCAGTGAGAACAAGCATTTGCCCGGCGGGAATGGCGAATGGGGCGGATGTAGTGCCGTCAGTGCTTAACATGCTTAGGACACATGAGGCTGAAGCGGAAAAATTGCAAAACAGGGAGATCTGTGAATTGACCGTAGAACCTGCAGTTATCGACTGTGCCTTCGCTGTTCGAGGGTGCATGGAAAAAAAGATCACCGGCACAAGTCCGAATCCCAAAGCAAGTAACACTATTCTGCTGGACCGCTTCATGTTCGTTCTCCTTTTCAGAGCATGCCATTCACGGGTCTGTCTAATGGGAAACCTTGACCGGAGAGCTGGGAATCAGGGGGCATTTTTGGTCTCCTCACGGACTAACCAGGCGATCTCATGGCCCTTACACCTTGGACGGTCGGTGTCTCCAGATGAGATGAGAAGGCCAGTCTCCGCGGGATGCGATAGGGGCAGACCGAATACGACGCTATGTTTGGTTCGATCTTTGAACAACTAGGGAAATGCCTAGATAGTGGTGGAGGGCCGCGCCGCACGGTATCGTCGGTGACGTACAATCAAGCCAAGAGTGCGTTTGTAGCGACGAACGCGGACAATACACGGACATTCTGCGAATTGCTCAAGTCTAAGGAGGATGTAAGTGATTGAAAGATATGGTGCGCCCGAAGGTACGATCTTAGAACTTTCCTCGGCGATTTCGTGACAGCATTGCCACAGATTGACTTCCCTGCTCTTCTGAGCGTTTAGCCTGCTCCGGGAGACGCCAATCTGTACCCCGCTGATGCCCCATGTCCTCGGCAAGCAAAGATTCCATGAAGACGAGGGAGGGTTACCGCTGCTGCTTCAATTCCGTCTCAATCTTCGCCGAGCAGTAGCAGCCCTGGTGAGACTCTCCGACACAAACGGCACGTTGCGAACGTCAATCGCCATCATGCATAGAGTTCCGTCTTCCTGGAGCACGTCGATGCCGGCTGACATGCCGCGGCTGACGAAACAGTGCCACATGCAGCCACCATAGATCGAGCTGTACATCCAGCCTCCGGCTTTACGCGCGGGCGCAGGAACTCCGATAACCCCGCCATGCACCTCTAGTGATTGTGGTCGGAGCAGAACAGACGCAGCAAGCTGGTATTCTGCCGCTCGCCCCGGATTTTTCCCGATGATCATCTCCCTGAATCGCTCCTGATGGGGGCCGAGTGCGACCCCTCGGAATTCTTCTAACGCACTTATGCTGGCACGCCAGAGAATAGACAAATGGAACAGCTTAAATTGTGTGTAGTCTAGCCCCGACTTCATGATTTTGCTGACGCCAGCCGGTATTTCACTGAGGAAGCCGTGATCTCCATACCACAGGCCGGAGAAATAAGTCTCGTATCTGCCTACGAGGCTTTCACAATCATCACAAAGAAGAGCTTCCCTAAGGCCCTTCCGTAAGAACCTAATGCGCGTGACGCCCGGGTGGATGCTTCGAATCTGGTGGGTAGGCCCGTACAGGGGCCGGTACAGAAACTCAGGAACGATGTGCGACATCCGGAGGTGTCGCTGTCGAAGGCAGAGTCTACGCATCGCGATAGTGGGTAAATTCATGCGTACCTAACCTAGGCATCCTCTTGGAAAGCGCCAAGGGACGATTTTAGAGCTTTCCTTGCGAAATTCGTGTCAAGCTGGCCACAATTTGAGTGGCATACGATGGAGCCGACCCAAGACAATGGCTACTGTTGATCCGATTCACAAGGGCCTCTATTGGGGACTCCAATGGATTGGGGAGTGAGAACTGGCTCGACCTCAGCGCGCAATGGTGCAGGTGCTCGGCTTAGGGAAAAGTTTGAACGTGGAAACTGTGCTCCCAAGCGCTGTGGAAAAGGAACTAGAAGATCCCTTCAAAAATACCGAAGCGAATTACCTAGACTTAGCTTCTTTCCGATTAACCGGAAGACCCAATATAAAGCTCCAGTTTGAATGACCGCGGCAATCAGCTTCGGCCACACCGCCATCAACAGCGCATAAAAGGAAAATGGACTCAGCTTTCGAAAAATCTACTCCGATGAATGCTCCAGACACTGAGAACACCAGTAGGGCGAGGGCTGTCTGAAGCCAGAAGGCGACGGACTCGCTGATTTGATATTGCATCAAGGAATCCGACATCAGCAAATCGGGTCGGCCAAGGGCTGAACCCTTTCCCGCCAAGCCCCCAAGTCACCGATGTTTCGGGTCGCGAGCATCCGCCAGTGTCCTCAATCAGTTGCAAGCACGCTCCGTAGTCCAGTTACCTTCTGAATGCCTAACTCAAATCATAAACATCCGTACTATTGCCTGCCGCCGCTAGCCCTAGTATTCCTGCGTCATGGCTAGAACTTGGAGTTGGGCGTCGCCCCGTATTCTCCGCCTGGTAGCGGCACTTGCTGTTGCCTTCGCGACTTCACTGGCGCACGCCCAGCAGCCGCAACTCACGATCACTCCGGGTGACCTAGTTCTGGCTCAGGGCGACTCCGCGTCGCTGAATGCTATAGACCGATCCGGCCGTCCCGCGACCGATGTTCAGTGGTCCATCAGCGCTCCGATCGCCAAGTTGCGCCCCGAGAACGGCGGAATACTTCTGGAAGCGCAGCACGCGGGTCGGGCAATCTTGGGTGCCACCTCCGGATCTCTTTCCGCCTCGGCCTATGTCACCGTGCTGGCTGGTCGCGGATTGCCGCCTACCACTGTCCGCTGGTCATTAGCTCCCACGCCCGGTTACGAAGTGTTCGAAGTTCGTCAAGCGGCGCCGGTGGGCGACGTAGATTTATACGTGATCGAAGGCAGTGGGTCCGATATGGTCGTGCGAGCCCTCCGTGGCAGCGGCGAGCAACTCTGGATGCGTCACGTCGCGGTAAAAATCAGTCCCGAGACGCTGCAACAGCGCATCACTCATGGCGACGGCATCACTTCTCTAGGATCCAAACGACTACCCAATGCCGGGCAAATGCTGATCGGCGAGGGCCAAGTCTATCTTGCTTCGCCGACCCACCATTTCGACGACGAGCGGGTTCCAAAAGGGCAGGAAATCTGGTTGCGTGATTCCACCGACGGAACAGGAGGCCTAGTGTTTCTTGGCCGTGGCCATGACAAGGATTTCGTGGCTGACCTCAGTCCGGAGGATGGACATGAAGTATGGCGCTACGTGTCGGCCGGACGATTGCACGAAACATGGACGGTGAATTACGAGGGAGACATTGGAATCGTTGAAACGACGATAGATCCTCCTTCGGCGAGCCTGCTGATTCTGAGCGGAAAAACCGGGGTAGTGTCGCACCGCGTTTCGTTTCCAAATTCAACATCCCTCATAAAGAACTTCTCGTGCAACGGCAAGGGAGACCTTTACTTTGAGCGGGCCTCAAGAGCCGGATCGGTTTTCACCTCCAGCGACGGCAATATGTACCTGCAGGTCCAAGCCCACAACGAGAGCGCTGTCTCGGCTGGTCATCCCTGCATCTTCACGAGTTACTCCTATGAGGAGTCTTTGTCGATTCTGCGCGTCACGCCCGCGGGTGAGCCGGAGTGGCGGCGGTTTGTAGACGTCCACGCCGATGGCGACGGACCATTTGTGGCGCAACCCGGTGCGCTCCCGGGGCACACGATCCCGGATGGACTGGACGGCGTGCTAGCGGCATGGACTTATTTCTTTCCGGGATCCAAAGGGGGAGAGAAACCACGCTTCGATGCGCGACTCAGTCGCATAGGGCCAACCGGACAGCAGGACTACACGTTCCCAATCAAGGGGTGGTTGAAGAATCCTATCGGATTACTCGACGGGAACATGGTTCTGGGAGAGGCTCACATTCTCTATGCTACCAATGGAAAATACCTGGTCAGTTTTGGTGTCGAGTCGGGCCAGGTCAACTGGATCAGGGAGACTCCGTCAGGTGAGTTGAAGCTCCAAGGCGCCCTGGCTGATGGCGGCTTGCTGCTCACTGCCCAGGGGAGAATCGTCTACTTCAATCGGGAAGGAGATGGCGTGGAGCTCCCGCAAACAGTCGCGCCCTTGAAGGATGGCGACATCGGCCTCGCTCAATTCGATCTCTTCGACAAGACTCCGACCAAGCCTTTGCAACTTCGCGATGTGCAGCCGTTCGGCATACCAGGTGCCTTCCTGGCTGTGGAAGACGGTTCGCCTACTGGAGCCGGAAGGTTGATCCAATTCATGCTGAACTAGCGAAACCGATCCGGCCGGGGCTTGCGACGACTGTGTCGCTGGGGGAGGGAGTGCCGACGCCTTTTTCACTTTTTCGGTAACCGCGTTAATCGGGACTTAGCATCAACTGTTCTATTCCGAAGGAAATGAGCTTACGACCCCTTCTCCAGCCAAGATTGGAACGTCTCCCCAATAAATCGAGAGCGGTCGGTGCCGAGACCCGCGTGGTTCATCGTGTCCGCAAGTCGAATGAATGCTCTGAAAAAGGATGCGCGGTCAGTCTTCTCTTCAGTGGACCCCTGCGATGAACCAAGATTGACCTCCCACACTGCACCAGCGCCACCCCACATGTCGATTCCCCGCAGCTGCTTGTAATCTGGGCCGGATGTTTCCAGCGTGGCAAGGACCTCTTCCACGACCCGTGCCTGCCCATAATGCCGATACTTCCGAAGCCGTTCTGCAACCACACTTAAATCCTGCCGAAGGGTCCGTGTATGTTCCATTTTTGTTGTCGGTGGCAACACACCGTGCGGGGTCGAATTTATCACGATTCGGTTCAAGTCCCCGGTCGGGTTACCGGACATCTCTAACAATGTCGGCCCTGTCAAATCCTTTTTGAGCGCACTGCCCCGCTCACTCCTACGAGTGGTCTTCCTTGTTCTTTCTTGACCTCTGCTTCGACGACCACGGCTCGTTCGTAATCTTTCGATCGGCGTCAGTCCGACCTAAACATCTCTTCGATCATTACTTCAACCATGATTACTAGTTCAAACTCCCTTTGCAGGGAGCGGGATGCCCCATCAAGTGCACGGCGTTCTACTTCACGCCATGTCCGGTACCGAGCTGTCCCGCGTACGAACCGAACTTTAACGACTGCGAATACTCACAACCATTCCGCCACATCCAGTACAACCGAACCGCCAGCCTGCGCCCCATCGCTACCTTGGCAATGCTCTTGTGTCGACGCATCGCCAGGTGCATGTACCGACGTCGCCAGTCGGGATGGATACGCGCCGCCGCTTGGGCCGCCTCCACCAACAAGAAGCGCAACAAGGAGTTACCCTGCTTGCTGATGTGCCCCAGTCGCTGCTTGCCAGCACTGGAGTCCTCACTCGGAATCATCCCCACGTAGTTGCCGATCTGCTTGCCACGTGGAAAGCGTTCCCAAGTTCCAATGATCAGCACGAAAGCGAGTGCCGTAAGCGGACCCACGCCAGGATGCGTCATCAGTCGCAGCACATCGGGTCGCTTCCTGGCTTCCTGCTCGACCGCTGCGGTTAACTCCTCAATCGTCGGATTCATGCGGTCCAACAGCTCCAGCAACTCTTGCCGGCGCCGACTGGCCCAGGGAGCCAACGCTAGCTTCTCTAACTGCGCTCGTCCTTGTTCGCTGAATAGTTTTTTCTTCCAGCGATAGCCCTCATTCATGGCCAATGCCTGCAGCTGATTCATGATCCGCGTGCGCATCTGCACCAACCGATGCCGGTGCCACAGCAGTTGTCGCAGATCCCGATTCTCCGGACCCGGTACCCAGATTTGCGGAAAGTTATTTTCCAGCATCAGCCGGCGTAAGAGTCGAGCATCCTCGCGGTCAAACTTCTGCTTCTTCACTCGCTTGGCCTTGATCTCCGCGGGATCGCCGATCCACAGCTCGAAACCTAATTCCGCGAGTAGCCGCTCGAACCAGCGTGAATATCCGGTAGCCTCCATGCCTACGCGCACGCAGATTCCTCGCTGCTTCAGGTCGCGATAGAATTTCTCTGCTTGTCCATCACTGTGGTTCAGTTCCTGTTCACCACACTCACCAGTCTCTTCCATTAAAAATGCAATCGTCTGAAAGCTCGGGTGGTAATCTACGCCTATAATCATCAGTAGGGTCGAGGACTGGCGCCAGGCGCCGTAGATTCAGCCTATCTGTTGCTCCCCGTTTCCTCTGGGAGTGCCTCACGAGCCGAATCGTACGCTGGTTTCCAGCCCCCGCCTCATCAAACCCAGCGTGCAGATTTCCTGCACTGGGCTTTCCTGTGTGTTTCACATCAAGGGTTATGGGACAGATTCGTGCCGGATGGCTTTCAGCTGACGGCTCGCGCGACTCGGTACTCGTCAAACAGTCCGAGTGTGTTGTAGAGCCATTGCTTATTCCACCGCTTCCAGCCGAATCCTGTGCGCTTCCGGGCGCGCATCAGATGTCGTCGAATCTTCTTCTCCACCCAGAGCTTAATGTAGGAAAAACACCGGCTCGAGTCCCCTACCGCAAAGTAGTGCACCCAACCCCGCAGAATCGGATTGATGAGTTCGATCACCCGTCCGACGGGCTGGCTGACGTATCGCTGGAAGATTTCCTTGATCTTCTGCAGGAGCGCCGTCCGCTTCTTCAGCTTAGGCACGTATTGAGCCCTCCACTTTCGCTTACGGCTACGAACGCGGCGATACTCAAACCCGAGAAAGCCGAAACTCCCTCCCTTTGCTAGGTCAACCTTCCGACTCTTCTCCTCATTGATTTCCACTCTGAGTTTTGTCATTTCCTCTCGCAGTCGTTTCTCTACCGCCCCAATTAGCCAATCATGTCGTGGTTGAGAATCGATCAATACCACCAGGTCATCCGCAAATCGCGCGTATTGAACATTGGGGTATTTTCCTCTTCGCGTGGTTGCAATCGCCTTTTCCAGCATACGATCTACCTCAGTGAGATAGAGGTTACTGAGCATTGGCGAGATCACCCCGCCCTGAGGAACTCCTTTCACCCCGGTTGATTTCAGGATCATCTTCAGGAGTCTCATCACCGATGTATCTTGGATCCGCCGTGCCACTTTCTCTAGCAGCAGTGAGTGCTGCACGTTATCGAAATAGGCTCGGAGATCTAAATCGATGATTCGTGTTAACCCTTGGACAATCGCCTGTGCCACCCGGTTTACTGCTTCATGAGCTGACCGTTTTGGTCGGTAGCCATACGACCCCGATTGAAAATCAGCATCGAAGATCGGCTCCAGGATGTGTTTAAGCGCACCCTGAACCACGCGGTCGCGGATTGTAGGGATCGAGAGAACGCGGACCTTGGTGCCCCCGTCCTTCGGAATCTCCTTCTTCCGCACCGGCATGGGCCGATACGTGTTGTGGACCAGCTCGTCCTGAATCTGTTTCAGAAAACTCTCCAATCCGCTTTCTTCGATGGCGTCGAACGTGATGCCATCGATCCCAGGTGCGCCCTTGTTGCTCTTGGCCATCTGGTAGGCTTCCTGGAGCGTTTCCATCTTGCAGACGTGAACGTAGAGTCCCCAAAAGCGCCAAGTTGGTTCTGCCTTCGCCTTGACGTATATCCTCCTCCTCAGGTCTTGCAAACTAATGGGTGTTTTTATCATTCACCCTTGCCTTCCTTCTTGTCGGAGTTCTTGCACCACAGCAGGGCCTCTTCGCTCCACGGGCATTACCCCGCTTCACTGCTACTGCTGGCCCCTCCGCCACCCTCTCGCCGTCCACCGTTTTCCCGGTGTCGCCGGTTATACAGTTTTCTGCTCCCTGGTCTTTCTCCACGGGACGAGGAGGGCTTCTCCAGTTGCTCAATGCGTCCTTGTCATCGTGCCGTCGCTATCGCCCCGCCAGAGCGTCTCTCCGCCTCAGTCAGTCTGCAGCGATCCGTATTGCCTTCACCCCCGAACAGTGAGTTCGGCCCCTGGATTTAAGGTTTTCGAGGTCACCTATGCGTTCACTTTCGTTACAGCCCGACGACTTGCTCACCATCCCATGGATGGCTTTGTCGATCGACTCCATGCGCTTCGTTTCCTCCGCGCATGCGATCCTAGCTACAAGGCTCTGACTTTTACCCTGGTGGGTCTATCTCCCACTGGATGCATCGGCCTTCTTCTGGACATACTGTTCGGCTCCTTTCTCCCGAGCCTATGGTCGTTGAGCAACCAAAGTTTACTCGGGTCAAGGAGCCGACATTGTTATGCAATCAAGTCCAGTCCCAGTACTTCAAGTTTCCGATAAGCTTAATCAGGACCTATGACGGATTCCCGTCGGCAGTATTGTTTTGAGCGAGCGCAGATGAACTGGCACTTTTGACAGTTCTATTGGGTAATAGCTTAATACACTATCATGAGACCCTCGATGGTTCCTTCAGAAGAGACAGGTTCGAGGAGTCGCCGGTGAAAAGAGAACACTCCACAGGTAGGGTGTGCCGGGGAAATCAAAGAGGATCTCAATGAGAAGGAAAATGAGCGTGGTTTTCGTTTTGGCAAGTGGATGCTTTCTGGCTGTTCCCGTGGCGCATGCGCAGGCGACGGCCAGCAGGGATTCCCCAACCGTCACCGACCAGGATATCCAGCTATTGCGCCAGGATCTCCGGTCGGAAAAAAAACAGCTGGTTGCGGCGAATTTAATCCTGACAGACGCTGAGGCGACAAAATTCTGGCCGGTTTATGACCAGTACGCTGCGGAAATGACTAAAGTCGGCGATCAGAAGTACGCGTTGATCAAGGAGTACGCCCAGAACTACGGTTCATTGACGGATGCTCAGGCAAAGAGCTTAATCGATCGCTCATTGGCCTTGGACGAGTCTATTGCGCAGCTCCGCATCAAGTACGTCCCTATCATCAGCAGCGTGCTGCCGGGCATCAAGACCGCCACCTTCTTTCAGATCGACCGTCGCATAACCAGCTTGATCGACCTGCAACTGGGATCGCAGATCCCATTGGTGCAGAGACAGCACTAGTTTCGAGTTGCGGAAAGCGAGAGATATTCGAGCGACAAATTCGGCAAAAGCTTGGAGGGTCTCAACGCCTCGCAATGAACAATTTCAGCGTAAAGCAAATGGCAAATGCAAAGGGTCTGTTGCAGCTGGGGAAAACCCACTAAAAGACTGTTCTATTTGCTTCTCTCTTGAGCCTGGTTGGCTTTCTCGCCTTCGCCGCCGCTCAGGAAGCACACCCGCCGCACTGGGCCTATGAAGGCGACCTAAAGAGTGGGGCAAGTTGGATTCAAGTTACGCCGCCTGCTCGACCGGTCACAGACAATCATCAGCTTCAGCAGCAGTTGCGCATCTTTGCGGTCGGTCTTTCGCCTCTTGACGCGCTTAGTGCCGCGACGATTTGCTTCGATTACTCCGTCGACGCGGTTTCAGGATAACTTCCGTGTAGCTGACCAACCGCCCAATGACGAGCTAGGCTGATCCGGGGACAAGAATGTTCACAGATCTGAATTCATCCCTCCGGGCTCTCCTGCTCGCATCGTGTGTGTTGCGTTGCTGCTGATTGCCTGCGGCAAGAAAGAAGCTACGCCGCAAGGTACCGACCAGACCAAGCAACAAGGGGCTGCCTCCGGTCCGACATCGTCCACCGCGACGAATGCTCTGTTGTTACCGCTTCACTTCGAGCGCCACACCGGCGATCTCGACGAAATGGTGAAGAGGTGCAACATCCGTGCGCTTGTCATTCTCAATCCCATCGGCTTCTTTTATGACAAGGGACGGCCCCGAGGCGCAATCTATGAATCGCTGGAAGAGTTTCAGAGGTTTGCCAACAAGAAGCTTAAGACTGGACCCGTGCAGCTGAAAGTCACATACCTGCCGGTCGCACCGCCTCAAGCGGAAGCCGCCCTCAGCGAAGGAATGGGTGACTTCGTCGCGAACGCTATTGCTGTCACTCCTGAGCGTGAGGAGCGGTTTGCCTTTTCCGTCCCTATTCAGACCAATGTGACCCGGATCGTAGTGAGCGGACCCGGGTTCGGCTCGTTTTCCACCCTCGACGAACTTGCAGGGAAGGAAATCTATGTCAATCCGCTCACGATCGCCTACCAGGAACTGCGGAAGTTGAACGACTCGCTGCAGAAAGCAGGCAAAACGCCCATACACGTTCGGGAAGCTGACAAGAATCTTACCGACGACGATCTGGTCCAGATGGTCAACGCCGGCCTGATCCCCGCCACCATCACTACGCGGGAGCGCGCCGAACTGTGGTCAAAGGTCTTCGACAACTTGAGGACGCATCCCGACGTGCCGCTCGTCACTGAGGGACAAACCGCGCTGGTTATGCGCAAGAACAATCCCCAGCTCAAACAGCTTCTGGATGAATTCGTCGCCAGCCATGGAATTGGTACGTCTTTTGGAAACACGATCTTGCGTCGCTACCTGAAGAATACCAAGTGGGTGAAAAATTCCACCTCCGGCAAAGAGATGGAAAAGTTTCGCGCCACCATTGCGCTGTTTCAGAAATATGCCGCGCAATACGATTTTGATTATCTGATGCTGGCCGCACAGGGCTACCAGGAATCCCTGCTGAACCAGAACCTGCGCAGCCCGCGGGGTGCGGTGGGCATCATGCAGGTCATGCCCAGATACGCCGCCGCCCCACCTATTAACATCGCCAACGTGGGCAGAGCCGACGCCAACATTCACGCCGGTGTTAAGATGCTGCGCAACATCGCCGACACCTATTTCAACGACCCCAAGCTGAATCCTGTCGACCGCACGATGTTCGTCTTTGCCAGCTACAATGCCGGGCCGACCCGCGTCGCCCGCCTGCGCAAGCAGGCCGCAGAAAGCGGACTCAATCCTGATGTCTGGTTCGAAAACGTTGAACTGATGGCCGCCCAGGACATCGGGCAGGAAACCGTCACCTACGTCCGAAACATTTACAAATACTACGTAGCCTACAAGCTGGCCGTCGAACAGACAGGGCTACGGCAGAAGACGGCGAAAGGCCAATGACGCCCGGGTTCCTCAGTCCACTTGCCTGTGTAGTCGGGTAACCGCGTTAATCGGGACTTGGCCCAATCACGAAGCGAATCTGGTCCTCCACCTCTAGCTACTTTCCGTCGCAAAATTAAAACATTGTAGCCAGTATTTACGGATTTTCGGTTTGTAGAGCGCTGTCGAAGTGTAGCTTTTTGTTTTGATGCTGCGTCTGAAGAAATTAAGGAGGCAGCGTGATCCAACTTCGACATCGGCAACCAAGTTTGTGGCACAGCGGACTAGCGAAAGACATCGAAGACTTGTGGGAACCATGGATGAAAGAAGTAGACCAACTGCTGGAAGACGCCGCACTGGTGGAGAGTGTGTACGATGCACAAGGAAAGCGACATCGGAAGAGCCGGACGCATGGGCGCACGCAAACTCCGGCAGAAGTGGCTCTTCGGCTGTTGATTTTGAAGCACGTGCGGAACTGGAGTTACGACACGCTGGAGCGAGAAGTACGAGCGAATCTGGTCTATCGCGCGTTCACCCGCATTGGAGACGAGAAAGTACCGGATGCCAAGACGCTGGCACGACTGGGACAAGTCATCGGGCCCGAAGTGATCGGTGAGCTACACGAACGATTGATGGAGTTGGCGCGAGAACGAGGCGTGGTGCAAGGACGGAAGATGCGGGTAGACACCACGGTGGTGGAAACGAATATCCACTATCCGACCGACAGCGCTTTACTAGGAGATGGAGCGCGTGTGCTCACGCGCACCATGAAGAAGGTAGAGAAGGCTACTGGTGGACTGAAGAAGCGGATTCGTGACCGGATGCGCAGTGTGAACAAGAAGGTGATAGCGATTGCCTTGGCAGGGCGGTGGAAGGGGCCGGAAGGTGAGGAACGGCGCGTCGAGCGGTATCGGGAACTGCTGAGTTTAACGCGAAAGATTGTGCAGCAAGCGGAGGATGTGTTGGAGGAAATGCAGCACATTCCTCGGCGCCGACAAGCGCGGCTGCAACGACTACGAGAGATCCTGGAAACGATGTCTGGGCGGGTGCGCCAGGTGGTGCGGCAAACCAAGGCGCGAGTGTTTCAAGGGATTACCCAGTATCCCCACAAGATCGTGAGTCTTTTCGAGCCGCACACCGAAATCATTCGCAAGGGAAAAACAGCAAAACCAAACGAGTTTGGCAAACTGCTTAAGGTGCAGGAAGCTGAGAACCAGATCATCACGCACTATGAAGTGTTCGCCGAACGTCCAGAGGATACCCAACTACTGGTTCCCGCGGTCGAACAACACCAGCGCCGGTTCGGGCGCGCACCACGAATGGTGGCCGCCGACACGGGGTTCTACAGTCTAAAGAATGAGAAGACCATCCAGGCAATGGGAGTAACGCGAGTCGCGGTGCCAAGTCGGAGCACCAAAAGCAGCGAGCGGAGAAAACTTCAGAAAACGCGTTGGTTCCGGGCCGGGCAGCGCTGGCGGATTGGATGTGAAGGCCGCATCAGCGTGTTGAAGCGGCGCCACGGAATGAATCGCTGCCGGTACCGAGGGTTCGAAGGGATCCGGCGATGGGTTGGCCTTGGGGTGCTTGCGGACAACGTTATCCAGATCGGTCGCTGCCTGGCACGGCAACGGGCCTGAGATCCCAACTGCCATGACTCGGGACGCAAACGGGTCGAGCGGCAAAATTCAAGCGTGCAAGCAGAATCAGACGGTCCCTAGCAACGAATAGCTCATTCAAAGCGAGCTATTTTGCGACGGAAAGTAGCTAGGGATTGCCCTAGTTGTTAAAAGATCGAACCAAACATAACGTCGCATTCGTCCTGTCCCTATCGCATCCCGGCGGAAGATCGGCCTTCTCATCTCATTTTGCGCGTTAAGCACGACGGCGGGGGAGCAACTGTTGTCACCAATTCGCATCCTGGCAGCGGATGATTTCGAAAATTGGCGACGCCAAGTCCATTTGCTGCTTCAGGCTCGGCCCGCTTGGCAAGTCATCGCCGAGGCGGCGGACGGATCAGAAGCCGTTCAGAAGGCCGAAGAACTGAGACCGGACTTAATTCTGCTGGACATCGGTCTCCCCAAACTGAATGGAATCGAAGCCGCCCGGAAGATACGACAACTCTCCCCTAGCTCCAAAATAGTCTTCCTAAGTCTCAACAAGAATCTGGAGGTCGTGCGGGCTGCTTTGAGCACGGGCGCCCTGGGTTACGTTTATAAGATGGACGTCCGACGTGATTTTTTGCCTGCTTTAGAAGCGGTTCTGCGGGGTAAGCGATTTGTCAGTAGCAGCTTAAAAGGCCACGAGTTCACCGACACCTTAGTACAGAAAGCCGCTCACCGCCATGAGGTTCAATTCTATATCGACGACGCACTTCTTCTTGACACCTTTGCTCGCTTCATCGCTGTAGCCCTCAAGTCCGGACGTGCGGCTATCGTTGCCGTTACCGAGTCGCACCGGGACGGTCTCGTTTCGAGATTGAAGGCACACGGTTTAGATGTTGATGCCGCCACCCAACAGGGGACTTACATTCAGTTGGATGTTGACAAAACATTCTCCACATTTATGGTCAATGATATGCCTGACTCGGCTCGATTTTTCCAGATTGTAGGTAGTCTCATTGAGGCACCAGCCAAAGCGGCGAGGCAACCGCATCATGGCGTTGTGTTGTGTGGAGAAGGTACATCTGTCTTGTGGGCGGAAGGTAAGGCCGATGCCGCGATTCGTGTCGAACAACTCTGGGACGAGGTAGGCGAAAGCTTCGGGGTGGATATCTTCTGTGGGTACGCCTTAAGTAGCTTTCACGGCGAGGAAGACGAGCACGTTTTCCAGAGCATCTGTGCGGAACACTCCGCCGTTTATTCTCAGTGAGAAGTGTGACTGCGACAGTGCCTGGACCAGTTCCCTTCGAAAGGGGGGAACAGAGGTCGATAATCAGGTAGCAGCACCTACTGGATCGAGTACACCCAACTTGCACCGAGCGACAATCGCTCAACAAAGAGTGCGGATGGAAGGGTGGCGACAGAGGCGGCTCGGCTCGAATGGAAGGAACCACAGGAGGAAAGAACAAATCGACTTGACAGTGACCGGCCTTCTCATGGAAGGCACTGGACTACTAGTTGGAGACAAGTCCTGCCCTTAGCGCCGAAACTTACGAAGAAGACCATGTGACGGGCACAAGAAAGCGGGAGGTGCTCGGAGAGCACCCCCGGGAAATGGGCAGCAGGGCGACGCTCAGAAGACAAACTTCGCCCCGAGTGTGAGCGAGCGAATTCCCCCGCTAAACCAAGATGGCGCACTTAGGAAGTTCGGATCTGTCGGGAATACATACCCGTGCGTCGAGGTGGCCGCGGTTACCCCCGCGTTACGGATACAAGACGAGTGAAGGCGTGCTGCCGGAGTTGCTCTCGCAATTCCCCATTCTCAAGGAAGCATTGGAAGCAATGGGAGTAGTGGTGTGGCCAATGGTCGATTATGAGGCGGACGATGCGCTCGCTTCTGCTGCCGACAAAGCAGCTAAGGATGACCGAGTGAAGCAGGTGCTCGTTTGTACGCCGGATAAAGATCTCAGTCAGTGTGTGGTAGGCAGACGAGTTGTTCAGCGTCTTCTGAGTGTTGTCACGATGAGAAGCGAAATTCGATGCTGACATGTCGTCTCCTGCGAACACTCCCTTTTTCGTCACGCACGCGGCTACGAAGCCGCCAGCGACGAAGGAGCAAAAAAGAGCTTTGGGATATGCCACCTGCGTTTTCCGTCATGACAAAGTCAGCCGGGCGAGCGCGTTCATGGATGCTCGTACCTCATCGTCCAGATGCCGCGATCACCGCGGCGATATTCGCTTCCCTCCCACGGCGATCCACAAATATGAAGATGGGCGTAGGGAGTTCCCGCAAACATCACCATCGTTCCGGCATCCCGCATGACGGTCGAAAGACCGGCAGCTCTGGCGTCAAACGGCCAAAGAATCATCCAGTGCGGCCCGATGGGAATCGGAGGGCTGGTGGTGTCGAACGGGTCGGTAAAACTTCTTTGCGTTGCGCCGTTCAGCATGTAGATCAAGCCTGGAGAGGTATTCATGGGCTTTGGTTTTCTAGCAAGAAGGTCCTTGAACCAAACCATGCCCATTGGATCAAGGGCCATATCCACTTTTCCGACAATGTTTTGGTCGCCGGGAACACACACCCACTCGTTGGTGCCGCGGCGAAGCACCGTCAGGTTTCCCTGGCGGTCCATTTCCGCGACGGTTGCTTCAGCCGTCACTGTGGCTGGACCTGCGAGCATCGCCCGCCGGATCTTTTCCTTCTCGATTTCCTCGCTGAGGTTATGCTCATCGAGGTTGGCTTGCTTGGTAGTCGGGTCAGATAAAGCAGCGCCCTCTGGGCTTATGCCGCACAGCCCAGGGGCCAACATTGCGGCAACACCCATGAATCTCCGGCGTGTCAAGGGTTCAGTCTCGGCCGCCTGATTCACAGCAACGTTTTCGTTCCTCATGCGACTCCTTTCATGCTCGCTCGAACACTTCGCCATTGAACGCTTTGATCCTTTTCTCGATTTGCCATCCGGTTCCGGCTGAGCATTGCGTGGTCAACGGTTTGGGTCGTCGATCTGTTGCAAATCGGACTATTCGGCAAAAGGCGCATTTTCGAGGAAATCGGCGAAGGTCGGGGCCGTGTATCCCACTACATACCTTGTGCCGATATCTCGCAGGACGTTGTCGTAACTGGTGGCTGGTTTCTGGCGAACCAGGCTGCAAAGACGCTCCTGAAATTGCTTTTTCATCGCCAAGCGAGGGAACTCCGCCAGAACTGCGCGAACCTTATCTTGAGAGATCAGATCCAGTCCCGCCCCAATCACGTCTACGGAGATCCCTGAATGCGTCATCGCGACCTCTGGCTCCTTGTGAAGAGCAATGGAACGCGTCGTATGTAGGGCAATGGCGTCCCACACCAATTGGATCTGATGTGCCGGAATGCCACGTTCTTTCAGAAACGAGCCCGCGGCGTTGGCCCCATCAACTTCGAAACGCTCCAGTGCGGAGTAGCGGTCGGTCAGTCCCAGATCGTGCAGGATCGCCGAGACCGCCAAGAGCTCGGGGTCTGGAGCAGGTTTCGCCCCTTCGGCCAACAGCACACCAAAAAGCCATGAGCGCATCGCGTGGTTGAAAAGGTATGGCTCTGAGGAACTCCTCGCTAGCTCAATCGCGTCGTGCACCATGCGCGTATCAATTACCTTGATCCCGGCTAAAACCATATCCACGGTCCTCCTCACGCTCTCCCTTATGGCTCCTACTTTGCGTAGTTGAAATCCAATAGAACCTTGCCGCCACGCTCGTAGTGCTCGGTTGCTTCTTTGATTTGGGACGGCTTGTATGTCGTGGTGATTGGGAGAGTTAATTTTCCGGAAGCGACCACTTTTGTTGCCTCAGTCAGTGCCGCGCGCATTTTGGGAAGATACTCTTCGTAATACATCCAGAAACCATGGATGTTCAGTCTCTTGCCGATGAGATCGCCCTGCGGCACGTGAATCGGCAAAGCACTCAGCCACGCATAGCTGACGAGATGAGCCCCCGGAGAGAGAGCGCTTGTGATCGTTGCTGTCGATGGACCACCTACGGCATCAAGCCCCAGAGTTATTGGCTTTCCGCCTGTTGCACTCCAAATTTGCTTTAAGAGTTCTGGCGATTCGACGCCAGCGAAATCAACACCCAGTTTTTCAATTTCATGGAAAAGCTCGGGCCGCCTCACAATGCCCATAACCTTGAGATCGCGCGATTTTGCAATCGCGATCAGGCACCGCGCGACCTGGGAATTTGCTGCGTTTAATACAATCCAGTCTTTTGGTTTTAGCTCTACAAATTCGTCCAAGAGAAGAACTGCGGTCGTGGGATTGATATTCAACATTGAGGCCGTTTTGGCATCGACTGAAGGAGGAACAACGAAAAGGCCTTGGGCCGGGGCGAGAACTTTTTCAGCCCAGGTGAATGTTCGAAACGGGATCGTAACGCGATCGCCTACCTGGACGCCGGTGACTCCCGGCCCGATCGCTTCGACGATTCCCGCTCCTTCGCCTCCAATCACGGAAGGAAGCTGCGGATTCAGAAAGTACACTCCGTTGGCCAAAAGAAGGTCGCTGTAGTCAATCGGCGCATACTCCATGCGCACAAGGGCCTCGTCCGCGGACGGAGCATGCGGTTCCGGAACTTCGACCATCCGTAAGTTCTGGGCCGGATTACCGTAGGCGGTGAGATGAATTGCTTTCACTTATAACGTTCTCCCTGCTCGAACAAATCTCGCCCTGCCAGCGGGCCACCTGCTTGCTGAATCAGCCCTCCGTCGCGAAGGTTTCCAAGATCGATCACGGAATAGCCGAAACCACCGAGTAGGGTTTCCACTTGCTTCTTCGCACCGTCATCGTCCGCAGAAACAAATGCGACTCGTCTTGCTCCGTTGACGATGGGATCCGCCTCCAAGTTGTGAACCGTCAAGTTGTTCAGCGCCTTGACCACCCGTGCCCCAGGGGCTAGGGCCGCAACAAGCTGGCTGGTAGAAAGGTTCCCTACATCGGCTGGCGTGAAATTTCCCGCCCCACCGTGATAAGGGTTGATAGCATCGATCAGAATCTGATTGTCCCACCCTAGACTTGCGAGTGTTTCTGGCACGTTGTCCCAAGGCACAGCAAGTAGCACCATCTCGCAAGCCGCTGCCTCTTCCTTGGTGGCAGCCTGGGCCCCGGGGCCAAGTTGATCAACAATTTCTCGCAGACTTTCTAGGCCGCGGCGATTGCTGAGCTTTACCCTATGGCCTGCTTTTAATGCCTGTTTCGCAAACGCTTGTGCGAAAGGTCCAGCTCCAATGGTTCCGATTTCCATACGGATACTCCCTACGCTGAGCCTTTTCAGCCGGTGCTACGCGTTTAGTACTCAAACCATTGATTGAGTGCTTGCATCTTTTCTTTGGTATAAGGCGGAAACAAGTGATCGATCTCAACGTCCGGAGGGGATATCAAAACTGATTTGGCGTGAGTGAGGGAGTCGAAGCCGTATTTCCCATAGTAATTTCCGATACCGGCCGTGCCCACTCCTCCGTATGGCATGGACTCGATGAACAAGAAAACGTTCGTCTGATTTACTGCGCCGCCCCCGAAAGATACAGACCGCAGGACCCGGTCAATTGCCTTTTGATCGCGGCTGAATACATAGCCGGCAAGCGGCTTTGGCATCGACTTGATCTCTGCAATCAGTGCCCCGATGTCGGAATACACAAGAATGGGCAAAAGCGGCCCGAAGATTTCATCCTCCATGATTTTGTCGGACCAGGAGATTGGGTAGAGGATAGTCGGGTCGAGATAGCGAGCTGCCACATCGGACTTACCGCCATAGACCACCTTGGCGGGATCAATCAACGACGCCAGTCTGTTTACTGCGCTAGGGCTTATGACGCGTGAATAGTCCGGATTGCTCTTAGGGTCCGCACTGTAAAGCTCGACAACCGCTTTCTTGCACTCGGCCACGAACGCTGCCGCTACAGACTCATGAACGACCGCGTAACCCGGCGATGTACACCACTGACCGCCCCATGCCATTGCGCCCCACACGATTTTCTTGGCAGCATCCGGAATGTTGGCTGTTTCATCGACGATGGCTGGGTTCTGTCCTCCCAACTCCAACAACACGGGAGTGACGTACTCCGCAGCTGCGCGCATCACCACCTTGCCTACTGCCACGCTTCCCGTCAGAAATATGAAATCGAAAGGAAGCTTCAACAGGTTCGTTACTGTTTCTTTGGCGCCCAGTACGGCACTTAGAGATTCCGGCTCGAAATATTTAGGAATCAGTTCTTGGAGTAATTCGTCCGTCGCCAGAAGCGCTTCGGAGAGTTTCAAGATGCAAGGATTGCCAGCCGACAAAACGGCAATCGCCGGACGCAGTGACAGCAAGAGCGGTCCATTAAAAGGACAGATGATCAGCGTCACGCCGTACGGCTCGCGATACACCATTCCCTTGTGTCCCGATGCAGCCAGAAACTTCGGGAGGGGAGCCTCGACCGGTTTCATCCACTCCATCACCTGAGACTTCGCATATTCGGCGGTCGCGATTGTTGCGGACACCTCGAATGCGTTCTCCTGAGAGGCCGTCTTGAAATCTTTGCAAGATGCATCTGCGAAGCGCTGGTAGTTCTCCTTAAGCATTCGGCCGAGACGATCCAGCTGATCGACTCTCCACTCGTAACTCTTCGTCGCGTCCGAAGCGAAGTAGGACTTTTGTTTGTTGAAGAGCACCTCAACGGAAGCCCATGCAGTAGCTGATTGAGTCGGCCCTGCCGGGGCTTTTGGTTGTGGTTGTGTCGACATGTTCTTCTCCTTCTCGCTCTGCTCGTTCTCTATTCGTCTTAACTCACTTCAGCGAAGCACTATTGCGAGCGCCCGCCTCTGTGACGAGAACTATGCGAAATCGTGCTTTTGCCGCCATCATTCGGTCGTATGCTTCGCGAGCCTTGGATAGAGGCATGACTTCGATCATTGGCTCGACATTTTCGAGCAGGGAAAACTCGACTGTTTCTTGTTCGTCCTGCACGCTACCGGTGGTCGATCCGGAGATGGAGTGCATGCCGAAAATGAGGGAGCCGGTACTCACTTCCAGAGGATCCGGGGCGATCCCGATCACCAACAGTTTTCCCCTCACGGCGAGTCCGTTTACGAGGCCGGACATTGCTTTGCCACTTGGAGCCGTGGCAAGGATGGCATCGGCTCCGCCAAGCGCTCGTAGACTGGCTCCCGCATCTTCCGCTCCGCTGTCGATGTACTGGTGCGCGCCGAGTTCTTTTGCGAGCTTCTCCGACTCAGGACCAAGACCAATGGCGATAGTCCTGAATCCCATCCGCCTTGCGTACTGAATCCCGAGGTGTCCAAGTCCGCCAACTCCTTGGATCGCGACGAGGGCACCGGCACGCAAGCCGGCGTTTCGCAGGGCGTTGTATGTCGTCACACCCGCACATAGGAGTGGTGCGGCCTTGACAGATTCCAGACCGTCCGGAATCGTAACCGTGGTTCGCGCCTCAATGATCATGACTTCGGCGTATCCGCCGTCGATCATGATGCCGGTGAGCACACCGTTCGTGCAGTTGACAAAGTCTCCTCGAAGGCACGAAAGGCAGGTGTCATCCCATCCACCGCAGATTCCAACACCCACTCGCTGCCCCACGGAACGGGTCGTGACATTCGCGCCCACGGCGTCGATGCGCCCGATGACTTCGTGCCCGGGAACGCGGGGATAAGTAAGGTTAGGCAATGCGCCGTCTACCAGCAGGCTGTCGGTGTGGCAAACGCCGCAAGCCTCAACCCGGATGCGAACTTGATTGGGGCCGGGCTCTTGCAGCGGCCGGCTAACCTCAGTGAAGACGCCGGGTTTGCTGATTTCAATTGCTCTGTACGTTGCGCTCATATCGCCTCGGCTTGATTCGATGAACCGTTACTCTAGGCCGCGAATTGCTTCAGGTGGTAATCGATGTGGATTTGAAGCAGCTTTCCCCATTCGGCCAACGTCATTTTTCCGAACATAGGGTGCGGTCCCCAGTCATCGGGCGATCTCGCTTGCCAGGCAGCATCCACGATTTTCAGCAGCTGTTGCTTTTCAAAGTCGAAATCGAATTCCGCCCCGTGGGGAATCTTGAAACCTTTTGGCAGTCGCAGTCCTACGGGTTGTTCCGGGAACCAGTCAACCAGAATCCAACGAAATACTGTTCGCGATACGAAATAGCTCTCATCTGGAAGTGTGTAGAAGCCGAGCGAACCGCCACACGCCAAGTTAAGGTGATGCAACATTTGGGAGACGCTCATCGTCCCCCATTGGCGCGGCTCAGCAGGGGTAACCAGAAGAACCCTCTTCCGAAACTCGTCGTGTTTCGATTCCGTGAAGAAAGCCGTTCCGTCGACCTGCTTCACACGGAACGAACCCGGAATGTACTTCAGCATCGCAAGACCAGACATCCAGAAGTTGCTTGTGAATACCTCCCTTGCGAAACTTGTCCCCTTGGCTTCGGTCAATTGTGTGGGGACCGCTTCGGGGCCATGATTGTTCATATCAAGCAACTCCGCTCATTTCTAAAACGCGGCCGAAGACTTAACCGAGGCTGAAGCCGGGTCAGCTAACTGAGAATTCCCCTCGGTCAAGAACAGGTTCACATGTTGCAAGAATGTCCCTGCATGTTGATATTGGGCTCCGTGACTCGAATCCGCGTACACGACTAGCTGGGCGTTCGGTAGGCGCTCCGCAAGAATGAGAGCATTGATCGGCGCAACGACAACGTCTTTGTTGCCGTGAACAATGAGCGTCTCTCGTGTGATGTTTTTCAACGTGGCGTAACGGTTGGTGCTCGGTATGACTCCCCATTCTCTAATCGCCGCAAGCTGTGCGACGGCAGAATTTCTCGACACAGGAAGGTCGCGGTCTTTCGTGCGAGATTCGAGGCGCTTCATGTATTGGCGTCCAGCCGCCTGGCTCGCGTCGGAAGGCGTAAAGAAAGCGCCCAACAGGAACGCAACCGGATCCGCTTGTTCTTCAGCTGATAGCTCGGTGAAGGTTAGTCCTTCACCACCACGCGGGGCCGTCCCCAAGAGAATCAGGTGCTGGACGAGGTCCGGATGGTCCAGAGCTAGCTGCTGCGCAATCATCCCGCCTAAAGAGAAGCCCACGACGTGAATCGCCTTGAGACCAATCACACGACAGAAAGCCACGCTCTGAGGCGTCATCTCTGCAACCGTGTACGGTGTTTCTCCTCCCGAGGCGCCGACGCCAGCGTTGTCAAACAGAATGACCTCATGATCCGCCGCGAGGCTGTTCGTTACTGCCGGGTCCCACGCATCCATGTTGGAGTTGAAGTATCCAAGAAAGAGCAGAGGAACCGTCCCTGCTTTGCCGAAGCGGCGGTACGCATAACGAATCCCGTCCGCCTCAGCAAATTGTGTTGGTGCCGTCTCATGGGTGTAATTGCTCATAGTCTGCATCTCAAATGGTCCTTCGATAACTGCTGGCTCCAGTGGCGATCTCTGATGTCGCGCATAACTCTCGATTTGCGCAGCGCGGCTCTCGCGTGGTGAAGCCGTCCCTTCGCCGCCGGGACCGAAACACCGATCTCTGCTGCCATTTCTTCCAGCGAATAACCCTGTAGCTGGTGCAGCTCCAGAGGACGCCGAATGCTCGGACGAAGGTTTGTGATTGCTTTGCGGACCAGTCTTGCTCGCTCTTTCTCTACGTACTGCTTCTCCGGGTCTGGGGCGGAGTCCGTGATTTCCCAGAGCGCGTCGCTTTCATTGCTGCTTTGCGCTGGAACTTCGTGGGAATTGCGCCTCTTCCGTAAGATCATAAGTGCTGAATTGATTCCGATGCGCGTCAACCAAGTGGAAAAGGTCGATCGGCCATCGAAGCTTTGGAGATGGAGGAATGCCCTTAGGAATGCATCCTGGACCGCATCCTCGGCGTCTTCGTGGTTGCGAGTTATGCGACGGACGGTGCAAAAAAGCTTTTGCGCGTCTGCTCCGTACCACGTGTCGAGCGTCCCAGTTTCTCCGCTCCTTACTGTCGCTGCTTCGTTCATGCCCCTCATCCGATTTCTAGCCTTCTATCGATGCTCACCATGTGAGCCTTCCGAATCACCGCGCCTCTTCTTACGCTTTCGGGCTCGTGCCTCAGGCCGACTCCGTTCCCGCAACATCCATTCGCTGATGTAAGGCGAACAGTGCGACACTGATATGCCCTTCGTCTCACACGCGTTGAGAAAGTGAACGGCTTCGACATCTACGAGGTTCAATTCCTCCAAATCCAAAACCGTTGGCGATTCGCAAAGCTCGATTTCTGCTGTGACCTGAGCCAGCTGTTCGGAGCGAAACTCTCCGCTCAGCCGAATCCGCGATCGGATCCGTTCAATCTTGAGCGTCATGAAATCGCGGCTCCGGGTGCACAATTGGGGATGCAATGCAAGGGCCGCCCAGAACCCAATGAAAAGGTGAGACTTAGAATCTCCAGCGATGCTCGCTTTCGAGCAAACGCTGTTTAATGAGCAAATGTAATGGGATTTTACGTAGCCAGGGCAGGAGTTAGGTGGACCGTTGAACCTTGAACCGATATTTGTCGATTCCCAATCGCTTGATTTTCGCGTCGAGGGTTGGTCTTGGAAGCCCCAATTTGGTTGCCGCACCATCTGGGCCGGAGACGCGGCCTCGAGCTTCTGCTAGGGCGGCCTCAATCATTTCCTTTTCCTGCCGTTGCAGCGCACCATTAAGTGCGACTGCCGAACCAGCGAATTGTGGCGCTTGCCGTTTGAGCCACGTTTCGTCCACGCAAAAAATGTCGTCGTCGCTCAGGATCACAGCTCTTTCAATAACGTTTTGTAATTCGCGAACGTTGCCGGGCCATTGGTAGGATTCGAACAGTTCGACTGTTTTTTTCTCAATAGTTCTGAACTTCTTTCCAGCCTTTTTTCCGAAGCGGCCGACAAAGTAGTCGACAAGCAAACGGAATATCATCCGCGCGCTCGCGTAACGAAGGCATCTGAATAGGCACGACACTTAGTCTGTAAAGAAGGTCTTGGCGAAACTTTCCTTCGGCGACGAGGGTGTCCAGATCGTGATGCGTCGCGGCCAGCACTCTCACGTTCACGGGAATGGCGTTGTTGCTTCCTACGCGTTCGATTTCACGTTCTTGGAGTACCCGTAACAACGCGATTTGAATTTCGGGAGGCAAGTCACCCACTTCATCCAGAAAAATCGTCCCGCCATTCGCCGATTCAAAACGGCCCAGCCGACGTTGCGTAGCGCCGGTAAACGCGCCCTTCTCGTGACCGAAGAGTTCGGAAGCAATCAGAGACGCTGGAATTGCGGCACAATTTACGCCGAAAAACGCGCGCTCCGCCCGGTTGGATCGCTTGTGGATGGCGCGAGCTATCAACTCCTTTCCGGTACCGGTTTCGCCCAGAATCAAAACCGTGGAATCGGAAGGTGCCACCTTGGCAACCTGGCGTAGCACTTTACGTAGTGCTTCCGAGGAGCCGACAATATCCTCGAACATCGAATCGCGATCGATTTGCTCTCGCAAGGCTAGATTCTCGTTGCGTGTCCTCTCTTCGGCCCTGGCACGGTCGTCGATGTCAGTCCCCGTCGCGTACCAGCGAATCACCTGCCCCCGCTCGTTTCGGAAGGGGTTGTATCGAATGAGAAACCAACGGTACTGGCCATCCCTTCGAAGGGCTCGTTGTTCGACTTCGAATGGAAGCCCGCGTGCGAGAGCAGCCTTTCGCTCATCGCGCAATCTCTCCAGGTCGTCCGGATGGAAGATTCGTTCGCGAAATTGCCGGGGCTAACGACCCCTTCCGCGGTGAGCCCCGTATAGTCGAGCGTCGCTTGGTTGGCGTAGACCGGGGACCCGCCTCGGTCCAGGACGACAATCGCCTGCGGGATCGCGTCAGTAATACGGCGAAGCTCGCGTTCATCTTCGCGCAGTTTCTCTTCCGTCTGCTTGAGAACTTCGATGTCAGTGCTTGTTCCGTACCATCGGATGGTCTTGCCGGTTTCATCGCGGAACGGCTCGACGCGAATCAGAAACCATCGATAGACCCCATCCCGCCGGCGAAGACGGGCCTCGATCTCACCTGGTTCTCCTGAGGCCAACAGCTCCCGCCATTTTTCCATTAAGGTCGGCAAGTCCTCCGGATGGAACGCAGCTTGCCAGCCCCAGCCATGCGACTCTTCAGGAGAAAGCCCTGTGTACTCATGCCATCGTTTGTTGAGGAACTCGTTTGGACCATCCGCCAGATTGCACCAGGCCAGCGTGGGAATCGTATCAATCACCTGCCGAAGTTTGGTTTCTGATGTCCGGATCTCGTCTAGGGCGCTCGTGAGAGCTTCCTGTGATCGTTGACGCTCGACGGTGATGCTTGCGATGTGTGTGAACTGGTCGATTATGGCCTGGTCCAGTGGTGTGGGCATTCTGGGTTCCGGGTAATAGATCGCGAACGCGCCTAGGACGTTGCCCGCCGAGGACGAGATCGGCGTTGACCAGCATGCTCGTACCCCGTGCGCCAAAGCCATAGGGCACCACTCGTCCGCTGCCCATCGTGTCTCCGTCGTGAGGTCAGCCGCAATGACTTGTTCGTTCAGGTACGCGGCCATCGCGCACGGACCCGAATCGGCGTTTAGGGGTCTGCCAACAATGGAGGTGACGAAGCTGTCTGGAAGGCTCGGAGCCGCTCCGTGTTCAAGACGCGTGCCGCCCGGATCGACCAACACAACGCTGCAGTAACACCCACTGGTCATGCTTTCGACAAACTGACAGAGCGCTTCGAGTATTCCTTGCATCGAATGGCCGCTCGTCACCATTTCTAGGAGCCGCTTCTCGCCACCCGCCAAGTCCTCTGCGCGTTTGCGATCTTCGATGTCGGTCGCCGTCCCATACCACCTGACAACTTCGCACGTTTCGTCGCGGAGCGGTTCGACCCGGAACAGGAACGAACGAAAGACGCCGTCAGAGCGCCGCAGCCGCACTTCGCACTCACCCGGATTATCAGCCTCGCGGAGCGCCTCCCATTTTTGCATCAGCATGGGGAGATCCTCGGGATGAATCGCGGCCTTCCATCCCCAGCCGTGCGCCTCTTCCGGGGAGAGACCCGTGTAGTCATGCCATCGTTGGTTAACGAAATCTACGGAACCGTCCGAATGACTCGACCATGCCAACGCGGGAATAGCGTCGATCGCACGACGAACGTCTAGCGCCTGTCCAGGTCGTGAGGACCCATCCGTCGCTGATGCCATCAGCCGATTATAGTCCGGATGTTGAGTTCCAGCTCCCTCAAACCGAATTCAGCCCTTCTA